>NZ_CP096418.1:950000-3302500 GCF_054161455.1 Bacillus sp. PK6-026 | reverse complement strand
ATCCCGTCATCCTCCACCATTCATTTTGGAATGGGCCGGTGTAGCTCAATTGGTAGAGCAACTGAATCGTAATCAGTAGGTTGGGGGTTCAAGTCCTCTTGCCGGCACCACGATTTTATGATACAATATAAAAGTTGCTGAAAAAAGACAGATAGCTTTCGAAAAAGTCTTCAGTTTTCATTGCAGTATTGGAGCCATTAGCTCAGTTGGTAGAGCATCTGACTTTTAATCAGAGGGTCGAAGGTTCGAGTCCTTCATGGCTCACCATTTTCATGCGGATGTGGCGGAATTGGCAGACGCGCTAGAATCAGGCTCTAGTGTCTTTTAAAGACGTGGGGGTTCAAGTCCCTTCATCCGCATTGCCAATCTATTTTGCGGAAGTAGTTCAGTGGTAGAACACCACCTTGCCAAGGTGGGGGTCGCGGGTTCGAATCCCGTCTTCCGCTTGATCATCTATGCGCCCGTAGCTCAATTGGATAGAGCGTTTGACTACGGATCAAAAGGTTAGGGGTTCGACTCCTCTCGGGCGCGCCATTATATAACGGGAAGTAGCTCAGCTTGGTAGAGCACATGGTTTGGGACCATGGGGTCGCAGGTTCGAATCCTGTCTTCCCGACCATTATTTGGGGCCTTAGCTCAGCTGGGAGAGCGCCTGCTTTGCACGCAGGAGGTCAGCGGTTCGATCCCGCTAGGCTCCACTTTGTTATCTTTAATATTCACCATGGCGGTGTAGCTCAGCTGGCTAGAGCGTACGGTTCATACCCGTGAGGTCGGGGGTTCGATTCCCTCCGCCGCTATTAAAGGACCTTTAGCTCAGTTGGTTAGAGCAGACGGCTCATAACCGTCCGGTCGTAGGTTCGAGTCCTACAAGGTCCACCATTGTTACGGAGGAATACCCAAGTCTGGCTGAAGGGATCGGTCTTGAAAACCGACAGGGGTGTCAAAGCCCGCGGGGGTTCGAATCCCTCTTCCTCCGCCATATATCTATTATTGTTTTGATCATCGCGGGGTGGAGCAGTTCGGTAGCTCGTCGGGCTCATAACCCGAAGGTCGCAGGTTCAAATCCTGCCCCCGCAACCAAATTTAAATTCATTGCCAAAATGGTCCGGTAGTTCAGTTGGTTAGAATGCCTGCCTGTCACGCAGGAGGTCGCGGGTTCGAGTCCCGTCCGGACCGCCATTTAATAAAGGCTCGGTAGCTCAGTTGGTAGAGCAACGGACTGAAAATCCGTGTGTCGGCGGTTCGATTCCGTCCCGAGCCACCATTTTACAATTTTATATATTGCGGCGGTTGTGGCGAAGTGGTTAACGCACCAGATTGTGGCTCTGGCATTCGTGGGTTCGATTCCCATCAACCGCCCCATGCGAAATGCGGGTGTAGTTTAGTGGTAAAACCTCAGCCTTCCAAGCTGATGTCGTGGGTTCGATTCCCATCACCCGCTCCATTTGCATATCATGGGCCTGTAGCTCAGCTGGTTAGAGCGCACGCCTGATAAGCGTGAGGTCGATGGTTCGAGTCCATTCAGGCCCACCATGATATTCCGCAGTAGCTCAGTGGTAGAGCTATCGGCTGTTAACCGATCGGTCGCAGGTTCGAATCCTGCCTGCGGAGCCATGGAGAAGTACTCAAGTGGCTGAAGAGGCGCCCCTGCTAAGGGTGTAGGTCGCGTAAGCGGCGCGAGGGTTCAAATCCCTCCTTCTCCGCCATTGTTTCAATAAGGCCCGTTGGTCAAGTGGTTAAGACACCGCCCTTTCACGGCGGTAACACGGGTTCGAATCCCGTACGGGTCATCATGTTAAACTCTGCATCATTATGATGCGGAGTTTTTTTATGCCTGTATGACTTCAGTCAATGTTCAAAAAGGATATTGTTGAACTTTGTCAATAAAAAGAAGCGCTTTCATGAAAGGGATCAAGCCATATTATGCGAATAAAAGAGTAATCTTTAAATATAGTGGCAGAAAGGATGAAATCAATGGCTGGTGTGAGTGCCTCGGATATTAAAGCGCATCTCTTTCATGACGGTCGGCTTTATGAATGCTACAGATTTTTCGGCGCTCATCAAATGGAACAGGACGGCCGCCAAGGTTTTCGCTTCTGTGTTTGGGCCCCTCATGCGAAGGAAGTTCGAATCGCCGGAACGTTTAACGGCTGGTCCGGTGCCCGGCATCAAATGGAGCGTCATCAGGAAGGCATATGGGAACTGTTTATCCCCGGCATAGGAGAAGGGGAGCTGTATAAATATGAAATGATCACAGCCGCAAATGAAACAAAATTGAAGGCCGATCCCTATGCTTTTTTTTCTGAAGTCAGGCCGAAAACGGCATCGATCACTTATCAATTGGCCGGATACCCATGGGGCGACCGAAAGTGGCAAAAGAAAAAGAAACAAAAAAACGTATATGAAAAACCGATTTCCATCTACGAGCTTCATGTCGGTTCGTGGAAAAAGAAAGCGGATGGGCGTTTTTTCACATACCGGGAACTGAGCGAAACAGTCATTCCTTACGTTAAAGAACACGGATTCACACATATCGAGCTGATGCCGTTGACAGAGCACCCGTTTGACCGTTCATGGGGCTATCAGACAACGGGGTACTACAGTCCGACGAGCAGATATGGCGAACCGCATGACTTGATGTATTTTATCGATCAGTGCCATCAGCATGAGATCGGCGTTATTATGGATTGGGTTCCCGGCCATTTCTGCAAAGATGACCACGGCTTGTATTTGTTTGACGGTATGCCGCTGTATGAATATTCACATGAGCATGACAGGGAAAATTGGGAATGGGGGACCGCCAATTTTGACCTCGGAAAACGAGAAGTTCGCAGTTTTTTAATCTCGAATGCGTTGTATTGGATCGAGATGTATCATATAGATGGATTTCGAGTCGATGCAGTTGCAAACCTCCTGTATTGGCCAAACCGTCCTCAGCCTGAAGCGAACGGCTTTGCCGTCGAATTTATTCAAACTTTAAATGAACAGGTTTTTGCAAAAGATCCCCACTTTTTAATGATTGCTGAGGACTCCACAGACTGGCCGCTTGTGACGCATCCGACCTATGCAGGCGGTCTCGGGTTTAATTATAAGTGGAATATGGGTTGGATGAACGATGTATTAACCTATATGGAAGCTTCCCCAGAACAAAGAAAACACCTGCATCATCTTGTTTCATTCTCCTTAATGTATGCCTACTCAGAAAATTACATCCTGCCGTTCTCCCATGATGAAGTGGTATACGGCAAAAAGTCTCTGCTTCATAAGATGCCCGGCGATTACTGGCAGAAATTCGCCCAGTACCGCCTGCTGATCAGTTATTTTACGCTGCACCCGGGAAAAAAACTTCTCTTTATGGGCGGTGAGTTTGCTCAATTTGATGAATGGAAAGACGAAGAAGAGCTCGATTGGTTCTTGGACGATTTTGACATGCACTGCAAGGCCCGGATGTTTACAAAGGAGGCTCTTCACCTCTACAAAAAAAGCCGTATTCTGTATGAAAATGATCATCGGCAGCAAGGATTCGAGTGGATTGACGTCAACAATGCGGAACAGTCGATTGTATCGTTTATCCGCTATGGAAAACAGCCCGGTGAAGCGTTGATTATCGTCTGCAATTTTACGCCTTCCGTTTATCACGAATATCAGGTCGGCGTCCCTTTTCAAACCGAATATATCGAAGTGCTTAACAGCGATGATGTAAAATACGGAGGTTCACACCAAATCAACCCGAAACGCCTTCAAGCAAAAGCAGGCGTTCTGCACGGCAAACCATACAGCATCAGCATGACAGTCCCTCCGCTGGGAGCTGCGGTTTTCAGAGCAGTCAAAAAGAGAGGAGCGAAAAAGGGATGAAAGAACAATGTGTGGCTATGCTTTTGGCTGGCGGCAAGGGAAGCAGGCTGAATGCCTTAACGAAAAACCTCGCAAAACCGGCCGTTCCATTTGGCGGCAAGTACAGAATCATCGATTTTGCCCTCAGCAACTGCGCCAACTCGGGAATTCATCATGTCGGTGTGCTGACTCAATACCAACCGCTTTTATTAAACTCATATATCGGCATCGGCGAGCCATGGGATCTTGACCGCAATGACGGCGGGGTCTCCATTTTGTCCCCTTATGCAGAAGCGTCAGAAGTGAAGTGGTACAAAGGAACGGCAAGCGCGATTTATGAAAACCGCCATTTTTTAAAAGAGCTTCAGCCTGAACATGTACTCATCCTATCAGGAGATCATATCTACAAAATGGATTACGGAAAAATGCTCGAATACCACGTGGAGAAACAGGCTGACGCCACCATTGCCGTCATCGAAGTGAGCTGGGCAGAAGCCGGCCGTTTCGGTATTCTTCATACGAATGACAAGATGGAGATTACAAGCTTCGAGGAAAAGCCGAAGTACCCGAAGAGCAACTTGGCATCGATGGGTGTCTACGTTTTCAAATGGAGCGTGCTTGAAGAGGCGCTTGAACGCGATGAAAAAAAATCCGGCTCAAGCCACGATTTCGGTAAAGATATCATACCGGCTCTTCTCGAGGAAAAAAAGAAGCTGAACGCTTATCCGTTTAAAGGGTACTGGAAGGATGTCGGTACGGTCAGAAGTTTATGGGAAGCTAATATGGATCTGCTTGGAGATCATCCTCCACTTGACCTGTTCGAACGGAACTGGCGGATTTATTCCGTCGCTCCGAACCTACCGCCGCAGTTTGTTGCCGAGCAGGCGGACATCAAAGAATCGCTCATTAGCGAAGGGTGCGCCGTATATGGGGCTGTCACCCGTTCGGTTATCTTTCAACGCGTTGCAATCGGCAGACATTCCGCGATCAAACGTTCAGTCGTGATGCATGACGTTTCAATTGGAGAGCATGTTGAGATCGAAAATGCTATTGTATCGGCAGGAATACGAATTCCGGACGGATTTCACGCGAAGGCGGAAGATGGCGAAATCCTGCTGATCACAGAGGAATATGTCAAAAAACATAAGGTTGTTTAAACAACACGGAGAGGCGGATGGTGCCAATGAATAAACAAATGCTGGGGATTATTGATGCAGCTGTCAACCAGCACTCTCTTCAGGATTTAACGGCCGGACGTTCGATCGGAGCCGTTCCGTTTGCAGGAAGGTACCGGCTGATCGATTTTGCGTTGTCAGGCATGGTTCATGCAGGCATTCGGAGTGTCGCTGTATTTTCCAAGTCTCCGTACCGTTCCTTGATGGATCATTTAGGATCGGGAAAAGAGTGGGATTTAAACAGGAAAAGGGACGGTCTTTTCTTTCTTCCGTCTTCGATTCCCCATGATGAGCATGTCGGGCTTGGTTCGTTTCGGCAATTTGCCGAGCATCTCGATTATTTTCAAAGAAGTACTCAGCCATATGCTGCTGTGGCAAACAGCTATACGGTCTGTCACATTCCTTTTCAAGAAGTGCTCAACCAGCACCTTGAATCTGGGTGTGATCTGACTGAAGTTTGTCAAGAAGGAAAACCTTTAGGTTTGTATGTCACGAAAAAAAGTCTGTTGAGGGAGATGGTTGAAGGGCATTGCGCCGGAGGAGCGCAATCTTTTGAGGAAGTCTGCCGGAAAGAGCGTGGTTCGCTATCCGTCAACAGCTATGAGCATTCGGGGTATACCGCCGTGATCGACTCTCCTGAAAGCTACCTTTTTCATAGTTTGAACCTCATCCAGCCTGTGTTTCGGGAGCAAGTCTTTCATATGAGCCAGCCTGTCTACACAAAAATAAAAAACGATCCGCCAGTAAAATACGCTAAAAACAGCAGGGTAAAGCAATCGATTATCGCTAACGGCTGCGTCATCGAAGGCGAGGTTGAAAATTCGGTCTTGTTCAGAGGAGTTCACGTAGGAAAAGGAACGACCATTAAAAACAGCGTGATTATGCAAAAAACAAGGATTGGAGAAAACTGCCGACTGGAGCACGTCATCTGCGACAAGGATGTCAAAGTCGGCCATCATATCGAAATGTCCGGCACTATGAGCCTCCCTTTCATCATAAAAAAAGGAGCCGTACAAGGAGCGCTGATGAACTCTTGAAAGTCTTATTCGCTGTCTCTGAATGTGTGCCGTTTGTTAAATCAGGCGGGCTCGCCGATGTCGCAGGTGCGCTCCCGAAAGAACTCGCCCTTTTAGGAATAGAAACGGCTGTCATGATGCCGAAATACAGCTTGATTGCGGAAGATTTCAGAAGAAGGATGGTTAAAACGGCTGAATGCGAAGTTCGCGTCGGGTGGCGCAGGCAGTTTTGCGGCATTGAACACCTTGAACATGACGGAATTTCTTATTATTTTCTAGATCATGAGTATTATTTTAACCGGGATTCCCTCTACGGCCATTATGATGATGGAGAACGGTTTGCTTTTTTCTCGCGGGCCGTTTTGGAAGCATTATACGCGCTGAATTTTGATGCTGATGTCATCCATACCCATGATTGGCACGCAGGGATGATCAATTATTTATTAAAAGAGGAATATCAAAAAAAACCGTTCTATCAGCGCATGAAAAGCGTATTCACCATTCATAACCTTCAATTTCAGGGGATTTTTCCGAAGGAAGCGGTCCATGACTTGCTCGGCCTTGACATTTCCCACTTCACAACGGAAAAGCTCGAGTTTTATGGACACATCAATTATATGAAAGGCGGCATTATTGCCGCTGACCGGGTGACAACGGTCAGTCCGACGTACAGCAATGAAATTTTGACTCCATACTACGGCGAGCGGCTTGAAGGGGTGCTGGCAGACAAGAAGGATGTGCTGACCGGCATTTTAAACGGGATTGATGATGAGCTGTACGACCCTTTAAATGATCCTCACATCGATTATCATTACGATGCCGTCAACCGTGACGGAAAACGGAAAAATAAAGCTGTGATCCAGAAGACATTCGGTCTGCCGGTGAATGAAGACATTCCGCTCATCAGCATGGTGACAAGGCTGACGAAGCAAAAAGGCATCGATTTGATCAAGCGGGTATTGCACGAACTGTTTCAAGAAGAAGACATGCAGCTGCTCGTTTTAGGAACCGGAGAAGCGGAATATGAAAATTATTTTCGCTATATGGAGCAGGCTTTTCCGGAGCGGTGCAAGGCGTATATCGGTTTTCATGAACCGCTCAGCCACAAGATTTATGCCGGCAGCGATCTTTTCCTGATGCCTTCAAAATTCGAGCCGTGCGGTCTTGGGCAGCTGATTGCCCTTAGATACGGAGCGGTTCCGGTTGTCAGGGAAACAGGCGGGCTTCACGATACAGTGACCGCTTACCAGGAAACAAACGGTGAAGGCAACGGTTTTACGTTCGCCCATTTTAACGCCCATGATATGAAGTATACGATTAAAAGAGCACTGTCTATATATCACCGGAAAGAAGAATGGGGCAGCATCGTTCAAAAAGCCATGACACATGATATCAGCTGGGCTTTGTCAGCCCGTCAGTATCAGCAGTTATACAGCCGGGAGATAAAGGGGGAAGCGCCATGTTCTCGTGTAAAGAAAGCTTTAAACAATGCTTTTTGAAGCGTCTTGAACGGTTGTGCGGAAAAAGCTTTCGGGACTCTTCTACGCTTGACCAGTATCAGACGCTCGGCATCATGGTCAGGGAACATATCAGCGCAAACTGGATCAGGACCAATGAAAGGAGCCGCTCCAACCAAAATAAACAGACCTATTATTTATCGATTGAATTTCTTCTGGGCAGACTGCTCGGCCAAAACCTGCTCAACCTCGGCGTCCGTGAAGTTGTCCAAGAAGGTCTTTCCGAGCTTGGCATTTGTCTTGAAGACATCGAAGAGACCGAAATGGATGCAGGCCTTGGCAATGGCGGATTGGGCAGGCTCGCGGCGTGCTTTTTGGATTCACTGGCTTCGCTCGACCTTCCCGGGCATGGGATGGGGATTCGCTACAAGCATGGCTTTTTCGAACAAAAAATCGTTGACGGTCATCAAGTCGAACTGCCTGAACAATGGCTAAAACATGGGTACGTCTGGGAAATCCGCAACGCCGATCAGGCTGTTTATGTTCGTTTCGGCGGGCGGGTCAAGATGGCGCAGGAAGGAGGGCGCCTCCGCTTTTGGCAGGAAGAAGCGGAAGTGATGACAGCCGTGCCTTACGACATTCCGATCATCGGCTATGAGACCGAGACGGTCAATACCCTCCGGCTGTGGAATGCGGAGCCTTGCTCGCTCCATCATGAACCGAATATTTTGAAGTATAAGCGCGAGACAGAAGCTGTATCTGAATGCCTGTATCCGGATGACACGCATGACGAAGGCAAGATTCTCCGTTTGAAACAGCAATATTTTTTAGTATCGGCAAGCCTGCAAAGCATTGTGAAATGCTATAAGAAAAATCACCCGTCACTCCATGATTTTCATCAAAAAGTTGCGATCCATATCAATGACACCCACCCCGCTCTGGCTGTGCCGGAATTGATGAGAATTTTGCTTGATGAAGAAAAAATGACGTGGGATGAAGCGTGGCATGTTACCGTACATACGATTTCATATACGAATCATACGACGCTTGCCGAAGCGCTGGAAAAATGGAGGATCGATTTAATTCAACCGCTTCTGCCGAGAATTTTTATGATCATTGAGGAGATCAATGAGCGGTTTTGCGGCTGGCTGTGGGAAAAATACCCGGGTGAATGGGGAAGGATCGAAAAGCTAGCCGTCATCGCCCACGGCGAAGTGAAAATGGCCCATCTGGCGATCGTCGGAAGCTACAGTGTTAACGGCGTAGCCAACATTCATTCAACCATATTAAAAGAGCGGGAAATGAACGACTTTTATTCTGTATTCCCTTTTAAATTCAATAATAAAACGAATGGCATCTCACATAGAAGGTGGCTGTTAAAGGCAAATCCGCCGCTGGCGAACCTGATAACTGAAGCGATAGGAGACAGGTGGCTGAAAGAACCGGAAAGCCTCTTGGATCTTCGTCCGTTTGTGCACGATTCCGCGTTTCTTGAAGCATTTCAGCGCATCAAAAGGGAACGAAAGCAGCTTTTGGCAGACATGATGAAAGGCAGCATCGGATTCGCCATTAATCCTGACAGCATCTTCGATGTTCAAGTCAAGCGTCTCCACGCTTATAAGCGCCAGCTTTTAAATGTGCTCCATATCATGTACTTGTACAACAGGCTGAAGGAAGACAAAGGCTTTGCCATTTATCCGCAAACATTTATTTTCGGGGCAAAAGCATCGCCGACTTATCATTATGCCAAAAAGGTCATTAAGCTGATCCATTCAGTCGCAGATAAAATCAATCATGATCCGGATGTCAGACAATCGATCAATGTCATCTTTCTGGAAAATTACCGGGTATCAATCGCCGAGCGTATCTTTCCGGCGTCAGATGTCAGCGAGCAAATATCTGCGGCAAGCAAAGAAGCCTCCGGTACAGGAAACATGAAGTTCATGATCAATGGGGCTTTGACGATCGGCACGCATGACGGCGCCAATATTGAAATGCTTGAGAGGGTGGGGCACGAGTGTATTTACACGTTCGGTTTAAAGGCGGATGAAGTGCTGAACTACACTGAAAAAGGCGGCTATCTGTCAAGGGAATACTATCAGCATGATGCAAGGATCAGACAGACGGCCGATCAGCTGATCAATGGTTTTTTCGAAGGGGAAGCCGGCGAATTTGAGCCGATTTATGACTCGCTGATCGCTTATAATGATGAATACTTTGTTTTAAAAGATTTTGCTTCTTATATTGAAGCGCAGGAACGGATTCAAAAAGACTACTTGAATAAGCGTCTTTGGGCCGAAAAAGCCGTCACAAACATCGCGCATGCCGGATATTTTTCAAGTGACCGCACGATCAGGGAGTATGCGGAAGACATTTGGGAAATTGAGCCGTATCACCGCCGAATTTAAAAACGCTAAGCCCCTGACCCGCGGGGCTTAGTCTTCTTCAGTATAAGGATCCTTTTCATAAGCCGGGAGATCACCGAAAGAGGTCATGATGCCTTCTTCATCAAGAAGGTCTTCATATTTTTCGTGTTCTTTCGTCGGGTAGACGGTTACTTCTTTTCCGGTAATGTCTGTTGCGGCATAGTTTTCGTAATCTTCGACGTATCCGAGCGGCTCTTCATATTCCATGTACATCTGGCTGTATGAAAGCGGCGGAACGGCCAGATCCTGAGGTGTTTCAGAATTGCCGTAGCGTTCGACGTCCTGGTAAGCGTCTTCTGAATCGTATGCGACGTTTTCGTCGTCTTCGTCTTTTTCAAAATGTCCGAACGGGGGGTTCAGCACTTCTTCTTCAATCGGACGGTCTTTTGAAACGGAGACGGTTGACGAATGTTCGCTGCATGTCGTTGCGGTTGGCAGTACGGACAGCCTTTCATACGGGATATCCTTTCCGCATACCTCACAGCGGCCGTATGTTCCTTTTTCGATCAAAGCCAGAGCATGTTCGATATCGTGCAAATGCTCTCTTTCATGTTCAAAAAGAGCAAGATCTTTTTCGCGTTCGTACAGTTCTGTACCTTCATCTCCTGGATGGTTGTCATAAGCCGAAAGATCGCCCGTCGAGTTGAACGGATGCGTCACATCGATGCCAAAATGTCCGTTTTCTTTAAAGCGGCTGACGATCTGTTCTTTCCCGGCTTTCAGTTCATTTTCGAGTTTTATCAACTGTTCTTTTGTTAGCACATGCATCGCCTCGTTTCTTTAAAGTGCTCGCGTTTTTAGTATGAACGAATTCAAACAGAACTTTCTTGTAAATAAAAGCAAAAAAAAAAGAGCCATAAAGGCTCCTTTTTTAAAAAATATACTGAATGAGCAGGGCAATGGCGAGCAAAAGGCCGAAAAAGGTGTTCGTCTGCGCCGTTGATTTCATGGCGACCATCAGATCCGCCGGTTTTTCTTTTTCCTTGAACTCCTGGATGGCTTTAATCGGTTTCGGCAGGCTTAATAGAACAATACAGCTCCATAGAGAAACGATCTCAAAGCCGATGTATATACCGATCAATATATAGGAAACAGCAAAAACCCAGCTCAAAATCTGTACGGCATTTTTTCTTCCAGCCAAAATCGGCAGCGTCTTCCTTCCGTTTTCTTTATCTCCGACCATATCGCGGATATTATTGGAAAGATTGATGCCTCCGACTAAAATCGTAATCGGAAGGGAGATCAGAAAGACGTTCCAAGTCAGCCCGCCAGTCTGAATATAATATGAAATCAGAATGATGACCATTCCCATAAAAACGCCCGACATAATTTCACCGAACGGCGTATAGGAGATTGGAAACGGTCCGCCCGTATAAAGATAGCCGACGGCCATGCATACCAATCCGATCAACGCAAGCCACCAGCTTGAAGAAGCGCAGATGTACAGGCCGAGTAAAACGGCTGCTCCAAACAGTCCGTATGCCAGGTATAATACCGTCTTTGGCTTCATTCCATAGCGGACGATAGCACCGCCGATGCCGACCGAGTTTTCATTATCAAGTCCTCGTACAAAATCAAAATACTCATTGAATAAGTTCGTTCCGATTTGAATTAATATTGATGCGGCCAGCATAGCTAAAAACAGCCAGATATCAATTTTTCCCGATTCAAGGGACATTACGGTCCCGAGCGTTACAGGGACAAAGGCTGCTGTCAGTGTATGGGGTCTTGTTAACATCCACCATACGCGCCATTTTTCCGGCTTTATTTCAGAAACACTCCCTGAAAGTGATTGATGCTGCATATAGTATGACTCCTTTAGTTTTAATACGTACACGTCCATACTAAGTTTAGAAAAAGTTAAAAAAGGTGTCAATATAATGGGTGATATTGTTAGAAAAAAAGCGGCCGTCACGCATTTCGAAAATATTAAATGACCTTGTCTTTTTCAATCGGCCGATTACGTTTATAATAGGTAAGGGCGGTTGTTAATAAAGTGTCGTTTTGTTGACACATACCGTTCACAGGTGTATGGTTATAAAAGCATTTTACGGATTTTGGAGGAATGTATCATGGTGACAACAGTGCAGCGCACTTTCCTAAGGGAAGCGCCTGAAGCATTAAACATCGTCAAAAAAGTCAACCATGCTGTTTTAATAAGTTATTCCAGAAAAATTGAGAGCATAGATGCTCTTTCCTTTTTCATAAATGGGGAAGAACAATTTGCCGGGAAACGGTTCTTCTGGTCTGATCCCGACGGCGGACTGACGCTTGTCGGATTGGGAAAGGAAATTTCGGTTTCCACAGACCTGAAGGATGCCGGACGTTATCAGGCTGTACATGAAAAATGGGAGCGCTTAAAAGAGAAAACCTTTCACTTCCACGAAGATCAATGCACGAGTCAGGCAGCGGTTGGGCCATTGCTGTTTGGCGGTTTTTCATTTGATCCGCTGGAAGATCGCAAGCAGCATTGGAACGGCTACCAGGAAGGCGCTTTTTTTATTCCTACCGCTATGCTGACACAGGACGGAGAGGAAACGTTCATTACGGTCAATAGATGGAAGGCTCCTGAAGAGGATGTGCGCAAAGTACTTGAAGAAATAAAGGGCGCTGCTTCACAGCTGATCAAGGCGGACGCTTCCCGTTATCCCGAAAACGGTCATGCGCGATTTACCGCCAAGGAGGAGCTTGATGTTCCTGAATGGCTTGAAGCGGTCCGGCGGGCGACTGACGACATTAAAAACGGGAAGTACGATAAAGTTGTGCTCGCCAGAGAGATCCTTTTAACGTTCGACCAGCCAGTCGAACTTCACAGAGTATTATTCAATCTGATGTCTGAACAAAAAACGAGCTATATATTCGCTATTGAAGAAAACGGCAAAAGTTTTGTCGGCGCGTCACCTGAACGACTGGTCAAAAAAGACGGAGACAACGTGCTGTCGACCTGCCTTGCCGGTTCAATCAAGAGAGGCGAAAGTGAGCAGGAGGACCGGATGCTCGGTCTTGAGCTGTTAAACGATGAAAAAAACCTTATCGAACACGACATTGTCGTCAATATGATTCATCAGGCGCTATTGTCAAATTGCAGCAATATCAAAAAGCCGGCCAAGCCGGGACTGTACAAAACAAAAAATGTGCAGCATTTGTATACGCCGATTGTCGGCAAAATGAATGCGGAGTCCTCGCTTTTTGATTTAATCGAGAAGCTTCATCCAACTCCTGCACTTGGAGGAGCGCCTCAGCAAAAAGCGATTGAGGTCATCAGAGTGTTGGAGCCGATGTCAAGGGGCTGGTATGCGGCACCGGCGGGCTGGATCGACATGTCCGGCAATGGGGAATTTGCGGTGGCGATCAGGTCAGGACTTATCGATTCAAAAGAGGCCAGAATTTTTGCCGGCTGCGGGGTTGTGGCTGATTCCGATCCTCATATGGAATACGAAGAAACGCAAATTAAGATGAAGCCGATGCTGTCTGCACTTGGAGGCGATATCCGTTGACTGAAAATCCAATTACAAAATATATAGGGAATTTTATTGATGAGCTTTCTCTTGCAGGCGTGACAGAAGCGGTCATCTGCCCGGGATCAAGATCGACGCCCCTTGCGATTTTGGCCGCGAGTCATCCGGACATCAATGTTCATATTCATGTGGATGAAAGATCCGCTGCGTTTTTTGCAATGGGCATGGCAAAAGCTATGCGGAAGCCTATCGCATTGATCTGTACATCCGGAACAGCTGCGGCGAATTTCTACCCGGCTGTGATCGAAGCTCATTATTCAAGAATACCGCTTATCATCTTAACGGCTGATCGGCCGCATGAACTGAGAGAAGTAGGAGCACCTCAGGCGATTGATCAGCAATTCTTATTCGGAAACTTTGTTAAGTTTTTCACAGACTCGGCTTTGCCTGACAGTCATCCCGAAATGCTGGCGTACATCCGTTCTTTGGCAGCACGCGCAGCCGGAGAAGCCAAAAAAGCGCCGCGCGGACCCGTGCATATCAACTTTCCGCTGAGAGAGCCGCTCATGCCGAACCTTGAGGATGACCCGTTTCAAAGGTTGAGAAACGGCAGTCATGTGGCGGTTGAAAGCGGCCGCTTTCGTGCTGACCGGCATCAGCTTGAAGCGCTGAGCGCTCTGATCAAAGAGACGGAAAAAGGCATGATCGTCTGCGGAGAGCTGCAAGATGATAACGCCAAAGCACATATTGTATCTCTCTCTCAGGCAGCGGGGTATCCGATTTTGGCTGACCCGCTTTCAAACTTGAGAAACGGCAGCCATTCAAAAGAAACCATCATCGATGGATACGATTCATTATTGAAAGAAGAACAGCTGAAACGGGAGCTCATGCCTGAGCTAGTCATCCGCTTCGGCGCGATGCCGGTTTCAAAGCCGCTTTTTCAGCTGCTAAAGCAAAATCCGAGCATCAGGCAAATCGTTGTTGACCCAGATGGAGGGTGGCGCGATCCGACTCAGCTCAGTGCACATATGCTGCATTGCGCGGAAGAAGAGATTGCGGCTGCTGTGGCTTCCGCTGTCCATTCAGAAAAAAGATCAGACAGCTGGCTGGAGAAATGGCGGTTTGCCAACAGCCGCTTCCGAGCTCTTTTAAGAAATCTTGAAGCTGAGGATCTTACCTTTGAAGGAAATATCTACCGGAACCTGCAGCATTTGATTCCGGAAAACAGTTCCCTGTTTGTCGGTAACAGCATGCCGATCCGCGATGCGGATACATTTTTTGAAAATCAGGAGCGATCATTTCGGATTTTCGCCAATAGAGGGGCAAACGGGATTGACGGCGTTGTCTCGACTGCGCTGGGCATATATGCCGCAACGAAAGAACCGGTAACTCTTGTCATTGGCGATCTGTCTTTTTATCACGATTTAAACGGCCTTCTTGTCAGCAAAACGCTCGACATTCCGCTGACTGTCGTTCTCGTCAACAATGACGGCGGCGGCATTTTCTCATTTCTTCCCCAATCTGCTGAAGAAAGGTACTTCGAGCTCTTGTTCGGAACGCCGACGGGGCTCGAATTCGAGCATGCCGCCAAGCTGTATGGGGGACGCTATGTATGCCCTGAGTCATCCGCTCATTTTGCCGATGCGTATTTGTCCTCCGTCAACCGCCGCGGCTTGGATATCATTGAGGTGAAAACGAAGCGCGATGATCGTGTAGAGCAGCATCGCCGAATGCTTGATTCCGCAATGTATGAAATAAGAAAAGAGTGGCCGTTTTGAAATTAACACTGAAAGACGGCGTTTCCTATAAAATAGAAGACAATGGCCTGTCTGCGGAAAAAACGGCGGTGTTTTTGCATGGCTTTACAGGAAGTGCGGCAACATGGGACGGGATAGACGGCTATTTTCAGGGGCTGCGTCTGATCAAGCTGAACCTGCTCGGACACGGCGGAACAGACTCGCCGGCAGACAGCAGCCGCTACACAACAGAGAAGCAGGCAGCCGATCTGATCGAGATTTTTGATCAGTTAAATGTGAAACAGGCTTACCTCATCGGTTATTCAATGGGCGGCCGGCTTGCCTTATCAGTGGCGATGATTCATCCGGAGCGTGTGTCCGGTCTTGTGCTGGAAAGCAGTTCTCCGGGGCTTGATTCGCCGGAAGAAAGAAAAATGCGCAGGGAGCAGGACAGCCGGCTCAGCAGACGGATACTTGAAGAAGGAATCGAGTCTTTCGTAGATTATTGGGAAGGCATTCCGCTGTTTGCATCTCAGCTGTCAATGGACCCTTCGAAAAGAAAAAAAGTGCGTGAAGAACGTCTGAACAACAATCCGGTCGGGCTTCGAGGCAGCTTAATCGGAATGGGAACCGGATCACAGCCGTCCTGGTGGAACAGATTGAGCGGAATCGATGATCCGGTGCTTCTCATTGCGGGGAGCCTGGATCGGAAATTTATCGCGATCAATGAAAGCATGGCAAAGCGAATTCCAACCGCCCGCCTCGAGATTGTTGAACATACCGGTCATGCGGTTCATGTGGAAGAGCCCGATTTTTTTGGTAAAATAGTAAGTGAATTTATTTTAAAATAGGAGGTACACATCTATGACTGTAGAATGGAAAAGCGAACGTCAATACGAAGATGTATTATATGAAACATATAACGGCATCGCCAAAATCACGATCAATCGCCCTGAGGTACATAACGCATTTCGTCCAAAAACGGTTTCGGAACTGATCGATGCGTTTGCATATGCGCGGGATGATGCCAATATCGGTGTCATTATCCTTGCAGGGGCCGGCGATAAAGCGTTTTGTTCAGGAGGAGACCAGAAGGTAAGAGGACACGGCGGCTATGTTGGCGAAGACGAGATTCCACGTCTGAACGTTCTTGATCTTCAGCGGCTGATCCGCGTCATTCCGAAGCCTGTTGTTGCGATGGTGTCAGGCTATGCGATCGGCGGCGGCCATGTGCTCCACATCGTATGCGATTTGACGATTGCCGCAGACAACGCAATTTTCGGACAAACAGGGCCGAAAGTCGGCAGCTTTGATGCAGGCTACGGATCAGGCTATCTGGCGCGTATCGTGGGTCATAAAAAAGCGCGTGAAATCTGGTATCTGTGCCGTCAATACAACGCTCAGGAAGCTAAGGAAATGGGCCTTGTCAATACGGTTGTACCGCTTGAAAAGCTTGAAGAAGAAACGATTCAATGGTGTGAAGAAATGCTTGAGAAAAGCCCGACAGCACTCAGATTTCTTAAAGCGGCCTTTAATGCCGACACGGACGGGCTTGCAGGCATCCAGCAGTTTGCCGGAGATGCGACACTGCTTTATTACACAACAGATGAAGCGAAAGAAGGCCGCGATGCGTTTAAAGAAAAACGCCGTCCAGATTTCGGACAGTTCCCGCGTTTTCCTTAAAAGACGGAAGAGAGAAACAGCTTAGTGCGACTGAGCTGTTTCTTTTATCATTCAAGATATTTTTTGGAGATGATGATATGCTGATGGACCATCCGAATTGGCTTAAACAGCGAGCAGAGCTGACTCCTGACAGGATGGCTGTGATTCAGGGGGATCACAAGCTGACTTTTAATCAATTATTTCATGAAGCAAAAAAAACGGCCGGGCAGCTGAAGAGCTTTGGTCTGAGGAAAGGGGATACAGCGGCTGTACTTCTCACCAACCGGCTGGAGATGGTTATCGCCGTCCATGCCTGTTTTATTCTCGGAGTTCGCATCGTTTTGCTGAATACGAAGCTGTCAATGGCCGAACGAACATATCAAATTGAACACTCGGAAGCAAAGCTATTGCTTACAGAACAGCCTTTCCTGGAAGAGCATAGAGAGGGCAAGCCGGCCCGCGCTGTTGACATTGAAGACGTTCAAAACGCCGCCGGCCCTCCGGTTACGGAAATCGAGAGCATTCATTTGGACGATGCGGCCACAATTATGTATACGTCCGGAACGACAGGACGGCCGAAAGGGGTTATGCAGACATTTGCCAACCATTATTTCAGCGCGGTTTCATCCGCTTTGAATTTGGGGCTCCAAGAACACGATCGCTGGCTGATCGCCTTGCCGCTTTTCCACATCAGCGGCTTATCGGCTCTTTTTAAATCGGTCATTTACGGAATGACAGTTGTTTTACATCAAAGGTTTGACGCGGAAGAAGTTCTCTGTTCGATCAAAGACAATCAAGTAACGATTGCATCGGTCGTTCAGACGATGCTGTCAAGGCTTGCGGCAAAAGTCGACAGCTGCCCCGAATCATTAAGGTGCCTGTTACTGGGCGGAGGGCCTGCCCCGCTTTCTCTCCTTGAGGAATGCAAAAGAAAGAGGCTGCCTGTCGTACAGTCATACGGGATGACTGAAACGTGCTCACAGATTGCCACCCTCGCCCCAGAATACTCGATTGAAAAGCTCGGTTCAGCCGGCAAGCCGCTGTTTGCATCAAGCATTAAAATCGAAAAGAACGGCACGGAATGCCAACCCGGAGAACATGGAGAAATAACCGTAAAAGGGCCGACCGTTATGAAGGGCTACTTAAAAAATGAGGCGGCAGACAAAGCCTCATTCAATGACGGCTGGTTTAAAACCGGTGATATCGGGTATCTTGACGTTGACGGATTTTTATACGTGCTGGACAGGCGTTCAGACTTAATCATATCAGGGGGAGAAAACATCTATCCGGCTGAAGTCGAGGCCGTTCTTCTGTCACACCCCAAAGTTGCGGAAGCGGGGGTAAAAGGGGTCGATGACAAAACTTGGGGAAAGGTTCCCCACGCCTATCTTGTCGCCGCCAGCCCTGTTGATGAAGAGGAGCTGAGCGACTTTTGCAAAGAACGGCTTGCTTCCTATAAAGTGCCTAAAGCCTTTCATTTTGTCGGCAAGCTGCCGAGAAATGCTTCGAATAAACTGATGAGACATCAATTGTAGAAGGAGAGCGCCATGATTCAAATCAAACAGCTGACATTGTACCATCTCAGCATGCGGCTGAAAAAGCCTTTTAAATCAAGCTTGGAAACCTTTCAGGATCGCAAGTTTATCATCATAGAAGCTGCTGACCGGGAAGGGGTGACAGGCTGGGGGGAAGTATCCGCTTTTTCATCTCCGTGGTACACAGAAGAAACAACGGAGACATGTTACCACATGCTAAAAGATTTTTTGATTCCGGCTGTGCTGCGCGAATCATTCACACACCCTTCAGAAGTGCCCGAGAGCATTCGCGGATTCAAAGGCAACAGAATGGCAAAGGCCGGCCTTGAAGCCGCCTTTTGGGACATTTACGCCAGGAAAAAAGGGATCTCTTTAAGAGAGGCGCTGGGCGGAGTAAAAACAGAAGTTCCTGCCGGGGTCGTCGTCGGTCTTGCTCCATTGGATGATATGCTTGAGGAAATTGAACAATATGTAAAAGAAGGTTATCAAAGAATAAAAATCAAAATTCAGCCGGGGCAGGATATAGAGCTTTTAAAGGAAATACGCCGGCATTTTCCGAAGGTGCCGCTGATGGCGGATGCCAACTCTTCTTATGAATTAAAAGACATCAGCCGGATCAAAGAGCTTGACGCATTTAAATTAATGATGATCGAACAGCCTTTGGCGGATGATGATATCGTAGACCACCGCCATCTGCAAAAACATATCAAAACATCAATTTGTCTTGACGAAAGCATCCGTTCTGCTGATGATGCGCGAAAGGCAATCGAGCTTGGCAGCTGCAAAATTATCAATATTAAGCCGTCCCGAGTCGGCGGTTTGACAGAAGCTCTGAAAATCCATGACATCTGCAAAGAACATCAAATGCCTGTCTGGTGCGGCGGCATGTTTGAAACCGGTATTTCAAGAGCACACAATCTTGCGCTGAGTTCTCTTCCGCAGTTTTTGATTCCCGGGGATCTTTCTTCATCCTCAAGGTATTGGGAAGAGGATATCGTAAAACCGGAAATTCGCATCGAAGGCGGCTATATTCAGGTTCCAAGCCGACCGGGAATGGGCTTTGAAGTGGATACTCATGTTTTAAGAAAGAATTCATCTAAAATAGATGTTTTCAAACAGTAAAGGCTGTTTTAAACGCTGATTTCCAGATTTTCAAGCTTTGTTAAATGGACGGCCTCTCATGTATAGTAAAGCTGTACATTATTCCCTTCTCGTTTGGACCGGCTTTCAAGCCGGTTTTTTTAAAAATATGAAAAGAGCTGCCTTTATGACAGCCCTTTCCTTTAATCGCCCAAAAGCAAATCTTCGTGTACGATCTGTCCGATCAGCCGGTCCGCTTGATCCGGCAGCCCGTCCAGACATCCGTATTCATAATCCCATAAGTTCATGAAGGAGCAGGCGGCTTTTTGAAATGCGGTTTCGTCCGCCCCGTGGATTTCCTGATAAAAAGCCTGTAGCAGCGACTCTTTATTCATGACTGTCCCTCCTTCATTCATCCGCTTTAATGATGTTCAGGTTTAAATGTTTTACAATCCGTTTCTTTGCTATTAGAAGCTTTTTCACCTTCAGCATGGCTGACGACATAAATGGCGTCGGCTGTACACTTGTTTCCCTGGCCCCAATAGGTGCAGTTGCTGACTTCACACAGTATTTTTTGTTCCATATCATTTTGGCCCCCTTTAAAAGTTGTACACATTTAGCTTAACCTTATTCATGCTGTTTGATGTACCTCTTGTCCTTCATGAACAATTTCCAGAAATAATAAAAGCCGGGGAATAAAATAATAAAACCGACGATATAGGAGATGAACAGCGCCCTGAATGTCTCCGGCGCGGTGAAGCCTGATTGAATCGTGACATCAGGATAGACCATGTAAGGAAGGTGCGCTCTCCCGTAAACATAGCTCGCCGTAAAATACTGCAGCGTAATGGCGATGACGGCGAGGCGAGGCTTTCCCTGCCGGTCGCTGTTATGTCTGTTTGGCAGAAACAAAGCCGCAAATGCGACGAGAAACAGCAAAAACGATAAAATCAGCCACGGAAGCCCGTCCATCATTTTTGTATAAAGCCAGCGGGCTTCCGTCCTCATGGTCATCATGATGCTGAATGACATAAGCAAAGCGAGCGGGCCGGTGATTAAAGCGTTTCGGCGGTAGACCTGATACGCGTCTTTTTCTCCGGCTACATTTGAAAAATCAGCCAGCAGCAATGAAGACAGAAACAGCGTGCTGAAAATGGCAAAGCCCATAAAAGAATAGGCATGAGGGCTTAAAAACAAATTAATAAAATCCAATTGGTGGTTTCCGTCTACCTGATATACGAAGTTGCCGTGTGTCACGGGCAAGACAAGGATTAAAACAGCCGGAATGATAAAGCCGCTGATCCCTGAAACGTAAGTCAACGCCCTTTCATAATCTTTTGCAGCGTGCGAAAAGACCAAAAATCCGCTTCGAATCGCCAAAAGCAATAAAATAATGCTGCCGGGAAGCAAAAGCACCGTTCCCAGCACAAAAGTGCCGCCCGGGAAAAAGCTGAAAAGGGCCACGACGATTCCGACGATGAAAACATTGGTCACTTCCCAGGTCGGGGAAAGGTAGCGGTTTGCAATATTGGTTGCTTTCAGCTGTTTTTTATTCATATAGATCATCGACCAAAATCCCGCTCCAAAATCCATTGACGCCATCACAGCGTAGATAAATATAAATCCCCAGACGATCGAAATAGCCAGCAGGGCATCTGTTGTTCCATCCAGTTGCATCATATGACTTCCCTTCTGTTTTTTTGTGCATTCAGCTGCTTTTTAAATCTTCTTCGACAGGGTGGCGTTTAAAGTAATATTGCAATACGAACACCACCGCTGCTCCTAAAATGATGTAGACGATAAAGAACAAAAGAAACAATATGCCGATCGAGCCGGAGGATGTCACTACTTCGGACGTTTTCTGCATATGGTAAATGACCCAAGGCTGCCTTCCGGTGCAAGCGAACACCCAGCCCAATTCGATTGCAAGCAAAGCGAGCGGGCCGCCGGTTATAAACACGGCCAGCATCCAGCGGGGAAAGCGGTCTTTTTTCATGACTTTTCTCCAAATAAAACCGACAGCGGCATAAACAATCAAAAGGCTGCCGATAAAAACCATGCCGTTGAACAAAGTATGAATGAACAGAGGAGGCCACTCATCCCTTGGAAAGTCATTCAGTCCTTTTACAACGGTGTCAAAGCGGTTGTCGGCCAAAAAGCTTAAAGCCCAAGGAATCTCAATCGCCCATTTGACCGATTGCGTCTTTTCATCAGTAAATCCGCCGATCGCAAGTGGAGCGTGGGACTGAGTTTCAAAAAGCCCTTCTGCGCCCGCCAGTTTTTCAGGCTGGTAGCGGTGAAGAAGCTGTGCGGATTCGTGACCGCTCAGAGCCGTGACCAGAGAAAACGCTCCTCCGACAATCAGCCCGAGCAGCAGCGCTTTTCTATGAAGGGCGTAGACTTTTTCATCACCGCGGTTTCGGAGCATTTTGTAAGCGGCTATCGTCGCAATAATAAACGCGCCCGTCATAAAAGCGGAGACGACAACGTGTCCTGCTGTAGCCACAAAGCTTTTGTTGAAGAACGCCGTCCACGGCTGAACATCTGTAATTTCGCCGTTCACGATTTTGAAGCCTTCAGGCGTTCCCTGGAAAGCGTGCACATTTGTAATTAAGATGGCTGATGCGGCTGCTCCGATAACGATAAAAATGACAGCTGTAATTCTCATAAGAGGAGTCAGCCGATCGGCTGCGTAAACATAAATGGACATAAATAAAGCCTCAATAAAAAAAGCGTAGATTTCAATTTGAAATGGGAGGGACATGACTTTCCCGATCACTTCCATGAATCCCGGCCAAAGCAAGGCGAGCTGCGTTCCGGCAATGGTTCCGGTCGGTATGGCGACCCCGAGCAACACGGCCTGTGCCTTCGTCCATCTTTTTGCCATAATGGCGTAGTGGGGATCTTTCGTTCTTTGATAGATCAGCTCGGCCAGCAAAATCATTAAAGGAATTCCGACACCGAGCGAGGCGAAAATAATATGGAACCCCATCGTTGTTCCGAAAAGGCTTCTTGCAAAAATCAAGTCATTCATCCGGAAAACCACCTTTCATTTACACCATTTTGCTTTTTATTGTTTACCGCCTTTTTTAGATTATTCTTCCTGTGAGCGGTTAAAATGGATAAGGTGATCAAAACATGGCAAATGAACATTCATTTTTGACACAAACATATGAAAGGTATATAATAAAACGTAATTATTACGTTTTGTTAGGAGGAATGGCATATGAAACCAAATATTCATCCGAAAACTTATCAAGTGATCTTTCAGGATGTAAACAGCGGGTACCGTTTTTTAAGCCGCTCAACTAAAACTTCCGATGAGACGGCCGAGTGGGAAGACGGCAAGACGTATCCCGTTATAAAAGTTGAAGTAAGCTCAGACACCCATCCGTTTTATACCGGAAGACAGAAATTCAACGAAAGAGGCGGAAGGGTCGAACAGTTCAAGAAAAGATTTAATATGGATTAAATGAAAAAGACCGGATGTTTCCGGTCTTTTTTCGTCCATATAAAAAAAACAAGCGCATGAGGTCTCATGCGCTTGATCTTTGTTATTTGTTTGATAAAGCTTTTTTCAAGACGGTCAGGTTTTCTTTCATGATGGTAGTATAATCTTTGCCGCTTTCAATGTCTTCTTTTGTTACAGATTCAAGGTTTTTCATCGTCAGACTTTCGGCTCCGATTTCTTTTTTGATGATCTCGGAGATTTTGCTGCTGACATTGCTTTCAAAAATGACGTATTTAATATTATGTTCTTTCGCTGTTTTAACAATGTTTTCAAGCTGCTTTTGTGAAGGTTCCTCAGTAGGCGAAAGGCCGAGAACGCTTATTTGTTTAATGCCGTAGCGTTTTTCCCAGTAGCCGTAGGCGGCATGTGAGACGAGAATTTCTTTTTTATCAGCTTTGTCAACGGTTTGTTTAAAGTCTTTGTCAAGCTGCTCCAAATCTTTTTTTAGAGACTCATAGTTTTTCGTAAACGTTTTTTCGTGTTCCGGATCTAATTTTACGAGTTGGTCTTTAATGTTTTCGGCCATTTTTTCAGCAAGGACAGGATCAAGCCATACGTGCGGGTCATGATCTCCATGGTCGTGATGATGATCATGGCCTTCGGCTTCTCCGTGTTCATGTTCTTCTTCGTGAGCATGCTCATCGTGGTCACCATGTTCTTCTTCATGTGCATGGTCATCGTGTTCGCCTTCTTCTTCACGTGACAGAAGGTCAATGCCCTCTCCGGCTTTGACGATTTTGACGTTGCTGTTTTTTAATGTGTTTACAGCTTTGTCTGCGAATCCTTCTACACCGACTCCAGAGTATATAAAGGCATCCGAGTCGGAAATTTCCGCCATCGTTTTTGAGCTTGGCTCGTAAGTGTGCGCTTCAACGTTTGGCGGGTAAACACTTTTGACGTTCACATATTCTCCGCCGACCTTTTTGGCGAAGTCTTCAAGCGGATAAATGGTTGTATAGATATCCAGCGTGTCTTTATTTTCTTTTTGTTCACTGGAAGTGCCGTTGCTTGAACAACCGGCTGCTAATCCGGCAGCAAGAATGAATGCAGATGCTAATCCGAATGTTTTTTTCATGGTATTTCTCCTCTCAATGTAAAACTGTAATGGTTCCGATTTAATGGTCCTGTATCATTGTATCGTAATAATTACGATTTGAAAAGAGGAAATGATAGTTAAATATACTCAGGCAGTGAATCATGGAAGGCCGACCAGTCTGAATTCATTTCTTTATCTGTAAGAAGGGTCTGATCCAGGGAGCGGATCACGTCTTCCTGATTCATGTCAATGCCGATAAAAACGATTTCCGTTTTCCGGTCTCCGTATGTTTCATCCCAGTCCGTTTTTAAATGGGGATCCTCTTCAAACGCGAGCTTTTGTTCTTCCTCGGGAGACGCTGCAATCCAGGGGCCTGCGCTTTGGATCATCAGAGAAGAGCCTGCCTGGGACAGAAGGCCTGCTGTGTCATTTCGAGAAGCAAGCCAGAAGAAGCCTTTTGCTCTGATAATATGAGGCGGCCAGTTTTCAAGCCAGCGCTTCAGTCTTTCAGGATGGAAAGGCCTTTGTTTTTGATAGACGAAGGAAGAAATTCCGAATTCCTCTGTTTCAGGTGTGTGCTCTTCATTCAGTTCTTTGATCCACCCCGCTGATTGACTCGATTTTTCAAAATCGAACGATTTCGTATTCATGATGGCCGAAATCGGCACTTTTGCGAATGTCGAGGAAATGATTCTGCAGTCCGGATTCAGTTTTCTCAGAGACCAGAAAAGCTTTTCTTGCTCTTTTTTATTGAGTAAATCAGTTTTATTCAAAATGAGGACATCGGCAAATTCGATTTGCTCAATTAAAAGATCGGCCACTTCACGGCTGTCTGTTTCATCTGCCGCCTGTTTCCGTTCCAAAAGGCTTTCCCCCGAAGCGAAGTCCTCAAAAAAACGGCTGCCGTCGACGACGGTGACCATTGTATCAAGCCTGCAATATTTGCTTAAATCAATATCCAGCTCCTCATCTTTGTAAGTAAAGGTTTGGGCAACGGGAATCGGCTCGCTGATACCGGAAGATTCGATGAGAATATAATCGATTCCGCCGTTCTCCGCCAGCTTTTGGACTTCGATGAGCAGATCGTCTCTCAGCGTACAGCAAATGCAGCCGTTCTGCATTTCGACAAGCTTTTCATCCGTGCGGATAAGATCCCCTTTTTTCACGAGGGAGCCGTCGATATTAATTTCACTCATGTCATTGACGATCACGGCGATTTTCATGCCGTGCGCTTCATGCAGGACATGCTGCAGCAGCGTCGTTTTCCCGGACCCGAGATAGCCGCTTAAAACAGTGACAGGAATCAGGTTTTGCGTCATGTTTTCACTTCCTTTAAAACGTAATTATTTCGATTTGCACAATGGAAATCTTACTTGACTTATGAAAAAAATACAAGAAATATGTTATATTTAGATATAAAAAGCGTTTAGAAAGGAAATGAGCCATGAAACTTTTGGAGAACATTCTACAGTTCAATCAACAGTTTGTTGAGCGGCAGGACTATCAAAAATACCAAACAAGCAAGTTTCCCGATAAGAGAATGGTGATTCTGTCTTGCATGGACACAAGGCTTGTCGAGCTGCTTCCTCATGCCATGAATATGCGGAACGGGGACGTGAAGATCGTTAAGAGCGCGGGTGCACTCGTGGCTCATCCTTTCGGGAGTATTATGCGGAGCATTCTCGTTGCGGTATACGAACTGAACGCTGATGAAGTATGCGTGATCGGCCACCATGACTGCGGAATGAGCAAGCTGAGCTGCGACAGCTTTTTGGATAAAGTCGTTAAGCGAGGCATTCCAAAAGAACGGATTGAGACGCTTGAGTACTCCGGCGTCGATTTTGAACAATGGCTGAAAAGCTTTGATTCTGTAGAGGACAGCGTCAGGGATAGTGTAAGCGTGATTCGAAACCATCCGCTGATGCCGGAGGAAGTACCTGTTCACGGACTTGTCATCAATCCGGAAACAGGCAGACTGGATCTTATTGTCAACGGATATCCGGAAGAACGTTAATCCTTTTGCTTTTTTTCCGGAACGGGATCTATCCCGCCGGGATGGAACGGATGGCATTTCAGAATCCGCTTAATGGTGAGCCATCCGCCTTTAAATGCGCCGTGCTTTTCGATCGCTTCACGGCCGTAATTGGAGCATGTCGGATAAAAACGGCATGTCGGCGGAAGAGCCGGTGATATCCATTTTTGATAAAAGCGGATGAGCAGCAGGAATAAGGTTTTCATGTTTTTCGCACCTTTTTTATTTTGACCTTATTATAATATAAGCAAAAAACTCATAAAAAGGAAAAGCATTGACCTGAAAACTTATCGGTAAAGTATGATATAATACAAAAAGACCGATTAGAGGGGAGAGAGGAACCATGCCTTCAGTTGAAAGTTTTGAACTTGACCATAATGCAGTAAAAGCGCCTTACGTCAGACACTGCGGCGTCCATAAAGTGGGATCGGACGGCGTCGTCAACAAGTTTGATATCCGTTTTTGCCAGCCGAATAAGCAGGCGATGAAACCTGATACAATTCATACTTTGGAGCATCTTCTTGCATTTACGATCCGCACGTATGCGGAAAAATATGACCACTTTGATATTATCGACATTTCGCCGATGGGCTGCCAAACAGGCTATTACCTGGTGGTGAGCGGTGAACCGAAAGTGGAAGAAATCGTTGATTTGCTTGAGGATACGTTCAAAGAAGCCGTTGAAGTGACTGAAATTCCGGCGGCTAACGAAAAACAGTGCGGCCAGGCAAAGCTTCACGATCTAGAGGGCGCAAAGCGCATGATGCGTTTTTGGCTTTCGCAAAATAAAGAAGATCTGCTCAAAGTGTTTGGATAAAACGTTTGAAAAAAACCGGCTCAGAAAAGAGCCGGTTTTCATTTTTTGTTCACAAAGAAAATAATGCCATATATCCCTGAACTTTGCTACACTTTATATTGTAATACATATCATAGAAAAAGGGTGATAGGATGCGTTTGGGAAAATGGTTTATTCTCTTATGTTTAGCAGTCGGTCTTTCAGCCTGCAGCCAGGGGGACAAGCAGGCGGCATCGGATGAGGAGCCCAAAGTGCTGACGGCAAAACTGGCGGCTCCAGAAGCGGCGGCCAAAAATGAAAAGGCTGTCATAAAAGCGACCGTGAGCTATGGGGACGAGCCTGTTGCAGATGCCGATGATGTGGAGTTTGAATGCTGGAAGGCCGGGAGCAAGGAAGATAGCGAGCTAATCAAAGCGAAGAATGAAGGAAAAGGCGTATACAGCATTGAAAAAGCGTTTCCTGAAGATGGCCATTACAAAGTTCAAGTCCATGTCACGGCGAAAAAACAGCATACAATGCCGGTTGCAGACATTAAGGTAGGGAAAGCAACGGATGTGACTGAAGAAGATGAAAAAGAAGAAGCCCACCATCACTGATGAGGCTGTTCTTCTTCCCGCGACGGAAGGGGATCGACTTCATGCTTGTAGTCATAAGCTTTTGATGTTGTGACAAGCGATACGGCCAGAACGGCGCCTGTAATCAGAATTCCTACAATAATCCAAAAGAGGATCATCACTTACCTCCGAATAGCTTTTTCCAACAGTTTACCATATCAGGCAAAGAAAATCATGATAAAGAGTAAAAGAAATGTTTCCTGCACAAGCTAAACGGGTAAATCAAAAGTAAACGAAAAGGAGGACGACCTTATGTCTGAAAAATTGAAAGCAACCGTCAACAAACAAGTCGCAAACTGGACCGTTCTATATGTAAAGCTACATAATTATCATTGGTATGTGAAAGGGAAAGATTTCTTTACGCTGCATGAAAAATTTGAGGAACTTTACACAGAAGCTGCAGAGCATATCGATGATTTGGCTGAACGCCTTTTGGCTATACAGGGCTCCCCGGTCGGAACGATGAAGGAATGCCTGGAAATGTCCGCGATTAAAGAAGCGGACGGAAGCGAGTCTGCTGAACAAATGGTGCAAAATATTTATAATGACTTTTTAACGGTGGCTGAGGAGCTGAAAAGCGGAATGGAGCTTGCCGATGAAGTCAATGATGAAACGACGGGAGACATGCTGCTCGCGATTCATCAATCGATCGAAAAACACAACTGGATGCTGAAAGCCTACTTAGGGTAAGAATAGCTCGGGCAATGCCTGAGCTTTTTTTATTTTCGTTCTTTTTAAAGCCTTTTTTAAAAATTGTCAAACAATTCATCCAAGCCTTTCAAAGTCTTTTTTCATAGGATAAGCTATGAAAAGTCTTTTTTGAAAGGATGTTGAAGCATATGTTTAAGGACTTAAGCATCTTTTCGCTCTTTACAATCGGTTTATCAGCCATCGGATTTTTGTTTGGCCGAATCGAATATTTATTTATGATCTTAATAACGCTCATGGGAATTGAATTTGTCAGCAAAAGCTTGAACGAATGTGTGGAAGATCGCTTTACAATGAAGAGGCTGTTTACAAGGCTGGCGAAAAAATTGGTGACGCTCTTTCTTATATCCGTTGCCCACCTTTTTGATCAGATGCTGCAAACAGGCAGTTCGATCCGCGATTTTTCTATTATGTTTTATATTTTATATGAAGCGTTTCAAATCATAAGCACGGCTCATTCGTTAGGAATCCCCGTGCCGCAGATGTTATTGGATATTTTAAATACCATAAAGGAAAAACTCCGGGGAAAGCCGTAACATTTTAACATAACTGGTCATACTAACACGAAAAAGGATGATTGGCCTTGGAAAAAAGGACATACTATGTTTCGGTGCAAGATGGAATGATTTCACAGAGCTCAGACGCTTCCCCGTGGGAATTTCAAATTTCAGCGACAGATGATGACATCATTATATTAAGGGAATATTTTGATCAGCTGTATTCAGAAGACTGGATAAACTTTTTCAGAGCTCACGTGCCGGCAGTCGAATACCATTATGACAGTGCAAATGACAAAATGGACGAACTGCGCAAAGACATTTACTCGATGCTTTACCGTCTGGGCAATGAAGAAACCAAGTCGTTTATCAGTGAAAACGGCCTTGCCGAACTCAATTCAGCAGATTAAACGAAGCACCATCAAGCACGGAGTTACCCAGCCTTGCCGCCTTCTCACTCAGAAATGGACACTGAAGTTCCCGAGGGAACGATAAAATTACTGAGCTGAACTGGACAAAAACTCTACCGAAAGAACCAATATATGATATGATGAGTGGAAGAAGCAAGGAAACGGATAAGAGGGATTAGGATGTACGAATTTAAAGATTTTTACCGTAATACGGTTCAGCTTTCTTTTGAAAAGGAACCTTTTTCAAAAGAACCAAAGCATGTATGGGTGATCTGCCGTTACGAAGATCAATGGCTGTTGACAAATCATAAAGACAGGGGCCGTGAATTCCCAGGCGGCAAAGTCGAACCAAGCGAAAATGCTGAGGAAGCGGCTTTGCGGGAAGTAAAGGAAGAAACAGGCGCTGTCGTAAGAAAGCTGACCTATCTCGGACAATATAAAGTTCTTGGCAGAGAGAAAGTGATCGTCAAAAATATTTATTTTGCCGATATCGAAAAGATCGAAAAACAGCAGACATACTATGAGACAAATGGCCCTGTTTTGCTGAAGAGCCTCCCGAAAGATATCGCTAAAAACAGAAATTACAGTTTTATAATGAAAGATTCCGTCCTGACGATCAGTCTTGAAAAGCTGAAAAAGGTCGGCATCATCAAATAAAAAGCCCTGCATTTGCAGGGTTTTTTCATGTTATACTCTGCCTTTCATCCACTTTCTTTCCAACAGCTCGACACCCTGATACATCAATGTTGCAAAGACGGCGATGATCAGGAGGCTCAGCATGACGAGGTTGAAATTAAAGACTTGAAAGCCGTAGATGATCATATAGCCGAGGCCTTGAGCAGACACTAAAAATTCTCCTACGATGACGCCGACCCAGCTTAAGCCGACATTGACCTTCAGTGTAGATATGATTGTCGGAATGGAAGCGGGCAGAATGACTTCTTTGAAAATCTCGCGTTTCGTTGCACCGAATGTTTTCATGACTTTTAAATAGTTTTCATCGATTTCTTGAAAGGACGTGTAGACGACGATTGTCGTAATGATAACGCTGATGATGGCGCCCATTGCAATAATACTCGTCAAGCTGGGGCCGATCGCCACGATGAGAATGGGGCCTAGCGCCACTTTCGGCATCGCATTTAAGACGACAAGATACGGATCCAATATTTTGGAGAGCCTCGGGAACCACCATAGGAGGGCGGCCAGAAAAGTTCCAAGCAATGTTCCGGCCAGAAAGCCGAGGATGGTTTCAAATACGGTGACACCGATATGCCCCGGCAATGATCCGTCTCCCATCTTTTCGAGGAAAAGCGCCCAGACGGCTGAAGGAGAGCTGAAGATCAGCGGATCGATCCACGCCAGACGGCTTGCGGTTTCCCACAGTGAAAAGAAAACGATGAAAATCACGATTTGATAAAAGCGGACCCGCCTTTTTTCGGCTTGCTGCTCCTTTAAAAAATCCTCATGAAGGAAGTCAATTTTTGATTTCAGATGTTTGTTATTCAAGGTCATTGAGCTCCTTCCATATGTTCTGAAAGAGGGGCTGAAATTCCGGTTCCTGTCTCGCTTCAAACGGTGTCAGCTTCCTGATCGCTTCAGGAACGGCAAATGTTTTATGGATGGTGCCCGGCTGCTTTGAAAATAGCAATATCCGATCGCTCATCGCGATCGCTTCACCGATATCATGAGTCACGAGCACCGCTGTTTTTTGATACGTCTTTAACGTGTTGAACACCAAATCTTCGAGGTTTAGTTTTGTCTGATAGTCAAGGGCTGAAAAAGGTTCATCAAGCAGGAGGATATCGGGGTCGACAGCGAGTGTGCGGGCAAGCGCCGCCCTTTGTCTCATACCGCCTGAGAGCTCTTTTGGATACTTTTTTTCAACCTCGTAAAGCCCGAATTTTTTCAGCAGGCCGAGAGCGGTCTCCTTTGTTTCCGGTCCGAATTTTTTGGAAATATGCAAACCGATTAAGACGTTTTCCTCAATGGTTTTCCAGGGAAATAAATAATCCTGCTGGAGCATATAACCGATGTGCCGATCCTCTTCGTCAGGCGTGCGCCCTTCCACCAAGATGCGTCCTTCCGTGGGGGAAACGATGCCGGCGATGATCGATAAAAGTGTTGTTTTGCCGCATCCGCTTGGGCCGAGAAACGAAACAAATTCGCCCTTTTCGACTTCAATGCTGACGTTTTCCAGCGCTGCTGTTTTTTCCTTTAATGAAAAGTAAGTATGTGTGACATCCTGAACTTGCAAAAAAGACACTGCGGCCACCTCCTAGTGATTTTTTGTGACCTTTTCGGCGATCTTTGTATTGACCAGCTCTTGATGAGGGGTGCGCTTCGGCAGCTCGCCGGCTTCATCCATGATGGTTTGAAGCTGGTTCCATTCTTTTTCAGCCAAAACAGGCTCAAGGGCAAAAGACCGTTGTTGTTTATACCGTTCGATTGAAGATTCAATGATTGAAAGCTCGGTATCTTTAAAATAATCTTGAATGCTTTCGGCAGCTTCTTTTGCAGAGTGCGTCTCTACCCACTGCTGCGCTTTGTAAACCGCGCGGGTGAACTTTTCGACCGCTTCTTCGTTTTTTGTTAAGTAGCTTTGTTTAGCCATGAATGTCGTATATGGAATTCGGCCCGATTCTTTTCCGAAGGAGGCGACAATGCGGCCGATGCCTTCTCTTTCAAAAATGGAGGCCTGGGGTTCAAATAATTGAACATAATCGCCTGTACCAGATGCAAAGCTGTTTGCGATATTCGCGAAATCAATCGTTTGGATCAGGTCCACATCCTTTTTGGGATCAATGCCTTTCTGTTTCAGGACAAATTCGCCCGCCATCTGCGGCATTCCGCCTTTGCGCTGGCCAAGGAACGTTTTGTTTTTCAAATCATCCCAGCTGAAATGCCCCGCATCGTTCCTGGCGACGAGGAATGTTCCGTCCGTCTGGGTAAGCTGTGCAAAATTAATCACCGGATCGCTTGCGCCCTGGGCATTCACGTATATTGACGTTTCCGAGCCGACAAGCGCAATATCGGCACCGTTTGACAGAAGGGCAGTCATCGTTTTATCTCCACCCCATGTCGTTTTCAGTTCAACATCAAGGCCTTCTTCTTTAAACAAACCTTCAGACAAGGCGATATATAAAGGCGTATAGAAAACGGAACGGGTCACTTCCGCGAGACGGATCTTTTCGGGCTTTTGACCGCCGCATGAAGCGAGGATAAACAGCATCATAATGAAGGATAATATGGTAAAAAAGAAACGCTTCAAACCGATTTCCCTCCTTTGATTTCGGTTATTTTCGGCATAAAATAGTTTATGTTATATACTAAACAGGTGTGAGGGGCAGCTGCGGATTAAAAAAGAGGTGACGTGACGAATGTGGTTAGAAAAAAGAAGGTTTCCATCGCCGAACAAAAAGGTGCGTCTGTTTTCCGTCACATACCTTTCACAAGGACTCAAGGTTAAGGGGCTCTTGGCGGAACCGGCCGCTCCCGGACATTATGACGGATTTTTGTATTTGCGCGGCGGAATTAAAAACGTCGGGATGGTCAGACCGGGCCGAATCGTCCAGTTCGCTTCACAGGGCTTTGTCGTTCTTGCTCCGTTTTACAGAGGCAATCAAGGAGGAGAAGGCGATGAAGACTTTGCGGGTGATGACCGGGAAGATGCTTTTGCCGCTTTTCGTCTTCTGCAGAAGCATGACCTGGTAAAAGATGGACGCGTACACATTTTTGGCTTTTCCCGCGGCGGGATCATGGGTATCTTAACGGCAATCGAAATGAAAGAAGCTGCAGCTTCGTTTGTGTCTTGGGGCGGTGTCAGCGATATGGTTATGACCTATCGCGAACGCAAAGATTTGCGGCGGATGATGAAGCGGGTCATCGGCGGGACGCCTGAAAAGGTTCCTGAAGCGTACGAATGGAGGACGCCTTTTGACGAGCTGGAGAAGATCGAAGCGCCCGTGCTTTTGATCCACGGAGCAAACGATGAAAATGTCTCCATCGAGCATGCGCGGCGTCTAGAACGCGAACTTCTGCAAAGAAACAAGTCTGTGGATACGTGGTATTTCAGTCGATATACCCACTATTTTCCTCCGCGGGAAAATAGGCGGATTGTAAGAGAATTGTCTCAATGGATGAAAAGCCGGCCTTGGACAAGTTATGGTAAACTAAAAGAAAAGAGAAAAGGAGGGGGACTTTAGGTGGGAATGCCAGTTGAATTTAATACAATGATTGTGACAAAAGGAAAAGAAACACGGGTTGAGGAAAATGTGTTTACACTTGAAAAAGAAGGTTATCGGGTTTACCCTCTTCATGTGCCGCTTGAAGTCAGAAAGACTAAGCGGGGCGACATTACCGGCACCGCGCAGGCGGAGCGCCTTGAATGGTCAGACGGACGGACTCATTTAACATACAGGCTCGTATCATTAAATTCGACGAATTAAAAAAAGCCAAGGCGCGGATAGCGTCCTTGGCTTTTCTGTATTATGCAGGCACATCTTCCTCTTTTCCGATTCCTTTTTTGGAAGTCAGCCTGTGAATCAGCATGGTGAGAGCGCCGTCTCCTGTCACGTTCGTTGCTGTACCCAAGCTGTCCTGAGCAAGGTAAAGTGCGATCATCAATGATACGCTGGTTTCATTAAAGCCGAGCATCGACTGCAGCAGTCCGGCCGCGGCCATAACGGCACCCCCCGGGGCACCGGGCGCTGCGACCATTGTGACGCCAAGCATTAAAATGAACGGCATCATGATCGAAAAAGTCGGTGTTTGACCGTTTAGAATCATTACGCCCATTGCACAGCTCGTCAGTGTAATCGTGCTACCTGACAAATGAATATTGGCCAGGAGCGGAACGGCGAAGTCAGCCACTTTTTGGCTTGCTCCCGTTTTTCTGACTTGTCTCAACGTGACGGGAATCGTTGCCGCTGACGATTGTGTGCCGAGCGCAGTGAAGTATGCCGGCGCCACGATTTTCAACAGCGACAGCGGATTTCTGCCGTTTGCAGCGCCCGCAACGGAGTACTGAATCAAAAGTATGACGAGGTGAAGCACGATAATCATCACGAAAACTTTAGCAAATACGGATAAGATTGTCTGCACCTGACCGCCGAACGTCATATTGGTGAAAATACCGAAAATATGAACAGGCAGTAACGGAATAATAATATATGATATCAGCTTTTCAACGATCGTTTGAAATTCATCGAATGCGTTTTTTAATGTTTTTCCGGGCAGATAAGCAATTCCGATTCCCATGATGAAAGCAAAAATCAGTGCGCTCATCACGCTCATAAACGGCGTCATTTCAATGGTGAAAAATCCTGCTTGCAAAACTTCTTCCGGATTTTTAAATTCCTGCAGCTGATGGCCGGAAATGATCGCGGGGAGAAGATTTGATCCGACAAGGTACGCCAGGAGGCCGGCAAAAATGGTTGACGTGTAGGCGATACCTGCTGTAATGCCAAGGATTTTTCCGGCGCCGCGGCCGATTTGTCCGATGCCGGGAATAATAAAAGCGATAATAATAAAAGGAATGACGAATTTAATGAAGTTTCCAAAAATATCATTGAAAGTAGCGGCTGTTTTGACAAACCAAAGCGGAGCAAAGCTTCCGACGATAACACCAAGAACAATTGCCGTCATAATTCTCGGCAGTAATCCAAATTTCATAGATGTGTCCTCCTGATATATACAAATGTTTTTATCATATTATCATATGAAAGATTTCTTTTGTTAAAAATAAAAAAAGTCTGTATTTTCAAATAATAACAGCCGCGAATTGGAAGCGTTTTATCACAGGCCGTGCTTGATTGTCGTTTTAATCATTGTCCAGAAAATGGCATCGGCCGCTGACAGGCGAAGCGGATTTTTAATAAACTGCAGCAGCGCAGAATACCTGCGCTGCTGCAAGCGGGTTGAGTTATACGAGCGGTCCTCCGGCTTTTTCAATGTTTTCGGTATTAGAGAATTTTTTGAAATTCTTTTTGAATGCATTCGCCAAGTGGATCGCTTTTTCCTCGTATTCGTTTTCATCTGTCCAAGTTTTAGCCGGGTCAAGCACTTGATCAGGCACACCCGGAACATGGACCGGTGAATGAAGTCCGAAAATGCGGTCAGTCTTCATTTCGGCGTTATCCAGTTCTCCTTCTATCGCAGCCTGAACCATCGCTCTCGTATAAGCGAGGCTCATTCTTTCCCCTGTTCCGTATCCGCCGCCGGTCCAGCCTGTATTGACGAGAAAGACGCTGACGCCGTGTTCATCGATTTTTCTTCCGAGCATTTCAGCGTACACATGTGCAGGGAGCGGAAGGAACGGGGAACCGAAGCAGGTCGAGAATGTGGCTTCAGGAGCGGTGATCCCGCGTTCGGTGCCGGCGAGCTTGCTTGTATATCCGCTCAGGAAATGATACATGGCTTGTTCTTTCGTTAACTTGCTGATCGGAGGAAGCACGCCGAAAGCATCTGCCGTCAGAAATACAATGGTCTGCGGGTGTGCTGCGATGCTCGGCTTGACGATGTTGTCAATCGCATCAATCGGGTAAGCCGCTCTCGTGTTTTCCGTATAGAATGCGTCGGAATAGTCCGGCTCCCCGGTTTTGCCGTCAACCACGACATTTTCAAGAACGGAACCGAAGCGGATCGCATTGTAAATCTGCGGTTCTTTTTCTTTGCTTAAGTTAATGCACTTGGCGTAGCAGCCTCCTTCAATGTTGAAAACGCCTGTGCTGGACCAGCCGTGTTCGTCGTCACCGATCAGCTTCCGTTTCGGATCGGCGGAAAGCGTCGTTTTGCCTGTGCCTGACAATCCGAAGAAGAGAGCTGTTCCGCCTTCCTCGCCAATGTTTGCCGAACAGTGCATCGGTAAAATGTTTTGTTCAGGAAGAAGATAATTCATAATAGAAAAAATCGATTTTTTCATCTCGCCGGCATATTCGGTGCCTCCGATTAAAATCGTACGCTTTTCAAACGACACGATGATAAATGTTTCAGATCTGGTCCCGTCAATGAGCGGATCGGCTTTGAAATGCGGAGCGGAAAGAATCGTAAACGGCTGTTCTTCAGGTTTTTTATCATGTTCTTCAGGTCTGATGAACAACTGTCTTGCAAACAGGTTGTGCCAGGCGAACTCGTTGACAACTGTAATCGGAAGCCGGTATTTTTCGTCTGCTCCTGCAAACCCTTCAAATACATACAATTCATCGCGTTCCTTTAAATAGCTGAGCACTTTTGTGTACAGCCGGTCAAAGGCGGCTTCTGAAATCGGCTGGTTTACTGCGCCCCAATCGATTTTGTCCTTTGTGCTCGCTTCTTCCACAATGAATTTGTCTTTTGGCGAGCGGCCGGTGTATGTACCGGTTGTAGCCCGCACGGCTCCGGAAGATGTTAAGACTCCTTCTTTGCGTTCAAGGACTTTTTCAACCAAAAGGGGAACGGACAAGTTCAGCTGAACGTTTTCGCCCATTAATAACGTTTGTAAGTCAGTTGTTAAATCTACAGAATTCATAAAAAACCTTCCTTTGCGTGTTTTTTAATGTGTATAACATTAATGTAGAATTAGTATAACACATTTACTCTTATAGTCTATACCGTTTCTTCATTTTTCGTTCGGGTTTTTTCTCGAAAGACAAGTTTAAATTTATTGCGGCCGATATTGACATAACAAGCCATTTTAAGATAAGATATTTCATTGAGCGGATACTCTTATCCCGAGCTGGTGGAGGGACAGGCCCAATGAAACCCAGCAACCGGTTTCTCTTATTAATGGAAAAAAACAGTTTCTGAGACAACTACGGTGCTAACCTGATGCAAGGTGTTCAATACCTTGAGCGATAAGAGTGAAAGGCACGCAATACCAGACCCTTTCCTCAGCGAATAGGAAAAGGTTTTTTTATTGCATAAATCGAGATCCAAAAATTGCTAAAAAAACTGCCTTCAGGAGGAAGGTACTCGGCGTTTTTCACAGGACGTGAAAGGTTTTAGCCGAGTATCAAGCAGGAGGAAGGTACTGGGCGTTTTTCACAGGACGTGAAAGGTCTAGCCGGGCAGCCAGTCAGGAAAAATTCTATTAAGAGGAATTTTGACTTAGAATCTCGTCAAGAATAGCATATGGAAATTGTTTCAAAACGAGAGCGTATGAAGCCCGAGTATCGTCATATAATCAAGAGGGACGAGATCCGTATCATACTTAAGATCACGGCTGATCTTCATATACAGGAGGAAACATAAATGAGCAAAAACCGTCGGTTATTTACATCAGAGTCAGTTACGGAGGGACATCCGGACAAAATTTGCGACCAGATTTCGGATAGTATATTAGACGAAATTTTAAAGAAAGATCCGAATGCCCGCGTTGCCTGTGAAACATCTGTGACAACCGGATTGGTGCTGGTAAGCGGTGAAATCACGACGTCCACTTACGTCGATATTCCGAAAACAGTCCGCGAAACGATTAAAGAAATTGGCTACACACGTGCAAAATACGGTTTTGATGCCGAAACTTGCGCGGTCTTAACGTCTATAGATGAACAGTCGCCAGATATTGCAATGGGAGTCGACCAGGCGCTTGAAGCGCGTGAAGGAGCAATGAGCGACGCTGAAATTGAAGCGATCGGAGCCGGAGACCAAGGTTTAATGTTCGGTTTTGCCTGCAACGAAACAAAGGAACTTATGCCTCTGCCGATTTCGCTTGCTCATAAATTGTCTCGCCGTTTGACAGAAGTCCGCAAAGAGGAAATTCTGCCGTATCTTCGTCCGGACGGAAAGACACAGGTAACTGTTGAGTATGATGAGAACAACAAGCCGATTCGCATCGATACAATTGTCATTTCGACTCAGCATCACCCTGAGATTTCGCTTGAACAAATTCAGCGCAATCTGAAAGAGCACGTCATCAACCCGGTAGTGCCAAAAGAGCTGATCGATGAAAACACGAAGTACTTCATTAATCCTACGGGCCGTTTTGTTATCGGAGGACCGCAGGGGGATGCCGGTTTAACAGGACGCAAAATCATCGTTGACACCTATGGCGGATATGCCCGTCACGGCGGCGGAGCGTTTTCCGGTAAGGATGCGACAAAGGTTGATAGATCTGCAGCTTATGCTGCGAGATATGTAGCGAAAAATATCGTCGCCGCAGGCCTTGCTGATTCCTGTGAAGTGCAGCTTGCCTACGCGATCGGTGTCGCACAGCCGGTATCCATTTCAATCGATACATTCGGTACAGGCAAAGCCAGTGAAGAAACATTGATCGAAGTGGTTCGCAAAAACTTTGATCTAAGACCTGCCGGCATTATTAAAATGCTCGATCTTCGCCGTCCGATTTACAAACAAACGGCAGCTTACGGACATTTCGGCCGCCTCGACCTCGATCTGCCTTGGGAGCGCACAGACAAAGCAGATCAGCTGAAGAAAGATGCATTAGGAGAATAACAACCGCATAGCCGCTTTCATAAGCGGCTTTGTTTTTCGATGGCAAAAAGCGGGCGGATGTGAAACGTTTTTCTTTAAACACTTGTCTAATCAAGAAGCAGACTTTGATTTCTGCACGAAATTTAAAAAATCGGAGGCAATACTATGTGTGGATTTGTAGGGGTATTCAATCATCGCCCATCATCCGAGACAGCAGCCCAGGAAGAACTGATTAAACAAATGAATGAAATGATTGTACACCGCGGTCCGGACGATGATGGGTACTATCATGATGAGCATGTAGGCTTCGGATTTAGAAGGCTCAGCATCATCGATGTGGAAAACGGAGGACAGCCTCTGTCTTATGAAGATGATTCCTATTGGATTATTTTTAATGGAGAAATCTATAACTATATAGAACTGAAAGACGAACTTATTTCAAAAGGATACGAGTTCAAAACCGATTCAGATACGGAAGTTTTGCTTGCGACTTACCGCCACTACAAACAGGAAGCTGCTTCCAAGCTGCGCGGAATGTTTGCTTTTTTAATCTGGGATAAAAAAGAACAGCTCCTATACGGAGCGCGCGATCCGTTCGGCATTAAGCCGCTCTATTTTACGAAAACGGACGGCCATGTTTATTTTGCGTCAGAAAGAAAGAGCCTGATGGCTGTTGATGCCGATTTGGAATTGAATGAAAAAGCGCTTCAGCAGTATACGTCATTCCAATTTGTACCAGAGCCTGAGACGCTTGACAAAAAGGTGCAAAAAGTAGAACCGGGCCATCAGTTTACTGTCCGCCCGGGCGAGGATATTCAATTTAAAACATACTGGAAAGTTCAATTCAAGCCTGTTCAGACCGAAGAAGACAAGCTTGTTCAGGAAGTAAGAGACGCGATCTTTGATTCCGTAAAAGTCCATATGCGAAGCGATGTACCTGTAGGTTCCTTCCTTTCCGGAGGCATCGACTCTTCTTTTATCGTGTCGGTAGCAAAGCAATTTCATCCCAACTTAAAAACGTTCTCTGTCGGCTTTGAACATGAAGGCTTCAGCGAAGTTGATGTTGCGAAAGAAACCGCTGATAGGGTCGGCGTGGAGAACTTCAGCGCGATCATTTCCCCTGAAGAATATATGAACGAGCTTCCAAAGATCGTCTGGCATCTGGATGATCCGTTGGCAGACCCTGCTGCAATTCCTTTGTATTTTGTCGCGAAGGAAGCGAAGAAGCAAGTTACGGTTGTTTTGTCCGGAGAAGGAGCAGATGAGTTGTTCGGCGGTTACAATATTTACCGGGAGCCGCTTTCATTAAAGCCGTTTGAACGAATTCCGTCCCCGCTGAAAAAGATGCTTCTGCACGTAGCTTCAGCGATGCCGGAAGGAATGAAAGGGAAAAGCTTTTTAATGAGGGGCTGTACACCTCTTGAAGAGAGATATATCGGCAACGCAAAGATTTTTGAAGAAGGCATGAAATCAAAACTTCTTCGCCAGTATGACAGCAACCTCTCTTACTGTGACGTGACAAAGCCATATTTTGAAGAAAGCAAGTCCTACAGCGAAATTAACAAAATGCAGTATGTCGATATCCACACATGGATGCGCGGTGACATTTTGCTGAAAGCCGACAAAATGACGATGGCCAATTCACTGGAACTCCGCGTTCCGTTTTTGGACAAAGTCGTATTTGAAGCGGCTTCCAAAATTCCGGAAGAGCTGAAAACGAAAAACGGCACGACAAAATATCTGCTTAGAAAAGCGGCGGAAGGCATCGTTCCAGATCATGTCTTAAACCGCAAAAAGCTAGGGTTCCCTGTGCCGATCCGCCACTGGCTGAAAAACGAAATGCATGACTGGGCCGTGAACATCATTAAAGAGAGCGAGACAGACGCATATATCCATAAAGATTACGTGCTTCAGCTTCTTGAAGACCACTGCGCCAACAAAGCGGATAACAGCCGCAAAATCTGGACGGTTCTCATCTTTATGATCTGGCACAGCATTTTCGTTGAAAAGCGCTTTGTACCGGAAGAACTGAACCATCAGCCAAAAGAAGTCATTATCGTTTAAGTCAAAAAAGAAGGTTTTCGTTAATCGAAAACCTTCTTTTTTTATGCCGGTTTTTCAGCTGATAAATCTGCTAGCACACGTTCACATTCGGAGAAGAGATTGTCAAAAATCACTTCCCACGACTGGGTAAGGGCATAGCTTCTCGCATCGTATGACATCCGTTTTTTTAACGGCACATTGGAGAGGACGCGCAATATATTTTCGGTGAATGCATCCGGATTTCCAGGTTCGGAAAGAAAACCGTTTCTTCCGTTTTGTATAAAGTCTTTCAGGCCGCCGGAATCTGCCCCGATAACAGGCGTCCCGCAGGCGAGCGCTTCAAGCGCGGAATTTCCGAAGGTTTCCGTCGGAGAAGGAAAGACGAACAAATCTGAGCTTGCATAAATGCTTGCCAGCTCTTCTCCTTTGACATAGCCGGCAAAAGTCATATTGAGGGGAGCCCGCTTCTCAAGCTCTTTTTTTAACGGGCCGTCTCCCGCGATCAGCCAGTGGACGCCATCTTTCAAATTGGGGTGACTTGCGATCTTGAGCAGCGTCTCCAAATCTTTCTCAGGTGCAAGCCTTCCGACATAGCTGAGGATATAGGTTTCCTTTATGCCGTATCGCTTGCGGATGTGTTCGGTTTGATGCGCCGGACTGAACAGCGAGCAGTCCACGCCGCGCTTCCAGATGGAGAGGTTCCTGAATTGTTTGGCTTTGAGCTGCATAAACGTTTCGCGCGAAGGGACAAAAATTTTTCGAAAATCTTTATGAAACCAGTGCATATATTTCCATAATAGTTTGGAAAACATTTGAAGATCATAATATGAAAGGTACTGGTCAAAATCGGTATGGTAAGAGCCTACGACAGGGATGTTCCATTTCTTCGCAAGCTTGAGCCCTGCCAGGCCGATATTAAAAGGAGTCGCGATGTGAATGAGATCGGGATTGAATTCGCGGAGTTCTGATTTCATTTTGATGAGATTAGGAAGAGCGATTCTGCACTCGGGGTATAAGAAGAACGGCATGCTCGTAAAACGGCGGATGCGGCTCGAAAATTGTGTTTCATGCGTGCTTTCCGGCGCAAATACTTTATAGGACATCCCGTTTTTTTCAAGATAATCCGTATACCTTTTCAGCGTTCTGGCGCATCCGTTCACATCCGGTGTAAAAGTGTCCGTAAATATCGCAATTTTCATCGTTTCCCCTCCTGTTTGTGATGTGAAAAATCAGTGACGCTTTGGAAGAAACGGCCGGCTTAGAAAACCATCGCCGACAAAGTTCCGACTGATATCCCGAGGGCCGTCCCTGCCAGAACATCCGAAGGATAATGAAGACCGAGATAAATTCTGGAGAGTCCCACACTGATGCCTACCGGAATTAATAAAAGCGCGAGTATCGGAAAGAATATCATTAGCGGTGTAATGACGGAAAATGCCGCGGTCGTATGGCCGGATGGAAAAGAATGATCCTTGAGCGGATTTTGCAAAACCTGTGTTTCCTTTAGCGTTAAATACGGCCGCTTTCTTGGATACAGCTTTTTGATCAGCATGACTTGAAGGTGGCTGACCAAAAGTGCAATGGCGCTGGCGATCCCCGCTGTACGAACACTTCCGGATCCGAACAGCAAGAGAGACAGGCAAGCGGAAATCGTGCAGAATGCCCCTCCCAGATGTGTTGAGGAACGAAAGTAACGGTTTAGTGCTTTTTGGTGAAATAAGCTGTTCATACCGAGGAAGACCCGGCATTCAAAGTTGTAGATGCCGACCATCAGTTTATTCAAATGTCATAACCCCCTTTACATGAATGGCTGCTTCATGTTTATTGTAAAAAATGAATGTTTAGCAAATGATAAGTATTTGTAAAGATTTCGGAAAAGAAAAAAGCCGCAGACGCGTGCGGCCGAAAAGGTTATTGCTTAAATTATCGGTGGAAAAATGGTAAAGTTGTAGCAAAGCTAATCTTTTTTTTGCAAGGATTTGTAGTATTGTCCTTTTTCAATATATTCTTTGCGAATTCTTTCCATTTCCTGTTTATCCTTGTCGGTTAACGGGCGGATGACTTTAGCGGGCCTGCCGAATGCGAGGTGCCCGGCCGGGATCTTTTTGCCAGGCGGGACAAGACTGCCTGCCCCGATAAAAGCGCCTTCCCCGACTTCCGCTTCGTCAAGAATAACCGACCCCATTCCGATAAGGGCATGCTTTCGTATCACGGAGCTGTGCAGTGTAACCTGATGGCCTACCGTCACACCGTCTTCAATCACAAGAGGGCGCTCAGGGCTTTGGTGCAGGCAGGAAAGGTCTTGAATGTTCACGCCTTTTCCGATCCTGACCGGGGCGACATCGCCGCGGATAACCGAAGAGAACCAGATGCTTGATTGCTCTCCGATTGTTACATCTCCGGTGATGACCGCGTTGTCGGCGATAAACGCCGTTTCATGAATAACAGGTTCCGTTTTTTTATAAGGGTAGATCATTGGTTTCATCCTTTCATTTATAAAATTGTGTGAGGTGGTCAGCATGTGGTGCATGGAAGCGGAAAGACCTGTTGCTTCAATCGTCATCATTCACGGTGCATGTGAGCATCACGGGCGGTATAAATGGCTGTCCGAAATGTGGCGTTCATCCGGGTTTAATGTCGTCATGGGGGATTTGCCCGGACAGGGAACTTCGACAAGAGAAAGAGGACATATACGCTCGTTTCAAGAATATATTGATGAAGTGGACAAATGGGTCGCCAGGGCGAAAGCATTTGAACTGCCTGTATTTATGCTCGGGCACAGCATGGGCGGCCTGATCGCGATCGAGTGGTTTAAGCAGCAGCAAAGCGGCATTGCCGGTCTCATTTTATCATCCCCTTGTCTCGGGCTGCAATTAAAGCCGAACAAATTTTTGGACTGGATTTCCAAAGGGCTCAACGTTTTGGCTCCGTCCATGCGGTTTGAATCCGGGATCACGCCTGATAAAGCGACGAGAAACAAAGAAGTCATCGAAATGGACATCAACGATTCATTATATATCACAAAAGTTTCTGTCAGATGGTATCAAGAAATGTTAAAAGCGTTGAAAAGCGCGATGGAGCCGACGGACGCCTTTCTCAACATCCCGCTCTTTGTCATGCAGGCGGGCACAGACTGGCTTGTCGACAAAAAAATGGTCGTCAAGTGGTTTAACGAGCTTGCTTCTCACAATAAGACGTACAGGGAATGGGAGGGCTTATACCACGAAATTTTTAATGAGCCTGAGCGGGAAGACGTTTTTAAAGCGGCCACAGCGTTTGTGGAACAGTATATGACATAATGGAGGTGCATTCTTTGGCAGTACCGGAGCATCCTTTTGGATTAATGGCTAAAGTATACAGAGAAGTTTTTCCCCTTGTTCATCAGGAGTTGGACAAGTGGAAACGAAAAGCTGAAACGATTCAAAATCCCGAGCTGAAAACGCAGGCGAAAGCCAGCATCAGGGATAAAACCTTTCACTGTGAAGGCGGCGGCATTATGGCCCTCCTTTCAGGCGATAAAATCGAGCAGTCGATCCGGTTTATTACGGCGTATCAGACGATAAGCGACTATCTCGACAATCTATGCGACCGGAGCACCTCGCTTGACCCGGATGATTTTTCCATGCTTCATCAGTCAATGAAAGACGCGCTGACCGTCGGGGCTGAATTGAAGAACTATTACCGGTTCAGGGAAGACCAGGATGATCAAGGCTATTTGCACGACTTAGTGAAAACGTGCCAAGACGTGCTTGCGGAAATTGAGAACTATGATCTGATCAAGCAGCACCTGCTTGAGCTTTGCAGCTATTACTGCGATCTGCAAGTTCATAAACACGTTGTGGAGCATGAGCGTGTCCCCCGGCTCGAAGCGTGGTTTGAGAATTATAGATCGGCCTTGCCGAAAATGGAATGGTACGAGTTCTCAGCCTGTGCGGGTTCAACGCTCGGCATCTTCTGCCTCGTATCGTATTCCGTCCGTTCCGATTTTACTGAATCGATGGCCGGAAAGATCCGCGACAGCTATTTTCCGTACATACAGGGACTGCACATCCTGCTCGATTATTTAATTGACCAGGAGGAAGACTTAATCGGCGGAGATTTGAATTTCTGCACGTATTACCCATCACATTCAGATATGATGGAAAGGCTCGAATATTTCATCGAAATGGCGGATGAACATTTGCGCGGGATTCCGCACGAAAACTTTCACCGTTTGATCAACAGAGGTCTTCTGGGTGTTTATTTATCAGACGATAAGGTCGCGGGTCAAAAGGAAATCGGCCGGCTGGCGAAGCGCCTTATTAAAGCGAGCGGAAAAACTTCCTACTTCTTCTATATCAACGGAAGGGCCTACCGCAAAATTCAAAAAATGCCGTGGATGAAAAGCTCGTAAAGAAAAGCTCAAACCGTTCATCGGCTTGAGCTTTTGCTGTTTACAAGCTTTCCATCCGGTATTGTTTTTCAAGTACAAAACGCTTATTATACCGGAAGCTTTTTTCCCATTTTGAAACAACGATGCAGGCGACAGCATGACCCGGCACGTTCACGCCTGTTCGCGCCATGTCCATCACGCGGTCCACTCCCGCGATAATCGCGACTCCTTCAGCGGGAAGGCCGACTGCGTTGGCGGTAGCCAGAAGGACGACGAGCGAGCCAGATGGAACGGCGGCGATCCCTTTGCTTGTCATCACTAGCACGAGCATCATGAGCAATTGCTGTGAAATGCTCATGTCTATATTGAAAGCCTGCGCCAAAAAGATACAAGCGACAGATAAATATAGGCTGGAGCCGTCACAATTCAGCGATAAGCCTGAAGGAACCACAAAGGAAACGACCCGTTTTGGGCAGCCGTATTTCTCCATGCGGTCCATCAGCTGCGGCAAGACTGTTTCTGTGCTCGTAGTGGAGAACGCGATCAGAAACAAATCCCAAATCATTTTCAGGACTTCGAAGTATTTAATTTTAAAAATAAGACCGACAATCGGAAATAAAACAAAAAGAACGAGAAACAGTCCGAGAAAAACAGTGCCGACTAATTTTAACATAGGAAGCAGGAGTTCGATGCCGTATTGCCCGACGGATGCGGCCATAAGAGCAAGCACGCCGATAGGGGCTGTAACCATAACCATCTGCGTCAGTTTGAACATGATATTGGCAACAGACTCAAAAAATTTCATGACAGGCTCTGAGGCTTTGCCGATCCCGGCAGCTGCGACGCCGAACAATATCGCAAAGAAGATCACGGCAAGCAAATCATTTCTGGCCATGACGTCAACGATGTTGGTAGGAATAATATCGAGGATCATTTGTTTAAGATCGACCACTTTTTCCGTGTAGCCTGAGAGCTCGCCGATATCTTTTTTGGCCAAATGGGAGAGGTCAAGGCCGACGCCGGGCTTTAGCACATTAGCCAAAAGCAGCCCGAGTCCGAGCACGAACGTCGTAATCACTTCAAACCAAATAATCGTCTTGATGCCGAGACTGCCCATTTTTTTCATGCTTCCGCTTCCGGCCGCTCCGATGACGATTGTAGAAAAAACGATCGGAACGACGATCATTTTAATCAAGCGGATAAATCCGTCTCCGACGGGGCGCAGCGCCATTCCGAAATCAGGGAAAAAGTGTCCGATCACTGCTCCAATGGCGAGTGCGATCAAAATTTGATAAGCGATAAATTTTTTCAAAGCGAAATCCCTCCGTATTTTACATGAGTTTTCAATAATTTCGTGACAAAGAGTGAAACACCTTTTCTTTTTAGAAAATTGCGAAAAATTTCTTATATTTTATTTTGATATCGCTTACATTATGTTTGGATGAAAAAAATCCTCCTAATGGAGGATTTTCAAGATATCATTTTTGAGCCGCTATTTTCTTTTCAATCGCAATGATAAAAGGCGGATCGTTTCGCTGGTTTAAATATTGGTAACAGAGGGCGCGGGCAGTATCTTGGTCGAGTGATGTGCAAAATTCGAGCAGGGCGTCCTTTTCCCGCTTTCCTTCGGGATGGCCATGGTAGACGACCAGAACGATCAGCCCCTCATTTTTCAGGATTTTGAGAAGCTGCTTGATGCTGGCGATGGTTGAATCGCTTTTTGTCGTCACCGATTTGTCGCTTCCCGGAAGATACCCGAGGTTAAACACAGCTGCTGCCACCTTGCCTGAGATGTCGTCAGGAAGCGAAGTGATGAGCTCATCATGGCTTTTTTGAATCAATGTCACCCGGTCTTTGTACTCGTTTCCAAGTCTTTCGGCAGTATTCATAAGAGCTGTTTCTTGAATATCAAAGGCATAGACATGTCCGTTTTCACCGACAAGTTCTGCTAAAAAATACGTATCATGTCCGTTTCCCATTGTCGCATCAATGACGATGTCTCCTTCGCCTGCGGCTGTTTTCAGCAGTTCTTTCGCATACGGGAGGATCTTCTTGAGCTTCATGTGGCGATGCCTTCTTTCTCTTTGTTGAACCATTTCCCCTGATAGCTGCCGCGCCTTTCCAGTTCTCCATTGATGGCATTTAAGACTTCCCATTTATTGACGCTCCACATCGGTCCGACCATCAATTCGATCGGTCCGTCACCCGTAATCCGGTGAATGATCATTTCCGGCGGAAGAATTTCAAGCTGATCGCAAACAAGCTGGACATAATCATCTTGCGAAAGGAACGTTAATTTTCCTTTTTCATACTGCTTCACCATTGGCGTTCCCTTTAACAGGTGAAGCAGATGGATTTTAATCCCCTGCACATCCAAATCGGCGACCGCTTTTGCGGTTTCCATCATCATGCCGCGGTCTTCGAGAGGCAGCCCGTTAATGATGTGAGAGCAGACGCGGATACCGTGTTTCCTCAGCTTGTTCACGCCTTCTACATAGCAGTCGAAATCATGGGCACGGTTGATCAAATCAGCCGTCCGTTCATGAACGGTTTGAAGGCCGAGTTCCACCCAGAGGTATGTTCGTTCATTAAGCTCGGCAAGATATTCGACAACATCGTCAGGAAGACAGTCCGGCCGGGTTGCGATTGAAAGGCCGACTACGCCGTCGAGGCCGAGGACCGTTTCGTATTTTTCGCGAAGAACGCTGACAGGAGCGTGCGTATTCGTAAATGCTTGAAAGTACGCCATGTATTTGCCGTCTTTCCATTTTTCATGCATTCTGTCGCGGACTTCATTAAATTGGGTCAGCAGATCGTCGGCTCGGTTTCCCGCAAAGTCTCCGCTCCCTGCGGCGCTGCAAAATGTGCATCCGCCGTGTGCGACCGTGCCGTCGCGATTCGGGCAGTCAAAGCCTCCGTCAAGGGCGACTTTAAACACTTTATGACCGAAATGATTTCGTAAATGATAATTCCATGTATGATATCGTTTTTCACTGTTCGTATATGGAAAAGGGTTGTTTTGATGCAAACAAAAGGACCTCCTTTTAGTATTACGCATCCTAAAATTGTAGCAAATAAACACGATAAGAACAAACCGATTCCCAATTATTTTCTTCAATGATCACGGCTGTGATGGTCAAACTAATCACGATGGATTTTTCCATTAAGGAGGGGTTTTCTTTGGCTACAAGACAATCCGTCGGAGAGCACATCCAAAGAAGCGAAGATGCTTATGATTATGCTTTATCTCAATTTGAAACTGCAAGCAGGCAGGAACATTACAATGAGACAGAGTACAGCGATGCGCAGCTGATGCTTGAAAACGCGGTCAATGAATTAAACAAGCTTTCGCTGTTTGCCAATGAGCAACAAAGGGAGGAAATTCACCGCAAAAGGCTTCAGCTGCAAACCCTTCAAAACAATATGATTCTGCAGAGATCGTATGAAAGATGAACCCTTTTTGAAAGGGTTCATTTTTTTGAAAAAAGTGATTGACAAAAAAGGACGATGTATTTAATGTATTAGGTGTACTATATCGAGTAATACAATTAACACACACATGTAAAGGAGTAATACTCATGAGTGATAAACATAAAAAAATAACGCCGATGGTGGTCGTGGCGTTTATCATTGCCTGTTCGTTCTTGTTTGTTCTTGCGAAGCTGGGCTATATAATTCAAGAAAATTTGGGATACGTGTTTTTTTAAAAGTGAATGACCTGAGATTGAACGAGAAAGAAGGGAGATAGATGATTCAAATCGATCCGAGAAGCTCTACCCCGATCTATGAGCAGATTATCCAGCAGATGAAAGAGCTTTGCTTAAAAGGGATAATCAAGCCTGGAGATAAACTTCCTTCTGTCAGAGAGCTTGCAACCATTATCATTGCAAACCCGAATACTGTCAGCAAAGCCTATAAAGAACTTGAACGGGAAGGAATAATTGAAACGTTGAGGGGGAGAGGAACGTATATTTCAGAAAACGCGAAAGTTACGCTTGATGAAGGGAAGATTGCGATGATTAAAGAGCAGTTAAAGCAGCTGATCATCGATGCGCATTACGCTGGGATCGACACTAAAAAGCTGCAGGAGTGGATGGCGGAAATCGACAAAGAAGTGAGAGGAGGGGAAGTGAATGATTGAGCTCAAATCTGTATCAAAAACCATTGACGGAAAACAAATACTCAAAAACATCTCCTTTAAGCTTGAGGAAGGAGAGATTTTCGGACTGCTCGGCAGAAACGGCTCAGGGAAAACGACGCTTCTCCGCCTGATTCAGCAAATCCTGCTGCCTGATGAGGGAGATATCTACTTCGGCAGCGTCAAGGTGAAGGACCATCCGCTCGTCAAGCGCAATATCGTCTATATGCCCGTTCAAAACACCTATTTCGAAAAATACAATTACAAACAGCTCGTCAATATTTTGCGAAACATTTATCCTGACTTTGATGTTACATACGCTAATGAATTAATGAACCGCTACGATATTCCCGAAACAAAAAAGTACAGGGAATTGTCTACAGGATTGAAAAAGCAAATGTCGCTGATCTTGTCATTTGCGATCCGGCCGGCGGTCATCCTGCTCGATGAACCGACAGACGGCATTGATGCCGTCACAAGACAAGATGTTCTCCAGCTGATGGTCGATGAAGTGGCTGAAAACAACACGACGATTCTCATCACATCCCACCGGCTTGAGGATATTGAAAGAATGTGCAACCGAATCGGTTTTCTCGAAGACAATACATTGTCGAACATCATGGATCTTGATGAACTGAAAGGCGATTTTATTAAAATCCAAATGGCATTTGAAGAAGATGTCAATTTGAAAATCAGGGAAAGGGAAATCCCTGTTTTGGATCACACCGGCGTGTTTTATACGGTGTTGATTCCGAAAGCAGACGATGTGAGCAAACAATTTCTAAAAAGTTTGTCTCCGAAAGTTTGGAACGAGCTTCCGGTCAGTCTTGAGGAAGTATTCATCGCGAAGTATGGAGGTAAGCGAAGATGGTAGACCGCGGACTTTTATATAAAGAGTGGAAACAGCATTTCTGGATTTTTTTAGTTGTGTTTGCAGCGGTGATGCTGAGTGAACCGTTTTCGATTTTAAATGATTATTTTCAGTATCAAGGATGTCTTGCGGAACAGAAAAAATTTCCCGATATAGAGTGCGTTTTATATAAAGATTATGAGATAAGCGGGGTCATGAGAATGTTCTGGATTGGCGGAGTCGCGCTTGCACTCAGCCAGATCGGGTTTGAACGGAGCAGAGGAACGCTTGATTTCACACTCGGGCTCCCTTATAGGCGAGGCATCATTTTCAATACGAAATATTTCTTGGGTATTACAATTCTTTTAACAGCCCAGCTATTATCTTACTTGTTATCTTATGCCTTAGTTGTTTTGTATAAGGTTGACGTCGTCAACTTTCACGAGTATTTTATCGGATCGGTCATATTCTGCTTTATGGTCTACTCGCTTGTCATGGCGGCGGGCGCGATGACCGGCAATCCGCTGGCCCAGATGATTGTTGCTTTTTCAACGTCGATTCTGCCTTATTTGCTGATCGGCCTTCCGATGGCAAACTTGCAGATTATCATGAGTTTCTTTGGGGTTAATTCTGCTTTATTTTCTCAGGATTCATATTTTTTAAATTATATAACGCCGATTGTGTACCTCGACGGTTTCGGCGTCCATAACGGCGGCTTGGCCTTTACGCTGTTGATTCCGCTGGTCATGGGGATCTTGTTTTATATAATCGGCTATTTTTGCTTTATCAAACAGCAGCTTGAACGGAACGGACATTTTTTTCTCTGGAGAAAAATGGATCGCCCGATTCAAATTCTCGTGATTTTATTTGGCATCTGGGGATTCGGCGCAGCCACTTCTTCTAGCCTGTTCAGCTATATCTTCGGTATGTTGATCGGTTCGGCAGTCGGATTCTTAATCAGTTACTTCTTGATTTTCAAAAAAATAAAACAGCTGTAATCCATAATGGAGAGGAGATTTACAAATGATCAGTGTAGAGCATATTCACCACTCATTTAAAGTCGGCAAAAAGGGGAGGGAAAATGAAATTAAAGTGTTAAAGGATGTCTCGCTTACCGTTGAAAAAGGCGAAATCGCCTGCATTGTCGGACGGAGCGGTTCCGGAAAATCGACGCTGTTGAACTTGATTTCCGGCTATATCGCCCCGACAAAAGGTAAGATCGTCATTGACGGTACGGATGTCACAAAGTACAGCGAAAAAGAATGGGCGGCATTCAGGCTTGAACATTTCGGCTTCATCTTTCAAAGTTTTCAGCTGATTCCGAGCTTGACGACTTACGAAAACATCGAACTGCCTCTGACTTTAAAAGGTGTTCATCCGTCTGAGCGGAAGCAGCGCGTCAATGAGATGCTTCACCGCGTCGGCCTTGAAAACCACGCTGGACACTATCCGAATGAGCTTTCAGGCGGACAGCAGCAGCGCGTCAGCATCGCCCGCGCTTTGATTTTGAATCCGTCAATCATTTTAGCCGACGAGCCGACCGGAAGCCTGGACTCCGAAACAGAACAGGAAATCCTCGAATTCATTCGGCAGCTGAACAGGGAGCGCGGTATTACATTCGTCATCATCACGCACGATGACGAGGTGGCATCGATCGCCAAAACGAAATTTCAGTTATCTGACGGCGTGTTAGAGAAAGGGGAAGAGACTGTTGAAGTTTAAGGATCAGTTGAAGTTCATTAGAAGAAATATGAAGAAAAACCGCCTGCGTGTATTCATGACCATTCTCGCAACAACGGTGGCCTGCGCGTTTTTAATCGTGCTCGCATCGGTCGGATTCGGACTGCAAAAATCGATGACTGAACAGCTGATGAAAGAACAGATTGTCACTGAAATTCAGGTTGTCGGAAAAGAAGGAAAGAGCGATCGGAAAGTTCAAAAGAAAGACTTGAAAGAATTCGAAAATCGCAAAGATGTGTCCGCGATTATCGAGCGCACGCAGGTGTTCGCACCTGCTGAAGCAAAGTTGGGCAACAGGACAAACAATCAAATGTCGAATATCACGATTACTGACATGGCTGCTGAACAAAAAGCCAATATTAAACTCGATCGCGGCCGCGTAGCGAAAACACCGAATGAAATCGTCGTCGGCTACCATTTCGGGAAGAATCTCTGGACGAAAAAAGAAGCCCAAGATTATGAAAAGCAGATGGAAAATAATGCTGAGGAAGTAAAAGAACCAAAAGGATACGCAGAAGATATTCTCGGCAAAACAATTGAATTAAAGATCTCAAAAATGGATGAAAAAACAGGAGAAGAAGGGAAAGCGAAAACATATGATCTGAAAGTTGTCGGAGTGACGAAAAAACCTTCTTATGAATGGGCAAGCGATTCAACGGTCTATGTCAGCAACGACATGCAAAAAGACATCACCGGATTTCTGAAGGCGGACAAAGACAACGGCACGATCGAAAAAAAGCTTTCGGTTTACGCGGATAATTTTGAACATGTCGGACAGCTGACAACAGATTTGGAGGATGAAGGCTACTACGTCGATTCAATAACGAAAAAACTCGAAAGCATCAATCTGTTTTTCATGGCTTTTAAAATCGGTCTGATCTTTGTCGGAGTCATTGCCGTTTTGATTTCAGCCATCGGGATTTTCAACACGATGACAATGGCGGTTACAGAACGGACGCAGGAAATCGGGATTATGAAAGCGATCGGGGCCAGCCCGAATGTGATCCGCCGAATGTTCCTGCTGGAAAGCGCCTATATCGGCATCTTAGGATCTGTTTTAGGTATTATCATTTCATACGGTGTCAGCTTTTTAGTGAACAAGATTATTCCTGTCATTTTATCATCGGTTTCAGAAGGAGAAGCGAGTGCGGCAGAGCTCAGCATCACCTTCTCGCATATTCCGGTCAGCCTTGTACTCATCGCCACCTTGATCAGTGCAGGCGTCGCCATTCTTTCAGGCCTGAATCCGGCCATTAAAGCGACAAGAACGAACGTGCTGACAGCATTAAGAAGAGAGCTTTAAGAAAAAAGCTGGCGGTATGCCGGCTTTTTTAACGTTTCGGAGGTCTGTACCCCGCATCACGCGCCTCCTGTTCTGTGCAGAACCAGCGGGCGACGTTTTTCGTGCGGTCATAATATGTACTTCCTGGTGTATGATAAATATGGTTGACGCTTCCTTTGATTTTGCACTCTTGTTTGCTTTCACCGCTGTTTTTCTTAGGGGAGGGCGCGCTGTGTGACGTTCCGGCCTGAGCGGTGGCGTTCTTTTCTTTTACAGTGGCTTCGGTACTGCCGCTTTTTTCTTCAGCCTTAGCCAGTTTTTCTGACAGCGATTTTGTTTTTTTCGTAAGCGAGTCTTTTTCTTTTGTCAGTTTTTCGTTTTCTTTTTTTAATATGTCATTCTCCGTTTTGGCTGCCTTCAGTTTTTCGTTTGCTTGATTGAGCTGCTGCTTTAATGCGGTTTGCTCCTTTTGTACAGCGCTGTGTTCAGTTTTCAGTTCCTGAAGCTCGGTTGTCAGGTCCTCTGTTTTTGTCTCATCGATGGCATATGTTTCCTCACTGTAATAAGGCGCAGAGATGATCAGGAGGAGAAGTCCGCCTGCAAAACAAGGATAAAAGAGTTTTCTGGAAAACCTTTTGCCTGGAGAAAAGATTCTTCTGATCAAATGAAATACAAGATAGCAGATGGAAAAAATAAAGGATAAAAACCCGATCAGCATGATAGATTCCATGATTCGTCTCCTTTCGTGTTTGATAACTATATTTTAGCTTAAAAAGAAAAAAATGTTTATACCAAAAAACTTCTTGCAAATCTAAATATTCAAACGTAAAATAAAGAAATCATTTAAAAAACCGAATATGCAGCTTATAAAGAGAGATGGAGGGACTGGCCCGGCGAAATCTCAGCAACCTGCAGCAGAGCAAGGTGCTAAATCCAGCAGAATGTCAGGCGCATTCTGAAAGATAAGTTGAACAACTCTTTCAGGCGCTGAAAGAGTTTTTTTTATTTTGGAGGAGGAGATATACATGAACAAGATATTAAAATGGACTTCCGTGCTGGGACTGTCCTTGAGCATGGCGCTTCTGACCGCATGCGGAAACAATGCCGAAAGCGATGGTAAAACGATCAAAATAGGCGCTACTGCAGGACCGTATTACGATATGGTCAAAAAAGCGATTCAGCCTGAACTTGAGAAAAAAGGCTACAAAGTTGAAGTGGTCGAATTCACCGACTATGTACAGCCGAACACGGCGTTAAGCGAAGGCGAACTCGACGCCAATTTGTTTCAACATGAGGTTTTTATGAAATCATACAATCAAGAAAACAATAAACATCTTGCTGCACTCATTTCTGTGCCGACCGCTCCGATGGGTCTCTATTCTGCCAAATATAACGACTTGAACGATGTCAAAAACGGGGCGGAAGTGGCTGTTCCAAACGATCCGGCCAATGCCGCCAGGGCATTTTTAACGCTCCAGGATCAGGGGCTGATTCGGCTGAAAAGCGATGTCGACACATTGAAAGCCTCTGTGCAGGATATTGCGGAAAATCCGAAAAAGCTGACATTTAAACAGCTTGAATCTGCCAATCTTCCAAGAGCGGTCGATGACCTGGATATCGCGGCTGTCCCGGGTAATTTCGCTCTCTCCGCTAATATGAAGTTGCAGGACGCGCTGGCGCTTGAGAACATGCCTGACCGCTACCGCAATCAAGTGGTAGTGGATGAAAAAAACAAAGACAAGCCATTCGCCAAAGATCTCAAAGAAGCGGTAAAATCCAAAGCTTTCGAAGATGCGATCGATCGGGAATTCGCCGGTTTCGGAAAGCCAAAATGGATGACGCAATCATAAAAAAATTCCCCCTTTAAAAAGGGGGTTTTTTATGTTGAAAATCGAAATCGTGTCAATTGAAAAAAATGGGCAAAACGAATAGAATCTAGAGGGAATGCTAAAGAGAAAGAAGGAAACGCTATGCCGCGCACATTATGGCTTTTGGTCATCGGAATGTTTATCAATGTCACAGGGGCATCTTTTTTATGGCCGCTGAATACCATCTATATCCATCAGCATTTGGGAAAGTCGCTGACAGCGGCCGGATTTGTGCTGATGCTGAACTCAGGGGCAAATGTGCTGGGCAACCTGTTCGGAGGATATTTATTCGATAAAATCGGCGGATTTAAAACGGTCGTACTTGGAATTGTGATCACGTTTGCGAGCCTTTCAGGCCTCGTCTTTTTTCACGAGTGGTTCCAATACATTCTTTTCTTAACATTGGCCGGTTTTGGATCAGGGATCGTGTTTCCGGCATGCTATGCAATGGCCGGATCGGTTTGGCCGGAAGGCGGCAGAAAGCCGTTCAATGCTGTATACGTGGCGCAAAATGCAGGGGTGGCAGTTGGTTCAGCGCTCGGCGGAATTGTCGCGTCTTTTTCATTTACGTATGTTTTTCTGGCGAATGCGATGCTGTATGCCGTCTTTTTCATGATTGCGATTTTCGGATTTAGACGCATCCGGTCTGAAAAAGCCATGCAGTCTTCTGTTTTGGATCATGCCGATTCAGTCAGCGGGAAATCTAGATTCTCCGCGCTTTTGGTTATATGTACGGGCTACCTGCTCGGCTGGGTCGCTTATTCGCAATGGTCCTCGACCATCGCTTCACACACCCAGGAGCTGGGGATATCTCTTGGGCAGTACAGCGTACTTTGGACAGTGAACGGGGCGCTCATTGTTTTCGGTCAGCCGCTGATCGGTTTTTTTGTGAAACGGTTTGCCGAATCGCTGAAAAACCAAATCGTGATCGGATTTGTCATTTTTATGATGGCATACGGAATTTTGTTTGGCGCTGAACGGTTTCCGGCGTTTCTTGCCGCGATGGTTGTGCTAACCATTGGCGAAATGCTTGTATGGCCGGCTGTGCCGACAATCGCCAACCGCCTCGCTCCGAGGGGAAAAGAAGGGTTTTATCAAGGGTTTGTCAACAGTATGGCGACCGGCGGAAGAATGATCGGGCCGCTTTTTGGCGGAATGCTGGTTGATTATTTCAATATGCAGCTTTTGCTTGCGGTTCTGCTCGTATTGCTGCTGTTCGCAATAGGAACGGCGTTTTTATACGACAGGAAGGAAAAGCAGCTCTCCGCTCAATCAGATGCATAAGTGGTATAGAAAAAATAGGTAATTGTAATTATATGAAAATGAATCGAAGGAATCAAGATTATCAACCAAATCTTCACATATAATGGAAGAAACAAGCTTTTTTTCTTCTCAGACAGAACACATTTTCTGTATGGTAGTATCGAATATCATCGCAAGGGGTCTAGGGGGGCTGCTCGATGGCCTGAAGTCGCTTGACTAAACTAAGGGCTTTAGGAAGGTGATGAAGATGCTGCATCAAGTTTTGGTTGCTTGTTTGATTGGAGGGATTATGGGGGTTCTCGGGCACGTTAAAAAAAGAGGGCGCCTCGAGAAACCGAGAACAACGAAACGATTCATTTACCTTGGATTTTTTGAAGATATTCTTGTCGGAATGGTTGCTTCTATTTTGCTTGTTTTATCTGCGGAACCTGATTCTGGAATTCAGCTTGTCGTGTTATCGATCATTGCCGGCTACGGCGGTGAAGCTGTATTGAGAAGCTTTGACTTTGTCAGAGAACAGCAGGCAAATGTACAGAACTCCGAACGGCAAAACAAATCTCCACACGATTAAGATCCTCACTCTTACCCTTTTTTCAGCACATTCCCATTGTATACAAACCTGCTTGCACTTATGAACAGAATTCTATAAAATACAGATAAGATTACGGTTACGGCAAGAACAGTGAAGAGGAGCAGTAAGAAGCCCATTTTGTTTCAGAGAGTTGACGGCTGGTGAAAGTCAATCAAATGAGCTTCCGAACTCGCCTCAGAGTTGCAGCAGTGATGAGCTGCTGCCGCGTATCTGCGTTACAGATATCAAGTGAGTGTGCCCCATGCACACTAACAAGGGTGGTACCGCGGGAAATCTCTCGTCCCTTCTTAGGGATGGGAGAGTTTTTTTGATTTTAGAATAATCTGAATATAACGCTGCCAGTCCCGTCCATACTTGAAGACAAAGAAGCCGTACTCATATTCAAAGGAGGTTTTTACAATTGAGTTTTGACCATCAAACAATCGAGAAAAAGTGGCAGGACTATTGGCTTAAAAATAAAACGTTCGCCACGCGTGAAGATAAATCCAAACCGAAATTTTATGCATTGGACATGTTTCCGTATCCGTCAGGCGCAGGCCTTCACGTCGGACACCCTGAAGGCTATACGGCAACTGACATTTTGTCCCGCATGAAACGGATGCAAGGGTACAATGTCCTCCATCCGATGGGCTGGGATGCATTCGGGCTTCCTGCGGAACAATATGCGCTGGATACGGGAAACGATCCTGCCGTCTTTACCGAGCAGAACATTGACAACTTCCGCCGCCAGATCAGAGCGCTCGGCTTTTCGTATGACTGGGACAGAGAAGTCAATACAACAGATCCGGACTACTATAAATGGACGCAGTGGATTTTCTTAAAGCTTTACGAAAAAGGTCTCGCTTATGTAGATGAAGTCCCTGTAAACTGGTGTCCTGCGCTTGGAACCGTTCTTGCCAATGAAGAAGTCATCGACGGCAAAAGCGAACGCGGCGGCCATCCTGTAGAACGCCGTCCAATGAAGCAGTGGATGCTGAAGATTACCGCTTATGCCGACCGTCTGCTTGAAGATCTGGAAGAACTCGACTGGCCGGAAAGCATCAAAGAGATGCAGCGCAACTGGATCGGCCGTTCCGAAGGGGCGCATGTTCATTTTGCGGTCGACGGCACAGACGAAACGTTTACGGTTTTCACAACGCGACCTGATACATTATTCGGTGCCACATATGCCGTTTTGGCTCCGGAGCACGATTTGGTTCAAAAAATCACGACGCCTGAACAGCAAGACGCGGTCGACGCCTATATCGAAGAAGTTCAATCAAAGAGCGACTTGGAGCGGACAGACCTTGCCAAAACAAAGACAGGCGTCTTCACAGGTTCTTACGCCGTCAATCCGGCAAACGGGGAAAAAATTCCGGTATGGATCGCGGACTATGTCTTGGCTACATACGGAACCGGAGCGGTCATGGCCGTCCCTGCCCATGATGAGCGGGACCACGAATTCGCATCAGCATTCGGGCTGCCGATCAAAGAAGTCGTCAAAGGCGGAGATGTTGAGAAAGAAGCTTATACAGGCGACGGCGAACACATCCATTCAGATTTTCTGAACGGCCTTGATAAAGCGGCTGCGATCGAAAAAATGATTCAGTGGCTTGAGGAAAACGGGAAGGGCGAGAAAAAGGTAACATACCGCCTCCGCGACTGGCTGTTCAGCCGTCAGCGCTACTGGGGCGAGCCGATCCCGGTCATCCATTGGGAAGACGGCACATCGACTCCGGTTCCTGAAGAAGAGCTGCCGCTGATCTTGCCGAAAACGTCGGAAATCAAACCGAGCGGAACGGGTGAGTCCCCTCTTGCGAACATTAAAGAATGGGTGGAAGTGACAGACCCTGAAACAGGCAAAAAGGGAAGACGCGAAACGAATACGATGCCGCAATGGGCGGGAAGCTGCTGGTACTTCCTGCGCTACATCGATCCGAAAAACCCGAACGAACTGGCTTCTCCTGAAAAATTACAGGAATGGCTTCCTGTCGATATGTATATCGGAGGGGCGGAACACGCCGTTCTTCACTTATTGTATGCGCGCTTCTGGCATAAATTCCTTTATGACATCGGGGTCGTTCCGACGAAAGAGCCGTTCAAACAGCTTTATAACCAAGGAATGATTCTTGGTGAAAACAACGAAAAAATGAGCAAATCCAAAGGCAATGTCGTCAATCCGGACGAAATAGTGGAGACTCATGGTGCGGACACGCTCCGGCTGTACGAAATGTTCATGGGGCCTTTGGATGCATCGATCGCCTGGTCAACGACAGGACTTGACGGCGCCCGCCGCTTCCTTGACCGCGTATGGCGTCTGTTCATCGATGACAATGGCGGGTTAAACGAGAAGATCGTTGAAGGAGCCGGCGAAACGCTTGAGCGCGTCTACCACGAAACGGTCATGAAAGTAACAGACCATTTCGAAGGTCTGCGCTTCAATACAGGTATTTCTCAGCTGATGGTCTTCATCAATGAAGCATATAAAGCTGATCAGCTTCCGAAAGAATACATGGAAGGCTTCGTGAAATTGCTGTCTCCTGTTGCGCCTCACTTGGCTGAAGAGCTGTGGAGCCGACTTGGACATGAGGAAACGATCACGTATGAAGCATGGCCTGTCTATGATGAAGCAAAGCTCGTTGATGACGAAGTCGAAATCGTCGTTCAGCTGAACGGAAAGGTGAAAGCGAAGCTGAACGTTCCAGCCGACGCCGACAAAGAACAGCTTGAAGAGCTGGCGAAAAACAATGAAAAAGTAAAAGAACAGCTCGAAGGGAAAACGATCAGAAAAGTGATTGCTGTACCTGGAAAGCTTGTAAATATTGTCGCAAATTAATGGAAAAGCCCCTTCAATCCGAAGGGGCTTTTCAGCGTGCCGACAAACCCGCGCATTCGTTGGCAGGCCTGCTAAGCCGGTGCTTACGATAGGAGAAAAGATCAGGCGGCTAACCGCCTAACACCGCCGTCACCACATCCTGTGGAAGACCGCTCCGATGCTCGGCTTTCCCAGACTGCAAGGATTGCGGGACAAAGGATGACAAAATCCCAAAACTAAAAGCCGTTTTGGGATTTTTTTTAATAATCTGAAAGCCCTGTCATTCCGCCGAAAGGATGAAAATATTTCAGCCGTTCGCTTCGTTTCAAATGATCCATGACCGCTTAAAATGGGAAAAAAGGAGATGATGATGATGCATTTTTCCGATTTTTCCGTCGCACAGGTCAGAATCGCCCGGCCTACAGACCGTTTTGACGAAATCGTTGCGTTTTACGAAAAGGGGCTGGGCCTGAAAAAGCTTGGCGGTTTTTCCGGACATCAAGGGTATCATGGCGTCATGTTCGGCCTGCCGAATGTCCAATATCACCTTGAATTCACCTCCCATATTGGAGGCAGCCCTTGTCCGGCACCGACCAAAGACAATCTGCTCGTCTTTTATATTCCTGATCAGAAGGAAATCAAGAGTATTTTAAAAAGGCTCGCTGATATGGGCCATCACGAAGTGCCGCCAGAAAATCCGTATTGGAAGGACAAAGGGGCAACAGTGGAAGATCCGGACGGCTGGCGGATCGTGCTGATGAATACCGAAGGCATTTAGATATAGGAACGTTATGCCTGTGCCCAGTCTCTTGCTTTCGTGCGGACGATATCTGTAAAAGCCGCCATTGCAGGAGAAAGCCATTTGTTTTTATGATAAGCCATTTGAGTGGAAAACAGGGCGTCGCGGACAAGCGTGCCCTGAAGCTTTCCTTCTTCGATATCAGTGCGCGTTGTGATCAAAGGAAGAAGGGATACGCCCAAACCGCACATCACGCACTGTTTAATCGCTTCGACACTCCAAAATTCCATCGTATGGTCGGCAATGACTCCCCTTTGACGTAAATACTCCTCAAAAAAATCACGGTAGCTGCAGCCGTGCTCCGTATATAAAAACGTTTCATTTGCGGTAAAAGTCAAATCATCAAGGGCCTTTTGTCCTGCCGGGTGTTCCTTTGGAAAGATGAACACCATCGGCTCATTGACCAGCTTTTCAACATGAAGGTCGTTTTCTTTCCGATCGTTGTCCAAAAGAAAAGCGACATCGATTTTTCCCTGCTTCAATTCATCTCTCAGCTGCCAGCACGTGGAAGACTTTAATGTGACCGTGACCTGCGGATATTTGTTAGTAAATTCGTGAAGAATGGCAGGCAATCTGTAAACCGTTAAAGATTCCGAGGCGCCGATGATCAAGTTTCCCGACGGCTCCTGGTCGTTTTCCGGAATGTGCCTCGCTTTTTCATACAGTTCGACCATTTCTGCGGCATAAGGGAGAAGGTGTTTTCCTGCTTCTGTCAGCATCATTTTTTTCCCCAGCCTGTAGAACAGCGGCTTTCTTAATTCTTGTTCGATTGCTTGAACGTGCGAAGTCACAGTGGACTGCGCATATCCCAAATAATCGGCAGCACGGGTAAAACCGCCGATATCCACGATGGTTTTGAATGTTTTCAAATGTCGGATCTCCATCTCGTCCATCTCCCTTTTATTTTGTATCGAAAAATTCGAAGTTGCAGATCGATAATATCTATTTTACTGATGAATTAAACAAGATTACAATCATTTTAAACGACTTTGCGAAAGGATTGTATCAGTATGAGAGAAAAAAAGCTTGGCCCTTTATTATTAAGCGGGCTGATGACGGGGCCTATTTTAGGGTCGGGAATCATTCTGCTGCCGCCGATGATTCATCAGACAGCGGGGGACTATGCGATTTTTGCATGGCTGTTGATGTTGGGAATCGGTTTTTTATTTGCCTGGATTTTTGCCAGATTGAGCGTCGAGTATCCGAATGATGCCGGGATTGCTTATGCGGCTGAAAAAGCGTTCGGTTCCCGTGTTAAAAAATTGGCAGTCTTTTATTTTATCATGGCTGCAAGCTTCGGCCCTGCCGCCGTATTAATGACGGCCGGCGAATATATTCATTCTCTTGCGGCCGGCACGGCATTTCCCGCTGAACTGTACGGCTTCATTTTTTTTATCTTTTGTATGGTAGTCCTTTGCTTTAACCTTTCATTTGTCGGCATGGTTGCACTCATTTTTTCCACTGCCGCGGCCCTCATTCTGTTTGGAAGCAGCGCGGCTTCTGTGCCTTACTTTCGTGAGGGGCCGCTCGTAGACGGAACATTTCAGTTTGCCGATTTTGGCCGCGGATTGCTGCTGCTGTTCTGGGCATTAGTTGGATGGGAAATCGTCGGCAACTACAGCATGGAAGTGAAAAACCGCGGGAAAACGATTCCCCGGGCCGTCGTGATCAGCAGCCTGACGGTAACGCTCATATATGTGGCGACTGCGGCAGCTGTTCAATGGATTGATCCGGGGTTCTTCGCAAACGGACAATTGAAGCTGGCGATGATGCTGACGCCGTTGTTCGGATCTTTTGCATTGCCGGTGATCGCTGTGCTCACCGCTGTACTCTGCATGTGCGCTTATTTTCAGGTGACAGGCGGAGCAGCCAGGCTGGTGGCATCGCAGGCCGGCGGGCTGTTTGCCCGCAGATCAAGGGGAAATCAGCCGATGGCAGCACTGGGGCTTATGTTTTTCATTCATACCGTCGTTTTTGTCTGCCTGATGTTTCACTTTCTTAATGTTGAGACACTGGTCCTGATCGCAAACGCCTTTTTCATCTGCAACTCGCTGTGCGGTCTTGCCGCTGCTTACAAGCTGCTGTCCGGTCGCGTTTACAAAATAGGCTGCCTCTTTCTCATGGGGTGCTTCTCGCTGCTTCTTTTGTTTTCATCACACTGGATATTACTGTTTATCATGCTGACCAGCGCCTTGTTTGTGGTCAACTTCCGTCAACTTATCATCTGGAAAAAGGTAAAACGCCCTTTCAAATCGTATTAATGAATCAAACGGAAAAAAGAAAGGGGAACACGATGCGCAGTCAACTTTTCAAACTGCTCGGCGATTTGCCGGAGAAAAAAAGCATTGATGTGAGTACTCTTAAAATTGAAGAAAAGTCATCTTTTATTCTTGAAACGCTTTTGCTTGATTTAAATGGAATTGAAGCGGTACCGGCCTATTTTGCAAAACCGAAACAGATGAACGGCAAGCGGCCGGCCGTGCTTTACTGTCATTCACACGGAGGACGTTACGAAAGGGGGAAGGAGGAGCTGGTTGAAGGAGCGGATTACTTGCAAACGCCGCCGTTCGCCGAGGAATTGACGGCCTTGGGATTTTCCGTGCTTGCGATTGACCATTGGGCTTTCGGAGACAGGCGGGGCAAAACGGAGAGTGAGATATTTAAAGAAATGCTTTGGACAGGACGGGTGATGTGGGGAATGATGGTCTTCGACAGCATCAGAGCCATCGATTACCTGAGCATGCGTGAGGCCACAGACGAAAGCCGCATCGCTTCACTCGGCATGTCGATGGGTGGTCTGATGGCCTGGTGGACTGCTGCATTGGATGAACGGGTCAGCGTATGCGTTGATATATGCGCGCAGGTGGACAGCGAAACATTAATCAAGACGCAGAATTTGGACCGTCACAATCTCTATTCGTATGTTCCAGGGCTGGTCAAGCACTTTTCAACCGCTCAAATCGAAAGCCTGATCGCTCCAAGGCCCCATTTAAGCCTGGTCGGAACCGCAGATAAACTAACGCCAGTTCAAGGAATTGACCTCATTGAAGAAAAGCTGTCCGATGTGTATAAAGAAAAAGGCGCCGGTGAACGCTATGAAGTGTTTCGCTCTCATTCAGGGCACTTCGAGACAGCCGGAATGAGGCATAAAGCGATCGGTTTCTTAAAAACATGGCTGTAAAACAGGAGGTGAATCACTGTGAAAAAGGTGACGATCATCGGAGGGAACGGTACGGTCGGCCGCGTGTTAGCGGGCGGATTGGCAGGCGAAGGATACGAGGTGACAGTGCTGGATTTAAAAGAACCGGATGAAAAGCCGGCTGTCCGGTTTGTCCGGGTGGATGCGGCAGATTACAATGAAGTCGTGAAAAGCATTCCTCTGAATACGGATGCGGTGATCAACCTTTTGGCTGTCAAGCCGACAGGCGATTTGCTTGACCGGCGGGAGTTTGAGAAAATGACGGATATCTTTTTTAAAGCGACATATACGATTTTGCGGGCGGCGGCGGAGCTCGGCGTGCCGAAGGTGGTATTTGCAAGCAGCAACCATGTGACAGATGTGTATGAAAAGAACGGCGATTCTCTGCTGGGGAGGAAGATCAACACGGATGACTACCCGCAGTCCAAAAGCTTGTACGGCTTGCTAAAATTGGCGTCCGAAAATCTCGGCTATCTTTTCTCGCACCAATCAGACGCCAAGGTTTCCGTGATCAATCTGCGGATCGGGACAGCCGCTGAAAATGAGCAAGAAACGCTGCGCGCAAAACCGAGGAGCAAAAAAACGCTGTTATCCCACCCCGACCTCGTTCAAATCTTTAAAGCCGCAATCGAATCCGTCAAAACATACGGTACATATTATGCTGTCAGCGACAATAAGGGGCGGCCGTGGTCGATCGATTCCGCCATTCGGGAACTGGGGTTCAAGCCGAAAGTCAGCACCTCAGACATCCTTGATGAAGACTGACGTATCATCTTCTAAGGTGATGATCTTTTTCTCCGCTTTTCTGATCCTGCTTAAAAAATGATTATAGACGCTCTCCTTTCTGTTTGCTACATTTTAGACACGATATCGTAATATTTTGACAGCGCTTACAAGGAGGGGGAAATGACGATCAGGCATTCTGCTGGAAGCCGCGTGTTTGACATATTGAATTATTCATTTTTAACAGGGTTCGGATTGGTTTGTGTGCTGCCGTTCATCCACGTTATTGCAGCCTCTTTTGCGACAGTGGAGGAGGTTATTTCGAAAAAGTTTATTTTAATACCAACAACTTTTTCGCTGGATGCGTACAGGTATATTTTTTCAACTGACATTGTGTACAGAAGCTTAATCATTTCTATTCTTGTCACAGCCGTAGGGACGGCGGTCAGCATGTTTCTTTCCTCTTTAATGGCATACGGGTTGTCGAGAAAGGAGCTGATGGGAAGGCGCCTCCTCATGTTCTTGGTCGTGTTCACGATGCTGTTCAGCGGAGGGATGATCCCGACCTTTCTCGTCGTAAAATCGCTCGGATTGCTCGATACCTATTGGTCTCTGATTCTTCCGACCGCCATCAATGCGTTTAACTTGATCATTTTAAAGAACTTTTTTCAAAATATACCGTCAAGCCTCGAGGAATCCGCCAAAATCGACGGCTGCAATGACATCGGAATCTTCTTCCGCATCATTCTTCCGTTGTCTTTGCCGGCGATTGCGACAATTTCGCTGTTTTACGCCGTCACCTATTGGAATACGTACATGCAAGCGATTCTGTACTTGAGCGATGCGACAAAATGGCCGATACAAGTTTTGCTTCGCCAGATTGTCATCGTATCAAGCGGTATGCAAGGGGATATGACGGAGATGGGGGCAGCCGCGGCGCCGCCGGAACAAACGATCAAAATGGCGGTCATTGTCGTTGCAACCATACCGGTGCTGCTCGTGTATCCGTTTATTCAAAAGCACTTTGCAAAAGGCGCTCTTTTAGGGTCAATTAAAGGATAAAAACGGAGGGGACAATATGGGGAAAAAATGGCTGATAGCGATTTTTGCGTTCGCGCTTTTGGCCGGCGGACTGTTTGGCTGTTCGAAAAGCGGAGCAGATCAGGCTTCTACAAAGGATGAGAAAGTCGATCTGAACTCGCCTTTGGACTTGAGCTGGATGGTAATCCTTTATCATCAGCAGCCGCCGAAGGATACAGCGATTAAAAAAATCGAGGAGCTCACCAATACAAAGCTCGATTTAATGTGGGTGCCTGATGCAGTAAAAGAAGACCGCTTAAACTCAGCGCTCGCCGCCGGAAACCTGCCGAAAGTCGTCACCATTCAGGACATTAAAAATTCATCTGTCATGAATGCGTTCAGATCGGGGATGTTTTGGGAGGTTGGTCCTTATTTAAAGGATTATCCGAATTTAAGCAAGATGAACAAGCTGATCAATAAAAACGCTTCAATCGACGGAAAGCTTTACGGCATCTACAGGGAGCGCCCGTTATCAAGACAGGGGGTTGTCATCCGTAAAGACTGGCTTGACAACCTTGGGCTCGATATACCAAAGACGGTTGATGAACTTTACGAAACAGCGAAGGCATTTACAGAAAAAGATCCTGACCAAAACGGAAAGAACGATACGATCGGCTTTACCGACAGAAACGATTTGATCTACGGCGCCTTTAAAACATTGGGGTCCTATATGGGCATGCCGACTGACTGGGAGATAAAAGACGGCAAGTTCACGCCTGACTTCATGACAAAAGAGTACATGGATACGATGAAATATATGAAAAAACTGTATGATGAAGGGCTGATCAACAAAGACTTCCCGGTTACGAGCAAAACGCAGCAGCAGGAGATGTTTTCACAAGGGAAAGCCGGCATTTATGTCGGAAATATGGTCGATGCCGTCAATTTAAGAGACCAGTCTGTCGATGATATAATGGAGCTTGAGATCATCAATCGGATCAAAGGACCGGACGGAAAGGAACGCGTCTGGGCATCAGGCGGGCATAACGGAATCTTTGCCTTCCCGAAAACAAGCGTCAAAACAGAAAAAGAGCTGAAGAGGATTCTGGCCTTTTTCGACCGGATCGCCGAAGAGGATGTTTACAGCCTGATGACTTACGGGATCGAAGGGGTTCACTATAAAAAAGAAGGGGAAAAACAATTCAAACGAATTGATGAAAAACTGAAAGACTGGCAGGCGGAAATTCAGCCGCTCGTCTCTCTCGTCGGCATTGATAAACAATATTTGAAAAATACGGGAGATCCGCTCCGCACAAAATATGAAGAGCTGACAGAGGACAATAATGAGATCATCGTCTCAAATCCGGCCGAAAGTTTGTACTCACCGGCCGCATCTGAAAGAGGCGATGAACTGCAAAAGATCATTGACGATGCCACATATCAATTCATCCTCGGCAAAACGGATGAAAGCCAGTTCGAGAAAGCGGTTGAAAAATGGCGGACGAACGGCGGAGATCAAGTAATAGAAGAATATGAAGAGTCATTTAAAAAAGCAGAAAAATAGAAGGCAATCCCGGGAAGCCGGGATTGTCTTTTTATGCCGAATGAGTTTTCAGCTCGCGGTATTTGCCGGGCGTGATTCCTTCCAGCTTTTTAAATGAGCGGATGAAATTCTGCGGATTTTTGTATTTCAGTTTTTCAGAAATTTCTTTTACGGACAGCGTCGTTTCTGTCAGCCAGTTTTTCGCGACATGATGCCTGTAGGATGACAAGTATTCGCTGAACGATATTTTCATTTCTTTCCTGAAGATGCTGCTTAAATAGTTGGGGTTGTAATGAAGCCTTCCTGCGATCGATTCGAGCGTCAAGTCCGTGTCGAATTCCTGCTGGATAATATGGACGATTTTTTCTGAGATGTTTTTGTATTGTGATTCTTCTCTGATGCTGAGGGTATCGATCATTTTGACGATGATCTGCGCGTTCAGCCAACTTTCGATCTCCTCGATGGTCGTCAGCTCAAAGACGTCGTCGTACAGCATCGTATTTTCGTTCGGTTCAAAAATTTCGATTCCAAGCAAATGCATAAATTCAATCAAGTTGTTCAAGAGCCTTGCAATCGCTACCTGGCAGTGATGCGGATTCATGTTTTCAGAACAAATCGATTCAAGGAGAAGGTGAAGCTGTTCGGCCGCTTGTTTACGGTTGCACGTTTTAATAGCTTCAAACAGTTCATTTTGGATCTGCTTTGGAAACTGGGTTAAAAACGCTTTGTTACGGTCAAGATGCTCATAGAAAATCACCGCGTGTTTTCCTGATTTCAGACGGTATGTCAGCGCTTCAAGCCCTTCCAAATAAGCGCGCTTCGACATTGCAAGGCTTGTAAACGGCTGGCTGATGCCGATGCTGACGAACAATCCAAGCTCCTCATGAATTTTATCCCTGATGGATGATGCTGTATGCTCCAAGTCCTCCTGAAACCTGTCCAGCGGCTGTCCGCGGTTCAGCATGATGATGGTCTGCGTTTTATCAATGACAACCGGCGGGAGGCGCTTATTCTTGGGCACAGATCGTTCGACAAGGCTGTTGATCGCAAACAGCAGGACATCAAGATCCTTTTTATCATATGATGTGTCTTTCAATGTATCAATTTGCAAGGCAAAAACGGACAGGTGGCTCCAATCTTCAGGGAAGCCGAGCCCTGTAAAGCGGTCTTTGATTTCTTCTTCGCTCAGCTTGCCGAGCAAAAGCCTTGTTAAAAAATACTGCTTCAGCTGGGTGACCTGCTGTTCGACGCGCACCTTCAGATCATGGTTTTTATTTTTCATCTCTTTAATATTCCGTTCAATCAGTTCAAATTCGTTTTTCGGTTTCTCCTGGCCGGAAGCGGCCCCCGCAGAAAAGCCTGAGACGGATTCGTACAAAACCTTGATTGGCCTGTAAAAATGACGAGAACCAAACCAGGAAAATAGGTATGAAAGCGCTAACAAAATGACGCAGATCGTAAACGTAAACCAGCCGATTGATGCCGTCTGCTGATAGAGTTCCGGAATGGTCGTTAACGAAATGTATATCCAATTATTGTAATCTGATTTCTGGTATGTAATGTTATAGGCGGTGTCGTTGACTGTTGTATCAAACTGGCCGTTTTTTTCCTGATGCCGGCGGATCGTTTTGAAATAATCGTCTTGTTTGATCGATTGCCCAATCATTGACGGGTCTGAGTGAAGGATGATCCGTCCGTTGTCATCAAGCACCATCATGCTGTTTGTTTTTGAATGATGCGGCATGCGCTTGACAAGCGAACAAGAAGGAATACTTGCGATCGCAAGGCCTCTGTTTTCCATGCTGTTCAGCGGAAGCTGTTTGACCAGATTGACGTTGTACAGGCAGTTGCCCGAAGCCCCTTCTTTTGTGGCGACAAGGTCGTTGTTTTTTTCAAGCACCCAGCTGGAGCGGCTTTTTAAGGCGTTGTAAAGCGAGATCGTGATGGCTTGTTTTCCCTGATCTAAAGGATATAAACCGGAATTGTTGATATACCACTTTTTTTCTTGGCTGATCAGCGTGATATCCGACAGATCGGTATCGAATGTCTGCAGTTTGTTTAATTCCTTGTTGATTTGGTTATACAGCTGAAAGCGTTCTGGTGTAATGGTGCGGCTGAGTGTCTGAATTAAAGGATAGGAACGGACGTAATTGGTGAAGGAATGGTCAACCGTTTTTAAAATATGCTCGATATTTAGCTGTGTCTGGCCAACGGTTTGGAGCTTTTCGTTTGTAACGTTTTGTTCAATGGTTTCCGCTGATCTCTGATAGGAAAAAAAGCCGACGATGATGACCGGAATGGTGCTCAGAACGAGAAAGAAGGTCACCAGCTTATAGTAAAACTTATATTGTTTTCTCTTCATAAATTCCCCCCCAACAAATCTTCGTTTGAGTTGTTCATATATAATTAATCCGACTTTTGTGTGAATTTGTCAATAATCATTTTCTAACCATCGTTTCATTTTATTAGGTTTTGCCGGCTGCCGGGCGAGGTGCGGCCGATGTGATGATATGATTGTAGATTTATTTTTTCATGGTGGGATAAAGTGAAAGCAAACATCACGAAGGGAGGCCGTTTATGAAAGCAGCCGATGTCCAGACCGGAAAAAATCCGGCCCATATTGTTGAAAAAAAACGAAAGACGCGTTTTTGGGAAAAGCTTCTCCAGCAAAAATATTTATATTTGATGATTCTGCCGGGACTGATTTATTTTTTGCTTTTTAAGTATGTGCCGATGTGGGGGATTGTCATAGCGTTTCAGGATTACCAGCCGTTTCTCGGCATAACGGGGAGCGAATGGGTGGGTTTTAAGCATTTTGAAAGGCTGTTCACCGAACCGACGTTTTTTATGCTTCTGAAGAATACATTGATTTTGTTTTTCCTCAACCTTGTTGTATTCTTTCCGATACCGATTATTTTGGCGCTTTTATTGAATGAAGTCAGAGTCGCATTGTTCAAAAAGTTTGTCCAGACGCTGATCTATATTCCGCATTTTATGTCATGGGTCATTGTGGTATCGCTTTCATTCGTTCTGTTGACGGTTGACGGAGGATTGATCAATGAGATCATCGCCTACTTCGGCGGAGAAAAGATCAACTTTTTGCTGAATGAAAGCTGGTTCAGGCCGATGTACATTCTCCAGGTCATCTGGAGGGAAGCCGGCTGGTCGACGATCATTTATTTGGCGGCGATTACCGCTGTCGATCCGCAGCTTTACGAAGCGGCGAAAATGGACGGGGCCAATCGCCTGAGGAGGATGTGGCATGTCACACTACCTGCGATCAGAAGCGTCATCGTTGTTTTACTTATTTTGAAAATCGGCGATACGCTCGAACTCGGCTTTGAGCATGTGTATCTGCTTTTAAATGCAACGAACCGCGAAGTGGCCGAGATCTTTGATACGTATGTATACACGGCCGGATTAAAGCAGGGGCAGTTCAGCTACAGTACAGCCGTCGGTTTATTTAAAGCAGCTGTCGGTCTCATTCTTGTCATATTTGCAAACAGGATGGCGAAGAAGTTTGGAGAAGAAGGAATATATTAATATTTTTTGATGAAAGGAATTGAATGACATGAATCAATCTCTCATCACAAAAACGCCTCTTTACATTGCCGAAGAAGCGGCCAAAACAATAATGAAAGCGTATACACCAAAGGAGCTGCCGCCGGCCGGACGCTGGCACTACCATCAGGGTGTATTTCTGTGCGGCTTGATTCGCCTCTGGGAAGAAACGGGGAAAGAAGCATATTTCAACTATGTAAAAGAATACGCCAATGAGCTCATTGACGGCTGCGGGAATTTTTATTTCAGGAGGGATGAACTGGACGCCATACAAGCCGGACTTATCCTTTATCCTTTGTATGATGAAACGGGCGATGAACGCTACCGTAAAGCCGCCAAAAAGCTGAAGGGCCTTTTTGATACGCTGAATCAAACAGAAGAAGGCGGGTTTTGGCATAAAGATAAATATCCTTACCAAATGTGGCTTGACGGGTTGTACATGGGAGGGCCTTTCGCACTTAAGTATGCAAGAGCGTTCAATGAGCCTGAACTGTACGATATGGTCATCCTCGAAGAAAAACTGATGAGAAAACATACGAAAGACTGCCGGACGGGATTGTATTATCATGCGTGGGATGAAAAGAGGGAAATGCCCTGGGCCGACCCCGTTTCAGGCTGTTCTCCCGAATTTTGGGGAAGGTCAATCGGCTGGTACGCGCTTGCACTGAGCGATATGATCGAACTGCTCCCGCAGGGGCATGACACGAGACAGGAGTGGACCCGGGTGCTTCAAGAGATGGTCAAAAGCATTGCCAATTTTCAAGATGAACGCACAGGGTTATGGCACCAGGTTGTCGATAAAGGCGGACTTCCGGACAATTGGCTTGAAAGCTCCTGCTCGTGTTTATATATGTACGCGATGACGAAAGGAGCTCGCATGGGCTATATCGATTCATCATATATTGATAGAGCCGCAAAGGCTTTCAAAGGACTCGTCGAAGAGAAAATCGAGCTGAGCGCAAAAGAAGGCTTGCTTTTAAAAGATATTTGCGTCGGAACTTCTGCAGGGACATACGATTATTATGTCGGGCGGGAAAAAAGCACCAACGATCTTCACGGTGTCGGCGCATTGATCATGGCTCTTGTAGAACTTGAAAAGACCGGCCGCTTTTCCCGCGAGGCAGCGAAGTGAAGAACTTCGCTTTCTCCGTCCTTCTATTTGCAGCAGTGCTTCTTTTTTCCTCATGCGGACAGGATGGGGGCCGGGGAACAGACGTATTGATCTTTTCGGATGCACCGGCTGAAATAAAGGAAAACGTCCAGCGCGCAGCCGGGAAAGAACAGCTCAACATCACCGTTTTCCCGGCTGCACCGGAAAAACTTCTAGTTGAAATTGCGGCGAAAGAAGGAGATCTGTTTATCGTTCCAGAAGACATGTTTAAACCTTTTTACGATCCTGAAGGACTTCAGCCATTGAAAGTTGCTTCGAAAGAAAAAGAGCCATACAGCGCTCCGGGCAAAAACGGGTACGTACAGCTGTATGCGGCTGTCATTGAAAAAGGAGAAAAACGTTTGAACGGCTATACGTTTCAGCTGAATACAGACATGGCAGCTTTCATACCGGTCTATGCGAAGAAAACCCCTGAAGCGATGGAACTCATCGAAGCGCTTCGCTGAAAATGAAAGGGGGAGGAACCGATGAAAACATATGCGATATGCGGTCTGAGCGGCCGCGCTTTTAACATGTTTATCGAGCCTCTAGTGGGAAAATACGGGGAAGAACACCGCATCGCCGCGCTCCTGGACAGCGATCCGCTAAGGGAAGAAGTCTGCAAAGACAGGTTTCCGGCGCTTCGTCCTGTCCCGTTTTTCAAGGAGAAAGCGTTTACCGAAATGCTTGATAAAATCAAGCCGGACGCCATTATTGTAGCAGGCCGTGATGATACGCATGTCCGCTATATATTGGGCGCTTTACAGGCGAATATCGATGTGGTCACTGAAAAGCCGATGGTGACAACGGCACGGGATGCGGCAGCCGTATTAAAAGCCGAAGCCGCGAGCAAAGGAAAAGTGACCGTTACGTTTAATTACCGCTGCAATCCGTACCACCGCAAGATCAAAGAGCTGATACTTGAAGGAAAGCTCGGCACGATTACGTCGGTTGACTTGAACTGGTACATCGATACGTATCACGGCGCAAGCTATTTTAAACGCTGGAACAGGATGAGAGCATACTCCGGCGGGCTTTCCGTCCATAAGTCAACCCATCATTTCGACCTTGTCAATTGGTGGCTTGCTCAAACGCCTCGCGAGGTTTTTGCCTATGGAGGCCTGTACTACTACGGACCCGGCGGCGAAATGAATCCTGAAAAAGGGGAAAAACGCTATTGCGGAACATGCCATGTCAAGAAGAATTGCCGCTATTATATGAGGTGGCAGGCAGGCGACCCGCAGGACGATCATGTCAAGACCAACGAAAGCCAGCAGCTGCTCTATACCGATTACAGGCCTGACGCGTGTATTTTCGATGAAGAAATCGATATCGAGGACACGTATGCAGCCGTTTTGAAATACGACAAAGGGGCGCTGCTGAATTACTCCGTCCATTTTTCAGCCCCGTATGAAGGCTACCGGCTTGCAATCAACGGGACAAAGGGAAGGCTTGAAACGCAGGAATATCATGCGCCGGCAAGGGTTCCATTTGAAGTTCCCGAACAGACCATCGATTATTATCCGCTGTTTGAATCGAAAGAAACGATTCGCGTCGTCAGGCAGCCCGGTGGGCATGGCGGAGGAGATCCGCTGCTTTTGGAAGAGCTGTTTGGCGGAGGAGACCCGTTGAGGAATTACGACATTCTGGCCGGTGCCGAAGCAGGCGCCTATTCAATTGCAGCCGGCGAGGCAATATGGCGCTCCATCAAAGAAAAAAAGCCGATAGGAATCAGTGAACTTCTGTATACCCGGCAATATACATAAAGGGGGGGAATTCGTGGAACAAAGCGTCTCCATGGGAAGGGTGCTGAGTTTTTGTGAATGGGTGCTGAAGTTTTTTTACGCCAATCTGCTGTGGTTTGTTTTTACGCTGCTCGGCCTTGGCGTCTTCGGGTTTATGCCGGCGACGACTGCATTGTTTTCCGTGATGAGAAAATGGATTATGGGCAAAACCGATATTCCGATATGTAAAACGTTTTGGCAGGCGTACCGCGGCGAGTTTTTTCGTTCCAACGTCATCGGTCTTATTCTAGCGGCAGTTGGCATCATCATTTATGTTGACCTTGCTTTTATTTATCCGGAGCATTTCCTATTGCACGTTCTCCGGTTCGTCATTATGATTTTTGGGTTTTTGTTTTTAATTATGATGTTTTATATGTTCCCGCTGCTCGCCCATTTCGATTGGAAGAAGCGGATGTATTTTAAGTTTTCGCTGATTCTGGGCATATCGTATTTACAGTATACATTAACAATGATGGCGGTTGCTGCCGTGCTTTATATCGCTTTTGCCTTTCTGCCCGGAATTGTTCCTTTTTTCAGCGTCAGCCTGCTCAGCTATGCGGTCATGTGGCTGGCATATCAAGTATTGAAAAAAGCGGAGGCCGTAGAACAGAGGGGAACTGTCGTAACGACAAGACACACCTGAACCTTTGCTTCAGGTGTGATGAGAGGAGATGGCCCACATGAGTGAAGAATTTGAAAAACGATATCTTCACTGGATTGATCAAGCTGTAAAGGAAAGCGAAAAGAAAGACGACTTCAAGTCCCTCCCCGGTTTTGGAAGACCGCTCAGTAAAGAGGCGCTCGAAGGGGATGCGCTTTCGTCAACTCTTAAAAACGCCCGTTATCTGCCGGAGTGGCTGAAGCTGCAAAAGGAAATTAAACAAGAGATTGAAAAAGCGATCAAATCGAATCAGCGCGAAGCGCTGATCGATGCCATCAACCTAAAAATTAAAAAATACAACCTCACCTGTCCGAACCAATTCCAAAAAGGCCTTGTTTCAGCCAAAAACCTCGAAAGCCAGCTCAAATATTGGAGCTGATGCCACTCCTTGCACTTATTCATAAAAATAATTGCCAATAACAATTATTTTCTGTAAAATAAAGTTAATAAATGTAATTTTTGTGTTTTTAAAAAGAAGAAAGGATGAATGAAGAAGTGGAAGCGAAAGCGGCATACGAAAAAGCGGCCGGGCTCTTGAATCAGTGGTACACCATGATCAAGCGCCATGAAGCGCTCCAGGCTGTATCTTTGAGATACGAGATCCGAAACCTGCTCTCTAAAATGGAGAAAAACAGAGATTTGGAGCTCTATTTTCAGCTTTTGGACTACCGCTGCAAATTGATGATGGAGCAGTTTGCAGAATCAGCCGAGCTCTTCCGGAAGATTAAAAGGCAGAAGGAAACGGTTAAGAACGCGGATGACATCATTCAGTACTATTTTTTCTTTTTTTCAGGCATGTATGAGTTTTATGAGAAAAACTATCTTGAGGCGATCAGCTGTTACAAAAAAGCGGAAATGAAGCTGCATAAACTGACCGATGAAATTGAAAAAGCGGAATTTTACTATAAGATCGCAACTGCCTACTACCAAATAGATGATCATTTCAGATCGTTGAACTACTCCGAAAAAGCGCTCTCACTTTTCAGCAAGCATAAAGAATACATAGACAAAACGATCGGGTGCGAAATGATTCTCGGGTCGGTTCAGTTTGAACTGTTCCGCATCAAACAAGCCGAGGAACACTACGGCCGGGCGCTTGATCAGGCCGTTTCCCTCCAAAACCGGCGAATCATCGGGCTGATCTATCATAATATGGGTCTGAACTACGCCAAATGCAGCATGCCGCTTTTGGCGGAGGAGCACTTTAGAAAAGCTCTTTCAATCGGTGTCCATGAGCAATCGGTCTTTGGCATTAACACCCTTTTTGAGCTGTCCCACCTCATGTACAAAAACGGTTCTCCCGAAGAAGCGAGACGTCTCTGCAAAGAGGGATTTACCAGAGCGGCGGAACAAGGAGAGGATGAATACGCGGCGAAATTCAGGCTGATTTTCGCCCTGTATGACGCGGGCCATCCGCTCGATATTGAACTTTCGCTTGAATACATGAGCGATAAACGGCTATGGCCGCATGTTGCCGAACTGACAAAAGATATAGCCGATTACTACATGAAGTCCGGCGACCATGAAAAAAGCGCGCTTTACCTGGAAAAATCGCAGCATGCCAAGAATCAAATATATAAAATGAAGGAGGGGCTCATATGAAAAAATCCATTTGTTTTTTCACCGTCATGCTTGTTTGTCTGATAGGGGGAAGCTTCACAGCCGATTCTGCAGCACAGGACGGATCGTTCCAGACATTGGGGAAATCAGTGTTTCCTGACAGTGGACGATAGAGAAAACCTGCTGAAATAGAAATTGCCTCCCGACTTTTGCTATAATAGTCTCACCTAAAGGCAATTGAAGGGAGCAGTAACGATGACGATAAAAGAGATTTCGGCTGATGAACTGAAAGACAGGCTTGCAAAAGGAGAAACGCTGAACATTATTGACGTCAGAGAAGATGAAGAAGTGGCTGAAGGAATGATCCCTGAAGCCGTTCACATTAAAATGGGGGATATTCCTGAAAAACTCGATGTCTTCCAAAAGGAGCAGCCTTATATTTTTGTCTGCCGATCAGGCAAGCGCAGCGAAAATGTCTGCCTCTATTTGCAGGATAAAGGCTTTGATGTCACCAATATGGTCGGCGGCATGCTCGAATGGACCGGAAACACAAAGCCGAAAACAAAATAAGCGGGTCCGGCTTCTTATCTGTACAGATAAGAAGTTTTTTATTTATCACATGTCAGGAAACGCTCGGAGCCTCCTGCCGGCGACCTTCAAGGTTCTTTCGATCAGGATTTTAAGCATAACTTCGGCTGTGTGCGAATACCTTTCATTATAGAAAGGAGAGAGCGTATGCTGAAGGTAGCCGTATTTGATGAAGAACACGAAAAAGATTTGCAGCATGAGATCAATGAATTCTTAAAAAAGCTGTCGGAAGACCAGCTGGTCGATATAAAATATGACGTATCAGCCGCATGCGATCCTCAAGGCGAACAGCTTTACTGTTTTTCTGCGTTAATTTTATACAGGACATAAAAAAACAGCTCTTCAAAGGAAGAGCTGTTTTCGTTTATGCTTTTTTCACTCTCGGGCTTCTTGGCTTCTGGAATTTCTCAGCCTGTTTAATTTCTTTCCGCTCTTGTGACAGAGATTTATACAACGATACAAGCATGAAAATCACGACGACTGAGAACGGCAGTGCGGCCAGGATGGCGGTGTTTTGCAGCGCCGATAGTCCGCCTGAATACAGAAGCGCTGCAGCCATTGCTGACTGAATGATACCCCATGATATCTTGACCGAATTCGCAGGGTTCAGTGAACCGTAAGTCGTTTGCATGCCGAGAACAAATGTTGCCGAGTCTGCGGAAGTGATAAAGAATACGGCAATGAGCACCAAGGCAACGATAGATGTAATCATCGCCAGCGGATAGTGGTCAAACATGCCAAACAGCATCGTGTCTGAAGACAGTTTTGCAATGTTAAAAGTCCCTTTTTGCTGAAGATCCATCGCTGAAACCCCGAAAATTGAGAACCATAGAAACGCCAGCACAGTAGGGGCAAACAATACGGCAATCAAAAATTCCCTGATTGTGCGCCCCCTTGATACGCGGGCGATGAAAATACCGACAAACGGCGACCAGGAGATCCACCAAGCCCAGTAGAAAATCGTCCATGAATTGATCCATTCACGGCTGTCCGGATCATTAGGCGCAAGGCGGAAGCTCATTTGCACCACGTTGGAGATATACGTTCCGATCGTGTCCGTAAACGAGTTCATAATCAACACTGTCGGTCCCACGAACAGCATAAAGATCATCAGGATGCCGGCCAGCACCATGTTCGTATTGCTCAAGTACTTGATGCCTTTTCCGATACCGCTCCATGCGGAAACTAAAAACAGCACGGTAACGACTGCAATAATTGCCAGCTGCACTTGAAAGCTGTTCGGTACTCCGAATAGATAATGGAGTCCGCCGTTGATCTGCGTGGCGCCGATTCCGAGACTAGTCGCTACACCGACGACGGTTGCGAAGACAGCGATGCAGTCAATCCCTTTTCCAAGCGGTCCGTTGACTTTGTCGCCGAAGACCGGAAACAGCGTCGCGCTGATCAAGCCAGGCGCGTCTTTTCTGAATTTAAAGTACGCGATGCAAAGAGCAACGATCGCATAGATCGCCCATGCATGCAATCCCCAGTGGAAAAATGTATACCTCAGAGAATCTCTGAAGGCCTGGGCTGTTTCTGTTTCACCTGATGGAGAGCTAATGGCAAAATGGCTGATCGGTTCAGCCGCGCCATAAAATACGAGACCAATGCCCATACCTGCGCTAAAAAGCATGGCAAACCAAGATAATCGAGAGAATTCAGGTTTTTCTTCAGGTTTCCCTAATTTGATCTTTCCGATCGGACTGAAGATCAAAAAGATGCTGAATGCGACAAACAGAGAAACCACCAATAAATAATACCATCCTAGTGTGTTCGTAACATAACCTTGAATCGAAGTCGTTAACGCCTGAAGGTTATCAGGAGCAACGATTCCCCATAATACAGCTGCTGCTGTGATAACAATCACAATCCAAAAAACGCTTGAAATATTTTTCAAAATCATCCTCACCCTCTAATCATTTTTCGTCCTTACTCCCATCATTATGTTTAGTATGAGTTGCACATATAAAATTCATTCTCTCTCAGGAAGTTTGACCTAGCTTCCCCTATTACCCCACAATCAGGTGAAACAAAACTCTTTAACCGTAACATACTTTTCAAAAAAGGCACAAGTCTCAGCACTGCGCTGAAACTCTGCCATTCCACATTTGTCAAGGGTTTGGAGCAATTTTATTTTTTTCTTCGGCAAATTGAAAATTCGCCTGCATTCATGCCTGCAAGTCTGCCTGTGACAAGCGCGGATGTGATATTGTACCCGCCCGTATAGCCGTGAATATCGAGGATTTCCCCGCAGAAATAAAGCCCCTCCTTTTTTTTGGACGCCATTTTTTTAGGGTCGATTTCTTTTACGGAAACCCCTCCGCCGGTCACAAAGGCTTTGTCAAGCGAAAGAGTGCCGTTCACGTTGACGGTAAACTCTTTACAGTCTTTGACGAAAGCTCTGAAACGGTCTTTGGAAAGGGATGAAAACGTTTCAGAAGGATCAATCTTGTTGCGCTCAAGAAGAAACAGCAGATACCTTTCCTGCATCCAAGGCTTCAGCATGTTTTTGAGTGATTTTTTCGGAGCGTCCTTTAATTCTTTATGCATGTTTTGAAAAAGCTGTTCTTCATGAATATCAGGGAACAAGTCGATTTTCAGCCTGACGTTTTCCTGCTTTTTCAACTCTTTAACGACAAATTGGCTGCACCTGAGGACAGCGGGCCCAGAAAGTCCAAAATGGGTAAAAATCATATCCATTTGGTGGGTGATGACCGGTTTTCCTTTTTTGTTCAATACGCTGAGAGCGACGTTTCTCAATGATAGGCCTTGCAATGTTTTCTGCTTGATAAAAGGCTCGTCAGACGTAACCGGAACTTCTGTCGGGAACAGTTCCGTAATCGTATGGCCGGCTTTTTCCGCCCATTCATAGCCGTCTCCGGTCGATCCTGTATGCGGGACACTTTTCCCGCCGACAGCGATAACGACAGAGCCCGCTCCAATTTCTTCGCCGCTGCCTGTCACGATCCCGCACGCTTTTTCTTCATTGTATAGGACTGTTTTCACTTTTTCGTTTGTCCGCACGCTTACATGAAGCTGTTCAAGCCTTGTTAAAAGTGCATCCACTACGCTCTGCGCCTTGTCGGAGACAGGAAACATTCTTCCGTGATCTTCCTCTTTCAGCTTGACGCCCAGGCGCTCAAAAAATTTGATGATGTCCTCGTTGTTAAATTCAGAAAAAGCGCTGTACAAAAAGCGTCCGTTTCCGGGAATATGCCGGATGATCTCATCAACCGGCAAGCGGTTCGTCACATTGCACCGTCCGCCTCCCGAAATGGCCAGCTTGCGGCCGAGTTTGTTTCCTTTGTCAATCAAAAGAACGTCCGCCCCCTGTTCACCGGCCGCGATGGCGGCCATCAGCCCGGAGGGGCCTCCGCCGATGACGATGACATCAAAATACTTCATACCAATATCCTCAACTTTCCTGTCTTGTAGAGCCTGCATTCTGTGCAGGCGGGAGGGATTTCATCAGATAATATCCGCGCTCCATCTTCTTATTATAACGAAAGATCGGCAGGATGAAAAAACGTTAAAACATGGGGATGTTAAAATTTAGCCATGTTATTATTACCTGAGTAATGCGCCTGTATGTTAAAATAGAAAAGTTGAATCTATTGAAGAAAAATGGTGATTGGGAACATGTCAAGCAAACTGTTAAGAGGCACCTTTGTATTAACGCTTGGTACCTATATTTCAAGGATCCTCGGAATGATTTACTTGATTCCGTTCGGAGCCATGGTCGGTGCCACCGGCGGTGCCCTGTTCCAGTACGGTTATAATCAATATACGATTTTTTTAAGCATTGCGACCATGGGATTTCCGGCGGCCGTGTCCAAATTTGTTTCAAAATATAACTCGATGGGCGATTATGAAACAACGAGAAGGATGCTGCGCGCCGGAATGTCGATGATGCTCGTCACAGGCATCATTGCTTTCTCCATTCTATATTTGTCTGCCCCGTTTTTTGCGGAGATGGCCCTCGGCGGAACAGAAAACAACGGGCTGACGATTGAACATGTCGTGTATGTCATTCGCATGGTCAGTCTCGCTTTACTTGTTGTGCCGATCCTGGCGCTGATCAGAGGCTTTTTCCAAGGTCACCAGATGATGGGGCCGACAGCCGTTTCACAGGTCGTTGAACAAATTGCCAGAATCGTCTTTCTATTAACGGCTACTTATTTGGTGATCAAAGTATTAGACGGCGGGCTTGTCGTAGCTGTCGGCTATGCGACTTTTGCGGCTTTGATCGGCGCATTCGCCGGGCTGTTCACGCTTTATTTTTCCTGGCAGAAAAGAAAAGGGGCGCTTTTGGCGCTGAAGCCGAACCTGGTTCCTTCCGCCAATATTACGTACCGGCAGATGTTTAAGGAGCTGTTCAGCTATGCCGCCCCATACATCTTTGTCGGATTGGCGATACCGCTTTACCAGTACATTGATACGAATACGTTTAATAAAGCGATGATTGCAGCCGGCTATCAAAACATCAGCCAGGATTTGATGGCGATCGTGACGCTGTACGTGCCAAAGCTTGTGATGATACCGGTATCTCTCGCGACGGCATTCGGCCTGACATTGATCCCGGCGGTGACTGAAAACTTTACCAACAAAGATTTCCCTGCTTTAAATAAACAGATTGATCAGGCGATGCAGATCATTCTTTTTATCGTTCTTCCTGCATCAGTCGGTATGGCTCTTTTATCGGGTCCGGTTTACACGTTCTTTTACGGCTCGGAAAGCCTGCTCCCTGAAATGGGACGAGATATTTTGTTCTGGTACGCGCCCGTGGCGCTGTTATTCTCGCTCTTCACCGTCAACGCTGCGATTTTGCAGGGGGTGAACAAGCAGAAATTTGCGGTTGTCAGCCTGATGATCGGGATTGTAATCAAAATCGGGCTTAACGTTCCGCTCATCAAGCTGTTTCAAGGAAGCGGATCGATTTTGGCAACGGCGCTCGGCTATTCAGCGTCACTCCTGTACGGATTTATTATGATTAAACGTCATGCCGGCTATTCGTATCGCAAACTGTTTAAACGGTTTTTGCTGATGCTGATCCTGACGGCGGTCATGGGCATCATGTTGCTGCTTGTTCAGGCGCTACTCAGTCTGTTTATTTCATATGAAGGCGGGCAGATCAAATCTGCTGTCGTCATTTTCATCACAACCGCGGTCGGCGGATCGGTTTATCTGTACTTGGCTTACCGTGTGAAACTGCTCGAAAAAATGTTCGGTCAGCGGTTGAATCGCTTTTTCAAAAGAAAGGCCTCCTAAAAAGGGCTTTTCTTTTTATGTAAAAAAAGGGAGTGTCTTCATGAGATTGGATAAACTGTTGTCAAACAGCGGCTACGGTTCGAGAAAAGAAGTCAAAAAAATGCTGAAAAACGGGGCGGTACGCGTGAATGATCAACTGATCAAAGACGCAAAAGAGCATGTAGACCCGGAATCAGACGACATCACGGTTTACGGCGAACCCGTCGTTTATCAGGAATTTATTTACTTGATGATGAACAAGCCGCAAGGCGTGCTGTCAGCGACAGAAGACAGCCGCCAGGAAACGGTTGTTGATTTGCTCGATCCGGAGCTGTTGAGGTTTGAGCCGTTTCCGGTCGGAAGGCTTGACAAGGATACCGAGGGGCTGCTGCTTTTAACGAATGACGGCCAGTTGGCACACCAGCTTTTATCGCCGAAAAAACACGTGCCTAAAACGTATGAAGTACATGTCGATAAGCCGATTGATCAGGCGGCTCTCGATCAGCTTGAAAAAGGGGTCGATATCGGTGAAGGATATGTCACAAAACCGGCTGAAGCGTCGCTTTTGGCAAGCAAAAACGGCGTGGAACGTCTGCTTTTGACAATAACGGAAGGAAAATTTCATCAGGTTAAAAGAATGCTGAAGGCGGTCGGCCGTGACGTCATCTATTTAAAGCGGCTGAAAATGGGGGATGTCGATCTTGATGGAGAGCTTTTGCCGGGGGAATACAGAGAGCTCTCTGAGCACGAGCTTGCCGCATTGCAAAACAAAAAGACACTCTGATTCGTCGAGTGCCTGTAGAGCTGGTTTATGGGGCATCAAACTTCATCGGGTTTGATGCTTTTTATGTTTGATGGCTGTCCTATATGATATTCAGCGCTAAAGTTCAATTTTTCAGAATATTACTATGAGGAGATTTTCACTTTTTTTCTTGTAGTCTCCCATTTGCCTCTGCTGGGGCTGTGTACTAGATCGTTGTATGCCAACACATTCAGATCACGCTGGATTGTTCTCGGTGTAGTGCCAAATTCATCAACCAGTTCCTGGGTTGTAACGAGTCCTTTTTCTTGAATGAACATGTATACTGATTTGATCCTGGTTAGCATTCGGTTTGTTGAAGGTTTCAAACAACCACTCCCTATCGTATGATCGAATGGACTTGACTACCACAACTTACGACTCCAAAATGCAGCATGGACGGTTAGCGACCATTTCTTGAAAATGATCAATAAATATTATACACGATCTCTTTGCCAAATATCCAGAAAAAAGCCGGAGCCAAATTAATGAAAAAATGAAAATCGTGAGCAGAACATGCAGTACGATCACGTTTTTTTGCCAAAAAAATTTTAAACTTTTTCTAGCTTCATACGTAGTAAAAGAGAGGTGGTAAAGATAATGAAATTAAAAGTGCATATTGAAAAATCCGGTTATGAAGAAAAGGAATCGGCGATCGAAAATATATCGTTTACTGTGGGGGAAGGCGAGCTTGTCGGATTAATCGGACCGAATGGAGCGGGGAAAAGCACGACAATTAAAACGATACTCGGTTTAACAAGGCATATGGCCGGGCAGGTTGAATGGGCTGAAACGTCAAACTATGCATACATACCTGAACAGCCCAGTTTTTACGACGAATTGACTTTATGGGAGCATATCACGGCTTTAGGGACGTTTTTGCAGGAGGACGAGTCCTCGTTTTTGCCGAGGGCGAATCGGCTCATCGAGCGATTCGCGCTGGAGCATGCGCTTCATGATTATCCGGGGAGCTTTTCGAAAGGGATGCAGCAAAAGCTGATGCTGATCCATGCTTTTCTCATGCAGCCTGATCTATATATTATCGATGAACCGTTTATCGGGCTCGATCCGATCGCAAGCCGCCTCTTTTTGGATATGCTGAAAGAAGAGCAGAAGCGGGGAGCGGGTATTTTGCTTTGTACGCATGTGCTGGATACCGCCGAGAAGATCTGTGACCGTTTTTTGCTGATTTCAAATGGCCGTCTGATGCTGGAAGGTACGCTCGAAGAGCTGCAGGAGAAAACCGGCCTTTCGGGTGGCTCGCTGCTTGACTGCTTTTACTTTGCTGTAAAAGGTGCGCCCGCATGAGCGGCCGGGCTCTGTTTATCAGCAGGCTGAAAGCGGACTGTCTTTATCAGCTCCGGATCATCAAACTGGTCATCGATTGGACGGTTGCGCTGTATATTGTACTGCCTGCGGCTGGAATCGGCGTTTATCAATATATCAAATGGCTGAATGGAGGGTCGTTTGATAACGGATGGCAGGCCGGATTGATTGTGCTTGCTCCGGCCGTTTTTACGCTGTTTGGGTCTGTGAGGACATTTTTAATGGAAGCTGATCAGCTTTATTTGTTGCAAAAAAAGACACTCGTGCTGGACATGAAAAGGTGCGGCTATTTATATTGTCTGTTTATCCAGTTTTGCAAATGGCTGTTGGCGGCGGCCGTGTTTACTCCTCTGTTCGTCAGACAATTTGGGATTGAACTGCCCGCTTGTCTCGCCGTATTCTTTTTTTATTTCTGTCTCAATTCCTTGATCACCGTCTTGAAGAGGCGGAACATCGGATGGCAGTACAAGCTGAAACACCGGGTGCTGAACGCCGGACTGATCTTTTTCGTGTGGCTGTCGGCTTGTGCAGTTGTTTTGTTGTTTTCCTGGCCGGTTGTAATCTTGAGCGGCATGGTGCTGTCTGCGGCCGCGCTGAAGACCGCCTGCGGCACTCTCGGCAACATGTATCTATTTTATGAAGAGGTTGAATTTGATAACAGAAGAAAGCTGAGACTCGCAAAATTTTTCCTGTCGCTGAACCTGGATGGAAGCGTGCCGAAGCAGGGGAAACGAGGGGCAAAAAGGCCGCGGCTGTTCTTTAAAAAATCTCGGAACATCTTTAAAGCCCGTACAGTGCAAAATGGCCTTAAGGAAATCTTTTTTAAAGTGATGCTGCGCCATCCGGACTATAAAAGACAGCTTATGCAAATGATCGGCATTTTTACGGCGCTGATCATGGTTGGACCGATCTGGATGAAAGCGGGCGCTCTCCTGGTTTTTGCCTTCGCTTATCGAAGTCTGTTGTCCGTCCATTTTGACAAGGTGATGGAACGCGTTTTTTTGCTGGGGGCAGACAAAGAAAGCGACGCTTTTTATGAAGCCAGGCGGAATTCCATTGACTGGTTTTTCTATCCGGGGTTAATCTGGTGCTGCCTCGTCATCGCGCTCAGCCTGATGCTGAAAACCCCGTCTTTTTAAAAAAGACGGGGTTCAGTCGTTTAATGCCCTTCCAAAAAGAAGAGGTGTATGAAAAAGAGAACGGCAAACACGAAGACAAGCGGATGAATTTCGCGCCATTTGCCTTTCGCGGCTTTGACAATCGGATAAGAAATAAACCCGAGGGAAATGCCTGTCGCAATAGATGATGTCAGCGGCATTGTCAAAATGACGAGAAAGGCCGGGAATGCTTCGTCAAGCTCTTTCCAGCGAATGTTGGTGACAGCGCCGATCATCATGCTTCCTACAATGATCAATGCCGGCGACGTAATCGCCGAGATCCCGGAGACCGCGCTCACAAGCGGGCTGAAAAACAGCGCCGCTCCGAAAAGCACAGCGACTGTTAAAGACGTAAGCCCTGTTCTTCCGCCTGCGGCCACCCCTGCGGATGATTCGATATAAGCGGTCGTCGGGCTTGTCCCGAACATTGCGCCGATCGTCGTCGCTGTCGAATCGGCAAGAAGGGCTTTTCTTGCATTCGGCAGTTTGTTGTTTTTCATGAGTCCGGCTTGTTCGGCGACACCGATCATCGTTCCTGTCGTATCAAAAATCGTGACGAGCAGGAACGAGAAGACAACCGAATAAAGGCCGTAGTGGACGACATCTCCAAAAGCGGCGAAAGGGTTTGTGACGATCAGTTTTTCCGGCAGATGAGGCATTGACAGAATCCCTTTGGTAAACTCAAGCTGGCCGGTAAAAAAGGCGATCAGGCCGGTTAAGATCATACCGAAAAATAGAGCGCCGTTCACATTCATGACCATCAAAACGACGGAGAAAGCCAAGCCGATTAGTGCCAGGATCACTCCGGGCGAGTGCAGATTGCCGAGTCCGACCAAATTGGATTCATTGGCGGTAATGATTCCGGCTCCTCTCAGACCGACAAAAGCGATAAACAAGCCGATTCCGGCGGTAATCCCGTATTTTAGATTAGCCGGAATGGCTTCGATCAGTTGTTTTCTAAGAGGTGTTAGCGATAAGATAATAAAGAGGATGCCGGCCGCGAAAACAGCGCTGAACGCTGTCTGGTAAGAAATTTCGCCGTTGGACGAGCCGACGACTGACACTGCAAAATACGCATTCAGCCCCATCCCGGGTGCAATCGCGATCGGAAAGTTGGCGGAAAGCGCCATCCAAAGCGTTCCGACGACGGCAGCAATGATTGTGGCAGTGAACACTTGATCAAACGGGACGCCTGTACCGGATAGGATACTAGGGTTGACCACGACGATATAAACCATTGTAAAGAAGGTTGTAATACCGGCGAGGATTTCTTTTTTGACTGTGGTTTGGTTTTCTTTTATGTTAAACATCATTTCCTCCAATAACGAACATTATAGCAAAACAATATCTATATTATTCGTTATCGGGTGTTTTTGCAAGGGTTTTTGGCTAAACTGAAAAAAGAAGGGGCGAAATTATGAACTGGGAACAGGAAGTGTCAAAAAGACGGAATGAGATCGTAGAGGATATTCAAGGTTTTTTAAAAATCAACAGCGTCCTTGATGAAGAGACGGCGGGTCCGGGTCGGCCGTTTGGAAAAGGAATTCAAGAATGCCTGACAGCGCTTTTGAATAAAGGGGAAGAAAGCGGATTTACGGTCAAAAATCTTGACGGGTATGCAGGCCATATCGAATGGGGGAAAGGCGAGGAGATCATCGGCGTGCTTTGCCATATTGATGTCGTTCCGCCCGGAGATGGCTGGACGAGCGATCCGTTTGCTGCAGAAATTAGAGACGGCCGCATCTATGCAAGGGGAGCGCTTGATGATAAAGGGCCGACAATGACCGCGTATCATGCATTAAAAATTGTCAAAGACTCCGGCCTCCCATTATCAAAGCGAATCAGAATGATTATCGGCACTGATGAAGAAAGCGACTGGCGCTGTGTGGAGCATTATTTTAAACACGAAGAGATGCCTTCGGCTGGTTTTGCGCCTGATGCTGATTTTCCGATTATCTATGCGGAAAAAGGCCTGATTGACGCGGCTTTAAAAATTGAAACTGATCAAGCGGAAACAGGTGCGGACTTAACATTGGAGACTTTCCGGTCCGGCCGGCGTCTGAACATGGTGCCTGATGACGCCGAAGCCGTCCTGGAGGGGTCTGCCCCATCAGGATTTGAAGAGTCATTTGTCCGGTTTGTAAAAGAAAAGCGCGCAGAAGGGCGTATTCTTCAAGAAGACGGCAGACTGACATTAACCGTGTACGGCAAATCAGCTCACGCCATGGAGCCTAATAACGGTGTCAATGCCGGCCTCATTTTGTCCGAGTTTTTACACACCCAATCCCTTGACAGAGCCGGGCTCCAGTTTGTTCAAACGGTTAGCGGGGCTTTTGCCGGAGATACGAGAGGGGAAAAAATCGGCATCGGCTGCCGCGATGACATCAGCGGAGAGCTGACGTTGAATGTCGGCCGGCTGCAGTATGAACAGGAAAAAGGCGGAGAAGCCCATATTAACATCCGCTATCCTGTGACTGAAGAGAGCGATCGGGTGAAATCCGGGCTTTCGCAAATAAAGGGCGCCCGGCTGGTGAGCTTTAAAGACAGCAAGCCCCATCATGTAGCAAAAGACCATAAGCTGATCCAAACGCTGCAGCGGGTCTATGAGGAGCAGACAGGGGAAACGGCACAATTAATTTCGATCGGAGGGGCGACATATGCACGGTCACTGGAAGCCGGCGTGGCATTTGGACCGCTGTTTCCAGGCCGTCCCGACGTTGCCCATCAGAAAGACGAGTATATGGAAATTGATGATCTGCTGAAGGCTGTATCGATATATGCACAGGCCATTTATGAATTGGCGAAGTAGCAAAGAGAGTGATGACATGAGTCATAAGCGAGGCGTTTTATTTGAAATCCCGAACGGGTACGGGCGCTTTCTTCTCGATATGCTGAAGCCGGTTGAACCGGCCGATTTCAATTGGCTGCTTGCCGATGGCGAATGCTATCTCGTGGAAAACGGTGAATTGTCAGATGAAAATCTTTTTCCTCAAGATCCGCAGGTGATGACAGGAGAAGCATTTAAAAAAAGGCTGGAAGACGCAAGGTACTATCTCATCTTCGCCGATCTGAAGGCTTTTCCGAAGGATGGCCATCCTGAAGATGTCAGCACATATGAATCATATATGAAAAGCAGCTGCGAGCTGATTGTGCTTACAGCCGATTCGAGTTTTGTCACGATATACTGCAAAGATCAAAAAAAACTGGAGCTTCTATATCAAAATGCAAAGGACTGCGGTTTCAAGCGGATTGAATATATAACGGATCACAACGATGCCAGGACAGGAATGTATGTGTAGCATAACGAAGACGGCCGCTCTCTAGAGCGGCTTTTTTGCTGTTAAACATTGCTGTTTTCAGGAGAGGGGCTTTTTGAAGCAGGAAAAGGAATTGCTGCATGTGAGGAAACGGTTTTATTCATTTTATTTTTTGTTCTTTTTCGGTTACGGGCGTTTTATCCGCTTCTTTCCGTGTCGGCAGACCCTCGCATTCGTTGTCAGGCCTGCTAAGTCGGTGCTCACGAACAAAAGAGAAACGGCGGCTAACGGAGCAGGCGTCGTCCTACCTGAACACTGCCGTCATCACAATCCTGTGAAAACCAGCTCCAATGCTCGGCCTTCCTAGACTGCAAGGGTTGCGGTTCACGCTAAAAAGATGAAAAAATCCCAAAACGTCTCTTGGCTTTGGGATTTTTTCAACAATCTGAGCCTGATTTCACAACAGAAACCAGGCTTTTCTCTCTTAATCAAATTGAAATAAATCGCTTGATAAATAGCGTTCTCCTGTATCGGCTGTCATACAGACGACCACTTTGTCGGGAGGGAGCTTCTTAGCTGTTTCAACAGCGGCGAAGCAAGCGGCCCCAGAAGAAGGGCCGACAAGGATTCCTTCTTCCCGCGCCAATCTGCGCGTCATCTCATAGGCTTCTTCGTCCTTGATCTTTAAGATTTCGTCATAGACGTTTTCGTTTAAAATGTTTGGAATAAATCCCGGACTTGTCCCGACAAGCTTGTGCTTTCCCGGTTTGCCCCCGGATAAAACAGGCGACCCTGCAGGTTCTGCCACATGAACGGTTATCCCCGGAAATAACGCTTTCAGCTTTTCGCCTGTTCCGGTAATCGTTCCCCCTGTTCCTGCTGTTGCAACAAATGCGGCAAGTGGTTTGCCGATTTCTTCTATTGCCCGGGCAATTTCCAGAGCGGTTGATCTCCGGTGAGCCTCCGGATTGGCTTCATTATCAAACTGCATCGGAATAAAGCTGCCCGGGATTTCCCGAGCAAGCTCCTGCGCTTTTTTGATGCTGCCCGGCATCCTTTCATCCCCCGGCGTCAGGACGACCTCAGCACCGTACGCTTTCAGAAGGTTGATCCGCTCTTTTGTCATCGTATCAGGCATAACAAGAATGGCTTTGTAGCCCCTTGCCGCTGCGTTCATCGCAAGGCCGATGCCGGTGTTTCCGCTCGTCGGTTCGATGATGGTTGAACCCGGTTTCAGCAGGCCTTTTTCTTCGGCATCCACAATCATTTGGTAGGCCGCGCGGTCTTTCACGCTTCCGCTCGGATTAAAAGATTCAAGCTTGATATAAACTTGGGCTGCGTTTTCGGGCTGAACGCGGTTCAACTTGACAAGGGGCGTTTCCCCGATTAATTCTGCAATATTGTGAACGGCTTTCACGGCTGTGCACCCTTTCTAAAAACATGATTCTGTCATTATCCTATCATAAGGCCTCGGAAAGTGGAAAATAGAGAGGTTATAAGTCCTTATATTTTTTGTTAAAATATAGAGAAGACGAATGAGGAGGAAGCCATACATATGTCAGTCAAACCGCATTACTTTATTGGAATTCCAATTCCGGCGGAGCTTAGTGAGCCGCTTTATCGAACAGTCAGCAGCCGTCCGGAATTTTCTTTTCATAGATGGGTGCATCCTTTGGACTATCACATCACCCTCGTGTTCCTCGGCTCCGCTGAAGAAGAGCAGCTGGCTATGCTTGCTGACAGCCTCAAGCTGATCTCCGCTGAGACGGCTCCGTTTCAGATTGCCTTGAAACGTTTCGGAACCTTCGGCAAGCCGTCCGAGCCGAGAATTCTTCATGCGGAACCGGAATACTCAGACGCTCTCTTTCACGTGAGGGAACGGGTGAAGCATGCTGCAGATGCGGCGGGATTTGAAATTGAAAAACGGCCTTTTCATCCACATATGACGGTTGCTAGAAAGTGGAATGGATCGGCTTCTTTTAACGGCCGCCTGGAGCCTCTTGAAGACGCGGTGTCTTTTACGGCCGGGCATTTCACCATCTTTCAAACTCATTTAGACAGGCTTCCCAAATATGAGCATCAAGCCGTTTTCCATTTCGGTGAACGGCCGGCTGCAGAAAAGCAGGATTCGGAGATGAACGCAGATGGCACAGATTATTAAAATACAGGACTGCATTTCAAGGTATGAACAGGATCCTTATCATTATATCAACCAGTTTATCCGCTTGAAAAAGCAGCGCTGGCAGTCAATTAAAGAGATGGCTGAGAAAAAGAAAGACAGCCTTCATTACGATAAAGAAGCCGCCGATGATGAAACGGTCGGAAAAAGAAAGAAGACATTTACATTAAAGAGAAAAAAAGAAGCATCCGATATTAATAAAGGAAAAGAAGCCGATGAATGGTTTAACGGACTGGACGGAGAAACGGATGAAAGCTTGATTGCAAGAATTCCTGCGGCACGGGAGGAACTCGTGTCGTTTTTCAAAGAATACGTGTACGAGTTTCAGCTGAAATGGGCAAGCTCGACAATCTCTGACATATCCAGGCTTTCCCGGGAAATAAAAAGCGATAAAATCCTGCACATTTTGGCACAGCAGCTGCCGGATTCATATTTCATCATGTATCGGCCGGTGCTGCAGGTAAATCAGGCTGCGGTAGAGCTCAGCGTCTTGATTCTCACACCTCTTGAGATCTACTGTATATCATTTCTCGAAGGCGAGAAGGACAGCGCATTTATCGGTTCCAAAGATCGTTTTTGGAAAGAAAAAACGGTAAGGGGAAGGGAACGGTCACTGTTAAATCCGGCTGTTGAGCTTCTCAGGACAGGCACGGTTCTTTCCGGCTTGTTAAAGGGATCGGGAATTGAACTGCCTGTGCGCAAAGTTGTTGTCAGCCGGACATCGTATATCGATTATCCGGAACCTCCTTACGGAATCGGCATTTGCGACAAAAGACACTGGAAAGAGTGGCTGGAGAAGCAGCAAAAGAACTTCGCCCCGATTAAAAGCCAGCAGCTGAAAACGGCGAAAATTCTGTTGTCGCACGGCGTCTCCGACTCGATGCGGAGACAGGAATGGCTGAGCTGACCGCCAGAACGTTATCCCGGCTTTTTCATACTATAAAATGGAGAATGGAATCATGAGCGATTGGTATATCATCATAAATCCAAAGGCGGGAAATGCGACGGCCTTCAGAGTATGGAAATCATTGCAGAAAGACCTTCAAAAGGCAAATATATCGTACCGCTCATTTATGACCCAGCATCCCGGGCATGCTGAAGTGTTGGCAAGGCAAATATCAACGATGCAGGATGACAGGCTGAAGCGTCTGCTGGTGATCGGCGGGGACGGAACCGTCCATGAAGTGCTCAACGGCTTAGTCAGCTTGCGGGATATTCAGCTGAGCGTCATCCCGTCGGGCTTAAATAATGATTTTAAACGCGGCTTTGCCGTGAAAAAATCGAATGTCATTAAAGAAATGAAGCGAAAAGGGCAATCGCTGACCCGGACCTATGCCCTCGGAAGCTTTCATACGAAAGACAGTGAAAACGAACTCTATTTTGCCAATCATCTCAGCCTAGGATTTGATGCCTGCGCCGTCAAAAAGATGACTGCTTTGCCGAAATGGACGGCTGCTCTCAGGCTGAATCATTTGATTCAGCCGCTGATTTTCTTTGTTACGGCGTTTACGTTTAAACCGTTTGTTCTTTCGTATGAGAACGGGGATGACAAGCGTACGTTTAAAAAAATCTGGTTTGCGTCGGTTTCAAATCACCCCTACTATGGCGGAGACATGAAGATTGCACCGAACGCGAATCCGCGGGATGAGTTTTTAGACGTGATCATTATTGAAGACCGCTCCGTATTGAAAAAAGCCGGCCTCTTGTTTGCAATGATATTCGGCAAACACATCGGTAAAAACGGTGTTACGGCGTTTAAGACGAAAGAAATTTATTTTCATACGAATGAGCGGGTGCTCTTTCAAGCGGATGGAGAGGTGATCGGCTGGGCGCCCGTTTTCATCAAAACAGGGACCGAATCTCTTCGGTTAAGAGCATAAATCTTTCGAATGAAGGAGAGACTGAGATGCCGGGTATCAGCCGCCCCTTTGAAGCTTATCTCGATGAAATGAGAACGATCACTGTTTTAGTTCCGAAGAGCCGCGCCTCAAGCTGCAGCCCCCCTTTTCTACTTGAAGATGATCAAGGAGGGAAGATAGAGCTTTCGGTAAAAGCGACGGAGGAGCTTGAGGAGAAATTCAAGTATGTTCTCGAAAGCAGCCGCCCCGTTCCATTCGGAAGAGTTCATAAAGTATGCTGTGAAGAAAGCGTCTGGACAGACCTGCAAATTGGTTCTGTTACGCGAAGTGCGGCGTTTGACAAGGCTTTTTTTTATGACGGCCGTCTCGGTGCTTTTTATTCAAAAGAGCGGACTTTATTTAAGGTATGGGCGCCGACCGCGAGTACGGCAGCGATCAAGCTGGAGAGCCCTGATTTGCTTCAAACAAATACTTTTCAAATGATGCGCAGAGAAAAGGGTGTTTTTGAGGTAACGGTCGAAGGCGATCTGAACGGCTGGTCCTATTTATATAAGCTTTATGTAAACGGGACGCCGTTATTGACAGTCGATCCTTATGCGAAAGCTGTTACGGTAAACGGGGAAAAGGGCGTTGTAATAGATCCTGAGGAAGTCAAAGTGAAAAAATACCGTGCGCCAAGCCTTCACAGTCCGTGTGATGCGATTATATATGAGGTTCACATCCGCGATTTTTCGATTCATGAAGACAGCGGTATGCGCCATAAAGGCAAATATCTTGCTTTTACAGAGGACGGAACTGAAACGTCCGGCGGCTTCTCAACGGGAATTGCCTATTTGAAAGAGCTCGGCGTCACCCATATCGAGGTTCTGCCCTTTCACGATTTTGCCGGAGTTGACGAGCTGTCTCCGGACCAATCCTATAATTGGGGCTATAACCCTCTTCATTTTAATGCGCCTGAAGGAAGCTATTCGCTCGATCCGCAGAACCCCAAAAGCAGAATCGCCGAGCTGAAAACGATGATTCAGACGCTGCACAAACACGGCTTCTCCGTGATCATGGATGCCGTATATAATCATGTGTACAAGAGGGAAACATCCCCTTTTGAAAAAACGGTTCCCGGGTATTTTTTCAGACATAATGAATACGGTTTTCCAGCCGACGGAACAGGCGTCGGAAATGACATTGCATCTGAGCGGCTGATGGTGCGAAAATATATTCTCGATTCTGTCCGCTATTGGCTTGAAGAATATGATGTCGACGGAATTCGTTTTGATTTAATGGGCATTCTTGATATTGAAACCGTCCGCCAAATCAGTAAGCTTGCCGAGAATGTGAAGCCGGGCGCGCTCCTGTTCGGAGAAGGCTGGGATTTAAATACCCCGCTTGAAAGCGGGCAAAAAGCAACATTGCAAAATGCCGGGAAAGTTCCGGCGGTCGGCTTTTTTAATGATCGGTTCAGAAACGCAGTCAAAGGGAGTACATTTGAGCTCGGTGACCGCGGATATGCTTTAGGGGACACTGGAAAAAAAGCTGAGCTTCAACATGGAATTGCCGGCTCACCGGGATTCTTGCTGCCGCCACAGTCAATCAATTATGCGGAGTGCCATGACAATCATACGTTTTGGGATAAGATGGCCTTCTGTTCGGAAGAAGATGCCTGCACAAAACGGCTCAGGCAAAGGCTCGCGCTGTCGATCGTCCTGCTTTCGCAAGGCGTTCCATTTCTTCATGCCGGGCAGGAATTTTGCCGAACAAAGAATGGGGACAGCAACAGCTACAGGTCGGGAGATGGCATCAACAGGCTCGATTGGGAAAAGCGGGCGGAGCTTTGCGAGGAAGTCGAATATGTGCGCCAGCTGATCAGGCTGCGGAGAAGCCATCCCGCTTTTCGTCTGCAAAAAGAGGAGGAAGTCAAGGAACATCTTTCTTTTATGAGCGGTACAGGAGAAGTGACGGCCTACAAGCTGAAGAACATTGCAGCATTTGATCCCTGGAACGAAATCATAGTGGTGCATTGTCCGTCTGCAAAAAAGGAAACGCTTGAGCTGCCCGCCCAGAAACAGTACTTGCTGCACTGCGATCCTTTTACGTTCTTCAATGGGAAGGTTCAAGCGGAAAAAAGGCTTCGGCTGAACGGCATCGGAACCTATGTTCTATACGAACCAAAAGGGATTTTTTAGTTTTGCTTGACGAAGTTTGGCGTCTAGCGCTAAAATTTAAAAGACGGCTATTGTTTAGCACAAATGACTCTCAATAGCCGTCTTTTTATTTGAATATAAAGAGACGACAATACAAGCGGTTTGCTGCCCGCTCTAGGGAGCAGATGCTTTTTAAAATCTTTTAATGAAATGATGGGTTGAAAATCGATATGAACTGGTTGGGACAATTACTAGGTAGCGAATGGGAGATTTCCCCCGCAGGAGGAGCTACAGGAGACGCATATTATGCAGAACATAATGGACAGCAGCTTTTTTTAAAGCGCAACAGCTCTCCTTTTTTGGCTGTCCTGTCCGCGGAAGGAATTGTTCCTAAGCTCGTTTGGACAAAACGAATGGAAAACGGGGATGTGATTACAGCACAGCACTGGCTCAAGGGAAGAGAACTGAAGCCGAAGGATATGAACAGCCAGGCGGTGGCTGAGATGCTTCGGAAAATTCACAGCTCCAAAGAGCTTTTAGACATGCTGAAGAGACTCGGCAAGCAGCCTTTTCAGCCAAACTCTGTAATCACTCAATTGAAGCAGTTTATCCAGGCCCGGCAATATCCGATACCGCAGCTTGACCAAGCCCTTTTGTATCTGGAGCACCATCTCGATGATGTACAGTCCGGAGAAAAGGTCGTCTGTCACTGCGATGTGAATCATAACAATTGGCTTCTTACAGATCAGAACCAGCTTTATTTAATCGATTGGGATGGAGCGATGATTGCAGACCCCGCGATCGATCTGGGGCCGCTTCTTTATCATTACGTTGAAGAGCGGGAATGGGGAAGCTGGCTCGAACGCTACGGCTCTTCGTTAACGGACAATCTCAGGCTGAGAATGGCCTGGTACGTATTGGCGGAAAAAGCAATGACAACACTCTGGCAAGAAGCGAAAGGCAATCAGGAAGGCTTTCACCAAGGGCTGGAACAGCTTCACGCATTAATGAAGCGTCTCGCCGGAGCTTCATGAAAATGAGCCGATATCTTCCACCCATTGTGTGAGATGATCCTGGTGTTCCTGAATGTGGCTGTTGATTGAAGCGGACGATTTTCCCCTCTGGCTGTACAAATAAATGTCTTCGAGAACGCCTTTCAGGCCGGCGTCAAGATTCGTATTTGCCATTAAAGACTTGATAATCCGCTCCATCTGTTCGCACTCAGCGACGGTTCCGGTGCAGTCTGCCTGATGGTCTGAGAGAATATCTTTTAATAGATGAATCTGATTTTGCTGATTTAAGCCCATAATATTGGCACTTCCCTTCATTCTCGGAGTATATGGATTAAAATGTTCAGAAAGCTGTAATTTATACGCGAAAGACCCGGAGGCCGATCTTCGGTCTTTTTTGCTTTGGAAGAGGCCTTGCGGGATTCCGGGATTTCATGGTATGTTGTAAGACGATATAACAAATAGAGGTGTAGTACATGCGAATGCGTCACAAGCCTTGGGCGGATGACTATCTGGCTGAAAACTCTCATATTGTGATCAGCGAGCCGTCTCAATGTAAAGGGAAATGGCATTCCATTTTTGGAAATGACAACCCGATCCACATCGAAGTAGGAACCGGAAAAGGGCAATTTATTTCAGGAATGGCCCTGCAAAATCCGGATGTAAACTATATCGGAATCGAATTATTTAAAAGCGTCATCGTAACCGCTGTTGATAAAGTAAAGCAGACAGAGGCGCCGAATGTAAAGCTTTTGAACATTAATGCCAATATGCTTTCAGACGTTTTTGCAGATGGGGAGGTCGACCGGGTCTATTTGAATTTTTCCGACCCGTGGCCGAAAAAACGCCATGCAAAGCGCCGTCTGACCAATCAAGCGTTCTTGAAAAAGTATGAGCAGGTGCTCGGAGGCAAGGGAGCGATTCATTTCAAAACCGATAACCGCGGGTTATTTGAGTACTCCCTTACCAGTTTTTCCGAATACGGACTCGTTTTGACGTTCGTCAGCCTTGATCTGCATCAAAGCGATTTTCAAGGAAACGTGATGACCGAATACGAAGAAAAGTTCGCCGCTAAAGGCCAGCCAATCTACAGAGTAGAAGCTGAATGGCGAACATAAAAAACAGACTGCTTCCGGCGGTCTGTTTTTTTTGCTTTCAAATGAAGCTTCGGGTTGCGTTTTTTGCTACGATAGGAGAAGGAGGGATGATCATGGAAACTTTAACAATCGGACGAATCAAGCTGACATGGCTGAACGGAGGCGTCACACACATGGACGGAGGCGCCATGTTCGGCGTTGTGCCCAAGCCGCTTTGGTCTAAAAAGTATGACGTCAATGAGAAAAATCAGATCGAACTGAGAACAGACCCTATACTTGTTCAGAAAGACGGCACAAATTTGCTGATCGATTCCGGTATCGGACGCGGCAAACTGACGGATAAGCAGAAACGAAATTACGGGGTCACCGAAGAATCGTCAATTGCTAACTCGTTAAAAGCACTCGGGCTCTCAACGGAAGATATCAACGCCGTTCTGATGACACATCTCCATTTTGACCATGCATGCGGATTGACGCGCTATGAGGGAGAAAGCCTTGTTTCCGTGTTTCCGAATGCAGCGATTTACACGTCTGCGATCGAATGGGAAGAGATGAGAAATCCGAATATCCGCTCCAAAAATACATATTGGAAAGAAAACTGGGAAGCAGTTCAGCATCAAGTGAGGACCTTCGATGAGAAGCTCGAAGTTTTGCCGGGAATTACGATGCATCATACAGGCGGCCACAGCGACGGTCATTCCGTGATCGTTCTTGAGGATGCCGGCGAAACGGCCCTTCATATGGCTGATATTATGCCGACGCATGCCCATCAGAATCCTCTCTGGGTGCTGGCGTACGACGATTATCCGATGACATCGATTGCGGCGAAGCAAGCATGGCAGGCGAAAGCCGCCGAGAAAAACGCCTGGTACATTTTTTACCATGACGCCATTTATAGGGCATTAAAATGGGATGAAAACGGCGAGATTGCAGAGTCAGTAAAGAGAGAAAGGCGCTAAGCTATTTTGGTGAATGGTTTGCTTTGTAGTTATCCATCCTAAGGATAACTAACTTTTGAAAGGAAGACGACGGGTGAGCCACAATAATCTGAATGAACAAGTGATCGAGACGCAATTAAGAGGATTTGAAGTCCTTGCAACGCCCCTGCTGAACAAAGGGGTTGCCTTCCCTCCGGAGGAAAGGGAAGCTCTCGGCTTGACAGGATTGCTTCCTCCCAAGGTGCTGACGCTTGAAGAACAGGCAAAACGGGCGTATAAACAGTTCCAATCACAACCTGATGACTTGAGCAAAAACGTCTATTTAACGGCGCTTCATGACCGAAATGAAGTGCTGTTCTACAGGCTTCTGAACGACCATATGACAGAAATGCTGCCGATTGTTTATACCCCGACTGTCGGAACGGCAATCCAGCAATACAGCCATGAATACAGAAAGCCGCGGGGGCTGTTTTTGTCGGTTAATGACCCTGAAGGCATGAAAACGGCATTTGAAAATCTGGCCGCTAAAAAAAGCCGGATCGATTTGATTGTGGCCACTGATGCTGAAGGGATTCTCGGAATCGGGGATTGGGGAGTCGGAGGCATCGCCATTTCGATCGGAAAGCTTGCCGTTTATACTGCGGCTGCGGGCATCGATCCTAATAGGGTCCTTCCCGTTGTCATTGATGCGGGGACGAACCAGGAAAGGCTTCTCAATGATCCGCTTTATGTCGGGAATCAGCATTCAAGAATCAGAGGCGAGCGTTATGAATCGTTTATTGATCAATACGTTCAAATCGCAACCGAGACGTTTCCGGGCGTTTTGCTGCATTGGGAAGATTTCGGAACGCAAAATGCACGTCAGATTTTAAAAAAATACAAAGACAAAATTTGCACCTTTAACGACGACATTCAAGGCACAGGAGCAGTCACCCTTGCAGCGGTGCTTGCGGCCGTCAAAATATCGAAAATGCCCCTAAAAGATCATAAAGTGGTCATATTCGGAGCGGGGACGGCCGGGATCGGCAACGCAGAGCAAATTCGCGCCGCTCTTGTTCAAGAGGGGGTGTCGGAAGAGGAATCATACCGCCGTTTTTGGTGTGTTGACCGGAACGGTTTGCTGACAGATGATATGAACGACTTGCAGGACATTCAAAAGCCGTATGCACGGCCTGCCGACGAGGTCAAAGACTTTAGCCGGAACGGCCCGGGGGATACAATCGATCTGCTTGAGGTGGTAAAACAAGTGCAGCCTACCATTTTGATTGGAACCTCTACTGTATCGGGCGCATTTACAGAAGAAATCGTAAAAGAAATGGCAAAGCATGTGAAACGGCCGGCTATATTTCCGATGTCCAATCCGACGCCGTTATCTGAAGCAAGACCAGAAGATTTGATCAAATGGACGGAAGGGCGGGCGCTCGTCGCCACAGGAAGCCCGTTTGCGCCTGTCGATTACAACGGCACCCGTTATGCGATCGGCCAGGCGAACAATGCCTTTGTATTCCCCGGTCTCGGTCTCGGAACGCTCGTATCAAAAGCAAGGCTGATTACGGACAACATGTTTTACGCCAGCGCAGCTGCGATCGCGGGTATGGTTGACACCGGACGGCCCGGCGCAGCGCTCCTTCCGGAGGTTGAGGATTTGCGCACGGTTTCCGCAACAGTGGCAACGGCTGTCATTAAAGCAGCCATAAAAGACGGAGTTGCAGAAAATGAGCCGGGCGATGTGATTCAAGCTGTACAGGATGCGATGTGGCATCCGGTCTACCGGCCGATTCGCGCCATATAAAAAAATGCGGCCATTTCAGGCCGCATTTTTTTGATGCTATGCTGCGGTATCAATCACATCTACGATCATGCCTGTCTTCGCATCAACCATGACTTCGTACTGTTCAAGCTCTCCGAAAGCAGAACGTGTAATGCCTGTTTTGTACACCATGACGGTTTCGCCGTTTACGGTATAGGCTTCCGGAACGGTATATATCCATGAACCGTCGATCGGGCCTCTCTGTTTAAAAGCGGACTTGACGATGCGCAGCGCTTTTTCAGAAGAAATGTAAGGCTGCATGACATATTGTTTGACAACAACGGCCGCGGCAATGCCGATGCCGGCCCCAAGAAGAAAATGGCGCAGTTTCATCTTTTCAGCACCTCCAAAGCTTGTTTTTTTCATTATACAGAACATGTCCGTCCGTGTTAAGGATGGGCTCTCTTCTGGAAACACATCGCACACTTATGTAAAATGTAGAGAGATACATAAGAAAAGAGGGAAACAGATGAATCAGGAAACGAGAACGCTTTTTCAAACGCTGACGGAGCTCCCCGGCGCCCCGGGAAATGAACATCTAGTCCGCCGTTTCATGAAAAAAGAGCTTGAAAAATATGCTGATGAGATCCTCCAGGACAGACTGGGAAGCGTGTTCGGCGTTAAACATGGACCTGAAGACAGTCCGAAAATTATGGTGGCCGGCCATATGGATGAAGTGGGATTTATGGTGACATCAATCACAGACAACGGACTGCTTCGGTTTCAAACACTGGGCGGCTGGTGGAGCCAGGTTTTATTGGCTCAGCGGGTGGAAATCCATACGGACAATGGGCCGATCCCCGGCGTCATCGCGAGCACGCCTCCTCATCTTTTAACAGATGAGCAGAGGAGACGTCCAATGGATATCAAAAACATGATGATTGATATTGGTGCGGATGACAGGGAAGATGCCGAACGCATCGGTGTCAAACCAGGCCAGCAAATCGTGCCGATCTGTCCGTTTACCCCGATGGCAAATGAAAAGAAGATCATGGCGAAAGCATGGGATAACCGCTACGGCTGCGGACTCAGCATTGAGTTGCTGAAAGAACTGCAGGGAGCAGAACTTCCGAACACGCTTTACTCAGGCGCGACCGTTCAGGAAGAGCTCGGCACAAGAGGCGCGCAAACTGCGGCCAATATGATACAGCCTGACTTGTTTTTCGCGCTTGATGCAAGTCCGGCAAACGATGCGAGCGGCGACAAAAATCAATTTGGCCAGCTCGGCAAAGGGGTGTTGTTAAGGATTTTCGACCGGACGATGGTGACGCACAGCGAAATGAGAAATTTTGTGCTGGATACGGCAGAGACTTATGACATCCCGTATCAATATTTTGTTTCCCCTGGAGGAACCGATGCCGGTCGTGTTCACATCTCAAATGAAGGCGTTCCTTCGGCCGTGATCGGCATTTGTTCAAGATATATCCATACATCTGCTTCCATTATCCACGTTGATGACTACCTTGCTGCAAAAGAATTACTGCTCAAGCTTGTCAAAGCTTGCGACAGTTCTGCCGTACAATCGATTTTGCGAAATGATTGAACAAAGAGACCCTGTGCCGCTTTACGCACAGGGTCTCTTTTTGATGATACAGCTACCGGCTTTCAAATACGTACGACAACGATTTAATCGCCTGATTGACAGTTTCTACGGTAATGTTCGCTTTGTTTGACAGTTCTTTTAACGGATGATGGAGTGACTCAGGACGGATGATGATCAGCGGCTTGCCTTTGGCAATCGCGTATGAAGCATCCATCGCCGTGTTCCATTGCTTGTATTTTTCCCCGAAAAGAGCGATGACCACATCCGCTTTGTTCATTAAAACGGAAGTTCGAAAATTATTCAAATCCGAGGCTGCATCATCTTTCGCGATCGAATCAGCCTGCTTGCCCATAATTTCTTCACCGATGTTGTCGGAGCGGTCGTGATTTTCCATCGGTCCGACAAACGTGATCGGCAGCTTGAGCGATTTTGCTTTTTCCTTCACTTCTTCACGCCAATTGCTATGTATTTCTCCGGCAAGATAAACGATAAATTCCATACATGCTCCTCCTGACTGTCATGGGATCACGGCGCAAGGCGCCTTAACGGATATTTTTACCCTATTACTTACCATGTTAAACGAGAATGGCTTGATAAAGCAAAAAAATTATGCTTATGATATGAAAGAGGATCGGATCGTTAAGATTTTCCCTTTTTAAAACGGGTAAGATACATAAAGAATCGTCCATCTTTTAAAAAAGCAGGTGGACAGCAAAAGGCTGGATATGGAGCCGGTTGTCTGGTATGATCCGAATGGATGATAAGAACATATATTGGAGGCGTTGAGTGATGAAAACGATCGAGACGAATGAAGAACTGCAAAAAGTTGTGAAAGACGATTTATCCTTGTTGATGTTTTCGGCTGACTGGTGCCCGGACTGCCGTTTTGTAGAACCGTTTTTGCCCGAGCTTGAGGCGAACTATCCGGAATTTACATTCTATTATGTTGACCGTGACAAATTTATTGATACGTGCGCGGAGTGGGACATTTTCGGAATCCCGAGCTTCCTCGTATTTAAAGAAGGAAACGAAATCAGCCGCTTTGTCAGCAAAGACCGAAAAACGAAAGAGGAAATCGAGCAATTTTTGACAGATTCCCTGAATAAGTAGCCGAAAGGAGAGTTCCTCTATGAAAATGACGTCAAGGAAACTTTCCGATATATTAAAAAAACGTTTGCAAAATGACAACTGGTCCTTTCATTTCGACAGGGAAAAAGACACCTTGAGAATCGAGGATAAAAATACAGGAAAAGGCATTACACTCGAACTCCCGGGGATCATCGCCAAATGGGAGCAGAAAAAAGATGATGCGATTGACGAAGTCGTCTATTATACTGAGGAAGCACTCAATGCCATGAAAGGCCAGTCGCAGGAAATGGAAGGGCGGGAAAGTCTCATCTATCCCGTCATCCGCTCGACTTCCTTTCCCGAGAAATCCAGCGCAGGCGTTCCCTTGATTTTTGACGGCCACACGGCTGAAACACGAATATACTACGCGCTCGACCTTGGCAACACATACCGGCTGATCGACGAAAAAATGCTGGAAAAAGAGGGCTGGACAAAGGAAAGGATTCGGGAAACGGCTTCCTTTAACCTTCGCTCGCTCCAAACCGTTGTCAAAGAAGACGCAGTCGCCGGCAATCACTTCTACTTTTTCAGAGCAAATGACGGCTATGACGCCAGCAGGGTGTTGAACGAATCGATTCTCGCAGAGTATGAGAAAAGCGCGGAAGGGACACTGGCGGTGTCAATCCCGCACCAGGATGTGCTGATTATTGCCGACATCCGCAACAATGCCGGATACGATATTCTCGGGCAAATGTCGATGAGCTTTTTTGCAAACGGAACAGTGCCGATCACTGCGCTTTCTTTCCTTTATGAGGATGGAAAGCTTGAACCGATCTTTATTCTGGCTAAAAACCGCCCTAAAAAGAAATGATAGAAAGGAATTTTTCTCATGAACGCATTTTATAATCCAGAAGGCGTAGGCGATACGCTGCTCATCTCATTGAACGATATTCCGCGCGAAGAGATCGCTTTTGAGCGCTGCGGAGACGTCGTGAAAATTTTTCATAAAGACACAAAGGAAACAGGAGGCTATAACATTTTTAATGTCTCCTCATATTTAAGCATTGAGGAAAGCGGAGCTGTTGCGCTTTCCGAATCCTTTGTCCAGGATGTGAATGAAATCCTGGTCCGCAACGGTTTGAAAGATGAGCTGACCGTCGATCTTTCTCCGAAGTTTGTGGTCGGATATGTCGAAGAAAAAGAAAAGCATCCGAATGCCGATAAACTGAGTGTCTGCAAAGTGAATGTAGGGAGCGATACGCTGCAAATCGTCTGCGGAGCTCCTAATATTGAAGCCGGCCAAAAAGTCGTCGTAGCCAAAGTTGGAGCCGTGATGCCGAGCGGTATGATTATTAAAGATGCGGAACTTCGCGGAGTGGCGTCAAGCGGTATGATTTGTTCTGCCAAGGAACTGAACCTCCCAGACGCGCCGAAGGAAAAAGGCATTCTTGTCCTTGATGACAGCCGTAAAGCAGGAGAAGCTTTTACATTTTAACGGCATAAAATGAAAAAAACTTTCGAATAGATGTAAAAAAGAAGCCGCTGGGTAGATAAACTTGGCGGCTTTTTTATTCGGAGGGCGGACACATGAGAAGGACTTGTCCTTTTCTGGGTGGGGAAGCAGTGGTATACTTAAAACCGTCCCCGAAAAATTTAAGGGAGTTAGAGAGTGATGATTCATGAGCTGGTTTAATAAAATGTTCAGCCTGTTTTTAGGCGATGATGAAGATAATGAAAAACAAAAAAAGCACATAGATGAGTTTGAGGCGGATTCATTTATAGAGAAAGACGAAGAAATGCCGCAAATTTCCGACGCAAAAGTCGTATATGAATATCCAAAAGGGAAATTCCGCTTCCCGGTTATACCTGATCAAAACTCGCGGCCGCGGGAAAAGGATGACAGCCGCGAACAAAGGACCCGCCGCCCGGCAAGCCGGCACACAGCTTCTCAGCCGAAACCCGGAAATTCCTATCATCATGAAGAGAAAGCGGCGAAAAAACCCTTTAGGCCGTCCGTCATCCCGTCACCGGTTTACGGCTTTCATGAACAGAAAAGAGCCAAACCGGAAAATTATACATATCGTGCAAACAAACAAATGGAAGCGCGTGTCACGCTGTTTAACGAAGAAATTGAAAAAGAGCAGAAGGTTGCCGGAAATAAGCAGCCGGTACGAGAAGAACCTTCCTTGCAAACTGAAAAGAACGGCCGTCCGCTGACTAAAAGCGAGAGTCGCAATCCGACATGGCGAGCCGAATTTGAAGATGTCCCGCATATGTCGGAGGAAACGGATTTCCGCCGAGAGCAAATCACAGAAGGTGGCGAAGCCGCTGAAGAAAAAGCGCTGCGGCATGAATCCGAACGAACGGAAACCCCTGTCTCAACACGTACTCCGGAAGAAACGGAAATCCGCCAAGAGCGAATGACAGAAGACTCTGGGCTCGCCGAAGAGAAAGCGCTGCGGCATGAATCCGAACGAACGGAAACCCCTGTCTCAACACATACTCCGGAAGAAACGGAAATCCGCCAAGAGCGAATGACAGAAGGCGGCGGGCTTGCCGAAGAGAAAGCGCTGCGGTATGAAGCTGAAGAAGAGACAGCCACCGCATCATGGAACATAACGGAAGAAGAAGCAATTCCCGCCGAGCAAACGCCGGAACAAATCGAAAAGCTTTTGGATCAGATCGAGGAAACCGGAGAAGAGAAGGAAACTGCAGAGGATGCAGAAACCATCGTAGAAGAACATGGGGAGACTAACGGCTCGGACGAAATGCTGCCTGACCCGGAAGCTTCAATTCCAGAAAAGCAGTACACTGGCCGCAGTTCTGAAGTATCCGACCAGAGCGATGGTCCTTCCGATAACAAAAACCGGACAGATTCCAACACGCCGGCTGACGCTCGTGAAGAAACAAGCGGAAGCAGCCAGGCTGGCTGGAGACATGAGCATGCATCATTTTCACCGGAACCGGAAGAGACAGCGTCAAGCGCGGGTGAACCCGAAAACAGCGAACAGGACCGGGAGAGTACAGGGACAGTTGAGGGGCGGCCTGAGGCTCCGCGGAAACGGGAAACAGGAGCTGCTCCGGGATCGAAGAAAGGCTCTGTTCCGTTTAATGTCATGATGCTTTCATCAGATAAACAAAAAGAAAAAGCGCCTCAAGGATATCAGTTCCCGAATATGTCTTTGCTTGATGTGCCTCCGGCGCAAAAGCAGGATGATCAGGCCTGGATACACGAGCAGCGCGAGCTGTTGGACGTCACGCTTGAGAACTTCAATGTCAAAGCAAATGTCGTTCATGTCACCCAGGGGCCTTCTGTGACAAGATTTGAGGTGCATCCTGAACCCGGAGTGAAAGTCAACAAAATTACAAATCTGTCAGATGATATTAAACTCAGCCTGTCAGCGAAGGATATTCGGATCGAAGCGCCGATTCCGGGAAAAAATACGATCGGAATTGAAGTGCCGAATCTGCATAGTAAAATGGTTTATTTGCGCGAAATGATCAGAAGTTCGGAATTCAGAACGAATCCGTCTCCTCTGACCGCAGCCCTCGGACTCGACATTTCCGGAAAGCCCGTCGTGGCAGATCTGAAAAAAATGCCCCACGGGTTGATTGCCGGGGCTACGGGATCAGGGAAAAGCGTATGCATCAACACGATCTTAGTCAGTCTGCTGTTCAAAGCGGCGCCGAGGGATGTCAAGCTTCTGCTTATCGATCCTAAGATGGTGGAGCTTGCTCCGTATAATAAAATTCCTCATCTCGTCAGTCCTGTCATCACAGATGCCAAAGCGGCAACTGCTGCATTAAAATGGGTTGTCGAAGAAATGGAGCGGCGCTATGAATTATTTGCCCATTCCGGTGTTCGGGAAATTGAACGATTTAATGAAAAAGTCCGGGAACAGAACATGGGTGAAAAACTTCCTTATCTTGTTGTCGTGATTGATGAACTTGCCGACTTAATGATGGTCGCTCCGAATGAAGTGGAAGAAAGCATCTGCCGAATCGCACAAAAAGCAAGAGCATGCGGCATCCATCTTCTGATCGCGACGCAGCGGCCTTCAGTTGATGTCATTACCGGCTTGATTAAAGCCAATATACCAACAAGAATAGCGTTTTCTGTATCAAGCGCCGTCGATTCAAGAACGATTATCGATATGGCGGGAGCTGAAAAGCTGCTTGGAAAAGGGGATATGCTGTTCTTGGAGAACGGTTCAGGCAAACCGGTCCGCCTGCAGGGCAACTTTGTTTCCGACCGGGAGATTGACCGTGTCGTTTCACATGTCAGACGGCAGCAGGAGCCGAACTATTTATTTGAACAAGAACAATTGGTCAGACAAAATCCGGCCGGATTTGATCAGGATGAACTGTTTCTGGAAGCGTGCGAATTTGCCGTGGAACAAAACAGCGCCAGCACTTCAAGCCTGCAGCGGCGCTTTCGCATCGGCTATAACAGAGCTGCCAGATTAATCGATATGATGGAAAGGGAAGGCATGATTTCTGAGGCGAAAGGAAGTAAGCCGAGAGAAGTCCTGATTACAAAGGCCGACCTGGAACAGTTAATAGAAAGTAGTTCACTTTTCGGCTAAACATGGTATGATAGCAGATGGGCGTGTTTTTTTTAGAGCGCCGCATATTAAAGCGCCGGCAGCGGCGTTTTAATCCGTTTTTAAGAGCACTTCCGTGAAAGGGTTCAAAAAAATCCTTTACGCAGGAGGTTTATTCACTCTTGAAAATGTCTGATACTGAATATAATGATGACTTTGAAGAAAACGATGCGGCCGAGCTTAGGTTGCAAATTGAAATAAGCGTCATATACTGGGAAGCAGATAGACGTTTGTTGGAGGTACAATTATGACTGTTTATCATTTTGTCGGAATAAAAGGGACAGGTATGAGTCCGCTTGCCCAAATTCTCCATGATAATGGATATAATGTCCAAGGATCGGATATCGAAAAGTACATTTTTACACAAACCGCTTTAGAGGAGAGAAATATCCCGATATATCCGTTTGATCCGGAAAATATCAAGCCGGGAATGATTGTTATTGCCGGAAATGCTTTTCCCGACACCCATCCTGAAATTGAAAAAGCGCGAGCGGAAGGCCTGCAAGTCGTGCGGTATCATAAATTCCTCGGTGACTATCTGAAGAAATTTACGAGTATTGCCGTGACAGGGGCACATGGCAAAACGTCAACGACGGGTCTTTTATCCCATGTCATCCAGAAAGCAAAACCGACATCTTATCTGATTGGAGACGGGACTGGAAAAGGCTGCGAAAACAGCGAGTACTTTGTGCTTGAAGCCTGTGAATACAGAAGGCATTTTCTGAGCTATCAGCCTGATTATGCGATTATGACAAATATTGATTTTGATCATCCCGATTATTTCGCGAATATCGATGATGTATTTGACGCATTTCAAACGATGGCATTACAGGTGAACAAGGGAATTATCGCATGCGGCGACGACGAATATTTGATGAAAATCCATGCGAACGTTCCAGTCGTATACTACGGCTTTGCCGAGGAAAACGATTTTCAGGCGAGAAATGTCATCAAAAATACCGAGGGCACAACGTTCGATGTTTTCGTCAGGAACACATTCTACGATACCTTCTATATACCGGCATACGGCAGCCATAACGTTCTGAACGCTTTGGCCGTTATCGCACTCTGCCATTATGAACAGGTCGATGTCGATATCATTAAAGAAGGATTGCAAACCTTTGGCGGCGTTAAACGCAGATTTAACGAAAAACATGCCGGCAGCCAAGTGTTGATTGACGATTATGCCCATCATCCGACTGAAATCACGGTGACGATTGAAGCAGCCAGACAGAAGTATCCGGAACGGGACATTGTCGCAGTATTTCAACCGCATACATTTACGCGTACGCAGTCGTTCCTGAATGAGTTTGCCGAAAGCCTCAAGAAAGCCGATTATGTATATCTTTGCGATATATTCGGATCTGCCCGAGAAAATGCAGGAAAGCTGACGATCGGCGATTTGCAGGAGAAAATCCCGCAGGCGAAGCTGATCGATGAAAATGACACATCGATTTTAAAGGAGCATGAAAATGCAGTGTTAATTTTCATGGGCGCAGGTGACATTCAAAAGTATTTAAAAGCATATGAAAATGTATTAGCATAATGAGAAAAAGGCAGTGTGAGTCAATCCGCTGCTTTTTTGTACATATGGAGCCGGGAGTTTCTGTTAAAGGAATTCTCTCGTGCGTGTAGAAAAAGTAAATATAAAGGTTTACGATTTAAACAATTGGGTATACATCAATTGTAAGACCTTAGCTCGAGGAGGATAAGATGATTATTATTCTATATTTAAGCGCCGCACTCATCGCTGTCAGCTTTCTTATTCTGGTTATCTATTTATCAAAAACATTAAAATCGCTTCAACTCACACTCAATCATGTTGCCGCAACGCTGGAAGGTGTTGAAGGACAAATGAAAGGCATCACAGCTGAAACAACGGAGCTCCTGAATAAGACGAACCGGCTCGCTGATGATATTCAGGAAAAATCTTTGAAGCTGAATACGGTCGTGGATGCCGTTCAGGAAGTCGGCACATCGGTCAGGCAGTTTAACAGCTCCATTCAGCAGGTTTCAGAGTCCGTCACATCAGCCGCAGAGCAAAACCGTGAAAAAATTTCTCAAGTTGTCAGCTGGAGCAATGCAGCTTTGGAAATTTGGAATAGATGGAAACAAAAGAAGATGAAGGAGGAATAATTTATGAGTAAAGATGGAATGAATACTAAGGATTTTTTAATCGGCACGTTTGTAGGCGGAATCATCGGGGCAGCCGCAGCTTTATTTTTAGCACCGAAGTCAGGGAAAGAGCTTCGCGATGACCTCGGAAATCAGGCTGTCGTTTTAAAAGATAAGACCGGAAAGCTCACAAGCGAAGCGAGGGAGAGAGGTTCTGAGTACGTCAGCATCGCCAAAGAGAAGACATCTTCGATTTCACAGCTTGTTGCCGACCAGTCTTCACAGATCATGGATAAAGTCAAAGACTTGCGAAACAAAGGTGCTGAAAAAGCTGATGAACTAAAGGAAGAAGCATCGACTAAAATCGAAGAACAGGCTGAAGAAGCCAAAAATGAAATAGAAGATGAAGCAAGGGAAACAGCGGATACCGTCCAGAAATAATGGAGGAAAGGGAGATCACCGTGTCGAAACAGCTCATTCAAACAGAGGATGAATTTAAAAAGCTTCCAAAAAACAACGATACATTTATCTTTTTGAAACATAGTGTGACATGCCCGATCAGCAGGCGCGCGTTTGAAGAATTTGAATCATTCGCCAATCAGCATGAAGACATACCGGCTTATTATCTAAAAGTGCAGGAAAGCCGACCGCTGTCAAACTATATCGCTGAGCAGTACGGAATTAAACACGAAAGTCCTCAAGCCTTCATTTTTACAAACGGGAACGTGAAATGGCACGCCTCCCATTCGCAAATTACAGCTCAAGCACTTGCGGAAAACAGCAGATAATCCGCAGGTAAAAACGGCCAAGACGTATAGCGTTTTGGCCGTTTTCTATGTTGTTATGATGCTTTTGCCTCATGGAAATGCCTTTTTAGGAAAATGTATCGTTTGATCTATGGTTGTACGTTATAATTAATAAAACAGGAGGTGATGAGTTGAACACTGAATTAAAGGACATGCTTCAATCCGTTCTAAAAGAAGAATTGAGTCCGATCAATCAGCGTCTTGATGGAATCGACAAGCGCTTAGACAAAATCGACGCACGCTTCGCTGAGATCGACAAGCGCTTCGATGAAGTGGACGCACGTTTCGTTGAAGTAGATAAGCGCTTTAACGCAATCGACAAGCGCTTCAAAGAAATAGACGGGCGCTTAAACAAAGTAGAAAACCGCTTAAACGCAATGGACAAGCGGCTGAATCGGCTTGAAACAGATATAGATGAACTGAAAAGAGGACAGGAGAGGCTCCCGAAAACGATCATCGAGAACATCGGACAATTTACGGAGAACATTGTCGAACATGCCGATGATAAGGCGGCTGCCTTGAATGACAGGGTTTTTAGCGTCGAAACCGCAATACAGAGAATATACAGGTTATCAAGTTAAAGAATCAAACAGGATTCTTTTTTTTTTATTCTTCCGACAAACACCCGCACAGCAAGGGATAAACTGCATATAATGCTTTATCGCTTAAAAGCGTTTTGGTAATAAAGAATTTTTTCGTGACATTTTAAGAAACATTGTTTATAATAAACCCTAATCAATTGAATCATTCTTATTCTCATAGAGGGTGAAGTTAAAAAGAAAGGATGGATAACATGAGCAACACTGAACTTGATTTGCTGAGGCAGCAGGCGAATGAATTAAACTTGCAAATATTAAAGCTGATTAATGAGCGAGGAAGAATCGTTCAGGAGATTGGAAAAGCGAAGGAAGCGCAAGGCATCAACCGCTACGATCCAGTCAGAGAAAGAGCGATGCTGAACGAAATTATTGAAAATAATGACGGACCGTTTGAAAACTCGACGATCCAGCATATTTTCAAAGAGATTTTCAAAGCTGGACTTGAGCTTCAGGAAGACGATCACAGCAAAGCACTGCTCGTTTCCCGCAAGAAAAAGCCTGAAAATACGATCGTTGATTTGAAAGGCGAAAAGATCGGCGACGGAGAACAAAGATTTATCGTCGGTCCGTGTGCAGTTGAAAGCTATGAGCAAGTAGCCGAAGTTGCAGCCGCAGCTAAAAAGCAAGGCTTGAAACTGCTTCGCGGCGGAGCCTTCAAACCCCGTACAAGCCCGTACGACTTCCAAGGCCTCGGTGTTGAAGGCCTGCAAATCTTAAAGCGTGTTGCTGATGAGTATGATCTTGCCGTCATCAGTGAGATCGTGAATCCGCAGCATATTGAAGAAGCCATTGATTACATTGATGTTATCCAAATCGGCGCCCGCAACATGCAAAACTTCGAGCTCTTAAAAGCCGCCGGTTCAGTGAAGAAGCCGGTTCTGCTAAAGCGCGGACTTGCCGCAACGCTGAAGGAATTCATCAATGCAGCGGAGTACATCATGTCACAGGGCAATGATCAAATCATCCTTTGCGAACGCGGAATCAGAACGTATGAGACAGCGACTAGAAATACGCTTGATATCTCAGCTGTGCCGATCCTGAAGCAGGAAACTCACCTTCCTGTATTCGTGGATGTCACTCATTCTACCGGACGCCGCGACTTGCTGCTTCCGACAGCAAAAGCAGCGCTTGCGATCGGAGCTGACGGCGTCATGGCCGAAGTCCACCCTGATCCTTCTGTCGCGCTTTCCGACTCTGCTCAGCAAATGGATATCCCGACATTTGAAAAATGGTTAAATGAACTGAAGCCGCTCGTTCAAGTAAAAGCATAAGATTCGTTTATGGACCGCTTTCGAGCGGTCCTTTTTTTAGTTGTCATCAAAAATTGTCGAAAAAATGTCTTATTTTTAATTAAAAAGCTGTTTATTCTTATTTAAATTAATTATAAAAATAAAGGGAACGTTTTCATATTAGGTAAAACCGTGTATAATTTCAGAGAGCCCCTTTTGTTTTGGCAGGTTATGAAAAATAATGTAAACTTGAGTTCTGTTTATTTTACATAAAGTTTTACATTTTGACATTTCTCTACATGAAAATGTTTATGCTATAGGAAAAGAAAAGTGTACCCAGTTGAAGGAGTGGTAAAAATGAGTAATGTGACAATATATGATGTAGCACGCGAAGCAAATGTAAGTATGGCAACCGTTTCCAGGGTTGTGAACGGAAATCCGAACGTCAAGCCGACGACGAGAAAGAAGGTGCTTGAAGCCATCGAGCGTCTTGGCTATCGTCCAAATGCCGTGGCAAGGGGCCTTGCAAGCAAAAAGACGACGACTGTCGGCGTGATCATTCCCGATATTTCCAGCATCTTTTATTCAGAGCTGGCGAGGGGAATCGAAGATATCGCAACGATGTACAAGTACAATATTATTTTGAGCAACTCCGACCAGAATATGGACAAAGAACTTCATCTTTTGAATACGATGCTAGGAAAACAAGTTGACGGTATCGTCTTTATGAGCGGAAATGTCACTGAAGAGCATGTGGAGGAGTTTAAGCGGTCACCAGTTCCGATCGTGCTTGCGGCATCTGTTGAAGAAAAAGGGGAAACGCCGTCGGTTGCGATCGATTATGAACAGGCGATTTATGATGCGGCTACCATGCTGATTGAAAAAGGCCATAAGCGCCTTGCGTTTGTATCAGGACCTATGACTGAGCCGGTCAATCAAGCGAAAAAACTTCAAGGCTTTAAAAGAGCGCTTGAGGATAAGGGGCTGACATTTAAAGAAGAGTATGTCGCAGAAGGCGATTATACGTACGATTCAGGAATGGAAGCGCTGGAGGCGCTAATGAAGCTGGATGAAAAACCGACGGCCGTCCTGTCAGCGACAGACGAAATGGCACTCGGCGTTATTCACGCAGCACAGGATAAAGGACTGGCTATTCCGGATGACCTTGAAGTGATCGGCTTTGACAATACAAGGCTTTCATTAATGGTTCGACCGCAGCTGTCGACTGTCGTCCAGCCGACGTATGATATCGGTGCCGTAGCGATGAGACTTCTGACAAAGCTGATGAACAAAGAGGAAGTCGAAGAGCATATTGTCCAGCTGCCGCATCGCATTGAACTCAGACAATCAACAAAATGATCATGATTAAATAAACGAGAAAGAAAGCAAGTGTTCACAGCTTTTTTCGTGAATTGCTTGCTTTCTTTTCCTTGAGCTGGAGAGATTATGAAAAAATGAAACGATTTGATTATCTGACACCGGTCGGTTTGATTTTGGGTATTTTCATTTTAGTAATCGGCGTTGTCTCTGGAGCGGGGCTTTCCGGTTTTTATTCGTTTATCGATTTGACGTCTTTCTTTATCGTGACGGGCGGATTGTGTGCAGCTGTTTTCATCAGCTTTTCCCCGAAAGATTTAAAAAGAGCGCCGGCTGTGCTGAAGCAGGTCTTTATTTCGGAAGAAGACGATGTACGCGACTTGGTCAAAACCTTTGTCAGCCTGTCTGAACAGGCGCGCAAACAAGGAATTTTATCATTGGACGCCAATATCAATGAAATGAAAGACCCGTTTTTGAAAAAAGGTCTGCTTCTTGCCATCGACGGATGGGACGAGGAGACGATCCGTAATGTGATGAACTCGGAAATCGCCGCGATGGAAGAAAGGCACAGAAAGGGAAGAAGAATCTTTGAAAAAGCGGGGGAATTTGCCCCTGCATGGGGAATGATCGGAACCCTTGTCGGACTCGTCATGATGCTCAAAAACCTGAACAAGCCGGAAACGCTCGGTCCGAATATGGCGATCGCCCTTTTGACGACGCTTTACGGATCCCTTTTAGCCAACATGCTGTTTATACCGATCGCCGCAAAGCTTGAAGAAAAGACTGAGAATGAAATCTTTAAGAAGCAGGTCATGATCGAAGGCATCATCGGCATCCAGTCGGGAAGAAATCCGCGAAATCTGGAAAGCCAGCTTGTCGTTTTCAGTTCAAAAGAAGAATGGGCAAAAAAGCGGGCGGATCATATAAAACAAAAGGACAGGGCTCATGAAGCTTAGACATGAACGAAGAAAGCGCGAGCAGGGTCGCAAATCGTCAAACTGGATCATCACGTTTTCGGATTTGATTACGCTCATCCTCGTGTTCTTTATTTTACTGTTTTCGATGTCGCAAATCGATTTAAACAAATTTAAAGCAGCAGTCGGTTCATTTCAAGACAGGGCCGACGACAAATCCGCCGCAGAGCTGAAAAAAGAAAACGCGGACGATCAGAAGGCTGAAAAAACGGCTAAAAGCCAAGAAGATTTATTAAAGAAAATCAACGACTATATTGAAAAAAATGAACTGTCAAGTTTGATAGCGGCCAAGCGTGATGAACGGGGCATCATCCTCGTCCTTCAGGAAGCGGTTTTGTTTGATTCGGGAAAAGCGGATCTGAAAGACCAGGCTCACCCGCTTTTGCATAAAATCGCCGTCCTTCTCAAATCAGTGTCCAACCCGATCCGTGTGGAGGGGCATACGGACAGCCGCCCGATTTCGACTTACCGTTTTCCATCCAATTGGGAGCTTTCTGCGGCAAGGGCGAGCACTGTGATCGGCTACTTTACGTCGAAAGAAAAGCTCGACTCTTCACGTTTTCTTGCCATCGGTTATGCCGATACAAAACCGGTCAAGGACAACCGCACAGAGAGCCATATGAAGGAAAACAGGCGCGTTGAAATTGTCATCGCAAAAAAATAAATGAGAAGAAAGCAAGGTCTTGCATAAAAGCAAGGCCTTTTCTGTACGCCGGGATTTTTCGCATTAAGTGGCGCGCTTGGCAGAGCGAATCGGATAAAGAGCTTTGGCAACGGTTTGGGCGTTTTTTTCCGTTATTTCGGATTTTCTTGGAATCGAAGGATACAAATCTGCCGGGTCGGACCAGTTGGCAGGAAGTCGGACAGATGCCTGCTTCCCCCACTTTTTCAGCCATTTTTCAGGCATCTTATCCTCAGGTTTCATTCCTTTCATTTCAAGCCAGATTCTTGCCCATGCCCTCGGTACGACGCGCCAAATGTCGTACCCGCCTCCGCCGACAGCGATCCATCTTCCGTTGCAATAGGTGTGTGCAAGTTCGTGAGCGAGCTTTGGAATCTCTTCGTAAATCTTCATCGTCGTGCACAAGTGTGTCAGCGGATCGTAGTAATGCGCGTCAGCTCCGTTTTGCGACAAAATAACGTCCGGTTTGAAAAACTCGGCTATTTCAGAAACAGCCGTCCGGTAGGATTCAAGAAAAGACTCATCTTCTGTGAAGGCATCGAGCGGGATATTAAAAGCGTAGCCGTAGCCTTCGCCATGACCTCTTTCCTGTACTTGCCCCGTTCCCGGGAAAAGGTAGCGGCCGGTTTCATGAATCGAGACGGTACACACGGAAGGATCATCATAGAACGTAAACTGCACCCCGTCGCCGTGATGGGCGTCCGTATCAATATATAAAACCTTCGCATGATATTTTTTCTGCAAATATCGTATCACAACTGAACTGTCGTTATAGACGCAAAATCCTGAAGCTCTTCCTCTGAATCCGTGGTGAAGCCCGCCTCCGAGATTGAGGGCGTGTCTTGCTTTGCCCGTCATGACATAGTCTGCAGCTGTCAGTGTTCCGCCCACCAAAAGGGAGGCGGCTTCGTGCATCCCGGCAAAGACAGGGGTATCTTCTGTTCCAAGCCCGTAGTTTTCGCTTTCGGCTGCCGGGAGTTTTCCCGCCCCTGCAAGCTGGACGGCCTTGATATAATCGCCTGTGTGAACAAGGGCGAGCTCGGCTTCTGTCGCTATGCGCGGAGCAATCGTTTCTCCCGGTTCAAATGCGCCGACTGTATTCAAAAGATCGTATGTTACATAGACTCGCAGCTGATTAAACGGGTGATCTTGATGAAATTGATAGGTTTGGTAAGAGGGAGAAAAAATAAATACGCTGTCCTTCATGGCAAATCCCTTTGAACAGCCGGCCAAAGAACCTGATACCCTTTGGACTTCACGTCTTTGATGATAGAGGCGGGATTCATTGTTTGAACGCGAAACACGAGTATTTTCGAATCATCTTCATCACCGGGATATACGAGCACGCTCAATATGGCGATTTGGCGCCTGCTGAAAATGGCGCTGATATCAGCGAGGCTACGGGCGATATGATCGGTTTTGATTTCGATTTGGGAGCCTGGAAAATGGGCTCCTGTCAGCTGGACGAACGTATGCAGCAAATCGGATTTTGTCACAATGCCGACAAGCTTCCCGTTTTTTACGATCGGGAGGCAGCCGATTTCGTGTTCGAAAAAAATAGCTGATATTTCTTCGGCAAAATCAAGCGGGTGACCGGTGATCACTTCTTTTGACATAATCAGTTCCACCGGCTTTTTTAAATCTTCGTCAGATCTGTTTTGGGCAAAAATACTCGGACTTGCTGTTTTGACGTCCCTGTCCGTGACGATGCCTATGACCGTTCCCCGTTCATTGATGACGGGAAGGTGTTTAATATGAAATGTTCGCATGCGTTTGATCGCTTCTTCAATCGTATCCGTTCTGGAAAGTGTCACAACATCCCGTTTCATGATTTTTTCAACAATCATATTCAGGTCCCCTTTGCTCCCTTAATACATAAAACGATTGTGGAATCTGAGTCTGTCAAAACGCTCGATCGACTCCTGACTGACCTCTTTTCCGATGCGGGCCATTAAACAGTTGGCGGGATGGGAGCTGATTTCCGGATCGTCTGTCGCAAACCAGACAAGCCCTCCGGCATTCATCATTTTCTCCATCATCTTTCTGTATTCCCAAACATCTTTATTAGTCCCCTTTAGATCCCAATGCCAGTAATATTCAGTCGTGATGATGATATATTTTTCCATCTGTGGATCCATCATGCTGACCGCAAGCAGCGTCTTCCCGACAGAGTGACCCCTGAACGCCGGAATGACTTCGATGGCTCCAAGCTCAATTAAATTTTCCATGTTTCCTTCAGACCATCTTTCAAGCGGGTCTGGATAAACATATGTCACATAGCCGACAATGGTTTGCCGGAAACGGGCGATGATGATCCGTCCTTCGGGAAGCCCTGCGATTTCGATTAATGCTTCATGTTGTTTTTGAGATGGGCGAAAGGCTGTAAGCTCGTTGTGAAATTCATATTGTGCGAGTTTTTCGGGACTGATAGGGCCCTCTATCAGCACGGAGCCTTTCTCGGTCTGCAATTCTTTGGCATGATAAGTTTTGTGATGGTCCACGTATCCACCGCCTTACATCTTAGTTGAAGTCTTTTATACATAACATACCAAAATATTAAGCGTTTTCATAGGATGGAAGAGTATTTTTTAAAAATTGAGAAAATAAAAAATCTATACTATAATATATTTTGATGAGCGAACAAAGGGGGATGGGCATGGAATTGAAAGCGTTGCCAGCAGAAAAGGGAAACTACAACTTGAAAGACTATAATGAAGCATACCGGACATTTGACTGGAAGGATGCCGAAAAACATTTTTCATGGCACAAAACGGGAAAAATCAATGCAGCTTATGAAGCGATCGACCGCCACGCTGAGTCAAATTTGAAAAATAAAGTGGCATTTTACTACAAAGATCCGGTCCGCGAAGAAAAGTACACCTTCAGAGAGATGAAAAATGAAACGAATAAAGCCGGGAATGTCTTAAAGCAGCATGCCAATGTGGGAAAGGGAGACCGTGTGTTTGTTTTTATGCCGAGATCACCCGAGCTTTATTTTATTCTTCTCGGCGCTGTCAAATTGGGAGCGATCGTCGGGCCGTTGTTTGAAGCATTTATGGAAGGCGCTGTCAAAGACAGGCTTTTAAACAGCGGAGCGAAGGTTATCGTGACGACGCCGGAATTGCTTGAACGGGTGCCGGCCGGCGAACTTCCGGATCTTGAATCAATCATTGTCGTTGGAGAAGGCGTAAAGGAAGAAGGGTCTGTCATCGATTATTACGCGAAAGCGGCTGAAGCAGATACTGATCTTGAGATTGAATGGATGGATCAGGAAGACGGGATGCTGCTTCACTATACATCGGGTTCGACCGGCGCGCCAAAAGGGGTTCTCCACGTCCACAAAGCAATGATTCAGCATTATCAAACAGCCAAATGGGTTCTTGATCTGCACGACGATGACATTTATTGGTGCACGGCTGATCCAGGCTGGGTTACCGGAACGGTCTACGGGATCTTCGGTCCGTGGCTGAATGGAGCAACGAATGTTGTCGTAGGCGGCAGATTCAGTCCCGAAGCATGGTACGAAACGATTGAAAAAATGGAAGTGACGGTATGGTACAGCGCGCCAACGGCTTTTCGGATGCTGATGGGTGCTGGCGACGATCTCGTGAACAAATATAATCTGAGCTCATTACGGCATATTTTAAGCGTAGGGGAGCCGTTAAATCCTGAAGTCATCAGATGGGGGCATAAAGTCTTCAGCAACCGGATTCATGATACATGGTGGATGACCGAAACAGGAGCGCAGCTCATCTGCAATTACCCGTGCATGGAAATTAAACCGGGATCGATGGGCAAGCCGATTCCAGGCGTAGAGGCTGCAATCGTCGATCACCAGGGAAATGAACTGCCTCCTTACAGAATGGGGAATCTCGCCATTAAAAAAGGCTGGCCGTCGATGATGCATTCGATCTGGAACAATCCTGAAAAATACAGCTCCTATTTTATGCCGGGGGATTGGTATGTGTCAGGAGATTCCGCCTACATGGATGAAGACGGATACTTCTGGTTCCAGGGAAGGATCGACGATGTCATCATGACATCGGGCGAGCGCGTCGGCCCGTTTGAAGTCGAAAGCAAGCTTGTTGAGCATCAAGCTGTCGCTGAAGCAGGCGTCATCGGCAAACCGGATCCCGTCCGCGGTGAAATTATTAAAGCGTTCATCGCCTTGAGGGACGGTTATGAACCGTCAGATTCGTTAAAAGAAGAAATCAGGCAGTTCGTGAAACAAGGTTTGGCCGCACACGCCGCGCCAAGGGAAATCGAATTCAAAGATAAACTGCCGAAAACAAGAAGCGGAAAGATCATGAGACGCGTCCTGAAAGCTTGGGAGCTGAACCTTCCGGCAGGCGATCTCTCATCGATGGAAGACTGATGTCTCATTGACAATGCAAAAATATTATGTTAAAAAAGATTTAGTCGAATATTCAAAAGGTGAAGACTGAGATCAGTAAAACGCATCCTTCCCTGTCTTAGAGAGCTGATGGCCGGTGAAAATCAGCACATATGGATGGTTTGAATTACACTCACGAACCGCTTTTGCGAAAAAAGCCTCCCGGGCTTTGTGTAGCAGAAGAACGGAAGCTTTTCCGTTATCATTGAGAGTGAAAAGAGCGCGGCCATGCGTTCTTTTAAGCAGGGTGGTACCGCGATTTTTATCGTCCCTTCGTTTTTGCGAAGGGGCGTTTTATTTTTGGAAAAAAGGAGCTAAATGATGATGACACACTTACTTGATGATTTGTCCTTCAGGGGACTGATTCAGCAGCAAACCGATGAAGCAGGCTTGAGAGAACTGCTGGATAAAGAAAAAATCAGCTTATACTCCGGATTTGATCCGACAGCTGACAGTCTGCATATCGGACACCTGTTGCCGATTTTAATGCTTCGTCGCTTTCAGCTGGCCGGACATCGTCCGATTGCGCTCGTAGGCGGAGCGACGGGCCTGATCGGCGATCCGAGCGGAAAGAAAGCGGAGCGCACGCTGAACAATGAAGAAATCGTCCGCGAATGGTCGCAGAAAATCAAAAACCAGCTTTCGCGTTTCCTGGATTTTGAAGCTGAAAAAAATCCGGCGATTATGGCGAACAACTATGACTGGATCGGCAAAATGAACGTCATTGATTTCCTGCGCGATGTCGGCAAAAACTTCGGAATCAATTACATGCTTGCCAAAGATACGGTAAGTTCCAGAATCGAGACGGGCATATCTTATACTGAATTCAGCTACATGATCCTACAGTCTCTCGATTTCTTGAATTTGTACAGAAACCAGGAATGCAAGCTGCAGATCGGCGGAAGCGACCAGTGGGGCAATATCACGTCAGGCCTCGAGCTTATCCGCAAATCTGAAGAGAATGCAAAAGCTTTCGGATTGACGATTCCGCTTGTGACAAAAGCAGACGGCACGAAGTTCGGAAAAACGGAAGGCGGCGCGATCTGGCTTGATAAAGAGAAGACGTCGGCATATGAGTTTTATCAGTTCTGGATCAATACCGACGACAGGGATGTCGTGAAATACTTGAAATACTTCACTTTCTTGTCCAAAGAAGAAATTGAAGATCTCGCTGAAAAAGCAGAGACGGCGCCTGAAAAACGCGAAGCGCAAAAGCGCCTCGCCGAAGAAGTGACCGTTCTTGTACACGGCCGTGAAGCGTTTGAGCAGGCTGTCAACATCTCAAAAGCACTCTTCAGCGGAGATATTAAACAGCTGACTGCTGAAGAAGTGAAGGTCGGCTTTAAAGGGGTTCCTTCCATGGAACTTGAGAAAGCGGATGAACTGCCTCTTGTTGAGGTGCTCGTCCAATCCAAGCTGTCTCCGTCTAAACGCCAGGCGCGCGAAGATATCACAAACGGCGCGGTATACGTTAACGGCGAGCGCCGCACCGATGTTGCGGACGTCCTCACCGGCGACGACCGCATCGAAGGACAGTTTACCGTCATTCGCCGCGGTAAAAAGAAATACTTCCTGCTGACTTATAAATAATCAAAAAGCTCTTGCCAAACGGCAAGGGTTTTTTTGTGTCCGTATGTTTCATGTATGTTCATTCAGGAAATGTCAAAAATATAGAGGCTTTCGGAGTTTATGGGGGATTATCACAAGTAAAGAGAATGAATTTTTTCGGGGGAAAGGGGTGAGGAAAAGAATTTAATTTATTTAATGGATTTTAAATTTGAACATCACGAAGTCTGATCTTTAGTTTCAACTTTTTACGGTTTAAAGAGTGAAAATCTCAATAATAAAAAATAAGGCTCTCTTTAGTAAGAGAGCCTTGCTAAAAATATATATTTTTTAGCGAGTCCATTTACTTGAATATACAGTTTGCATTAACTCTGAGTGCTTCCAATTATTATAAAGGTTTACCTTTACTCGTGTTGAAGCAGATTTTTTGGCGATATTTGAAAATGTAACATTTAATTTTTTTCCAGTTTCTGCATATCCGGAAGCCGAATCAATCGTTTTCCAAGACCCCTTAGTATAACGTTGTAGATATAATTTACAGTAAGCTGCTGAATTCCAAACGTGACTTCTACTTCCTAATTCAATTGTGGCATATACATTTTTATAGTTGTCTGATGTATGTATATATGATTTAGATGGACCTAAACCTGATTTAAATGTAAAACTTGTAGTTTTACTTACAGCCTGTGCAGTCTGACCTGGTCCAATAAAAGTAAATCCAAATAACATTACACCAGCTAAAACTAAAGCCATAAAATGATTTACTCTTTTTTTCATAAAAATCCCTCCATTAAAATTTTATATCTTGTTAAATATGAGATTCTTATCCATTATAATCCACATTAGCAGATTTTTCAAGTTCAGATTAGTAGAATTGAGTCTTTATGTTTACGGTTAAATAAAATACTTCACTTGATTTTCATTTTTTTGTATAATTTTTTAGTTATAACGAGTAACAAGTTTCAAAAAGCTCTTGCCAAACGGCAAGGGTTTTTTTGTGTCCGTATGTTTCATGTATGTTCATTCAGGAAATGTCAAAAATATAGATGTAATAGGTAGAGCATTTCCATCGTTGAAGAGGGAGGAATGTAGCATGAACCTGTTCATTGCGGCGAAAGAAAAGTTTATGGAAGATTACAACAAGCAGCTGGAAACGGAACGAAAACAAGAGGCGCAGCAGTCAGCTGACGGATACAATCAATTGAATCAGACGGAAAATGCAGCAAAGCGGCTGAAGTAGAGGGTCTTTAGGGCCCTCTTTTTTATAAAAAAAGCGGACGGCGGATTCTTCACACGCCCGTTTTATTAATAACGATCGACAGTTTATAATTTGCATGATGGTTTAAGTCTGTTAAAAATTGATCCAACAGTTGATTTGACGGAAACTTGCATTCGAGAAGATAACAGCCGTCCCCGCTGATTTTATAGTTTTGAATGATGTATTTCTGCTGTGCTTTGATAAACGAAAGATAAGGCTTATGATAAGTGCTTTTTGTATAGATATTGATAAAAGCGTGAATAAAACACCCGAGTTTGTCTTGATTCACTTTTATGGTATAACCTTCAATCACTCCTTGATCCTCTAATTTTGCAACCCTTGAGGAAGCCGCCTGCCCTGTCAAATGAACTTTCTCTCCTAATTCCTTCATGGTCATCCGGCTGTTTTTTGATAATTCCTCTATGATTTGCCTGTCTGTATGATCCAGCATTTCATCAAATCCTCTCAAAAGAACGTTTTTCAAAAATCAAGTCAAATGCTAAAAAGACTTGACTATATCTATTTAAATGATGATCGGTCATAGTATAAACTAATCGTAAATAAAAGGAAAGGCATGATAACCATGGATATTCAACAAATTCGAAATGCAACATTAACCGTTAAATATGCTGGCAAAACATTTTTAATAGATCCGATGCTGGCTGAGAAAGGCACTTATCCTCCTTTTCCGAACTCAGCAAGACAAGATCAAAACAACCCTTTAGTCACCTTGCCTGTGCCAACCGACGAGCTCGTCAAGAATACCGACGCAGTCATCGTCACTCATCTGCATTTAGATCACTTTGACGATGCTGCCAAAGATCTGTTGCCGAAAGAAATCAAACTGTTTGTCCAAAATGAAGCAGATGCTGAGGAAGTGAGAAAAGCAGGTTTTCAAAATACAGTGGTTTTAACAAAAGATACGGTGTTTGAGGGGATTCAATTAATCAAGACAAAAGGCGAGCATGGACGAGGAGAGATAAAAAAGCTTGCCGGAGAAGTGTGCGGCGTTGTCTTCAAGCACTCAAAGGAGAAAACGCTGTATGTAGCAGGGGATACGGTTTGGTATGAAGGTGTCCGGGAAGAAATCGCTGCGCATCAGCCGGACATCATAGTCGTTAACGGAGGAGACAATCAATTCTTTGAAGGAGGGTCTCTCGTCATGGGGAAAGAGGATATTGCTGAAGTCTATCAAGCCGCTCCTGACGCCACAATCATTTCCAGTCATATGGAAGCTGTCAACCATTGGACTTTATCACGGGAAGAATTGAAGAGTTTCATTCAGGAAAAAGGAATGTCTTCACGTGTTTTTGTGCCGGATGACGGCGAATCTTACACATTTTAATATATGACAGGTCAAAGCCGTAAAAAACAGACAGTGAATTTCTGTCTGTTTTTTTGGCTTCTTCTTCGAGAACAAAGATCAATGCCTCCGGCGGGATTCGAACCCGCACTCCTCTCGTAAGCATAGGCTAGGGGAGAACACGCTTCCCTACGGACTTTCACCGACAGGAATTCCACCTGTCTCAGCTATTTGCTTTTCGGTGCTTCTGAAACCCTTGCCTTGCGACCCGTTCCTACAATGTTTTACGGCGCTCTTCCCTTCTAGAGCTACAGAGGCGAAATGGATGATTCATATTATACAGAAGCAATGGTGAAATGAGAACTGAAATTTTGAAAAGGAACAAGCTCAAATTTCAATTAAAAAAATGTTCCTCTAAGATGACTTGGGAGCATCCTTCAAGTAAATGGTCGATAATGATATTTTATGGTATAATTCATATGTTTTTCGCAAATTTATAGATTTGACAATGGAGGAACTTGTATGAAGTGGTTTTGGAAAGGCTTGAGGAATTATGCGAATTTTGAAGGGAGAGCAAGACGAAAGGAATATTGGTTGTTTCATTTGTTTAACGGTATCATATGTTTTATTTTATTTATCTTAACAGTAATGATCGTAAGTTTATTTATTTCAGGAATCATGACAGCGGAAGGATATGATGGATATCAAGTAGGATATATCATCGGGTATGGCGGTGGATTCCTCGGGTACGTCCTGATCTTAATTTATCAGTTGGCTGTTTTGGTGCCTTCTTTGGCTGTCAATGTCCGCAGGCTGCATGATACCGGAAGAAGCGGCTGGTGGATTTTAATTGGCTTGTTGCCGATTATCGGTGCTGTCATTCTGCTGATTTTTTACTGTCAGGCTGGCGAAACAAAAGAAAATCAATATGGACCAGATCCAAAAGTAAATGTATCGTAAATTGCACCCCAATTGTTAGACAATCATCTGGCGATTGGGGTTTTTTATAGTCTGAAGAAGACCGAAGGGGAACGACTGTTAACTTGATTTTTAATGAGAGATGCCCGTATTTCCGATGATTGTTTGGCATATCAATTTCAGTGACGATTCAAGATGGTTTTGAGATACCGGAGACAGTCAAATGGGCGAGACTAAAGCAAAAAAGCAGTCACTGAAGTTCATGCCCCTTGTATCGCGAGACGGATCTTGGCCCTCATCGAAGCTTTCGGGAGTTTTTTATAAATAAATCGCACACCATCCCGCTAACATCCCCATCACAAAGCAGTCGTTGCTGTCCATTTTCTTACCGTGTTTAACAAAGACATTCAAAGCCCAATTCAGTTTAGTGCCATCTTCAGTCTTTGCAACCCATTTTTTGCTGATATTGTAGTACATGACTTTGAAAATGGCGAATGCAGCTAAACAGAACAAGTAGAACAAGAGAAACTTACCAAAAAACATAAGCATTTGTTGGTCACTCCTCCGTTTTCATTCTTTAACCAACGATTTGATTTTACCGAATATATGCATAAGAGAAAAGGAGACGTTTGTCATATCTTGCTTGTGAGGAGGTATCTTGCAAGAAAAATCATCTATTAAAAACTTGACGCTTATGAGCTGGGTCCGTTTTATTCCCGGCTTATCAACAGCCTGCAATCTCCCCGAATCAACGGGGGAAGAAGAATACAACAAAAAACCCTGGAATCGCTGATATATCAACAATTCCAGGGTTTTTGCCAATGCTCTTTAAAGAGCATTTTCTATTAACGAGAGTAGAATTCAACGATCAATGCTTCGTTGATCTCAGCAGGAAGCTCAGAACGCTCTGGAAGGCGAGTTAGTGAACCTTCAAGCTTTTCAGCGTCAAAAGTCAGGTATTCAGGAACGAAATTGTTCACTTCAACCGCTTCTTTAACTGCAGAAAGGTTTTGAGATTTTTCACGAAGTGAAATCGTTTGGCCAGGTTTAACTTGGTAAGACGGAATGTCAACGCGGCTTCCGTCAACAAGAATGTGACCGTGGTTTACCAATTGGCGTGCTTGGCGGCGAGTGCGCGCTAGGCCAAGACGGTAAACGATGTTGTCAAGACGTGCTTCAAGAAGAATCATGAAGTTTTCACCGTGTTTACCAGCCATTTTCGCAGCTTTGTCAAAAAGGTTGCGGAATTGGCGTTCGTTCACACCGTACATATGGCGAAGCTTTTGCTTTTCTTGCAATTGCAAACCATATTCTGATAGTTTTTTACGCTGTCCCGGACCGTGAGGACCTGGTGCGTAAGGACGTTTTTCTAATTCTTTACCCGTACCGCTCAAAGAGATGCCTAAACGGCGGGATAATTTCCAGCTTGGACCTGTATAGCGAGCCATAATGTGACTCCTCCTTTGGTTTTATTTTTGTGAAAATAAAACCCATCTGTTCAATTCAGCCATGTCCATTTTGTTTTCATGTATCCTCGCTCCAGCAGCAAAGAGTTACACGATACACCTTAATAGATAAGGAACAAAATGAAACACAGAAGCAGAACAAAAAGGCTGCATTATTTCACACAAAGAAGATTATATAATGTCCGCTGTGCAAAGTCAACCATTCATGGACTGTCCCAAAGAGCCTGAATCGTTAATAAGTATAAAGTCCTGTTTTTTATGATATAATCAGGAAAATAAAATACATAAAACGGATTTTTTTAAGGTGATGACCATGAATAAACAAACTGAAGACCTATATCTGTCTTTTCATCAGAAGCTGTTCCAATTTCTTTTAAAAAAGCCGGCCGTCTCGTACGATGACTCTGTTGCCTGGCTAAAAGCGGCAGCAGAGTCATTTTTTTCGTTTATATCTCTTACATTGCGTCCTTCTTCAAGTCCGCAGGGAGCGAACGGCCAAAGCGGCCAGATCAGCCGAGTTAATGATTATTATATCATTATAACAATAGAAGAAAACAGCAAATATATAGAACTTTTGTGTCAAAAGAATCATAAAGTACCAGAACGTCTTGCTGAATCCATCCGCCTGTTTTTAATGCATTGTCTGAAACTTGATGCATTATTTCATGAGGAGCTCAATAAAACAAAGATTTATGAAAAGACGGCGCTGCTGCATGAGCTGATGGATCAGGAGCAGGTGCTCAAGACAATGGTTGAAAGTTTGAGGGATGTTTTTCCTTTTTTGGCATATTGTCTTTTCTTGTCATACGACGAGGACCAATACATCAGCCTTCCTGCGATAGAGTTAGATGTGCAAAGCGAATCGACCGATTCTTTCGCCTTAGAGGCATACTTATCAGGACAGGCGAAGAGCAAAAATGAATCGGAAGTTTACATTCCGATTAAAGGCCGGCAGGGAACGTATGGCGTTTTGAAGGCTTTTGGACCAGGGGCTGCCGATACGGCAGCGGATATATGCATTATTTCGAATGCGGCAGGGAAAGCATTTGAAAATTCCCGGCTTTACGAACAGTCGCAGAATATGATTTCAAATTTGGAGCTGATTAATGAAACATCGCATCAGCTGAACCGGACGAAACGCCTCCCTGATATGATGAAGAGTTTGTCCGAAAGGCTGATCAGTTCATTTGGCGCCGAAGAGGTGGGCTTTTTTTATAAAAATCATTTGGACGAGGAAACCCTGCTGCCGGGAAGCACAGGTTTTTTTCAGACGGATGCGGCCCTTCCATATATCCGCTATGTTAAAGAAAAGATTTCAGAGGAAAACGGGGTATTTGTCGGAAACGGTTCTTCGTTTTTTGGAAATGACGGTTATGCTTCATTAATGGGCGTTCCGATGCTGGAGAATAATGAAAACAAAGGATTTGTCATCGTATTGAAAAAAAACGTCTGCTCTTTTTCATTTGAAATGTTTAAGCTGTTTCAGACGCTGATCAGGCATTCCACGCTCGCCGTGTCGAATTTGATGCTGCGCGACCGGCTGAAGTATCTTGTTCAAACAGACCGTTTGACAGAGCTTTACTCGAGAAGCTATTTCGATGAAAAAATCGGGTACAGTATGAAAGCGGATGAGAGCGGCGTACTCGTATTGATTGATATCGATGATTTTAAACAGATTAACGATACGTACGGCCATCAGAAAGGCGATGATATTCTCATTCAAGTCGCCAGGGTGATCCAGCGAAACATCCGCGACCAGGACGTCGCAGCAAGGTGGGGAGGAGAAGAGCTTGCGGTATACTTGCCGAAAGCAGGGCTGAACACCGGTGAAATGCTTGCTGAGAGGCTGATTACGCTTGTCAGGGAATGCACTGATCCAAAGGTGACGATTTCGTGCGGGGTATCCAATTGGTCTCAGGATCGTCCGAAATCTTTAACCTGCCTTTTTAAAGAGGCGGATGTCGCGCTGTACAATGCAAAGCGAAACGGGAAAAACAGGTTTATGACACATTAAAAAAGAGCCGGATTTACCGGCTCTTTTCGCTTAAACGCTCTCCAAGCATCTCTGTGAACTTTTTCAAATAATACTCATCTGTTTCATCGAAGCGGTTTTTAATCGGGCTGTCGATATCGAGCACTCCGATGATGTTCCCGTCCACTTCAAGCGGAACTACGATTTCGGATTGGGATGCCGCATCACACGCAATGTGTCCGGGGAACGCGTTCACATCTTCAACGCGCTCGACCCGGCCGTTTGTATAAGCGGTGCCGCAGACGCCTTTCCCGAACGGGATTCTTACGCATGCAGGAAGTCCCTGGAACGGCCCGAGCACAAGCTCGCCGTCTTTGGCAAAATAAAAACCCGCCCAGTTGATGTCTTCCAATGATTGATATAAAAGAGCGGAGGCGTTTGCTGTATTGGCGATCATATCAGGTTCGCCTTCTGTCAGCGCATCGATCTGTTTGAGGAGAAGCTCGTATTTTTTTTCTTTGCTGCCTTCTGTTTTTTCGACATGAAACATGATAATTTCCCTCGCTTTTTCTTTGAAATGGCAAAAACACGCTTGCCGTGATGCTATTTGTCGAGCACTTTTTACAGGAACAATTCCGCTTGAAGTGGAATTGTTTTAAGTAAGAAGGGGTGAAACAAGATGGGATCAAACGCTATTTCAACCACGAAGGACAGGATCATCGAATCTGCCGTGGAGCTGTTCAACCAAAAAGGTTTTTCAGGAACATCCGTCCGCGAAATTGCCCGAGCAGCCAATGTCAATGTCGCCCACATCTCCTATTATTTTAATGGAAAAGGCGGTTTAATGGAGCATTTGATATCCCGTTTTTATGAAGGCTATTTAAGAGTCCTTGAAAAGGGTTATGAACGCCTTCCGGATGCAGGTGCAACGGATTGCCTTCTTCAATTGGTTTTTGATATTCTATCGTATCAGCATGAGCACCGTCAATTAACTCGGTTTGTTTATCGCGAAGTCACGATTGATTCCACACTGAATCGCGAAGTGATGTCGACATATTTAACAAAAGAAAAGTACATTCTCCACCTGATCATTGAAAAGGGAAATGAGGACAATGAATTTTCCCGTTTTCCCCTTTCCCATTTTATGATTCAGCTGAAGTCGCTTTTAATGATGCCTTATCTGCAGCCTCAATATATTTCAGAAGTGCTGTATGTACAGCCGCACGAGCCGTACTTTTATCAGGCGTATTACAAGGAAGTCAAAACATGGCTTCTCAGTCTGTTGTACAGAGAAGGTCGGCAAGCCGCCGTTATTTAGCCAAGCGGCTCTCAAAATGTTCGTAACCAAATCCGGCATCCTCTGCTTGGTGGGCATCAGACCCAAAGACAAGCGGGATGTTTTTTTGTTCCGCTTCTTTTATCATCCATTCTTCCATATAGACGTCGCCTGCATAAGGCTTGCGGAGGCCGGACGTATTAAAGTCAAGTTCGTATCCGCGCTTTGCGGCTTCATCCAAACAGGAGGAGACCGATTTTCTGACGCTTTCTGACATCGAATACGGAAACAGCTTCACAAATTTTTTCGCAAGCGTAATGTGGCCGATTCGTTTTGGCTTAAATGCTCCCAGCGGTGATACAATGGAAGAATAAATTTCGTCATAATAGGCGAGATAGACCTGTTCTGTGCTGCCGTAGCAGCCGATCAGCTGCTGAAACGCTTTTTCATCGTAGTCAAGGCAGATGTGCGATGATCCGGCCGGCAAAAAATGAACGGAAAGAATGCTGTCGTCAAGATGCGTGCCGTATTGATCGAGAAAAGCTTTCGTTTCGTGTTCAAAGGTGCGGATATAATCGACTTCAAGACCGATTAAAACGTCGAGCTGTCCTTTGTACTCTTCCTTCAGTTCGGTCAGCCGTTCAATATAGCGGTCCAGCTCGGAGATCGGCATGGCGCTGTCTTTCTCCGGGGTCGGATCCATGAATGAAGGCGGAAGCGGCGCATGCTCGGTGAAGGATACGGATCGGAAGCCTTTTTTGCATAATTCTTCTATATAATATCTGAATTCGTCTTTTGATCCGTGCGGACAAAAGGGAGAATGAACATGACCGTCTCGTTTCAGCATGATGTCACCCCGTAAAAAAATAGTCAGATGTTGTCACTTTGATGTAAAAAAATTAAAAATTCTGCTCAAAAAATGTTGGTTACATGGTATCATAAGAACAATGAAAACGATAGTTTAACTTCATTTTTACATAACAATTTCAAATACATACCCTGACAGAACAGATAAACAGCAAGGGGGCTCATTATGGAGTTTGTCATTGGCTTACTGGCGTTATTTTTAATCTTATTCGCTACGGGCTACTTATTCAGAAAAAATATATATAAAGAGATCGACCGTTTAGAAGCTTGGAAAATCGAAATCATGAACCGATCGATCGTGGAAGAGATGTCAAAAATCAAGCATCTGAAAATGACGGGGCAGACTGAGGAATTCTTTGAAAGGTGGCGCCGGGAATGGGATGAAATCGTCACCTCGCATATGCCCAAAGTCGAAGAGCTTCTGTTTGAAGCCGAGGATTGCGCCGACAAATACCGTTTTCAAAAATCGAAACAGGTGCTCGCGCATATTGAGAATCTTTTATCAGCGGCTGAATCCAACATTGAAGACATCTTAAAGGAAATCGCCGATCTTGTCTCGAGCGAAGAGCAGAACCGCAAAGAAATCGAAGAGGTAAAAGAACGGTATACAAAAGTGCGGAAAAACCTTTTGGCATACAGTCACCTGTACGGAGACCTCTATGAGAAAATTGAAACCGACCTCGATACCGTGTGGGAAGGCATTAAACAGTTTGAAGAGGAAACAGAAGGCGGAAATTATATAGAAGCCAGAAAGGTGCTGCTCGCCCAAGACCGTTTGCTTGAAGAGCTTCAATCATACATAGACGATGTGCCGAAACTGCTTGCAAGCTGCAAGCAGACCGTTCCGCAGGAACTCGCCAAATTGAAAGCCGGCTATCAGGAAATGATCGATAAAGGGTACAAGCTCGATCATATTCAAGTGGAGAAGGAGCTCGAAAACCTTTTGAAAGAATTGAAGCGTGCTGAAGGTGCGCTTTTGGACGAACTTGATTTAGAAGAAGCCGCCGCAATCGTGCAGATGATTGATGAAACGATCCAGACGCTGTATAACCAGCTGGAGCATGAAGTCGAAGCAGGGCAGGAAATTTTGGGGAAAGTGCCTGAGCTTGCCGCTGCATTGGAAAAGCTTGAAGCCTCCAAAAAGGATACCGAAGCTGAAACCGAACTCGTCAAGAAAGGCTACAGACTGACAACCGGAGAACTGGAGAAACAGCAGTCATACGAAAAACGCCTTGAAATGATCGAAAAGCAGTTCGAACAAGTGAAAGAAAGGCTTGATCAGAAACATGTCGCCTACTCGCTGTTAAAAGAAGAGCTTGCGGATATCGAAAAGCAGATGGAAGCCGCTCAACGGGAGCATGACGAATACAGAGACATGCTGCAAATGCTGAGAAAAGAAGAGCTTCAGGCAAGAGAGCTTCTCAAGCAATTAAAGCAGACGATCAAGGATACGGCGCGGAGCCTGGAGAAAAGCAATGTTCCAGGGATTCCGGAAGCCATAACCGAAAAGATCCGGCAGTCGCAGACGACTGTGCAGAAAGTGACAGAACAGCTGAATGAGCTGCCGCTGAACATGGATGCGGTGAACGAACGCCTTCAAGAGGCGGAACAGCTTGTCACAGAAGTGAAAACAAAGACGGATGAACTGGTTGAACTGGTTTTGCTGATCGAACGCATCATCCAATATGGCAACCGCTTCAGAAGCCAGGACCGGATTCTTTCCGAACAGCTCAAAGAAGCAGAGAAAAGTTTTTATGCATATCAGTATGAAGAGGCTTACGACATTGCCGCCAGAGCGGTCGAAAAAGCGTCGCCGGGAGCAGTTGCCCGGCTTGCAGCGGACGCGAAGCAGCCTGAATAGAGCAAAAACCCGGCACGTGAAAAGGCGTGTCGGTTTTTTTTGTCTATAGCTGCAATGAAAAATAAAAAAACCGGCCCTGTTTAAAAACAGAGCCGGTTTTTCAAAGATCAGCTGACTTTCTTTAATTTGTCTTTCGGCGAAGCGATGAAAAATGTCACAATGTAACCGATCACCGCGCCGATAACAGCCGGAATGACCCAGCCGACACCCATGCTGAACAGCGGGATGTTCGCTTTTAAGATATCGTTTACCGGACCCAGCGGAATTTTCGCCGCGTTTAATCCGTCGATGATGCTTAAAATTCCAGTCGGGATAAGGGCACCGATATAGACTTCGCGTCGTTCAGCAAACAGCTTGTCAATGAAAGAGAGCAAAACGACGACGATCGCAAGCGGATAAATCGCCGACAGAATCGGAACTGAAAACGAGATGATTTCTGTCAGTCCGAAATTGGCAATCACAAGGCTGAAAAGCGTCACGATGATGACAACAGCTTTGTAAGAGAGCTTCGGAATCAGCTTTGAAAAATACTCTCCGCAAGAGGAAACGAGTCCGACGCTCGTCGTCAGGCAGGCGAACAAGATCGCGATACCGAGCACGGCATTTCCAAGCGAGCCGAATAAATACGCGGAAGCTTTGGACAATATTTCGCCGCCGTTGTTGAGCGAACCGACGGTTTCAACACTTGTCGCCCCTAAATAAGCGAGAGAAACATAAACGAGTCCGAGACCGACTGCAGCGACGATCCCCGCTTTGATGCATGAAGCGGCGATTGACTTTGGATTTGTAACGCCGCGGTCTTTAATCGCGGTAATAACGACAATTCCAAATACGATTGAAGCGATCGCATCCATCGTTTTATATCCTTCTAAAAATCCGACAAACAGAGGTGCGGATTGATAGGCCTCTGTCACAGAGCCGATGCTGCCCATCGGGGTGATAAACGCTTTGATGACTAATATTGCGATTACAGTCAATAATATCGGTGTTAAAATTTTACCGATGCGGTCAACAAGCTTGCTTGGGTTTAAAGCCAGGAAATAAGTGATTCCGAAAAATATCAGGGTAAAGATAAACAGATAAAGACTTGATGAATGTTTCCCTAAAAACGGCTCCACCGCTATCACGTATGAAACATTTCCTGTCCTTGGAATAGCAAACAAAGGTCCGATCGTCAAATAAATGCTGACGATTAATATCGTGCCGAAGACCGGATGGGCTTTGTCAGCTAGGCCTTTTGCACTCCCTTTTAGAGCAACCGCGATGACGCCGAGCAGCGGAAGACCGACGCCTGTCAGCAAGAATCCGATGATAGCCGGCCAAACATTCTCTCCGGCAGCTTGACCGAGCTGGGGAGGAAAAATCATATTTCCCGCTCCGAAAAAGAGGGCGAACAGCATAAGTCCAATCGCCGTCGTTTCCTTAGCGGATAGTGAAGTTTTCATTAAAAAGAACCTCCTGGTTTGTTGTTTAAATTTTCTGTCAATTTATTTTCGTGATATAATATGACAAAAGTCCAAAGACTATTATATTTTAAAAATCAGAGAAGTCAAACATTTATTTTTAATTTTCAATTACAAGTTGATATGATAACATATACAGTCATGAAAAAGAACGTTCATTTTTAAAGGAGTAGATCATGATTTATCTTGATAATAGTTCAACAACAAAACCATATCCTGAATTATTACAAATTTATGAACAAGTAAATCAGCGCTTCTTCGGCAACCCTTCGTCGTTGCACCGCCACGGCATTGAAGCGGATCAATTGCTTTCAGAAGCAAGGAAACAGATCAAAACGGCGCTTTCGCTAAAAAGTCATGATATCGTGTTTACGTCCGGGGCTTCAGAAGCCAACAACATGGCGCTGAAAGGCATTGCTTTGGCACATATGCAAAAAGGAAAACATATTATTGCTTCCTCCATTGAACACCCGTCTGTGACGGAATCTTTGGAGCAGCTGAAGACAGCCTTCGGCTTTGAGGTTACATATCTTCCTGTCGACAGCCGCGGATTTGTTTCGCTTGAAGATCTGAAACAAGCGTTCCGCAAAGACACGATTCTGGTGAGCATCATGCACGTCAACAATGAAACAGGTGTCATCCAGCCTGTGGAAGACATCGGCAAAATCGTAAAAGAAAACACAAGGGCATACTTTCACGTTGATCACGTTCAAGGCATTAACAAGGTTCCGCTGGACATCTCCGGGGCGGACATTGACCTTTGTACGATATCGGGCCATAAATTTCACGGCTTAAAAGGAACAGGAGCGCTCATTCTGAACGAACGGATTTCGCTTTTTCCTTTGATTTCCGGAGGAGAACAGCAGAACAACAGGCGTGCCGGAACTGAAAATACCGCCGGCGCTGTTACGCTTGCAAAAGCGATCAATATGTCAAAACAGGATTATAACCATTATATAGAAGAAATAAAGGCGGCAAAATTGGCTTTTATCAAGGAGCTAAAAGAGCTAAAAGGTGTTATATTAAATACGCCGGAAGAAAACAGCGCGCCGCATATCATTAATTTTTCCGTGCCGGGATTGAAGGCCGAGGTCCTTTTGCATATGCTAGAAGAGCGGGGTATTTTCGTATCGACGACATCAGCATGCTCTTCAAAACAGCATAAGCCGAGCAAGGTGCTTTTAGCAATGGGAAAAGGTGAAGATGCAGCGGCAAGCAGCATCAGAATCAGTATGACATACCGGGACAATCAGGAGATTGTCGACCCGTTTATGACGGCCTTAAAAGAAAGTTTACACAAACTAAAAGGAATTATGAGGTAGAGACACAATGAATGAAGACTATATTTTAATCAGATTTGGCGAAATTTCAACAAAAGGAAAGAACAGAAAGCTTTTTGTCGATCGCCTGAAAAGAAATATCAAAATGGTCTTGCGCGATTTCCGCAACGTCCGTTATGAGTCAACACGTGACAGAATGACTCTCGTATTAAACGGAGAAGACGCGGAAGCCGTAATGGCCCGTCTGAAAAACGTTTTCGGCATCCAATCGTTCAGTCTTGCCGTGAAGTGCCGGACAGATCTGGAAAGCATTAAAGAGACGGCGCTCGCGTCTGTTCAAGAACAATACAAGCCCGGAGATACCTTTAAAGTATCGACGAAAAGGGCTTACAAGCAGTTTGAATTAAATACAAATGAGATGAATGCCGAAATCGGCGGACACATTTTGCGCAACACCGATGATCTTACCGTTGACGTTCATTCCCCGGACATCCATTTGCGGATCGAAATTCGGGAAGATGCTACGTATTTGACATTCCGGGATGAAAAAGGTGCGGGCGGACTGCCGGTCGGAAGCGGAGGAAAAGCGATGCTTATGATATCCGGCGGAATTGACAGCCCTGTTGCCGGGTTCTATGCCATGAAGCGCGGGCTTGAGATCGAAGCTGTTCACTTTTTCAGCCCGCCATATACAAGCGAACGGGCCAAGCAAAAAGTGATTGATCTCACTAAACGCCTTACGGCTTTCGGCGGAGACATCAAGCTTCATATCGTTCCGTTTACGAAAACCCAAGAGCTCATTCAAAAGCAGATTCCCGAAAACTATTCCATGACGGCGACCAGAAGGCTGATGCTGCAGATCGCCGACAAACTGCGCGAACGACATAACGCGCTTGCCGTTTTTACAGGAGAAAGCCTCGGCCAGGTGGCAAGCCAGACGCTCGAAAGCATGTATGCCATCAACGCGGTCACGAGCACGCCGGTTTTGCGCCCTTTAATCGGCATGGATAAGACGGAAATCATCGAAAAAGCGAAGGAAATCGATACGTACGATATCAGCATACGTCCGTACGAAGACTGCTGCACGATCTTCACGCCTTCTGCGCCGAAAACGCGTCCGAAAAAAGAAAAAATCGAACACTTTGAAAGCTACACAGATTTCGAACCGCTCATCAACGAAGCTGTAGAGAACACAGAAACGATTGTTTTGAGCAGCAAAGCGGAAACGAAAGATCAATTTGCGGACTTTTTCTAAAGGAATATTCGATCAAACGCCTTTGTCTGTTTTTGCATACAATTACCAAACATTCTTTGTATGAAGTCATGTGTTTTTACACAATCTATACTCACAAGGAGGTGAGAACACATGGCTCAAAACAACAGACAAAGCAGTTCTAACCAACTATTGGTTCCTGGTGCTGCTCAAGCTATCGACCAAATGAAATTCGAAATCGCTTCTGAATTTGGCGTTAACCTTGGAGCAGAAACTACTTCTCGTGCAAACGGTTCAGTTGGAGGAGAAATCACTAAGCGTTTAGTTTCTTTCGCTCAACAGCAAATGGGTGGAACACAACAATAATTAAAATTAAAAAGCAATGGATAATGGGTGGGGTTTAATCCCCACTCTTTTTTATGTTCTGCAAAATAGGCATTTCGGAATACAATTGTATGAAAGGATTATGTATAATAAAAAGATGGCACAAGACAAGGAGATGGATGGGTTGAGAAGAGAAGATTTGATTGCGCCGGAGAAGTATAACGCGGTTGATGAAATTGAAAAATTTAAATCTTCCCGTGATAAAACCGCTTTGATCTGGGAAGATGAATCAGGACGTCAAGTGTCTTGGACTTATGAAAAATTAATTGAAAGGGCTTACAAAATCGGCAGCATATTGACCCGTTCTGGACTGAAAAAAGGTGACAAGCTTATCGTGATGATGCCGCGGATCCCGGAGACGTATGCCGTCTACATGGCCATTTTAAAAGCCGGAATGGTGGTCATCCCATGTTCCGAAATGCTCCGGGCGAAAGACTTGGATTACAGGATCAAGCATGCCGGCGTCAAAGGAGCCGTCGTATATTCAGCATTTCTTGATGCTTTTCTAGATGTTCAAGCAAAAGATGAGCTGTCGTTATTTGCCGTCGGAGAAAGCAGAGAAGGGTGGATCAACCTGCTTGAAGAAATGAATCAGGCCGTTGCCGCGGATTTTCAAGCGGCTGATACCTCTCGCGATGACATCGCATTTTTATCTTACACATCAGGCACGACCGGTCAGCCAAAAGGAGTTGTACATACACACGGCTGGGCTTATGCTCACTTAAGAACGACAGCTTCCGCATGGCTTGACATTTCAGAAGGGGATCTCGTCTGGGCAACAGCGGGGCCGGGCTGGCAAAAATGGGTATGGAGCCCGTTTTTAGCAGTGCTCGGCAGCGGTGCAGCCGGCTTTATCTATCACGGGAAATTTACGCCGGAAACGTATTTGCAGCTGATTGAGCGCCATCAAATCAATGTGCTATGCTGTACGCCGACAGAATATCGATTCATGGCGAAAGTAAATGATTTGTCCCGCTTTGACCTGTCTTCTCTGCACAGCGCTGTTTCGGCCGGGGAGCCGTTGAACAGGGAAGTCATTGATACATTTAAAAAGCATTTTCATATTGATGTGCGGGACGGATACGGACAAACGGAAAGCACGCTGTTGGTGGGGATTTTAAAAGGAATGAAAATCAAGCCTGGAAGCATGGGAAAACCGACGCCTGGAAACCTGGTTGATATTATAGACGGGAATGGAAAGAGCTGTCCGCCGGGCGTAACGGGCGATATCGCCGTCCACTTAAGCACGCCGGCACTCTTTAAAGAATATTACAAAGATCAAGAACGAACGCTCCGCCAAAGAAGAGGAGATTACTTTATAACAGGGGATAAGGCGCGAAAGGATGAAGACGGCTATTTCTGGTTTGAAAGCCGCAATGACGATGTGATCATCAGTTCAGGATATACAATCGGCCCGTTTGAAGTTGAAGATGCACTGATCAAGCATCCTGAGGTCAAAGAATGTGCTGTGGTGGCAAGCCCTGACGAAATCAGGGGATCGATCGTGAAAGCATATGTTGTCTTAAAGGATCGATCCCGCGGAAATGAACAACTGACAAAGGAATTGCAAAACCATGTAAAAGCCATGACGGCCCCTTATAAATACCCCCGGGAGATAGAATTCATCGAAGAACTGCCGAAAACGCCATCGGCGAAAATTAAGCGCTTTGAACTAAGACAACGGGAAATCGTTCTTAAAACAAAAGCTGAATAACCACACAAGAGGGGGGGAATATCCTTTGGGGCATGACTCACTCCGAAACATCGAGAAGGAAATCGCGCTTTTAGTCCGTCTGACGACGGCCTACAGTCCGCGGTTCGGAAGTCTGGACCGCTCGGAATATCTGCTGTTAAGCGAGCTTGATAAGCAAAGTCCTCTTGCCATCAACTCGCTGGCTGAAACCTTAATGCTGAATCTTTCGACAGCGAGCAGACAGGTTGCAGCATTGGAACGGAAAAAGCTCATCAGGCGTTTTCCCGATCCCAACAACGGCCGGATCAGCCTTGTAGAAATGACTTCGGAGGGCATTGATACTCTGAAAAAAGTGCAAAAGGCTCGCTATCATGTATACACGGAGGTTCTTCAAGACTGGACAAAAGAAGAACTGAGCACATTGGAAACTCATTTGATCAGACTGAATCAGGATTTTAAAAAGTGGAGCAAATAATCGGCTAAAGGCTGTTGGTCAGACGATCACCAGCCTTTTTCTTTTTAATCTGTTGATTTATAGAAAAAAGGATGCGTAATACAACTTGTAATACGATATATAAAAACCGGAAGGAGGAGCACTTTTGAGGCAATCCGATGTGTCGATATTAAATTCGTCCGCCAAAGTGCTTGCTGCCCGGCATGAATGCGGAAGTGAAAATTTCGTGATAAGCATCCGCAAAAAAGAGCAGGAGGAACATCCCGCTCTTTTTAATGAAAGGGTTTTCAAAATTATAGAAATGTGCGCCTTACTTTTTCCCAAAATGAATTGTCTTTTAATTTAATGGTTTTGATCATCTTGCCCGAGAGGCTGACTTCGACTTCTTTTACATGCATCGTACTGAAGGCTTCGTTATCAAGGCCGATGATCGGATAGTCGTTCCCGTCTTGGACGATTTTTAATGTCAGCTTTCGATCCGCACTTAAAATAAACGGAGATCCGAGTGTTCTGTATGTGTTGTTGTTCAATGAAGCGAGCTCTGTCACCTGTATGCATGGAAGCAGCGGATCAACGACTGCCCCTTCAACCGATTTGTTATACGCGGTGCTTCCGGTCGGAGTGGACACGATCATTCCGTCCCCGCGGAATGTTTCAAAGTGAAGATCATCAATATAGACGTCCATCACAAATGTTTTAATAATGCTTGAACGGATGGATACCTCATTCAGACATCGAAAGCTTGTCCCGTCAACGGTTACATCGATCAGCGGATATTTTCTGACCTCGATTTGTTCAGAGTTTGTCGCTTCAATCATTTTATCGGTATCATGTATATTAAAATCCGCATACAAATGAGCTTTCCCCTTTTTGGCCACGCCTACGTACAGGCAGTCATCCCTGAAATTCGTCTTTCGAACCGCCTGCAAAAATGTCCCGTCGCCGCCGATGCTTGCGATAATATTGGCTTCATTGTGATGGTGAACGACGCGAAATCCGTGTTCTTCTGCAAGGTGTTTCAGTTTTTTGCACTGCTCGTCGGTTTCTTCGCTTTTTTTGTAAAAGAAATAAATGTTCCGGCGGTCTGTCACAATCATTCTCCCCTTTGTCTGTTAAGTTTAGATTTTTCTGCCATCTAACATGTATGTTAAAATGACCTGTGACCCTTAGTTTACCATGTCCAAAAACTTCTTGTATATGAAGCGGCATCATACTGAACTTTTTCTCTTCATATACGTACTAAGACATGCAGCTTTTTTTATTCAAAGGAGGAGAACAGACAAAATGAATGCGAAAAGATGGATCGCACTTGTCATCGCGCTGGGCGTTTTTGCGTTATCTGCGGTGGTGAGCCTTTTGCTAGCAGTATTTGACACGATGGGGAATGACGGAAAGATGCAGTTTGGCCTTAATGACACCCAGGAAGAAACGGTGCTTGAAGAAGGAAACAGCTCAAGAAAAATCGCCGTGCTTGAAGTGAACGGAACGATTTCCGACAATGGCGGCGCTTCTGGCTTGTTCAGCTCTGAAGGCTATAACCACAGATCGTTTTTGCAAATGCTTGAAAAAGCAAAAGACGACTCTGCTGTAAAGGGCATTATTCTGCGCGTCAATTCTCCGGGTGGCGGAGTATACGAAAGCGCCGAAATACATAAGAAGCTTGAAGAGATCAAAAAAGATACGAAAAAACCGATTTACGTATCAATGGGCTCGATGGCTGCATCTGGAGGCTATTACATTTCAACGCCTGCCGACAAAATCTTTGCAGCGCCGGACACGCTGACGGGTTCACTAGGGGTCATCATGGAAAGCCTTAACTACAGCAAGCTTGCAGAAAAGCTTGGATTGAAAACGGAAACGATCAAAAGCGGTGAGTTTAAAGACATCATGTCACCGACGCGCGATATGACGAAAAAAGAAAGAGAAATCATGCAGTCAATGGTCGATGACGCGTACGAAGGATTTGTCGATGTTATAGCCGAAGGACGCAGCATGTCCGAAAATGACGTGAAAAAAATTGCCGACGGACGCGTTTATGACGGCCGCCAGGCGAAACAGAACCATCTCATTGATGAGCTCGGCTACTATGAGGATGCGGTCAAAGCGATGAAAAAAGACCACAAAAACCTTGCCGGAGCGTCTGTTGTCAGCTATGAAGAATCGGCCGGCCTTGCGTCGCTCTTTTCGATGACTGCAAATAAGATGTTTAAAAGCGAAGCCGATTTCTTAAACATTAAAGAAGCAATTTCTCAATCCGGCGCACCGAGACTCATGTATTTATACGCTAAATAGGAGGGGACCGAAAAAATGGATGTGACTTATGATGGAAAGGATCATAATGAATTATCACCGGACGCCGGTGTTTCCAGGGAAGAATCGGCCCCGCATGTAGAGCATGCATATGCCGGTTTTTGGATCAGGCTGTTTGCCTTTCTGCTCGACGGGATTGTTGTCGGCAGCATCAACAAATTAGCGGTTTCACCTGTTTTCAGCCTGCTGAATCTCCCTAAAGAATCAGGGTTTTTCACCTTTTCGCTTTATTCTTTTGTAACGGCGGCAGTATTTTTCGCTTATTTCGTCCTGATGACGAAGTATTTCAGACAGACGTTGGGCAAGATGGTATTCGGACTGAAGGTCGTGTCGCTTGCCCCGGAAAAAGGGCTGACATGGGATGTGATCTTGTTTAGGGAGCTTATCGGCCGCTATATCAACAGTTTGTATATTACGTATCTCGTTGCTGCATTTTCGCCAAAGAAACAGGGGATTCACGATTTCTTTGCGGACACGGCGGTTATTCATGAAAAGCTGTATCGAAAAAAAGACTGAGTGTATCAAACCCGGCTGCTGAAAGACAGCCGGGTTTTTTTGCTGCCTGGAATAAGCTCCGTCTATGTTTATTTTTTCAAATTTCTTCCTATAATGATTAGTATAAGAGGAAGTGAAATCATGATTTACATATGGATTGCGGGAGTATTCCTTCTTTTGGCAGCGTTAATGATGATGAAAATCCGCATCGCGATCGAATATCTTCATACAGACGATGACGACCGGCTTACCTTTAAAGTTCGAACAGGTTTTGGGCTTCTGCGCTTCAAAAAGGAAATTCCGGTGATTAAAATCAATCAGCAGGATATGACCGTTGATGTAAAAGAACAGACGAATACGGCTCTAAAAAACGATAAAAAGAGGAGAAAAGTCGGCTATCGGGAAGTGTTCGATAATACGAAGCAAATCAAAAAATTGGTGGAACAGGTCATCAATCTGCAGCCGCTTATCCGCCGATTTATGAAGCGGATTCACATCACGAAGCTCGAATGGACCTCAGTCCTCGGCTTTCCTGATGCCGCTTTAACCGGAATCGTCACGGGAGGCGCCTGGTCTCTGAAAGCCGGCACGATGGCTCTCTTGCATCAGATTTTTTGCTTTGACAGCCAGCCGGAATACGAAGTGATTCCAGTCTTTAACAGCCGCTCCTCTAAAACGCATCTGACATGTATATTCCATTTTCGCGTTGGCCATGCTATAACCGCAGCATTTAGAATCGTGATGAACTGGAAAGGGAAAATGCGCGGCTTATTTAAGCTGCCAAAAAATCTGTCAGGTTCAACAAAGAATGATTCATCAGTATAGGAGGAATGGAATATGGCTGAACATCCAATTCAAGGTTTGATGAAAACCGCAATGGAAAATTTAAAGGAAATGATCGATGTCAATACCATTATCGGAGATCCTGTAGAAACACCTGACGGCAGCGTCATCCTAACCGTCTCCAGAGTGGGATTCGGTTTTGCGGCTGGCGGAAGCGAGTTCGGCGGAAATAAACCGGCCGAATCCAAAGCGAGCGATGGAGATCGTGAACGAAAAGAATCGAAGCTCCCGTTTGGCGGGGGAAGCGGGGGAGGCGTATCGATTACGCCGATTGCTTTTTTGATTGTCGGATCATCAGGCGTTAAAATCCTGCATTTGGATGAAAACACGCACGTCATCGATAAGATTTTAGACGCAGCCCCGCAAACGATCGAACGGATTCAGCATATGTTTAAGAAAAACGATAAGCAAAAGCAAAATATGAACCGCCAAAACCAGACGCCTCCATTTTAAAAGCTTCGGCTTTCCGGCCACAGAAGTTAACTGTTCCTGCAGCAGTTAACTTTTTTTGTCTCGGCCGGACTTAAGCTTTGCAGTTTGTCCTAAACTCTTTTATAGTAGAGTCATACATAAATGAAGGAGGAATGATGATGGCTTCAATTACATTTAAAGGAAACCCGGTGACACTGGTAGGTTCAGAAGTGAAAGTCGGAGACCAGGCGCCTGATTTCACTGTTTTGTCCAATTCGCTTGAGGAAGTCACGCTTCAAGACATTAAAGGCAAACCAGCCGTTATTTCGGTGATTCCGTCTATCGATACAGGTGTTTGTGACGCGCAGACCCGCCGCTTTAACGAAGAAGCCGCAGGCCTCGGTTCAGTGAAAGTGTATACGATCAGCGCGGATCTGCCGTTTGCACAGGCTCGCTGGTGCGGAGCAAACGGAATTGAAAATGTGGAAACATTGTCAGATCATAGGGAAATGTCTTTTGGGGAAGCATTCGGGCTTTACATTAAAGAATTGAGATTGCTTGCCCGCGCCGTATTTGTGTTAGATGAAAACGGAAAAGTCGTCTACACTGAATACGTCAGCGAAGCGACAAACCACCCGGACTATGACAAAGCCATCGAAGCTGCCAAATCACTCGTTAAGTAAATTCAACTCATAAAAGGGCTCCAGGTGATCATCTTGCCGGAGCTCTTTTCATGGCTTTGATTTTTTGATAAGGAGAGACATCATCATGCAAAACTATCCAGTCGAAACGATTTATGAATGGCTTGACAAAGGAGCGGAAATCATCGCACGTGACCTGCAGATCCCTTACATAGAAGGATTGGCGGAAGCAGGAGAGGCATTCTTTACAGGTTCCGCGGACCGCGGGCTTTCCGAAAAAGCCGAACAAAAGGTGAAGGATCTGCTCGGCCGTGCGCGTTTTTCAGAATGCAGCCATGAGGCGATCCGAAAAGCCTTCCAGCTTGCCATCCTGAAAGGCCAGAAAGATATTCCCCATCCGAACCGGCAGATGACGCCCGATACAATCGGTTTATTTATCGGATATCTGGTGAACAAATTCATCGGACCCAAAAAAGAATTGACGCTGTTTGATCCGGCGGTCGGCACTGGAAACCTGCTGCTTGCCGTCTTGAACCAGCTGGCCGGTGAAGCCGGAAAAGCGTTCGGCTCAGAGATTGATGACGTTCTGATCAAGCTCGCCTATGTCCAGGCAAACCTGCAGGAAAAGGAAATCGAGCTTTTTAACCAGGACAGCCTGCAGCCGATTTTTATGGAGCCTGCCGATGCGGTCATTTGCGATCTTCCCGTCGGATATTATCCTGATGACGAAAGCGCGCGCGCTTTCGAATTAAAGGCAGATGAAGGCCATTCTTTTTCACACCATTTGTTTATTGAACAAAGCTTGACCTATACGAAACCGGGCGGCTATTTATTTTTTATGATTCCGAACCAATTGTTCGAAAGCAGCCAAAGCGAAAAGCTGCGTACCTTTTTAAAGGACAATGCGTATATTAATGCAGTGCTTCAGCTTCCGCTGTCGATTTTCAAAGATGAGGCACACGCGAAGAGCATTTTGGTTTTACAAAAGCATGGCGAACAGGCGAAAGCGCCTAAACAAGTTCTGCTTGCACAAGTTCCGTCATTCGCTAATCAGGATGCGATGCTGAAAATGACAGCCAAACTCGACAACTGGTTTCAAGCTGAAAAAAGATAAGCAGATCAGAGAAGATATATTCTCTGATCTGTTTTTATATTCAGAATATAATAATTTCTTTGTGAAAGCGTTAACATGTCGGATCGTGACTTGAAATGCACTCTTTTGAGTGTTTAAATGAGAAAGGCAGATATTTTTTGAATTTACTAAGAACGATTTTATACATATTTTTTATGATCCGGGTTGAACATAATGTCACCGGACTATAGGTAAAAAGGAGCGTCATTTTATGTCCAAAATTATTGCAATCAATGCTGGAAGCTCATCATTGAAATTTCAACTGTTCGAAATGCCCAGCGAAAAAGTACTAACAAAAGGCCTTGTTGAGCGAATCGGGCTGGATAACGGCATCTTCACGATTTCCGTCAACGACGAAAAAAAGACCGAAACAACAGATATCCCGGACCACTCCGTAGCCGTAAAAATGCTGCTGGATAAACTTACAAAATTCGGCATTATCAAAGATTTAAATGAAATCGACGGAATCGGACACCGCGTCGTACACGGCGGCGAAAAGTTCAGCGACTCCGTTTTATTGACGGATGAAATGATCCATGAGATCGAGGAGATTTCAGAACTCGCACCGCTTCATAACCCGGCTAATATTGTCGGAATTAAAGCGTTTAAAGAAGTACTTCCAAATGTTCCTGCCGTGGCCGTTTTTGATACGGCATTCCACCAAACAATGCCGGAACAATCTTATCTGTACAGTCTGCCATACGAATACTATGAGAAATTCGGCATCCGTAAATACGGTTTCCATGGCACATCTCATAAATATGTGACTGAACGCGCGGCAGAGCTGCTCGGCCGTCCGATTGAAGAACTTCGCCTGATTTCCTGCCACCTTGGAAACGGCGCGAGCATCGCAGCTGTTGAAGGCGGCAAATCAATCGATACATCAATGGGCTTCACACCGCTTGCAGGTGTAGCGATGGGTACGCGTTCAGGAAACATCGATCCTGCGCTTATCCCGTTCATTATGGAAAAAACGGGTCAAACAGCCGACGAAGTCCTGAACACACTCAATAAAAAGAGCGGTCTTTTAGGTATTTCCGGATTCTCAAGCGATTTGCGCGATATTGTCGAAGCAACTAAAGAAGGCAATGAACGTGCGGAAACAGCCCTTGAAGTATTCGCAAGCAGAATTCATAAATACATCGGTTCTTATGCAGCGAGAATGAGCGGAGTAGACGCGATCATTTTCACTGCCGGCATCGGGGAAAACAGCGTTGAAGTCAGAGAGCGCGTTCTTCATGGTTTGGAATTCATGGGTGTCTATTGGGATCCTGCGTTGAATAACGTCCGTGGAAAAGAAGCATTTATCAGCTATCCGCATTCACCTGTAAAAGTCCTCGTCATCCCGACGAATGAAGAAGTGATGATTGCAAGAGACGTCGTTAGACTGGCTCACTAAAAATAAAAAAACAGCCTTCTCTTTACAAGGAAGGCTGTTTTTTTATGCATCTTCCCCTTTATAATGAAAAAAGACTGTATAAAGGAGGCTATTTAGCCGTGAGTGTTGAGGAACATAAAAAAGAAGCGCCGGACCGCGTCAACTGCAAAGTTATTACTGTCAGCGATACAAGAACGGAAGACACAGATAAAAGCGGCCGGCTTATGAAAGAGTTTTTAGCGGAAGACGGTCATGAGATCGTTTCCTATGAGATTGTAAAGGATGAAAAGGAAATGATTCAAAAAGCCGTGCTGGAAGGCTGTCTTGATGACCGGATCGATGCCATCCTATTAAACGGAGGGACGGGCATTGCCTCTAGAGATGTAACAATCGAGTCGATCGTTCCTCTTTTTTCGAAAGAAATTCCGGGATTTGGGGAGATATTCCGCATGCTGAGTTATACAGAGGATATCGGAGCGGCTGCGATCCTTTCAAGAGCTGCAGCGGGTGTTATTCAAAATAAAGCCGTGTTTGCAACACCGGGTTCAAGCGGGGCGGTTAAGCTTGCAATGTCAAAGCTGATTGTGCCTGAGCTTGCCCATGTCATCAGAGAACTGAGAAAAGATATGAAAAAATAAAGCCGGAAAGCCCTCCGGCTGAACGCTGAATATGCACTGAACTTCATTCATAAAAAATGAATGAAGTTTTTTTTATAAAAAGGTTGAAAAAACCAGACTTCCTTGTTAAAGTGTATACATATTAAATGTATTTTTATTAAATAAAACTTATTTTTATACAAAAAGAGCACCGAGATGAGAGGAGTTTTTCAAAATGACGCAAAAGAAAAAAGTGGTTTTAGCATATTCAGGAGGACTTGATACTTCTGTCGCGATAAAATGGCTGCAGGAACAGGGATATGATGTAGTGGCCTGCTGCCTTGACGTCGGGGAGGGAAAAGATCTCGCATTTGTTCAGCAAAAAGCGCTTCAAGTCGGGGCTTCTAATTCATATGTTATCGATGCAAAAGAAGAATTTGCGAAAGAGTTTGCACTGACCGCCCTCCAGGCCCATACGCTTTATGAAGGAAAGTACCCGCTTGTATCAGCTCTGTCCAGACCGCTGATCGCCAAAAAGCTGGTCGAAGTGGCTGAAAAAGAGAACGCCCAAGCCGTGGCTCACGGCTGCACAGGCAAAGGAAATGACCAAGTGCGCTTCGAGGTGTCCATTAAATCGCTCAATCCGGATTTAGAGGTGCTGGCACCTGTGCGCGAATGGAAATGGTCGCGCGACGAAGAGATCGCGTATGCAGAAAAGCACGGCATTCCGATTCCGATCAATCTTGACAGCCCGTATTCAATCGACCAGAACCTGTGGGGCAGAAGCAATGAATGCGGAGTTCTGGAAGATCCATGGGCGGCGCCTCCTGAAGGGGCTTATGATTTGACGAAGCCGCTTGAAAAAACACCGGATACCCCCGATGTGATCGAAATCGCTTTTGAAGAGGGCGTTCCGGTTTCCATTGACGGCGCTCATTACTCGCTGTCAGACTTGATTTTAAAGCTTAATGAACTGGCGGGCGCGCATGGAGTGGGGCGCATCGACCATGTTGAAAACCGCCTTGTCGGCATCAAATCACGCGAAGTGTACGAATGCCCGGGCGCGATGACTTTGATTAAGGCGCACAAAGAGCTTGAAGATTTGACATTAGTAAAAGAAGTGGCGCATTTCAAACCTCTGATCGAACAAAAAATGGCTGAAGTGATCTATAACGGCCTGTGGTTTTCTCCGCTTAAAGACGCGCTTTCCGGTTTCCTGAAAGAAACGCAGAAGCATGTCACGGGCGTCGTCCGCGTCAAGCTGTTCAAAGGCCATGCGATCGTTGAAGGGCGTAAATCCGAATACTCCCTGTATGATGAAAAACTGGCGACGTATACAAAAGACGATGCGTTCGATCATCACGCTGCCGTCGGCTTTATCGAGCTGTGGGGACTGCCGACGAAAGTAAACAGCATCGTCCAAAAAAAGGAGCAGATTAAAGCATGAAAAAGCTGTGGGGAGGCCGGTTCCAAAAAACACCGGAAAAATGGGTCGATGAGTTCGGCGCATCGATCCACTTTGACAAAACGCTCGTGAAAGAAGATATCGCAGGGTCTCTCGCTCATGCTTCCATGCTTGAAAAATGCGGCATTTTAGCCGAAGCAGAAGCGGTCAAAATAAAAGAAGGCCTGACATCCCTTTTGCACAAAGCGGAAAAAAACGAACTCGATTTTTCAGTCGATTACGAAGACATTCACCTCAACCTTGAAAAAATGCTCATTGACGAAATCGGGCCGCTCGGCGGAAAGCTTCATACGGCCAGAAGCCGAAACGACCAGGTGGCGACGGATATGCACCTGTATTTAAAAGGGCACACAGAGCATATCATCGAGCTGATTACGGCTTTTCAACACGTGCTTATCGAAAAAGCGGAAGAACATGTGGAGACGATACTGCCGGGATACACCCATCTGCAGCGGGCGCAGCCGATCTCGTTCGCGCATCATTTGCTCGCTTACTTCTGGATGCTTGAGCGCGATAAAGAACGCTATCATGATTCATTCAAGCGGATTAACAAGTCCCCCCTTGGATGCGGGGCGCTCGCCGGAACGACATTTCCGATCGACCGTGAATATTCAGCAGGTCTGCTCGGGTTTGACTCGATATATGAAAACAGCTTGGACGGCGTCAGCGACAGGGATTTCATCCTTGAATTTTTAAGCGCGAGCAGCATTTTGATGATGCATCTGTCAAGATTCTCCGAAGAAATCATTCTTTGGTGTTCGCAGGAATTTAAATTCATTGAGCTTGATGACACTTATGCTACGGGGAGCAGCATGATGCCGCAAAAGAAAAACCCGGACATGGCAGAGCTTATCCGCGGGAAAACCGGACGCGTATACGGTGATCTGATCGGCCTTCTGACGATTATGAAAGGGCTCCCGTTAGCGTACAATAAAGATTTGCAGGAAGACAAAGAAGGTATGTTTGATACTGTGAAAACGGTCGAAGGAAGCCTTGAGATTTTTGCCGGCATGACGAAAACGATGACAGTGAACAAAAATATGATGAAAAAAGCAACGGAGCAGGATTTTTCAAATGCCACCGAACTTGCCGACTATCTGGCGAAAAAGGGCATGCCGTTCAGAGAGGCGCACGAAGTCGTCGGGAAGCTTGTCTACACTTGTATCGAAAAAGGCATTTATCTCAGCGGCCTGCCGTTTGAAGAGTTCGAAAAGGCAAGCGAACTGTTTGAAGAAGACGTCTACATCGTGCTCGACCCGCACCATGCCGTCGAAAAAAGGATGAGTGAAGGCGGGACGGGATTCAAAAAGGTGGAAGAAGCCATTCAAAAGGCGAAGCATTGTTTGAACAATTTTTAACACTTCCCGATTCGATTCATAACTGTGCGGCTTCATACGCAAAATAGATTTGTGAATCGAAAAGGGGTGTGGCAATGAAACAAGATCAGTCAAAACACGCATACATGTATGATGCCGACGGCGATAAAGAAACCGTTCAGCAAATCTCTGATGCCTATTTCAGCGGATTTGTCGCGCACGATGACGCACAGCCGTTAGCTGATGCAGATAAACAATAGAAAGCTGGAGCCCGTAACAGCGGGCTTCAGCTTTCTTCTGTCCAGCGGCGATTGCAAATTTCCCGATGCTCCACATGTGATATACTCTGGCTTTTGTAGTAAAGTATAGGTAGATACATGCAATCATTTGCGAATACCGAGAACCAATGCCTGGGAGGGAAAGATGTGCGCCATGCGTTAATTACTGCCGGTTCAAAAGGTTTGGGGCGTAAAGTGACGGAAGCCCTGCTTGAAAAAGGCTACTCAGTGACGGTGAATTACAGGCAGGACGAAGAAGCTGTCAGCCGCCTAAAAGAAAAATGGCGGTCATCCCTTGACCGTTTACAGTTTGTAAAGGGAGATGTCACCAAGAAAGAAGACCTGCTCCGGATGGTGAATGCCGCACTTGAGCGATTTGGAAAAATTGATCTTCTGATCAATAATGCCGGCCCATACATATTTGAACGAAAAAAGCTTGCAGATTATACTGATGATGAATGGTATGACATGCTTGAAGGCAACTTAAGCTCTGTCTTCCATCTGTTTAAAGCGGTTGTTCCGGTGATGAGGCGCCAGCGGTTCGGCCGCATCATCACATACGGATTTCAGGGGGCCGACCATGCGCCGGGCTGGCTGCATCGTTCCGCTTTTGGAGCGGCGAAAGTGGGGCTGGCTTCTTTAACAAAAACGATCGCCATTGAAGAAGCGGGCTCCGGCATCACAGCCAACATGGTTTGTCCAGGCAACATCGTCGGGGATATGAAAGAGGCCTCGATTTCAGAAGCGAGGGCGTCACTTGATGAGGAAACGCCGATCGGCAGGTCGGGAACCGGTGAAGATATCGCAAGGATCATCACTTTTCTATGCGATGAACATTCCGACTACATTACGGGAACAGTCATTGAAGCGACAGGCGGCTTGAATGTGATTAACCGTCATTCTCTTTAGACGTGCGAAATTAAAAAACAGGGGTGGATATGATGAAAGTGACATATCATGGTCATTCAGTGGTAACAGTTGAAACGGGAAATCATCAGTTGATCTTCGATCCGTTTATTACAGGAAATTCTTTAACCGATTTAAAGCCGGAAGAGGTTAAAGCGGATGTTATTTTGCTGACCCACGGTCATAACGATCATGTCGGCGATACCGTCGAAATCGCCAAGCGAAATCATTCGCTCGTTGTAGCTCCGAATGAACTCGCGGTCTATCTGGGATGGAAAGGCCTGAATGTCCATCCGATGCATATCGGCGGCTCCCATCAGTTCGATTTTGGCCAAGTCAAGCTGACGCAGGCTTTCCACGGATCGGCTTATACGGAAGAAGACAGCCAAAAGATCGTCTATACCGGCATGCCGGCGGGGATCCTCTTGACTGTGGAAGGAAGGACGATTTTTCATGCAGGAGACACCGGGCTTTTCTCAGATATGAAGCTGATCGGTGAATTAAATCATATCGACCTCGCTTTCCTGCCGATCGGCGATAATTTTACGATGGGCCCGGAGGACGCCAAACTGGCCGCAGAATGGCTCAGGGCGAAACAGGTTGTACCGGTTCACTACTCGACGTTCCCCGTCATCGAACAGGACCCGCATGCATTTGCGGACAGCCTTCCCGGCGGCGTCGGAAAAGTGCTTGAGGTCGGTGAGTCAATCGAATTTAAATAAACTTGTTTTTAGAGGACCCGAATCCGGGTCCTTTTTTCGGTTGAACCGGTTATATGTCTATCAAAACATGTTAATGATGATATAATATAGGAATCGGATTGTTCTTGGGAGGATATTATGAGGGTATTGAAATACGCGATTTTGGGGCTCCTTGATCACGGGAGTTTGAGCGGCTACGATATGACAAGCCGCTTTAAAGCCGAATTGGGCCAATTTTGGAGCGCCAAGCACAGTCAGATTTATCCCGAGCTGAAAAAGCTGACGGATGAAGGATTTATTGAATATGAAACGGTGATCCAAGGCTCAAAATTAGAAAAGAAAATGTATTCCATCACAGAGGCCGGAAAGCGTGAACTTCACGGATGGCTTACGGAATTCAAACCGGTCCCCGATACGGTAAAAGATGAATTTATGCTGAAAGCTTATTTTATCTCTTCGATGGAACGTGATGAAGCGAAAAGGCTTTTTGCCGATCAGCTTCAAAAGCGGGAGGAGAAAGCCGTTTTTTTAAAAAATAAGCTCGAAGAATTGAAGCGCGAAGCGGGTGAATCGATAACTTTCCGCTCGCCTCATTTCGGCCATTACCTTGTATTGACCCGGGCGCTGGAGCGGGAAAACGGCTATTGCTCATGGCTTGAAAAAGCGCTTCTTCTGATGGAGAATGATCGCTCTTAGACGGACATGATGTTGCGAAGGCGGATTGCGGTTCAATTGCACAACCATTTATAATAAATATATCTAGCAGTCAGAGGATGAAGGTGAAACGATTGGCGACAAAACACGAACAGATTTTAAAATATATTGATTCTTTGTCCGTCGGCGAAAAAATCTCCGTCAGGCGGATTGCGAAGGAAATGAAAGTCAGTGAAGGAACTGCTTACAGAGCGATAAAAGAAGCCGAGAATAAAGGGTTTGTCAGCACGATCGAAAGGGTCGGAACGATCAGGATCGAGCAAAAGAAAAAAGAGAATATTGAAAAACTGACATACGCTGAAGTGGTCAATGTCATTGACGGCCATGTGCTTGGCGGAAAAGCAGGGCTTCATAAAACGCTCAACAAATTCGTCATCGGAGCGATGAAGCTTGATGCGATGATGAGATATACCGGGGCGGGCAACCTGCTGATTGTCGGCAACCGAATCGATGCGCACCGCCAGGCTTTGGAAGCGGGTGCTGCCGTGCTGGTGACCGGCGGTTTTGATACGGAGCCGGAGATTATTGAGCTTGCCGACAGGCTCGAGCTCCCGGTCATTTCTACAAGCTATGACACGTTTACTGTAGCCGCGATGATCAACAGGGCGATTTATGACCAGCTCATCAAAAAAGAGGTCGTGCTTGTCGAGGATATTTTGACCCCTTTGGAAAAAACGGTCTGCTTATCCCCTCATGAAAAGCTCGAAAGATGGTATGAGAAAAACTTTGAAACGGGGCACGGACGTTTTCCCATCGTTGACGAGCAGATGAAAATCCACGGCATTTTAACTTCAAAAGATGTTGCCGGATATGACCGCTCTGTATTGATTGAAAAAGTCATGACGAAAAACCCGATTACAGTAATCGGCAAAACGTCAGTCGCTTCAGCGGCGCAGATGATGGTCTGGGAAGGAATCGAAGTGCTTCCCGTCGTTGACGAGCGGCAAAAGCTGATCGGCATGATCAGCAGGCAGGACGTATTAAAGGCGCTTCAAATGATTCAGAAGCAGCCTCAGGTCGGCGAAAAACTCGATGACATTGTGACAGGCGGTTTCAAAGAATCGGACAATGACAAAAACAAGCCGGATCCGGTTTATCAATACGAAGTAACGCCGCAAATGACAAACCACTTGGGAACGATTTCCTACGGCGTGTTTACGACGATTTTGACCGAAGCTGCAAACCGTTTTTTGCGGTCGCACAAAAAAGGCGAACTCGTGATAGAGAGCATGACGATTTATTTTTTAAAGCCTGTGCAAATGGAGTCTGTCATTGAAATAAAACCGAACATTCTCGAAGCCGGGAGAAAGTTCGGAAAAATGGATATAGAAGTTTTTCACCAGGGTGCTCTCGTCGGCAAAGCGATGATGATGGTTCAGCTGATGGAAAGAAGCTAAGGGACGCGGCCAGTGTCCCTCTTTTCGCTTATGCGTTTTCCCGTTCGTTTTCTTTCGCAAGCAAAGGGACATAGTGCTTATAGGCTCTGTAGCCGGCCCACATGCTCCCGAGCCCGGTCAGCATAAAAATAACGCCGATGACGACAGCAAGCGTGCCGCGGTTTAAAAGCAGCTGATTGGCGCCGAAGAACATGATAAACAGGCCCAGACTCATGCTTGACTTGGCCGAATAGTATTCCCGTTCAATCGCTTTTTTGGTGCGCACATACCTTACTTTGAAGTACCCATAAGCTATCGCTGAAACCACAATGAAAAAAACAAAAAACGGCATAATCGACATCCTCCATTGTAAGTTTTACAAACCCATTGTATACATAATCGGGTTCGCTTTCTACAATAAAAAGTCATAACTTTCACTTTCCACCAACAACAGATTATGATTTAATGGTTAAAAACAAAGTAAAGAAGGGGCGCGTCATGAAAAAAGAAATCATCAGAACCATATCATTATATGACACGATCATTATACATAGACATGTGAGACCGGATCCCGATGCCTACGGATCCCAATGCGGCCTTGCGGAAATCCTGAGGGCAACCTATCCTGAAAAAAATATTTTCGCGGTCGGAACGCCCGAGCCTTCCCTCGCTTTTTTGTACACCCCGGATGTGATTGAAGACCCGGTGTATGAAAATGCACTTGTCATCGTCTGTGACACGGCCAATCAAGCGAGAATTTCCGATTCGCGCTACAACATGGGCGACAAGCTGATCAAAATCGACCATCATCCGAATGAAGACCAATACGGCGACCTTTTATGGGTGGATACGAATGCGAGCTCGACGAGCGAGATGATTTACGAACTGTATTTAGCGGGTAAAGAACAAGCGGGATGGACGCTTCCGACAAAGGGTGCCGAACTGATCTATGCCGGCATTGTGGGGGATACAGGGCGCTTCTTATTTCCGAACACGACAAAAAAGACATTGAAATATGCCGGAGAGCTGATTGAGTATCCTTTTAATTCTCAGGCGCTTTTTAATCAATTGTATGAGACGAAATTAAATGTTGTGAGGCTGAACGGTTACATTTACCAGAATGTTTCTCTGTCCGAAAACGGTGTGGCGTCGGTATTCATCACCCGTGACATTTTGCATCAATACAATATTACGCCGTCTGAAGCTTCACAGCTTGTCAGCACGCTCGGCAATATTTCAGGAATCAAAGCATGGGTGTTTTTTGTGGAGGAAGCCGACCAGATCAGGGTAAGGCTTCGTTCAAAGGGGCCGATTGTCAATGAAGTCGCTAAAAAATACAACGGCGGAGGCCATCCGCTCGCAGCCGGTGCTTCCATCTATGACTGGAAAGACACCGATCTTGTCATCGCTGACTTGGAGCGCATATGCAAAGAAAACAAATAAGAGGGGAAGTCCCTCTTTTTTTGTGCAGTTCAACTGCAAGCGTTTGCATTATATTTTGCGAAAAAGTAAGCAGCAAAGTGTAAGCAGATCATTTTACGCATCACAGCTGCTGCTTATTCAGGTATAAACCATGATCCGATATCTGTTACATCCTCATAAACATGGATGTTTTGGGCTCTTAACTCTCTTTTGATAAGGGACGCGAGACTTTCGGTTTCCGCATAAGCCGAGTAGCCCAGCTTGATCCGGTTTACTTTATCTCTTGCCAGCTGATGGTAACTGTAAATGTACATTCTGCTTTCCTCCCTTTTTAAAAAAACTTACATATCGCTTACTGTCAGTTTAAATTAAAATATGGAAAAAAGCGACGAATGCATGTAAATCGTAAAAAAAAATCCATAATTTTATTCGGAAAAAGAGATTTTGATTTCAACGGAAAGCCGTGTATAAATCGTCAGTTCGGTGACTTTCGCTTTGTACGTTTTATCGTTTATCGTATACTCTTTATTTTCAATCGTCCGCTTTAAAAGCTCCTTCGTCCGGTAGACGCTTTCGATATCCTTTGTGATGACATCCGAAATATTATCCCGGATACGCTCTTCAAAGTTCATCATGTCGGGCTGTGACAATTTGTATTGCTTGCCGTTGATCAGCTTGACGTCGACGCTTTGAATCAGCAGTTTTCTTTTATTGTCTTCATTCAGCTTATGAAGGTCCTCCCGGTAAATGGTGATCTGGTCATTTAAATCATTGATGCGCTCTTTCTGTTCTCTTATCAAGACGACCTGCTTCTCCTGAAAGGTGCCGTATGTAAACAGGAACACGACCCAGCTGATGATGGCTCCGCACATCATTCCCGCAAAAAAACGCTGCCAACCCGGTTTTTTATAATAAGGAGGGATTCTCATGAGGAAATATGCTCCTGTGTGAGCCAATTGATGATCAGATAACCGGTCTGCGCTCCTCCCATCGCCGAAAGAATCAGGAGAAGCTGTTTTACGATGTCTCTCGTATTGCCTTCGATAATGCCCCTTTCAAAGCTGTAGACCGCGTCAAACGTGCCGCCGATTGCCGCAACCAGCGCCCAGATTTTTAGACGGTTTGCGAGGCTTGTAATAATCGTTAAAGGCGGCTGTCCCGACAGATAGGCGCCGATCCCTCCGATTAAGCAACCGCCGAGAAGCACTCCTAGCGCAATAAAATAACAGCTGATAAAGTTTGGAAAAAAGGGCTGTTCAGGATCCATTCCGATCACCTCACCTTATCACACTATATGGATAAAGAAAGACAAGTATGATTGTTGATCAAAGAAAGAACATTTGTTTCTCATTCGATCCCATCATATAATGAAAAGAGACGGCTCGAAAAAGGAAGGGGTGACAGAAATGCCTTTTGTTCACCTGCAAGTACACAGCGGTTACAGCTTATTAAACAGCGCCGCTTCCGTAGAGGACCTCACGGCCAAAGCCAAAGAGCTGGGCTACAGCGCAATGGCGCTGACGGATGATGAGGTCATGTACGGGGCGGTGGAATTTTATAAATCATGCAAAAAACGCGGCATCAAGCCGATTATCGGGCTTACAGCCTCAGTTTTAACAGATGAAAAAGAACAGCTTTCATATCCGCTCGTTCTTTTGGCGAAAACAAACAAAGGCTACCAAAACCTGCTGAAAATCAGCAGCGTGTTGCAGTCGAAATCAAAAACCGGCATCAAAGAAAAATGGCTCAAAAGTTATCATGAAGGGCTCATTGCGCTGACAACGGGCGGGACAAGCCATGTTGAAGCGCTGTTGAAAGAAGGGCTGATCGAAGAGGCGAAGAACGCCGCCCTCCGCTGTCTTTCGATCTTCGGAGAGGGCAGCTTTTATTTGTCGTATCAGCCGTACAAGGGCGACCCGCTTCTTTCTGAACGCATTCTGGAGCTCAGCGAACATACGGGAATTCCGATTGCCGCAACCGGCGATGTACGCTACATCGAAAAAGAGGATGCGGCAGCTTATACGTGTTTAAAAGCGATTAAAGCGGGCGAGAAGCTGAACGAAGACATGAAGGCCGAAGGAGATCTGCATCTTGAGCTCAAGCCGCCCGCTGAAATGCTTGACATTTACAGGGATCGTCCGGACGCGTTGGAGAATACAGTCAAAATCGCGGATCTGTGCCAGGTGGACCTGAGCCTTGGCCAGACGCGCCTGCCGAAATATCCGGCGCCTTCCGGCAAGAATGCTGACGATTATTTGGCTGAGCTTTGCTTTCTCGGACTGGAAAAACGGTTCGATGCCGCTCCGAGGGAGTATGTCGAACGGCTTGAGTATGAGCTGAAAGTGATTCGCGACATGGCGTTCAGCGACTATTTTTTGATCGTCTGGGATTTCATGAAGTTCGCCCACGACAACGGCATTATCACAGGGCCGGGGCGGGGGTCGGCGGCCGGCTCTCTCGTCGCTTATACGCTGTTTATCACAGATGTCGATCCGATCAAGCACAAATTGCTGTTTGAACGGTTTTTAAATCCGGAGCGCATCAGCATGCCCGATATCGATATCGATTTTCCCGATACGAGAAGGGATGAAGTCATCCAATACGTGAAAAATAAATACGGGGCACTGCACGTAGCGCAAATTATCACGTTTGGTACATTGGCCGCAAAAGCGGCGCTCCGGGACGTCGGCAGGGTGATGGGCATCAGTCCGAAAGAAGCCGACCAGCTGGCGAAATTGATTCCGTCCAAACCTGGAGTGACGCTGAAAGAGGCGAGAGCTCTTTCTGTTGAACTGGACAAGCGCCTGAACGGGTCCAAGAAGCTTCAGGACATATTTAAAACGGCTCAGAAAATCGAAGGGCTTCCGCGGCATACGTCCATTCATGCGGCGGGCGTCGTGTTGAGCGAGGAGCCGCTGACGAATATCATACCGATACAGGAAGGACATGACGGTGTATATTTAACGCAATATTCGATGGGCTATCTAGAAGACTTGGGACTATTGAAAATGGATTTTCTCGGCTTGCGCAATTTAACGCTCATTGAATCGATCAAAACGCTGATCGAAAAAAGCGAGCGGGTCACCATCGATTTTTCGGCGATTCCCTATGAAGATGAACAGACGTTTAAGCTGCTGTCAGAAGGAGATACGACAGGTATTTTCCAGCTCGAATCAGCCGGCATGAGAAACGTTTTAAAAAGGCTCAAGCCATCAAGCCTTGAAGACATTGTCGCTGTCAATGCCTTGTACCGCCCGGGCCCGATGGAAAATATCCCGCTGTATATCGAACGAAAGCACGGACGGGTTGCCGTGTCTTATCCGCACGAGGATTTGGCCGAGATTTTGAAAGATACATACGGCGTGATCGTTTATCAGGAACAGATCATGATGATCGCATCGCGGATGGCGGGTTTCAGGCTTGGAGAAGCCGATCTTTTGCGAAGGGCGGTCGGCAAAAAAAACAAGGAAATTCTCGATACAGAGAGAAATCATTTTATTAGTGGATGCTTGAAAAAAGGGTATTCCGTACAAGCGGCTAATGAAGTATACGATCTGATTGTAAAATTCGCCAATTACGGTTTTAACCGGAGTCATGCGGTTGCATACAGCATGATCGGCTACCAGCTCGCTTATTTAAAAGCGCATTACCCCCTCTACTTTATGTGCGGCCTCTTGACGAGTGCGATCGGAAATGAGGAAAAGCTTGCTCAGTACATCTATGAAGCGAAAGGGAAAGGGCTGCATGTTTTAGGTCCTTCCATTAATAAGAGCGGCTATCCGTTCGTCGTGGAAAACGGGGCGCTGCGCTACAGTTTAAGGGCTGTTAAAGGCGTCGGTATTTCGGCTGTGAAAGAAATCTACAGGGCGAGAAAAGAAAAGCCGTTCGCAGATTTGTTTGACTTTTGTGTCAGGACTTCTGTGAAAAGCGTGAACCGGAAAACGATTGAAGCTTTAATTTTTGCCGGAGCAATGGATGAATTCGGTGAAAACCGGGCCACTTTGCTCGCTTCTGTCGATGTCGCGCTGGAGCATGCCGAATTGTTTGCAGGAGACAATGATCAGCTCGGCTTCTTTCTCGATGAAGGCTTGACAATTAAGCCGAAGTACGCCGAGACGGAAGAAATGCCGCTCGTCGACCTGCTGGCACACGAGAAGGAGACGCTCGGCATTTACTTTTCTGACCATCCGCTGAGCGTTCACCGCAAGAAGCTGGACCGTGCAGGTGCGCTGCCGATTATTCAGCTGCTCGCCTCCAGCCGTAAAAAGGCGGCTTTGGGCGGACTTTTGACGAAGATGAAGACGATCCGTACAAAAACGGGACAGACGATGGCTTTTCTGGAGCTGAGCGATGAAAGCGGGGAAATCGAAGCGGTTGTTTTTCCTGAACAGTTCAGACAGCTTTCCCCGATCCTGGAAGAAGGCGTATCGCTTTTTGCAGAAGGACGTCTTGAGACAAGGAATGAAAAGCGCCAGCTGATCATCGCCGGGGCATCGCTTGTCGAATCGCTTCATGCTAAAAAGCAGCCGTCCGTCTATATTAAAGTGGAGGAAAGTCAGCACACCCACGATATCTTTAAGAAAATCAGCAGCATCCTGCTTGAACACAAAGGGGAAACGCCGGTCTGCGTCTATTATGAAAAACGGAAACAAACGATGCAGCTGCCGGAAAGCTACAACATCAAGGCTGACCACGCTGCCCTCTACAGGCTGAAAAGCGTTGTAGGTGAGAAAAATGTCGTGCTCAGATAGCAGGTATTTTGAGCATTATTGATCAAAAAAGCGGTCAATTGTGTTATCATTTTTAAGATTCTAGGGTTCGTCTTACAAGAATCTTAAGCAGAAAACGAAGCAAAGTTTTTGGCAAAATTCCCTTGAAGGAGTGTTTGTTAACATGTCATTGAAAGAAAAAGCGCTGCATATGCACAAAGTAAACCAGGGCAAATTGGAATCAAAATCAAAAGTGCAGGTTCGCAATGCGGATGATTTAAGCCTTGCATATTCTCCGGGTGTGGCTGAGCCCTGCAAAGCGATTTACGATGATAACAGCAAAGTATACGATTATACAATGAAGGGAAACATGGTAGCAGTCGTCTCGGACGGAACGGCAGTGCTCGGTCTCGGCAATATCGGCCCTGAAGCCGCCCTTCCGGTTATGGAAGGAAAAGCGGTTCTTTTCAAAAGCTTTGCCGGTGTGGACGCTTTCCCAATCTGTTTAAATACATCTGATGTCGACAAAATTGTTGAGACGGTCAAGCTGCTTGAGCCGACATTCGGCGGCGTCAATCTTGAAGACATTGCAGCGCCGAACTGTTTTGTCATTGAAGAACGCCTCAAAAAAGAAACAAAAATCCCGGTGTTTCACGATGACCAGCACGGTACTGCAATCGTTACGGTAGCCGGTCTCGTCAATGCGCTTAAGCTGTCCGGCAAATCGATGTCTTCCGTCAAAGTCGTGGCAAACGGCGCCGGGGCAGCGGGAATTGCCATTATCAAGCTTCTTTATCATTTCGGCGTGCGCGATATCATCATGTGCGACACGAAAGGCGCGATTTACGAAGGCCGTCCGAACGGCATGAACGCTGTTAAAGATGAAGTCGCAAAATATACGAACAAAAACCGCATAGACGGATCGCTCAAAGATGTGATCAAAGACGCCGATGTCTTTATCGGAGTTTCCGTCGAAGGCGCTTTGACAAAAGAAATGGTTGAAAGCATGGCTGACAAACCGATCATCTTCGCCATGGCGAATCCAAATCCTGAAATCATGCCTGCTGAAGCGCATGAAGCCGGAGCAAGCGTCGTTGGAACGGGACGCTCTGACTTCCCTAACCAAGTGAACAACGTTCTCGCATTCCCCGGCATCTTCCGCGGGGCGCTCGACGTCCGCGCGACACATATTAACGAAGAAATGAAAATCGCCGCGGTTGAGGCGATCGCATCACTCGTTTCCGACGAAGAGCTGAGCCCCGAATATGTCATTCCGGCTCCGTTCGATCCAAGGGTCGCACCGGCCGTTGCCAAAGCGGTAGCGAAAGCCGCGATGGAAACAGGTGTTGCACGAATCGATGTCGATCCTGAAGAAGTCGCTGAAAAGACAAGAAAGCTTGCAGTAATTGAAGGAAAATAAAACTCCATTTTTGTGATCAGCGCGTGATTGCTCTGGCCTAAAGAGCCGTCACGCGCTGTTTCTCGAATATGATGTACAGTTTTTCCTCTTATTGGGGACACTTGTAAGGGAATATGCGGGCTGTAAAAAATTTTTTCAAATCGCTTTTCCAGACTTTTGTATCCGCTCTCAAGGCTGATATATCAATTTGTCAGTCTCTAACCGCATCAAGTGCGATTCGGCTGTTTGCCGGTCAAAAATGTCGAATTGAGGATGACACCGTTTGACAAAAAAAGTACAATAGTTTCGGTATAGTGATGTTCTAGTCTATAAACAGGACAGGCATACATGAAGAAAACCCTTCAGAAAAGGGAGGTAATCTTTTGTTAAAAGATATATTCAGCAAAAAGAAAAAAAAATACGCTTCCGTTCCCGCGGAATCAGCAAAGCAAGATGTACCGGAAGGGATCATGACAAAATGCCCGGATTGCAAAAAAATCATGCTCACAAAAGAGCTGGATAAAAACTTAAGGGTCTGCATGAACTGCGGTTACCATCTTCAAATGAACGCGAAGCAGCGTATAAAAAGCCTGCTGGACGATGGCTCCTTTGAAGAATTCAATCAGGATATGATGTCTGAAAACCCGCTGGAATTCCCAGGATACCTTGAGAAACTGCAAAAAGACCGGGAAAAAACATCGCTGAATGAAGCGGTTGTCACCGGAAAAGGGACGGTTGACGGATCTCCGGCAGTCGTTGCCGTGATGGATTCATCTTTCAGAATGGGAAGCATGGGGTCTGTCGTAGGCGAAAAAATTACGCTGGCGATCGAAAAGGCAAGAGAAGAAAAAGTGCCTTTCATTATTTTTACCGCATCAGGCGGTGCGAGAATGCAGGAAGGCCTTCTCAGCTTGATGCAAATGGCTAAAACAAGCTCCGCTTTAAAGCTGTTCAGTGAAGAGCAGGGCTTGATCATTTCGGTGATGACACATCCGACAACAGGCGGTGTATCCGCAAGCTTCGCATCCCTCGGCGATTACAACCTTGCCGAGCCGGGCGCGCTGATCGGCTTTGCCGGAAGAAGAATTATCGAACAAACCATCCGTGAAGAACTGCCTGAGGATTTTCAGACTGCGGAATTTCTGTTAAAGCACGGACAGCTTGATTCCGTCGTTCACAGAGCAGACATGAAAAAAACGCTCGGCAGCATTTTGAAAATGCACCAAACTGGAGGTGATCTCGAGTGGCTGGAGAATTAGAATTTGAAAAACCGGTGGTCGAACTGCGTGAAAAGATCGCCGAATTGAAAAGGTTCACACAGGATTCCGATATGGATTTAAGCTCTGAAATTACGAAGCTTGAAGCTCGTCTTGAAAGGCTTGAAGAAGACATTTATACAAATCTGAAAGCCTGGGACAGAGTCCAGATTGCAAGGCATCCGAACCGTCCGACAACGCTCGATTATATCGAACATCTTTTTACCGATTTTTTTGAATGCCACGGAGATCGATATTTCGGTGATGATGAAGCGATTGTCGGCGGAATTGCCAAGTTCCGGGGCCTTCCTGTGACAGTGATCGGCCAACAGCGCGGCAAGGATACAAAAGAAAACATCCGCCGCAACTTCGGAATGCCGCATCCGGAAGGCTACCGCAAAGCGCTCAGGCTGATGAAGCAGGCCGATAAATTTAACAGGCCGATCATCTGCTTTATTGATACAAAAGGAGCATACCCTGGAAAAGCAGCTGAAGAGCGGGGGCAAAGCGAAGCAATTGCCAAGAATCTTTTTGAAATGGCGGGACTCTCTGTGCCGGTCATCTCGATCGTCATCGGGGAAGGCGGCAGCGGGGGAGCGCTTGCGCTCGGCGTCGCAAACCGCTTATTGATGCTGGAAAACTCAACTTATTCGGTGATCTCTCCCGAGGGAGCGGCTGCTATCCTCTGGAAGGATTCAGGACTCGCGAAAAAAGCGGCAGAAACAATGAAAATCACCGCTCCAGACCTTAAAGAATTGGATATTATAGATCATGTTATAAAAGAAGTAAGAGGCGGAGCGCACCGCGATGTAGAGCAGCAGGCCGCCTACATCGATGAAGCGCTGAAAAGCGAGCTTAAATCTTTGCTGAAACTGGATAAGAACGAGCTGATTCAACAAAGATATACCAAGTATAAATCAATTGGAAAAATTTCGACTGAAAACCAATTTGTTGGGATAAAATAAATAAACGTGAGGCCTTTGGCTCACGTTTATTTTTTATGGATAAAGGTGAAAAGTGAAAGGATTGTGTCTTTCACCCGCGATTTTTCAAAGAGTTTGCTTAAAATTTATTTAAAAACTTTTTGTTTAATTGTATAATGAGTAAGGTTTTATAGGGATTTTCGGAAAATTTTCATCCCTTTTTCATTGTTTTAGCGGCAATGAACGTGTTAAGGTAAATTATATATGTTTTCGAGGTGAAAAAGATGAAACGTATCGGAGTATTGACGAGCGGCGGAGATTCCCCGGGAATGAACGCGGCGGTCCGCGCGGTTGTCAGGAAAGCGATCTACCATGACGTAGAAGTATACGGAATTTACAACGGGTATTCAGGTTTAATCAGCGGAAAAATAGAAAAGCTTGAAATCGGTTCTGTCGGAGATATCATTCACCGCGGAGGAACGAAGCTATATACAGCAAGGTGTCCTGAGTTTAAAACGGTAGAAGGACGGGAAAAAGGAATAGCGAATTTAAAAAAATATGGTATAGAAGGATTAGTCGTCATTGGCGGAGACGGTTCTTATATGGGAGCGAAAAAGCTGACAGAACACGGTTTTCCTTGTGTCGGAGTGCCGGGAACAATCGACAATGACATCCCTGGAACAGATTTGACGATCGGATTTGATACGGCGTTAAATACCGTTATCGATGCCATCGATAAAATTAGGGATACAGCTACATCCCACGAACGTACATACGTGATTGAAGTAATGGGCCGCCATGCCGGGGACATTGCTTTATGGTCAGGTTTGGCAGGAGGCGCGGAATCCATTTTGATCCCTGAAGCTGACTACGATATGGAAGAAATTATTGCAAGGCTGAAAAGAGGGCATGAGCGCGGCAAAAAACACAGCATCATCATTGTGGCGGAAGGCGTCGGAAGCGGCGTTGAATTCGGCAAAAGAATTGAAGAAGCCACAAATCTCGAAACTAGAGTATCGGTGCTTGGACATATCCAGCGCGGCGGTTCTCCGACTGCAGCAGACCGTGTATTGGCAAGCCGTCTAGGGGCATTTGCGGTTGAACTGCTTCTTGAAGGAAAAGGCGGACGCTGTGTCGGAATTCAAAATAACCAGCTTGTGCATCATGATATCATTGAAATACTCGATCATAAACATACAATTGATCAAAGCATGTACCGCTTGTCTCAAGAACTGTCAATCTAGTGTAAAACCCGAGGAGGAAGCAATATGAGAAAGACTAAAATAGTTTGTACAATTGGGCCGGCCAGCGAAACTGTTGAAAAGCTCACCCAGCTGATGGAAGCCGGAATGAACGTGGCGCGCTTGAACTTTTCCCATGGAGATTTCGAAGAGCACGGCGCAAGAATTAAAAACATTCGCGAAGCAGCCGGCAAGCTGGGAAAAGATATCGGTATCCTTCTTGATACGAAAGGTCCGGAAATCCGCACGCACACAATGGAAGGCGGTTCAATCGAACTGGAAGCGGGTTCTCAGCTGATCGTGTCAATGGAAGAAGTCATCGGTACGCCTGAAAAAATCTCAGTTACATATGATGGGTTGATTCACGATGTATCAATTGGTTCAACGATTTTGCTTGACGATGGATTGATCGGACTTGAAGTCACAGATGTCAACAAGGACAAGCGTGAAATCGTCACGAAAGTAATGAACAGCGGAACGCTGAAAAACAAAAAAGGCGTGAATGTGCCGGGCGTCAGCGTCAATCTTCCGGGAATTACGGAAAAAGACGCTAACGACATTGTGTTCGGTATCGAGCAGGGTGTTGATTTTATCGCGGCATCTTTTGTGCGCCGTCCGTCGGATGTTCTTGAAATCCGCGAACTTCTTGAAGAGCACAATGCGGCAGATATTCAAATCATTCCAAAAATCGAAAACCAGGAAGGCGTTGACAATATCGATGCCATTCTTGAAGTATCAGACGGTCTGATGGTCGCACGTGGAGACCTTGGTGTTGAAATCCCTGCTGAAGAAGTGCCGCTCGTTCAAAAAGAACTGATCAAAAAATGCAATGCGCTTGGCAAGCCTGTTATCACGGCTACCCAAATGCTCGACAGCATGCAGCGCAATCCGCGTCCGACACGCGCGGAAGCGAGCGACGTTGCCAATGCGATCTTTGACGGAACTGACGCGATTATGCTTTCAGGTGAAACTGCTGCGGGAAATTACCCTGTTGAAGCCGTTCAGACGATGCACAATATCGCTTCCCGTTCAGAAGAAGCGCTCAACCATAAAAAGATCCTTTCTGCACGAAGCAAGCAAGTCAGCATGTCAATTACAGATGCCATCGGCCAGTCTGTGGCGCATACGGCAATCAACCTTGACGTGAATGCCATCGTCACACCGACAGAAAGCGGTCATACGGCGAGAATGATTTCCAAATATCGCCCGCAGGCGCCGATTGTCGCAGTTACGGTAAATGATGCGGTTTCAAGAAAGCTGTCTCTTGTCTTCGGTGTTTTCGCAACAAGCGGACAAAACCACAGCTCGACTGACGAAATGCTTGAAAAAGCAGTGCAAAAATCTCTCGACACAGGCATCGTACGCCACGGCGACTTGATCGTTATCACGGCCGGAGCTGTCGGTGAAGCCGGCACAACAAACTTGATGAAAGTGTATGTTGTCGGAGACGTGGTCGCAAAAGGCCAGGGAATCGGACGCAAATCCGCGTTTGGTGAAGTGGTCATCGCTCAAAATGCACAAGAAGCGGATAAAAAAATGAAAGATGGCGCCGTTTTGGTTACAAAAAGCACGGATCGTGACATGATGGCGTCCCTTGAAAAAGCGGCTGCGCTGATTACTGAAGAAGGCGGTTTAACCAGCCACGCGGCAGTCGTAGGCTTGAGCCTCGGCATCCCTGTCATCGTCGGAATGGAAAATGCGACTTCCATTCTCAAAGAGGGAGAAGACATTACGGTCGACTCCGCCCGCGGAGCTGTTTACAAAGGACGTGCAAGCGTACTTTAATCGCTTATTGAAGAAGAAGGGAAGCTTTCCCTTCTTTTTTTGCAGGCGACAGGGCGGCCGTTCGCTTCCATATTAGAATTATGAGGTGAAGACAATGAAGTTTTTCTTATTATTTCTCGTCATTTTTCCAGCGAGTGAAATCGGTCTGTTCCTCTTGTCCGCTAATTGGATCGGTGTCTTGCCGACCGTTTTGCTGATCATCTTGACGGGATTTCTCGGGGCCGCTCTCGCCAAAAAACAAGGAATCGAAGTTTACTACAAAGTTCAGCGCGATCTTCAGTATGGAAAAATGCCTGGGGATGCGATTTTGGACGGGCTTTGTATTTTCATAGGCGGCATGCTGCTTTTGCTGCCCGGCTTTTTATCGGATATCATCGGTTTACTGCTGCTGCTGCCGGCAACGCGCAGCCGTTTCAAACCGTTCATATCCCGCAAGCTGAAGAGGATGTCTGAAGGCAGGCGGATTAACATCATCAAATAACCCGATAAGCGGCGGCCCGCATTGGAAAAAGCAGGCTGCCGCTTATTTTTCATTTCCTTTAATAAACTGCCATACGTCTTTAAAAATACCTGTTGTAAAGAGAGCCTGAATGAGAACGAGAAGGGCGGGACCCATGATCAATCCGAGAAAGCCAAACAATTTGAAACCGGCAAACAGCGCGATCAATGTTCCCAAAGGGTGAAGTCCGATTGACCGGCTCAAAATCTTCGGTTCGGCCAGCTGCCTGAAGACGAGCACGACGATGTACAGGACTCCGAGGCCGATCGCGAGCGGCAGCTGCTTGGATGCTGCTAAATAGACGATCCACGGCACAAATACAGACCCCGCTCCCAAATACGGCAGCAGGTCGACCAGCCCGATGAGAAAAGCGATGGCGACAGCATGATTAACCTTCAACACAGAAAGCCCGATCAACACCAGCACCATCGTCATCGCCACAAGGGTAAGCTGGGCCTTCACAAAGCCTGCCAGCGCTCTTTTCAATTCCGCATAGACAGCCGCTGCACCCGAGATCAGCCGATCAGGAAGAACAGACCGCGCCTTGTTTTGTATTTTATGCAAATCTTTGCTGATAAAAAAAGTGGCTAGGAGCGAAAAGATCAGCACGGCCGCCATATTCGGCAGAAAGGCGAAAAAGAGGGGCACCATCTCAAGAATTTTTGAAAGAAACAAAGCGGTGCCTGATGCGAGTTCACTGCCCAAATTTTGGACCTGTGTAATGATCGATTCCTGCTGGGCGGCTTCGAGCCCGTCAAAAAAAGCGGCAAGCTGATTATACAGCGGCATGATTTGATTCGTAAAAAAAGATTCGATATAAAGAGCGGCTTTATTAAACTGGACGGGGAGTATTTTAGCCAAATGAGCCGTTCCAGAGACAATCTCGGCAACGACCAGGGTCAAAAAGCCGGCTCCGGCGATCAAAAAGCCGCATAGCACGATGCCGACATTAACGCCTCTCGGGAGCCCGGTCCGCTTATCGAGCCATTCCACAAAAGGGTTGATCATGATGGCGAGAATAAGCGCAATCACAAAAGGATAGGTTAACGGAAAAGAGTAGTAGCCGACCGCTCCGCAAGCAGCGGTCAAAAACAGCACATACACTGCCCGAAGCGCAGCTGTGAGATAGGATTGATTCAATTCTGCATCCTCCTGATATTAGAAAGCATGTCCTTATTTCATTTTATTCTTGAGTCCTGTTATTATGAGAAAGGTCATAAAAAAATGGAGTTGAATACAGCATGTTTACTCAAGCTAATTTATTTTTGATCCTGCTTTTGGCCATCGCATTAATCGCGAAAAATCAGTCGTTGATCATCGCGGTATCCGTCCTGCTTTTGATCAAGCTGACCGGCCTCGATCAAAAGCTGTTTCCGGCCATCCAATCCAAAGGGATTAACTGGGGAGTTACCGTTATTACAATAGCGGTCCTTGTGCCGATTGCCACTGGAGAGATCGGCTTTAAACAGCTTGGCGAAGCGATGAAATCATATTACGCATGGATCGCACTCGGGGCGGGTATTCTCGTAGCATTGATCGCCAAAAACGGGATCACATTGCTCGCGGAAGACCCGCATATCACCACCGCTCTTGTATTTGGAACGATTTTAGCGGTCGCTTTATTCAAAGGTGTTGCCGTCGGCCCGCTCATCGGTGCCGGGATCGCCTATCTTGTCATGCAGGCCGTCCAGCATTTTACATCTTAGAAATGCGGGCCAGCTCCCCCTGTTTCAGGGGGTTTTTTAGTTTAAAAAAAACGTTCGCAACTAAAAATAAACATACATAACGCAGTTAAAACTCCTGAAAATTTGTAAATAGAAGTCAGCTGGTGCAAAAAAATAAGGCCCTCTATAAAAGAGGGCTCAGTTTGTCAAAAACCTGTGTGGGGAAATATGACCGTTTATTTCGAATTTGTGGGTTTTTATTTGTGGAGTCTTCAGCAGGTAAGCTTGGATAAAAAGAAAAAATGATCTATCGTCTCTTTCGGGCTGAAACGCTTGCATCAGTTATCGCATCCTTTATTATGATGGCTGTCGAATTGGGAGTTCTGTTCAGTGCCGGAGAGTTTATTTTTTCTGCTAACTGAGACGTCGGATATGATTGCGGCGCGGACGGCAGCAAGTGATTTTAGTGAACGAAAGAGAAAAATTGCTAGAAAACAGAAAGAAATTGAAGAAACCATCAAAAAATTGAAGGATATGAAGATGTCATTTTCACAAAAGAAAGAGAACTAAAGAAGCAAAAAAAGCAAACCCAGAAAGAGGGCTGTCATCATCTCGATAAGATTGTATAAAAGACTAATCATGCCAACAACTTCTCATTACAATCATAAGAGCCTGCTTAGGTTGAGGCTGCAGGCTCTTATCATTTTTGACATTATTTTTTTGTATAACGCACCCAGTCGTAATGAGCGTATAGAGGTGTTACACCGTTGTAGGAACCGAGCCAGTCATCGACACCAATACCATTCCACAAGTTCATCATGATCTTTCCTGGCGTAGTCGGAATTTGGCTCGTCGCGGTATGTTTTAATTGCCCATCGACATACCATTTAATCGAGTTTGGCTGCCAATCGAACGCATACGTATGATAGGAATTGGATGCATCAAATCCGAGATCCACAAGCTTCTCATGGTTTCCTACACCATTCGTATAGTAGTTAAACTGAACCTTTGTTGTGTCTTTTCCTAAAAATTCGATATCAATCTCATCCCAAGGAGTTCCATCCGTTGGACCTGTGTAAGTGAAGAACGATGAAACGATCCCTACGTTTTTAGCTGGTTTCATTCTGACTTCATAAAGTCCATATCCATATGTTTGAACAGAGCGATTTTCCCCGCAGTCAAACTTGTTATAAGATGGACTTGTTAGCCCCAAACGCATTTCACCTAATGATGTCATTGATACGTTATTTGCACGCCAAGTGCAGTTGAACACACCTCCATTCGAATAACCATTTGCTTTCTGCCATACACCGGAGTTATAGCTGTTAAAAGGGTCAAAAAACGATCCGCCTGCTTGAGCCGAGGCAGTAGAAGTGACTGCAGACAAACTCAAAAACAATCCGGTGACAAGAAGCAGCAACACTCGTTTCATACGATAAGGCATGTGGCATTCCCCTTTCTTTGAAAACGTTTTCTTTATCGATCATACCTGATTCTTTTAAAAGGGAACATCAGTCAAAATAATGATAATAACTTTTCATTCATAAAAACTCCCCCCGTTTGTTTTAAAACGGATGAAGGGGATTTGCTGTAAAGTAACAAGTAAAAGATTTTATCTCTTTTTCTTTTGTTTATAAATTTATTATAGGTGAAAATCATAAACCGATTAGTATGAAAGAACTGGAGGAATACGTCTGTCCACTTTTAATAAAAATCCCTTCCCAAAACCTCCCTCAAATAGATACAGAAGAATACATGATTCTACAAAGCTGTCGATTGATAATAAATAACTACGAACCCTTGATTTATAAGGCTTTGAAAGCATTTTTGATCAAAAACCTACAAATTTATCAGATTATTGTTTATAATATAAATATGCTTAATCTTTATTAAGCATATCGGAGTATCGAACGGTATATAGAAACGCACGATTGTTTTATTTGAAAAACGATTTAATGTAAGCATTTTCTTTTTGGGTTGAAGAAGATGTATACAACATGCGTTGTTTTTGCTCCTAGGTTTTGGTTTAATTTTAAAAGGGGAAATTTTTAAAAAAAGGGAGAGATGAGTATGACAGCAACACGCGGCCTTGAAGGGGTAGTCGCCACTACATCATCAGTAAGTTCAATTATTGATGATACTCTTACATATGTAGGGTATAACATCGATGATTTGACAGAAAAAGCTAGCTTTGAAGAAGTTGTTTATCTGCTTTGGCATTTAAAGCTGCCGAACAAAGAGGAGCTCGCAGAGCTTAAAAAACAGCTTTCTGAAAATGCCGGTATCCCCAAAGAAGTGATTGACCATTTCAAATCCTACTCGAATGGAAAAGTCCACCCGATGGCAGCTCTTCGGACAGCCGTTTCTTTACTCGGACTGTTTGACGAAGAAGCAGATCAAATGGATGCGGAAGCAAACTACAGAAAAGCGGTGCGTCTCCAAGCGAAGATGCCTGCGCTTGTCGCTGCTTTTTCAAGAATCCGCAAAGGGCTCGAGCCGATTGAGCCGAATCCGGAACTCGGTTTTGCCGCCAACTTTCTCTACATGCTGAATGGAAAAGAACCTTCACCTGTTGAAGTGGAAGCGTTTGACAAAGCCTTGATTCTGCATGCGGATCATGAGCTGAACGCATCTACGTTCACAGCCAGAGTATGCGTCGCGACGCTTTCAGACGTCTACTCAGGGATCACGGCCGCAATCGGGGCCTTGAAAGGTCCGCTTCACGGCGGAGCAAACGAAGCAGTTATGAAAATGCTTTCAGAGATTGGCGAGGTTGAAAACGTAGATTCATATATTCACGCCAAGCTTGAAAAGAAAGAAAAGATCATGGGGTTCGGCCACCGCGTATACCGCCAGGGCGATCCCCGCGCAAAACATTTGAAGGAAATGAGCAGACGTTTGACGAATTTAACGGGTGAAAGCAAATGGTATGAGATTTCAGAGCGGACTGAGGAAATCGTCACGTCTCAGAAAAAACTGCCGCCAAACGTAGACTTTTATTCTGCGTCGGTTTATCATAGCTTAGGAATCGACCATGATCTGTTCACGCCGATTTTTGCGATCAGCAGGGTATCAGGCTGGCTCGCTCACATTCTCGAACAGTATGAAAATAACCGACTGATTCGTCCGCGGGCTGATTACACCGGCCCTGACATGCAGACGTTCATTCCGATTGAAGACAGAAGCTGACCGTTTGAAAGGAGGCTGTTCGAGCTTTGTTCGGCCGGCCTCTTAACGGCTTTCTTAGGAAACAACGATTTCATGAATCTATGAAAAAACATGTTTGTCCCCCGCCAAACGGGGGAAACAAATGTTTTTCTATATTGAAGAATTACATATTATGGGAGGTTTTATTGTGGCACAAGGCGAAAAAATTACAGTCTCCGGCGGAGTATTAAACGTTCCAAACAACCCGGTCATCCCGTTTATTGAAGGGGACGGAACAGGTCCTGATATTTGGAGAGCGGCTTCAAGGGTTCTTGAAGCGGCTGTGGAGAAAGCGTATAACGGCGAAAAGGAAATCACTTGGAAAGAAGTCTACGCCGGGGAAAAAGCGTACAACAAAACAGGCGAATGGCTTCCTGAAGAAACGCTTGATACGATCCGCGAATACCTGATCGCGATTAAAGGTCCTTTAACAACTCCTGTAGGCGGCGGAATCCGCTCATTAAACGTAGCGCTAAGACAAGAGCTTGACCTGTTTACATGCCTGCGTCCTGTCCGCTATTTCACAGGCGTTCCTTCACCGGTTAAGCGCCCTGAAGATACGGATATGGTCATCTTCCGCGAAAATACTGAAGATATCTATGCCGGCATCGAATACGCGAAAGGCTCTGAAGAAGTTCAAAAGCTGATTTCATTCCTGAAAAACGAGCTTGGCGTTAACAAAATCCGTTTCCCTGAAACATCAGGCATCGGTATCAAGCCGGTTTCTGAAGAAGGAACGTCAAGGCTTGTCAGAGCTGCGATCGAGTATGCAATCGAGCACGGCCGCAAATCTGTAACGCTCGTCCATAAAGGAAACATCATGAAATTCACGGAAGGCGCCTTTAAAAACTGGGGCTATGAAGTGGCTGAAAAAGAATTCGGCGATAAAGTATTCACATGGGCCGAATACGACCGCATCGCTGAAAAAGACGGCAAAGACGCTGCAAACAAAGCGCAAAGCGAAGCTGAAGCGGCCGGCAAAGTCATCATCAAAGACAGCATCGCTGACATCTTCCTTCAGCAGATCCTGACCCGCCCTGCCGAGTTTGATGTTGTGGCGACAATGAACCTGAACGGGGACTACATTTCAGATGCGCTTGCTGCCCAAGTCGGCGGAATCGGCATCGCTCCTGGAGCAAACATCAACTATGAGACAGGACACGCCATCTTTGAAGCGACACATGGTACAGCTCCAAAATATGCTGGCCTAGACAAAGTAAACCCGTCTTCAGTCATCCTATCCGGCGTGCTGCTTCTTGAGCATTTGGGCTGGAATGAAGCTGCCGACCTTGTGATTAAATCTATGGAGAAAACAATCGCATCCAAAGTCGTCACATACGATTTCGCTCGTTTGATGGACGGCGCGACTGAAGTTAAATGCTCTGAATTCGGTGATGAGCTTATCAAAAATATGTCTTAAACGGCTGTTTTGGGGTAAAACAACAACAATTAAAAGGGGTAGAAAACATGGGAAAGAAGCGAAATAAAGTATCTGTCATCGGAGCGGGCTTTACAGGTGCAACAACTGCGTTTTTAACGGCTCAAAAAGAATTGGCTGACGTCGTGCTAGTCGACATTCCGCAGCTTGAAAACCCTACAAAAGGGAAAGCGCTCGATATGCTGGAAGCGAGCCCTGTCCAAGGATTTGACGCGAATATTACAGGAACGGCAAACTACGAAGATACGGCCGGCTCAGATATCGTCGTCATCACGGCGGGAATCGCAAGAAAGCCGGGAATGAGCCGGGACGACCTCGTGGCTACAAATGAAAAGATCATGAGGAGCGTAACGAAGGAAGTTGTTAAATACTCACCTGATTGTATCATCGTCGTTCTGACAAACCCTGTGGATGCGATGACATACGCCGTCTATAAAGAATCGGGCTTCCCGAAAGAGCGGGTCATCGGCCAGTCGGGAGTTTTGGATACGGCAAGATTCAGAACGTTTGTCGCTCAGGAGCTCAACCTTTCCGTCAAAGACATTACAGGTTTTGTACTGGGCGGACACGGGGACGATATGGTTCCGCTCGTTCGCTACTCTTATGCAGGCGGCATTCCGCTTGAAACGCTTCTTCCGAAAGACCGGATCGATGCGATTGTTGAAAGAACGAGAAAAGGCGGGGGAGAAATTGTCAACCTGTTAGGAAACGGAAGTGCGTATTATGCGCCTGCCGCTTCCCTGACAGAAATGGTTGAAGCAATCTTAAAAGACCAGCGCCGCGTGCTGCCGACTATTGCCTACCTTGAAGGCGAATACGGCTATGAAGGCATTTACCTCGGCGTTCCGACGATTATCGGCGGAAACGGTCTTGAACAGATCATTGAACTTGAACTGACTGAAACAGAAAGAAGTCAGCTTGATCGATCCGTTGAATCAGTCAAAAACGTCATGAAAGTATTATCATAATGAAAACAGCAGGAAGGCTTTATACAAGCCTTCCTGTTTTTGAATGCGATCTTTTTTTACATAAAACCATATGAAAATCAAGACATAAACACGGGCTGTCAGCATATACCTAATCATAATCATCTGCCCGGACATTTTCATTCTTTTTTCTGGAAGCATTCCATCGCTTAAAACAGCGGTTTATTGCCGAAAAAGAGAGATTTTATGCAAAACACTGAAAAATCAAATTGTCGAACGGATAGGCTTTCGTTAAAATAGGAGTGAAAACGTTTATTTAACAAAAGATAGAGAAAGAGATGTCGGGGAAATCTGAAGCCTGGAGGCATGTCATGAGCAAAAAGATATTAGTTGTAGATGATGAGGAATCGATTGTTACCCTTCTAAAATATAACCTTGAACGGTCGGGCTATCATGTGGTGACGGCCATGGACGGAGAGGCCGGCTTATTAAAGGCGATTGAAGAGAAGCCGGATCTGATCGTGCTCGATCTGATGCTTCCTAAAATGGACGGCATTGAAGTATGCAAGGAACTCAGACAGAAGAAGCTGATGTATCCGATTTTGATGCTGACCGCTAAGGATGATGAATTTGATAAGGTGCTCGGTCTCGAGCTGGGTGCCGATGACTATATGACGAAGCCGTTCAGCCCGAGAGAGGTGACGGCAAGGGTCAAAGCGATTTTAAGAAGAACACAGACGCTGTCCGTTCATCCGGAGGAGACGGAAGAACCGGATGCAGGCGAGCTGATCATAGGCGAATTGAAAATACTGCCAGAACATTATGAGGTTTACTTTCAAAACGAACGCCTCGAGCTAACGCCTAAGGAATTCGAACTCCTTTTATATTTGGGAAGGCATAAAGGGAGGGTGCTGACGAGAGACCTTCTCCTCAACGCTGTCTGGAACTACGACTTCGCGGGCGATACGCGCATCGTCGATGTCCATATCAGCCATCTTCGCGATAAGATCGAAAAAAATACGAAAAAACCGGAATACATTAAAACAATCAGAGGTCTTGGCTACAAAATGGAGGAGCCGAAGCTGAATGATTAAATTCCGGACCCGGCTTTTAGCTGCCCTGCTGACGCTTTTGATTCTCGTATTTGCTTCACTCGGTTTTCTGCTCGTTCACTTGTTTCACTCCTCATACGATGCCAAACTGAGCAGCCATATTGAAAAAGAAGCCGCTTTGGTCGCTTCATTGGCAAATCGTGAAAACATGAAGTCTTCGGAGCAAGGAGCCATTTTAGAGAAGGCAAGCCGTGAACTGGACAGTCATGTATCGCTGGTTGATACAAAAGGTCAGGTTCTTTTTCATTTTGGGGGCCGTGCAGAAGATCAATCCGTTATCAAAGAAGCGCTTGAGTCGGATTTAAACGGTGAAGGAGGAGGCTTCAGAATCAATCCAGATGACGAGTCCGTTTACCGTTACGTGCAGCCGCTGAAAGAAGACGGGAATGTGAATGGATATATTCTGATCAGCACTCCTGTCGATTCATTGCAAGATATCAATCAAAAGATCTGGATTCTCCTCGGCGTGAGCCTTGGAACGGCCTTTTTAATCATCGCCGGGCTTGGGGCGAGAATAACCTCTCAATATACGAATCCGATTGAGTCTGCGACACAAGTAGCGATTGAGCTTGCCAAAGGAAACTATAAAGCAAGAACTTTCAACGAAGATGAAACGATGCTGAGCCAGTCCATCAATATGCTGGCGCAGAACCTGCAGGACATGACAAGAGCACAGGAAATGCAGCGCGACCGTCTGCAAACCGTCATCGAAAATATCGACTCCGGTCTGATCTTAATCGATGGAAAGGGTTATATTCACCTTGTGAACCGCGCTTATCAAAAGCAATTTCACGTAGAAGCCGATCAGCTTCTTTACCATTTCTATCACGAAGTGCTCGAACACGAAGAAATCATTAATCTCATCGAAGAAATTTTTATGACGGAAACAAAGGTCCGCAAAATGTTTAAACTGCCGATCAAAATTGAAAGAAGGTATTTTGAAGTCGACGGAGTTCCAATTATCGGCATCAATGATGAGTGGAAAGGCATCGTTCTCGTGTTCCATGATATGACGGAAAGAAAGCAGCTTGAAGAAATGAGGAAGGACTTTGTCGCCAATGTCTCCCACGAGCTGAAAACGCCGATTACATCGATCAAAGGGTTCACCGAGACGCTTTTAGACGGAGCGATGAACGAAAGGGAGACGCTGCTGCAATTTCTATCGATCATCTTAAAAGAGAGCAGCCGTCTGCAAACGTTGATCCAGGACCTGTTGGATCTGTCGAAAATCGAACAGCAGAACTTCACCTTGAATATTCAAAATTGCAATATAGGTGAAATCCTCGCTGAAATTGGGATGCTTTTGAAGAATAAAGCGGAGGAAAAAGGAATCACCTTGACACTGGAAAAGCCGGAGAAGCCAGCCGTTGCTTCCGGGGATCCTCACAGACTAAAGCAGATCTTTTTAAATTTGGTGAACAATGCCCTCACATATACGCCTGAAGATGGAAACGTAACGATTTCGGCTGATGTACTGGAAAATGCAGTGCAAGTCAAAGTGAAGGATACGGGCATCGGGATCAAGCGGTCCGAAATCCCGAGAATATTCGAACGCTTCTACCGGATCGATAAAGACAGGAGCAGAAATTCAGGAGGAACCGGTCTCGGCCTTGCGATCGTCAAGCATTTAGTCGAAGCCCACGACGGTGAAATCGACGTCGAAAGCGAGCGGGGGAAAGGCACCGAATTCACGGTCCGCTTAAAACGCGCATCCGAGTAGCTTCATTTAGCAAACTTTACAAAGGCTTAACAACTTTTATATATATGGTTAAAACTTGGCTGATAGGATCATTAGTGAACCCCTTCATCCAAGGAGCCATATGGACGGACGCGATCAACAGCGCGTCCCTTTTTTTATTTTTCTGCGAAATCACTCTCATTTTCCTTTCAAAATGAACTTTGCTAAAATAAAATAAGCAAATATGATCACGAAGTTGAATGGAAGCTGACGAATCGGCTCCTTAGGAGGATAAAGATGACTGAAAGAAAAAAACTAGTATTGGTTGACGGAAACAGCCTGGCTTACCGCGCGTTTTTCGCTCTGCCTCTTCTCAGCAATGAAAAAGGGATACATACAAACGCTGTGTACGGTTTTACTACGATCTTAATGAAGATGCTTGAAGAAGAAAAACCGACCCACATGCTCGTTGCTTTTGATGCGGGGAAAACGACATTCAGACATAAAACGTTTAAAGAATATAAAGGCGGCAGACAAAAAACGCCGCCCGAGCTGTCCGAGCAGCTGCCGTTTATCCGCGAGCTCCTCGACGCCTATCAAATCTCAAGGTATGAGCTTGAAAACTACGAGGCCGATGATATTATCGGCACCCTTGCCAAGTCAGCGGAAAAAGACGGATTTGAAGTGAAGATTTTTTCAGGCGACAAAGACCTGACACAGCTGGCTACAGAAGGAACGACGGTCGCCATCACGAAAAAGGGCATTACAGATGTTGAATACTATACGCCGGAACATGTCCGGGAAAAGTACGGACTTACACCTGAACAAATCATTGACATGAAAGGGCTGATGGGAGACTCATCAGACAACATTCCAGGTGTGCCGGGCGTCGGCGAAAAGACGGCGATCAAGCTTTTGAAACAGTTCCATACAGTAGAGGAGCTGCTGTCGTCAATAGACGAAGTCAGCGGAAAAAAACTGAAAGAAAAGCTTGAAGAATTTAAAGAACAGGCATTGATGAGCAAAGAGCTTGCAACAATTACGACAGAAGCGCCGCTTGAAGTCACCCTCGATTCCCTCGGATACGAAGGTTTTGACAGGGAAGCGGTCGTCAAGATTTTTAAAGATCTCGGTTTTAACTCTTTGCTCGAAAGGATTGGCGAAGAGCCGGGAGAAAAAGAAGAAGAACAGTTTGAAGAGATCAACGTCACGATCAAAACAGACATCACGGATGATTTGTTTGCGTCACCGGCTTCACTCGTTGTCGAACAGCTCGGCGACAATTATCATGAGGCGCCGATCCTCGGTTTTTCGATCGTCAACGAACATGGCGCTTTCTTCATCCCGGAAGAGACAGCCGTTCAGTCGGACCGTTTTAAAGAGTGGGCCGAAGACGAGTCGAAAAAGAAATGGGTGTTTGATGCAAAACGCGCGGCGGTCGCTTTGCGCTGGCGGGGCATCGAACTGAAAGGCGCAGAATTTGACGTTCTCCTTGCGGCCTATATCATCAATCCGGGACACTCTTACGACGATGTTGCAAGCGTTGCGAAAGAACACCAATTACACATTGTCGCGGCAGATGAAGCGGTCTACGGAAAAGGCGCGAAACAGGCGGTGCCGGATGAGAAGGAGCTTGCCGACCATTTAGCCAGAAAAGCGAAGGCGATATCGCTGCTCCGCGAAAAGCTCCTTGATGAATTGGAGAAAAACGAGCAGCTCGATCTGTTTGAAGCGCTCGAAATGCCCCTCGCCCACATTCTCGGTGAGATGGAATCGATCGGTGTCCAAGTCGATGTCGACAGATTGAAAAAAATGGGGGAAGAACTGTCCGCCAAATTAGCGGAATACGAGAAGAAAATCCACGAGTCAGCAGGTGAAACGTTCAATATCAATTCACCAAAGCAGCTCGGTGTGATTTTGTTTGAAAAACTCGGGCTGCCTGCCGTCAAAAAAACAAAAACGGGCTATTCGACTTCAGCCGATGTGCTTGAAAAACTGCGCGACAAACACGTCATTATCGAAGATATTCTGCACTACAGACAGATCGGCAAGCTCCAGTCCACATACGTCGAAGGACTTTTAAAAGTAATCAAAAAAGACAGCCATAAAGTGCATACCCGCTTTAATCAAGCTTTAACACAGACGGGAAGGCTCAGCTCAACCGATCCCAATCTGCAAAATATACCGATCCGTCTTGAGGAAGGCCGCAAAATCCGGCAGGCGTTTGTCCCTTCGCAAAAAGGCTGGCTCATATTCGCTGCGGATTACTCCCAAATCGAATTGAGGGTTCTCGCCCACATTTCAAAGGATAAAAATTTGATTGAAGCGTTCACGAACGATATGGACGTTCACACGAAAACGGCGATGGATGTTTTTCATGTATCAGAAGAAGAAGTCACCCCTGCGATGAGGAGGCAGGCGAAAGCCGTCAATTTCGGAATCGTCTACGGAATCAGCGACTACGGCTTGTCGCAAAACCTGGGAATTACAAGAAAGGAAGCGGCCGCGTTTATTGAGCGCTATTTCCACAGCTTCCAGGGAGTTAAAGAATACATGGAAGAAACCGTTCAAGAAGCGAAACAGAGGGGCTATGTGACGACTCTTTTAAGCCGGAGGCGGTATATACCGGAATTGACGAGTCGGAATTTCAATCTGCGCAGCTTTGCCGAACGGACGGCAATGAACACGCCGATCCAGGGAAGCGCAGCAGATATCATTAAAAAAGCGATGATCGACATGGCGGACAAGCTGAAAGAAAAAAATCTCCAGGCCAAACTGCTGCTGCAGGTTCATGACGAATTGATTTTTGAAGCGCCTGAAGATGAAATCAAAGTGCTTGAACAACTGGTTCCGGAAGTAATGGAACATGCATTGGAGCTCGATGTTCCGCTGAAAGTGGACTGCGCTTCAGGGCCTTCATGGTACGATGCAAAATAGAGAAAAGGAAGTGATGATGTGCCGGAATTACCAGAAGTCGAAACGGTCCGGCGCACTCTTGCCGGGCTTGTAAGAGGGAAAACGATCGATGCGGTTGATGTCAGATGGACAAAAATCATAAAACGTCCGGAGGAGCCTGAGGAATTCGCAAGGCTCCTGGCCGGTCAGACGATTCAGTCGATCGGAAGAAGGGGAAAATTCCTGTTGTTTCATCTTGATGATTGTGTCATGGTTTCCCATTTGAGAATGGAAGGAAAGTACGGGCTTCATCAAAACGATGAACCCCTTGATAAACATGTGCACGTCATTTTCAGGTTTACGGACGGAAGCGAGCTGCGCTACCGGGATGTCAGAAAGTTCGGCACGATGCATTTGTTTAAGCCGGGAGAAGAACTGACGGAGCTGCCTCTCAGGCAGCTCGGTCCCGAACCTTTCAGCGAGGAATTTACAGCCGGTTACTTAAGAGAGCGCCTGAAGAAAACAAACCGCTCAGTGAAAACCGCACTGCTCGATCAGCGGACAGTGGTCGGGCTGGGCAATATTTATGTCGATGAGGCTTTGTTCAGAGCCGGTATCCATCCCGAGACAACAGCGAACAAGCTCACAAAAAAACAGACGGTTCTTCTTCATGAAGAGATCGTTCAAACGTTAAAGGAAGCTGTTGAAGCAGGGGGAAGCACAGTCAGATCTTACATCAATTCACAAGGTGAAATCGGCATGTTCCAGCTCAAACTTTTCGTTTACGGCCGGAAAGATGAACCTTGTAAAAAGTGCGGATCTCCAATTGAAAAAACAGTCGTTGGCGGAAGGGGCACGCATTTTTGCATAAAGTGCCAGAAAAAATGACAATCGCATAAAAGGGACAACAGCAAGCCGTATCATGGTTCAAGCTGTCGATGCATACGCTCCATATAGCTGTTAAAAGCAAGCTTTAAGGTGTGATGTTTCTTTTTCGGGTAAACAACACACGGATGGTTTTCTTCTTTCATATATATAAGAAGCCTAGAAAGCTGCCTTTAGGCTGCATGACTTAACCGCTCGCATCAACAGAAAGGAAGAGCCTGATATGATGTTTGCATCTTTCTTGCTGCTGGCATTTGCCGTCAGCTTGGACAGTTTTTCAGTCGGATTTACTTACGGATTGCGAAAGTTGAAAATCCCATTTAAAGCGATTTTGATTATTGCTTTTTGCTCTGGTGCCGTGATGTATATTGCCATGATGATCGGAACCCTTTTGGCGAAATTCCTGCCCGTTGTCGTAACAGAAAGGCTCGGAGCCGTCATATTAATGGGGATCGGCGCATGGGTGCTGTATCAGTTTTTCAGGCCGGAGAAAGAACAGGATCTCGTCTTCTCTGAAAAAACGCTCATCAACCTTGAATTGAAATCGCTCGGAATCGTGATACACATTTTAAGAAAACCGACAAGCGCCGACATTGATAAATCAGGAATCATTACCGGTATAGAAGCTTTCCTTCTCGGTTTCGCCCTCTCTATTGACGCGTTCGGAGCAGGGATCGGCGCGGCTGCGCTCGGCTTTTCCCCTGTACCGATGAGCATTACGGTAGGCATCATGAGCTCATTGTTCGTATTTTGCGGAATACAGGCGGGGCGATTTTTATCGAAATGGAACTGGATGGATAAACTGACCTTTCTTCCCGGTATATTGCTGATTATGATCGGCATCTGGAAACTGTAAGAAGGAGGTGCAGGCCTTTGACATTGGTCATCGGGTTGACCGGAGGGATTGCCAGCGGCAAAAGTACTGTCGCGCAAATGTTCCAGCAGTGCGGCATCACAGTCGTCGATGCGGACGTGATCGCGAAAGAGGCCGTTGAACAAGGGATGCCCGCTTATCAGAAAATCGCAGAGACATTTGGTCAAGGCGTGCTGCTTGAAACAGGCGGTATCGACCGGAGAAAACTTGGAGAAATTGTTTTTACTAACGAAGAAAAGAGGATGCAGTTAAATGCGATCGTCCATCCGGAAGTGAGAAAAATGATGATCAAACAGCGCGACGAAGCCATCCGGGCCGGTGAACGGTTTGTTGTTCTCGATATTCCGCTTTTATATGAAAGCGGGCTTGAACATTTGACAGATAAAGTGATCGTCGTCTGGGTGCCGATGGAGCTTCAGCTTGAGCGGCTGATGAAAAGAAACCGGCTCACTGAAGACGAGGCGCTGAACAGAATTCACGCCCAGCATTCTCTTGACGAAAAAAAGAAAAAGGCAGACGCGGTGATCGATAACAGCGGCAGTCTGAAAGATACAGAAGGGCAGCTTCATCAGCTGCTTGATACATGGTCAAATATTGAAAAGTGAGCGCGAAATTGCGCTCACTTTTTTATTAGTCGTTGTTAAACTGGCTGTAATTCGCATAATACAGCGCGGTGCGTTGTGCACCTGCATACCGTTCGGCAAAAGCTTTGGCATTGCCTGCCTTCATCGTCCGATAGCTGTAGTTGGATGAAGGTTTCCAGCTTGTTTCAGGCGATTTCTGTCCTTTTATCGCCGGATATGATCCGACATCTTTAAATGAGCCGTCTCCGTAATCATCAAGTATGCCTTTCTCGCTGCCCGTACCGAAGTAATTGGCTTCAGAATAAATTTTGGCCAATGTCGTTATCGTGAAGCCTAGATGGTAATTGTTGATATAATTGTTTTTCACATGAAAATGGCCGTAACGCATCAACCCGGGCGCCCTGACATAGAGATTCTCAAAGCGGTTGTGGCTGATTGTCATCCGCGGATATCCATTATATATACTGTGGTATTGCTTGTCATCTTGAGGCCAGCCGAGAATCAAGCCGTACCTGTGGTCTGTGAATGTGCTGTGAGACAGTGTGACGTAATCGGCTTTAGCGCCGATGTATAAGAGCTTGTCGAGATCGTGACCGTTTGCTGAATAGCTGTGGCCCTGGAATGTGACATGGTCAATCCAGTAATTCCTCGAATCGGTAATGTAAACAGGGATGTCGTTGTTTTCATTTATGAATGCATCATGTGCAATGATCAGATTTTTGAAAATCACGTTGCCTGAGTCCGCTTTTGTTTTAAAGTAAATGTTGTTCAGCTTATGTTTTTCATACGAGCCGATGATTGTTTTATTGGCACCCACCGTCAATACCGTTTTGGCTGAAGCGCCGATATTGCTGGAGACGACAATGGTGCGGGGCGTTGAACCTCCAATATTGGCTTTCAGTTCGCCCAGATTGTTGACATAGACGACTTTTCCAAGCAGGCCGCCGGTTGTGCCTGTTTTCTGCTTGCCATTCGTTTCCTTTGCATAGCCCGCGAAACCTTCGAGACCGTCGCTTGGAAGCTTCCACTTTTGGACGGAGCTGCCTGTATATTTGGCAAGCTTCACTCCGCTGCCGTCCAGTGTCAGGGCAAGGCTGTTGTTTTGCGCACTGACGATTTTATACGTGATAAAGTCTCCGTTTCCGTCTTTGTCAGCCCCGATAATATTCCACAACTCTTCTTTTCGTGAATTGTCATAGTAGACTACAGCGGAATTATTGTCTGATAATGCGTAATGGGCAGGGATGATAATTTTGCCGTTATCCATATTTCTGATTTTGAACTGTTTGCCGTCAGACGTATCCAGCCTCCATCTTTCTGCTTTTTCCCCGCTCGTCTGTTTTGCTGTTAGCGGTGCATTATCTTGATTCCCGGCGGGCGTGATGTTTATGCCTGATAAGCTTTCCAGCCTGATCATCTGTTTCGGATAATCTTCGTTCGCCGCGGAAGCGGCTGCTGCTCCTATAAAAAAATAAATGCCGGCCGCAGCCAAAAAAGAAATGATAAAATATATGTTTTTGGTCAGTTTCATGGTTGTCCTTTCTTGAAGACTCTGCCTTCTGTCGTGTGAAAATTTGGCGCCGTTGGAAATTGTAGCACTAAAGATGTATTTGAAATATATGCTTTAATGCCGATTTTTTCTAGTTCTTTGTTCACTGTTTCACAAAAACCGCGTAAATTTGCTGTAAAAGAAACAAATGGTATGGCTAATTAAAAATAATGTGTTATACTTATTTTGAATAAATCATGATGTGGAATGACATAAAATAAGGGGTGCATATTTGATGAAAGTGAAAGTTGCGATAAACGGATTCGGCCGGATCGGCAGAATGGTGTTTAGAAAAGCGATGCTTGATGAACAGATTGACATTGCAGTGATCAATGCGAGCTACCCTCCGGAAACGCTCGCTCATTTAATAAAGTATGACACAAATCATGGCCGATATGAGCTTGATGTAAACGCTGGAGACGATTGCCTGTTCGTTAACGGTAAAAAGGTCATGCTGACCAATCAGAGGGACCCTAAACTTCTTCCGTGGGCGCAATACGGGATCGACATCGTCGTAGAAGCGACGGGGAAATTTAACGCGAAGGAAAAAGCGGAAGCTCATATTGAAGCCGGCGCGAAAAAAGTTATTTTGACAGCGCCGGGGAAAAATGAAGACATCACAATCGTGATGGGCGTCAATGAACGCGAATTTGATGCGGAGCGTCATACGATTATTTCAAACGCTTCCTGTACGACGAATTGTCTCGCTCCTGTCGCAAAAGTGCTTGATGATGCATTTGGCATTGAAAACGGCCTGGTGACCACTGTTCACGCATTTACAAATGATCAAAAAAATATTGATAATCCGCACAAAGACTTGAGAAGGGCGCGCGCCTGCGGTTCTTCGATCATTCCGACAACGACAGGCGCCGCGAAAGCGCTGTCACTTGTCATGCCACATTTAAAAGGAAGAATGCACGGCCTGGCCCTGCGCGTTCCCGTCTCAAATGTGTCACTCGTTGACCTTGTGGCTGATTTAAAAAGCGATGCGACGGCAGAAGATATTAATGAAGCGTTCCGAATGGCGGCGGCAGGCTCGATGTCCGGGATCCTCGATGTATGCGATGAACCGCTTGTCTCATCCGATTTTAATACGAATCCATACTCGGCGGTGATCGACAGCCTTTCAACAATGGTGCTTGAGAACAGAAAGGTGAAAGTGCTCGCATGGTATGACAACGAATGGGGATATTCGTGCAGGGTTGTCGATTTAATCAGATACGTGGCTTCAAGAATGAAACACCCTTCGGCTGTATAAAATAAGAGCATGGACGGATAAAAAATAAATACCCCTTAACCATCAAATGATAAAACCGCCTTGCAAAAAATATTCAAACAAAGTATACTATTTTTCGTGAACTTCTAGTTCGTGAGCGCTTCGGCATTACTTAAAGGGTTAGGACCTCTCCGGACTAACTTTCCCCCGTGGTAAATGACCGGTTCAGTTGCTTGGAAATTCACTTTTCTAATTCTTGTTAAGGGGGGTCCATGCTATGGAAACAATGGGGCGTCACGTTATCTCCGAACTGTGGGGATGCGATTTTGATAAGCTGAATGACATGGATTTTATTGAAAAAACGTTTGTAAATGCGGCACTGAAGTCAGGTGCTGAGGTACGTGAGGTAGCCTTTCATAAGTTTGCACCTCAAGGTGTAAGCGGGGTTGTGATCATTTCTGAATCTCACTTGACCATTCACAGTTTTCCTGAACACGGATATGCCAGCATTGATGTTTATACTTGCGGAGATTTAGATCCGAACGTAGCTGCCGATTATATCGCAGAAGAATTAAGAGCAGAAACAAGAGAGAACATTGAAATACCGAGAGGCATGGGACCTGTTCAGGTGAAACAGGCCAACGCCAAAGCACAGGCACTTTAATGCCCATAGAGGAGCTGGATGAAAAAGCGGACACCGCTTTTAAAATCCGCTCCTTTTTCTTTCCTCTCGCGACAATCCCCGAAACATATTCTCCCCGGCATTCTCTTGCCCTAATTTGTTTTCCCTTGGAAATCAACCATTTTTTTAATAAAATATAGAGAAGAAAGACAAAGGGGACAGGGGATATGAGTCTTTTTCAAAACATTCACCGGTTTTTTTCTACACACGCCGAAACGTCTGACCGCCATCCTTCGGACAAGCTGAAGAGCCGCTATTATAAAGCGGCGTCAAAAGAAGCGCTCAATGCTGTAAAGGAAGTGCTGGAAGGCCTTGACGGCTGTAAGGTGACATCGGTGTCGGAAGAAAGAGGAGAAATCAGCGCCGAGGTGAAAAAAACGAGAAAAGCTTTTGTGGTGGCGACAGTCGTGTCGATTCGCCCTTTTGATACAGCGGTGGATTTTAATGTGTCAACGGAAACGTTTTTGCCGACCGATTTTGGCTACAGCCGCGGGCTTGTCTCGACGCTATACAGCGAACTGGACGGAAAGCTGCAGAAATCTGTACATTCAAACAATTGAATAGGGAGCTGAAAAAATGAAATGTCCAGCATGTCAGCATAACGGGACGAGGGTTTTGGACTCCCGTCCCGTTGACGAAGGCAGATCGATTCGCAGAAGACGCGAATGCGAATCATGCAACTATCGATTTACTACATTTGAAAAAGTGGAAGAAATTCCGCTCATCGTCGTAAAAAAAGAAGGAATCCGGGAAGAATTCAGCCGCGAGAAGATGCTCCGCGGTTTGATCAAAGCGTGCGAAAAACGCCCTGTCGCCTTAAAGCAACTTGAGGATATTTGCTTTGAAATTGAAAAAGAGCTTAGAAATCAAGGCGTTGCTGAAGTGAAAAGCGATATGATCGGAGAAATGGTGATGGACCGGCTTGCGAAAATCGACGAAGTCGCATACGTCCGGTTTGCTTCAGTATACCGCCAATTTAAAGATATTAACGTATTTATCGACGAGCTGAAAGACTTAATAAAGAAAGAACGGTAAAGAGCTGTAAATTAATCCAGCTCTTTTCTCATGATAAAACCACGGTCGTGTGACATGAAGGCCTGAAAAAGGTGTAAAATGAGGACAAGAAACAAAGTGGAAGGTTGACAAAAGATATGAGTAATTATTGGAAAGACTTGCTTCCTGTCGATCCGTACGTTGTCAAAAGCTGCGGATTGCTTCAGGATTTGGACCGGCAAATTGTCACGCTATTGTATCAGCCTCTAATCGGCTCTTTTTCATTCAGCTTGTTTCTCACGCTGTGGGGGGAACTGGAGCAAAACAGAGTCTGGGGGAAAAGCTCGACTCACAGACAGCTGATGGCGGCGATGCAGACCAACCTGAAGACGATTCACTCAGAGAAGGAAAAGCTTGAGGGAATCGGACTGTTGAAAACTTATATGAAAGAAACGGAAGACGAGCGTTTGTTTATATATGAATTGATTCCGCCGCTCAGACCGGATGAGTTCTTTCAGGACGGCATGCTGAATGTCTTCTTGTACAACCGCGTCGGAAAAGCGAGGTTTCAGCAGCTGAAAGAATACTTTTCCCACCCGTCTGTTCCCGAAGAAGCACGGGATATCACCCGTTCTTTCAACGAAGTTTTTGCATCTGTCCAGCCGAGCGAATGGAAGATGTCTGACGATATGATCGAAGCGATGGAGCTTCGCGAAGATCGTGAATGGATGAAAGAAGGGAATGGCAAACCGGCGGCGGTCACAGGCGACGCCTTTGACTTTCAACTGTTTCTCGCCGGTTTATCCGACACGCTTATTCCGAGAAAAGCGCTGTCAGACCAAGTGAAGGAAACGATTAAAAAGCTCGCCTTTCTCTACGGGATCGAACCGCTTCAGATGCAAAACGTCGTCATGTCAGCCGTTGATGAGCACGATACGATCACGACAGAAGCGCTCAGAAAAGCGGCGAGCGACTGGTATCAGATCGAGCGCAGCGGCCCGCTTCCGGAACTCGTCGACAAAGTGCAGCCGATGAATCTCCGCGAACAGCCGAATCAACAGTCGTCAACGAATGCCAAGGAAGACAATTTGATTGCTTTGCTTGAGCAGGTATCGCCGAAAAAGCTGCTGCAGGATATCGGCGGCGGAGCGGAACCATCCAAAGCCGATCTGAAAATTATAGAAGAAATAATGCTTGACCAAAAATTAGAGCCCGGCGTCATCAATGTTCTGATTTATTATGTCATGCTGAAAACCGATATGAAGCTTTCGAAAAATTACACCCAAAAAATAGCTTCTCACTGGGCCAGAAAAAACGTTCGCACGGTTAGAGAGGCCATGAAGCTTGCGAAAGAAGAAAACCGCCAATATCTTGAATGGGCGGAAGGGAAGAAAAAGCCTTCCCGGAACAAGAAAGTCATCAGGGAAGAAAAGCTGCCTGACTGGCTTCGGGAAAGTGACGAAGCCGACAGCAAACCGCTCGAAACAGAGCCGGCCGGTTCCGTAACGAGAGAAGGCTTTGACCAACAGAAGCAGAAGCTGCTCGAAGAAATAAAAAAACTGAAAAACCATTCCGCTCTTTAATGTGAGGTGAAGATGATGGAGCCGATTAAACGCGCTTTGCAAGGCGTGACGACGAGACCCGATTTTCAAAAACGCCTTGAAGATATGAAAGAAAAAGTGCTCTCTGACAAGGATGTTCAGGAGTTTTTAAACAGCCGCCAGTCAGAAGTGGATCAAGGAATGATCGACAGGAGCCTAAACAAGCTTTATGAATTTACACAGCAAAGCAAAGCATGCCAAGACTGCCCGAGTCTGAAAGAGTGCAAAAACCTGATTCAAGGTTATCATCCAAAGCTTGTGATGAACGGAAAAACGATCGATGTTCAATATGACAGGTGTCCGGAAAAAAAGGCAGCGGACGAGAGGGAAAGACAGCGGTCGCTGATTAAAAGCATCTATATTCAACAGGATCTCTTGAATGCTACGTTTGCCGATATTGACGGAGATGATCCGAGCAGATTAAAGGTCCTTCAGCTTGTGACAGGCTTTTTGCATGACTATAACGAAACGGGAAAGGGAAAAGGCATCTACGTCTACGGGAAGTTCGGGGTCGGAAAAACCTTTATGCTGGCCGCCATCGCCAACGAGCTTGCGGCAAAGGACCATCCATCCATTCTCGTCTATGTCCCCGAATTTGTCAGGGAACTGAAAAATGCGATACACGATCAGTCGCTTGAAGAAAAGCTTGAGATGGTCAAGTCTACGCCGATTCTAATGCTCGATGATATCGGTGCGGAGTCCATGTCAAGCTGGGTGAGGGATGAGGTGCTTGGCGCCATCCTTCAGCACAGAATGTCTCATCAGCTGCCGACGTTTTTCTCTTCCAACTTTGACCCTGATGAACTGAAACACCATTTCACCTATTCGCAAAGGGGCGAAAAAGAAGAGGTGAAAGCGGCAAGGCTGATGGAGAGGGTGCTGTATTTAGCGACACCTGTCCGGCTGGACGGGAAAAACCGACGTCAGTAATCACATGATCCCGAGCTTCAATTACGGAGATGAAGAAGATGCAAAAAAGAACCTTGGCCAAATGGACGGTTATCGCCGTAATCGCGGCGGCCGGACTATGGTTGAATGCGAAATATCTGAATCTGAGCCCCGCTCATATAAGAGAAGGCGTCTTATCCTTCGGGATTTTCGCCCCGCTCATCTATATCGGATTATTGATGATCCGGCCGTTTTTGCTGCTACCTGCTTCCGTTTTCGCCGTCAGCGGGGGCCTCGCATTCGGTCCGCTGTTTGGCTCTTTGTATTCTTTTATCGGTGCGGCGGGCGGTGCATTTTTGTCATTCGCTGTTGCATACAGGCTCGGCGGAAACCTTCAGCACATGCCGCTGAAGCTTGACAGCCTGCGGACGCTTTTGCGGAAAAACGGCTTTTTCTGCATTCTGCTCTTGAGGCTCGCGCCGATTCATTTTGACGCGGTTAGCTATGCGGCAGGCGTGTCAAAAGTGAAGCCCCTGTCGTTTGCCCTGGCGACGGCTGCGGGCATCATTCCGGGCACCGTTATTTTAAATGTGCTCGGGTCAAGCCTCTTGACCGGCGACATCATAGCAATTGCAGCTACAGCGGCAATTTACTTGATATTCATTACCGTGCCTCTTTTGTTCAGAAAAAAAGTGCAGGCGCTCCTCGATTAAGGGCTCATCCTTTTTTTACGTCTATTTTATTTGTCACCCCCATATACATGTATCAGATGTTGTTAGGGGGGACAAACATGCTTGAAATTACATTTGAAGATGATTATGATACAGCCGCGTTTTTGCATCTCCTTCGCAATGCGGATGCGAACCGGCATATCAAGATTCACGAAGCACCAGGGAAGATCGGAATTGAAAAGACCCATTCCTCTGTCAGTATTCAGGCCTATATTGAGCCGGTTCTGACGAGATTTTTTACAGAATGCAAAGAAGACGAATACATGCTTTCGGTTATTGAAGGCGATTATTACTTTTTGGACCGGGATGAACAGCAGCAGATTCTTCAACTGGCCCACAGCATTATGGAGGGCGAACTTGAAGGGCTTCCTCTCAACAAGGACGACACCCCTCGCGAACATTACATCATTCAGGAGCTCCAAACGATTTGTCTTGAGGAAAACGTCTTTTCCATTCGGTCCTTTATGACATTTCGCCTCGGGAGGTATTATGAACGCCTCAGGTCTTATGTGGAGGCGGCAATTGACGAGTATAAAATGGAACAGGAATATCAGACATTCATTCAATCGCTGAGAGACTACGTCATGTCGAAAGAGCCGATGCTTGACCATGTCCGCATTGTGCACGACGGTTATTTTGTATTGTGGGAATTAAAGTATATTTCTGAACGGGAACAAAAAAAATACATAGACAGGCGGTTCGTAAGAGAACACCCGATGTATATTGATTCCCATCTCCTGGCTCCGCTCGTATCGATTGCGCCGGAAAAAATAGACCTCTATACAGAAGACCGGGAACACGCCATGGTTCAGACCATTCAAAATATTTTTCAGGAGCGCGTACGGATTCTTTCGCTTGACGCCTTTCATCCGCGAGAAAACATTTTGGAAGAGCATTCTTGATTTTGTGTGAAAAACGATTTATAATACGATGTAAACTTAAAGATATTATGTATCGATAAGGACATGAAAAGATGAACACCGGTTTGACAGAGAGGGAGACCACGGCTGAAAGTCTCTTAAGCCAAGGAGCATTTTTTTACCGCCTTTGAACATCAGTTGTGAACGGCAATGTGTCTAGTAATGACTGACGGGACTTCCCGTTACAGAACCGAAAGCCGAGAGCGCGACGGGTTTTTTGCGTTTTCGGGAAAAAGGGTGGAACCACGAATTCCGTTTATTAATCCTCGTCCCTTTCATAGGGGGACGGGGATTTTTTATTTTGTAAAAAAAAGGAGTGACTAGGATGTCAGATATGGTAAAAATCAAATTTCCTGACGGAGCGGTTAAGGAGTTTGCAAAAACGACGACAACAGAAGATATCGCGGCATCAATCAGTCCCGGCTTAAAGAAAAAATCAATAGCGGGGAAATTAAACGGCAAAGAAATCGATCTGCGCGCACCGATCCTTGAGGACGGCGCCATCGAAATCATTACAGAAGGTAGCGAAGAAGCGCTTGAAATCATGCGCCACAGTACTGCACACTTAATGGCCCAGGCGATCAAGCGCCTGTATAAAAACGTGAAGCTTGGCGTGGGTCCGGTCATTGAAAACGGCTTCTACTACGATGTGGATATGGAAGAAGCGCTGACTCCGGAAGACCTTCCGAAGATTGAGAAGGAAATGAAAAAAATCGTTGGCGAAAATCTGCCGATCGTAAGAAAAGAAGTCAGCCGTGAGGAAGCCAGAGCCCGGTTTGCCGAAATCGGCGATGATTTGAAATTGGAACTGCTTGATGCGATTCCGGAAGGTGAAACGGTATCGATCTATGAGCAGGGCGAATTCTTCGATCTGTGCCGCGGTGTTCACGTTCCTTCGACAGGAAAAATCAAGGAGTTCAAACTGCTGAGCCTTGCGGGAGCATACTGGCGCGGAGACAGCAACAACAAGATGCTCCAGCGCATTTATGGTACGGCTTTCTTCAAAAAAGCGGAGCTTGATGAGCATCTTCGCCTCCTTGAGGAAGCAAAAGAACGCGACCACAGAAAGCTCGGAAAAGAACTGAAGCTGTTTGCGATTTCGCAAAAGGTAGGGCAAGGGCTGCCGCTTTGGCTGCCAAAGGGTGCAACCATCAGACGCGTCATCGAGCGCTATATCGTTGACAAAGAGCTTGCGCTCGGCTATGAGCACGTGTATACACCTGTCCTTGGCAGCAAAGAACTTTACGAAACGTCAGGGCATTGGGATCATTATCAAGACACAATGTTCCCTCCGATTGAAATGGACAATGAAACATTGACGCTTCGACCGATGAACTGTCCGCATCATATGATGATTTATAAAAACGACATTCACAGCTACCGTGAACTGCCGATCCGGATCGCGGAGCTCGGAACGATGCACCGCTACGAAATGTCAGGCGCTCTCTCAGGTCTGCAGCGTGTTCGCGGGATGACTTTGAATGACGCGCACATTTTCGTCCGTCCCGATCAAATTAAGGAAGAGTTCATCCGCACTGTCCGCCTGATTCAGGAAGTGTATGAAGACTTTGGCCTTGAGCAGTACTCATTCCGCTTGTCTTACCGCGACCCTGAAGATACAGAGAAATATTACGATGACGATGAAATGTGGAACAGAGCGCAATCGATGCTGAAGGAAGCGATGGACGAGATCGGACACGATTATTACGAAGCCGAAGGGGAAGCGGCGTTCTACGGACCGAAGCTTGACGTTCAGGTCAAAACAGCAATCGGAAAAGAGGAAACACTGTCAACTGTACAGCTGGACTTCCTTCTTCCTGAAAAATTTGATCTGACATATGTCGGAGAAGACGGAAAACCTCATCGTCCGGTCGTCATTCACAGAGGTGTCGTTTCCACAATGGAACGGTTTGTCGCTTTCTTAATTGAGGAGCATAAAGGCGCATTGCCGACATGGCTTGCCCCTGTTCAGTTCCAGGTCATCCCTGTATCGCCGTCCGTGCATCTTGACTACGCCAAAAAAGTTCAAGAGCGCCTGCAGCGTGAAGGACTTCGCGTTGAAGTCGATATCCGTGACGAGAAAATCGGCTATAAAATCCGTGAAGCACAGATGCAAAAAATCCCGTACATGCTTGTCGTCGGCGACCAGGAAGTTGAAAACGAAGCCGTCAACGTCCGCAAATACGGAGAGCAAAAATCAGAAACAGTTGCCTTTGCAGACTTCATTAAAAAAGCCGTTGCAGAAGCAAAGAAATAAACGAGAAAAAAGCATGATTCCCGCTCGGGAGTCATGCTTTTTTGCTTAGTTTGTCGGCTGTTTTTCCGCGGAGGATATCGAACAGTTCGCTCAAATGGCTGATTTCGTGATCGGGTGTAAGGTCAGTTTCATTCTTTTTGCCTTTGCGGTTGACCCAGACGGTTTGAATGCCCGCTCTGGAAGCCCCGAGAATGTCGGTGTTCAAGTTGTCTCCGACCATCACGGCATCATCCTTTGTCATGCCGAGGAGGCTGAGGCAGTGTTCAAATATGCTTGGATCAGGCTTTCCTTTTCCGAATTCACCAGAAATGACGATTTCATTAAAATAAGGAGCAAGTTCCGGTACGCCTGCCAACTTTTCTTTCTGCAGGCTCGGATCGCCGTTTGTCAGCAAAAGAAGCTCTACTTTTCCTTTCAGTTCATCTAAAACGGCAAATGTTTCTTCATACACGAAAGGGCTCTTTCGGCGCACTGCGGCGAAATATTCGCCGAGTTCTTCCCCGAAGGCGGGATCGTCGATGCCAAACGCCTTCAATCCGTTTGTCCATGCGTTTTTTTCTGTATTCAGGAACAATTTTGTTCAGTTTTTGAAAGCCTTCGCTGATCGGCTCGCTGAAGTTTGACCACAGGCCTTCAAATGGGTTGATGCCGATCATGACGGTGTATGGATATGTTTCATAAGACGTGTAAAGCTTTCGCGCTGCTTCGCGGACCGCTGCTTCAAATTCTTCCGCATGGATTCCGTATTTTTCTTCAGCTTTAAGACACGTTTTGGAAAATGCTGTGCTGACGCTTTTTTCATCCCAGAGCAATGTATCGTCTAAATCAAAAAATACGGCTTTCATGATCTTCTCCTCTGCCATTAATTTATAGAATTCTCTTATTTATTTTACAATAGATTAAATGGATGTGAAAGAAATGAATTTAAGAATGTGATGTAATGCAGTGTCAAAGTGTGAAAGCTTCTCGAATATGATAGAATGAAACGGGTTTCTATTGTTTGGAAATGCAGGGGATTTTTAAGATGCATCTTATGTTCGTGATAACGGGCTCACATGCGGACAGAAGAAGCAGATACAGTGTAGAAATGGAAGGAATGGTTTTGTGAAAAAACGATGGATATTTTGGTGGATTTGCAACATATTTTGGATGGCCGTTTTTGTAATGGGAACGGCTCTAGTGTGGCTGAGAGATGTTGATGGCGCCGGTGTTACTCAAACGCCTGAGCTTAAATTAATAGCGTTTATCGTTTTATTGATTGCATTTATATTTCCATTCATTATTCAAGTTGTGTGGCTGATTGTTAATTTGAAAACGGGTAGCAGCAAATAAGGTAAAGGCAGCAATTGTTTGCTACCTTCAGCGTGTCGCCAAACCCTCGCATTCGTTGTCAGGCCTGCGCGTCGGTGCTCACGAATAGAGGAAGGATCGGCGGCTAACCACCCAGGCGTCCTGCCTGAACACCGCCGTCATCACCTCCTGTGAAAGTCCGCTCCGATGCTCGGCCTTCCTAGACTGCAAGGGTTTTCAATCACGCTGAAAGGATGACAAAATCCCAAAACAAAAAGTCGTTTTGGGATTTTGTCAACAATCTGAAGGCAGCAATTGTTTGCTGCCTTTTTTATTTTGTAAAGCATGCCGCGTCAAAGTGTGAATAAAAAGAGGTATGATAGAATAAGAGCAAATTCCGATACAGAAAGAAAGCAAGGGGAAGTACATGATTCAACTCATGATCATGATGCTGGAGAGAGTGGGGATCATCGTTATCCTGGGCTTTATCTTGGCCCATATGAAGGTGTTCCGTCAGCACCTCCAGCATCCGGAAGGGTATAAGGGAAAAGGGGTTCTCATCTTCATTTTTTCCCTGTTCAGCATCATCAGCAACTATACAGGCATTGAAATCCGGGAACATAAGATTTTGAACAATGATTGGATTTTTGCGATCGATCCATCAAGCTCGATTGCCAATACGAGAATTCTCGGTGTCGAAATCGGCGGTCTGATCGGAGGGCCGTTTGTCGGAGCGGGTGTCGGGCTATTGTCAGGCATTCACCGTTTTTCACTGGGAGGGACGACAGCTTTGAGCTGTGCGGTTTCTTCACTGCTGGCTGGCGTCATCGCCGGTTATATCGGCAGCTTTTTCAGGAAACGGCATCAGATGGTGACACCAAGGGTAGCCGCTCTGGCGGGTATTTGTATGGAGGGTCTGCAGATGCTGATGATTCTCGTACTTGCAAAACCGCAGGCTGAGGCTATTGCGCTTGTTCAGATGATCGGCATTCCGATGATGATTGTCAACGGGACGGGCAGCTTTATTTTTCTATCGATCATTCAGTCTATTATCCGCAAAGAGGAACAGGCGCGGGCCGTTCAGACCCATAAGGTGTTTTCGATAGCGGATCAGACGCTTCCTTTTTTCCGCCGGGGACTGAATGAGGATTCCTGCAAAAGCGCCGCTCTCATTATTCACCGGATGACGGGGACGGATGCCGTATCGATTACGGACAGAGAGAACATTCTCGCTCATGTCGGAGATGGAGCAGATCATCATATTCCTTCGAAAAATCTGATCACCGGTTTATCGAAAAAAGTCATTCAAACCGGAAAGGTCATGAAAGTGAAGTCGCGCGATGAAATCGAGTGTGCGCACCGTTCCTGTCCGCTGCAGGCGGCGATCGTACTGCCGCTCTTCTCCAACCGCGAAACAATCGGCACGCTGAAGCTGTACTTTAAGCATCCATCCGGTCTTAACCGTGTGACGGAAGAGCTCGCCGAAGGGCTTGCCATGCTTTTTTCCACTCAGCTAGAACTCGGTGAGGCTGAGCTGCAAAGCAAGCTTTTGAAAGATGCCGAAATCAAGGCGCTTCAAGCGCAGGTCAATCCGCACTTTTTATTTAATGCCATCCATACGATTTCTGCTCTGTGCAGGACAGATCCCGAAAAAACGCGGAAACTCCTCCTGCAGTTGAGCGTTTATTTTCGTTCCAATCTGCAGGGAGCCAGGCAGCTGATGATTCCGCTCTCAAAAGAGCTGAACCACCTGGAAGCCTATTTATCATTGGAGCAGGCCCGGTTCCCTGGCAAGTATCATATTGATTTTCATATCGAGGACGGTCTTGAAAGCATGGAAATTCCTCCATTTATATTGCAGCTGCTTGTTGAAAACGCGCTTCGCCATGCATTCCCGAGAAAACAAAAGGTATGCACGGTAAAAGTATGCGCTGTGAGAGAGCAGGACGGCGTTTTGATGAAGGTGTCAGACAACGGCAGGGGAATTGATCCCGAGCTGCTTGGACAGCTGGGACAGGCGCCCGCACCTTCAAAAGAAGGGAACGGGACGGCGCTTTACAATGTGAATCAGCGGCTTACCGGTTTGTTCGGGCACCAGGCTGCCCTCGAGCTTGCCAGCGAACCTGATAGAGGAACAGAGATATCCTTTAAGATTCCTTTTCAAACCGAAAGAGAGGGGAACAGAGATGCTCAAGGTATTAATCGTGGATGATGAAATGTTTGCGCGAGACGAGCTGAAATATTTATTAGAGCAGACCGAAGAAGTGGTTGCGGTCGATGAAGCTGAACATATCGAAGAAGCGTTTGACAAAATGGCGGATCACAAACCCGATATTCTTTTCTTGGACATCGATTTGTCTGGGGAGAACGGTTTTGACATTGCGAAGCGGCTGAAAAAAATGTCGGCGCCTCCGGCTGTCGTTTTTGCGACCGCTTATGATGAATATGCGCTGAAAGCATTTGAAGTGGATGCGGTCGATTATTTGACAAAGCCGTTTGATGAGGAGCGAATCAGACAGACGATTCAAAAATATAAAAGGATGCGTCCCGGCCATCAGGAGGGGCAGCAGCTTGCGGGCCGCCACAGGCTGGCTCTCAGCATTGACGAAGCGATCGTCATTCTCGATCCGGACGAAATCGTATACGCCGGGTTAGAAGACGGACACGTCACAGTGAAAACCTTTGATCAGGCATACACGGTTCACGATACATTAGTCGTTCTCGAACAAAAGCTTTCACAGACGGCGTTGATCAGGGTGCATAGAAGCTTTCTCGCAAATATGGATCATATTAAAGAAGTCAAACCCTGGTTCAATTCGACATACAACCTCCTGATGAAAGACGGCTCCACGATTCCTGTCAGCCGTACATACGCGAAAGAGCTGAAAAAAACGGCTGCATATGGTGTAAAAAATGATCAGCGGCGGTGAAAGACTGAATTCGTCATTCACCGCCGTTTTTTAGCGCTGAAGCCCGGGCCGTCCCGCTTCTATGGAGAATGTGGCATAAGTTGAGACTGGGGCGCCGGGCCGTGTGATATAAGGAAGAACCTGAAAGTCGGCTTCAAGCTGCCGGGGCGTCAAGCGGCAGCGAACGTAGCCGCGCTGCGCATTGTACAGTTTGACATGCGGGTTTCCGAGCCAGATCGGCGCCAATGAATCGGTCTCGCTGCCGTCAGCGTCTGAAGATATCGAAGTTGTGATCAGCTCGGTTCCGATTGTCGCTGAGCCCGCATCGTCGAAGTTCTCCTTTAAGTCGGCAGCGGCATGTCTGTGAATATCTCCTGTCAGCACAACGGGGTTTTGGATGCCGTATGCCTTGTATGCGGAAAAAAGCCTGTCGCGGCAAGCGGGAAAACCGTCCCACTGGTCTGTGCTGTACTCAACTCCGGGGCCTGTATCGCGGTCGATTTGAGCCAGGACGACTTGCTGGACTAAAAAGTTCCACACCGTGTCAGACCGGCTCAAGCCGTTAAAAAGCCAGCGCTCCTGGTCAAATCCGAGTATGGAGCGTGACGGCTCAAGCCGTTCGGCCTCATTTGCCGGAAAATTATTGCGGTACTGCCGGGTGTCCAGAACATTGAATTCAGCCAGGTTTCCATAGCGGAACCGCCTGTACATCAGCATGTCAGGCCCATTTGGAATCGATGTGCTGCGGATCGGGATATTTTCGTAGAAAGCTTGGTACGCCGCTGCGCGCTGCCGGAGAAAATCGTCCGGAGATGTGTTGTATTGGGAATGGATGCCGGCATAATTGTTTTCGACCTCATGGTCATCCATCGTCACAACCCAGGGAGCCAGCGCATGAATGGCCTGGAGGTCCGGGTCTGTCTTAAAAAGAGAATATCTGAGTCTGTATTGGCTGAGCGTGACGGTTTTTGCGTTATGGGCAGCAGATAAAGTCACATCGCGGAAAAGATTTTTAGCATTAATGGCATATTCGTAAATATAGTCTCCGAGGAAAAAAACAACGTCCGGATGGTCTTCGGCCATATGCCGGTAAGCTGTAAAATATCCGTGGTACCAAGCTTGGCACGAGGCGAGAGCGAACGACATTCCCTTGATGTCGGCGTGCGGGGAAGGCGCTGTTTTTGTACGGCCTGTCCGGCTGATTTCCCGTCCCGCTTTAAACCGGTACCAATAATAGCTTCCCGGCTTTAAGCCGTTCACTTCAACATGAACGGAGTGGGCGAGCTCAGCGAGCGCTGAGACGGTCCCGCGCTTCACCACTTTGCGGAAATGTTCATCTTCGGCTACTTCCCACTGAACAGGGACGGCTCTGCCGGGCATTCCCCCTAAACCGTCTTCGGCAAGCGGATCGGGGGCAAGCCTCGTCCAAATGACAACCCCGTCGGGATGCGGGTCACCTGAAGCCACTCCAAGCTTGAATGGATAATCTGCAAATCGGGGCGCGCCGGCGGCGATCGAAGCGTCTTCAGGCATCAGGCCGCGTCTTGCTAAAGATGCGAATTCGCCAGCCGGAACAAAGCGCCCTCCTCTTGAATGGTTCATGAGTCAGAGCCTCCTCATCAATCGTTTTCTCATTAACCACTATACGATCTGTTTTGCTCCATTAGCACATTCTGGAATTTAAATAATTGTGAAGAATGTGCAAAGCCGGAAGAATAATTTGCATTTCAGCGTCCCGTTTCTGCAATTGAAGGGCGGTATCCGGCAAGTTATTTTGAAAACGCTTTTTTGGCCGGGGCCTTTTTATATAATGAACCCAACACAGCCAAAGAGGTGAACGAAATGAAGGGGAAAAAAGAATATGGCTTTTTAACTCAGGCATTTATTTTTGCTGTTATTATGTTTGTTTCAAACGGAATCGCCGCGATTCTGCCCATCCCGATTCCTCCGTCTGTCATCGGCTTGGTGATGTTGTTTGCATTGCTGTGTGCGAACGTGTTGAAGCTGGAACAAGTCGAATCGCTTGGCACGGCGCTCACTTCGCTGATCGGTTTTTTATTCGTTCCGTCGGGTATATCAGTGATGAACTCGCTCGGTGTCATGGAGAAATACGGGCTGCCGATCGTCCTCGTGATTTTCCTGGCCACCGTCATTCTGCTTGCAGCGACAGGCTTGTTTTCACAGTTCATCCTGTCTGCAACAAAGGACCGTCAGGACAACCGGGTTGAATCAGCCAAAAAAACAGCTTCTTGAATCGATAGGAGGTTATTAACGCTATGACACCTTATTTCGGTATTGTCGTTTCACTGGCCGCATTTGGCATCGGCACTTTTTTATTTAAAAAATCAAATGGTTTTTTCTTGTTCACGCCTCTGTTTGTCGCGATGATTCTTGGGATTGCATTTTTAAAAATCGGCGGTTTTTCATATGAGGACTACAAGAGCGGCGGAGACATCATTAAGTTCTTTTTGGAGCCCGCCACGATTGCGTTTGCCATTCCTTTATACAAACAGGTGGAAAGCCTGAAAAAATATTGGCTGCAAATCCTTGGCGCCATTATTGCGGGCTCTGTCTGCTCGGTTGCTGTCGTCTATCTGATCGCAAACGCGCTCCATCTTGACGGAGCCGTCATGAAAAGCATGCTGCCTCAGGCCGCCACGACGGCGATTGCGCTTCCTTTATCAAAAGGAATCGGCGGCATTCAAGATATCACGGCCTTCGCCGTCATCTTTAACGCAGTGATCGTCTATGCGCTTGGCGCGCTTTTTTTGAAGATCTTCAAAGTGCAGCATCCGATCGCCAAAGGGTTGGCGCTCGGAACATCAGGACATGCCCTCGGCGTCGCCGTCGGAATTGAAATGGGGGAAGTCGAAGCGGCAATGGCGAGTATTGCAGTTGTCGTCGTCGGCGTCGTGACCGTGTTTGTCGTTCCGTTATGTGTCCAAATGATCGGCGGATAGAGCCGGTGAAAGAAAAATAAAAAAATAGCATTGCTATTTCAAATGTGTCCTGATATAATAGCAAATGTTGTGATAAATTTTATATCTTGACTTGCAGGATTTGTTTATGTAAGATGGATAATGAATTGAATATATATCAACAAGCAGAAGCACCCGCTTCTCACCTGATTGACACATTCTTGTAGTTGGCAGGTTAAACGTACATTTCTTATTTTTCTATGCAATGTTCGCAGTGTGGGTGTTTCGATGCCCGCACTTTTTGTTTGCCTGTGGAATGCAAAGAAACGGTCAAAATGAGTTGTGAAATCAATTCAAAGATTCTATGGAGGTGGCTCATTATTAGCAAAGATCAATTGGTTAATGAGGGTATCCGTGCGCGTGAAGTTCGTTTGATCGGACAAAATGGCGATCAGCTTGGGATCAAATCCCGCCAGGAAGCACTGGAAATTGCGGGTCGCGCAAATCTTGACCTTGTGTTGGTTGCAGCAAATGCAAAACCGCCTGTATGCCGGATCATGGACTACGGAAAGTACAGATTCGAGCAGCAGAAGAAGGAAAAGGAAGCACGCAAAAATCAAAAAATCATTAACTTAAAAGAAGTTCGGCTGAGCCCTGGTATTGAAGAACATGATTTCAATACAAAGCTTCGCAACGCCATCAAGTTCCTGGAAAAAGGGGACAAAGTGAAAGCGTCTATCCGCTTTAAAGGCCGTGCGATCACGCACAAAGAAATCGGACAGCGCGTGCTGGACCGTTTCTCAGAAGCCTGCGCGGAAGTGGCGACTGTTGAAACGAAGCCGAAAATGGACGGCCGCAGCATGTTCTTGGTGCTCGCGCCTAAAACTGAAAAGTAATTAAGGAGGAAACATCCATGCCAAAAATGAAAACTCACCGCGGATCTGCGAAACGTTTTAAAAAGACAGGTTCCGGGAAACTGAAACGTTCTCATGCATATACAAGTCACTTGTTCGCAAATAAATCTCAAAAACAAAAGCGCAAGCTTCGCAAAAGCGCAGTCGTAAGCGCCGGCGATTTCAAACGCATCAAGCAGCAGCTTGCCAACATTAAGTAATTCGGAAAAGGTATAATTAGGAGGGAAATCTAATGCCAAGAGTAAAAGGCGGAACTGTTACACGCAAACGTCGTAAAAAGGTTCTCAAATTAGCAAAAGGTTATTTTGGTTCAAAACATACATTATATAAAGTAGCTAACCAGCAGGTTATGAAATCAGGAAACTACGCTTTCCGTGACCGTCGTCAGAAAAAACGCGATTTCCGCAAACTGTGGATCACTCGTATCAATGCTGCAGCACGCATGAACGGTCTTTCTTACAGCCGTTTGATGCACGGTCTTAAGCTTTCCGGTATCGAAGTAAACCGCAAAATGCTTGCTGACCTTGCTGTAAATGATTTGAACGCATTCAATCAGCTTGCAGACGCTGCTAAAGCGCAATTGAATAAATAATTGAAAAAGGCCGGAACCCGGCCTTTTTCTTTTGTTGTTAGAAGCTACTCGTGCGGGATGTGAAACGGTTCGTGAGACCGGCCGCCGCAAGCCCCAACCGCGAAACAAGGAGAAATGAACAATATGACTCTCATATGGATTTACGCGATCCTCATAAACGGATACGGCTTTTTCTTAATGAAAGCAGACAAGCAAAAAGCGGTCACTGGGAAATGGAGGGTATCTGAGCGCCGCATCTGGCTCGTTGCGGCCGCTTTCGGATCCGCAGGCGTCTGGTTCGGGATGATGCGGTTCAGACATAAGACAAAACACCTTTCCTTCAGGCTTGGCATTCCTTTTTTGCTGGCCGTGCAAGCCGTTTTGACCTATTTTTATATGATGAATTAAAAAAGCAGATGAGGCTTATTGCTCTTCTGCTTTTTTGTTTCTCCACTTTTGAATGTTCGAATCCCAGTCGATTTTGCAATCGGGATAGTGGGCTTTAATGTTTTCTTCCAATTCTGCGAAGTCTTCTTCCATGAAAGAGCTGAGCTTTTCTTCAGGCGCTTCCGTCCATACAAAAATCGTATGGATGAACAGCGGATGGTCTTTTGAAGGAATGTGTTTTTCTCCTTCGAAAAGCACGCCTTTAAATGTCAGCTTGAGATTTTTGCGTGCATTTTTCTGTTCGTCCAAAAAATAAAAGTGTTTTTTGGCCTGTGCTGATTTCAGCCTTCTGTCCGGACTCCCCAAAAATTGAACGGCCCTGTACACGACGTAAACCAAAAGCGCCAGCAAAGCCAGTCTCAATATGATGACAATCATGTTAAAACAGAACCTCCCTTGAACGTAATTTTGAGTATATCCCAATATATACGAACCAGTTCCCGCGAGGTTTCATTTTTTAACCAAAAAAGCTGTACAGAATATTGGTCGTATTGAAAAGGGATGTTTCTGTATAATAGTAAATGAGGGTTAATTAAGGAGGCTGTATAGAGATGGCAAAGCTTGATGAAACATTGACGATGCTAAAGGAATTAACAGATGCAAAAGGAATTCCTGCAAATGAAAAAGAACCCAGACAAGTCATGAAATCGTACATAGAACCGTTTGCCGACGAGGTTACGACAGACAGACTGGGAAGCTTAATCGCTAAAAAGACCGGACAGGCTGACGGACCGAAGATTATGATTGCCGGCCATCTTGATGAGGTCGGTTTTATGGTTACGCGGATCGATGACAGGGGTTATCTCCGCTTTCAGACGGTTGGAGGCTGGTGGAGCCAGGTCATGCTGGCGCAGCGTGTGACGGTCGTGACGAAGAAAGGCGACATCACCGGTATCATCGGTTCAAAACCTCCTCATGTCCTGTCTCAGGAGGCAAGAAAAAAATCGGTGGATATTAAAGATATGTTTATCGATATCGGAGCGTCGAACAGAGAGGAAGCGATGGAGTGGGGCGTTCTTCCGGGAGACCAGGTCGTTCCTTACTTTGAATTTACGGTGATGAATAATGAAAAAATGCTGCTTGCCAAAGCATGGGACAACCGTATCGGCTGCGCGATCGCGATCGATGTGCTGAAAAACCTGAAAGGAGCGGATCACCCGAATGTCGTCTACGGTGTCGGAACCGTACAGGAAGAAGTCGGACTGAGAGGCGCGAAAACCGCCGCGCATACGATCAAGCCTGATATTGCTTTCGGTGTTGACGTGGGAATCGCGGGTGATACGCCGGGTATTACGGAAAAAGAGTCGACAAGCAAAATGGGAAAAGGCCCGCAGATCATCCTTTATGACGCTTCAATGGTGTCTCATAAAGGGCTTCGCGACTTTGTCACGAATGTTGCAGATGAAGCCGGCATTCCGTATCAATTTGACGCCCTCTCAGGTGGAGGAACAGATTCGGGCTCGATCCACCTTACCGCGAACGGAGTGCCTGCTCTGTCGATCACGATCGCGACAAGGTATATCCATACGCACGCAGCCATGCTTCACCGGGATGACTATGAACATGCGGTAAAATTAATTACCGAAGTGATTAAGCGATTGGATAAAGAGACGGTTCAAAATATTACGTTTGACTGATGAAAGATGTGGCTGACAGGCTTATTTTATAAGCTGTCAGCTTTTTTTGTAATGTCAAAGACAGCGTTTACATATATAAACATTGTTCGAAAAATTGACAAAGAAAGGGAGGCATTGTTTTTTCATTTACAAGAACAGGGGAGTGTGATTTGAATGAAAAATGTGTTGCGGAGAATCTCTTTGACAGGATTGATGTTCGGACTGCTGCTGGCTTTTTTGATGCCTGAATCAGGCAAGGCTGCGTTTTGGGACACAAAGGGGGACAATTTCATCCATGACCCTTCCATCATTAAAGAGGGAAATACGTGGTATACATTTGGAACCGGGCTCGGTACAGGGCTGCGTGTCATTAAGTCAACCGACGGCAGAAACTGGAGTGCTGCCCCGAGTATTTTTCCAGCTCCATTGTCCTGGTGGAAGATGTACGTACCAAATCATGAACCGCATCAGTGGGCGCCGGATATCAGCTACTATAACGGCCGGTATTGGCTGTATTACTCTGTATCGTCTTTCGGTTCAAACACATCAGCGATAGGACTCGCATCGACAGACCGGATTTCATCCGGCAAATGGCGGGATGACGGGCTGGTCATCAGATCGACATCCGGTGATCAGTTTAATGCCATTGACCCTGATCTGGTTATTGACAAAGACGGGAATCCATGGCTCTCATTCGGTTCCTTTTGGACCGGCATCAAGCTGACAAGGCTTGATAAAAACACGATGAAGCCGACGGGAAGTCTGTATTCGATCGCCTCAAGGCCGAATAACGGCGGAGCGGTTGAAGCGCCGAACATTACCTACAAAGACGGCTACTATTACTTATTTGTCTCGTTTGACAGCTGCTGTAAAGGGGTGAACAGCACATATAAAATAGCGTACGGCCGTTCAACGAGCATTACGGGACCCTATTATGATAAAAGCGGCAAAAATATGATGAACGGCGGAGGGACGATCCTGGATTCCGGCAATGACCGCTGGAAAGGGCCGGGACATCAGGATGTTCTGAACAACTCGATCCTTGTCAGACACGCTTATGACGCGTTGGACAATGGTGTATCGAAGCTGCTCATCAACGACTTGTACTGGGATTCCCAAGGGTGGCCGACTTATTAACAGATGACGGGCGATTTTTCCGCCCGTTTTTTTGTTCTGAAATCTGTCAAAAAAAATAAAAAACACACTGGAAATTAAATTGACAGTTTTTTTCAAAATGATATAATGAAGTTGTTCGTACAAATATGTTTTTGAGTTTAGTTGTACGTACATATAGTCGTGATAAGTTTGAGAATAAGGTATATCCATATTTTTTTGTAAGCGTTTTAATAGTTTGCTAATCTTTACACAGAAACCTTAAAGAAGAGGAGGAAGCTATTTGATTCAAACAAAGACGCATGTATTTTGGTTTGTGACAGGCAGCCAGCATTTATATGGAGAAAAGGCCGTACAAGAGGTGGAAGAGCATTCCAAAATAATCTGCAACGGATTAAATGACGGACATTTAAGGTTTCAAGTCAAGTACAAAGCGGTGGCCACTTCGCTGGACGGCGTCAGAAAACTGTTTGAAGAGGCGAACCGGGACGAGGAGTGCGCGGGCATCATTACCTGGATGCATACGTTTTCACCGGCGAAAATGTGGATTCCGGGCCTGTCCGAGCTGAATAAGCCGCTGCTCCATTTTCATACCCAATTTAACCGGGACATTCCGTGGGATAGAATCGACATGGATTTCATGAATATTAATCAGTCTGCACACGGCGACCGCGAATACGGCTTTATCGGAGCGAGATTGGGCATTCCGCGAAAAGTCATTGCCGGGTATTGGGAAGATAGAGACGTCAAACACTCGATCGACAAATGGATGAGCGCAGCGGTCGCATATATTGAGAGCCGTCATATCAAAGTCGCCCGATTTGGGGACAACATGCGCAATGTGGCGGTAACAGAAGGAGATAAGATTGAAGCGCAGATTCAGCTTGGCTGGTCTGTCGACGGATATGGAATCGGCGACCTCGTCACAGAGATCAATACTGTATCAGAACAAAGTCTGAACGAGCTCATCTCCGAATATGAGGAGCTTTATGAGTGGCCGGAAGGCGAAGAGGCAAGGGAATCCGTCAAAGAGCAGGCGCGGATCGAGCTTGGATTAAAGCGCTTTCTTTCGAATGGGGGCTATACGGCCTTTACGACAACCTTTGAAGACCTCCACGGTATGAAGCAGCTTCCAGGTTTGGCCGTTCAGCGCCTGATGGCCGAAGGCTACGGTTTCGGAGGAGAAGGAGATTGGAAAACGGCTGCGCTCGTCAGGATGATGAAAGTGATGGCCGGCGGAAAAGAAACGTCATTTATGGAGGATTACACGTACCATTTTGAACCGGGCAATGAAATGATTCTCGGCTCCCACATGCTTGAAGTGTGCCCGTCGATTGCCGATCACAAACCGAGAATTGAAGTCCATCCGTTGTCAATGGGTGCAAAGGACGATCCGGCGCGGCTCGTGTTCGACGGAATTGCAGGCCCTGCGGTCAATGTCTCTCTCATCGATTTGGGCGGCCGTTTCAGGCTTGTCATCAATGAAGTGGAAGCTGAGAAGGTTCCGCATGATATGCCGAATCTTCCGGTGGCGCGCGTACTTTGGAAGCCGCAGCCGTCTTTGAGAACATCGGCTGAAGCGTGGATTTTGGCTGGCGGTGCGCACCATACATGCCTTTCGTATCAGCTGACAGCCGAGCAGATGCTCGATTGGGCCGAAATGTCAGGCATTGAAGCGGTGTTGATCAATCGCGATACGACGATTTTAAATCTTCGCAATGAACTTAAATGGAGTGAAGCTGCATATCGGCTTCGCAAGTTTTAAGGGGGTGAAGGCTTATCCCTTACACAATCGGAGTTGACTTTGGAACATTGTCAGGACGCGCTGTTCTCGTCGATGTCCGGACAGGTGAGGAAATCGCGACAGCTGTCAAAGAGTACACACACGGGGTGATAGACCGGGAGCTCCCCGTCTCAAAGCGGAAACTTCCGCGGGACTGGGCGCTCCAGCATCCGGCTGATTACATTGAAGTGCTGGAGGAAACGATTCCGAGCCTTTTAAAGCAGTCGAAAGCGGATCCGAAAGAAATCATCGGCATCGGAATCGATTTCACGGCTTGCACGATTTTGCCCGTTGACGAGAACGGCACTCCTCTTTGCATGAGGGAAGAGTATGCGTCAGAACCGCACAGCTATGTCAAGCTTTGGAAGCACCATGCTGCACAGGAGCAGGCGAATCGCTTGAATCAAATCGCGGAAGAAAGAAATGAACCTTTTCTTCAAACATACGGCGGGAAAATTTCTTCCGAGTGGCTCGTTCCAAAAGTGATGCAAATCGCGGAAGAAGCGCCTGTTATTTATGATGCTGCAGCCGAGATTATGGAAGCGGCCGACTGGATCGTCTATATGCTGTGCGGAACTAGAAAGCGCAACAATTGTACAGCGGGTTATAAAGCGATTTGGAACAATAAAAGCGGCTATCCTTCTGATGATTTCTTCGCAAGCCTGCATCCGAAGCTGAAAAATATCGTTCGCGAAAAATTAACAGAGGATATTTATTCTGTAGGTGAAAAAGCGGGCGGACTGACTGAAGAAATGGCCGGGAAGACAGGGCTTCTGGCTGGTACGGCGGTCGCTGTCGCAAATGTTGATGCGCATGTGTCAGTTCCGGCGGTCGGCATCACAGAGCCGGGCAAGATGCTGATGATCATGGGAACGTCTACCTGCCATATGCTGCTCGGTGAAGATGTCAGAATGGTGCCGGGAATGTGCGGTGTTGTTGAAAACGGGATTCTCCCGGGCTATGTCGGCTATGAAGCAGGCCAATCGTGCGTCGGCGACCATTTTCATTGGCTGATTCAACACTTTGTACCAGAAGCGTATATGAAAGAAGCTAAAGCCGAAGGGATTTCCATTTTCGAACTGCTGTCTCAAAAAGCTGACCGTCTCCAAATCGGCGAAAGCGGTTTGCTTGCATTGGATTGGTGGAACGGAAACCGTTCAACACTCGTTGATGCCGATCTGACAGGCATGCTGCTCGGTATGACGCTTGCCACTAAGCCTGAAGAGATATACCGTGCATTGGTTGAAGCGACTGCTTACGGGACGAGGATCATTATTGAAACGTTTAGACAAAGCGGCGTGCCGATCGAGGAGCTGTATGCCGCAGGAGGAATCGCCGAAAAAAATCCGTTTATCATGCAGATTTACGCGGATGTCACCAACATGGAAATCAAAATATCCGGATCTCCGCAGGCGCCGGCTTTAGGTTCCGCGATATTCGGAGCGCTCGCGGCCGGAAGCGTGAACGGCGGTTATGACCATATCGAAGAAGCAGTCGCACATATGGGCAAGATCAAGGATCAAACGTACAAACCAATTCCTGAAAACGTTGCCTTATACGATCGGCTTTATACGGAATACAAGGAGCTTTACACGTACTTCGGAAAGCAAAACAACGTGATGAAACGCCTTAAAAAATTGAAAAACATCCAGTCCATTAGTTCTGACACCGGTAAAGCGATGGCTTAAAGGGAGGAGAAAACTGTGCTGGAATCTTTGAAAGAACAAGTATTAAAAGCGAATTTGCAACTTGAAGAATACCGTCTTGTCACCTTTACATGGGGAAATGTCAGCGGTATTGACCGGGAGAATGAGCTGGTCGTCATCAAACCGAGCGGTGTCAAATACAGCGATTTGAAAGCCGAAGATTTAGTGGTTCTGAATATGGACGGCGAGATTGTAGAAGGGGATCTGAAGCCGTCTTCCGATACGCCGACACACCTCTATCTTTACCGGCAGTTTCAGTCGATCGGCGGGATCGTCCATACGCATTCTCCGTGGGCGACAAGCTGGGCGCAGTCAGGGAAGGATATTCCGTCACTCGGAACGACTCATGCCGACTACTACCACGGTGACATTCCGTGTACAAGAGAAATGAATCCTGAGGAGATCAGAGGTCAATACGAGTTGAATACAGGAAAAGTGATTGCCGAGACGTTCCGGCATCTGGACCCCCTGGCGATGCCCGGCGTTCTCGTGAACAATCACGGGCCGTTTTGCTGGGGGAAAGACGCCTTGGCGGCCGTACACAATGCTGTCGTCTTGGAAGAAGTCGCGAAGATGGCGTACCGCTCCCTGATGCTGAATCCGTCTCTTGAGCCGATTAAGAGCGCTTTGCAGGATAAGCACTATTTTCGCAAGCACGGGGCAGACGCGTATTACGGCCAATAGAGGAGGGAAGCTGTCAATGAAAGATTTGATCTCTTATGTGAAAGACACTTTGGGTGTATGCGAATGCGGAGCTGTTCATCATCCGCTTACAGTCGAAAAAATCGCGATCGGCGGCAAAGCTGTTGAGCAAGAATTGCCCGCTTTCGTGAAATATGCTTCCTATAAAAAAGCCGCTGTCATTTATGATGAAACGACCGGACGGATAGCCGGTAAGCGGATTGCGGCTCTTCTTGAAGAAACGGCTGAAACGGTTCATGTTCTGCTGGAAGCTAATGAAGCGGGCGATGTGACGGCGGATGAGCAAACATTAGTGAGTGCATTGATCGGTGTACCGATTGATGCGGATGTACTAATTGCGGCCGGAGCGGGCACGATTCACGACATCGTCAGGTTTTGCGCCTATCAGCGCGGCATCCCGTTTATTTCAGTTCCTACGGCTCCGTCGGTTGACGGTTTTACTTCAGCCGGAGCACCGCTGATTTTAAAAGGAAAGAAACAGACGGTTCAAACGACAGCGCCGATCGCGCTTTTTGCCGATTTGGAGCTCTTGTGTCAAGCGCCGCAGAACATGATAGCCGCAGGTTTTGGCGATATGCTCGGCAAGGAGACGTCGCTTGCGGATTGGGAAATTTCCCGCCTGATTGCCGATGAGCCGTATTGCCCGGCCGCCAGCCGGCTCACGAGGGAAGCGCTTGATCAATGCCTTGACCGAAAAGATGACATCGCCGCCAAGACGCGCGATGGGATTAAGAAATTGATGGAATCACTGATCCTTTCTGGTCTTGTCATGCTGGTTCTCGACCATTCAAGGCCGGCTTCCGGCGGCGAGCATCATCTTTCCCACTACCTTGAAATGAAAGCGTTGGAGAACAATAAGCGGCAAGTGCTCCACGGTGCTAAAGTCGGCTGCAGCGCCATCATGCTGACTGACATTTACCGATCTCTTATCGGTACAAGCCTGGGTGATCAACACGCTGAGCAAGCGATTCGCTCCGTTTATGAAAAGCTTCCTGACGGTAAGAAAATGGCAGAGTGGATGAGGCGTATCGGCGGGCCTGTATCTTTCAAAGAACTCGATGTTGAAGAAGAGCTGGTGAGAGAAGCGCTCGCATACGCCCATCAGCTCAGAGACCGGTATACAGGACTGAAAATCATCAATCAATACGGCCTTTTGCCGGGGCTTTTAGGCAAAGGACCAGGCGTGAAAGGGGTTAAAATGTGAAAAGGTTCCTTTCATCTATCTTTATGGTCACGGTCGCTGCATGTCTGCTTTTATCGGGGTGCAAGGCAAGTCCAGCCTCTGATCAAGCGGACGGCACCGAATTGACATTTTGGACATTCAACGGCCTTCATGAACAGTTTTATGCTGAGATGGTGAAAGAATGGAACAAAAAGTATCCCGAGCGAAAAATCAAATTAAATACAGTGGTGTATCCGTATGGACAGATGCATGACAATTTATCAATCTCGCTTTTAGCCGGGAAAGGGGTTCCAGATATTGCCGATGTTGAGCTGGGGCGCTATTCGAACTTTTTGAAGGGCTCTGACATTCCTCTTACAGATTTAACGCCGCTTGTGGATGGCGACCGCGACAAGTTTGTTGAAGCGAGGCTGACGCTCTACAGCAAGAACGGCAAGCTTTACGGACTTGACACACATGTCGGAACAACCGTGATGTATTACAACATGGAAATGATGAATAAAGCAGGCGTTGATCCGGACGACATCAAAACGTGGGAAGATTACAGGGAAGCGGGCAAAAAGGTCGTCAAAGCTCTCGGAAAGCCGATGACAACGATTGAAACGACCGATCCGAATTCATTTCTGCCGCTGGTTTCCCAGCAGGGATCCGGTTACTTTGATGAGCAGGGGCGTTTGACATTAAACAATGAGACAAACGTAAAAACGCTCGAATTTTTAAAGACTTTAATTGAGAAAGACAAAATTGCCGTCACAACGCCCGGAGGTAATCATCACAGTGAAGAATACTACGGGTTTATGAACCAAGGCGGCGCGGCGTCTGTCTTAATGCCGATCTGGTATATGGGCCGTTTTTTGGATTATATGCCTGACTTGAAAGGGAAAATCGCGATCAGACCGTTGCCGGCATGGGAAGAAGGGGGAGACCGTTCAGCGGGAATGGGCGGAACGGCCACCGTGATTCCAAAACAGGCGAAAGAGGTCGATCTGGCCAAGGATTTCTTGAAATTTGCCAAAGCATCGAAAGAAGGCAACATCAAGCTGTGGACCGTGCTCGGATTCGATCCGCTCAGATGGGATGTGTGGGACTCGGACGAATTGAAAAAACCAAATCAATATACAGAATACTTTCAAAACGGACAACACATCTTTTCCGTGCTTCTTGACATAAAAGATGAGATCAATCCGCTTTACCTTACTGAGGATTATGCGAAGACATCTGATCTCGTCAACAGAAACGTCCTGTACGAAGCGCTCAAAACGAAGAGCAAAACACCGAAAGAAGCATTGGACAAAGCAGCAGCTGAAGTGAAAGGGCAATAGTCTTTCATTACTGTAAAGCGAGGCGATAACTTGAAGACTGTTAAAACAGATACAGTGCATTCGTTTCCGCCGGTGAGCAGAAAAAGAAAGATCAGACGATTATTATATTCAGCAAAAGCCGCACCCTACATTTTCACAGCACCTTTTGTACTCTCCTTCTGCATATTTTTTCTTTATCCGCTTATCAGCGTCGTCATCATGAGCTTTCAAAGCATTCTCCCCGGGGAAGTCCGCTTCATCGGGACGGAGAACTATCAAGCATTAAACAATCCTACATTTTATACCGCACTATTCAACACCGTAAAATACACCTTTTGGACATTGCTGATTTTAATACCTGTTCCTCTTATTCTGGCAGTCTTTTTAGATTCTAAACTCGTAAAGTTTAAAAACGTGTTCAAATCGGCTTTATTCATCCCGGCTCTGACGTCAACCATTGTGGCGGGGATTATTTTCAGGCTGATTTTTGGAGAAATGGATACATCGCTGGCGAATTCGATATTGGCTAAGTTTGGAGCTTCGCCGTACAACTGGCTGAACAACGAACATACCGGCATGTTTTTAATGGTGATGCTCGCATCCTGGAGATGGATGGGAATCAATGTCCTGTACTTTTTGGCGGGCTTGCAGAACGTTCCGAAAGAATTATATGAAGCTGCCGAAATCGACGGCGCAGGCACGTTCAAGAAGTTTTACCATATTACGCTTCCGTTTTTAAAGCCCGTCAGCGTCTACGTGCTGACGATCAGCATCATCGGCGGCTTCCGGATGTTTGAAGAAAGCTATGTGCTGTGGCAAAACAACTCTCCGGGCAACATCGGCCTGACGATGGTCGGATACATTTATCAGCAGGGGCTTGCCTACAACAACATGGGCTACGGCTCGGCGCTCGGCATCGTGCTCTTGATCATCATTTTCATCTGCAGCCTCATTTCATTAAAGCTGTCTGGATCTTTTAAAAAGGAGGGCTATTAATGCGTCCTGCCAGAGGCCTCAACATTGCGAAAGTTGCTCTGTTTCTGCTGTTTGCGATACTAAGCTTTTTGTTTGTGTTTCCGCTTTTCTGCCTTGTGCTCGGCTCGCTCAAACCATCTTCGGAATTGCTGCGCTTCGGCTTGAATTTAAAGCTGAGCCCTGAAATCCTGAGCCTTGACAATTACACATACTTGTTTAACGGAGGAAGCATTTATTTTCAATGGTTTTCGAACAGCTTGATTCTCGTGGTGATATCCACCGTGCTGACGCTCTTGTTTTCTTCAATGGTCGGATACGGGCTTGCCGTCTACGACTTTAAAGGAAAAAATCTCTTGTTTGTAGCTGTGCTCCTGATCATGATGGTGCCGATCGAAATTCTCATGCTGCCTTTATTTAAAATGACGGTTTCTCTTCATATTGTCGACACATACGCCGGTGTGATTCTGCCGTTTATCGTCTCGCCTGTCGCCGTGTTTTTCTTTAGACAGTATGCGCTCGGCCTGCCGAGAGATTTGCTTGATTCCGCGAGAATGGACGGCTGCACAGAGTTCGGCATTTACTTCAGGATTATGGCGCCCTTGATGAAGCCGGCATTTGGAGCGATGATCATTCTTCAATCCTTGAACAGCTGGAACAACTTCTTATGGCCACTGATCGTTTTGCGATCGAAAGAAATGTTTACGCTCCCCATCGGACTGTCCGCTTTGCTCAGTCCGTACGGGAACAATTATGACATGTTGATTTCGGGTTCTGTGCTGGCGATTCTGCCCGTGATTCTCATTTTCCTGTTCTTCCAGAAGTACTTTATATCAGGTTTGACGGCGGGCGGAATTAAAGGCTGATCCACTATATATCATCTTGAAAGGAATGATTTAACATGACTGCACACAAAGCGAAGATGACGATTGACAAGGAATATAAGGTGGCAAAGGTTGATAAGCGAATTTACGGATCCTTTATCGAGCATCTCGGCAGAGCCGTTTACGAAGGCATTTATGAGCCCGATCATCCTGAAGCTGACGAATCTGGCTTTCGGAAAGACGTTATTAAATTGGTCAGTGAACTGAAGGTTCCGTTTATCAGGTATCCGGGCGGAAATTTTGTCTCAGGTTATAACTGGGAGGACGGGGTCGGTCCTGTCGAACAGCGGCCGACAAGACTTGATTTGGCGTGGGCGACAACCGAGCCGAACTTAATCGGTACGAACGAATTTATGGATTGGGCAAAGCTTGTCGGGGCAGAGGTGAATATGGCCGTCAACCTCGGAACGAGAGGAATTGATGCCGCACGCAACCTGGTAGAATATTGCAACCATCCGTCAGGATCGTACTACAGCGACTTGAGAAAATCCCACGGATATAAGGAACCGCATAAAATTAAAACATGGTGCCTCGGCAATGAAATGGACGGTCCATGGCAAATCGGCCATAAAACTGCAGCCGAATACGGAAGACTTGCCGCTGAAGCCGCGAAGGTGATGAAATGGACGGACCCGTCGATCGAGCTCGTCGCCTGCGGAAGTTCGGGAAGCGGAATGCCGACATTCATCGACTGGGAAACGACCGTGCTTGACCATACGTACGAACACGTCGAGTACATCTCGCTTCACTCGTATTACGGCAACCGTGACAATGACCTTCCAAACTATTTGGCGAGATCGCTGGACATGGATCACTTTATCAAAACGGTCATCTCAGTCTGCGACTATATGAAAGCGAAAAAGAAAAGCAAGAAAACGATTCACCTTTCATATGATGAGTGGAATGTCTGGTATCACTCGAATGAAAAAGACAAAGAAGCTGAACGCTGGGCGAAAGCGCCGCACCTTCTTGAAGACATCTACAACTTTGAGGATGCGCTTCTCGTCGGCTGTATGCTGATTACGATGCTCAAGCATGCCGACCGCGTGAAAATCGCCTGTCTGGCTCAGCTTGTCAATGTCATCGCGCCGATTATGACAGACAAAGGGGGAGAAGCGTGGCGTCAGACCATTTTCTATCCGTTTATGCACGCTTCCGTCTACGGCAGAGGAACGGTATTGCAGACGGCGGTATCGTCTCCGAAGTATGATGCGAAAGACTTTACGGATGTGCCGTACCTGGAGTCTGTGTCTGTTTTCAATGAAGAAGCCGAAGAATTAACCGTTTTTGCCGTCAACCGCGCAACTGACGCCGGCCTTGAAATGGAAGCCGATATGAGAAGCTTTGAAGGGTACAGTGTCTCTGAGCACATCGTTCTGGAACACGAAGATCATAAAGCGACGAATGAAAAAGACCGCAACAACGTCGTTCCGCACAGCGGCGGAGACGCCAAAGTATGTGACGGCAGGCTGACGGCTCACCTTCCGAAACTTTCCTGGAATGTGATCAGAATGAAAAAAAGATGATCTAAAAAATCCGGCCGCTGTGCCGGTTTTTTTAGGTGTGAAAAGGTGTGCGCATTTATGTCGGAGAATACTATAAAACAGGAGGGGGGATATGATGAAGTCGTTTTTTTCGGCTGCATATTGCTTTTTGATGTACGCATTTATAGCATACCTTTGGCTTCTGTTTATCACGGCGGTCCTTGATCGGACCCGGTTTCTCAATCACTCATTTTTAGAGGCGGGCGTCATCTTGATCGGCACCATTTTGTTTTTTTCGCTGTCTCACCATCTCTCAGCTTCACTTGTCAAAACAAACATCAATCGAATCGGAGGGATCGCCGCTTTCTGTCTAGTCATGGCCGTTCATTTTTTTATTGTTCCGTTATGCTGACAGAAAAAAGGCGGATATCCGATGATACCCGCCAATTACGCCTTAAAAAAGGCAGCAGATGAAGCATGTGTCTATTTTATTCTTATTATTCCTATTAGTCAACTGGGTTTTGGGTGGTTTTGAAAATTATTCCTTTGTTTTAAGGACATGTTGATAAAGATCTGCTGCACTCTCTATTGGAATGTGGCTGATCGAAAACTTCATATTTTCTTTTCCTGAGGCAACGGCCAGCTTAATTGACGCTAAGTTTTTTCTCTCTTGCATAAATGTTTGGCTCAATGATGCCCATTGAATGCGTCCGCGTTTCATAATTGCCGTTTTCCGGGATAAAATTCCGTATTGCAAAGTTAAAAAACGGCTGCTTTGATTCCAGCCAATCATCCGATACCCTATCCACCCCAGGCTGAATAATCCGAGCGGCAGAACTGCAGCTAGATTGTGATAGTCGGAAGGTACAAACAGCCATATCGGTATGGCAAAAAGACAGCCGGCTATAAATGGCATAACCATATAGTGAATTTTCGCTCCCTTTGTGAGCGTTTGCAGATGGCCTCCTTTGCGGTAACCGGTAAACGGTTCAAGCATGGATTCGGCCTTTTCTTTTTTAACAAAAGGAAGTAGGGTGACGGTTTTACTGCTTTGCTCATTTGAACGATTGCGAATCACAACAGCTTTGATTGCTGCATACCCCAAGAATCGGTGAATCGGACGCTCAATGATGAGAATGGCCTGTATCCGGTCTTGTCCGATCATTCGTTTTTTCTTTTCAAACAGGCCCTGCTCAATCTCAATTTCTCCTTTGCTATTTTTCCTTAATGTGAATTGAAAATCACTTGCAAATGTGAGTAATAGCGAAAGCGCGAATGATAGAATAGCCATCAAGACCACCGTGATCATGATCCAGTTGGGGCCGAACCAGCCGGATAAGGAGGTGAACAAAGTGTCCCTGTCTCCTTCTTTCGATATATCCATATATTTTAGCAATCCCAATAATAACAGCGTAAATACAATCCCGACTTTAGGCGATAGCAGACTGTGTAAAATGAGGTTACTTTTAGATAATTGAAACATTGAGTCTTCAGCATGTTCGCTCGGCCTGTCTTTTGCTTCTGCTTTTAAAGCCGTCCGAATGCGCTGTTCTTCTTCTTTTGAAATGCAGCTGAGTGTGATGCCGGATTCTTCTCCTCCGGCAAGTTCAATTGTCAAAGTCCGGGTGGAAAATAAATGATCATATACACGAATCGCAGAATCAATTGATTGTATACGATCCGGCTGCACCCATCTTTTCTTGACGACAAGCAAACCGGATTCAACATATATCGCTTTCTCATGTATTTGGTAGGTAAATGACCGCCATTTTAATACACCAATCACGAAAAACGACATGATAAGGCATGAGCCTAAAGTGATATTGATGAGGAAAGCGGGAATGTCACCGCCCAGTTTATGAATACATAATACGAGCAGTGGAAATAACCAAATAAAGGAAAATGATTCTTTGATCGCTGTAGCGATAAAGTAAAGGACGGAAACCGGATGGAGACGATGTTTGATCAATGTGTCAGACTTGTTCATCGCATAACCTCGCATAGGCTTCAATTTCTTTGCGGATCGAATCGGCTGTTCCTTCGGCCAATCCCAGAATGTCGTGGCTGCCGGCTGCCGTTGATAAAGTCACTGTATATAAATTGTACTTTTTTAAAATAGGACCTTGTTTTGCTTCGACATGCTGGACTTTCCCCATAGGAATTAATACTTTTCGTCTGAAAATGATCCCTTTATGGATTTGAATACTTACTTCACTTAGGCGGTATCGCCACAAGTGACATTTCCACTTCGGCAAAAGATAAAGTTCAAACGGTACCGAGGCAACAGCTAAACATAATGTGACAGCCAATATCCATTTTGGCCAGCCGAATGTGATAGTAAAGTATAGCAATGCCAGAATCATGGCTGCATACACACATAAAGTGATCACACCTTCAAGCTTCCGTACGGCAACAATTTTCCCGTCCAATTTTTTAAATTCACCAGTGTTCACGATAGCCCCCCTATTTAGTTATTTTTCTTGTTGCATAATCGAACGTATCGACAATTTCTGATATCATGTCTTCCTTATCTGATATATCTTGATTTGCGATTTTGGTCCCAAGAGAATCGATGACGCTTCGGACGGTTCTGGCCATAATGTGCGGGGAAAACTGCCTGAAACTCCCTTCTGTTTCCTGTCCCCACTTAAAAATTTCAACTAATGGCTCATATATTGATTCATCTTCATTCTGGTAAAACAGCTCGCCGGTTTCTGTTCGTAGGTTGGATACCACCTCAATGATTGCGGTCACGTAAGCTCGGTGTTCATACATGAATCTGAGATTTGATTCAATGTATGCGCGCAGTGTCGCCGGCGCACTGTCTGAACCATCCATGAATTTTTCCATATAAGGTGCTGCAAGTCCGTAGCAATACTCAACAACAGCCTTCATAAGCTGCATTTTATTTCGAAAATGATACGTAACGACTCCTTTGCTGATTCCCCCCTTTTTCGCGATATTGCCGATCGAGGCATTCGCATAGCCTTCTTCCACAAGCACTTGAATAGCGTCTTCAATAATTTGCAGTCGTCTTTTTTGTGATTTCGTATTCATGGCTCAATTTTAGTACGATCGTGCTAAAGTGTCAATAAGAATATGAAATCAAACTGAGAGGTCCGGGTGCTCGTCTATAACAAAAGGAAGCTGTCATAAAAAGCGAAGATGGAGGCCGTGTCTTTTTTCGAAAAAAGATGATTGCGCTTACAAAAAATATGAGATATGTTAAAAAAGAAACAAAGGGGGGAGGAATTGGATGAATGCAATAACAATTGTGATCGCTTCCATCTGTATTTTGGCGATCGCCTATCGTTTGTACGGAACATTTATGATGGTGAAAGTGTTGAAGGTTGATGATGACAAGCCGACTCCTGCCCATCTCCAGAAAGACGGCAAAGATTATGTGCCGACGAACAAATGGGTGTCTTTCGGCCACCACTTTGCGGCCATCGCAGCCGCGGGGCCGCTTGTCGGGCCGATCTTGGCGGCGCAGTTCGGCTACTTGCCGGGACTGTTGTGGCTCTTGATCGGAGCGGTGATCGGGGGAGCCGTGCATGATATTGTCGTTTTATTTGCGTCCATGCGGAGGAAGGGAAAGTCGCTCTCAGAAGTGGCGAAAGAAGAGCTCGGGCCTGTTGCGGGATTTTGCACGGGGCTTGCGATGCTGTTTATTATTACGATCACGATGGCGGGGCTGTCGATGGTTGTGCTTCATGCGCTTGAACGCAATCCCTGGGGGACGTTCGCCGTTGCGATTACAATTCCGATCGCGATGGGGGTTGGTTTATTTTATAAAAAGACAGGCAACTTAAAATTAGCGTCAACCGGCGGATTTATTTTACTGATGGCCGGTGTCTTCATCGGACCGTCCATCGCGGAAACGCCGCTTGGAGACGCCTTGACGCTTGATACGAAAACGCTTGCTGTCGCACTTCCTGTCTATGCATTTTTTGCAGCTGCGCTCCCTGTATGGCTGCTGCTTGCGCCGCGCGATTATTTGAGCAGCTTCATGAAGATCGGGGTGTTTATCGCTTTGATTGCCGGGGTGTTCGTCGTCAATCCGGCGATTCCGTTTCCGGCGTTTACCGAGTTTACGGGCGGAGGGGGACCTGTATCACCTGGTCCGGTTTGGCCGTTTATTTCAATTACGATCGCCTGCGGTGCGATTTCCGGCTTCCATGCGTTTGTCGGTTCAGGCACGACGCCGAAAATGCTTGATAAGTGGAGCGATATGAAATTCGTCGGCTTTGGGGCGATGCTCGTTGAGTGTCTTGTCGGCATCATGGCGCTGATCGCGGCAACGGCATTGCAGCCGGGCGATTATTTTGCCATCAACAGTTCGCCTGAAGTCTTTCGGACGCTTGGCATGAATGTCGTCCACCTGCCTGAACTCAGCCGCGAAATCGGTCTCGATCTTGAAGGAAGAACAGGCGGAGCTGTTACCCTTGCCGTCGGCATGGCTTATATTTTTACGGATATTCCGTTTTTCAGCCATTTGGCCTCTTACTTTTTTCAATTTGTCATCATGTTTGAAGCCGTCTTTATTTTAACGGCGATTGATGCCGGTACAAGGGTGGCGCGTTATTTGATTCAAGACTTTTTCGGAGAAGTGTACAAACCGCTGAAAAAAACGGACTGGCTTCCGGGTTCGGTCGCAGCGAGCGCCGTTGCCTGTTTCATGTGGGGGTATTTGCTGTATTCAGGCGACATCAGCTCGATTTGGGCGCTGTTTGGCGTATCCAACCAGCTGATGGCATCCGTCGGTTTAATTATCGGCGCGACGGTCATTTTAAAAATAGCGGACAAACGGCGTTATATGCTGACATGTCTCATTCCGCTCGCTTATTTGTACGTAACGGTCAACTATGCGGGATACTGGATGATCAAAAACGTTTATTTTAATGCGGAAGCTGCCGGTTTCAGCGTTTTAAACGGCATTTTATCAATTATTATGCTGCTGCTGGGGCTGATGATCATGGCGGCTGCCATTAAAAAGTGGACGGAGATTTGGCGCGATCCGGCATTGCGGATGGAGCCTTCTATTCCAGGATGAAAATAAACCGGGGCCGTTTCAGGCCGCCGGTTTATTTCGTTTTTAATCCTTGTTCCAATGTCTCAAGCATTTCAGTTTTATCCGATTCAGTTGCGTGCTGCCAGATGACCTCGAACAACACACCTAATCCCGGAAGCATTTTTTCTTCACCGCTTTGGATCGCATCGACGATCGTGTGCTCAAGCTCTTCTTGCGAGTTTCCTGATACATTGGCAATAACGGCATGGCGCAAATTCAAATCCATCTTTTTTCACTCCATTTCATCAAATCTGATTTTCTATATTCTGCCTCGCTTTCGGGTTTATTATGTATCATTGATGAGATATAATGTGACTATTGCGAGACAAAGGAGTCAAAACGATTTGAAACGAATTGAATCAGCCAAAAATCAAAAAGTGAAGGATTGGAAAAAACTTCATACGAAAAAAGAGCGGACAAAAACCAATACTTTCTTAATAGAAGGCGAGCATCTCGTTGAGGAAGCGCTGAAGACACCGGGTGTTGTGAAAGAAATCATGGTCCGAGACGAAGCGGATTTCCCGGCCGCGCTTGATGAGTCTGTTGCCCGCTATATTTTGAGCGACGATGCTTTCTCGGCGATTGCCGAAACAGAGACACCCCAGGCTGTCGCCGCTGTATGCCGAATGCCTGAAAGCGGACCTTTTCAATACGAAAAGCTGCTGCTTGCGGATGCTGTGCAAGATCCGGGCAATTTAGGGACGATCATCCGGACGGCAGACGCGGCGGGGATCGATGCCGTTGTGATCGGACAAGGCACTGTCGACCCCTACAATGCCAAAACGCTCAGATCGGCTCAAGGTTCGCATTTTCACATTCCGATTTTAAAACGCGAGCTTTCGGAGCTGATTGAAGAGCTAAAGGGAAAAAGCGTCCCGGTATACGGCACAGCGCTGCAAGATGCCGTGCCATTTAGAGAAGCGGAGCCGTCGCAGTCATTTGCGCTATTGATCGGAAACGAAGGATCGGGGGTCGATCCGGCTCTCCTCGCACAGACCGACCAAAATCTGTACGTTCCGATCTACGGAAAAGCGGAGTCGCTGAATGTAGCGGCCGCAACCGCGGTCCTTCTTTATCATCTCCACGGATAACCGGTTGCACAGGATCATGTAATTCACTATAATGAATGTAATATGTTTAAAAACAGTGATAGAGGCTCCGTTTTTTCACATGTCGCCATTTAGGGAGAAAATGCCTTAGACTGCAAGCATTTTTATGGCAGGCCGGAAAAACGCTTCACCTCTTGAGTTGTCACCGGGACCGCGTCTCTCGAGGGATGTGTAAAGGTGAACCGGATTCATTCCGTTATGCCAATGAAGTAAGCAGCAAAGCTTTTTTGCTTTGTTTTAAAAAAGGGTGGTACCACGGCCACGATTCGTCCCTTTCATTATGAAAGGGGCTTTTTTTATTGCCTAAAATAACAGGTTGCTACATAAAAGGAGGAGTTTTTAAGATGCAGGAAGAGCTGAAACGGCTTGAGAAAGAAGCGGTTGAAAAAGTGGAAGCCGCTGGTTCATTAAAAGAAGTCAACGATGTCCGCGTTGCGTACCTGGGAAAAAAGGGACCGATCACGGAAGTGCTTCGGGGAATGGGAAAGCTGTCCGCTGAAGAAAGGCCGAAAATGGGCGCCTTGGCGAACGAAGTAAGAGAAAAAATCGCCGCGGCGATTGCTGAAAAAAATGCCCGCCTAGAGGAAGAAGAGGTGAAAAGGAAGCTGAAAGAACAGACGATTGACGTGACGCTTCCGGGAAGCCCTGTAAAAACAGGAGCGCGGCATCCGCTGACGATCGTTATTGAAGAAATCGAAGACTTGTTTATCAGCATGGGATATTCGGTGGAAGAGGGTCCTGAAGTAGAAACCGACTACTATAACTTCGAAGCGCTCAACCTTCCGAAAGAGCATCCGGCCCGCGATATGCAAGACAGCTTTTATATTACGGAAGATACGCTGATGAGAACGCAGACGTCTCCCGTCCAGACGCGCACGATGGAAAAGCATAAAGGCAAAGGCCCTGTCAAAATCATCTGCCCCGGCAAAGTATACCGCCGCGACAACGATGATGCGACACACTCCCATCAGTTTATGCAAATTGAAGGTCTCTGCGTTGACCGCGATATCAGCATGAGCGACTTAAAAGGAACGCTTGAAACGGTCGCGAAAAAGATGTTCGGCGAAGAGCGCGAAATCAGACTGCGTCCAAGCTTCTTCCCGTTTACAGAGCCGTCTGTCGAAGTCGATGTTTCCTGCTTTAAATGCGGAGGCAAAGGCTGCTCCGTTTGTAAACAAACGGGCTGGATCGAAATTCTCGGCGCCGGAATGGTGCATCCGAACGTGCTCGAAATGGCCGGATTCGATTCCAAACAATATCAGGGATTTGCATTTGGAATGGGTGTTGAACGGATCGCGATGCTGAAATACGGCATTGACGACATACGTCATTTCTATACGAACGATGTCAGATTTTTATCTCAATTTAAACAGGCTTAAAGAGGAGGACGCGTGATGTTTGTTTCATATAAATGGCTGCAGGAATACGTGGATTTAGATGGGATGACTCCCGAGATTCTCGCTGAAAAGATTACGAGAAGCGGAATTGAAGTGGAAGGCATCGAATATAAGGGAGAAGGAATGAAAGGCGTTGTCATCGGACATGTGCTGGAGCGCGAACAGCATCCGAACGCCGACAAGTTGAATAAATGCCTCGTCGATATCGGCGAAGAAGAGCCTGTCCAGATCATCTGCGGGGCTCCGAACGTGGACAGAGGGCAAAAAGTAGCCGTCGCCACGGTTGGTGCGGTATTGCCCGGCAATTTTAAAATCAAAAAAGCGAAGCTTCGCGGGGAAGTGTCTAACGGCATGATCTGCTCTTTGCAAGAGCTTGGCATTCAAGGCAAGCTTGTGCCGAAAGAATATGCGGAAGGCATCTTCGTCTTCCCGGGCGATGCAGAAACCGGTGCGGACGCTCTTCAAAGCCTGGCGCTCGACGATGCGGTTCTCGAACTGGGACTGACGCCAAACCGCGCCGACGCCATGAACATGCTCGGCGTTGCCTATGAAGTGGCTGCGATTCTCGGCCGCGAAGTCAAGCTTCCTGAGACGGCTTATCAGGCAGGCGCCGAAAAAGCGGCGGACTATATTTCCGTCAAAATTGAAGATACAGAAGCCAATCCTTTGTACGCGGCAAAAATCATTAAAAACGTCAAAATCGGCCCGTCGCCGCTTTGGATGCAGACGAAGCTGATCAATGCCGGCATCAGACCGCACAACAATGTCGTCGATATTACGAACTTTGTTCTGCTCGAATACGGTCAGCCGCTGCACGCGTTTGATTATGACCGCTTTGGCTCAAAAGAGGTCGTCATCCGCAAAGCGTATGAAAATGAAACGATAACGACGCTTGATGAACAAGAAAGAACATTGACGCTTGAGCATCTTGTCATCACAAACGGTTCTCTTCCGCAGGCAGTCGCAGGCGTAATGGGCGGAGCGGACTCCGAAGTCCGCGAAGATACGGCGACAGTGCTGCTTGAGGCCGCGTATTTTAACGGTCAGACCGTTCGCAAAGCATCAAAGGATCTCGGTCTTCGCAGCGAATCAAGCGTCCGCTTTGAAAAGGGCATCGATCCTGCACGGGTGCGCCTCGCTGCAGAACGCGCGGCAGATTTGATCAGCCGGTATGCCGGAGGAACCGTCTTAGAAGGTACGGTTGAAGAAAACCACCTTGATATCAAAGAGAATGTCATCCGCCTTTCCGTTGATAAAGTGACGAAGGTTCTCGGCATGTCCATCAGCAAAGAAGAAATGGTCAACATTTTTGAAAGGCTCGGCTTTGCAGTTGAAGACGCTGAACGGGAACTGGTCGTGACGGTTCCGTCAAGAAGAGGCGATATTGCGATTGAAGAAGATTTGATCGAAGAGGTCGCAAGACTGTACGGATATGACAACATTCCGTCGACACTGCCGGAAGTAACAGGCTTTGCGGGCGGACTGACACCTTATCAGGACAAGCGCAGAAAAGTAAGACGCTTTCTGGAAGGAGCAGGCCTTTCCCAGGCGATCACATACTCACTAACAAACGATAAAAAAGCAACGGCTTACGCATTGGAAAAATCGTTTAAAACGATCCTTTCGCTGCCGATGAGCGAGGAAAGAAGCGTGCTGAGGCACAGCCTGCTTCCTAATCTGCTTGATTCGGTCGCATACAACCTGGCACGGCAGTCCGATTCTGCAGCTTTTTATGAGGTCGGTTCAGTTTTCTTGAAAGCCGAAGAACATACGAAACCGGTCGAAAAAGAACACGTCGCCGGAGCCGTGACAGGCCTGTGGCATAAAAACCTCTGGCAGGGCGAGAAAAAGCCGATTGATTTCTTCGTCGTAAAAGGCATCGTCGAGGGTCTGTTGGAAAAGCTCGGCATCACCGAAGGCATCGAATTCGCTCAATCTGAAAGAAAAGAGCTTCATCCCGGGCGGACGGCCAATATTTTGCATAACGGCTCATTAGTCGGCTTCATCGGCCAGCTGCATCCGTCAGTTGAAAAAGAGCTGGATCTGGGCGACACGTATGTGTTTGAACTGGACCTGCACGAGCTCCTTCGATTGGATGTACCGGAGATCACGTATACACCAATTCCAAAGTATCCTTCTGTTACCCGGGATATCGCGCTTGTTGTGAATAAAGAAACAGCGGCCGGTCAGCTTGAGGACGTCATCAAAACAGCAGGCGGCAAATGGCTCAAAGAAGTCCATGTCTTTGACGTCTACGAAGGCGAGCACATGGAAGAAGGCAAGAAATCTGTCGCCTTCAGCCTGCAATATTTGAATCCTGAACAAACATTGACTGAAGAAGAAGTGACAAAAGTTCACGACCAGGTGCTGAAAGCACTGGAGGATGCGTATCAGGCTGTATTGAGAGGATAACCGGTTCCCAGCCCAATTGAGGCTGCCCGGCTGCAGTACAAAAAAGGCGTCTCCGCTTTATGCGGAGACGCCTTTTTATAACTATTGATACCAAACTTTATTTTTCTCGATCAGGCTGTTGTGTTCCGCATCCCAGACATCGACGGTGTATGCGTAATCGTAGTTCATAATGCAACGGATGCCGCTTCCTTGCGGATCATGCTCCACCCCGAAATTATGGGAAAATTCGTGTCTTTGTGCTTTTGCCGTATTTTCCGTTCCCAGGTCGAACGTGACGCTGAAAGCAGGACCGTCCGGTTTAACAGGGTATTGAAAAGCGATGCCGCCCGCTTCAAAATTGTCGTTGGCTGTAAAGCCGGCTACGAATTTATAAGGCCGTCCTTCGAATTTGTCCGCCAGGTTGTCAAGAATGTCAGAGGCATTGCTTCCGGAAGAACTCCATGGGGCAACAGCTTCCACGACAAAATCAATATCGTGGTCGCGGTTAAACATTTCGTCCGCCTCTTCAACGATGTTGACGATTCTCGTTTTCCAGTCTTTGTGTTTCTGCCGGTACTGCTTATCAGCCACCGCGAGGACACTTATCTTTTGCTTGCCCGTGCTTGTCTGAGTCGAAAATTTACCGTTGTTTACATTCTTTTTAAATGTGATCGTACTCGTTTCATTTCCTTTCTCATCCAGCACTTTTGTTTTCGTTGTTTTTTCAATGTGAACTTTGCCTGTTAAATCTTTATAACCTTCCTTAGGTTTAGGCAATGCTTCCTTATGAATCCCTTTTGTTTCATGAGTATGCTCATGACCGCCCGTTTCCGCGACTCCGGCCACCCCGGGTATTAAACTTGCAGAAAGCAATAAAGTAAAGAATAAAGACCGTTTTTTCATTTGAAAAATTTCCTCCTTAGTTTTTAACAGACTAAAGATTCGTCTAGTTAACTAGAAATCCCTTCTTTCTATCCAAAAAGAGGAAAATATACATAGGTTCTTATGACAAACCTTTCAATGTAACTACAAAGTTCGTTAAAATCAGACAAGAAATCTGCCATTTGACAGTGATTTTTAAACAGAACTATAGGCCTTTTGTTTGCTAATATTCTGATAAATCGTAATATTCTCTAGCGAAAATGATCGAAATTCAGCAAAGATTGCTGAGTTTTGAATTGCCTGCGGGAATAGAAGCAAGAGAAAGGCACTGCTTGGCTGTTTCGCATAAATAGACAAGCCGTCCGCCTCTATAACCTTATTTTGCACCTAATTTCTTCTCTCAATAAATGTTAACCAAGTCACATTCCTCTGGCCCGCTGGAAAAAACTATTTCATATCTTTTTTTTAGTATAAAATCATTAATAGTTCAAAATAACCATTCAGAAAGGATTGGTACTATGACAAAAAACCCGAGCAACAGTACTCAAACATTTATCATTTTAGGCTGGATATGTACCGGTATATCACTACTGCTTTTTCCAATTTTATTTGGTGCAGGAGGAGTTATTTTTGGATATCTAGTAAGAAGTAATGGGAAAGTCCAACACGGGACAATCATGATGATCGCAGCTATCGCTTGTGGTTTATTTGGTGTTGTATTAGGAATGGCTTCTGCCGGATATTAAATTCATTCCAATCGATAATGAGAATCCGAGGCAGAACAGTATACATAAAAAAGCAGGCCGACGGGTCTGCTTTTTACTTGATTATAATGCCGGGATGCCAGGCCATAATCTCAGCACGCAATGTTTGCAGCCTCTTCATCTTCCTCCCTAATCTTGTCGGGCTCATAGGCCCTTTCCCGTAGGATAAGCGCATCCATATATATGTGGAAGATTTCCGTGATTCTAATATAACTAAGAACATATCATGATTAAGAAAAGCCTCATCTCATTATATTAATCAGGAGATAAAATGAATGATGGTAAGAGCATGAAGTTCATTACGTCCTGTCAAGACAATACACGATTCCGTTTCAAATATTTACTGTGAATGGATCGAAGAAAGAATTCGTAAGTTTCATTGCGAAGAGCCGGGATGAATGCGGGATATAGCCACAAGCGGAAATACTCCTTGGAACTCCGTGAATTGGTCTCTCGAGCTTCCTGCTAAAACAGCTGGGAACCCTGATAGTCAGGAGTTCCCGCTTTTTGGTGTATTCAGTTTTTCGACGCCAGGCGCACCGCTTTCTGTGTGTTCGCAAAATGGCGTTTCGTGAAATGACCGAGCGCTGCTTCGCCGTGTTTCTTGATCAGCTTTGCCGCCGCTTCATCGACGAGCGGACCCGCTCCTTTCGGGAGCGTCATCCCGGCTTCTTTCGAAAGCTTATCCATCTCCATTAAAAATGAATAGCGTGCGATGATCGAAGCCGCTGCAACTGAAAGATGGATGCCTTCCGCTTTTGTGCTGAAATATGTACGTTCTTTGATGGCGTTTTTGCCGGCCAGGTGTTTAAAATAGACGGCAGGTTCTGCGAACTGGTCAATTAAAATCGCTTCAGGCCGGGTTCCGTCCAATTTTTTGAGAAGGTTGCCGATCGCCTGGTTGTGGAGAAGGGCCTTCATTTTTCCCTGGCTCATCCCTTTTTCCTGCATTTCATTATACTTTTCATTTCTCAAGACGAGCAGGCTGTAAGGAACTGTCTTGATTAAGTCGCGCGCGATCTGAACGATTTGCGGATCTTTTAAGTTTTTTGAATCTTTAACACCGAGTTCCTTTAACAGCGGCAGCTTTACCTTGTCAGCGTATACGCACGCGACGGTGATCGGACCGAAATAATCGCCTGTCCCGACTTCATCGGAGCCGATCACAGACATGGAACCGATGCCTTCAGGCGGCTGATAGACGGACGGGATGCTTTTTTTGGATGCGGGCTTTTTGGAAGCCGGTGTTTCAGCATCCGCCGTCCAGCGCTCCGCTTCCTTTTCCGCGTTTTTTCCTTGGAACAGCACCTTCCCCGACCGGTATGCTGTAATGGTGCAGCCCTGTGGTTTGGCCTGGAAAACCGCGCCCTGTACGGAAAGGGAAGTCATGTGAGGCCCGTAGTGGCTTTGCATCCGTTCAATAACAGACGGGGGAACTTTTAAAACAGAATGTGACACGTTCTAATCTCCTTTATTAGCTGCTTAAACAGGCTAAATCATTGTTTTTATAAGTGTATCATAACAGCGGAGGGCTCGTCTTTCCATTCAATCTCTAAACATGTTATGATATAGACTAGGATTCTCGCATAATTGGAATGGAGGAGAAACGTTGTCTGATGGTCAAAAAACGAAAACAACAGTTGACATCTACGGTCAGCAATTCACAATTATCGGCGATGAGAGCAAGAGCCATATGAGGCACGTTGCCTCGATTGTGGATGATAAAATGAGAGAAATCAACGAAAAAAATCCGTATCTTGATATAAATAAACTGGCCGTTTTGACGGCTGTAAATGTGGTTCACGATTATTTGAAGCTGAAGGAAGAGCTTGAGAGATTAAAAGGACAAATTAAAGAAAAGGATTGAACATCACGATGCTAGATATCATCATTATCATTTTGCTTTTGTCCGGTTTGTTTATTGGACTCAAAAGAGGGTTTATCCGCCAGTTTATCCGTTTGGTTACGTTTATCGCAGCGATCGCTGTGGCCGCAACCTATTACGGCGACCTTGCACCTAAGCTCGGCTGGATTCCGTCTCCCGACTTTACGGGCGGCCAGTCTGCGCTGGCGTTTGTAAACGGAAGCCTTGAAGGCGCTTATTACAATATGATTGCGTTTTTGATTCTCTTTTTCCTGACGATTATCCTTTTGAGAATTGCCGCATCGTTTCTGGATGCCGTTGCAAGCATACCGGTTCTCAAACAGATCAACCAAGTACTTGGAGCCGTGCTCGGTTTTGCGGAAATCTATCTGTTCGTGTTTGTCGTTCTGTTCATCGGAACGCTTCTGCCGATCGATGTTCTGCAAAACATGATGGCCGGTTCGGTGATGGCTGATTTGATCATTCATAAAACACCGTTTTTATCAAACATGTTAAACAATCTGCTGCATCAGTACGGATCTTTGTAAAAACTTCTCTGTTTGTAGGGAAGTTTTTTTTCGGGGCTCTTGAGAACCCCGAAAACTGTCGAATAGGCCTGTTTGTTGTAGGATCAGCCAAAAATTTGTATGATTGAAGCAGGATGAACGAGGGGAAACAAGAGGTGAACAGCATGCATAAAAAAGATATCATCAAATTGCTTGAAACGATTGCGATATATATGGAACTAAAAGGGGATAACCCGTTTAAGATCTCCGCTTTCAGAAAGGCTGCGGCAGCTCTTGAACAAGACGACCGGAGCCTCTCGGAAATCGATGATATGATGTCCCTGTCAGGGATCGGCAAAGGCACGTATGCCGTCATCAAGGAATATATGGACACGGGAGCGTCCGGTACGCTGGAACGATTAAAGGAAGAGGTTCCGGAAGGACTTGTCCCGCTTTTGAAGCTGCCGGGCCTCGGCGGCAAAAAAATCGCCAAGCTGTATCAGGAGCTCGGCGTCTGTGATGCGGCGTCTTTAAAAGAGGCATGCGAACAGCAAAAGGTTCAGGGGCTTGCCGGATTCGGCAAAAAAACGGAAGAAAAAATCCTGCAGGCTTTAGGTGAAGCGGGGAAACGCCCTGAACGGTACCCGATCGCGGTCGCTTTGGCTGTCGCCGGCATCATCGAAGAACAGCTTGAAGGGCTCGAGGGCCTCATCAAGTTTTCGCGGGCTGGAAGCCTGCGCCGTGCCAAAGAAACGGTGAAAGACCTCGATTACATTATGGCTGTCACTGATCCGGAACTGGTCCGGGAAGGACTCTTAAAGCTTTCGAACATCAAGGAGGTCATTGCCGCAGGAGATACGAAAGTGTCTCTCACATTTGTGTTTGAATACGAAATCAGTGCGGATTTCCGGCTGGTGACGGAGGAACAGTTCCCAACGACGCTCCATCATTTTACCGGATCAAAAGACCACAATATCAAAATGCGCCAGCTTGCCAAAGAAAAAGGCGAAAGAATCAGTGAATACGGCGTCGAAACCGTTGAAACTGGAGAAATTAAAACCTTCTCAAGCGAACAAGAGTTTTTCGCCCATTTCGGGCTTCCGTTTATTCCGCCCGAACTGCGGGAGACAGGAAGAGAAGTTGAGGACTACCGCGATGACATCGGACTCGTTTCCGCCGAGGATATTCAAGGAGACCTTCATATGCACTCGGCTTGGAGCGACGGTGCTTTTTCGATCAGGGAAATGGCGGAAGCCTGCATGGCAAAAGGGTACCGCTATATGGCGATCACAGACCATTCCCAGTATTTAAAAGTGGCAGGCGGTTTGACGCCTGAGCGCCTGCGCATGCAGGCGAAGGAAATTGATGAACTGAATAAGGAATTGACCGATTTTCATATTTTTAAAGGCGTGGAAATGGACATCCTGCCTGACGGAACGCTAGATTATGACGATGAGCTGCTGGCGGAAATGGACCTTGTCATTGCTTCGATCCATTCAAGCTTTTCACAGCCGCAGCATGTCATCATGAAGCGGCTTGAAACCGCACTGATGAATCAGCACGTTGACATTATCGCTCATCCGACCGGCCGTCTGATCGGAAGAAGGGCGGGTTATGAAGTCGATATTGACCAGCTGATCGAGCTTGCGAAGAAAACGAATACCGCCTTGGAACTGAACGCAAATCCAGCGCGGCTCGATCTCAGGATGGAACACTTGATGAAAGCGAATGCTGCCGGAGTGACACTCGTTATTAATACGGATGCCCACAACACAGCGATGCTTGACGATATGAAAACGGGCGTTACGGCAGCGAGAAAAGGATGGACGCCAAAGGCCAATGTATTAAATACCCGCTCCTTTGAAGAAGTCCAGGCATTTTTGTCGCGCCATCGATCTTAAGGAGGTTTAATGGACGTTGCAGCAAAAAGCGCTATCAGCACTTGAATTTCATAAAGTAAAAGAACAGCTCACAGAGCATGCGGCATCTTCTTTAGGGAAGGAAATGCTTTTGGAACTCAAACCTTCCCGTTCGCTCGAAGAAGTCAAAAAGCTGCAGGAAGAAGTCGATGAAGCAGGAACCGTCCTGCGTTTAAAAGGAAACGCCCCTTTCGGAGGCCTTACCGACATTAGAAAAGCGTTAAGAAGGGCGGAAATCGGCAGCATTTTAAGCCCGGCGGAATTGACCGAAATATCGGGTCTGCTATACGCAGCAAAACAGATGAAGCATTTTCTCGAAGGCCTGTTCGAAGACGGGGTTGAGATTCCTTGTCTTCACCAATATGCAGAAAAGCTCATTCCGCTTTCCGAATTGGAAAGAGACATCAATTCGTGCATCGATGATCATGGAGAAGTGCTAGACCATGCATCTGAGACGTTAAGGGGAATCAGGACGCAACTGCGGACGCTTGAATCAAGAATCAGGGACCGGCTGGAATCAATGTTGCGTTCTTCATCTGCGCAAAAAATGCTGTCGGATACGATCATCACAATTCGCAACGACCGCTTCGTTATCCCTGTCAAACAGGAGTACAGATCAAGCTACGGAGGAATCGTGCACGATCAGTCGTCTTCCGGCGCGACATTGTTTATCGAGCCTCAGGCGATTGTCGATATGAACAATGCGCTTCGCCAGGCGAAAGTAAACGAAAAACAGGAGATTGAACGGATTTTGCGCGTCCTGACAGAAAAGACGGCAGAGCACACAAATGAACTCTTTCACGATGTCAAAGTGCTTCAGACGCTGGACTTTATTTTTGCAAAAGCAAAATACGCCAAAGCGACAAAAGCGGTTAAACCGGCTGTCAATGCTGACGGCTATGTCCGCCTGATTCAAGCCCGCCACCCGCTTTTGCCCCTGGATGAAGTCGTTCCGAATGATATTGAGCTCGGCGGAGAGTATACGACAATTGTCATCACGGGCCCGAACACGGGCGGTAAAACGGTGACGCTTAAAACGCTCGGGCTTTTGACCATTATGGCGCAGTCGGGATTGCACGTACCGGCGGAAGAAGGATCAGAAACCGCCATATTTGATCAAGTATTTGCCGATATCGGCGATGAACAGTCAATCGAACAAAGCTTAAGTACGTTCTCGTCACATATGGTCAACATCGTCGATATTTTGAAAGACATGACGGAAAACAGCCTTGTGCTTTTTGACGAGCTCGGCGCCGGGACAGACCCGCAGGAAGGCGCGGCCCTTGCGATCAGCATCCTTGACGAGGTGTGCCAGACTGGCGCGCGCGTCATTGCCACGACTCATTACCCTGAGCTGAAGGCATACGGCTACAATCGCGAAAATGTCATTAATGCAAGCGTCGAATTTGATATCGATACACTGTCACCGACCTACAAGCTGTTAATCGGAGTGCCCGGCCGAAGCAATGCGTTCGAAATTTCGAAGCGACTCGGGCTGCCTGATTACCTGATCGGCCGCGCAAAAGCGGAGATGACGGCCGAGCATAATGAAGTTGATACGATGATCGCATCGCTGGAAGACAGCAAAAAGCGCGCCGAGGCGGAGCTGAACGAGACAGAAGCCATCCGCGCCGAGGCTGAAGCCCTTCACCGCGACCTCCAGCAGCAGATCAGCGAATGGCAGGAGAAAAAAGAAAGGCTCTATGAAGAAGCGGAGCAAAAAGCCGCTGAAAAAGTCAAAGAAGCGATGAAAGAAGCAGACGAGATCATCCAGTCGCTCCGCATGATCAAGGAAGACCATAAAGCATTTAAAGACCATGAGCTGATCGAGGCGAAAAAACGCCTTGAAGAAGCGGTGCCTTCGTTTGAAAAAGCGAAAAAGCCGGCTCAGAAAAAAACGGACAAGCGCGAATTAAAACCGGGCGATGAAGTCAAGGTTTTAACCTTTGGTCAAAAAGGGACGCTGCTCGAAAAAACGGGTGCGGCCGAATGGAATGTTCAAATCGGCATTCTGAAAATGAAGGTTAAGGAAAAGGATCTGGAATTCCTGAAATCGGCACCTGAACCCGAAAAACAAAAAACGATCGCCGCCGTCAAAGGAAAAGATTATCACGTCTCGCTCGAACTCGACCTTAGAGGGGAGCGGTATGAAAATGCGCTTCACCGGGTTGAAAAATACTTGGATGATGCGGTGCTTGCGGGCTATCCAAGAGTCTCGATCATCCACGGAAAAGGAACCGGCGCCCTCCGAAAAGGCGTTCAGGACCTCTTGAAATCCCACCGCAATGTGAAAAACTCCCGGTTCGGCGAAGCGGGAGAGGGAGGATCAGGCGTCACCATTGTCGAATTAAAATAAAAAAGGGAGTCTAGAAGGATGAAAGAGTTTTGGGAGAACGACCTTGTGGAAATTGCCGCGTACTACAGCGTTTCCGTTTTGTGTCTTGTGATATTTTTATCTGTGTTTGAACTCGTCACCACCTATAAAAATTGGGAGGAGATTCAAAAAGGAAACATGGCGGTCGCGATGGCAACAGGCGGAAAAATTTTAGGCATCGCCAACGTGCTGCAAAAATCGATCAGCCAGCATAATTCCCTGCTGCAAATGATGGGGTGGGGGCTGTTCGGTTTTATCCTGCTTTTGATCGGCTACTTCATTTTTGAATTTCTGACGCCGCGCTTTAAAATTGACAAGGAGATTGAAAACGACAACCGCGCAGTCGGCTTCATTTCATTCGTCATTTCAGTCGGCCTGTCATTTGTCGTGGCTTCGGGTATCTAAAGGGGATCAACATGGAGAAATTAGCGAAAGTCCTGTTTTTCACAGCTGGGGTATTTGTGGTTATCGGCCTGATTTATATGATCTTTTATGCTTGAAAAAGGTGTCCTTTAAAAGGGCGCCTTTTTAAAAAGAAAAAATATCATTACTTTCTGAATATTGTTTTGATATACTGAAATCAAGAATATATTGTTTAAAAGGGGGGAGCTTATGCCGACTGAAAAACCGTGGCTGCGTCATTATCCCGAACAAATTCCTCACGAGCTGCAATTTGAAGATCAAACACTCCATTCCATCCTGCAACAATCCGCCCAACAGTTTTCTGAAAAAACAGCGATTCATTTTCTCGGAAAAAAATGTTCGTACCGGCAAGTTTATGAGGACGCTTTAAAAATGGCAGATTACCTGCTGTCACTCGGCATTCAAAAAGGAGACAGAGTCTCGATCATGCTGCCGAACTGCCCGCAGGCGGTTATCGCGTATTACGGCGTTCTTTTCTCCGGCGGCATCGTCGTCCAGACAAATCCGCTGTATACGGAAAGGGAGCTTGAACATCTGCTTCATGACAGCGGGGCAACCATCATCATTACGCTTGACATGCTGTACCCGGCGGCATATAAAATGAAAGCGCTGTCAAATATCCGGCACATCATTGCGACAAGCATAAAAGATTACCTGCCTTTCCCTAAAAATCTGCTGTACCCAATCGTGCAAAAAAAAGAGAATCAAATGTCGGTTGAGATCAATGAAAATGAGACGACACACCTCTTCCGAACCATCATGAAACGCCCCGTTCCAAGCGGTCCGCCGGGGATTGAAATCGATCCGGCCCACGACATTGCCGTCCTGCAGTATACCGGAGGCACGACAGGCACGCCAAAAGGCGTCATGCTCAGCCACCGCAACATACTAGCCAATATGGAGATGTGCGATGCCTGGTTTTATCAATTGAATAAAGGGGAGGAGAAGGTGCTGGGGATCGTCCCGTTTTTTCACGTCTACGGAATGACGGCCGTCTTGAATTTCACGATCAGGCAGGGGTATGAAATGATTCTGCTGCCGAGATTTGACGCGCGCGCAGCGCTGAAAACGATCGATAAAGAAAAGCCGACGATATTTCCGGGGGCACCGACGATATATATCGCCCTGTTGAACCATCCTGATCTTCACCAATTTGATCTATCGTCAATTAAGAGCTGTTTGAGCGGATCTGCAGCGCTTCCTGTTGAAGTCAAACAGCAGTTTGAAAAGGTAACGGGCGGAAGGCTTGTCGAAGGTTACGGAATGTCTGAAACCTCGCCCGTCACTCACGCCAATTTTATTTGGGATTTGAATAAAGCGGGCAGTATCGGCTGTCCTTGGCCTGGTACAGACGCGGCTATCTATTCGGAAGAAACCGGCGGTTTTCTCGGACCTTATGAGCATGGAGAAATCGCCGTCAAAGGACCGCAGGTGATGAAGGGCTACTGGAACAATGATGAAGAAACCGCTCAAAGTCTAAGGGACGGCTGGTTTTTTACAGGGGACATCGGCTACATGGATAAAGACGGCTTCTTTTATATTGTCGACCGCAAAAAAGACGTGATCATTGCCGGGGGATACAACATTTACCCGCGTGAAATCGAAGAGGTGCTCTATGAGCACGAAGCCGTTCAGGAGGCGGTTGTTGCCGGCATCCCTGATGAATACAGAGGAGAAACGGTTAAGGCTTTTATAGTGCTGAAAGATCATGTTACAATAACGGAGAAGGAATTGGACGAATATGCCAGATCGCGTCTGGCTCCTTATAAAGTGCCGAAAGTATACGAGTTCAGGGACGAACTGCCGAAAACGGCAGTCGGGAAGATTTTAAGAAGAGCGCTCGTTCAAGAAGAAAAAACCGGCGTCTGAAAAAGCGAAGTCTGCCGTCGATTTTGACGGCATGCTTTTGTGGTGCGATTTGAGTTAAGCTTCTTGACAAAGCGTCCATTTTTATTTACGATAAATTCATGAATGAGTATTCATTCATTAATTTGAAAGGAACGAAGCCAATTGAAACAAAAGAGACCAAAGTATATGCAGATTATCGACGCAGCTGTCATTGTGATTGCAGAAAACGGATACCATCAGGCGCAGGTTTCGAAAATCGCCAAGCAGGCCGGAGTGGCGGACGGCACCATTTATCTTTATTTTAAAAACAAAGAAGATATTCTCATCTCGCTATTCAAAGAGAAAATGGGACAGTTTATCGAGCAGATGAACGAAGAAATGGAAGTGACAAATTCGGCGACAGAAAAGCTCACGCTGTTCATCAAAAAGCACTTTGAACTGCTCAGCAGCGATCGCCACCTCGCGATTGTCACCCAGCTTGAGCTGAGGCAGTCGAATCTTGAGCTGAGGCTGAAAATCAATGAGATTCTCAAAGGGTACTTGACGATCCTGGAAGACATCATCACCGAAGGAAAAGAAGCGGGAGAATTTAAGAGCACGCTTGATGTCCGCCTGGCGAAGCAGATGATTTTCGGTACGGTGGATGAGACGGTTACAACCTGGGTGATGAATGATCAAAAATACGATCTGCCAAAGCTGGCAGACAGCATTCATGAATTGCTGATCCATGGGTTCGGCAGCCAAAAGACGAAGGAGGAGAAATAAAATGGCAGCATTAACATACGCCGTAGACGACTATATCGCAACCATTACGATTCAGCACCCGCCGGCAAATGCGCTATCGACGCAAGTGCTTGAAGACCTTTCCGCATGTCTTGAGGAGCTTTCAGAACGTCAGGATGTCAGAAGCGTCGTGATTCACGGGGAAGGAAGATTTTTCTCGGCAGGCGCTGACATTAAAGAGTTTACATCATTGATGGACGGGTCTGATTATGCAAATTTGGCTGATAAAGGCCAGCAGATTTTCGAAAAAGTAGAATCTTTTCCAAAGCCCGTGATCGCCGCGATTCACGGAGCTGCTCTTGGAGGAGGTCTGGAGCTTGCAATGGCATGCCACATCCGGATTGCCGAGGAGAGCGCTAAGCTCGGCCTTCCCGAACTGAATCTCGGAATCATTCCCGGCTTTGCGGGAACGCAGCGCCTTCCGAAGTATGTGGGCACCGCCAAAGCGCTTGAAATGATCGGGACATCAGAGCCGATATCCGGCAAGGAAGCTTTTGAATACGGCCTTGTCACGATTTTGGCGGCGAATGAAGAAGAAGTGCTGCAAAAGGCACAAGAGCTCGCGCGAAAATTCGCTGAAAAAAGTCCGCAGACGATGGCTTATGTCATTGAACTCCTGAATTCGAGCAAAGTGTATTCGTATGAAGGCGGCCTCAAGCTGGAAGGAAAATACTTCGGCGAAGTGTTCCAATCGGAGGATGCGAAGGAAGGGATTCAGGCATTTCTTGAAAAGCGGAAGCCGCATTTTAAAGGGAAATAACAAACGTGAAAACAAAGGGGATGAATAGAACATGAACATTTATGTCTTAATGAAGCGCACGTTTGATACAGAGGAGAAAATTCAGATTGAACAAGGGGAAATCAGCACGGATGGAGCGGAATTCATCATCAACCCGTACGATGAGTACGCCATTGAAGAAGCGCTTCAGCTGAAGGAGAAGCACGGCGGTGAGATTACGGTTGTCACAGTCGGCGAGGAAGAAGCTGAAAAAGAACTCAGGACGGCTCTGGCGATGGGGTGCGACAAAGCCGTTTTGATCAACATTGAAGACGATCTGGAAGAAGCGGACCAATATACGGCGTCAGCCATCCTATACAACTATTTGAAAGACCGCGAGTATGACATGATACTCGGCGGGAATGTGGCGATCGACGGGGGATCGGGACAGGTGGCGCCTCGTTTGGCCGAGCTGCTCGGCATCCCTTGTATCACGACGATTACAAAGCTGACGGTAAACGGCGGAGATGTTGAAGCGGAACGCGACGCCGAGGGTGACCTTGAAGTGATCCAAACGTCGCTTCCAATCGTAGCGACTGCACAGCAGGGGTTGAACGAACCGCGTTATCCGTCACTTCCGGGAATCATGAAGGCGAAGAAAAAGCCTCTTGAGGAGCTTGAACTTGATGATCTGGACATCGACGAGGAAGACGTGGCCGCCAAAACAAAAACGATCGAACGGTTCCTGCCTCCGAAAAAAGAAGCCGGGAAAATCCTTGAAGGGGAGCCGGAACAGCAGGCGGCAGACCTTGTATCACTGCTGAGAAGCGAAGCAAAGGTCGTTTGAAGCCGAAGGGAGCAAAAACACGGTCATTAAAATACAGGGGGAAATGGACATGAGCAAAAAAGTTATCGTATTGGGAGAGTTCAGGGACGGTTCGTTGAGAAATGTGACATTCGAAGCGATAGCTGCAGGAAAAACGGTTGCCGAAGGGGGAGAGGTGATCGGTGTTCTCTTCGGTGAAAGCGTTTCAAGCGATGCGGCACAACTGATCCATTACGGCGCTGACAGAGTGCTTACAGCCGAAAACCCGCTCTTGAAAAACTATACGTCTGACGGCTATGTTCAAGCCTTTATGCCGATCATTGAGCGCGAAAGTCCGGACGTGATCATTTTCGGCCATACGTCAATGGGCAAAGACTTGTCGCCGAAGCTTGCAGCCCGTATGGGAACAGGGCTGATATCAGATGCCGTCAACGTCGAAGTAGCCGGCGGCAACATCGTGTTTACAAGACCGATCTACTCAGGCAAAGCGTTTGAGCGGATCATTTCCGAAGATGAAACGATTTTTGCAACGATCAGACCGAATAATATCGCCCCGCTCGACAAAGATGAGACGCGAACGGGAGCGGTCGAAAGCATCGAAGCGGATATTCGGGACATCAGAACGGTTATCAAGGACATTGTCAAAAAAACGTCCGAAGGCGTCGATTTGTCTGAAGCGAAAATCATCATAGCCGGCGGCCGCGGCGTCAAAAGCGAGGAAGGCTTTAAACCGCTGCAGGAGCTTGCCGACGTACTGGGCGGCGCGGTCGGCGCTTCAAGGGGAGCCTGTGACGCAGACTACTGCGACTATTCGCTTCAAATCGGCCAGACCGGCAAAGTCGTAACTCCAGACTTATATATCGCCTGCGGCATTTCAGGAGCGATTCAGCACCTCGCAGGGATGTCAAACAGCAAAATCATCGTTGCCATCAACAAAGATCCGGAAGCCGACATCTTTAAAATTGCCGACTACGGGATCGTCGGCGACTTATTTGAAATCGTTCCGCTGCTCACGGAGGAATTTAAAAAGCTGAGCGTCAGTACTTGATCAAAAGCCGGCCTGAAATGGCCGGCTTTTTACATAGGCACATTTCCGCCTTTTGCAAAATAACATGGAATAAGGACATTTTTAGAAAGGCTAAAATCCCGATGTGTAAAACTGCGCAGATAGGGAAATGTATAATCAAGCATTATGTTAGCGTGAACCAAAGGGAGATGCTATACTAAAAAGCATAATTTCACAATTGGAGGAATGAAAGAATGGCTATCGTAAAAGCAACTGATCAAACATTCTCATCTGAAACAAGTGAAGGCGTAGTTCTTGCCGACTTCTGGGCTCCTTGGTGCGGACCTTGCAAAATGATCGCGCCAGTACTTGAAGAGCTTGATCAAGAAATGGGAGACAAACTGAAAATCGTAAAAATCGATGTTGACGAAAACCAAGAAACTGCCGGCAAATACGGCGTGATGAGCATCCCGACTCTCCTCATACTAAAAGACGGCGAAGTGGTTGAAACATCTGTCGGCTTTAAACCGAAAGAAGCCCTTGAAGAACTGGTCAACAAACATTTGTAAAATAGAAACCTGTGAAAAAGGCGATTCCAAAGGGATCGCTTTTTTCTTACAACGCGCCATCTTCCTTCTCCAATTGTAGCGAACGTACGGTCGGTCATGGTAAACTGAAATGAAGAAAAAACGCCGAAACAAGGAAGGATTTTTGATGAACAAAAAAATCAAAGAAAAGCTGGCCCTTCTCCCGGATCAGCCTGGCTGCTACTTGATGAAAGACAGGCAGGATACCGTCATCTACGTCGGGAAAGCGAAAATCTTAAAAAACAGGGTCCGCTCCTATTTCAGCGGGTCCCATGATGCCAAAACACAGCGTCTTGTCAGTGAAATTGAAGATTTTGAATACATTGTCACCTCCTCGAACATCGAAGCGCTCATTCTTGAAATGAATTTAATCAAAAAGTACGACCCGAAATATAACGTGATGCTGAAAGATGATAAAAGCTACCCGTTTATTAAAATCACGAACGAGCGGCATCCGAAGCTGATTGTCACGAGGAAGGTCAAAAAAGACAAAGGCCGCTATTTCGGGCCGTATCCCAATGTCCAGGCTGCGAGGGAAACAAAAAAGCTGCTGGACCGCCTCTATCCGCTCAGAAAGTGCGCCAAACTGCCGGACCGCGTCTGTTTGTACTATCATCTCGGACAATGTCTGGCGCCATGCGTATATGATGTGTCTGAGGAGACAAACCGACAGCTCACAGAAGAAATCACCCGCTTTTTAAAGGGCGGATACAATGAAGTCAAGAAAGAACTTGAAGCAAAAATGCTCGAAGCCTCGGAAAACCTGCAGTTCGAACGGGCGAAAGAATTCCGCGATCAAATGGCCCATATCGAGTCAACGATGGAAAAACAGAAAATGATGCTGAATGACATGGTTGACCGCGATGTATTTGCCTATTCGTATGACAAGGGCTGGATGTGCGTCCAGGTCTTCTTTATCAGGCAGGGCAAATTGATTGAAAGAGATGTCAGCATGTTTCCTTTATACAGGGAAGCAGACGAGGAGTTTTTGACGTTCATCGGGCAATTTTACTCGAAAAACAACCATTTCCTCCCAAGGGAAATTTTAGTTCCAGACAGCGTCGATAAGGACATGATTGAGGAGCTTTTGGACGTGAACGTGCGCCAGCCGAAAAGGGGAGCGAAGAAAGACCTGCTGCTCCTTGCCCATAAAAATGCAAAGCTCGCTTTGAAAGAGAAGTTTTCGCTCATTGAACGGGACGAAGAGCGGACGATCGGCGCGATTGAAAAGCTCGGCAAAGCACTGGGCATCTACACGCCGTACCGAATTGAAGCGTTTGATAATTCAAATATTCAAGGAACGGACCCCGTTTCGGCGATGGTCGTCTTTCTCGACGGAAAACCGCATAAAAAAGAGTACCGCAAATATAAGATTAAGACGGTTGAAGGCCCTGACGACTACGGGTCAATGCGCGAAGTCATCAGAAGAAGATATACAAGGGTGCTGAAAGAGAATCTGCCGCTGCCTGATTTAGTATTGATCGACGGCGGAAAAGGCCAGGTGTCTGCCGCCCTTGACGTTTTGGAAAATGAATTGGGGCTCGATGTCCCTGTTGCCGGTCTGGTGAAAGATGATAAACACAGAACTTCCAACCTTTTGATCGGCGACCCCCTTGAGATCGTCCAGCTTGAGCGGAACAGCCAGGAATTTTACCTGCTTCAGCGCATTCAGGATGAAGTGCACAGGTTTGCGATCAGCTTCCACAGGCAGCTCAGAGGAAAAAGCGCATTTCAATCGGTGCTCGACGGCATACCGGGCGTCGGCGAACAGCGGAAAAAACTGCTGTTAAAACATTTCGGTTCCGTTAAGAAAATGAAGGAAGCGAGCGCCGAAGATATCCGCAAGCTCGGCATCCCCCTGAAGACGGCGCAGCTGATTGAAGAGGCTTTGAAAAAATAATGTTGAACTTTTAAAAAGAATCTGATAGAATTTGTACTAATTTCATAATAAGATCGTGTGATATGGTGAAGATAGAGGTGCGAACTTCAAGAGTAGGCTTGATGAGGAAGATGGATTCCGATGAAAAAAGCCGAAAGGGGAGCGTCGCCGAAGCGGGGAAAAAATCCATTCGTTTTTCCTGCTGGCTTTACATTGAATAAATGTAAGGCTGTCAAGAAATCATTTCTTGGAGGGCTATCTCGTTGTTAAAATCATCGGCATTTTTGTTGGTTAAAGCAATGAGGGAATTTCTCTCATTGCTTTTTTTGTACAAAAAAACGTACAGCCCGCCGGTCAAGTTTTCCTCTTCATACATAAACAAGCACGAACGAAAACAAAAAGGGTGGTATTTGATGGGTCTCATCGTCCAAAAATTTGGCGGAACTTCAGTAGGATCAGTGGAAAAAATATTGAATGTCGCAAACCGCATCATCGAAGAAAAACAGCGCGGTCATGATGTTGTCGTCGTCGTTTCAGCGATGGGCAAATCGACGGATTCCCTCGTCGCGCTTGCTAAGGAAATTACCGAACAGCCGAGCAGCAGGGAAATGGATATGCTGCTGACAACAGGAGAACAGGTAACAATTTCGCTGTTGACAATGGCTTTGCAGAACAAGGGGTATGATGCGGTTTCCTATACAGGCTGGCAGGCCGGCATCGAAACCGAAAATATTCACGGCAACGCAAGAATTACGAACATTGATGCAGGCAAGCTGAAAGAGCGTCTGAATGAAGGGAAAATCGCCGTTGTCGCCGGATTCCAAGGGACGACAGCGGAAGGTGAAATCACAACGCTCGGCAGAGGCGGATCAGATACGACAGCCGTTGCCCTCGCAGCTGCCCTGAAAGCCGATAAATGCGACATTTACACCGATGTACCGGGGGTTTTCACAACCGATCCCCGCTATGTGAAAACAGCGCGGAAGCTGGCCGGAATCTCCTACGATGAAATGCTTGAGCTTGCCAATCTTGGAGCAGGCGTCCTGCATCCGAGAGCTGTTGAATTTGCGAAAAACTATCAGGTGCCTTTGGAAGTCCGTTCAAGCACCGAGAAAGAAGCGGGCACATTAATCGAGGAGGAATCATCAATGGAACAGAATTTAATCGTAAGAGGCATTGCATTTGAAGATCAGATCACACGTGTGACTGTATGCGGCCTGGCGAGCGGCTTGACGACGCTGTCAACGATTTTTACAACGCTCGCCAAACAGAACATCAACGTTGACATCATCATTCAATCAGTGACAAGCACAAGCCAAACGTCAATTTCTTTCTCCGTGAAAACGGAAGACTTAAAACGGACGGTCGAAGTTCTCGAAGAATACAAAGACGCGCTCGACTATGAACAGATTGAAACGGAAAACAGGCTGGCCAAAGTCTCGATCGTCGGTTCAGGCATGATCTCCAACCCGGGAGTAGCAGCGGAAATGTTCGCTGTGCTGGCGGAAAAAAACATCCAGGTCAAAATGGTCAGCACATCCGAAATCAAAGTTTCGACTGTCGTCAACGAAGGCGATATGGTGAAAGCCGTTGAAGCGCTGCATGATGCTTTTGAACTGTCGAAAATAAGCATAGCTGCGAATTAAACATCCTGCAATTTGCTAGCAGGAGGAGAATGGTATGTAATCAGAGTTAGTAAGGGCTAATGCAAAGTCGAATAAGGCGGGAAATCCGCGAAAATGAAGATGAATATTTTTCCTTAGGGAGCTCAATCATATCGCTGTTTTCCGCTCTGATAAGCTTTTATCCATTGTTTGTTGTGGAATGGCTCCAGTAGTCGGGAGACGATTGATAATAACACAGAGCGATTTTACGGTGCTGCATCCTTTTTCTTCATAAAATATATCCGCGGTCCCCGCCTATGACACTTTGTGCGAAATAAATTTGATTAAACATAGCCCAATACGGTTGCGATGTTTGTAATACCGAATCAGCCAGAGGCCAAATTTTATTCCTTTTTGATATAAATAATAGGCCGAAAAATAAAATGTTACTTTTCAGCTATTGGTTGGCTGTTTTGGTTTCTACTTGATGTATGGGTCCTTTTTTCATATTCAAGCTATGTGCTTTTATTGTATGATGAGCGATTTCTTTATTGCTTTTTCTATATCATCTAAAACAAGCGATCAAAAAAAGTATGATGATTAATCATGATCCATTAGGTAATGGCAAATATAATTTAAAAACGGCACCTTGTTTGTTATGGTTTTCTGCAGTGATTTTACCTCCATGCACTTCTAAAATCTCCTTGCTTATGGCTAAGCCCAATCCGGCTCCTCCTGTTTTTCGATTGCGAGAGGTTTCTCCTCTGTAAAGCGGCGTAAATATCTGGTCTAACTCGGACTCGTGCAGTCCCTTTCCTTTATCCCGAATGGCAATAACAGCGTATTTTTTCTCTTCGAACAGTGAAACGTAGATGTCGCTGTTTTTAAAAGAAAATCTTATGGCATTGTCTATTATGTTGTAAAAAGCTCTGGAAAAAAGCTCGGGATCTGCATAAACATATGTATCACCTTCAGGAATTGATTTTATGAGATGAATTCCCTTTTCTTCTAATATTGCTGAGTAATCGTTCAGGTAATCGTCAAGTAAGCGGTTTAGGTTTACAAACTCTACACTTGGTTTTTCTTTGTAAAGTTCTAGCTTCGTGTACGAGAATAGGTCTGACACTAAATGATTCAGCATATCCGCTTTATTTCTGCATGTCACAATATATTTCTTTACTTTTTCAGGGGCTTGGTGTAATTGCTTTTCTATAATTTCTAGATATCCCCGGATTGTAAATATTGGTGTTCGTAAATCATGCACGATAGAAGCAATAAACAGTTTTCTTTCGTTTTCAAGTGATTGTTGTTTGGCTAATGATTTCTTTAGCTGCAGCTGCATGGACTTAAATCCGTTTGATACTTCATGAATTTCTGTAACACGTGAAGAAGGAAGAGAAAAATTGAAATCCTGCTTTGAAATGAGCTGTGATGTTTTCTCCAGTGCAGTCAACGGAATTAATACTTGTTTATTCATAAACCATGCAGCTGTCGCCAAAAGCATTAGGAAAACAAATAATGCGATGAATAAGCCTCCATACTGTTCTAGAAAACTGTTTTCTGGACCATTGAAAGCATGGAGTACAGGCCTTTTATCTTGAACATATAAAATGCCTGCGAGTTTTTTGTTCTGATATACATAATATTCTTCAAGAAGATAGTTTGTATTCCCAACTGAGTAATCTGCTGTTTGCTCTATTTTTGTAATCTGATGATTATCTGGTTTTTCTACTGTTGAAAATAAGACTTTTTGATCTTTGTTTAGCAAGCGTATCCCTATATGAAGCTCATCAGTTTTATGATGTATTTGTTTTTGCCACTCTTTTTTGTTCCAATTTTCCGGCTGATTTAGAATGTTTTGTTCCAGCCAAGGCATTATATCTTCTATTTCAATAGAATTTGTTTTTGATTCATTATAAAAATGGACGGCCATTTTTGTAGTAAGAATGGGGAGCAAAATAAATGCAATCATAAAGAGAAACAGCCATTTTTTTATTGTCAGTCTTTTTTTATGCCCCTTTAACATGTTTATGCCCCCTCCACAAATTTGTATCCGACTCCCCAGACAGTTAGGATCCAGCGCGGCCGAGAGGGGGTTTCTTCAATTTTTTCCCTGATTCTCGCGACGAATACCCTTACTGTATGCGGATCACTATAATGCTCCCCCCATATAAATTGGATAATTTGATCGTGTGTAAATACTTGATGGGGATGTCTGCTAAGTAGAGATAATAAGTCAAATTCCTTTGAGGTGAGGGAAACTTTTCTTCCGTGTATATGTACTTCTCGGGATAAGTAATCAATTGTAAGGCCGTTGAATGAGTGTCCGGGTTTTTGCTGTCCGGAGCGCCGTCTCACTGCTTTGATTCTGGCTACAATCTCACCTGGTGTTGCCGTTTTTACAATATAATCATCACCCCCGACACTTAATCCCCTGATTTTATCGGTTGGATCCTCTTTGGCGCTTAAAAATAAGATAGGGACATCCTTTATGTCTCTCAGCTTCTTGCATATCGAAAAGCCTGATTCCCCCGGCATCATTACATCTAGCAAGATACAGTCGACCTCTTGTTTGTTGACAATGGAGAGGGCTTGTTCTCCATTAAATGCTGTTAGAACATTGTAATTCTCGATCTCCAGAAAGTCTTTCATCAGTTCAATAATTTCTGCATCATCATCGACGACTAAAATGGTTTCTTTCATTATCGCCATTCCTTTCTGTTTTGCTTCTGAATAACATTATGACGTTTTTTTGGTAATTGCGGAATATGTGTGAATAAATCTTGATATTTTATTGATATTTTATTAACGCCCTATTGAGTTTAGCTATTTAAAATGAAACTGAACTATAAAAAGAGGTGAAAAACATGAGAGCTTCAGTCCTGCAAACTAAAAAGTTATCAAAGTCATATGGAGAGGGAGCACATCAATTTTTTGCATTGAGAAATATTGATTTGGATATAAAAAAAGGTGAATTTACAGCCATTATGGGTCCTAGCGGCTCGGGAAAGTCTACGTTATTAAATATGCTGTCAGGGCTAGATAAACCAACTTCAGGAGAAGTCACACTAGACGGTATTCATTTATCTCATTGCAATGAGGCTCAAATTACACAACTCAGAAGAGATAATATCGGTTTTATTTTCCAAATGTTTAATTTGATTCCTGTTCTAACGGCGGAGGAGAATATAACGCTTCCTATACTCCTAGCTGGAAAGAAAGATAAATCGGTAAATAAAAAGGCAAATGATTTGCTGCAATTATTAGGGATTGGAAGACTCGCTTCTTCTTATCCGTCCCAGATGTCAGGGGGACAGCAGCAGCGGGTTGCAATTGCAAGAGCGCTTATTATGGAACCCAGTATCGTATTAGCAGATGAACCAACCGGAAGTCTTGATACAAAAACTGGTGATGCCATTTTGACAATTCTCCGCCACTTTTGCGATACGAAAAAACAATCGCTTATCATGGTGACGCATGATGCAAATGTGGCTTCACATGCACATCGGATTATATTTATGAAGGACGGGGAATTGGCGGGAGATATTCAGCTCACTGCGACTCCTAAAGTAAATTTAAGCCATATCACTAAAAGATTAGAGGATATATACGCATGAAATTAACTGCTCAATTGGCTTGGCGATTTTTGAAAGCAAGAAGAGCCAGGTCTATATTTGCTGTGATCGGTATTAGTCTTGGGGTTATGCTGCTCATTATTTCGCAAATCGTGATGACAACTTTAGAACAATCAAACGAAAAATCTGTGTTGGAAAAATACGGAGATTTTGATGTGGTTTCAGGTTATAACGGATCAACCAAAAAATTGAGTGCGAAAGATTTGCAAAAGATAGAGGGATTTCCAGATGTAGATCAAATAACCCCGATGTTATTTCCGTATGCAAGTGAAGATATGCCGGCTGCTGTTGCATCTCAGCCTGTTTATATAGGCTTTAAACATCACCAATTGGCTATGGAGCACCCGCTGGTTTCCATCGGTAAAGGTGGATTTCCGAAAGCTCAGGAAGTGGTAATCCCTGCTCGATATGCAAAAGCTAAGGGCTTGGATATTGATTCTGAAATTAGTTTCCCTTTTCCTCCAGGGGACGACGTAAAGGTACGAGTATCTGGTATTTTAAATGAAAGCGAGCAATTAAATAATATCGTCATTTTTGATTATGATTGGCTCGCAGCACAAACTCATAATGTAAATAAAGCAACGGCAGTCATGCTGAAATTAAATCAATCAGCTGATAAACAAAAAGTAATAGAGGATTTAAAGGAACATTTTGCAGACATATCCATTGATCAACGAAAGGCGATGACGACAGAGAAAGAACAACTGGGCGGGTTAAAACCGATTGTCAACGGTTTATCAATTACAGTCTTGTTAGGAAGCCTTTTAATCGTAGTCAGCACTTTGCAAATGTCGGTTCAAGAAAGACAAAAGGAATTAGCAACATTAAGACTTTTAGGCGGAAAGCCTGCCCAATTGTTTTATATGGTCATCTGGGAAGCTTTTCTGATAGGGACTATGGCTGCATTAATAGGAACGGTTACAGGTACTGTACTATGTTATGCCCTGACAAATATTGTTGAACAATTTATAGGCTATTCCATCCAATCAATATCAATCCCGGCAAAAAGTATAATCATTTCGTTTTTTGGAAGCATTCTTTTGACTGTCTTAGCAGCAACAATACCAGCTTTATCGACTAGCAGGCTTTCTCCTATCGCTGCATACAGCCAAAAAATCAGTAAAAGTAAAGCGGAATCAAAAGGAACCATTATCGGCCTGTCCATGATTTTGCTATTGCTGGCAGCTATGACATTTGCAGTGCATAAAAGCGGAGGAAGCGGCAGCTTCAGTATTCTGTTAGGGGTATCATTTGTACTCATTATGTTTGTGATGACTCCTGCAGTATTGAGGATCATTGTAACGGCACTAACTTTTCTCTTAAGGCCGTTTTATCAAATGGAAAGTATGATTGCCGGAAGAAATGCTCTGAAAAGAATGAGAAGAAGTCAGCAAATTGCCAGGGTATTAACGTTAGCAGTCATTGTTGGATTCGTTGGATATATGATTTTGCAAGCTGTTGTCAGTCAAACAGAAAAAACAATATCAAAACAATATCCGCTTGATTATGTCATACAGGCTACAGAAGCCTCGTATGAACCAGGTTTCTCTTCTTCAATTATAAAACAAATTGATCATATGAACGGAGTTGAAACAATCCCGGTTCAAACAAGTATATTAACACATACTTTGGATTTAGATATAAAAAAAGTAGATTCAAACTGGAACGGGCAATTTATGACCGTAAACGGAAAAAAAGAAGTTTTAACGAGTGTGGGTGGCCTGGATTTGGAAAAAGTACGCAACACTGCCCCTTTTGAAATTGTGAAAGGCCGAATTGATCACCTTAAAGATGATGAGGCCGTGATTACGAAACAATTCTCTGACGACATCGGGTTTCGAGTCGGAGATACAGTCACATTGGAACCAGATGAATTAAGTGAAGTTTCTGGCAAGAAGCCATTTACATTACGCATTGTCGGTGTGGTTGACGAAGTGCCTATTTTACCTGATGAAGATTTAAGATTCTTTACTAATGAGACTACGTTAAAAGAGTTATTTCATCTTCAAAAAACAGAACAAATATTTTTTAATATTAAGGACCAAAGTGAAAAAGGCCATATAAAGGCCAAAATTGAGAAACTGATGGAAAATCCCCAATATCAAGATGCTATTTTGTATGATAGAAAAGAAGAAATGGATAAATTTTATCAACAGTACAAACAGCGTATTGTATTATTGGGAAGCAGCGTGTTAATCATCACCTTAATTGCACTTGTTGGCTTAATGAATAGTATGGCAAGCAATTTAAGGGAAAGTAAAAAAGAGTTTGCGATGATGAGAGCCATAGGTGGAAAGCCGTGGCAAATCGTTCGACTCGCTTTATATGAAGGAATTGTTATTTCATTAGCTGGCTGTATAATGGGTTTAATTTCAAGCGTTATACTGGGGTATAATCTATTATCAGCTTTAGATGTAAAGAACCTCGAAATACCTTATGTGATAATTTTCATCATATTATTAATAAGTCCGTTACTGGGTATTCTATCTGCCCTTCCTTCTGCACTGTGGCTTTCAAAAAGTAACTTAGTAAAATCGGTGTTTGAAGATTAATTTTTAAGCATAACCGTTTCTAACGTGCTGGAAGAATGAAGCAGTGGATGTGTGATTTGCCGATATTCTCAACAGAAGGTTTAAGAATGTGTGTCTATTTGGGTTTTATTGTAAAAAGGCTGCTGAAAATCAACAGCAGCCTTTCGAGCATCATACCGGATCTTTCATATCCCATTTGACGGTCAATACAACTTTTCCGGCTCTTTTTTTCACTTGTTCATACGATTCGGCAATTTGTTCGTTCATCAGCTGGATTTGCTCGGCGATAAATCCGGCTTCTAGCTGAAAGCAGGGTTCCTTTTGATATTTGAGGCGGTTTGAGACCAGCGGGCCTTCGAGCTCAAACTCAAGCTCCTGTTTTTTTGAATGGGCGATCGTAAGCGTTCCCCAGCCTGCATCCAGAAAGAAAGCGGGAAGATCCTCCCTGGATTCAAGCGGGAACTTGCGGGCGAGCTTTTTTCCCGCCCAGTACATCATATCTGCGTAGTCTTGTCCCAGCATATCGGGAAGCAGCACTTCCCTGATCAACTCATAGCCATATGCGGAGACTTCCAGCTCTTTTAATTGCGCTAAGTTTGCTTCATATTTGTTCATATCCAATGTCTCCCCTCTTTTCTCCGTTTATTATAGCTTAAATGGGGTGAAAGATTACAGCGGGGACATGCAATTAGGAAGAAAAAAATCTGATATATTTATATTTTGATAAAATAAAATTTTCTAAAATATGATTAAATTTTAGAAAATTTCAATTTATGTACGCGTTTTCTTGACGCCTATTTCTCATAGGAGTAAAATGAAATTGTCATAAAAACTTAACAAAGTGCGATATTTGAAACAGGACGGGGGATAGGAGACCTTTCATTTTTACTGCACTTTTCAACTAGGGGGTAAAGCAATGGCCGGGAACAGAGAGTTTGTTTATCGAAGACTGCATTCTTTACTTGGCGTCATACCGGTAGGCATATTTTTAATCCAGCATTTGGTTGTCAACCATTTTGCGGCAAGCGGAGAGGAGGCGTTTAATAACGCCGCTCACTTTATGGAAAACCTGCCGTTCAGGTACGTCTTGGAAATCTTCGTGATTTTCCTTCCGCTGATTTATCATGCTGTTTATGGAGTATACATAGCTTTTACAGCGAAAAACAATGCGAACAGATTCGGCTTTTTTAGAAACTGGATGTTCGTTCTGCAGCGGATTACAGGAATCGTTACCTTGATTTTTGTCAGCTGGCACGTGTGGCAAACACGGATTGCCGCCCAAATGGGGGCAGAAGTAAACTTTGACATGATGGCTGATATTTTGAGCTCCCCGATCATGCTCGGCTTTTACATTGTAGGTGTCCTCTCAACAATCTTCCACTTTTCAAACGGTTTATGGTCGTTTGCTGTCACTTGGGGAATCACCGTTTCTCCTCGCTCACAGCGAATCGCCACGTTTGTGACAATGGGAGTCTTTGTTGTGTTGTCCTATGTAGGGCTGAGAGCGATTTTGGCATTTGTGTAAAAGAACTAGATTACTAGAGGGAGTGGGGCAGGCATGAGCAATTCAAGCATCATCGTTGTCGGCGGAGGACTTGCGGGTCTGATGGCGACCATTAAAGCTGCGGAAGCAGGAACAAATGTAAAACTATTTTCGATCGTTCCCGTTAAGCGCTCACATTCCGTATGTGCGCAGGGCGGAATCAACGGAGCGGTCAATACAAAAGGTGAAGGCGACTCCCCTTGGGAGCATTTTGACGATACCGTTTACGGAGGCGACTTTCTGGCCAACCAGCCGCCGGTCAAAGCGATGTGTGATGCGGCGCCGTCGATTATTCATTTGCTTGACCGCATGGGCGTCATGTTTAACAGAACACCTGAAGGGCTGCTTGACTTCCGGCGCTTCGGGGGAACTCAGCATCACAGAACGGCATATGCGGGGGCGACGACCGGACAGCAGCTCTTGTACGCGCTGGATGAGCAGGTTCGCCGCTTTGAAGTAGAAGGGCTTGTTTCGAAATATGAAGGCTGGGAGTTTCTCGGAGCCGTTCTTGATGATGACAATGCGTGCCGGGGCATCGTCGCCCAAAATCTGACGACGATGGAAATCGAGTCGTTCCGTTCAGACGCAGTCATCATGGCGACCGGGGGACCGGGCATCATCTTTGGAAAATCGACGAACTCGATGATCAATACCGGATCAGCCGCTTCGATCGTTTACCAGCAGGGCGCTTACTATGCGAACGGAGAATTCATCCAGATCCACCCGACCGCCATTCCGGGAGACGACAAGCTCCGTCTGATGAGCGAATCGGCGCGCGGTGAAGGCGGACGAGTCTGGACGTATAAAGACGGCAAGCCTTGGTATTTCCTCGAAGAGAAATATCCGGCATACGGAAACCTTGTGCCGCGGGATATTGCGACGCGTGAAATATTTGATGTATGCGTCAGACAAAAGCTCGGCATCAACGGCGAAAACATGGTATATCTCGATCTTTCCCACAAAGATCCGAAGGAATTGGACATCAAGTTGGGCGGAATCATTGAAATCTATGAAAAATTCATGGGTGACGATCCGCGCAAGCTGCCGATGAAGATTTTCCCTGCAGTCCACTACTCAATGGGCGGACTCTGGGTCGACTACAATCAGATGACCAACATTCCAGGACTGTTTGCCGCAGGGGAATGCGATTATTCAATGCACGGCGGAAACCGCCTGGGCGCGAACTCGCTCTTGTCAGCCATTTACGGCGGCATGGTGGCAGGTCCGAAAGCCGTTGAATATATTCAAGGTCTTGAAACATCCGCAGAAGATCTGTCTTCTTCCGTTTTCGACAGCTGCGTCAAAAAGGAAGAAGAAAAGTGGGCTGACATTATGAAAATGGACGGCAATGAAAATGCATATGTCCTTCATAAAGAGCTCGGCGAATGGATGACAGATAACGTGACGGTTGTGCGCCACAATGACAAGCTGCTGAAAACGGATGAAAAAATCCAAGAGCTTGCCGAGCGCTACCAAAACATCAATATCAACGATACGGCAAAATGGAGCAACCAGGGCGCCGTATTCACACGCCAGCTGCACAACATGCTGCAATTGGCACGGGTGATCACGCTCGGTGCATACAACCGGAATGAGAGCCGCGGCGCCCATTATAAACCGGATTTCCCTGAACGTAATGACGAGGAATGGCTGAAAACAACAATGGCGAAACATGCAGGCGATTTTGAAGCCCCGAAATTCCATTATGAGGATGTCGATGTTTCATTAATCGCACCGCGTAAACGGGATTACTCGAAGAAAAAGGTGGCGAAATCATGAGTGAAAATAAGACAATCAAGTTTATCATCACTCGTCAGGATACATCGGATTCTAGTCCTTACCAGGAAGAGTTTGAAATTCCATACCGTCCGAATATGAACGTCATTTCCGCTTTGATGGAAATCAGAAGGAACCCGGTAAATACGAAAGGGGAAAAAACGTCGCCGATTGCTTGGGATATGAACTGTCTCGAGGAAGTGTGCGGCGCTTGCTCGATGGTGATCAACGGCAAGCCGAGACAGTCCTGTACAGCCCTGATCGACCAGCTTGAGCAGCCGATCCGCCTTGAACCGATGAAAACATTCCCGGTTGTCCGCGACCTTCAAGTGGACCGGAGCCGCATGTTTGATTCATTGAAGAAAGTCAAAGCATGGGTACCGATCGACGGCACATATGACCTCGGACCGGGACCGAGAATGCCGGAAAGAAGACGGCAGTGGGCGTATGAGCTGTCAAAATGCATGACTTGCGGCGTATGTCTTGAAGCTTGTCCAAACGTGAACGATAAAACAAACTTTATGGGGCCTGCACCGCTCTCGCAAGTCCGCTTATTCAATAGCCATCCGACAGGAGCGATGAACAAATCGGAACGGCTTGAAGCGATTATGGGAGACGGCGGACTGGCCGAATGCGGAAATTCACAAAACTGCGTGCAGTCATGTCCGAAAGGCATCCCGCTCACAACCTCAATCGCTGCATTAAACAGGGATACAACCGTTCAGGCGTTTAAAAACTTCTTCGGAAGCGACAACACGGAATAACACGAAAAAACGCACCTCTTCAAGCCGAAGAGGTGTTTTTATGACCAAAGGGGATGAAAAACAATGAAGCTGCCGGGATATATTGAAGAACCGTTTGACACATGGTGTCAGTCATTTTCTTTTTTTGATGAAGTATCCGTCCGTTTTTCAGAAACGGACATGTTCGGTCATATGAACAATGTCACACCGTTTGTCTATTTCGAGGAAGCGAGGATTTCCTATTTCAAGCACCTGGGCGTCATGGACCGCCTTTCAGACGGGAAGAGCGCGTCCATTCCCGTCGTGGCGAGCCAGCAATGCGATTATTTTCAGCAGGTCATCCTTCATGAACATTTGAAAATCGGCGTCAAAACAGCATCTGTCGGCAACGCTTCCCTCACCCTCCACTATGCGGCGAAAAATGGGGAAGGTGACCTTTGCTTTACAGGGGTGGCGGTTATGGTGCAAATTGCGAAAGATACGGGTAAACCGGTGAAATGGACAGATGAACAAAAAGCAAAACTGCTTGGCAATCACTCATTTCCTGAGAAATAATTGAGAGGTAGAGGAAAATGAAAAAAGCGATGATCATCGGCGCGAGTTCCGGAATTGGCAAGGCGCTTGCCAAGCAGCTGTCAGCCGCAGGAGTTGAGGTCGGTCTTGCTGCAAGAAGGTATGAACTGCTAGCCAAATTGCGCGACGACCTCCCTGGACCTTCATACATTAAAAAGATCGATACAGCCGACAGCGAACGCTCGCCTATACTGTTGAAAGAACTGCTTGATGAGATGAATTGGGCAGATGCAGTCTTCATCTGTTCAGGTGTTGGATATTTGGAAAGCGAAATGGATTGGAGCAAAGAAAAGGAAACGATCGATGTCAATATGACAGGATTTGTGTCCTGCTCGAACGTGTTGATGGAGCATTTTATCAAAAATGGGAAAGGGCATTTAGTCGGCATTTCATCCATTGCCGCGCTGAGAGGAAACGGAGGGGCCGTCACCTACGCCGCTTCAAAAGCATTCGTTTCTAATTACTTAAAAGGGCTCCGTCAAAAAGTGAAAAAACTTGGGTATGATGAAATCGTGGTCACCGAAATTCAGCCGGGCTTTGTGGACACGGCTCTTGCAAAAGGTGATCACCTGTTTTGGACGGCTTCGCCCGAAAAAGCGGCTGCACAAATCATCAGTGTTGTGCAGAAAAAGAAAACGCACGCATATATTACGAAAAGATGGCGGCTGATCGCCTGGATTTTAAAATGTCTTCCTTAGAAGTTCAGCCCTGAAACGATGCCTGTGTCATGATCTGAAAAATAGGTGTTTGAGGGAACCCTTTTCTCCGTCAGAAACGTCACCGACCTTGCGTATGTTTCATATGATATCACGACTATATCGAAACCCATTCGTTTCAGATCAGCTCTCACCTTAGCAAGGAGGGTTACAATACTTGAAGGAGAAAGAGTTTCAATCAAAGCCGCTGCTAACAAAAAGAGAAAGAGAAGTGTTCGAATTGCTCGTTCAAGACAAGACAACAAAGGAAATCGCAAGCGAGCTCTTTATAAGTGAAAAGACTGTACGTAATCACATTTCCAATGCGATGCAAAAATTGGGAGTGAAAGGCCGTTCGCAAGCTGTTGTTGAACTTCTTCGAATGGGTGAGCTAGAGCTCTAAATTGAGCCGGTGTTCCTTCTTGTAACAAGAAGGGAACCGGTTATTTGTTTTGAGGTGCAATTTGTATATTCATGTTGAAGTCTTGCAATTTGTGTAGAAAAGAAGGAAAATAGACTCAAGTGTTTTGAAAACAAAACAACGAGTCGAGCGAGGTAGAGAAAATGAATTCGAATGCTTCTTTGAATCACATAGCGGATATTGAAAAATCACTCCGCCATATTGCGGGCATCATCAAACAAAAAGGAAGAGAAATTCTCACCCAATATACGATTACCCCTCCCCAGTTTGTCGGTCTTCAATGGCTGTATGAATACGGGGATATGACGATCGGCGAGTTATCACAAAAGATGTACCTGGCGTGCAGCACCACGACGGATTTAATTGACCGAATGGAGAAAAACAACCTCGTTGAACGGGTGAAAGATCCGTCCGACAGGCGCGTAGTCCGCATTCATCTTCTCTCGGAAGGAGAGCGGATCATCCAGGAGGTCATTCAAAAAAGGCAGGACTATTTGGAAGACATGTTAGAGGCGTTTTCCGAGGAAGAAACAGCCGCATTTGAAAAATTATTAATTAAACTTCAGCAGGAAATGAACAGAAAATGAGGCGATTTTGTTGGATCAACCGATAGGAGTCATCGATTCGGGAGTCGGCGGTTTAACCGTTGCAAAAGAAATCATGAGGCAGCTGCCGAAAGAAAAAATTATATATCTTGGAGATACGAAAAGGTGTCCGTACGGACCCCGGGACAGAAAAGAAGTCCTGTCATATACATGGGAAATGACAAATTATTTGTTATCCCGCCACCATATTAAAATGCTCGTGATCGCCTGCAATACAGCGACGGCCATCGCACTTGAAGAAATCAGCAGAGAAGTAGCGATCCCGGTCATCGGCGTTGTGCAGCCCGGAGCCAGAACCGCGATTAAAGTGACGGAGAACCAGCGGATCGGCGTGATCGGAACAGAAAACACGATCAAAAGCGGCGCATATGAAGAAGCGCTTCTTTCGCTGAACGGAGATTTAACGGTAGAAAATCTGGCTTGCCCGATGTTTGTCCCGTTTGTGGAAAGCGGTAAATTTTTGGATGAGACGGCTGATGAAATCGTCAGGTCGTCACTGCACCCGCTCAGGGATTCATCAATCGATACACTGATTCTCGGATGCACGCATTATCCGATTTTAAAAGAGCCGATTCAGCGCTATATGGGAGAGCGCGTCAACATCATTTCCTCCGGAGATGAAACGGCCAGGGAAGTCAGCACGATCTTGTCATACAACGGTTTATTAAGCAAAACGGGTGAACCGCCGGAACACTTGTTTTTAACAACCGGGGAGCGCGCCCGCTTCACAAAAATTGCAAATGATTGGTTTGGATACGAAGTGAAAAATGTGGAAAGCATTTCTCTTCAGGAAACCGCTATAAAATAAAGCTGCCGCACAAGCAAACGGCAGCTTTTTTCATGAGCCTTTTCTTTAAAAGAAAAGGTTTTTTGTATTCAGAGGGATTTTTTTAAAAAGCGGTCTAATTCAAAAACGGGCTCGTATACATAATAGTACAAACTGCCTTAGGAGGGAAAAGTATGCTGAAAAAAGGAATGAAAGGAATCGCGGTTTCGGTTACGGCCTCCGCGCTGCTTCTTTCCGGGTGCGGAATATTTCAGTCAGATCAAGCCTCAGAGGAGATAGATCCGCCGCAGGACATCACATATGTAAAAGAGGAGAAGGAGCAAGACAAAACAGACAAAACCAAAGATAAAACAGAAGACAAAGGCAGCAAAACGACAAGCGACGATAAAGCGGCTCAAACAAGCGATACGGTCATGAGAGAGCTTTATCTCATTGATAAGAACGGCTATGTGACAGCGCAGACGCTGCCGCTGCCAAAGCAGGAAGGTACGGCTAAACAAGCGCTTGAATACCTCGTTGAAGGCGGCCCTGTTTCAAACATCATGCCAAACGGATTCAGAGCCGTGCTGCCGGCGGATACAGCGGTCAATGTTGATATTAAAGAAGACGGAACAGCGATCGCTGACTTTTCAAATGAATTTAAAAACTATAAAGCTGAAGACGAGCAAAAAATCGTACAGGCGATTACATGGACGTTAACACAGTTTAACTCGATTGATAAAGTGAAGATCCGCATGAACGGCCATGATTTGAAAGAAATGCCTGTTAACGGCACGCCGATTTCAGAAGAACTCAGCCGCGAGGACGGCATCAACCTCGATACGGCGGGTGTGACCGATATAACAGCGACACAGCCGGTCACCGTCTATTATTTGGCTGAATCGGACAAAGGCACATACTATGTTCCTGTAACGAAACGGACGTCTGCAAAAGAAAAAGACCAGGTGACGGCGGCGATTAAAGAGCTGACGGAAGGACCGGGCAATAAAAGCGGCCTGCTTTCCGATTTCCAGGGCGATGTCAAGCTTGAAAACGAGCCGAAGATTGAAGACGGCCATGTGACTCTCGACTTTAACGAAGCGATCTACGGGAGCGCCGACGGCGAGAAGAAAGTGATATCGGATGAAGTGTTAAATAGTATTGTGCTGACATTAACCGAACTGCCTGATGTGAAAAGTGTGTCGGTTACTGTGAACGGAAAATCCGAGCTCGTCAATGAAAAAGGAGAAAAGCTTTCCAAGCCGGTTTCAAGACCGAGCAAGGTGAACACAGGTAGTTTTTAAGCAGAGATTTTTGATATACTATAAAAAAAGAGGTAAGCGATTAAAGCTGCCTCTTTCTTTATTCAGCTTTTTGGAAGAGCAGAATGATTGTGAAAGGTTTATGTACATACAATCGGAGGTAAAAAATGAGATACGATGGAAGAGAAAACAATGAACTGCGCCCTGTCACAATGGACCTCGACTTCATTACGCATCCCGAGGGATCGGTCCTGATCACAGTCGGCGGGACAAAGGTGATATGCAACGCGTCTGTGGAAGACCGCGTACCGCCCTTTTTGAGAGGAGAAGGGAAGGGCTGGATCACCGCGGAATACAGCATGCTGCCGCGGGCCACGAACCAAAGGACGATCAGAGAATCGTCAAAAGGGAAAATCTCCGGGCGGACGATGGAAATTCAACGGCTGATCGGACGAGCTTTGCGGGCGGTCGTTGATTTGGAAAAGCTCGGTGAGCGGACGATCTGGATCGACTGCGACGTCATTCAGGCTGACGGAGGCACAAGAACCGCGTCGATCACCGGAGCATTTACAGCCATGGCGCTTGCCGTCGGAAGACTTGTCGAAAAAGGCACACTGAAGGCGATGCCGATCACTGACTTTTTGGCTGCCACTTCAGTGGGAATCGATAAGGAAAAAGGATTAATCCTTGATTTGAACTACCAGGAAGATTCTGCGGCAGAGGTGGATATGAACGTCGTCATGACAGGCGAAGGCCGCTTTGTCGAACTTCAGGGAACAGGAGAGGAAGCGACATTCTCAAGAAGTGAATTGGACGGGCTTTTAGAACTGGCTGAAAAAGGGATCGCCGAACTCATCGAAAAGCAGAAAGAAGTGCTCGGCGACGTTGCATCAGCCATTCAACAATAACATGAGAAAGGCTTGATACACGATGAAAGAAGTCATCATTGCCACGAAAAACGAAGGAAAAGTCAGGGAATTCAAAGCGATGCTCGAACCAAGAGGCTACGATGTCAAATCTCTACTGGACATCGGCTATACGCCCGAAATCGAAGAAACCGGGCAGACGTTTGAAGAAAACGCGGTGATTAAAGCGGAAACGATTTCGAAAGAAACCGGCAAAATCGTAATTGCCGATGACTCAGGCCTGTCTGTCGACTACCTCGGCGGCAGCCCCGGCGTATACTCGGCCCGCTATGCAGGAGAAGAGAAAAACGATCTCGCCAACCTGAAAAAGCTATTGAAAGAGCTTGAAGGGGTGGAAAAAGAAGACCGCTCCGCGAGGTTCAGATGCGCGCTCGCATTATGCATTCCAGGACAGGAAACGAAAACGGTCGAAGGTTCTGTGGAAGGATACATTACCGAAGAACCGCGCGGCACAAACGGCTTCGGCTACGACCCGGTTTTTCTCGTCAAAGACAAAGATCAAACGATGGCCGAGCTCTCAAGCGGCGAAAAGAACAAAATCAGCCACAGAGCGGAAGCACTGAAAAAACTGTCCGCTCTCTTGGACCAAGCGTAAAGGAGGAGGGCCGATCATGAAGGTTCTGATTGTCAGCGACAGCCACGGCCTTGAAGACGAACTGGAAATGATCGCTGAGCGGCACGGGAAGGAAACAGATCTCATCATCCATTGCGGGGATTCCGAATTGGATCCTTCCCATCCCGCGCTTTCCTCTTACTTAACGGTAAAAGGAAACTGCGATTTTTACGGGGAGTTTAAAGACGAAATTGTCGTTCCCGTCGGATCAAAAAAGCTTTTTTTCACACACGGGCATTTATACGGCATTAAACAGTCGCTTTTAAATGTATACTACCGCGCTGAAGAACTCGGCGCCGACATCATCTGTTTCGGCCATTCCCACATCGCGGGAAGTGAACTGATGGACGGAAAACTGCTGATCAACCCCGGCAGCATCCGCCTTCCGCGGGTGCGGAAAGAAAAAACTTATGCTATACTGAACATTGACAAAGACAATGCAACGGTCCGCTTTTACGACTTGGACGGCCGGGAAGTCGAAAGCCTGACGAACCATATCCAACTGCCAGCACATTCATGAGGAAGAATTTTTTTCTTCCTCGTGAAGAAAAAAATTCTAAAAAGTTGTTGACTTTATGTCCCGATCCACATATAATAAATCTTGTCGCTGATAGTTAAAGCGAAACAAAACAACATCATGTCCCAGTAGCTCAGCAGGATAGAGCAACGGCCTTCTAAGCCGTCGGTCGGGAGTTCGAATCTCTCCTGGGACGTCTCTGGAAAAAGCCTCAAACTTCTTGGTATACAAGGGTTTGAGGCTTTTTTATTTTGCCAGAAACTTTGTTCTATTTTAGGAGCGGATTTATAGGAAATAACAGGAGATGATATTAAAAAAAAACAAATATTGACGATAATATTTAGTGACATTAAATCGTTAGGAGAGAGAGAGTTGAAAAAGAAAATATTTTTGCTTTTGATCATTTTAGTTGCCTCCGTTTTCCCTGGTAATGTACGGGTAGAGGCAGAACAAGCATCTACAACGAAAGAGTGGATACCACAAGCTTATCTTCCAGATAAAATAACTGCTGCTGCTGTAGCAGCAGTAGACAGAAAAATTTATGTAATCGGTGGTACAAGCAGTGGGAGATCTATAAATACCACTTATGTTTATGATCAAGATAGTAAGAAATGGACTGAGAAAGCAAGCATACCTTTAACGGTGTCTGCAGCCTCTGTAGCTGTAGTTGGGAAGAAAATTTATGTAATTGGAGGAACCTCAGGTAGTACTTATCGAAAGTCAGTTCAGATATATGATACACAAAATGATACATGGGAAAAAGGAATAGATATACCTACAGAAAGGTTAATTTTTTCCACTGCCTCTGTTGTAGACAATAGAATCTATGTAATGGGTGGAAACAATGCTGAAAGTTTATCTGCGAATTATTGTTATGATACAGAGACTAAAACTTGGACAAAGAAAAAAGACTTGCCCATTCCTTCGTCAGGGGCAACATCCCAGACAATTGATGGGAAAATTTATTTGATAGGTGGTGCGGATACAAGTATTGTTACACAACCAAAAATAAATGATTCTATTTATGAATACGATCCTAAGAGAGACATATGGTTAAAAAAACAAAATCTAATTATAGGAACACAATATCTTACTTCAACAGTTTTAAATGGGAAAATTTACATTATGGGAGGAAAAACAAACAAAAACGAGCCAACTACCAAAGTTCAGGTGTACAACCCTAAAGACGATTCAATATCAGATTTTCAACCTTTTAAAATTCCTAGATTAGCAGCGGGGGCAGCTACAATAGGAGAAAATCTTTATATAATTGGTGGACAATCAACAACGAATAATATAGTAATACAAGAAAATGGAATATACAACTCTGTACAAATGTATTCTGTTGAAACTCTTGATGATTCTACAGGAAATGGAGAAGATCCACAAACATCAGATGAACCGACTCAAGACATAAAAGGTAAACGAGCAATTCTAGTTGTAACTATGGTATCTGGTCTCGAAAAAGAGTTTGATCTATCGATGGAAGAGGTTAATGATTTTATTTCGTGGTACGATCAGAAAGCTGCTGGTACAGGCCCTGCGAGGTATGTAATTGATAAGCATGAAAATAACATAGGACCGTTTGATAACAGGAAAGACCATGTTATCTTTGGTAATATTCTTACGTTTGAAGTAAATGAGTATTCATCTAAAAAAGCTGAATAAAAACTGATGAAAATCTCTTTTTAATGAAGCTGTCCAAAAAAGTATCAGTCGTATAAAGATGAAGCCCTTTACCTGCCCGTAGAGGCTAACTACTAAGACCAACTGCATCATGAAATTTTATAAAAGGTGTCTCCTTTTTTGAATTATTATAGGGGAAATCGGAAATCGATGTTCCTTCTGTCCATGGGGCCATCGGCCTTCCGTCGGTCGGGAGTTCGAATCTCTCCTAAGACGTCACTGAAAATAAGCCTCAAACTTCTTGGTATACAAGGGTTTGAGGCTTTTGATATTGTAAAGCAACAACACCCTAAAAATTTCCTTTCATCATTTCGAACAAAATGAAAAAGATAAAGGGTGTGATCAATTTTAAGGAGGATGTTGTCATGACAAAACAACAGCAAAACCAGCAGCAAAAACAAAAGCAACAAAAACAAAAGCATGAGCAGCTGCTCGGAGTGAACATCACGGATACCGAACTTGCTCAGGAATTCGGAAATATCCAGCAGCAGCTTGCCCAGCTGGAGCAAACTGTTAATCAAATGGGGTCACAGCATCAGGGCCAAAGCGGCCAGCAGAGCTCTCAATTGAGCCAGGGAATCAATCAGCTGAAGCAGCAAATTCAGCAATTCAGCTCCCAATCTCAGCAGCAAATGCAGCAGACGGATCAGCAAATTCAGCAAAGCATTCAGCAGGCTGTTCAGCAGCTGAATCAGGCTCTTCAAGGAATCCAGACAAACCAGGCCATGAACCAAATGAGCCAGGCACTTCAGCAGGCGCAGCAATCATTTAACCAGCAAGGACAGCAAGGTCAACAGGGTCAGCAAAACCAACAAAACCAGCAGCACAATCAAAATTTCCAGCAGCCCCTCCAATAAAAAAGCTTAAAAGAGCCGTTTAGCACGGCTCTTTTTTATATCGGTCATTCCTCGTTTTGATCCTTTTCGTCATGGGTTGGATGCGCCCCGGGGTACTGTCGCGGCATTCCTTGGTGGAGGTTGCGGAATTCATATGTGAAATTGCTGTAGTACTGCTGACCTTCCTTCCATGGCGTGTTTTTGTTTTCAACAGGCTTGTCTTTGCCCTGGGCAGCTCCATACGCTCCTTCAGGAAATTCTTCTGCCGTTAAAAAGTTTCTTTGTGTTTCAACGTTTGACAGTTCTTTTTTGTCGTCCATCAGATCACCCCTGTTTTAGTTTTATTGTTGCCATGAAAAAGAAGAGCTATGTGTTTTCGTTTTGTGCAGTAGGATTCATTTTAAGAACGGGAGAAGATGCTCATTTTCTGCCGAGAGTACAACGGGCAAATGCGCCGATCGCAACGAAAAGCACAGAAAAAACCTTTCGGATGTTATGGTATTTTATGGTTTATTGGTTCTTTTCTCCTCAGCATTTAAGAATGGTTCTTCTATCTTAATACCCGTCTATTCTCGCTTTTTGTTATACATCTCAATTCAGCAATGGTTTAATCTGTTTTTCAGATTGATGTAAATGGGGCATTGGTTGTAAAATTTACCATGTAGAAAATCTTACAACGTTCGTTCTGCTTTTATTTTAGAAAGGGAGCTGAAGAAAGATGCAAACGCTAGAAAAAATGGAGCAAACAAATGTTCAGACGGCGAGAGATTATGTGACAAAAGCATACGAGACAGTGCGGCAGCGAAATCTTCACGAAAGCGAATTTCTTCAAGCTGTAAAAGAAATTTTCGATTCCCTCGTCCCTGTATTGGCAAGACATCCAAAGTATATCGAACACCGCATTCTTGAAAGGATTGCAGAGCCTGAACGGATGATCACCTTCAGGGTGCCGTGGGTCGATGATGAAGGCAATATCCAGGTTAACAGGGGATACCGGGTTCAATTTAACAGCGCAATCGGTCCGTATAAAGGCGGCATCCGTTTTCATCCTTCTGTAAATGCGAGCATTATTAAATTTTTGGGCTTCGAACAAATTTTTAAAAATTCTTTGACCGGCCAGCCAATCGGCGGCGGAAAAGGCGGGGCTGATTTTGATCCGAAGGGCAAGTCTGACAGGGAGATCATGAGTTTTACGCAAAGCTTCATGAATGAACTGTACAGACATATCGGACCGGACACGGATATCCCTGCCGGTGATATTGGTGTCGGAGCTAGGGAAGTCGGGTTTATGTTCGGACAGTATAAAAAGATTCGGGGCCGCTATGATGCAGGTGTGTTAACAGGCAAAGGCCTTGAATACGGGGGCAGTTTGACGAGGAAAGAAGCGACAGGGTACGGTCTGGTTTATTTCGTAGAAGAAATGCTGAAGGATCAGGGGCTGCGTTTTGAAAACAGCACCGTTGTCGTCTCCGGTTCAGGCAATGTCGCGCTGTATGCGATGGAAAAAGCCGCTCAATTCGGCGGAAAAGTAGTGGCCTGCAGTGATTCTGACGGCTATGTCTATGACGAAAAAGGCATCAGCCTTGAGACGGTGAAGCGGCTTAAAGAAAGCGGGAACGGAAGGATTCGCGAGTATGTCAGCGAGCATCCGGAAGCACACTATTTCGAAGGATGCTCCGGCATTTGGTCTATTCCGTGCGATATCGCGCTTCCGTGCGCGACCCAGAACGAAATTGACGAAGAGGCTGCCGGAGTGCTCATTTCAAATGGGGTCAAAGCCGTCGGAGAAGGGGCGAATATGCCGTCTGAAGAGGGCGCCGTCAAACGCTTTTTGGATGCGGGGGTTCTTTTCGGGCCGGCTAAGGCTGCAAATGCCGGCGGTGTGGCCGTTTCAGCGCTCGAAATGGCGCAGAACAGCGCACGGCTCCACTGGACGGCGGAAGAAACGGATGAGAAGCTCAGAATGATCATGACCGATATTTACAAGAGAAGCGTTGAAGCGGCTTCAGAATACGGACGTCCCGGCAATCTGCTTGACGGCTGCAATATAGCCGGATTTATTAAAGTGGCGGATGCGATGATCGCTCAGGGAGTCGTTTAACCGTAAAAAGAGAGAGCAAAATGCTCTCTCTTTTTTGTGCTTTGTTAATCTTCTCTGAATCCACCGGTAAAGCCGTGCACAGCGGGAACGGAAATTCCCGGATAGCTGATGCTGAATCCGAGAGTCGGAGTGGTGAACACTCCGCCGTACGGATAATAGGTATAGGGCCCGTGTGCTGAAGGATTATAGACATAAGTAGTCGGATAACCGAAGTATCCCGGGTATTGGCGCACGCGGGGATCAGAGTATGGAGGAAAGGTGCGGTACATCATATTCACCCGTTTCTATTTGGATTAACAGCAGTTTATGTAAAAAATCGTAAAATGGAGTCTGTACACAAATGTGGTAAAAAATCTAACCTTCCGGGATGAAATTTCAAAAAGTTGTCAGTCATAAAATCTAACAAAACTGTATAAAACACCAGTTTTTTTATGTAATCTTTATAGATTGCATAAAAAATTTCAAATTGTTTTTCAATTTTGCATTTCCTTTTATATCAATCATGTAAGCGTATACAAGTAGATTGATTAATCGAAATTGTCTAATAATTTTAAAAAATACGGTTGACACTGCATGTAAAGGGGCGTAATATGAGTTCAAACAAAAGAACAAATCACTTGAAAACTTTTCATCTTTCCCGGGAATGACAGCGGGAAAACGGGTTCCCGCATCATCGATTTTTAACCGTTTAAAGCGTTCATTTACAACAGAAAGGTGTGCTAGAGGGATGGGGGACCAGAAAGACCAGTGGATCTTCCTAAACGACAAACTCGTTAAAAAAGAAGACGCTAAAATATCAGTCTATGATCACGGATTTTTATACGGGGACGGCGTGTTTGAAGGGATCAGGGTATACGACGGCAACATCTTCAGAATGAAAGAGCACATGGACCGCCTCTACGATTCTGCGAGATCGATCATGCTGGAGATTCCATATCAGCAGGAAGAACTGACACAGCACGTTCTCAAAACAGTCGAAAAAAACGGGCTTAAAGACGCTTACATCCGCTTGGTCGTTTCAAGAGGAGCAGGTGACCTCGGACTCGATCCAAACAATTGTTCACACCCGAGTGTCATTATAATTGTCGAACCATTGGCAATATTCCCGAAACACTTATATGAAACGGGAATTGACATCGTTACGGTTCCGACAAGAAGAAACAGACCTGATGTGCTGAGCCCTAAAGTGAAATCGCTGAACTATTTAAACAATATTCTTGTCCGGATCGAGGCGCACATGGCGGGCGTGACAGAAGCGCTCATGCTCAATGATCAAGGCTATGTCGCCGAAGGTTCTGCGGATAACGTATTTATTTATAAAAGCGGAAAGCTTTTGACGCCTCCGGGCTATATCGGAGCGCTTGAAGGAATCACTCGGAATGCCATTATCGAAATAGCGCAGGAGCTCGGCTATGAAGTGAAGGAGGAGCCGTTTACCCGCCATGACGTATACACAGCCGACGAAGTGTTTTTAACCGGAACGGCTGCAGAAGTCATCGCGGTCGTTAAAGTTGACGGCCGCAAGATCGGGGACGGCAAACCGGGAGTCCACACAAACCGGATGCTTGAAAAGTTCCGCGAGCGCGTCGTCCGTGAAGGGATAAAAGTCAGCCTCGAAGATCAAAGCTTAAGTGTCAGTTGAATAAAGACAAACGTTGAAGAGGATAAGTAACAGCGGAAACGCCGCCTGCAGAGAGCCGGGATTGCTGGAAACCGGTGACGGCCTCCGCTTGTGAACTCCCCTCTGAGTGTCAGCCTGAACGACTTCCAAGTTTAGTAAGGCTGGCCGGGTGAACGTCACGAAGGTTCACTCGTTATTAAACCGGATAAGCGATTATCCATAAGGCGGCTTTCGAAAGCCGCGAACAAGGGTGGTACCGCGGAAAGAAAAGCCTTTTCGCCCCTTTGGCCTGCAAGGTGTGCAGCGTCAACAGTGGGCGGGAAGGCTTTTTTTAGCTGCAAAAGCAGATTGGAAACATGCTTTGCGGCATATATACATGAATTATTTTTAAAAAACCACGTGAATGAACAGTGATGATGATCACTTGATAAGGAGGAAGAAAAATGGGGACGAATGTACAGTTGGATGCTGAAAATGCCCAATGTACACAAACAATGGCAGGGGCGTCAATGCTGATTGAGGCTTTAAAAAAGGAAAATGTCGAAGTGATCTACGGGTATCCCGGCGGTGCGGTCCTGTCGATTTATGACAAACTCTACGGATCGGGGATGTTTCATGTACTAACGCGCCATGAACAAGGCGCTATCCACGCAGCCGAAGGATATGCGAGGATTTCGGGGAAACCGGGTGTCGTCATCGCCACATCCGGTCCGGGAGCGACCAACCTTGTAACGGGTCTGGCCGACGCGATGATCGATTCATTGCCTCTCGTCGTATTCACCGGTCAGGTTGCGACCTCGGTTATCGGATCTGACGCATTTCAAGAAGCTGATGTCATCGGAATTACGATGCCGATTACAAAGCACAGCTACCAGGTTCGCCATGCAGAAGATCTGCCGAGAATTATTAAAGAAGCATTTCATATCGCAACAACAGGAAGACCGGGCCCCGTTTTAATCGATATTCCTAAAGACATCGCCGTTGTAGAAGGAGAATTCCGCTACGACCATGAGATTCACCTTCCTGGCTATCAGCCGACGAAGGAACCGAATTATCTGCAGATCAGAAAGCTTGTGGAAGCGGTCAGTGCAGCGAAAAAGCCGGTAATTTTAGCGGGCGCGGGCGTATTGCACGGGAAAGCGTCAGAAGAATTAAAAAATTATGTCGAACAGCAGCAAATTCCGGTGGCGCATACGCTGTTAGGCTTGGGAGGATTTCCAGCCGACCATCCGCTTTTCCTCGGGATGGCCGGAATGCACGGAACGTATGCGGCCAACATGGCTCTGTATGAAAGCGATCTGTTAATCAGCATCGGTGCGAGATTCGATGATCGGGTCACAGGGAACTTGAAGCATTTTGCAAAATATGCGAAAGTCGCTCACATTGACATCGATCCGGCTGAAATTGGCAAAATCGTTCATACGCACATTCCGGTTGTCGGCGACAGCAAGCTTGTACTGACAGAGCTGATCAAGCAAAACGGCAAACCGAGCGCTTCCGATGAATGGAAAAAGCAGCTTGCGGACTGGAAAAACGAATATCCGCTCTGGTATGAAGAGAATGAAGCAGAAGGATTCAAACCGCAGAAGCTGATCGAATATATCCACCGCTATACAAAAGGCGAAGCTATTTTAACGACGGACGTCGGACAGCATCAAATGTGGGCCGCGCAATTTTATCAGTTCCAAAAAGCCGACAGGTGGGTCACTTCCGGCGGGCTCGGCACGATGGGCTTCGGACTTCCGGCGGCAATCGGGGCACAGCTTGCGGATAAGGATGCGACAGTTGTATCGATACTCGGCGACGGAGGATTCCAGATGACACTGCAGGAGCTGTCCGTCATTCGCGATCTGAACCTTCCGATCAAAGTCGTGGTCTTAAACAACCGCTGCCTCGGAATGGTCCGGCAATGGCAGGAGATCTTTTACGATGAGCGCTATTCACACTCCAAGTTCGCATCACAGCCTGATTTTATCAAGCTGTCTGAAGCATACGGCATCAAAGGTGTCCGAATCACATCTGAAAAAGAAGCGGAAGAAAAGCTGGAAGCGGCGCTAACGTCGAATGAACCGGTGGTCATCGATGTTCAGGTTGCACAAGCTGAAAAAGTATTTCCAATGGTTGCGCCTGGAAAAGGGCTGCACGAAATGGTGGGGGTGAAACCTTGAAAAGAATCATCACGCTGACGGTTTTGAATCAAAGCGGCGTCTTAAACAGAATTACAGGGTTGTTTACAAAACGGCATTACAACATTGAAAGCATTACCGTCGGCCACACCGAAACAGCGGGGATTTCCAGGATCACGTTTGTCGTGCATGTGGCAGATGAAAAAGAAACGGAACAGCTGACAAAACAATTAAACAAACAGATTGATGTACTGAAAGTCACGGATATTACAAATCAATCGATCGTCCAAAGAGAGCTGGCATTAATCAGGGTGGTTTCCCCTCCGTCGAGCAGGGCGGAAATAAACGGCGTCATTGAACCGTTTCGGGCGACTGTCGTCGATGTCGCAAAAGACAGCGTCGTGATTCAAGTGACGGGGGAATCAAGCAAGATCGAAGCCCTGATCGAACTGTTGAAACCATACGGGATTAAAGAGGTTGCCAGAACAGGCACCACGGCCTTTGCGAGGGGAACCCAGCAAAAGCCGTCCTCTATTAAAACAATATCAATTGTATAAAACATAAAAAGGGAGAGATTGAAATGGTAAAAGTATATTATAACGGTGATATCAAAGAAAACGTATTGGCAGGCAAAAAAGTAGCGGTAATCGGATACGGCTCTCAAGGCCATGCGCACGCACTGAACCTGAAAGAAAGCGGAGTGGACGTCATTGTCGGCGTCAGAAAAGGGAAATCCTTTGCAAAAGCAGAGGAAGACGGCCATCAAGTTTTCACGGTAAGAGAAGCGGCAGAACAGGCCGACATCGTTATGGTGCTTCTTCCGGATGAACAGCAGCAAAAAGTGTATGAAGCGGAAATTAAAGACGGACTTCAAGCGGGCAATTCACTCGTATTCGCCCACGGATTCAACGTTCATTTCCATCAGATCGTGCCTCCGGCAGATGTTGACGTATTCCTTGTCGCTCCTAAAGGACCGGGACATCTTGTCAGAAGAACGTTTGAACAAGGTGCAGGGGTTCCGGCGCTGTTTGCGATCTATCAGGATGTCACAGGGGAAGCGAAAGACAAAGCCCTTGCTTATGCTAAAGCGATCGGCGGAGCAAGAGCCGGTGTTCTTGAAACAACATTTAAAGAAGAAACTGAAACCGACCTTTTCGGTGAACAGGCGGTGCTGTGCGGAGGATTGACTTCCCTTGTCAAAGCAGGATTCGAAACGCTGACAGAAGCGGGCTATCAGCCTGAACTCGCATACTTCGAGTGTCTGCACGAGCTGAAGCTCATCGTCGACTTGATGTATGAAGAAGGTTTAGCAGGCATGAGATATTCGATTTCAGACACAGCGCAGTGGGGAGATTTCGTATCAGGCCCGCGCGTCGTCGATGAGAAGGTAAAAGCATCAATGAAAGAAGTATTGAAAGACATCCAAAACGGTACATTCGCGAAAGAATGGATCGTCGAAAACCAAGTCAACCGTCCGCGTTTCAACGCCATCAATACAAGCGAAAACGAACACGAAATCGAAGTGGTCGGAAGAAAGCTTCGCGAAATGATGCCGTTTGTCAAGCAGGGCAAGAAGAAGGAAGCGGTGGTAGCCGGTGCGAAAAATTAACTTTTTTGATACGACACTCCGTGACGGTGAGCAGTCGCCGGGCGTTAATTTAAACACGCAGGAGAAGCTGGCGATCGCCCAGCAGCTTGAAAAACTCGGGGTCAACATTATGGAAGCGGGTTTCCCCGCTTCATCCCCCGGGGATTTCAACGCAGTAAAAGAAATCGCAAGGACGATTAAAAACTGTTCGGTAACGGGGCTTGCCCGCTCTGTCAAAGGAGATATCGATTCGGCGTGGGAAGCGCTCAAAGACGGGGCTGAACCAAGGCTTCACATTTTTATCGCCACTTCTGACATCCATTTAAAATATAAGCTGAAAAAAACGCGCGAACAGGTTCTGGAACAGGCGGTCGCAATGGTGAAATACGCCAAAGAACGCTTCCCGATCGTCCAGTGGTCTGCCGAAGATGCGTGCCGGACCGACCTTCCGTTTTTAGCCGAGATCGTCAGCGAAGTGATCGCCGCGGGAGCGGACGTCGTCAATCTTCCGGATACGGTCGGTTATTTAGCGCCAGCCGAGTACGGAAATATCTTCCGCTATATTAAAGAAAATGCCCGCAATGCTGACAAAGTCACGCTTTCAGCCCATTGCCACGATGATTTAGGCATGGCTGTCGCCAACTCTTTGGCTGCGATTGAAAACGGAGCGGATCAAGTCGAATCGGTCATCAACGGCATAGGCGAAAGAGCGGGGAACGCCTCTCTTGAAGAAATCGCCGTCGCCCTCTATCTCCGAAAAGATTTCTACCAGGCGGAATCAACGATTCAGCTGAATGAGATTAAGCGGACAAGTGATTTAGTGAGCAAACTGACCGGCATGGCCGTGCCGCGGAACAAAGCGGTCGTCGGCGATAATGCCTTTGCCCACGAATCAGGCATTCACCAGGACGGCTTCTTAAAAGAAAAAACAACATATGAAATTATTTCTCCGGAGCTTGTCGGCGTAAAAACGGATGCGCTTGTCCTCGGAAAGCATTCAGGGCGCCACGCATTTAAAGATAAGCTGCAAAACCTCGGGTTCCAGTTTGGAGAAGAAGAAATCAATAAATTTTTTAACATCTTTAAAGAACTTACCGGCAAGAAAAAGGAATTTACGGATGAAGATCTCATCTCGCTGATTCTCGAGGAGAAAACGGCAGACCGCAAAATCGGCTATGAATTTATTTCGCTGCAGGTTCATTACGGCACCTCGCAGGTTCCGACAGCAACGGTTTCCCTTAAAGATCAGGAAACGGATCAGATCATCCAGGAAGCGGCGACCGGAGCGGGAAGTGTTGAAGCGGTGTACAACACGCTGAAGCGCTGTATGGATAAAGAAGTCCAGCTCCTTGATTACCGGATTCAATCCAATCGCAAGGGACAGGATGCATTCGCGCAAGTATACGTCAGGGTGATGATCGACGGAAAAGAATCCGGAGGACGCGGAGTCGCCCAGGATGTTCTCGAAGCATCTGCCAAAGCTTACTTGAACGCAGTGAACCGCTATCTCGTATTGAAGACGAATACGGAAGGATTGTCAAAACAGGCGGCTGTAGGATCATAACAGTAATAAGGAAGGAGTTTGTTGAATTTGAAAAAACGAATCGCACTTTTGCCCGGTGACGGAATTGGTCCCGAAGTATTAGACGCGGCTGTTGATGTGCTGAAAAGCGTTGCTGAACATTATCAGCATGAATTCGAATTTGAATACGGCCTGATCGGCGGAGCGGCAATTGATGAGGCGGGAGCGCCGCTTCCCGAGGAAACTGTCGCCGCCTGCAAAGCTGCGGACGCCATTTTGCTCGGAGCAGTAGGCGGGCCGAAATGGGATCAAAATCCTTCTGAGCTGAGGCCTGAAAAAGGGTTGCTCGCCATCCGCAAGCAGCTCGATCTTTTTGCCAATCTGCGGCCTGTTAAAGTATTTGAAAGCCTTGCGGGAGCTTCTCCGTTAAAAGCTGAATATATCGAAGGTGTTGACTTTGTCATCGTTCGCGAGCTGACGGGCGGCCTGTATTTCGGAAAGCCTAGCGAGCAGTACGTCAATCAGAACGGCGAGGAAGAAGCCGTTGACACGCTGTTTTATAAAAAGTCGGAAATGGAAAGAGTCATCAGGGAGGCCTTCCAAATGGCGCAGAGACGAAAAGGCAAAGTGACCTCAGTTGATAAAGCGAACGTCCTTGAGTCAAGCAAACTATGGCGCAAGACGGCGGAAGAAGTAGCGAAAGAGTTTCCTGACGTCAAGCTTGAGCACATGCTCGTCGACAATGCAGCGATGCAGCTCATTTATGCGCCTGGACAGTTTGACATTATCGTGACTGAAAACATGTTCGGCGATATTTTAAGCGATGAAGCATCGATGCTGACCGGGTCGCTCGGCATGCTGCCGTCGGCAAGCTTATCAAGCTCCGGACTTCATCTATATGAACCTGTGCACGGCTCGGCCCCTGATATCGCGGGACAGAACATAGCCAATCCGCTTGCGGCGATCTTGTCCGCGGCTATGATGCTCAGGACGTCATTCGGTCTTGAAGCTGAAGCGAAAGCTGTTGAACACGCAGTTGATCAAGTTCTCCGGGCAGGTAAGCGGACGAAGGACCTGGCAAAAGGATCGGAACATTCCACGACTCAATCGATTACAGGGGAAGTAAAAGCTGCGCTGGCAGACGACAATGCCATTTCAAACATCATGACCGCTTACGTTTAAGGAAAATGGATATTGGTAGAGGGAGGAAGAAAGATGATGCCTCGAACGATCATCGAAAAAATTTGGGATCAACACGTGATTAAAAAAGGTGAAGGGAAGCCTGACCTTCTCTATATCGATCTGCATCTGATACACGAGGTAACGTCACCCCAGGCCTTTGAAGGCCTAAGGCAAAAGAATAGAAAAGTCAGACGGCCTCAAAATACGTTTGCCACAATGGACCACAACATTCCGACTGTCAATCGGTTTGAGATTAAAGATGATGTCGCCAAACGGCAGGTCAGTGCGCTCGAACGGAATTGCGAAGAATTCGGCATCCGCCTCGCAGACTTGTCAAGCGTCGACCAGGGGATCGTCCATGTCATCGGGCCTGAACTGGGGCTGACGCTGCCGGGCAAAACGATCGTTTGCGGAGACAGTCATACATCTACACACGGAGCGTTTGGTGCGCTCGCTTTCGGAATCGGAACGAGCGAGGTGGAGCACGTCTTGTCGACGCAGACGCTTTGGCAGCAAAAACCGAAGACGCTGGAAATCCGCGTTGACGGCAAACTGCAAAAAGGAGTGACGGCTAAAGACGTCATTCTGGCGGTCATCGGAAAATACGGGGTTAAATTCGGTGCGGGTTATGTCATTGAATATACCGGCGAAGTATTCCGAAACATGTCGATGGACGAACGGATGACGGTGTGCAACATGTCAATCGAAGCTGGGGCAAGAGCAGGATTGATTGCACCGGATGAAACAACATTTGAATATGTCAAAACGAAAAAATATGCGCCAAAAGGCGAAGAGTTTGAGAAAGCTGTAGAAGAGTGGAAGAATCTGAGAACCGATCCGGGGGCGGTCTACGACCGGACGATCGTGATGGACGGAAGCGCGATTTCACCGATGGTGACGTGGGGCATCAACCCTGGCATGGTGCTGCCGGTTGATGAAGCGATTCCGGGCCCTGAGGCCTTCTCTCAGGAAGACGATAAAAAAGAAGCGCAGCGCGCATATGAATATATGGGTCTTGAACCATATAAAAAAATCGAGGACATTACAATCGAGCACGTCTTTATCGGTTCATGCACCAACTCGCGCATGACAGATCTTCGCCAGGCTGCTGAAATGATAAAAGGCCAAAAAGTCGCCGACGGCGTCAGAGCGATCGTCGTTCCCGGCTCGCAAAGCGTCAAAATTCAAGCTGAAAATGAAGGGCTTCACCAGATTTTCATCGAAGCGGGTTTTGAATGGAGAGAATCGGGATGCAGCATGTGTTTGAGCATGAACAACGATGTTGTCCCTGAAGGAGAGCGCTGTGCTTCCACTTCCAACCGCAATTTTGAAGGCAGACAGGGCAAAGGGGCCAGGACGCATCTCGTCAGCCCGGCGATGGCCGCGATGGCCGCGATTCACGGACGCTTTGTCGATGTCAGAAAATATTACCAAGAGACAACAGCTGTATAGAGGAGTGACAAGATGGAGCCATTAAAGACCCATACCGGAATAGCAGCGGTGCTAAACAGAATCAACGTAGACACGGACCAGATCATTCCGAAGCAATTTTTAAAGAGGATCGAAAGAACGGGATACGGCCGCTTTGCTTTCTTTGACTGGAGGTATTTGGATAACGGTGATCCAAACCCTGATTTTGAGCTGAACCGGCCGGAATACAAAGGCGCTTCGATTTTAATCGCCGGCGAAAACTTCGGCTGCGGCTCTTCAAGGGAACACGCCCCATGGGCGCTAGACGACTACGGATTTAAAATCATTATCGCGCCGTCTTTTGCCGATATCTTTCACCAGAACTGTTTCAAAAACGGCATGCTGCCGATCCGCCTTCCTTACGAGACGTGGAAAGTGCTTGCTGAACAGTATGAACATCAGTCTTTGCTGATGACTGTCGATCTTGAAAAACAGACGATAACAGACCATGCCGGGCAGCAGATTGCCTTTGAGGTCGATCCGCATTGGAAAGAGATGCTGCTGAACGGTTACGATGAAATTTCTTTAACATTGCTCCTTGAAGAAGAAATCGAACAATTTGAGAAACAGAGAAGTTCTTGGCTGCAAGCATAAAAAAGCTGTCCGATGTAGATCGGAGGCTTTTTTTGCTGAAGGCAGCATACTGCCGCCGGTTCTTTCTTGTGTTTAGCGGGCCGGGTTGATACACTTGTTAAAAAATAAGTGCCTGAAAGGAACTTAGAAATGAAGCATGACAAGAAAAACTCGAAGATCATCCCGTTCCCGAACGTTAAGGAGCGTTTAGTGCACAAAGGGATGGCCGCGCTTAAAGAAAAGAATTACCATGAAGCGCTCAGGCTGTTTTCTGAAGCGAAGCGCTATGATGACGAGGAATCGGATATTTATCTGGGAATGGCCATCTGCCTGCTGGAAATCGGCGAGCTTGAAGAAGCGAAAGGCATCTGTGAAAAAATGCTGAAAGAAGGCCACGGCCATTATTTTACCGTTTTACAAGTCTATATGACGATTTTAATCCAGCTCAGACAATACGAAAAAGTAAAAGAAACGATTGAAGCTGTACTCGAAGAAAATAAGCTGCCTCCTGAAAGCGCGGAACAGTTTTATAAACTGCTTGATTTCAGCCGCAAGATGACGGAAGACCCCGGACCTGAGGATATCACCGAAGACCTTCCCGAGACGGAGGAGGTTGATCAGGAAAGGCTTTTGAATGACACGGAAGAGCAGGTTAAGCTTCTTCACGGACTGAAGGACCGCAATCTGACAAGCTATATCGGCTTGTTGAAAACAATTTTGCAAAATCCGAGCGCGCATCCTGTCGTAAAAACGATGATTCTCCAGCTTTTGGCCGAGTCAGACCATGAAAAGCCGACACTTGTCGCAAAATTTGGCGATTCGATGACAATTAATCCGACAGAGACAGTCAAGCCGGATGATATGCCGATATTAAAGCATGTTCTGAGCGTGCTGGATGACACGCTGGGGAATGAAAATCCCACGCTGTACCAAGCGGTCGAAGAGCTGTGGAGAAGGCATATTTACGTCCTCTATCCGTTTCAGCCGAAATACTCAAACCGCGAGCTCTGGGCTGCTGCGCTGCATAAAGTCGGATACGAAATGCACGGGATCGACATCGATAAAGAGGAGCTTCATATTCTCTATGAATTCAATGACAGACAGCTTGACGAGGCCTGCGCGCTCATCAAAGACATAGAAGAAATTTCTTATTTGTAAATGTTGAAAGCAGCGGGCATTGTGTTATAATATAGTGGTTGCATTTGTGAAAAACGGAAGTTGATCCGTTTGCCGCTTAAAGTTCATTATTTATCTTTGTATACATAATGATGGCTGTCAGAAACACATGAGCTGCACACAGTCGGCAGCTTGCGATGGACGTAGCCGTTTGTTTGTTTTAAAATGGAAAACCGACACAACCTGAATAGATTTTGGAGGGAAACACATGTCAGTAAAATGGGAAAAGCAAGAAGGAAACGAAGGCGTTTTAACGGTTGAGGTAGATGCCGATACCTTTAATAAAGCCCTTGATGATGCATTTAAAAAAGTCGTAAAGCAAGTATCCATTCCTGGATTCCGCAAAGGGAAAGTACCGCGCGGTTTGTTTGAACAGCGTTTTGGTGTTGAGGCGCTTTATCAGGATGCGCTGGACATCCTGCTTCCTGTCGAGTATCCGAAAGCGGTAGAGGAAGCGGGCATTGAGCCTGTTGATCGCCCGGAAATCGATGTGGAAAAAATCGAAAAAGGCGAAAACCTGATCTTCACTGCGAAGGTAACGGTTAAGCCTGAAGTGAAACTTGGCGAATACAAAGGCCTTGGCATTGAAAAAGACGATACTGCCGTAACGGATGAAGACGTTCAAAATGAACTGAAGTCTCTTCAAGAGCGCCAGGCTGAACTCGTTGTAAAAGAAGACGGCAAAGTGGAAGAAGGGGACACTGTTGTTCTTGACTTCGAAGGATTCGTAGACGGCGAAGCGTTCGAAGGCGGAAAAGCGGAAAACTATTCCCTTGAAGTCGGTTCAGGCTCTTTCATTCCAGGTTTTGAAGATCAGCTTGTCGGACTTGAAGCCGGTGCTGAAAAAGACGTAGAAGTAACATTCCCTGAGGAATACCATGCGGAAGAGCTTGCGGGCAAACCTGCCGTATTCAAAGTGAAAATCCACGAAATCAAAGCGAAGGAGCTTCCTGAGCTTAATGACGAGTTTGCGAAAGATGTCGATGAGGAAGTTGAAACGCTTGCCGAGCTGACTGAAAAAACGAAAAAACGTCTCGAGGAAGCAAAAGAAAACGAAGCGGACGCTAAACTTCGCGAAGAGCTTGTCGTAAAAGCAGCTGAAAACGCTGAAGCTGACATTCCTCAAGCGATGATCGACACAGAGCTTGACCGCATGATGAAAGAATTCGAACAGCGTCTGCAAATGCAAGGCATGAACCTTGAGCTTTACTTCCAATTCTCAGGACAGGATGAAAACGCGCTGAAAGAGCAAATGAAAGAGGATGCTGAAAAACGCGTGAAATCCAACCTGACACTGGAAGCGATCGCCAAAGCTGAAAACCTTCAAGTCACTGACGAAGAAGTCGAAGAAGAGCTTTCTAAAATGGCTGAAGCGTACAACATGCCTGTTGAAAACATCAAACAAGCAATCGGTTCTACAGAAGGAATGAAAGAGGACTTAAAAGTTCGCAAAGCAATTGATTTTCTTGTAGAAAACCGTTAATATGTTTCATAATCATACTTTATATAAAACAGGGCGCGAATGTTTCGTGCCTTGTTTTATACAATTTTGACTTATCATCTTTTCTTTGGGAAAGGATAGATAATGTCGTTTTGATCAACATACATATTGAATATGCCGAACGGCAAACACAACGTTATCGCCTTTTTGGAAAGTGTGGTAAAATGCAATACATAATGGAACGAATGTTTTCAAGCGATGTTTCTTTTAACGAAGAAACAGGAATGACAAGGATATAAGGGGTGAAAGAATGTTTAAATTCAACGAGGAAAAAGGACAATTAAAATGCTCGTTTTGCGGAAAAACACAAGATCAGGTACGCAAGCTTGTCGCCGGACCAGGCGTATATATATGTGACGAGTGCATCGAACTTTGCACTGAAATTGTAGAAGAGGAACTCGGCTCTGAAGAAGAAGTGGAGTTCAAAGATGTCCCAAAACCAAAGGAAATCCGCGAGATTCTTGATGAATACGTCATCGGCCAGGACCAGGCAAAAAAATCCCTTGCCGTGGCCGTCTACAATCATTACAAGCGGATCAATTCGAACAGCAAAGTCGATGATGTCGAGCTGTCAAAAAGTAATATTTCCATGATCGGACCGACTGGAAGCGGAAAAACGCTTCTTGCTCAAACACTAGCCCGCATCCTGAATGTGCCGTTTGCCATTGCAGATGCCACTTCGCTTACTGAAGCAGGCTATGTCGGTGAAGATGTGGAGAACATTTTGCTTAAGCTGATTCAGGCTGCTGACTACGATGTTGAAAAAGCGGAAAAAGGCATTATCTACATCGATGAAATCGATAAAGTGGCCAGAAAGTCCGAGAACCCTTCAATTACACGCGATGTATCAGGTGAAGGCGTTCAGCAGGCTCTGCTTAAAATTCTTGAAGGTACGGTTGCAAGCGTTCCTCCACAAGGCGGAAGAAAGCATCCTCATCAAGAGTTCATCCAGATTGACACAACGAACATCCTGTTCATTTGCGGCGGAGCTTTTGACGGAATCGAGCAAATCATCAAGCGCCGTCTCGGTCAAAAGGTCATCGGCTTCGGCTCTGACAACAAGCATGAAGATCTTGAAAAAGAAGCGCTTCTTTCCAAAGTCCTTCCGGAAGACTTGCTTCGCTTCGGTCTGATCCCTGAATTCATCGGCCGTCTCCCGATCATCGCAAGCCTTGAACCACTCGATGAAAAAGCGCTGGTTGAAATTTTAACAAAACCGAAAAACGCACTTGTTAAACAATATAGAAAAATGCTTGAGCTGGATGATGTGGAGCTTGTATTTGAAGACGAAGCGCTCACAGAAATCGCTAAAAAAGCAATTGAACGTAAAACAGGAGCACGCGGACTTCGTTCCATTATCGAAGGAATCATGCTCGACGTGATGTTCGATCTGCCGTCACGCGAGGATATTGAAAAATGCGTGATTACAGGCAAAACCGTCACTGACGGCGAACCGCCGCGTCTCATTATGAAAGACGGCACGGTCGTCAATAAAGACAAAAAAACTTCAGCATAATGCAGAGAACCTCCTAGCCAAAGGAGGTTCTTTTTTTGCATTTGGAAACCGTCGCCATACAGAAAAAAGTGACGGTTTCCAAAAGCAAAATTATCCCTTTCTGTACGTTTATTCCCTCCCTGATCAGGAAATACTATCTGACATACTTAAAGATACGAAACCATTTCAGGAGGGACCATCAGTTGAGCTGGACGAGCATTGCACTTTTTGTACAACTATTTTTCGGGATCATCATCGGATTATATTTTTGGAATCTGCTCAAGAATCAAAGAACCCAAAAGGTTACGATAGACAGAGAGTCCAAAAAAGAGATGGAACAGCTCCGGAAAATGAGATCAATCCATTTATCAGAACCGTTATCAGAAAAGGTGAGGCCGACATCTTTTAAAGACATCGTCGGCCAAGAGGACGGCATTAAAGCGCTGAAAGCCGCCCTTTGCGGACCAAATCCGCAGCATGTCATTATTTACGGCCCTCCAGGTGTAGGGAAAACCGCAGCTGCAAGGCTTGTCCTCGAAGAAGCGAAAAAGAACAAGCGCTCACCGTTCCAGGAACATTCCGTCTTTGTCGAGCTTGACGCGACAACGGCCCGCTTCGACGAGCGGGGAATCGCCGACCCGTTGATCGGATCGGTCCACGATCCGATTTATCAGGGTGCCGGAGCGATGGGGCAGGCCGGAATTCCTCAGCCAAAGCAGGGAGCCGTTACGCATGCGCACGGCGGGGTATTATTCATCGACGAAATCGGAGAGCTTCATCCGATTCAAATGAATAAAATGCTGAAGGTGCTTGAAGATCGGAAAGTGTTTTTGGAAAGCGCCTATTACAGTGAAGAAAACACGCAAATCCCCAAACACATCCACGACATTTTTCAAAACGGGCTGCCGGCGGATTTCAGACTGATCGGCGCGACGACGAGGATGCCTGACGAAATCCCGCCAGCGATTCGGTCGAGATGTCTGGAAGTGTTCTTCCGCGACCTTGAAAAGCAAGAATTAAAAACGGTCGCCAAAAAAGCGGCTGATAAGATTCAGAAGAAAGTCGCAGAGGAAGGACTTGACCTGTTGACGCGGTATGCGAGAAATGGCCGCGAAGTCGTCAATATGATGCAAATCGCCGCCGGAATGGCTTTGACTGAAGAGCGCGACGAGGTGACGGTTGAAGATATCGAATGGGTGATCCATTCGAGCCAGCTGACACCGAAATACGAACAAAAAATCGCCTCCAAACCGCAGGTCGGCATCGTCAACGGACTTGCCGTCCACGGCCCTAACAGCGGTTCGCTGCTCGAAATTGAAGTCACAGTCAACAAGGCTGCTGATAAGGGATCGATTAATATCACAGGCATCGCAGAAGAAGAGAATATCGGCAACCAGTCAAAATCGATCCGACGGAAAAGCATGGCGAAAGGGTCGGTCGAAAATGTCATGACTGTATTGCGGACAATGGGAGTAAAAGCTTCGGATTATGATATTCACGTGAATTTCCCCGGCGGTATCCCGGTTGACGGACCATCTGCAGGAATTGCCATGGCGGCGGGCATTTTCTCCGCCATTCATAAGGTTCCGATAGACCATACTGTCGCCATGACGGGGGAAATCAGCCTGAACGGCCGGGTAAAGCCGATCGGCGGCGTGATTCCGAAAATCAAAGCGGCCAAGCATGCGGGGGCAAAAACGGTTATTATTCCGCACGAAAATGTCCAGTCGATTTTAAAGCGGATAGAAGGCGTACATATCATTCCCGTCAAAACCTTGCAGGAAGTGCTGGACCTTGCATTGGTCAACCCTCCTTCAGAAATGCCTGACGGCGCTCAGATGAAAAGAGAATCCGTATAAATCCCCATCATTTCAGATGGGGATTTTTTTCGGGCCGGTTTTCTCCGACAGGCGCCGGCATGTTTTCTTAGCGGAGGACATCTTTTCCTTTTTCAGAACTGAAAGAAAGGGTATACTACAGGAGACCCTTTTTATTTCGCCGGGCTTACAATTGTACAGGGATAAAAAAAGTATATTATAATGGTTCATACTAAAGTTACGGAGGTGTCAGTCAAAATGGCAGATGAAACGAAACGAAACATCCCGCTCCTCCCTTTAAGAGGTTTACTCGTCTATCCGACGATGGTTTTGCACCTTGACGTCGGGCGTGAAAAGTCGGTTCAGGCGCTTGAACAGGCGATGATGAATGACCATATGATTTTTTTGGCAACACAAAAGGACATATCCATAGACGAACCGGATGAAGACGAGATTTTTACATTCGGAACCTATACAAAAATCAAGCAGATGCTCAAGCTGCCGAACGGAACGATCCGCGTTTTGGTGGAGGGGCTGCAGCGCGCCCGCATTCTTGAGTACCATGATTTAGATGAATATACGTCTGTAAAAATCGAACGAATCGATGAAGAGACTGAAAAAGATGTTGAAGATGAAGCACTCATGCGCACATTGCTTGACCACTTCGATCAATACATAAAGATTTCGAAAAAAATATCGGCTGAAACATTTGCCGCTGTGACAGATATTGAAGAGCCGGGAAGAATGGCCGATATCGTCGCCTCCCACCTGCCGCTTAAGTTGAAAGACAAGCAGGAAGTGCTGGAAACGATCGATGTCAAAGCCAGATTAAACAAAGTGATCGACCTGATTCACAACGAAAAAGAAGTCCTTGAGATTGAAAAGAAGATCGGGCAGCGCGTCAAGCGTTCAATGGAAAGAACGCAAAAGGAGTATTACCTGCGCGAGCAGATGAAAGCCATCCAAAAAGAGCTTGGCGATAAAGAAGGAAAAACGGGCGAGGTCCAAAAGCTGACTGAGAAAATCGAACAGGCCGGCATGCCTGACAATGTGAAAGAAACCGCGTTTAAAGAGCTAAACCGGTACGAAAAAATTCCGTCAAGCTCAGCTGAAAGTTCTGTCATCCGCAATTATATTGAATGGCTTATTTCCCTCCCATGGAATGATGCAACAGAAGACAGGCTTGATTTAAATCTCGCCAGTCAAATTCTTGATGAAGAACATCACGGACTTGAAAAAGTGAAAGAACGGGTTCTCGAATATTTGGCAGTCCAAAAGCTGACCCGCTCGTTAAAAGGACCGATCTTATGCTTGGCCGGACCTCCGGGTGTCGGAAAAACCTCGCTGGCCAAATCGATCGCCAAATCGCTCGGACGCAAATTTGTCCGCATTTCCCTTGGCGGCGTGAGGGATGAATCCGAAATCCGTGGCCACCGCCGCACATATGTAGGCGCCATGCCGGGCCGCATTATTCAGGGGATGAAAAAAGCAGGCAAGAACAATCCCGTGTTCCTTTTGGACGAGATTGACAAAATGGCTTCGGATTTCAGGGGAGATCCTGCTTCAGCGATGCTGGAAGTGCTCGATCCTGAACAAAACCATACGTTCAGCGACCATTATATTGAAGAGACGTTTGATTTATCAAAGGTTTTGTTTATTGCGACCGCGAACAACCTGGCCACAATCCCGGGTCCGCTCAGAGACCGTATGGAGATCATCACGATCGCGGGCTATACGGAAGTGGAAAAGGTCGAAATCGTCAAAGACCATCTGCTTCCAAAACAGCTGAAAGAACACGGTCTGAAAAAATCCAATCTGCAAATACGGGAGCAGGCTGTCCTTGATGTTATTCGCTATTATACGAGGGAAGCCGGCGTCAGAAGTCTTGAACGCCAAATCGCAGCGATATGCAGAAAAGCGGCGAAGCTGATCGTATCAGGGGAAAGAAAAAGAATTACGGTCACGGACAAAAACCTTGAAGACTATTTAGGAAAAAGAATGTTCAGGTACGGACAGGCTGAGCTCGACGATCAGATCGGCGTTGTCACAGGTCTTGCCTACACGACGGTCGGCGGAGATACGCTGTCCATCGAAGTGTCTCTTTCCCCCGGGAAAGGCAAGCTCATTTTAACCGGAAAGCTCGGCGATGTCATGAGAGAGTCGGCACAAGCCGCATTCAGCTATGTCCGTTCAAAAGCAGAAGAGTTAAACATCAACCCTGATTTTCATGAAAAACACGATATTCACATTCACGTGCCGGAAGGGGCCGTTCCGAAGGACGGGCCATCCGCGGGGATCACAATGGCGACAGCTCTTGTTTCGGCGCTGACGGGCCGACCTGTTTCACGAAATGTCGGCATGACCGGCGAAATCACGTTAAGAGGCCGCGTCCTTCCGATCGGCGGCTTGAAGGAAAAGGCGCTCGGCGCACACCGTGCCGGCTTAAAGACTGTCATTATGCCGAAAGATAATGAAAAAGACATTGAGGACATTCCAAACAGCGTGCGGGAAGGCTTAACCTTCATTCCTGTCGCTCACCTGGACGAAGTTCTAAAGCATGCGCTAGTAGGAGAAGAGAAATGAAAGTAACGAAATCAGAGATTGTCATCAGTGCGGTGAAACCCGAGCAGTACCCTGAAGGGGGGCTGCCGGAAATCGCCCTTGCCGGGAGATCTAATGTCGGAAAATCGTCATTTATCAATACAATGATCAACCGTAAAAACTTAGCGAGGACATCATCAAAGCCGGGCAAAACACAGACATTAAACTTTTATATCATTAACGATGTCCTTCACTTTGTCGATGTGCCCGGTTACGGATTTGCGAAAGTCTCCAAAACGGAGCGCGAGGCTTGGGGCCGTATGATAGAGACGTATTTGACATCCCGCGAAGAACTGAAAGCGGTCGTCCAAATCGTCGACCTCAGGCATGCTCCTTCACAGGATGATGTCATCATGTACGACTTTTTAAAGCATTATGAAATTCCTGTGATCGTGATTGCGACAAAAGCGGATAAAATCCCTAAAGGTAAATGGGAAAAGCATGCCAAAGTCGTCAAAGAGACGCTCAATATAGAAAAAGAAGACCAGCTCATCTTGTTTTCCTCCGAGACGAAAAAGGGTAAACAAGAAGCGTGGTCGGCGATCGAGCAAATGATCGCGAGATAAAAGAAAAAGCACTTGCGGGATTGATGCAAGTGCTTTTTCTTGAATAAACTATTTTCTTTTTAAGAATAATAAAAGCAGACTAACCGCGATAAAAGCGGCCGGCCAATAAGCTTCTACATATGCCGTCTCGATATTCGCCGTCTTCAGCCAGGCGGCAATCTGCCGGAAAAAATAAAGATAGAGGGCGACTGCGATCATCAGCAGACTCTCATATTGATATTCTTTCGTCTTAAACGATTTGACAAGAAGCGCCGCACCGAGGATCAGCACGATGACCGCAAAATCATCCGCGCGGCTGAAATAGTCCTCTTTAAATGTGAAATAAACGCCGATCGCTGTCATGAAGAGCCCTGCAAAGGAATGGGCGGAATCGGCTTCCTTCTGCCCCTGATAAAAAAGAGCCAGCCCGATGAGCCCCGCAAGTACAGACCATTCTTCCTGTCCGTCAAACAGGCTGATCCGGCCCGACCGCAGAAAGGCGTAGACAGCCACGGCTATCAACAGCAATGGAAGCAAAACAGATTTCTTTTTCAAAGTATCACCTTCTTGATGTAGTGAAAGAAATAGAAACACATTTTCTACTATATCACATCAATTTTTTAAAATCTGTTCACATTTTGGGAAGAGAAAATAGTGAATATATGTTATAATCGTTTTGAATAATAAATTCTATATTATAATCATTCTAATTTAGATAGATGCTGGGGGTGCAAGCAAGAGTTATGCATATACTTGTCGTGGGATTGGATTACAAATCAGCCCCTGTTGATATACGTGAAAAGTTAACCTTTCAGCCGGATGAGCTGGGGCAGGCGATGTCGCAATTGAAAGAAGAAAAAAGCATACTTGAGAATATCATCGTGTCGACATGCAACCGGACAGAGCTGTATGCAGTCGTTGATCAGCTGCACACCGGGCGTTATTATATGAAAATGTTTTTGGCGAACTGGTTCGGACTAAGCAAAGAGGACATTTCGCCTTACTTGAAGTTTTATGAAAACGACGGAGCCGTTGAACATTTGTTCCGCGTATCGTGCGGATTGGATTCGATGGTTATTGGAGAAACGCAGATTTTAGGCCAAGTGCGTACAAGTTTTAAGCTGGCTCAGGAAGAGAAGACAATTGGTACCGTTTTCAACTATTTGTTTAAGCAGGCTGTCACCGTCGCGAAGCGCTGCCATGCCGAAACGGACATTGCTTCAAATGCTGTATCCGTCAGCTATGCAGCCGTCGAGCTTGCCAGGAAAATCTTCGGCGACCTTTCCGATAAACACGTGCTGATTCTCGGCGCGGGCAAAATGGGAGAGCTTGCGGTTCAAAACCTGCACGGCCACGGAATCGGACAGGTTACCGTGATCAACAGAACATTTTCAAAAGCGAAGGAGCTTGCCGGCCGTTTTTCAGGCGCGGCGAAAAGCTTAAATGAGCTGCAATGCGCTTTAATGGAAGCCGACATTCTCATCAGTTCAACGGGCGCAAGCGGCTATGTCGTCACAAAAGAGATGATCGAACATGTCAATAAGCTTCGCAAAGGATGTCCGCTTTTTATGGTGGATATTGCCGTGCCGCGGGATCTTGACCCGGCTCTCAGCGATGTGGAAGGCGTCTTTCTGTACGATATTGACGATCTTGAAGGGATCGTGGAAGAAAATCTGAAGGAGCGTCAGGCCGTTGCTGAAGAAGTGGAGCTGATTATTGAAGCTGAGATCGTCGCTTTTAAACAATGGCTGAATACGCTCGGCGTCGTGCCGGTCATCTCTGCTCTCAGGGAAAAAGCTTTGACAATCCAGGCGGAAACGATGCAGAGCATCGAACGGAAGCTCCCTCACTTGAGCACAAGAGAGAAAAAACTTTTAAACAAGCATACGAAAAGCATTATCAACCAGCTCTTGCGCGACCCGATTTTAAAAGTGAAGGAGTTTGCGTCAGAAGCTGATGCCGAAGAAAAGCTTGCACTGTTTACGCAGATTTTTGATATTGAAGAAGCGGCTTTTCCTGACGGAGAGAATCAAGACGAACGCCAGCCGGTTCATGCGTTTAAGCGGCAAAACCAGCAGGGTTTGACTTCTATCGCGAGCGAGTGACAGACATGACAGACACATTGTTAGCAAGGCTTAACGAAGTTACAATCGTGTTGTACGCGCTCACCGTCCTCTTTTATTTTATAGACTTTTTACAGCACAACCGGAAGGCGGGAAAAGCGGCCTTCTGGTTGCTTTCTATTGTCTGGATTCTGCAGACGGTATACCTTTTTTATTTCATGCAGTACACAGATCAGTTTCCTGTTTTGAATAATGCGCAGGGGCTTTATTTTTACGCGTGGGTGCTTGTCACGCTGTCTCTCGTTTTGACGAAGCTTTTGAAAGTGGAATTTCTCGTTTTTTTCACCAATCTCATCGGCTTTTCAATGGCGGCGATCCACACGTTTACACCGACGGCCCAGCAGTCGGCGGAGCTTTCGGGAAGGCTCGTGTCCGAGCTCTTGATCATCCACATTACAATGGCGATTCTTTCGTATGGAGCGTTTTCATTGTCGTTTGTCTTTTCCGTGCTGTATCTTTTTCAGTACCGTTTATTGAAAAAGAAAAAGTGGGGGAAATGGCTCTTACGAATCGAAGATTTGCCAAAACTTGATCATATGGCTTATGTCCTTAATCTCATCGGCGTTCCTATGCTTTTGCTGAGTCTGATTCTGGGGATTATCTGGTCGTATGTATCGCTTGAAACCCTGTACTGGGCGGATCCGAAAGTGCTCGGATCGATCGTGCTGCTTTTTTTATACGGATACTATTTATTTATCAGGATTGTCAAAGAGCTGCAGGGAAGGATCGCGGCCATGTGGAATACCGCGTCTTTTCTTGTTCTTTTAATCAATTTCTTTTTGCTCGGCAGCTTTTCGCAATTTCATTGGTTTAGTTAGTTAAAACGGTTGCCCGTGACGGATTGGGAGGAAGAAAACATGAGAAACATCATTGTAGGCTCAAGAAGAAGCAAATTGGCGATGACCCAGACAAAATGGGTGATCAAAAAGCTGGAGGAATTAAATCCGGATTTCACGTTTGAAATAAAGGAAATCGTTACAAAAGGCGACCGGATCTTGGATGTTACGCTGTCAAAGGTCGGCGGGAAAGGCCTGTTCGTCAAAGAAATCGAACAGGCGATGCTTTCCGGGGAAATTGATATGGCCGTTCACAGCATGAAGGACATGCCGTCGGCGCTTCCCGAAGGGCTGGTGGTCGGCTGCATTCCAAAACGGGAAGATGCCAGGGACGTTCTCATTTCAAAAAGCCGTCAAAAGCTGGCCGACCTGAAACAAGATGCGGTTATCGGCACGAGCAGCCTCAGAAGAAGCGCGCAGCTTTTGCAAATGCGCCCCGACCTTGAGATCAAGTGGATCAGGGGAAATATCGATACAAGGTTGAAAAAACTTGAAACCGAAGATTACGACGCGATTATTTTAGCAGCGGCCGGCCTGTCAAGAATGGGCTGGAAGGACGATGTCGTCACCGAATTTCTTGATCCAGAGAGCTGCCTTCCCGCCGTTGGGCAAGGCGCGTTGGCGATCGAGTGCAGAGGCTCGGATGAGGATCTGCTGTCCCTCTTTTCGCGCCTGAACGACCGCTACACACAGCTGACCGTCACGGCCGAGCGTGCTTTTCTTCATGCGATGGAAGGCGGCTGCCAAGTGCCAATCGCCGGATTTGCGACGATGGACGAAGACGGCGTCATCGAACTGACCGGTCTTGTGGCATCGCCTGACGGAAAAACCGCATACAGAGAAACAGTAAAAGGAAAAGATCCGGAGGCTGTCGGCAGAGAATGCGCGGCGGTCATGTCGGAAAAAGGAGCAAAGGCACTGATTGACCGTGTGAAACAGGAGCTGGAAGACAATGAAGCATGATCTTCCTTTACAGGGAAAGAAAGTGCTCGTCACCCGCAATAAAGCCCAAGCCCAATCCTTCAGGGAAAAGGTGGAGGCTTTGGGCGGAGAAGCTGTTTTAACGTCATTGATTTCGTTTCGGCCCGCCCTCCCGCGAGAACAGGCCCAGCGCTTTCGAGCAGATCTTGAAAGCGCGGACTGGCTTGTTTTTACAAGCGTGAACGGGGCAAAATTCTTTTTTTCTTATTTGAAGAACGCCGGGTTCAGCGTTCCTTTCGTATCAAAGGCCAAGGTTGCCGCTGTCGGTGAAAAAACGGCCAGGTATTTGCGCGACAGGGGTCTTTCTGTCGATCTGATGCCTGAGTTATACGTGGCTGAACATTTGGCGGAGGCACTGAAGCGAAATGCCGGCCGTCATGATAAAGTGGCCGTTTTAAAAGGAAATTTATCCCGGGACGTCATCAAGAAAACCCTCACTCCGCTCGGAATTCAAGTTTCGGAATGGATTTTGTATGAAACCGTTCGTGATGAAAAAGGAATTCTGGAGCTTAAGGAAGCAGCAAAACACGCGTCTTTTGATTTTGTGACATTTACCAGCTCCTCGACGGTACATACATTCATGTCCATTTTGAAAGAGGAGAGCAGAACGTGGGCCGAAAAGAACGGTACGGCTTTTATTACGATCGGGCCTATGACAAAGAAGGCGCTGTCGGACTACGGAATTCCTTCATATATGCCGGACGTCTATACAATCGACGGAATGCTGCGTGAAATATGCCGCATTTCAAGAAAGGGAGAATGACAAATGGAAGCATCATTTCAAAGACACCGCCGCCTGCGGACGACAGCAGGTATGCGAAAATTGGTAAGAGAAACCGAGTTAAGAGCATCTGACTTCATTTATCCGATATTTGTAACCGAGGAAGAGAACGTTAAAAGCGAAGTTCCGTCCATGCCGGGCGTATACCAGCTGTCTTTGGACCGGCTGAAAGAGGAAATGGAGGAAGTCGCAGGCCTCGGCATTCAATCTGTGATCGTCTTCGGCGTGCCTGAACACAAAGATGATGTGGGAAGCGGAGCCTATCACAACCACGGCATCGTTCAAAAAGCGATTGCGCAAATTAAACAAGACTTTCCTGAGCTTGTCGTTATCGCAGATACATGCCTATGCGAGTACACGGACCACGGTCACTGCGGCCTTGTGGAAAACGGTGAAATACTAAATGACGAATCGCTCGTTCTTTTGGCAAAAACCGCTGTCAGCCAAGCCCGTGCAGGCGCTGACATTATTGCGCCTTCAAACATGATGGACGGTTTCGTTGCCGCCATCAGGGATGCGCTTGATCAGGAAGGATTTACAAATGTGCCGATCATGTCGTACGCTGTAAAATATGCGAGCGCGTTTTACGGCCCGTTCCGCGATGCCGCGGGAAGCAGTCCGCAGTTCGGCGACCGCAAGACGTACCAAATGGATTATGCCAACCGCAGGGAGGCTCTCCGGGAGGCAAAATCCGATGTGGAAGAAGGCGCCGATTTCCTGATCGTCAAGCCGACGCTTTCATATCTTGATATCGTCAGAGAAGTGAAAAACGAATTTAACCTGCCTGTTGTCGGATACAATGTAAGCGGGGAGTATGCGATGGTCAAAGCCGCGGCCCAAAACGGCTGGATTGAAGAAAAAGCTCTTGTTCTCGAAATGCTGACAAGCATGAAACGGGCGGGCGCTGATTTGATCATTACGTACTTTGCAAAAGATGCGGCAAAATGGATTTCGGAATAAGAATTTGAACTGGGGGTTTTAGAGGATGCGGAGCTATGAGAAGTCTAAAGCGGCATTCGAGGAGGCGCAACGAGTCATGCCTGGCGGGGTGAACAGCCCGGTCAGAGCCTTTAAATCAGTGAACATGGACCCGATTTTTATGGAGCGGGGAAAAGGATCAAAAATCTATGATATTGACGGAAACGAATACATCGATTATGTCTTGTCATGGGGACCGCTTATTTTAGGACACAGCAATGAAAAAGTGGTGAAAGAAATTCAAAAGACGGCAGAACACGGGACAAGCTTCGGTGCACCGACAGAACTGGAAACCGAGCTTGCCGAGCTTGTCATCGACCGCGTTCCTTCCATAGAAATCGTTCGGATGGTGAGCTCCGGTACGGAGGCGACGATGAGCGCCTTGCGGCTGGCGCGCGGTTACACAGGCCGTAACAAAATCGTGAAATTTGAAGGCTGCTACCATGGACACGGTGATTCCCTGCTGATTAAAGCGGGCTCTGGAGTAGCAACGCTCGGCCTCCCTGACAGCCCCGGAGTTCCGGAAAGCATTGCAAAAAACACGATTACCGTTCCTTACAATGATCTGGAAAGCATGAAGCTTGTCTTTCAGGAATTCGGAGAGGACATTGCCGGCGTTATCGTTGAACCTGTCGCGGGCAATATGGGTGTTGTACCTCCGGTTAAAGGGTTCCTCGAAGGGCTTCGCGAGCTGACTGAGACGCATGGCGCTCTGCTGATTTTTGATGAAGTAATGACAGGCTTCAGGGTGGGCTACAACTGTGCGCAAGGCTATTTCGGAGTGACGCCTGATTTGACTTGCCTCGGAAAAGTGATCGGCGGCGGTCTTCCTGTCGGCGCTTATGGAGGAAAGGCGGAAATCATGGAGAAAATTGCGCCGAGCGGTCCGATCTATCAGGCCGGCACGCTGTCCGGCAACCCGCTTGCCATGACAGCCGGACTCGAAACATTGAAACAGCTGACTCCTGAATCCTACCAGGAATTCTCCCGCAAAGCAGACCGTTTGGAAAAAGGAATTTCTGAAGCTGCCGGGAAAAATGGCATTCCGTGTACATTTAATCGAGCGGGGTCTATGATCGGCTTTTTCTTCACAAATGAACCGGTCATCAATTATGATACAGCGAAACAGTCTGATCTCGGACTGTTTGCCGAATATTATAAAGGGATGGCCGATGAAGGCGTGTTTCTCCCGCCTTCACAGTTTGAAGGGCTGTTCTTGTCAACCGCTCATACGGATGACGACATTGAGCATACGATTCAAGCTGCTGAACGCGTATTCGAAAGAATCAGCCGCTCCAGATAAAGAAAAGGGCTGCCGGACATTGCCGGCGGCTCTTTTTTGCATGGTGCCGGTAACGGCTTATGATTTTTCTGTTCATATTCTGCCTGCTTTTCTCATACATCTTTACTGACATCTAATTTTAAAAATTAGGTGAAGGGAGGATATCAGTTTGCCGCAAAACAATCGTTTGCAATTTTCTGTAGAAGAGTCAATCTGTTTTCAAAAAGGACAGGAAGTATCCGAATTATTATCGATTTCATTGGATCCTGACATTACCGTTCAGGAAGTAAATGATTATGTATCCATACGAGGGTCATTAGAGCTGACAGGCGAATACAACATAGATCAAACCCGGGAATATGCAGAGCTGCCTGCGACAAGCCGATTTGTGGAAGATGTAAAGCTGAAAGGGGACGGCAGCGCAGAGCTGACGCATTGTTTCCCAGTGGATATCACTATCCCGAAAGACAAGGTCAATCATTTAAACGACGTATTTGTTTTTATTGATGCTTTCGATTATCAGCTGACAGATGCGAGGATGCTGACGATTCAAGCTGATTTGGCGATTGAAGGCCTCTTGAATGTAAGCGGTGAAGCCGGAGAAGAAGAACCGCGTACTATGCCTGCGGCCGTCCAGCCGGAAGAGGAGCTTGAGCCTGCCTTCAGATCACCTTCAAACGACGAAAAACAGGGTAAAGAGGAAGAATTTTTGATTCAGCTTGACAGATCTTATGAAGAGCAGGACGAAGAACAGCCGTATGAAGAAGCAGAAGAAACTGATACCGATGCGGAAGCGGTTCCGATTTACCAGTCGTTTCTCGGAGACGATACAGAGGAAACAAAGCCGTTTTTTACAGCGTCTTTGTCTGCGGCAGAGCGGACGAAGCGCGAAATGGAAAATCCAAAAGACGCCGCTCTTGAACATCCGGAAGAAGAATATGAGCTGAAAAGGGAGAAAGTAGAAGCAAAACCGGAAGAAGAATATGAGCTGAAAAGGGAGAAAGTAGAAGCAAAACCGGAAGAATATGAGCTGAAAAGGGAGAAAGTAGAAGCAAAACCGGAAGAATATGAGCTGAAAAGGGAGAAAGTAGAAGCAAAACCGGAAGAATATGAGCTGAAAAGGGAGAAAGTAGAAGCAAAGCCGGAAGAATATGAGCTGAAAGAGGAGAAAGAAGCAAAGCCGGAAGAATACGAGTTAAAAAGGGAAGAAGCGGAAGAAGAGCCGGAGCCGCTCCAAAGGGCTTATCAACCTCATGATAAACCGAAAGAAACCCCGTTCTACGGTGTTCCGCCTCTTTTGGAGGAAGACCAGAATGACAGGGAGCCTGAGACGTTTGAAGTTGAAGTGACACAGGAAGCAGAAGCGATTGATGAAGAAGAGGAAGCCGGGCATACCATTGAAATCCCGGAATATTCGTTTCATGAGCAGACGGAGCCTGAAGAAGAAAGAGATGAGATGCCGGCAGCAGACGACCAGGAAGTGTCAGCGAAGGAGAATGACAATGCTCTCTATTTGACAAAGCTGTTTACAAAACAGGGAGAGGAGGAGTTTACTCGAATGAGGATGTGCATCGTTCAGCAAAACGATACCATTGATCTTTTGTGCGAGCGCTATGATATTAATGTCCAGCAGCTCATCCGGATGAATTCCCTTTCCCTTGACGAGGAATTAAAAGAGGGACAGATCCTTTATATACCGGATTATCAAAGCAGCCATGCCTAATGCATTGATAAAAATGTGGTGAAGCCGATGGAAGGCATCCAGTCTGTTTTAAATGAGTACGGTCTTACGCCTGAATATATGGAATCGGTCAGTCCAAAGGTATGGAAAGTGTATACGGATCACGGTGTATTCGCCCTGAAAAAATTGGCGGCTTCAAGAAACGCCCGCTTCACAGAACAGATGATCTTGCTGGAGGAAAAAGGCTACAGGCAGTTTGTTCCCGTCTATCGAAATCGCACGGGCGAATTTTTAACGCAAGCCGGAGAAGATGTCTGTTATCTCATGCCTTGGCTTACCCTTGAAAGAGAGGAAGAGCGTGACCAAAAACACGAATATATGTTTAAAGAAATCGCTCTTCTTCACCAGCGAACGGAAAAAGAGCTCGGTGTGAGGCGGGAAGAAATACTCGGGCACTATGAACGGACAAAACGGAAATGGGAACAGCAAAAACAGAAATATGAAGAATTCATCTCAAGAGCGGAAAACGAATGGTATATGTCCCCGTTCCAGCTTCAGGCAGCCATGTATTTCAAAGAGACGATATCAGCTGCAGACTTTGCGCTTGCCCGCCTTGAAGAGTGGTATGAGACCATGAAAGACAAAGAGTCTTCGAGAATGGTTTTAAACCACGGGCAGCTGTCCGTCCGGCATTTTCTCTATAACGATACCGGAACGGGTTACTTTACGAACTTTGAGAAAGCGGGACACGGGCCCCCAGCGAACGATCTCATCGTATTTTTTACAAGAATGTTTAAGACGAATCCCGTGATGTGCACGGAATGTGTAAACTGGTTTTATACGTATCACAATGTCTATCCTTTGCGGGAGGAAGAAATCAGCTTATTCCTCAGCTATATGGCTTACCCCGGGCCTGTATTCGGTGTGCTGAACCGCTACGACCTTGAGAAGGGGCCCGGAGAAAAAGAAGCCTGTACAACGCTTTTGAAGGCGTACTGGCAAATGAAAAACGCCGAACCGCTTGTGATGAGCATTCACGAGACGGAAGAAAACAGAAAACTGCAGGAAGAAACAGAGTCCCCATCATCATGATGCGGACTTTTTTCGTGCTTATATCCAGTCAAGGTGAAAGGCGCACGCAAGGAATATGAGAATGCCCAAAAGGAGGACATCAAATGTGGTCGGAAAGATGATCGTGCGTATGCCCTGGAAGATCGTGATCGGGAGGACGACTTGAACAGCAACAAGCCTGACTTGCTTCAGCCACGGCTGGAATGAATGTGTGTTGAATTTTTTTCGCATCTTATGCCTCCTCTCTTATCGTTACAGCATCATATGAGGAAAAGGAGCTTGTGTGCATGGCCCAGTATCGTATAAAACAAGAGAAAAACGGAAAAGATGATTGACGAAAATGAAAAAGATTTAGTAATATAAGAAAAAGAAAAAGTACGTGCTGAAAAGTCAATGATCACCCGCTTTGAATGGGAAGAGTACAAAAACAGACGCTTGCAGAGAGGGAAGCCGGTTCGCTGAAAGGCTCCCAGTCAGTCTTTTTTGGAAGGTCGCCCAGGAGCGCAATTTCTCGAACAAAAAGTAGAGAAATTCGGGAAAGTCCCGTTATCCCATTTAAGTGCGTGAATGCGTTTTTTTCGCATTCATGAAAAAAGGTGGTACCGCGAGAGAGTTCTCTTCGTCCTTTTAACAGGATCGAGAGGGCTCTTTTTTATTGTTCAGCCGTTTAATACTGTTGGAGGTTTGAAAATGGATAATCAAGAACTGACGATGCCGACAAAATACGATCCGTCTGCAGTTGAAAAAGACAGATACGACTATTGGGTGAACGGCAAATTTTTTGAAGCGAAAAACGACCCTGAAAAAGAACCGTACACCGTTGTCATTCCCCCGCCGAATGTGACGGGTAAGCTGCACTTGGGGCATGCTTGGGATTCCACCTTGCAGGATATCGTGACAAGAATGAAACGGATGCAGGGCTATGACGTGCTCTGGCTGCCGGGTATGGATCACGCCGGTATTGCAACTCAGGCAAAAGTAGAAGCGAAGCTTCGCGAAGAAGGAAAAACGCGCTATGATCTCGGCCGCGAAAAATTCCTTGAAGAAACATGGAAATGGAAAGAGGAATATGCCGATTTTATTCGCAGCCAATGGGCGAAAATCGGCCTTGGCCTTGACTATTCAAGGGAGCGTTTCACCCTTGATGAAGGGCTTTCTAAAGCGGTTCGCGAAGTATTTGTGAAGCTATATGAAAAAGGGCTGATTTACCGCGGAGAATATATCATTAACTGGGACCCGGCCACTAAAACGGCTCTGTCTGACATCGAAGTCATCTATAAAGACGTACAAGGCGCGTTCTATCATATGCGCTATCCGTTGAAAGACGGTTCAGGCTCGATTGAAATTGCGACGACCCGTCCTGAAACGATGCTCGGCGATACAGCGGTTGCGGTACATCCGGAAGACGAGCGGTACAAACACCTAATCGGAAAAACGGTTATTCTGCCGATCACAGGAAGGGAAATTCCGATTGTCGGAGACGACTACGTCGATATGGAATTCGGCTCAGGTGCCGTCAAAATTACACCTGCCCATGATCCGAACGACTTTGAAATCGGAAACCGCCACAACCTTGAACGCATTCTCGTTATGAATGAAGACGGCACAATGAATGACAAGGCGCTTCAATATAAAGGCATGGACCGTTTTGAATGCCGCAAGCAGATCGTGAAAGATCTTCAGGAAGAGGGCGTGCTGTTCAAGATTGAAGAACATACGCATTCGGTCGGCCACAGCGAACGCAGCGGAGCAGTCGTTGAGCCGTATTTGTCAACGCAGTGGTTCGTGCAAATGCAGCCGCTTGCCGATGCCGCCATCGAATTGCAAAAAAGCGAAGGAAAAGTCAACTTCGTCCCTGACCGTTTTGAAAAAACGTATCTGCACTGGATGGAAAATATCCGCGACTGGTGCATTTCCCGCCAGCTTTGGTGGGGCCACCGTATTCCTGCGTGGTACCATAAAGAAACGGGGGAAATCTATGTGGGCGCTGAAGCTCCTGAAGATGCCGAAAACTGGGAGCAGGACAAAGACGTTCTTGACACATGGTTCAGTTCCGCTCTTTGGCCGTTTTCAACGATGGGCTGGCCGGATATCGATGAGGAAGATTTCAAGCGTTACTATCCGACGAACGTCCTTGTCACAGGATACGATATCATTTTCTTCTGGGTATCCAGAATGATCTTCCAAGGTATCGAATTTACCGGAGAACGTCCGTTTAAAGATGTTTTGATCCACGGGCTCATCCGCGACGACCAGGGCCGCAAAATGAGCAAATCGCTCGGAAACGGCGTCGATCCGATGGATGTGATCGATAAGTACGGAGCGGATTCGCTGCGCTACTTCCTTGCGACGGGAAGCTCTCCAGGACAGGATTTACGCTTCAGCTTTGAAAAAGTGGAGTCAACATGGAATTTTGCGAACAAGATTTGGAACGCATCAAGGTTCGCCCTGATGAACATGGACGGCATGACATACGAAGAGCTTGATCTGTCAGGAGAAAAATCAGTTGCCGATAAGTGGATTTTAACAAGGTTGAATGAAACGATTGAAACTGTGACACAGCTGGCTGACAAGTACGAATTCGGCGAGGTTGGCCGCCATCTCTACAATTTTATCTGGGATGATTTCTGCGACTGGTACATCGAAATGGCTAAACTTCCGCTTTACGGTGAAGATGAAGCGGCGAAAAAGACGACCCGCTCTATTTTAGCGTATGTGCTGGATCAAACGATGCGCCTGTTGCATCCGTTTATGCCTTTCCTGACGGAGGAGATCTGGCAGCATCTTCCTCACGAAGGGGAATCCATTACAGTCGCCAAGTGGCCTGCAGCTGTTAAAGAATATACGGACACCGAAGCAGCGGCGGATATGAAGCTTCTCGTTGAAGTCATCCGCGCTGTACGGAACATCCGCAGCGAAGTCAACACGCCGCTCAGCAAGCAGATTGAGCTTTATATTAAAACAAGCACGCCGGAAATCGCCGAACGACTTGAAGAAAACCGTTCGTACGTGGAACGCTTTACGAATCCGAGCCTTCTTCAAATCGGAACGGATATTCAGGCGGTCGATAAAGCGATGACCGCTGTCGTATCCGGCGCCGAGCTGATTTTGCCGCTCGAAGGTCTGATTAACATTGAGGAAGAAATCAGCCGCCTGCAAAAAGAACTCGATAAGCTGACGAAGGAAGTTGAACGGGTTCAAAAGAAATTAAGCAACGAAGGATTTATGAAAAAGGCGCCTGCACATGTCATTGAAGAAGAGCGGGCGAAAGAAGCCGATTATACGGCAAAACGTGAAGCTGTAGAAAAAAGAATCGCCGAATTGAAAAATTAATCACACGAAAAAAGGAGGTGTTTTCCAGGTCTTTCTAAAGGTGCTGGAAAACACCTTCATCAATTGAAGGGAAGGAATTCGCTTGTTCAAAACGTTTGATGAAGCACTCAGCTGGATTAACGGAAGGCTTAAATTCGGCGTGAAGCCGGGTTTGGAACGAATGGAATGGCTTCTGAGAAAGCTCGGGCACCCCGAGAAAAAGCTTAATGCGATTCATGTCGCCGGAACAAACGGAAAAGGTTCAACGATCGCTTTTCTCCGTACGGTATTAAATGAAGCCGGTTATACAGCAGGCACCTTCACATCACCGTATATCATTACCTTTAACGAACGGATCAGCGTTGACGGCGCACCGATCTCGGACGACGAATGGACGGCGCTCTTTAATGAGGTCGGGCCTCTCGTCCTTGAGCTTGAAAAAACCGAATTCGGAGCCGCCACCGAATTTGAAATTATTACGGCATGCGCATTTTTATATTTTGCTAAATACCGGCGCACCGATTTTGTTATTTTTGAAACGGGATTAGGCGGCCGTTTGGATTCGACAAACGTCGTGAAGCCGATGTTAACGGTCATCACTTCGATCGGCCATGACCATATGGCAATATTAGGCGGCACGCTGAAAGAGATTGCCGCAGAAAAGGCGGGAATCATCAAACACGGCGTTCCTGTTATCACAGCTGTTCATCAGCGTGAAGCAGCTGAAGTGATAAAGCGAAAGGCGATGGAGACAGAATCTGCTTTTATATCCCTTCATGAGGATTGCGAGCTGTCCGGAGAGCGTTCACTGCCCGATGGAGAGCAGTTTTCACTGAAAACACCGTTACATCGTTATGAAAGAATTGAAACAAGCCTGATCGGCACCCATCAGCGGCAAAACGCGTCTCTGGCCATACTTGCGGCCGAATGGCTGACAGCCGAAAAACATGCGGCCATCAGCGAAGAAGAGCTGAAACGCGGCATTCATAAGGCGGGATGGCCCGGCCGGTTTGAGAAGGTATTGAACAGGCCTCTCGTTTATATCGACGGCGCTCATAACAAAGAAGGGGTAGAGCGGCTGGCCGAGACGATCACGTCCCACTTCGACGGGCGAAATATTCACGTATGCTTCAGTGCTCTCAAAGATAAGCCGTACAGAGACATGATCCGCAAAATCGAGTCGTTTGCGTCATCGATTCACTTCACATCTTTTGATTTTCCGAGAGCGGAATCCGCTCAAAAGCTGTTTGAGCAAAGTACCGCTGATCATAAAACATGTGATGAAGACATCGGCTCTGTTTTCCGCTATATCGAAGAACAAGCTGAAGATGAAAAAGCGGTGGTCATTGTTACCGGGTCGCTTTACTTTATTTCCGCTGTCAGGGCAGTTTTAACTGAATAAAAAACATAAAAATGCGCTTTTGGCCATCGGCTGACTGCGCATTTTTATGTTTTATGAAAAGCGGAGGCGCTTCATATTTGCTAAAATAACAGCCTCAGGAAGCCGTTTTTTCCCATGAAGCGGTTAAATTTGATTGTGCGAGGCTGATAGTGATGTTCATCTTTTACCTTTTTACGGCGGGGTTAGTGCTCGGTTCCTTTTTTAGTTCAGCCGGGCGCCGCATCCCTGAAAAGATATCATTGATTGCTCCGCGTTCCCTCTGCCGGGCTTGCAAAAGAAAGCTGGGCCTCGCGGAGCTGATACCTGTTTTGTCCTATTTGATGCAGCGGGGGAGGTGCAAGGGGTGTCAAACCCCGATATCGATCGTGTATCCGGCAGTTGAGCTCTCCGCCGCCATCCTGTTTGCGTTTGCTGGTATGCAGGTTGGGCATCAGGGGGAGCTGGTTATTGTGCTTGCTCTTATTTCCCTGCTTTTGATCGTCTTTGTATCTGATGTGACACATATGGTCATTCCGGATGCTGTGCTTTGTTTTTTCCTGATTGTCTTTGCTGTCGGACGGTTTCTTGTTCCCCTCGAGCCGTGGCATTCCGGTTTAAGCGGTGCGTTTGCCGGCGGCATGCTTCCGCTCTTGACGCTGCTTTTGACGAAAGGAGGGATCGGCTGGGGGGACGTAAAGCTGTTTGCGGTGCTCGGCATGGCGCTCGGCAGCCGCCTCCTCATTCTCGCTTTTTTCCTTTCGGCAGCCGCAGGAACGGTGCTTGGTCTGATTGCATTGCTGGCAGGAAAGCTAAAGAAAAATGAACCTATGCCGTTTGCTCCCGCGATTCTGATCGGGACGCTGATAAGCTGTTTCTATGGCAATCCAATGATCGAGTGGTATCTTCAAATGGCACGGTGGTGAAAAATTTGACGAAACCTTTTTGGGCAAGACGACAAAAGTCTTGTTCTTTTTTTTTGAGGCTGTGATAAAGTGTGGACAATAAGAGGGACAGCCTTTGGGAGAACTCCTCCTTCCTTCTGGCTTCCCTCTGCCGATCGTATAGAGAGCGGCCAATCTGCCGCCTAATCTCAATATAAAACAATAAACGGAAAGCGAGGGAAGCCACATGAAAAAACGGAAGAGCAAGAAAAACTCAGCTAAAAAAGTGCCCCAGGAAGACCCGCTTAAAGTGATGATCAATGGCAGAGAAGAGACCATCTACGGAAATGAAAAAGAGTTTTCCAACAGAAATGAAGAAAAGAAGTTCACCTTTTCAAACTGGGAAGAAAAGAGAAAGGCGGAACGGGAAATATCGGCTTCAAAAGAGGACGGCGCACCTGAAACAGATGAATTTACATGGACGCCTCCAGACGAAGAAGAAACCGTGTACAAAGACGATCCCAAAGTGGTGGCGCCTTATCAAAAGAAAAACGAGGCTAAAAACAACCGAAAAGCGAAAATGTCCCTTACGTTTCCTTTGAAGCGCTTTGCTGCAACCATTATCTTTGCTGTGTTGCTCGGCACGGGACTCGGGCTGTTCGCGCTGAATCTCGCAACCCATAAAGAAGGAGTGCCGGCATCCGGCAGCTTGGGTGCGGATGCGGAAAACGGACAGGCGGTAAAAGCCGGTGACTCAGGTGCCGAAGAGAAAAAGAGCGGACAAAAAAATAGCGGACAAGCGGGAGAATCTTTTAAAAGCTTTGCCGTTCAGGCCGGCAAGTTTTCATCTAAAGAAGGAGCGGAGACGCTGGCCTCTCAAATCGCAGACAAGGGGTATGCCGCCGTTTCGATTGCCAAAGACGACGGATTTTATGTGATCGCCGGAATAACAGGGGAAAAACAGATGACATCTGAAATTGGCAAAATATTAATCGAAAACGATTTTGAAGCGTGGGGCGGAAAAGAGCTTCCGGTTGCACTCGAGCCCGGTTTGCTAGAGCCTTTTAAAGAAGCGGCCGAGCTGTCGGCAAAAGCGATTCTCGGCGCGGAGGTTACATCTCAAAACATAGCTGATGTCAAAGCTGAACTTGACGGCGCCAAATCAAAAGGAGAATCTGAAGAGGTAAAGAAGAGCATACTGGAAGCCGTCAACCTGCTTGAGAAACCGACCGCAGCCAACGGCTGGAAAAGCCAGCAGCTATTGCTGAGCCAAATAAAATAAAAAAACCAGCAGAGGCGCTGGTTTTTTTATTTTCACGATTTTTGTCATTAAAAAGTTACTTTTCTGAAATTGTGGCGGCGGCGTTCTTTTGGTAGGATAAAACAGGTATCTTTTTTTCCTATGCAAAAACCTTTGAAAGGATGTCTTCTTATGACCCGACAGCTCATATTGGCTTCACAATCACCCCGCAGAAAGGAACTCCTCGATCTTCTTCAGATTCCATACAGCATCGTTACGAGCAACGCGGAAGAAAAATTAATTCGAAACTTTTCACCAGCAGAAAACGTCAAATGGTTGGCGGAACAAAAAGTGCGTGCAGTAGCCGAACAATATCCTGATGCCGTCGTGCTTGGCGCCGACACCATTGTTCTTTATGACGGGGCTTATTTGGGCAAGCCCAAAGATGCCGAAGATGCAAAAAGGATGCTGAGCATGCTTTCGGGACAGACCCATTCAGTGCTTACCGGCGTCTGCATTAAGGACGGCGAGAGATGCGAAACATTTTTTGAAGAAACCGAAGTCTTTTTTTGGCCTCTTGAAGAAAAGGAAATCAGCGCTTACATCGCTACAGGAGAGCCGTTTGATAAAGCCGGTTCATACGGAATACAAGGAAAAGGCGCGCTTTTTGTCAAACAGATAAAGGGAGACTATTATACAGTTGTGGGTCTTCCGATTTCCAAAACGATGAGAATGCTGAAAACGTTCGATCTTCACTCCTTTTGATAAACCGAACGAGAAGGGAATCAAAAGGGAGGGTTTATCATAAGCGATCTGCCGTTGAAATTAAAGGATTTTCCTGATGAAGAAAGGCCGCGGGAGCGCCTTCTCAACACAGGCGCCGAAAGTTTGTCAAACCATGAACTGCTCGCGATACTGCTCAGAACCGGGACGAAAAAAGAATCGGTTCTTCAGCTTTCAAGCCGGCTGCTTCAAACGTTTGACGGCCTCCGTTTGTTAAAAGAAGCATCCGCTGAGGAGCTTTCAAGCATTTCCGGGATCGGCCGCGCCAAAGCCGTGCAGATTTTGGCGGCGCTCGAACTTGGCCGGCGCATTCACAGCCTTGCCTGCAAAGACCGTTATGTGATCCGTTTTCCCGAAGATGCGGCCAATTTTTTAATGGGGGATATGCGCTTTCTGTCTCAGGAGCACTTCGTATGCCTGTATCTGAACACGAAAAACCAGGTGATCCACAAGCGAACAATTTTTATAGGAAGCTTGAACTCTTCAATCGTCCATCCGAGGGAAGTGTTTAAGGAAGCTTTAAAGCGCTCCGCAGCCTCATTCATCTGCGTCCACAATCATCCGTCCGGAGATCCGGCTCCAAGCCGCGAAGACATAGAAGTTACACAGCGCCTTCACGAGTCCGGACAGCTGCTTGGAATCGAATTGCTCGATCATATCATCATCGGTGATCAAAAATTTGTGAGCTTAAAAGAAAAAGGATATTTGTAACACTTTTTTTTTCATTAAATTAAGCTATAATAGAATTTATGGGTTTTTGCTTAGGAATATTGTTTTAAGAAAGGAAGATACATACAAATGTTTGGAATTGGTGCGAGAGACCTTGGAATAGATTTAGGAACGGCGAATACGCTTGTTTTTGTGAAAGGTAAAGGAATTGTCGTCAGGGAGCCTTCCGTCGTTGCGCTGCAAACAGATACAAAGCAGATCGTTGCAGTCGGAAACGATGCGAAAAACATGATCGGACGTACGCCCGGCAATGTCGTCGCCCTCCGCCCGATGAAAGATGGCGTAATCGCTGATTATGAAACAACAGCGACAATGATGAAACATTATATTAGCAAAGCTGTTAAAAACAAAGGCTTATTTGCGAGAAAGCCTTATGTCATGGTTTGTGTCCCGTCGGGAATTACGGCGGTTGAGCAGCGTGCGGTAATCGACGCTACGCGCCAGGCCGGGGCGAGAGATGCATATCCGATTGAAGAACCGTTTGCAGCGGCGATCGGAGCCAATCTTCCTGTTTGGGAACCGACTGGAAGCATGGTGGTCGACATCGGCGGCGGAACGACCGAAGTCGCGATTATTTCCCTCGGCGGCATCGTCACATCCCAGTCTATTCGCGTTGCCGGTGATGAAATGGATGAAGCAATCATTACTTATATTAGAAAAACATATAACTTGATGATCGGTGACCGTACTGCGGAAGCGATCAAACTTGAAATCGGTTCTGCCGAAGCTTCTGAAAACGGAGAAAGCATGGAAATCCGCGGCCGCGATCTTTTAACAGGTCTGCCGAAAACGATTGAAATCACTGAAAAAGAAATTACAGCGGCGCTTCGCGACACTGTGACTGCAATTGTCGATGCCGTAAAAAATACGCTTGAAAAAACTCCGCCTGAACTCGCGGCTGATATTATGGATCGCGGAATCGTCCTGACAGGAGGCGGTGCGCTGCTGCGCCACTTGGACAAAGTCATCAGCGAAGAAACGAAAATGCCGGTTTTAATTGCGGAAGACCCTCTTGACTGTGTAGCGATCGGAACAGGTAAAGCTCTCGAGCAAATTCATCTATTTAAAGGCAAAAATTAAGGACACAGGGAATAGAAGAGGTGTATAATCATGCCGCAGTTTTTTACGAATAAACGGTTGATGCTTTTACTCCTTTGTATCATCATTTTAGTGGCAATGATTGGATTTTCGTTAAAGAATGACCGGAATGCAACTTGGCCCGAAAAATTTATTGGCGATACAACTGGTGTATTCCAGACGATTTTTCATACGCCCGCTCAATTTTTTGCGGGCTTCTTTGAAAATATCGAAGACTTAAAAAATACGTACAGCGAAAATGAGCGCCTGCGGAAAAAGCTCGACGGCCAGACGCAATACGAGGCAAAGCTGCAAGAGCTTGAAAATGAAAATAAGTCTTTAAGAAAAGAGCTCGGCCATTTGAAATCAATTAAAGACTACACGCCGATTCTGGCGACTGTTATCGCCAGAAATCCCGATAAGTATGAGTGGTGGAACCTGATCACGATTAACAAAGGTTCTAAGCACGGCGTCGAAAAGGATATGGCGGTCACAGATGAAAACGGCAACTTGATCGGAAAAATCAAAAGCACTAAAGTGAACAATTTCACTTCCACAGTCCAGCTTTTAAGCGCAACAGACAGAAACAACAGAATTTCTACGGTTATCGCTGCAAATAAAGGCAAGAAAACGGTCAACGGAATCATCAACGGCTACGACTCCGAGAAAAAGGCGCTGTCAATGGAAATCATTGAGCCTGATGAAGACAGGGAAGTGAAAAAAGGAGACCTCGTCGAAACTTCCGGGGCAGGCGGCGTTTTTCCGAAAGGCCTGACAATCGGAAAAGTGACAGAGGTTGAACCCGATTCCTACGGCTTGACAAAAATCGCTTATGTAGAGCCGGCGGCCGATATGTATAACCTTGATAACGTCATCGTCGTCGACAGAACGCTTGATACGGTGGATGTCAACAAGATGGACGATGAGGAGGAAGGTTCGTGAAACGCTTCCTTCTTCCCGTCGTGATGATGTTTGTTTTAGTATCTGACAGCGTCTACGCGGATTTTGTCAACCTGCCTTTTGTGACGGAAGAACAGCAGCTCATCCCGCGTTTTCTGCTGCTTGTCTTAGTTTTTATGACGGCTTATGTCAATCAGCCTTTTGCCATTACATATGGATTTATTTTCGGACTGTTATATGATATTAATTACACCGACCTTTTAGGTGTATATATGTTCGGTTTTGCCGGTATTTGCTATTTATCGTCAAAAGCATTCAAAGTATTGCAGGCAAACGCGCTGGTCGTCATTTTTATTTCGCTGCTCGCCGTCTGTGTTCTTGAATTTTACCAATATGGCGTGCAGATGCTGATACGTCCGGAAATCATGCCGTTCCATCAATTTGTGCTCGGCAGGCTCCTGCCTACGCTTGGGCTGAACGCCGTTGGCGGCCTTTTGCTCATTTACCCGTTCAAATGGTTTTTTACCAGTCTTAAGAAAGAGCTGAGGAATGAGTAAAAGAGGATTTTATGAGCCGATGTCGAAAAGAGTATGATGTTGAGGTGAACACCGTGAAGACCCAAAAGCAGCAATACGTAACAATTAAAGGAACGAAAAATGGATTGACGCTTCATCTTGATGACACATGCTCTTTTGAAGAATTATTGTACGGTCTTCAGGATATGCTGTCACTCGAACATTATATGGATGGAAAAGGCCAGAAAATCAGTGTGCTCGTTAAGCTCGGCCACCGTTTTGTGACCGAGGAGCAAGAACAGATCCTGACCGATGTGATCACTGAGAAACAAAATCTGTTCATCCACTCCATTGAAAGTGAAGTCATAACCAAAGATGAAGCAAACCGTTTAAAAGCGGAAAGCGAAATTATTTCTGTCGCTAAAATTGTCCGTTCAGGGCAAGTCCTCGAAACGGAGGGTGATTTGCTTCTGATTGGGGATGTGAATCCGGGAGGAATGGTGAAGGCCGGAGGGAATATTTTCATCCTCGGCTCATTAAGAGGGATTGCCCACGCCGGTTTTAATGGAAATAAACGAGCTGTTATTGCGGCTTCGGATATGAGACCGACTCAATTGCGTATCAATCATGTGCTCAATCGCTCCCCAGACCACATCCAAGAAGGGAACGACATGGAATGTGCTTATTTAGATGAAAATGAGAATATGGTCATTGACCGCCTTCAGCAATTAGCTCATTTAAGACCTAGTTTAACAAGGCTTGAGGGAGGAATGTAAAATTGGGTGAAGCTATCGTAATAACCTCGGGGAAAGGCGGAGTAGGCAAAACGACGACATCCGCAAATCTTGGCACCGCCTTGGCCATTTTGGGAAAACGGGTATGTCTCGTTGACACGGATATCGGCCTGCGCAATCTTGATGTCGTCATGGGCCTTGAAAATAGAATCATATATGATTTGGTAGATGTCGTTGAGGAGCGATGCAAAATCCATCAGGCGCTTGTGAAAGATAAACGCTTCGATGATTTGCTTTATTTGCTCCCGGCCGCCCAGACAAGCGATAAGTCGGCTGTTCTTCCCGAGCAGATGGTCAAGCTTGTCCAGCAGCTCAAACAAGACTTCGACTACATTGTCATCGACTGCCCTGCAGGGATTGAGCAAGGTTATAAAAATGCGGTCTCGGGCGCTGACAAAGCGATTGTCGTGACGACACCGGAAATCTCCGCTGTTCGTGACGCCGACCGGATCATCGGCCTGCTTGAAAAAGAAGAAAATATTGAGCCGCCGAGACTTGTCGTCAACCGGATCCGCAACCACTTAATGAAAAACGGCGATACGCTGGATGTTGATGAAGTCATTCAGCACTTGTCGATCGAACTGATCGGTATTGTTGCGGATGATGACGAAGTGATTAAAGCTTCCAATAACGGGGAGCCTGTCGTCATGGATCCGAACAATAAAGCTTCAATCGCATACCGGAACATCGCCCGCCGCGTGCTGGGCGAATCTGTGCCTTTACAGTCGTTTGAAGAAGAAAATAAAGGCGTTTTCGCAAAGATTAAATCATTTTTCGGCGTACGCGCTTAACTTGCAAAAAAGCAATCTCCAAAACGAGATTGCTTTTTTGCAGTTTCATTGATCGTTTTCGACTTTGTGCTTTAACAAGGAAAGCTTATTGTCCCAATACATGTCGAAGTAGGCGAGCCACTGCTGCAGCTCCGCGAGAGGTTCGGGATGAAGCCTGTACAGTTTTTCTCTGCCCGCTTTTCTTCCGCTGACAAGTCCGGCTTCTGACAAAATTCTCAGATGCTTTGAAACAGCCGTTCGGCTCATCGGGAAATGAGTGCTGATATCTGTTACAGGCAATTCCCTGCCGGCGAGGAGCTTCAGCATCTTTCGCCGTGAGGGATCGGAAACGGCTTGGAACACATCATGTTTTACGGCCGATGATGTCACTAGCCTTCAACTGCCTGACGCAGCTTTTGATTGACGATCACTTCCCAGCCGCCATTCATCCGATTGCGGACATCCGCTTGTTTTTCTCCCGCTTTTGCAACCGTTTCTTCCGGCGCGCCCCATCCTGAATGAATCAGGGTAAATTCGGTTTTTTCTGCAGACAGCTCTTTCAATTCAAATGTGACGATCCATCCCGACGTATCCCAGCTGAAAGCGAGTCGATGTGGCGCTTCAAGCTCGATCACTTTGCAAGGGGAGGGGCCGAACGGAGACTGCAAGGTGAATTCACAGCCGATCACCGGACGGAAATCATTTGGCATAAACCAGGCGGCGATGCCTTCACTGGTGGCGACGGCCTCCCACACTTTTTCTATCGATGCGTGAAAAACAGCCTGTTTATGTATATCAGGCACTTGTTGATTGCTCATAATAGACCTCCTAGAAAAAAGTAAAACCAAAAGGTTTCCTATCTATTATATGAAACCTTTTGGTTTTATGTCAATATACCGTCATAAACGCCTAGGACAAGACATATCATTGAACAAACGAACCTGAATGTAAAGGATGAGGGTTATGAGTCATAGAGCAGATGAGATTCGAAAAAGAATGGCCAGGAAAAGAAAGCGGAAGGCGCCGGATAAACAGCCCTTTTCGTCAGGCGGCAAAAAGCTGCCGGTCAAGCCGCCTGCATGGACAGCCTTTTCGGAAGATGAAAAGGCCGGAGACTTCCCTCCGCCTGAGGGAAGCTCCCTGCTGATAAATGGGAAGCACCCTCTTGTCAAAGCGGATGCGCTCATCATGAAATGTCTTCTGTCGGCATGTCTTGTCCTTGTGTCCGCTATTGCCTACAAAGGCCAGTTTGAACCCGCAAACCAAATCAAACCGGTCATCAGCCAGGTGTTTACTGAAGAGTTCCAATTTGCGGCTCTCCAGAATTGGTATGAATCCAAGTTTGGCGATCCCCTCGCATTCTTTCAACCGAAAGGTGAAAAACCATCCGGTCAGGTCGAGGTGAATCAAGATCTCGCTGTTCCTGCCATGGGAAAGGTTCAGGAGAAATTCTCAGGCCAGGGCATTAAGGTAGAAACAGAAGACGAAACGATCCGCAGCATGAAGGAAGGCTATGTCATTGAAGTGGACAAAAATCCGGAAACGGGCCTGACGGTGGTTTTGCAGCATGCGGACAACAGCTATACCTACTACGGCCAGCTGAAAAAAGCGGATGTCGCTTTATACGATTTTATAGATAAAGGAACGAAGCTCGGAACGATTAAGCAGGATAAAAATCAAAAAGGCGTCTATTACTTTGCGATCAAACAAGGAGAGGAATTTGTTGATCCGATACAGGTGATCACATTTGAATAAATGGACGGAGCTCTTCACCAAGCTTCACATTCACCCGCTGCTGTGGCTTGTCATGGCGATCGGTATCATGACAGGACATATTAAAGCGCTGTTTTGTTTAATGATCGTTATTTTGATCCACGAGCTTGGCCACGCTGCTGCTGCCGTTTATTTTTCATGGAGAATTAAAGGCATTTTCCTGCTGCCTTTTGGGGGAACGCTTGAAGTCGATGAACATGGCAACAGACCGTTAAAGGAAGAGCTGGCCGTCATCGCCGCGGGGCCTGTTCAGCATATCTGGCTTCAATTTGCTGCATGGCTTTTGGCGGTCAATTCGCTCGTCAGCCCTCATATATTTGAAACGTTTACCTTTTACAATCTGACCATCCTCTTGATTAATCTGTTTCCGGTTTGGCCGCTTGACGGCGGGAAGCTGCTGTTTTTGCTGTTTTCAAAACACCTTCCGTATCAGAAAGCACAGCGGGTGATGCTGGCTGTGTCGTGCTTTTGCTGTACTGTTTTAATCGCGGCAATTCTGTTGGTTTCCCCGTCACAGCTGAGCGCTTGGGTGCTCCTCGTATTTTTGGCTGCATCCCTTTACCAAGAATATCGCAATCGCCATTACGTCCATATCCGTTTTTTGCTTGAGCGCTATTACGGAAAGGAGAGGGAAGTGCGACGCCTCGCCCCGATCACGGTGTGCGCTGAACAGCAGATTTATGAGGTCATGCTCCTGTTTAAACGAGGCTGCAAACACCCGATCATTATTGAGAAGGACGGACAAAAACTGAGCCAGCTTGATGAAAACGAAGTTCTCCACGCTTATTTTACAGACAAGCGCACGACTTCCTCAATGGAAGATCTGCTTTTGGTTTATTGACCGTCCATCCTTCTAAAAGACATTGACACTCGGGCTCTTTTCTGGTATATTTTTTAATGTTATGGATGTAGCACCCGTGCTACAACCGCTCAGCACAGGTGTTAAGTGCTTTCTTAGCCCCCTGTGATTGGCGAGTCTTAGTTTATTAGGAGGTGCAGAGATGTACGCAATTATTCAAACAGGCGGAAAACAAATCAAAGTTGAAGAAGGCCAAACTGTATACGTCGAAAAGCTTGCTGCTGAAGCCGGCGAAACAGTTACTTTTGACAACGTATTGTTTGTCGGCGGTGAAAATGTTAAAGTTGGCAGCCCTACGGTTGAAGGCGCTACGGTAACAGGCAAAGTTGAAAAACAAGGCCGTGCGAAAAAAATTACCGTATTCAAGTACAAGCCGAAGAAAAACCAACATAAAAAACAAGGTCATCGTCAACCTTACACTAAAGTTGTAATCGAAAAAATCAACGCTTAAGGCGTGTATGATATGATTCATGCAAAGGTTACCAGAGCCCGATCGAACAAAGACATCTTAGGCTTTGAAATGTCGGGACATGCGAATTTTGCTGAACATGGTCAGGATCTCGTTTGTGCAGGGGCATCGGCGGTCGCCTTTGGAGCTGTCAATGCCGTCATGAAGCTGACGGGCATTGAGCCGGTCATTGACCTCGGGGAAGACGGCGGATTTTTATCTTTCGGATTCCCGGACGGTACGGATCGGGAGGCTTTTGAAAAGGCGCAGCTCCTTCTCGAAGGCATGATCGTCTCCCTTGAAACGATCGAACGAGACTACAAAGGTTACTTAAAAGTAACGACGAACAAAATATAGGAGGTGAGCTACATGCTAAGATTAGATCTTCAGTTTTTTGCATCTAAAAAAGGAGTAGGTTCAACGAAGAACGGACGTGACTCTGAGGCGAAGCGCCTAGGTGCTAAACGTGCAGACGGTCAATTCGTATCTGGCGGTTCCATCCTTTATCGTCAGCGCGGAACAAAAATCTATCCAGGTGAAAACGTTGGGCGCGGCGGAGATGACACTCTATATGCAAAAGTCGACGGAACTGTTAAATTCGAACGTTTCGGCCGTAACCGCAAAAAAGTGAGCGTATATCCTGTAGCCTAACCTTTAAACGAAACTCCGGTCGTTCTGACCGGAGTTTTTTACATACAGCACCGTGACTTGCTGAAAAACACCTTCCCGCCCCCTGGACAAGGCCGGGTTTCCGCTCTGATTCTGCTTCTTTAAAGTATATAAACGTGTTTCATTTATACTGCCTTCTCTGTTATAATTCAAAGTACAAACTGAATCAGACTCCTAAAATAGAGAACAAACGATTGGGAGTGCAAAAATGGAAGAAACTTCGAAAAAACAAGAAAAGACGATGGACGATAAGGCTTTGACCCATGAGCTTATTCATCTGCTCAGCCATTCAAGGCACGACTGGATGAATAAACTGCAATTGATTAAAGGAAACTTAACATTAAAAAAGTATGACCGCGTATTTGAAATTATTGATGAAGTGGTCATCGAAGCTCAGCATGAATCAAAGCTTTCAAACCTTAAAATCCCGCGTGCGGCGTATGAGCTGCTTACATTTAACTGGATGGCCCATTCGCTGACGCTTGAATATGAGGTGATCGGTCAGGTCAGAGATTTGTCAGCTTATGAAGAGAAGCTCGTCGTTTTCGTCAGAAAGCTGTTTGGGACTTTTGAGGATGCCGTTTTGAAAGGCGGCGACAATCATCTGACGATCACGCTGCAGACGGACGGTCCGGACGACCGGCTCGTCATCTTTCTGGATTTCCACGGCGTATTCACAAAGCTGACCGGTATCAAAGACTTTCATCATTCACTGGCTGATTTTTATGAAATCAAGCGGCTTGATGTAACAGACCGTGAGTGCATCGCTGAAATTCATATCAAGTAAAGCGGTTTTTTAGGAATAGAACGGAGGACATTATGTTTGTTGATCAGGTAAAAATATACGTAAAAGGCGGAGACGGAGGCAACGGAATGGTTGCTTTCCGCCGCGAAAAATATGTGCCAAAAGGAGGCCCTGCCGGAGGTGACGGCGGAAAAGGCGGAGACGTCGTTTTCAAAGTTGACGAAGGCCTCAGCACGCTGATGGATTTTAGATATCAAAGACATTTTAAGGCGACGCGCGGAGAACACGGCATGTCTAAAAACCAGCACGGCCGAAATGCAGAAGACATGGTTGTAAAAGTCCCGCCCGGCACGGTTGTCATTGACGATGATACAAAGCAGGTCATCGCTGATCTAACGGAGCACGGACAGGAAGCCGTCATCGCAAAAGGAGGACGCGGCGGACGAGGCAATACCCGTTTCGCGACGCCTGCCAACCCGGCGCCGCAGCTTTCTGAAAACGGCGAACCCGGCAAGGAGCGCTATATCGTTCTCGAGCTGAAAGTTTTGGCCGATGTCGGTCTTGTCGGTTTCCCAAGCGTTGGAAAGTCAACGCTCCTGTCTGTCGTGTCTTCGGCCAAGCCGAAAATTGCCGATTACCACTTTACAACGCTGAACCCGAATCTCGGAATGGTCGAAACGGAAGACGGCCGCAGCTTTGTAATGGCGGATCTTCCGGGACTGATTGAGGGGGCGCACGAAGGGGTTGGCCTCGGACACCAATTCCTCAGACATATCGAAAGAACGCGCGTCATCGTGCACGTGATCGACATGTCGGGTCTTGAAGGGCGCGACCCGTATGAAGATTATGTGACCATCAATAAAGAGCTTGAACAGTATAATCTGAGGCTGACAGAACGTCCTCAAATTATTGTCGCCAATAAAATGGATATGCCGGATGCGGAAGAAAATCTGAAGGCATTCAAAGAAAAGCTTACAGATGATTATCCTGTTTTTCCAATCAGCGCGTTGACCAGACAAGGATTGAGGGATCTGCTGTTTGAGATTGCCGACCGTTTGGAAACGACACCGGAATTCCCGCTCTACGACGAAGAAGACATGACTGAAAACAGAGTCATGTATAAGCTTGAGGATGAGGAAGCGCCGTTTGAGATCAGCCGTGATCCTGATGGCACCTTTGTGCTCAGCGGAGCCAAGCTTGAACGCTTATTTAAAATGACGGATTTTTCAAGAGACGAGTCTGTTAAGCGTTTCGCCAGACAGCTTCGCGGAATGGGCGTTGATGACGCGCTTCGGGCCCGCGGTGCAAAAGACGGAGATACGATCCGTCTTCTCGAATTTGAATTTGAATTTATCGACTGATCATACCGGAGAGTTTGCCAGGCAAGCTCTCCGACTTTTAGCTGAAAGGAACGCCTTTCCTTTCGCTTGCTGGATCAATGTAAAGGAATTAGGGTTTTTAAAAGGAGAGAAAAGTCTGTGAAAGAGGAGACCTTTTATCTTGTCAGGGAAGACGTGCTGCCGGAGGCAATGCGGAAAACACTTGAGGTCAAAAAGCTGATTGAGCGGAAAAAAGCGGAATCTGTAGCTGAAGCCGTCCAAAAGGTAGATTTGAGCCGAAGCGCTTTTTACAAGTACAGAGATGCGGTTTTTCCTTTTTATACGATGGTCAAGGAACAGATTATCACGCTTTTTTTTCATTTGGAGGACCGCTCGGGAACGCTGTCCCATCTGCTCCAAGTGGTGGCTGAATCGGGCTGCAACGTGCTGTCGATTCACCAGACCATCCCTCTTCAAGGAAGAGCGAATGTCACGCTGTCCGTCAGTACGAGAGGAATGGATGGAAATATCGATTTGCTGATGAACAAATTAAGAAAGCTGGAATTCGTAGAAAAGGTCGAAATACTAGGTTCGGGCGCTTAAAGGGAGAGAATGTCATATATCATGAGTATGAGAGTAGGTTATTTAGGTCCAGAAGCAACATTTACGCACCTTGCCGTCTGCTCCTGCTTTTCAGATGCAGACCAGCAAGCATTTAACACAATACCCGCCTGTATGGATGCGGCGATGAACGGCGAGATTGATCTGGCTGTCGTCCCGCTTGAAAATGCAATTGAAGGATCGGTGAATCTGACAATAGACTACTTAATCCACGAACAGCCCCTTTATATTGTCGGAGAAATCACCGCTCCCATCCGTCAGCATTTACTTGTGCATCCTGCAAGAAAAGAGGCTTGGGAAGACATTCAGAAAGTTTATTCCCATTCCCATGCGATCGCGCAATGTCATAAATTTTTGCACAGCCGGTTCCGCTCCATTCCGTTTGAATATGCGACATCCACCGGTGCAGCTGCAAAATACGTGAGTGAACATCCGGACGAGAACATCGGCGTGATTGCCAATGAAATGGCAGCCGCTACGTATGGATTAGACATCGTCAAAAGAGATGTGCATGACTATGAATACAATCACACGAGATTTGTGATGCTTCATCCGGATCACGAGGCATCTCCGCCGGTCAATCCGCACTTGACGGGAAGGCCGAAAACGACTTTGCTGGTAACCCTTCCTTCGGACAGATCAGGGGCTCTCCACCAGGTGCTGTCGGCTTTCGCCTGGAGAAATTTGAATCTTTCTAAAATTGAATCGCGGCCGACAAAAACCGGTCTCGGCAATTATTTTTTCATTATTGATATTGAAATGGCACTGGACGATGTGCTGATTCCAGGTGCGATAGCTGAGCTTGAAGCTTTGGGCTGCAAGGTGAAAATGCTCGGAGCCTACAATGCGTATACATTATAAAGAAAGGTCCTTTGCATTGATGACGGCAAAGGACCTTTTCTTTATTCGGGAATGAGGATGCCCGCTTTTTGCAGGGCGTCGCAAGCTTGTTCGATCTTCTCTTCGTCATCTGCCTCCAATGTGTGCAGATGGGTGCCGTTTGTCAGTTGAGACAGATAAGCGGCGTTTGTCGAAGAGATTTTTTTGACGAAGTCCGAGACTTCTTTTCTTGTGCTGACTCTGATCGAAGCTGTTAAGTCGCCGTAGACAGGATGTTCAATCGTTACATCTTTCACCGTTACGCCAAAGTCGACGATCAGATTCAGCTCTTCTTCCGTTTTTTCCGGCTCATGGTCGCAAGCGATGAGCCGCTGAACCGGCTGTTTTTTGCCGAGAACTGACTGCAAATACACGTATCCTTGGCTTGTTGCGATGATCGGTTCGTTTTTTGCTTTTAATAAAGAAATGTCCTGTACGATGACCTGCCGTGAAACAGATGCTCTTTTCGCCAGTTCGCTTCCTGTCAGCGGAGCCTCAGACTCCTTCAGCCAGGCCAGAAGCTGCTGGCGCCGCTCAGCGCCCGTAAGTTTTAATCCGTCTGTCAATCCGATGGTCTCCTTTCTCATGCATCATATCTTCAAAAACGTCCAACAGCTTATCAACATGTTCGCTTGTCGTATCGCATCCGAACGAAATTCGGACGAATTGAAGCGCGAGCTCCCTTGGGACTAAAAGGGCTTTCATCGTATTCGACGGCTCATGATAGCCGGCTGAACACGCGCTTCCGGTAGAAATGCAAATTCCTCTCCGATTACATTCCAGCATAGTATATTGTCCTTCAAAGGAATGAAAAAAACAACCTATAATATGCGGCAGAACATGCGAATTTGCCGAATCGGGCACAGCGAGGGAGACGGGAAGCTTCCGGGCTTTTGCCTTTTCCAGAAAACGGGCGCGCAGCTCCTGATGTTTAAGATACGCGGCATCCATACGCTTTATTGTCAACTCGGCAGCGGTAATGAAAGCGCCGATTCCAGGGACATTGACGGTGCCGCTCTTCAATCCGTTTTCATGTAAAGTGCCCGGGTAGACGGGTTTCCAGTTCACACCAGGCCGAATATAGACCGCTCCAACTCCTTTTGGTCCGTATACTTTATGGCTTGAAAAAGATAAGGCATCAGCGCCGAGCTCATCAATGCCGACCGGAATCTTGGCAAAGGTCTGTACGCAGTCGCTGTGCAGGAGCACGTCCCGCTTATGCAAGTAAGCCGAAAGCTTTGCCAGGGGCTGGATGACGCCTGTTTCTGAGTTGGCATGCTGAATTGAGACGAGACCTGTATCAGGACGGAGGTGCCGTTCCAGTATCTCTGTTGTGATGATGCCTGAAGCATTTGGTTTCATCAAGTCGACTTCAAAGCCCAGTATCTCAAGATGCCGCTTCAAAATGTGGATCGACTGATGTTCCATTTCTGTCATTAAAAAGCGCTGCTTTCCGGCGGGGAGTCCATTTAAGATGGAGTGAATCGCCAAAAAATTGGCTTCGGTGCCGCCGCTCGTAAAATAAACGCCTTCTTCTTCCCCGGATAAAAGTTCCGCCATCTTTTGGCGGCAGTAGCGCAGAATACTTTCGGCTTTCCCTCCTGCATCATGCAGACTACTCGAATTTCCGTACACGTCTGTGCTCAGTTTTTGAAACGCGTCCAAGGCTTCTTTTGCCGCCGGTGTCGTCGCTGCATAATCAAGATAAATCACGGCTCTCGTCTCCCATTCTTTATAAAAAATACTTGAGTTTATTTTATCGATATGTAAATATAGGTGTCAAGACACATGTAAATTTACAGGAGGAGTCGACATGTCTCATCAGACGATAATTGTTGTCGGAGCAGGTGCCGCTGCGCTGTCTTTTGCTGCATCCATTCCGCCGTCTTATGAAGTGATTGTGATGACAAAAGCATCTGTAAAAGACAGCAATTCAACCCTCGCTCAGGGAGGAATTGCCTCGGCTGTATTGCCTCGCGATTCCTGGTCAGCTCATGCGGACGACACATTATATGCCGGATGCGGCCACAATCAAATCGAAGCGGTTCAAGATGCCATTAAAGACGGCCAGCGCCTTGTTGATGAGCTGATTCTTCAGCATTTCCCTTTTGATACTGACGAATCCGGAAAGCTCTGCCTCGGCAAAGAAGGCGCACATTCGATGAACAGAATTTTGCATGCCGGGGGAGACGCTACGGGGCAGGCGCTGATCCGGCACTTAATCGGAAGGCTCGGTCCTCACGTCATACTGAAAGAATACGAAACGGCGGCGGATTTATGGATGGAAGACGGACGCTGTGCGGGCGTCTGGACGAAAGACCGCCAGGGAAAGACTTTTCTCAGGAAAGCCGATTTTGTTGTGCTGGCGGCAGGAGGCTGCGGAAATCTATTTCAAATCAACACGAATAACCGTTCTGTGACAAGCGATGCGATTTCTTTGGCATATCGGGCAGGAGCCGAGCTCGCAGATTTGGAATTCGTTCAATTTCATCCTACATTGCTCGTCAAAGACGGGCGCGCACACGGGCTTGTTTCAGAAGCTGTGCGCGGAGAAGGAGCTGTCTTGGTTGATGAAAACGGCCAGCGGGTGATGGAAGGGATTCACCCCATGCAGGATTTAGCGCCGCGGGACATCGTATCTCGTGCGATTCACGAAAAGCTTGCCTGCGGAAGCAGCGTATTTTTGGATATTATCCGCATATCAGACTTTAAAAGCCGCTTCCCTACGATTTCCTCTCTTTGCGAAAAAGCCGGAATTTCCATTGAAGAAGGCCGGCTTCCGGTTTCACCGGGCATGCATTTTTTAATGGGGGGCGTTTCTGTGAACAGATGGGGGGAAACGGCGGTTCCACACCTTTATGTGATTGGGGAAGCTGCATGCACCGGCTTTCACGGTGCCAACCGTCTGGCAAGCAATTCTCTCTTGGAATGCATCGTCTTCGGAAGGAGAGCGGCGGAACGGATACAAGCTTATCAAAAACTTGAGCCTGTCAGAGGACAATCTCCTCAGCCTGAGGATGTGACATATTCTGTTCCCCTGACAGATGTGAAGGATATTCAAAAACACATGACAGATCATGTGGCGATCGTGCGAACGGAGGATGAATTGACGAAGGCGAAAGAATGGCTTGAGCGAGTGCCTTTTCAAATCGTGAATGTGAAAGAAATCACAAAAGAACAGCTTGAATTAGCTCATTTATGGCAGACCGCCAAGCAGATGACGGCCTCGGCATTGCTTCGTACAGAAAGCAGAGGCGGCCATTACCGTTCGGATCGCCCGGTGCCTGATGATAAAAACTGGCATGGCAAGCAAATCGTTCACACAAAAGGCGGGATCAAGATAAGACAAAACGAAGGGATTGTGAAATATGCAGCGGCTCATACTTAGGAACATGCTTAAAGAATTTTTCAAGGAAGATATCGGCTGGGGGGATTTCACTTCTGAAGCCGTTTTCGATGCCAATCTTCAATGCGAAGCTGTCATCACAGCGAAGGATGACGGATGGTTTGCAGGAGAATTAGTAATTTTCGAAGGCTTTCGGCTGCTCGATGAAACGATTGCCGTGCAAATGCTGAAAACAGATGGCGAAGCGGTCCATAAAGGAGAAACGATCGCGCGACTCAAAGGCCGTGCAGCTTCTCTCATGACCGGCGAACGGGTCGTGCTGAATCTCATTCAAAGAATGTCGGGGATCGCCACTTTAACAAAGCAGTCCGTTATCAGGCTGAATGATCCGGATATCGCGATTTGCGATACGAGAAAGACGACGCCGGGCCTGCGCATTCTTGAAAAATACGCGGTCAAAACCGGCGGGGGCTGCAATCACCGTTATGGTTTGGACGGCGGCATCATGATTAAAGACAACCACATTGCCGCCTGCGGCTCGATTTCAAAAGCGGTTGAAAAAGCACGGGCAGCGTGCGGCCATATGGTCAAAATCGAGGTGGAGATCGAGTCTGAACAAGAGCTTCAAGAAGCGATTGAGGCTGAAGCCGATATCATTATGTTTGACAATTGTCCTCCTGACAAGGTGAAAGCATTTGCGGAAATGACACCCGCAGGCATTATGACGGAAGCTTCAGGCGGAATTTCATTTGAAAATCTCCCCGCATACAGGGGAACAGGGGTGCACTGTATTTCATTGGGCTACTTGACCCATTCGGCGAAAAGCCTTGATATCAGCATGAATGTCGATCTAAAAAAATAAGCGGGATTGGAGAGGTGACAGATGTCTATTTTAAACTTGATTCATGACAGGAACGCCGGCATGATGCCGGAGCTGTATAAAGAATTGACCGAAGAAGAAATGGCCGGAAGGATTTTGAATATCAAAAAGAAATTCGGAGAAAGGCTGTTTATCCCGGGGCATCACTACCAAAAAGACGAAGTGATCCAATTTGCGGACGCGACGGGAGATTCGCTTCAGCTGGCGCAAGTCGCCCAAAAAAATAAAAAAGCGGAATATATCGTGTTCTGTGGCGTGCATTTTATGGCAGAAACAGCCGATATGCTTACTTCCGACGAACAGATTGTCGTTTTGCCGGACATGCGCGCAGGCTGTTCGATGGCCGATATGGCCAACATGCAGCAGACGAATCGCGCCTGGGAAGAGCTTGCAGAGCTGTTTGGCGATACCATCATTCCCCTCACATATGTCAATTCGACAGCGGAAATCAAAGCTTTTGTAGGAAGAAACGGGGGAGCGTCCGTGACATCCTCAAATGCGGCCCGCATGTTGACATGGGCGCTATCGCAAAAGGAGAGAATTTTATTTCTTCCGGATCAGCACTTGGGACGAAACACGGCATTTGACCTCGGCATTCCCCTCAGCAGAATGGCGGTGTGGGATCCCATCGAAGAAAAACTTGAGTATAACGGCGATTATGAAGACATAAAAATCATTTTGTGGAAGGGGCATTGCTCTGTTCACGAAAAATTTACCGCGGCGAATATCAAAAGTGTTAAAGAACGGGATTCGGACATTAATGTTATCGTTCATCCGGAATGCACCCATGAAGTCGTCGCGCTCAGCGATTTCAGCGGGTCTACAAAAAAAATCATCGATACGATTAATGAAGCAAAACCGGGGAGCAAATGGGCGATTGGAACAGAGATGAACCTTGTTTCGCGCATTATTCAAGAACATCCTGATAAACAAATCGAATCCCTTAATCCAGATATGTGCCCTTGTTTGACAATGAACAGAATCGACATGCCGCATTTGCTGTGGTCGCTGGAGCAGATTGACAAAGGTGAACTGACAGGCGTGATCAAAGTTGATCAAGATATCGCAAAAGATGCCATTCTTGCGCTGAATCGGATGTTAACGATCCGTTAAATGTTTGGAGAACAAGTTTTTATCATAACCCCTCCGCTATGCGCATAAATTTGTGGAGAAGCATATTTGTTATTCTCATCTGTTCGTTCACGTTTTTGCATAGGAGGGGAAAACGTTGAAAATTCATATTGTCCAAAAGGGCGATTCTCTGGAAAAAATCGCGGAAAGATATGAAGTGGACTTTGAAGAACTGAAAAAGCTGAATTCGCAGCTGAGCAATCCAGATTTGATCATGCCGGGCATGAAAATCAAAGTACCATCAGGGGGAGTGCCGGTCAAAAAAGAAGAACAGCTCAATATGAGAAAAGAATTACCGAAAAAACAGCAGGAACATCCATTTGCAAAAGAAAAACCGAAAGGTAAGCTTGATGTTGAAGATATAAAACCGAAAGAAAAGCCTTCGGTTCCTTATGTTCCGCCTGTCCCGAACATCGGGCAGTCAAGTTTGCCTGAAGGCGACATTTCAAATTTGTATCAAAGCGTCAATCAGCTTCATCAGCCGTACGCACCTCCAAAACCTTATGAACATCAAGAGAAAGGCCCCAACATGTATAATCCATGGACAAATGAGGAGGAGAATCATATGGAAAATGTCAATTATCCGAATGTTCCGCAGCCGCCGAATGTCGGTGCAGCAGGTGATGAAAATAAGCAGTTTCACGGCATGCCAAATGTAGCTGCTGCCGGATATCATCACCATCACCATCCGCATCCTTATCCGTTCTATCCTGGAGGCTGCTGGATTCCTGTTTCACCGGTGCTGCCTGGATCGGGCTTATGCCACCCTTGGTATCCATATCCTGCTCAAATGCCTTACATGCCTCAGCCTAGCTATGTATCTCCTGCTGAATATGACGGTGATGACAACATGGGGCATGACAATGCCGGTCATCACGGATATCATCATCAGCCGATGACTGCTCCGGCATATGCGCCTTATCAGCCGTTTCCGGGATATGCATCACCAAACGTCGGACACGATCCCAATATGGCACACGGCAAAGAAGATGACTGCGGGTGCGGGCCAGGCCAATTCCCGGGAGGTTTTCCGGGTGCAGCGCCATATGGACAGATGCCGCAAATGGGAGCTCCGTACGGTATGGGCGGATACGGACAGCAGCCCGCAGGCGGACAGATGTTTAACAGACCGGAAGATGAAGAAGACTGATTCGGAATGGGACGATGATCTATCGTTCCTTTTTTATTGTGGGCCGCTATAAACACTTTCATGCTTTTTCACGGGACTGTCTATAACTGTCAAGGGTAACTCTTCACATCTCGCACATCCTAAAAAAGAGCGCAATGCTCAAATTCAGCGGTTTTCACGGGGGGTATTACCATTGGACAGCAAGCTGAAAGTGTTTTCGGGTATTTTGCTTTTGACAGCTGGTCTATCTGCCTGCGGAACGAACGACGCTATAGATAATGGAAACAATACGCGTCCGATCGGATATTATTCAAATGATGCAGATCGTAATAACGGTCTTGATAATGACGGTCCTGTTACAGAAATGCTTGAAAACATGAACGGGAGAAACGGTGCAACGAACGTGAACAATCGAGCGGGCAACGGCAATCCCGTTCCAACAGGCGATGGAACTTTCAGCCGGGGAGACATGAATTATCACAATCATTTGGTGAACACGGCGGACACGGGCTATAACAGACCGGAAAACCGTAAAATCTCCAGGAATATCACTGGACGCGTCAACAAGTTGAATTATGTTGACGAGAGTCAGGCCGTCGTAACGAATGAAACGGTCATCATCGCGGTACGGTCAGATAAACAGCTGACAAATAATGAGAGAACTCAAATTAGAAAAGCAGCCAAAACGTTTGCTGGAGACCGGACAGTTCAAGTTGTCGAGGACGACGGCGCATTTACAAGGCTGCGCGAAATGAACGACGACCCTCAGAACATTAGGGATCGCGGAGACACGACGAATAACAATTTGAACCGCTTGCGCAACCAATAAGCAGGGAATTGCCGGGGATTCCCCGGCAATTTTTTAGTAAGCGTTCGGCCGATTTCTTTACAAAAACGGGGAAAACCGTATAAAGTGTACATAGAGACGAGAATTTTTTTGGAGGTAGAAAGATATGGCTGGCCATTCTAAATGGAAAAATATTCAGAGAAGAAAAAATGCCCAAGATGCTAAACGCGGCAAAATTTTCATGAAGCTTGCCAAAGAAATATATGTAGCCGCAAAAGAAGGGGGACCCGATCCCGAATCTAACGCAAGTCTGCGTCTCGTCATCGATAAAGCCAAAAATGCAAACATGCCAAACGACAACATCGACCGCGCCATCAAAAAAGCTTCCGGCAGCCAGGATGGAAAAAGCTACGAGGAAATTACGTATGAGGGCTACGGCCCAAGCGGTGTGGCTGTCATGGTCAAATGTTTGACAGATAATAAAAACCGGACGGCGACAAACGTCAGAACTGCTTTCAGCAAAAACGGCGGCAGCTTGGGGGAAACAGGATGTGTTTCTTATATGTTCGACCGGAAAGGATATATTGCAATCGAGCGTGAAGATCTTGAGATAGATGAAGAGGAGTTTATGCTTGAGGTCATTGATGCCGGTGCCGAGGAGCTAGAAACGAGCGAAGAGCTGTTCGAGATTTATACAGAGCCCGAACAGTTTGAAGAAGTAAAGAAAAACTTGGAGGAGCGCGGCTACGAAACGGCGACAGCCGAAATGACAATGGTTCCGCAAACCTATGCAGAGGTCGATGAAACACTTCAGGAAAAAGTCGAAAAACTCATTGACGTACTTGAAGATGATGACGATGTGCAGGAAGTGTATACGAACGTTCATTAAAGGACGCCGCACCAGGTTCGCGGCGTCTTTTTATGCATTCAACCATTTAGCAGCCGTATCAAGCTGCTGCGGAATCAAGATTTGATTTTTCATCATATATTGTGAAGGAATCTGTCATCATGAGAGGAGGTTCTATAAATGGCTGAACAGCGCGAAAATGAGAAGCCTTTCACGGCTATAGACGCGGGTGCGCAAGATCAGGAAACCGCTCAAGTCATCGAAAAAATCAACAGCTTTATCACGGGATTTGGTCAATCCATCAATGAGCTGGTTCAGAAAAACAGCGGCATCGATCTGAGAGAGGCCGACCTCACAAAAAGTGAAAATGCAGAGATGAATCAAGCGGTCCAAAATATCATCAGCGAATACATTCAAAATATCAACAGCCTGAATGCTGATCTTAGCGGAAAGATCGGTGAATCGATCAACGGCATCGTCACAAACAAAGATCAAAAAGATGTTTAAGCATTTGACAGCATGACGTGTATTGCCGGCAAAGCTCCATTCAGCCTTGTCGGCAAGTTTTTTTATACATATGAGAATGTACTGTAACGCTAAATGCTTTTTTTCATGCCGCAGCGCCGGCATTCACGCAAAAACTGCCCGTTTTTTACAGAGCTTTTAAAAAGGGTGTAATCGCAATTGTCGCACCGTCCGTGGCGGACATCCGGATATTGATTGTAATCATAAACTTTTGTCAGGTCGTAGCCTTTTGTTTCATATTCTGTTTCCATGTTTTATCACCTGCATTTTTATTGTCGGTAATAGGATAACAGAACGGGGATGAAAAGAAAATATAACATCAGCAGCCGGCAGACGCGGCAGATGTTACTTTTATCAAACCGTATACCCCGTTTCTGATAGAATGCCTTATTCTCAAGCGGGATAGGCTGTAGGGAAAGTCGTGCAACAAGAGACGCCTATTCTTATGAGATTTTTTTCTTAAAATTTATCGATCTTTTAAACTAATGAAAAAGCATCATTTTATTTAAATTTTTATTTTTTATCAAACTTATTCATAATTGAACGCGTCATGTCTAAAGCGTAAAATAACTGTGTCACAAAAAAGCCAAATATACAATGAGGCTTGGAGGACATGCTTAGAAATCGAAAGGTAGTGTAAAAGGGGAATAATCAATGAAGAAAAAAGTACTCATCTACTTGGTGATCGCAGCAGTGATGATAAATGGCGCATACAGGTGGTTCGAAAAAACAACCCGGGAGAACTTTCAGATCCAGGCCGGGGACAGATACATGAATTTCAAGGAATTGCAGGAACACGAAAAAAGCGGTTATGACATTGAGTACCACGAAAAAGCGGGAAGCGACTGTTTAATTTTTTCGCCTCATGGAGGAAGAATAGAAGGCGGAGTAAGCGAGCTTGTCAGAGCTTTCAAAGATGATTATTCAACTTATTTATTCGAAGGAAAAAAGGATGAGAACAACTCGGATCTTCATATTACAAGCACAAACTTTGACGAGCCTCTGGCATTGCAGAAAATAAAAGAACACCGCTATACCATCGCATTCCACGGCTATTCCGGCGACCGCCCGCACACGCTTGTGGGAGGAACGGACAGAAAGCTGGCAAAAGCCATCGTCAAATCTCTGAAAGAGTCTGACTTTTCCGCAGAATTGGTCAAAGTGGACGGGAAATTTGCCGGAACTGCCGAGGAAAACATCAATAATGAAAGCCAGTCAGGAATGAGCGTGCAGCTTGAAATCAGCACGGCTCAAAGGAAAGAGTTTTTCGAAGACTTTTCCTATAAAGAGAGGGAGGAAACAAAAACGAGAACATTCCGCAAATATGTCAAGGCGGTCCGAAGGGTGCTGCAGGACAGATGCTGAAAATGGAAACTCGTGTTATTCTGTGTATGAACTGCTAAAACACGAAGGAGGAATAAAAAATGGAACGAAAAGACCGCATCGTTCAGGAATTTATGTCCCACCGTCTGGTGACAGAAGAACTGATTCAAAAGATTGATGAAAAACATCTCGATTACAAACCGACTGAAACGTCGATGCCAGCGAAGGAACTTGTCACGCATATGCTGCAATCTTTCTATGCCTTTGCTTCGGCGGCAAAAGAAGGAAACGGAGAGTCTTTTAAAAAGAAGCCGGAAGAAACAGGGTCAAGCCTGAGCGAGCTCGCCAAAACGTATACAGAAAAAACAAAAAAGCTGCTTGAATCTTTTACGGATGAAGAATTGGATCGTGAGGTCGATTTGACCGGCGTCTTCGGACGGAAAGTAGCCGGCGAACAGCTGCTGCAGCTAGCGATCGGACACGAAATTCATCACAAAGGCAATCTGTTTGTTTATGTGCGTGAAATGGGACACACGGATCTGCCTTTGTACGTAAAGATTCATTGATTACGGGAGCCTGAAGATCACCCCTCCTTGAAAGAAAACCGGCTCAAAAGGAATACGAAAGCAGCCGGGTGTACACATTATGAGTAAAAGCAAAAGGAGGGTGTCAGCATGAATACGCATCGTGCCCAGGAAATCGTCGAATCACCCGACATGGTTGATGTTACTTATAACGGCAGGCCGATTTATATTCAGCATGTCAACGAACAAAATGAAACCGCAAGAATTTTTCCGCTCGGCCAGCCGGAGAACGAGCAGGAAGTACCGCTCGCAAATTTGAAAGAGCATTAAAAAGCAACCCCTTCAAATGAAGGGGTTTTGTATTTGTCTTATCACTCGGCCATCAAAAAAAACACCCGAAAGCCCGAGTGTTTAATTTATGATTTTTGCAAGTCCTCTTACTGCCAGCCTCAGCACATAAAACAACGGCTCAAGCAAATCAACGAGATAAAGATAATCCCATTTATCATCATTTCGTTTCTTCTTTTTCTTCAACAGCTGTTTCTCCCTTCCTGACTTTAATGGGGTTATTTCATATACGGACGCGCCTTCTTTAAGTTTCAAATTAGGGGTGAAATTTGTTTTTTCTGGCGGCCCATTGTTTCTGAAGCCAGTTTTTTTTATAAAGATAAGCGATCAATTCCATCCACAGCTTAGGAAGCCTTTGCGGGAAACGGCTTTTTTTATAAATGGTTTGATAGGCTGTTTTTAAGTCATCCCACTGTCTGCATTCTTTCGTCTGCAAAAACCTGGCCACATCGATGACTTTGATTGTCCCAGCCGGCGTCAGTATCAGGTTTCTGAGGTGGATATCGGATGGATTCAATCCTTTCCGCTTCGCATCGTTCAATGCGCGGTCGACCTCGCAGATCATGTCATCATCGATCGGAATGCCTTTGTTTAAACACTCATAAAAAGTGTATCCTTTAATATACTCCATTAAAATATATGATGGCCCTGTTTCATATATATCAGGATAATAATTCGAATCAGAAAGCTTTTTGTAAATCTCCGCTTCCCTTGCGGCAATGTTCTTAAATTCGGGAAAAAAGACTTTAAGAGCCATTTCCCTGCCCTCTTCAGTCAGCTTAAAAACGTATGCGCTCCTGCCTTTCCCGATCAACTCTAAGTCATCGGGTTTTTGGATAAGTTTATTGAACTTTTTTTTCGTATTATACTTTACGGCCTCTGCATAGGTTTGCGCCTTTTTCACGCCGAACTCACCTTCTTTTTAAGGGCTGGTCAAACGAAAAACTCTCTATAATGTTGTTTATACATGAGAACGAGGGGTTTTGCACCTTAAATGCTTTTGAGTTCTTCATATTGGTTTAAAAATGTAACATTCGTAAACCGGTTGTCATCTAATTGCTTTTTTAGATTAATTTTTAAAAGCGTTGGTCAAACTATGGATATGATCGTTAAGGCAAAAAAGAAGGTGATATTGATGAACAGCCAAAGCAAGTTCAAAATCGGTTTATTGCTTATTGGAAGTCTGCTGGCCGCGCTCAGCTTTCACCTGGAGGCCCTGGCCGAAAAGCCGGCTAAAGTTCAAATCCAGCTTGAAAAGGTTTATCTGGACGGGGACGTTGGAATCGAAAATAAAGTAGAGGCCGCTCGAACACTGGAAGACTTTAAAGCTGCTTATAAAGGGTGGCAGCTCATCGATCAGAAAAAGGGGTTTATTCTGTTTCGCAAACAAGTGGACGACATTTCTCCCCTCAGCAAAACAAACGGTTATATCGGAGTGACGGAAGACGGCGTGATTTCGACTTTTCACGGCCGCCCGGGCATATTATCAGAGCCGATTCAATCGTTTTTTCAGATTGATATAAAGCGCCTGGAAAGCCGGATGGTGGATGATTTGCGCAAAGGGATCCCATACCGCACGAAAAAGGAATTTGAACATGTCATTGAAGCCGTAAAATCATCCAGAAGCCAACATCATGTAAAAGATATGAAGACATGACGCTGTTATGTCTTTTTTCAGCTGCAGACAGAAGCCATTTTTAGCGAACATATGTTAACTTTTTCATTCTAGCTTTGCCTGTTTTGTGTTACAATGAAGAGCAGTCAAAGAGGTGAATGAACGTTGATCGAATTCGTAAAAGGGACGATTGATTATGTATCGCCCCAATATATTGTCATTGAAAACGGCGGGATCGGCTATCAGATCTTTACGCCAAATCCGTTTATTTATAAGAAAAACAGCAACGAAACAATCTATACATACCATTATGTAAGAGAAGATACGAATGCGCTGTACGGCTTTTCGACAAGGGAAGAAAAAATGCTGTTTACGAAAATGCTGAATGTTACGGGAATCGGCCCGAAAGGAGCGCTTGCGATCCTCGCTTCCGGCGATCCGGGAGCGGTGATTGAAGCGATCGAGAATGAGGATGAAGCGTTTCTCGTCAAGTTCCCCGGCGTAGGCAAAAAAACGGCAAGGCAGATCATTCTTGATCTGAAAGGGAAGCTCGCGGACGCCGTTCCTGAAATCGCGGCCGATCTGTTTAACCATGAAGAGCGGGAGCAAATTCATGAAGCGGAAACGGCTCTTGAGGAGGCGCTTGAAGCATTAAGAGCGCTCGGCTATTCCGACCGGGAAATTAAAAAAGTCCAGCCTCATTTGAAAAAGGAAGAGGCGCTTTCGACGGATCAATACGTTAAAAAAGCATTGCAAAAATTGTTAAAGTAAGGTGATATCATGGATGAGCGGCTTGTATCAAGTGAACTAGACAACCATGAATCAGCGATCGAGCAAAGTCTGCGTCCGCAAAGACTGGCTCAGTATATCGGCCAGGAAAAAGTGAAAGACAACCTCAAGGTATTCATTGAAGCTGCGAAAATGCGGGAAGAAACGCTTGACCATGTCTTGTTGTACGGGCCGCCGGGATTGGGAAAAACGACGCTCGCTGCGATCATCGCCAACGAAATGGGAGTCAATCTCAGAACGACGTCAGGTCCGGCGATCGAGCGCCCCGGCGATTTGGCGGCGATATTAACGGCTCTGGAGCCAGGTGACGTTTTATTTATTGACGAGATCCACCGTCTGCACCGTTCGATCGAAGAGGTGCTGTATCCTGCGATGGAAGATTTCTGCCTTGATATCGTGATCGGCAAAGGGCCGTCGGCGCGTTCTGTGAGGCTCGATCTTCCTCCTTTTACCCTTGTCGGCGCGACCACAAGGGTCGGGCTTTTAACCGCGCCTCTCAGGGACAGGTTCGGCGTTCTGTCAAGGCTTGAGTATTACACGCGTGACGAGCTTTCAGACATCGTGATCAGAACGGCGGAGCTGTTTGAGGTTGACATCGATTCGCTCTCGGCTCTCGAAATCGCGAGACGGTCAAGAGGGACGCCGCGGATTGCCAACAGGCTTTTGAGGAGGGTCAGAGATTTTGCCCAGGTGCTTGGAAACAGCTCCATCACGGAGGAAGTGGCGGTGGATGCGCTGGAACGCCTCCAGGTTGATAAACTCGGGCTTGATCATATCGACCGCAAGCTTTTAATGGGCATGATCGAAAAATTTGGCGGCGGTCCAGTCGGCATTGATACGATTTCGGCTACCATCGGTGAGGAGTCTCACACGATCGAGGATGTGTATGAGCCGTATCTTCTTCAAATCGGTTTTATTCAAAGAACGCCGCGGGGGCGCATCGTAACCCCTGATGTATACAGCCACTTTAAAATGGAGGTTCCGAACCGTGACTGAATTTCCAAAGATTTTAATGGTGCTGGGCGCCGTCATTTTTGGCATCGGTTTATTCATGCAAGTCATCGGCAGGCTCCCCGGCGATATTTTTGTAAAAAAGGGAAACGTGACATTTTTCTTTCCGGTTGTTACATGCATTGTCATCAGCATCATTCTGTCCGTGGTGTTTTCGTTTTTCGGACGAATGAAATGACGCGACATTCAAGTCTATAGATAGAGTAAGGTGAAAAAAGATGAAAGTAGAATTATTCGATTTTGACTTGCCTGAACGCCTTATCGCACAGGTTCCTTTAAAAGAGCGGGATGCGTCCAGGCTGATGGTGCTGGATAAAAAAACAGGAGAAATCACTCACAGCACGTTTAAGCACGTGATTGATTTTCTGAACGCGGGCGATTGCATCGTGTTGAATGATACGAGGGTGCTACCGGCCCGCTTGTACGGAGTCAAGGAAGAGACGGGCGCAAAGGTTGAAGTTCTTCTGTTAAAACAGGAGGAAGGGGACGTATGGGAAACGCTTGTCAAGCCCGCAAAGCGGGTCAAGCGCGGAACCGTTCTTTCGTTTGGAGACGGCCGTCTAACGGCGGTCTGCACAGAAGAGCTCGAGCACGGCGGAAGAAAAATTGAATTCCGCTATGAAGGAATTTTTTACGAGGTGCTCGAATCGCTCGGCGAAATGCCTCTGCCTCCTTATATTAAAGAACAGCTCGATGACAGAGAGCGCTATCAGACGGTTTACTCAAAGAAACAAGGATCGGCGGCTGCGCCGACGGCCGGGCTGCATTTTACGGAAGAGATTCTGGATGCGCTCAGGAAAAAAGGCGTGCATATTGCGTTTATTACCCTTCACGTCGGGCTCGGGACATTCCGGCCTGTCAGTGCGGAAAATGTAGAGGAACACGATATGCATGCCGAGTTTTATGAAATGTCGGAAGAAACGGCAGCATTGTTAAACCGCGTCAGACAGGAAGGCGGAAAAATCATTTCCGTCGGCACGACATCGACGAGGACGCTTGAGACCATCGCTTCCGAACATGACGGCCGCTTCCGGGAAGCGAGAGGCTGGACATCGATTTTTATTTATCCAGGCTACACATTCCGGGCGATTGACGGGATGATTACCAATTTTCATCTTCCGAAATCGTCCCTCATTATGCTTGTCAGCGCGCTCGCAGGCAGAGAGCATGTGCTTTCTGCCTACCGCACCGCAGTGGAGCACGAATACCGCTTCTTCAGCTTCGGAGATGCCATGTTGATCAAATAAAATTCAAAAAGATTGGAGGGCTCATAATTTGTCGCAGCAACCGATACGCTATGAGTTCATAAAAGCATGTAAACAAACAGGAGCAAGGCTGGGGAGAGTGCACACCCCGCACGGCTCATTTGAAACGCCGGTGTTTATGCCCGTAGGAACGCTCGCCACCGTTAAAACGATGGCGCCGGAAGAGCTGAAAGAAATGGGTGCAGGCATTATTTTAAGCAATACGTACCACCTTTGGCTGAGACCGGGCCATGACATCGTCAAAGAGGCGGGGGGCCTTCATCAGTTTATGAATTGGGACCGCGCCATTTTGACGGATTCAGGCGGCTTTCAGGTGTTTTCCCTGAGCGAGTTCCGCAAAATCGAAGAGGAAGGCGTTCATTTCCGCAATCATTTAAACGGAGACAAGCTGTTTTTATCTCCTGAAAAAGCGATGGACATCCAAAACGCCCTCGGATCAGATATTATGATGGCGTTTGACGAATGCCCGCCGTACCCGGCAGAGTACGATTATATGAAGAGGTCTGTTGAGCGGACGAGCCGCTGGGCGGAAAGGTGCCTGAAAGCTCACAAACGCCCTGACGAGCAAGGGCTTTTCGGAATCGTTCAAGGCGGAGAGTACGAAAACTTGAGAAAACAAAGTGCGAAAGACTTGATTTCACTGGATTTTCCGGGATATGCTATAGGTGGACTATCCGTCGGAGAGCCGAAAGACGTGATGAACCGTGTGCTGGAGTTTACAACTCCGCTGCTTCCTGCGGATAAACCGCGCTATTTAATGGGGGTCGGCTCACCGGACTCTCTGATTGACGGAGCCATCCGCGGAGTGGATATGTTCGATTGCGTGCTGCCGACAAGGATAGCGAGAAACGGTACGCTCATGACGAGCGAAGGGCGTCTCGTCGTGAAAAATGCCAAATATGAAAGAGATTTCAGACCGATCGACGAGCAGTGCGACTGCTATACGTGCCGCAATTACTCGCGCGCTTATATCAGACATTTAATCCGCTGTAACGAAACGTTTGGAATTCGTTTAACTTCTTATCATAATCTTTATTTTCTGTTAAAATTAATGGGGCAAGTCAGAGATGCCATTCGTGAAGATCGTTTAGGTGATTTCCGGGAAGAGTTTTTTGAGCGCTACGGTTTTAATAAACCAAATGCTAAAAGTTTCTGACACATAAACGAAGAAAGCGATAAAGCCATTTGAAAGGGGTGAAAAAATAATGGAGATGCTTGGAACATTACTTCCGATTATTTTAATGTTTGCGGTTCTTTATTTCCTTTTGATCCGTCCGCAGCAAAAGCAGCAGAAGGCTGTCCGCCAGATGCAGGAGGAGCTGAAAAAAGGAGATAAGGTCGTAACGATCGGCGGCCTGCACGGCATCGTTGATTCAATTGACGAAAGCAAGGTTGTCATCAAAACAGGCGACAATACCCGTCTGACATTCGACCGCCGCGCGATCAGAGAGGCGTCAGCAGAATAGCCGAAAGGCTGATACATAAGCATCGGAAATCAGACTGTCGCAGGACGTGAAAACGGCGCTAGCGCCGTTCCTTATGTCTTGATGAAGCCGCAGTTGTTCCTGATGTGACATGGCATAAAAGAAGCCTGATGGGCATGAGAAAAGGGAGCGGTCATCCGCTCCCTTTTTGCTGTCTTTATGCACGGCTCCCCTGCAGATTGACCCCGAAAATCCCGCCCAGCATGCTGACTCCCAAAAAACCGGAATGATAGAGCAGCTGCTTCAAATTGAAGGCTTCGCCAAAGCCGAGATATTGAAACAAAAGCACCGTAAGAGAGAAGCAAAGCGCTGTCAACCCTCCGCTCAGCCACCCTTTTTCCTTCGATTTGCCTCCCGCAATAAAACCGCCGATGAACAAGGTAATAAAAGAAATGGCGGTAATAAACCAGCTGAATGAACTTTCGGTTAATGATGTGAAGGTGAGGAGCAGCGAAATGACCAGGCTTCCCGCAAACATCAAAGCGAAAATAACCGCCAAGCTGTATAAAATCCCTTTGCCGACTTGTTTTGGTTCGTTCATCACGATCCTCCTTTCAATATAGACGGGCTCGTCTTTTTAAATGTATTCTGCACGTTTGGCAAATAGACTAGCTCCCCCGACCTTTTATACATAAAAGCCTCAATTTTACAAAGGCTATGTTTATGATCATGATAGGCGGAAGGAGGCGGGCGGTAATGGATGAAATTTTAGCTCTTACGTTTCGGACGGTCGTTTTGTATTTCATCATCTTTATTTTGTTTCGCTTGATGGGAAAGAGGGAAATAGGCGAGCTGAGCATATTGGATCTTGTCGTTTTTATTATGATGGCCGAAATCGCGGTTTTGGCCATTGAAAATCTCGATGACCACCTTCTCCATACGATCATTCCAATTCTCGTTTTGACGCTGATCCAGGTTATATTTGCATATCTGTCATTGAAAAATCAAAAAATCCGCCGGCTTCTCGATGGAAAACCGACGATTATCATAGACCGCGGAAAAATTGATGAACACGCTATGAGGACACAGCGCTATAATTACGATGATTTGATGACGCAGCTGAGAGATAAGAATGTGGAACGAATCGGGGATGTTTCATATGCGATTTTGGAGCCGACCGGGAAGCTTTCAGTGTTTACAAAAGACGGGCCAAACAAAATGATCGAACTGCCGTTGATTGTTGACGGAATGGTTCAAAAAGAACAATTAGAAAAGATCGGGAAAGACCGGGAGTGGCTTGAGCAAAAGCTTGAAAAAAGAGGACACCGCGATCTTTCCAAAATTTCTTATTGCACATATAATAAAGGTTCTTTTTTTATTGATATAAAGGATGAATTTAAACCTTAAAGCGAGAGCTTACGAAATCCAGCGGCCGAACAGCGGAAACCGCTGGATTTCTTCTTTTTTGACCAGCTTGAAGGCGACCAGAAGGAAGACGTAAAGAAAGCTTGTAACCGCGACACACAAAAGCAGGCGCATCGGCTCGGACTGGTCTAAAAAAAGGTGTTCTTTCATCAGAAGGCTTCCCCACCCTGATATCAAAATGACGCCGAAGGATACGATATATTCTTTCAGGTTAATGCTGATGGGAAGCACTTTGCTGACGGTTGCGGCGTGCAGCAGGGTGACGAGGATGATCCCCGTCAAAATCGCCAGCGCAGCCCCCATAATGCCAAGCGAAGGCCGTGAAGCGAGAACAATAATGAGACCTGTTTTCACAACGGCGCCGACCAGGCTGTTCATCATTGCCGCGCCGGCCAGGTTTAAAGCCTGCAGGACGGCCTGCAGCGGACCTTGGAAATAGTAAAATAAAAAGAATGGAGCCATGATTTTCACATAAATCGCAGCATTTGACGACCCGTACATCACGCTGACCAGCTCATCCGCGTACGAAAACAAAATGACCGCCGATATTCCGCCGCTTAAAAGGCAAAGCCTCATCGCCTGCTCAAGCCTGTATTCCACGACTTGCATTTTTTTCTGTTCGATTCCTTCGCTGATGGCTGGAACGAGCGCCGTAGACAGAGAATATGTGATAAAGCTCGGGAGGGTGAGAAGCGTCAGGGCAAAGCCGGTCAACTCTCCGTACTGGCTCGTTGCGGCGGAAGCGGCGACCCCTGCTATTGCAAGGCTTTGCGCTACGACAATCGGTTCAAAAAACCATGACAGGTTGCCGATAAAACGGCTGCCCGTTGTTGGGAGCGAGACGCTCATCAGCTCGAAAAACGTGGTTCGTCCAGATTTCAGGGATTGGAAAAAACGTTTTCTGATGCGGATTTTCTTTTTGTATTTAAAGGCGACGAACAAATAAAGGAGTGAAGCCAACTCGCCAAACACGGATGACAGCATCGCGCCCGCAGCCGCATATTCGATGCCGAGCGGAAGGAATGCCGTCGTGCATACGGCGACAAGCGATATCCGGACAATTTGTTCGAGAACCTGGGACACGGCAAGCGGCCTCATATTTTGCTTTCCTTGAAAATAGCCCCTCAGCACGCTGGAAACAGCAATGATCGGAACGACCGGTGTAACCGCCAAAAGCGGATAAAGCGTTCTTTTGTCTGTGAGCAGCGTGTCGGCCATCAGCGGGGCGTAGATGAGAAACACCGGAGTAATGACGGCGCTGAGCGTCCCGGTAATTGCAAGAGACATCACTAAAATCTGCTTTGTCTTTCTGTGGTCTCCGCGCGCTTCCGCTTCAGCAACCAACTTGCTGATGGCGACAGGTAGGCCGAACTGGGTGAGGGTGACCGCCAGAAAAAAAGTCGGAGCCGCCATCATATAAAGCCCGACACCTTCACCTCCGATGAACCTTGCGATGACAATCCGGTTGATAAAGCCGAGCATTCTCGTAATCAAACCTGCCGCTATTAAAATGAGCGTTCCTTTTAAAAACGTCTGCTTCGTCATTTCTAGAGTCCCCTGCCTTCTCAAACAACCTTTAATCATATACAATAAGATATGCGCATACATCGTCCAAGCATGACAAGTCTCTCTGAAAAAATGTGAAAGGAGCGTGGCTTTGGCATGGGCAAACATCCGGCTGATCTGTACAAGGATCATTTAAAACCCTTTCTTCACAGCAAGACGGAAGAGTTCAGGATACTCGGTTATGACGATATTGAAATAGAGGAATTGTGGTCATACTTATTGAATAAGAAATGGAAGAAAAAGAAGGATGTTCAAATTCATCAGCTCGCCGGTGATATTTTATCTGTGAAAATTGGCGAATTTATGAACTATGCAACCGTAGAATCGTTTAAAACGTCTAATTTACTCGACAGCAAAGAAGGGCAGAATATGCTCGATGAGCTGCTGAGGTAGCCGTAGATTTTGGTTGATTTAAGGAGGAAATACATAATGAAAAAAGGACGCTTGATTGCGTTTTTCCTTACCGTTCTCTTGATCGGTACGGGACTGGGAATGTTCACGAAGCCGGCTGCAGACAGCATCAGCCTCGGCCTTGACCTTCAGGGCGGTTTTGAGGTTCTGTATGAAGTCCAGCCTGCCAAACAGGGCGACAAAATTGACAGGGACGCCCTCATCAGTACGGTTGAAGCACTGAACCGCCGGGCGAATGTGTTGGGCGTCAGCGAACCGAACATTCAAATCGAAGGAAACAACCGGATCAGGGTTCAGCTTGCCGGCGTCGACAACCAGAACAGGGCGCGGGAAATCTTATCCACACAGGCTCAGCTTACGTTCAGGGATACGAATGACAAAGAGCTTTTGAACGGTTCAGATCTTGTCGAAAACGGTGCTAAACAGTCGTTCAAGCAGGACACAAATGAGCCGATCGTGACGATCAAGCTGAAGGATGCCGATAAATTCGGCGAAGTGACAAAGAAAGTGCTCGATATGAAGCCGAACAACCAGCTCGTCATCTGGCTTGATTACAAAAAAGGCGACTCCTTTAAAAAAGAATCGCAAAAAGCGGATCATAAATACATCTCCGCTCCGAATGTCAGCCAGGTGCTGAACACGTCAGACGTGATGATTGAAGGAAATTTTACGATTCAGGAAGCAAAAGATATGGCGAGCATTTTAAATGCGGGCGCTCTTCCTGTCAAACTCGTTGAAAAGTATTCGACATCCGTCGGCGCGCAGTTTGGGGAGCAGGCTTTGAATGATACCGTGTTTGCGGGAATCGTCGGTATTGCTATTATTTTCTTATTTATGCTTCTTTATTATCGCTTGCCTGGTTTTGTCGCGGTCATTACGCTTTCTGTCTACATCTACATTACACTGCAGATCTTTGACTGGATGAATGCGGTTCTGACCCTTCCGGGGATCGCGGCTCTTATTTTGGGTGTCGGGATGGCGGTTGACGCAAACATCATTACGTACGAACGCATAAAAGAAGAGCTGAAGCTCGGCAAATCGGTCCGCTCGGCTTTTAAAGCAGGAAACAGAAGATCATTTGCAACGATCTTTGATGCCAATATTACGACGATGCTTGCCGGAATCGTGCTTTTCATATTTGGTACGAGCTCTGTCAAAGGCTTCGCGACCATGCTGATCCTATCCATTTTGACAAGCTTTGTTACAGCTGTCTTCCTGTCGCGCTTCCTGCTCGGCCTGCTGGTCGAAAGCCGCTGGCTTGACCGGAAAAAAGGCTGGTTTGGAGTGCGCAAAAAAGACATCCTGGACATCAGCAAGACAGACGAAAATACTGAGCCTCCGACTCCGTTTACCAAATGGGATTTCGTCGGTAAGCGTAAATGGTTCTTCGTATTTTCCGGGATTATTTTGGCTGCGGGAATTGTCATTCTGCTTGTTTTCAGGCTGAACCTTGGCATCGATTTCTCCAGCGGATCAAGGATCGAAGTGCAAAGCGACCACAAGCTTACGAGCGAAGAGCTGAAAAAAGACTTTGAAGAGGTCGGGTTGACAGCCGATTCAATCGTTCTTTCGGGTGATGATCAAAAACACGGCGTCGCCAGATTTGTCGGCGTTCCGGATCAGAAAAAAATTGCCGAAGTGAAGGATTATTTTAAAGATAAATACGGCTCGGAGCCGAACGTCAGCACAGTATCACCGACAGTCGGAAAAGAGCTGGCGAGAAACGCCCTCTATGCGGTGGCCGTCGCGGCTCTCGGGATCATCTTGTATGTTTCGATCCGCTTTGAATATAAGATGGCAATTGCGGCGATCGCTTCGTTGCTGTACGATGCATTCTTCATCATCGCGGTCTTCAGCATTACAAGGCTCGAGGTGGATATTACGTTTATCGCAGCCGTGCTGACGATTATCGGTTATTCGATCAACGATACGATCGTAACGTTTGACAGAATCAGGGAACAGGTGAAAAAGCGCAAGCCGAAGAGCTTCAGCGATTTATCGCATATTGTGAATCTGAGCTTGCAGCAAACGTTCACTCGTTCGATTAATACGGTGCTGACCGTCGTCATTGTGGTCATTGCGCTCCTCATTTTTGGCGCAGCATCGATTACGAACTTCTCTGTCGCGCTGTTAATCGGGCTGTTGAGTGGAGTGTATTCATCGCTCTACATCGCAGCTCAAGTATGGCTTGTCTGGAAAGGGCGCGACCTGAAAAAGCCGAAGCGCAAGCCTGCAGGAGAATAAATCGAGGACTGCCCGTACTGCCGGGCGGTCCTTTTTTGGTTTGAAGAGAAAAAAGTTGTTTTGGCGGCTTTCTATCGATCTTCTTTTTGTTTAAAATGGGAGCAGAGCGGGAAAATAACGCTAGAAAACGACGCGAATGGAGAGAGTATCTCATGAACAAACAATGGACGTTAATCTCTGCACTTATTTTTACATTAATTGTTGCTGTTTTCGCGGTCATTAATGTTGAACCGGTGAAGGTTGATTTTCTTTTTGGAACGGCAGAATGGCCTTTGATCCTGGTCATTTTGGTATCGGTATTGATGGGGGCGCTCATTATCGGCTCGGCCGGCGCTTTCCAGATCATGCGGCTGAAAAAAGAGCTGAAGGCGCTCAAGAGAGAAGAACGGGTAAAGTATCCTGAACTTGAAGCCGAATCGGCGGCCCCTGAAAATCAGAAAGACTAGAAAGATTGCACGAAATAAATTGAATCCCCTCATGCTGCTCTAGTATAATAGTGTGGTTGAGGGGTGAATTTATGTTAGCGTCAAAAATGCGTTGGGACGTGCAAACGCCCGACAAAGAAAAGGTGGAGCAGCTCGCCGGAAGATTAGGCATTACTCCCCTTGCCGCCTCATTGCTTGTCATGAGAGGTTACGATACAGCCGACAAAGCATCTTCATTTTTAAATGGCAAGGATGCAGTTTTTCACGATCCTTATCTGCTGAAAGATATGGAAAAAGCTGTACAGCGAATCAAACAGGCAATTTCAGATCAAGAAAAGATTATGATTTACGGCGATTATGATGCGGACGGTGTGACAAGCACGACTGTCCTTTTGCAAATGTTGAAAAAATGTTCAGCACAAGCCGATTTTTATATACCTGACCGCTTTAAAGAAGGGTACGGCCCGAACGAAGCGGCCTTTCGCGGGATCAAAGAATCAGGCTATTCATTGATCATCACAGTTGACACAGGCATTGCCGCCGTTCATGAAGCTGAAGTCGCTAAAGAGCTTGGCGTCGATTTGATCATTACGGATCACCATGAGCCGGGACCCGTTTTGCCGGATGCCTATGCGATCATTCATCCGAAGCAGCCGGGCTGCGGCTATCCATTTAAAGAGCTTGCCGGCGTCGGTGTCGCATTTAAGCTAGCCCACGCTTTGAACGGAGAGCTCCCGGAAGATTTGCTCGACCTTTGTGCGATCGGCACGATTGCCGACCTTGTGCCGCTTCATGATGAAAACAGGCAGATTGCCAAGCGCGGCATGGAACAGTTCAGGAGAACGAAGCGCCCCGGATTAAAGGCGCTGACCAAAATTGCCGGAGCGGAGATACATAGTGCGGATGAAGAGACCATCGGTTTTCAAATTGCGCCCCGCTTAAACGCGGTCGGCAGAATTGAACAGGCTGACCCGGCCGTTTACCTCCTGAACACAAAAGACGAAACAGAAGCGGAAGAGCTGGCCGAAGATATCAACGCCTTGAACAAGGAGCGCCAAAAAATCGTCAATCAGATGACAGAGGAAGCCGTTCAGATGATCGAGGAGGAAGGGCTTGACCGGCCGGTGATCGTCGCGGCGCGGCCGGGCTGGAATCCCGGTGTCGTCGGAATCGTGGCTTCAAAGCTTGTCGAGCGGTATTACAGGCCCGCCATCGTTCTCGGTATCGATGAAGAAAAAGGCATTGCCAAAGGATCTGCGCGCAGCATCAAAGGATTTGATTTATTTCAAAATCTCTCGGAGTGCCGGGATATTCTCCCGCACTTCGGCGGGCACCCGATGGCAGCCGGAATGACACTCAACCTGGAAGATGTTTCGGCACTAAGGGAGAGAATCAACCGTCAGGCTGAAGCGGTTCTGACCGAGGAAGATTTTATTCCCGTTCAAGACGTCGATTTGTGCTGCCGGCTCGAAGATATCACGGTTGACAGCATTGCCGAAATGAACATGCTGGCGCCGTTCGGCACGGGAAATCCGAAGCCCTTCGTCCTTGTCAGCGACGTTAAAATTGATGATTCCAGGAAAATCGGCGCCAACAAGAATCACTTGAAGCTTGTGCTGGCAGACGGCGAGAACAAGCTTGATTGCATCGGATTTTATAAAGGCGCCATCGAAGACGGGATCGTTCCTGGAGCAAAGATCTCGATTGTCGGGGAACTGTCGATTAACGAGTGGAATAACAGAAAAAAACCGCAGCTGATGATCAAAGATGCAGCCGTCAATGAATGGCAGCTGTTTGATCTGCGGGGAAAACGGTCATGGGAAGAAAAAATATTGCAGCTGGATCCTGCGAAACGGGCGTGCATCTGCTTCCGTGAGGAAACCAAAGCGAAGCTTGCGGGGACAGGCCTTGAAGAAGAGCTGACCGTCATCAGCGGTCCTGAAGATGCAGAGCGTCTCGTCCTTGAGAGCCGCTATGCGGTATTTATAGATATTCCGCCGTCGCTCGACATCTTTGACCAAGTGATAAAAGGCAAAAAACTGGAGCGCATTTATCTGATTTTTTATCAATCAGACGAACATTTTTTCTCAACATTTCCAACTAGGGAATATTTTAAATGGTACTATGCTTTCCTCCTGAAAAGAGGTTCTTTTGACTTGCCGAAATACGGCGGGGAGCTTGCCAGACATAAAGGCTGGACAAAAGACACAATTGATTTTATGACAAAGGTGTTTTTTGAGCTCGGTTTTGTTACAATAGAGAATGGTGTTTTATCTGTTGTTTATCATGCCGAAAAGCGCGATCTGACAGATTCTGAAACCTACCGGGAAAAACAGCGCCTGATTGAATTGGAGCAAAAGCTCATTTATTCTTCGGCGGATGAGCTTAAACAGTGGCTGGATAAGCGGATGGCGGAAAACGCCGTCGCTTATAAAGTATGAGGAGGACATGAAGACAGATGGATTTGAAGAAGTATGTGACAATTGTGCCGGACTACCCGAAGGAAGGCGTACAATTTAAAGATATTACAACATTGATGGACAAAGGCGACGTCTATCGCTACGCGACAGATCAAATTGTAACGTATGCGAAAGAAAAAGAGATCGATCTTGTCGTGGGACCTGAAGCGAGAGGATTTATCATCGGCTGCCCTGTCGCATATTCGCTCGGGGTAGGATTTGCGCCTGTCCGCAAAGAAGGCAAACTGCCGCGTGAAGTCATCAAAGTCGACTACGGATTGGAATATGGAAAAGATGTCCTGACCATCCATAAAGATGCCATTAAACCGGGGCAGCGCGTCTTGATCACTGACGACCTGCTTGCAACCGGCGGAACGATCGAAGCAACGATCAAGCTGGTTGAAGAGCTTGGCGGCGTCGTAGCCGGAATCGCTTTCCTGATCGAACTGACATATCTTGAAGGAAGAAATAAACTGGACGGATATGATATTTTAACCTTGATGCAATACTAAACAAATTTTATACTATAAAAAGCACTCATAAAAAGCGGGTGCTTTTTTTCCTATTCATATAGTATTCCGGGGCCGGCAAAAGTCCTTTTGAATTTCTTCTCTTTACATCTGTGACATTTTTCTTGATAATAATTACAATACAGTTTTCAATTATAAAAAAGGTGATTCCATGGCGAACGAACAAGTATTAACCGCTGAGCAAGTCATTGAGAAGGCGAAAAGTTACCTTTCCGATGAACATGTTGCTTTTATAAAAAAGGCTTATCAGTACGCGGAAGACGCACATCGCGAACAATACCGCAAATCGGGCGAGCCGTATATTATCCATCCGATCCAGGTCGCGGGTATCCTCGTCGATTTGGAAATGGACCCCGCCACAATAGCGGGAGGATTTCTCCATGATGTGGTGGAAGATACGAGCGTAACGCTTGAAGATTTAAAGGAAGCATTCAACGAAGAAGTTGCGATGCTTGTCGACGGCGTCACGAAGCTTGGGAAAATTAAATATAAATCACAGGAAGAACAGCAGGCAGAAAATCATCGGAAAATGTTTGTGGCTATGGCTCAGGACATCCGCGTCATTTTGATCAAGCTGGCGGACCGCCTTCACAACATGAGAACCTTGAAGCACCTGCCGCAGGAAAAGCAGCGCAGAATTTCAAATGAGACGCTTGAAATATTTGCTCCGCTGGCTCATCGCCTTGGGATTTCAAAAATAAAGTGGGAGCTTGAGGATACCGCTTTACGCTATTTAAATCCGCAGCAATATTACCGGATCGTCAATTTGATGAAGAAAAAGCGGGCCGAAAGGGAATTGTACGTCGAAGAGGTCGTAAACGAAGTGAAAAGCCGCGTCGAAGAGGTCAATATTAAAGCGGACTTTTCCGGCCGGCCGAAGCATATTTACAGCATCTACAGAAAGATGGCGATGCAAAACAAGCAATTCAATGAAATTTACGACTTGCTCGCAGTCCGGATCCTCGTCAACAGCATCAAGGACTGCTACGCGGTTCTAGGCATCATTCATACGTGCTGGAAGCCGATGCCGGGCAGATTTAAAGACTATATCGCAATGCCGAAGCCGAACATGTACCAGTCCCTCCACACCACCGTCATCGGGCCGAAGGGGGATCCGCTGGAAGTCCAGATCAGGACGTTTGAAATGCACGAAATTGCGGAATACGGAATCGCGGCCCACTGGGCTTACAAAGAAGGCAAAAATGTCAATGAAGATTCAAGCTTTGATAAAAAGCTCTCCTGGTTCCGCGAAATTTTGGAATTTCAAAATGAGTCGAGCGATGCCGAAGAATTTATGGAATCTCTAAAAATCGATTTGTTTTCCGACATGGTGTTCGTTTTTACGCCGAAAGGGGACGTCATTGAATTGCCGTCAGGCTCTGTGCCGATCGACTTTTCGTACCGGATCCATTCAGAAATAGGCAATAAAACGATCGGGGCGAAAGTAAACGGAAAAATGGTCACGCTTGATTACAAGCTGCGCACAGGGGATATCGTAGAAATTCTGACATCCAAGCATTCGTACGGTCCGAGCCAGGACTGGATCAACCTTGCGCAGACATCTCAGGCTAAGCATAAAATCCGCCAGTTCTTTAAAAAGCAGCGCAGAGAGGAAAATGTCGAAAAAGGCAGAGAACTGGTTGAAAAAGAAATTAAAAACCTGGACTTTGAAGTGAAGGACGTCTTAACTGTTGAGAATCTGCAGAAAGTCGCTGACAAGTTCAATTTTGCCAATGAAGAAGACATGTATGCCGCAGTCGGCTATAACGGCATTACAGCCGCTCAAGTTGCAAACCGTCTGACGGAAAAAGAACGGAAAATCAGAGATCAGGAAGAACAGGTGAAAAGCGTTCAAGATGTAACACCTGAACCGAAACCTTACCAAGGGAAAAAACGCGAAGCGGGTGTTCGCGTCAAAGGCGTTGACAACCTTCTGATCAGACTGTCAAAATGCTGCAACCCCGTTCCGGGAGATCCGATCGTCGGATTCATTACAAAAGGCCGTGGTGTATCCGTCCATCGCGAGGACTGCCCGAATGTTTTAACAAATGAAGCGCTCGACCGGCTGATTCAAGTAGAATGGGAGCATGAGCCGCAGACGCAGCGGAGAAAAGAATATAACGTCGAAATCGAAATTCTCGGCTATGACCGCCGCGGCCTTCTTAATGAAGTTCTTCAGGCCGTTAATGAGACAAAAACAAATATTTCATCTGTGTCAGGTAAATCGGACCGCAATAAAGTGGCGACGATCCATATGGCCATCTTCATTCAAAATATTAATCATTTGCATAAAGTGGTTGAACGGATCAAACAGATCAAAGATATCTACTCCGTGCGCAGGGTGATGAATTAGGAGGAAAAGCGTCATGAGATTAGTTGTTCAGCGCGTCACAGATGCAAGCGTTTCGGTAGGAGGCGAGACTGTCGGTCAAATCGGCCTCGGCTTGATGGTGCTTGTCGGCGTGACGCATGAGGATACGAGCGAAGATGCCGCATATTTGGCGGAAAAGCTAGTCAATCTGCGGATTTTTGAAGATGAAGGCGAAAAGATGAACCTGTCGCTTTTAGATGTCGGAGGCTCCGTTTTATCGGTTTCTCAGTTTACCTTGTACGGCGACACGAAAAAAGGAAGACGGCCGAATTTTACAAAAGCGGCAAAGCCCGATCAGGCGCTTCAATTATACGAGGAGTGGAACAGCATGCTTCGCGCAAAAGGCGTTGCTGTCGAAACGGGAAGATTTGGCGAAATGATGGATGTCAAGCTGACAAATTCGGGTCCCGTCACCTTTGTTATGGATTCGAAAGCATAAAAAAGCTCCCATTTGGGAGCTTTTTTATTAGTTAAAATAGTTTTCTAAGCCGCTTCTAATGCCGTCTGTCACTCTTTCTCTATAAGCGTTCGTGCTGACAACCGCTTCTTCTTGAGGATGGCTCAAGTAGCCGAGTTCAAACAATGCGGCGGGCTGTTTATTTTCTCTTAATACGAAGTAGTCCCCGAATAATACGCCGCGGCTTGGCAGAGGCGAGTGCTTTTCGATCTCGGACTGCACGTCTGCTGCGAGCTTCCGGTCTTTTGACGGGCTGTAGTAATAGGCGGTATTTCCCCTTACGGACGCGTTTGGAAAACTATCATAATGAATGCTGATAAAAGCGTCGGCGTTTCGGTAATGAGAGGTCGCGACCCGCGACTGAAGGCTGACGAAAGAATCGTCATTCCGCGTCATATAGACGTTGACGCCATCGGCTCTCAGTTTCGCGGCAAGAAGCGTTGCTGTTTTGATGGTCAGCCGTTTTTCGAGCGTCCCCCGCGTTCCGATTGTCCCGCTGTCATGTCCTCCGTGTCCGGCATCGATGACAACCGTTTTATTTTTAATTGTGCCGCTCGCGCTTGACCGCTTTGCCAAAGGCGGTGCTGCGCTTTTCGAATCTCCGGCTGAGCCAGACTGGTCAGCGGTCTGAACGACCCAGTTTGCCACATAGGCGGAATCGCCGTTTGACAGTTTGATTTCATACCAGTCGCCTTTTGCAGAGACGATCGGGTAAGACTCGCCTTTCCCTGCGCGCTTGACGATCGCTGAGGATGTCGAAGGCCCGCTTCTAACATTTGTGCCTTCATACACGATGGTGGCCTGCTGTTTTGACCCGGAGCCGCTGCTTGTTTCCGAAGTTCCGCTTTTCTGTTTGGGTCCTTCGAGAATATAGTGGCTTGCGACCCAGCCCTTTTGACCATTAAATTCGATTTCATACCAGCCGTGCTGTTCGTTTAAAATCGTCACACTTGCATTCCGTTGAAGCGACGCAATAATCCGTCCTTGATGGGAAGCTGTGCTTCTGACATTTAAGGTGGATACGCCGACCGTTCCTGATTTTGTTGATGAAGCGCGTGATGAAGACGATTGAGACTGTTTTGCTCCTGAACCTTGATTGACATAGTCTGAATGGACCCAGCCAGTGATGTTCTGATAGGAAATCTTCACCCAGTTTCCGTTGGTCTTTAGCAGGTCAGCCTGTTCTCCTTCAGGGAATACGCCTTGGACTTCATATGAAGTGCCGGGGCCTTTTCTGATTCTCAGGTTTGCTTCGGAAGATGTGACTTTTCCCGCCGCTGAATCAGAGCCGTTGGAGACTTGGCTTTTTTTCTTGATCAGCCAGGATACAACCCATCCTTTTTGTCCGCCGTTCAGCTGGATCTGGACCCAATCCCCGCGCTCTTCAAGAATCGGATAGCTTTCATTCCGGCTGACGACGCTGACGATTTCATGGCTCAGTCCGGGTCCGCTCCTGACATTGATTTCATCGGTGGCAATCACGGCTTCCCCGATGGCTGCAGAAGCTGTGTTTGACGATGTATAAAAGGCTGCTTGTGCTGCCAGCATCATCGATAGGATCAATACTGTTCTTTTTTTCATATTGTTACCCATCTCCTCCTTTCGGTAAAAAACTTGGAACACTACTTCTTCTTCTATATCGTATATTCCTTGCCGTTTTTTTAATAAAATGAAAATGATTTGTTTATACTATAGAAAAAAGATATCAAAAGGATGTTGTTATGTGAGGTATAATCAAAGAATGGGCAGAGCGATCCATGAGCAAGATGCAAATCTGCATCTAAAGGATCATGCGGATCCGGAGCAAGCCGGCTTTATGGAAGAAACGGCGACTGAGCTGGGGCTCGCGTCCAAAGAATCAATTCAGAATAAAAAGAACCGCAAATAGGGTTGACATGCACACTTAACACTCGTATTATAATATAAATTAGTGTACATATGAGTTGAACTGAAGATGGAGAATAGTAGGCAAGAGTACGTGAAAAGAGAGGAACCGCCCTGGGCTGAAAGCGGTCTGCACGGTATCTTGACCGAATGAACACTCCGAAGGTTTCCCGCTGAAAGCCCGGCAGAACTTGCGAGCAATTAGGCGGCGGACGTGAACCTGCGTTAAAGGCATGAGCGGGAACGGGTTGATCGTTCCAACTAGGGTGGCACCACGGGTATAACTCTCGTCCCTACTATTGGTTTTATAGTAGGTTCGGGGGTTTTTTTATTTCCATAAATGAAAAAAAGCATTTAAGTCATGAGGAGGATTTAAAAATGGGATTTAATATTCCAAGGGGAACACAAGATATTCTCCCAGGAGAATCGGAACGCTGGCAATACGTCGAAAAGATTGCGAGAGAAACGTGTCATGCGTATCAATATAAAGAAATCCGGACGCCTATTTTTGAACATACAGAACTATTTTCCCGCGGGGTGGGAGAATCGACCGATATCGTGCAAAAGGAAATGTACACATTCGCAGACAAAAAAGGAAGAAGCCTGACGCTTCGTCCTGAAGGCACTGCATCTGCAGTACGCTCTTTTGTGGAAAACAAACTTTTTGCTAATCCGGTTCAGCCGACGAAACTTTACTACATCGGACCGATGTTCCGCTATGAAAGGCCGCAGACAGGCCGCTACCGCCAATTTTATCAATTCGGCATCGAAGCGATCGGTTCGAACGATCCGGCGATTGACGCGGAAGTCATTGCCTTGGCGATGAGCGTATACCGGAAAGCGGGTCTCAGCAATCTGAAGCTGGTCATTAACAGCCTCGGCGACAAAGAGAGCCGAACCGCTCACAGAGAAGCGCTGATCCGCCACTTTGAGCCGAGGATCGACGAGTTTTGTTCAGACTGTCAAAAACGGCTCCGGCAAAATCCGCTGCGGATTCTGGACTGTAAAAAAGACAGGGATCATGAACTGCTGAAAACCGCTCCTTCGATTCTTGACTACTTAAATGAAGAATCCAAAGCCTATTTTGCGAAAGTGCAGCAATATCTGACCGACATCGGCATTGCGTTTGAGGTCGATCCGAACCTGGTGAGAGGTCTTGACTATTACAATCACACGGCTTTTGAAATCATGAGCAATGCCGAAGGTTTCGGAGCGATTACGACGCTTGCTGGCGGAGGGCGCTATGACGGCCTTACCGAGGAGTTCGGCGGACCGAAAGCGCCGGGCATCGGCTTTGCAATGAGTATCGAACGTCTTCTCGCCGCACTGGACGCGGAAAATGTGAAAGTCGGAGCGGATGAAGGCATTGACTGCTATATCGTGACACTTGGCGACAAAGCCAAAGACTATTCTGTATCCCTCCTTTATAAATTGAGAGAAGCAGGAATTTCCGCCGAAATCGACTATGAACAGAAAAAAATGAAAGGCCAGTTTAAATCCGCCGACCGTCTCAATGCGAAATATATCGCTGTTTTGGGCGAGGATGAACTGAGCCAAAATCAAATGAATGTCAAAGATGCGAAAACAGGAGATCAACAGGCCATCGGCCTTGATGAATTCATCCATTTCTTGAAAACAAACACTGAAAGTTAAAGGAGAGGACCGCTTTGTTTGGACGAACATATTATTGTGGCGAAATAACGGAGAAGGCGATCGGAGAATCCGTCGTTTTAAAAGGATGGGTTCAAAAAAGACGCGATCTCGGAGGCTTGATTTTTATTGATTTGAGAGACCGCACCGGCATTGTGCAGGTTGTATTTAATCCCGACGTTTCCAAAGACGCCCTTGAAACAGCTGAAAGCATCCGCAGCGAATATGTGCTTGACATTACAGGAAAAGTCGTTGCCCGTGAAGAAGCAACAGTCAATCCGAACTTGAAAACCGGAAGAATCGAAATCCAGGCGGAATCGGTCAATGTGCTGAGTGCGGCCAAAACGCCGCCTTTTGCGATCAGCGACCAGGCTTCAGAAGTGTCTGAAGACATCAGGTTGAAGCACCGCTATCTCGACTTGCGCCGACCGGAGATGTTCAACACCTTAAAAATGCGGCATAACGTTACAAAAGCCGTCCGCAGCTTCCTTGATGACAACGGCTTTATCGATATTGAAACACCGGTGTTGACAAAAAAAACGCCTGAAGGAGCGCGCGACTATCTCGTGCCGAGCCGCGTCCATGAAGGAGAATTTTACGCGCTGCCGCAGTCTCCGCAGCTTTTCAAACAGCTGTTGATGGTGTCCGGCTTTGACCGCTATTATCAAATCGCCCGCTGCTTCAGGGACGAAGATTTGCGCGCCGACCGCCAGCCGGAGTTTACGCAGATCGATATCGAAATGTCATTTATGAACCAGGAAGACATCATGAAGCTCGCTGAAGAAATGATGGCTAAAGTCATGCTCGAAACGCACGGTGTGGACATTTCTCTGCCGCTGCCGAGAATGTCATATCAGGATGCGATGAACCTTTACGGATCCGACAAACCGGATACCCGCTTTGACATGCTTTTGACCGATGTATCAGAAAACGTAAAGGATTCCGATTTTAAAGTGTTTGCGTCAGCTGTGGCAAACGGAGGCGCGGTTAAAGCGATAAACGTTAAAGGCGCTGCATCTAAATATTCGCGGAAAGACATTGACGCACTCGGCGAATTCGCCGCAAACTACGGGGCGAAAGGGCTGGCATGGCTGAAAGCCGAAGCGGACGGACTGAAAGGCCCGATTGCGAAGTTCTTCCAGGACGAAAAACAGCAGGTGCTCATTGAAGCGCTTGACGCGAAGGAAGGGGACCTCATCCTCTTTGTCGCAGACCGGCTGGAAGTCGCCAATGACGCGCTCGGCGCGCTGCGCTTAAAGCTCGGAAAAGAATTGAATCTGATCGATGAAAGCTTGTTCAACTTTTTATGGGTCGTTGATTGGCCGCTTCTTGAGTATGATTCAGAAGAAGGACGTTTCTATGCGGCACACCACCCGTTCACGATGCCTGTCCGGGAAGACCTTGATCTGGTCGACACGAATCCGGAAGACATGAAAGCGCAAGCCTATGATCTTGTCTTAAACGGCTATGAGCTGGGCGGCGGATCAATCCGTATTTTTGAAAAAGATGTTCAGGAGAAAATGTTTGCGCTTTTGGGCCTATCTGAGGAAGAGACGAAAGAGCAGTTCGGCTTCCTGCTTGAAGCGTTTGAATACGGGGCTCCCCCGCACGGCGGAATCGCGCTCGGCCTTGACCGGCTTGTGATGCTGCTCAGCGGCCGCACCAACCTGAGAGATACGATCGCATTCCCGAAAACGGCAAGCGCAAGCTGTTTGTTGATGGAAGCACCTAGCGAAGTGGACAGCGCCCAGCTCGATGAGCTGCACCTGTCAATCAACCGCAAAGTTCGACAGTAAATTGTAAAATATACGGCTGCACATCCCATTGAAAATCAAAGGGACGTATGATATCATTTTTAACAAATAAAGTCCTGATGTGTTTGTTGTACACCTAGTTTTGACCGAACATTTTTTTACTTGGGAGTTCGACGTTTCCAAATGGAGCAAATGCCTCTTATCACTCGTGTGCTCAGGAGGACTTGCAAAGTTTGGAACAGAACACCCACCTGCCGAGAGCGGGATCAAAACGAAGGAATACGACAACGGCACAATCGGGACTTTTTTTGTGCTTGAAAAGGCCTTTTTCGGCCATACATAGGATAATCTATGAGGCGAAGCGAAAAAATATGACGGGAAAATGAAATAGACCGCTTGTTTAATCACCTGATTATGATAAGATACTATCGGTAACTGTTAATAAAGATGGAGTGAGATTCTTGTTACATCAGTTTTCACGCAATGAATTAGCGATTGGAAAAGAAGGTTTAAATATTTTAAAAAACAGCACGGTCGCCGTTTTGGGCGTCGGCGGGGTCGGCTCTTTCGCCGCGGAAGCGCTCGCCCGTTCTGGTGTCGGCAGAATCGTGATGGTCGATAAAGACGATGTTGACATCACCAATGTCAACCGTCAGCTGCCGGCTTTACTTTCAACGGTCGGACAGCCGAAAGTTGACTTAATGAAAGCGAGAATCGCCGATATTAACCCTGAGTGTGACGTCATCGCTTTAAAAATGTTCTATACCGAAGAGACGTATGAACAGTTTTTTGCTTATGAACCGGATTATGTAATCGACGCGTCAGATACGATTCATTATAAAATTCACTTAATGAAAGAGTGCCTGAAGCGGGACATCAACATCATTTCAAGCATGGGAGCGGCCAATAAAACAGATCCGACAAGGTTCCAAGTGGCCGATATTTCAAAAACCCACACCGATCCGATTGCAAAAGTCATCCGGACGAGGCTTCGCAAGGAAGGCATTACGAAAGGCATTAAAGTCGTCTTTTCTGACGAAAGCCCGATCGTGATCCGCGAAGACGTACGCCAAATCGTCGGAAATGACGAAGCGAAAATTCGCAAAGCGCAGATGCCGCCGTCTTCGAATGCTTTTGTTCCGTCAGTCGCAGGCTTGATCATGGGCGGCCATGTGATCATGGAGCTTTTGAAAGATATCCCGATCAAAAGGGTGAAAGATAAGTAATACAAAAATGACGGCAACGGTGCTGTCGTTTAAGATTGTTGACAAAATCTCAAAACTAAAAGCCGTTTTGGGATTTTGTCATCCTTTAAAGCTCAGTGTAAGAATAAACAGCCTGTTCCCCATATGAAAAGGGAACAGGCTGTTTATTATTTTTGTTTCATCAGCTTGTCATATACTTGTTTCAGCGCGAGCTCAAATTTTCCTGTCTGCTTCGGCTGATAGTAAACTTTGTTTTTCAGCGGATCAGGCAGGTACTGCTGTTTGACCCAGCCGTTCTCGTAATTGTGCGGATATTTGTATTCGACGCCTCTGCCAAGCTCTGCGGCTCCTTTATAATGGGCGTCTTTTAAATGGTTCGGCACATCGCCGATCTTTCCGGAGCGGACGTCTGACAGCGCTTCGTCAACCGCAAGGATCGCCGAGTTCGATTTAGGAGACAGGCAAAGCTCGATCACGGCGTTGGCGAGCGGAATCCTTGCCTCCGGAAATCCGATTCGTTCCGCCGTTTGAATAGCTTGAAGCGTTCTTCCTCCAGCCTGCGGACTCGCCAGGCCGATATCTTCATAGGCGATAACAAGCAGCCTCCGTGCAAGGCTTTCCAAATCCCCCGCTTCAATGAGCCTTGCCAGATAATGAAGTGCCGCATTGACATCAGAGCCTCTGATCGATTTTTGGAAAGCGGAAATGACATCATAATGCGCGTCTCCATCTTTGTCGTGGACAAAGCTTTTTTTCTGCAGGCATTCTTCTGCGATTTCCAATGTAATGCGGATGGTTCCTTCGCTGTTTTCCTTTGTGGACAATACGGCAAGCTCGAGCGCATTCAAAGCGGAGCGGACATCGCCGCCGCAGCCGCGGGCCATATGGTCAAGGGCTTCATCGTCGAGGGCAACATCATAAGAACCGAGGCCTCTGTGTTCATCCTCAAGCGCCCGTTTAATGGCCGCTTTGATTTGTTCAGAGTCTAATGGCTGCAGCTCGAAAATCTGCGTTCTGCTTCTGATCGCCGGATTGATCGCATGGTACGGGTTGGCTGTCGTCGCCCCGATCATAATAATCATGCCGTTTTCCAAATACGGAAGGAGAAAGTCCTGCTTGCCTTTGTCGAGCCGGTGCACTTCATCAAGGATTAAGATGACCTGCCCCGACATTTTGGCTTCGGCGGCAACGGCTTCCATGTCCTTTTTATTATTGATGACAGCGTTCAGCTTTCGGAAAGCGATGCTTGTGCTGCCGGCAATCGCCGTGGCGATCGACGTTTTGCCGATGCCCGGGGGGCCGTACAGAATCATCGATGAGAGGTGTTTGGCCTGCACCATCCGATGAATGATCTTTCCTTCTCCGACCAGATGATCCTGGCCGAGAACCTCTTCGATTTTTGTAGGGCGCATTCGAAATGCGAGTGGTTTCATGATTGATCTCTCCCGAATGTATTCTTTTTATAGAGTAACGGAAAAAAGACGATTAGAAAAGAAATGAATATGGCAAGCTGAATATAGGGCCGAAAATGAAAGTTTATATAAAGTGTGCTATAATAACCTGTAATCTATCAGAAGGGCAAGGACGGTACCTTGCCTTAACCGAGTTTTTAATATATAACAGATGCTTAAAAACCAACAGCCGGCTTGCACCGGTAATTTCATTTGGAGAACGGCTTATGCCTTGTTAGGATGTGCCGGGCGCCTCCTGCGTCCGAACGGGACTCGGCTGCGTGCTTTTTCCTCCTTCGAGGAACGCCGAGTGCTTCGTCCTGGTGAGAAAGAAGACTCGGCTAAAGGCTTTCGCGTCCTTCGAGGAACGCCGAGTACCTTCGTCTTGGTGAGAAAGGAGACTTGGCTAAAGGCTTTCGCGTCCTTCGAGGAACGCCGAGTAGCTTTGTCCTGGTGAGAAAAGGAGACTCGGCTAAGAGCTTTCGCGTCCTGCGAAAAACGCCGAGTACCTTCGTCCTGAAGGCATGATTTATTATAGGTTAGAGGTGTTTATTTTGAAAATATCAACTAAAGGCAGATACGGGCTGACGATTATGATTGAGCTTGCTAAAAAGCATGGGGAAGGCCCGACTTCTTTGAAAAGTATTGCTCAGACAAACGATTTATCGGAACATTATTTGGAACAGCTTGTTTCACCTTTGCGGAACGCAGGACTTGTGAAAAGCATCCGCGGCGCGTACGGCGGCTATATTCTGGGTGACGAGCCTGAGGCGATTACGGCGGGCGATATCATTCGCGTTCTGGAAGGACCGATCAGCCCGGTGGAAGTACTTGAAAATGAGGAGCCGGCAAAGCGCGAGCTGTGGATCAAGATTCGCGACGCTGTCAAGGAAGTGCTGGACTCCACGACGCTTGAAGACTTGGCCAGCTATACAGAGGGCGAGCAAGAAGCGTATATGTTTTACATTTAAGATCGAGGTGTAATGGTAGGATGGAACGGATTTACTTAGACCATGCAGCGACTTCTCCGACTGACCCCCGGGTAGTGGAAAAAATGCTGCCTTACTTAACGGAAAACTTCGGAAACCCTTCAAGCATTCATTCCTTTGGGAGGGAGAGCCGAAAATGGCTTGACGGCACGAGGGAGCTGATCGCTCGGGAAATCGGAGCGCATCCCAATGAAATCGTTTTTACGAGCGGGGGAACCGAAGCCGACAATATGGCGATTCTCGGAACCGCACTGGCGAGAGAGCAGCAGGGCCGCCACATCATCACGACAAAGATCGAGCACCACGCCGTTCTGCATACGTGCAACAGGCTTGAAGAAATGGGATTTGACGTCACATATCTTGATGTCGACGAAAGCGGAAGAATCTCCGCTGAGCAGGTGAAAGACGCGCTGCGGGACGATACCATCCTGGTGACGGTAATGTATGGAAACAATGAAGTGGGAACGATTCAGCCGATAGATGAGATCGGCGATCTGCTAAAAGACCATCGGGCGCTGTTTCATACAGATGCGGTACAAGCCTTCGGCTTTTTGCCGATTGATGTGCAAAAAAGCCGTATCGATATGATGTCAGTCTCAGGACATAAACTGAACGGGCCGAAGGGGACAGGCTTCTTATACGTCAACGAAAAGGTGAAGCTCAGCCAGCTGCTTTTCGGAGGAGAGCAGGAACGCAAACGCCGGGCGGGAACGGAAAATGTCCCGGGAATCGCGGGACTCGGTGAAGCCGTTTTGCTGTCAGGTCAGGAAAGAGAAGAAAAATCGGCGCTTTACCGCCGGTTTAAAGACATCGTCATTCGTACGCTGGAAGCAGATGGCGTCTCCTTCGATGTGAACGGCAGCAGAGAGCACAGCCTGCCGCATATTTTAAATCTGTATTTTCCGGGAGTATCTGTTGAATCGCTGCTCGTTAATCTCGATATGGCGGGAATTGCAGTATCGAGCGGATCGGCGTGCACGGCCGGATCTGTGCTTCCGTCTCATGTTCTCTCCGCCATGTTTGGCGAGGAAGATGACCGGCTGACGTCATCCATACGGATCAGCTTCGGCTTTGGCAATACAGAGGAGCAGGTGGAGCGGGCCGCGAAAGAACTTGCGGCAATTGTTCAGCGCCTGTCATAAGTGTCGGGAAGCGACGCTCCGAGCTAAAGATTCGCATCTTGCCCGAAAATGATGATATGATCTGAAAGGACAAGTTTTTGAATTGATTTATTGGAGTTGATGAAAATGACGAAGCGGCCTGAAGATACACGGGTGGTCGTCGGAATGTCCGGAGGCGTTGATTCCTCTGTGGCGGCTTTGCTTTTGAAAGAGCAGGGCTATGATGTCATCGGAATTTTTATGAAAAACTGGGATGACACAGATGAGAACGGTTTTTGCACAGCGACGGAAGATTACGAAGATGTTATAAAGGTATGTAATCAAATCGGAATTCCGTACTATGCGGTAAATTTTGAAAAGCAGTATTGGGAAAAGGTTTTTCAATATTTCCTTGATGAATATAAAGCGGGCAGAACGCCGAACCCGGATGTGATGTGCAACAAAGAGATTAAATTTAAAGCCTTTTTGGAGCACGCTTTGTCGCTTGGAGCCGATTATTTGGCCACCGGCCACTATGCGCGGGTCGACCGTACGGACGGGCGTGTTAAAATGCTCAGAGGGCTGGACGAAAATAAAGATCAGACCTATTTTCTTAACCAGCTGACAGAAGAGCAGTTAAGCAAAGTGCTGTTTCCGATCGGCGAGCTTCAAAAAAGCCGCGTCAGGGAAATCGCAAAAGAAGCGGGGCTTGCGACAGCTGCCAAAAAAGACAGCACAGGCATCTGCTTTATCGGAGAACGGAACTTCAAAACGTTTCTCAGCCAGTACCTTCCAGCACAGCCGGGAGATATGCGGACGATGGAAGGCGAATTCAAAGGCCGCCACGACGGTTTAATGTACTATACGATCGGACAAAGGCACGGCCTCGGCATCGGGGGAAGCGGAGACCCTTGGTTCGTCGTCGGAAAAGACCTTGAAAAAAACATCTTGTATGTTGACCAAGGATTCGACAATCCGCTTCTTTTCTCCGATAAGATCACGGCGACAAACGTAAGCTTTGTGCATGACGGCGTCTTCGGCGGCGAAGACGAGCTCGCCTGCACGGCCAAATTCCGCTATCGCCAAGCCGATCACGAAGTCACTGTCAGAATGACCGGGACAGATGAAACAGAGGTCGTCTTTAAAGAGCCGGTCCGCGCCGTTACGCCGGGACAAGCGGTTGTCTTTTACAGAGGTGAAGAATGCCTAGGCGGCGGAACGATTGATGATGTGTTTAAAGACGGACAACAACTTTGGTATGTATAAAACCGGGGCTCTGGATAACACCCCGGAGCTTCTCGAACGGCTGCCGGCAATGTCGGCGGCCTTTTTAAAATAGTTCGTGAAAGGGAGAGGGCTTTTGGATTACAATCAAATTGGAATAGATGCTATGCAAAAAGGCGACTTTGAAAAAGCCGCAGAAGCCTTTACAAAGGCAATTGATGAAAACAGCGGCGATCCGGTGCCTTATATCAACTTTGCCAATCTGCTTTCGGCAGTCGGGGAACTGGACAGGGCGCTTAAGTTTTACGACCGGGCGGCTGCTTTGGACGAGAAAGCGGGAGCAGCTTATTATGGAGCCGGGAATGTCTATGTCATGAAAGAACGGTATCAAGAAGCGAAGGACATGTTTGAAAAAGCGCATCGGACGGGCATGGAAAACAGCGACTTATATTATATGCTCGGGACGACGCTTGTGAAGCTTGAGCAGCCGAAGCTCGCGATGCCGTATTTGCAAAGGGCCGCTGAGCTGAACGATACGGATGTCGAAGCCCGTTTTCAATACGCGATGTGCCTTGCCAATGAAGGGATGCTGGACGAAGCGATCACGGAGTTTTCAAATGTAACAGAGCGCGATCCGTCCCATGCAGATGCTTTTTATAATTTAGGCGTTGCCTATGCGTTTAAGGAAGATCGGGAAACCGCGCTTGCCATGCTGAACAAGGCGCTGGACATTCAGCCGGACCATATGCTCAGCATTCGCGCCAAGCAGCTTTTGGAAGAAGCTTGATTGATCAAGGGCCGTCATAACGGATTTTGAATGGAGAGGGGGAGAACAGTGATGCAGCGCCATAACCCGGACCAAATTGAAATGGAAGAAGCTTCATTTGTAAAAGGAACGGTTGCGGCTGTCATTTATCATAATGAAACAAACCTGTATACCGTATTAAAAGTAAAAGTGGAAGAAACATCGGAGTCTTTTGAAGACAAAACCGTTTCTGTCACGGGTTACTTTCCTTTGATCCATGAAGACGATATCTACACTTTTTACGGAAAAACCGCCTCCCATCCGAAATTTGGCCTGCAATTTCAAGCGGATCATTTTAAAAAAGAAGTGCCGACAACGAAAGAAGGTGTGATCCAATACTTGGCCAGCGATTTATTTGAAGGAATCGGCAAAAAAACGGCCGAGGAAATTGTTAATAAGCTTGGGGAAGGTGCGATCAACAAAATTTTAAGCGACGGCGCCGTCCTGTATGATGTTCCGAAGCTCTCCAAAAAAAAGGCGGATAAGCTTGCCGCTGCCCTGCAGCAGCATCAGGGGCTCGAACAGATTATGATCTCCTTGAGCGAATTCGGCTTCGGCCCCCAGCTGTCCATGAAAATTTATCAGGCGTATGAAGCGGAAACGCTTGATAAAATCCGCGAAAATCCGTACCAGCTTGTCAAGGATGTCGAAGGAATCGGCTTTATCAAGGCGGACGAACTGGGCGGCAGAATGGGGATCTCAGGCAAACATGAAGAGCGGATCAAGGCGGCGATTTTATACACGGTTGAAGCGACATGCCTTCAAGAAGGGCATACATACATAGACACGAGACAGCTCATCATCGAGACGCAAAAACTGTTAAACCAGTCTGCAGGTGATGAAAAAGTAACCGAGATGGATGTGGCGGACGCGATCATTTCTTTAGGGGAGCAAAAAGAGCTGTTCATTGAAGATGAAAGGTGTTATTATCCGTCCCTTTACTACGCTGAACAAAGCTTTGCCAAAAGGGTGCAGAAAATCGCCGGACAGACCGAATACGATGACCAGTTTCCCGAATCGGAATTCCTGCTCGCTTTAGGGGAGCTTGAAGAACGGATGAAAGTGCAGTACGCGCCAAGTCAAAAAGAAGCGATTCAAAAAGCGCTGATGTCGCCGATGCTGCTTTTGACAGGCGGACCGGGAACCGGGAAAACGACCGTCATTAGGGGAATCGTCGAGTTGTACAGCGAGCTGCACGGCTTAAGCTTAAATCCGGCTGATTACAAAAAGGATGAAACGTTTCCGTTTGTGCTCGCAGCACCGACCGGCCGGGCCGCTAAGCGGATGAGCGAGTCGACCGGGTTGCCGGCCGTAACGATTCACAGGCTTCTCGGCTGGAATGGAGCCGAAGGATTTACGCACGATGAAGACAATCCGATTGACGGACGGCTGCTCATCATTGATGAAACGAGCATGCTTGATATATGGCTCGCCAACCAATTGTTCAAGGCGATTCCCGACCGGATTCAGGTCATCATGGTCGGAGATGAAGACCAGCTTCCGTCCGTCGGTCCCGGACAGGTGCTGAGGGATCTTTTGGCATCGAATGTCATTCCTTCTGTCAGATTAACCGATATTTACAGGCAGGCTGAAGGCTCTTCCATCGTTGAACTGGCGCATGAAATGAAACAAGGAAAGCTTCCTGAAAACTTGACCGCGCCGACAAAAGACCGTTCTTTCATTCGCTGCCGCCAGCAGCAGATTAAAGAAGTCGTCGAAAAAGTCGTCAAAAACGCGCTGCAAAAAGGGTATTCGGCCAGGGATATTCAGATTTTGGCTCCGATGTACAGGGGAGCAGCCGGTATCAACGAGTTAAACGCGCTTTTGCAGGGCATCCTGAATCCCCCGAAGCCGAAAGGCAGGGAAATGAAGTACGGCGATGTCGTGTACCGTACCGGGGATAAAGTGCTTCAGCTCGTCAACCAGCCGGAACACAACGTGTTTAACGGTGATATGGGTGAGATCGTCTCGATTTTTTATGCAAAAGAAAATACGGAAAAAGAAGATATGGCCGTCGTCTCTTTCGACGGGAATGAAATCACCTTTACAAAAAAAGATTTTAACCAATTTACGCACGCCTATTGCTGTTCAATCCACAAATCGCAGGGCAGCGAATTTCCGATCGTCATCCTTCCGGTCGTCAAAAGCTATTACCGCATGCTGAGAAGGAACTTGCTTTACACGGCCATCACAAGAAGCAAGAAATTCCTGATTTTGTGCGGGGAAGAAGAGGCCCTTGAATGGGGCGTGAAAAATAAGGAATCATCGGAAAGGCAGACATCGCTTAAAAGAAGGCTTCAGCAGGCGGCGCATGAAGAGGATGAAGAGCTCATGGCGCTGCAAAAAGAGCTGCCTTTTAGCGTCTATGACGCCAATATCGGGATGGAAGGCATTACACCTTTTGATTTTATGGAAAAGGAAGCAGAATAAGTGTTTTTCATGGAATCCATTTCATCGTATGAGTCGCGTCGCAACAGCAGATCATAAGAATGTTCGTAAAAAGGTGGTTGATCACACTTTGAGAACATGCAATGAGCTGGAAGGACTCAATGTTTACGACAGACAATCTTCTCTCCCGCTTGGGGTGGTAACAGATATCTGTTTTTCCAATGAAGGGACATGTCTCGGATTGATTATGGAAGAGAAGCGGCGCTTTTACAATCCCCGTTCGCTTCTTCCGCTTCCCGCTGTCACCGAAATCGGACGTGACAGCGTATATGTTGATTTCACCGAATTCAAGCCGATGCAAATTCCGAAGCAGAGTCTTTCTTATGACCAGATGAAACAAAAAATGGTCAAAAACGGAGCAGGAGATACGCTGGGCATGCTGGAAGATGTATACTTTTCTTCCGACACGGGCATAATCGTAGCATATGAACTATCAGACGGTTTTTTTGCCGATTTGTCAGGCGACAAAAAGCAGATTCACTCATCTGGGGAACCGCTTGAAGTAGGCAGAAGCACAATCGTCTTGAACGAATAAGAGGTGTGTGTTCAAATGCTCGTTTGCCCGAATTGCAAAAGCAAAAACATCGGCAAAATCGGTGTAAATCAATATTACTGCTGGGGATGCTTTATTGAGCTGACCCTTTCAAAAGGAAAAATTTCGACTCATCAAGTCGAAGAGGACGGAACATTGAGCAGCCTGGACGATCTGTTTTCAGATGACGAACGAACGATTAACCTTTGAATGGAGGTTAGAAAGTTGAATCGTACAATGACTTCTCTCATTTCTTTAGGAGCCGGGGCTTTGATGTACTACATGGCGTCTCAGAACGATATGATGAACAAGCGAAACATGAGAAAGCTGAGAAGACGCGTCATGAAAATGTTTTAAGCAGAAGGGATACCCTTAAAAAGGGTGTCCCTTTTTTCTTCGGGAATAATTACAAGCAGAAATCAAAAGCTAACAAGGGGTGAAAAAAATGCTGAAAAAACCGCTGCAGCTTTTAATGTGGGTCTCGATCTTCATGCTTTTGCTATTAACCGTCTATATCTTTTTGCAGCTGAGAATGATTTGGGAGCCTGTCTGCGTGCTGCTGAAGTCGATTCTGATCCCGCTTGTAATTGCGGTTTTTATCACCTATCTGCTTTTGCCTGTCGTTGAAAAGATACACCGGGCCGGCGTGCCGAGAACATTGAGTATTTTGCTGATTTATGTTCTGTTTTTTGCCGGTCTCGGCTACGCCTTTTACAAAGGGGTGCCGATCCTCATTAAACAGCTGACAGAGCTATCAGAGGGAATTCCGTTTCTTGCCGCATCTTACGAAAGCATGCTGGATCAGCTGCATCATCATACAGACGGCTGGCCCGACGGCATGCACGACAGGATCGACAGGTTCGTCAATCAGACGGAGGAATTCGTAGCAAGCTGGGTGGAACGGACGATCAGAAGCATCCGGTTCGTTTTTGATTATATGCTCGTGGCGGCGATTATTCCTTTTTTAGTATTCTACATGGTGAAAGATATTGATACGATGAAGAAGGCGGTATGGTATTTGACGCCTTCTTCATGGAGGGCGAGAGGCAGCGAATTCATCCGCGATGTCGATGATTCTCTTGGAGACTACATCAGAGGCCAGCTTTTTGTCTGTCTTGTCATCGGCTTGGGAGCGAGCCTGTCATTTTGGTTTTTTGACCTGCCCTATCCGCTGATCCTCGGCCTTGTCATCGGCGCGACAAATGTCATCCCGTATTTCGGTCCCGTCATCGGCGCGATTCCCGCCGTTATGGTAGCTGCCGCTTTATCGACGAGGCTCGTTTTCGTGGTGATCATTACGATTTTGGTGCTGCAGTTTATCGAAGGCAATATTCTCGGCCCTCTTGTCGTCGGGAAAAGCCTGCATATGCATCCCGTCGTCATTATGCTTGGATTGCTGGCGGGCGGGGAGCTTGCCGGCATCATCGGCATGATTCTGGCTGTGCCTGTCATGGCCGTTATCAAAGTGATGCTCGTCCATTTTTTAGCGGCAAGAAAAGCGTGAGCGGCAGAAGTTTGACATAACGGCCTCCGTTGTCTATAATTTCGAAATAGACATACATACGTATCTCGATTGACGGATCCGAGTATACTGAAGCCCTGTTTTATAGAGAGAAGCTCCATTGCGGTGAAAGAGCTTTAACAGAAGATCAGTAGAAGCTAATCCTGAGTGCAGGCGAAAACCTGCCGTCTTCATCCGGCGTTATTCGGATATCAAGGTGATGGGCGTTTTGTTACGCCCATAATCAGGGTGGTACCGCGAGAGGAGCTCTCGTCCCTGTGTAAACGTTGTTTGCATAGGGCGGGGGCTTTTTAATTTGCATGTGCATCATTTAAAGGAGGAAAAAATAATGAAGACATTGACATCCGCACAAGTGCGCCAAATGTTTTTAGATTTTTTTAAAGAAAAAGGGCATGCCGTTGAACCGAGCGCCTCTCTTATTCCGCATGAAGATCCCTCCCTGCTTTGGATCAACAGCGGAGTTGCGACGCTGAAAAAATATTTTGACGGACGGGTTGTGCCGGAGAATCCGCGCATCTGCAACGCTCAAAAATCAATCAGGACGAACGATATTGAAAATGTCGGGAAAACAGCCCGCCACCATACGTTCTTTGAAATGCTCGGGAACTTTTCGATCGGCGATTATTTCAAAGAAGAAGCGATCGAGTGGGCATGGGAATTTTTAACCGATCAAAAATGGATCGGCTTCGATCCCGAACGGCTGTCAGTCACGGTCCATCCGGAAGATGACGAAGCGTATGAATTATGGTCAAAAAAAATCGGCGTTCCTGAGGAACGGATCATCAGACTGGAAGGAAACTTCTGGGATATCGGTGAAGGCCCGAGCGGACCGAATACCGAAATTTTCTATGACCGCGGTGAAGATTATGGAAATGACCCGTCTGATCCGGAACTTTACCCGGGTGGGGAGAACGAGCGTTACCTTGAAGTATGGAACCTTGTGTTCTCCGAGTTCAACCACAATCCTGACGGAACATACACACCGCTTCCGAAGAAAAACATCGATACGGGGATGGGTCTTGAACGGATGGTATCTGTTATTCAAGATGCCAAGACGAACTATGATACGGATTTGTTTATGCCGATCATCAAGGCGACAGAAGCCATTTCAGGAGAAAAGTACGGCACATCTGCTGAAAAAGATACGGCATTTAAGGTTGTGGCCGACCATATTCGAACGGCTGCGTTTGCGGTCGGCGACGGAGCGCTTCCGTCAAACGAGGGGCGCGGCTATGTCATCAGAAGACTGCTTCGCCGCGCTGTCCGCTATGCGAAGTCCATCAATATTAACCGTCCGTTTATGTATGAGCTCGTGCCGGTAGTTGCCGACATCATGGCCGCATTCTACGGCGAAGTCAAAGAAAAAGCGGACTTTATCGCGAAAGTCATCAAAACAGAGGAAGAACGCTTCCATGAAACATTGCACGAGGGCTTGGCGATTCTCTCAGAAGTGATTCAAAAGGAAAAAGCAAAAGGAAACCGCATCATTTCCGGGGAAGATGTCTTTAAACTGTATGATACGTATGGATTCCCTGTTGAACTGACCGAAGAATACGCCGAAGATGAAGGCATGGAAGTCGATCATGACGGATTTGAGCGCGAGATGGACAAGCAGCGCGAACGGGCCCGGCAGGCGCGCCAGGACGTCGGCAGCATGCAGGTTCAAGGCGGCGCTCTCCGCGATATCATGACAAAAAGCGAATTCATCGGCTATTCCGATATCAAAACGGAAACGAAAATCGCCGAGCTTCTTCAAGACGGGGAACTTGCCGACCTCGTTCAAGAAGGCAAGAAAGTTCAGTTTATCCTGGAAAAAACCCCGTTCTATGCTGAAAGCGGCGGGCAAATCGGTGATAGAGGCTGGGTTAAAAGCGGGGATGCCGCGATTCGCGTCACAGATGTTAAAAAAGCGCCGAACGGCCAGAACCTGCATGAAGGGATCGTGGAAAGCGGCGCAATTAAAAGAGGCATGAGCGTGACCGCAGAAGTCACGGAGCGGCTAAGAAAAGACATCGTCAAAAACCATACCGCGACACATTTGCTTCATCAGGCGCTGAAAGATGTGCTCGGTACGCATGTCAACCAGGCCGGCTCGCTAGTCACTGACAGCCGTCTGCGCTTTGACTTCTCTCACTTTGGACAGGTGACTAAGGAAGAACTCGAACAAATAGAAACAAAAGTGAACGAGAAAATTTGGGCATCGATTCCTGTGCAAATCGACTTAAAACCGATTGATGAAGCGAAAGCGATGGGAGCCATGGCGCTGTTTGGCGAAAAATACGGAGACATCGTCCGCGTCGTTCAAGTTGGCGACTACAGCATCGAGCTGTGCGGAGGCTGCCACGTGAGAAACACGGCTGAAATCGGTCTCTTTAAGATCGTGTCCGAATCAGGCATCGGGGCCGGCACCCGCAGAATCGAAGCGGTAACTGGGCAGGGCGCTTATGAAGAGATGAACGCCAAACTGGAGCTTCTCGAGCAGGCGGCAGAAGTCCTGAAAACCAATGTGAAGGAAGTGCCGAAACGGATCGAAGCGCTCCAGTCTGATCTGAAAGAAGCTCAGAGAGAAAACGAATCTTTATTGGCGAAACTGGGAAATAAAGAAGCCGGAGAGATTTTAGAAAAAGTAAAAGAAATTGACGGAATCAAACTGCTCGCAGAAAAAGTGAATGCCAAAGATATGAATCACCTGCGCACAATGGTTGACGATCTGAAGGCGAAACTGGGCTCAGCCGTCATCGTTCTCGGGGCGGTTCAAAACGAAAAAGTGAATATTTCCGCCGGAGTTACAAAAGATTTAATAGAGCGGGGTTTCCACGCAGGCAAGCTTGTCAAGCAAGTCGCAGAAGCATGCGGAGGCGGCGGAGGCGGCCGTCCAGACATGGCGCAGGCGGGAGGAAAACAGCCTGAGCGGCTTGCTGAAGCATTAGCATCTGCGGAAGAATGGGTAAAATCCGTTTTATAAATAGCCGTTGTGGTGTAGAATGGTGATTAGAAGGTAATCAGGCTGAAACTTTGCCTGCGAATTTGGGAAAGAGGTGCAAAACGGTGAGCTCATTTGATAAGACGATGAAATTTAACTTTTCCGACGATTCGATGGAAACCAATGTAAATGAAGTGCTGATAACCGTCCATGATGCGCTTCAGGAAAAAGGCTACAACCCGATCAACCAAATTGTCGGATACCTGCTATCAGGAGATCCCGCTTACATTCCAAGGCATCGAGATGCACGTAACCTGATTCGGAAAATAGAAAGAGACGAGATAATCGAAGAATTGGTTAAATCGTACTTAGAACAGCATAAAGAGGCGTAAACAAGCATGCGAATATTAGGTCTGGATTTAGGTTCAAAAACGCTCGGCGTAGCGCTGAGCGATGAAATGGGCTGGACGGCTCAAGGGATAGAAACGATTAAAATCGACGAGGCGGGCGGTGACTACGGCTTGAACCGCCTCGCCGAATTGACGAAAGACTATGTAATTGACAAGATTGTACTCGGTTTTCCCAAAAACATGAATGGAACCGTCGGCCCGAGGGGGGAGGCGAGCCAGAAGTTCGCGGAAGTGCTTGAAGAAACGTTTCAAGTTCCCGTCGTGCTTTGGGACGAGCGCCTCTCGACAATGGCGGCCGAAAGAATGCTGATTTCAGCAGATGTAAGCAGGCAGAAAAGAAAAAAAGTAATAGATAAAATGGCGGCCGTGATGATCCTTCAAGGATATCTCGACAGCCTAAACTCATGAGGTGATTAAGATGGAACACGGAGAAAAAAACATTACGATTGTAGACGACAAAGGAAACGAACAGCTGTGTGAAGTGCTCTTCACATTTGACAGCGATCAGTTTAACAAGTCATACGTGCTTTATTATCCGGTTGAAGCACAGGACGAGGAAGAGATCGAGATCCATGCTTCAAGCTTCGTACCGAATGAAGCCGGAGAAGACGGCGAACTGATGCCGATTGAAACAGAGGAAGAGTGGGATATGATCGAAGAGACGCTGAACACGTTTTTAGCGGATGAAGACGAAGAAGAATAAAGCAGCGGCTGAACCGCTTGACAAAATCCTAAAACTTAAACCGTTTTAGGATTTTGTCATTTTTTAAATGGGCATCTGCAATCATTTGCGCCCTGCTGCCGACAGGCGGCTTTTTTTATTAAAACATTTTGTAATAAATTGCCGAATGATAACGAATCATGTAGTATATACCATGGGAGGAGAGGAGGACACCAATGTTTGAAGATCAGACAAAGAAACCGTTTATAAAAAGACTCCTTAAACATAAAATAAAGTTTTGGCTGACTGTGGTCGCGGTTCTGCTGATTTTAACCGCAGGCGCTGTTTCGCTCTACGTCAAATCGGCGCTCGAACCGGTCGATAAAAATAATGCAAAAACGGTCAGCGTCTATATTCCGGAAGGATCGACCGTTACGTCCATCGCCGCCAAACTGAAAAAAGAGGACCTAATTAAAAACGAAAAAGTATTTATCGCTTATGTGAAATTTAAAAATGCCTCCGGCTTTCAAGCGGGGAACTTTCAGCTCAGCCAGTCGATGGATGCGGCCGGCATGGTCAAAAAGCTGACGAGCGCTTCGCATGTACCGGCATTTAAAATTACCGTTCCTGAAGGAAGACAGCTCCAGGAAATCGCAGCTATCATCGCCGGACAAACCAACTACTCGGCAGCGGACATTATGAAAAAGCTGGATGACCGCGAATTCATCAGCCGATTAAAACAGAAGTATCCGAAACTGATCACCGACGACGTGCTAAACAAGAATATCAAGCATCCGCTTGAAGGATACCTGTATCCTGCGACATATCCGTTTTACGACCCTGAGACGAAGCTGGACGCAATCATCGAAGCGATGATCAAACAAACAGATCAGCTGGCTGAAAAGTATGAAAAGCAGATGAAAGACAAAAAGATGTCCGTCCACAAAGCCTTGACGATGGCTTCGTTAATTGAAGAAGAAGCTACCGAAAAAGCGGACCGGCATAAAATCTCAAGCGTCTTTTACAACCGCATCAGCAAAAACATGCCATTGCAAACGGATCCGACCGTTTTATACGCGCTTGGGGAGCATAAAAACCGTGTCATGTACAAAGACCTTGAAGCGGATTCCCCGTATAATACGTACAAACATGCCGGTCTACCGCCTGGGCCGATTGCTAACGCGGGAGAGAGCTCCTGGGAAGCGGCATTAAATCCGGAGCAAACAGACTATGTTTATTTCCTTGCAAAGAAAAATGGGGAAGTCGTCTTTACAAAAACGCTTGAAGAACACAATAAAGCAAAAGCAAAATACATTACGAACACGCAGGACGAGGAAAAAGGAGAGTAAAAATTATTCTCCTTTTATTCGCAAATACAAAGGTTTTATGATAAAATATATCGGGTTGTTTATTGAGAAAAGACAGTCGACTGCTTTAGGAGAGTGCTGCACATCTGACCTAAGGCTCTTTTTTATGAAAGGGAGGCCATCTGCCTGTGAAGATTGGACACGAAGAATTGACCGGCTATCTTGAAAAGCTGCTGAAGCAAAGACCGGCTGAAATTATGAAACTGGAGGCCTATGCCGAAAAGCATGGCGTGCCCATTATGGAACCGACAGGAATTGAAGTGCTCCTGCAGCTTCTTTCACTCAAAAATCCGAAAAAAATTCTTGAAATCGGTACCGCCATCGGTTATTCGGCGATTCGGATGGCACTTGCCCTTCCCGAAGCTGAAATCTTTACGATCGAGCGCGATGAAGACAGGTATCGGGAAGCGTTGAAAAACATCCGGTCATTCCAGCTTGAAAACAGAATTCACGTGTTCTTCGGCGATGCGCTCAGCGAATCGGATGCCGTTCAATCGATGGCTCCTTATGATGCGCTTTTTATCGATGCCGCAAAAGGCCAGTATCAGAAGTTTTTCAGTATATATGAAAAAATGCTCGCCGATGACGGCATCATTTTTACTGACAATGTCCTTTTCAAAGGCCTTGTCGCATCAGATTACAATCAGATCGAAAACAAGCGCATCAAAAAGCTTGTATCGAAAATAGATCATTACAATCATTGGCTGATGGAGCATCCTGACTACCACACGGCGATCCTGCCTGTGGGCGACGGATTGGCCGTCAGTCAAAAAAGAGGTGAACGGATATGAAAAAGCCTGAACTGCTTGTGACGCCGACGGCTGTTTCGGATATTAAGCCTTTGGCAGAGGCGGGCGCCGATGCGTTTATCATCGGTGAACAAAGGTTCGGTCTGCGTTTAGCCGGGGAGTTTTCCAGAGAGGAAGTAAAAGAAGCCATCATTCAGGCTCATCAAAAAGGCGCAAAAGTATATGTTGCCGTGAATGCGATTTTTCACAATGACCGGGTGCCAGAACTGAATGACTACCTTTCTTTCTTGGCAGAGGCAGGCGCCGATGCGGTTGTCTTCGGCGATCCCGCTGTACTTATGGCTGCACGGGAATCAGCGCCGAATATGAAACTTCACTGGAATACGGAAACGACCGCAACCAACCATTATTCCTGCAACTATTGGGGGCGAAAGGGCGCGAAGCGCGCGGTGCTCGCAAGAGAGCTCAACATGGACAGCATCGTTGAGATTAAAGAGAAAGCAGAAGTCGAGATCGAAATTCAGGTTCACGGCATGACATGTATGTTCCAGTCAAAGCGCTCCCTGATCGGCAACTATTTTGAATACCAGGGAAAAGTCATGGATATCGAAGGAAAGAAAAAAGAAAAAGGCATGTATCTTCATGATAAAGAACGCGGTAACAAATATCCGATTTTCGAAGACGAAAACGGCACGCACATCATGAGTCCGAATGACGTCTGCATCATTGATGAGCTTGAGGATTTAATCGATGCCGGCGTCGATTCATTTAAAATTGAAGGGATTTTAAAATCGGTCGAATACATGACTGAGGTAACGGCCATGTACCGCGAAGCCATCGACCTTTGCATCGCAGACAGAGAAGCATACGAAGACAAGAAAGAAGAATGGATCGAGCGGATTGAACAGCTGCAGCCTGCAAACCGCAGCATCGATACCGGATTCTTTTTCAAAGAAACAGTATACTAAAAGGAGGGATAGCCATGTCTGCAGTAAAAGATAAAATTTCCAAAATCGTTGATGGAAAACGCGTCATTACGAAAAAGCCAGAACTTCTTGCTCCGGCGGGAAATTTGGAAAAACTGAAAATCGCTGTCCACTATGGCGCAGACGCTGTATTTATCGGCGGACGTGAATATGGACTCCGCTCAAACGCAGATAACTTTTCAATTGAAGAAATGGCTGAAGGTGTCGAATTTGCGAAAAAATACGGCGCAAGAATTTATGTGACGACAAACATTTTTGCGCATGAAGAAAATATCGACGGGCTAGAAGACTATTTGCGCGACCTCGAGGGAGCAGGCGTGTCAGGCATTATCGTCGCTGATCCCCTGATCATTGAAACATGCCGCAGGGTCGCGCCGAAGCTGGAAGTGCATTTGAGCACCCAGCAGTCCCTTTCAAACTGGAAAGCCGTTCAGTTCTGGAAGGAAGAAGGCCTTGAGCGGGTCGTGCTCGCACGCGAAACGAGCGCACTTGAGATCAGAGAAATGAAAGAAAAAGTGGATATTGAAATCGAAACATTCATACATGGTGCGATGTGCATCGCTTATTCCGGCCGCTGCGTGCTCAGCAACCATATGACGGCCAGAGACTCTAACCGCGGAGGCTGCTGCCAGTCATGCCGATGGGACTATGATTTGTATCAGACGGACGGGGCGAATGCACTGCCGCTATATGAAGAAGGCGATGCACCGTTTGCGATGAGCCCGAAAGATCTGAAGCTGATCGAATCGATTCCGCAAATGATTGAAATGGGTATTGACAGCCTGAAAATCGAAGGCCGGATGAAATCGATTCACTACATTGCGACAGTCGTCAGTGTGTACAGAAAAGTGATCGATTCTTATTGCGCTGACCCCGAAAATTTCGTCATCAAAGAAGAATGGCTGAAAGAACTGGACAAATGCGCCAATAGAGACACGGCGCCTGCTTTCTTTGAAGGAACCCCCGGATATGAAGAGCAAATGTTCGGCGTTCACGGCAAAAAGACAACATACGACTTTGCCGGACTTGTCCTTGATTATGATGAAGAGACAAAAATGGTCACGCTCCAGCAGCGGAACTTCTTTAAAACCGGAGATGAAGTCGAATTTTTCGGTCCGGAAATCGAAAATTTCACATGCAAAATTGACACGATATGGGACGAAAAAGGCAATGTGCTTGATGCAGCCCGCCATCCCCTGCAGATCGTCAAATTTAAAGTGGACAACAAGATATATCCTAGCAACATGATGAGAAAGGGGCAGTAATGGCATGGGGAAAAAACCGGTAGTTATCGGCATAGCGGGAGGCTCCGGATCTGGAAAAACGAGCGTCACCAGATCCATTTATGAACAGTTTAAAGGTCATTCGATCTTGATGCTGGAACAGGATTTATATTATAAAGATCAGAGCCATCTGCCGTTTGAAGAGCGGCTGAACACGAACTACGACCATCCGCTTGCATTTGATAATGACTATTTGATCGAGCATTTAAATGAATTGCTTGCCTACAAGCCGATCAAAAAGCCGATTTACGATTACAAGCTGCATACGCGTTCAGAGGAAGTCGTGCACGTCGATCCGAAAGATGTTATTATTTTGGAAGGAATCCTTGTCCTCGAGGATGAAAGGCTCCGCGACTTAATGGACATCAAGCTGTATGTCGATACGGATGCCGACCTGCGGATCATCAGAAGGATGGTCAGAGACATAAAAGAAAGAGGACGTTCGATCGATTCTGTCATCGAGCAGTACATCTCAGTCGTCAGACCGATGCATAACCAGTTTGTCGAACCGACGAAACGCTATGCCGATATCATTATTCCGGAGGGCGGACAAAACCGCGTCGCCATCGACCTGATGGTAACAAAAATACAAACTATTCTTGAACAAAACGCGATTTTATAATAACATAGCATAGACAAACACAACTCTGACCATATTATGTATAGAAATTGAAGGGTTCTCATCCTGAGCCCTTCTTTAACTGTATAAGCACCATTTACCGGAGCCTTCCATCCGGTTTATATGATACTTTACAAATATGGGAGAGAAGAAGGGGACAAGGGTTGTCCTCATTCTTGTATATTCAAGTCTATACCTCACATACAAGTGATGAGGAACCAACTAGAAGGAGTGAAGGAACATGGCACAAGAGAAAGTATTTCCTATGACAGAAACGGGAAAGAAAAAACTGGAAGAAGAACTTGAGTATTTGAAAACGGTTAAACGTAAAGAAGTTGTTGAACGTATTAAAGTGGCAAGAAGCTTCGGAGACCTCTCCGAAAACTCCGAATACGATTCAGCAAAAGAAGAACAAGCTTTTGTAGAAGGGCGCATCACAACCCTTGACAATATGATCCGCAACGCAAAGATCATCGAAGACGATGGTGCAAACTCAGATATCGTCGGCCTCGGAAAAACCGTTACATTTACGGAGCTTCCTGACGGTGAAGAAGAATCTTATACCATTGTGGGCAGCGCGGAAGCCGATCCGTTTGAAGGAAAAATCTCGAACGATTCCCCAATCGCGAAAAGCCTTCTCGGCAAACAGGTCGGGGACGAAGTGACCGTTCAAACACCGGGCGGCGAAATGCTTGTAAAGATTGTGAAAATTTCATAAAATTTGTTTAGCAAACGATGACCTCGTCCACAATGTGGATGAGGTGTTTTTATTATGAAATGGCAAAAGCGCATGAAGTGGGTGTCGATTATCATTTCGGCTGCCCTGTTATTTCTGCTGATCAGGCTCGCTGAAATTCAACTGTTTTTTACCGAATCCTTTTCTAAACGGAATGTGAACTTAATCCAGGAAAGCGTCAAACAGCGCACTGAGGAAGTTCGGATTTCAGACGGGAGAGGATCTTTTTTAGATCGGAACGGCGAACATTTGTCCGTCACCCAAAAACCGGCCATCGTCTTATTTCCTTTTTTAAAACATCAGCCATGGCCGGCCGAAGAAGCAGCCGAAATTTTAAACATGACAAAAGATGAGCTCGAGAATAAGCTTGAGCATGCGAAAAAACCTGTGATTCTTACAAAACATGAAGGAGCGTCCATTTCAAAGACGGCTCTCGAAAAAATCAAAAAACTGAAATATCCCGGCGTTTACGGCGTATACATAGAAGAAACAGAAAAGAACAGGCTGGCTTCGCATACGCTCGGTATGACCAATCAAGACCCGGACCTTCTCCGACGAAAATATCCCGATAAAGAGGGCCTCTCCATCAGCACGAAAATCGGCACCTTCGGCATGGAGCGGACATTTGATGAATTCCTGCTGCCTGAACAAGATACAAAACTGTTGTATCATGTGGACGGATTGGGAAACCCTTTGTTCGGTATGGACGTCAAATATACGGCAGATGCAAATCCGTTTTACCCGCTGCAAGTCAAAACAACGATCGACAAAAAGGTTCAGCGGGCAATGGAAGATGTACTGGCTGACCATCAGCTTGATAAAGGCGGAGCGGTTCTGATTGACATCGAGACGAACGGCGTGGCGGCGATTGCGAGCAAGCCCGATCTCAACATGGCATTGCAAAAAACAAGGCAAAACTATATGCTGACACCGGTATATCCCGGCTCGGTTTTTAAAACCGTGATTGCTGCGGCAGCGATCGAAAACGGCTTGGACCATCCGTCAAAAACCTTTAACTGCAATTTGAACCTGTACGGTGAGGCCGGAGAAGACAAAGGGAAGCTCAGCTTGGAAGACAGTTTTGCGGAAAGCTGCAACTACACGTTTACAAATCTTGCTGGGCAGCTCGTTGAAAAAAACAGCTCCGTGATCGAAGATACCGCCGCAAAGCTTGGGCTGACCGGACGGGTCGGCTGGGAAGGGAAACTGTATCATGAAGATGAGTTCAGACAGTTTCATTATGAAACTGCCGGATCAATCTGGGGGGATGAAAAGGACAAAAAAGTCAAAAAAGCTGTAGCCCAGACCGCCATCGGCCAAAAAAATGTGAAGCTGACCCCGTTGGAAATCGCCAACATGATGGCGACCATTGCAAGAGGCGGAGAGAAAAAACAAGTCAAGATCGCAGACCAGATCGAATATAAAAACGGCACATTGATGACGGCTTTTAAAGATCACAAGCTCCCCGGAGAGAAAATCGATCAGTATACCGCGCAAAAACTGCAGAAACTGCTCAGAAAAGTCGTCACGTCTGAAAAGGGGACAGGCCGGCGCTTCAGAGATCTTCCGTACGAAGTAGCGGGCAAATCGGGCACAGCTCAGACAGGCCGGACGGCAGATGACAAAAAATCGCTCTATCATAAATGGTTCGCAGGTTATTTTCCGGCGGACAAACCGAAATATGCGCTCGTCGTCGTCCATATGGATACGCCGGATAGCAAGGCTGCGACAAATGCCGTATTTTATGATATTGTTAAAAAAGTATATGAAATTGAAAAGAACCAGACATAGAAGAATGCCTCAGGTGATGATAAAATAGAAAGCGAGGCAAGAGGGAAAAAGGAGTGCAATGAACTTGAGCGAAACAAGGGAATCTCGTTTTGAAAATCGTGATAAGCGCAGGAAAGCGAATCTTGTGCTTAACATTTTAATAGGCATCGTATTGGTATTAATCGTTGTCGTCGCCAGCAGTCTGATGATGAACAGCCCGAAGGAGCAGGCGCAGCAAGATGCTTCGAAAAACGATTCTGAACAGACGACAGAAGCACCTGCTTCCGACAATAAGAAACAAACGTCTGACGAAGATGTAAAAGATGAGGACAAAGGAAAAAGCGATTCTGCCGACAAAGAAGACAGCGATTCCGACTCGGACAAGGATAAAGACTCTGCTTCAGACGAGGGCAAATCAACATCAGATGATCCGTTTGAAGGAGCCGAAGTGAAAGAAGGCGGTTCAAGCGCCAATGTTGAAAAAACGATCATCAATCCTGACTGGAAGCCTGTCGGCACACAACAGAGCGGACAGCATACCGCAACATATGATTCGTCTTCACAAGACTGGAAAGAAATGCTTGAAGCCATTTCATATGCGACAGGGGTTTCCCAAGACAACATGACGTTGATCTGGCTCGGAAACAACGGCAGCCCGCAAGATGCGAAAGGAACCATTCAGGCGAAGGACACCGGCGTCAAATACCAGGTAGCCATTACTTGGGTTGACGGGAAAGGCTGGAAGCCGACAAAAGTTGAACAGTTGAAATAAAGAAAAAAGCGTCCGGTTTTAACAACCGGGCGCTTTTTTTATGATTCGGCTTTAAAATGCACGACTGCGCTGTAGTGGATCCGTCCGTCAATGACCGCCGTCTGATGGGAAACCGAATGGACCCTCAGCAAAAGCGCCTGGTTGTTTTCAATCTGCTGACTGATCTTTTTTTCAAGCTCCTCTAAGCTCAGCGCCTCAAAAAACTCAATTTTATCTTTGATCAGATCGAGCCCGAAGTTCATAAACCAATCCTCCATTCGTTTCAAGTCATTTTTTATTAAAGCAAAGAAGCGTCCGGGTGACAAGGGAAATATAACCAAGCCTTTTTTGTACCCAAAACGAATGACTTGTGGTAGGATAAGAACTAATCAACTGAATAAATCATACTATACTTATAGGAATTGTAAAAATAGATGGAGAGTGACGATAAAATGGGAAGAGAGTTCATTCCTTTATTTGAGAACTGGGCAAATTCTTATGATGATACAGTAGTTGGCCGCGATCTTCAGTACAAAGAAGTGTTTCGCAACTACGACGGCATTCTGGATGATGTCGTCAGCCGCTCCGGGCATAAAGTTCTTGAATTCGGCGTCGGCACTGGCAATCTGACTGCAAAATTGCTGGCAGCCGGAAAGGGAGTCACAGGTGTAGAACCTTCAAAAGCAATGAGGGAAATTGCCGAGGCAAAGCTAGCGGAGACTGCAGTGATCGTTGACGGAGACTTTCTCGACTTTCCGGAACCGCCGTTTTCTCCCGACACGATTGTCAGTTCCTATGCGTTTCACCACCTGACAAACGAAGAGAAACGGGAGGCTGTGAAGCGATATGGAAAAATGCTCGGAAAGCATGGTAAAATAGTGTTTGCTGATACCGTCTTCAAGGATCGGGAAGCCTTCTCTGCCGCTGTTAAAAAAGCGAAGGAAAAAGGGTTCCTGCAATTGGCGGAAGACCTTGAAACGGAACATTATCCGACGCTTTCGGAAATGGAAATGATCTTTACCTCAGAACAATTCAGTATCGCCTTTCAAAAGCATAATGATTTTGTCTGGGTAATGGAAGCGGCAAAATTGTAATTTGAAGGGAAGTTTTAAGATATGAAAATCGCAGTTATCGGAGCAATGGAAGAAGAAGTCACGATTTTGCGAAGCAAGCTCGAACAGACGAACCAAGAAGTCATCGCAAACTGTGAATTTACCAGCGGATTTTATGAAGGAAAAGAAGTCGTACTTTTAAAGTCCGGCATCGGCAAAGTCAATGCAGCCATGAGCACGACGATTCTGCTCGACCGCTTTAAACCGGACGTTGTCATCAACACCGGATCAGCCGGCGGCTTCCATCATTCGCTTAATGTCGGAGACATCGTCATCTCGACCGAAGTCCGCCATCATGATGTCGATGTCACGGCATTTGATTATGAATATGGACAGGTTCCGAATCTGCCGGCCGCATACAAGGCCGACAGTACATTGATCCAAGCGGCGGAAGCCGAAGCGTCTGAACTGGGACACATTCAGGTTGTCAAAGGAACGATTGCAACAGGCGACTCCTTTATGAGCGATCCTGACCGCGTGGCATTCATCCGCGGCAAGTTTGCAGATCTTTACGCGGTTGAAATGGAAGCGGCTGCTGTCGCACAGGTTTCCTATCAATTTAATACGCCGTTCGTTGTCATCAGGGCGCTTTCAGACATCGCCGGAAAAGAGTCTGAAATTTCATTTGACCAATTTTTGGAGCAGGCTGCCAAGCATTCGACAGATCTTGTGCTCCGCATGATCAAAAGAATCAATTAAAAACAGGGGGGAGCCCCCCTCTGTTTTGCACCTCTTGAAGGAGGAAGGAACATGAATGTGATCAAGGACATCACCCAATTGATCGGTAAAACGCCGCTTCTGCAGATTTTGAATTTTCATATCCCCAGCGGTGTTAACATATATGCAAAGCTTGAAATGATGAATCCGGGAGGCAGCATTAAAGACCGGCTCGGAGAAGTGATGATTGCTGAAGCCGTCGATTCGGGAAAGCTGAAACCCGGTGGAACGGTCATTGAGGCGACAGCAGGCAATACGGGAATCGGCCTTGCCCTCGCCGCCAGAAAGCACAGGATTAGACCCGTTTTTTGCGTGCCCGAGCATTTCAGCATGGAAAAACAGTCGATCATGAAAGCGCTCGGCGCTCGAATTGTTCATACCCCCAGAAGTGCCGGAATGAAGGGTGCGATTGAAAAGGCACTTGAACTTGAGAAGGAGATTCCTGATTCTTATTGCATTTTGCAGTTTAAAAACCCAGTAAATCCATTGGCTTACTATAAAACGATCGCCCCGGAAATATGGGATGATCTAGAGGGCCGGATTGACGTCTTCGTCGCCGGTGCGGGATCAGGCGGGACATTTGCGGGAACCGCCAAGTTTCTAAAAGAAAAAAATCCGTCCATTAAAACGGTTATTGTTGAACCTGAAGGCTCGATTTTAAACGGAGGAGAACCGCACGGACATAAAACCGAAGGAATCGGAATGGAATTCATTCCGGAATATATGGACGAAAGCCATTTCGATGAGATTTACACCGTGCTTGACGAAGAGGCGTTCCGGCTTGTAAAAGAAGCCGCTGAAAAGGAAGGGCTTCTGATCGGAAGCTCATCAGGCGCCGCGTTGTTTGCCGCGTTGAAAGAAGCCGAAAAAGCGAAAGCCGGCACAAACATTGTGACAATTTTCCCCGACAGCAGCGACCGCTATTTAAGCAAAAAAATTTACGAAGGAGGAATATGAGATGAAGCCAAAAACGAAAATGATCCACGGCGGCATTACAGGAGACGAAAAAACAGGAGCGGTATCGGTTCCTATTTACCAAGTCAGCACGTACAAACAGCCGCGCGCCGGACAGCATACAGGATACGAATATTCCCGGACGGGAAATCCGACAAGAACGGCGCTCGAATCCTTGATCGCGGATGTTGAAGGCGGTGAGGCAGGCTACGCGTTCGGCTCTGGGATGGCAGCGATCACAGCGGTCATGATGCTTTTTAAAAGCGGCGATCACATCGTGTTGACAGATGATGTATACGGCGGCACATACCGCGTGATGACAAAGGTGATGAATCGCATCGGCATTGAAGCGACCTTCAGTGATACGAGCAGCATTGAAGACATCGAAAAAGCGATCAAGCCGAATACAAAAGCGATTTATGTTGAGACGCCGACAAATCCTTTATTGAAAATCACGGACATCAAGAAAGCCGCTGAAACAGCGAAAAAGCACGGCCTGTTGCTGATTGTCGACAACACCTTCTACACACCGTACTTTCAAAACCCAATCTCGTTGGGAGCCGATATCGTCCTTCACAGCGCGACGAAGTACTTGGGCGGACACAGCGATGTCGTCGGCGGACTGGTTGTGACAGCCTCGAAGGAACTCGCAGAAGAGATCCATTTCATTCAAAATTCTACAGGCGGGATTCTCGGGCCTCAGGATTCCTGGCTCTTAATGAGGGGGATGAAAACCCTTGGCTTGAGAATGGAAGCGCATGAGCAAAATGCCAGGAAAATCGCAGCTTTTTTAGATGATCATCCGGCCGTCAAAAAGGTTTATTATCCAGGGCTGCCGTCCCATCCGGGACATGAGCTTGCCAAGCGGCAAAGCACGGGCTTCGGCGGCATGATCTCGTTTGATATCGGAAAAGAAGAGAACGTGGACATTGTCCTTGGCCGTCTGAAATGGTTTACGATTGCCGAAAGCCTTGGCGCGGTTGAAAGCCTGATTTCAGTGCCGGCGCGGATGACTCACGCTTCGATCCCGCGTGAACGCCGGCTGGAGCTTGGCATTACAGACGGATTGATCCGCATTTCCGCCGGGGTAGAAGATATTGACGATCTGTTGGAAGACTTGCAGCAAGCGCTGGCCCCGATTTCTTAAAATGGCTGAATTTACATGTCTGGTCATCTGTCAATCTATGTTATCCTGAATCATATCCATTATGAAACAAAAGCAGGTGATCATGACATGCAGAAGAAAAAAGTCAAATCGCTGATGGAAGACTATAAGCAGTTTGCTTTTACGCTTCTCAGCGTAAGCGCATTTTTATATATCGGATCGGTCATTCCCGGACAAGGTTTGGAAACCGGCCAAAAGATGACAATGATGCTCGCGACATGCGGCTTTTTGGGAGGAGCCTTCTATTGTGTGAAGCGCTCGCTTAAATATAAAAGACAATTAGATGAGATGGAAGAATCGTAAGCGGAGAGACTCAGAGAGGGGCTCTCCGCTTTTTTTGTTTGATCAATCCGTCCATTTATTAAAAAAACGGTTTACAAACAGGAATTTGATGGATATACTTACAAAGTAAACAAAAAGCAAAGGAGGTTGATGAACATGAAACCAGCACTGACTACATACATTAGACTTTGTGAACGCCAATATCATGATTCATCAAACCTGTGGGAGAGATTGTGCACTTCCTTAACCGATGCTTTTTCAGCACAGCCGGTCCGTTAGGAAGTTAGGCATAATCATACGCTGCTCCTCCCGCAAGATAAAGACTCGATTCGTTTTTATCTGGCGGTTTTTGTTTGCGCCCGCAGGTTTGTCAGATAATCTGCGGGCTGTTTTTGTTTTTAGCGAACTTGAAAGGAGGTGAGCGATGTGACAATAAATCTATTCTTCTTAACACTAACCATTCAGAGACGATTTAAAAGTCCGGAAGAGTACGAGCGAGAATACGAAATCGAACAAATGTACAATGAAATGAAAGACCTGCAGCTGAAATATCTTTACATGAACAGCCAGCGCTAGCTTAAAGCGCGAAAAAAAATAAAGGAGGAGATCAAGATGATGCATAGAAGGGAACTGTTGGCACATTACACTCGGGAGAAGGACCAGGTTTAGCCGGGGCTGATACGAGTTCCGCATCTCCGCTTTTCTGCATAATATGAAGCAAGCAATTCAATGAATGCGGGTGAAAAGCATGCAGAAAAACGGCAGAATGCCTTTTATCGGCCACGGGTATACATCAATGCCTCATTCTTTCAAGCACGGATACGGTAATCCGTACCGGCGCCAAAGAATGGAGATGGCGCGCCAATTCGGGTATTGGCCGCATTATTGGTATTATTGAGAAAGAGCAGAAAACGTTTGTTTTCTGCTCTTTTTCATGTGGACAAACTGAATGGCAAAATAAAAAGGGGGGATTTAAAGCCCCCCTCCTGTTCATTTAGCAGACGTAACAAGCGCCGATGATAATTAACAGAATGAATAGAACCACAACAAGCGCGAATCCGCCTCCATAGCCGTATCCGCCGCCGTATCCACCGCCGTATCCGCCAGGGTAGCCACCCCATCCGCCGCAGCATCCGCCGCCGTAACCAAAGCCCATAAATAGCACCACCTTTTAGTGAAAATTCCATATATACTATGCATGGGTTTGAGTTGTGGAAAGGGCGGATAGACCAATTCATTAAAAAAACAGTTTTCTTAAAGCGAAACATTTTCAAAGCTGAAGCCGTCTAGTTATGGAATGTAACAAAAGAATGCAGTTATTTTTGCTAATGCTTTTAATATTCGGTTTATTGACCGATATGATTGGTGAAAGGCCCGTTTGAACGATTTGCAACCTGAAAAACCGGGCTAATTAGTTATTAAAGCAGGTGTTATAACGTGTTTGAACAATGGCTTGGAAAACAATTGCGGAGCCCGAGAGGCATTTTGTCGAAATGGGTCGCGTCATATATGGAAAACGGAAATCATGATATAAACGAATGGACCATCAATTTAATGGATGTCTGTCCGCATGAGCGCATCCTTGAAATCGGAACGGGAAGCGGAGCGGCGCTTTATCAGATCGCGGAGATGCTTGAAAGCGGCAAAGCCTGCGGCATAGACGCTTCAAAAAGCATGGTCAAGCAAGGGATGCGGCGAATCCGTCATATGAAAGAAGAAGGAAAAGCCGAATTGAAGCTCGGCCATGCCGAAAACATTCCTTATCCGGACCGTTCTTTTCATAAAGTATATTCAGTCCACACCCTTTATTTTTGGACGGATTTCAAACAAGCATTAAAAGAAATTTACCGTGTTTTACAGGTTGACGGCACGCTGTTTCTCGCCGTCCATCTGGAAGGGCAATTGAAAAAATCGAAAAAAACAAAAGGCTTTTCCTTATACTCAGAAGAGCAAATCAAGCAACTGCTTGAAGAAAGCCATTTCAGAGACATCACGGTACATATGAACGAAAATGACTGCTGCATTTCTGCGGTAAAATCGTGAGCTTTGTACGATCATCCCTTTCATACGAGAGGGATTTTTTATGTTTGATAGAGTTGAAACCAGATCTTAAATATCATATTTTTGATTTTTAAAGAAAAGTATTCCAATAACATAGCAAACATGGTTTAATATCAAAGTGAACGTTTTTACTATATTTTCCGGAGGTATTTATGAACAAAAGGATCGTGAAAAGTTCAATTGCTTTCTTTCTCCTTGTTGCATTGATTTTTGGCCAGCTGCCTCTACCGAAGACTATGGCGGCCGAAGACAGCGTTCCGATTAACGAAACCACACTGACCGGCGCGTCCCCAGTTGAAGCGTCATTTCAAAGCGATGATGAGGTGCATTGGTATAAAATCAATCCTTCAAATCAGGAAATCGCAAACCACACGCATTTCCGCGTTAAACTGAAATCAGATGCAGAGCTGAACATTTCCGTTTACTCCAGCCTGGAAAACGCAGCTGATCACCAAACGTTTGACAGATACAACGGCTACTCCTATGAAAATAATCCCGCTTTAATCGATTTTCCGATTGCCTGGAAAGGTCCTTACTACATAAAAGTAGAAAATCACCATGATGAGGAAAACGAAACCACTTCAATTACAGATATTTCTTACACCATCAGCTATGAAGGCGTCACCCTGCCTCCGGCAAACCAGGAGGCGGAAGAAGAGTGTCCTGCAGAATTAAGCGTCTCCGAAAGGGAAACCGGCAAGGGCATATTAAAACAGTTAAGAACGATCAGGGATGAAGTTCTTTCAAAAACTGAAAAAGGAAAAGAGCTGTCTTCCCTTTACTATAAAGCAGCTCCATTCATCAGCGCAAAAATGCTCTTTAACAAATCGATGAGAGACAGTGTCTACAAAGACTTGGTGCAGCTGAAGCCGCTGTTTTCCGATGTCGCAAAAAACGGAAAAGAGAGCGCATACACCATTACGAATGATGATCAAAAAGCGATCAGCCGTCTGTACGAAACAGCGCGCGAGTCCGTTCCCGAGTCGCTGAAAAAACAGCTGGATCAAGTGGCAAAAGACATCGGCATCGAACAATTAACAGGCAGCAAAGTATCGGCTGTGCTGGAGAAAGCGGGGATGGCGACAGCTACATCAAGCGCCCCTGAAAAACGCTATATTGTAAAATTGAAAGACGGCAAAAAACTGGGTTCTTTCAAATCTAAAGCCCAATCTTCCGGCGTCAAGGCATTAGAACCACTTGGTAAAAGTAAAACGAAATTTAAAGATATGTACGTTGTGGAAATGAAGGAAAGCCGTTCAGCCGGATTCAAAGCGGCGGCAAAGCAATATCAGACGGCAGCAGCCAAGATTGCCAAGATGCCTGAAGTGGAATTCGTCGAACAGGTTCAGCAATATGAAGCACTGTCAGCGGACACCCAGTATCCATATCAATGGTCGCTCAAAAATAACGGCAAAAACCGTGCTGCGAATGCAGACATACAATTTGAACAGCTTCAAAAACTGATGAAAGGCAAAAAGCTGAGAGATACAGTAATCGCCGTTGTCGATACGGGTGTTGATCATACGCTTGCCGATTTAAGCGGCAGCGTCAAAAAAGACGAAGGCTATAACTATATCAGCCGCACCGCGGACGCGATGGATGACAATGGCCACGGCACACACGTGTCAGGCATCATCGCAGCTGCGCAAGACAACCATTTTTCAATGGCGGGAATCAATGCCTATGCCAAAATCCTGCCTGTCAAAGTGCTGGATTCTTCAGGAAGCGGAGATACGGAACAGATTGCCAACGGCATCATCTATGCTGCCGACCACGGTGCAAAAGTCATTAATTTAAGCCTTGGCGGACCATACAGCAGGGTGATGGAATATGCGCTCAAATACGCGGCGTCCAAAAATGTGACGATCGTTGCCGCCACCGGCAATGACGGAGTGTCGGAGATTTCGTACCCGGCATCTTCGAAATATACGCTTTCAGTCGGGGCGACCAATAACCTCGATCTCGTCTCGGACTATTCCAATTATGGAAAAGGTCTCGATATGGTGGCGCCGGGAACCGATATTCCAAGCCTCGTTCCGGACGGAAATGTCACTTATATGAGCGGAACATCCATGGCGGCGCCGCATGTTGCAGCTGCAGCAGGACTTCTTTTGTCACAGAATCCATCTTTGAAACCAAAGCAAGTCGCAAAGCTATTGACCGAGACGACAGCAGATGTGGCATTTGAAGAACAGGATAATCCCAACCCGGACTATGATCTGGATGTAGAACCGGCTGCTCAAATCCCTGGTTATGATTTCGTTTCCGGGTGGGGGAGGCTGAATGTTTATCACGCAGCCAGCGTTTTTGAGCTGAACATGAAGGTTCATCCCGTTTTAAACCGCCATACGGCAGTGACAGGCACAGCCAAAAGCGGTGTGGCGGTCAAAATCTTGCGAGGGAAGCAAGTATTGGGCACGGGAACAGCCGGAAAATCAGGCGCGTTTTCAGTGAAAATTCCGGCCCAGAAGGCGGGGCAAGTTCTTCATGTCGCGGCATCGGGTTATCAGGCGGAAGCCTCGCTCAGAACCGTCGTGGAAAAAGCGCCGAAAAACCCTTCCGTCAAACGCATCACGAACAAAGATACTGCCGTAACGGGGAAAACGGCAGCCGGCTACACGATCAAAGTGAAAAACGCGTCCAAAAAAGTGATCGCGCAAGGCAAAGCGGATGCATCCGGAGCGTTTAAAGTGAACATCAATAAGCAAAAAGAATATGCCGTTTTGTATGTCTCCGCATCTGCTGATGACTACAGAGAAAGCGGCGATGTTAAAATGACGGTTGCTGATGTCATCCCGCCAGGCGCCCCGAAAGTTTATCCGGTTTCCGATAAAAGTACGGTGATTCAGGGAAAAACAGAAGCAAACGCGCAAGTCAGCGCAAAAGTAAAAGGAAAGACGATCGCTTCCGGTAAAGCGACCGGAAAAGGTGAATACAAGCTGAAAATCAGCAGGCAAAAAGCCGGAACGGTCATCAGTGTAACAGCAAAGGATAAAGCCGGGAATGTCAGCAAAGCGAAAGCCGTCACTGTGCTTGACAAAACTCCCCCGCCCACGCCAAAAGTGAATACGGTAACAAACAAGAGCACGGCCGTTAAGGGGAAAGCAGAGGCAAACGCCGCCATCACCGTCAAAGCAGGAAAGAAAACGCTTGGAACCGGCAAGGCCGATAAAAAAGGCGCGTTTTCCGTTAAAATAAAAAAACAAAAGGCAAACACTGTTTTAGCGGTCACTGCAAAAGATAAAGCCGGCAATACGAGCAAAGCGAGCATATTAAAAGTCAAAAAAGCAAAATAATCCGATGGCAGAGGGAACTGATGACATATCAGTTCCTCTTTTTTAATCGAAATTAATATATAAGAATACTATTAAACAGCCGCACTGCCTCCATTCGATTTATGAATTTCAACTCATGTCAACAGTTGGGTCTATTCTCCCTTTTTTTGTTTTCCTTTAAAAAATTTTATATTAAAAAAGGAATTTTCGAGTGTTCTGTCAAAAAGTGAATGTATTGGAAAAGCGGAATGAACGTTCATTCCGCTGGCTTGGAGGGCAAAATCAATGGAATCGGAAAGCAAATATCAGAAGATTATCGAGGCTTCGCTCGTCCTTTTCGCAGACCGTGGCTTTGACGCCGCAACCATTCCGATGATTGCCGAGAAGGCAAACGTCGGTGCAGGCACCATCTACCGCTACTTTGACAGCAAGGAAGACCTTGTGAACGTCTTGTTCCAAGACAGTGTGAAGAGATTTAAAGAAAAGATTGAGGAGGACTATCCTGAAGATTCAGCAGGGATAAAAAAACAATTTCAGCATATTTTCCGCTGCCTTTTCGAGTTTTCTCAGGAAAATGTCCATGCGCTTTATTTTTTGGAAATTGACAAAACCTCTCATTACCTGACAGAGAAAAGCCGTGAAGTCTTAAACGAACTGCTGGATTTCGTCTATTTATTTTTTGAAAAAGGGAAAGCGGCCGGCGTGATTCGCCCCTTGCCTTCTCACATCTTGTCGGCTGTGGTATTCGGGGCGTTCGTTCATATTCAGAAATTGGTAAGGGCCGGGGAAATCGAAGATCCTACCGGACTGATCAAAGAGATTGAAGAATGTTCCTGGCATGCTGTCAAACATCATGGATGAAAAGCTTTTTTCAAAACAGAAAGGATGATTTTCATGAACACGTTAAATGGAATTCCAATCCCTAAAACTTACGGACCGCTCGGCAACCTGCCTTTGCTTGACAAAAACAAGGTCTCCCAGTCTCTTTGGAAAATCGCGGATGAGATGGGGCCTATCTTTCAATTTAAGTTTGCGGATGCGATTGGGGTATTTGTGTCCAGCCATGAACTGGTTAAAGAAGTCTCTGACGAATCCCGGTTTGACAAAAACATGGGGAAGGGGCTATTGAAAGTTCGCGAGTTCAGCGGAGACGGGCTGTTTACGAGCTGGACGAAGGAACCCAATTGGCGGAAAGCCCACAATATCCTTCTGCCGAGCTTCAGCCAAAAAGCGATGAAGGGATACCATCCCATGATGCAGGACATCGCCGTCCAGCTCATCCAAAAATGGTCCCGTCTCAATCCGGATGAAAGTATTGACGTACCGGATGATATGACGCGGCTGACGCTGGATACGATCGGCTTATGCGGATTTAACTACCGATTTAACAGCTTCTACCGCGAAGGGCAGCATCCGTTTATCGAGAGCATGGTCCGGGGTTTGAGCGAAGCGATGAGACAGACGAAGCGCTTTCCGCTGCAGGATAAGCTGATGGTCCAAACGAAGCGTCAGTTTGACAGCGATGTTGAGTCGATGTTTTCTCTTGTTGACCGGATCATCGCTGACCGGAAGCAGGCCGGCGGCGAAAGCGGAAATGACCTTTTATCGCTTATGCTTCATGCGAAAGACCCTGAGACCGGCGAAAAACTGGATGATGAGAATATCCGCTATCAAATCATTACGTTTTTGATCGCCGGGCACGAGACGACGAGCGGTTTATTATCGTTTGCGATCTATCTGCTCCTGAAGCATCCGGATAAGCTTAAGAAAGCGTATGAAGAAGCGGACCGCGTGCTGACCGATCCCGTTCCTTCCTACAAACAGGTTCAGCAGCTGAAATACATTCGAATGATTTTGAATGAATCGATAAGGCTTTGGCCGACGGCGCCGGCTTTTTCTCTTTACGCAAAAGACGAAACAGTTATCGGGGGAAAATACTTGATTCCGAAAGGCCAGAGCGTCACAGTGCTCATCCCAAAACTGCACAGGGATCAAAGCGTCTGGGGAGAAGATGCCGAGGCGTTCCGGCCTGAACGGTTCGAGCAGATGGACAGCATTCCGGCGCACGCATACAAACCGTTTGGCAACGGCCAAAGGGCATGCATCGGCATGCAGTTCGCCCTTCACGAAGCGACGCTTGTGCTCGGCATGATTCTTCAGTACTTTGATCTTGAAGATCATGCAAACTATCAATTGAAGATCAAAGAATCGCTGACATTAAAACCGGATGGCTTCACAATCAGGGTAAGGCCGAGGAAAAAAGAAGCAATGATGGTGACGCCGGGTGCTCAACCTGAAGAGAACATGCGGCAGGAAGAAAAGCCTTCCGCACCGGTAGCGGAAAATACGCACGGAACCCCTCTCCTTGTGCTCTACGGTTCAAATCTCGGCACAGCCGAAGAGGTTGCAAAGGAGCTTGCTGAAGAAGCGCGTGAGCAAGGATATCGAAGCCGGATGGCGGAGCTTGATCAATATTCAGGCGACCTCCCGGCAGAAGGGGCTGTTATTATTGTGACGGCTTCCTATAACGGAAACCCGCCCGATTGCGCAAGGGAATTTGTCCATTGGCTTGAGCATGATCAGACAGGCGATTTGCACGGTGTCAAATATGCGGTATTCGGCTGCGGTAACCGGAGCTGGGCCAGCACCTACCAGCGGATTCCGCGCCTGATTGACAGCGCATTGGAAAAAAGAGGCGCCCAAAGGCTGCACAAGCTTGGAGAAGGGGACGCAGGCGATGATTTTGAAGGACAGTTTGAGTCATGGAAAAACGATCTGTGGCCGCTTTTAAGAACCGAATTTTCATTGTCCGAACCCGAGCCGAATCAAACAGACAGACAAGCCATATCTGTCGAGTTTGTAAGCGCACCTGCGGCTTCGCCGCTGGCTAAAGCTTATCAAGTGTTTACAGCGAAAATATCGGCAAACCGGGAACTGCAGTGTGAAGAGAGCGGGAGAAGCACGAGGCATATTGAAATATCGCTTCCTGAAGGTACCGCATATCAGGAGGGAGACCATCTCGGGGTGCTTCCGCAAAACAGCGAGGTGCTGATTGAACGCGTTTTTCAGCGGTTTGGGCTGAACGGAAATGAACAAATTATGATCAGCGGCCGGAATCAAGCATCACATTTGCCTTTGGAGCGGCCCGTTCATGTCAAGGATCTTTTTCAACATTGTGTCGAGCTGCAGGAACCGGCTGCAAGGGCCCAGATTCGCGAGTTGGCGGCACATACTGTTTGTCCGCCTCATCAGCGCGAGCTTGAAGACCTGCTGAAAGATGACGTCTATAAGAATCAAGTGTTGAAAAAACGGCTGACAATGCTTGACCTGCTTGAGCAATACCCGGCCTGTGAACTGCCGTTCGCCCGCTTTCTGGCGCTTCTGCCTCCGCTAAAACCGAGGTATTACTCGATTTCCAGTTCGCCGCAGCTTAACCCTCGGCAAACAAGCATCACCGTCTCTGTCGTAAGCGGCCCGGCATTGAGCGGCCGCGGGCAATATAAGGGGGTTGCATCGAACTATCTCGCAGGCCTTGAGCCGAAAGACGCGATTTCTTGTTTCATCAGGGAGCCCCAGTCAGGCTTCAGGCTTCCTGGAGATCCTGAAACACCGGTGATCATGGTCGGACCGGGCACCGGAATCGCACCTTACCGCGGATTTCTTCAGGCGCGCCGCCTCCAGCGTGATGCCGGGATAAAGCTCGGTGAAGCGCATTTGTACTTCGGCTGCCGCCGTCCGAATGAAGATTTTCTGTATCGAGACGAATTGGAGCAAGCGGAAAAGGACGGAATCGTCCATTTGCATACAGCGTTTTCCAGGCTTGAAGGCCGTCCGAAAACATATGTGCAAGATTTGCTCAGAGAGGATGCAGACATGCTGATTCACTTGTTGAACGAAGGCGGCCGCCTGTATGTGTGCGGAGACGGAAGCCACATGGCTCCCGCTGTTGAACAAGCTTTGTGCGAGGCGTACCGCATTGTACAGGGAGCGAGTCAGGAAGAGTCGCAAAGCTGGCTGTCCGGACTTTTGGAAGAAGGGCGGTATGCAAAGGATGTGTGGGACGGCGGCGTTTCCCAACATAACGTGGACGAGGGCTGTGCCGCGGACAGCATCGCAAGTACGTAAAACAAAAAGAGGCATTCTGAATTGATTTAAATAGACTAAACTTATAAGAGGATATTATGTTCAATATATGAGCATGTATCCTCTTTTCTTTGGCATATTATATTTGTTAATTAGATATTGAGATTATCGCAAATGGAATATAAACGATGTAGGTGAAATTAAGCAGTTAATACTAAAAAATGGATATTAATCTATACTCTTTTGTGTATTATTAATCCGATTATGCTTTTTCGCCCAAAGTTTTTCAATATAACCTGTTCCAAATAGAACTCCAGCTACAATAATTACAAATCCAATTAATTGTGAAGCTGTAATGTTTTCATTTAAGAAAAGTGCGGAGAACACAAGACCAAAAAAAGGAACAAAGTTATTAAATATGGCTGTTTTTCCGGCTCCTATCTGCTGGATCGCTGCATAAAAAACTATATACCCCACACCTGTTGCCACTACCCCTGACACAATAAATAAAAAGTAAATAAAGAAAGTGGCTGAAGTCATTTCGTTGAATCCTTTAGGTTCAGTTATAAAACTAATAATCAACAAACCTATTGAACCTAATAAATACATTATTGTTGTTACCTGTTTGGAATCGAGAGTTGCTGTTGCCTTTTTTACAAAAATAAAACTAATGGCTTGGACGAACATTGCAATAAATAAAATCAATTCTCCTTGAGACAATTGCATATTATTGAATGAACCACCTTGAATAAAAAAGACACCAATTAATGCGAGGAGAAATCCTATGATTCGCAATTTTGTTAATTGTTCACCTAAAAAGAGGACGGCAAGTATTGCTGTTGTAAGTGGTACTAATGATAGAATTAAAGAAGCATTCGAAGCATCAATAATTGTTAAGCCTATTGCTATAAGCGAGTGATGTAGAATGACACCAAAAACACACCCGAGTAGTGTATAAATCCATTCTCTTTTCGATAAACGACGAAATGATTTTCCAAGAACAATTATGATCAATGCCGTAATCCCAGCCATCATAATTCGAAATGCCGTCATGGTTTGTGGAGGTAAATGTTCCACCAATACTTTAATTAAAACCATATTAAGTCCCCAAATAGCTGTGACAAAAAATACTAAACCATAGATTAGTAATAATCGCTTTTGATCCACAAACTTCCCTCCTTTGAACCTTTTAGTTTTCATCGTCTACTCCTAATAATCTCGAAACTGCTTATATTTCGCATAGAATTAACCTGTTATTAAAATAAAGTAATGAATCGCCATTCTTTTTCCGAATTTAGACTTCGATTACTGTCGGAATATGCTTTGCATAAGTTAGGAAATTATTGACGATCAGCTTTGTTTTGACCTTCATATATCCGGTTGTCGTTCCATCGCTACATCCATACCACTCTTCCAAAAGCACATCCCTATCAAAAACAACCTGCACAACATTTTCCTTGTCCATTAAAACGCCAAATACAGTAGCAGCACCGATTTTTACGCCAAGAATACTTTCCATTAGTTCCGGCGGAGCAAAGGATACGCGTGAAATGTCAAGTGCATTGCTAAAATCTTTTGATTTGAATGGCTTATCAGCGGTGGTTATAAATAAATAAAACCTTGTCTTTTTACTATTGCAGAGCAACAGCGTTTTTACCATTTTCATATCCAATTTTTGATTGATCTCGATACAGTCCTCCATTGATATGGCTTCATCAGTAATCACTCGTTTAAATGAAATCTGTAACTTTGTCAATGATTCGTAGACCATTTTTTGTAGCGTAGACTTATAGCTATCTGGTACTTTTTCCATAATATCACTCACAAAAAACATCTTTATATCCCTAGCCTTTCCTAACTTGAATTTTTGATAGTAATAACATATCATGTTCATATGTATTACAAAAACGAATTTTTCTCATGATATGCATGACAAAAACAGATGGAAAAGGAAACGAGTATGAATATCCAAAAATATGTGGCGTTTGTAAAAGTAGTAGAATTGGGTAGCTTTACAAAAGCTGCTCAAAGCTTGGACTATACACAGTCGGGGATCAGCCGTATGATTAACGATTTAGAAACGGAATGGGGGGTTTCCCTTTTTGAAAGAGGACGTGCCGGTATTAATTTAACCTCTGATGGCTTAAAGTTACTGCCCCAATTAAAGAGAATATGTAATGAGCATGAGATCTTAATGACTCAGATCGAAGAGTTACACGATATAAAGACTGGGATGATTCGTATTGGGACATTTTCTAGCGTAGCAACCCATTGGCTTCCTAATATGATTAGAATTTTTAAGAAGGATTACCCAAAGATTGATTTTGAACTTCTGCTTGGTGATTATACAGAAATTGAAAGTTGGATTCTAAATGGACGTGTTGATTTTGGATTTGTGCGACTTCCATCAAAACCAGATTTAGATACTATCTTTGTGGAGCAAGACCGTTTGCTGGTCGTAATGCCATTAAATCATCCTCTTGCTAATTGTGAAAAATTTCCAATCGATAACTTATTGAATAGTCCGTTTATGCTACTGGAAAAGGGAGCAAAAGCAGAAATCTCTGAAATTTTTGAGATGCACCAAATTTCACCCCAAGTTAATTTTACAACATGGGATGATTATGCCATTATGTCTATGGTGGAAAACGGACTAGGAATCAGTATATTACCAGAATTGATCTTGAAGCGTATTCCTCACAAGATTATAGCGAAAGAGCTTGAAATTCCTGCATTTAGAAATATTGGTATAGCCACAAGGGACCAAAAATCACTTTCCCTTGCGTCCAAGGAATTTTTAGAATATTTATCATATAGGAACATTGAGTGAATAAGTATGATGGATCAAAATGTAAAATACACATACAGTCAGTTTGAAATATTTCAAATCATGGTTCGCGACTATACTCGAGTCCGGACCTTTTAAAATACTCAAAAGAGTATTCAGACAGGTAATAAAGCATGTTTTTTCGCATTTTCAACTATTCAGCAATAGAAGCTAATGTTGAATAATCAAGCCGAAAAAACAACAGATCTATTAGCTACGTAGTACAACGGTGCTGCGCATTCAAATAACATCAATCTGACTAACTTTGTGAAAGAATGTACTTAAAGTAACGGGGGCGTTAGTTGAAGAAGAAAGGGCATAACATATTAGTCATATAAAATATGTTATGCCCTTTAATTTATTTATCTTTTTTCAATTTAGGTCTTGTAATCTTAACAGGATGCCTCTTTTTTAGAGTTTGTGATTCTTCCATTGATATAGATGAAAAGGTTTAATCCCAAGAACCAAACGAGCAAAATATATCCCCATTTTGCCGGCGTCTCCCAGCCCTCGAAAAAAGGCAGAGAATCAATGAATGTTTGCCCTTTCATGATGACAAACACCAATAACGCCACAGAGGTGACGAGAGCGAGCCCTTGTAAAATGAGCGTTTTTGCACTTCGTTTTTTCAAATCTCCCCATACGTACATCAGTACGAAGACCAGGGAGACCATTGAGATGATATCATTCGCTGTGCCGTTTATTTTGAGCCCAAACCTGAGAAAAAGATTCAAACATGCAGATGCCAAAAATCCGTTAAATCCAATTGTTTTAAGCAAGATGATTCCCCCTCAAACCATTATAGAGGGAGATAAAGGAAAAGCCAACATGACAGGCTGCATTTATTCATTCTAAAAACGGCTGATCTTCAGGAGGAATCGTCATGCTGGCTTTGATTTAAATATCGGCATGTGGTGAAGAAAGTTTAGCTTTTATTTCGGATCTGTGTATCGTCTTGCCGCTTGTTCCTTTTGGCTTCGGCAAAGAAAATTGCCGGATAAGCGGCCAAAAGCAGCAAGGTAATGAAGGCGACGATTCCCGGCCATTTAAAATGAGTCCAGAAGAAGCCTCCGAAAGACCCTGCTAAGCTTGAGCCGAGATAATAGCTCAGCAAATAAAGGGAGGAAGCTTGAACGCGCTGTTCGCCGGCCGTCTGCCCGACCCAGGAGCTTGCGATCGAATGCGAGCCGAAAAATCCGAATGTAAAGACAGCGATTCCGGCGATTTTCAGAGAAAGCTGAGGCAGAAGCGTAAGCAATGCGCCTCCCGCGATAATGGCAATCCCGATTTTCAGCATCAGCGGGCTGCCAAAACGGTCGGCTTTCTTTCCCATATAAACGGAACTGATTGCCCCTGCCAAATAAACGATAAAGATGAACCCGATGACAGTTTGAGAGAGTCTGTACGGAGGGCCCATCAATTGAAATCCGATATAATTGAACAGCGTAACAAAGCTTCCCATTAATAGAAATCCGAGTGAAATAATCGACAGCAGCCGTTTGTTCATCAAGACGGCAGAGTAGGCGAGGCTCGCCTTTTTCATGCTCGTTTTTCGCTTAGCGGAGTGCTGTGGACGGGGCAGCAAAATCCAAAACAAATAGCTTAATAGCACTGATAATCCCCCGATGATTCCAAGCGCTGCACGCCAGCTGAACAAGTCTGTCAAAAGGCCGGTCAAAAGCCTTCCGCTCATTCCTCCAAGGCTTGTGCCGCTAATGTATAACCCCATCATTTTCCCGAGCCCTCGCGGATCAAATTCCTCTCCGACATAAGTCATGGCGATCGCGGGTACGCCTGCAAGGAAAAAGCCAAGCAGCCCTCTCATCACCAAGAGCGCCGCGAAGTTCGGACTAAAGGCGGTCAAGAGGCCGAGCACAGATGTCGCAAACAGGGATATTGCCATAATTGTCTTCCGGCCGAATCCGTCAGATAAAGCTGCTGCCGTAAGCAGTGCAAAAGCCAATATACCTGTTGAAATGGATAAAGTTAAGCTTGCAGCTGCCGCCGATATGCCGAATTCCTCCGCAAACAGAGGCATGAGCGGCTGTGTGGTGTAAAGCGTGGCAAATGTCACAAAACCGCTGATGAATAAGGCGATGCTTGCTTTTTGATAATCTTTCGTATGCGGCTGTATGTAAGTCATGGTAGCTCCTCTTTTCCAGAATGACAATCTATGTTTCATGGTACGCTTTCATTTGTGATGTGTCTAATTTATAATATCTATCAACATCATGCATTCTAGTTATGAAGGAGCGGATGAGCATTGGAACTCTATCAAATTGACCATTTTATTGCCGTGAGCAGGCATAAACATTTTACAAAAGCCGCCCTGGAACAAAGGATTTCCCAGCCGGCTTTGAGCAGGTCGATCAAAAAGCTTGAAGAAGAATTGGGCGTCCCGCTGTTTATTCGAAAAACAAAATCGATCCGCCTAACAAAGTACGGCGAGCAGTTCCTCATCAAAGCGAAACAGGCCCGCCTTGCTCTTGACGAAGGCGTCCAGCAAATCAGGGAAAGCGTCAATCCGAATGCCGGGGAAATCTCGGTATCTTTTTTGCATACGCTTGGTTCACGCCTGATGCCGCAGCTGATTGCCGGTTTTAAAAAGAAATACCCGAATGTTGCGTTCCGTCTGTATCAGGCCGCAAATGAACATCTTCAGCATATGGTGGAGACGGGCGAGGCTGATATATGTCTCAGCTCACCACCCCTTCCAAACGAACTTCTTGAATGGACGGTGCTGGATACTGAACCGCTTTACCTGGTGCTTCCCGCCGACCACCCGCTCGCAGATCGGAAAGAAGTCGCGATCAGATCCATTGCCCATGAGGACTTTGTCGGTTTTAAGCCGGGTTATGGTCTTCGATATGTGTTTGATCAAATGTGCCGGGAACTGTCCATCAGCCCGAAGCTTGCGTTTGAAGGGGAAGAAGTGTCGACGATTTTGGGCCTTGTGTCAGCAGGGCTCGGTGCGGCGATCCTGCCGAAAACGGCGGAACACATCCATTCTCCGGTGGCATTTTGCCGAGTGTCAGACTACCGTTCTGAGAGGACGATCGGTCTCGCCGTTTTGAAAGACTATTATTTATCGCCGGCGGCACGCAACTTTAAAGAATTTGTCATCGAATACTATCGACGGAATGAGCGGCCTGATCAGCCGTAAAGCAAATAAAGACTTCTCATGGTGACAATTATCCTGTATATTGATAATGATAATTATTATCAATTGGAGGGTTGAACATGACGAAAAAGCAGTATTCTTATATATTGACCGTTTTACTCGCATTTTCTGTTTTTCTTTCAGGCTGTCAAAGCGGCCAAAAACAGACGGCATCAAAGAACGAAGCGAAAACAAGAGTGGTGAAAACAATCAACGGAAATGTCACTGTACCGGCCAATCCGAAGCGCGTCGTTACGATAGGATATGCAGGGACAATGCTTGCATTCGGAATCAAGCCGCTTGGAGAAACAGGGAAATATCTTGAAAGTCCCTATATTAAAGATCATATTTCAGAAATAAAGAATATCGGGGGAAAAGACGGTTTTTCAGTATCTGTGGAAAAGATTCTTAAGCTTAAACCCGATTTGATCGTATCGATGACAAACGATAAAAAAGAATATGAAAAGCTCTCAAAAATCGCTCCGACTGTCGTTTATCCGTTCGGCACGTTTAAAGATGCACGCGATGAAATGAAAACGTTTGGCACGCTGCTCGGCAAGGAAAAGGAGGCCCGGGAGTGGACGAAAATGTTTAATCAAAAAATGAAAGTCGCCCGCGCGAAAATCAAAGATGCATCTGTGCAAGGCGAAACGTTCTCTTTAATCGGCGCATATGCAAAATCTGTGTATGTCTACGGGGCCTACGGGTATCGGGGCGGAGAGGCGATCTATACGCAGCTGGGACTGACGCCGCCTGAATCTGTTAAAAAGGATGCCATTGATACAGCTGATGGATATAAAGCCATATCTTTCGAAGTTCTGCCGAAATATGCCGGAGACTACATATTTGTCGATGAATCATACAACGGAAAGCTTGATCAGGACAATCCGGTTTGGAAGTCGCTTGACGCGGTGAAAAAAGGCAAGGTCTTTTTCCTCGATCCGGACAGGTTCTGGCCGTATGATCCAAACGCTGTTCAGGCGCAGGCCGAAGAAATCGCGGACATGATTTCCAAGAAAGCGAAAAACGAATAGAAAAGCGGGGAGCCGAAAAGAATGATCCGGCTTCCCGCTTTTTCATTTTTCATAATGCTGAAATTGAATATCCAGTGTCCGGAGGTACGTTTGCAGGCCCGCATCTTGGATGGGGATGATATAGGCCGCTTCACCTGACTCATTATGGTGGGAATGCCATAATCCCGGCGGTGTAATGAAGGCTTTTCCGGTTACCCAGTCAATCCGTTTCGGATCGATGATTTCCTTTGTGTCCGGATCGATTTTGCTTCCGACTAATGTGTACGTGCCTGGTGCGGCATAGGCGACAAAATCGAGAGCCACCGACTTGTGGCTGTGGGGCGCTTGATTGGAGCCGGGAGGCACGATGCCGAACATCGCCCACAATACATGGGTGATCGTCAGCGTTTGATCGAATATATCATTGTTTAAAAGAACGGAAATACGGTTTCGGAAACGGGCGTCAGGAGCGGCGGCCGCTTCAGCCAATTTTGCTTTTGCCTGTTCAGCGGTGTAGATGGTTGGTTGAAAGCGGGATTCCGACGGCTTTACGCCCAAATAATGCAGGAGAGGTGAATCGGTGATGTAATAAATGGCTGCATCTTCTGCTGCGGTATGCTGGCTGCTTGAACCGGCAGGCAAAGTCAAAAAATCGCCTTTCTGCCAGTGAATCGTATCTTCGCCCGCTTCGGTACGCCCTGCGCCGCTGACAATGTAATATAGTTCGCTTGTCGCGCGGGGGGCGGTGTGAATCGTGTCACCCGAACGAATCTTGATGAAGTGGGCGAGAAGGGAAGGGCTTGAAGCTGGATATTCCGTCTTCAGTTCTTCTGAGATGTCCAGCGGGATGATCCGCGTTTCACCTGTTTCATACAATTCAGGTCCGAACTCTTTCACAGGAATCGGACTGATTATTCCGCTTCCAATCGGGTCAGAGGCAGTGGTATACTCGAAAAAACGGGCATGTTTCGTCAAATGCTCGGCTCGGGTTTCAAATTGAGAATGCATTGAAAAACCTCCTGTTATTTTTTGATAATTCAATCATATCTCATTTGGAAGATGATAGTAAACCATTACATTGATAGAAACAGATACGGAAAAGAGGGATTGGATTGGGAAAAGGATTGAACGGCAGAAGAATTGCCATCGGAGCATCGCGAAAAACGGATGAAATGAGCACATTAATCAAAAAGCAAGGCGGGGTTCCCGTCGTACGTTCCCTTCAGGGTACCGTGTTTTTGGCCGAAAAAGAAGTAGGTCCTGATTTGCGAGCCTTTGTTGAAACGGGAGCCGACTGGGTGATTTTTACGACAGGAATCGGGACGGAGACGCTTGTCAACCTAGCTGATAAACTGGGGATCGGTGAGCGCTATTTACAAGCGATCCGCGGGGCGAAGGCGGCATCGAGAGGCTACAAAACAATCGCCGCATTAAAAAAGCTCGGCATTACGCCGGTTGCGGCGGATGAAGACGGCACCACCAAAGGACTGATCGACTCGCTTCAATCCCATGATTTTTCCGGGAAACGGGTGATGGTCCAGCTTCACGGCGAAAACGCACCGTCACTGCTTCAGTTTTTGGAAGAGAAAGGTGCAGCTGTTTTTCCGCTTTTGCCGTATCGCCATGTTGCACCGGACCGGGAAACCGTCGCCTTATTGTGCAGCGAGGTCATCAACCGTGAAGTGGATGCAGTTTGCTTTACAACAGCCGTCCAAGTCCGCTCGCTTTTTCATTTTGCGAAAGAAAACGGCTATGCGGAGAAAATTGTCCAATCTTTTCAAGACAGCGTGTTGGCAGCCGCTGTCGGAAAAGTGACGGCAGAAGCTTTAAGAGAAGAAGGAGTTGAACGCCTGCTCGCTCCCGGCCTCGAACGAATGGGAGCGATGATTGTGGAGCTGGCTCGGTTTTATGAAACGGAAGAGGAAATCAAAACACAGTAAGTGCGAAGGAAATCAGCAGATTGGGGCGTGAGAGTCTCCTTGGGAGGCGCTGTCATGTATGCAGACCCAAAAGGAAAAAAGCCGCAGACACAGCTTGCCGTGCGGCTATCATTTTCTGGGCTGTGATACTTTTTGTGCATCATGCTTTTGAATATGTTGATCGTGAGCCGTTGATGTCAAATTTTTCTGTTTTGCTGGGTTTGAGTCTCACCGTGTTTTTTCTGACGGAAAGCCTGGTCAAACGGCTTGCAGCCGCAAAAACAAGAAAAACGCTTCGCCGATGAGCCGAAGCGTTTTTTGCTTTATAAAACAAATTGATCTGAAACGAATACCGCGCCGTCTTCATTAAAAATCCGTGCGGGCTTTGTTCCGATGACCCGGATGTCTGAAATGCTTGCGGCGATTCCCGTTTCTTCCGGCAAGGCGATGACGGGAGTGTCAAAGGCATGCCTATACCTTTTAATCAGCGGATCATGTTCAACCTTGTAGTGACACCAAACCGCATAGTCTCCCAGAAGCTTTAATCCGTTAAAATCGCGCAATCCGCAAGCATTGCGGTCCATATAAGAGCAAGTCATGATGTTCTTTCCGAGAATGACGGCGCCTGCGCTTCCGCCGTAAATGACGCCGCCGCTTTCGGCATAGCACTTTAACACCTCGATAAAATGTGATTCAATGAATTGTTTGAGCAGACGAAACGTATTTCCTCCGCCAATATATACGGCAGAAAATGCGTCTAAATCGTGCACGGTTTTGCCTTTGACATCCGTCCACATCACGATATTTTTAACGCCGAGCGGGTGAAAGAGCCGGCTGATCCAATCGAAGCCTTCATCATACCTGTCGGCGTCCATGGCAATCGGAATATACAACAAAGGCTTATGCGGGCAGAGGCTCCCGGCAAAATGTCGATCCAGCCGTTCAGTTTGGTGCGCATCTCCGCCCCCGGAAAGAAACCATTTTCCCATCCTGACCTCCATCTATTTATTATGTTTCCTTTAATTGTTCATTCAGCACGCTGTCCTCCAAAACGGCAAATTTGTCTCCATACACTTTCGTAATATGTGTTTCACCCCAGGCGCACAATGAATCCAATATGTCTTTAAGCGTCCATCCGTATTCGCTGAGTTCGTATTCGACCTTCGGCGGCACCTGCTGGTACACGAGCCGATTGATGACGCCGTCCTCCTCCAGTTCGCGCAGCTGCTGGGTCAGCATTTTCTGCGTAATGTTCGGCATCAGCCGCTTCAGCTCGCTCGTGCGTTTTTTGCCGTGCGTCAAATGGCACAAAATCACACATTTCCATTTACCTCCAATTACTTCAAGTGTAGCTTCGACAGATATATTGTACTTTTTCGGCTTCATGTTCTCCTCCAAACCATAGGAACCGAAAAGTACCTATCTAACTTTTTGGTTCCTATCGCACTTAAAAGTGCGTACTTTTTTTTATAGATGATATGTACCATAATATCATTTGCCGGCAGACATTTGCTATACATTAAAAACGAAAGGGGGAAAAAGAATGACTTCTGTTCATGATAAAAAACGCAGTACATTAGCGCTTTTAGCCTTGGCGGCCAGCGCATTTGCCATCGGAACAACCGAATTCATCAGCGTGGGGCTTCTGCCTTTAATTGCTGATGACATGAACATTTCAGTGACGACCGCGGGGCTGACTGTATCGTTATACGCTTTGGGCGTGACAGTCGGCGCACCCGTATTGACGTCTGTCACATCGAGTATGCCGAGAAAAGCGCTGTTGCTTGTGATTATGATTATTTTTATGATCGGAAACGGGCTTGCGGCATGTGCCGGAAGCATCGGTGTTTTATTAACCGCCCGCGTGATTTCCGCGTTTTCTCATGGCGTATTTATGTCAATCGGTTCAACGATTGCGGCAAGCCTGGTCCCGGCGGATAAAAGAGCCGGAGCGATATCAATTATGTTTACCGGTCTGACGATTGCGATGATTACCGGAGTTCCCATCGGCACGTTCCTCGGTCAGCTGTTCGGCTGGCGGATTGCTTTTGCGGCGATCGTCGCTATCGGCGCACTGGCGTTTATCGCCAACAGCTTTCTTGTTCCGGCCGATTTGCCGAAAGGCGTCCGAACGTCTTTCAAGAGCCAATTGAAACTTGTAACCAATGGCCGTCTGCTGCTTTTATTCATCATTACGGCGCTTGGTTATGGAGGAACATTTGTTGTCTTTACGTATTTATCCCCGCTGCTTCAGCATGTGACAGGTTTTAAACAGGAAGCTGTTGCCGTCATTTTGCTTACTTACGGCATTGCCGTCGCGCTCGGAAATATCATCGGAGGTAAAGCGGCCAACCAAAAACCGCTTACTGCATTATTCTATATGTTCATCGCCCAAGCGGTTGTGCTTCTCATCTTAACGGCGGCTGCTCCTTATCAGGCAGCGGGCTTTATCGTCATCATGCTGATGGGATTTTTAGCATTTATGAATGTCCCCGGGCTCCAGTCCTATGTGGTAATTCTGGCTGAACGGTTTGTTCCGGGGGCGGTAGATGTCGCATCAGCTGTCAATATCGCTGCATTCAACGCCGGGATCGCGATCGGATCTTATACAGGAGGCGCCATCACACAGTCGATCGGTTTGATTCACACTCCATGGGCCGGAGCTTTGATGGTGCTCGGCGCCGTCGCGCTGACGGGCTGGAGCAGGGCGCTGGAACGAAATGACCAAAAACAAAATCAAGCTTTAAAGAAAAACTGCGCATGATGTATACAAAAATATGAGGAGGCCAATTAGATGACGGCAAAAAATCTGCAAGATCGAATCACATTGAATAACGGGACGGACATGCCCTGGTTTGGACTAGGCGTGTTTAAAGTAGAGGAAGGGCCCGAACTGGTGCAAGCCGTAAAAACGGCAATCAAGCACGGCTACCGCAGTATCGATACGGCAGCCATCTACGGAAATGAAGAAGGGGTTGGCCAAGGAATTCGCGAAGGGTTGAAAGAAGCCGGAATTTCTAGAGAAGACTTGTTTGTAACGTCAAAGGTCTGGAATGACGATTTAGGCTATGACGAAACGATTGCAGCCTACGAAGCGAGTCTCGAAAAGCTCGGGCTCGATTACCTGGATTTATACCTGATCCACTGGCCTGTTGAAGGGCGCTATAAAGCGGCGTGGAAAGCCCTTGAAACTCTTTATGAACAAGGGCGCGTAAAAGCAATCGGCGTCAGCAATTTTCACGTTCACCATCTGGAAGACTTGCTGAAAGATGCCGCCGTCAAACCGGTGATCGACCAGGTCGAGTATCACCCGCGGCTCACGCAGAAAGAGCTGCAAGCGTTTTGCCGTTCGCACAGCATCCAGCTTCAAGCATGGTCGCCGCTGATGCAAGGCCAATTGCTCAGCCACCCGCTGCTGAAAGATATCGCGGACAAGCACGGCAAGACACCTGCTCAAGTCATTTTACGCTGGGATTTGCAAAACGGAGTCATCACCATTCCAAAGTCGACAAAAGCGGAGCGAATTGCCCAAAACGCGGACGTATTTGATTTTGAACTGACCCTCGAGGAAATGAAGCAAATTGACGGGCTGAATGAAAACACCCGTGTCGGTCCTGATCCTGATAACTTTGACTTTTAACAAAAAACGGCCCCGTTCGAATTTCCGAGTGGGCTTCGACACATTTTTTATCCGCCGTTTTTCACAGGTAAAAGCCATAACATGAAAGAGAAAACGAGATATTAAGAGAAAATAGAAGGTAATAAGTCATAAACTGTGTAAAAAAGGTTATAAAATTGATAAACGAGGAAATTTGATCATTTATGAAACTTTACACGATGATTGAACGGGCGTAATATAAATCTCATCAAAAAACTGAATAAAATTTCCAATTAACGTAACCGCTGAATTCCAATTGGAAGCGGGGGAACCAATTTTTTGTGGCGCTGCCACTTGGGGTGAATCCTTTTCAAGGTAAGGTGACTCTTTGCACCTGAATCCGACAGCTAACCTCGCAAGCGTTTAAAGAGAACCAAAAAACGTGCATAAAGCACGGTTTCTTAACTGTGCCCAAAAAAGCCGTAAGAGGTTTGTTCTCTTGCGGCTTTTTTTCGTGCAAAAAACATGAAAGGAGGTGAGCGGAGTGCTGGATATCGTGATGCTGGCCATTGTCGCATTTTTAGCGGGGATGATGTTTCTGTTGCTGAGATGGGCGGGGAAAACCGCTGATCAATCATAAATGTGAAAGGAGTGATTGCCATGGCGCTATTGGCAGCGGGAGCAGCCGCCATGTTTGTCTATTTGACTTATGCTTTATTGAATCCTGAGAAATTTTAATTGTACACAAATTGGGGGTATTGAAATGACGTCGCTCATATCCATCTGTTTTATCCTGCTTGCCGCATTGCTGGCAGCCAAACCAATGGGGCTTTACATAGCGAAGGTATTTGACGGCGCCCCGTCCAAAATCGACCGGTTTTTCCTTCCGGCGGAACGCTTGCTGCTTGAGCTGGGCGGAGTAAAAGGAGAAAACCAATCGTGGAAGAAATACGCCGCCGCGCTGGTACTCACGAATACGGCGATGATTTTCATCGTTTATCTCGTTTTTCGTCTGCAGGGTGTACTGCCTTTAAATCCTGAAAAGGTCGCGGGAATGGAACCCACACTGGCTTTTAATACGGCAGTCAGTTTTATGACGAATACAAATTTGCAGCATTACAGCGGCGAAAGCGGTCTGTCCATGCTTTCGCAGATGATTGCGATCACCTTTTTAATGTTTGCCGCTCCCGCTACGGCGCTGGCAGCCGCGGTTGCGATGATTCGGGGGCTCGCCGGGAAACCGTTCGGCAACTTTTTTGTCGATTTGGTCCGTTCGATCACGCGGATTTTACTGCCGATCACAGTTGTGGTGTCGCTTGTTTTCGTCGCCCTAGGCGTACCGCAGACGCTTGACGGTTCCGTGACAGCCCATACGGTGAGCGGAGGTGAGCAGTCCATTGTTCGGGGGCCGGTGGCGTCCTTTTTATCCATCAAAGAGCTGGGGAACAACGGCGGGGGGTATTTTGGCGTCAACTCTTCTCATCCATTTGAAAATCCGAATGGATGGAGCAATGCGATTCAAATTTTATTAATGCTCTTGATTACCATCTCACTGCCGTTTACGTATGGGAAAATGGTTGGGAATCTGAAGCAAGGCCGCATTCTTTTTGTATCCGCAGGTCTTTTGTTTTTGCTTTCAGCCGGGGCAGCTTTCATGGCGGAATCGCAAGGCAATCCCGTCATCAATCAGCTCGGAATCGAGCACACAGAAGGCAGCATGGAAGGTAAGGAAGTGCGTTTTGGAACATTGAATTCAGCTTTTTATGCGATGGTTACCACCGCGAGCGAGACAGGAGCTGTCAATACGATGCACGACACGCTCACGCCACTCACGGGTCTTTTGGCATTGCTTAATATGATGCTGAACACGGTGTTTGGCGGAATAGGCGCCGGATTGATGAACATGCTTCTATACGCGATGGTTGCGGTTTTTCTGTCGGGCTTAATGGTCGGAAGAACGCCTGAGTTTTTAGGCAAAAAAATTGAAGGAAAAGAAATGAAGCTTTTAGCCGTTACTCTGTTGATTCATCCTTTGTTAATCTTAGGGGCGTCAGCGCTTGCCGTCATGACGCAAGCGGGTCAGGCTGCAATTTCAAATCCCGGATTTCACGGGATCAGCCAGATTTTATACGAATATACGTCTTCAGCCGCGAATAACGGTTCAGGATTTGAAGGGCTCGGAGACGCGTCGCCTTTTTGGAATATAACAACGGGAATTGTGATGTTTATCGGCCGTTATTTCTCAATTGTCACACTGCTCGCAGTTGCGGGGTCACTTTTGAAAAAGCAAACCGTTCCGGAAACAATCGGAACATTTCGCACCGATTCAAGCCTGTTCAGCGGGATTTTTATCGCTTCGATCCTGATCGTCGGGGCTTTAACATTCTTTCCGGTGCTTGTGTTGGGACCGGCCGCAGAATATTTAACATTACGATAAGGGGGCTTTACTCATGAACGATTTGCATCATTCCAGTCAACAGGCCACACCGGATGCCGTTCACACAACAAAGCAAACGATGAACGACACGATCATCAAAGATGGGTCAAACATGCCTTTTTAAAATTAGATCCGCGAACTATGATCAAAAATCCGATTATGTTTGTCGTAGAAGTCGGATTTTTCATAACGGTTCTGCTTTCCGTGTTTCCCCGGTTTTTCGGCAGTACGGCGGCTCCCTGGTTCAATCCGGCGGTTTCTTTCATTTTGCTGATCACCGTGTTATTCGCGAATTTCGCCGAAGCGCTGGCTGAAGGAAGAGGAAAGGCGCAGGCCGATTCTTTAAAACAGACGAAAAAAGGGGTTTCGGCCAATAAAGTAATGGATGACCGCATTGAGAAGGTAGCGTCTGCCGAGCTTAGAAAGGGGGACATCGTCATCGTCTCCCAGGGAGAAATGATACCTGGCGACGGTGAAGTCATCGCGGGTCTCGCATCAGTAGACGAATCGGCCATCACGGGAGAGTCTGCTCCGGTCATAAAGGAAGCAGGCGGTGATTTCAGCTCTGTTACGGGAGGCACCCGGGTCGTCAGCGATTCGATTAAAGTCAAGATCACGAGTGATCCGGGTGAAACGTTCCTCGATCAGATGATCGCTTTAGTCGAAGGGGCTGAAAGGCAAAAAACGCCGAATGAAATCGCGTTGAATACGGTTTTAACGAGCTTAACGCTGATTTTTCTGATCGTTGTTGCGACACTCCCGTTTTTCACGTCCTATCTCGGTTTTCAAATTGATCCCGCCGTCTTAATTGCCCTGCTTGTCTGTCTTATACCGACGACGATCGGCGGGCTCCTGTCAGCCATCGGGATTGCGGGAATGGATCGCGTGACCCGCTTCAACGTTCTGGCGATGTCGGGGAAAGCTGTCGAGGCTGCGGGCGACATTAACACGATTGTTCTTGATAAAACAGGGACGATCACTTTTGGAAACCGGATGGCCGGGGAATTTGTTCCTGTCGGAGATGAATCGCTTCAAACCGTTGGTGAATATGCGGCGCTTGGCTCCATCCATGACGAAACACCGGAAGGACGCTCAGTCATCGAACTCGCTGATAAACTCTCGATTCATTATGACTCGTCCGTTGCTGAAGCAGGAGAACCGATTGAATTCAAGGCGGAAACGAGAATGAGCGGCGTGAACCTGCCCGACGGAAGGCACATTCGCAAAGGCGCTGTCGATGCCGTGAAAAAGTGGGTGATCAACAATGGCGGAACGATACCTTCGAATCTCGATCTGGAAAGCGAACGGATTTCGAAAGAAGGCGGAACACCGCTGGCTGTAGCGGCAGACGGAACAATCTTCGGTTTGATCTATTTAAAAGACACCGTTAAACCGGGCATGAAAGAGCGCTTTGCCGAGCTTCGCAAAATGGGGATCAAAACGGTGATGTGCACAGGCGACAATCCGTTAACGGCCGCTACGATCGCAAGGGAAGCGGGCGTTGATGACTTTATTGCCGAAAGCAAGCCCGAAGACAAGATTAATGTGATCAAGCGCGAACAATCTGAAGGAAAGCTTGTCGCCATGACGGGCGACGGAACCAATGACGCGCCCGCACTTGCGCAGGCTGATGTCGGGCTTGCCATGAACAGCGGCACAACAGCTGCCAAGGAAGCAGCGAATATGGTGGACCTTGATTCGAATCCGACAAAAATCATTGAAGTCGTCTCGATCGGAAAGCAGCTGCTTATGACGCGCGGCGCCTTGACTACGTTCAGCATCGCAAACGATATCGCCAAATATTTTGCCATCATCCCGGCGATGTTTATGCTGGCGATTCCCGAGATGAACGCGCTGAACATCATGAGGCTTGGTTCGCCGATTTCAGCAATCTTATCTGCGCTGATATTTAACGCGCTGATCATCCCGCTTCTTGTGCCTTTAGCCATGAAAGGAATTGCTTATAAACCGATGAGCTCAAATGCTTTGCTGGCCCGCAATTTATTGATCTATGGCCTCGGCGGCGTCATCGTCCCTTTCATCGGAATCAAGCTGATCGATATGCTGCTTCAGATTATGTTGTAAGGAGGAATCGTCATGAAAGAAATCGGAGTAATCTTCAGAATCAGCCTGCTGTTAATGCTGGTTTGCGGGCTTGGATATCCGCTCGCGCTGACAGGGATTTCACAGGCCGCCATGCCTGGAAAGTCAAATGGAAGTCTTGTGTATGACCGGCAGGGGAATGTGATCGGCTCTGAACTCATTGGCCAGCGGTTTAGAGACCCGCGGCTCTTTCAAGGAAGGGAATCCAGCATCAAGTATGATGCCGCAGGATCTGGATCCCCAAACGAAGCGCCGTCAAATCCCGATTTGCTGAAACGGATGAAAGCATCGATTGAAAAGTGGAAGGAGGAAACCCCTGATGTTCCGATCAGTAAACTGCCGGTCGATTTAGTCACGAACTCCGCTTCGGGATTAGACCCTGATATCAGTCCCGACGGGGCGATGGCGCAAATTCCGAGAATCAGCCGTCTGACAGGACTGCCGGAGAAAGAGCTTGTGCAGCTTGTTCATCAGCATACCAAAAGCGACTTCTTAAGTGAACCGCGCGTCAACGTGCTACTTCTCAATATCGATTTAAAAGAAAAACTGAAGTAGAATGCTGCCCGGTGTCTGATCATACGACACCGGGAAAAACAAACTTGATGGAAAACGGAGATGCTGCAATGCGGACAAAAAACACCCGTGATTATCGAAGGAAGACGCCGGGAGAACTGCTGGCCGAAATTGAACAGCTGAAAAGAGGGTATTGGACCATTTATATCGGTTCTGCGCCGGGAGTCGGAAAAACGTATCGGATGCTCCAGGAAGCGCACGATTTAAAGCGGGAAGGGATCGATGCCGTGATCGGCCTTGTCGAAACGCATCATCGAAAAGACACGGCCGCACTCGTCACAGGTTTAGAAGTCATTCCAAAACGAAACATTTCATATAAAGGGATAACGATGGGAGAAATGGATGTCGATGCGATTATTAACCGGAAGCCAGACCTTGTGCTTGTCGATGAACTGGCTCACACCAATGTGCCAGGTTCGAAAAATGAAAAGCGGTACATGGACGTTGAAGATATTTTACAGGAAGGCATCAACGTGCTGTCCGCCGTCAATATCCAGCATATCGAAAGCGTCCATGATATCGTTCAACACGTCACCGGGGTGAAAGTGAGAGAACGGATCCCGGACCGCGTATTGGAATTGGCGAATGAAGTCATCTTGATTGACGTCACTCCGGAAACATTGCAAAAGCGGCTTCAGGAAGGAAAGGTATATGAAAAACATAAGATTCAACAGGCTTTAACCCATTTTTTTACGAAAAATAATTTAGCTGCGTTGAGAGAGCTCGCCTTGCGTGAAGTTGCAGATGATGTGGATGATCGTCTGGAGCGGACGAACGGCAGCCTCCGGCCGAGGGGAACGAATGAAAAGATTTTGGTGTGCGTCCAGCACGGAAAAAATGCCGAAAAACTGATACGGCGCGGATGGAGAATCGCAAGCCGGCTGAAGGCCGATCTGCTCGTTTTAAACGTGTCGCGCACGTCAAAGGAGCAGCTGGCCCCGACAGAACGGGATAAAATCGGGCAATGGGAGACGCTCTGTGCACAATTCGGCGCCGAATTCATTTTTAAACACTCAAACAAAAGGCGCATTTCTGAAACGATCACTGATACAGCGAAACAGCACGGCATTACACAAATCGTGCTCGGCCAATCCGCCCGATCGCGATGGGAAGAAATCAGAAAAGGCTCGATTGTCAACAGCATTATGAGGCATACAGACGGAATCGACCTTCACATTGTCTCGGATGAGAAAGCTTGAGATCGGGATGCCGTTGTTAAAGGATGTTCAGCGGCGCCTGCGGCCTCCAGTATCAGCAGTTCTTTTTTCATCTCCAATCCGCCTCGGTATCCCGTGAGCTGCCCGTTTTTGCCGATAACCCGATGGCACGGCACCACTATTAACAGCGGATTTGCGCCGATCGCCGTACCTACGGCCCGGACAGCGTTCCGCTTTTGTATACGCCCGGCGATATCGGAATAGGAACGCGTGCTGCCGAAAGGAATTTCGGAGAGCGCCTGCCACACGGCTAGCTGAAAAGGCGTTCCGGCAAGGTCGACAGGAAAGCTGAAATGAGTCCGCTTGCCATCTAAATACGCCTGAATCTGCTCGGCGTATTCTGCCAATCCTTTGTCATCCCGAATGAAAACTGGCTGTGCGTACCTTTTTTCAGCCCAAGCGGCCAGCTCCCCGAATCCTTGATTCCATGCCCCTGTAAAACAGAGCCCGCGGGTAGTCGCCGCAATGTGAATCTGCGAGCGGCGGCAAGTCAGCGTACGCCAGTATACGATTTGATCTTCCATATGTTTACCTCCGTTTCATTTGCCGGTATGACGTCGGTGATTGCCCTGTTTTCTTTTTAAACAAAGCGGCAAAATAATCCGCATTCCCGATGCCTACCATTGAGGCGATTTCTGCGATCGTTCGTTCAGAATGGGCAAGCAAATCGAATGCTTTCTCAATCCTTTTCTGCAGGATGTATTCTGCCGGCGAGACGCCTTTGATTCGTTTAAACGTCCGCTGCAGATGAAAAGGGCTGATATGGCACCTGTCTGCCAAAGCTTGCAGAGACAGCGGATCGCGATAAGATTCCTCGATGATTTGCACCGCCCGCTGTGCCAGCTCTTCATCCGGCAGCAGCATCCCGGCCGGATTGCAGCGTTTGCAGGGGCGGTACCCTTCTGATAAAGCATCTTTTGCATTGAAAAAGATTTGCACATTTTCGATTTGCGGAACTCTCGATTTGCAGGAAGGGCGGCAAAATATCCCGGTCGTTTTGACCGCGTAATAAAAAACTCCGTCATAGGCGGAATCGTTTTCCGTAATCGCCCGCCACCTTTCAGGCGTCAATCGTGATTTGCTGTTCATATCTTCACCCCGATCTATGTCAGTATAACCTAAATGACAGCCGGAGGTGGAGAGGCGGGGAATGGCACAGCAAGAAGACAAAGAAGAAGAGGGACGGTTGCCTGCGTCTCCGAAACGCGCTACAATTCATTTGCAATACAGGATGAGGTGAGAATATTGCCGAAATCAGAGAAGCAGGCCTCCTAAAATAAAAAAGCTATATTTTAGGAGGTGAAACATGAATTTTCAAACAATCGATCTCGACACTTGGTATAGAAAATCTTATTTTGACCATTACATGAAGGAAGCGAAATGTTCTTTCAGTATAACGACAAACGTCAATGTGACCAATTTGCTTGCCGTGCTCAAGAAAAAGAAGATCAAGCTGTACCCGGTTTTTATTTATATCGTATCAAGGGCCATTCATTCGCGTCCTGAGTTTAGAACAACTTTTAACGACAAAGGACAGCTGGGATATTGGGAACAAATGCACCCGTGCTATACGATTTTTCATCAGGACGACCAAACGTTTTCCGCCCTCTGGACAGAATACTCAAATGATTTCTCGCGGTTTTATCGTCAATATCTTCAGGATGCCGAGCGCTTTGGAGACAAAAAGGGCTTATGGGCTAAGCCGGACATCCCGCCCAATGCGTTTTCAGTTTCTTCTATTCCATGGGTGCGCTTTACAAACTTTAATTTAAACCTAGATAACAGCGAACACTTGCTGCCGATTATTACAAACGGGAAATACTTTTCAGAAGGCGGTGAAACATTTTTGCCGGTTTCCCTGCAAGTACACCATGCAGTGTGTGACGGCTATCATGCCGGCGCTTTTATGAACGAGTTGGAACGGCTTGCCGCCGATTGTGAGGAGTGGCTTATGTGACAGAGGAAAGGCCGATTGGATTCGGCCTTTTTTATATGCACTTCTTAGCGGGTCTCCTACCATCTCTCCCTGCTGTTTAAATTTACTCACGGGATTTGGAACGCCGGCTCTCAACAAACTTCCGGTAATGAAAATCATGAACCAAACGGATCGTCGGCCTGATTAACAGCTGAAAGCTGCCGATCACAAACATCCATATTCCCGCCGGCTTCAGTTCCTCGAAGAAAAAACAGAAGCTCCCGACAAGGAATAAAAGACCGATAAGAAAATCGTTTAATGTATGAAGAACTTTGTATCTTTTTTTGAAAAAGAGTTCGTATCGATCATTGTGGTTTTGCGGCATTGCTTGATCCCTCCAGTCCTTTTATTACCCTGCCGGAAGCAGGAGTGAAACGTCGGTATGCATAGGATTTATGAATAAGGAAAAACATATAGGGACATCGACCATCGAGGAGTGAAAAATATGCGGCTATTCATATGTGCATTGTGCCTGTTCAGCATGATTGTTCCGACAATTGAAACGAGAGCGCTGACGTTTGAAGAATTGCCGGTTAAACAGGCTTCAAAACAATGGGAAGTTCAAATCGGTAAAGCCGAAGCAAAAAACGGAATGGCGAAGCCGGAAAAAGGTAGCTTTCATACTTATGCTGTCGAAATCAAAAACATTGGACACGATGTAGCTTCGGCGGAAATTTATCTCTATCGGAATGAACCCAATTCTTCAACGAAATTTTCGCTTTGGAATATTCCTCACGACAATGCGGTCTCTTTAGCCAAAAGCTTAAATGACGGAAGCCCTGTCAAGCACCGGAATTTGCTATTGGCAGAGAATGCGACCGAATTGGAAGTGGACTTGATTTGGACGGAAAAAGGGAGCGAAGGCAGACTTTTAAAGGAATCGTTTATTTTCAAAGGGAGATGAATCATAAAGATAGAGGCCGTTGAACCGTCAACGGCCTTTTTTGTGAAAGTTAAGGCAGCCGGTCGTTCGGCCAACATAGTATCGAAGTGAACGTTGATCAGCAGAGCTTTCACAAAACATTTACATTTAGAGAAAAATACAGGATGTTTTCACCAATATTTTCTCAATAATGATACACTATTGACAAGCTGCTACTTTGGGTGGGGTGTTTCTGTGGATTCTGATGAAGCAAAAACACCAGACTGTGTCATGAGAGCACGAACAAATCGATATAAAAGTAGGAGAGTCAGGATTGTCAAACTGTAAAAGATCTTTTTTTATCCCGTGATTCGGCTTTAAAGTTCTGAATCTTCAAGAAGTTTGCCGCCTTTTTGCTGATCAATCGAGAACAAAGGATGATACATATGAAAAGAATAGATAAAATCTACCATCAGCTGCTGGATAATTTTCGCGAAACGAATATCCATCAGCTTTTAAAGATACAAGGGAATTCGGCTCAAGAAATCGCCGGTCAGCTGCAAATGGAGCGTTCAAATGTCAGCTTTGAATTAAACAATCTCGTTCGTGCCAAAAAGGTGATCAAGATTAAAACGTTCCCTGTGCGCTATGTCCCGGTGGAAATCGTTGAAAACATCTTGAACATCAAATGGAACTCAGAGTTGATGGAGGTTGAAGAACTGAAGCGGCTGGCTGACGGCCAAAAAAAGCCGGCGCGCAACATGTCCGCCGATCCCCTCGAGCTCATGATCGGGGCTAAAGGGAGCTTGAAAAAGGCAATCTCTCAGGCGAAAGCGGCTGTCTTTTATCCTCCGCACGGCTTGCACATGCTGCTGCTCGGTCCGACGGGTTCAGGTAAATCGCTGTTTGCGAACCGGATCTACCAGTTCGCCGTTTATTCGGACATATTGAAGCCCGATTCCCCGTTCATCACATTCAACTGTGCCGATTATTATAACAATCCTCAATTATTGCTCTCGCAATTGTTCGGACATAAAAAAGGGTCGTTTACAGGTGCCGGCGAAGACAAAGCAGGATTAGTCGAACAGGCGGACGGGGGCATTCTGTTTATGGATGAAATTCATCGTCTCCCGCCGGAGGGGCAGGAAATGCTGTTTTATTTCATTGACAGCGGCACATACAACAGGCTTGGTGAAACAGAGCATAAGCGAACGGCAAAAGTCCTGTTTATCTGCGCAACAACAGAAAACCCGAGTTCTGCATTGCTGAAGACATTTTTACGGAGAATTCCGATGACCGTACATATTCCGTCGCTCGATGAACGCTCCCTTGGAGAAAGAGTGGAGCTGACAACGTTTTTATTGGGGAAAGAAGCAGAGCGGATCAAGAAAAACTTAAATGTTCATATCGACGTCTATAATGCATTGATTCATTCTGCAAAATTCGGAAATGTCGGGCAGCTGAAATCAAATGTGCAGCTGGTCTGTGCGCACGGATTTTTAAATAACCTTGACAAAGACGAGGTTGTTGAACTGACCGTCCGGGATCTTCCCGATGAGATTAAACAGGACTGGATGTCCAGCAGCAAAAATATCGAACGGAGCAAAATGATTTCTGAATACGTCAACATTACAACGATCATCTCTCCGATTGTGGAAGATGATACAACGAAAATCGATGACTCATTTAACTTATACCATGTTATAGAAGAAAAAGCGAAAATCCTGAATAAAGAAGGCTTAACAAAAAAACAAATCAATCAATATATTTTAACGGATATTCATTTGCACGTCAGAAGCTTTTTTAATCAGAAAATGCTTCAAAACCACAGCTTGCTCAAATTCGTTGAAGACGACGTGATTCAGATGACGAAAGAATTAAAGGAAGTCGCTGAACATGAGTTAGACTGCAAATTCGACCGTAAATTCATCTATTTCCTGAGCATGCACATCGCCGCATTTTTAAAGCGCGGAAAACAGATTGATGTTTTAAACCCGCAGGAAACAGATGAAATCAGGGAAACCCATGTGAAAGAATATGAGGTCGCACTGATTTTCAAAGATAAAATTCAAGCGTATTTTAAAGTAACCGTTCCGGAAATCGAAGTCATCTACTTGACGATGCTGATTCAGTCGATTAAATCATGGAAAGAAAACAAAAGGACGGGCATTGTCGTGGCGGCCCATGGAAACAGCACGGCGAGCTCTATGGTTGAAGTAGCCACTGAACTGCTGGGGAGCACCCCGATTGCTGCGGTTGATATGCCTTTGACCGTTTCACCTGCGGAAATCGTAAGCAGTCTGGCGGAGAAAGTGAAGCAGGTTGATGAAGGAGAAGGCGTATTAATGCTTGTCGACATGGGATCGCTTGCGATGCTGGAAACAAGGCTCGAACAACAAACGGGCGTAAAAATAAAAACGATCAGCAATGTTACGACATCGATGGTGCTTGATGCTGTCCGCAAGGTGAATTATTTGAATTTGAATTTGCACGCCATCTATGATTCGGTTACAAAGGATTTCATCGATTTATGGGCCGATAAACCGCGGGTCTCAGGCAAAAAGAAGGCGATCGTCTCCATTTGCACGACAGGCGGCGGAACGGCGAAAAAGCTCGAAGAGATCTTAACAGCAATCGTGAGCAGGACATCAGATGAACAAATCAGCATTTTGACGGTGTCATCGATCAAATTAGCAAGCCGCATGAAAGAAATTGAAAAAGCGTATGAGATCCTTGCCACGGTGGGCACGAAGAATCCTAAAATCGATGCTCCGCACGTGCCTTTAGAAGTATTGATTGAAGGCGAAGGAGAAAAAGTGATTCAGCAAGTGATTGGAAACGGCAATGTCCCTGCGAGCGGCGGATTATCCGGTAAAAATGTGGTGGTGAAGGAGCTGTGCGAAGACAGCCTGAAAAAATATCTTGTCTTTTTGAATCCCTATCATATGATAGACATGCTGTTGGAGTGGCTTCAGACGGTTCAAGACGAACTGCGCATCACATTCAGCAACGCGGTGCTGATCAAAGTCATCATGCATACCGCTTTTGCTTTTGAAAGGGTGATCAAACAGAATCCGATCGCTTTTCCTGAGGAAGAAGAAATGAATGATCAGCTTCAAAACGTTCTTCACATCACAGAGAAAACATTAAAGCCTTACGAAGAAAAGCTTGGACTCGCGATCAGCGAAGATGAAAAAATATTTATCGCGACCATCTTTTCTGAAGAGTTATAGCTGTTTTCCATGAGCGATTTTTTCAGGTAAACCTGTATTAAGTGGAATCCCATTTTAATACAGGTTTATTTTTATGCTTGAATGTGTTTCAAACTTGAAAATCATTCGTCTTGAGATGCAGTGAAAGCGCTTAATACAACTTTGTTGGCACGATCCTTGCATTATAAATAAGCGAACGAAAAAAGAAAGGAGCAATGTACATGATTACAGTCATTATCAGCGGCCACGGAAACTTTCCCACAGCATTAAAAGAATCTTCAGCGATGATATTCGGAGAAGAAGACAGCCTGATCGCGGTGCCGTTTCTGAAAGGGGAAGGCATTCAGACACTGCAAGAAAAATATCATCAGACGCTGAAGGACATTCCGGAGGAACACGAGGTGCTTTTTTTAGTGGATATTTTCGGCGGGACGCCATACAACGCAGCGACTCCTTACATCGCGAAGGAGCGGAGATTCGATATGGCAGCCGGCGTGAACCTGCCGATTTTGTTAGAGGCATTGAGCTTGAGGGAGCATATGCCGCTCAAACAACTGCTGAACCAGTTGAAAAAGATGAGCCGGGAATGCTTCCAAATCTGCAGCGAGCAATTGGAAAAATTCAGTCAGTCTAATCAGGGAAGAGAGGATGAATTGTAATGAAAATCGTTTTAGCAAGAATTGATGACCGCTTTATTCACGGCCAAGTATTAACAAGATGGATTAAAATCCACGCTGCTGACCGCATTATCGTCGTCTCTGATGAGGTGGCGCAGGACGAAATGAGAAAAACGCTGATCCTTTCTGTCGCACCTTCAAATGTGAAAGCCAGCGCCGTTTCGATCTCCAAAATGGCCAAAGCGTTTCACAGTCCGCGGTACGAAGATACGACGGCAATGCTGTTATTCGAAAATCCGGGCGACATTGTTTCTTTAATCGAAGCAGGTGTTCCGATCGAAACAGTCAATGTCGGCGGGATGCGCTTCGAGAATAACCGCAGGCAAATCACGAAATCGGTAAGCGTGACTGAAAAGGACATCAAATCGTTTGAACAATTGCACGGATTGGGCGTGAAGCTGGAACTGAGGCAGCTGCCGTCAGATTCGAGCGAAGACTTTATGCAGATTTTAAGAAACGCAATAAAATCCTAGAAGGAGGGTTCTAAAGCCATGTCAACGATTCAAATTATTTTGCTGCTCGTCATTGCAGCTATAACAGGTATCGGTAGTGTATTGGACGAAGGGCAGACACACCGTCCGCTGATTGCCTGCACGTTGGTCGGCCTGGTTCTCGGGGATCTGAAAACAGGCATCATTCTCGGCGGAACGCTGGAGCTGATGGCGCTTGGCTGGATGAACGTCGGTCTTGCAATGGCCCCCGATACGGCTATCGCTTCCGTGATTTCGACCATTTTAGTGATTACCGCCGATCAGGGAGTCGGTGAAGGGATTGCCGTCGCGGTGGCTTTGGCTGCTGCGGGTCAGGCGCTGACGATTTTCGTCAGGACGATCACCGTATTTTTAATTCACCGTGCCGACAAATACGCAAAGGATGGCAATTTTAAAGGAATTGAAATCATGCATATTACCGCCATGGCGTTTCAGGCGCTGCGCGTTATGATTCCGACATTGATTGTGGCTCTGATCAGTGTCAGCGCTGTTCAGGCGTTTTTGGGAAATATTCCGGACGTCATCACAAAAGGTTTGCAAATAGGCGGGGGGATTATCGTTGTTGTCGGATATGCGATGGTCATCAACATGATGAACATTCCGTATTTGAAGCCGTTTTTCTATATCGGTTTTTTGCTGGCCGCGTTTACCGATTTCAATTTAGTCGGCTTCGGTGCCCTCGGGCTTTGTCTGGCATTTTTATATCAGCAAGTGATGCAAAAAAATCATGCGCAGGGGGCGGTGGCTGCCGCCAGTGACAGCAGCGTTGCTGCATATGATGATGACGATGATCTGGATGCTTAACTATTGAAGGAGGGACGAATAATGAGCACAGAAAAAAGGTTAACAAAGAAAGAGATTTTCAGTATGTTTATCCGCTCAAACTTTTTGCTCGGATCATTTAACTTTGAGCGTGTACAGGCGCTCGGCTACTGCTACGTCATGATTCCGGCGATCAAAAAATTGTACGGTCCGGGAGCGAAACGGAGCGAAGCGCTCCAGCGCCACTTGGAATGGTTTAATACGCATCCGTGGCTGACAGCGCCGATATTCGGCGTGACCGCTGCGATGGAAGAAGAAATGGCCAACAATAAAAAGATTGATGCCAAAGCGATTAATGGAATGAAAATCGGCTTAATGGGCCCGTTGGCAGGTGTGGGCGACCCGATTTTCTGGGGGACGCTGCGTCCCGTTCTGGCAGCCTTGGGAGCGTCGCTTGCTTTAAGCGGAAACATCGCCGGCCCGCTTTTGTTTTTCTTTTTAATCAACGCGATCAGGTTAAGTACAAAATACTACGGGTTAAAGTACGGCTATGTGAAAGGCATGGAAATTTTGCAGGACTTGGTCGGGAACCGCATTCAGAAACTGACGGAAGGCGCTTCAATACTCGGGCTGTTTGTGATGGGAGCGCTCGTTTCCAAGTGGACGACGATCAATATCCCGATCGTCGTGTCGAGAATTAAAGATGATGCAGGCAAAGTCGATGTACAGACCGTGCAAAACATTTTAGACAGCATCATGCCGGGGGTACTGCCTCTAGGATTGACATTGCTCGCTGCCTGGATGCTTCGCAAAGGGGTGAATCCTCTTCTCATGATTTTCGGTATTTTTATCATCGGGATTGTCGGCTATTGGGCTGGCTTTTTGGCATAAAATGATTTAGTTGTTCTTTTCTTAGCTTTTGGAGAGGCAGGTCCATTCGGCCGCAAAAAGGGGGAGGCTGTTTGGACTTCCTGCCTTAACCGTCACTAAAAACCGTGTGAAGAAGAGGGGAGAAAAGGGATGAAAAAGAGAATGATTCAGATGGGGATCATAGGGGCTATGATGTTTCCGGAAGCCTTTTCCGCAGCTGCGGCCGACCCGGACTACTATAACGAGGATCATCGGCCCAAGTATCATTTCACGCCGGAAGCAAACTGGATGAATGACCCGAACGGGATGGTGTATTACGCGGGGGAATATCATCTGTTTTATCAATATCATCCGTATGGCTTGCGCTGGGGGCCGATGCATTGGGGGCACGCAGTAAGCAAAGATTTGGTCAAGTGGGAGCATTTGCCGGTCGCGCTGTATCCGGATGAAAAAGGGACAATTTTTTCGGGAAGCGCTGTCGTCGATCGGCATAATACAACAGGGTTTCAAACAGGGACGGAGAAGCCGCTCGTTGCCATTTATACGCAGGACCGGGACGGGGAACAAGTACAAAGCATCGCCTACAGCAATGACAAAGGCAGGACATGGACGAAGTACTCAGGCAACCCCGTCATTCCAAATCCGGGAAAAAGAGATTTCCGAGATCCGAAAGTCGTTTGGCACAAACAGACGAAAAAGTGGGTGATGGTGCTTGCGGGCGGCGACCGAATTTTAATCTATACATCGCCTGACCTGAAGCACTGGACATATGCGAGCGAATTCGGCGAAGGAGAAGGCAGCCATGGAGGCGTGTGGGAATGTCCGGATCTGTTTGAGCTTCCTGTAGAGGGCAGACCGAATGAAACGAAATGGGTGATGCAAGTCAGTGTTGGAGACGGTGCTGTCTCAGGAGGATCAGGCATGCAATATTTCGTCGGAAGCTTTGACGGCACAACCTTTAAAAATGAAAACCCGCCGAATCGCGTATTATGGACAGATTACGGCAAAGACTTCTACGCAGCTGTCAGCTGGTCTGATATCCCGCGGTCTGACGGGCGAAGGCTTTGGTTAGGATGGATGAGCAATTGGCAATACGCAAACGATGTTCCCACTTCCCCGTGGAGAAGCGCAATGTCTATCCCGAGAGAACTAAAATTGAAAGCGTTTTCCGAAGGATTCAGAATTGTTCAGGCTCCGGTAACTGAGCTGAAGTCGATCAGGGGTGCATCGCAAATGTGGAAAAACAAGATCATTTCACCTCGAAACAGAAATTTTTTGAAAGCGCTGTCAGATAATGCGTACGAAATCAATGCGGAATTTCAAGTAAATACCGGAACTGCGGCCGAATTTGGCTTTAAAGTCCGAACAGGGGAAAACCAATATACGAAAATCGGCTACAGCAAAAACAGCGCTTCACTGTTCGTCGACCGAAGCCAATCCGGAAACGTCTCCTTTAATCCGAACTTTAACACCGGAAAGCATGCGGCCCCGCTGCAACCGGTCGGTGGGAAGGTGAAGATGCGCATTTATGTCGACCGCTCTTCAGTTGAAGTATTCGGCAACGACGGGAGGCAGGTGATCACCGACATTATTCTGCCGGACCGATCCAGTAAAGGGCTTGAAGTATACGCATCTAACGGGTTTGTCAAGCTGAATTCAATGACGGTTCATCCTCTGAAAAACGTATGGGGAACGTCACCCTTTCAATCGAATTTGACCGGCTGGACGACCGTAAACGGTGTATGGGCCGACACGATTGATGGAAAACAAGGGCGATCTGACGGGGATTCGTTCATTTTATCTTCAGCAAAAGGAACAGATTTCACATATGAAGCAGATGTCACGGTAAAGGATGGAAATGGCAGAGGGGCGGGTGCTCTCGTGTTTCGGGCCGACAAGGATGTTCAAAACGGATATCTTGCCAATGTGGATGCCAAGCATGATGTGGTGAAGTTTTTCAAATTTGAAAACGGCTCGGCCTCTGTTATTGCCGAACACCGCACACCGATAGAAACCGGCCGGAAATATCACCTGAAGGCGGTGGCCCGCGATTCCAACTTTCATATTTACTTGGACGGCCGATTGGTGATAAGTGCTCGGGATTCCACGTTTACCGAGGGAGCATTTGGCTTGAATGCATGGGATGCGACCGCAGTCTTCCAACATGTTTATGCTGATCGATAACGATGAAGCTGGAATGCCGGGCATTCCAGCCTTTCATTTAAAAGACGCTGCGGACCAATCCGCCGTCCGCCCGCAAGGCTGCACCATTGATCGGCGAGGAAAGCGGACTGCTTAAAAAGGTGACAAAGTGCGCGATTTCTTCCGGCCGAATCAGCCTTTGTATGATAGAGGTCGGCCGGTTTTCTTTCATAAACCGCCTTTCCGCTTCTTCGATCGTCAGGTTTTCATCTGGATAAAGAGTCTTCAGCATCGTTTCAACGCCTTCGGTTAAGGTTGAGCCCGGCATAACGGTATTGACAGTCACATTTGTACCCGTAGCAAGCTCTGCCAAGCTCCGGGAAATCGAAAGCTGCATCGTTTTTGTTGCGCTGTAATGCGCCATTTCCTGTGACGGCATAACCGCAGCTTCGCTCGCAATAAAAATGACCCGGCCTTCTTTTTTCTCGATCATGCTTTGCAAATATCTCCGCGAGAGCCTTACTCCGCTCATAATATTCACTTCGAAAAAGCGGAACCAATCCTCATCCGGAATCTCAAAATATTCCGCCGGCTCAAAAATTCCTAAATTATTAATGAGAATATCAACATGCGGGAACGCTGCTATTAGGTCTTGACACCCTTTCTCAGTGCCAAGATCATAAGGGGCCGGATGAAGAACAGCCTCGGGGAATTGGCCTTTCAATTCGTCTATTATTTGATTGACCTTGTCTTGCCGGCGTCCGTTAATGATGACAGACGCACCTTCTTTCGCAAGTGAAGCGGCAATCGCTTTGCCGATTCCGGACGTTGATCCGGTCACCAATGCTGTTTTTCCTCGTATGTTCAGGTTCATCATGGATCCCTCCGTTTTCTTTTCAGTATAAACAGAACAATGTCATACAAAACATCATTCATGATTATGGAACAGAAGAACCCGAAACGGAAGTACGCACTTTAAAGTTATATAGGCACTTTTTTGTGCCCCCTCAGTTTAAAGAGGGGACCGTTTGTTTGACCAGGCAAAAAAAGCATCAAAAAACCGCCGTCTGTAAACGGCGGGCTTACTGTTTATGGGGAATTCAATCATAGCAAGTAACGGTGATGTATGTATCGTTCCCTTTAAACAGAACGAGTTCTGCTTTTTTGTTCGCGCCATCTGTAAAATCGCTGACATCGATCACCGGACTGTTGCTTTTCGGTCCGACGTAGATATTTTTTCTAACGATTTCGGGAGTGCTTCCCGCCCCGTCAACTTCATACAGCGTAAAAGTAAAGCCATAAAAGCTGTTGTTGTGAAAATAAAATTTCCCTCCGCCTGATTTAATGATCGGAGTCTGCGATGTCATGCCGTATGTGCCGATATTATCCCATACACCGGCACCTGCTGCAGACGCAGAAGAAAAAGGCAAAAGCAAACACGCCAAAGTGAGCAGTAAGGCACCGATTTTGCTGAATTTCATGATTGGTCCTCCTTTTTAGTCACTACACTGGGGATTGTATCATTCATCACAGATGAAAGAATGAGGCATTGTTCCCTGAAAAATTGGGTTTATCTTTTTACGCGATGCACTTTTTGCAAGCGGCATCCATAAATTGTGCTTTTATTAAGAAAAAAGGCCGATCATGGTGCTGCGGCGCTGTAACAAATGAAGCTGATATCCCATGAAGGCCTCCGCGGTTTTTCGAGTTTTTTTCTTTTGAAATTGAAATAGACACTGCTAATGATTGACAACATTTTCAAACTGACTTAAACTTAGTTTGATGATTAAACTAAGTGTGTGCATAAGGAGTGGATGAAAGAGGGAGATCATTTTATGTTCTGATCAAAGCAACCTTCGAAATCTGATTCTTGCGAAAATTGAAAAATGGAGGTAATAAGATGACATAAACCTACAATCTAGTATTCGTGGTTGACGAGTGAAGCATCTGTCTCACTTCGGCTGAAAGGCCGCTTGCCAGGTTCAATGTATGCGCTTTCATAAAAACTTATCATAAAGCCGTTTTGAAAGGCTGTGGAGGAGGTAAGAATCATGACGGGTGGACATGTAAACCAAGTTAGTATGTATGAGAAATCCGGTTATGCTTCTGGAGATTTAGCATGTAATTTAATTTACACCACGGTTTCTACATATCTGTTATTTTTCTATACGGATGTTTATGGTTTATCAGCCGCTGCCGCTGGAACAATGTTTCTGATTGTTCGAATCATTGATGCGCTTGCCGATCCTTTTATCGGAACATTAGTAGACCGAACAAACAGCAGATTCGGGAGGTTTAGGCCGTATCTGCTGTTCGGCGCGTTTCCGCTTGCTGTACTTGCCATCCTCTGTTTTACAACTCCAGATTTTTCAGATACCGGAAAATTAATCTACGCTTATATCACGTATGTCGGGTTATCACTCACATATACAGCGATAAATGTTCCATACGGCGCATTAACCTCCGCGATGACGAGAGATAATCAAGAGGTCGTCAGCATTACTTCGGTTCGGATGGTCTTTGCCAATCTTGGCGGACTCATCGTATCTTTTTTTGTTCCTTTACTTTCTACTTATTTAGGTGATACGACAGGAAACACGGCTCTTGGCTGGCAGCTGACGATGAGCATGCTGGGGATAATTGGCGCCTGTCTATTAATCTTTTGTTTTAAAAGTACAAAAGAACGGGTCACTCTGCCAATGTCCGAAGAAAAAATTAAATTTTCCGATCTATTCGAGCAATTCCGGGTGAATCGTCCGTTAGTCGTTTTAAGCATTTTCTTTATCATTATTTTTGGCGTCAACTCGATAAGCAATTCCGTCGGCATCTACTACATGACGTACAATGTAGGCAGAGCCGATCTTGTGAAATGGTACGGCTTGCTTGGAAGCCTTCCTGCATTGGCCATCCTGCCGTTTATACCCCGAATCAATAAGTGGCTGGGAAAGAGAAAGCTATTAAATGCCGCTTTATTATTAAATATCATTGGACTTTTAGCCATTCTCATTGTTCCGCCAAGCAATGTGTTTCTGGTGCTCTTCTTTCGGGTCATTGCCGCAGTTGGAAGCGTGACGGCCGGGGGATATATGTGGGCGCTTATCCCTGAAACAATCGAATATGGCGAATATAAGACAGGGAAACGTTTGAGTGGATTGATTTATGCGATTATCGGCTTCTTTTTCAAGTTTGGCATGGCACTCGGCGGAATCGTTCCAGGACTCATATTGGAGAAGTTCGGCTATGCCGCAGGCCAGGTCCAAACACCTGAAGCGTTGACAGGGATATTATTAACGACAACTGTAGTTCCGGTTATTTTCCTTATATTGGCTATGATCGACATTAATTTTTACAATTTAAGCGATGAAAAATATGCAAAAGTCGTACGTGAATTAGAGAATAGAGATAAAGTGACTTGGACTCTATGAAGAATTTCAGTAGAAATATACATTTTAAAGACAACCGTGAGGAGGAATGAAGATGAAAATTATCAATCCGGTGCTTAAAGGTTTCAACCCGGATCCATCCATATGTAGAGTAGGGGAAGATTATTATATCGCAGTATCCACCTTCGAATGGTTTCCAGGAGTGCAAATCCATCATTCAAAAGATTTGGTGAATTGGCGTTTAATTGCACATCCGTTGCAGAGGGTTTCACAATTGGATATGAAAGGGAATCCCGACTCAGGCGGTGTATGGGCGCCTTGTCTAAGTTACAGTGAAGGAAAGTTTTGGCTTATATATACAGATGTAAAAGTTGTGGATGGAGCCTGGAAAGACTGTCATAACTATTTAGTTACTTGCGAAACCGTCGATGGAGATTGGGGGGAGCCGATTCAACTAAATAGTTCCGGCTTCGATGCTTCATTGTTCCATGATGTCGACGGAAGAAAATATTTGTTAAATATGCTGTGGGATCACCGGATCGGCCGCCATTCATTCGGAGGCATTGTGATGCAGGAATTTTCCGTGCGCGAAAAAAGGCTTATCCATCAACCGAAAATCATTTTTGAAGGCACAGATATTAAACTGACTGAAGCGCCGCACCTTTATCATATCGGGGATTATTACTATTTGTTGACAGCGGAAGGCGGGACCCGTTACGAGCATGCCGCCACAATTGCCCGTTCAAAACATATCGAAGGACCATATGAGATTCACCCCGACAATCCAATTTTAACGTCTTGGCACGAACCTCGGAATCCGTTGCAGAAATGCGGACATGCATCAATTGTGGAAACGCATACAGGCGAGTGGTATTTAGCTCACTTAACCGGGCGTCCTATTCATCCTGCTGATGACTCGGTTATTCACCAAAGAGGATATTGTCCTTTGGGAAGAGAAACCGCGATTCAAAAATTAGAGTGGAAAGACGGCTGGCCTTATGTGGCAGGCGGAAAAGAGGGGAGGGTGGAGGTGGAAGCGCCCCGCATATCTGAAACAAAATTTCCATCGACCTATCAGGAAGTCGATCAATTTGCTGATCGGACATTAAATATGAACTTTCAGACATTGCGGATTCCCTTTACGAAAGAATTAGGATCATTGACTGAAAGGCCGAATCATTTACGTTTATATGGACGTGAATCACTAACCTCCACATTTACCCAGGCGTTTGTAGCCAGGCGTTGGCAAAGCCTCCGTTTTACAGCGGAGACTGCTGTTGATTTCAACCCGGAGACCTTTCAGCAAGCCGCGGGACTCGTGAATTACTACAACACCGAAAACTGGACGGCTCTTCAAGTGACTTATGATGAAGACCTTGGGCGCATTTTGGATGTAACGATATGCGATAATTTTACATTCTCACAGCCGATAAAAGACAAAATTGTCATCCCGCGGGACATACAATATGTTTATTTAAGAGTAAATGTCGAATGGGAAACATATTATTACTCCTATTCTTTTAATAAAAAAGACTGGTATAAAATTGAGATCCCGTTGGAATCTAAAAAACTGTCAGATGATTATGTGCGCGGAGGAGGATTCTTCACCGGAGCTTTTGTGGGAATGCAATGCCAAGATACAAGCGGAGCACATCAACATGCCGATTTTGATTACTTTATGTACAAAGAGCTATGAGTCAACAAAATACCGCTCCCGACAATCGGGAGCGGTTCAAATTTGTTTTCTTCCCTTCCCATTTTAATGCCTCTTTCCTTCCTCGGTTAATTTAAAAGTTGTCATCCTCGCTCGCTTTGGGGTAAGTGAAACGCAAAAGGAGCAGATGCATTATGAACCTTTCAAATTAAACTTCATTACTAAACAATGATTACAGAAGGTGTTCATTAATGAACATCCATAAGACAAAAGACCGGGGGGATAGGCGCTCATTTTGCATGCATATGCTCTTTTTTGCTGGTGTCGATGAAAAATACAAAAAATTTATATTTTTCAAATTCCCACTTTACAGGTAGGTATAGTATAGATTATATTTAACAATAAAAATAAACCAATTGAAGTGGGAGGCCAACATGAAAAAGCTGATTGTGTTTGTCTTGATAGGATTATTTGCGCAGCTGATAGATGGCGCCTTAGGGATGGCGTACGGGGTGACATCGTCGTCATTGCTGCTTGCCTTCGGCATCGCACCGGCGGTTGCGTCAGCATCCGTTCACCTGGCGGAAGTCGTCACAACCGCGGCATCCGGTGTGTCGCATATAAAGTTTGGAAACGTTGATAAACAAACGGTCAAACGACTCGTCATCCCGGGATCACTCGGGGCATTTCTCGGCGCTTCCTTTTTAAGCAACATTCCGGGCGAGCTTGCGAAACCTTATATTTCAATATTTCTGCTTGTCCTCGGCGTGTATGTGCTCACTCGATTTCTATTCATGTTTAAAATAGGAGAGCAAAAAAGCGGTATCAGCCTTTCGAGAAAAAAAGCCGTTCCCCTGGGATTAATCGCGGGTTTTGCTGATGCAACCGGAGGGGGAGGCTGGGGGCCGATTGCCACTCCAGTTTTGTTATCCAAAAAAGGCGTCAGTGCGAGAAAAGTAGTGGGTACTGTTGACACAAGCGAGTTTGCTATTGCCGTTTCGGCAACGTTAGGATTTTTCATTTCTCTCGGCTGGGAAGAAGTCAATTGGCTGTGGGTTGGTGCATTGATGATTGGCGGAATTATTGCGGCTCCGATTGCCGCCTGGCTGGTGCAGAAGGTGCATGCCCGATTAATGGGCGTTCTGGTCGGCGGACTGATCATTCTCGTCAACACAAGAACGCTTGTCCATTCGTGGATCAATCAAACAGCATTATATCCGGCTATTTATATTGGAATCATCGCAGTTTGGATATCAGCTATTGTATATATTGTTGTAAAAATAAGAACAAGTGATCAAACTGCTCAAGCATTAAATCAATAATCTTGCGACGGCTTCAGATATCATGAGCGTTTTAAAAAAGATGCGGAAGTCGATAAGCAAGAGAAGGGAAGAACTTCAGGCCGTCAACAAACGAATACATTCCGATCGGACAACCGAAGGGCTCCTGTTAGACTGCCGTTCCTTGAAAAGGAACTGTAAACTAAGAGGACTTTTTATTTTTAAATTTACTTATAGCGAGATCGGCATAGCGCCGGTCTCAACTTGTTTTCATGCCTCTTTTTGCATTCCCCGTCTCATTTCTAAACAATGAATGCGGAAGGTGTTTATTAATGAACATCTCCAGCTTGATTGCCGATTGAATGCGGGTTTTCCTGGAATTATAATATTTGTGAATGAGTGGATGTGAATAGCCTAACGCACTATCGCGGTTTATCATTCCGGTGCAGGCTGTTATTTACAAAAATAGAGATGGAGGTAGGATGTATGTCTTCAAAACAAGAGGAGAGCTTCGCCATATTAACTGAGAGAGAATTGTCTTCTGCGGCATTTAAAGATGAAGCGTACGAATTTTACAAGCGATTACGCGCTTCCCGTCCTGTCTATCCCGTATCGATGGGGGATCTGGGCGAAGGCTGGCTCATTACGAGGTACGATGACGCGGTCCGTATATTAAAGGATGCAAGAATGAAGAAAAACTACGAAAATGTGTTTACAGAAGAAGAATTAGAAAACTTCTCCGCTCTGGGAAATGAAGAACCTTTATCAAAGCATATGCTCAACTTAGATCCTCCCGACCACGGCCGTTTGCGGTCCCTTGTTCAGAAAGCATTTACTCCCCGGATGATATTGCAGCTCGAAGGAAGAATCCAACAAATCGCTGATTCCTTATTGGATGAAGTAGAACCGAACCATTCTATGAATCTTGTAGACGACTACGCTTTTCCCCTGCCGATTATCGTGATCAGTGAGATGCTTGGTATTCCAGTTGAAGATCGGCAAAAATTCAGGGTTTGGTCCCAGGCGATTATTGATTTTTCCGACACTCCTGAAAGCCTGGAGGAATACAAGCATAAAATAGGCGAATTCGCTGAATACCTGGAATATTTGGTCCGCAAAAAAAGGGAGGAGCCGGCTGAAGATTTAGTCAGTTCGCTCATTCAGGCAGAAAGCGAAGGAACGAGATTAAGCATAGAAGAGCTGTATTCGACGATTATGCTCCTTATCGTTGCAGGACATGAAACGACGGTAAACTTAATAACCAATATGACCTTTGCCTTGCTGAACCACCCTGATCAGCTGGAAAAGCTTCGTCAAAATCCTGATTTAATCGACTCAGCCATTGAAGAGGCGCTCAGATTTTACAGTCCAGTGGAATTAACCACCCTGCGCTGGGCGGCCGAACCATTTACATTGCACGGGCAGGAGATTAAGCGAAAAGATGTGATCATCGTTTCATTAGCGTCAGCCAACCGCGATGACACGGTTTTCCCGAATGCCGACCGCTTTGATATTGAAAGAAAGGATAACCGCCACCTTGCCTTTGGCCATGGCAGCCATTTTTGCCTCGGCGCACCGCTTGCCCGGCTGGAAGCCAAAATCGCAATTCAAACATTGCTGCGCCGCTTTGAACATATAGAGATCAAAGGCGAAAGGGAGCAGATCAAATGGAAAGGCAATTTTCTGATGAGAGCTTTAGATGAACTGCCATTATGTTTTTAAATGGTTGGATTTACAGTCAGCCGTGATATGTTTGCTGTCATTTCGGCTCGAAGAAAAAGCAGACGACCATCTATCACAGGACTCATAAAAATCGTACTCCCCGATATGACGGGGAGTACTTTTCTTGCCGGCTTAATTGTCTAATACTTTTTCAGGCCGCTTTTGCGAATGCAGCCTCTCATATTTTCCTCGCAGGTTTACAGCCCTCGACAGTAAAAACCTTTAATTCTCTCATTGATTTTAAAATTTGTAAGTTTCTTGTTTCTGTTTATAATTAGAAACATATGCTAATGTTCCGCCGCCTTAAAACTGATTAACAGATGAGCATTCCCGGAATGTTCCGTGAGACGTTTTAAAATATACTGGCTAAAGAAGAAAGGTGTTTTTAAACTTGAGAGGATTCATCAAATGGACAGGGGTGGCCATTCTGTGTATTGGCTTGATCGCCTGTACTTCCAACAAGAATGCTGAAAATGTTCATTACGCAAAAGACGACAGACAAACATTGGATATTTATACACCGCAAACAAACGAGGGTGAAAAACATCCTGTTCTCATCTATCTTCACGGTGGAGGGTGGACAAGCGGCGACAAAAGCAGGGCTGCTTCGAAGCCGGCATTTTTCACGGAAAACGGCTATGTTTTCGTATCTGTCAACTATCGGCTTCATCCCGATGTTCAATATGAAGAGATGGCTGATGATGCGGCTAAGGCTGTTAAATGGGTGATGGATCATGCTGATGAATATCAAATCGATCCGTCAAAAATCAATGTTATGGGACATTCGGCAGGAGGGCACTTGGCCGCCTTAATTGCCGCAAATCCGGCATATTTAAATCGTGTCGGCCTCACGCCGGCCTCGCTCAATTCGATTGTGGTTTTAGATGGACCCTTGGATATGAAACGATTCATCGAAGCGATCCCGTCTTATCAAAAAGTGTTCGGTTCCGACGAAAAGGTATGGACAGAAGCTTCGCCGCTCTCCTACATCAACAACTCAAAATTACCGCCTGCCTATCTTGTGACCCGCTGGGAAGACCCCGCCGTCTACAAATTCGCGGAAACCGTAAACAAAGCGAAAGCAACGGATTTTGTGTATCGGGTCAACAGCTTATCTCACAGTGATTTAAATAAGATGTTCGGCTCACCGGATGCGCCGGCAGAAGCACAGAATCTGACAAAAGCGGTTATGGCGTTTTTAGAGAAGGAAAATAAATAGACTAAACAGGCCGATTTAGCCTCCTATGCACTGGATGAAAATGTATAAACAGCTGTTAAACTAGCAGAGAAAGGCCTGAATTTTAAATCCGGCCTTTCTCACCCCTTGTTACCCTCCTCACTCATAATGCATCAATCTGCAAAATCCCAAAATTTAAACAAAACATTAATAAAATCAAGCCATTTGATTTAACAAATTTACGATACGATCATATAGAACTTGATGGTTGGGAGATTAAGAGCAAGGGGGATATGATGTGAGAATGAAACGATTAAGGATGAGGAAGCATTTACTGATAGCTGTCTGTTCTTTGGCACTTCTTCTAAGTTCTCTGGTTGTAGGCGATGCGAGCGCGGCAACTAAACCAACAACTGCAGCTTCGCCGCAGTCTTCCGGATTTTTCGTAGATCATTACAAAAATAATATCTCTGCTAATATGACGGTGGAATCCAATCCAGTCATCGGGGTGCTTTCCGAATTTAATAAACTTTGGATCCCCGGAAAGACGTGGAATACCGGTACTAAACTGAACAGAAGAGTGTTGGATGCCAACATCCAAAAAGTCGTGGATATTACTGAACACCGCACGATGTTTGAGGAAAATGCTGCATATTTTGATGATCGGAGGGGCCAGAGCTACAGTGTTATTGACGGCCTCGGGAAGCTTGCTGACGTCTATCGAATGAACGCGGGAGCGACGACAACGATCATCAGCATCCCGGCAGATGCCTCGATAAAAAAATATCATGATGAAGGAACCAATTCAGGCAGCACCAGTTCGGAACTTGGACATGTCGTGAGCTTGGTCAATACTTTACGCGGCAACTATTCTTCATCGAATCCGGCTAAAGGCTATTTTAATTATCCCCGTCCGTTTCGCTGGAAAGACAATTCGATCATTGTTCCAACGCTTATTCCCGTCATCAATCCTGATCCGAGCAAAGACGGAGGTTTTCCAAGCGGACATACGAACGCCGCATATCTCAGCGCTTTTGCCATGGCCTATGCGATACCAGAGCGTTATCAGGAGCTGCTGACTCGCGCTTCTGAACTCGGTCATAACCGGATTGTTGCCGGTATGCATTCCCCGCTGGACGTTATGGGGGGGAGGGTCATGGCTACAGCATTGTCAGCTGCGATTCTGTCTGATCCCGACAATGAAAAATTGAAGAAAACGGCTTATGATGAAGCTCATCGTAAACTATTAACGCAAACCGGTACAGGCGAAGACAGATACAGCGATTATGAAACGAATAAAAAACAATATACGGAACGATTGACATATGGATTTCGTCAAATGAAGACAACCGCTAAACCAATGGCAGTTCCAAAGGGAGCCGAAGTCCTGCTGGAAACGCGTTTTCCTTACCTTGATAAAAAGCAGCGCCGTTTGATGTTAGCCACTACCGGTCTTCCGGCCGGCTATCCTGTTCTTGATGATGCGGAAGGATGGGGAAGGCTTAATCTCTTTTCCGCCGCAGATGGGTATGGTGCTTTTACCAAAGATGTTACCGTGAAGATGGATGCTGCCAAAGGCGGCTTCCATGCAACGGATCGCTGGCGCAACGACATCTCCGGCGCTGGAAAGCTGACCAAAAAGGGGACAGGCACTTTGAAGCTGGAAGGGAAAAATACATATTCCGGCGGTACACGGATTGATCAAGGGACGCTTGAGGGCGGTTCGGAGACAGCTTTCGGGAGAGGTGATGTTTCATTGGGAAGGGGCACCCTTAGGGAAGATGTGCCGGGAAAACTGATGATCGGGGGAGACTACAAACAATCTGCTGAAGGAATACTTGAACTTCATCTCAGCGGAAAAAAAGATCAGTTGAAAATTAAAGGAAAAGCAAGATTAAAGGGGACATTACGTCTCAATTTTACAGACAATTACGTTCCGGCTGATGGATCGGCGGTCATAACCTTCCGCAAGCGTCATGGCTCATTTTCTTCCGTCGAAACCAGAGGATTGCCAAGCAAGTATAAAGTGAAGATCATCTATAAGTCCAACAGTATTCAGTTGAAACTTGATCAAAAGGGGAGAAGCTGATCTTCATCATAAGCTGCAAGCTGGCGCTTACTGCCGCCAGCTTGTTTTTCGTTTTGACGAAGTCTATCTTGAACAGGAGATCTTAAAAAATAGTCGGCACCATTCCCCCGTCCATACGGATCGGAGACCCTTTAAATGCGGATGCATAAGGACTGCATACAAATGCCGCCAGTCTGCCGATTTCAATAGGTTTGATAAATCGCTGTATTTCGGATTGAGGCAGGTTTGTGGTCATGAATTTCTTCTCTTTTTCTGAAAAAGTCATTCCTTCATCAGGGTACATTCCCTCAATGATTTGCTTCACATTCTCAGAGAGCGTCGGCCCCGGCATGATCGTATTGACCGTCACTTCTGTTCCGATTGTTAATTTAGATAAGCTTTTTGACAATGATAATAGCATTGATTTTGTCATACAATACTGAGGCATCTGCCCAGAAGGCATCATCGCTTCTTCACTCGCAATCAAGATGATGCGGCCAAAATCATTTTTCAGCATTTTCGGCAAATAAAATTTAGTTAAACCGTTTGCAGCCAGAACGTTGGTGCGGAAGTATTTTTCCCATATTTCATCGTCAACGTCCTCATATTCCATGATTTCATAAATGCCCATATTGTTTATTAAAATATCGATTTGAGGGTATTTTTTAAATAAAGCTTCCCTTTGCCTAATATCCACGATGTCAGCCGCGGCGTTTTGGGGAGAGGTGGCAGGAAAAGCTGATTTTATTTCATTGACTGTTCGTTCTGCCTCTTCCTCATTTCGTCCGTTAATGAGGACATGAACACCTTCTTTGGCAAGTTCAATAGCGATGGCTTTTCCTATCCCTTTCGTCGATCCTGTAACTAAAGCTGTTTTGTTTTTTAATCCCATATCCATCAAACATTTCTCCTATTCTAGTTAAGTCCATTCAGCCGGGTTTGCTTACGCCAATTAGAAGGTGTCTCGCCTTCCCAGAGGCGGAAGGCCCGGTAGAACGAGTTCTGATCTTCATATCCGATCAGAAAGGCCACTTCTTTAATATCGAGCGAAGGGTCTGCCAAGTACTCCCGCGCCTGCTTATGTCTGACTTGGATCAACAGCTGTTTGAAGCTAGTGCCTTCATCAGTAAGCCGGCGCTGCAAGGTGCGGCCGCTCATTCCCAATTCGCCCGCGACAGTCTGAATGTCTGGGTGCCCTCCTGTGAGCGTGCGTTTCATGATCCACTTGACCACTTCAGTGATTGAAAGGCTATTTTGCTGATCATTCAACGATTGATCCAGCACAGGAGTCAGAATCTCCAGCAACTCTGCATTATACGAGACAAAGGGGCGGTCCAGATCTCCTCGATGCAGCGTCAGCCGATTCCGATCTGCACCGCTCCGGATACGGCAGCCGAAGTATGCTTCAAGCGCCTGCATGTCGCCCATTGGGTGTGCAAACTCGACCGACTTCGCTGTCAACGGCTGACCTGTACCCCGGCGCCCGAGTTCCAGAAGAAATGCCAGTGTAATGCCAATCAAGAGCGGCGGACCGGGTTGCTTATCATCCAACCATTCCAGTTCGATTGTGCAGTGCTCACTTTCCTCGGTGATACGCAAGCTTTCGGGAGGGCACAATTGTTTATAGCGGGCCATTCGCTTTAGCGCGTCGCGGTAGTCACGAGCATGGTAAGCCGCTAATACGGCTGGAGGGTAATGTGCCGGCTCAAAGCCGGTCGCAAGCTTGATGATTCCTTTGGAAACATCATCAACGAGATCGGAATACGCCTGCCAGATCGCGAGGTATTGGGCGGCGGTGACAACTGGTTCAGTCATCATGGTGAGCGGCAGCTGGGCTTTTCGGAGCACGTCAGAGGCGTTAATTCCTAAGTGACGCAATCCCGCCCAAAACCCTGCCGGGAATTTAATTCGATTATGAGACATCATACGTATGAGCACTCCTTTAACTTTCTGCACCTTCGCTCACTTGGTCGTCATTCCATCCTGCCTTATTGGCGGGACAGTTATAACTTTACCTATCCATTGTCGGACTGTAACTAGCAAAGGACGACATTTAACTTGCCGATTACGCCGAACGTGTCAGCGTACGAAGACTGTGACAGGCAGGCGCTGTATTCTATCATTACCTTCAAATAGGAGGGACAAGTATTATTGTTTGAATCTTCAATTGATGTATGCAGTCCTTAGATATAGGAAACAAGCCGGGAGGAAACTCCCGGCTGTAAAATCATCCCTTGCCAAACACGGGATTTCCTGTTTTCATCACATGTTTTCTCGTCATGAAAAAGAGGAGGGCGGCGACAAAAAACTCGGAAAGCGGCAAGGATAGCCAAACTCCCGTGACGCCAATAAACTTAGGCAAAATCCAAAGCAGGATGAGAAGGGACACGAAGCTTCGCAATATGATGATCAAAGCCGATGAACCGGCCCGGCCAATGGATTGAAAGTAACTCATATAGACAAAGTTATAGCCAAGGAAGATATACCCGATAAAAAATAGGCGGATTCCATCGATGGCCAGCTCCTGGATTTCGGTTGATTCTATTCCGAATAAACCTACAAGGAACGGTGCAGCCACCCAACCGATAACGAGCAAAAGAATTCCCAGGATAACAGCGGTCTTCTCCCCAATCTTCATGCTGCTTTTGATTCGTTCGCTTTCTTCAGCACCATGATAATAACTGATCATTGGCTGAAGCGCCATTTCAATGCCGAAGAAGGACAGGAACATAAACCCGTGAAGGTAGTTGATGACCGAGAAGGCAGCGACCCCTCCCGTGCCTGCCAGTCCGGACATCGCCAGGTTATACCCTGTTACAAATATGAGGAGCCCGGCCTCCGCCAGAAAACTTGGAAACCCGATGGCAAAGATGTGCAGAAGGGATTTCCGGGACCACTGAAACGCCAGCTTTCTCAGTTGCGCTTGCCGGTTAAAGAAATGCAGGGATAATACAAGCAGTCCGGCGAATCCGCCAAGCACCGTTGAAATCGCAGCACCTGTTACCCCCATGTTCAAAATCATGATTGTATAAAAATTCAGAATGATATTCACAATCGATGTTGTTGCAAGAGCTATCATCGAAAGCTTTGGACTGCCGTCATTCCTTACAAAAATACTTAAGACCTGTTCTAATGCGATGACCCAGCCGAATAAAAACATGACGTTTAAGTACTCTATGACGTAAGAAGAGGTGTCGGAGTTAGCGCCAAGCCATAGGGAAATGGCTTGAATATTAAAAAGCCCGAACACCCCTAAAAGCGCACTGATGATTAGTGTAGAGAAGAGAGCCAGAGAAAAAACGCTGCTTGCCTTTTGCGGACGATTCTCCCCGATGCTGATAGAGTACTTCGTTGCTCCGCCTATCCCAATCCACAGAGCGATGGCCATAATCAAAGAAATGACCGGATAGGAAAGGTTCACTCCAGCCAGTGCTGCGGTTCCAATCCCATTTCCAACGAATAGGCCATCAATTAAAATATTCGCTGACATCAAGAGTAATCCAAGCGTTGCAGGGATGAAATATTTAAAAAACACTTGATTAACTGGTAATTTCATTAGCTGCTGATGTGTTTCTGTCATCATGTATTCCTCCTATAATGAGCTACAGGAGTATTCTAAACCTTCAAGTTACTTGAAGGTCAATCAAAACTTTGTCACCGGAATTTGGATTAAAGTGACAAAATGATCGGACTCCTTGATGACAGCCTCATCAAGAACGGAAATCTCAACGGGGATTCCTTCAAGTTTATATCCTTCCTCTTTCAGCTGACGTAAAACAAGCTGATAACTTTTTCTCATGTCCTCGTAGGGGCCAATATGAGGATAGCTTGCATACAAACCTTCGTTTAAATATTCATTGCTGTTTTCGCCGTGCAGCAATTCAAATAAGCCGATGTATTTTACAGGTCCTTCTTGCTTCAAGCTTTCCATATCCACGATCGTTCCGATGTCTCCGGTGAAGAAGCCGTTATTCTCGATCGACTGGCTCGAAAGCGTTTCTCTATCCTTTAAATAGATGTCGTCGCCTTCCTCTATCAGATCAACAGGTTTGTCAAAATACAGATAGGAAACAGGCCGTTTTGGGAAATACTGAAATGTTAAAGCAGGATGACCGGCAAGTTTTATTCCTTCTTCGATTGTGGAAATTTTGTTTTCGATCCTCGCCGCACTGCGTTGGAGCCGGCAAATTTCCATCCTCACTTCCTCAAGCTTCTTCTTCAAAATATCCATCGTCGTTTCCGGAGTCCTTTTATCTAACTGATGCTGAATGTCTTTTAACGAAAATCCATTTTTCCTTAAAAAAATAATGGTATCCAGAACCTGAAATTGTTCAACACCATAATATCGATAGGATGTTTCAGGGTCAGTATACTTTGGCTTGAACAGTCCGATTTCATCATAGTAACGCAGAGTCGATGCGGGCAGCTTGAAAAGCCGTGCTACTTCTCCCACACGGAATCGATTATTCACCATTTTTCACCTCATTTGTTGGTATGTGAACTTTTTTTAGGGTTATCGGATGTATATCTTAAGCCTACTATTGACATTAGGTGAAAATGCATGCCTGGTCAATAAGGAACCGCAGCCTCTAAAAGGGGCATTACGCCAAATGATAGATTTTCAAAAATAAATGAGGGCTTCATGATTGGAAGCCCTCATTTATTTTTCACAAACGTGAATTAAAGAAGCTCATTTCAGAGAAAAGGTTTGAAATGTTCCCGGCAAGTTTATTGCTGAACCGCCCTTGTTCCGATTGAACGAAATCGCGGGTGCTCTGCCAGTATGGAACGCTTCATTTCTTTTACAACCGGGTGGTCTGACTTTAAAAACCGATCTTTCTCGTAAAGCCCGGTCAATTGGCCGTGATCTAAAACACCTAGTGTATCACTTAATTGATAGGCGGCTTTTAAATCATGCGTTATAAAGAAATACGACATTCCAAAATCGTTTTTGAGCTCTTTTAATAAATCCAATATAAGCGTTTGGGTTACCATGTCCAGGCTGCTGACAGACTCGTCCAATACGATCAGCTTCGGCTTGAGCGAGACTGCTCTTGCAATATTAATTCGCTGCAATTGGCCGCCGCTGAATTGATGCGGATATTTTGTTAAATCCTCTTCAGTTAAGCCTACTCTTTCCAACAGCTCGATAATGGTCCGTTTTTGCTCGGCGATTGTGAGCCTTTCATAGTTTTCCAGCGGTTCTGCTATGATTTGTTCCGCCGTCATTCGCGGGTTGACGGAAGAATATGAGTCTTGAAAAACAGCTTGAAGGTCGCGGCGGATTTTCCGCCGGATGGATTGCTCGGCTTTATATAGATCATGACCTTGAAAAAAGATTTGGCCTGATTGCGGCCGTTCCAAACCGAGCATCACTTTTCCCAATGTGCTTTTCCCGGCTCCGCTTGGTCCAAGCATGCCCAGACATGCGCCTTCTTCAATTGAAAAGCTGACATTGGAAAGGACTTGTTTCGATGGAGCTTTCCATTTGAACAATTTGCGCGCCGTATAATGATGAGTGACGTCTTTCACTTGTAATAAACTCACTTGTTCACCCCATATCAAATGCAGGTCTTCTTCATACTGACTCAAGTGGCAAGTTGATCCATTGGCAAAGTCAACCGTGCACTTAACAGCTTCTTTGTATAGTCATGTTTTGGTTCATCAAACAGCTGAAACACATCTCCATTTTCTACAATTCTCCCATTCTGCATCACAGCGACTTCATCGGCCATTTCAGCAATGACGCCCAGATCATGAGATATAAGCAAAATCGCCGTGCCGAATTCAGATCGCAAGCCGTCTAAATATTTCAGCACCGTCTTCTGATTAAACACGTCGAGCGCAGTTGTGGGTTCATCCGCAATAAGAACGGCCGGCTCCAGGCATGCTGCAATTGCAATCATGACCCGTTGAAGCATTCCGCCGCTTAATTGAAAAGGGTAGGAATGCAAAAGTTTAGCGGGGTGGGGGAGGTTTACATGATGCAATGCTTCGGTCGCGAGCTCTTTCGCCTGTTTTTTGCTAAAAGATGTATGAGAGCGAATCGATTCGATCATTTGCTGGCCGATCGTAAAAACGGGTGTAAAAGCGTTCATCGGATTCTGCATGATATAGGCTATATCTTTGCCGCGGATTTTACGCATGTCCTGTTCTGCTAATCCGTTCAATTCCCGGCCCCGCAATGCAATACTTCCTTCCACCTTGGTTGTGTTTGGATCAAGCGTCTGAAGAATAGACATGCTCGTTACCGTTTTTCCGCAACCGCTCTCACCAATTAAACCAAGAACCTGTCCGCGCTTCAGTTCAAAATTAATCCCTTGAACGATAGTTGAATTTCCTTTTTGATTGTGAACCTGCACATGCAAATCTCTGACTTGAAGTACAGTTGATTGTTCTGTTCCCAACTTCCTCATTCCTTTTTATCATCGACGTTTGACGCCGTATTGATCTGATAAGGCTTCGCCCAATAAATTGAACGTCACAACGACAACCATGATCATCAGCCCTGGATAAATCATTAACTCGGGGTTCGTCCGAATATACGATTTACCTTCATGAATCATCGCTCCCCACTCAGCTGCCGGGGGCTGAACGCCTAATCCGAGAAAAGACATGGCGGAGATATCCATAATGGCCCAGCCCATTTCCAACGTGCCGATGACGACGAGGGGAGGGAGGACATTAGGGATAATATGCTGTTTAATAATTTTCCATTGTGAAGATCCATTGATTTTTGCCGCCGCAATAAAATTCTCCTCTTTCAGGCTAAGCACCATTCCTCTAAAAATTCTTGCATAATAGACCCATTGCACAAGCATGAGGGCCACAATGACTTGAGGAAGTCCAGGACCGAATATGCCCACGAGGCCAAGAACTAAAATTAAGTTCGGAAAGGCCATCACACCATCGCAGCATCTCATTAACAGCTGATCAATCCAGCCGCCTTTATACCCTGAGATCGTCCCGATTATGAGGCCGATAACGAGTGAGGAAATGAAAATGAGCATCGCGAATCCAAGAGAAATCCGGGCGCCGTACAAAAGGCGGGATAAGTTGCATCTTCCCAGATGATCAGTTCCTAAAGGAAACGTCCAGGATGGAGGCTGCAGCTTATAGACCAAATGGACATCAGCAGGGTGATGCGGCGCAATCCAAGGGGCGAATACAGCGATGATAAAAAGGACGGTTAATATGATGGTGCAAATTGCGATCACTTTTGGGCCTTTGAAAATCTTGCGTATACTTATCATCGATGCTGTCCTTCTTTCCTTGAAATGCGCGGGTCAATATACATTTGAATAAGGTCAACAATTAAGTTGCTCAATATAAAAAAGGCGGCGGCTAAGAACACATAGCATTGAATGACAGGGATGTCCCGATTGAAAATGGCCTCAATAAAATAACGGCCAAAGCCCGGCCAAGAAAAAACGACTTCAACAATGATTGTGCCGGTGAGCAGCTTGCCAAGGTTCATTCCCAGCCCCGTAATCATCGGAGAAATGGCCATTCGCAATACATGTTTGGCCATAATGTTCATCCTCGTCATTCCTCTTATGCGAGCAAATTGCACATAGGGTTCTTGCAGGTTTTCGATGACACTTGCACGGAGCAGCCTTGTATACATCGCGATTAAAGGAAGCGCCAAAGTCATCGACGGCAGTACAAGATGCTGCCATGTCCCGATTCCCTCTACCGGCAAAAGGTCTAACTGAACAGAAAAGAAAAAAACCAGCATATACCCTAACCAAAAAGTCGGGATGGATGCTCCGAAAAAGGAAATGAAGCGGCTGATATGATCAACTGCACCGTTTCTTTTAATTCCCGCTAAGAAGCCTAGCGGCACACTGACAAGCACCGCAATCATTAAACTCCCAAGCGCGAGCTCGATCGTCGCCGGCATTCGGTGTGCAACTTCATCCCAAACCGGCTGATTCGAAACATAAGATATGCCAAAATCAAGTTGGCATATCTTCAATACAGAGTTTACATATTGAATAAAGAATGGCTGATCCAAGCCAAACTCATGTCTTTTTTGCGCTAAAATTTCATCGGTTGGCTGGATATGTGCTGCGGCTAAGTATGCTTCAGCTGGGTCAACCGGTGAGAGATGAATCATTCCAGTTGTGAGAAGTGCAGCTAAAAGAAACACTGGAATAATAGACATGATTCGTTTCAATATATAGTTGCCCATAAAAGCCTCCTAGTGTTGCTGCTTGATGCGAATCCCTGTAAATGGATGTTCGTCACGATTGGCAGGGAACGTAAAGTTGCTGATATTCTTTTGATATATCGCCGTCTTTTTAATATAAGAAACAGGAACGATGGCTCCCTGGTCTTGAAGGGATTTTAAAATAGATGAGTAAAGCTCCTGCCGCTCTTTTTCATCAGTCGTTTGAGGTACCTTTGCCATCTGCTTGATCAGCTCGTCCTTGTTTGGATAGGCTGAAATCGCTTCATTAAATCCGAATCCTTTGGAGGAGACAATGTTTAAAAATGTGTGCGGGTCATAAGGCGCACCATAGTTGCTAAAGAAGTTCATATCAAACTCATTCGCTTTAAACCGTTTGACTTGGGTTGCCAATTCTACACCTTCAAGATTCAGCTTTACCCCGATCGCCGCCCATTCTGCCTGCAGCGTTTCGGCCATTGTTTTTTGAATGGATTCCGCTGAATCATACATTAAACTAAATTCAAGAGGCTTTCCGTCTTTCTCGCGCACCGTCTTGCCATTCGGAAGCTTCCAGCCTGCCGCATCTAATAGCGCTTTTGCTTTCTCTGGATCATAGTTGATTTGCTTTACATCAATATCAGACGTGTATGGGAAGTCTGTCGGCAAAATATGATCTGCTTTTTCTTCTAACCCGGAGGTGATGCCTTTCACCAAGGCTTCTTTGTCAAAACCATAGTGGAGGGCTTGACGCACGCGCTCATCAGAGAGCTGTTCTTTTTTCGTATTCATGACAAGCTGTCTCGTCGCCACAGGTTCAGAAAGGCTTGTTTCATATTGGCCTGTCGCTTGCAGCTGCTTGAATGCATCCAAACTGATAACGCCTTCGCCGTAAATGAGGTCAAGCTCACCTTTTTCAAATGCAAGCACCCTTGTTTCGGCGTCCGGGATGACTTTCACCTTGATTTTCTCGACTTTTGGCTTTTCACCCCAATAATGTTCATTGCGTTTAAAAACCGCATATTCATCAGCTTTATGCTCTTCCAATACCCACGGGCCCGTACCTACCGGTTTTGCGACACCCTTTGATGTATCGCCGTCCTTAGGGAAGCCGGCTTCTCCCAAAAACCGGACCGGCCGTACTACGGCTAGTTCCTGAATGGTCGGGTAATATGGTTCAGTTAATGTCAATTTAAATGTATGATCATCAATCACTTCTGTTTGGGCTATTTTTGAAAGAAACCCTAACCAGCTGTGTAATTCAGTATGTTTTAAAATGGAATCAAAATTCTTCTTCACAATTTTTGCATTAAACGTTGTCCCATCTGAAAATTTTACATTCTTACGCAAATGAAACGTATATACTTTACCGTCATTTGATATATCCCAAGATTCGGCTAAATGCGGTTTAAGCTTTCCTCCCGCTTCATAGGTAACCAAAGGTTCATATACCATCGACTGGGCAAATAATTGGGAAGGATTATACACATGCGGATTCATCTCGCCAATATCTCTAGGCCAAGCCATTGTGACCATGTTTTCATGCGTTTTCTCTGTTGAATTTCCTGAGGTTGTACATCCGGCCAATAAAATAGAAAAGGCGAGCATTAATACAAAAGTAATTTTAATTTTCGAACTAATCCTTCCGCTTATCATGCTTTGTTTCCTCCTAAATGAAGTTGATAATCATTTTCATTCTATGCAGGAAGCATGCCCTTGTCAATGTAAGATATAGGAACTGCTTACATGCTGCGGAATGGGGAAGCGGCGGCATCCCGTGAAGAACGAGCGCAAAGAGGGAGAGGCGAAAATGAAGTGGCGAAGAATGAACTTTTTATTAAAATGGATTGTAAAAACGAAGCAATCAAAGTACACTTGATGATAATGATAATCATTTACGATTGAGGGTGTAAACTCATGACATATACCGGGAGTGAAGAGCGATGAGCAGAAATGAAGTGTTTGATGTGACCGTGATCGGCGGAGGTCCGGCCGGTTTATATTCCGCCTTTTACAGCGGACTGCGGGGAATGAAAACGAAGATTATCGAATATCAGCCGATGCTGGGCGGAAAGGTTCACGTATATCCTGAAAAAATGATCTGGGATGTCGGGGGGCTAACGCCGATTTCCGGAGCCAGGCTGATAGAACAGATCGTGCAGCAGGGGCTAACATTTCATCCTGAAGTGCTGCTGAATGAGAAAGTTAAATCGATTGCCCGCAATGAAGAAGGGTTGTTTGAGTTACATACGGCTGCCTCAGGGGTGCATCTGTCCAAGACGGTCATCGTTGCCGTGGGCGGCGGCATCCTCAATCCGCAAAAGCTTCAGATTGAAGGAGCAGAGCGCTTTGAAGTGTCCAATCTGAATTATACGGTCAAATCGCTGCAGCATTTTAAAGATAAAACGGTCATAGTATCAGGCGGCGGCAATTCGGCTGTCGATTGGGCCAACGAGCTCGAACCTGTAGCGAAAAAGGTCTACCTCGCTTACCGCAAAGATGCGCTCAGCGGGCATGAGGCCCAGGTGGATCAGCTGCTGAACAGCTCGGTGAGCTGCTTCTTCCATACACAGATTACCAAGCTGATCGCTTCGGAAGATCATGAGGTGATCGAACGGGTCGAGCTCACGAACGCTCAAACCGGTGAGGTGATGGAGCTGCCTGTCGACGAAGTGGTTATCAACCACGGCTATGAACGCGACACCTCACTGCTGGAGAACAGCCGGCTTCATATTACCAGGGTTGATGACTATTATATTAAAGGTACCGCCAACTGCCAGTCTTCCGTGCCCGGACTGTATGCGGCAGGGGATATTGTGCATTATGAAGGCAAGCTGCACTTGATCGCCGGAGCGTTTCAGGATGCGGCAAACGCGGTCAACAGCGCCAAGCGCTTTATCGATCCCGAAGCACACAAGAGTGCGATGGTGTCGTCACATAATGAGGTTTTCAAAGAGCGCAACCGCGAGCTTGTGAAGAAGATGTTCGTGTAGAAAAGGAACGTTTCCGCCGTGGGAGCGGCTGATTCGTCGAGGGGATCTTGGAGATATGCCAAGATTCTCTTTTTATTTAAACCAGCCTTTTTCCTTTGAACGGGTAATGGCTTCGATCCGATTTTTGACCTCAAGCTTTTCAAGAATCATTGAGATATAATTTCGCACGGTTCCGCTTTTGATGCTGAGTTCTTGGGCGATTTCTTTTGTGTTTTTTCCGTCAGCCACAAGTTCGAGCACTTCTTTTTCTCTATCTGTGAGGGGATTGGCCTCACTGTACATGTCTTCCATCAATTCAGGCGCATAGATCCGCTTTCCTTTCATGACGCTGCGGATGGCGCTCGCAAGCTCTTCGCTTGGGCTGTCCTTTAACAAATAGCCTTTAACACCTGCTTTAATGGCCCGCTGAAAGTAACCGGGGCGGGCAAAAGTGGTTAAGATAATAATGTTGCAGCCTGTATCCTTTAGTTCCTCAGCAGCTTCAAGTCCCGTCTTTCCCGGCATTTCAATGTCCATAATGCATACATCAGGCCGATGTTTTTTTGTGAAATCAACGGCATCCTGTCCGGTTGTGCCTTTGCCGACGACTTCCATATCATCTTCTAAATTCAGTAGTGATCCTAAAGCGCCCAAGAGCATCTGTTGATCTTCCGCAATAAATATACTAATCATGCAAGCCATCCTTTTTTGTTTATTTTGAGTTATTAGGAATTGACATGGTAAGCTTGGTGCCGTTTTTTGTATCAATGTGAAGGCTTCCGTTTGCAAATTCAAGCCGTTCTCTCATGCCAAGCAAGCCGTGTCCTTTTGAAAAGTACTTCTCTTCACCTTGAAACGTTCCATCGTCAGTCACTGTAATGACAACTTCCTTCCAGAGCTGCTGGATGTCAATGCGGCAGGTTTTAGCCTGACTGTGCTTGACGACATTAGTGACAGCTTCCTTTAAGCACATGCTCAATATGTTTTCATTAAGCAATGAGATATTTTCCGGCAATTTTTCTTCTTCATAGATGAACGCAATGTCGGCTGCTTCAAGAATTTGTTTGATGTTGATCATTTCATCCTTGAGCCGGATGCCTTTCATGGAGGATACAATTTTTCTGACTTCATTTAAAGAAGTTCTCGCAGTTTGCTGAACGCTTTTCAGTTCACGCGCGGCTTGATCGGGATCTTTGTAAATTAATTTTCTCGCCAAGTCGCTTTTTAAACCGATCAGAGACAGCTTTTGTCCAAGTGTATCGTGAAGGTCGCGGGCAATCCGCTGCCGCTCTTCTAATTTTACCAAATTGGCGATCCGTTCATTAGCATACTCGAGTTTTTCTTCGAGGCGTTCGCGCTCCTTGCGGTTTCTAATACTGAACGGCAATAAAATCGCGCTGATGAGGGTGATGACCACAAAAGGAATTTGTGTCAGGAAAAATTCCTTTTTTAACACGAGGCTGAAGTTGGCAGCGACGGCTGCGCTTATTAAATGAACATAATATAAAATGTGAAAAGGGGCTCGTTTTTTTATGTTCCCTATAAAATACGCGATAAAAAAAGCAAAATAAATATAGCTGAACAGCATAATCGAGGCGGTTGAAATGCCGATTAATATAAACGCCCACAAATAAATGTCCCAGCCTTTTGAAACAAACGCAAATCTGTATACCGCAAAAAATAAAAGTGTCAAAATGATGCCGACGACGATGACAAGGGTAGATGATGATTGCATGATAAAGTAGAAGGGCAGGATGAAAAATATCGTCCATATATACGGCGAGATCCCGTTAAGTTTTTGAAATGCAAAATGCTTTTTGAACATGATATAACCTCGTTTTCAGCTTTTCATCTTTAGAGTAACTTTACCATTGCCTGAGCCGGATTGCATCATCCGACAATAAATAAGGAAGCCTTCTTGTTGATATAAGAAGACCTCCTCATCGTCAGGCGTTCTTTCGCAGTTTCTGTTTTTCCGTTGAATTCTGCGGAAGAGGGGAAGATGTTTGTTTCATGTCCCGAAAGGTTACAAACTGCTTTTTTTCTTCATCCCAAAGCCGGAACGCGAGTGATTGCAGGCTTGTTTTTAAAGTGATGGTCGGGACGTTTTTTAGTGGTTCGTGCTGCTCATGTGCGATTTCAAGTTTATAGTTAGGCACCTTTGGGCTCAGATGGTGAACGTGGTGGTACCCGATATTGCCTGTAAGCCATTGAAGCAGTTTCGGGAGCTTATAAAATGAACTTCCTTCCACAGCCGCCTGAACGTAGCTCCAGTTTTCATCCGCTTCAAAATAAGAATCTTCAAATGTATGCTGAACATAAAACAGCCAAACGCCGATTGAACCTGAGATCAGAAAGATCGGACCCTGTACGAGCAAGAACGATTGCCAGCCAAAGATCAGGCAGCAGACAGCAGCCAATGCCGCGATTGCAAGGTTGGTAAGATATGTGTTCACACGTTCCTTTCGTCTTGCACCTTTTTTGTTAAAGCGGTTTGTGATCAGAAAGACATAAATCGGTCCGAGAATAAACATGATAAACGGATTTCTGTAAAGTCTGTATGCGATTTTTGTGCGTAGAGGTGCGGCTTTATATTCGTTTACCGTCAGCAGCCAGATATCGCCTGTTCCGCGTTTATCCAGGTTGCTGCTTGTCGCATGATGAATCGAATGGCTGTGCTGCCATTGAAGATAAGGAAATAAAGTCAGAACGCCTGTCAAAAAGCCGAGAATATGGTTATGGCGCTTTTGTTTGAAAAAGGATAGATGGCAGCAGTCGTGAAAAATAATGAAAATTCTCGTCAAAAACCCTGCGGCAATCACCGTTATTCCTAATGTAAGGAGGTAGGAGACATCGAGGCTGAGATAGGCAAGAAACCACAGTCCGAAGAAAGGAATAAACGTATTGAAGAGCTGAATCAGACTGTTTTTGGTATCAGGCTGGGCAAATGCAGCAACCTGTTTTGTTAACTGTTTTTGTTTATGTGTGGTGGTTTGTTCAGTCATAGTAAAGTTATCCTCTCATAAATGGGTCTTAAGTTAAGTTTACGGTACAGAGAGATGTCTTTGTAGTAGCACACATCATGCTTCGAACATGACACTTGTCATGTTTCCTTCACCCGAATGGATAAGAAGATTGACAATGTCATGATGGGCAAATCCGTATGATGATATGGTGAATAATGGAATTTGCAAAAACGCGATGATTGATTAGTTAAACAAAGTTCTTTTACAATGATGTGATAGATGTTCATTGTTTAGTCATTTCATAAGGAGAGAATTCATATGTCACGAATGGAAAATAAAACATTTAATTGTGAGAAGGAGCTGACGCTCAACATTATCGGCGGAAAGTGGAAAATGCTGATTTTGTGGTTTTTAGGAAAAGAAGGTACGAAAAGGTTCGGAGAATTAAAAGCTTTGATGCCCGGCATTACGCAAAGAATGCTGGTGAATCAGCTGCGTGAATTAGAAGAGGATCATATTGTACATAGGGAAGTATATCCGGTTGTTCCCCCAAAAGTTGAATATTCCCTAACAAAACAAGGAGAAAGTTTAATGCCTATATTAGAGGCGATGTATGAATGGGGTAAAAATTATATAGAAACGAACTTTTCAAAAGATGATGAATAGAATGATTGACTTTAAGATACTGTTTTGGAGACAGTATCTTTTTCTATACCATATGAGGAAAAGTATAGTATGTAAAAAAAAAGTGCGTACTATTAATGGAATTTTCCCCTTGTTATACTCTTGATGTAACAAAATATGAAAAGAATAATCCGCGGAATTCTTAATTCAAACAGGAGTGATTGTAAGTGGAATTACAGTTAGCATTAGATTTAGTCAATATACCGGAAGCCATCGAAGTAGTAAAAGAAGTAGAAGAATACATTGATATTGTAGAAATCGGTACGCCGGTTGTGATAAATGAAGGACTCCGTGCAGTGAAAGAGATGAAAGCCGCTTTCCCGAATTTGAAAGTGCTGGCAGACCTTAAAATTATGGATGCGGCGGGGTATGAAGTGATGAAAGCATCAGAAGCAGGAGCCGACATCATCACCATTTTAGGGGCTGCTGAAGATATGTCTATTAAAGGCGCTGTAGAAGAGGCGAAAGCGCAAGGGAACAAAATCCTGGTGGATATGATTGGGATTAAAGACATCAAATCGCGTGCTAAGGAATTGGATGAGCTTGGTGTCGATTATATTTGTGTCCATACCGGTTATGACCTTCAAGCCATTGGCCAAAATTCATTTGAAGACTTAATGACGATTAAAAATGTTGTGAAAAACGCTAAAACGGCTATTGCAGGCGGAATTAAATTAGACACACTGCCCGAAGTCGTTAAATTAAAACCTGATTTGGTTATTGTCGGGGGCGGTATTGCAAATCAAGACGATAAAGCTGCGGCAGCCGCAAAAATGAAGCAGATGATCCAATAAACATGAAGACTTATGATTATGTAAAAGCGATCATCGCAGAGCTTGATCATGCAACGTCTCAAAATCAAGCGGAAGGTATAGAAGACTTAATATCCACTATCTTGTCTTCTGAAAAAGTGTTTGTTTCCGGTGCAGGCCGCTCCGGTTTAATGGGGAAATCATTTGCTATGCGATTAATGCACATGGGGATCAATGCGTTTGTAACAGGGGAAACCGTAACACCGGTATTTACCGAAAAAGACTTGCTTATCGTGGGCACGGGATCTGGGAAAACAGAAAGTTTGCTTCATATGGCGGAAAAGGCAAAAGATATCGGAGGCACTGTAGCAACAGTTACGATCTCTCCAGATTCGCCGATAGCTGAAATATCTGACCTGATACTGCAACTGCCCGGCTCCCCAAAAGATCAAACGACAGGCAATAAACAGACGATACAACCGATGGGCTCGCTTTTTGAACAGACTCTTTTATTGTATTATGACGCTATCATATTGCGAATCATGGAAATGAAAGGGCTGAATACTCATAACATGTATGGAAATCATGCCAACCTTGAATAATAGAAAATCGCCATCCGTAATCTTGGATGGTGATTTTTTTGTATGCAAATCTGTTTTTAATATATCATTTACATCTATATTATATTTTTAAAATGTGGATAACGTAAACTGGAGCAGGGACTAAATGGATATATGAAGAAAGGAGCTTATTATGCTTACAAGTTTTAGCTTGGTTGGGTTTATCCCTTTATTTGTTTTTATTATTTTCATCATATTCGTGTTGAGAAAGCTTGTCCCTTTTTTTTTAGAAATAAGTAGAGTGTTGATAAAGAAGGAGGCGGTCTTCGTAATTTCCGCCTTAACCGCATTCGATTTCATTTGACTGGAAGACAAAAAAAGCGTTTTCTGATCATATTATTGTCATGTTTTGATGAACTATTATGTACATACTCATCTCCTAAAGAACAGGTGTCAACTAATTTTTAATAATACAGACCTTATATCTTCGATACTGATAAAGCAGATGAAAAGATTATCAATTGTTGAATATATTTTGGTTATGTGTTATGTTTTTATCAAGTTAACAGACATCATTTCTTGTTATTTTGCTAACGAAATTTAAAATGATCAAAAAGGGGATAAACAAATGCCATTATTACGTTTCGATCTAATAGAAGGCCGTGATGAACAAGCATTAAAAAAATTATTAGATACCGCACACGATGCGATGGTAGAAGCGTTTAGCGTTCCGGAGAAAGACCGCTATCAAATTGTCCATCAGCATCCGGCGAATGAGCTTATTATCCAAGATACAGGCTTGGGATTGAATAGATCAAAGGATCTGGTTGTGATCAGCATCACCAGTAAAACAAGAACAGAAAGCCAAAAAGAGAAATTGTACGCTTTACTTGCTGAAAAGCTTGAAGCGGAATGCGGCATTTCACCTGAAGATGTCATGGTGTCCATCACAGAAAATGGAGATGCCGATTGGAGTTTCGGCCTCGGCGAGGCGCAGTTTTTAACTGGAAAGCTGTAAGCGGGCAAAAGGAATGTTGACAGGGACATCTGAATCCCTCCGGAAAAGCTTAAGCTGCTGACGGGAAGTCAGCAGCTTTTTTCTTTATATTTCTCCGGGTTTTCGCTTATTTGCTCTTGGCCATTTGTGGTGCATCACATATTGAGTCATCGTGTTAAAAATAACCGCCCATTGGTTTTCGGTGAGCGTTCCAACGGTTTTTTCATTGTTGATTTTTAGACTTTTTCTTAAGTGTTTCATTTGACGCGGGGTAAAAATTCCGCGTAAAGCAACACAGAAAGGGGCTTGCGGCTCCTTTAGCGCATATTCGGCAAGCCCAAGAAACGCAATGTAATGTTTATGTGATAGAGGCGCTTCTTTTTTTCGTGTTATTCTGACCATTGCCGAGTCCACTTTTGGAGGGGGAGAAAAATGCTCTTTCGATATTTCTCTGACAATGCCAATATCAAACCACATTCTCCAAGCTAAAACATAGGAATTTTTAATGAATTTTGATGTGAAACGTTTAGCAGCCCCTTTTTCCATTACGATGATCCCTTTTTGAAATCCGCTTGCAGGATTGTTCAAAAGCATTTTCATGATGGGGGTTGTGATGGCATAGGGAATATTAGAGACCACCACAAACTTTTCTTTTGGTAAATGAATCTTCATGATATCTTGATGAATAATTTTCGTATTTGAATGCTGTGCCGTTTTACGTGTGAGTATAGCAACGAATTTAGAATCGTTTTCCACTGCCAATACCTTACCGGCTTTTTGACTTAGCACAGTTGTCAAAGCCCCTTTTCCCGCTCCTAACTCTAAAACCGTATCGTCTATGCTAATATTTGCCCGATCCACAATTTCTTCAATTAATTTTTTATTATGCATCAAATGCTGTCCGGAAAAATTCGGAGATTCCCCTCGGTTTAACTTTTTTCCTCTGTACTTATGATTTTTTTTCTTCATGTTTCCTCTTCCTCTCATCATAAAAAATCACAGGCGGTCTGCCTGTGATTCAGAGTAAAGGGAAGAGCCATCCTTTAAGGATGAAGCCGCGGTATTTCCATAACCAAATAAGCCTTTCTCAGCCGTTAGAAAAAAGGATTAAACAAAAAAGAAAGGCAGAACGATCCGCCTTTCTACAAATTACAAATTTTATATGCAAATTGAAGATTATTAAAAAAGGACAGACTGATCCCGTTTACTCTGCATACACAAACAGAGCCTTTGAACGTATTTAATTACTGGTTCAAAGTTGGGAAACGAAGTCTCATTGAGTGTGTCATTTTTTAATAATCCTCCTGAAAAGTTAAAGTTACGATCTCATTGTAGGGCATTCTTTGGAAAACGTCAACGTCTGGAATTTTCTCGTCCCTTACGAATATCGCAGGAGGCCATCAGGCAAGGCATGTGTGAAGAAACGGGAGTCAACGAAACGTCTTCATCAGCGGCCGGCGGTGACATTTCGTTTTCAGACCCAAAAAAGCCGCCATGTTTTGATTGGCGGCTTTTTGAAGACTAATCAATCGGAATTATAATCAGATCAAGAAGCAAGGTGCATTAATGTCGAGTTCTTTTAACCAGCAAAGCGGCCTTCTGTATTATAAATCCCGCTATTAAAAATACGACTAGCAGCAATGTGATGGTTGCTCCCGGAGGTGTACCCCACTTATAAGAAGAGGTAAGACCAGAGAGAATACTTAAAAGAGCAATGATGATAGAAACCGAAAAAACAGCTGTAAAGCCTTTGAACAGCCGAATGGCAAATGCCGCTGGAAGCACTAATAATGCCGACACAAGCAAAACTCCGATTGTTGGTATAATCACAGCGACTGTCATTCCAACTAAAATGCTGAATGAAAGAGAAAGCAGCCGAACATTTACTCCGCTTGTTTCGGCTGTATCCTCATCAAAAGTCATTAAATAAAGCTGTCTTTTAAAAATAAAGAAATATAATAAGACAAGCAGCGTAATTCCGCCCATAATGTAAAGCTGTTCAATGCTGATCGTTACAATAGAGCCAAATAAGTATTGCTCAATATTCGTCGTCATTCCACCCTCAGTAACACTTAATAAAAAGAGAGCAAAAGAAAGACCAGCAGCCATTAAAATGGCAATGGAGACCTCGGAATACGTACGGTAAGCTCTCCTTATATATTCAATGCCTACGGCTCCAACTGTTACAACTAAAAAACTTGATAACGTTATATTCGTATGGACAAAGAAACCGATGGCGACGCCAGCGAGTGAAATATGAGATAGAGTATCGGCCATGAGAGCCTGTCGTCTGAGGACAAGAAAGACCCCGAGTAATGGAGCTATGATCGCAATTAAGCATCCTGCATAGAAGGCTCTTTGCATGAATTCCAAATCAAACATTTCCATCTGCTGTTCTCACCCCTCTCTAAACGAATAGTTTTTGTTAAATATGGCTCCGCTTCGTCTTGGTCATGGGTAATCATGATAACGGTTTGATGATGTTGTTGTACTTGCCGGTCCATCATTTGATAAAAGGACCGGCGGCTTTCAACATCCATACCTGTTGTGGGTTCGTCCAGGACAAGGATGTCAGGTTCTGAAGCCAAAATTCTGGCAATACAAACTTTTTGTTTTTGTCCTCCAGATAAATGGCCAATTTTGCGATGACGAAATTCCCACATTCCGACCATCTTCAGGGACTCCTCTATTTTTTTATGATCTTGTTCCTTTAATTTGCTAAACCAGCTTCCTTTCTTGTACCGCCCTGAGCGCACAAGCTCGAGCACAGTACTCGGGAACCCTGCATTAAAAGAAGCAATTTGCTGTGGCAAGTATCCGATTTTCAAACGTTCCCCGCCAGGATTGGCTGCACTGATGTTCACACTTCCATGCCAAGGCTTTAACAAACGAAGCATAAGGCGAAGAAGCGTTGATTTTGAGGCCCCGTTAGGGCCGGTAATCCCGACAAATTCTCCGCTATTAATGGTGAATGTTATATCTTCCAATAGAGGTGTATGCTCATATCCGTACATCACATTGTGTAATGAAATAAGTTCCAATATCATTCTTACCTTTCCATCAAAAACAAGTTGCATGTCTCATCATTGAGATAATGACGATTCTAACTGTTTTAAATTATTTTTCATTAAATCAATATAGTCCAGTCCTTGTTTTTGCTCTTCTTTACTTAGTCCTTCCAATGTATGGAGCACTTCAGTTTTAGCTCTAATTTCATCTGCTAATGTTTTCGCAACTTTCGGAGAAGCGAGTTCTTCAAAGAAAATGGTTTTAATATGGTGTTTCTGTGCGAACTTTTTTAATTCTGCAAGTTTAGCTGCACTTGGCTCTTGTTCAGGAGAAAGACCCGCGATAGGCACTTGTGTTAATCCATATTGCTTCGTTAAATATCCGAATGCTGCATGCTGTGTAATGAGCTCTTTGTTTGGAACATCTTTTAATGTTGACTTATATTCTTGATCAAGATCCTGTAATTTCTGCAAAAATGCATCGCGATTCTTTTCATAATAATCTTTATTGTCCGGGTCTGCTTTTTCAAGCGCTTTTGTGATATTTTTTACTTCCTGCTGGGCAAGGACAGGATTTAACCATACATGGGGATCATATGTATGCTCATGCCCGGAATCTTCATGTTCTTCTTCCTCTTCTCCGTTTCCTTTCATCAGTTCAATGCCTTTGCTTGCTTTTACAAAAGCAGGGCCGTTTTTTCCCACGCTTTTTTCAATAGAAGGTTCCCATGTTTCCATATAAGGACTGTTATAAACCAGGACATCTGATTCCCCGATCTTTTGAACATCTTTTGGGGAAGGCTCCCATTCATGAGGCTCAACAGTAGATGGAATTAAAAGGTTAACATCTGCTTTATCTCCCGCAACTTGCTTTGTAAACTCATACATTGGGTAAAATGTTGTGGTGACCTGTAATTTTTGATGATCTGATGAGGAGCCGTTTGCTTGTTTTCCCTCATTTCCAGAACATCCTGCAAATAGTGAAAGACAAGTTGCCGCAACCAAAGCAGTTGTCATCTGTTTTTTCATGTTTATTCCTTCTTTCTTAAAAAGTATTCATTCGTTCATTACCATTACTTGTGGTTGATCATTCAGATCGATAACACTTAACTTAATGAACTAATTCTATATTAAATCATAATCATTACGATTTGTGAAGTGTTTTTAATTGTTCAGGGTAAGATCGGCAGTATCACAACCTTTTAAAAAATCTAAACAGGGCGGGACAGACCGAACAATCATCATGAATTGCTTCTTTCCCTTAACATTGAAATGATAGATGTGATTGTTTATACTTTAAATTGTAAATCGTAACAATTACGATTTAAAAATAACTCAAGTAGAAAAGTGGTGCAATAACATTGAATCAATCATTCGCATTCTCACGGCATCGCAGACTGCGCTCAACGCCGGGTATCCGGAATTTGGTAAGAGAAAATCGGCTTTCCGCTAACGATTTCATATATCCTCTATTTGTCCAAGAGGGTAGGGGGTTAAAAACAGAAGTACCTTCCATGCCGGGCGTTTATCAACTGACATTAGATTTATTAGAAGAGGAAATTCATGAGTTAAGAATACTCGGAATTAAAGCGATTCTTCTCTTCGGAATTCCAAGTTGGAAAGATGATTTGGCAACGTCTGCTTATGTGTCAGATGGAATTGTTCAACGAGCGGTTAGGCAAATCAAGGCTTTAGATTCTGATTTGGTCATCATTACAGACACATGTATATGTCACTATCAAACAGAAGGCCATTGCGGCATACCTGTAAACGGCAGGATCGATAATGACATGTCTTTAGATATACATGTAAAAGTCGCCGTATCTCAGGCGGAGGCAGGTGCCGATATTCTGGCGCCCTCAAGTATGATGGACGGATTTGTGACGCATATACGACATGCGCTGGATGAATCGGGTTATAAAGATATACCGATCATGTCGTACGGTATTAAATATGCTTCAAGCTATTATGGACCATTCCGTGATGCCGCGGATAATTCGCCGGCTTTCGGTGACCGCCGCACCTATCAGATGGACCCGGCAAACCGTTTGGAGGCTTTTCGTGAGGCTCAGTCCGATATTGAAGAGGGAGCGGATTTTATGATCATTAAACCTGGTTTGCCTTATTTAGACATCATCAGGGATATGCGAAATTCTCTCCAGATTCCGCTGGTTTCATATCAAGTAAGCGGTGAATATGCCCAAATAAAAGCTGCATCGCAAAACGGCTGGATAGATGAAAAAAATACAGTGTTGGAAAGCATGCTTGCGATGAAGAGGGCCGGTGCAGATCTAATTGTTACATATTTTGCAAAGGATATAGCAAAATTTCTTCGGGAGGATGATAGGTCGTGAAACGGGCCGCGATCGTATTCATTCGATTCTATCAAAAGGCGATATCACCTCTTTTCCCGCCAACTTGCAGATTTTATCCAACATGCTCCAACTATGGGCTTGAAGCGATTCAAAGGTTTGGGTTTATCAAAGGCAGTTATTTGCTCATCAAACGATTATTGAAATGCCATCCTCTTCATCCCGGAGGCTTTGATCCTGTTCCAAGCAAAACAGATAAAAAAAGTGGAGGGGATTCAAATTAAACAGGATTTAACTCTTTTCGATCGCAGGGCAGGTAGGGGAAGTTGAACGCTTTCCTGAAGAATTCCTGCACATTCAGGGCAGTAAATAGAAAAGGATACATAAAGATGACCGGGTGTATGTTTTAGCAATACACCCGGTCATCTCAGCTTTTTATGCTTTAAACCGTTTTATTATTTTGTTGTTCCTCATGGTTTTTTATCGCAAAGAGACTAGTCAGCTTCTAACAAGCTGGTTTTCTCTAGATTGCACAGTGTCTTTTGCAGTGTATGATGATCTAAATCATCACCAATAAAAACGAGTGTATTGTTCATCTTCAATCTTGATTTTGTTTGCAAAGGCATGCCGTAAGCGTATTGAAAAAGCAGTGTATCCGGATTTCCTGTAAAACGGATATAGCCTTTAATACGGTAGATCGTATCAGGCATTGTTTTTAAGAAATCTTCAAATAGCCTCTCGCTGATCGGATGTAAGAAAGTATGAACATAAGTTTTCATATGAAGATGCTGAATAGCGTGTACTTTCTCATGTTCGGCTCTTTCTTTCTTTTTAAGATTCGTCATGGTTTGAATATCGATGTCAGCGAATTCAGCCGGAATCAGCTTTCCCGCTGGATTTATACGATGTAATTCCTCTTCGATTCTCTTTTGGCTTTGCTTTGATATACAGTCAATCTTATTCATGACGATCATATCTGCATGCTTTACTTGCTCAACAATCAGCTTTTGGAGAGGAATCTTTAACTTTTTGCGTTCCATCCAACAGGCAGCGTCCAAAAGAGTAATGATAGAACCAATTCTTACTTTCTCAGCTAAACGGGGAGATAAACAGGCGTCCAACACTTCAACAGGATGGGCAACCCCCGTTGTTTCAATATAAATGACATCAGGATCATATTGATTTAACAGTTCGGATAATTGAACTTCGAGCTGATCAGACAGTGTGCAGCACACACATCCATTTAGCAATTCCTTTAAAGGTGTTTCGCTGGGAACCGAATCTGAATCGATGGAGACTTGACCCATTTCATTCATTACAACAGCTGCTGTTCTTCTTTCTTTTTCTAGAATTTTTTGAAGCAAGGTTGTTTTTCCGGAACCTAGGAATCCAGATAAAATAATGATTTCTGCGTTTGCCACGATGATCATCCTTTTCTTTTTAAATGTACCGGAAAGGGAAACAGATTTGCCGGTCAGTCTCTGGCTCATTGAAAAAGTGAGCTTCTACACCGAATACATCATGTAAAGTTTTCTCTGTTATCACGTTTTCAGGACGCCCCTGTGTGTAGAGCCGCCCGTCCTTCATAATCATCATCTGGTCACAATATTTTATGGCCTGATTTATGTCATGAAGCACCATGACAACCGTCTTCCTTTGTTGCTTATTTAAGGACTGAATTAAATCCAATACTGCGAGTTGATGCTGTACGTCAAGAAAAGTGGTAGGCTCATCCAATAAAAGAATAGGACTCTCCTGAGCAATGGAAAGAGCTATCCATGCCCGCTGCCTTTCTCCCCCTGACAAATGAGACAGCTTGCGATCTTGATAATTCACCAGTTTCGTCAGCTCGAGCGCTAATTTAATTGCTTCATGGTCCTGTTTTTTGAGCATTTTAATCGCTCCCGCATGCGGAAACCTTCCTTGTTCTACAAGTTCATAAACGGTCATGTCAAGGTCGCTGTCATACGATTGAGGCAGCATGGAAACAGTCTGTGCCAGCTGCTTTGCCGAATAGCTGGTAAGCGGCTTTCCGTGAATAGAAATTCGTCCAGAATCGGGTTTCAGCAATTTGGATATCGTTCGGAGAAGGGTGGACTTCCCCGAACCATTTGTGCCAAGTATCCCGGTTATTTCATTGTTGGGGATGTTCACAGACAGATTGCGAATAATGTTGTTATTTGAGATTGATACAGACAGGTTTTCGATCGTAATGGCATCCATGGTATGATTGATAGCACCTCGCTTTTATCATGTTTGTTTTCTTAATAAATAAAGAAAAAAAGGCACGCCCATAATGACGGTTACGGCTCCTGCGGGAAGCTGGATGTTTTGGCTGATGAAAGAAAAAGGCAAGAATGAAAATATATACTGTGCAATTAAATCGGCTGTTAACAGCAAAAGAGAAGATAGCAGCATACTGATAGGAAAGCTTTTTCTCGCATCCTCGCCAACGATCCGTTTGGCAATGTGAGGGCCGATTAAACCGATAAAGCCAATTGCGCCAACAATCGAAACCGCTCCTGCTGTTAAAAGGGCAGAGATGAAAAATAAAAGAGCGTTTGTTTTCTTTAAAGAAAGGCCCAGGAGCACAGCAGATTCTGTTCCCAGCCTCCAGGCATTTGCTATTCCCGCTGTCAACAATCCCGCAATGAGCGCAGGAACAGCAATTGGCCATAAAAGATTCAAGTGAGTCCAAACCCTTCCATTCAATGATCCGATTGTCCACAATAAAATGCTTCCAAGCGCTTCTTGGTGTCTTAGCAAAATAAATGAAGTCACAGCTTGCAATACCGCTGAAATTAAAATGCCGTTTAACAAAAAGACAGACGACATCTTCTTGGTATAAGAGCTTAATACATAAACGAAGAAGGCCGCCAAAATTCCGCCGAAGCATGCAAAGAATGGCAGAAAAAATGAAAGCTGCAAATGAGCAGGACCAAATGTAATCCATAAAACAGCAGCGCAAACTCCGCCAGCTGTAACACCTATCAGCCCCGGTTCAGCCAATGGATTTCTCGATAAGGATTGAATCATAGCGCCTGCAAGCCCAAGCATTCCGCCTGCCAATATCGCAGTTAATCCCCTCGGAATTTTCAGATCTTGGATCACTTCATACCGGTAAGCAGGAGCAGTTCCATTGATCATGTCAGAAATGACAGACAGGGGGGATGCGTTGTTCTCCAGGATCATGGAAAGCGAAAAAAACACGATTAAAAAGAATACGTTCAAAAAAAGCAGCATGACAAATCGGTTTCTAGAGTTCATGTGCTCTTCCTCCTTTTATTTAAAAAGAACAAGAGCAATAAACCGCCAAACATTACGGTAAACAATCCGACCGGCAGTTCTTGCGGATAAAACAACATCCTTGTACTCAAATCGGTTCCCATTAACGTGCAGCTTCCGATCAACCCTGACAGCGGTAAAATGACAAAAGCATTGCTGGTTCCCATTATGCGCCTCGCTAAGTGAGGCGCAATAAATGCTATGTATCCAACAGGGCCGCATACGGCAACCCCGGCGGCTGAAAGCGAAACACTGAGAAATAAAAGAAAAGTACGCATTTTCACGACTGAAACGCCTCTGCCTTGGGCCGCTTCATCTCCGAGTCTAAGAACATTCAACGGCTTTGCCATGGCCAAAGCCGCCGGTACACAAACAAGAAACCAGGGGGCGATTTCTATCACGTGATCCCAATTTCTGTTGGCAAGACTGCCTATCAAATAAAAAAATAGCAAACCGATATCATTTTGACTGCCGATACTGATGGTGATAATGATTAAACTTTGGAAAAAGGCACTGACTGCAGCGCCGATTAAAATCATATTTTGTTTATTGGCTTTTCCCATCGTGCATAAAATAACAACGATCCCTCCAGCCAGTCCTCCAGCCAGGCTTATAAACGGATGGAGATAAAACGCTACAGGCAAATGCAGAACAGTCAACACTGCCATTGTGAGTGAAGCGCCCGCACTAACACCTAATAGTTCAGGACCAGCCAGACCATTATGGAAAGTATCCTGCAGGATAGTTCCGCTCAGCGCGAACATCATTCCTATGAAAAAGGCGATCATTGCCCGCGGCATCCGAATCTCCATGATGGAAACGTAAAGCAGCGGGTCACTCTCTCCGCCCTTTGTCAATATGCGAAACACACTGCTGAAAGAAGCGGAAGGAGAACCTGCTGAAAGGGAAAGATAGAATAGGTATATACATGATAAAGCAAGGACGAGATATAAAATCAATAATCGTTTATGCTTCACGCCCATTTATTTTATTCCTTTTCAACATCAATCGTTGGATATAATTGTTCCATTGCTTCACGGAGAATAATTGTTAACGAACCGACACCCCGACCATTTGCCCAAATCGAAGTCCGGACTTCATGGACGTTGTCATTTTTCACGGCTTTCAATCGTTTCCAAATGCGGTTATTAGCAAGCTGCTCTGATAATGAAGGGCCTTTATTATTTCCGAAATTGAAGGTTTCGACAAAGATGACATCGGGATTTTCCTTTAAGATTTCTTCCAGCGAGTATTTGGTTCCACCGGCATTGTGTCCTTCTTGCTTTCCTTTGACTTTCCACGGGTAATCAGTTATTTCATTTAAAATAGAACCGACAATGGAACTTTGTGTATCAATGCCGAAGTTAATATCAGACCCGTACATAACTAAAGCCTTTTTATTTTTCGGCGACATCTTTTTAACTTGCTCCAATTTCTTTTTAAAGTCATTTGTCAGCTGTTTTGCTTTCTTTTCTTCACCAAGCATCGAACCAAATGTTTCAACGAAAGAAAGCGAGTCTTGATAATGATTGGGATTGACTAAGAAGAGAGGAGCTTTATCGCCCAGGCCGTCTCTTAAATTATCATGAACACCGCCAAGCCCAATCACCAAATCCGGTTCATATTGATAAATGTTCTGAAGGTTAGGTTCATAAAACGTGCCGCCGATTAATGGAATTTGATGGTCTTTTCCATAAAATTCGTCTTGGCTGACAAGTCCGTCTTCGAGCACAGCTTCAGGCTTCAAACCTAATTCATGCAATGTATCACTGCAAATTTCTGTTAAACAAATAATCTTTTTAGGTGTTTTCGAGAAAGAAATTTTATGGCCCGTGTCATCTGTATACGACATTTCTTTCTTTTGACTGCCTTTGTTATGGCTAGTATCACTGTTCTCCGGCTGGCTTGAGCAGGAAGAAAGGATAACGATGAACATGGCAATCAAGAAAATGGCTTTCTTCATATGGATGCCCCTTTCAAATCGTAATTGTTACTATTTATAAGTTTAATAACATTTTACAACGTTGGCAAGTATGGAAAAAATAAAAATTCTTGACATATAAAGGAATAAAAATTATGATGAGTTTCAAATCGTAACCATTTCGATTTGATTGTTGGATGAATGACAAATGGAAAGGAGGGCGAAAATGATTTCTTTTCGATGGGAGGTGGCTGCAGAGGATGGAGCCATGCTTTGCGCAGATGCTTATGTACCGGCTGAAACCGGTGCATTTCCAGTTATACTCACGAGAACTCCCTATGGCAAATCAGCATTTTCCGAGACAGCTAAAGCGTGGTGTGAATTAGGTGTCGCGTTTGTAGCGCAAGATGTAAGAGGGCGCTATCAGTCAGGCGGAAGATGGATACCGTATTCTGCAGAAGCAAAGGATGGTGCAGCAACGCTTAAAGCGTTGAAGAGGGCTTCGTGGTGCAACGGACATATTGCATTAATGGGTGAATCTTATGGAGCGTTTACAGCTTTTTCAGCTGCTCAATCGGAAATTGGCAGGCAAACGCCGTCAGCTTTAATTACACTCGTGCCTGCAATGGGACTGAAAAAAACTGCATTCACTTCTGATCGCGTTTTTTATCTCGGCGACCGGCTTTGGTGGGATGCCTCATTCGGTTCTTCACGAGAAAATATAGAGCATCTGTTTTCAGCCGTATTGAACAAGCATTCTTCCGCTGTTTTCACATTGCCGGTGATTGACATTCCAACAGTCTTTCCCATGCAGCTTGCCAACTGGCGCCGGATTTTAGAGAATGAGAACAATGAAGAATCGTTAAACTTGGAGTCTGTCCATCAGCCTTGTTTACATATTGGAGGATGGTACGATCCATTTGTATCCCACACCATTCATAATTTTAAAACCTTAAGAAAAAAAGAGAAGCGTCAGGCGCTGGTGATTGGCCCGTGGAGCCATGAAGTGAACCGGATTCCAGCCTTTGAAATCTTACATGATCAAAAACATGCCGTGATTCCTCTTGGCTCGCTTGAACATGCATGGCTTGAGAGTATATGGTCTGACAAGCTGTATCCATTTCCTGAAATCCTGCTGTATGTGACAGGAGCTGATCAATGGATAGCACCAGAGGAATGGCCGCCAGCCGGTACAATGGATTTCACTTTATATTTACGCGAATGCCGGTTGTCGACTGATATGCCGGCAGGGGGAGAAAACACAAGTTCCTCTTACACTTACGATCCTTTACAGCCTGTTCCTTCCCAAGAATATCCTTCTAAAAGAAATGAAATTGAAAAAAGGGCAGATGTATTAGTATTTACCTCAGCCCCCTTTGTTCGTGACATCATTTTGTCCGGTGCTCCGGCCGTAAAATTATGGGTCAGCTCTACCGCCCCTTCAACCGATTTTATTGTTGTGATAACTGAAGTTTTTCCGGATGGAACGTCAGTATATTTAACACATGGCCATATAAGAACAGGCGATGAGAAAGGAGGTATCAGACCGCAAGACGTGACGATATCGATGGAACCGAGATGCCACAAAATAAAAAATGGCCGCCGGATTCGTCTTTCGATATCGAGCAGTTCATTTCCGAAATACGCCAGGCACCTTAATCGAAATGGAGATCAACACCTTCAGTCTTCACCCCAAATTGCTGAACAGACGATTTGGCATTCTGAACACATGCTGTCACATCTCAAAATACCAATAGAAAATTCATTGTTAGAGAGGTGTTCATATGAGTTTACCCCTGGATGGCCAACTGCTCATTGATAAAAGAACCGGTATTATTAATGGTTTGCAAAAAGTGGATATTGAACCTGTTTTACCGAGGAAAGCCGTCTCATGGAGAGCGCAAGTCACCAATGGAAGGATCCTTGCTAATATTCCGTCAGATCGCATTGCGGGGGGCACTCATTTTTCCAATGATCAAGCAAGGAATGCAGCCATCGGGGAAGCGATTGAGCGATATTCCGGAAATTATAAAGGAGGGCCCTTTATTCGAGGCTCCTATCAGGAGTTGAAAAGAAAGGGCTACAAGCTGCTGGACCCTGACCGGATTCCTCTTTATTCTACTCGGCAGTATGCTGAAAAAGGTTTTCCTTTTATCCCGTTTACAAAGGATTTAAAAGTGAATTGGGTACAAGGTTTTTCTCTTACATGTAAAGAAGAGGTGCTGCTGCCCGCCTCGCTTGTTTATATTAACTATTATGAAGGGATATTTGCCAATGAGCCGCCTGTTCATTTTGTGAATTATGCCGGCATTGCCAGCGGGCCGACCTTGGAATTTGCACTTAAATCAGGCCTTTTGGAACTGATAGAGAGGGACGCAACCGCAATCTGGTGGGGATGCAGGGGCCAGATTAATGCCATTGACATAAATGATCATCCCGATCTTCTTAACAGTTTGGAAGCAAGAGAAGAAAGTGAAATACGCTATACTTTTCTTCCTTTAACAACAGATATAAATATTCCAGTCATTGGGGCGATGCTGTATGACCCTGTTCGTCAAATTGCATGTATGGGTTTTTCGAGCAGGCCCGATCCGAAAAAAGCCTTGCTGAAGGCTGCTGCAGAAACGGTTCAATCCTATCATTTATCATTGGATTTACTGGATCCGGATAGCCCGTTATGGGACGCGGTTCATACAGGAATACTGCATCAGGCTGCACTGCATTCCTATCGAAAAGACAGGAAATATGTTCAGTCATTTAAATCGGATTACCATGATATGATTGATCTTTTGCATAATAGCCAGTATTATTTAGATCCTGACTCACATCAGGATATTCGCCATATCTTTGATGCAGAAGAAAAGGGAATGCTTCCGGAAAAGCAGTCTCTTACTTCATCAGATATTGCAGAGGCTCTGGCAAAACATCAAATCGAGTGTTTTTATGCAGATGTGACGACTGAAGATGTCAGAACTGCCGGTTTCACAGTAACACGAGTGATCGCTCCCGGGCTTGTGCCTAATGCACCGGCAGCCTTTCCATACCTTGCGCCTAAACGTCTGTATGAAGTGCCGTACCGCATAGGGTGGTCAGAACATGTGCTGGACGAGCATCATATCAATTTGAAGCCCATTCCTCACAGCTAATCATGAAGAGGGATGATATTGACCTTTATAAAAAGAGGTGTTTTTCATTGCCTTTTTTATGTGAGACCGCACCTGTCAGAACCTATGCGCGAAATCAAATCGTTCCTTTGGAAAACAGCCGGATTTACATTGTTCAATCAGGCCTTGTTTTTATATGGGAAACACATCTTGACGGACGTCAAGTTTTGGTGAATATCCTTGACGGAAATTCGGCCATTCAAATTCATAACTTTGTCCATGCCTCATATGAAATGCAAATCAAAAAAACGTCCTTTCTGCAAATTACATTTCTTGAAGCGATTGATAATCAAATGAATATACTCCATGCATTGAGAAAACAAACATTTATGTCAGAAGAGCTTGCAGCGATCCACAGGGAAAAATATGTAGAGCATAGGCTGTATTTTTTTCTTCAATTTCTAAAAAGACATTTTGGAAAGGAAATCAAAAAAGAGCATTATTTAATAGCAGTGCCTATCACACATGAAGAGCTTGCATCCGCTGTAAATTCAACAAGGCCGACCATTACCAAATTGTTAACCAAAATGATTGATAAAAATCAGGTTGTCTATCAGCAAAACGGGAAAAATCGCTGGATCATATTAAAGCCGCTGTTCTTTTCTGCTGCAGAGCCGTTCTAAAGATAAAAAAAAGCTGCGTCAACTTCAAATTGACGGCAGCTTTTTTTATCTTTTATTAATTTTCTTCGTTGTCTTTTTCTTCTTCCCAAACGAAAGGATTGTGAACCAGTGCATGATGGTGTGGATCTACAGCAAATGTTCTGCCTTCATCTAAAACTTCCAATAACGTTTTGCTGGCTTCTGAAACTTGTTTGCTCATTTTTCTCCACCTCTTTGAAAAATTTTTGAGATTGCATGCATGCTTGATCTCATCTTTATTTTCTATCAATTGGCAACGTATTTCTGTCAGATCAATGACGACAGAATGGTATGGAGAAACACAGCTTTGACAGCGAATTTTATTTAAGATGATAGAAAAAAGGGTGATCTGATGACACACTATATATTTCCTCATCATATGATTCCGTTTCTAGGTTCCGATCAACAAGCCTATTTGATGAATGAAGAAGGAGAAATCATGAAAGTAGGATTTCTGAATGAACGTTCTAACATGTACTGGGGACGTTTAAAACCTGGCGCTTCGATTCAATTGCCGGATGAAGAGACAGAACTGATCCATGTCATGAATGAAATTTCTCAAAGAGAGGAATTCATATCTCCCTCTATTCATATGGTTACTGACGATTCTTTTTCAAAAAAGCTTGAGGCGAAATTTGAACAATCCGGATTTTTTATATCGTCGACAAACCAAAAGGGGATTCACATTGTATTCAGCGGATTTTTCAATTGCGATTCTTTTCAAAGATTCAGTGATGATGCCCAAGAAAACCAGCTGCATTGGCTGCCGCTTTATTTCGACGGACGTATTGCCAGAGTAGGTCCATTGCTTGGTCCTTATCTTCAATTTGAAGATTTAAGGAAGCGGCTATTAGCGGCAGCATATTTTCCCGATGTCACTGATTCTTTATGGAAGGCAGCGCAAACGGCTCCCTTTTCAGAACATCACCTCCCTCTTGTCCATCTGGAATGGCTGCTGACGCAAATCAGCTGGATCGTTCATGATTACAGCTCTGCAAATCAACTCCGGCTGCATATGCATCAGATCAGCCTTGACCCCGCAAACATGGAAACAAAACGCCATCCGATATTAAAAGTGCCGTCTCCTATTCCAAGTCATGAAAGAAAGGATGAATGTCATGTCCGCTAATGTGCTGGGACTTCTCGGAAGTCTCCGCTATCCGTCAAAAACAGAAGAAGCTTTAAGGATATGCCTGAAGGCCGCAGAGCGCAGAGGTTGTACCACAAGTATATTTGATGGCAGGATCACGCCGCTTGAATTTTGTGACGGACGCGATGAAGAGGATACATATGTGGAAGGGGTGGCTTTGTTGAGGGAAAAAGTGCGGGAAGCGGATGCAATTGTCATCGCGTCTCCGGAATACAGCGGAAGCTATTCTGCTTTTGCCAAAAATATGATTGATTTTCTCGGGCCGGATTATCTGCAGGGAAAATGGGCGGGTGTTATAGGGGTGGCAGCCGGAAATTCAGCGGCCAATACGGTAGCGCATCTTTCAGCAATTCTTGCACGAAACGGATGCTGGCTCGTCCCCACCCCTGTAGAACTGCCGGCAAGCCATACCATCTTTTCACAGCACGCGTCTTCGCCGACCGCAAAGCATTTGGTAAGTTTGCTGAATGCACTGGGCGAAAATATCGCTTTCAGCGTTAACCAAATAAATCGGAGGCAATATGAAAACCATACAAGTCAGTGAGACCGTTATGTTAAGAGAATTCAAGACAGAAGATGCTGAGAGCCTGTTTGAGTTGATTGATCGATCCAGAAATCATTTGATAGAATGGCTTCCTTGGGTTGACGGGGTAAAAAGTGTGAAAGACAGTCAAGGGTTCATTACGTTTGCACAAGAAGAAGCGGTATCCGGATCTTCGCTACATCTCGGCATTTTTGAAAAAGGCCGTTTGGCAGGGAAAGTGTGCTTATATCAAATCAATGACAGAATCAAAACAGCCTCTATTGGCTACTATATAGGTGCGGATTTTGAGGGAAGAGGACTCGTGACACAAGCTGTAAAACAGCTGGCTGCTTTTGCCTTTCAGACGCGAGGGCTAAATCGCTTAGAAATAAAAATGATCAGCCAAAATAAACGAAGCCTCGCTGTACCTCAGAGACTTCGTTTCTCTTATGAGGGCTGTTTGCGAGAAAGCGGAGAATTTCAGGGAAAGCCTGCTGACCAGCTTATATTTTCGTTGCTAAAAAGGGAATTTCAATCATAAGGATGCGGAAAAAGAAAGATTTTAGCTAACGTTTAAAAATGACCACGACAACAATTGACTGAAGTGCCGGCAGTGCTGGGATTAAAACGAGTTTTAGAGAAGCATGGAAATGAAGATGCTCCGAGTTTGAATGAAGCCTGAGCTTTTTGAATGGCCTTGTGCTTTGACAAAAAAGGATGAACTAAGCTACAATCCAAATCGTAATGTTTAAGATTTATATAGGGGGAAAGACTTCTTATGAAGCATAAACGGCGAATTGGATTATTGATAGTAGCTTCTGTATCTCTGGTTGGCACAATGGCAGCTTGTTCAAAGTCAAAAGCTGAAATGGAGCAGGTGAACGCTGAAGTAAACCAGCCTGCTGATACGTCATCAACAGAAACATCGAAGAATGTAAAAACAAAAACGGAGAAAAAAGAAATCGACTGGACAAAACCTTCAGACGGAAAATACCCTGACATTAAAAATAATGATTCCATCTGGATTGATGTGTCTACAAAAAAACAGGAGGCCTACATAAAAGATGGAAGTAAAACAATCTATACGATGAATATTTCGTCAGGTCTCGATCAAACAGAGGATGATTCAACACCAAAGGGTACATATTATGTAGAGCCTGAACGAGGTGAGTGGTTTTTCTCCCCAAAATATCAGGAAGGTGCAGAGTATTGGGTTTCATGGAAAAATCATGGTGAATTCTTATTTCATAGCGTACCATTCAACAAAGATAAAAAAGTCATTGAAAAAGAAGCAAAAAAATTAGGGAAAAAAGCTTCCCATGGATGCATCAGGCTTGCGATTCCAGATGCAAAATGGATTTATGAAAACATACCTGAAAAAACAAAAGTAGTGATCAGCTGATTTGGCTCGTTTTATTTATCAAGTTAGGAGACTCTTTTTTTAAGAGTCTTCTTTTTGCAAATATCGGTGGCATCCGAATTTGACGCATGAAGAGGAAAGGCGGTCAAAAATAGACCCCTTTCTGCTTTTTAGAATGTTTCATATAATAAACATAAATGATATGAATGAAGTGCAGAGGAAATGTAGTTTTTAATCAGACTTAGGAAACAAACCAGCCGCTAAAAAAGATGAGGATCATACATGGCAACTGATCTTTTCATGCTGATGTACTGGTTATGGAGGGCATTAAAACAAATAAAGTTGATTTGTAATGATTAGATGAAGTGTAAGAGCATGATAATGGAATAAAAGAAACGAATTTAATTTAAAGAAGGAAGTGAAAGCATGGATCTTGAAACGGTTATGAAGGAACTTGAAGCGCTGGGTACGGAAAATATGAAAAAAAGATACATAACGAATGGTGCACACGAACCGCTTTTTGGTGTGGCGACAGGCAAAATGAAGCCGCTCGCAAAGAAAATCAAGAAAAATCAGCCTTTGGCGGAGCAGCTTTACGCTACCGGGAACTACGATGCCATGTATTTTGCCGGCATTATTGCTGACCCAATCACAATGACTGAAGCTGATTTCGAGCGCTGGATCGATGCGGCGTATTTTTATATGCTTTCTGATTATGTTGTTGCCGTAACTTTGGCAGAAACCGATTTTGCGCAGGCTGTCGCAGATAAATGGATTTCAAGCGGTGAAGAACTCAGAATGTCGGCAGGCTGGAGCTGTTACTGCTGGCTTTTAGGTAATCGATCGGACGATGAATTTAATGTGACCAAAATTGCCGGTATGCTTGATCAGGTGGAACATGCGATTCACGATTCTCCGGATCGAACAAAATCGGCTATGAATAACTTTATCTACACAGTCGGGATTTCATATTTGCCGCTTCATGAAAAGGCGGTTGAAACCGCAAAAGCAGTAGGCCCGGTCGAACTCAGGCGAGGCAAGAAAAAAAGCAGTATCCTGAATGCTTCCGAAAATATCCAAATGGATATTGATAGAGGCCGTCTTGGTTTCAAACGGAAATATGTAAGGTGTTAGCATAGTTTTAGTAAACCATCTAAAAATAAATAGGAAGTGGAATATGGAAAATAACGTTTTTGAACAGATGGCAAAACGATATGATACAGAAGAAAGAATTGAATTAGCAAAAGTGATCGTGAATGAAGTAAGACAGGAATTGAGAAATAGTCAATCAAAATCTTTAATCGACTATGGGAGCGGTACGGGTCTCATTAGTTTAGAATTATCAGATTTAGTACATTCTATTTTGTTGGTCGATTCATCAAAACAAATGCTGGAGGCGGCAAAAGCTAAAATTTCTCGCAAAGGAATCGCCAATGCAAAAGTGCTTTATTCAGATTTTACCGAAGAAACTCCTGAACTGAAGGCAGACATCGTTTTAATGTCACTCGTCCTTCTTCATATTCCGGATACGGATAAAATTTTACAAGAATTGTTCGGTGTTTTAAATAATGGCGGAAAGCTCTTGATTATTGATTTTGACCAAAACGATAAAATTCAACATCCGAAAGTTCACAGCGGTTTTTCGCACGAAGAATTGAAAAAAAGATTATCCGATGTTGGATTTAAATCAACTGAAATGAAGACATTCTATCACGGCCATCGTATTTTTATGAATCAAGATGCCTCAATGTTTATATCTAGCAGCATAAAGTGATTTCTTGTTTTTTGAAAAGAAATAGCGGAAGCCGGAAAACGATCCGGCTTTTTCTGCTTTCTATTTCTTCAAATAAGGCCGAAAGGGCCGGCGATGACTTCTTTTTCTCTGCCGTCCAGGGTGTTCGTTTTTTTAAGCTCTGTGCCTGAGCTGGATAGTGTCAATGGCGTTCTCCGATCCAGAGAACCTCGATGAGCGAAATTTCGTTTACTACTAGAATTTATCCGTTTCCTGAGCGAAAAAGAAGTGAGCGGTTTTAAACTTAAACAATAAAGCTATTAATAGAGATGATATACGAAAACGAAATATCATGCTCGGGTTAGGAGATTTTCAAAAAGCCCTTGATTTCGATTCAAGGGACTTTAAATGTGAGGCGATTTCTTCAATAAAGTCGGATTTCAATCTTGGCCTATCAAAAAACAGGAATCTTCACTTTTAATGATGAACTAGAGCTTATTAATAATGACAGTTAATTTATAATTAACATGTCTGTTTAAGTTGATCAAAAACTGATCTAATGATTCATTGGATGGGAATTTGCATTCCAGGAGATAACAGCCGTCTCCGCTGATTTTATAATTGTTGATGACATATTCATCTTGTGTTTTGATAAAGGATAAATAGGATTGATGATGTGTACTTTTGGTATAGATATTGAGCATCGCGTGAACAGTATAACCCATCTTTTTTTCATTTACTTTAATTGTATACCCCTCAATCACTCCGTTATCTTCTAATTTTGCGACCCTGGCGGCAGCTGCTTGTCCTGTCAAATGGACTTTTCCGCCCAGCTCTTTCATCGTAATTCGGCTGTTTTTAGACAGTTCCTCCAAGATCTGCATATCCGTTTGATCTAACATAGCATTCAAATCCTTTCAAAAATCAAGTTAATCGGCAAAAAAGAGTGATTGATTCTATGCATTCTCGTCAATGAGTGACATTGTAAACTATACGGAGATAAAAGAAAAAGAGATGTGTCTCATGAACGGTTCTCATACTCAGTTCGACTGGAACTTCAAGATTAACACTCCAACTATTATGGGGGCATCCCTTCAGGCAATGAGCAACCTTCTGGCGGCATGTCCGAGTCGCCCGTTGAGGAGGCCGGCGGCGAGGTGGCCATAAGTGGGTAGGGACGCATCAAGAGAATCTTCCAAAGCGGATCACCACTTCAGCGTAATTTCGGCGCCGGCGAAATCACCTCACTAAACGAGAGAGGTTTATCTCAAAGTGTGTCATCGAGCAATTGATGCCTTTTTTATTGTCATTACACTCCATTTAAAAGAGTTTTTTAAGCTTATTTTTATATATAATATACGGTCTTTCCAAAACAAGTCAAACGGTCAAAAGATCAAAACGGCGAACACTTAAAACCTTGACCAGGCAAAATATAATATATTTTAAAATCACTCAAGTTCACTTAATTACCCGGAAATGTCCCACGGAGTTCGCGCTTGATGATATCTTCGATAATGTTCCCTTTATAAAAAAAAACCCTCCTTTTTAAAGAATCAAAATATATAGAACGTCCTTTCTATTTGTAACATAACATAATTGAGGTAATCAACCTTAGGGGCCCGGAATTCTTTTAATGACTCTATGATTCATCCATTTTTATTGTGAAAAAGTACACATAATGAATACCATTCCAAAATTAATGCAATTCGATGAAGTGTTTGACTACAGAAGCAGTCAATTGGTAATCTGGAGATAAAAAGTTGTTCGATCTAACTAAAGGAGAAGTTGATTAAATGAGTCGATCTGCAAAAAAAGATAAATTACTTCAAGTGGCTGAGCGATTATTTTATGAGCACGGATTTCGCGGAGTAGGACTGAAACAAATCATCAGTGAAGCGAATGTAGCCACAATGACGCTTTATAATCATTTCCCCTCCAAGGACAATTTGGTTGAAGAAGTACTTCGGCAGCGTGAGGAACGCTATTGGTCTTATTTGGATTCGCACGTTGAATTGGATTCGGATTCTCCTTTTATCCTTGCTGTTGAAGCCCATTGTCGCTGGTTAAAAGAACACTCTTATAAAGGAGATATGTTTTTAAGAGCGATAGAAGATTACGCAGGAACCGATAATGACATTGAGAAAATTGCGAGAGGACATAAACACAAATTGCTTCAATACTTTCAAAAATTAGCTCAGAGAAAAGGGAAAACAAATGAGCAGGATTTAGCTTACCAATTTACACTACTCCTTGAAGGAACCACTTCTATGACCACATTGATTGGTGCGGAAAAAGCTACTGAATATTCAATTGCAATGGCGAGGACACTTGTCCAACATACATCATAATTTTTTTATAAATAAATTAGAGAAACTAAAGAGATCAAGCAATGGCTTGGTTTCTTTTTTCATGAAAACAATAAATTTGAAGCCGACATGATAGCGTCGCCTGGCTGCTCCTTACCACTTCTCATTTAAAACAGTGATTCTATATAAGAAGAAAAAAGATAAATTTTGGCCTATTGATCAATAACAATCGGCAATTATAGAGTGATCTACTCGTTTACTCTCCAGAATCCACCAAGAAAAACAACAGCTTTTCTCTTGTGAATTGATATATGAGAGGGCTCATGATAAGCGTTTTCGTACATAGATGAATTAAAGCATATACAAAATCCCCTGTTGAACTTGCTTCATTTAATCATTATCTTTAACCACTCCGATTTTTCTAATTTGGCAACGCTAGAGGTAGCTGCTTGTCCCTTTCTCCAATCGCAATACGACTGTTCTAAAAAAATTCTATTAACACTAGCGCTTTTGTCCGCGTTCAGAATTTAAAAACATTATCCCAAAATTCAGGCTATATTTAAGCTTGCTTTGCATCCATGAATACATTCTTTCAAAATTCAAGTCAAACGGCCAAAAGACTTGATTTAATCCATGTATTTGATAATTGAGTGTAGGTAAACTATAGGTATATCAAAGAAAAGGAGTTTTACACATGAACATTCAACAAATTCGTAATGCCACGCTTATTGTCGAATATGCAGGCAAAAAGTTTTTAATAGACCCAATGTTGGCTGAAAAAGGTGCTTATCCTCCATTCCCAAATGCGCCAAGGCAAGATCAAAACAACCCTTTAGTTGAATTGCCAACGTCTGTCGACAATATTATCAATAAGATTGATGCTGTTATTGTTACTCATTTACATTATGACCACTGGGATGAAGCTGCTAAAGAGGTATTGCCGAAAGATATCAAGTTGTTCTCCCAAAATGAAGAAGATGCAACAGAAATACGAAATGCCGGCTTTAAAAATGTCGAGGTTTTAACAAAAGATACAGTCTTTGAAGGTATTCACTTAATCAAAACCAAAGGTGAACACGGAAGAGGAGAAGTTTTAAAACTTGCAGGACTTGTATGCGGCGTAGTGTTCAAACACGAAAGCGAGAAAACGTTATATGTAGCCGGAGATACCGTATGGTATGAGGGGGTTCAGGAAGAAATTGATACACATCAACCTGAAATCATTGTCATAAACGGCGGAGATAATCAATTCTATGAAGGCGGTTCGCTTATCATGGGTAAAGAAGATATCTATGAAACGCATAAGGCTGCCCCAAATGCAAAAATTATCGTGAGCCACATGGAAGCTGTCAACCATTGGGGATTATCCAAAGAAGAATTAAAATCCTTTATTCATGAAAAAGGAATCTCTTCTCATGTTTTAGTACCTGAAGATGGCGAATCATACTCATTTTAAATTCAAACAGAGAAATATTTAAATGAAGGAGACGAGCATTCATGATGTCCATTGAAAATAATAAAGAATTGGTTCGTCGTTACTTTGAAATAATTGAACAAGAAAAGTATGAGGACTTGAAAGACTTTTGCCATAAGGACTTTGTATTCTATCCGCAATTAGATACACCGTTTCCGGGTGTAGAGGGTTTAATTGAATCAGAAAAGAAAAATTTTGATGCTTTCCCAGGTTTCAAAATGCCAATTCAAGCGATGGTAGCTGAAGGAGACCTAGTAGCCGTTTATTTTATATTTGAAGGTAAGCACACAGGTATCCCATTTGCTGGAGTTCCTGCAACGGGAAAAAACGTTAAATTCTCTCTTATGATGTTGTTACGTATTGTTAACGGTAAAATTATTGAGCATAGATCTCATGTGGATGTGCATGATATTCTCCGTCAGCTTAGCGGTAATGCTTAATATAAAGTACAGTAAAACTTTTTCTTATCTTTTTTATTAGAAGACTCCTTTTTTAAGGGGCTTCTTTTATATATCGATGTCAACTAAAAGGAGTGTTTGTTGTGAAAACAAATGTTAAGATTGATTGGAAGAATGGTGTCAATGGGAACGGTTCTCTTAAAACAGTATTCCTGAATACAAACATTGCGATTCCTGCTGAATTCGGCGGTAGTGGAAATGGAGCCTCTCCCAAAGAAATTCTTGTAGCATCTGCAACAGCTTGTTTTACATCTGTTCTTATCTCTATGATCGAATCAAGGGATCTTCCTGTCATTGATGTGGCGGTTGATTCTGAAGGGCTTAACTCTGAAGATGAATTTAAAATCATTCATCACCCTCGTATCGTTTTATCCGGGAATAAGACAGAAGAACAAATTCAAACAGCAAACCGCCTATTTGCAATGGCTGATAAAGGATGCGCCATTGGGAATTTGCTGAAAAAAGCTGGTGTTAAAATTGAGATTCAAGGAGAAATCTTAGCGAAATAAATCGAATCATGGTTTCGATAGATAACAAGTTTTAAAGGATCGCTTATTATACTTCCCTTTCTTTACAGGAGCCTAAAATTTGATTTATCCTCATTAGTTCAGTATATTATACACATAGGGGTATGTGTATTGCGCGGGTGATATTCCAGTAGAATAGGCTGTTTTGTACAAAAAGTCATCACAGGCTGGATTCTTAACGAATATGACAGAAATGCAGGACAGTTCATATCCGCATAGTAACGGTTTCGCGAAACTGTTGATAAAAATGATATGCTATCATCATAAGAAAATGGGAGGTAATCTGATGGAATACGATGATCAATTAAAAAATAGGATCAAACGAGTTGAGGGTCAAGTTCGAGGGATATTAAAAATGATGGATGAAGGAAAAGAGTGTAAAGAGCTCGTAAGCCAAATGTCAGCGGTTCGTTCCGCATTAGATCGCGCCATTGGTGTTGTTGTCAGCAGCAACTTGGAGAAATGCGTTCGCCTTCAAATCGAAAGAGGAGAAGATACCGAAGACCTCATTCAAGAAGCCGTTAATTTATTGGTTAAAAGCAGATAGTGTTAAGATGGCTGTTGATAATACAGCCTCTGTACACCCCCCCCTGGTTAAAATAAAATCCCTTAAGGGTATAAAGAGCTGAAGCTTATATTTTTTTATTTTTTACATACCCATACGGGTATGAGTATATAAAAATAGGAGGGTTGATCTATGTCAGACCAAAAAGAAAAAACGACCATTGTTTTATTTAGCGGTGACTTAGATAAGGCGATTGCCGCTTTTATTATTGCAAATGGCGCCGCTGCTTATGATCATGAGGTAACAATTTTTCATACATTTTGGGGCCTTAACGCTTTAAGAAAAGATGAACCGGTGCCAGTAAAGAAAGGGCCGCTTGAAAAAGCGTTCGGCTTCATAATGCCCCGGGGTCCAAAGAAATTCGGATTATCTAAAATGAATTTTGCCGGTATCGGGCCTAAAATGATCAAACATGTCATGAAAAAGCACGGCGTGCTGTCTCTGCCTCAGCTGATTGAAATGGCCCAAGAACAAGGAGTTAAGCTTGTTGCCTGTACAATGACAATGGACTTGTTAGGCTTGCAAAAAGAAGAACTTATCGATGGTATTGATTATGCAGGAGTTGCCGCATATCTCGGGGATGCCAACGAAGCAAAAGTGAATTTATTTATATAACGGTCTCCAAATTAACCGGTGCTTTAAGGAATATGGTTGCCGGAGCGATCAAATGGAACCGTGATACAGAAAATGAGTATGGAGGGATGATTGATGAACATCAAATCTGACCGCGTGTTAGATGCAAAGGGGCTTGCTTGTCCAATGCCCGTTGTAAAAACGAAAAAGGCCATTAATGAGTTAGAACCGGGGCAGGTAATTGAAGTGCATGCTACTGATAAAGGGTCTCTTGCTGATATACAGGCATGGACAAAAGGAAGCGGCCACCAGTATCTCGGGACGACAGAAGACGGAGATATATTAAAGCATTTTCTTCGTAAAGCAGGTCACTCGGAAATAAAGAAAGAAAAAACGTTTCCTTATGTGATTCAAAATGAAGAACTTCAAAAAAAGGTAGAGGCGGGAGAACGGATAACAGTCGTTGATGTTCGGGAACCTGCAGAATACCGTCTCGGCCATATTCCAGGAGCGATTTCAATCCCATTAGGTGAACTTGAAAAAAGAGCAAATGAACTGAATAGAGACGGGAAAATGTACGTTGTTTGCCGTACAGGTAATAGAAGCGATCTGGCAGCTAAACAGCTTGCAGCTAACGGCTTTAAAGACGTTGAAAATGTGGTGCGGGGAATGGAGGAGTGGTCAGGGCCTATTGAAAAAGGATCAATAAATTGAACGGCTGCAAAAGTTGCGACCATTGCAACATGATGCCAATGAGATGCTAACAATCTAAGGAGGTTTAGAAGTGGACTTTACAATCATTTCACCAAAAGAAGTAACCGAAAAGCTATTAAGAAAAGAATCGTTTTTTATTTTAGACGTACGAAATAAAGATGCCTTTAGTGATTGGAAAATCGAGGGCAGCCGGGTTGAGCATTTAAATGTTCCGTATTTTGATTTAATTGATGGTGTAGATAAGATTGCAGGCCAAGTTCCTAAAGATCAAGATGTTTTAGTGGTTTGTGCCAAACAAGGGTCTTCAGAGATGGTTGCACAGCATTTAGTGGATGCCGGTTTTGAAAGAGTTTTTGCGCTTGAAGGCGGCATGAAGGCGTGGAGCGAATTTTTACATCCTGTAAAAATCGGAAACTTGAAAGAAGGAGGCTCGATCTATCAATTCGTAAGAATGGGGAAAGGCTGTTTATCCTATTTTATTGAGACTGACGGAGAAGCAATGGTAGTGGACCCTGCTCGTACTGTAGACGCATATATAGATTTTGCAAAAGAGAGAAACGTTACAATTAAACATGTGGTCGATACACATTTACATGCGGATCATATTTCTGGCGCACGTTTACTGCGTGAGCGTACAGGAGCCGCATACTACCTGCCGCCAAAAGATGCAGAGGAAGTGCGATTTTCGCATGAATCGTTAATTGAAGGTCATGATGTTTCGATAGGAAACACAAGCATGAAAGTGGAGCCTATCTACTCACCGGGCCATACGATCGGAAGCACATCTTTAATTGTTGATAATCACTATTTGTTAACAGGAGATATTTTATTTGTTGAATCAATCGGCCGGCCAGACTTGGCTGGAAAAGCCGGGGACTGGGCAGAGGATTTACGTAACACGTTGCATGAAAAATACAAACAAATATCAGGTGACTTGATTGTTCTTCCAGCTCACTTTTCGACAGTCAGTGAATTAGGCGATCAAGGGCAGGTTCAAGCTAAGCTGAGTGATGTATATAAAAAGAATGCCGGTTTAAATCTGGATGAAAATGAGTTCAGACGTGCTGTATCAGAAAACCTGCCGCCACAGCCAAATGCCTATCGGGAAATTCGGCAAACCAACATGGGCAGAATAATGCCGGATGCTGACAGACAAAGTGAGATGGAAATTGGACCAAACCGTTGTGCGGTTCATGGATGAATATAGATTTGAAGATAGGGAGAGATAAAACATGAAATCAGATAAAGTCATAGATGCTAAAGGATTCGCGTGCCCGATGCCAATTGTGAAAACAAAAAAAGCGATGGATGAATTGCAATCCGGAGAAGTGTTAGAAGTACATGCCACTGATAAAGGGGCAAAAAGTGATCTGACAGCATGGGCGAAGTCAGGCGGTCATGAGTTGCTTCAAGGTACTGAGGAAGATGGTGTACTAAAGTTTTGGCTTAAAAAAGGTTAAGGTGATAAAAGGGGGGACTATTCCCCTTTTTATTGAAGAAAAGGGGGAAAGCCGGTGGACATCTCTTTTATTCTTCTCATATTTTTCATCGGATTTGTTGGCTCTTTTATGTCCGGAATGCTTGGTGTCGGCGGGGCAATAATTAATTACCCTCTATTATTATATATTCCTGTGTTATTAGGGTTTACAGGTTTTAATGCTCACCAGGTTTCAGGTATTGTCGCAGCCCAGGTTTTTGTTGCAACATTTTCCGGTGTATGGGCTTACCGGAAAGACGGTTACTTAAATAAAGAACTGATCTCCATCATGGGATTAAGTATTTTGATCGGCAGTCTGATCGGTGGTTATGGGTCACATTTTTTCTCTGAAGACGCCATAAACCTGGTTTACGGATTATTGGCGATTATCGCTGCCATCATGATGTTTATTCCAAAGACAGGAACAGAAGCTCATCAAAGTGATCACGTTCGCTTTCCAAAGATATTAACCTCAATCATGACTTTTGCAGTCGGTTTGACTTCGGGCATAGTCGGTGCGGGCGGAGCTTTTCTGCTTGTTCCGCTCATGTTAGTCGTTTTAAAAATACCTACACGAATCACAATCGCAACATCGCTCGCAGTTACATTTATTTCATCGGTTGGAACAACAGCCACAAAGCTTATATTCGGACAGGTGCCCATTTTACCGGCTTTGATTGTAATGGCTGCCAGTCTAATTGCATCCCCGATCGGTGTTTTCATTGGCAAGAAAATGAATGTCAAAGTTCTTCAAGGTATTTTGATATTCGTTATTTTGCTTACAACAGTGAAAATTTGGGTTGATATCTTCCGTATTTAAGGATTTCTGTATGATCCGTTTTGAAGGAGGGATTGGATGAAAGAGATTACAGAGCTGACTTCAATGGTGGCAATTGAGAAGTTTATAACCGGTCATAAATTAAGTTTTATATATATATCAAGGCCTCAATGTACAGTATGTCACGCTGTTCTGCCGCAGCTTAGAGTACTGTTGACTCGCTTTCCAAAGATTAAATTAGGGCATATCAACGCTGATAGAGTGGAGGAGGTTGCCGGCAGGTTTTCAGTCTTCACAGTTCCTGTGCTTCTTTTGTTTATTGAGGGAACCGAATGTCTAAGAGAAGCGCGTTTTGTTCATTTTGAACAGCTTGAACAGAAGCTAAAAAGAGTCTATCAGTTGTACGAGGAATAGATAGCTGAGGGAGGGGCCATGATGTGTCAAAAACCGACTTTTTTTGAACGGTCTAAAGAAGAAGGAAAGTCAATGGAAAGCGGCTATTTAAGGCAGATCTTTGACCATTTGCAGGATGGAATCATCATGATGGATCAGGAACGCCGAATTCTGGTGATGAACCCGTCCGCAGAGAAGATGACGGGATGGAAATTAGGGGACAAGGTTCCGTATTGTTCCTACTGCCAAACGAGAAAATTGGAAGCGGGAGAAGCGCGTTGTTATTTGCTGGCCAAGCGGGAAGTTCCTTATTTTCTTTCTTCGATGCCCACCTATGAAGGACGATTCGTCGACATGGAGATGAGTACGGCTGTCATTTCTGAAAACGGCGATCAAATGGAAGTTCTTTTGGTTCTGAAAGATTTAACGATAAAGAAAAAGGAAGAGGAAGCGCGGATCTCCAAGCTGGTTCTGCAAAAAACGCTAGAAACTCAGGAAAACGAACACAAGCGGCTGGCCCAGGAACTGCACGATGGCGTAGGGCAATCGCTTTATTCGGTTTCAGTAGGTATTCAAGCGATTCAATCGCGCATGGAGCAGGAAGAAACATTTAGAGAGTACATGCAGGAAATCATCGATGAATTGGAAAAGGCGATCCAAGACGTCAAGCTCTACGCTCTCCAGCTGCGGCCGCACAGTCTCGATCAGCTGGGGCTGATTCCTGCTGTCGAGCACCTTGTGTCCAGCTTAAACAAGACTCATCAGGATGTTTCTATTACGTTTGCCTCAAGCGATATCAGCAATCGCTTGCTGCCGATTTTTGAAATCAATTTGTACCGAATCATTCAGGAGGCGCTGCATAATGCCCTGAAATATTCGCAGGCGACACTAATTGAAGTCATACTGTACAAAGAAGGCGGTGAGCTCGTTTTGATCATTCAGGACGATGGCATTGGTTTTGAACGCGGGCTGACAGAGGAAGGCTTGGGATTCAAACATATGGAAGAAAGAGTCGATCAGATGGAAGGAAGCCTTCGAATTCACTCGGCACTTCAGAAAGGAACGACGATTAAAGTGAAAGTACAGGACAAGGAGGGGAGGGGGAGTGATCAAGGTATTGCTGGTCGATGACCACATGATGATTCGCAAGGGCATCCGTGTCCTTTTGGAAGGTTTTTCTGAAATTGAAATTGCGGGAGAAAGCAACAATGGCAATGAAGCCGTTTTTAAGACCGGACAGTTGAAACCGGATGTCGTGCTGATGGATTTGTCGATGCCAAACGGGTTGGACGGATTCACAGCGAGCACTGCGATCCGGAAGATGAACCCTTCTGTTAAAATCGTGATTTTGACAATGCATGATGAAGAAATTTTTATCCAAAAAGCGATAGAGGCGGGGGCCCATGGATACGTCTTGAAAAACAGCCATTATCAGTTGCTTTATCAGGCAATTGTCGAAGTGTACAGGGGAAATCTCTATTACAAGACATCTGTATCGCCAGACATCATTGATCAATGGCTGAATTCAGAGTCCCAAAAGCCGCCTTCTGTTTTAACTGTTCGCGAAAAGGAGATTCTCAGATTCATCGTTCTGGGTTATGCCAATAAGGAGATTGCCGATAAACTCTCAATCAGCGTCAAAACCGTCGAAAATCATAAAACAAATATGATGCAGAAATTAAAACTGGACTCGAAACACGAATTAATCCAATATGCGATCAAAAACAAATATCTCGATCTGTCGTTGTAACATACGGCCCCTTAACCTTGTCAGCTTGGGAAGACGGGGCTCACATAAAAGTAGGGGAGTTCCCCTATACAAAAAAAGGAAGATGGATGGTAACTTAAAAAACGAGAGACACATCTTTAAGACAAACAGCAACTTTTTAAAACAAAAGGTGGTTGACTATGGCAAGACAAGCTCGTTATACCATTGTCATTGTAGGAGCAGGGACTGCTGGCATCTCTGTCGCCGCCCGTCTCGTCCGGGCTTCTAAAACACTCAAAGGACAAATTGCCATCATTGACCCGCAAACAAAGCACTACTACCAGCCTTTGTGGACATTAGTCGGAGGCGGCGCAGCGAAGAAGGAAGAGTCCGAGCGCGAATTAGCTTCCCTGATTCCTGCCGGGGTAGACTTGATCGGCGATGCTGTAACAGAGTTTCGCCCGAATCAGAACACACTTCTTACAAAACAAGGAACGATCGTTTCCTATGATTATCTCGTGGCAGCAGCCGGTTTGCAAATCGATTGGGACGGGGTCAAAGGTTTGAAAGATGCGGTTGGAAAAAACGGGGTTTGCAGCAACTATTCATATCATACGGTAGACAGCACTTGGGAAAATATCCGCAATTTCAAAGGCGGAACCGCCATTTTCACTCATCCTGATTCTCCCGTGAAATGCGGGGGAGCTCCGCAAAAAATTATGTATTTAGCAGACGACTATTTTCGCAAGTCAAATGTTCGCAATCAATCGGACATGATTTTTGCATCGGCGAAATCAACCATTTTTGATGTCACCAAATACGCAAATGCGCTCGAAAAAGTCGTCCGGCGCAAGGATATCCAAACGATGTACAAGAGAAATCTAATCGAAATTCGGCCTGATTCAAAAGAAGCCTTGTTCGAAAACTTGGATACGGGAGAGCAGGAAGTATTAGCATATGATCTTCTTCATGTGACGCCGCCGATGAAAGCGCCTCTATTCATCAAAGAAAGTGCATTGGCGGATGCCGGCGGCTGGGTCGATGTTGATCCGTACACTCTGCAGCACAAAAAGTTTGCCAATGTTTTCGGAATTGGTGACTGTGCCAACCTGCCGACGTCCAAAACAGGAGCTGCAGTTCGTAAACAGGCTCCGGTTGTGGTGCGAAATCTGTTGTCCTTGATCAAAGGATTATCATTAGATGCAAAGTACGATGGATATACCTCGTGCCCCTTGGTTACAGGATACAACAAACTCGTGCTGGCCGAGTTTGACTATCACAAGGTGCCGCAAGAAACGTTTCCATTTGATCAGTCCAAGGAACGATTCAGCATGTACCTGTTAAAAAGAAGATTGCTGCCCATCATGTATTGGAATGGCATGTTAAAAGGACTGATGTGATGCGAACTCAAAAAAGGATATATTCCGATAAATGTTTCAAGAGGGGGAATACAACATGTTATTGCGCTATTTTTACGATGAAAAACTAGCCCATGCATCCTATCTGGTTGGCTGCCAAAAAACAGGGGAGGCGATTGTCATTGATCCCGGCCGCAATCTGAAACCATATTTGCAAGCAGCCGAAGATGAAGGGCTAAACATCACAGCGGCCGCAGAAACCCATATTCACGCCGACTTTGTTTCCGGCGCTCGCGAACTCGGCGCTACACATCAAGCGAAGCTGTATCTTTCCGATGAAGGAGACGCAGACTGGAAATACCAATATGTCGATGAATTGAACCATCAACTTGTAAAAGAGGGCGATCGCTTTTCCATCGGAAACCTGATGTTTGAGGTTATGCATACTCCCGGCCATACCCCGGAAAGCATTTCCTTCCTGTTGACGGACGGCGGAGGAAATGCGGATCGTCCTATCGGCATCTTTACAGGAGATTTCGTCTTTGTGGGCGACATCGGCAGACCCGATTTGCTCGAAAAAGCGGCGGGAATCAAAGGAACGTCAGAATCGGGAGCAAGAGAGATGTTCAAGTCCCTCGGAAAGTTTAAACAACTCCCGGATTACTTGCAGGTTTGGCCGGCTCATGGCGCAGGCAGCGCTTGCGGCAAGGCATTGGGAGCCATTCCAACTACGACTGTCGGCTACGAAAAGATGTTTAACTGGGCAATGGCATACACCGATGAAGAAGAATTTGTTAAAGCCTTGCTTGACGGGCAACCTGAACCGCCAAAGTATTTCGCTGTGATGAAACGAGTAAATAAAGAAGGTCCTGCATTGCTCAAAGATCTTTCTGCTGTTTTAGAGATTACTTCGATTGAACAAGTGAAAGATTTGCAGGGAAAAGAGCAAATTGTGGATACCCGCTCTTCCCGAGAATTTGCTGAAGGGCATATCAAAGGCACAATCAACATTCCATTCAACAAGGCGTTTACGAACTGGGCTGGCTGGCTCATCGACTACACTCGTCCTGTATACTTCATAACGAATCCGGCCGAAGTGAACGAACTCCTGGAAGCGCTGCGCTCTGTGGGCATTGACAATGCGGCAGGGTTTATAGATCGGGACAAAATCCTGGCAAGCGGTGCTTTTTCACTTGAATCGTACGCGGAGATTACACCACCTGAAATCGCAAAATTAGTCGATGACGGATTCGTGCACGTGCTTGATGTTCGCAATCTGACTGAATGGCAGGAAGGTCATATTCCGAATGCACAACACATCATGTTGGGAACGCTTCAAGAACGTCTGGATGACATTAGAAAAGACTGTCCAATCCTTGTGCAATGCCATTCCGGAGCCCGATCTGCAATAGGGGCCAGCATCCTGCAAGCTAACGGCGGTTTCAAACAAGTTTTGAGTTTGAGCGGCGGCATTGTCCAATGGCAGAAAGACGGTCTTGCCATTTCAACCCCTTGCAGCGGATTTTAATGAAAGAAAATTTCTGCTCAAGTCATGGAATAAAGAGTCAAGAGGCCGATATTGTCTTACTCCCGGCCTCTGACTGATATTATTTCCGCTTTTCCTTCTCCGTCCGATCAAACCTCTGAAACATTTCCACAGCCCCGCTTCTTCGCGTTTTCTCTGCCTTCGGATCATGGCCGACGATGACTTCTTTTTCTCTCTCCTTATGGATGTCGATGTATGATTCACTTTTCAAGTTTCATACCTGAACTTGCTGGTGACGATGAAGCTTTCGTTTTCCGACCCTGAGGACATCGTAAGGGTGATTTCGTTGCCACTCGACGGTTATTCGTTTTGTACGGATAAAGAGACCGTTCAGGGAGAGTTTATGGTCATGATCTGTATACAAGTTCAGGTGGCGGATTAAACATTGCACTTGGAGATGGCTTAGTATGTCGCATATCTGTTGTTTTTTCCAGCACAATCCCTGAGAATACGGCTATATTCAAGACTTATATACACTCCATCGACCGCGAAATTGCTATAATGTGGTTAATTTCCATTCGCATTTCGGTGATCAGAAGAACCATGAACATAAAGAATAGAAACTAAAAAGAAAGGATGAGATTAATGAAGGAATATTTTTCAATCGGGGAAACAGCCCGTCTAAATAACATTTCTATTCAAACATTGCGCTATTATGATAAGATCGGAATTTTCAAGCCTCAATGTACAGATCAGGATAATGGCTATCGATATTACCATGTTAAACAGTTCTTTTATTTAGATATTATAAAATATCTCAAATCTATTAAAACGCCGTTGGGAGAAATTAAGCGCATGATCTCACATACATGTACCCCCGAACTGATGCAAGCCTTTCTTGAGGAGCAAGAAAGCGTGATTGAGCGTGAGATGGAAAGACTCGAATGTGCCAGGCAATTGCTTCAAAGAAGAAAGAACCAGCTTCATGAACAATTGGAGATCCGCACTAAAAAAGAAGAAGGTCTAGTTTATGTTCGACATATAGGAGGCCAAACCATTTTAAAAGCAACGGCACCTCAAGTGAATCCTCATGACCAATCAGATTTGTACTACCGAAAATTGGCTGAAGTTCTTGAAGAAAGTGGAGATATCGTTGATAACTATTATGGACTGATTTATGATTTAAAGCCTTATAAAGATTCCGGTGACATTTATTGCAACAGCGTTTATACGACGATTTATGATGGAGTAAAGATAGATACAGGGGAACAAAACACGAGGTTAGATACAATCCCATCCGGCGAATATGTATGTATTTCATTTGATTGCACGGCAACAAATTATTTTGACTACTATCAAAAACTGTACCATTTTATTGAATCACATGGTATTCAAACGGATGGAAAAGTATATCAAGTTTCTTTTCCAAATAGCTATAACTCATTAAAAGAAGAAGACTTCCTCACAGAATTTAGAGTGCGGAAAAAATAACAATCCCCTTGACCCTATAGTTGCTATAGGGTTTATGATTTATGCATCGTTCTGATGAATATTCGAAAGGGAGGATGTATAAAAATGGCAGAAAATAAGACGCTTCGGTTACTCATGCCAAAAAGCCTGCTGGAAGCCCATTTATTAAATTCTAAACGAATGGTTCATCTGAAGAAGTACCTAGCGACTTAGATGTGTGCCTCTCAAATTTAATGAATCTAAAACAAAAGGAGCGATGAAGATGAGAGCACCGATAGATGAACCCATTTGGTACGCTTACCCTGGAATGGTAGCTGTCGTTACGGCTCAATATAAAGGTGAAAAAAACGCAATGGCTTCCGGGTGGCATACGTATATTGGATCTTCTCCCGGAATGTATGGGATATCGATAAATAAAGAGACATATACTTACAAATTGATTGAGAAAAGCGGCGTTTTCGGTGTGAATTTTCTTCCGGGGAGATGTTCGGAACTCATTCAAGCATTAGGCACCCATAGCGGCAGAGATTTAAATAAGTTTGAAGCATTTCATATTCAATACGAAGAAGGACTAAAAGCTGAGATACCGATTTTAACTGATGCGTATTTCGCTTATGAGTGTAAAGTACACAGTGTTTCCACTTTAGGCGATCAAGAGTGGATTGCGGGAGAAGTTTTACAGAGATATCAAGATCAAGAGCTTTTCTTAAAAAATGGTATGCCGAATTTAGAGAAATTGGATGTTCCGCTTCATATTGGAGGGGCCAGCTATCGAATATTAAATAGTCAAGCAGAGGAGCGTCAACACGTTTTTTATCCCAAAACTGATTGAAACATTCAGGTTTCTCCGCATAGAGTAGAGGAAACCAATCAATGAATGTATCTGCAGCGGACTCCGCTGGAACTCATTGACTTATACGAAGTAAAAAAGAGACCAAAGACCGCAACGCTTCTCTTTAAGAAGGCTTTGCGGTCTTTTTATATTTCTAAGGCTCAATTCATTTTACCCTCCAAAAGGTATTTAAATTTCCATTTGCAGACTATCTGTTTTTGTTTTGGGAAAATTGCAAGTTAAAATTCATCTTCATTAATCCTATTATTAAGTTGCTTTTGTTGTCTTAATTTCATAGGCATGATAAAATTCCAAATAACCAAACATCCTATGTTTGATAAATGCATTACAGGAGGATAGACATATGCTTCAGAAAACAAACCGGCAGACGCTGGTTGAGCAAGTCGCACTACAAATAGAAAGTATGATCGAATCTGGTAAGTGGGGTGTCGGGATGCGCATTCCTGCCGAGCCGGAGTTGATGAACGAGTTGAATGTTAGCCGCAATACATTAAGGGAAGCAATTCGGGCATTGATACATGCGGGACTCTTGAAGACGAAACAAGGTGACGGAACTTATGTCTGCTCTTCAAGTGCCTTGGGAGCCGTGTTGAAAAAACGCATTTTGCGATCAGATACGCTGCAAACATTAGAAGTTCGATATGCACTCGAACGAGAGGGAGCTCATCTTGCTGCACAACGCAGAACCGATGACGAGGCGCGCGACCTTCTTCTTCAGCTGGAACGCTGCGAGGCAGCGGCAGAACTCGGTGACATTGATAGCTTTGTAGCGGCCGATATTGATCTGCATCAAAATATTGTCAAGGCATCTCATAATGAAATATTGATTGAAATATACAGCCATATCGCCGAAGCGTTACAAGATTCGATCACAAGCCTGACCCGTTATGAAGTAGATGCGGATTTCTTGGAAATGCACCGTCAACTGGTCGAAGCGATTGTTGGTCAAAACGCTGCTCGTGCCGTGGAAGCAGTTCATCGCTATATCGGGGAATCGAAGGATGTTATTGCCGGTGAAGAGGGGGAGCGGCTATGAGCGTACAAAGTGGTACAAAGCCAACTGAGGCAAAGCTTTCGTTCTCATTGAGTTTGCCGATCATCATAGGCATTGTCCTTATTTCACTGACGATGCGGTCACCGCTGACATCGGTAGGCCCACTGGTAGGTTCGATTCGCGAGTCCCTTGGATTATCAAATACTGCGGCAGGCTTGCTCACGACATTGCCGTTGCTTGCTTTCTCGCTTCTTTCCCCCTTCGCACCTATCTTGGCGCGCCGCTTCGGGATGGAACGGATTATACTTTATGCCTTGGTTCTGCTCATGATAGGTATCGCTGTCCGCTCTCTGTCCGCAACAGTTCCTTTGTTTGCAGGCACCGTTTTGCTTGGGCTTGCGATTGCGGTGTGCAACGTGCTAATTCCAGGTCTGGTTAAACGGGATTTTTCTCATAATGTCGGTTTGATGACAGGACTGTATTCAGTATCGATGAATTTATGCGGGGCGATAGCCTCCGGTGTAAGCGTCCCGCTTGCCCGCAATCTCGGTTTTGGCTGGAATGGCGCACTTGGAATCTGGGGTCTGCTCGCTCTGATAGCCGCACTATTCTGGTTTCCTAAAGCGCGGGCGAGTCACGCGTCAGCCGGAATAACAACTAGCGGTGCGTCGACGCGGCGAAGTCTGTGGCGTTCACCGTTGGCATGGATAATTACACTTTTTATGGGATTGCAGTCTTTGCTTTTCTATGTATTGATCGCTTGGTTACCTGAAGTCATGACAAGCCGGGGCTTGAATGAAGACAGCGCTGGCTGGATGCTATCGTTGTTTCAATTCGCTTCGCTTCCCGTATCATTCATCGTACCAATCGTTGCGGGACGCATGAAGAACCAGCGTTTACTGGTTGTCATCATGACTATCCTGTTTTTTGTTTCATTAGGTGGCCTTTATTTCGGCGATAATGCACTTATTTTGTTATGGACAATTTTACTTGGAATTGCTGGGGGATGTGCGTTCAGTTTGGCTATGATCTTTTTAAGCTTGCGGACGAAAGATGCCACCGATGCGGCTTCTTTATCTGGTATGTCCCAATCTGTCGGATATTTGCTGGCTGCAACAGGACCGACCTTGTTTGGATTGCTCCATGATGTCACGGCAAGATGGAACCTCCCAATATTACTGTTGCTTATGGTCAGCATTCTGCTGTTCATATTCGGTCTGGGCGCGTCAAAAAATCAAACGGTATAAAGGGCTCTGTTTCAGCAAAGCTCTTGCTGAAAGAGCTCATGAACTGCCCAGAATAAATAAAAATAAATTGAATTGGTGTAAGGCAAATCAATTTCAATAGCTAGGTTGAGGGCCTGGTGAAATAAAAGGGAAGCCGGAACTTATGGACCGGTTTCTTCTTCATTTCCCCTTCTTCCGCTTCTCCGCCTGGTAAAGCTAATGAAATATCTACTGTAACTTAAGGAATGTTTAAGGTCGATCACAAGTAGATACTAGATCAGGCCAAAGGTATCAATTCGATTGTTTATTACTAAGCCTATGTATTTCACGAGCCATTGATTCCAAAATATACATAACGGGGATTTGCGTAGTAATATTAGCATTTTCAAACCACTCTTCCGTCACGTAATACGAGATATTAATGTCGGATATTCTGGCAATGGTGGAGTGCTTATGATTTGTAATACTGATCACTTTACTTCCTTCTTGCTTGAGCTGATGAAGATGAGTGACTGTAGAATGGCCTTCACCTGAGACGGATAAAGCAATCGTGATGCTATTGCGGCGGAATTGGGAATGTGTCGGAAAGTAAGGATCTTTAATATACATTGAAAATTTGCCTAAACATGAGAAGTACCTTGCTCCGTACTCAGCAAGAATACCTGAGCTTCCTACGCCGATAAAAATGACACTCTCCGCTTTGGTAATTAGAAGCGCGGCCTCCGCAATCTTTTCTTCAATGTCTCCTTTTAACGTTCTCTCAAAAAACTCGGCTATTGAATGTTGGGAACTCTTCAATACCGTCTTTTTATCTTTTTCTAACTGCATTTTAAGCTTTACTTTAAATTCCGAAAAACCCTCACAATTTAGTTTTTTACAGAAACGCAGAATGGAGGCTGTTGATACGTGCGTTTCATCTGCCAATTCGCGGATTCGCATATAGACGACTTTCTCGCCATTTTGACAAATGTAATTATATAAAGAAGTTTCCAGTTCATTAAACGAAGCGATGATCTCATGGGTAAACATGTATGCGGGGCTCTCCTTCCCTTGACCCTTTTTGCTAACTTCATCTTAGCATACCTGCTTCCTAAGAAACATAGTGTTACATATGTGCAACAAATGACTTCTTGTGTGATTAAAAACAACATGTTACCGGCTTATTTACCGGCTTGCTCATCTGCAGATACAATTGATCCATAAGTACTTTTGCTAAATTACCCGGAGGTGTAAAGAGGATGACACAAGGAATTAAAATTGTCACGATAGGCGGGGGATCGAGTTATACTCCTGAATTAGTAGAAGGGTTTATCAAACGGTACGATGAATTGCCGGTTCGAGAATTATGGCTGGTAGATATTGAAGCGGGAAAAGAAAAATTAGAAATCGTCGGAAACCTTGCGAAAAGAATGATTGAAAAAGCCGGTCTTCCAATTGAAATTCATTTAACGCTTGACAGGAGATCAGCTTTACACAATGCCGATTTTGTTACGACTCAGTTTCGCGTAGGGCTGCTTGATGCCCGTGCAAAGGATGAAAGAATACCTTTAAGTCATGGAGTTTTAGGCCAAGAAACAAACGGACCGGGCGGATTGTTTAAGGGACTGCGTACCATTCCGGTTATATTGGATATTGTAAAAGATATGAAAGAGCTATGTCCGGATGCCTGGTTAATCAACTTTACAAATCCTGCCGGAATGGTGACCGAAGCTGTCCTTCGCTACACTGACCATAAGAAAATCGTCGGCTTGTGCAATGTTCCAATCGGAATTGAGATGGGGATCGCCAAGCTTTTGGATGTCGATCATTCACGGGTTCGCATTGATTTCGCCGGTCTCAATCATATGGTATATGGATTGGATGTATACGTCGACGGAGTCAGTGTAAAAGAGAAAGTGATGGAGCTGTTATCAGATCCGGAGAACAGCAGTTTTGTAAAAAACATCGAAGGGCAAGGCTGGGAGCCGGAATTTATTCGGGCCTTAAATGTATTAACCTGTCCATATCATATGTACTATTATAAGACAGATGAAATGCTGCAAAAAGAATTGGAAAACTTTAAAAAGGGAACAACGAGAGCTGAAGTCGTTCAGAAGCTTGAAGAGGAATTATTTGAGCTGTACAAAGATCCCGACCTGGCCGTTAAACCGCCTCAATTAGAGGAGCGCGGCGGTGCGTATTACAGCGACGCAGCCGTTCGTCTCGTTTCGTCTATCTATAACGATAAACGTGATATTCAGCCGGTTAACACAATCAACAATGGAGCGATTGCAAGTATTCCGGATGACTCTGCGGTTGAAGTAAGCTGTGTGATTACAAAGGAGGGTCCAAGGCCAATCGTTCATGGTGATCTGCCAGTTGCAGTCCGGGGACTCGTTCAGCAAATCAAGTCATTTGAACGAGTAGGCGCCGAAGCCGCTGTAACAGGAAGCTATGATACAGCTTTGCTGGCGATGACGATCAATCCGCTTGTCCCTTCTGATAAAATCGGCAAAGCGATTTTAGATGAAATGCTTGAAGCGCATAAAGAGCATTTGCCAAGGTTTTTTAAAAAAATAGAAGCATAAGGGGGGAGCAGTTGGTTAAATTGGGCGTTCACTTTATGTTCAGCTGATAAGGAGGAAAAAGTGAGCATAAAACTAATAGCGGTTGATATGGATGGAACATTTTTGGACGATGACATGAAATATAACAATGATCGTTTTATGAAACAATATCATGAATTAAAAGCACGGGGAATAAAATTTGTGGTTGCAAGCGGCAATCAATATGATCAGCTTAAATCCTTTTTTCCATCAATTAAAAATGAAATAGCTTTCGTTGCTGAGAACGGTGCTTACGTAATAGATTCGGGAAAAGAAATATTCTCAGACGAAATGTCTAAAGAAACGATAAAAAAAGTTATCGATGTTATAGAAAAGTATGAATACACAAATCTAATTGTTTGCGAACAGCTTAAAGTTTATCATGCCGGGTTCTTAGTATCTACAATTGTCCTTGCCATAACCTTCATCCCACACATAAAAAAGCTAAATAAACAAATGGTCACTAGTGAAGTTGAAACACTCGAAGAGCAATCAAAATTAGCTGATTTATTCCATACGGAGAAACTTCATCGAGCAGAAGACGCACCCGTTATCCAGCCAAATTAGCTGGCATAAAAAGAGGCTGGGTTTTATATTATTCCTAGTCTCTTCATTGATCTCACTTCCGCTTCTCCTTCTCCGCCCGGTAAAACTCATGAAACATCTTCATCAGCGTGCGCTTTTCAATCCGCGAAATCCCGAGCTCCTTCGCAATTTCCCGCTGCATCTTCTCTTTCTTCAAATCAAGGCTGAAGCGGCCGGCGATGACTTTTTTTCTCGATAAGGCTGATTTAAATGCCACTCACAGGTTATCCGTTTTGGGCAATTACTTTTACCAGGTTGAGGGACTGAACTAAAAAGATACCGAACTATATCTAAATAGTTCCTGTTTGATGACAAAATAAAAAGATGCAAACTGAAGGTAATGAATGATCAATCCTTCGTATAAAAAAATATATTTTTGTTTCATTTTTGTATAAAAAATTATATAATGAAGTCAAGAATGAAATCACTTGTGATAAATGCGGGTAAATGAAAGTTAGGTGTTAGGTTTGACTGAAGCAAAACAGGTTTTAAAAAGTTACATACCATTTGCAAAAACGATAGGGGAAATGTTTGGTGCAAATTGTGAGGTTGTCATTCATGATTTGACAACCCCCCAGTCTTCCGTCATTTTTACAATGAACAACCATGTGACGGGAAGAGAGGTTGGCCAATCCTTTGACCACTTGGTGAAAAAGGTTCTTTTATCCAATGAATTTAAAGAGGATTACTTAGCTGGATATGAAATTCAAACAGATGATGGGAGAACAATAAAATCATCGACTACCCTCATTAGAGATGGCCAGCAGCAGGTGATTGGGGCATTTTGCATCAATTACGACATGAATGTAATGATTCAAATGAAAGAAATGTTAGATGCATTTATGCCCGGTGTTGAAAAGAAAAATCAAATACAAACTTCGAATACGGCGGAGCAGGAAGCTTCGATTCAGAATGTAGAAGAGATCACGAACCAGTTAATTGAACAAATTGTGGCGAATCGCAAACATTCCCTGATGAAACGCCGGGAAAAAATCGAGCTGATCAGATTTATGGATGAAAAGGGAATATTCCTCATGAAAGGTGCCATTGATAAAGTAGCAGAACAACTAGGCATTTCAAAGGTAACCGTCTACAGCTATTTGGATGAAGTGAAAAAAAGACAATCGGAGTGAGCGGAGTGGAGAGTATTTTTGAAGCAGGGAATTTAAAATCGAACGGTCATTATGCATTAGCTGTAATTCATCAAAACACGGTCTATGTATCAGGGCAATTTGCCATTGACCCAATCACGCAGGAAAAGAAATTTGGTACCATTGAAGAAGAGACTTTACAGGCATTGTCAAATATAGAGTATATCTTAAAAAAAGCCGGCAGTCATAAAGGCAAAATTGTAAAGATGACCCTATATCTACACGATATCAATTTATTAGACCGTGTTGACAATGTCTGTCAGGATTTTTTTCGCGATTATCGCCCAGCACGGTCAGTTGTTCCGACGAACGAGCTGCATTACGGTTTTCAGGTTGAAATTGAAGCAAGCGCCAGTCTGTAATATATTTTTTTGCCTAAAGCATATAAAAAAATATATAACATATAAAAAAATATATAATAGGAGGTCTAAAAATAATGGAACAGTATCAATGTCATTCCTGCCGTACGAAATACAATGTATCTGAACAGGTGTGGAAATGCCAGTGTGGCGGAGTGTTAGACCTTGTAAAAGAAAAAGTAGAATGGTCCGATTCAAAAGTGCTCAAAGATATTCCTTCTATGTGGAGATATATTGATGCTATGCCATTTGATCGCGACTCCACCATATGGAGCGGCATCACTATGGGGGAGGGATACACACCTTTAATCGTGTTAGACAGCGGGGAGCCGAACACTCTTGTGAAAGTGGACTATATGATGCCTACTTTGTCTTTTAAGGATCGCGGTGCTGCTGTATTAATAGCTAAGGCAAAGGAGCTGGGAGTGAAGCATGTAATAGCTGACAGCAGCGGAAATGCGGGGACATCTATTGCAGCTTACGCCAAGCGGGCTAACATCGCATGTGACATCTTTCTTCGGAAGGGTACATCGCCTAAGAAAATCGCGCAGGTGAAAGCGCATGGAGCCAACGTTCGCGAAATTGAAGGAACAAGAGAAGATGTGGCTGAAGCAGCACAAAAGGCTGTGAATATAGAGAAAAAATTCTATGCCAGTCACGTTTTTAATCCATATTTCTATGAAGGAACAAAAACGTATGCCTTTGAGATTTGGGAACAAATGAATGGAGCGCCGGATACGCTTATTATTCCAGTTGGCAATGGTACGTTATTACTTGGAGTTTACTATGGATTTAAAGAATTACTAGAGAGCAAATGTATAGACAAAATGCCAAGGCTTGTTGCGATACAGGCAGAGAATTGTGCGCCGTTGGCAAAGGCATTTATCAACAATCAACAAGTTGCTCAACCCGTCAAAAGCAGCGGAACACTTGCAGAGGGCATCGCGATTGCCAAACCGGCAAGATCTGCTCAAATATTAGAAGCCATCCGTGCCACAAAAGGTCAAATCATTACAACCAATGAGGAAGAGATTCTAAAAGCTCGTACAGCATTAGCAAGTAAAGGCTTTTATGTTGAGCCAACAACAGCAGCTAACTATGCAGGATATTTAAAATACGATCATTCTTCTGATGAAAAAATCGTGATTCCATTATGCGGTGCTGGGATTAAATCTAATTAGGAACGAAGAGAGAAACCTTGAATATGGAAATGGGGGAGTTAGCATGGAAAACAAGAAAATCATTTTGCTGAGTACCGGCGGTACAATTGCAAGTAAGCCTGATCCTGAAACAGGTCTATTAGAAGCAGGTGCTATGACAGGTGAAGAGCTTTCTGAAATGTGCCGACTGCCTTCTCATATAGAGATTGAAATCAAGTCAGTCTTTCAAATGTCAAGCAGCCATATGACATTTCATCACCTTAAAATTTTAAAAGAAAATATAGAGAGCTTTTTCCGGAATGAAGATGTTGCCGGAATTGTGATACCGCATGGGACAGATACCCTTGAAGAGACTTCGTATTTCCTTGATCTGGTTATTTCTGATGATCGGCCGGTCGTGTTAACGGGGTCACAAAGAGGACCGACACTTGACGGTACAGATGCATTTGTGAACCTAAGACAAGCTTTCTTATTAGCGGCACATCCTGATGCGAGAGGATTAGGGGTAACAGTGTTGTTTAATGAGAGGGTCTTTGCTGCTCGATATGTGAAAAAACAGCATGCGTCAAATATTGATGGTTTTTTCTCACCGGGATTCGGTTGTTTGGGAACGGCCGATCAAGATGAGATCGCAATTCATCAAAGATTAATCAAGCATGAGGCGTATCAGCTGATTCAACCATTGCCAAATGTAGAACTTATTAAGTGTTCACTTGGATCAGACGGAAAGTTTATAGATTATGCGGCCGAGTGCGGAAGTGCAGGAATCATTATTGAGGCGCCGGGAAGAGGGCATACGGCTCCAGCAATATTAGAAAGTGCAAAGAAAGCCGTAGAGAAAGGGATTCCTGTCGTTCTGACAACAAGTGCTGATGAAGGTGAAGTCAAGGGAGTATATGGATTCAAAGGAAGTGCTTCAACATATGCAGATGCCGGAATCATACTAGGCGGCTGCTATGACAGTAAGAAAGCAAGGATCAAACTCGCTGTTTTGCTGGCTGCTGGACAGAAGATTGATGAGGCTAGGTTTAAATACTAAAAGGGATAATAGGAGGCGATTTTATTGAAGCCTGTACACACGAAATATTCAACACGTGATGGGGGCCATTACGTGCCAGCCATGGAACACAATGGTGTTCTCTATATTTCAGGGCAGTTGTCGATGAATCCGGAAACGGGGAAAATTCCGGCTGGGGGCATCAAAGAAGAAGCAAAACAGGCGTTGGCAAATATGGAGCTTGTCCTCAAGGAACGGGGATTAGCCAAGGAAGATGTGATATTATGCAGACTTTATACCCCAGATGTAAAGTATTGGCCAGATATCAATGAGGTCTATGCTCATTTCTTCGGCAATCATAAACCGGCAAGAGTAGTTGTTCCATCAAATCATTTATATGCCGGGTGTCTTGTTGAAGTTGAAGCCATTGCAGCGATAAAGGAGGAGGTACAATGAATGATTTACAATTAGATACACCAGCTCTTTTAATCGATAAAGACGTGATGTTAAGCAATATGAAGGATATGCAAAATTACGCTAATGAACAGAAAGTAAACTTACGACCTCATACAAAAACACATAAAATGCCTAAATTAGCTAAGCTACAAGAAGAAATGGGAGCTACAGGAATCGCTGTAGCGAAAGTAGGAGAAGCTGAAGTGATGGCGAGAAATGGCTTAAAAGATATCTTTATCGCAAATGAAATTGTTGGGAAATCAAAGCTTAAACGTATTAGAAAACTATCTGAAACGATTGATATCTCTTTTGGAATCGATAGTGCGTATCAAGTACGTGAAATTGAAGAAGTATTTGAAGGAGCTTCAAAGAAAGCCCAAGTGTTAGTGGAAATTGAAGTAGGAGAACAACGCTCCGGAATTATTGAAGAAGATGATTTTCGTACTTTATTAGAATTAATCAAAACGTGTCAAAATGTCGAGCTAAAAGGAATCTTCTCACATGACGGACATTCTTATAAAGCGAAAAGTGTAGCACATTGTAAAGAACTCTATAAAGAAAGTGTAGAACGAACATTACATTTTGCCCGAATTGCAAAAGAAATGGATCTAAAGCCGAAAGTGGTTAGTATTGGCTCTACTCCCCCCTTCATGTTTAAGTTTGATATTCCAGAAGGGGTGACAGAAATTAGACCTGGCACTTACATTTTTATGGACGCCTCACAAGCAAATGTAATTGGTACGTATGATCGCTGTGCTGCTTCTGTACTCACAACCGTGATTAGTAAACCAACAAAAGAACGAGTCATTACAGACGTAGGGGCCAAGGGAATTACCGCCCAAACACGAAGCGAAGGGCTTACTGCAACCAAAGGGCTTGGCCGTATCAAAGAATACGAGGACGTTTATATTCATGGCGTATTCGACGAACATGCTATTATTTATCATGAAGAATTCAACAAAAAAGTAAGCATTGGAGATAAGGTGCGAATTATTCCAAATCATATCTGTCCAGTATGTAACTTGCACGATAAAGCCTATCTAGTCGATAATGGAGAGGTTGTAGATGAATTAAATATTGAAGCTAGAGGAAGACTTCAATAATTTAAAAAATAAGGGGAGATGGCATGAGTCCGAATCATCACAAACTTTTTTACAAAGATCCCTATCTTAAAACGTTCGAAACGAAAATCTTGAAACAGCAACAGGACAAAAAAGGTGATTTTTATATTACCCTAGAGGAAACAGCCTTTTATCCAACAGGCGGGGGCCAGCCCCATGATATAGGAACATTGAACGGTGTCAAGGTTTTAAACGTTGAAGAGGTCGATGGAGAAATTCGTCATTATGTAGAAAGGACTTTACCGAATTTAGATGATCAGGTTGTTGGGGTTATTGATTGGGAACGGCGTTTTGATCACATGCAACAGCACACCGGGCAGCATATTTTGTCGGCGGCATTCGCGCAGTTATACGATATTCATACAGTTGGATTCCATCTTGGAAATGATACGGTTACCATTGACCTTGATGTATCAGAATTAACAGAGGAAATGGCAGGCAAAGCAGAGAAGCTTGCAAACGAGATCATAACGGAAAATAGGTCCATAGTAGCGAAATGGGTAGAATATGATGACTTAGTAAATTATCCGATTCGTAAACTCCCATCTGTAAAAGAAAATATTCGTCTTGTCATGATTGATGAATTTGATTACAACGGATGCGGCGGAACACACCCTAGCGCTACAGGAGAAGTCGGAGCAATTAAAGTATTGAATTGGGAAAGACAGAGGAAAAAAATTCGTTTGTATTTTGTATGCGGAAATCGGGTTATAACGCATTTCGATCAAAAACAAAAAGCAATCGTTGAATTGACTGGATTACTTAATCGTCCTGAAGGGGAATTAAGCGAAGCTGTCAAACGGTTGCTTGAAAATATAAAAAAGCTAGACAAAGCGCTTCTAGAATCTAATGAAAAAAACCTTCAGTATGAAGCCAATGAATTATTAGCCAAAAACACCATTCAAAATGATACTGTCATGGTGATCGAAACGTTTTCAGATCGATCGATTCAAGAACTTCAAAAGCTAGCAAAAATGATCGCTGATCGAGAAAAACGGGCCCTTATTTTTTTCTTATCAGAGAACGATCATCGCTTCCAATTGGTTTGCGGACGAGGAGAAGCAAATAAAATGGATATGAGAACCCTAATGCAAGAAAGCCTTTCCCTTATTGATGGAAAAGGTGGAGGAAATAAAATGTTCGCTCAAGGTGGAGGGACTGCTTCATTAACAATAGAGGAATTTATGAAAAATGTTATGAACATTATAGCAACACAAATAAAATCAGAATTCAACAGACCTCTGTAAGTGGATAACAAGCTCTCACTTTTATTGAGGTCATAGAGGAAAGAAATAGAAGCCGGATTATTAGACCGGCTTCTGCGATATCACTTCTCCTTCTCCGCCCGATAAAACTCATGAAACATCTTCATCAGCGCCCGCTTCTCAATCCGCGACACATAGCTCCGAGAGATCTCGAGCTCCTTCGCGATTACGCGCTGCGTTTTTTCTTTCTTCAAATTAAGACCGAAGCGGCCGACGATGACTTCCTTTTCCCGTCCGTCCATAATGTCGATGTATTTTTTGACTTTTTCAAACTCTGTGCCTGAGCTGGATGGTGTCGATGACGTCTTCGTTTTCCGATCCTGAGGACATCGATGAGGCTGATTTCGTTGCCTTCTTTGTCCTGGCCGATCGGGTCATGGAGAGAGACGTCTTTTTTCGTTCTTTTCAAGGCGTGCAAATGCATGAGATTTCATTATTCATTACAAAAGGGGGGTGATTTCCTATCACTGATTGATTAAATCAATGTTGAGTCAGCCTCCTGTAATACTAGCGAATGAAGGAGATACTTTAAATAGCCAAGCTGCATTTTCAATTGCGTGTGATTATATGTACGAAAGGTTAATATGACGTAACATGAAAGTTCGAATGCAAAAGTGCATACCATGTAAAGTTCGGCTTTTTCGGCTGTCCAAGCATATATTATAAATTCCGCTGTATTTAAGTGCGAAGCTTGTAACAGGTTTAAACGAAAGCCTGATATCTAGGTATTATGCTTTAAACACACATCTGGATTTCTCTAGAAAAGCAAAGGTATTTGGGGGTTTATGTAAAAAAATAGTAAATGCCTTATGCAACAAACAGGCTGTAGAGCAAAGTGAAGCATATCATCAACTTTCTGACCGAAATCAAACATGAAAACTGAATAAACCCTCTTAATAGAGGTTTTTTATTTATGTATTGGATTGGTTTAAAATTTACAATTGAGTCAAAAGGTGAAAAAGCTCTATCCTATTTCTAGGATAAAGCTTTTTTTATTGTTAGACAGCATTAATACATTTCTCTAAAAAAGTTACCAGCAACTCTCTGCGGCATCTCGCCGTGTTCAATTGTTTAGTCCTTTTTTTTCATAATCTTTACAAATCTGAAAAAGTCATCATCATTCGGCAGGGGCTTGTCATCTTCGCGTCCATTGCGATGCATATGCGGATCAGAGTGATGTTCATTGTAGAACTCTACGATGTGGAATCCACACTTATTCACATAGAAGTTGATATTTCGCTTTTCGAAATAAGGTGTCACGGTTTCCCAAAGCACAGTATCCGGATACTGTGCTTCAATGGCTTTCCAAGCAGAAAGACCAATCCCTTGGCTGTGATATTCTGGAGATACATAGAATAAATCTAGCGAATTATGATTTGTTTGGCTGTTGATACGTACTACTGCACCACCGACATTCTTACCATCCTGAAGAATATGATATACCACCGCTCCGGGAGCATTGAAAGACTCCTGAACATCATTGTCCGATGGAATCGGTCCATCTTCGCAATCACCGAACGTTTCAATCACGGCGATCGCAAAGGCTTCTTGTAATTTTTTTTGGAATTCTGGCAGATCAGATTCCTTTGCTAGTTCCAGAATAACTTTTGGTTCCTTTTTTGTTTTCATGATTGTTCACTCCCTCAGTTGCTGAAATATCGAGTTCAGTCGTTCAGTAGAAACATTCCAGCTGTTCTACGAGCCCTTATCACAAAAAGTGATTCCGTCGCTTTTTCTTCCGCGGTAAATTTGGCGTTAAAATACTTCAAAAGCTTTCTCCTGTCTTTTTGTATGATTTCTTTTTCTTTGTTTCATTGGAAAACAAGCTGCATGTAACCCTTATTTACTATCGTTCACTACCGTATTAAGTGTGTATGCGGGATTTGTCATCATTCTCGAATTTTTCCTGCGAAAAGATACAAAAATAGTCGAATGAGGCGCCTTTGACTATGAACATGCGTAAAAGATTCAATTTAGATTCGATCATGAGCAATGCACATTGAGTAAACTCTGGTGGATTTATTAGCCCAAAGAAGCCTAAATGATATAAAAATAACTAGTCCATATATCAAATCTGTCCGTTTAATGCCCGCTTCATTCAACAACACTAATTTGAAGTCATGCAATCTGTGCAAGGGGGTTATTTCTGAATAGATTTTTCCGAGTGCAGCGGAGTTGCTTTGGGACTCCCGTTTAATTTGCCATACGTCAGCTTGCGCCATATTAATTCCATCGGACCGTACTTAAATCGTCTCAACCACAATGTACTAAAGATCATAAGCACGAAATACACGGCCAGGCTGAACATGAACGTGCCGGCAGATTGAATATGACCCGCAAGCCCGAATCCGTACCTGAGGAACAGAACTGTTCCAATGATAGAGTGAAGCAGATAACAGGTCAATGACATCCGTCCGACTTTGGTGAATATCATCATAGGGCCTCGCAGCTGAGGAACGTATAGAAACAGCATTGCAAAAGTGCTCATATAAAACATACTTCCGGTTAAGCCGCCATTTTGACTCAAGACAGAGGAAATGTCCTTCCACAGCATATTCTCAGAAAGATTAAACATGTCTAGTAATATACTGCTTTGTGTTATTAGAAAAGCGATTGTGCTAATGATCCAGATACGCTTCCATATAGGCTTTTTCGCTTCCATGTCTTTGAAAAATTCCATCTTAACAAAGTACACGCCCAGCAGAAACATGAGAAACATGGAATAGATCATAGAGAAAGAGCCAGCAGCCATCGTGACCATATCTGTCCACCGAGTGCTGATGGATTCCACGTAGGTAAGGCTGCTGTGGCTAAACAAAGTAAACTCTGAAAAATTTGGGTTTTTTGACCCTGCAGTATTGATGACATTGTACAACATTGTGAAAACAGGAGTCAGGAATTGAAACACGATAAGTGCGATAATCCATCTAAGCACCGTTTTGGCCGTGCGTTTATAGAAGGCGAGTAACAGGAAGCCGCTTACGGCGTAAAAGGCTAATATGTCACCGACCCAAACAAATGTGATGTGCAAAATGCCAAATCCCAACAGGATAGATAACCTACGGGCAAACAGCTTGTTGGGACTATCTACCTTCTGCGCGGCTCGATCCATAAAAATCATAAACCCAACCCCGAACAGGAAGGAGAATAACGTAACGAATTTCCCTTCGGCAAACCAGGAAACCAGATTGTGCAGTACGTCATCGGAGGTCATTTCGAATCCCTTTACTGAATCTACGATCAGGAAATAATTGACAATAATAATGCCCAGCAAGGCAAATCCGCGTACGATGTCCAGAAAATGAACCCGTTCCCGCAGACTCACCGGTTGCCCGTGTCCTTCTTTTTGTACAGTCATATCAATGCTCCTTTTCCATTTATCATCGCAATGTGTGGTTCGGATCTGAAAAACCTGAGCCTTACAATGGATAAATATAAAGACCGAATCTTAACAATTTATGAAGAGTCATCGTTTTTTTAGAAAATGTGACAAATTTGTGGCGGGCATCAGCTTTCATAAATTGTTAAGATTTACGTAGTATCTTATAACGTACTTAACGATGAACGATATATAGTAAGGACACACGAGAAATAACATCAAGAATCATGAGGTGATAGAGACATGACCCATCGAATATTAGTCGTAGAGGATGATCAGGATATTGGTGATCTTTTGGAGGAATCCCTTACGCGTGCAGGCTACGAGGTGCTAAGAGCCAAGGATGGAAAGCGAGCATTGCAACTTGTGGATGACTCGCTTGATTTGGTTATTTTGGATATTATGATGCCAGGCATTTCGGGAATTGAAACATGTCAGCACATCAGGAAATCCTCTAACGTCCCGATTCTGTTTCTGACGGCCAGATCGAGTACACTCGATAAAACTGAGGGGTTACTCGCCGGCGGCGATGATTATATGACTAAACCATTCTCGGAAGAGGAACTTCATGCTAGAGTGATTGCTCAATTACGCAGATATACTATCTATCAGGAAAAGAAGGAACAAGAAGAAACATTTCTTATCGGGGGCAAACTAAGAGTGAGCGAAGAATTTAATGAGGTCTGGAAAGAGGAGCAGCAAATCAAGTTGTCAGATCTGGAATATCGTATCCTGAAACTTCTGATGAGCAAACGCAACAAAATATTTTCTGCCCAAAATATATATGAGAGTGTGTGGGGACAGCCTTACTTTTACTGTTCCAACAATACGGTGATGGTGCATATTCGGAAGCTGCGCTCCAAAATTGAGGATGATCCGGCATGTCCGGTTTATATAAGAACTGAATGGGGAAGAGGATATCGATTTGGCGCATCGTAAATTTACGCTAACCAAAAAACTGGCTTTGCTGATCATGGTTGCTGCATTTGTGAGTGGTGTGATCTTTCTGACGTTGCAAAAAATCACAGATGATCTGATCGAGGGATATCTGAGTTCGGATGAGTATTATCACGAGGAGTCAGCAAGATACATTCAAAAATTCAGCAAGTACGTTTCAGAAAATGAGTTGTCTACATCAGATAGAAAAGCGTTTGGTGAGTGGGTCAAAAAAGAAAATTACATTAACCTCACCATATTCAAGGATCAGGAGCTGCAATATGATTCCATTTATTCCGAATCGGATTATGGAAAGGAAAAGCTGACTCAGTACGCTCAAAATCATTCACATCCTGTCAAGTTTAGCGATGGTGAAGGAAGAGTCATTATCGACGGTTTCTACTCTTCCCGATATTATAGTCTGGCCTTTACATTGGATTTGCTCGGGGCAACCCTCATCTTTTTAATCATTGTTCTCTTTGGCATTCGCCAAAGTCTTCGCTACCTTAAAACGATTCACCAAGAGATTCATATTCTTGAAGGGGGCGAACTGGACTACGAGATGACGATAAAAGGGCATGATGAATTAGCGATGATTGCAAAGAGCATTGAGGATCTGCGGAAAGCTTTCCTGGACAAACTTAAAGCTATCGAGGAATTGCAAGCTGAGAGCCGTAGCCTGGTTACCGAAATGTCGCACGATATGCGCACACCGCTGACGTCGCTGATCATGAATCTGGAGTTTGCCAAAAAAGCGGGAGGCGAAGCGGGTACCAGCAAAGATCGGTATGTAGCCAATGCTTATGGTAAAGCACTGCAATTAAAAAGCTTGTCTGACAATCTGTTTGCGTATTTCCTGCTGGACAAGGAATATGAGGCCGATCTGGAGACCGTTGCAGTAAAAGAAGTGATCTACGATCTAATATCAGATCAGATTGCTATCCTTCATCAGAAGCATTTCCGGGTCAATATTTCAGGCGAGCTGCCGGAAACCTATATTAACGTGAATTTGGAGGAGCTTGGTCGTGTATTTGATAATGTGATGTCAAACTTATTTAAATACGCAGATCCGGAAGAAGAAATCAGCATCACGTTTGTATCGGATCAAGAGATATTTGAGATCCATGTTAGCAATACGATTAAACTTGCGGATATAACACCGGAAAGCAACGGACTCGGTGAAAGGAGCATTGCGCGAATGATGTCCCGTATGCAGGGACAGTTTCACAGTATACAAAAGAATTCTAAGTACTACATTGTGCTACGATTTTGGAACACCAAGATGTAGGCTGAGAATAAAAACCACGAATATATTGAAATAGGAGACAACATGATGAGATTTTCCAACAAATTCAAAAAGGTGCCTTACCTGTTACAAGCGCTTCTCAATGTCTGTCTGTTCTTCCTGGCGATAGCCTTAAGCGCACTTCTGATCAGTGAGACATGGTACATTGTGCAATTCGTATACAAGTCACTGTTCAACAAAGTGGACAGCTATTATGAGATGCTTGGAGAACTGCTTATATTCTTCATGTACTTTGAGTTCATTGCTTTGATTATCAAATACTTCAAATCAGACTTTCATTTCCCGCTTCGCTACTTCATTTATATTGGCATCACAGCTGTCATTCGTTTGATTATCATCGATCATGATCAGGCGATCTCAACGTTCTGGTGGGCGATGGCCATTCTTGCAATGATCTGTGGATTCTTTATTGCCAATAGACGAAATTCTGTTGTTGAACATTAATAAATTAGTTCACTTTATGCGATACGCCGCCGAAATGTCCTAATTGTGAATGGGAACTGGAACAGAATAAAAAAATTGATAATCGGTATTTATAAGTCTAGCTGTTTAATGTCAGTTCAGAAATCTGTAGTGGATCAAAGTGGATTGTGGTTGTGAGTGGATATCTGAATGTATTTTTTGGCTACTTTAACAGACATGTCCCGATGACATAGCATTAAGAACTGAAAATCGCTTCTTTATTTTAAAAGGAAGAGGTTGAAATTCTTAATAAATAAGATGAAAAAGTTAGGATGGACGTTTATTGTTTTTTCTCGCTATTTTTTAACCATAATTGATATAAACGTATAGAAATGTAATGAAAATAAACTTTCATAACCAATGAGATAGATTTACTATATTGAGGGCCCAGTAATATAGAATACAGATCGATGGTTCAAGCCATCGGTTTTTTATTTGTTTTCATACTGAAAATCACCCATTAGGACAAACAGTTATTACATAGCATTACCCAAGGTGTGATGTATTTATGAAGGTGATGCTCATCGAGGGACCGCAAGCTGACAAATGCATGAACGATTCCTCTCATTATTTAATAAAACTTGATAGGAAGTAGATCCAGAGTGATGGCAATGTATATAAGGGTATGGATCGAGCAACCATACCCAGATCGAGGCCTGTATAAAGAAAGCAGGGACGATGCGATTAAAGAACTCATAATCAGTTATCTGCTATGATCCAGATTGTCTTTCTCATAGAGCTTATTAGTGTGCAAAAACAATTTTCATAACTCTTTCATCTATTTCTTTTAAAATAAACTTTAGTGAAAATAGAGAAAAGCCGGAATGTCCAATCCGGCCTTTGCTAAATTATTTCCCCTTCGCCTTCTTCCGCTTCTCCTTCTCCGCCCGATAAAACTCATGAAACATCTTCATCAGCGCGCGCTTCTCAATCCGCGACACATAGCTCCGCTAGATCCCAAGCTCCTTCGCGATCTCGCGCTGCGTTTTTTCCTTCTTCAAATCAAGACCGAAGCGGCCGACGATGACTTCCTTTTCCTGTCCGTCCAGAATGTCGATGTATTTTTTCACTTTTTCAAGCTCCATGTTGAGCTGGATGGTGTCGATGACGTCTTCGTTTTCCGATTTGAGGACATTGATGAGGCTGATTTCGTTGACTCCTAGAGGTTATCCGTTTTTGTTGTATTAAAGTAATAAAGAATTTTTAAGTTTAACGTTATTTAAAAAAGAAACATACATACGTATTTGGTATGTCCCCCATGATGCTATTCACACGTATGAAAGTAACGGTCTTGAAAATATGTGGGGAGACGCACAAACAATTGCAATGAAAATTAAAGATGACATGAAAAGATAATTTGGTTTGCCATGAACTGTTGGAATTGAACCGAATACGCTGCTGGCAAAACTCTGTCTTGACACGAGTTTTTGGGCATGCCGAGATGTGAAAACAAAGAAATTTCAGTTTCTCTTTCCAATATTCAGGAGACAATTTAATCAAGCTCAATCTATTTCGCCCTGATCAAGAAAAAAGCGAATACTTGGGTACGTTATGGACGGTTTCAGAGAACGGTACGGCTCGTCAGCACTTCTACACGAAGTTTTTTATACAAACGCCGGAACCGCAAGATTGAGATTAAAGTTAGAAAGGAAAATTGTGTATGCTGCGGGACAGAGGAAGTATCAAATGGGTGTCAATGATGTTACCGGAACACGTTGAATTGCTCAAAGAATATCATGAAAGTCTTGATAAAGTGAAAAAGCTGGTTGGTTGTCATATCATTTTTAATGACCTTTCTAAAATGGAGTCGTGTAGTTTATACGGTCACTGATACTCCTTCGTCTATATCCACTTACATTCTTCTGCTGAATGATAATGTCCATTACTCTATCTAAATTGCTCCCAGCTCTTTTGATGTTGTAGATGATGCACCAAAGAGCTTTTTCTACACACCTGCAGCCTTTCCTTGTGCAAGAGGGGAAGTGTCTACACGTAGCCCCACATGCAATGCACTACTTATCCCATTTTCTTCTCCCCACTGAAAAATTCTGATCTCTCCTTCTCTAAATATTTATATAGACACAGTATTTTTTACTGTGCCTATCCTAACTTTTCCCTTGATATCTCATCTAGGTTAGAAAAAAGAATGTCACACCCTAAGAACAGAAATGTAATAAAAAAGGATAAAAGTAACTCTCCACCTTGAAATATGGATACATTACTTAGATGGCTATTTGTAACATACTCTATGGAGAAATAAACGGCTATCCACGCAACAGCAAACTCAAATATATAAGTTACCCACTTAGGAATTCTAACAAATATTGAGAGTCCTTTTATAACTGCCATAAGTATAAGCATGTAAACAAGTGCTAATGAGCTTACTAATAAAGAAAATATGTATAAATCAGATCTAGAGCTATAATTTACATAGTCGCCTAAGAAATGATTAACACCTAAAGAAACAAAATAAATAATTAGGCTAGGAACAGCCATTGCAAAGAATAAACAAAAGCCTATGAGGAGGATAAAAGATATGAACGCCAAGGTGTTTGGGGGATTATCTATAACCCCCTTTTTAATCAAAAGTAAAAACAAAACACAGGAAATAACCAAACATGAAAGTATAGCTAGAGTTATTGCTGTAAAGATAGTCATCTTTGACCTCCATTAGAAAAGTGCCATTAGTGGGGAACTAACAGCACTTTCTTAAATTTTTTATTCGTTAAATCAGCGTAATAATGAATTTTGCCAATGCTCTTGCCACATCAGGCGGACAGCCAATGCCTCTCAGTCCATTATAAAACTGATTCTCAGTCCATTTTTCGCCTTTATCCATCAACTTAGCTACTTTAGCAGAGTTTTTTCTAACCCATGCGGCGGCCTTTGGAGACAAAGGTCTAAGCATTTGCGATAAAACCCAACCTCCTGAGCGGAGAGCTAATTTAAAGGCTTTATAAGTCCATGACACTGCGCCTTGAGTTTGAAAATTCCCATTAGCAGTAGCTACTGTTTTAACAGGTACATTCTGTGACTTGATAGCGTTTTGTACCCCTTTATGAACAGTCACTTTCATAGCAACAGGAGTAGATGACGCTGTTTTTTCAGATGCTAATGCACCTGATGTGCCTAAGAAAGATGTAAGAAGCGTGGCGCTTAGAACCACTGAAGCTATTCTCTTTTTATTTTTCATATATATTTATCTCCTATTATATTATGAATAATTTTAAAACGATTTAATTGCAATGGTTGTCCAATATGCTAAAACTTTGGCATTTATGTTAGAAAGTCCTGATTTTTTAAGCGAATTATATAGCTTATTTTGGACATCAGACCACCCAAAGGCATAATACTCATCTAAAAGGTCTTTTAGTACGGGTTCTATATACTTTGTAAACCTTTCTTCAAGTTCATTTCTTACTTTCTTTCCTGCAAGCCTTTCTACAAGTTGAAAAAGCTTTGCTTTATTCTTTAGAACTGCCCGGATAGCATCTTTAACAGGCTTTGTAGCAGAGTTTTTATTTTGTAATTCAACCTTTGGTGTGAACAGACTATCTACAGTATAAACAATGGGTACGGATGTTCCAGTGGCATTAGTATCAATCTCATCATTTTCCTTAGCTTGAGATGACTGGACAAAGGAAGTAGAGCCAAGGGCTAAAGAAGCTATTACTATGAATCCTTTAGCTAGTCTATTGATAATCATTTCCTCCTCTACGTATAATTAGTAGCAAACCAGTGACTATGTATTTAGGTTACAACCTGTAATTGTTTGCTTTGGTATGAATTCCCACCTCCTTGTGATTATTCTATCAGTAGTAAAAATATGGGTAAATAGGAAAAAGGAATAATATTTATTTACATAATTTACATTATTAAAAAGTTCAAAAAATATAATTGTGTATAGCTTATCTGTCATATGAGACTCTTTATAAGAGGAGAATAATGTACTAATAAATATTATCCCCTTCCATCTCTACCTTCCCTTTCGCCTTTTGTTTAATAATCTATTTTTAATCAAAATAAGACTTTCTAATGAACTTTACCAGGACTCAATCAGTGCAGGTTAAAGGCTTAGTGATGACTAATTTCATAAAGGCCAAATAAGTTTTCTAAAACCAAACTCAATTGACCTTTAGCAATGTTAAAGCCTATTATTTTGGGAGAGAGGTGCTATAATACTTTTACTCTTAAAAAAGGAGGAGGAACCTTATTAAGTTCCCCCTATATTCGACACAGTGGAGGCTGTAGCTATAGATTTATACTTCTAGTGTTGTAGGTAACTAGCAATTGGTACAGATTCTGCCCTTTCAAAGTAGTTTGCGATTTAAATAAGCAAAAAAAGACCAGGGTTATCTACTTCCTGGCCTTCTTATATTTTATTTTCCCTTCGCACGCTTCCGCTTCTCCTTCTCCGCCCGATAAAACTCATGAAACATCTTCATCAGCGCGCGCTTTTCAATCCGCGACACATAGCTCCGCGAAATCCCAAGCTCCTTCGCGATTTCGCGCTGCGTTTTTTCTTTCTTCAAATCAAGGCCAAATCTGCCGACGATGACTTCCTTTTCCCGTCCGTCCAGAATGTCGATGTATTTTTTGACTTTTTCAAGCTCCATGTTGAGCTGGATGGTGTCGATGACGTCTTCGTTTTCCGATTTGAGGACATCAATGAGGCTGATTTCGTTGCCTTCTTTGTCCTGGCCGATCGGGTCATGGAGGGAGACGTCTTTTTTCGTTTTTTTCAATGCGCGCAAATGCATGAGAATCTCGTTTTCTATACACCGTGCCGCATAAGTGGCGAGCTTTGTTCCTTTTCCGGCTGAATAGCTTTCGATCGCTTTGATCAGCCCGATCGTTCCAATGGAAATCAGGTCTTCTGCATCTTCGCCTGTGTTTTCGAATTTTTTGACGATGTGGGCGACCAGCCGGAGGTTATGCTCGATCAGCATGTTTCTCGCGTGTTCATCCCCCTGGGCCATCAGCTCCAAGTACTTTTTTTCGTCACTGCTTGACAGCGGCTGTGGAAAGGCATTGTTTTTCACATATGATACTAAAAAAACGAGTTCCTTGATGACATAACCGAGCGCTGCAAAAACACCTGTCATTATCGGCACCTCCACATAATGTATGTAGGCAGAAGCCTATATGTAAATGTATGTGGGAGGGGGGATGTCTGTGTCTGTACGCGGCAAAATTGCCGGACTGCCAAATATTTCGGCGTTCTGTTCGGCATGCAGCCGCTTGTTTTCGCAACCGCTTCCATTTTTTAATCGTTTACAAAAGTTAACAATAGCGGGATAATAAAGGCAAGGAGGTGAGGGTGCCGGACGGTTCACCATAGGGTAAACGCTATCAATCAGTTAGTCCGGTGCAGCAGATGAAAAACAAACGTCTGTTCATACTTTCGTTGATTGTGCTGAGCGTGGTCATGATCGGGGTTCAGGAAACCTTCCCAAATCTGCTGACGACAGGGTTAATGACTGTCGTTATTGCAGTGGCAGTTTTTAATATTTTAAAAGAATCGCTGAATAAAAAAGATGAAACACACAGCAAATGAGGCGGTAGAAAGCGACGGTGCTTCTATCGCCAATAGGAAAAACCGGCTCAAAGTGGTGAGCCGGTTTTCTTATTTGTCAGTCTTTCAATGCTTTTCCCATGCCTTTTAAAAATTGCAGACCGAAGCCGACGGCTCGGTTGATGTCAGGGTCGTTCATGGCTTTCAGCAGGTCAAGGACCCCGGTTTTTTTATCGCTTTTTAAAAAGTCTTCTCCTTGTTTTGTGCCGGCGACGATGCTTTCTACCAGTTTCCCCATGACTTCCGGTTCGGCTTTGGAGAGAGCGCCGCCTGCCGCAATGGCTGTATTCATCAGGTTTTTGGCCGGCTCTTTAGACAGCTGGCCGAGGACGATTTTGGCGATATCTTCCTTTGCGCCGATCATGCTGTCTGCGGCATCAAGGACCCCGAGGCCGTTCAGTTCGCCGAGAAGCTTCATCGTTTTTGAAACGGCGGCTTCCTGTTCAGCCAAAAGGGTTTTGAGTTCTTCTAATTTTTCAAGCTTCATTTGCTCCTCAGATTTGTCTTCTTTGCGGATGGCGGTGATGGGAGCTGCCATGTGTGATGACCTCCTTTTGATTTAGTCTGTTAAATGAACGTATCCCGGTCGCTTCCATTTCCGCTCGACTTCAGCTCCGTTTTGCGGATGGCGTTTCTTATTGCGCGGATTTGTTTTCGGAAGCGGCGGTTCTGCGCATCCGCCGAGCACTTCCATACGCACCTTTGTCTGCTTGTAAGCAGGTGTATTGGTACGCGCATCTACTGTGGGGCCGGTCAAGAAATTGATTGCAGATTCTTTATCTGTCGAGTTCATCGGCAAATACAACTCGTTCGCTCTAACCCGGTCTGTCACAAGCGCGGTTAATTTTACGGCGCCAAACGGCGAGATCAGTCTGACCTGCGATCCGTCGCAGATGCCCCTGTCTTTGGCAAGCTCAGGCGAGACTTCAACAAAGACGTCCGGCACTTTCGCCTGGATGCCTGCCGATTTGTTCGTCATATTTCCTTCGTGAAAATGCTCCAGCATTCGGCCGTTGTTAATGTGAAGGTCGTATTCTTCAGGGAATTCGGCCGGCTCTGTCCAGTCTGCGAGGGCAAAGCGCGCTTTCCGGTCAGGGAAGTTAAAGCCGTCTTCATATAAAAGAGGCGTGCTTTCTCCGGTCAGGCTGCCCCACAGGAAGCTGTTCCATCCTTCAATTGCGTCATAATCGGCCTTTGCGAACAGCGGTGACAGGCTTGCCATTTCTGAAAAAATATCTCCCGGGTGGCTGTAATGCCAGTTAACTCCAAGCCGGTTTGCGATGTCTTGAATGATGACCCAGTCCGGCTTTGCGTCTCCGAGCGGCGAAAGGGCCTGATACAATCGCTGTACGCGTCTTTCCGTGTTTGTAAAAGTTCCTTCTTTTTCAAGCGAAGCTGACGCAGGGAGAACAACGTCGGCGTATTGGGCTGTTTTCGAAAGGAACATATCCTGAACCACAAGGAAATCAAGGCTTGATAAAATGTCATGGACCCGGTTTGCGTTTGAATCGACTAAAGCCATATCTTCTCCGACGATATACATAGCTTTCATTTTGCCTTCTTCAACGGCGTGAAGCATTTCGATGTTGTCAAGTCCGGGTTTCTCGTTGATTGTTGTGCCGTAAGCTTTTTCGAACTTTTTCCGCGCTTTGTCATCTGTAATGTGCTGATATCCCGGAAGCCAGCCGGGAAGCGTCCCCATGTCGCATGCGCCCTGGACATTGTTATGGCCGCGGAGCGGGTACGCCCCAGCGCCCGGGCGGCGGTAATTACCGGTAGCTAAAAGCAGGTTTGAAATCGCGGCGGACGTGTCGGAACCGCCTGTGTTTTGGGTGACTCCCATTCCCCAGAGGACGCACGTACCGTCGGCGTCGCGGATCATCTCAGCGATTTGGATCAGCGTCTGTTGATTGATGCCTGTGATTTTTTCTGCATATTCAAGGGTGTATGTCTCAAGCGATTGCTTATATTCTTCAAAGAAATTGACGTTTTCATTGATAAACGCTTGATCGTGCCAGCCTTGGTCAATCATATACTTGGTCACGGCCATCAGCCATACTTGATCAGTTCCTTGCCGCGGTCTGATAAACAGATCCGAGCGTTCGGCCATTTCGTTTTTGCGAAGGTCAGCGACGATCAGCTTTTGTCCGTGAAGCTTATGGGCGCGCTTCACACGGGTTGCCAGTACCGGGTGGCCTTCGGCCGGGTTGGCGCCGACGATGATGACGAGGCCTGCTTTCGCGATGTCTTGAATGGTGCCAGCATCGCCGCCCATGCCGACTGTGCGGAACAATCCGTCCGTTGCCGGAGACTGGCAGTACCGCGAGCAGTTGTCGACATTGTTCGTGCCAAATACTTGCCGCGCCAGCTTTTGCATCAAGTAGTTTTCTTCATTCGTAATTTTTGAAGACGAAATAAACCCGACGGCGTCTTTTCCGCTCTGCTCCCGAATTGAGCCTAATTTGCGGGCGACGTAGTCAAGCGCTTCTTCCCAAGTTGATTCGACAAATTCGTCATTTTTGCGGATCAGCGGTTTGGTCAAACGCTCTTCCGCATTTACGAAATCCCATCCGAATTTCCCTTTCACACACGTCGAAATGGCGTTGACGGGAGCTTCTGACACCGGCTGAATTTTTAAGATGTCACGGCCTTTTGTCCATACTTCATATGAACAGCCGACACCGCAAAATGTACAGACGGTCTTTGTCTTTTTGATCCGCTGTGAACGCATCGCCGCCTCGACTTCTGAAACGGCAAAGATGCTGCTGTATCCCGGCTCTACATCTTTGACAAGGTCGATCATCGGCTCCATGACATCCGGTTTGATGCCTGTCATGAACCCGGCTTTTCCAAGCATCGATTTTTCCATTAACGCATTGCACGGACAAACCGTGACACACTGCCCGCAGCTGACGCATGATGACTCGTTGATTGAAACGCCTTCATCCCAGATCACCCGCGGACGGTCACGCTCCCAGTCAATTGAGAGCGTCTCATTGACCTGCAGGTTTTGGCAGACTTCAACACATTGTCCGCATGCGATGCACTGATTCGGATCATAGCGGTAAAAGGGATGCGACATATCGACTGCGCAAGACGGGTCTTCTTTTGGCGTGTAAGGGTATTTCTGCTCTTCGATTCCCATCATTTCTGCCGTATTATGTAGCGTACAGTTGCCGTTGTTGTTGTCGCATACCGTACAATAAAGCAAATGGTTTTCGAGCAGGCGGTCCATTGCTTCTTTTTGTGCTGCTTTGACCCGTTCTCCAGACAGGCTGACCGTCATTCCGTCTTCTGCCCGCAGGGAGCATGCCCGCTTTAATTTTCCGTCTGCTTCCACAATACAGGTATCACACGTTTGAATAGGATCCGTCTCTGGAACATGGCATATTTGCGGGTGTTCAAACCCGTTTTTGTTCAATATGTCTAAAACGGTTGCCCCGGCCGCTGCTTTAATTTCTTTGCCGTCTATCCGGACACTGATTGGCTTTCCGTCCATCTTTATTCCCCTCCATCATCTTTTCAAAATCAAAAAAGCCATGTACATATATACCGAATCCTGGCGTGGAAAGCGGTATAAACATACATGGCGGAATAGTTTACTAGCAAAGCTTACTAACAGACCAATCCTATATTGTCAGAATTCGATAGATTCATAACACGACGGTATTACAAATCCATCAGCCCGGCTTTTATTATAAAGTGATATTGATTATAATTCAATAGAATAGGAAAATTTTAACCAAGTGAAATGTCTAAGGGGACATCGAGACAGATGGAAGGTTTAAACGGAAGGGGTAAGCATGATGTCTAAAAAAATCCACGAATTCAACGATATGATCCGCAAGCTTCGAAAAGAGCTGTTTGGCAAGGGGCCTGAACGGATTCACACAGTCTTTGTCGACAATATGGCAGTTTCGACGCTTTACGGCAATTTGACGGCGAGCGAGCAATTTATCGCAAGCACGTCGGAGGGAAGGGAAATGGTCCATGCCGCAAGGACGACCCTGATTCAGAAACACTACTCCAATCACGTGCCGGAAGGAATGGAGCAGCTCATCGGAGCGAAGCTCGAGCACCTTTTTACAGACATCAAAATTCAGGAGGATATTGCGGTGTCTGTTTTTATCTTTGACCGCAATATTGAATACGGCACCGAATCAGCCAGCGGGGCTTGACGGTCTCAAGTTCGAGGAGGAGTTATGATGATTGAACTGAAATCGAGTGAAAAACGAAAAGCAAAGGTTTTGTTAACAGACGAAAGTCCGACATTCGCGCATGCGATAGCCGAAGGACTTATCGAAGGAAACGTTTATGTCGATGATTTCTTCACACCGGCCACTGTTCTTTTTCGAACAGCTGCCGGGATTTATTATGTCGCTGGAGATATCCCCGACAGCGGAAGGAGCGAATGGCTTCACTATTTGAATGAACAGAGGAACGGAGCGCGCTTTACCGTGTTTTCGGCTTCTGAGGAGTGGGACGCCTTTTTAATTGGGGGGCTTGGCGATCCTCTGCAGCAAATGGAGCGCGTGTCATTTTTCCTTGGAAAAGAGGAATATGTTCGCAGCGCCGCATTTGCTGGTGTTGAAAGATTTTCTGAAGATGACTTTCAAAAAAGCGCGAATTTCACGGAAAAATACGCGATTGAGTATTGGGGAGGGCCAGGCCGTTTTTTGAAGAACGGTTTCGGATTTAAAGTGTCGCATGAAGGTGTGATCGCCAGTGAATGTGTCACCATTTTTTGTTCGGAACGCTTTGCCGAAGTTGATATCGTAACACACCCGGATTACAGGGGACGTGGGTTTGCAGCCCGCTGCGCCGGCGCTTTTATCGCATATGCAATAGAGAACCGCTTGAAACCGCGCTGGGATTGCGACCGGCAAAACGTTGCATCGATTCGCCTCGCTGAAAAATTAGGCTTTCGACCTGTCAAAACATATACATTGTTTGTCGGAAAACCGTGAACCAATACGAATGTTTTTAAACAGGGGGGACAGGTTAAATGCATAGTAAGGACTATACGCTTGCAGGATGGCAGAGATTTCTCCCATTGAAAGTGCAGCTTCTCTCCTATATGATCGTAGTATTGGCTTTTGGAGGTGGAACGAATGAAAAAAAGCTTGGTGATGGTCCTCATCTTTCTGCTTCTGCTTGCAGGCTGCGGAGAGGACGATCCCAGAAAAGTCGTAGCATTTGGAGACAGCAATACACGCGGCTCAAATTGGCAATTTCGCGATTATCCAAAAGCGGAAAAATGGGTCAATTTACTTCAGACTTCCCTTCAAGGGCAGTACAAAATAAATAATGCGGGAATAGGCGGAGAAACGACAGAAGACGCCAGGCTTCGGTTCAGGAAGGATGTGCTGGATGAGCAGCCGGCATATCTTTTTATCATGTTCGGAACAAATGATGCAGCAATTCTTGCGAAAGGGCTGCCGCGCGTATCCAAAAAAAGGTTTAAAGAAAACCTCTATTATTTTGTTAAAGAAAGCCGCCGCCGCGGAATAGAGCCGATATTAATGACGTGCCTGCCGATCGTCGAAGGAAGCGGGGACAACATCTTTTATTATGCAAGATACCGGGCTGCTTCGTTTGAAAAATACGGAGGAGCGCGCAAATGGCACGATTCCTATAATGATGTCACAAGGGAAACGGCGCGTGAACTTGATGTGCCGCTGATCGACAACTGGAAAAACATCGTGAAAAAAGCAGGCGGAGCTACAGATGAGAAGCTGATCCATTCGGGGTTTATCGACCCATCGGGAAATCACTTAACCCCAAAAGGCGCGCGAATTATTTTTGAAGGAATTAATGAAAGTAAAGTCATAAAAACTTCTTGATTTAAGTAAAAGGCCTAGCCATTTCTCCTTTTTCTTCATAGGCTGTTACTATAACAGTCTAAAGGAGGAATGATGCGATGGGATATCCTTTTCCCGCTGGTCCGTGTTCTTACCCGGCTTATCCCGGATATGCAGGCGCCGCATACGGATATGCGTTCGTTGTCGTCCTTTTAGTCGTCCTGCTCGTCATCGGCGGGTTCTACTGGCTTAGTCCTCACGGATTCTTCAAATAGCACCTCTTTTAGAGAGGTGTTTTTTCATGAAAAACAGTAGTAAGCGTATTATTCAAGTGATATAATATCAACCTAAGTGAAAAAAAGCGGCAAGAGCGCTCGGGAGTGCTTGAGCTATGAAGAGACGGAAAGCAGATGACCGAGCGACCTTCTTTTGATTTCGGTTTCAATCAGCTCGATGAATTCGCGGTTCAAATTCATCTCATTTGCTTTAATGTATGATTCTATTAAAAGTTCATCAGACAGCTTTTTCATACTCGGTACCCATTTAATGGGGAAGACACCTCCTCATAAAAATTGGAATAACCTGTTTGGAATAAGCATAAAATGTTAAGTTATATGATCTTTGTTTGAAGTACCTATAATCTATCATGAATATTGGGCGAGAACAATCGTTCTGTTATCCACACCAAAAAGTGGATAACTTGTGGGTATCATGTTTATAATTTAATAAAAGGTCGATGAAATATGAGTGGATACTGTGTGTAATTTTATCCACACCTGTTGAAGAATCCTATTATATGTCGAAAACTTTTCGGACAGCCGATTTTTTAAGACACTTTTAGATTTGATTCGACACATTGAAAAAAGAAGCAGTAATTGAAAGGAAAGGGTGCGGCTTTGTGTTAAAAAAGTTCTTTTTGCCGGATGAATTTGTAAAAAATATTTTTCATATTACCCCTGAAAAACTAAAAGAGCGCAATGTAAAAGGGATTATTACGGATTTGGACAACACGCTTGTAGAATGGGACAGGCCTAGTGCGACACCGCGTCTCATCGAGTGGTTTGAAGAGATGAAAGAGCACGGCATTAAAGTGACAATTGTCTCAAATAATAATGAAAAACGAGTCAAAATATTTTCTGAACCGCTTAATATCCCGTTTATTTACAAAGCGAAAAAGCCGATGGGCAGAGCTTTCAGAAAAGCCGTCAAAAATATGGGTCTTAAAAAAGAAGACGTCGTTGTCATAGGAGATCAGCTCATGACAGATGTGCTGGGAGGGAACCGCAATGGGTTCCATACCATTCTTGTCGTGCCTGTGGCTGCTTCCGACGGCTTTTTTACGCGTTTCAACCGCCAGGTGGAACGCAGAATTCTCAGCGCTTTAAAACGGAAAGGCCATATTCAGTGGGAGGATTAAAGAATGGAAAAGGTAGTTTGTATCGGATGCGGAGTCGCCATTCAAACCGAAGATAAAAATAAACTGGGCTACGCGCCTGAAGCATCGCTGTTAAAAGATAATGTCATCTGCCAGCGCTGCTTCAGATTGAAAAATTATAACGAAATTCAGGATGTTTCACTGACGGACGATGACTTTTTGAAAATCCTGCACGGCATCGGGGAAACGGATTCGCTTATCGTGAAAATCGTCGATATCTTTGATTTCAACGGAAGCTGGATCAACGGCCTAAACCGCTTTGTCGGAGGCAATCCGATCTTATTAATAGGAAACAAAGCAGACATTCTCCCTAAATCAGTCAAGCGCGAGCGCCTTGTAAACTGGATGAAGCGCGAAGCGAAAGAGCTCGGCTTAAGGCCTGTTGATGTGCTGCTCGTCAGCGCCGGGCGCGGGCAGGGGATAAAAGATGCGATCGACGCGATCGAACATTACAGACAGGGCAAAGACGTATATGTCGTCGGATGTACGAACGTAGGAAAATCAACGTTTATCAATCGGATTATTAAAGAGGTTTCCGGAGAGGGCGACATCATTACGACATCTCAATATCCGGGGACAACGCTTGACGCGATTGAAATTCCTCTGGATGATGGATCGGCGATGTATGATACGCCGGGAATCATCAACCATCATCAAATGGCGCACTATGTCGCGAAACGCGATCTGAAAATATTAACGCCGAAGAAGGAGCTAAAGCCCCGCACCTTTCAGCTGAACGAAGAACAGACGCTGTTTTTCGGCGGATTGTCGCGGTTTGATTATGCAAGCGGAGGCAGATCTTCGTTTGTATGCTATATGCCGAATGAACTCAACATCCACAGAACAAAGCTTGAAAACGCGGATCAGCTGTATGAAAAGCACGCTGGGGAAATGCTTGCTCCCCCTGCAAAAGAAGATCTTGACTCGTTTCCGGAGCTTGTTAAACATACGTTTACGATTAAAGAGCCGAAAACGGACGTTGTGTTCTCGGGCCTCGGCTGGGTAACTGTCCAAGAGGCGAACCAAAAAATTGTCGCCCACGCGCCTAAAGGCGTTCACGTGTTTTTACGCAGATCTCTAATATAAGTGCTAAGGGGAGAGAGTTATGAAACCGATGTACGGACTGATTGGCAATCCGGTGGCTCATTCCATGTCTCCGGACATCCATAATGCGGCTTTGGAGGATCTTTCTTTAGAAGGACATTATCACGCTTTTCGCGTGGAAAACGAAGATCTTGAAGATGCTGTGAAAGGTATGCGGGCCCTTGGCATTCAAGGGTTTAATGTGACGGTCCCCCATAAAGTATCGATCATGAAGCATCTCGACCGTATTGATGAAAGCGCCGAAGCTCTCGGGGCGGTCAACACTGTCAGAAGAGAAAAAGAAGGGCTGGTCGGATATAATACAGATGGAGCAGGATTTCTTAAATCGCTGAAGCCATCCCTTGATCGTCCGCTTTCTGAGCTCTCGATACTGTTGATTGGGGCAGGCGGTGCGGCGAGGGCGATATTTACCACTCTGGCAGCTGAGATGCCGAAGCAGCTGGACGTGGCGAATCGTACACCTGAAAAGGCACTAGCATTCACTAAGCGTTTTGAAGGAGAGGCACGTGCTTTGTCGTTGCAGGAAGCAGAAGCAGACTTGTCAGCATATGATATCGTGATTCAAACGACGTCGGTCGGGATGCACCCGAACATCGAAGCTGCCCCGCTTTCATTGGCGAATGCGAAAGAAACGTGCCTTGTATGCGATATTATCTACAATCCGCTGAAAACGGCCCTGCTGCAGGAGGCTGAAGCAAAAGGCTTGAAAACATTGGACGGAGTCGGCATGTTCATCGGCCAGGCAGCCCTTGCTTTTGAGCTGTGGACCGGACATGAGCCTAATATGGAAAAAATGAAATCAATTGTGTTGCAGCAACTAGGAGGAAAATCATGCTAACAGGAAAACAAAAACGCTATTTGCGCCGGGAAGCGCATCATCTGTCACCGATTTTTCAAGTCGGTAAAGGCGGAGTCAACGAAAACATGGTCAAACAAATCAGTGAAGCGCTTGAAGCCAGGGAATTAATCAAGGTGAGCGTGCTGCAAAACTGCGAGCAGCCTAAAGAGGAAGTAGCCGAAGCGCTGGCGGGCGGAGCACGCGCCGAACTGGTGCAGACGATCGGAAACATTATCGTGCTGTATAAGGAGTCGAAAGAAAATAAAAAAATTGAGCTTCCTTAACGCTTAAAGGTGGTAATCATGAGGAAAATCGGGATTTTTGGAGGGACATTTGATCCTCCGCACAACGGGCATTTATTAATGGCAAATGAAGTCCTGTATAAACTGGATCTTGATGAAATTTGGTTCATGCCCAACCAAATTCCGCCGCATAAACAAAAAAACTCGTTTTCGCTAAGTATGCACAGGGCGGAAATGCTGAAGCTCGCCATATCGGGGAAAGAGCAATTTAAATTGGAGACGATCGAACTCGAAAGGGAAGGCCCTTCTTATACATTTGATACCGTTCGCCTGCTGAAAGACCGATATCCAAACGATAAGTTTTACTTTATTATCGGCGCGGATATGGTGGAATACCTGCCGAAATGGTCAAACATTGACAAGCTTGTCAACATGATTCAATTTGTCGGGGTGAAACGGCCCGGCTTTCAAATTGAGACGCCGTATCCGCTCGTTTTTGTCGAAGTGCCTATTTTTGAAGTATCATCATCTTTACTTAGGGACCGCATTAAAAATCAGCAGCCGACAGATTATTTAATCCCTGACGAAGTGAAGGTCTATGTGAAGGAGAATCATCTATATGAAACGTGAGGAAGCCTTAGCCTGCGTGCAAGAACAGCTGACAGAACAGCGCTACATCCATACGGTCGGTGTAATGGAGACGGCTGTCAAACTTGCCGAACGGTTTGGCGCAGATGTGAAAAAAGCCGAAATCGCCGCGATATTTCATGACTATGCCAAATTTCGCCCGAAAGAGGAAATGAAACAAATCATCCTCAACGGGGGCGGGCCGCTTGAAGTGCTCGATTTTCATCATGAACTTTGGCATGCGCCGGCAGGAGCAGCGCTTGTCAAAACAGAGGTTGGAATTACGGATGAAGACATCCTGTCAGCCATTCGATTCCATACATCTGGGAGGCCGAATATGACGCTTCTTGAGAAAGTGATTTATGTAGCGGATTATATCGAGCCGGGCCGCCGTTTTCCAGGGGTTGAAGAGGTTCGGACTCTCGCTGAGGAAGATTTGGATTTGGCGCTTATCCAGGCGTTGAAAAATACGATGACATTTTTAATTTCAAAAAATCAGGCCGTTTATCCGGAAACGGTCGCCACATATAATGCTTTAGTAAACGATAGACACTAGGAGGAATTGCTGAATGGATCAAGCTTCAATTTTAAAAATTGCCGCAGAGGCCTGCGATGATAAACGGGCGGAAGATATGATCGCCTTGAATATGCAGGGGATTTCGCTTGTGGCTGATTATTTTCTGATTTGCCATGGGAATTCTGACAAACAGGTTCAGGCCATTGCCCGGGAAATTAAGGATCAGGCTGAAGAAAATGGAATCAATGTGAAGAAAATGGAGGGCTTTGACGAAGCCAGATGGGTTTTGATCGATTTGGGCGATGTCGTTGTCCACGTTTTCCACAAAGAGGAACGAGGCTATTACAACCTTGAAAAGCTGTGGGGAGACGCGCCGACTGAAGACCTTTCGTTCGGAGTTAATGAATGATTTATAAAGGATTTTCCGGTATTTATGACAAGCTGATGTCTCACGCTCCTTACGATGAGTGGGTCAGCTGGATTGAAAAAACGATCGGTGCACAGCAGAAAGAACGTATACGGATACTTGATCTGGCGTGCGGAACTGGTGAAATATCGGTCCGCTTGGCTGAAAAATGCTACGCTGTCACAGGAATCGATATAAGCGAAGATATGCTTGCACAGGCTCAGTACAAAGCAGCCGTTCGGCAGCTCGATATTCAGTTCTTTCAGCAGGATATGCGCGAGCTTGCCGGACATGGGCAAGAGTTTGACGCGGTTGTGATCTGCTGTGACTCGCTGAATTATCTAAAGAGCGAAAAAGACGTTTTCAATACTTTTAAAAACGTTTTTTCTCTATTAAAAGAAGGCGGGCTTCTTCTGTTTGATGTTCATTCCATTTACAAAATGGATGTCATTTTTCCGGGAAGTACGTATGCCGATCAGGATGAAGAAGTCAGCGTCATTTGGCAAAGCTATGCGGGGGATGAGCCTCATTCAGCTGTTCACGATTTGACCTTCTTCGTAGAAAGCGGAGGCGTATACGAAAGGTTTGATGAATCGCATGAACAGCGGACTTTCCAGACGGAAAAGTATATCAGCTTATTGCGGCAAGCCGGATTTGAGGTGCAGTGCGTGACTGCCGATTTTTCAAAATTGGAGCCTGGCGCAGAGTCGGAACGTCATTTTTATACAGCGAAAAAAACAAAAACCATCGTTTAATCGTAACGATGGTTTTTCATAATGTATTTTTCCTTTGTTGAAAATCTCAGCGCGTTCGTGAAACAATGAATCAAACGGAAAATTGCTTCTTGACTAGAGCGATATCTTCTTCATACTTCAAATGGGTGTTCCGGAACATCTGGCGGAACATATCCTTAACGCCGCTTTCCAGCGCCTTAATTCCCTCACCGGTTACACCGCCTTTAACGCACACCTTTTCCTGCAGGGCGGGCAATGTGTAATGCCCTGTTTCGAGCAGCCTTCCCAAACCTACCAGCATTTCTGTCGTCATTAAAATCGCGTCTTCTTTTGAGACGGAGGTTTCTTCTACAGCGGCCTGAATAAACTCCTGAACCAAATAACTGACAAAGGCGGGGCCGCAGCTGACAATGTCTGAGGCGACCCTCGTAATCCCGCTTTCGATTTCAAGAGGGATTGAGATCTTGCTCACTAAAGCCGTCAATTTTTCTTTTGCCTCAGCTGTGCAGCTTTCTCCGAAAGTCAATAATGACACGCCAGACAACGCTCTGTTCGTAATGCTCGGGATCACCCTTGCCGCCTGGCAGGAGACGATGGCTTCCAGCTGTTCGACCTGCACCGGACTCGTAATGGTGACCACAATCTGATCGCGGGTGAAGACGGGTGAGAGCCGCTTTAGCAAAGGATAAATATCCAGCGGCTTTACACAGATAAACACGGCATCACTTTCCGTGATCACTTCTTCCGGCCGTTCTGCAACCTGAATGTCTGGGAATCGTTTTTTTAAGTTTAACGCTTTGTCGATCGTTCGGTTAGTAATTGTTAAAGATGAGGGAATGACCGCTCTGGATTCAATCAACGCCTCAATTAAAATGGTCCCCATATTTCCTGTCCCGATAAAGCCGATATTCAATCGTTCTCCCCTCCTTTGAACCTGTATCTTTTAAACGATATGAAGGCTTCAGTCAAAATATGTATGAAAGCAGGTGAGCAGTTTGACAGATTGGCTAAAACAATATAAATGGCATGCGGCGGGAGGTGTGGCACTCGTCTTGATCATCAGCGCTGCCTTCATGCTGTTAAGCGGAAAGCGTGAAACTTCATCCGGCTTCTCCATTCCTGAAGAAGCTTCTGCACAGACTTTTGACAAGAAAGAGGAGGTGAAGCGGGAAAAAAACGCGGGGGAAGAGGAGGTTATCATCGATTTGAAAGGCGCTGTGAAAAATCCGGGCGTCTATCAAATGAAGGAGGGAGACAGGGTGCACGATGCATTGAAAAAAGCAGGCGGCACCGAGAAAAAAGCGGACCAAAAGCAGATTAATCTGGCAGCCGTTTTGCGGGACGGTATGGTTCTTTACATTCCATTTGAAGGGGAAGAGGCCGCTGGCTCTCTTTCGGAAGCGGACTCAAGAGCAGACGGCAGCTCAAGTGATATCGTCAATATTAATACGGCTTCCTCTGAGGAGCTTCAGACGATTCCCGGGATCGGTCCTTCAAAAGCGGAAGCGGTAGTCGAATACCGCGAGGAGAACGGAATGTTTCAGACGATTGAAGACATAACAAACGTTTCTGGAATTGGAGAGAAGTCTTTTGAAAGAATAAAATCTTCAATCACGGTAAAGTAAATTGACGTTTGCGGATAAACATATGTAAACTTAGGGAAGTCGACATCGTATTTTTGGAGGGAAAACAAGTGGAACGGATTTCTTGGGATCAATATTTTATGGCGCAAAGCCATTTGCTGGCGCTTCGCAGCACGTGTACAAGGCTTGCTGTAGGGGCGACGATTGTCAGGGATAAACGAATTATCGCAGGAGGCTACAACGGATCGATCGCCGGAGGTGTTCACTGTGCGGATGAAGGCTGCTATATGGTGGACGGGCATTGCATCAGAACGATTCACGCCGAGATGAACGCGATTCTTCAGTGTGCAAAATTCGGCGTTCCGACCGAAGGCGCTGAAATATATGTCACGCATTTTCCGTGCATTCAATGCTGTAAATCGATCATTCAGGCAGGTATTAAAACGATATACTATGCGAAAGATTACAAAAACCATCCTTACGCGGTTGAACTTTTCGATCAGGCTTCTGTTAAAGTGGAGCAGGTAGAGCTCGATGAGATGATTATCGACTTGAAAAACCAGGAAAAGTTATCGTTTGTGGCCGATCTGATCAAACAGCTGGCTGATAAAGGCCTTGAGGAAGAGGAAATCAGGAAAATACACGCAGAGGCTAACAAACTATTTACAAGCTACGTGTAATCCAATGGACAGACATCGCATCTTCCCGTGCGGAGCGATTTCAGCGGCAGCCGGAATCGCCTCCGCTCACTCTTCTCTTTATCTCTTCCTCGCCGTCGGTTTTTTTCTGTTCTTTATCCTCTGTTTCTTCAAGAAACAAATACTCCTTTTCATCATATGTGCAGCGATTTGTATTTTATATTTCACCTCTTTTTACATGATTGACCATTTCAATACAACGATTTATCATGAAGGCAAATTTCACACGTTTGCTTCTGTTCGGGATATCCCCATAATAGACGGAGACCGGCTTTCATTCACAGCCGAAACAGATAAGGGGGAAGCTTTGAAAGCGGGCTATACGATCCGGTCTCCGCAAGAAAAACGGGCGCTCTCCGCTCTTCAGCCGGGAAGCCTCTGTGTCATGCAAGGTGAATTAAGAGCGCCGAAAAAAGAGACGGTTCCTGGAACTTTTGATCAAAAAGAATCCTTGTATCAAAAAGGGATTCACTGGATATTTGCGGTTCAGTCCATTGAAAACTGCAAGCCGGGCGGCGGTCTTATGCCATTTCTATTGAACATCCGAAAAGCGGGCCTTGATTTTACAGAAGAAAATATGGCTAATCCGGCTGCCGGTATTGTAAGAGCGCTTACTTTCGGGGACCGGTTTCTCATTGAACAAGATGTGCTGGACGGCTATCAGCGTCTCGGGATCATTCACCTTTTAGCGATTTCCGGGCTTCATGTCGGTCTGTTGTCGGCCGCTCTGTTCCACGTATTTATTCGCTTCGGTTTGACGAGAGAATGCGCCAAATGGCTGCTCGTTTTCGGGCTGCCCGTTGCGGCAGTTTTGACCGGAGGCGCCCCGTCGGTAGTGAGGGCGGTTCTCATGTCTGAAATCTATCTGCTGGCATCACTGTCCAATAAGAACTTCAAAAGCGCCGATGTGATCAGCATCGCCTGCCTCGGACTGCTGTTGTATCATCCTTATCTGCTATTTCAAGCCGGATTTCAGCTTTCTTTTGCCGTATCCTTCGTTTTCATTCTTTCAAAAGAAATATTGATCAAGCCGAAAAGCCGAATCTCTCAACTGCTATTGGGGTCATTTTTGGCTCAGCTCGCCTCCCTTCCGATCCTGCTCATCCATTTTCAAGAGTTTTCATTTCTCAGCACAGTGATGAATCTGCTTTTCATACCTCTCTATATTTTTATCATCATGCCGCTGTCTTTCGGAAGTCTGTTGGCTTTCATATGTTTTCGTCCTCTCGGGGAGGCGGCAGCCTGTGTGCTGGACCATCTGCTTGTGTGGAGCCATCAGGCTGTTAAATCGGTGTCTGCCGCGGATATTTTCGTTTTTTCTGCGGTTAAACCGCCGGATATTTTGTTGTTTTTCTACTTCGCAGCTATTTTTCTGTTTTTGCTGTTTCTTGAAAAAGAGATGTCGTTTCGTGCGGTCATGATTTCGTCCGGCTTCCTTGCCGCTGTGTTTGCTATTCACGTATGTCTTCCTCAGTTTGCAGGAGAAGGAGAGGTCACAATGCTTGATATCGGCCAAGGTGACAGCATGTATGTCAGCGCTCCCGGTCAGAATGGCACCGTCTTCATTGATACGGGAGGAACCGTATCCTTCCGGAAAGAGCAGTGGAGAAAGCGGAAAAAGGATTTTTCCCTGGGAGAGAGCGTATTAATGCCATTTCTGGCATCCAAAGGAGTCAAGAAGCTCGATGCTTTAATTTTGACTCATGCTGATCAGGATCATATTGGTGAAGCTCAAGTGCTGATCCAAAAACATAAAGTCAAGCAATTGATCGTGCCGAAAGGCTTCGCAGCCGAACCGTCTGATGAAAAGCTGCTTCGCCTTGCCTTGAAAGAAGGCGTCAAGGTGCATGTAGCCAAAAGAGGTGACATCCTTCATATTGGCAATCTTGAATTTTATGTTCTTTCACCGAAAGAGGCGGACAAAAACAGCAAAAACAACGGTTCCCTCGTGTTGTGGCTGAAAGCTGGCGAATTTTCGTGGCTGTTAACGGGCGATTTGGAGAAGGAAGGTGAAAATGAGATGATGAAAGTGTATCCGAATCTTAAAGCGGATATTCTGAAAGTCGGTCACCATGGAAGCAAAGGTTCTACGGGGGAAGATCTGATTAAGCAAATTGAGCCGAAAGCAGCCATCATTTCGGCGGGAGAGCACAACCGCTACGGCCATCCCCACGGGGAAGTGCTGGATATCTTAAACCGCCACCATGTGAAAGTATTCAGAACGGATCAGCACGGTTCGATTCAGTACCTATTTCGAGGCGGAAACGGAACGTTTTTACTTCATCCCCCATATGATAAAGTACATTCCTCGCAAGAAAAAAAGACTGCTGAAAAACAGCAGCCGTCAAAAAGCCGCTTGCCTGACGGAGAGTAAAGCGGTGTCCATGACTTGGCTTGATTAAGCGGCCAGATGTATAACAGTAGCGATAATAAACATTGTAGCGAAAAAGCCAAAAGACACGATAAAACCGACACCTGAATCTACAAGATCGTTACGTTTGCTTTGCACGTCTTTTTCAAATTCATTCACAATTTACCCCTCCTATTGATATCCAGTATAATTCAATTCTTTGCAAAAATCTAGGAGCTTCATGCAACCGTTTTCTAAAATTTATGAACATCGTCTTCTATAAACTGACCCGGGGGTTTATGGAAGGCGTTTATTATAAATGAGAGAGCGGGTGACTCCGCTTCTCTCTTTACTAATTGCAAAACACGCTTTAGGATAGAAAGGAAGGATGAAAGAGGGGAAAGTGCAGATGACGGTATTTGATATTTGGAAAAGCTTAAAAAAAGGCGATATTCATCCTGTTTATTGTTTATACGGGAAAGAGACGTATCTTCTGCAGGAGACGGTTCAAAGGATCAGACAAGCCGTTGTTGACGAAGAGACGAAGGATTTCAACCTTTCCGTATTTGATCTGGAAGAAGAGGCATTGGACCTTGCTGTTGAAGATGCTGAAACTTTTCCGTTTATGGGGGATAAGCGTCTTGTTGTTGCGAAAAACCCGTCTTTTTTAACAGCTGAAAAAAAGAAAGATAAAACGGAGCATAACCTCGGGAGCCTGGAGGATTATATTGCGCAGCCGGCGCCTTATTCCGTTTTTGTGCTGCTCGCTCCTTATGAAAAGCTTGATGAGAGGAAAAAGCTGACCAAGCTCTTGAAAAAACACGCCCATATGGTTGAAGCAAAAGAACTGAACGGCCGGGAAACGGCTGATTTTATCACTGGGCTTGCAAAATCAGAGGGGAAGCTCATAGAACGAGAAGCGGCGGAGGAGCTTGTCATCCTGTGTAATGCCAGCCTGTCGGCCATTGCCCAAGAGGTGAAAAAGCTTAGTACATATATTGGTGATCGGGATTCGATCACACTTGAGGACGTCAAAAAGCTCGTTGCCAGAGGTCTCGAGCAGAATATTTTTGAATTGATCAACAAGGTTGTGAACCGGAAGCGTACAGAAGCGCTGCAGATTTTCTATGATCTGTTAAAGCAAAATGAAGAACCGATCAAAATGATGGCGCTGATCGCAAACCAGTTCAGGCTTTTGATGCAGACGAAATACTTTTCGCAGCAGGGGTACGGGCAAAAGCAAATCGCCTCAAACCTCAAAGTTCACCCGTTCAGGGTGAAGCTCGCGATCGACCAGGCGAGGCTGTTTTCTGAAGAAGAGCTGAAAAGCATCATCGAGCATCTCGCCGTTATGGATTATGAAATGAAGACAGGCAAAAAAGACAAGCAGCTCCTGCTTGAGCTGTTTTTGCTCAAGCTTTTGCAGTCCGATTGAAAAAACGGCTCTCTAATTTTAAGAGAGCCGTTAGGCTGTCGAGAAAATCTCGACAGCCTTTTCAGTTGTTCTTATTTCTTTTTCCGTTTCCCCTCATAATCGGCAAGCTTCATCCTTCCTTAGGTGATAAAACATGCTTTGCATATCGCTTCGCTTCGTTTTTGAGGATATTGTCATGAGGATTGTGGGATGTAAAAGCCGGAAGAAACGTGCCATGACATCGGATAATAGTACCCTCAATCGGCCGTAAATACTCTTCTACAGTGAACATATTGCGGCCCCCAACGCGATATTCTTCTTCCGCTCCGCCTGTTGTCGTAGCAATCATGAATTCTTTGCCTTTCAAGTTTTCGCCTCCGGGGCCGTGCGCCCAGCCGTATGTCAGCACATCATCAAACCATTTTTTCAAAAGAGGCGGACAGCTGAACCAATAAAATGGGAACTGAAGAACGATCCGGTCATATTCAAGTAATAATTGCTGTTCTTTTTCAACATCGATACTCCAATTTTGATACTCCTGATACAGATCACGAATAAAGATATCAGGATGATTTTTCAATTCGTTCATTAGTGCCTTGTTCCATTTGGACTCCCTCAAATTTGGATGTGCTGCAATTACCATTATTTTCATAAACATCTTCCTCTACCGTTTGTTGTTTTTCTTGAACCTTTCTTCGTCCCAATTATTACGAATATTTTTGGCATTGCAAAGTACGCTTTTTTTTCGTACATAGACCTTTAAACCGTACTATTGCGGTGAAAGAACTTGTTTATGGTAGTCCGGTAAACCGTACTATGTATGTAAAATAAGAGTACTACCGCGAATCAGAATGATATGGTAACGTAACTGATATCACGAATACCGAATCGGGAGTTGACAAAGATGAAGTCAAAAGTACGGGAAATGAAGACGACGGAAGGTATCATCATAACTTTGGCGGCCATAGGAGGAAAATGGAAGCCGCTGATCCTGTTCGTATTACTTCATGAAGGCACCAAACGCTTCGGAGAACTAAGACGGATGCTCCCTGGAGTTACACAGGGGATGCTGACCAACCAGCTTCGGGAGCTCGAACATGATGGTCTCGTCAAACGGCAAGTTTATCAGGAAATCCCTCCGAAGGTCGAATATAGTTTAACCGGGCACGGAAAAACGTTGGCGCCGGTGTTGACCGATATGTGCAGCTGGGGATATAAACATCTCGACTTTGTCAAGCAATTGAGTGAAGAAGAGAAATGAGTTTGACCTAAAAGTCTTTGCATCAATGGGGACTTTCATGATTTGTGTCTATTTTTCGCTTCAGCCCGGATCATTGTTTTTGGGACGCTTCCCTTTCTTTCGTTTTTCGCTTTGATGCCTGCTCCAGTTACTCACAGGTTATAAGTAAAACCATCCTTACTAAACCGCTATGACGATCCAGGAACCAGTTGGAGCTTCGATTTCTGAAACCGACGATTTCGCAGCCTTTCTTTTTCCAGAAGATAGTTTAACGAGTTTCGGTGTATCCTGAATATGAACATCAGATGCCAAACATAGCAAAGGGGCACGATTGCAAAAAAGAAAAGATAAAATCGGAAACATTGAAAATGTGCGGAAAAGGAGAAATGAAATGACAAAGAATTTAAGGACTTGCAGCAAAGGACACCAGTATGATAAAAGCAGTGATTGTCCTGTTTGCCCGATTTGTGAGCAACAGCGCAAACCTGACAACGGATTTCTTTCATTGCTCTCTGCGCCAGCCAGAAGAGCTTTGGAACACAATGGAATAACTTCTTTGCAGGATCTGTCAAAATACAGCGAAAAAGAGATTTTGAAATTTCACGGTATGGGACCAGCGTCTTTACCTAAATTGCGGGTTGCTTTGAAGGAAAATGGATTATCATTTAAAAGTTAAACACCGGAATAATTAAACTTGTACATAGCAAGGGAATTTCCTTTTTGGAAGTTCCCTCATTTTGTATAAAAATCAACAATATTTAGCACAAAAAATAGCGTCGTGCGAGTGAACATAGCTGACAGGTGGAAGGGAAGCTCTCCCCCTGATAAGTCTTATACGCTATTTCATTTCATGTCCAGTTTACTCAATCCGCGAATATTTCGCTTCGGCACGGACGGGGTTCAGGCTTGACGACAAAAAAAGGCCGGACCTCAGAGGATGAGATCAGCAAGCATTCCCTTTTCTGCAGAGCCTACCTTATGGCTGGATTGACCGTATATTTTTGCAATGCAGCGCATCGCGCACATTGTCATGTTGATTTTCTTCCGCCAGCTGACCGCGCGTTTTTTACGATTTATCGGTGGTCTGACGGCTTCTCATTTAAGAGAGCCGTTTTTTATGAAGGCAAGCAAAAAAGCTTGGCATGGCCAAGCTTTCTATTATGCAGAAAGTCCGTTCACTTTTTTCGCTAGGTTTGATTTGTAACGAGCTGCGGTGTTTTTGTGGACAAGACCTTTTTTAGCTGCTTTATCGATTTTCTTTGCTGCTGCAGAAAGAGCTGCTTTCGCTTTGTCTGCTTCGTTGTTGCTTACGAAAGTTTCAACTTGTTTCATAGCAGTGCGCATTGAAGATTTGATAGTTGCGTTGTGCGCGCGGCGCTCGTTGTTTGTTTTTGTGCGTTTGATCGCTGATTTAATGTTTGGCAATGTGTTTCACCTCCTAAGACATAACCTCTGTTCCTTTTCTATAGGTTAGATCTCAACAATAGAACAAATTGTATTCTATCAAACACACCCTTAGATTGCAATATAAATGTAAAGTATTTTTGTTTGAAAGCTCCGCTTCGGGGGAATGTTCACAGACCTTGTGGGCACACTAACACCAGTTATGTTTTTGGAGGGAATGCAAATATGGAGAAAAAGAAGCTTGATTTAAGTCAATATGCAGTCCGGACAGACTTAGCCGTGGAAGCGAGGGATCTGGCAGAGGAAAAGGAAGCTTCTCCAAAGAAAGAGCTGAAAGGGTTTACAGTCAAAGAATACGAAAAAGACGGGATCAAAATTCAGACGATGGACATTGATGAAGAAGGAGCGAAGCTGTCGGGGAAAAAAGCCGGCCGCTATTTAACCTTTGAAACACAAGGGATCAGACAGCAGGATTCCGTCTTGCAGGAAAAAGTCGTCAATGTGTTTGCGAAGGAATTTTCCGCATTTCTCGATTATTTGAACATTCCGCGGGATGCCAGCTGCTTAATTGTAGGGCTTGGCAACTGGAATGTCACGCCCGACTCACTCGGCCCCCTAGTAACGGAGAACCTTCTCGTGACGAGGCACCTTTTTCAGCTGCAGCCCGAAAATGTAGAGCATGGCTACCGTCCAGTGAGCGCGCTTTCCCCTGGAGTCATGGGCTTGACCGGCATTGAAACGAGCGATATTATCCAAGGGGTAATCGATCGCTCAAAGCCCGACTTTGTCATTGCCATCGATGCGCTGGCCTCAAGAGGGATCGAGCGTGTGAATTCTACCATTCAAATTTCAGACAGCGGGATACACCCCGGATCTGGGGTAGGGAATAAAAGAAAAGAATTAAGCGAGGAAACGCTTGGCATTCCGGTCATCGCCATCGGTGTTCCGACGGTGGTCGATGCCGTCACGATCACGAGTGATACGATTGATTATATGCTGAAGCATTTTGGAAGAGAGATGAGAGATGACAGTCCGTCCAGGTCGCTCGTTCCCGCGGGGATGAGCTTTGGGAAAAGAAAGGTCCTCACCGAAGAAGACCTTCCCGATGAGGAGCACCGCAAATCGTTTCTCGGTATAGTCGGAGGCCTCGCAGAGGATGAAAAAAGGCAGCTGATCCATGAAGTCCTCGCTCCGCTCGGCCATAACTTAATGGTAACCCCAAAAGAGGTCGATACCTTTATCGATGATATGGCAAATGTGATTGCGAACGGTCTGAACACAGCGCTTCATGAAAATGTCTCGCAAGACAATAAAGGAATGTATAACCACTAAGATTAAGGCGGCTGACCAGGCCGCTTTTTTTCGTGCTTATAGCATTGCCGGAACTTGTTCTACTTCCTCTATCTTGTACATAGTCTATTTACTAGACAAGCTCTGGAGGGATTTGCGATGAGAAAAAGAGGCAGGAATCGTCAGTTTGTGCTGGCTGTAAATGGAAGAAGTGCGATTAAGACAGTATTCTTATTTATCGTCAGCCTGCTGCTCGTTTTTATTTTATCAGGCGTGCTGACATCGCTGCGTCCTGAGTTAAGGCCGTCTTCATCGTTGTACCGGGTGACCGATGAATTGGCGGGCGAGACCTTTGGGCTCATTTTGGGAATGGAAAACCACTACTTCGCATCAGAATTGCCGGAACCGAATAAACGCTTTGAACTTTCTCCGATCGTCTTGAAACTGGCGACCAGCATTAATTTAAAAGATCCGCGAAGTTTTCTCGGTCGGGAGCTTCCGGGCTTCTCTCATTTTGACTCGGAAATCCTTATTGCAGGGCAAGGGACGGATTACACGAATATGCCGTCAGAATCTCCGCCGCCGACTGAGGTTTTAAAAGAGGAGAGAGAAGCGAATCTTGCAGAGCTTGAAGGGAAACAGAAAAAGCAAACAGGGGAGGAAAAACCTCCTGAGCAATCGACGGGCGGCCGAAAAGTCGTATTTATCTACAATACGCACAATACGGAGTCGTATCTTCCCTTTTTAAAAGGGGAGACGGTACCTGATCGGGCGCTTCATTCGAAAGCAAATGTGACGCTTGTCAGCGATATGCTCGCAAATGCGATGAAGTCGCAGGGGGTCGGGGCAATGGTGGATAAAACTGACTTTCAGGCGAACTTGCGGAAAAAAGGCTGGGCTTATGCCCGTTCCTATGATGAATCAAGGCCGGTCGTTAAAGAGGCGATGGCTCAAAACAAAGATTTGCAGTATTTTATCGATATTCACAGGGATTCGCAGCGGAAGAAAGCGACAACCGCAACTGTCAAAGGAAAAAGCTATGCACGTGTTGCATTTGTGCTCGGCAAGAAGAGCTCTAATTTCGAATCGAACTTAAAACTGGCAAAAGAACTGCATGAACGGCTGGAAAAAAAATATCCCGGTTTGAGCCGCGGTGTTATATCTAAGGGAGCTGCCGGGGATAATGGCATATATAATCAAGATTTAAACGAAAGATCCGTCTTAATCGAATTTGGCGGCGTAGATAATAACCGCGAAGAGCTGGAGCGGGCTGCAGAAGCGATGGCGGATGTATTCAGCGAGATGTACTGGAATGCTGAAAAAGTTGATGCAGACACCGGTGAAGACGATAAGAAAAAACAATAGGACAGGTGATGGAAGTGGCTTCTTTTATGGGGAAATGCATATTGGCTTGCTGTGTCATGTTTTTCGGCGTCCTTCTCGGCATGCAGCAGGCGAACAACGGAATGATTGAAATGAAAGGGTATCAGGACCCTGATTTAAAAGCGGCGCTCAGCATATCTGAAGGGGATGCGAAGGAGGCGTCAGTCCTCGGCCATCAAATCGATTTGGAGGAAAAACAAAAAGAGCTGGAACAGCTGGAAGCTTTCAACCTCTTTTCCTCGGCCGGCCGCGCCCTGGCCGATTCGGTCACAAACACAGCCCGTTCATTGTATGACTGGATAAAGGAAAAAACGGAATAAGTAAAAGAAAAAACGAGTCGGATGCAGGACTCGTTTTTTCTTTTTCGGGTTTAGAAAGCATATGTGACTTAGCATTGAATCTTCACAACCCTATTGATATAATCTAAGCTAGCGCATATTGCGTTTCATAGTAGGAGTGATTAGTGTGACAGATAAAGAAAAACGATTACAAAGGCAGTCGAGAATCCGAAATTTCTCTATTATCGCCCATATCGATCACGGCAAGTCAACGCTTGCGGATCGAATCCTGGAAAAGACGGCGGCAATCACTCAAAGGGAAATGAAAGAACAGCTCCTCGACTCGATGGATTTGGAACGTGAAAGAGGAATCACCATTAAACTGAACTCCGTACAGCTGAAATATCAGGCAAAGGACGGAGAGGAATATATTTTTCATCTGATCGATACCCCGGGACACGTCGATTTTACGTATGAGGTTTCGAGAAGCCTTGCCGCATGCGAAGGCGCGATTCTCGTCGTCGACGCCGCACAGGGAATCGAGGCGCAAACGCTGGCAAACGTTTACCTTGCGCTTGATAACGACCTTGAAATCCTGCCGGTCATTAATAAGATTGACCTTCCGAGCGCAGAACCCGAACGCGTCCGCCAGGAAGTCGAGGATGTCATCGGTCTTGACGCTTCAGAAGCCGTCCTTGCTTCAGCAAAAGCAGGCATCGGAATTGAAGAAATATTGGAGCAGATCGTTGAAAAGGTTCCCGCACCAAGCGGAGATCCGGAAGCGCCGCTTCAAGCGTTGATCTTTGACTCTCTGTATGATGCATACCGCGGGGTCGTCGCCTATATCAGAGTCGTCCAAGGTACCGTAAAAGCCGGTCAAAAAATCAAGATGATGGCGACCGGAAAAGAATTTGAAGTCACTGAAGTCGGCGTTTTCACACCGAAGGCCGTTCCGGTTGACGAACTGACTGTCGGCGACGTCGGATTCCTGACGGCCGCAATCAAAAACGTCGGAGACACTCGTGTAGGGGATACGATTACAAGTGCGGAAAACCCAGCGCCCGAAGCCCTGCCAGGCTACAGAAAACTGAATCCGATGGTCTATTGCGGTCTGTATCCGATTGATACAGCGAAATACAACGACTTGCGGGAAGCGCTTGAAAAACTTGAGCTGAACGATTCAGCCCTTCAGTATGAGGCGGAAACGTCCCAGGCTCTCGGATTCGGCTTCCGCTGTGGTTTCCTGGGGATGCTCCACATGGAAATTATTCAGGAGCGGATTGAACGCGAATTCAACATCGATTTGATTACGACGGCTCCGAGCGTTATCTATGACGTGTACATGACAGACGGAGAAAAAATCGTTGTCGATAACCCGTCAAATATGCCTGATCCGCAGAAGATCGACCGGGTGGAAGAACCGTTCGTCAAAGCGACGATGATGGTGCCGAACGATTTTGTCGGAGCGGTCATGGAACTGTGCCAGGGCAAGCGCGGCCAGTTTATCGATATGCAGTACCTTGATGCGAACCGCGTCAGCATTGTCTACGAAATTCCGCTTGCGGAAATCGTCTACGAGTTTTTCGATCAGCTTAAATCAAATACGAAAGGCTATGCGTCATTTGATTACGAACTCATCGGATATAAACCGTCCAAGCTCGTGAAAATGGATATTATGCTGAACGGCGAAAAAATCGATGCCCTTTCCTTTATCGTTCACCGCGATTATGCGTATGAACGGGGAAAAGTTATTGTCGAAAAGCTGAAGGAACTCATTCCGCGCCAGCAGTTTGAAGTGCCTGTCCAGGCAGCCATCGGCACAAAAATTGTCGCCCGTTCAACCATCAAAGCCATGCGCAAAAACGTTTTGGCGAAGTGCTACGGCGGGGATATTTCCAGAAAACGCAAACTGCTCGAAAAGCAAAAGGAAGGAAAGCGAAGAATGAAACAGGTCGGCTCTGTCGAAGTTCCGCAGGAAGCCTTTATGGCAGTCCTGAAAATGGACGACAGCAGCCCGAAATCATAATCATGAGCTGCCGCAGCGTAACACACTGCGGCTTCTTCCTGTAAAAGAAGGTGAAAACAATGAAAGCAGCATATATCCATATTCCGTTTTGCGAGCACATTTGCCATTATTGCGACTTCAACAAGTTTTTTATTCAATCTCAGCCTGTTGATGAATATTTGCGTTCTTTAGAGAAGGAAATGGCCAATTCAATGGAAGCGGCCGGACATCCGGAGCTGAAAACGATCTTTATCGGGGGAGGAACGCCGACATCGCTGTCGGAAGCGCAGCTTGAGCGGCTTCTTGATTCCATTCATCGCGTTTTGAAACCGTCCGAAAGCCTTGCCGAATTTGCAGTGGAAGCAAATCCCGACGATTTATCGGCTGAAAAGCTGGAGGTTTTAAAAGCCGCCGGTGTAGACAGGCTGAGCTTTGGCGTACAGACGTTTGAAGACGAGCTGCTAAAAAAAATCGGCAGAGTCCACGAGCAAAAAGACGTACTCGTTTCCTTTGAAAGAGCGCGAAACGCGGGGTTCGATAATATCAGCCTTGACCTGATGTTCGGTCTGCCAGGACAAACCATCGGCCACTTCGCTTCATCGCTCGATACGGCGCTTGCCCTCGGGGCTGAACATTATTCGGTCTATTCGCTGATCGTCGAACCGAAAACCGTTTTTTATAACTTGATGAAAAAGGGCCGGCTTCACCTGCCTCCGCAGGATCAGGAAGCAGAAATGTACGAACTGGTGATGCGGAAAATGGAAGAAGCGGGCATCGGCCAATACGAAATCAGCAACTACGCCAAAAAAGGATATGAGAGCAAACATAACCTCACATATTGGAACAATGAGGAGTATTTCGGTTTGGGCGCGGGCGCGCACGGCTATATCAATGGTAAAAGAACGGTAAATGCCGGCCCTGTTAAACATTATATCGACCTGATTGAGCAGTCAGGTTTTCCTTATAAAGAAAAACACAGGGTTACAAAAAATGAACAGATTGAAGAAGAAATGTTTCTCGGTCTTCGAAAAACCGCGGGAGTAGACAAAGAACACTTTTTCCAAAAATACGGAAGAACTGTTGACGATCTCTTCCCGAAAGTGCTCCGTTCGCTGGAAGAAACAGGGCTGATTGTGAACACGAGCAAAAACGTATTTTTAACACATAATGGAAAACTGTTAGGGAATGAAGTGTTTCAAGCATTCCTGGGTGAGTTATAATTGACATTTTGATTTTGGTTTGGTAATTTTGATATACAATTAGCACTCAGTTGTGTCGAGTGCTAACAGGGGTGATATGGATGTTAACAAATCGTCAGCTGTTAATCTTACAGGTTATCGTCAACGATTTCATTCGTTCAGCTCAGCCGGTAGGATCAAGAACGCTTTCCAAAAAGGAAGATATCACATTCAGCTCAGCAACGATCAGAAACGAAATGGCTGACTTGGAAGAGCTCGGTTTTATTGAAAAAACCCACTCATCTTCAGGCCGGATTCCTTCTGAAAAAGGCTATCGCTATTATGTCGATCATCTGCTTTCACCCGGAAAGCTGTCAAAAACGGACTTGAACATTATTCATTCGGTTTTCAAAGAAAAAATCTTTGAACTCGAAAAAGCGGTGCAGAAGTCGGCTCAAGTGCTGTCTGATCTGACAAATTATACATCGATTGTCCTCGGTCCGAGACTGAGCGAAAATCATCTCAAACAGATCCAGATTGTGCCGATTCAGCCTAAGAAGGCCGTTGCCATTCTAGTAACGAATACCGGCCATGTCGAGAATAAAACGATCAATTTTCCGGCGGAGGTCAATCTTTCCGATCTCGAAAAGCTGGTGAATATATTAAATGAACGCCTTAGAGGCGTGCCGATCTCAGAGCTGAAAGACAGGATTTTCAAAGAGGTCGTCATCTTCTTAAAGTCGCATATCCAAAATTACGATACGATTTTACACGGGCTCGGCGCAACGCTGGATTCATCTGTTCAAACCGACCGGCTGTTTTTCGGCGGCAAGATTAATATGCTGAATCAGCCCGAATTTCACGATATTGACAGAGTGAAATCGCTATTGTCGCTCATTGAGAAAGAACAGGAGCTTCTCCGGCTCTTTCAGTCGACTGAGTCCGGAATTACCATTAAAATCGGCAAGGAAAACGACTATGAAGAAATGGAAAACTGCAGCCTGATTACCGCGACATACACGGTCGGTTCAAAACAGATCGGCTCCATCGCGGTCATCGGGCCGACGCGCATGGACTACTCCCGCGTCGTCGGTTTGCTTCAGCACGTATCATCTGACTTGTCAAAAGCGTTGACAAGTTTGTATGATGGGTAAGGCAGTACCCGAAAACAAAACAGAAGGGAGAAATCCCTTCTTTATCATGAAACTCATCCTTTAAGGGAGGTGAACACAGATGGCAGAAGAAAAACAAACTGAAGAGCTAAACGAACAAGAGGAACTGAACGAGACAGAAGCGGAGACAGCCGAAGCCGAACAAACGGCTGCTGAAGCTGATGCCCCGGCAGAAGACACGCAAACAGAAATGCTTGAAAAACAACTAAAAGAACTTCAAGAACGTCTTGAAGAAAAAGAAAATAAACTTTTACGTGTTCAGGCGGACTTTGAAAACTACAAACGACGCGCACGCCTTGACCTTGAGGCTGCTGAAAAGTACCGTTCCCAGCGCATCATCAGCGATTTGCTGCCGGCGCTTGACAACTTTGAACGCGCGCTACAGATCGATCCTGACAACGAGCAGACGAAAAGCCTGCTTCAAGGGATGGAAATGGTGCACCGTCAAATTTTGGAGGCTCTTAAAAATGAAGGAGTTGAACAGATTCCTTCAGTCGGAGAGCAATTTGACCCGAACATGCACCAGGCTGTTATGCAGGTCGAGGATGAAGCGTACGAATCAAACGCAGTCGTTGAGGAACTGCAAAAAGGCTATAAACTTAAGGACCGGGTGATCCGTCCTTCTATGGTAAAAGTCAACCAATAACTACATAGCAGGAGGTAAAAATCATGAGCAAAGTAATCGGAATCGACTTGGGAACAACGAACTCATGCGTTGCAGTGCTTGAAGGCGGAGAGCCGAAAGTCATCCCAAATCCAGAAGGAGCCCGCACGACTCCTTCGGTTGTTGCATTTAAAAACGGAGAGCGCCAGGTGGGTGAAGTGGCGAAACGCCAGTCCATCACGAATCCGAACACGATCATGTCGGTCAAGCGCCACATGGGCACGGACTATACAGTTGAAATCGAAGGCAAAAAGTACACGCCGCAAGAAGTGTCTGCCATCATCCTTCAGCATTTGAAATCATATGCTGAAAGCTATTTAGGCGAAACTGTATCTAAAGCCGTAATCACAGTTCCTGCATACTTCAATGATGCAGAACGTCAAGCGACAAAGGATGCCGGCAAAATCGCCGGACTTGAAGTTGAGCGGATCATCAACGAGCCGACTGCAGCTGCGCTTGCATACGGTCTGGATAAGACGGAAGAAGATCAGACGATCCTCGTCTACGACCTTGGCGGCGGTACATTCGACGTTTCCATCCTTGAATTGGGAGACGGCGTATTCGAAGTTCGTTCTACAGCGGGTGACAACCGCCTTGGAGGAGACGACTTTGACCAAGTGATCATCGATCATCTCGTCTCAGAATTCAAGAAAGAAAACGGCATTGATCTTTCTAAAGATAAAATGGCGCTTCAGCGCTTAAAAGATGCGGCTGAGAAAGCGAAAAAAGACCTTTCCGGCGTATCTTCTACACAAATTTCGCTGCCGTTTATCACAGCCGGTGACGCAGGTCCGCTGCACCTTGAATTGACACTGACCCGCGCGAAGTTTGAAGAGCTGTCTTCACACTTGGTAGAGCGCACAATGGGTCCAGTCCGCCAGGCTCTTCAAGATGCGGGGCTTTCTGCAAGCGAAATCGACAAAGTAATTCTTGTCGGCGGATCAACACGTATTCCTGCCGTTCAGGAAGCGATCAAAAAAGAAACTGGAAAAGAAGCGCATAAAGGCGTCAACCCTGACGAAGTCGTAGCCCTTGGTGCAGCCATTCAAGGCGGCGTCATCACAGGCGATGTCAAAGATGTTGTCCTTCTGGACGTAACTCCGCTGTCACTTGGTATCGAAACAATGGGCGGCGTGTTCACGAAGCTGATTGACCGCAACACGACAATCCCGACAAGCAAGTCCCAAGTGTTCTCAACAGCGGCTGACAACCAAACAGCGGTTGACATCCACGTGCTCCAAGGTGAGCGCCCGATGGCTGCCGACAACAAAACGCTCGGACGCTTCCAGCTTACAGATATTCCGCCGGCTCCTCGCGGCGTACCGCAAATCGAAGTGTCATTTGACATCGATAAGAATGGTATCGTCAACGTCAGCGCGAAAGATCTGGGTACCGGCAAAGAGCAAAACATCACGATCAAATCTTCTTCAGGTCTTTCTGACGAGGAGATCGAACGCATGGTGAAAGAAGCTGAAGAAAACGCCGAAGCGGATGAGAAGAAAAAAGAAGAAATCGAGCTTCGCAACGAAGCGGATCAGCTTGTCTTCACAACTGAAAAAACGCTGAAAGATCTTGAAGGCAAAGCCGATGAAGCGCAAGTGAAAAAAGCGAATGATGCAAAAGACGCGTTAAAAGCTGCGATCGAGAAAAATGACCTTGATGAAATCAAGGCGAAAAAAGATGAGCTGCAAGCGATCGTCCAAGAGCTTTCAATGAAGCTTTACGAAGAAGCTGCAAAACAGGCTCAGGCTCAGCAAGACGGCGGCGCCGGCGCTAAAAAAGCCGACGACAATGTCGTTGACGCTGAATATGAAGAAGTAAACGACGACAAAGATCAAAAATAATTGAAATAAAATGTGCTGTGCTTACCCCGGTTTGCACAGCACATGACCTTACAGGCGATGAAAGTCAAAGTCAGGATCTCTTGACTTTGACTTTTTTCTTCCTAAAGGACAAAAGGAATTGAAAAAACATAATTTGAAATGATACAATCTAATTTATGTGAGAAAATCGGGAGTGTGAAGAGATGAGTAAGCGTGATTACTATGAGGTGCTTGGGGTAGGTAAGAGCGCTTCTAAAGATGAGATTAAAAAAGCTTACCGCAAGCTTTCTAAAAAATATCACCCGGACATCAACAAAGAAGCCGGAGCGGATGAAAAATTCAAAGAAGTCAAAGAAGCCTATGAAACACTTTCTGATGACCAAAAACGGGCCCATTACGACCAGTTTGGCCACACCGATCCAAATCAGGGATTTGGCGGCGGAGGTTTCGGCGGCGGCGACTTCGGCGGCTTTGGGTTTGACGATATTTTCTCAAGCATTTTCGGAGGCGGCGCAAGGCGGAGAGACCCGAATGCCCCGAGGCAGGGCGCCGATCTGCAGTATACGATGACACTGTCATTTGAAGAAGCGGCCTTCGGAAAAGAGACGACGATCGAAATTCCGCGTGAAGAAACATGTGAAACATGCAGCGGCTCAGGCGCGAAACCGGGAACAAAGCCGGAAACCTGTTCACACTGCGGCGGCTCTGGCCAGCTGAACATGGAGCAGTCGACTCCGTTCGGAAAAGTTGTCAACAGAAGAGTATGTCATTACTGTAATGGAACGGGTAAGCAAATTAAGCACAAATGTTCAACTTGCGGCGGTACAGGAAAAGTGAAAAAACGCAAGAAAATCAATGTCACCATCCCGGCGGGTGTGGATGACGGCCAGCAGCTTCGAGTATCCGGACAGGGTGAACCGGGGATCAACGGCGGTCCGTCAGGTGACTTATTCGTCGTTTTCCGCGTCCAAGAACACGAATTTTTCGAGCGCGATGGAGACGATATTTACTGCGAAATGCCGCTGACATTTGCACAGGCTGCGCTCGGGGACGAAATCGAAGTGCCTACTCTTCACGGTAAAGTAAAATTAAAAGTGCCCGCGGGCACGCAGACAGGCACCAAGTTCCGTTTAAAAGGAAAAGGCGTTGCCAACGTACGCGGGTACGGTCAAGGCGATCAGCACATCGTCGTCCGCGTCGTGACACCGACGAATTTAACAGAAAACCAGAAAAATATTCTCCGCGAATTTGCAGAAGTGAGCGGAAATATGCCGGATGAACAGGAAATGAGTTTTTTCGATAAAGTAAAGCGCGCCTTTAAAGGCGATTAATGATTGGATGAGGAGTTGGTAGTATGAAATGGTCCGAAATCTGCATTCACACGACACATGAAGCGGTTGAGCCCATCTCGAATATTTTGCATGAAGCTGGTGCGAGTGGAGTCGTAATTGAAGATCCGCTTGATTTAATTAAAGAGCGTGAGAATGTATACGGAGAAATCTACCAGCTCGACCCCAATGATTACCCTGATGAAGGAGTCATCATTAAAGCGTATCTCCCGATCAACAGCTTTTTGGGAGAGACCGTAGAAGGAATCAAGGAAACCATCAATAATCTGCTGCTGTATGATATTGACCTCGGACGCAACAAAATCACCATCAGCGAGGTTAACGAAGAAGAATGGGCGACAGCATGGAAAAAATATTATCATCCCGTAAAAATTTCCGAGAAGTTTACGATTGTTCCGACATGGGAAGAGTACACACCGGTTCATACGGATGAGCTCATCATCGAGATGGACCCGGGAATGGCGTTCGGAACAGGCACACACCCGACAACCGTACTTTGCATACAGGCGCTCGAAAGGTATGTGAAAGAAGGGGATTCGGTCGTGGATGTCGGAACGGGAACAGGCATTTTGAGCATTGCATCAGCCATGCTTCGCGCCAAACAGGTTGAAGGATATGATCTCGATCCTGTAGCCGTGGAAAGCGCCCGCTTGAACTCCAAGCTCAATAAAGTCAGCGATCATATCGAGATCAAGCAAAATAATCTGCTTGACGGCGTCGAAGGGGAAAAAGACGTCATCGTCGCCAACATCCTGGCCGAGGTCATCTTGCGCTTTACGGATCAGGCATACAGCCTGTTGAAAGACGGCGGTTATTTCATTACTTCGGGAATCATTCAGCAGAAAAAACAGGAAGTCAAAGATGCACTGGTGAAAGAAGGCTTTACGATCGTCGAGGTTCTTTCAATGGAGGACTGGGTCAGCATCATCGCTAAAAAATAATCGTTAGTAGGTGTGACAAGCGTATGCAACGATATTTTATCGAACAATCAAAACAAGAGGTCACGGCCGCACCTGTGTTCTCGATCAAAGGCGAAGACGTTCATCACATTGCGACCGTGATGAGGATGTCTCCCGGAGACGAGGTCATTTGCTGTGCAAAAGACGGCCATGAAGCGAAATGCCGGATCGAGTCCGTCACAAAAGAAGAGGTTTTATTGAGCGTAATCGAATGGACGGGGAAAACACGCGAACTGCCCGTCCAGATCCATATTGCAAACGGCCTTCCAAAAGGAGATAAGCTGGAATGGATCATTCAAAAAGGGACAGAGCTCGGTGCAAGCTCGTTTATTCCTTTTCAGGCATCACGCTCCGTTGTTAAACTTGATGAAAAAAAGGCAAAGAAAAAGCGGGAAAGGTGGGCGAAAATCGCCAAGGAAGCCGCAGAACAGTCCCACAGAAACACGATTCCCGATGTGGCGCCGGTTCACACGTTTCAACGTTTGCTTGAGAGCCTTGAGGACTTCGATAAATGTGTCGTTGCATACGAAGAGTCATCAAAGCAAGGCGAGACAAGCCGGTTTCAATCCGTGCTCAAAAGCCTGCCGGAAGGATCATCCGTGCTCATGGTGTTTGGTCCTGAAGGCGGATTTTCAGAAGATGAAATTGAGGCGCTTAAAGAAAAAGGAGCCCTCGCCTGCGGGCTCGGTCCGCGGATCTTAAGGGCGGAAACAGCTCCGCTGTACGCGTTGGCGGCAGTTTCTTATCATACAGAGTTATTAAGAGGTGAATAACAATGGCAACCGTTGCATTTCATACACTTGGCTGCAAGGTCAACCATTATGAAACAGAAGCAATTTGGCAGCTTTTCAAAGAAGCCGGCTACGAAAGAAAAGAATTCGAAAGTTCGGCGGACGTATACGTCATTAATACATGCACCGTCACAAATACAGGTGATAAAAAAAGCCGCCAGGTGATCAGACGGGCGATCCGCCAAAATCCTGACGCCGTTATTTGTGTGACAGGGTGCTACGCCCAGACTTCCCCGGCGGAAATCATGGCGATCCCGGGCGTTGATATCGTCGTCGGTACGCAGGACCGCGAAAAAATGCTCGGCTATATTCAGCAGTACCAGGAAGAAAGACAGCCGATTAACGGCGTCAGCAATATTATGAAAGCAAGAGTGTTTGAGGAGCTTGATGTTCCTGCATTTACCGACAGAACGCGTGCTTCATTGAAAATTCAAGAAGGCTGCAACAATTTCTGCACATTCTGCATCATTCCGTGGGCGCGCGGCCTGCTTCGTTCCCGCGACCCTGAGGAAGTCATCCGCCAGGCGCAGCAGCTCGTTGATGCCGGCTATAAAGAAATCGTTTTAACCGGTATTCACACCGGCGGTTATGGAGAAGATATGAAAGACTACAACTTTGCACAGCTGTTGAAAGAACTGGACAGCCGTGTGAAAGGTCTGAAACGAATCCGTATCTCTTCAATCGAAGCGAGCCAAATTACAGACGAAGTGATTGAAGTGCTTGACCGCTCAGACAAGATCGTCAGACACCTTCACATTCCGCTTCAATCCGGCTCAAACAGCGTTTTAAAACGGATGAGAAGAAAATATACGATGGAGTTTTTCGCTGACAGGCTGACGAAACTCAAAAAAGCTCTTCCGGGGCTCGCAGTCACTTCTGATGTGATCGTCGGCTTCCCGGGGGAAACGGAAGAAGAATTCATGGAGACGTACAACTTTATTAAAGAACACAAGTTTTCCGAGCTCCACGTCTTCCCGTACAGCAAACGGACCGGAACTCCAGCAGCACGCATGGACGGCCAGGTTGACGAGAACGTGAAAAACGAAAGAGTTCACAAACTGATCGCTCTTTCAGATCAGCTTGCGAAAGAATACGCATCAGATTATGAAGGCGATGTTCTGGAAATCATTCCGGAAGAGCCGTTCACGGAAACGGGCGAAGACAATCTGCTTGTCGGCTACACGGACAACTATATGAAGGTCGTTTTCGAAGGTTCCGAAGACCTGATCGGCCAGCTTGTTAAAGTGAAGATCTTAAAAGCCGGCTATCCGTACAATAAAGGCCAGTTCGTCCGCGTCGCCGAAGACGACGTCCATGAAAACATCCGCTTATCGTCATAAATGATCAATTTAGCCGGTTCACGAAAAAGGTGTTCCGGCTTTTTTTGCGAATATCATAAAAGACAACCACTTGAAAAGGAGTCGTGACGATGACAAAACAAATTGCGCGAATGATCGATCACACGCTATTGAAGCCTGATGCTGTCACATCCGAAATCGAAGCGCTTTGCAAAGAAGCACGTGTATACGATTTTGCTTCCGTTTGCGTCAACCCTTGCTGGGTAAAGCTGTGCGCCGAGCTTCTTAAAGATTCAGAAGTGAAAGTGTGCACGGTTATCGGCTTTCCTTTAGGTGCGGCGTCTCCGGAAACAAAAGCCTTTGAAACCAGGCAGGCGATTGCAGACGGGGCCGGTGAAGTTGATATGGTGATCAACATCGGTGCATTAAAAGACCGCGATACCCGAACCGTGGAGCATGACATCAGAGCGGTGACAGACGCGGCAGACGGCAAAGCTCTCGTAAAAGTCATCATAGAGACCTCACTGTTGACGGATGAAGAAAAAAGGCACGCTTGTGAACTGGCCGTAAAAGCCGGCGCCGACTTTGTCAAAACATCGACCGGTTTTTCCGGCGGCGGTGCGACAGTTCAGGATATAAAACTGATGCGGGAAGCTGTCGGACCTGTTATCGGCGTTAAAGCATCAGGGGGCGTCCGCGATAAGGAAAGCGCCCTTGCCATGGTTGAAGCCGGAGCGACGAGAATCGGAGCAAGCGCAGGCGTGTCGATTGTCAAAGGCTTAACAACGGATGAAGACTACTAATCAACAAAAACCAGGCGTTTACCGGGCCTGGTTTTTGTTTGGAATGAGAAACATGATCAGCGAATGAAACAGATTTGAGAGCGGCAGAAACAATAGGGATGTGACGACGTTGAAGAGCAGGCTGAAATGGGCAATCTGCTGAGCGGGGCTTTCAGACAGTCCGGAGATAAAGCCTGTTATTGATGAGAGCAGGGGGTATACAGCTGCTACACCGATGACATTAAACAGCACATGGGCATAAGCCGTTTGCCTGGCCGCAGCTCCGCCTTTGAAGGACGCCATCACGGCTGTGATGCATGTCCCGATATTGGAGCCGAGAACAACGCTCATCGCTTCGGTCAAACCGACGACACCTTGATCCATAAAGCTCATCAGGATGCCGACACACGCCGAACTGGAATGAATCATCGCGGTCAACACCGTGCCGATGATTAAGGCGTAAAGCGGTGAATTTTCAGCAAGCTGCACAATATAAGCGCCCGAGTCTAGCTGTGACAACGGCACGGCAAGCCGGCTAAAGCCGCTGATACAGAAAAAAATAACACCCAAGCCGATCATGCTTACGCCCACTTGCCGAAAAGGGGATTTTCCGGCCATGAAAAGAACCGCACCTGCGGCAAAGAGGGCAAAAATCAAAAATTCCAGCTTCACCGCCAAAAATTCCGTTGTGAAGGTGGACCCGATGTTTGTTCCCAAAATGAGCGGAATCGAACGTTTAAATGAAAGGGCGCCTACCGAGACAAAGCCAATGACGATCACCATAAATGCCGAGCTGCTTTGCAAAACCCCCGTAAATACAATGCTGACCAAAAAGGCTTTCACCGGATGATCCGTGAAAAACAGCAGCCGCTTTTCGATTTTTTCAAATGTCAGTGAAATCAAACCTTTTCTCAGCATGCTCATGCCTTTGAGAAAAAGAACGATCAATATTATGAATAAGATCAAGATTATCATCAGTTTTTCGAACAGCCTCCTTTATAAATATATACAGACAAGCTGCCGAAATCATGACTGAACAATAAAACGATTCTCCTTGGTTGACCTTACCGGAGGCTTATATTATAATGTCAAAGTACATGTTTATATGTATGTCTTTTTTTAAAGCAGTCGATTGGTGTATTCGGAGGGAGGGAAAGAGAATGTCAAAAACGGTCGTTAGAAAAAACGAATCGCTTGAAGATGCTCTTCGTCGCTTCAAACGCAGTGTATCAAAGACAGGTACTTTGCAGGAAGCAAGAAAGCGTGAATTTTATGAAAAACCTAGCGTAAGACGCAAGAAAAAGTCTGAAGCTGCAAGAAAGCGCAAATACTAAAAGAGGGTGGATTTATGAGTCTTCTTGAGCGGCTGAATCAAGATATGAAGCTCTATATGAAAAACCGTGAGAAAGACAAACTGACTGTCATTCGCATGGTCAAAGCTTCGCTTCAAAACGAAGCAATCAAGCTTAAGAAAGACAGGCTGACCGATGATGAAGAACTGACTGTTCTTTCTCGTGAATTAAAACAGCGTAAAGACTCCCTCCATGAATTTTCAAACGCTAATCGTTCAGATTTAGTAGATAAAGTTCAAAAAGAGTTAGACATTCTGGAAGCTTATATGCCTGAACAGCTGACGGAAGAAGAGCTGCTCGGCATCGTCAATGAGACGATCGCCGAAGTCGGCGCCTCTTCAAAAGCGGATATGGGCAAAGTGATGAGCGCTATCATGCCGAAAGTCAAAGGCAAGGCGGACGGCGGTCTCGTCAATAAGCTTGTCAGCAAACAACTGTCTTAAGAAAAAGACGCCTTTAAGCAATTAAAGGCGTCTTTTTTTGTGCGTGTTCATACAATAGAAAAGTAGTAGAAAGATGAAACCTTTGCTACATTTATAACGTATGTAATGTTAATGATAATAGGGGAAGGAGGTCTCAGACATCGTTGCTGCTGAAAAAATTTAGAATTTTTGTTGCTCTGGCCAGCGGTTTTGTTTTATTCTTATTACTAGGCGTTCATTTGACCGTGAAAGCGGATGGAGATACAGTGTATGTCATTCCGATCGAAGAAACGGTTGAAAAAGGGCTTTCAAAATTTCTTGAGCGTTCTTTTCAAGAAGCGGAAGATATGAATGCCAAACATATCATACTCGATATCAATACCCCCGGCGGAGCGGTCGATGCAGTCCTTGACATGGCTGATACGATACATAACTCCGACATTCCGGTGACCGCTTATGTGAATAGAAGGGCTCTGTCCGCAGGCGCTTACCTCGCCTTGAATGCAGACGATATTTATATGGCGCCCGGCGGGAAAATGGGAGCTGCCGCGATCATTGACACGCAGGGAAATGCCGCTGATAAAAAGTCGGAATCTCTGTGGCTCGCTGAAATGGAAGACGCAGCCAAAAAAAACGGACGTGATCCGAAATACGCTCTCGCGATGGCCGATGCGGATGTCGATGCTAAAGAAGTTGGGGCGCCGAAGGGCGAGCTGCTCACATTAAGCCCTGACAAAGCGCTGGAAGTCGGCTATTCCGAAGGCACAGTTTCGAGCCTTGATGATCTTTTGAAAAAGCTGAACTTGAAGGATGCCAAAATCGAGCGTTCCGAGGTGAGCTTCGCCGAAAAGGTGGCCCGGTTCATCACGCATCCGGTCGTGATTCCGATTCTCCTTTCAATCGGAAGTCTCGGGCTGATTGTCGAGCTTTATTCGCCTGGTTTTGGGATCCCCGGCTTTATGGGACTCTCCGCGCTGCTGCTCTTTTTCTACGGTCATCTCGTCGCCGGGCTTGCCGGAATGGAAACGATCCTTCTGTTTGCAGCAGGCATTATTTTAATCATTTTAGAGATTTTTTTGCCGGGCGGAATAGCAGGGATTGCCGGCCTGATCGCGATTGTTGCGAGCCTCTTTTTAGCATCGGGAAGCTTTAAGGTCATGGCCGTCTCCATTTTGATTGCAACTGCTGTTTCTATAGCGGCATCCATTCTATTAACAAGGGTGTTGGGGAAGCGTATGAAATTTTTTAAAAAATTGATCTTAACTGACTCGACAAGCACGGAAAGCGGATATGTGTCAAATGAAAGCCGGCGCGATTTAATTGGTAAAACCGGCGTCACGTTTACACCGCTCAGACCGTCCGGAACGGTCATCATCGGCGATGAACGGCTTGATGTCGTATCTGAAGGCTCGTTCACCGCGAAGGACAAGAAAGTGAAAGTGGTTAAAGTGGAAGGCTCACGCATTGTTGTGAGAGAATTATAAATTATATTATTAGGAGGAATATTATGGATCCGTCAACACTGTTTCTTTTGCTTATTATAGCAGCCGGAATCATCTTACTAGCTGTCTTCTTTACATTCGTCCCGGTCATGCTGTGGATCTCGGCTTTGGCCGCTGGTGTTAAAATCAGCATTTTCACACTGATCGGAATGAGGCTCCGCCGCGTCATTCCAAACCGCGTGGTGAACCCGCTGATCAAAGCGCATAAAGCGGGACTTGATGTTACTATCAATCAGCTTGAAAGCCACTATCTTGCAGGGGGTAATGTTGACCGGGTTGTCAACGCGCTTATCGCTGCCCAGCGTGCAAACATTGAACTCACATTCGCCAGATGTGCGGCCATCGATTTAGCGGGCCGTGACGTGCTTGAAGCCGTTCAAATGAGCGTTAATCCGAAAGTCATCGAAACGCCGTTTATTGCCGGTGTAGCAATGGATGGTATCGAAGTGAAAGCAAAAGCGAGAATCACGGTTCGCGCAAACATCGACCGCCTTGTCGGGGGAGCGGGAGAAGAAACAATCATTGCCCGTGTCGGCGAAGGGATCGTTTCGACAATCGGTTCCTCCGATAATCATAAAAAAGTGCTTGAGAACCCGGATATGATTTCACAAACCGTCTTGAGCAAAGGATTGGATTCAGGCACAGCGTTTGAAATTCTATCGATCGATATTGCTGACGTTGACATCGGCAAAAACATCGGAGCGATTCTGCAGACCGACCAGGCTGAAGCCGATAAAAACATCGCCCAGGCGAAAGCAGAAGAACGCCGCGCCATGGCGGTTGCGCAAGAACAGGAAATGCGCGCCCGCGTCGAAGAAATGCGTGCTAAAGTCGTCGAGGCAGAAGCCGAAGTGCCGCTTGCGATGTCTGAAGCTCTCCGCAGCGGAAAGATCGGAGTCATGGACTACCTCAATATGAAAAACATCGACGCCGACACAGACATGCGCGATTCTTTCGGAAAGATGACGAAAGACCAAAATGAAGAGGATCATAAATAAACAAGCCCCTGTAAAAAGGAGGGAGCTCATTGCTTGATATCCTGTTCGACAATCCGATTATCATGGCGGCCATCATCGCAGCCATCTCCTTCATATTCAACAAGCTCGGAAAAAATGATGAAAATGAAGAAACCAAGCGAAAACCGGTGCCTGAACGGCCGAAAACGCAGACGACGCCGAAGCAGACGGCACAGCGCCAGCCGGCAGAAAACAAACAACAACGGCCTGCAGCAGCAGCGGCTGCTGCAAAAAGCGAAGATATGGCCGCAGAACTCCGCAGAATACAAGCGGATGCCGAGCGGTCCATGCCGGCCGTTGAACGGGCCATTAAAAAGCAGAGCAGCCGGGTGGTCAACCGGAAACAAGAGCTGCTCGATATGAATAAAAACACGATTGTCCAAGGCGTTGTACTCAGCGAAGTATTCGGCCCTCCGCGGTCGAGAAAGCCGCATTACACAATGAGGCGCCGGCCTAAAATTTAAGTATTAGAACCCCCATATCACTCATACATATGAGATGAAAGGGGGTTCTTTTTTTATGGCGCAAAGAAAAAACCGCATCAAAGCGTGGCTGACAAGAACATTGGAAATTCCCCCTGATGTCATGATGGATCTTCCGAGGATCACGATGATAGGAAGACTTCACATATATATTGAAAACCACAGAGGGCTTTTGCTTTTCAGCGATACGGAAGTAAGGCTGATGCTCAAACAGGGGCAGTGCATCATTCAAGGCAAAAACTTTGTCATCAAAACGATTTTGCCTGAGGAAATTCTGCTTGAAGGCACGATTGAGCTCGTACGCTATATCGATTCATAAGTCGGGGGGAAAGAATCGTGAAGAATAAATGGCTTTCTTTTTTTTCAGGAAAGATCCAGCTTGAGATAACGGGAAAGGGGATCGAGCGATTATTAAATGAATGCACCAGGCGCAGCATCCCGATGTTTAATGTTAAGAAAAAGAAAGACGCTGTCTTTCTTTATATTCCGCTTTCTGATGTACATGCCTTCCGGAGGGTCATAAGGGATTTTGACTGCAAGTGCCGCTTCGTCAGACGAAAAGGTTTCCCTTTCCTTGTGCAGAAGTCTAAACGGAATAGCGGCTTCACTATTGGAATTGCTGCTTTTTTTATCATCATGTTTTTATTGTCCAACATGCTTTGGAAAATTGACATAACAGGAGCCAATCCGGAGACAGAACATCAAATCAGACAGCACTTGAATCAAATCGGCGTCAAAAAAGGGCGCCTTCAGTTTACGATGCTGACCCCGGAAAAAATTCAGCAGGCGCTTACAAAGCGCGTCGAAAACATCACCTGGGTGGGCATTGAATTAAACGGCACGGCCCTTCACATGAAAGTGGTTGAAAAAAATGAACCTGACAAAGAAAAATATATTGGTCCGAGGCACATCGTCGCTAAAAAAGGGGCGACCATCTCGAAAATGTTCGTGGAAAAAGGCGAGCCGCTCGTCACCGTAAACCAGCACGTTGAAAAAGGGCAAATGCTTGTTTCCGGACTGATCGGGAGCGAAGAGGAAAAGCAAAAAGTCGGAGCCAAAGGGAAAATCTACGGTGAAACCTGGTACAAGTCAAAGGTAACGGTTCCTCTTGAGACATCATTTGACGTTTTTACGGGTAAAGTAAGGACAAGTCACAAGCTATCCTTCGGTTCTTTTTCTGTGCCTGTCTGGGGCTTTTCTTTTAAAAAAGAAGAGTTCTCGCGTCCGAAGACAGAAACCGAAAAACACTCGCTGCATTTTATGAATTTTACGCTTCCTGTCGCATATGAAAAGGAACATACGAGAGAGAGCGAACAAATCAAAAGGGTGTACTCGAAAAAAGAAGCGGTCCTTGAAGGGATCGAAATGGGAAAAAGAGACATCAGGAAAAAAATCGGCAGCGACGGGAACATTATCAGTGAAAAAGTTTTGCACGAAACGAGTGAGAATGGTAAAGTTAAATTGATCATCCTTTACCAGGTTATTGAAGACATTGTTCAAACAACACCAATTGTTCAGGAGACTAAAGAATGACAGAACACTTACTTGCGATTCATCAGCAACTGGAAAGTCCGAACGAGGCTCAAGCGCTGTTTGGGAACCAGGATTCCCATTTGAAGTTAATGGAGGAAGAGCTGAACATTTCGATTGTCACGCGCGGTGAAACCGTCTATGTGACCGGAGACGAAGAAACGTTTGAAATCGTGGACAGCCTGCTTGCATCCCTCTTGAATCTCATCCGCAAAGGAATCGAGATATCAGAACGCGATGTCTTGTATGCGATCAAGATGGCGAAAAAGCAGAAGCTTGAGTTTTTTGAAAGCATGTATGAAGAGGAAATTACGAAAAACGCCAAAGGAAAACCGATCAGAGTCAAAACCATCGGTCAAAGAGAATATATCGCCGCCATGAAAAGGCACGACTTAATCTTCGGCATCGGCCCTGCAGGAACGGGGAAAACCTATTTGGCTGTCGTAAAGGCCGTTCATGAACTGAAAAACGGACGCATCAAAAAAATCATTTTGACAAGACCAGCTGTTGAAGCAGGGGAAAGCCTCGGGTTTTTGCCGGGGGATTTAAAGGAGAAAGTCGACCCATATTTAAGACCGCTATATGACGCGCTCCATGACGTGCTCGGAACGGACCATACGGCACGGCTGCTTGAAAGAGGAACGATCGAAATCGCGCCGCTTGCTTACATGAGGGGGCGGACGCTCGACGACGCATTTGTGATTTTGGATGAAGCGCAGAATACGACACCGGCACAAATGAAAATGTTTTTGACGAGATTGGGTTTTGGTTCTAAAATGGTCATTACAGGCGACATTACACAAATCGATTTGCCGAAGGGCGTCACATCGGGGCTTGCTGTTGCAAAAAAGATGCTCCTTGATATCGAAGGCATTTCAATTGTTGAACTGGATCAGACGGACGTGGTCAGACATCCGCTTGTCGCCCGTATTATTGAAGCATACGAAAAGTCAAAATAATTCCGAATGGCCCGATCGCCCGTTATCGGGTCATTTTTTAGTTTCCCGCGGGAAAAGAGGTGCTTTTGTTGAAAAAGAAAAAAAGAGACGGAAAGTTTCGGCCCATCCGCTTGGAAAACGGCCGCTTCCTCCCCGTCGTTCTTTATGCGGCTTTATCCGCGCTAATGTTCATCCTGCTGTTTTTCCATGTGAGGCCCGAGTCCCTCGACCTCGATTTATTTTCGATCAGCGAGAATACGATCTATGCGCCGGCAACAGTCGAAGATCAAAAGGCAACGGCTAATAAAAAGCAGGAAGCGAGAGAGGAAGTTCCCGACCAGTACACCTTGAAAAAAGAGTACTCTGACAACAGGGTCGACCTTGTCTCATCAATTTTCGACATCATTAAAGAAGTGAAAAAAGAAAGCGCAGAACAAGAGAAAAAAGACAAGCAGGCCCCATCTGAAAAAGACCAGATCAAATCTGTCGAAGAAAAGCTGACTTCAGATGTGACGGACTCGCTGTCGCAGGATTCAGTCAAACACCTGCTGAAGGCCAGCGACGGAGAACTTTCCATGACACAGGATTCGGTCATCACCGCCGTCAATGACGTGATGAGCAAAGAAATCCGCGCCGGCAAGCTTGATGAAGCGAAAGAGCATGTAACGAAAGAGCTGAAGGGTAATTCAATACCTTCAAAATTAAAAAACGCCGCCGATGAAATCGGACGCTTTGCAATCATTCCCAACTATGTATACGATCCTGACAAGACGGAGCAGAAGCGTCAGGAAGCGGCAGACAGCGTGCAGCAGGTGCAGATCAAGCAGGGGCAGATACTTGTTGAGGAAAATCAGCTGATCGACAGGGAAGTCTATCGAAAGCTTGAACTGACAGGACTTTTAAGCGGAGCCAACATCTTCAAGCCTGTCGGCGGACTGCTGCTTTTAATCGCGCTTTTCATCTCAGCTTTGGTTTACTATTTCGAAAGGCAGTACAGCAGCCGGATTCCGAAAAATAAGTCGCTCATGCTGTTTTCATTGATTACAGCGATCGTTTTAATCGTCATGGAAGTGATCAGCCTGTTTCAGCAGCTTGAAATCGGCCATATCGGCTATCTCGTGCCGATTGCGATGGGCGTGATGCTCATTAAACTGCTGATCAATGAAAGGCTGGCGATCCTGTCGAGCATGATCCTTTCCATTTGCGGAAGCATGATGTTTAACCAGGGTGTGACAGGCACGTTTAACTATGGAATCGGAACGTATTTCTTGATCAGCTCGATGGCGGGTATACTGTTTTTAGGGAAGCATAATGCGAGGGCGAAAATCCTCCAGGCCGGTTTGTTTGTCTCCCTGATCAACATCGTCGTCCTGTTTACCCTGCAGCTGATTCAAAACACGGCGCAAACCGGACTTGAGATGGGGACATACCTTGTCATGGGAGCGGTGTCCGGCATCGGATCGTCAGTTCTTGTTCTCGGGCTCATGCCGTTTTTTGAAAGCGGCTTTGGGATTCTGTCCACGATGAAGCTTCTCGAGCTTTCAAACCCGAATCATCCGCTGCTCCGCAAAATTCTGACGGAAACACCCGGCACATACCATCACAGCGTTATGGTCGCGAACTTATCGGAGGCGGCATGTGAAGCTGTCGGAGCAAACGGGCTTTTGGCAAGAGTCGGAGCCTATTACCATGATATCGGCAAGACAAAGCGGCCCCAATACTTTATAGAAAACCAAATGAATATTGATAATCCGCATGACAAGCTTTCTCCGCAGCTGAGCAAAAACATCATCATTGCCCATGCGACAGACGGCGCCGATATGCTGAGGGATCATAAAATGCCGAAGGAGCTTGTCGACATCGCCGAACAGCATCACGGCACATCGCTGCTCAAGTTTTTTTACTATAAGGCGAAAGAAAAAGGCGATCAGACGACTGAAGAAGAGTTCCGCTATCCTGGCCCTAAGCCCCAGACAAAAGAGGCGGCGATCATCTCGGTGGCCGACAGTGTCGAAGCAGCCGTCCGCTCAATGCATAACCCGAATCCCGAAAGGATTGAAAAGCTGGTGCGCGGGATCATATCAGATAAGCTGCAGGACGGGCAGTTTGACGAATGTGATTTGACTTTAAAAGAGCTCAATATTATCGCGAAGACGCTCTGCGAAACGCTGAAAGGCATTTTTCATTCCCGGATCGAATATCCGGAAGCTAATCCTAAACAGAAGGTGAAACATACATGAGTTTAATTCTAGATATCACAGACGAGACCGGACGGGTCCCTGAAGACCAGCTTGCTGAAATTGAGAAAATTCTTCAATTCGCATCGGCAGAGGAAGGCGTCGCAGACGGCGCCGAAGTTTCGGTTACGATCGTCAACAATGAAGAGATCCAAAAAATCAACAAAGAGTACAGAGGCAAAGATTATCCGACTGATGTCATTTCATTTGCCCTTGAAGAAGACGGCGAAGGAGAGATTGAAATTATCGGCGCTGACATGCCGCCCGTTCTCGGAGATATCATCATCAGCGCTGATAAAGCACGGGAACAGGCCGAAGAATACGGGCATTCACTGATGAGGGAGCTGGGTTTTCTGACGGTTCACGGTTTCTTGCACCTCCTCGGCTATGACCATATGACAGAAGAAGAGGAAAAAGAGATGTTCACTAAGCAAAAGGACATTTTGAATCGATATGGGCTCTCAAGATCCTCATAAACAAAATGAATGGCGCCGTCTGAAATGGAGTTTTTCAAACGCCTTTACAGGAATAGTCAAGACGTTCATGTCGGAGCGCAATTTTAGAATTCATTCCGGGGCCGCCATCCTTGTGATCGTCTGCGGCTTTTTCTTCAGGCTGACTCTGATCGAATGGTCCATCATCTTGATCCTGATCGGCGGAATGCTCGCCTTGGAGCTGATGAATACGGCTGTGGAGCATACGATCGATCTTTTCACAAAAGAGAACCACCCGCTTGCAAAGGCGGCAAAGGACGCGGCGGCCGGGGCGGTTTGCGTGTTTGCGGCCGTTTCGTGTATGATTGGGTTACTCATCTTTTTGTCAAAATTGTTTTGATGCCGTGCCTTTCATTGTGCGCAATTCTTACAAAAATTTTACATTTGTGATTTGGGCGTGAAAAAGAAGCCATTTTTATGTAAAATAAAAGTGTTAGCGGTACCATAACCGCTATAGGAAGGAATACACACATTGACTAAACAAGAATTGATTGCAGAAGCTTTAAAAGCAAGGGAATTTGCATATGTTCCGTATTCGAAATTCAAAGTCGGCGCTGCCCTTTTGACTGAGGACGGCAAGGTGTACAAAGGCTGCAACATTGAAAATGCTGCATACAGCCTGTGCAACTGCGCCGAGCGGACAGCGTTGTTCAAGGCTTACTCGGAAGGGGAAAAATCGTTTAAGATGCTTGCCGTCGCTGCGGATACGCCGGGTCCGGTGTCGCCGTGCGGAGCGTGCAGACAGGTGATTTCTGAACTTTGTTCACCAAACATGCCTGTCATCTTAACCAATCTGAATGGCCAAATCAAAGAAATGACGGTTCAAGAATTACTGCCAGGAGCATTTTCATCGGAGGACTTACATGACACAGGAAAGCTTTAAATCAGGATTTGTCTCCATTATCGGACGACCAAACGTAGGAAAATCTACATTTTTGAATCGCGTGATCGGCCAAAAAATCGCCATCATGAGCGACAAACCGCAAACAACAAGAAACAAAGTGCAAGGTGTGCTGACAACCGATACATCCCAGACGATTTTTATCGATACGCCGGGCATTCATAAACCGAAGCATAAATTGGGCGATTTTATGATGAAGGTGGCGCAGAACACTTTAAAGGAAGTCGACTTGATCTTGTTTATGATCAATGCGGAGGAAGGCTACGGAAAAGGCGACGAATTTATCATCGAGCGCTTAAAAGGAGTCAAGACGCCGGTATTTTTGATCGTCAACAAAATCGACCGGATTCATCCGGATGAGCTTCTTGTGCTGATCGATGAGTACAGAACCAGGTATCCGTTTCAGGAAATCGTTCCGATCTCCGCCCTTGAGGGAAATAATATCGATACGCTTTTAAAGCAAATTGAAGATTATTTGCCGGAAGGTCCGCAGTTTTACCCGAGTGACCAGGTGACCGATCATCCGGAGCGATTTATCATTTCTGAGCTGATTCGGGAAAAAGTGCTGCATCTGACAAGGGAAGAGATCCCTCACAGCATTGCGGTCTCGATCGAGTCCATTCAAGAACGGGAAAACGGTTCTGTGTATGTGAGCGCGACCATCGTCGTCGAACGCGATTCACAAAAAGGGATCGTCATCGGAAAAAGAGGCAGCCTGCTTAAAGAAATCGGCAAGCGGGCAAGAACTGATATCGAGGCGCTGCTCGGATCATCGGTGTTTTTAGAGCTGTGGGTTAAAGTGCAGAAAGACTGGCGCAACAAGATGTCTCAGCTTCGTGATTTTGGATTTAGAGAAGACGAGTATTAACGGACAGAGCTTGACCGCGGTTTAGTCGTGACAAAATCTCTCGAAATCAAAGATATATTAGAAAAAATTGTTTAACATGAAATGGAGGATACAAGGTCAAGATAATCTTAAGAATTTGGATGTTTAAAAAGCTAGTTATAAACAGAAAGGTGGGGCTTTTTATGTTGAATTTTACTTGGAATGTATTTTCACAAACAGGAAGCGTAGACACGTACCTCCTTTTTAAAGAATTGGAAAAGGAGAACCTGGAAAGACCCGAAGTACTTGAAGAAGAGCTAGCGCAAATTGACTTTCCAATTTTGTGATCATGCTTGACCCCTCCAATTTTTGGATGGTGCACATATGCTGACGAAATGTGAAGGTATCGTCCTTCGTACAAACGACTATGGTGAAACAAATAAAATCATTACGCTGTTGACGAGAGAACACGGGAAAATCGGTGTGCTGGCAAGGGGCGCCAAAAAGCCGAACAGCCGCTTGTCAGCGATTTCCCAGCCGTTCCTTTATGCTTCTTTTTTATTCCGCAAATCATCCGGTCTCGGCACATTGGAGCAGGGCGAGATGATCGAAAGCATGAGGCATATACGCGAGGATCTGTTTTTAACAGCATACGCGGCCTACATCACTGAATTAATCGACAAGGGAACGGAGGAAAAGAAACCGAATCCGTTTTTATTTGAGCTGCTTCTTCAGTCGATGAGGAGGCTCGATGACGGTACAGATCCCGACATTATCGCCAACCTTATCGAAGTTAAAATGCTCAGCGTGATGGGGCTGTATCCGGAGCTGGATGAATGTGTACATTGCAAAAGCAAAGACGGCACATTTCATTTTTCGATCCGCGACAACGGCTTTATCTGCCACCGCTGTTTTGCGAAAGATCCATACAGGATACCGCTGTCTCCCGCATCCGCCAGGCTGTTGAGGCTGTTTTTTTATTTTGACCTGTCAAGGCTCGGAAATGTCTCGGTTAAACAGGAGACGAAGGATGAGCTGAAAAGGGTCATACAGACGTACTATGACGAGTACTCAGGGATCTACCTGAAATCGCGGCGCTTCATGGAACAAATGGACAATATGAAAAAGATGCTGGGCGATGAAAACAAAAGTTGACAACCTCTTCATCTTTTTATAAGATCATGTCATGAAGATTGGATTCAATAATGACGTTGCGTTGACGGAAAGAAGTAATTGCGCACGGCCTCATTGAAGCGACTCCGGGGCGGTGAAAGCCGGGGATGAGAGCGTAATGAAAGGCATTCCCTGAGCAACTTTTAAAAAAGAGGCTGAGACATTTCCTCTCAGCAATTAGGGTGGAACCGCGGGAGAACTCTCGTCCCTATGTTTGTGGGCAAACAAGCATAGGGACGGGAGTTTTTTTCTGCCCAAACCAGCCCTATGCCAAAAATTAAACTTGAAAACACGTTTTATGGAGGTGCTTCATTTGAATATTCAAGAAATGATTTTGACCCTGCAAAAGCACTGGTCCAATGAAGGATGCGTACTTTTGCAGTCGTATGATGTAGAGAAGGGTGCAGGAACGATGAGTCCATATACATTTTTGCGGAGCCTTGGACCTGAACCTTGGAAAGTCGCTTATGTGGAGCCGTCAAGACGCCCTGCGGACGGAAGATACGGGGACAACCCGAACAGGCTTTATCAGCACCATCAATTCCAGGTGATCATTAAGCCGTCTCCCGACAATATTCAAGAGCTTTATTTAGATTCATTAAAAGCTCTTGGAATCGACCCTCTGGAGCATGATATCCGTTTTGTCGAGGATAACTGGGAAAATCCGTCGCTCGGCTGCGCCGGGCTTGGCTGGGAAGTGTGGCTTGACGGCATGGAAATCACCCAGTTTACCTATTTTCAGCAGGTCGGCGGGCTTGAGTGCAAACCGGTTTCTGTGGAAATCACATACGGTATTGAACGCCTTGCTTCTTATATTCAAGACAAAGAAAACGTCTTTGACCTCGAATGGACGAAAGGCTATACGATAAAAGACCTGTTCAAGATGGCTGAATACGAGCATTCCGTCTATACGTTCGAGACATCTGACGTCGACATGCTGTTCGAATTGTTTGCCACGTACGAAAAAGAAGCGAACCGTCAGATGGATCAGGGACTTGTCCATCCTGCTTATGATTATGTACTGAAATGCTCGCATACGTTCAACTTGCTTGACGCAAAAGGAGCGATTTCCGTCACGGAGCGCACAGGATATATTGCAAGGGTGAGAAATCTGGCCAGAAAAGTGGCGAAAACGTATTATGATGAACGCGAAAAGTTGGGTTTCCCAATGCTGAAGGAGGAAGAGGCTTCACATGAGTAATCAAGATTTGCTTTTAGAAATCGGATTAGAAGAAATGCCGGCGCGCTTCATGCATGACAGCATGACTCAGCTTGGTGAAAAACTGGAAAGCTGGCTCAAGGAAAAAAATATTGCCTTCGGTTCCGTCAAGCTCTATAACTCCCCTAGAAGACTGGCCGTTCTTGTCGAGAACGTGGCGGAGAAGCAGGACGATGTGACAGAAGAAGCGAAAGGACCGGCAAAGAAAATCGCCCTTGACGAAAACGGCGAATGGACAAAGGCGGCCATCGGCTTTTCACGGGGGCAAGGAGCAAGTCCGGAAGATTTGTATTTTAAAGACATCAAAGGAACGGAATATGTTTTTGTGCAAAAATTCCAAAAAGGTCAGGATACGTTTTCATTACTTCCTGAGCTCGGCGACTTGGTGACAAGCCTCCACTTTCCAAAAAACATGCGCTGGGGCAGCGAAGATTTGAAATACATCAGGCCGATTAAATGGATCGTCGCGCTGTTCGGCAGTGAAGTCGTTCCGTTTTCAGTCGCTCATGTCGAAACCGGCCGCACAACACAGGGACACCGCTTCCTTGGAAAAGCAGCCAGCTTGAGCGCACCTTCTGAATACGAAGCGGCACTGGAAAGCCAGTTTGTGATTGCCGATCCGGACAAACGGAAGCAGCTGATCGTTAAGCAGCTTGACGAACTGGCGGCTGAAAAGTCCTGGGACATTCCGAGAGACGAGGATCTGCTGGATGAGGTTACCCATCTGGTTGAATATCCAACGGTTCTGTCCGGTTCTTACGAAGAGGAATTTCTCGCAATTCCTGAAGAGGTGCTCGTGACAACGATGAAAGAGCATCAGCGCTATTTCCCTGTCAAAGATAAAAACGGCGATTTGCTTCCTTACTTTGTGACCGTCCGCAACGGAGACAGCCGCGCCCTTGAAAACGTGGCGAGAGGGAACGAAAAAGTACTGAGAGCGAGGCTTTCAGACGCCGCCTTCTTCTATAAAGAAGATCAAAAATTAAACATTGACGAGAATGTGAAAAAACTCGAAAAGATCGTTTTCCACGAAGAACTGGGATCGCTTGGAGACAAAGTAAGACGCACTGAGGCGGTTGCTGAACGGATCGCTGAAATCATCGGTGCGGATCAAGAGACGGTGCAGCTGATCAAGCGCGCTTCGCACATTTCAAAATTCGACCTTGTGACACACATGGTTTACGAATTTCCTGAGCTGCAGGGCATCATGGGTGAAAAATATGCGCGGATGCTCGGGGAGAAAGAAGAAGTGGCGCTCGCTGTCAATGAGCATTATATGCCGAGACAAGCCGGAGGGGAAACACCTTCATCAATCGTCGGCGCCGTCGTCGCATTAGCGGATAAACTCGATACGGTCGCTTCATTCTTTAAAATCGGCGTTATTCCGACAGGATCTCAGGATCCGTATGGACTAAGAAGACAGGCGAGCGGCATCGTCCAAATCCTGCTTGACCGGAACTGGGGCATTTCATTCAAAGAACTGGCTGCGTTTGCCGGACAGGAAGCAAACAGCGAACTGCTCGAATTCTTTAAACAGCGCCTCAAATACGTATTAACAGCGGAAAACATCCGCTACGATGTGGTGGATGCCGTGCTCGAAAGCTCGAACCTTGAGCCGTATTCGGCTGTCGAAAAAGCCGCTGTTCTTGAATCGGCTGCAGCAAAACCGGAATTTAAAGAAACGGCTGAAGCGCTGGCAAGGGTTATTTCGATCAGCAAAAAGAGCGAAACGAACGCCATTGATGCGTCACTGTTTGAAAACCCTCAAGAAGAGGAGCTTTTCAAAGCTTATGAGGCGTGCAGACAGCAATTAGAGACCCTTTACCAAGCAAAAGATTATGAGGGAGCCTTCAGTGAGCTGTCCAAGCTAAAAGAGCCGATCGAAGGTTATTTTGATCACACGATGGTCCATGCCGAAGATGAAAGATTAAAAGCGAACCGCCTGGCGCAAATGGCAAGCCTGGCGGAGCTGATCCGATCTTTTGCAAACATCAATGCCATCATTGTAAAATAAACACCGCAGAAGACGGTTGCTGACAAGCTGGCAATCGTCTTTTTGCTCAAATTGATTTTTCACATCCTTGTCAATTTGTGCCTGTCTTTTTCATAGAATTCAATTGTAATTGCTGTTATTTTAGTCTTCATATGCGTTATAATATGTTATCGACTTTTATACATAACGAACGAATTGTGAGCTTCGGCTTAAAGGTGGTGAGTACGATCGAACTAAATAAACGTCAGGAGCATATTTTGCAGATTGTCAAAGAGAACGGACCGATTACCGGAGAACATATCGCGGAAAAGCTGAATCTGACAAGGGCTACGCTTCGTCCGGACTTGGCGATATTGACGATGTCAGGATTTTTGGAAGCAAGGCCGCGGGTCGGTTATTTCTACACGGGAAAGACGGGCACGCAGCTCTTGGCTGATAAGCTGAAAAAGCTGCAGGTGAAAGACTTCCAGTCCATTCCGGTGGTCATTCATGAAAATGTCTCCGTTTATGATGCGATTTGCACGATGTTTTTAGAGGACGTAGGAACGCTTTTTGTCGTTGATGATAATGCCATCTTAGTCGGTGTACTTTCACGAAAAGACTTGCTCAGAGCCAGCATCGGCAAACAGGAGCTCCCTTCAATACCCGTCCATATCATTATGACGAGAATGCCGAACATTACGCTTTGCAGGCGCGACGATTTCATTTTGGACATTGCCAAGATGCTTATCGAAAAACAAATTGACGCACTGCCTGTTGTAAAAGATACAGAAAAAGGCTATGAAGTTGTGGGAAGAATTACGAAAACGAACATGACAAAAATTTTAGTCGGCTTATCTGAAAATGAAATCATGTAGAGTGAACTTCAAATGGAGGGATATCATGAGTAATCGGACGATTTATGTTGTATCAGACTCTGTCGGCGAGACCGCTGAGCTCGTAGTCAAGGCGGCTATCAGCCAGTTTAACGGTTCATCCGAGCAGACAAACATCAGGCGGATTCCTTATGTCGAAGACCGCGGAACAATAAAAGAAGTGATCTCACTGGCAGAAGCGGACGGAGGCATCATCTGTTTTACGCTTGTTGTCCCGGAGATTCGTGATTTTTTAATCGCCGAAGCGGAAAAGGCGAATGTCGTGTATTACGATATCATCGGCCCGCTGATTGAGAAAATGGAGACGGTCTATGGCTTCAGCGCGAAATACGAGCCGGGCAGAGTCCGGCAGCTGGACGAAGATTATTTTAAGAAGGTAGAGGCCATCGAATTTGCCGTAAAATATGACGACGGCAGAGACCCAAGGGGCATCTTAAAAGCGGATATCGTGCTGATCGGCGTGTCGAGAACGTCCAAAACTCCGTTATCCCAATACTTGGCGCACAAACGGTTAAAAGTGGCAAACGTTCCGATCGTTCCCGAGGTGGATCCTCCCGAAGAGCTCTTTACCGTTGATCCGGCTAAATGCATCGGGTTAAAAATCAGCCCGGATAAGCTGAACCATATTCGCAAAGAGCGCCTGAAATCGCTCGGCCTCAACGACAAAGCGATTTACGCTAATATCAACCGCATCAAAGAAGAGCTGGAGTTCTTTGAAAAGATCGTCGGCCGCATCGGCTGCAATGTCGTAGACGTATCAAATAAAGCGGTAGAGGAAACGGCCAACATTATTCACAACATGATGACAAAAAGGGTCTAAGAATAAAACTCAGGACACCCCATCCTGGGTTTTTGCTTTGATGGTTTTGGGAAAAGTGAAAATGTTAGCATCTTTAACCCATTTGTATTATAATAAAAAATTGTGATAAAATAATTAACTTTTAGGTTTAAGCTTAGTACAGAACGAATAAACTATTATGGGTATCGTGTCAAGAATTTCCCGAAAAAAACTTTCGACAAATTCTTATAGATCGATTATTTTTGAAACCTGTGTGATTTTGCCTGTATTTATAGCAGGAGATTGATGGAGGGATGGAGAATTAGTCTTCTTGAAAAAGAAAGGACGATTTTTGTCGATGCAGACGCATGCCCGGTGAAAGATGAAGTGCTCAAAACAGCGGCGGATTTCGACGTAAAGGTCATATTCGTGGCTTCATTCGAGCATTTTCAAGTCACAAGGAAAGAAGAAGAGAATTGGACATATGTCGATCCGCATAAAGAAGCAGCCGATCTGTACATTGCCAACCATGTTCGACCAGGTGATGTCGTCGTCACACAAGATATCGGGCTGGCATCACTTTTGCTTGGCAAAAAGGTCTATGTGATGTCGGAGAGAGGCTATCTTTTCGAAGAGGACTCCATCGATCATGCTCTTTTCCGCCGTCACGTCGCACAAAAATTGAGAAGAAGCGGACGTTACACGAAAGGCCCGAAAAAACTGGTCAAGGAAGACCGAGAGCGATTTGTCAAAGAGCTGCAAAAAATCTTGTCGAAAATTGAAGGATTTACGTACTAAGCAGCGAATTATGTACGACGGAGTGTTGGAACATGGGCAATCGTATACCAGACGAAATTGTAGAACAGGTGCAAAAATCAGCTGATATCGTAGAAGTTATCGGAGAGTACGTCCAGTTGAGAAAACAGGGGCGTAATTATTTTGGGCTTTGTCCTTTTCATGGTGAGAATACGCCATCTTTTTCCGTTTCCGGAGAAAAACAGATTTTTCATTGTTTTGGCTGCGGAGCGGGAGGGAATGTTTTTTCATTTTTAAGACAAATGGAAGGTTATTCATTTACGGAGGCCGTCTCTCACCTGGCGGACAAATATCAAATAGATCTGCCGGAGCAGGTAGCGGCTGTATCAGCATACAGCACAGGCAGTTCGGATGAACAGAAAATGGCGGAAGCTCATGATCTGTTAAAGAAATTTTATCATCATTTGCTGGTCAATACAAAGGAAGGCCAGGAAGCGCTCGATTATTTGCTCGAAAGAGGCTTTGAGATGGAGCAGATCGAGCAGTTTGAAATCGGATGCGCCCTTGATTCATGGGATTTCATCACAAAGTTTTTGGAACGGAGAGGTTTTGATCTTGCGCTGATGGAAAGAGCTGGACTCATCATCAGACGCGAGAACGGTGACGGCTATTTTGACCGTTTCAGAAACAGGATTATGTTTCCGATTCATGATCATCACGGCGCAACGGTCGCTTTTTCCGGAAGGACGTTCACCGGGGAGCAGCCAAAATATATGAACAGCCCGGAAACGCCGCTTTTTCGAAAAAGCAAGCTTCTCTATCATTTCCATCAGGCCCGCCTTCACATTCGAAAAGAAGAGAGGGCCGTCCTTTTTGAAGGATTTGCCGACGTCATCTCAGCCGTCAGTTCCGGTGTGAAAGAATCGATCGCCACGATGGGCACATCGCTGACAGAAGAGCATGCGAAAATCATCAGGCGAAATGTCGGAGAGGTCATACTGTGCTATGACTCGGATCATGCCGGTTATGAAGCCACGCTGAAAGCGGCAGAGATTCTTCAGAAAAAAGGCTGCGACGTCAAGGTGGCCATGATACCTGACGGGCTGGATCCCGATGACTACATCAAAAAATTCGGAAGCGAGAAATTTAAGAATGATGTAATAGGGGCCAGCGTTACGATGATGACGTTTAAAATGAACTATTTCCGCAAGGGCAGAAACCTGTCTGATGAAGGAGACCGTTTAGCCTATATCAACGATGTACTGAAGGAAGTCAGCCTTCTCAGCGGACCTTTGGAACAGGAAATATACGTCAAACAGCTGGCAAATGAATTTTCAATCTCATTTGAATCCTTGAAGGATCAGCTTTCCGTATTTGAAAAGCAGGCTGTAAGCCGCAGCAGGGAAAGCAGCCGTCAGGACTCAAAAGAGCGGCAGGCGGCCGTTTCGCGCGCCCCGCGGAGAAAGACAGGTCTTCGGCCGGCTCATGTGAACGCGGAGCGGATGCTCCTGGCTCACATGATTCATGACCGGGACGTCATTCGAAAGGTTTTAGACCGGGTGGGCTTTGAATTCAACCTTGATCAGCACCGCGCGATTGCCGCTTATTTGTACGCCATGTATGAAGAAGGAGCGGACATTTCCATCCAGGAGCTCTTTAAGAGAGTTGAGGATCAGGAACTCGGTCAGCTTCTGACAGATATCTTAATGCTTCAGGTGAACGAAGAATTAAGTGAAGCGGAATTATCTGATTATGTAAAAAAAGTGTTGAATTATCGAAATTGGTCAATGATAAAAGAAAAAGAAGCTGCAAGGGCGGAAGCCGAGAGGCAAAAAGACTTCATCAAAGCGGCAACTTTGGCACAGGAAATTGTTAAGCTGAACCGTTCGCTGAAATAAACCGTTATATATAATAGGAAAAGCTTTTGGCAATGAATCCTAACGGAGGAGCAAAAGCTGCTTGTCCTAATCATATATTGTCAATTTATGATTTGCTTTCCCGTGAAGCCCTAGATGAGAGAGAAGGCTTTATTCGTGAAATAGGAACAAAAAAAGCGGGATGCTTTTAGAATTCGTCTGTAAGTTTTGGAAGGAGGGATCCATGAATGGCTGATAAACAAGCACACGAGACCGAAACTGAATTCACATTTGAACAGGTGAGGGATCAATTAACAGAAGCCGGAAAAAAGCGCGGAGTGCTCACATATGAAGAAATTGCAGAGCGCATGTCCAGCTTCGAGATCGAATCAGACCAAATGGATGAGTATTATGAATTTTTAGGAGAACAAGGCGTTGAATTAATTAGCGAGAACGAAGAAAATGAGGATCCTAATATTCAACAGCTGGCCAAGGCCGAAGAAGAATTTGACCTTAACGATTTAAGCGTGCCTCCGGGCGTTAAGATAAACGACCCTGTCCGCATGTATCTGAAAGAAATCGGACGGGTAAACCTTTTGTCTGCAAAAGAAGAAATCGAATACGCGAAAAAAATCGAAGAAGGCGACGAAGAGTCGAAGCGCCGTCTGGCTGAAGCCAACTTGAGACTTGTCGTCAGCATCGCAAAACGGTATGTCGGCCGCGGAATGCTTTTCCTTGACCTTATTCAGGAAGGAAACATGGGCCTGATGAAGGCGGTAGAAAAGTTTGACTACCGCAAAGGATACAAATTCAGCACATACGCGACATGGTGGATCAGACAGGCGATTACAAGAGCGATTGCCGACCAGGCGAGAACGATCAGGATTCCTGTTCATATGGTTGAAACCATCAACAAACTGATTCGTGTTCAAAGGCAGCTCCTTCAGGATCTCGGCCGCGAGCCAACGCCTGAAGAGATTGCGGAAGATATGGATCTGACGCCTGAAAAAGTCCGTGAAATTCTAAAGATCGCCCAGGAACCGGTTTCACTCGAGACTCCGATCGGTGAAGAGGACGATTCACATCTGGGAGACTTCATTGAGGATCAGGAAGCGACTTCTCCGTCAGATCATGCAGCATATGAATTGCTGAAAGAACAGCTTGAAGATGTACTGGATACATTGACAGACCGTGAAGAAAATGTGCTCCGCCTTCGCTTCGGCCTTGATGATGGTCGTACAAGAACATTAGAAGAAGTTGGTAAGGTATTTGGGGTAACAAGAGAACGAATTCGTCAAATAGAAGCTAAAGCACTTCGTAAATTAAGACATCCAAGCAGAAGCAAACGCTTGAAAGATTTTCTCGAATAAACTTGAACGGGTCAGGAGATCCGTTCTTTTTTTCACGACAGAATGAAAGCGCTATTATTGGTAACCCGATTATATTTTACTTAATTTCTTTCGAATTTGCAAATATCCAAAAGTGCATTTTGAGTCATTATAACCTTGAGATCGAAGGAAAGGCCCTTTATAATTATTGTTGTAACCGTATTCAAAAACTGGTCTTTAAATGGAAAATGAACAATTGCTTCATCATCCGTTATTTTGTCTAAAATGTGAACTTCATCAGCTTTTGTTTCATAATTGGTTTACTTTTTGTAAAATTAAAGTAGAATTAGAATTGTTTACATAAGGGGCAGGGGTAAATTAAAAAGGGGGATGTAAAATGAACCGCAATCCATTGATACCATTTTTATTAATCGCCATTATGGGCATAGGACTGGTTTTTATCTTATCCATAAAAGGCCTTTATGACGAAAAAGAAATTGCAGGCGAAGGGAATAAAACAGCTCAAGAAGACAAAGCGGATGCCTCGCCTGAAGAAATTTACAAAGCGAACTGTGTAACCTGCCACGGCGAGAATTATGAAGGTGTATCAGGACCTAAACTGAAGGGCGTCGGAGACCGGATGGATACAGGTGCGATTAAAGAAAAGATTGAAAAAGGCGGTAACGGAATGCCGGGAGGACTGGTTCCGGCGGAAAAGCTTGATGATATGGCAAAATGGGTGTCAGAGATTAAATAGGTTAAAACCGTTTCATCACCAAAAGGATTCGCAATGAAAGCTTTGATAAGAGCTTTTGTGCGAATCCTTTTTCTGTTTTCGGTAAATGGGTGATCTTGCTTGACGAGGAGTCACCTCGAAAGGGTGATTTGAACTGTTTCAGCATCCGTGATTCCGTCCTTTATGACGGTGCGGCGTCTATCGGGAATAGGTCTTTATTACTTTTTCTGAAGACTGCACTCATCTTTGCAAGGGAAAAAATAAGCAATCCACCCTATTTAAGTAAGATTGCATCTATTTTACTATTATATAAATGGAAAGAATGCAGCAGATGCACTGGTGCCATCCGTCTATTTGAGTATTTCTTGAGGTGAATCATATGAGTCATGAGAGCACATTGAATCATATCCACAGCACGATTAACCAAAAGCTGGCTGATGTAGAAAGCCGGATTGAACGTGTCAAAACAGCAAAAAAGGAAATTGAGAAAGAACACGAAACCGGGATTGTCGAGATCAGACAAATCTTGCACCCTCACCTGAACAGCCACTGGACGGGGGACTTCGCCAATGATTTTGATGACGAACGGGATGAAGCTCATACATCAATGTACAACATCGTGAACGGAAAGTACGAAGGCTATATTTCACAGCTGGAGAGAAAAATTTTCGCGCTGGAAATTGAAAAACACAGCCTTGAATTGGCGGGAGCGGCAGCTAAAGAGGCGGATCATTTGCTTTCTCTCGGAGAAAAAGCGGTTGATCAGTTGAGCGATAAACTCCGCTCAATCAAAAACAGTTGGAGCTGGTTTTAATGACGACAATCAAGCTGAAACATGAAGCGGTCATCAAAAAGCTGGAGGCCGTAAGAGAGGCGCTCGATGCCCTAGACCTGCCAAATCCTCCGAAAGCTGCGGGGAAAAATAAATTGACATATGTGACAAAGTGCCACGAACGCGAGCAGAACATACATCAGATGGTGGCCGATTACAAAAAAGCCGTACACAAAAACATAAAGGATACGAAGGAAAATGTCGATTTGCTGAAAGAGCAGGACAAAGCAATCGCCAGAAAATAGCCCTTAGGTTAGAGAGGACAATTCAATGAAAGTATTTGAAGCGCATTCTTTAATTGAAGCAGCGAATAACCGCAAGAAACAATACGAAACCTTTGAGGATCAACTGCAGACGCTCAAAAAAGCGTTTCTTGGGGTCGCTGATTTAGGTGAAGATTTTCAGGGGAAAGGTGCCGACAACATTAAAGACTTCTACAAAGGACAGGCAGAGATCGTAGACAGCTGGTTAAAGCTTGTTGAAGCGCAGATTGCTTTTTTTAAAGGTATATCGGGTGATATAAAGGACAAAAAGCTGTCCGATTCTTATGTGGAAATCTCTTTTTTGGATCATGAACTGAAAAACGCTGATTTGAAAGCGACGGAAATCGTCTCGGGGCTCAAGTTGGAAATGGATAAAATCATCGCGAGTATCAGCGATATCGTTGACTTGGACAATTGGACGCTCGACGACTATATTGATAAAATGTCTAAAGCGCAAACAACTCGGCAAAACACCATCGACGCCGTTAATCAGCTGGATGAATCGCTCAAGACCGAATACACAAACTTACAAGCACTCGACAGCGCCGTGCTCGGCAAATATTCCGGGCTAATGGAAGCTACAAGCCACGGAAAAACCGCCTCGCCGATGTATTTTAGCTTGAAATCGTTCCACTCAAGCGAGATCTATAAAAATACGATAGACGTCGAAAATCAAGCCGCCAATTATATTGAATTCAAAAATGAACAGGCAGAAGCGCGCAGGCTTCAGGAAAAACAAGAAGAAGAAGCGAACAAGCCTTGGTATTTAAAAGCGCTCGACGCAGCCGGAACATTTGTCGGAGAAGTCAGCGGGTATTATGATTATAAGAGAGCCGCTGACGGCGTCGACCCGGTCACAGGAGAAAAGCTGACAGACGGCCAGCGTGTCGCCGCCGGAGCAATGGCGGCAGCAGGATTTATTCCGATCGTAGGGTGGGCAGGCCGAGCCTTCAAAGGCGGCAAAGCCATTTATAAAACAGGAAAAGGACTCATCGCCGCTGAACACGCGCTTGACGCTTACAAAGCCTCAAAAACGTTGAACGTCTTGAAAATGACGGAAATGGGCGCCTACGGCCTTGTCGCTTCAAATGGGTTCTCAGAAGCCGTCACGGGCAAGGACATGTTTGGAAACAAAGTTTCTGAAGAGAGGCGGAAACAAGGCCTGATCGAAGCAGCCTTGAGTCTCGTCGGCGCAGGTGCTGTCGCAAAAACGGCAAACCACGGCGCTCAAACATTGGCCAAAACACCTGGCAAAAATATTCCGCTCGCAAAATCGCCAAAAGCGGCGCTGGTACAAAAAGGAAACAACATCCTTGAAAAGGTGAAATCCTTCCAAGTTCCGACAAACGTCCGCGTCTACGTCGAACAGCCGGCCTCCACAACAGGCCACCGCATCGGCACCCCAATTGTCCGCGTGAATGTTGAGAAAACGCCGGTGAAAGAGCTTGGAATTGTGAAGATGGTGAGTGGTAAGGGGATGGGTAATGGTAAGATCCAACTGGGTAAAGAAGATCTGGATGTTTTACGGAAAAAGTGGAATGTTCCAGAGACTAATACAATTGCAGTTGGTAAAACCGATGTAAAAGGACTTGAAAAAAGGACTTTTGAAGGTGGATCTCCAGAAGTAAGAAAAGAAGCTGGACTGCCTTCATTGGATACAATCTTACCAAATAGAGAGATCAGGGCCCCATACGATCATATGAAAAATCCTAAATTAGCACAGTTTACAAGACATGCTGAAGAAGGAGTTTTAAACGAGTTTGATTCTGCTGTAAAGAAGGCAGGCATCAAACCGACGGAAGTAACAGGTACATTAAGAGTTCACCAGTCTAATCCAAGAGGCGTATGTAATAAGTGTAGTAAAGGATTACTTAAACCTTATCCTATTGAAAAGAGTGGTATATTTTATCAAGCAAGCAAGAAATATCCCAATCTAACAATAGAAGTAACATCAGAGATTGATGACAGTGTTAAAACTAATGGACTGTTATCTTTCGTTTTAAAAGATGGAAAGATTATCGGATAATTTTAAGGAGGAAATCATGGATAATATTTCAATCGATAATTTACAAAATGAAGTTAAAGTAGGCTTTGTTTTAACAGTTGCCGAAAGAGTATTTTCTGTAATCAGCAAAGACGATGAAAGGTATCCTGAAGGGAGAGAAGCATTGGACAAATGCTGGTTATGGGTTGAATCTCATGCTGTTACTGGTGATGACTTATACGAGCTAATTGATAACGCAGACTTTACAGGAATTTCAGAATTTGCTGAGGAAGAAGAAGACTTAAATATTGCTAGGCTATGGTCACTATTAGTTGATGCTGTCGCTTATACTTCTTGGGAAGCTTATAAAAAGGAAAAAGTGAAATATTTACCACAAGCGTTAGAGAGTATTAATAACGATAGTATTACCATCTTTTTAAACAGTGCAGTGGAAACTGGTTTTATCACATTGAAGGAGATTGAAAAAATAGGAAAAGGCATTGAAAATTATCAGAGCACAAACACTGAGATCCCAACAAAAAGAGAAGAGTTTATAAAGTTATTTTAATTAGGAAAAAACTTATATAACAATCGTAAGTTTAATATATGTTTATTAACTGCTCCTAAAGTTAAGAATAAAGCACTTGGTTGTAAATAAAAGGAAACGAGTGCTTTTTCTAGTTTTAGGATAGAAAATGAGTAGGTACATTATAATTTTACGAAGTGATTCTAATGGCCGTGAAATGTAAAGAGGGATAATTAAAGGGTTGTATTCTCTCGGAAGTCATCGCAACAAATCAACAGTTTATATTATACAAATCAGGAGTGAACGATTTGTCTAATTCCATAAAATCATTAGAACCTATAAATATACCGTGCGGCTGGTTCGTTAAATATCATGATTTAACGGTCACACAAGAAACAGTTGAACCAAATACCAAATTAATAGAATTAGAAAAACAAAGATATCATGCTGCGGTCAAAATCATTAAAGGCCATGATGATTATCTTATACATATTTGTGACAATCATGGAGAAACGATTGACACAATCAATGTTGAAGATCGCCGGCAGTTAGTGGACGAATTGGAACGGATCATTTGGAAAATAGAAGCAGCGGCATTTGGAGGGAACATTTTTATTTTTGAAGGCCCTCCTGACTATTTACGCCTGAGAGTTCCTCAAGGATGGACTGTCTCTTATAATAAACTAATTGATATCGATCCAGATCAGTTAGAGGAAGACAGTGATGACTGGTTCAACTTTACGTCATCATTATTGCAGTTGGAGCATAAAGAAAGCCGCTTGACTTTAGATGTCGGCTGGTACATAGATATTGATCCTTCAGGCACCTTTTATATGCTGTTAATAAAAAATCTAGACTGGGATAACCCGTTAGAAGACATGGAAACGAGAAGGCCGGAAAAATTAGTGGACCACATCGAAGCCACACTTCAAAAAGCAGCCGAACATAAATATAAATAGCCAGCCGATGATTTGTTAGATTTTGGTCAAAAAAAGTTGGATTCCATATACCCAGAGCCGGCATCTTATGAAGAATATGTACCGAATCATTGGATCGGAATTTATGAGGACTTTACAAATCTAGTTCCTACAAATCAAAAGTATTGGATCAATCATAAAGGGAAAAATTTATTTTCAAAAAGATAGGAGAGTGTCTTATGAATAGTAATGATACGGTAACCATGTTAAATGAGGAATTTGTGAATGATCAGACAGGTGAAAAGGTCGAAGGCATTACGATTATCATAGATGGACAATTTAAACAAGTTTTAGATATCATTAAAGCCAAAAGCGACAGTTATGAGAATTACACTGAAATCATACGGGACGCTGTTTTTGAGGGTGTAAACAGTATGACGATGAAGCTGAGAAATAAAGAATAATAATGAATGATTAGAAAATACTTCGATTTACAAAAAGACAAACAGAGCTCCCAATTTTTGGCTTGTTGAGGGGTTCTTTTTTATATGCTGCTCATTCTATAAGACATCTTGCTGTCCCGGCTTATCCCGGTATGAATCAATAACTTTGAATGAACTGAACAATTTAGATATGATCTGGATAAAAGTGCTTTGAAAAATGGGATGATAGAAAGTTGGTTTTTAAAGATGAACATCAACAACATACACGATTTTAATTTAAACCAAGAAAATGACTTTTTAACGATACAAACAAAACTAAAAAAACATATCAATCTAGTAAACTCCATCAGTAAAGACGATCTGCAAACCTGTGCGGGGGTTGATTTAGCTTATTGGGAGGAAGATGGTGAAGCGTTTGGTGTCTGCAGTATCATCGTGCTGGATTTTCATACGAAGCGTGTCATTGAAAAAGTACATAGTGCAGGAAAAATCGCTGTGCCTTATATCGCGGGGTTTCTTGCTTTTAGGGAGCTGCCGCTTATTATTAAGGCAGCTAAGAAGCTGACGATTGAACCGGATGTTTTTTTATTTGACGGGAATGGCTATCTCCATTTTAACCATATGGGGATTGCGACACATGCGGCGTTTTTTCTCGAAAAGCCAACGATCGGCATTGCGAAAACTTACTTGAAAATAAAACAAACTGATTTTGTGATGCCTGATAATAATTTCGGTGCTTATACTGATATTGTAATTGGTGGTGAAGTCTACGGACGTGCGGTGCGGACAAGGCAAGATGTCAAACCGATATTTCTATCATGCGGACATTTGATTGATTTAGACAGCAGTTATGACATCGCGATGAGCTTGGTCAATCGAGAAAGCAGGCTGCCGATTCCGGTTCGGCTCGCGGATCTTGAGACTCATGCTTTACGTGCGTACTACAGAGAAAATCAAAAATTGATCAAGTAAAATGTTGATTTGCTGTTCCAGCTTGGAAACTAAAGCGATTTTTTATATGATAGTAAAGGAAAAATGAATCTAGAAAAGTTGTGATAATTGTGAATGAATTGAAGTTATCGAAAAGGCTGCAGACTGTGGCGAAATACATAACAAAAGGGGCGGTTGTGGCTGATATCGGGTCTGATCATGCGTATTTGCCTTGCTTTTGTGTGCTGAATCGACTGGCAAGTGCCGCGATCGCCGGAGAAATCACAGATGGTCCTTTTCTTTCTGCGAAGCAGCAGGTTGAGAAATTGCAATTAAGTCCGCTCATATCCGTAAGGAAAGGCGACGGGCTTGAAGTGATTGAAAAGGGCGAAGCTGATGTGATCACGATTGCCGGAATGGGAGGCTCGCTCATTGCTCACATTCTAAAAGCGGGCAAGGATAAGCTCTCAGGTAAGGAACGTTTGGTTTTACAGCCGAATATCCACGCTCACCATATTAGAGAATGGCTCTATCAGGAAGGCTATGCACTGATCAATGAAGAAATCCTTGAGGAAGACGGCAAGTACTATGAGGTTCTCGTCGCGGAAGCGGGCGATCGGGATGCGGCTTACGATGGGATTTCCTTTGCGGCAGGCATGCTTGTCGGCCCATTTTTGGCCAAACAAAAAAATGCTGTTTTTATCAAAAAATGGTCGCAAGAACTGAAACATACGGAAAACATCTATCAACAAATTGAAGCGGCTCTTCCGAGTGCAGAAAATCAACAAAAATTGCTTGAACTGTCAAAACGGATAGAGGTCTTAAAGGAGGTACTTAGAAGATGACAAAAACGATAAACGGGCATGAAATCATCCAATTGTTTGAACAATTTTCACCAAAGTCATACGCCGTTGAAGGCGATAAAATCGGCCTGCAAATCGGCACGCTGAACAAAACGGTGTCCAATGTCATGGTCACGCTAGATGTTCTCGAAGAAACGGTTGATGAAGCGATTGCAAAGAACGTTGACTTAATCATTGCGCACCATCCGCCTGTTTTCAGGCCGCTGAAACATGTCATCACAGACCAGCCCGGCGGAAGGCTGATCGAAAAGTGCATCAAGCATGATATCGCCGTTTATGCGGCTCATACAAATCTCGATGTTGCTGACGGCGGTGTCAACGACATGCTTGCGGAAGCGCTGGAATTAAAGAACACAAAAGTGCTCGTTCCAACCTACGAAGAGCCGCTGAAAAAACTCGCCGTCTATGTCCCGAAAGATTATGAAGAACAGGTGCGCGCAGCGCTTGGAGACGCCGGAGCCGGTCATATCGGCGCCTACAGCCACTGTGCGTTTTCTTCAGAAGGAGTCGGCAGCTTCAAGCCGCTGTCTGAAGCCGATCCTTTTATCGGCAAGCGGGGCGAGCTTGAACGGGTCGAAGAGGTAAGAATCGAGACCGTTTATCCGTCAGGTATTGAAAAATCCGTGATCAAAGCGATGAATGAGGCTCATCCGTATGAAGAAGTGGCCTTTGATATTTATCCCGTCGAGCAGAGTCCGCTTCGAAAAGGGCTGGGCCGTATCGGTGAATTGAATGAAGAGATGACACTCGAAGCATTTGCCCGTTATGTGAAAGAAAAGCTGGAGGCAAACGGAGCGCGGATGGTGGGCAAGTCTGATGCGAAAGTGAAGAAGGTCGCTGTATTAGGCGGCGACGGCAATAAATACATCCATCATGCAAAACGTATGGGCGCCGATGTATATGTAACAGGAGATCTTTATTTCCATACAGCGCACGATGCCATGATGATCGGGCTGAATGTGGTCGACCCTGGACATTATGCCGAACAAATCATGAAAAACGGAGTTGCGAAAAAGCTGACGGCGATGTGCCGAAAGAAAAAATACAATGTCGCCGTCTTTCCATCAGATACAAATACGAACCCGTTTACATTTTTATAAAAACAAAACCTGAAGCGATGGATGCTTCAGGTTTTTGCTTTTACTTTAGGCAAGATTTTTTGAAGAGGTACTTCGTGACTGATCTTCCATGTGGAAGGATCTTCACGATCGAATTGTTCTAAAAAGCGGATGACTTCTTTTGTAATCGGAGTCGGGGTCGATGCGCCGGCCGTTACAGCGACGGTTTCCACGCCGTCGAGCCATTCCAGCTTTAATTCGCTTAAATCGCCGATCCGGTATGCTTTCGTGCCTGCGATTTCCTCGGAGACCTGGGCGAGGCGATTCGAGTTATTGCTTTTCGGATCGCCGACAACGATTGTCAAGTCGGCTTTTTTCGCCTGTTCGGACACCGCTTCCTGACGCACCTGGGTGGCCAGACAAATCTCCTGGTGGAATTCAACATCCGGATATTTTTCTTTTACTTTTTCCATAATATCATGGACATCCCATTGGGACATCGTCGTTTGGTTCGTGACAATCAGTTTCTCCGCTTCAATGTCCAGCCTTTCCACGTCTTCTTCGGTTTCGACAAGATGAACGATATCCGGGGCGACACCGACCGCTCCTTCAGGCTCCGGGTGTCCTTTTTTTCCAATGTAGATGACGTGATAGCCTTCCGCTTTCATTTTTCGGATTAAATCGTGTGTTTTTGTCACATCAGGGCAGGTGGCGTCAATCGCGACAAGACCTTTATCCTCAGCTATTTTACGGACTTCGGGCGAAACGCCGTGAGCGGTGAAGATCACCGTTCCTTTGTCGACCTGATTCAAAATCTCAAGCCGGTTCGGACCGTCAAGCGTATAAATGCCCTCTTTTTCAAATGCGTCGGTGACATGTTTATTGTGAACGATCATTCCTAAAATATATATAGGTCTCGGCAGACTTTTATCGAGAGCCGCGTTTTTTGCGATGACCATGGCGTCGACGACACCGTAGCAATAGCCGCGCGGCGATATTTTAATTACGTTCATTCTTAGTCCTCCTATAAAGAAGTAAGAGCCGGGCATGATAAAAAGCCGTAAAAAACGGCTTATTTTTGCAGTCTCTATAGACCTCATTATATCTGATCCCGCAGGAGATATCAAAGAATGTTATACATACAGTTTAGGTTTTGATCCTCCGGTTTTTCTTTTTGCAGACGGAGGGGCTGAACGGCTCCGTTTTTTTCTGATTTCTTCGGCTTTGGATTTTTCGGGTGTTTTGGAAGACACTTTTATTTCTTCTTTCTTTTCGCCGCTCGTTTCGGTCTTGTTGTCCGGTTCGTCTTTTTGTTGTTCGCTGTCCTCCGCTTCAGTATCATCGGAATTCAGCTGTCTGAACATTTTCACCATGCCGGGGAGATTGCGGACGAGAGGTCCGTATTGCTGAATCATCGGCGTTACTTGCTGGGCTACACCGAGCGCTTTTTGAACATTGCCGAGCATGTTTGAAATGGTAGCCGGATTGGCAAGACCCTGAATGCCTCCAAGGCCGCTTCCGGTTCCGCCGAGGCCTGCTCCTGTTCCCCCGGACGCGGCAGATCCAGGAAGGATTTTCGAGAGCAAACCCTGAATCCCGCCGCCTCCTCGCGCCCCTGCTTGCTCCTGGGCGGCGCCCATCGGCTGAAACATTTGCTGCAGGCCGCGCTGCTGCGCTTGAGGGGGCTGCATTCTCATCCCCAGATGTCTCGGCATCAAGGCTCTGCCGGGCCTTTGCGGAATCTGCGGTCTTGGCTGATTTCTCATCGGCTGTTGCTGAAACATACTTGTACCTCCTTTCAAAATCCTTCTCTTGATAGGGTATGCACCAACGGTGGCAAAGTGTCTTTGCCGCCGGCCCGAATAGGGCGGGGGTGATGGTTTTTTTCCGCAGGATCAGTTATAATTTAATGATGGACATGATATCAGCCTTTTTTTAAGCAGTGCGGCATAAAAAAGGATACATAAGCGCACAATTCAGCCATATAGGATAAAGCTTGGAGCGCCGGAATAAAGGCTTTCCAAGAAGGAGTTGGGAAAATGAAACAAACGAAATTTGAAATGTACGATTTAAAGCCGTTTATTATAGAGGCTGTTCACGACTTGGGATTTTATGAGCCGACTGATATTCAGAAGCGGTTAATTCCTGCGGCGCTGAAAGGGGAGAGCGCGATCGGACAGTCGCAGACAGGTACGGGAAAAACGCATGCCTATCTGCTCCCGCTCTTAAGCAGGATCGATTTTGAAAAAGAGTTCGTTCAAGTCGTGATTACGGCTCCGACAAGGGAGCTCGCCAACCAGATTCATCAGGAAGTCCTGAAAATCACCAAGTTTTTAGGGCCTGATGAAGCGGTTCGTTCGAAATGTTTCATCGGCGGTACCGATAAACAAAAATCGATTGACAAATTAAGAACACAGCCCCATCTGGTGGTTGGTACGCCGGGGCGGATTGCAGATCTGATCAGGGAGCAGGCGCTCGATGTTCATAAAGCCGGTTCGCTCGTTATCGACGAGGCGGACTTAATGCTTGATATGGGATTTTTGGAAGATGTCGATTTTATCGGGTCGCATATGCCTGAAGGCTTGCAGATGCTCGTATTTTCCGCAACGATTCCAGAAAAATTAAAGCCTTTCCTGAAAAAGTATATGGCCAATCCGAGGTATGCGCATGTTGAGCCGAAGCACATCACGGCCGAAAAAATCGAACACGTGCTGATACCTTCCAGACACAGGGATAAAAATGAGCTGCTGCTCGAGGTTATGACCCATTTAAATCCGTATTTGGCGATTGTTTTTGCCAATACAAAAACAACGGCTGACGAAATCGCCGCATACCTGACGGACAAAGGGATGAAAGTCGGACTTCTTCACGGAGGGCTTACGCCGCGGGAACGAAAAAAAGTGATGAAGCAAATCGGCGATCTGGAATTCACCTATATCATAGCCACTGATTTGGCTGCAAGGGGAATCGATATTAAAGGCATCAGCCATGTCATTAACTATGAACTGCCAGACGATCTTGATTTTTACGTTCACCGCGTCGGCCGTACAGCGCGCGCCGGAACATCCGGAACAGCGATGACGTTTTATGATACCTCTGACGAAGATGCACTTGTGAAGCTTGAACAGATGGGAATCGTGTTTGAAAACATGAGGCTTGAAAAAGGCGAGTGGAAAAAGATCGATGACCGCAAGCGCCGTCAGAATCGAAAAAGAACGCCTGATGAAACGGATGAGGCCGCTAAGCGGCTTGTGAAAAAACCGAGAAAAGTCAAGCCAGGATATAAGAAGAAAATGCAGACGGAAATCAATAAAATAAAAAGACAGCAAAAAAGAAAGCAATTTAGAAAAGGAAAGTAGGGGAAACAGTTTTGTTGAAAATCGGTTCACACGTCTCAATGAGCGGAAAACATATGCTGCTTGCGGCCAGTCAGGAGGCAAGCTCCTACGGCGCCAATACATTTATGATCTATACGGGAGCGCCGCAAAACACGCGCAGGAAAAAAATCGAGGATTTAAATATTGAAGCAGGAAGAGCCCATATGGAGGAGAACGGCATCTCTGATATCGTCGTTCATGCCCCGTATATTATCAATATCGGCAATACAACAAATCCGGCCACATTTGAGCTCGGTGTCGAGTTCCTGCGTTCTGAAATTGAAAGGACGTCGGCGATCGGCGCCAGACAAATCGTTCTTCACCCGGGAGCTCATGTAGGTGCAGGCGCAGAAGCGGGCATTCAAAAAATCATCGAAGGATTGAACGAGGTCATCGACCCGAATCAGAATGTGCAGATCGCTTTGGAAACGATGGCCGGCAAAGGTTCAGAATGCGGACGGACGTTTGAGGAGCTGGCACAGATCATCGACGGCGTTACACACAATGAACATTTATCCGTCTGCTTCGATACATGCCATACCCATGACGCGGGTTACGATGTCGTATCCGACTTTGACGGTGTCTTAAACGAATTCGATAAGATCGTCGGAATCGACCGTTTAAAAGTGCTTCATATTAATGACAGCAAGAATGTCAGAGGCGCGAGAAAGGACCGGCACGAAAACATCGGATTCGGAGAAATCGGTTTTGATGCGCTTCAATACATCGTCCACCACGATCAGCTGAAAGATATTCCGAAAATCCTTGAAACGCCTTATGTAGGAGAAGATAAAAAGAACAAAAAGCCGCCATACCGGTTTGAAATTGAAATGCTTAAAAATAAACAGTTTGATGAAGGGCTGCTGGAAAAAATCAAGCAGCAATAAAAAAAGGGGGGCGTATCAGCTCCCCTTTTTTTATGATACGTATTGAGAAAATAGCTGGTTCAAGAGCTGCACCGCTTCTTTTGAAGTGACCTCTTCCACCTGCTTGAGCAGTTTATTGCGTTCTTCCTCATTAAAAATATTGATGTTTTTTCCTTTCACAAGCTTTTCCACTTCAAGCGCCTGTTTTCTTGTTACATGAATTCCGTATTGTTTAGCGTACTTCAGCACCTCGTCAGCCGTGACCTGATTTAAACGCTGCAGCACGATTTTTTGAAATAAAATCACGTCCATTCCTCCCCTCTGAACTAATGTATGGCGTAAAATTAAAAATGTGTCATTTTTTTATTTCAGTCTGTTAAATGATATGATGATAAGGGACAGTTTGGCCAGTTTGGAAAAAGGAGAGACAGAATGGCAAATACCATAAAACAGCATAAAAAAGAATCAGCGGTCAAAGTGGCGTTTCGGATCGTCATGATTCTCGTCGGGGCTGCCTGTGCAGCCGCCAGCATCGAATTATTTTTAGTGCCGAACAACATCATTGACGGGGGCATTATCGGCATTTCACTAATATTGGACTACATTTTTAAAGATACTCCGTATATCAACTTCGCACTGCTCGTCGTCGTTCTTAACATTCCGTTTATGTTTTCAGGCTACAAGCACATCGGAAAAACGTTCTTAATTTCAACCCTGATCGGAATCATCAGCTTATCAATTATTGAAACCTTGTTGCATCATGTAGAAGGGGTTACGACTCAGCCCGTTCTGGCAGCCGTATTCGGCGGTCTTCTGCTCGGATTCGGCGTAGGGCTTGTTATTCGTAACGGCGGTTCTATGGATGGAACTGAGATACTCGGCATTTTGCTTACGAAAAAGCTGCCATTTTCAGTCGGCGAATTTGTCATGTTCGTCAATGTCTTTATTTTTACGTGGGCAAGCTTTGTATTCGGCCTTGAGCAGGCTATGTTTTCGGTTATGACGTACTATATTGCGATGAAGACGATCGACGCCGTTATTCAAGGGCTTGATGAGACGAAAGCGGTCATCATCGTTTCAGATCAATACGAGGAGATTTCCGATGCGCTGCTGCATCGCCTCGGCCGGGGAACGACAAAGCTCAAAGGGAAAGGCGGCTATTCCGATGAGGATACAGAGGTGATTTATGCCGTTGTGACCAGGCTTGAAGTGACAAAGCTGAAATCGATTGTTTTCAATATTGATCACAATGCTTTTATAACGATTATGGACACGCACGAAACGCGTGGAGGAAAGTTCAAAAATGCCATCCATTAGGCTTTCATTTACTTTTTTTTAGTTTATATGTATAATTTAAAGATGAACTGGTCAATCGTGAAAATGGCTTGCTGCTTTTCGGCTGCCATTTTCTTTTTGTGCAATAAATCGTAATGATTCTGGAGAAGTTGAAGGTGAACGTATTGAAACAACCTATTATTGAAATGAAGCATGTATCATATTCCTATGATCATCGAAATGTGATAGAAGATATCAATTTAAACATTGAAGAAGGGACTTTTCTCGGCTTGGTCGGTCCAAACGGATCGGGAAAGACGACATTGCTGAAATGCATTCTGGGGCTGATTAAGCCGCAGACAGGCGAACTTAATTTGTTCGGCGTCCCTCTCAGAAAATTTAAGGACTGGAGCAAAATCGGCTTTGTATCCCAAAAAGCAAACAGCTTTAACACCGGTTTTCCCGCTTCCGTATATGAAGTGGTGGCAAGCGGTTTAACAGCGAAGCTCGGCTTATTCAGACGCATGTCCAAAGCCGATAAGCAAAAGGTGGATGAAGCGATCGAAGCCGTCGGCATCACGTCCCTGAAAGACAGGAACATCGGCGAGCTTTCGGGGGGACAGCAGCAAAGAACTTTCATCGCGAGAGCGCTTGTGAGCGAACCGAAGCTGCTCATTCTTGACGAGCCGACGGTTGGAGTCGATCAAAAAACAGTTGAAGGGTTTTACAAGCTGCTGGAGAAGTTGAATCGTGAAAAAGGCATTACACTCATTCTTGTCACCCATGATGTCGGCACGGTTTCCGATAAAGTCACACACGTTGCCTGTATGAATAAACATCTTCATTTTCACGGCAATACAGAAGAGTTTGAGTCCATGACAGATCAAGACTTGTCTCAATTTTACGGGCATGATGTTCAAGCCATCAGCCACAATCACCATCATCATGGAGGACACGAATAATGCTGACACCTTTTTTTCATTATGAGTTTTTGCAAAACGCTTTTATTTCAGGAATATTAATCGGCCTCATCGCGCCCTTGCTCGGTGTATTCATCGTTGTCAGGCGCCTGTCGCTGATCGCAGATGCGCTCAGCCACGTCTCTTTAGCCGGCATAGCAGCGAGCCTGTATGCAGGCAAACAGTTTGCAGTGCTCGCCGGCGTCAGCCCGATCTATTTCGGAATGGCGTTTTCTGTTGCCGGTTCTTTGATTATCGAGAGGCTGAGAACGGTTTATAAACATTATCAGGAGCTGGCGATCCCGATTATCATGTCGGGGGGGATCGGGATTTCCGTTATTTTTATTTCGCTTGCGGACGGATTTAATACGGATCTGTTCAGTTATCTATTCGGCAGCGTCAGCGCTGTTTCGCGGGAAGACATGCTGGTGATTGTCGGAATTTCCGCGGCCGTTTTGATTGTGGTATTTTCCCTTTTTAAAGAGCTGTTTCTTCTGTCGTTTGATGAAGAGCATGCTAAAGCTTCGGGGATTTCCGCAAAGTGGATTCATTTTATATTTATTTTGATCGTTGCGCTTGTTATCGCCGCCTCTATGAGAATCGTCGGTACGCTTCTCGTTTCAGCGCTGATGACGCTCCCTGTCGCTGCGAGCATGCGCATTGCCAAGGGGTTTAAGCAGGCGATCTTCTTATCGATTCTATTCGGTGAACTTTCCGTCATCGTCGGCCTGGTGCTTGCTTATCATCTCGATCTTGCGCCGGGGGGAACAATCGTGATGCTGTCGATCTTTATCCTGATACTGTGCATCAGTTATAATAAAATCAAAAGGAGGATTCGCCGTGAACGTACAGGAAGCGCTTGATTTACTGAAGGAAAAAGGATATAAATATACAAGCAAACGGGAGGATATGCTTCAGCTGTTTAGTGATTCTGATAAATATTTAACGGCGAAAAACGTCCTTTCCGCTTTAAACGATGATTATCCAGGGTTAAGCTTTGATACGATCTACAGGAATTTGTCGCTGTTTGAAGAACTCGGCATTTTGGAAACGACTGAGCTTTCCGGTGAAAAGCTGTTTCGCTTTAAATGTTCTTCTGCTCATCACCACCATCATTTTATTTGCATGATATGCGGCAAAACGAAGGAAATCGAGCTATGCCCGATGGAAAAGCTGACAGACGATCTTGACGGCTACCAGATCAGCGGCCACAAGTTTGAAATTTACGGAACGTGCCCGCGATGCGAAGAAAAAAGCGCAGAAGCGCAGTAAAGAAAAGCGGCATATGGCGTTAAAAAGCCATATGCCTTTTTAACGCAAAAAGCATGTAAGAGACTTTATCTTACATGCTTTTTGCGCCTTTAATCATTTTCTCGTTCTTTTTCAGCCATTGGGCGGCTTCAAGCCAGCTGTCGACTCTGACGATGTTTGAATCGATCGGAAGCTGATTATATGGCGTATTAAACAACAGAACCGGAATGCCTGCTTCTTTTGCAATCATGGTTGCATTCCCGTGGTGGTCCTCAAAGAAAACATCGATCTTATGCCTGAAGACGGCTTCCAGTTTATCGTGACCGCCGACAAGTTCTATATGGTCATAGTGAATGTCGCGTTTCTCGAACCAATCAAAGGTGATATCCTCCAGATGGTGTCTTCTTGCCGTAATGTATATCAGCTTATGCTGCTTTTTCAGCTCATCCAGCGTCTGTTTGGCATATTGAGCCAGCAATGCTTCCTGATAGATGCGGGGCTCGTTTTCGTTCATCCATTTCCAAAAATCTTCCTGGGATATATTCAGCAGCTTTGTTAAGTCATATTCCTTAATATCTTCCAATGTAATGGAGAGGCTGAACGACTCGTTCAAATAGGGAACAAAAGTATCCTGGGCAGTGATCGTTCCATCAATATCGATTCCTAAATGTAACATGTCCACACTCCTTATCATCCATTCCTCCAGTGTATCATAATCTTTTAACATTTACAGTAAAGTTTAGCAAACATGAATCGGGCTAAAATGCTTAAACTATAAATGCTCCTTTATGGATTAAAGAGGGGGGATATCGAATGGAAAGAGATCAAAATGTTCGCGGTCGTAACCGGGCCGGTTATGATGCTGACCTAGTCGATGCGACTTTAGATAATGATGACTTTTTAGAAGAAACAGCAGCAGAAGTTGCCCCGACTTATCGTACGGATAACAGGGACAACGGTGACGCGCGTAACGATGCCGATGCTGCCGGCGGACGCGTAACCGGGTATATCGCGCTTGCGCTTTCGATTATTTCCTTGTTTATGCTTCCAGTGCTGTTAGGAATTGCAGGGATCATTGTCGGTTATATAGCCAGAAGACAAGGAGCAGCTGGCTTAGGAGCATGGGCAATGGGTATCGGTGCAGTTTCCTTGGTGCTTGGCATATTCATCACCCCGTTTTTCTAACGGAAAAAGCTTGACGGATATCCGTCAAGCTTTTTTATTATGTGTTTAATTTTTCTTTTTCGGCCGCTTGTTTGGCATAATGCTCTTCGGCGAGCTTGTCGATTTCTTTTTTCAATTCCTCGACCATCGTTTCCTCAGGCACTTTCCGGACGATTTCGCCTTTGCGGAACAGGAGGCCTTCGCCGCGTGCGCCGGCAATCCCGATATCGGCTTCACGCGCTTCTCCGGGACCGTTGACGGCACAGCCGAGAACGGCAACTTTAATCGGCGCCTTGATTTTAGCGATGTAATCTTCGACTTCATTGGCGATGCTGATCAAATCGATTTCGATCCGGCCGCAAGTCGGGCAGGAAATCAATGTCGCTGCATTGGAAGCGAGCCCGAAAGATTTCAGGAGCTCCCTGGCGACTTTTACTTCTTCGACCGGGTCCGCGCTTAAAGAAATCCGCAATGTATTGCCGATTCCTTTTGAAAGGATCGCGCCGAGACCGGCGGCGCTTTTCACCGTACCGGCAAACAGCGTACCCGATTCGGTGATGCCTAAATGAAGCGGATAATCGAATGCTTTTGCCGCTTTTTCGTACGCTTCAATCGCCAGATTGACATCAGACGCCTTCATGCTGACGATGATATCGTGGAAATCGAGATCTTCAAGAATTTTAATGTGGTGCAGTGCACTTTCGACCATGCCGTCTGCTGTCGGATAGCCGTATTTCTCAAGGATTCGTTTTTCCAGAGAGCCTGCATTGACACCGATCCGGATTGGAATGCCCTTTTCCTTCGCTGCATTGACCACCGCTTCAACCTTTTCGCGGCGGCCGATGTTTCCCGGATTGATGCGGATTTTATCGGCTCCGCCTTCGATCGCTTTTAAAGCCAATTTATAGTTGAAATGAATATCCACGACAAGAGGGATGGATATCCGCTTTTTGATCTCAGGAATCGCGTCTGCAGCCCGTTCATCAGGACAGGCGACGCGGACGATTTGACATCCCGCTTCCGCGAGTCTGTTGATTTCGGCGACGGTTGCTTCAACGTCATGTGTTTTTGTTGTTGTCATGCTTTGAATGACGACTTCGTTATTGCCGCCTATTGTTAAAGGTCCCACTTTAACGGGACGCGTTTTTGTACGATGTGTGATTTCACTCACTTGAATTCGCTCCTTAAGTATAATTCGGAGGCGGTTGCTCCTTTTCTTATACCAAATCGTTTACAAGTCTTATTGTAACAGCCCGTTCATGAAACTGACAAGAAATTAACGCTTATTCAGGATAAACGGGAAACTTGTAGGTGATGCCTGCTTGAATGCGGCTCGCCTTCACATTCGGATTCAGCGCTTCAAAATCTTCGGCTATTTTGTCGGCCGGAACGGCGCTGTTCCCGATGATTGAAAATACGGTCTGTCCGGGTTTGACGGTAACGGTCTTATATTGCAGGCTTGCAGCCGGAGCTTCTGCTGCCATGGTTGAAGCCGGCAAGGCGTTTTGAGGGATGGTGCCTGATTTCAAGTCATAATAAACAATGAACAGGGCGAGCAAAATCGAAAACAGCACAATCACACGTTTCATCTGATTTGTCCCCATTTCGTGCATTTTTTATTATGTTACGCTTGTCCCTCTTTCAACATGACAATAAATTTGCTCCTGCCCGTTTTACCTTGCTGCTTTAGAAGACGGCGTCTCTTTAATGGCGAGAAACAGGATGATAAAGTTCACAAACCAGTTCAGGAGGAACTGACTTGGAACCACCGCCTCCAGCGCGTCCATAATTGCAAAAAACACGGTCGCGAGCGTGATCGAATAAGCAGACATCACCCAAAGGTGCTTATAGGAGAGCATTTTCTTCTGTCCATTGCGAATGATCAGCCCGATGACGGCAAGAACCGAGACATCAATGAATTTTCCGGCTGCCGTCGCCAAAAACAGCAGAACGCATAAGACGGGAACAATCACCGATTTATTTTGATCAACTAAAGAAAGGATATCGTCCTTGGACATGTCTTCGGGAAGCATGGTGTACGGCATTTCCTGAACTTGGCCGTCAATGGCGATGACGAACTTATCTTTCAGAATGCCGACGGAATTCCGTTTGTCTTCGATCTGTTTTGTTTTATAAGAGCCGCTCGGATCAAAAACGATGACAAATCCGAATGACTGTGATTCAATCGCTTTCTTTGCATCTGTTTGCAGTGAGCCGTCTTTTATGGAGAAAGCGGGGAATTCTTTTACAGCTGACTGAAAGCTGTTCATTGTATTCACCACTCCGCTGCTGATATGGTAAAGGTTCGGGAGAGCGGCGATGATGCTGAGCAAAAATACGTATAAAATCGTTTTCCCTATGCCTTGGAAACGCATTTTGCCAATCGAGTGAGGGGAATATGTACTTTTAAAAAATCGCTGAAATAAATTCATTCGTTTTTCACTTCCTATTTCTATAATGTATCTGCATTATTGTATCGTCACAAAAGGACGAATACAAGAAAACTTATCGATCAACAGGGACTCTGGAAGTTTCCTTTTGGAAAAATGGGTATAATATGAAGCATCACAATCGATTGGAGGAGATTCGGATGGATGTTTTATATTGGATCATCATTGCGGCGATGTTCGTCATTGCGTTCATCGGCCTTGTTTATCCCATCATTCCGAGCGTCGTTTTCATCGTAGCCGGCTTTGTGCTATACGGTTTTTTATTTACATTCGGGCATTACTCCTACCTGTTTTGGATCATTGAAGGCATTTTTACAGCCGTATTGTTTGCTGCTGACTATATTGCAAATCTCCTCGGTATTAAGCGCTTCGGCGGCAGCAGGGCGGCGATATGGGGCAGCACAATCGGCCTTTTGATCGGACCTTTTGTGATACCTGTGGCGGGCATTATTTTGGGGCCCTTTGTCGGGGCCTTGGCGGGTGAGATGATTGTCCATCAGAAGGATTTGAAAACAGCGGCCAGAATCGGGATCGGTTCATTGATCGGATTTATTTCAGGCGTTTTTGCGAAAAGTGTGATTCAGCTGATAATGATCGGCTACTTTTTATATACTGTGCTCTAAAATTTTCCCGTCCATGTTTAAAAAGAAGGGGAAAAGGATAAAGTTTAGTGAGCGCTTGAAATGCAACTGTGATCATTTTGTGAGCATTTCCATTGAAACAAGCCTTTTCTTTTGATACATTGAAAGAGGAAAGGCTTGCTAAAGGCGGCATTTCAATACATACAAATTAAGGAGGAATTGATATGGCTTACAAACTTCCAGAATTACCTTATGCTTACGATGCGTTAGAACCTCACATCGACAAAGAGACGATGAATATTCACCATACGAAGCACCATAACACATATGTTACAAAATTGAACGAAGCGGTGGCAGGCAAACAGGACCTTGAAAGCAAATCTGTTGAAGAGCTTGTTGCAAACCTTGATGCTGTACCGGAAAACATCCGCACAGCTGTCCGCAACAATGGCGGTGGACATGCCAACCACTCATTGTTCTGGAAACTTCTTTCTCCAAACGGAGGAGGCGCTCCGACTGGTGAATTGGCAGAAGCGATCAACAGCAAATTCGGCAGCTTCGATCAATTCAAAGAAGACTTTGCCGCTGCAGCAGCTGGCCGTTTCGGCTCCGGCTGGGCATGGCTTGTTGTCAATAACGGAGAGCTTGAAATCACAAGCACGCCAAACCAAGATTCTCCTCTTTCAGAAGGCAAGACCCCTGTCTTAGGTCTTGACGTATGGGAGCACGCATACTACCTGAATTACCAAAACCGCCGTCCAGATTACATTAAAGCATTCTGGAACGTCGTGAACTGGGATGAAGTTGCCCGCCTTTACAGCGAAGCAAAATAATCCAGTTTGAGAAAAGAGGCCCGCGAAAAGCGGGCCTTTCAGATTGTTGATAAAATCCCAGAACGACTTTTTGTTTTGGGATTTTATCATCCCTTTTCAGCGTGATTGAAAACCCTTGCAGTCTAGGAAGGCCGAGCATCGGAGCGGAGCGAATGTTGGATTCGTGAGTACCGACGCGCAGGCCTGACAACGAATGCGAGGGTTTGTCGACACGCTGAGAGGCCCGCGGAAAGCGGGCCTTTTTATGTTGTTCGCGAAGCGGAGCGGCTGTTGAAGGACCGGCAAAAAGCCGGTCTGTTTGTTTTTCGTTTCTTTTGCTCTGAAGTACATAACTGACTTTTGATGAGACAGACTAATGATGATCAGTAAAGGGGAGTCAGTTATGAGCAGAATCAAAAACATAATAGGCGATGTTGAAGTAAACAGGGACCTCCTGCTGTTGCTTGCAGTCGGCGGCCTTTATTCTCTTAGCATTGCCCTTTCCAATACGTTTGTGAATGTATATCTGTGGAAGCAGTCCGGACAGTTTGTCGATTTGGCCATTTACAATTTGTCGATCGTCGTGATGCAGCCTATCATCTTTATGTTTGCAGGCCGCCTTGCTAAAAAAATCGACAGGGTGTTTATACTCAGGTTTGGCGTTTCGTTTTTGGCTGTATTTTATTTAACCGTGCTGTTGGCGGGGGAGAATGCGGGATCACGGCTTGTGCTGCTCGGCAGTGTGCTCGGAATTGGCTACGGATTTTATTGGCTTGCGTTTAATGTCCTGACATTTGAAATCACTGAGCCGGACACGAGAGATTTTTTTAACGGGTTTCTCGGCATTTTAAATTCCGGCGCGGGAATGATCGGTCCGATTGTCGCCGGCTATGTTATTTCACGGCTTGCTGACAACACGGGGTACACGGTGATTTTCAGCCTGTCTTTGGCTTTATTTTCAGTGGCTGTCATCACGAGCTTTTTTTTAAAGAGGCGTGAATCGCGCGGCCGCTACATTTTGAAGAAAATCTGGGCAGAACGAAATTCAGACCCGAATTGGCGCAGCATTACAAATGCTCATTTTTTTCAGGGGCTGAGAGAAGGGATTTTCGTTTTTTTAATCAATGTCTTTGTCTTTATTACGACAAAGAGCGAGTTGGCATTGGGGAAGTTCGGCTTGATTAATTCAGCTGTTTCTTTTTTTGCATACTATTTCGCAACGCGGCTTATTAAAAAAGGAGCGCGCAAAAAGGCGATTTTAATGGGCGGTCTCATCCTGTTCGGCGCTCTCTTTCTGATTTTGTTTCATATGACGTATGTGACGCTGCTGCTGTATGCTGTAGCGATTGCGATCGGCTATCCGATTTTGCTCGTACCGTATTCATCGCTCACATATGATGTGATCGGTAAAGCAAGGTATGCCCGGAAAGCGCGGATCGAATATATTGTCGTCAGAGAGGTTTTTTTAAACATCGGACGGATTGTCTCGATCTTGGTCTTTTTGCTGCTCGTGTCGCTGCTGAAAGAAGACCTGGGCATTCCGGTTTCCCTCGTTTTGCTGGGGGCAGGCCACACGCTGATCTACTATTTCGTCAAAGATATCCGTCTGACAGAGCCCGCCCGCGAAACGGTCGGAAAAGATGCGCATAAACAAACAGCTGAACCCAATTATTTAGAAGGAAAAAGGTAAGCCGCAAGGGAAAATAGTAGAAAAATGCCGAAAAAAACTTTACAATAGATTTGGCACCTTTTCATAAGGTGTCTTTTCTTTATTTCAAAAAGGTGATGCTAATGATGAACAAAAAAATGAAAACTGAAAAACGCAAATCGCTCCCCATTAGATTGAACATATTGTTCCTGCTCGCTTTTATTATTTTCACCATCGTCGTCGTGCGCCTCGGCATGGTGCAGATCGTCTTTGGCGAAGACTATACGAACGAAGTGCAGAAGCAGGAAGAAGTCGATGTCTCGACAAGCGTTCCGCGGGGGAAAATATATGATCGGAACTTAAACACGATCGTGAAAAATAAACCGATGAATGCCATTACATACACAAGGACATCATCGACCTCTCAAAAGGACAGGCTTAAAATAGCAAAAAAACTTGCAGAAATGATCAAAATCGATACAGATAAAATAACGGAGCGCGATAAAAAGGACTACTGGATTTTAACGAGGCCGAAAAAAGCCGAGAAGCTCATCACCGATCAGGATCGGAAAAAAGTTAAGGACGGCAAGCTGAAAGAAGACGATTTATACCAGCTGCAGCTTGACAGGATCACGGAAGATAAACTGAAAGAACTGACAGATCAAGATTTGAAAGTCTTGGCAATCAAGCGTCAGATGGATTCTGGATACGCGTTGACTCCGCAGTATATTAAAAACAAGGACGTAACCGCAAAAGAAATGGCGGTTGTCAGCGAACACCTGGACGAGCTCCCTGGAGTCGATGTGACGTCAGATTGGAAGCGGGATTATCCTTATAACGGTCTGCTCAGAACGATGATCGGCAGCATATCTGATTCAAATGAAGGGCTTCCGAAAAGTCTGCTTGATCATTATTTGTCGCTCGGCTACAACCGGAATGACCGGGTTGGAAAAAGCTACCTTGAAGCCGAATATGAAAATGTGCTTCAGGGACAGAAAGAGAAAGTGAAAAATATTACCGACAAATCAGGGGACATCGTCGATACGGAAGTCATTTCAGAGGGGAAAAGCGGAAAAGATTTAGTCTTGACGATCGATGTTGATATGCAAAAAGAGATTGAAAAAATTATCGAGGATGAACTGAAGTCCGCCAAAGCCCAGCATAGCGCTCCGCTTCTCGACCGCGCATTCGTCGTCATGATGGACCCGCGAAACGGGGAAGTGTTATCGATTGCCGGCAAGCAGCTTAAAAACGAAAGCGGCAAATTAAAGGTTGACGACTATGCCCTCGGCGCGATGACGTCTTCTTACGCGATGGGCTCGGCTGTCAAAGGGGCCACTGTTTTAACAGGTTTGCAGACGGGAGCCATTAATTTAAATACGACTTTTCTTGATGAACCGCTTTGGATCGGTGACTCGCCGAATCCGAAAAAGTCATGGAGAGTGGGCTTGGGAACACTGGGTATCCAGGGAGCGCTTGAACAATCTTCAAACGTGTTCATGTTTAAAACGGCGATCGCCCTTGGTAAAGGTCAATATAAGGCGCACCAGCCTCTCAATCTTCAAACAAAAGCATTTGATACATTCAGGTATTATTTCAGCCAGTTCGGCCTCGGCGTCAAAACCGGAATCGATCTGCCAAATGAAGCAACAGGCTACAAAGGATCTCAAAGACTGCCTGGTTTCTTGCTTGACTATTCCATCGGACAGTATGACACATACACACCGCTGCAGCTGGCTCAGTATGTATCAACGATTGCCAATGGCGGGTACCGCATGAAGCCGCAGCTCGTGAAAGAGATCAGGGAGCCTGATTCGAAAAAAGGAATCGGGGCCGTTACACAGTCCGTGCAGCCTGAAGTATTGAACAAATTAGACATGAGCGATCAATATATTAAAGAAGTCCAAAACGGATTCAGGCGCGTAATGACAAAAGGTACGGCAGCGGGTCAGTTTGCTTCTGCTTCATATAAACCAGCAGGAAAAACAGGAACGGCCCAGTCTTTCTATGACGGACCGGACAAATCGAAAACGGGAACACCGACATACAATACAACGCTTGTTGCCTACGCTCCTTACGATAATCCTGAAGTCGCAATTTCCGTCGTCGTTCCTTGGGTTTATAATGACTATGGCCAAAGATATTCAATTACAAACGAACTCGGCCGGAAAGTGCTTGATAAGTATTTTGAACTGAAATCAAAACAATCGAAAGAAAATACCGCCGAAAAAAATAAAGACAAAATCGAAAAAGAAGCTACAGAATAGGACTTTTTCATTAAAACACCTGCATTGAACCATGCAGGTGTTTTTTTGTGCGCCCGTTCCTTTCACCCGCATTCTATACAAAGTTCAAGCTTATTTTACAAAACCTTAATAATTCATTTAAACAAGATTAACACTGAAAAGTTACGCTATACCCGTAGGACAAATTACACATTTACGCGGGAGGATTAAGAAGTGAAACCATTTAAAAAAATCACACTGATGTTCATCATGTCCGTTTTAGTTGTCTTCGCAGCAGCTTGCGGAAGCAGCAGTACAAACAACAATGCAGACGAAGGCAAACAAAGCGATAAAGCAGAGAATAAGGCTTCAGGTTCTTTGACGATTTCGGGTTCTTCGGCGATGCAGCCTCTTGTTTTAGCAGCGGCTGAAAAATTCATGGATGAAAATCCTGATGCCGATATTCAAGTTCAGGCTGGAGGTTCTGGCACAGGTCTTTCCCAAGTGGCTGAAGGCACAGTCCAAATCGGCAACTCCGATGTCTTTGCCGAAGAAAAAGAAGGCATTCCTGCCAAAGAACTTACCGATCATCAAGTTGCGGTTGTCGGAATGGCAGCTGCGGTCAATCCTGAAGTAGGCATCGATGACATTTCGTTAGAGGATCTCAAAAAGGTATTCACAGGTAAAATCAAGAACTGGAAGGAACTAGGCGGGAAAGATCAAAAGATTACGCTTGTCAACCGTCCTGATTCTTCAGGAACCCGCGCGACTTTTGTTAAATATGCACTTGACGGAGAAACTCCGGCTGAAGGAATCACGGAAGATTCTTCAAACACAGTGAAAAAGTTAATCGCTGAAACGCCTGGAGCAATCGGATATCTTGCGTTTTCTTATATCAAGGATGACACTGTCACTCCGCTTTCAATCGACGGCGTTAAGCCGACAGCCGAAAATGTACAAAAAGGCAAATTCCCGATCTGGGCATACCAGCATTCTTATACGAAAGGCGAGCCTGAAGGCTTGGCGAAAGAATTCCTCGACTATTTGATGAACGATGACATTCAAAAATCCATCGTGACGGAGCAGGGCTACATTCCAGTAACAGACATGGAAGTCAAGCGCGATGCGAATGGAAAGCAAACTGATAAATAATTGACAATAGAAGGCGGGAAAGTGTGCTCCTGACACTTTCCCTCTTATGACTTGTTCTTATAGGAGTGTAAAAAAATGGTTCAAAAAATAGAGAAACTGTCCGCAAAAGAGCGGCTGATCAGCTCCAAGCATAATCGCAAAATGGATGAAATCCGCGGGAGGATTTTGGTTGCGTCGTGCGCGTTTATCATGATGGCGGCGGCGATTTCGATCACAATTTTTCTCGGAAATAAGGGGTTGCAATCTTTTCTGGCCAATGGTGTAAGTCCAATTGAGTTCTTAACCAGTCTAGATTGGAATCCAACGAACGAAAACCCTGAATACGGAGCCCTTCCGTTTATACTCGGATCTTTTGCAGTGACCCTTCTTGCATCTTTGATTGCTGCACCGCTTGGAATAGGAGGTGCGATTTTCATGACGGAAATCGCGCCATCATGGGGCAGAAAAGTACTGCAGCCGGTTGTCGAATTGCTTGTTGGTATTCCTTCCGTCGTTTATGGATTCATAGGCCTTACAGTGTTAGTGCCGTTCATTTCACAGTTTAAGTCAAGCGGATCGGGCCACAGCCTTCTGGCGGGAACGATCGTCCTGGCTGTCATGATTTTGCCGACGGTCACTTCTATTTCAACGGATGCGCTCATGTCTCTGCCGAAAAATCTGCGCGAAGGATCATACGCATTGGGCGCAACCCGCTGGCAGACAATCCGAAAAGTGCTGATACCGGCAGCGCTGCCTTCGCTTCTGACAGCCGTCGTCTTAGGAATGGCGAGGGCGTTCGGCGAAGCGCTGGCCGTGCAGATGGTCATCGGAAATTCCCGAAACCTGTTTGAGAGCCTTTTAGACCCTGCGGGGACATTAACAACGATTATAACGTTGAATATGGGCCATACAACATACGGAAGCGTGGAAAACAATACGCTCTGGTCAATGGGCCTTGTCCTTCTGATCATGTCGTTCTTGTTCATCCTGCTCATCCGCTATCTGTCATCCAGGAGGAAACTGTAATGAACAGCAAAGTAACAGATCGTTTAGCAACCGGTGTTTTTGGATTGATTGCTGCGGTAATCGCCGCCATTCTTGTCGGTTTGTTCACTTATATCATCATCAATGGTGTTTCACATATCAGTCTCAGCTTTTTAACTTCGCGTTCCAGTGCGCTTTCAAGCGGCGGCGGAATCCGCGATCAGCTGTTCAACTCGTTTTATATTCTCGCACTGACGATGCTGATCACGGTTCCCCTTGGAGTCGGCGGAGGAATTTATATGGCTGAATATGCGCCCGCCAACAAATTGACCGATTTTATCCGTGTCTGTATTGAAGTTTTGTCATCCCTTCCTTCGATCGTCATGGGGATGTTCGGCATGCTGCTGTTTGTTAATTTGACCGGATGGGGGTACAGCATTATCGGCGGAGCGCTTGCTTTGACGATTTTCAACCTTCCCGTCATGGTCAGGGTGACAGAGGATGCGATCCGCTCTGTACCTAAGGAACAAAAAGAAGCTTCCCTTGCTTTAGGTGTGTCCAAGTGGCATACGATTAAAACGGTCTTGATCCCTGGTGCGGTGCCGTCCATCATCACAGGGGCGATTCTTGCGTCGGGCCGCGTATTTGGCGAAGCTGCCGCTTTGCTGTTTACAGCCGGACTAACCACGCCGAGACTGAATTTCGCCGATTGGAATCCGTTTTCTGAGACCTCGCCGCTCAATATTTTCAGACCGGCTGAAACGCTGGCCGTTCACATTTGGAATGTAAACACACAGGGGATCATCCCTGATGCTGAAGCGATCGCAAACGGGGCATCCGCCGTTCTTGTACTGTCCGTCTTGATCTTTAATTTGGCAGCCCGATGGCTCGGCTCTTTTATTCATAAAAAGTTAACGGCAAACAAATAAGAAGGAAGGATGAAATCATATGGTTCAGGTTCAGATGCCGGTTTTGGAAACCGTGCGCGACACTATCGGAATCGCTCCGTTTCCTGAAGCGAAAGAACATATTTTAGAAGTGAAAAATTTAAATATTTACTATGGAGAAAAGCGGGCCGTCAACGACATTTCCATGCATGTTGACAAACATGCCGTTACGGCTTTGATCGGCCCGTCAGGCTGCGGAAAATCAACTTTTTTAAGAAGCATCAACCGGATGAACGATCTGATTCCATCAGCCAGAACATCCGGAGAAATACGATATGAAGGACTTAACATCCTTGATTCCAATATCAATGTCGTCAATCTGAGAAGGGAAATCGGAATGGTATTTCAGAAGCCGAATCCCTTTCCAAAATCGATTTACAGCAACATTACCCATGCTTTAAAGTATGCGGGTGAACGGCGTAAATCTGTGCTTGATGAGATCGTGGAAGAAAGCTTGAGGAAAGCCGCGCTGTGGGATGAAGTGAAAGACAGGCTGCATGAGTCGGCTTTTTCGCTGTCAGGCGGGCAGCAGCAGCGCCTCTGCATCGCCCGGACGCTCGCGATGAAGCCTGAAGTCCTGCTTTTGGATGAGCCTGCTTCAGCGCTCGATCCGATTTCAAATGCGAAAATAGAGGAATTAATCGTCGGTCTAAAAGAGGAATACTCGATCATCATTGTCACGCATAACATGCAGCAAGCTTCAAGAATTTCCGATCAAACGGCATTTTTCCTTAACGGAGATTTGATCGAATACGATCGTACGGAAAAGATCTTTATGAATCCTTCAGAAAAAAAGACAGAGGATTACATCAACGGCAGGTTTGGATAAGGAGGGGCCGGTATGAGCGCTGTAACAGCCGTAAAGCCAAAAGATGTGTACCAGATCAATGATTTGAATTTATGGTACGGCGAACATCACGCATTAAAGAACATTAACTTGACAATACCCGAGTACGAAATTACCGCCATCATCGGTCCGTCAGGCTGCGGAAAGTCGACCTTCATTAAAACGCTGAATCTCATGATCAATATGGTTCCGAATGTCAAAATGACCGGAGAGATCAGCTACAACGGAACGAACGTACTCAACAGCAAAGTCGATCTTGTTGAGCTGCGGAAGAAAGTCGGTATGGTGTTTCAAAAAGGAAATCCGTTTCCCCAGTCGATTTTTGATAATGTCGCATACGGACCAAGGATCCATGGACTGAAAAACAAAAAGGAATTGAATGAGAGGGTGGAAAAAGCGCTTGTGGATGTGGCGCTGTGGGATGAAGTGAAAGACCGCCTTCATTCCCAGGCGCTCGGACTTTCCGGGGGGCAGCAGCAGCGCCTCTGCATCGCAAGGGCGCTGGCCACCAATCCGGACGTTCTCTTGATGGATGAACCGACATCAGCTCTTGATCCAGTTTCGACTTTGAAAATTGAAGAGCTGATGTTCAAGCTGAAAGAGAAATACACGATTGCAATCGTCACGCACAATATGCAGCAGGCATCGAGAATTTCCGATCAAACGGCATTTTTCCTCATGGGCGAGCTGATTGAGTGCAACGATACGGTCAAAATGTTTTCAAGTCCTGACGACTATCGGACAAAAGATTATATTACAGGCCGGTTCGGATGAGAAAGAGGCTGCCGCTTTAAAGCGGCAGCCTTTTTTGCACCGGAGCGGAGGCAATAAAAAAGCAGGCTGGTACGAAGGGGACCGGTCCCATAAGATGAGACAAATAAAAAACACCTTCAAAGTTGAACGGATAGTTGTTATCCGAAATAAGACGTGGAGGTGTTTTTTCTATGGGGACAAGAGTGAATTATCCGGTTGAAGTCAAACGGAAGGCTTTAGAAATGAGATTGGTAGGCGTACCTAAGAAAGAGATCATGCAGAAATCGAATATCAAGAATAAGGCGCGGGTTCAGGCATGGGGCAGGTGGTATAAGGCTGCGGATAAACACTTATTCGAACAGCCTGTTGGAAAACAATATACTTATCGAAAGGATCCCGAGTATTCTTCTGAATGCAGGCAGAAAGTCGTTAGCTGAAACAACAAAATGAAGTTTTAAAAAAGGGGGTAGTCCCAGAGGCATTCTTTTCGATTTTCACGAAACAATTCAACCTTAAATTTACCTTAATAAATAAAATCCCATATTGACCAAACATTGTAAAAGGTGATATGTTTTTAATAGAATTAACAAAAAATACTTTTGTTTATATAAGGAGCATTTATGGATAATAAACAAAACTTTATTACTCTCGTACATCATTTCATATTTTCTCCAAAGGACTTTCTTTCTATCAAGTATTCTAGCGATAAGAATTATCGTCATTCTTGGTTTGTCTTCCTAGCTGTATTGTTTCTGTTCTTAGGCTTTTATTTAGCTATCTTCCCAACACTCTCTACCTTGATTAATAATTCATTTCAAGACAATGGAATTGATTATACAACTGATATGAATACACTCATTATGATCATTACATTAGTATTAGGTATTATTCAATTTACCTCGATGGTTCTTGTAAGCTTTTTTATTATACATATTATTGGGATATTAATTGGCGGGACCGCTACAGCCAAAGAATTTTTCCCTAGTTTTATTTATTCAATCATACCTATAGGCATCAAATTTACAATACTCATTATTTTTTCTTTCTTTTTAGGTAGTGATTTCGCCTTTTCAGTTATTTACCCAAATTCTCAACAGCCGCTAGATATTATCTTGAATATTATTATCGACCCTTTCTTTTGGTGGTCTACTATTCTAGGGTGTATTGCCTTAAAAGTAATACATCAAATTTCTTATAAAAAAACCATCATAATCATTAGCATTACAATGTCTTTAGGTATTATTTCTCTTTTTTCAACAAGTTTATTTTTATAAACTGAAAGGAGGTGAGATTTCAAGATGAAAAATAGCAATCTTTTTAAAATTGCAAGTATTACAGGTGTAGTTTCTCTCTTTGCCATTGCTACTTTCCTTATGGGCTCTTCAGAAGGTATTGCAGGTTTAGCTTCTATTGACTTTAGTTCAGGTCATCAGTTCGCTTTAGACCTTGCAACAAACCTAGGAATTAGTAAAAAAACAGCCTATGTAGCAATCGGTGTTATTATGACAACAGGCGATGTATTAACAATTCTCAGCCTATTGGCTGTTGTTTTGGGCGGAACTGGTCTAATTACAGCTGCAATGGTAGCTACAGCGAAAAAGCTAGCTAAAAAATACGGCAAGAAATATGCTGCTGAATGGTAAGATGCTCAAAAGGAAGAGATTGAGGAGTATAATTATACTCCTCCTTATTTTCGTTCTAGGAGGAATATACACATGCTCAACAAAAGGGTTCTCATTGCAAACTTTAAACTAACCTATAGACGAACTTTAAATCGCTTGATTTATTTTTTCCCATCAAGCGAAAATTTACTTAAATCAAATAAAATTCTATTTGTCTTTGCGCCCTTTTTCTTGGTGTATATATTTATTCTATATAAAGCCTCACAGACTCTTTTAACTGGAGTTCCAGAGCATATTCTAACTCTAGGTACTAACTTTATCATTCTCTTTTTTGTTTTGAATATATTAAAATCATCGACTGATATCATACATCGATATGTATATCCTGAAGATTTTCTTCTTCTTCATACTTTAAAAACGGATCCCAAAAAAATTTTATTATCAAGATTCTTCACAACAATTTTTCTAAACATCCTGTTTAAATTAACAGTAGTGTTATTCCCTATACTCTTTTTTATAAATTTTTCTACACATGACCGTATATATCTTTTGTTATCATTTCCATCACTGCTAATATTTATTGTTGGACTGACAAGTCTTTATTCATCGCTTACATACATCGTTTATTCTAAATTTCTACATAACATTTTAAATTCACGATTAAAAAGCTTGTTATCCCTTATAGGAATTGCCTGTATATCTGCCATTTCAACTACTTTTCTTGGTTGGATTGGACTTAATTATTTTTATCAAAATGATCTCCTCGAAGCTATTGGCAATTTCATATATCTATTCAAATTAGATACGATATTAACCACCAATTGGCTGCCTACAAATTGGTTTTTACTTTCAACAAGTGATATACATTTATTTTTTTTATGTTCTATAGGTTATATTGCTTTAGGTTGCCTTTTCGCCTTTATTACCTTTCATTTAATTTTGAAAGTATTGATTATAAAAGAAGCAGTACCTAATAATCTTTTGCCAAAATTAAAACCAATCAAGTTGCCTTTTTTAAGTTTCTTACAAAAGACCTTACCACGGCAAAATATTGCTATTCTAAAGAAAGACCTTACTGCATTATTAAGAGCTAATTTTACAATAAAAAAACGACTGGTACTTTCCATTAATATGATTGCAGTAGAACTAGGTGTATTGATAGGTCTTAGTTTAAATCAAAAGTGGTTTGATTTCTCAGACATTTTTGTTATCTACCCAATTTTATTTGCTGTGACTTATAATACATCTTTATTAGGAGAGGGATTACTTGGCGTAACTTCAGCAGATGCAGAGCGTGAGAACCTTTACGTTTATAAGAGCTCGGGTGCTTCTATTTTTAAATTGATCGCAGGAAAATCTTTATTGCACTTATCTGTAATTCTTATTTTAATGAATACGTTATTTTTATTCATCTTATTGTTATTCAACTTAGATATTATGACGCAGCTTATATTGTTCATCATGATTAACTCCATCAGTCTTATCATAGGGGCTGGACAAATTATTGGAACATTTCTCTATCCTCGTTTAGATTGGGAGAACTTTGAAGACATTGGTTCATCTGTTAAAGCATCATTTTTTGAACATACTATTCTCGGAGTGTTACTGGCATTTTACCTTCAGTTGTATGGTATCACAGGCGTTCTCGTTACTTTTAATATTATTAATAGGGGAGTATTCTTTTTAATCATTGTGACAGGTACCATTTTATTTGTTATAGGTATTGGAGTCTTTTATTATTTTTGGATTAAAAGAATAGGAACGAAAAATTGGGAGATGAAAACATGAACATTGAAAATGTGTCTTTCAAATATAAAGATAAACTGATCCTTGAATCTATTAATTTAAAGATAGAGAAAGGCAAAGTTTACGGCTTACTTGGACCAAATGGAGCTGGTAAATCAACTCTTTTAAAATGTATCCTTGGTATAGTGAAACCTTACGAAGGTAAAATCACTGTCAAAGGAGAAACCTTGGAATCTGAAAGATCCTCTTACCTTAAATATATAGGATACGTTCCAGACGCACCTTTTATCTATCATTATTTAACACCTAGAGAGTACCTTGAGTTTGTTGCTGATTTACAAGAAGTCCCTTATGAGATTAAAAATGATAGAATAGATCTTTTGTTAAGTCAATTTAAATTGAAAGATAATGAAAACGACATGATATCTACATTTTCTTTTGGTATGAAACATAAGTTATCTGTTGCAGGAGCCATAGTTCATGAACCAGAAATATTAATATTAGATGAACCATTAGGGGCATTTGATCCCCCCACTACAAAGATGATGAAAAGTTTTCTCAAACGTTATGCTGAACAGGGGAATACTGTCATCATGTCTACACACCTTGTAAACATAGCGCAACAACTATGCGATAAGGTTGGTATACTGATTAATGGTACTTTAGTTAAAGAATATAATCACCTGACAGACATAAAGGATTTTGAAGATTTGATTATAAGGGATATGGATACGATACTAAAATGAAGGAATTAATAAAAAGAAATAAGCGTATACTCTATATAGCAAGCTCCTTTTACATAGTGGGTTTAGTTCTTGGTGTGATTTTTAACAATATTCTACCTAGCCTTAGTCAAGATAATGTTCAAAATATCACAGTATCAGGTTACTTTACACATAATTTTGCAGCAAATTTATTTCTCATTTTTTCAATGTTTACATTTGGAATTTTGACATCTATCTTATTACTATTGAATGGCTTCTTAGTCGGTCTATCTTCTTTACATAGTATCACTGACCATGGAAACGATGTCTTATTTATATTAACTGCTTTGGTTCCTCACGGTATTTTTGAGATTCCGGCAATGATTTTGTCGGGAGCACTTGGTTTCAAATTGTTAGATTACGTGTATATGAAGATAAGGGGTATTTATTTTTCAAAAAAACAGTTTTTACAAGATTTTTTGTACTTTGTTATTATACTTTTTTTATTGACATTACTTGCTGCTGTTACAGAAGCATTAATAACGCCTTATTTACTTAACAAATTAACATTAGGAGGCTCTTATGTTCTTTAATAAAAAGCAGATAGATAAATTACTGGATGATCATACAGAAGAAGAACAAAAAGAAACGAAAAGTAAAGTTAATACTTCATTTATAATAGTATTTTATTTTTCAATACTACTATCAATCTGTACTGTCTTTTTTGATTATAGGTACTTTTTGATTGCTTTGTTTGGCCCGACCATTTTAGTAACTTTTATATCCCCACCTTTCCAAACCAAAAAAGGTATTTATAGAATTTTTTCGGCCATATATTTAATACTTTTAATTACAGTTACTTTCTTTTGGTTAAATTGATTGCTTAATTCTCAATCAAAAAACGTCCTTAATGGATGTTTTTTTATATCGTTTAAATTAATAATTTGAATTGCTTTTTGACAAGTTCCACTCCGTACTACGAATGGGTTCTCCATCTTTTTTTATTGTATAGGTATGTAAACGGTTTCTGTAGGGGGAGGGCTTATGTTAACGTTTACTGGTTTGGGGAAAGCAAGTCCGACCATGGTGCCTTTTGTAGGGGTGCTTATTTCTGGATTTGGCATCAATGATATTTAAAGAAGGGATTATCAAAGTACTGCCAGTGGCGACCATGTTTATCTTCGTCACTTTAATTTTTGCATTCTACAAGACACAGGATTCTTTGAACCTCTAATCAAAGCATTAAACAGCTGACAAAGGGGAATGTTGTCACTGTTTCCATGGGTACAGCTGCAAGTGGGATGATCTCACACTTAGATGGTGCAGGAGCCACAACCTTTTTATGAACTGTACCCGCACTGCTTCAGCTTGTAAAAATTACATATGGGTCCTTGCTTACTGTGCGATCAAGGTTAAGTGTATACATCTTATGAGTATCAGAAAGCTATTAATATAATGCCTCCATCGGATCGTTTCATTCCTCACTAAAGTCTGAAACGTTTGATCTTAACAGCATTGATCGAACTACGACTGCCATCGTAGAACACACTGTTAAAGAAATACATTCATTATTTTAACAATATTCGTATTAAAACAAAACTAAACAACCAATCACCGGTAAACTATCGGGAATTGGTTGTTTAAAGGTGTTTTTAAATCCTGTCTCAAAACGGGGGTCAGTCCCGTTCCAGCCTGCTTTTTTATTTGGACAGTGTTTTGACGATGTTTTTCAAGCTGTCACCGCGCTTCAGTTCGTACTTACCTGCGCGGATTTTAGATTCGTTTCCGGTCTTTTTTACATAATCTTTGAAGTCATCGGCAGATGAAATGACTTTTCCTTTTGCAAGGAGGTCTGCTATCTCAGCCGTGCTCATGCCGCTTTTGATTTCAAGCTTATACTTGGAATCTTTTTTTTCTGCTTCTTTCTCTTTTTTGTTTTGAGACGAAGCATCCTGCTTCAGAGCGGTCTCTTTATAATGGAGCAGCTGCTGGTATTCTTCGCGTTTCAGCGAAACCTGCTGGTTGTCCTTTAAATAGGTTTTGACATCGGTTTCGCTGATATTTTGAGCGTCTTTAGAAGCTTCAGCTTTTCCGTTATCTGTCAAATAAAATGCGCCTGCAAGAACGGCGGTAGCCAAAATCATTCCACCGGCAAATGCTTGTACACTTTGTCTGGTCATACAAGCACCCTCTCATTGTCTTTAATGATCGCTTTCACATCTTCGACAGATACGTGCTCAGCTTTAGCGATGGCGTCTACAGACATGCCGTTTTGGTATTTTGAAAGAATCTGCTTCGCAATATGCTGGCTGATGCCGGCATTTGGTCTGCGGACGACCACATTTGAATCGAGGAGCTCTTCCTCAAGCACGGTCATCTTCTTTTTCAATTTATAGATTTCCTGCATGGCGGACAGCTGAAGGGTTTCCAACTCCTGTTCAACTTCCTTGATCGGTTCTCTTTGAAAATATGAGAATGCAATCAGCGCAATGCTGACAACGAGCAGCGCAATGATAGCAATTTCCACGTTCATCACCTTCAATTCTAATTTTCTCCTTCTTTTTTATACCATAAAAACGCTTGCTTCAAAAGGAGTTAATGCAAAAAATAAAAATTTTGTCGAAGAATTTTATTTTCGTTGCGCCTGCGGGGCCATTTCCAATAGGATAAATACATAACAGGGCTTAACGGGAGGGCGCACGGTGAAAAGGATAATCATCTCGAAAAAACCTTTTCAACATAGTATTCGAAGCGAATCTTTGTTTTGTAACGATATTTTAAAAATATCTTCGCCGGATCATGAAACCGTTCGGCTGAGCTGGGAAATCTCAGATGCTGTGCTTTCAGCGGCTGAAGCGGTTCTGTTTGAAAGTATAAAAGACGTCGAAAAGCAAATTCTTCTCTTTTGCGTAAAAAACGGAGAGCGCAGCGTACGGACGATCCATACCGATGCATTTAAAGGAGAAGCCTCGGTTTTTCCCGCTGCAGGCAATGCGTTCTACAAAGCGGAATACCGGATATACAATTCGCTCAACATGTCGCTGGCCGTTCTCACCTCCGGCTGCTTCTACCTTGGGGAAAACGGAATCCATTCAAACAGCAGCTGTTTTCTGTATCACGACAATCAGCAGGATTGGACGACTCAATTTTCCGCGTACACGAGTTATTCTTTAATAGAAGGAAAGGAGCGTTTCCGTTGATCAATGTATTGCTGCTGTCGTTGGAAAATCCTCTTTTATTGAAAAGCGGAGCGGGGCGCTATGTGAAAAGTCACCTTGAACTATTGCGGAACGAAGTCAGCTTTACCGTCTGCACGACGGCTGCCGGGCAAAACAGCAATGGATGGAAAACGCTTGAGATTCCGCTTGATTTAAAAGCGTTCGCTTCTTTTGAAGAGGCGGTGGCCGCCATGAATTTTCAGATGATCAAAACCGTGCTGGCGTATAAAGGACAATTTAATTTTATCCATGCAAATGATGATATCACCGCGCCTGCCGCCGTTTATCTCAGCGAGGTGCTGGCTCTTCCGCTGATTTCCACGGTACACGGCCTTGAAAGCGGCCGGAAAACGGCAGCAGGCGAGAATGTCCACCCATACAGAGCAAGCCTCGAACGGCTTCTTGCTGAAAAAAGCGATCAAATTCTCGTGCTGAGCAGCATGATGAAGACAGACATGCAAAAGGCGTTTTCGCTTTCTTTCGAGCAAGTCAGGGTCATTCCCCATCCGTGCATAAAAAGCCGCACGGTGAAAAAACGAATGAAAAGCGTACCGTACTTTTTTTCCTGCGGAAGGTTTGTTCCGGAAAAAGGGTTTATCGAATGGCTGCACGCCTTTCAGCAGCTTCGCAAACGGCAGCCTGATCTTGAACTTGTCATTGCCGGGGAAGGACCGCTTCAAAGCGGGATCGAGACCAAGGCAAGAGAATTGGGCATTAAGGAAAGTGTGACAATTCTTCCTTTCCTTTGTGAAGAAGAAAGAGAGAGCTGGCTGGGATTTTGTGAAATGGCTGTTTTCCCAAGTTGTTATGAGCCGTTCGGCATCGCTGCTCAAGATAGCATGGCAGCCGGCGTTGCCGTCGCCGTCGGAACCAACGGGGGATGGAACGATTTCGTCATCGATCGGGTGACCGGCTTTCAGATTGATTTTAATCATCCTGATAAAGCTGCATATGCGCTTGCAGAAATTGTCCGCGATAAGGAGCAGCTGCTCAAGGTCGGGCAAACGGCAGAGGCTTATATATTGGATTTGCATGATCCTGGATATATCAAAAATGTGTTTTTGCAACATGTGTATCACACGTCTTTTTAACAAACCGTGACAAACTAAAAAAAACGCCTGGCATTCCGGCATCATAAGTGGTATTATAGATAAGTCTGAACAGAAATGATATATAGTTTGGAGGGAAAAATAAATGCGCGTTAATATTACTTTAGCTTGCACTGAATGCGGCGAGCGTAACTATATTTCTACAAAGAACAAGCGTAACAATCCAGATCGCGTTGAATTCAAAAAGTATTGCCCACGTGACAAAAAATCAACATTACACCGCGAAACAAAGTAAGCAGCAGGGATTTTCCTGCTGTTTTTCTGTTTTTAAGGGGGAAAGAGATGTGAAGCGTTCTTTACGAAATGAGGTCAGAAAGAGGCTTGCAAACATGCCGGAACAGGAGTTTCTTCTAAAGGCGGAAGCGATTCACCGGAAGCTTTTTCAATCAAAACAGTGGAAAAAAGCGTCTGTCATTGCCCTTACGATATCCAGAAATCGCGAAGTTCCGACAGAACCGATTATCGAACAGGCACGGCTTGAAGGAAAAACGGTGTGCATTCCGAAATGTATGCCTGAAACAAAAGAGATGCACTTTCGCAGCTATCAGGATGAAAGCGATCTTGAAGTCGTGTATTTTGGCCTGCAGGAACCGATCGTGCACAAAACCGGGCGGATGGAGCCCGAAGACATCGACTTCATCCTTGTGCCGGGAATTTGCTATGACCGGACAGGATACAGAATCGGCTATGGAGGCGGCTATTATGACAGATACCTGGCCGGTTTCACAAAAGATACCGCATCGCTGGCTTTCGAGTGCCAAGTGATCGATCATGTCCCAAAAGAACCGCACGACATTCCGGTTGAGCAAATTTTTACCGAAGACGCCGTTTACACCTGCAGCGGGTCTGCTGAATAATTATTAAAAAATGAGACACGATACGGTTATAGGAGGGATCATATGAGAAAAGTTACATTCATTGCAGTAGGCGTCATTGCCGCCCTTGTGTTTTTTCAAAACCGTTATCGTGTCATCAATTTCATTCTTGGTCAAAACCAGATCCGCCACTATTTTATCCATTTGATGATGAGAATTCCGTTTTTTCGCAATAAGTTTATACAGCAGGCTTTCTGAATCCCGTTTAAAAACGGGATTTTTTTAAAGCGCTTAAAAGGCGCAGAATGACGCGTTTCCTGTTATAATGGACAAAAACAATTGTGGAGCGTCGGTATGTATTCAATCGATTATTTGTATTGGAATTTCATCGGGAACATCTTAGACAGGGATTTTGAGCTTGTGCAGGCACCAGCTTCATTCGGAGAAGCCTGGCTTGAAGCAAGGGGGAGCGCGCCGTATGATTTGGTTCGCGTTTTTCGGAAGGATATCGATTTCAGACAGGATCTCGTCGGTGACTTGGAATCTCTTTATGAAAGAGCGGAGCGCCTGAGAGCAGCATCAAGGCAGCGAAAGCTCTCGATATTAAACGTCTATTTGTCACAGGAAGCACCTGTAGATGAGTGGGAAGATGTTGTCAGTCATCCGGTCGCAGATAAACGGATCAGCATCGTGCCGGTTTTTATTGAGCACGCTTCGGCTGAAGAAGGCTTCCGCAAACTCGCCGTTGCTTTAAACATGGGGCCGGATGAGCTGACAGGCCACATGCACGATGCCGGATACGAGAATGTGGAAGAGAAGAGAGCCGAAGTATTAGCAGCGGCTAAAGCAAGAGAAGAAGAAAGGCGGCGGGAAGCGGCTGTATTTGAGAAAGGCAAACCGATGTTTACCTGGATTTTTGCAGTGCTTCAAGTCTTCATGTTTCTGCTTCTGGAAATGTCGGGCGGCAGTCAGAATACCGACACGCTCATCCGGTTCGGTGCGAAGGAAAACAGCCTCCTGTTAGCAGGGGAATGGTGGCGGCTTGTCACGCCGATCGTTCTTCATATCGGATTGGTCCACCTCATGTTCAATACATTTGCATTGCTGTCTGTCGGAGCCGCGGCAGAAAGGGTGTTTGGATCATTCCGCTTTCTTGTCATATACATATCAGCCGGAATTTTTGGATCGATCGGCAGCTTTCTGTTCAGCCCGTATCCGTCCGCAGGGGCTTCGGGAGCCATCTTCGGTTGTTTGGGAGCACTTTTGTATCTGGCTTTTTCAAATCGGAAAGCTTTCTTAAAAACGATTGGAACAAATATCATTGTGATTATCATTCTGAACCTCGGCCTCGGTTTCACGATTTCAAATGTTGACAATGCCGGCCATATCGGCGGATTGATCGGCGGACTCCTGACGGCCTTGGCAGTCGGAATCCCCGGGAAAAAAAGACCACTCCAGCGGCTGACAGGCTGGGTTCTCATCTTTGTCATCGGAGGAGGCGCTCTGTACATTGGGACACATTCAGCTTCGATGCAGGAAAATGCCATGCTGCATCAGGCGGCGAAATGGTATGAAGAGGGAGACTATGAAAAGGTAAAAGATGCCTTGCAGGAAGCGGGCTCAAAGCAGGACGCTTCCAGCGACACTTTAAAGCTGCTCGCTTATTCCGAATTTCAGCTCGGCGAGTTTGAAAACGCTGAGAAAAGGTTCGAGGCCGTCGTTGAAAAAGATCCATCAGATCACGCCTCACTCTATAATCTTGCCAGGCTCTATGCTCAAAAAGGCGAGTTCGCCAAAGCCGAACAGTCTGTTGAAAGAGCGTTGGCAGAAAAGCCTGATGAAGAGATGTATAAAGCGTTTCGGGACGAACTTAAGAAAGAAACCGCCCGGTAACCAAGTATGAAAAGCTTCCGTTATGTTAAAAATGGTCTTTAGTATAGACTCATTTGACGGGAGCTTTTAATATACAATGGAAAAAAAGCATGCGGTCCAAAAAAATTTAGCGAAAAATGTTGAATATTTAAATGAAAAGCTGGGGGTCGACAAAAGCTTCGATATGATCCGGCTTGATGTTGTTTATGCTGATAGAGACATGTCGCTTTATCTTGTCGACGGCTTTGTAAAAGATGATATTATGCACCACTTGCTTAAGAATCTCTCAAGGCTCACCCCCGAAACTCTGGAAGACGATCCGCTTGAGAAGCTGATCAAAACGTACATCCCATACATCGAAATTGATACGGAAGACGACCTCGACAAAGCAGCCGCCCAGGTGCTGTCCGGGCCGGCCGTTCTCCTTGTCGACGGGGTGGACCATGCCATTATTATCGATGCGCGGACATACCCGGCAAGAAACCCGGAGGAACCCGACAATGAACGTGTCGTCAGAGGTTCAAGAGACGGCTTCGTCGAAACGATCGTGTTCAACACCGCACTGACGAGAAGAAGAATCCGCGACCGGTCCCTCAGAATGGAGTTCCTTCAGGTCGGCAGAAGAAGCAAAACAGATGTTGTCATCTGCTATTTGGAAGATATCGCTGATTTGGAAAGTGTAAAAAAGCTGAAGCAATCGCTTGAAGCGATCGATACGGACGCTTTGACAATGGCGGAAAAGACACTGGAAGAATATATCGGCGGCCGTCATTGGAATCCTTATCCGACGGTCCGCTATACAGAAAGGCCTGATACTGCGGCCGTTCATTTGTACGAAGGCCACATTCTCGTCTTTGTGGACGGTTCGCCAAGCGCGCTGATTACCCCTGTTACTTTTTGGCACCATCTGCAGCATGCCGAAGAGTACAGAAACAAACCGCTTGCAGGCGCCTATTTGCGAGTGGTCCGTTTTATATCTGTGTTGGCATCGATCTTTTTGCTGCCGCTGTGGTTTTTGCTCTCTGTCCATCCCGATCTTTTGCCGGACGCCCTTCAATATATAGGGCCTGAAAAAAAAGGGGCCCTTCCGCTGCTTGCGCAATTCATCATAATTGAAATAGGCGTCGACATGATGCGGATGGCTGCAATCCACACCCCATCGTCTCTGGCTACGGCTCTCGGACTTGTAGCTGCTTTAATGATCGGAGAAGTGGCGGTGCAGGTCGGACTTTTCTCGCATGAAGTCGTCTTGTATCTCGCTGTTGCGGCTATCGGCACGTTTGCTACGCCGAGCTATGAGCTGAGCATAGCGAACAGGCTGGCAAGAATCGTTCTCCTGATCGCGGCCGGCGCATTCGGACCGATCGGCTTTGTCATCGCGATCTTCTGCTGGGTGATTTATCTGGTCAGAATGAAGTCGTTTCATGTGCCGTATTTATGGCCGTTTATCCCCTTTGACTACAGAGCCTTTCGAGATATCGCGATTCGAACGCCAATGCCGCTGAAAAATAGAAGGCCCGTATTTTTGGATCCCCAGGATCCAGACCGCTGAATGTCTGTTTTCCTTCAGGAAAACAGGCTTTTTTTTTGCTTGACGCCGGACAGCTTTATGAATACTCTAATGTTAGACCTTTAAAGAATGGTGAAATAAAATGAAAACAGCCTATGATGTACAGCTGTTGCTGAAACAGTTTGGATGTTATGTTTATTTTGGAGATCGCGAACTTGAACTTGAATATATGATGGACGAACTGAAAGAAATGTTTCTTTCGAATCTGATAGAAAAAGAACAGTGGCTTAAAGGCGTTTCAATTTTGCAGAATGAACTCACAAAAGTAAAGAGAAAATAAAACAGGGATTAGAGGGGGAGCAAAATGAATGACAGCTGGCTGGTCGGAGTCGACCTTGGAGGAACAACGGTAAAGCTCGCTTTTGTAAGCGCTTATGGTGAAATCCTGCACAAGTGGGAAATTCCGACCGATAAATCGGGGGAAACGGTTACGGTAAGCATCGCAAAAGCCATCGACGGAAAATTGAAAGAGCTCGGCAAACCGAAGCACATCTTAAAATGGATCGGCATGGGCGCTCCGGGCCCCGTCAATACGGAGACCGGCATCGTTTATAAAACGACGAACATGGGCTGGGAGAACTATCCGTTAAAAGACCACCTTGAAGCAGAGACAGGATTAGCGGCGGTCATTGAAAATGACGCGAACATCGCGGCTCTCGGCGAAATGTGGAAAGGAGCGGGAGACGGCGCAAAGGATTTGATTCTTGTCACGTTGGGAACGGGTGTCGGAGGCGGCATTATTGTAAACGGAGAAATCGTCCGCGGGCAAAACGGTGCAGGCGGAGAAATCGGCCACATCTGTTCAGTTCCTGAAGGAGGAGCGCCGTGCAACTGCGGGAAAAGCGGCTGTATCGAAACGATCGCTTCGGCTACGGGCATCGTCAGGATTGCCAAAGAAAAAATAGAATCCGGTCATCTAGATACAGACTTGCGTGCATGTCCGGATATCACGGCGCGCGATATTTTTGAAGCGGCCCGGGAAAATGATCCGGTTGCTTGCGAAGTCGTCGATTATGTGGCGGGTCATTTAGGAATGGTCCTCGGCAACTTGGCGAGCTCGCTCAATCCTTCGAAAATCGTAATTGGCGGAGGCGTCTCAAAAGCAGGAGAAATCCTGCGCTCCAAAGTTGAACAATCTTTCAACCGCTTCGTATTCCCGCGGGCCGGCGAGGCGGCTGAGATCGTAATCGCTTCACTTGGAAACGACGCAGGCGTGATCGGCGGCGCATGGATCGCCAAAAACCAATGGCTGAAAAGCCAGGCGGAGCCTGTTTTATAAGCATTTTCGGACCGCTTTGCAGCATTGTTAACACTTTTAAGCCAATGTGAAAAATGATTGATTTTTTTGTACAGACAGGTTAAGATATGATTTAGTAATTTTAGCGATTTTTCTAAAATAAAACAATATGTGGAAATTCAGTTTGCGGAAACATGCGTCTTGCTGCATAGGGAGGTTTCGAATGCGAAAGTCATTTTTTTCAAAAATTTCGTTTTTGTTAATTGCGACATTGCTGATGTGGCTGAAAACGTATGTCGTCTACAAAACAAGCTTCAACATTAAAATTGAAAACTTCATGCAAGAGTTTATATTGTTCATCAATCCTTTAAGCTTTTTGCTGTTTATATTCGGAATCGGCCTGTTTTTCAAAGAAAAAAACAGGAACCGGTTTATTATCGGGGCAAGCATCGTCCTGACGTTTGTCTTGCTTGCGAACATGATCTTCTACCGTTTTTACAACGACTTTTTAACGATTCCTGTATTGTTCCAGACGAATAATATGGGTGATTTGGGAAGCAGTATCAACTCTTTGTTTATGCCGACCGATTTGCTCCTCGTCGTCGACATTGCCATTTTAATTTGGCTGTACAAGCGCCAGCCTGCCAAAACAGGCGGAAAGGCGACAAGAAAGGAACGCGCGGCTTACTATCTATTTGTCGCTGCCGTTTTCTTTTTCAATTTAGGGATTTCTGAAACAGAAAGACCGCAGCTTTTGACAAGATCGTTTGACAGGGAAGTTCTTGTGAAGAATATCAGTCTTTACAACTTCCATATCTATGACGGGCTGATCCAGTCAAAGCAGTCTGCACAGCGTGCGCTGGCCGACAGCAACAGCCTCACGGAGATTGAAAACTATGTCAACGCAAACCGCACGGACACCAATCATAACCTGGCCGGGATCGCCAAGGGTCGGAATGTGATCCTCGTTTCCCTGGAATCCACCCAAAGCTTTGTCGTGAACCAAAAGTTAAACGGCAAAGAGATTACGCCTTATTTAAACGACCTGATAAAGAAAAGCTACAGCTTCGAGAATTTCTATCATCAGACAGGCCAAGGCAAAACGGCAGATTCCGAATTCATCGTTGACAACTCTCTCTATCCTCTTGGAAGAGGAGCGGTCTTCTTTACGAATGCAGGAAACGAATATACGGCAATGCCTGAAATATTGAAAAACCACGGCTATTATTCCTCGATTTTCCATGCGAACAACAAAAGCTTCTGGAATCGGGATATTATGTACGATACGTTTAAATACGATAAGTTTTACGATATCAATTCCTATGATGTAAACGAAGAAAACTCAGTGGGCTGGGGACTGAAAGATAAGGAATTCTTTGAACAAACATCAGAGCTGATGAAAGAAATGCCTCAGCCGTTTTATACCCGCCTGATCACGCTGACAAACCATTTTCCGTTTGAGCTGGATGAGGAAGATAAACTGATCGATGAATTTGATTCAAAAAGCCGTACGTTAAACAGATATTTCCCGACCGTCCGCTATCAGGATGAGGCGCTTAAACGATTTATTGAAAAGCTGAAAGAAGACGGCCTCTACGATAATTCTGTTATCGTGTTATACGGTGACCATTACGGGATTTCCGAAAACCATAACGAAGCGATGAGCCAATTCCTCGGCAGAGAAGTAACCCCGTTTGAGGAAGTGCAGCTTCAAAGAGTCCCGCTTGTGATCCACATTCCGGGAGTGACGGATAAAGAGCCGAAAGCCATTGACACCGTCGGCGGCCAAATCGATATTCGGCCGACTGTACTGAACCTTCTCGGAATCGATTCGAGCGATCAGATCCAGTTTGGAAACGACCTGTTTGCCAAAGACAAAACGGAGTTTACAGTGCTTCGCGACGGCAGCTTTATTACGAAAGACAAAGTATACACAGACGGCATATGCTATGATAAATCGACAGGAGAGCCGTCTAAAGATAAAAAAGGCTGTGAGCCGTACATTGAAAAAGCGAAACAGGAGCTTTCATATTCAGATCAAATCATTTATGGCGACTTGCTGAGGTTTTATGACAGCGAGCGCTTAAAAAAGCAATCTGACGCCAAGCCGAAAGACGAGTAAGCTTTTCTTTTGGCGGAGAAAGCTGATGCAGCAGGCCGGATATCGTTCCGGCCTGTTTTTAATGACAAGAGTCCGTCATGAAAATCATGATCCAAGCCGATGCCGGTTATGATATAGTTGATAATGATTCTCTTTATCGATATTCAAACCAGAAAGAAGGTATGAAAGGTGAATATGAAAGGAAAGACGCTCGCTGGAGCATGCTTTGTACTATTATTGATCGCAGCATTGACAGCATGCGGCAATCAAACGGAGAGCAAAGATTCGTCTTCTCAATCAAAAAGCGAAGAAACGATTACATACAAGGCTAAAAACGGAACGGTTAAAGTTCCGAAGCATCCGAAACGGGTGGTTGTCATGGCTGACGATTATTTCGGCTATTTCAAGACACTCGGTCTCAATGTAGTGGGTGCCCCTGACAGGGTATTCAAAAATCCTTATTTCAAGGGGAAAACCGAGGGTGTGACAAACATTGGTGAAGGAAATTCCGCTGAAAAGGTTATTCAATTAAAACCGGACCTGATTGTCGTATGGACGACCCAAGGCGCTGATATCGAAAAGCTGGAAAAAATCGCTCCGACGGTCGCTTTGAAATATGACAGCTTGAATAACACTGAACGGCTGAAGGATTTCGCAAAAATGACAGGTACTGAAGATCGAGCGGAGAAATGGCTGGCTGAATGGGACAAAAAAGTTGCCGCGGCAAAATCAAAAATTCAAAAAGCGGTCGGGGACAAAACGGTTTCCATTATGCAAACGAATGGCAAAGAAATCTTTGTATTCGGCGATCAATTTGGAAGGGGAGGAAGCATTGTTTATCAAGATCTCGGCTTAAAGGCGACAAAGCTGACGAAGGAAAAAGCAATCGACGAAGGGCCGGGCTACACGAGCATTTCATTAGAAAAGCTGCCTGAATTCGCCGGAGACTATATATTTATAGGGCCCTGGGAATCAAGCGGAGACGACAGCGCCGTGCTTAATACCTCCATTTGGAAGAACCTTGGCGCGGTCAAAAATCAACATGTCTATAAAATCGACCCTGTCGGCTTCTACTTTTCCGATCCAATTTCATTAGAGGGCCAGCTTGACTTTATTACAGAAAGCTTAGCGAAATAATAGATGAACTTCCGCCTATTTGGGCGGAAGTTTTTTTGCGGGCTGAAACCTTATTGAAAAAGCGTTTTTTAAGCGAACCGGGAGAGTTTTTAAACGAGCCTTCATCATATGCTATTGTGGGAGGGATCATTGATGGCATTCATCAACATCAAACCGGAGTTAAAGCAGAATATGGAAAGATTGTCTAATATCCTGAACATACCCGAACTGCTTTTAATCAGCGCAAACGCGAATGCAGCCGCGGACGAATTTTATTTTCCGGGAGCGTCTTTTCAAGCAGGAAAAAACGTTCCAGCAGCCGAAACATATGAACAGCTGCAATTATTGGTGAATCAATACACACTTGAAGATGAACAGTGGCTGACAAAAACAGTCGCTTACGATTCAGCAGTACTGAAAAAGGAAATTGACAGATTGACGGAGTGCTTTCCGTTTGTTACTTCCCGCATCATCGGTCGCTCAAGCATGGGCCAGCCTATATACGAACTGCTTCTCGGAGCTGAAAATGCCGAAAAAAAAACGCATATGAATGCTTCTTTTCATGCCAATGAATGGATCACCACTTCTGTTTTGATGAAATGGCTCAAAGAATATTGTTATCATTTATGTACAGGCCGGTCCGCTTTAGGTTTTTCACCGCTTGACATTTTTTCATCAACAAAGCTTTCCGTCGTGCCGATCGTTAATCCCGACGGGGTTGATCTTGTGCTTAACGGTCCCGGTCATCTTGGGATAGCGCGGGAAGCACTGGATGAGATGAATGAGCATCAACCGGATTTCCGGGAATGGAAAGCCAATATAAACGGAGTGGATTTAAATAATCAGTTTCCGTCTTTTTGGGAGATCGAAAAACAGAGAAAACCGCCCAAATCCCCTTCCTACAGGGACTACCCCGGAGATGAACCGCTGACAGAACCGGAAGCGGCAGCGATGAGGGATTTAATCGCAAACGAGCCGCCTGATCGGCTTGTGGCGCTTCACACACAGGGAGAGGAAATTTATTGGGGGTACAAGGGGCTGGAGCCTCCTGAATCAGCCGATGTGATCCAAACATTTGAGCGCCTGAGCGGTTATAAGGGCGTCAGATATATAGACAGCTATGCAGGATTTAGAGATTGGTTTATTCATTTTTTCGGAAGAGAAGGATATACTGTTGAACTCGGCAAAGGAAAAAATCCTTTACCACTGAAACAATTTGACGATATATATTGTAAAAGCAGAGGCATACTTTGGGCATCCTGCTTTTTTGAAAGCTGAAACTTTTCACGGTGAAAATCGTAAATTAGACAGCCAATCATTTATGGAGGGAGAATGGCCGGTTTGAGAGTTTCGTTATGGCTTATTGCCGCTGTGATGACCGTGGCTGCGGCTGGTTGCACACCGCAGCATCAGGAAGGAACGAAAAGCGTTCATCATGAGGAGCCGGAAGGGAAAAAGAAAAGCAGTGCAGCAGTAAAAGATAAAAAAGTGATAGCGCTGAAGGACCGGCACTTTGATGAGGCGGCAGGATGGCTTGATAATGAAACCGTTATATACACCGCAACCGATCCGGTCGCAGGAAGTGAAGTCAAATCATATGATATATTTAAAGGGACGGGCGAAACGATCTACAAGACGGATGACAGGCTGATAGCGGCGGAAGTAAACAGGGAAAAAGGCATGATTCTCATCCAAACCGCCGGAAACGGCTCTGAAATGAAGTTAACTTTGCTTAATTTACAGGGAAAACAGCTGTACACAAAAAAATTTCGCACGCATGAACTGCAAGTGGACTGGAATCGGTTTGACCCTTATCTTTTATACGTCACAACTTTTACGAAAGATTGGAATTATGAATCGCGCCTGATTGATGCGAAAGAACAGCAAACCGAAAAAGACATCGCACAGGCCGCCTTTGTTCATTGGACTTCCGCCGACACTTTTGAATATATCAAATGGAATGAACGGAACCGGGAAAAACCGGCTCCTGTTTATTCCTTCAAGACAGCGGACGGACGGAAAAAGAAGCTCGCCGGTGATGCCGTACTGCTCGATGTTCTGGGGGATATGCGGCTGATTGTAGCGCCTTCATCCAGTCATCGCCAGGGCACCTACATATTTTCAGACGTTTCTTCTTCGGAAAAGAAAATTTCTTTCAAATTGCCGCTGTTCTCGGAATATGGCAGCCTGTCACCGATGGAATACAGCTACGACCCTCGGCATGAGCTGTTTTATACGTATCAGCCGAATGAGTCGGGCTCCTTGTATGATCTGATTTCCGTCAGTCTCAAAACCGGCAAACGGGAAGTCATTCGTGAAAAAGTGGAAATGCTTCCGATTACCGTATCTCCTGACGGGGATTATGCATTGTACGGTTATACCCAGGATCAAATCATTTCATTCAACTCAAAAACTGCAGCACCCCTTGTGACAAAAGAATAGAAAGGAGAATGGACAGTGGCCATAGCAGACGTTACCATCATACCGATCGGTACCGAAACTCCGAGCGTAAGCACGTATGTAGCGGAGATTCAAACCATTTTAGAAGGATTTAAAAAAGAAGGCAAAATCCAATATCAGCTGACACCGATGAATACTTTGATTGAAGGGGAATTAAGCGATTTATTTGAGGTGATTCAGACGATTCACGAAGCGCCTTTCCAAAAAGGCATCCACAGAGTGGCGACGAATATCAGGATTGACGACCGCCGCGACAAGAAAACGACGATGGAAGGCAAGCTTGCAAGCGTCCAGCGTCATTTCAGCCAATAAGAAAAACAGCCTTATTCCGGAATAACGGAATAAGGCTGTTTTTGTCTAAAGGCACCGGGTTTAGTGGACTGTCGGATACCCGCTGTTAATGATGGTCATGACGGTAAACCATCCAAACACTAAAAAAGCCGCCCCGCCAAATAAGATGCCAAGAACGTTGATTTGTTTAAGAGAACGAAGAACTCCAAGAGCAGATAATATCGTGACTAGACCGAAAATGATCACGAGCAACATCAATATAAACCCCCTTCGTTTGGATCCCCTGCAGTATATTTCCAATTTTATTTTAACCGTTTTCATCAAATTTGTCGAGGACAACATGATTCATTGAAAGTTTCCCGCAAAACCTTCATAATGGAACAAAGAAAGATGAATCTGAGGTGAAGAAAATGAAATGGAGAAGAATGCCTTTAGGGCCAATCCAGACGAACGCTTATATTTTATCCCATGATGACGGTACCTGTTTAATAATTGATCCCGGCAGCGAATCAGGGAAACTGAATGCATACATAAAAGAAAACGGTTTGAAGCCTCTTGCAGTATTGCTCACTCACGCTCATTTTGATCATATCGGAGCCGTGGACAATGTCAGAAAAGAATGGAACATTCCTGTATACGTACATAAAAATGAAGCTGAATGGCTGACTGATCCTTCATTAAATGGTTCAGCGTTGCTTACGGGACAGACGATCACAGCAGAAAAAGCAGATCATCTGATCGAAGAAGAGGGGGATCTTAAAATCGGCTCTTTTACGCTCCGCATGCTCTTTACGCCTGGACATTCTCCGGGCAGCGTCTCGTATTATGCGGAAGAAGAAAACCTGATCGTTTCCGGGGATGTTTTATTTAAAGGGGGAGTCGGGCGTACAGACCTGCCGGGAGGAAATCAAAAGGTGCTGATGGACAGTATTCATCAAAAACTGCTGACGCTTCCGGAAGAGACGCTTGTGTTAAGCGGTCACGGCCCCGAGACGGACATTGCAACAGAACAGGAACAAAACCCGTTCATCAACGGATTTACTTTGTAAAACATAAAAAAGACGATCCATCGGGATCGTCTTTTTTAATGGCCTCCTTGCCCGGGAACCATAATAAACACAGAATAATATGTAAATGCGGCAAAAAAGACTGTCAAGTAAGCACCGAAAATATAAATGTACATCCGCTCGGTCAAGTTGAGATACGATAAGAACACAAAAAATACAGTTTGACCGAAGAACAGCAGTGATGCATCTTTCATATTTCCTAAATAAAACATGACCGCAAAGATACCTGTCCAGAATCCTAACACACGGAACATGCGATTCATTTATATCCCTCCCAAAAAGCCCCTTTGATTTTATTATAAGCCAATTTATCTTGAAATGTAAACATTTTCATTTTGGGAAAATCAATTCATTTTTTACAATTTTGTGATAAGCATTTTTAAAAAATCACCTGTCACGTGTTTAAACGGAAAATATCACGGGTACTAAAACATACAAAGACAAAGTCAGTACATGTTAAGGAGGAATCATTCATGGAAGAGCTGACCTTTTATTCATACCCGAGCTGCACATCATGCCGGAAAACGAAACATTGGCTGAAAGCGAACCAGGTTGATTTTACAGAGCGGCATCTTTTCAGGGAAACGCCGAATCAGGACGAGCTGAAACATATTTTGTCTCTCACGACCGAAGGAATTGATGAGATATTGGCGACAAGAAGCCAGGCATTTAAAGAGTTAAATCTTGATATCGAAGAATTAACGGTCAGCGAAGTACTGGAATTGTTAATTCAAAAACCAAAGCTGCTGAGACGCCCGATTATCGTAAACGGCGATAAGCTGGTTGTCGGATATAATCCCGGCGAACTCTTAAAATTAAAAAAACACACCTTACACCGTTCTGTTTCCTGAAAAAAACGAAGATTGCTGACACATTGCATGTTCAGCATATCTTCGTTTTTTCGCCTGTGTAACTGGGCTAGCTGGATTCGAACCAGCGCGTCACGGAGTCAAAGTCCGTTGCCTTACCGCTTGGCTATAGCCCAATGCGCTTACGTATAGTGTAGACAATCGATTTCGTTTTATACATAGTGATCAAAATGTTGGTCATATAGCAGATTGATTTTAAAGGAAAACAATGAGGAGGATTGACATGGAAAACAAGCATGCAGCCCTTTATGAGTATTTGGTCAAACAGGCGGACAGAATCACCGATGAATGGCTGTCCCGAACAGCGTCTGAAAAAGAAAAAACGGCACAGCAATATAAGGACTTTTTACTGGCTGTTTCAAGGGTATTTGCCAAGGATGAACAGGCGCTATGCTGGGATAAAGCCTCCGGATGCGCCAAGGAAATTGCCTACGACAGGGCTGTCAGCCAAATTCCGGTGACTGAAAGCATAAAGGGGTTTAAAGTGTGCCGTGAACTTTTAATAGATGAAATCGAGCATTTTTCGGATAAACATGCACCGGACTGTTCGAAAAAAGACTTTTTTATCTGGAATAAACAGCTTCACTCAATGATGGATGAGGTTATTGAACAGTTTATTCTTGAATATGAGCATACGACAAAGAGACAATTGAAGGCGCAGACCGAGATGATACGCGAACTGAGCGCACCTGTTATACCGGTATCAGAACACATCGGTGTGCTGCCGCTCATTGGCGAAATTGATACTCACAGGGCAACGGTGATCATTGAATCTGCGCTTAAGCAGTGTGCTGAGCTTCATCTCTCGCATCTGTTTATTGATATTTCCGGTGTTCCTGTCGTCGATACGATGGTTGCCTACCAGTTGTTCAAAGTCGTAGACAGCACAAAACTACTTGGCGTTGAGACGGTTCTTTCGGGCTTGAGACCGGAGATTGCCCAAACAGTTGTGAAGCTTGGGATGGATTTTTCGCATATTAACACAGAACAGAGCCTTGCTAAGGCGCTTTGCAATAAAGGCTTTTGCATCCGTGAAAACGGCAAGGCTGAAGAGAAGGTTTAAATTTCTCATTTCAGCAGTTGGAAGCTGAATAAAATAGTCAAATCGGTATTCGGAAATTCCGTTTTTGCTTCGTATTCAGCTTGATTTGCGATTTTTAAGGATTTGATGCTTCCGATGTTTTTCGTATAAACTGCGCTTAGAAAGGAGGCGCAATGGTTTGTACACGATTGAATCATTAAGCGGAAGATTAATTGACGAGGCATATAGAATGAAGGCGTCAGACATTCATATTGTTCCCGGTGAAAAAGAGGCGGTGGTTCGCTTCAGGATTGATGATGAACTTTTTCAAAAAGAAAGATTAACGAGAAATGAGTGCTCAAGGCTCATTTCTCACTTTAAATTCCTTTCTTCGATGGATATTGGGGAAAGACGGCTGCCGCAAAGCGGAGCTTTGACTCTTTATATCAACCGTCAGCCCGTTCATTTAAGAATGTCCACTCTGCCCACCATCCATGATGAAAGCTTGGTCATCAGGCTTCTTCCCAAGATGAGCAGCAAGCCGCTCACAAAGCTCTCATTGTTTCCGAGTGCAACATTCAAGCTGCTGTCTTTTCTGAAGCATTCCCACGGATTAATTCTGTTCACCGGTCCGACAGGCTCGGGGAAAACGACAACACTCTATTCTTTAATCGAATACGCTAAGCGGCATTTTAAGCGAAATATCATTACCTTGGAAGACCCTGTTGAATCAAGAAGCGAAAACATTTTGCAAGTGCAAGTAAACGAAAAAGCTGGCATGACTTATTCTGCGGGGTTGAAGGCGGTGCTTCGCCACGATCCGGACATGATCATCCTCGGGGAAATTCGCGATGCCGAAACAGCCCAAATCGCAGTCAGGGCAGCTTTGACAGGACACCTTGTTTTATCGAGCATGCATGCGAAAAATGCCAAAGGCGCAATATACAGGCTGCTCGAGTTCGGCGTTGATATGACAGAAATTGAACAAACACTGGTCGCAATCAGCGCCCAGCGCCTCGTCGGTCTCGTCTGCCCGTTTTGCGGCGACAACTGCTCTTTATATTGCAGATTGTCGAGGCCTGTGAGAAGAGCAAGCGTCTTCGAGCTTTTGTACGGAAAAAGCCTCAATCTCTGCATCGAAGAAGCAAAAGGCAGGTGCGGTGACATAAAAACAGAAACATTGAAAACGCTGATCCAGAAGGGAATAGCACTCGGATATCTGCCGTCGAATACTTATGAACGCTGGATAGGCCATGAAGATTAAAAAGAAGTGGCCCGTCCGGGAACAGGCGGACATTCTGAAAAAACTCGGAGACATGATGAAGAGCGGATATACGATTTTGGATGCTTTAAGTATGCTGAAACTGCAATTGAATGAAAGGCGAAGAGCAGATCTGACATTTGCGATGGAGAAGCTGACAGAAGGGCGACCTGTGTTTCAAGTGCTTGAAATGATTTCATTTCATAAGGATGCTGTTACCATTGTTTACTTTGCCGAACAGCACGGGAATTTGCCATATGCCTTTCGGCAGAGCGGAGAGCTGCTTCACCGCAAGATCGCTCAAACCGAAAAACTAAAGAAAGCCGCCAGATATCCCTTGTTTTTAGTTTTAACGGTCTGCGTCATTATCTCTATTATGAAATCGGCAATCATCCCGCAATTTTCCGCGATCTATGAATCAATGAACGTTGAAACGTCTTTTGCAACGACCCTCATCTTTTCGGTTTTTGATCATTTTTATCTTTTTATCGCAGGAATGATGTTGATTGCCGCCGCTTTATCCCTCTATTATCTGTGTTCATTTCGCCATAAACCTCCAGAAGACAAAATGACCTTTCTCATTAGAATTCCCTTGCTGGGCCAAACCTTCAAACTATTCAACAGTTATTTTTTATCGCTCCAATTGAGCAATCTTTTGCAAGCTGGTCTGTCTGTATATGACAGTTTAAAAGCATTTGAAAGCCAGCCGTTTTTATCATTTCATAAAAATGAAGCGAAGCGTCTGATCGAGCGGCTGAAACAAGGGGAGAGTCTGGAGCAGATGCTGGCCGGGCATCCGTTTTATGAAAATGATCTGGCGAAGGCTGTTGCTCACGGCCAATTAAACGGACTCTTATACAGAGAGCTGTATTCATACAGTCAATTTTTGATTGAACGGCTTGAACGGAAAGCAGAAAAATGGACAGGTTTGATCCAGCCATTGATTTACGGGCTAACAGCGGCGATGATATTAATTCTTTATTTGTCTATGCTTTTGCCAATGTATCAAATGATGAACCAGTTATAAGGAGGACGGAACTGTGAATGAAAAGGGATTTACACTGATAGAAATGTTAGTCGTCATGCTCGTCATCTCCATCCTGCTGTTGATCACCATACCGAATGTGACCAAGCATAATCAAAGTATTCAAAAGAAAGGATGCGAAGGGTTAATTAATATGGTTCAAGCGCAAATCACGGCTTATCAAATGGATCATGACGGGAAAACGCCGAGTAGGGCGGACCTTGAATCTGAAGGTTACGTGAAGAAGAACTTAAAGTGCCCGAATGGGAAAGCAATTAAAATTTCAAACGGCAAAGCACAGGCTGATTGACGGTTATGAATCAAAAAGGATTTACGCTTTTGGAAAGCCTAACTGTATTGATGATCGGTTCCATTATGCTCTCTCTTCTCTTTGCCACACTGCCTCCCGTTTATGAAAAAAGAGTTGTTCAGCACTTTGTCTCACAGCTTGAAGAGGATCTGCTTTACGCACAGCAGACAGCTCTCGTCCGCCATGCGACGGTTAAGGTGCAGTTTGACTTTGCCGGCTGCCGCTATATTATTAAGCACGCGGACGAAGGCTCATCGCCTAAGCTGGTCAGGACATACAGTTGCCATATTGCGTTCAAAAAAGCGACGCTCAAGCGAACTCTTACTTTTAACCCAAGCGGAGTTCCGAATCAAGGGGGGAAAATCGTGATCGATACACAGCACGCCTCTTTTGCACTGACGATCTATTTAGGAAGCGGAAAGATTAATGTGCAAAAAAAATAGAGGCTTTACAACAGTTGAAGCTGTTTCCGCATTGGGCATTTGGGTCATGATCACCATGTTATTGATTCCTATGGTTCATCAGCTGTCTTTGCAGCGCGGGGCATCTGAAAAAGAAGAAGAGGCATATCGCATATTGGATGAAAAGATCAGCCGCTACACACTGACCGGACGGTTTCAGCCTAAAGAAACTGTGCTTTACCGAAACACATCTTACTTTATTGAATGGAAGGAGCAGGGAGATGATTATGAAGTATGCATCTCCATTAAAAAAAGAGACAGTCAAAGGCGTTGCTTCACCATTTTGCGGTCAAAAGGGATTTACCCTTCTTAATGTACTTGTTTCCTTAATGGTGTATATGTTCATTGCAGGAACGATGGCCTCGATATTTCATCTGTTTTTATCCCCGGAAAGAAACGGTGCGGATATTCACCCGCGCGAATGGACGATTACTGCCGAGCAAATATTGAAGGAATGCAGGAACTCGGTTGATCTAAGAGCGGGCGACGATCATCAGTCATTGGAAATGACAAATCGCCAAGGTGCCGCCGTTCGCTATGAGAAATATCAGACAGTTATTCGAAAAAGAGTCAATGGAAAAGGTCATGTGCCGCTTTTGCAACATGTCAAACACATGAGGTTTGTGATTGAAGATCGTCTGCTGATCCTTGAAGCGACAAGTTTAAGCGGCAAGTCATACCGTAAGTCCATTCCGCTCTATCATATGTAAAAGGTGATCACGTGAAAAATTCAAAAGGATTCATTTATCCGGCTGCTGTTTTCACAGCTGTGATTTGCATGCTCTGCGCGGGTCATTCAGCCGTTTTATTAACGAATCAACGAATGTTTGCACAGCAAACAAAAGAATTTCATATTCAGCAAAACCTACTCCAAAATGGAATGCTCCATGCCTTGTCTCATATTCACGAAGAGACAAAAGAGAAAATTCAAAAACAGCATGGCTTGATATCGTATACTGTCAATCCGGCTTATCAGCGGCTCAAGCGAGTGAAGATAGAGGTAACGACAGCTTCCGGCACAGAAACGAGCGCTGAATTTCAATATGATTTGAGCACTAAGAAAATCACACAGTGGAAAGAATATTAAAAATTGTGTGTCGGAATCATGAAGAATGTATAAAAAAAGATTCGTATGACAACACTTCAACTGACAGAACTCCCCAAGAGGTGATGTGATGAAAACGAACGATTATGTTAAATATATGACGGAACAGCTCGTAAAATATATGGACACGCCTAAGCAGGAAAGAAAAGAAATGAAAGAAAAACGTAAAGAATCAAAGCCGCCGTCCAGGATATATCAATGGTTCGGCATTCTTCCTCTTGGGTGTATCATGTTTTTTAAAAGGCATAAATAAAGACAAGCCGCTTTCTACTGCAAAGCGGCTTATTTATATTCTTCCACAACGACGACTTTGTTGATTTTGTGTGTCGCAGGTTCAAATGAAATTGTAACAAATACTCCGAAATTTTTATTTCCTTCACTCAATGTGACATGGTATTGTTTGACCGCTTCATCCGCCCGCTTTCGATCCCATACTTTTTTCGTGAGACGCACTTCTGCTTCCGGATACCTCTTTTTTGCTTCCTCAACCGCTTTTTCTTCCCACTTAGACATGCGGGCTGTTTCGTAAGCTGCCGCATGGGCATTGAGCGGCCCGATGCTTGCAAGCAGTAAAAAAGAGCATAACATAGCATTTTTCAGCACGGGGCATCATCCTTTCTATCCTATTTTTTCCTTGTCAACAGTGTTTATACAAAAATGAAGAAGAAATTATGTACTTTATAAAGAACTTCAAACTTTTCAAAAAGATGAGAATTTGAGAGATTTTTTGAGGAATTAAACGAAAACGTTCTGTAAAACGAACTTAATCGACTATTTTGATAGTTTTCAAATGGCACATTTGTTCTTTATACTCTAACTATCAAGTTCTTTAAAACGAACGAGCGAAAAAAGCCATTACATACTCGCTAGGAGGGTAGTCATGATCCGATTATCTCGAACTAGGAGATCCCGAAAAAGAGCCGGAAAAAACATCATCGTTTTTCAAACGCTGCTGATCATTTATCTTTTAATTGGATTGGGGAGTCAGCTGTCACAGCAAACAAACGCATCATTTCACGATGTGGAAACATACAGCATGACAATGAAAGCGGCCTCTTCATTTCCTCAAGATGGGAAACAGTGGGACGAGAGCAATTTGAAGCTTCAAAAACAGACAAAGACGAAAGGAACGGTCTGTGCACCGCTGACATTGTTTGCAGAATATAAAAACCGCGGCAGCCAAATCGCCGACTCTGAATGGAAGTGGGAGCTGCATAAACTCGGTAATGCCAAAAAACCGTTAGAGGACGGGACTGTGATCGATAAAGGCGCGTTCAAAAAAGAAGCCGAAAAGAACATCTACCGGATAGAGTCAAAGCGGGCGGCAAAAGGAGGGCTCTACGCATTTAAATTGATTAAGCCTGAAGGCCATCCCGATGTGAAAAAGGGCAAACCTTTTATTTGGTCAAATGTGATGAAGCTTCAAGACTGTAAAGAAGAAACACCGAAGCCGCCTAAAAAAGCATCAGAAAAGCCGAAGCAAACAGAACAGACAGAAACACGGGAAAAGTCTGAACAGGACATAGAGAAAACACCAAAGAGCAGTGAATCCGTAGATAAAGAAAATAGAAAAGAAGAAAATTCATTAGAAAGCGGGGAAGCGTCATGAAACATGTGATCAAATGGGTCAGCAATATCTTATATGTGATTATTTTCACACTCATCATCGCCGCGGTCATCGTCGTAATTTCGACAAAGTCGTCCGGCGGAGAGCCGCAGCTTTTCGGCTATCAATTGAAAACGGTTTTATCCGGTTCGATGGAGCCGGAGTTTAAAACAGGTTCTGTGATAGCCGTTCAAAAGATTGAAAATCCCGGGTCTTTGAAAAAGGGAGATATCATTACATTCATGCAAGACGAAAACACCATGGTTACCCACCGAATTATCGGTATAACAAAAAATAAATCAAACCTCATGTTTAAAACAAAGGGTGACAATAACCAAAACCCTGATTCCGATCCGGTGCTGGCGGAAAATGTTGTCGCTAAGTATTCGGGCATTACGGTTCCGTATGCCGGGTATTTTCTGGATTTTGCAAGTAAACCGATCGGCACAGCTATATTGCTGATCGTGCCGGGACTCTTGTTGATTCTTTATGCAGTGATTACTGTATCCGCGGCTTTAAGAGAGATTGACCAAAAAACTAAAGCAATTGAAGCCGCCGGGAAAGATCAATCAGTTTCCATGTAATCTTCGTTGGTCACCTGAACATTCAGGTCTCCATATATACAGATTTTCTTATTATAAAAGGAGGAGTTATCAATGGGTACAAAGAAAAAACTCGGATTAGGCGTTGCGTCTGCTGCGCTTGGACTGGCATTAGTAGGAGGAGGAACTTGGGCTGCGTTTAACGACATCGAAACAACTCAAGCAACTTATGCAGCAGGTACGCTTGACCTGAATGCGAAAGATACATCTGCAAGAGTGAACTTGTCCAACTTAAAACCTGGCGACAAATTCACTAAAGATTTCGAATTCAAAAATGACGGATCACTTGCGATTAAAGAAGTGCTGATGCAGGTTGGCTACAGCAATTTCGTTGACGGAAACGCGAAAAACGGCGGAAAAAGCACAGCGGAAGACTTCCTGAAACAATTTAAAGTCAGCGTTCTGACTGTCGGAGTTGAAGGCGGAAACGGCTATCCTAAAAACATCATTTTAGATGAAGCCAACCTTTATGATCTGTACAATATGTCCGCGAAAAAAGATAAGGCCGCGTACGAAAAAGTGAAGAAAGCAATCGAGCCAGAGTTCCTGCATGACAATGGCAAAATCAATGTAGCGACAATCAACGGAAAAACGGCGCCTGAATACGACGGCATTCCGAAAGATCCATATGACTTTGACAAAGTTCAATTGGTGATTGAGTTCGTCAATGACAAAACAACAGACGCCAGCGGCAGAATGGTACAGAACAAATATCAAGGAGATTCTGTGCAGCTTGACTTCTCATTCGAAGGTACTCAATGGAACGGCTTGACAATCGACGGCAAAAAACATGCCGATGAAAAAGGTTATGTAAAAGAGAACGAAAGAGCGCACAGTGAAGATAAATAATGGTGCAATTTAAAAAACGGATCTGTATGATCCGTTTTTTTATGTTCATGAGGAATCGGCTTATTCAGCGTAAAAAATGCCAAAGGGAGTAAGATATGTTTCCCTTACTCCTTTTCCTGTCTTTTCTTCCACTTTTGATAATCTAAAAATTCTCGAAATTGTTTTTTAGAAACCCCTGATGCCATAGCGTCACGAACTAGATTTTCCCATTCACTATCTAATTGACCATCGTATTCGGTTTCATCTTTCTCATTGAGCAGGGTATGAACCGAGACGTCCAGAACAGCGGAGACTTTTTCTAGAAATTGAATGGAGGGGTTTGTTTGCAAGTTTCTTTCTATTGAACTTAAATAAGACTTCGCTACCCCAGCCTTTTCAGCTAGTTCAGATAGTGAGTAGCCTTTTTCTTTTCGATATTGTTTAATACGCTGGCCAATCAATGTCATCACCTTCCTTTCGATATTATAGCACATTCAGAAAGGATTTATTGAATGACTTCTTTCAATTGATGCGGAAGGTTTTGAAGACTTCTTACCCAAATTGAGAAAAATACGTATATCCTCTGGACTAATGCCTTGTTCAAGAGCGTGTTTAATCAGTTCTGTCCACTCCTCATCCAATTCTTCTTTCTCATTTTTATCTTTATTCATACATTTCCCCCCCAAAATACTTCATTATGTATTTCAGACAACCGTGTTGTGATAAACAAAGATAAACCCCGAGACTCAACACTTTACCAAGCTTGTCCAAATGGTGTTACGAAAGTTCCTCCTATCTCTTTAGTTCTATTATAAGTCCAGCTCACTGAATAAAAACAAGAATGTTGTCGAATCGGAAAAATTATCCTGAATTTTTTTTGTGCAAATAAAATAATCCCCCGTTTTGAACTTTAATATCGATTTTAGGCTCGTAAAGCGTTTGGAGAGCCTTTTTCTCAATTTCGTATTCCTCCGGTTTTTCTTCAGTATCCTCGTAAAATTGGTTTAAAAGTGACAGGTCGTTATTCCAGCGTTTCAGGGAAGCTTCAGCCCAATCAAGCGGCTCGCTTCTGGCCGCCTGTTCGATATAGCGCTCAAGCCGTTTAATGCCGCTTTCCGGCTTAATCAACGGCGACATCGTGTAGCAGTAGTCAGAGATCTGTGAAGAGAGATCTCGGGCCTCCATTTGTTCTTGAAACGATTCGACCAGCTGACCGCTGATTAAATGAAGGCCGAGAGACAGAAGCTTATCTTTTTTCATGTCGGATTGGTACGAGATCGTCACATTCATGCCGAGCCACGGTTCCAGGGAAATATGGGCTCCATCGGAACGGATTTTCTCATAAAGGCGAATAAATTTGCCGTTTTTTTGCACGGCCTGGAAAATTTGAAAAAGTCTTGGTGATCCAAAATGAATAAACTCACCTTCGATATCGGAAGGGGCCTCGTCTTCATTCGTGATCAGCGTGATTTTCATCGGATTAGGTTCTCCGCCCGTCTTTTCGAGCCAGTGCCAGTAAAACGGCCTGTTCATAATCTGTTTATCGACTTCAACCGTCAGCTGCACAGTCATGTGGCCTGAACTTTTGTCGGTGATCGTGCAGCCGTTTGCGATGAAAAAGCGTTCTAAAAACAGGTATATTTCTTCCTGACGCATTTGATTTTAGCCTCCGATCTGTTCTTGGTTTGAAACGGCTTCATTTCCGTATGAAATGAAAGAGGTTAAGTTTTCCATTTTAATCTTCATTTCCTCGTCTGTCGCGGAGTAAAAGAGAATGTCATGAAGGTGGTCTTCAAAATTGCCGACCTCGATTTTTGTTAAAATATCATCCAAGTCTCCGACGACTTTTTCGAACAAATGGATCTTTTCATAGAGAAGTTTTAAAATATGCTCTTCTACGGTATGCTTTGTTGCCATGTTGTAAATGTAAACATCGCGTTCCTGGCCGAGCCGGTGAATCCGGCCGATCCTTTGTTCGAGACGCATCGGGTTCCACGGAAGGTCATAGTTGATGATTTTATTGCAAAATTGAAGGTTGATCCCTTCACCGCCTGCTTCAGTCGCGATCAGAACTTGAACTTTGCCCCTGAACAAATCTTTCATCCAGTCTTTCTTTCCTCTTTTAAATCCGCCTCTGAACGGTACAGAACTGATGCCGTTCTGCTGGAGGAACCATTGCAGATAAATCTGCGTCGCCCTGTATTCAGTAAAGATGATGACTTTGTCATCGAGTTCTTGAATGAGCTCAACAACTTTCAGCGCTTTTGAATTTTGCGCGACCTCGTTGACCTTTTCGATCAAATGGTGGATGACAGGTTCGGAGATCACCGGCGCTTCGCGATCCTTTCGGTCAAGCATGTTTTTCAGCGTCATATAGACAGCTTCTCTGCTTGAACAGCATTCGCGCTCCAATGTCATGATTGAGAACATGCTTGATGAATGCTGATGACTTGTCTTCAGCTTTTTAATCTCGTCATACAAAGCCTGTTCTGTAGGAGAAAAGGAAATGGGCACGGTTTCGACATGGCGCTTCGTCCAGGTGATGCCGGTATCATGCCGTCTGTTTCTGATCATGACTTTATTGATAAGGGACTTTAAGCGTTCATGCGCTTCAGCTGAATTGATCTGTTTTGTATAATCTTTGTTGAAGTTGCTTTCATTTCCCAAGTGTCCGGGTTTTAGCAGGGAAACGAGATTAAATATTTCGTCGATCTTGTTTTGGATGGGCGTCGCCGTCAGCATCAGGCAATATTTTTTCTTTAAGCTGCGGACAAACTCGTAATTTTTTGTTTTATTGTTTTTCAGTTTGTGAGCTTCATCAATAATCACCACATCATACTGGATCGACAAAACCGTCTCCCTGTGCGGCGACCGCTTTGCCGTGTCAAGGGAGGAGACGACAACATCGCACTGCTCCCAGACATAGCTTTTTTTCTGTTCCACGGCCGGAATTAAAAACTTTTCCCGCAGTTCCTTCACCCATTGCGAGACGAGCGAGGCGGGGACGAGGATTAAGATTTTCTTGGCCAGCCCGCGAATCATGTATTCTTTTAATATCAGCCCAGCCTCGACCGTTTTGCCGAGGCCCACTTCATCCGCCAAGATGGCTTTTCCGTTCATCTGCTCGACTACCTTCCGGGCGACTTCGAGCTGATGGGGAAGCGGGGTGAAGCCTGGGAGGTGATAAGGGGCCTGCAAGCCTTCAAACGTCGGAATCGCAAGCCTTTTCTGCACTTCACAGGAAAGCTTGTAAAGCTCCCAATTCGCCCATGGTCCGTCTTCATCAAGGTGCTTTTTGAACTGTTCCGGCCACTCGTTGTCGAAATGAATGTCTGGTCTCATCACTAATGCCGCCTTTCTCTTCTGAGATTCAAATGTTCTTTTTTAAAAGAAAATCTTGCGTGAAAAAAACGGATTTTACTAACAAATAAACAAAACACGAACATTCTTATTTTAAAATAATAAATTGTTAATGATTTTTCCTGTTGCCCAATTGTTGTGATGATGGTAGGATATTTGTAGATCATCAGTAAAAAAATCATAAGCTTTATATAGTATGTCCATGAAAAGAAATGAATATGAGCGAATGACAGCAAGGGGAGAGACCGATAGCGGGAAACCTTAAAGCGGCGCCGAAGGAGCAAGCTGGGGAAACAGTGAATCTCTCAGGCAAAAGAACTCTTGCTTGACGCAACTCTGGAGAGAGTTTGTATCATATGATGTTTTAACAAACCACCAAAGGGGACATCTTTGCTTTTGATGCAAAGTAAACTTTCAGGTGCCAGGACAGAGAGCCTCAGAACTGACAAAGGGGCTTCTCTGTCCTTTTTTGTGCCGTCCAAAGCGGCGGAACCATCCAGGTGATGTTGGAATCTTTCTTGTTTTCTGATGATTGGCAAACTTGTTTTTAGTTTGAAAAGCGAAGGGGGAAGCAGAATGCTTAAACGAACGCCTTTATTTGACCTTTATAAGGAATATGGCGGAAAAACGATTGATTTTGGCGGCTGGGAACTGCCTGTTCAATTTTCTTCAATTAAAGAGGAGCATGAAGCCGTCAGGACGAAAGCGGGGCTTTTTGACGTCTCACACATGGGGGAGGTCGAAATCACAGGAACAGACAGCCTTCCGTTTTTGCAAAAACTGTTGACAAACGATGTTTCGACACTGAAAGAAGGCGGTGCCCAGTATACGGCCATGTGCTATGAAGACGGCGGAACGATCGACGATCTCCTCGTCTATAAAAAAGCGGCCAATGTCTACATGCTCGTCATTAACGCAGCCAATATCGACAAAGACGTCGATTGGATGAACAAGCACCAAGAAGGAGACGTTTCGGTTCGAAACGTGTCTGGCGAGATTGCGCTGCTTGCCCTTCAAGGACCGAAGGCCGAATCGATTTTAAAACAGGTCGCAGATAGCGATCTTGCCGGGTTAAAGCCGTTTACGTTCAGGGATGATGCGGCGATTGGCAGCGTGCAGGCGCTTGTGTCCAGAACGGGATACACGGGAGAGGACGGCTTTGAGATTTACTGCCGGAGTGAAGATGCAGCCTACATTTGGAAGCTGCTTCTTGAAACGGGCAAGGATTCGGGATTAGTGCCGTGCGGCCTCGGGGCCAGAGATACGCTGAGGTTTGAAGCGAAGCTGCCGCTGTACGGACAAGAGCTCTCAAAAGATATTACACCGATCGAAGCCGGCATCGGATTCGCCGTCAAAACAAACAAAGCCTCGGACTTCTTCGGAAAAGCCGTCCTGGCAAGCCAAAAGGAACATGGAGCGGACAGAAAGCTCGTCGGCCTTGAAATGATCGATAAAGGCATTCCAAGGCACGGCTACGCCGTCTATTATCAAGGCGAACAAGCAGGCGAGGTGACAACCGGCACACAGTCGCCGACCTTAAAGAAAAACGTCGGCCTCGCATTGCTGAAAAAAGAAGCCTGCGCCCTCGACACCGTCGTTGAAGTGGAAATCAGAAATAAGCGCTTGAAAGCCAAAATCGTGAAAACCCCATTTTACAAACGGCAGCCGTAAGTTTGCCAAGGCCGTGAAAGGAGACTGAAGATGAAGCACCGTTACCTGCCAGCTACAGATCAGGATAAAAAAGAAATGCTTGAGGCAATTGGAGTCGAGAAGATCGAAGAGCTATTCTCCGATATACCCGAAAGCGTCAAATTTAAAGGGGAATACCAAATTAAAAAGGCAAAGTCCGAGACTGAGCTCACAAAAGAGCTGACGAAACTCGCGGCTAAAAATAAAGATACAGTGATGCACGCCTCTTTTTTGGGAGCGGGCGTATACGATCATTACCAGCCCGTCATCGTGGACCACGTGATTTCGCGGTCGGAATTTTACACGGCTTATACACCGTATCAGCCTGAAATTTCTCAAGGGGAGCTCCAGGCGATCTTTGAATTTCAAACGATGATTTGCGAGCTGACGGGCATGGATATCAGCAACTCGTCGATGTATGACGGGGGAACGGCATTAGCCGAAGCGGCAATGCTTGCTTCAGGACATACAAAAAAGAAAAAAATCGTCGTTTCGGAAACCGTCCATCCCGAATCGCGCGAGGTTTTAGTAACGTATGCGAAAGGACAGTACATCGACGTGGTAGAAGTCCCTGCCAAAAACGGAACAACAGATCTTGCGGCTCTTGATGAAGCCGTCTGCGAAGATACAGCAGCAGTGATCGTCCAATACCCTAACTTTTTCGGGCGAATTGAGCCGCTGAAAGACATTGAACCGATCGCCCATAAAGGGAAAAGCATGTTCATCGTGTCCGCCAATCCGCTGGCTCTCGGGCTTTTAACACCGCCCGGGGCACTGGGAGCTGACATCGTTGTCGGGGATGCCCAGCCGTTCGGAATACCGGCCGCTTTCGGCGGGCCGCACTGTGGATTCTTTGCCGTCACGAAAAAATTGATGAGAAAAGTGCCTGGCCGTCTCGTCGGTCAGACGGAAGATGAAAACGGGAAAAGGGGATTCGTTCTCACCTTGCAGGCGCGCGAGCAGCATATCAGACGGGATAAAGCAACATCAAATATATGCTCCAACCAGGCGCTCAATGCGCTTGCCGCATCAGTCGCCATGACGGCGCTCGGCAAAAAAGGCGTCAAGGAAATCGCATGGCAGAACCTGCAAAAAGCGGCTTACGCAAAAGAAGCAGCTAAACGGGCCGGTCTTGAAGTCGTGTTTGACGGGCCGATGTTCAATGAGTTTGTCGTCAGGCTCAATGAACCTGTCGAAAAAGCGAATGAACGCCTGCTTGAGAAAAATATTATCGGAGGCTACGATCTCGGCGCTTCATATCGGGATTTAAAACAGCACATGCTGATCGCCGTGACAGAGCTCAGAACAAGAGAGGAAATCGATACACTCATGAATGAATTGGGGGATCGCCATGAATAATCAGGATCAATCGCTTATTTTTGAAGTATCAAAAGAAGGGCGGGTCGGCTACAGCCTTCCTGAGCTTGACGTCCCTGAAACAGATGTGACAGACGTCCTTGACGAAGCGTATCTCAGAGATGAACCGGCAGATCTCCCCGAAGTGTCTGAGCTTGATATTATGCGCCATTATACGGCTTTATCGAGGCGCAACCACGGAGTGGATTCGGGCTTTTATCCGCTCGGTTCATGCACGATGAAGTACAACCCGAAGATTAACGAAAAAATCGCGAGAATCCCAGGACTTTCTGCGATCCATCCGCTCCAGGATGAACGGACCGTGCAGGGTGCGCTGGAGCTCTTGTACGACTTGAGCGAGCATTTGGAAGAGATCACGGGGATGGATGAGGTCACTCTTCAGCCGGCTGCGGGTGCGCACGGCGAGTGGACCGGGCTGATGATGATCCGCGCGTTCCATGAGGCAAACGGCGATCATAAAAGGACGAAGGTCATTGTACCTGATTCGGCCCACGGTACAAACCCGGCGTCTGCGACTGTTGCCGGATTTGAAACGGTCACCGTCAAATCGAATGACGACGGTCTTGTTGATCTCGAAGATTTAAAGCGTGTCGTAGATGAAGAAACAGCCGCGTTAATGCTGACTAATCCAAATACGCTCGGCCTTTTTGAAGAAAATATTTTAGAAATGGCTGAAATCGTCCATAAAGCCGGAGGAAAGCTGTACTATGACGGAGCGAACCTGAACGCCGTTCTCAGCAAAGCAAGGCCGGGTGACATGGGATTTGACGTCGTCCATTTGAACCTTCACAAAACCTTTACAGGACCGCATGGAGGCGGAGGACCTGGATCAGGCCCTGTCGGCGTCAAGAAGGAATTGATTCCGTATTTGCCGAAGCCGGTGCTGGTGAAAAAAGATGGCCGTTATACCTTTGACCATGACCGTCCGCATTCGATCGGCAGGGTGAAACCTTACTACGGAAACTTCGGCATCAATGTGAGAGCTTATACGTACATTCGTTCAATGGGGCCGGACGGGCTCAAAGAAGTAACGGAAAACGCCGTTTTAAATGCGAATTATATGATGAGAAAGCTTGCTCCATACTACGATCTGCCGTTTGACCGGCACTGTAAGCACGAATTTGTGCTGTCGGGAAGGCGCCAGAAAAAGCTGGGAGTCAGGACGCTTGACATCGCAAAGCGGCTTTTGGACTTCGGCTTCCATCCGCCGACTATCTATTTCCCGCTCAATGTCGAGGAATGCATCATGATTGAACCGACAGAAACAGAGTCTAAAGAAACGCTCGATGCGTTTATCGATACGATGATCCAGATTGCAAAAGAAGCGGAGGAAACGCCTGAAGTCGTTCAGGAAGCACCGCATTCAACCGTTGTGAAACGCATGGATGAAACAAAAGCTGCGCGGAAGCCCGTGCTGCGTTATGAAAAATGATAAGAAGCCGGCGGATCGATTTCGCCGGTTTTTTTGTAAAAAAAACATCTTTATGTAAACGGTTTATGTACTGAATGATAAGGATTTCTCTCGTATTAAATAGTAAATTCATCAAATTTAAAATTAAAAATAAAAATTACATTGTAAAACGTGATAGTTTCAATGTTTTTATCAAATATAATGGTTTAATTTGCCTTAAAAGAAGAGGATTATGGAGTATTTAAAAGGATTCACAAGGGTAGAGAGTGACAACGATGAATATGAAGGTTTGATACAAAATGACAGTGAATATGCCGTTTGTCTCATATGTTACATAAATGTTACGGTATATTAGATTGCTTCATACGGGAGGAGAAATATGAATTCAGACGAAAAGCCAATCAAGATAAAAGTAGAAAAAGTGTCTAAAGTTTTTGGGAAAAATACAAAGAAAGCAACGCAGCTGCTTGCCGATGGCAAAACCAAAAAAGAAATTCTGAAAGAAACCGGGGCGACCGTCGGGGTGAACCAAGCGGATTTTAGCGTGTATGAAGGTGAGATATTTGTCATCATGGGTCTATCAGGGAGCGGTAAATCAACCTTGGTGCGGCTTTTAAACCGGCTGATTGAACCGACTGCAGGACATGTGTACATAGATGGTGACATGATAACAAATATGTCTAAAGACCAGCTTCGGGAAATCCGCCGGAAAAAAATCAGCATGGTCTTTCAAAAGTTCGCTCTGTTTCCGCACAAAACGATTCTTGAAAACACAGAGTACGGATTGGAACTGCAAAAAGTCGATAAAAGTAAACGCCGGATAAGAGCTATGGAATCATTAAAGCTTGTCGGTCTTGAAGGATATGAACAGCAATATCCGGATCAGCTGAGCGGCGGGATGCAGCAGCGCGTCGGGCTTGCCCGCGCATTGACGAATGATCCGGACATTCTGCTGATGGACGAAGCGTTCAGCGCGCTTGACCCGCTGATTCGCAAAGATATGCAGGATGAACTCCTCGATTTGCATGAATCAGTAGGCAAAACGATTATTTTCATTACCCATGATCTTGATGAAGCGCTGAGAATCGGCGATCGAATCGCATTGATGAAAGACGGAAACATCGTTCAAATCGGTACGCCGGAAGAGATCTTAATGAACCCGTCAAATGAATATGTTGAAAAATTCGTTGAAGATGTCGACTTGTCTAAAGTGCTGACAGCCGGTCATATTATGAAACGCGCTGAAACCGTACGCGCAGACAAAGGGCCGCGCGTCGCTCTGACGCTGATGAAAAACCTCGGGATTTCCTCGATTTATGCCGTTGACAAACACAATAGGCTTCTTGGTTCTGTTGATGCTGAAACAGCTAAAAAAGCAGCCGAAAAAAGCCAGACGCTGGAGAGCGTCATCTCGAGAGACATTACAACCGTGGAAGAGAATGCGGTCCTGACGGATATTTTTGAATTGGTCTCTGATGCCAGCATCCCGATTGCTGTCGTCGATGAAAAACAGCGGATGAAAGGGATCATCGTCAAAGGCGCGTTAATCGGAGCGCTTGCCGGAAATGACCGGTATATTAATGCACATTCAGATCATGAACCAGCTCATGAAACTGTTGTTCAGGAGGTGAGATAATGTTTACTTTATCATCGCTTCCCCGCATTCCTTTAGCCGATTGGATCGATCAGTTTGTTGACTGGCTGACGGTGTCGTTCGGCGGGGTATTTAACGGAATTGCCAGCGGAGTGGAATCGTTTGTTGATGCGATTGTCCAAGGCCTGGGTTTTGTTCCGCCGGTTATTTTGACCGTTATCTTTGCCGCGCTCGTCTGGCTGATCAGCAAAAGAGGCATTGCGCTGTTTACTTTAATCGGATTTTTTATCATTGATTATTTAGGATATTGGGACGCCATGCTCCAGACATTGGCGCTTGTCGTCACATCCGTTCTGATTTCTGTCATTATCGGCATTCCGGTCGGAATCTGGGGCTCCCAAAAGAAAACGGTTCGGAGAATCGTTACGCCCATTCTTGACTTAATGCAGACGATGCCGGCATTCGTTTATTTGCTTCCGGCCATCTTCTTTTTCAATATTGGGGTTGTGCCGGGTGTTGTCGCTTCCGTTATCTTTGCGATGCCTCCGACAATCCGGATGACAATCTTAGGAATTCAGCAGGTGCCGGAAGATCTGATTGAAGCTACAGAAGCATTTGGTTCAACGACAAGCCAGCGGCTCTTTAAAGTGCAGCTGCCGCTTGCGACGAAAACCATTCTGGCCGGTATCAATCAAAGCATCATGCTTGCGTTGTCAATGGTCGTTATTGCATCCATGGTAGGTGCGCCTGGACTTGGAGAAGAAGTTTACCGGGCTGTTACCCAGCTGCAAACGGGTACTGGTGTAGAAACCGGGCTTGCGATTGTTATTATTGCGATCGTACTTGACCGGGTTACACAAAATATAAAATTGAAAAAAAGCAGGGGGAATGCATAATGTGGAAAAAGATAGCGGGAATCGGCACTGCAGCAGTACTGACATTGGGTCTGGCTGCCTGCGGAAGCAGCAATAATAATGAAAACGCGTCTGTAGGCGATCAAGTCAGTTATAAAATTACCGGCATTGATCCTGGAGCGGGCATTATGAATGCAACGGACAAGGCGCTCAAGGATTACGATCTCAGCAAGTGGGCTGTAACATCAGGCTCAAGCTCAGCGATGACAGCCGCATTGAAAAAAGCTTACGATAAAAAAGATCCGATCATTATTACGGGTTGGACACCGCATTGGATGTTTGCAAAATACGATCTCAAATATTTGAAAGATCCAAAAGGTTCTTACGGCGATGCCGAAGAAATCCATACTGTTACGCGCAAAGGATTCAAGGACGATCATCCGGGCGCACACAAGCTGCTCAGCCAATTCAGCTGGACAGAGGATGATATGGGAGAAGTCATGCTTGCCGTTCAGGAAGGCAAAAAAGCGGAAGAAGCTGCAGCAGATTTCGTTAAAAAACATCAAGACCTTGTTAAGAAATGGACAAAAGGCGTCGATAAAGCGGACGGCGAAAAAATTAAGCTCGGCTATGTGGCATGGGACAGTGAAATTGCGAGCACAAATGTCATCGCAAAAGTTCTTGAAGACTTAGGCTACAACGTGACGCTCAGCCAAGTAGAAGCAGGCCCGATGTGGACTGGAATTGCAAATGGAAGCGTCGATGCTTCACTTGCTGCATGGCTGCCGCAAACGCATAAAACATATGCTGAAAAATACAAAGGCAAATACGAAGATATCGGTACAAGCATGACAGGCGTAAAAATTGGCCTTGTCGTTCCGACCTACATGAAAGATGTCAATTCAATCGAAGACTTGAAAAAATAACGAACAAAGCCGGCGAACCCATTTCGCCGGCTTATTTTTATTTGAAGGATCATCTGCTCCGCCTGTTTTGATTGTCTGCAGGATATGCTAAAAAAAATCCTAAAACGCAAAGACGCTTTAGGATGTTGGCCGCAACTGGAGACAGCTGCGGTTATTAATTTTTCGTTTTAATTTTTCCGCCCCATTTTTTGAACCCGCCTTTCAGGTTGTAAATCTCCTTACAGCCGTGTTTGCGGAGCGTTTGGGCGGCTCTTCCGCTTCTGACGTTGTTTTGGCAGTACAGGTAAACCGGTTTGTCAGGACGGATTTCGCTTTTTCTTTGCTTAAGCTGTGAAAGCGGAATGTTTCTCGCACCCAAAATGTGGCCGCCTTCATACTCGTTCGGCTCGCGCACATCGATGAGCTGTGCTTTGCGATAGCCGGCCCGGAATTCTTCTTCTGTCAAGGTTTTCATAATGCGCTGCTGATAGATGTATGAAACGACCGCGTAGATGATGAGCGCGGCGCAAATCAAGAGAATGATAATGCTGCTGGTAGACAATCTGATCCGACTCCTTTTTGAATTCATCCCGTCTGATAATCGGGAGATTTTTAACGATATGTTAAGACAAATACTATTATAGTAAAGCCTCAGAAATCTGTCATCTGATTCGCCGAATTTATTTTCAATTTTAAGAGGGAATGGTAGACTTATTTTATACCAAAGAAAAAGAGGGTAGGTTATGGAAAAAGAAATATGGCGTTTTATCGATTCGGGACGACAGGATCCCGCTTTTAATATGGCGCTCGACGAGGCGCTCCTTTATTGGCACAGCGAAAATAAGATTCCGCCGACCATCCGCTTTTACGGCTGGAATCCGCCAACGCTTTCAGTCGGCTATTTCCAAAATATCGAAAAGGAAATCAATCTGGATGCCGTCAAAAAACACGGTTTAGGCTTTGTGAGAAGGCCGACCGGCGGAAGAGGCGTGCTCCATGATCAAGAGCTGACCTACAGTGTTATTGTGTCTGAAGAACACCCGGAAATGCCCAAGACGGTGACGGAAGCGTACCGCGTCATCTCAGAAGGTATTCTTGAAGGCTTCAGAGAGCTGGGACTTGATGCGTATTTCGCCATACCAAGAACGGAAAAAGAGAAACAGAGCCTGAAAAACCCGAGATCTTCCGTCTGTTTTGACGCGCCGTCGTGGTATGAGCTCGTTGTCGAAGGCAGAAAGGTCGCAGGAAGCGCCCAGACGAGGCAGAAAGGAGTCATTCTCCAGCACGGTTCGATCCTTCTTGATCTGGATGAGGACAAGCTCTTTGATTTGTTTATTTACAAAAATGATCGCCTCAGAGAGCGCATGCAGAGAAACTTCAAACAAAAAGCGGTCCCCATCAATGAGCTCGCAAAAGAAAAAATCACGATTGAAGAAGCGAGCAAAGCTTTTAAAAAAGGGTTCGAAAAGGGGCTTAACATTCATTTGGAGCCTTATGAACTGACAGAAGAGGAAACGGAATTTGTCGCCGATCTCGCCAGAACGAAGTATGCGGCAGATGAATGGAATTATAGAAGGTAATCGGGTGAAAACGTTATCCCGTTGCTTGTTTTTTACATGCACATAGTGTAAACTTGTTATGATTTGAATAGGTGTGATTTGGAGGGATTTGATGACAACACCGAGTATGGAAGATTACATAGAACAAATTTATATGCTGATTGAAGAAAAAGGATATGCAAGGGTCTCAGATATAGCCGAAGCTCTGGCCGTCCATCCCTCCTCGGTTACAAAAATGGTTCAAAAACTCGATAAAGACGAATATTTGATTTATGAAAAGTATCGCGGCCTCGTGCTGACGCCTAAAGGGAAGAAAATAGGCAAACGTTTAGTATACAGACATGAATTATTGGAGCAGTTTTTACGAATCATTGGTGTTGACGAAGAGAAAATTTATGATGATGTCGAAGGAATCGAGCATCATTTAAGCTGGAACAGCATTGACCGTGTCGGAGATCTTGTGCAGTATTTTGAAGACGACAGCAAAAGAATCGACGATTTGAGAAGCGTCCAAAAAAGAAACGAACAGGAAAATCAATAAAAGCCGCCGGGGAACGGCGGCTCCAGATTGTTGACAAAATCCCAAAACGACTTTTGGTTTTGGGATTTTGTCATCCTATCAGCGTGATTGAAAACCCTTGCAGTCTAGGAAGGCCGAGCATCGGAGCGGAGCGAATGTTGGAATTCGTGAGCACCGACGCGCAGGCCTGACAACGAATGCGAGGGTTTGTCGACACGCTGAAGCCGCCGGGTAACGGCGGCTTTTCTCTTTCCGTATCAGTTTTTCCAGCTGCCGCTTTGTCTCATGGTCTTTTTTTTCTGTCCGTTTCTTAAAATGGTGTAAAGCCATCTTTTAAGGGAGGGAGATCGCGATGTACATCGACGGGGTTTTTTCAGGCGGCGGTATGAAAGGGATTGCACTTGTGGGGGCATACGAGGCGCTTGAGAAACGGGGCTTCCGATTTAAAAGGCTGGCCGGAACGAGCGCCGGTTCGATTATTGCCTCGTTTATCGCGGCAGGTTATACAAGCGCGGAGATCCGTCAAATGATGGAAGAATTAAATGAAAGCGAGCTCCTTGACCCGAGATTTTCACTCTTGCCTTTGAAAATGCTGCAATGGGCATCGATTTATTGGCGGCTCGGTTTATATAAAGGAGATAAACTGGAAAACTGGATTTCCGAAAAGCTGAAAGCGAAAGGCATTTCAGTTTTCGGGGATCTTGAACAGGGAAAACTGAAGTTGATCGCCTCCGACTTATCGAATGGCAAGATGCTTGTGCTGCCTGACGATTTAAACAGATACGGCTTAAACCCAAGGCGTTTTTCCGTCGCCAGGGCGGTCCGGATGAGCTGCAGCATTCCTTATTTTTTTGAGCCGGTGAAGCTCAAGTCCTCCAGCGGCATCAGCGTTGTCGTAGACGGCGGAGTTCTGAGCAATTTTCCGATGTGGCTGTTTACAACAGAAAAAAAACGGCCGGTATTGGGGATCACGCTGATGCCCAACGAAAAAGAGAGGCCGAAGAAAACGATTAAAAATGCGTTCGAACTGTTCGGGGCGCTGTTTGAGACGATGAAAGAGGCGCATGACGCCAGGCACATTGCCACAAAACATGAGCGCAACATCATTTTTTTACCTGTTGAGGAAGTCCTGTCGACTGAATTCGCGATGTCGGCAGAAAAAAAACTAGCTCTAATCGAGCTAGGAAAAAAACGAACAGAATTATTTTTGAAACAGTGGACGTTTTAAAAGAAAGCCCTGTTTTTCTTTTTGCTTTTTTTGCCTTCAATCACTGTCAGCTGAGTCTGGCTTTTTTTCTTCACCAATACCGGCTTCGATTTATTAATAGACGGTACGCTTCTCAGATGATTAACCTTGCCTTTTATAGAGCGTTTTTTGTGATCTTGAAAACGCTTGTTGGATTGCTTGGCTGCTTTCTTAAAAGCGGCTCCTTCACTGCCCATATCGCGATTGGAAATGCGCCTGATCACGAAATAAATGATGGCGCCGACCGCTGCAAAAACAACCAAGTATTGGAGCAGGCGGCCCGGACTTGTGACGGCGAAATAGACAAACCCAAAAATTCCAAACGCAATAATTAAAGCTGAGACAGGATGTACGCGTTGCTTCATAACTGTCCACCTCCCAAAAAATTAACCAATTCGTTGCATTACATTACGATATTAGAAGGTTCCTTCTGTTCGTCCTCTGCTTTGGTCTCCATATGAAGAAGCTCATTGAAGCTTGCGATGGCGACTTCCACCTGATCGTCAGACGGCTCTTTCGTTGTTAAAAGCTGCAGCCACAAACCCGGATAGCCGAGCACCTTCAATACGGGGATGTCTCTCAGTTTGTTTGTCAGCTGCAGAACTTCAAAAGAAATGCCGAGAACGACGGGTATCAGTGCGAGTCTATTCAAAATACGGACCCAGAGAGGGTCAGTAGGAACGAGCAAGTAAACAAACATGCCCACGATGACGGTGAATAAAATAAAGCTGCTTCCGCATCGGTAGTGCAGTCTTGACTGCCGCTGAACGTTTTCAACCGTGACCGGCAGATTTTGCTCGTAACAGTTTATGACCTTGTGTTCTGCTCCGTGATATTGAAAAACTCTTTTAATAAAAGGAGTGCATGATATGGCGTAAATATAGCTTAAGAGAAGGAGCAGCTTAAAAAAGCTTTCGATCATAATCTGCGCGACGTCCGACTGAAAGACCGGACGGGTGAGCTCCGCTAAAAAAACGGGCACGAGCGTAAAAATAAACTTGCTGAACAAAAAAGACAGGACGCCGACTGCGGCGAGGCCAAAAATCATCGTCAGCTTGGACGGCTTCTCTTCTTTCAATTGATCGTCTAAAGAAGGATCGAGGTCATAGCGTTCGCTCGAAAAATTCAAGTGCTTGGTGCCGTTCGCGCTTGCTTCAATAATCGCGATAATCCCTCTGAGAAAAGGAATTTTTTTAAATTTTTCAAGCGCCGGATTGGTTTTCCGAGGCAGCTTAAAAAATTCAAGGCTTCCGTCTTTTCTGCGGATCGCGGTTACATAATGGCGCCTGCCGCCGAACATAACGCCTTCGACGACAGCCTGCCCTCCGTATGCGGGCTGTTTTGTTTGATTTGACATTTGCATCAACCTATCTGTATCAATCTATGAGTACATTAACCATTTCCTTACACCTATTGTACAGGAAAAACGCTGAAACCTCTAGATTGACGGGCTCAAAAATTTAAGAAATTCGAACCTATTACAAAGCCAAATCTAATTAAAGTATACCCTTTTTCATGCTTTTTACACTCGGATCTTAAAAATCCGGGAAAGCTGATGTTGGCGAGGCTGTTTTTGGACATACTGGAAATGGAGGTGATCTGGACTGTATGGGTAATGAAGACAATCAAAAACAGCCGGAAGAGCTTGAGCAAAATAAGCGTGAAACTCCGATGACTTTCATCGGAAGGGTGATCACGACTGGCTTTGTCGGCGGAGTGCTTTGGAGTGCACTCGGTGAGCTTGCGTACCTTTTTAAGTTCTCCGAAGTCAATGCAAACATGATTCTCCAGCCTTTTGTCATCGGCGATTGGAAAAACGGATTTCTCGGGACGTTTATCAGCATCCTGCTGATCGGTGTTATTTCCATCGGAGCTGCCCTGCTTTACTACGGCACTTTGAAGCAGGTCAAAGGCATGTGGGCAGGCATTGTATATGGAGCCGTTTTGTGGGCTGTCGTGTTTTACCTGTTCAATCCGATGTTCCCAGATGTTCAGACTGTGGCTGAATTAAAGAGGGAAACGGTTGTGACGACGCTTTGCATTTACCTGCTTTACGGTTTATTCGTCGGCTATTCCATTTCGTTTGAATACAATGAGCTCAATTCTGAAAAGTTGACGCGGGCCCTTGGAGAAACAAGAGAATAGTGCCTGATCAGGAAGCAATATGATAAAATGTTCACTGTAAGTGGACATTTTTTTGCGTGATGAGAAGGGGGAGGCAGAGTTGCCGCATATTTTAATATTGAACGGACCGAATTTAAACCGGCTTGGAAAACGCGAACCCGATGTATACGGTACAGACACATTAACTGATTTGGAACAAAAACTTTTTCAATTTGCCGAAGGCATTCAGATTGAATTGACTTTTTTTCAATCAAACCACGAAGGGGACCTGATTGATGCTCTTCATGAGGCAGAGGAACAATACGATGGAATTGTCCTGAATCCGGGGGCTTTCTCCCATTACAGCTATGCCATCCGCGATGCGGTGGCAGCAATCAGCATACCGGTGATTGAGGTCCATCTTTCAAACCCTCATGCGAGGGAAGAGTTCCGGCACCGCTCGGTCATCGCTCCGGTTGCAAGAGGCCAGATCACGGGACTCGGCTTTGAAGGTTATAAGCTGGCCATCTGTTATTTTATGAACGCAAATAACAAATAGGGGGACTAGTGGACAATGAAACTAAACAAATTGAGAGAGCTTTTCGGCGGTTTGGGTATTGACGGGATTTTGGTGACGAGCAGCGTTAATCTGCGGTACATCACCGGATTTACCGGATCTTCAGGGCTGGCGGTCATCTCCGGCGACCAAGCGGTCTTTATTACAGATTTCCGCTATACAGAACAGGCGAAAGATCAAGTCAAAGGCTTTGACATTGTTCAGCATGCCGGCGGAATCGTTCAAAAGGCCGCCGAAGTGATCAAAGAGATGGGGATAAACAAAATCGGTTTTGAACAGGATAAAATGACATACGGAACGTATGCCGCCTACAAAGAGCAGCTTGGCGCAGCTGAACTCGTTCCTGTTTCTCAATCTGTGGAAAAGTTGCGCTTGATTAAGTCTAGTGAAGAGATTAAGATATTAAAGGAAGCTGCAAAGATTGCAGATGATGCATTCAGCCATATTCTGACGGTCATAAAGCCCGGCATCACCGAAATTGAAGTCGCCAATGAGCTCGAGTTTTACATGCGGAGCCAGGGAGCGGATCATTCGTCCTTCGATATGATCGTGGCATCAGGCGTACGCTCAAGTCTGCCGCACGGAGTGGCAAGCGGCAAAGCGATTGAGAAAGGCGACCTTGTGACATTGGACTTCGGGGCTTACTATAAAGGTTACTGCTCGGACATAACGCGTACGGTCGCGGTAGGAGAGCCGGATGATGAGCTGAAACGCATTTATCAAACCGTGTTTGAGGCGCAGGCTATCGGCATGCGGAGCATCAAGCCGGGAATCACCGGGAAACAGGCTGACGCTTATACAAGGGACTACATATCTTCACAAGGCTACGGCGAGTATTTCGGCCATTCAACAGGCCACGGCCTCGGCATGGAAGTTCATGAAAGTCCGGCGCTTTCAGCACGTTCGGACCAGATGCTTGAAAAAGGCATGGTTGTAACGGTTGAACCGGGAATTTACATACCGGGAAAAGGCGGGGTCAGGATAGAAGATGATATTGTCCTGACAGAGGAAGGAAACGAATCCCTTACCCATTCCGCGAAAGAATTAATTATTTTATAATCCGTTTGATTGGAGCAATAGGAGGATAATCATGATTTCAGTAAACGATTTTCGTACAGGATTAACGATTGAAGTAGATGGAGGCATCTGGCGCGTTGTTGACTTCCAGCACGTTAAGCCGGGAAAAGGTGCGGCATTTGTCCGCTCCAAACTGAGAAATCTTCGCACAGGCGCGATTCAGGAAAAAACATTCCGCGCAGGTGAAAAAGTGGCACGCGCCCAAATTGAAACAAAAACGATGCAGTACTTGTATGCCAACGGCGACCAGCACGTTTTTATGGATACGACATCTTACGAGCAGCTTGAGCTGAACGAGAAGCAAATCGAACACGAGCTCAAATTCCTGCTTGAAAATATGTCTGTCCACATCATGATGTATCAGACAGAGACGATCGGAATCGAACTTCCGAATACAGTTGAACTGAAAGTTGTGGAAACAGAACCGGGCATTAAAGGCGACACAGCCTCAGGCGGAACAAAACCGGCAAAAACAGAAACAGGCCTTGTTGTCAACGTGCCGTTCTTCGTAAACGAAGGAGATACGCTTGTTGTCAATACTTCTGACGGATCTTACGTATCAAGAGCATAAGAGTAACAGCGGGAAAGAGTCGGCTTCATTGAAGCCGGCTCTTTTTTTGCTGTCTGAAATCTTTTACCTCTCACAGGCCAAATAGAAAAATCGGAAGACTACTTTTTCAATGAGGAGCATAGATTGTAAAAAAAGAGGATGTGTTACTGGAGGTTTAAGATCATGAAGCTTTTCTTTGGACAAGTCAATCCGACGGTTTTGACAATGGCTGCGTTAAGAGTGGTGTCATCTTTGATCGAACTGACGGCGGCTGTGGTAATGCTTTTGACAAACGACGTCAGAAAAGCCGTGGCGGTCAACAGTGTGCTTGCGATGGTCGGACCGCTCATCTTTATTATTACAATGACAATCGGCATCTATCAGATTGCAGGGCAGCTTTCTTACGCAAAGCTGATTTTGATCTTTATGGGAGTGGTGTTGATCATCGCGGGGATCTATAAATAGTGACACATGATAAGAGAGACCGACTTGTCATAATGTCTTCCGTTGATCATACATTTTTATAGAAGACAAGCAAAAAGAGGAGGGAGTGTTTTTGCATCACATCACAGAGATTCTCCCCGATACGATCAAACGCGCGCTCAACGGTCTTGGCGACCATGAAATCAATCAGATAGAAGAAATTCGGATTCGGACAAGTCGTCCGCTCGAACTGGTGAACAAAGGAAAGCCACGCTTTCTCCCTTATGCGGCGACGCCTGAAGACTCGGCGCTTCTTTTAAACAGGCTGGGAAATTACAGCATGTATACACTAGAAGAGGAATTGAAAAAAGGATATGTCACGATCAGAGGCGGACACCGCGTGGGGCTTGCCGGCCGGGTTGTCGTCGAAAACGGAGCAGTCAAAGGAATCAGAGAAATATCATCATTTAATATCCGCATTGCCAAAGAAAAAATCGGCATTTCCGAACCGTATGTCCCTCATTTATTTCAAAACTCGTGGCTGAACACGCTGATCATCGGTCCGCCGCAAACCGGAAAAACAACACTGCTCAGAGATCTCGCCAGGCTGATCAGCTCAGGGAGCGGCAACGTGTCTGCCAAAAAGGTGGGAATCGTCGACGAAAGGTCTGAAATCGCAGGTTGTGTAAACGGCATCCCGCAATATCGGCTCGGCGACCGGGCAGACATCCTTGACGCCTGTCCAAAAGCGGAAGGCCTGATGATGATGATCAGATCGATGAGTCCGGAGGTTATGATCGCCGATGAGATCGGAAGAATGGAAGACGCAGAAGCGCTCTTGGAAGCGGTCCATGCGGGGGTGTCTGTCATCGTTTCGGCTCACGGCTCCTCATATGCCGATATCGCCAGGCGTCCATCATTGAAAATGCTTCAGGAGCACCGGGTTTTTGAGAGAATCGTGGAACTATCCAGAAAGAACGGTCCCGGCAGCCTGAGCCGCATCTTGAACGGGAATGGAGAGCCGCTCGGTGCGGCGAAGAGGATGTTATCATGCTGAAGCTTTTAGGTGCCGTGCTTATTTTGGCAGCAGCCACATGGACAGGATTTGAAATGGCGAAGCCTTTCAGGGATAGACCGAAGCAAATCCGCCAGCTGTTGGCCGCTTTGCAGTCTTTAGAGGCTGAAATCATGTACGGGCACACACCGCTCCTTCAGGCGTCAAAGCAGATCGCACACCAGCTTTCCGGGCCGATAGCTTCTTTGTTTCAGACATTTGCAGAACAGCTGGAAAAAGGCAGCGCTTCAGCGGGGACGGCATGGGAAGACAGCTTGGAGAAAGTATGGCCCGAAACGGCTCTCAAAAAGAAAGAATACGAGATTTTACGGCAATTCGGCGAAACGCTTGGCCGTCATGATCTGATTTCTCAGCAAAAACATATCAAACTGGCGTTAACCCATTTAGAGACAGAGGAAGCTGAAGCAAATCTCGCCCAGGCGAAAAATGAAAAAATGGTGAAGAGCCTTGGGTTCTTGTCGGGACTGCTGCTGATTCTTCTATTGATGTAATGAAGAGGGGAGCATACACGAAATGGGAGTAGACGTAAATATTATTTTTCAAATTGCCGGCGTCGGGATCGTCGTCGCTTTTCTTCACACCATACTGGATCAAATGGGGAAGAAGGAATATGCCCAATGGGTCACGCTTTTAGGATTCATTTATATATTGTTCATGGTGGCTACTGTTGTCGATGATCTATTCCAAAAGATAAAAGCTGTCTTTCTATTTCAAGGATAGGGGGGGCTCACTCATTGAAATCGTACAAATCGTAGGATTGGGAATGATCGCCACCTTCCTCAGCTTGATTGTGAAAGAGCAAAAACCGACGTTTGCTTTTATGATTGTCGTTTTTGCCGGATGCACGATTTTTTTATTCTTAGTCGATCAAGTCTACGAAATCATTCGGATGATTGAAAAAATAGCTGCCAATGCCAACATCAACATGATGTATGTCGAAACGATTTTGAAAATTATCGGGATTGCTTATATAGCGGAGTTTGGCGCCCAGCTGACGAAAGATGCCGGACAGGGTGCGATTGCTTCAAAAATCGAATTGGCAGGCAAAATCCTCATCTTAGTCATGGCCGTGCCTATTTTAACCGTCATTATCGAAACGATCATCGGACTCATCCCTTCCATGTCTTAGTCAGAAAGGAGGATTTCCTGAGTGAAGCGTTTTCTGTTCTGGCTCTTGGTCATAGGAATCGTATGCTTTGGAGCGCATGATGTACAAGCTTCGCCAAAAGAAGCGGAGCCGGTTGGGGAGCCCGCCGCGGAAGAATCGGCTGAAGCGATGGCCAGAGAGCAGGCTGAAGGTTTGGAGCTTGACCGGGTCGGGGAGTTCTGGAACAACATTTTGACTGAGTATGGAGGACACCTTCCCGAAAGTCAAAAAGGAAGCCTGCTTGAATTTGTCAAAGGTGAAAAGCACTTTTCGCCTGAGGAATGGAGCAAAGCGCTGTTTTCTTACTTGTTTCATGAAGTGCTGGCTAACGGGAAACTGCTCGGGACGCTGATCCTGTTGACCATCTTCTGCGTGCTGCTTCAGCTTTTGCAAAACGCGTTTCAGCAAAGCACCGTCAGCAAAGTGGCGTATGCAATTGTCTACATGGTACTGATCATTCTTGCGCTCAACAGCTTTCGGGTTGCCGTCACATATGCGAATGAAGCGATCCAGACGATGACAAGCTTTATTCTGTCGCTCGTACCTTTGCTTCTAGCGCTGATGGCGACTTCGGGAGGAGCCGCCTCAGCCGCATTTTTTCATCCGGTCATTCTCTTTCTCATGAACACGAGCGGCTTGTTTATCCAATATATCGTGCTGCCGCTTTTGTTTTTATCAGCGATTTTAAGCATTGTCAGCACGATGACGGACCAGTATAAAGTCACACAGCTGGCTCAGCTCCTCAGAAACGCGGCGATCGGCACGCTGGCTGCATTTTTAACCGTGTTCCTCGGTGTCATCTCGGTTCAGGGCGCCTCAGCCGCAGTGACGGACGGCATTACTTTGCGGACGGCCAAATTCATCACCGGAAACTTCATTCCCGTATTGGGCCGCATGTTTACCGAAGCGACGGACACGGTGATCAGCGCGTCTCTCCTGTTGAAAAACACCGTCGGGATACTCGGGGTGGCGATCTTGATTTGCATCGCAGCCTTTCCCGCAATCAAAATCCTCTCCCTCGCGCTCATATACAAAATTGCCGCAGCCGTTCTCCAGCCTCTCGGAGGCGGTCCGGTGATCAGCTGCCTGGATGTCATCAGCAAAAGCGTCATCTACATTTTCGCGGCCATGGCCATCGTTTCGCTGATGTTTTTTTTAAGCTTAACCGTGATCATTACAGCGGGGAATTTGACGATGATGATGAAGTAGGGAGGGATGAGATGGAATTTCTGACAGAGTGGCTCACGAACATTATTCTATTTATTCTGATGGCGATCGTCATCGATATGCTTCTGCCGAATTCGAGCATGCAAAAATACGCGAAAATGGTGATCAGCCTGCTCTTGATCGTTGTGATACTGAATCCGATCTTCTCTTTATTCAGGACCGATCCGGATGTAATCTTTGAGAGGCTTACAAAAAACGGACAAGTTCAGTCAAACGAAATAAAAAATCAGTTGAATTCAGAAAAAAAAGAAATACAAGCCTCACAACAAGCATATATCTTAGAACAGATGGCTGTTCAATTGAAAAAGAGCGCAGAGGGAAGGTTTATCAGCGACAAATACAAGATTGACCGAGTCGCGGTCTCTTCTGACAGCCAGCTGAAAACAGAGAAAGATCTCAGTAAGCATGCGGAAGTCTCGGTATTCATGGAACCGGCATCCGAAAAAACTGTCCAAGCCGTCGCTCCTGTCGAAATCAATACGGATCGAGGCTACCAGCCAATGCGAGAAAGAGAAAAGAAAGAGACGGGGGAAGTCAGAGAACAGCTTGCAGGCATATGGGAAATAAGCCCCGACAAGATTACAGTTCATATTGAAGGGGGAGAACGAAGCGGCAATGAATAAAAGAACCTGGATCGAAAAGCTGATCGGCCACCTGCTACCCAAAGACGAGAAAAACGGAAAAAAGCTGACGAAATATCACTATTTTCTGCTGCTTTTTGTTCTCGGCGTTTCCTTCATGCTCGTCAGTCAAATCTTCTCTTCCGAACCTTCTCAAGATCGAGCGGCAGATCAGCCGTCGGCTTCACAAAAAGCTTCGTCTGAAAGCGCCGGACAGAGCGGTGAAGGTGAAAAAGAAGTGTTCAAACCCGCCTCAGATGGCAAACCGAAGGACTCGATCCAAGATTACGAACAGGAATATGAGAATCAGCTCAAAGACATATTGGAAACGATTATCGGCGTGGAAGACGTATCAATCGTCGTCAATGTTGATGCAACCTCATTGAAAATATTCGAGAAAAATAGAAAAACCCAGGAGACTTCAACGAATGAGACAGATAAACAGGGAGGCAAGCGAACGGTGTCTGAAATGTCTTCTGACGAAGAAATTGTCATCATCAAAAACGGAGATAAAGAGACGCCTGTCGTCGTTCAGACGAAAAAGCCCGATATCAGGGGTGTTCTCGTTGTCGCTCAAGGAGTCGACAACGTTCAAATAAAAAAGACCATCATTGAAGCAGTGACAAGGGTTCTTGATGTTCCGAGCCACCGCGTCGCTGTTGCCCCTAAAAAAATGAAGGAGGATTCATAAATGATGCTGAAAAAACAAACGGTTTGGCTTTTAACCATGTTAAGTCTCGTCGTTGTGCTGAGTGTCTACTACATTATGTCGCCTGAAGGAGAAAATGTCGTCACGGTGGATGACAAAGAACAAGTCGCTGCTGAAAAAGAAAAACCGATGAAAGAAGAGCCTGCCAAAGATGGCAAAGAAGACACCGCGCCTGCTAAAGACAAAACTGAAGGGAAAGACACAAAAGATAAAGAAACGTCTGCGAGTGAGCAGAACGGAGAAGTTGTAACAAAAGAATCATCCGGTGATGAAGATTTATTCACAACATACCGCATGGAAATGGACGATCAGCGCAGCAGGGAGAGGGAGGAATTAACCGAAATCGTCAGAAGCGATAAAGCGACGGCAAAAGAAAAAAGCGAAGCTTACGACAAGATGACAGAGCTCAGTGAAGCTGAAGGAACGGAAAAGACGCTTGAAACGCTGATCAAAACAAAAGGCTATAAAGACGCCTTGGTCAATGCCGACGGCGATAAAGTCAATATTACGGTGAAGGCGAAGGAGCACTCGAAGGCCGCTGCCACCGATATCATCGACATCGTCGCAAAAGAAGTGAAAAACTTAAACGATGTGGCTGTGACGTTCGAGCCAGCAGAGTAAACATGTCCCGCTTGCAAAAAGCGGGATTTTTTTATGCTTGAGGCTCCTGTTGATGCAGGGCGCTCATGATTGTAGTTGAATTCGGCATTCCTCTCCTGTAAGATGAATATAGTATGTACTTTTAGTACTAACTGATAAATGCGTAAAATCTTTTTCATTAGGAGTGCGATAGCATGTTAAACATTGATGAAATCAGACAGTTGATAAAATTAATTGATGAATCTTCGATAAATGAATTTACATACGAAAACGAAGGATCGAAGGTTGAACTGAAAAAACAAAGCGGAACCGTGCAAACCATCCAGCAAGTGGCTGCGGCGCCTGTTCAAACACCGGCTCCGGAAGCTCCCGCGAAGCAAGCGCAAGTTCAGGATGCGCCTGCAGCAGAAGAAGCCGCAAAAGACGGCGGAAACCTCCACAAAATCACCTCTCCGATGGTCGGAACGTTTTATGCGTCTTCTTCGCCTGAAGCCGACCCTTACGTAACAGTCGGTTCGAAGGTAACAGAATCCTCTGTCGTCTGCATTGTGGAAGCAATGAAGCTCTTTAATGAGATCGAAGCCGAAGTGAAAGGCGAGATCGTTGAAGTATTGGTTGAAAACGGCCAGCTGGTTGAATACGGACAACCTTTATTTTTAGTAAAAGCAGAGTAAGGAGCAATAAGATGATCAAAAAGCTATTAATTGCGAACAGGGGAGAAATTGCTGTCAGAATTATCAGAGCTTGTAAAGAACTGGGGATCGATACAGTAGCCGTCTTTTCCGAGGCCGACAGAGAGGCGCTCCATGTTCAGATGGCTGATGAAGCATTTTGCATCGGACCTAAGCTATCAAAAGACAGCTACTTGAATATAACGAACATCGTCAGCGTCGCCAAAATGACCGGCGCTGATGCGATTCACCCGGGCTACGGCTTCCTGGCGGAAAACGCCGATTTTGCCGAGCTTTGCGAAGAGGTAAACGTAACCTTCGTCGGTCCGACAGCAGACGCGATCTCTAAGATGGGGACAAAGGATGTTGCTAGGGAAACGATGCAGCAGGCTGGCGTTCCGATCGTACCGGGTTCCAAAGGAATTATTGAAGATATTGAAGATGCGGTTTCATTAGCGCGCGATATAGGGTATCCTGTCATTATAAAGGCAACTGCCGGGGGCGGCGGAAAAGGAATCAGGGTCGCCCGTACGGAAGAAGAACTGATCAACGGCATTAAAATCACTCAGCAGGAAGCGGCCACTGCTTTCGGCAACCCGGGTGTGTACATTGAAAAGTACATTGAAGACTTCAGACACGTCGAGATCCAAGTGCTTGCGGACACACACGGAAATACGATTCACTTGGGTGAACGCGACTGTTCAATCCAAAGAAGGCTCCAAAAGCTGCTTGAAGAAACCCCTTCACCTGCGCTTGATGAAGGAATCAGGGAGCAAATGGGGCAGGCGGCTGTCAAAGCGGCTGAAGCCGTTAAGTACACGGGCGCGGGAACAGTTGAATTTATCTACGATTACCGCGAGCAGAAGTTCTACTTTATGGAAATGAACACGCGCATTCAGGTTGAGCATCCGGTAACAGAGATGGTGACGGGCGTTGATTTGATTAAAGAGCAGATCAGAGTGGCGTCAGGTGAAAAATTAGCCCTCACCCAAGATGAAGTCACTTTTAACGGCTGGGCCATCGAATGCCGGATTAATGCGGAAAACCCTGAGAAAAACTTCATGCCTTCTCCGGGAAAAATCGAGATGTATCTGCCTCCGGGCGGGCTCGGCGTCAGAGTGGATTCTGCGGCTTATCCGGGATACTCGATTCCTCCTTATTACGACAGCATGATTGCAAAAGTCATCACATACGGGAAGACGAGGGAAGAAGCTGTATCAAGAATGAAAAGAGCGTTGAGCGAATTCGTCATCGAAGGCGTTCATACGACGATACCGTTCCATCTGAAACTGCTCGAGCACGAAACATTCGTAAGCGGAGAATTCAATACGAAGTTTTTAGAAATATATGATGTAATGGGGTCGTAATTTTAACGGAGGTGAACATATTGAAAGACGACAACAGCTTATTGGAAATGAGCCATGAAGACAATCATTTAGGAAAAGTGGAAATCGCTCCGGAAGTCATCGAAGTCATTGCCGGAATCGCAGCTTCCGAAGTTGAAGGCGTAGCTGAAATGCGCGGCAATTTTGCGACAGGTGTCGTGGAACGGTTTGGAAAAAAGAATCACGGCAAAGGCGTCAAAGTTGATTTGTCAGATGACGGAATTATCATTGATGTTTATTGCGTGATGATGTTTGGCGTTTCAATTCCTAAAGTTGCAAATGCCGTTCAGGATAATATCCGCCAGACGCTTCTCAATATGACAGCTCTTTCGATTAATGAAATCAATATTCACATCGTTGGCATTCAATTCGATTCAAAAACGCACGAGGTGGAAGTCGATCAAGAGATGTAGTGCGGTGAAGTGGAAGAACCAAGGGGAATGACGGCCCTTTGGTTTTTTCATGTTCCGTTTTAAAAAGTGACGTTTAAAAGCATCTTTCCGCTGTTATCGACCAAAAATAAGAGGAACCGGAAAGTTTGCAAAGAAGTTCTAAAAACGAATGATAACAAATGTTTTTTTCTTATTATTCGGTTATTGACGATAAAACCGCGATTTTTGCATGCGGAAAGACTAAAAATATGATATGATCTCTTTGTGGCTTAAACGGCAAGCGGCAAAGAGGGTTAAAGGAGAAAAAGAAAGAATGAAAAGAAGAACAGCAAGAGAAAAGGCTTTGCAGTCACTATTCCAGATTGATGTCAGTGATACAGAACCGAATGAAGCGATGCAGCACGCCTTGGACGGGCAGGAAAGCGACGCTTTTTTCGAGCAGCTTGTTTACGGGGTCTTAGAGAACAAAGAGAAAATCGATGAGATGATCAAACGGCATCTCGTCAATTGGAAGCTTGACAGGCTAGCGAATGTCGACCGCGCGATTTTGCGTTTGTCCGCCTACGAAATGATTTTTTTAGAAGACATACCTGTCAACGTCTCTATGAATGAAGCGATTGAACTGGCCAAGCAATTTGGAGATGACAAGTCGGCGAAGTTTGTAAACGGTGTTCTTTCTAACATTAAATCCGATCTTGAATAATCTAGGAGGAGAGCAAATGACAGCAACCATCATCGACGGGAAAGAAACAGCAAAGGAAAAGCGCGGGCAGCTGGCCAAGGAAGTTGAAGAGCTGAAAAAACAAGGAGTGACCCCGGGACTGGCCGTTATTTTAATTGGTGATGATCCGGCGTCTCTTTCATATGTACGGGGAAAGAAAAAAGCAGCTGAAGCCATGGGGATTCGTTTTCAGCTGGATCATTTCGATGCAAGTTTCTCTGAACAGGAACTTCTTGAAGTAATTGACCAGTACAACCAAAATAACGACTTTCACGGAATTCTTGTCCAGCTGCCTCTTCCGGATCATATTTCCGAACAAGCGGTGATTGAAAGAATATCCCCTGACAAAGATGTTGACGGTTTTCATCCATTAAACGTAGGAAAGATGCTGCTTGGCGAAGATACATTTCTGCCTTGCACGCCTGCGGGCATCGTGGAGCTTTTAAAGAAAACCGAGATTGATCTGTCGGGAAAAGAGGTTGTTGTCGTCGGGCGAAGCAATATCGTCGGAAAGCCGGTAGGGCAGCTGCTCTTGAACGAAAACGCAACCGTTACGTACTGCCATTCAAGAACGGCCGACATTACGGCTCACACAAAAAAAGCCGACATTCTGATTGTCGCTGTCGGAAAGGCGAATTTCATCAAAGCGGATCAAATGAAAGAGGGAGCCGTTGTCATTGATGTCGGCGTTAACCGCCTTGACAACGGAAAGCTCGTCGGTGATGTCGATTTTGAAGAAGCGAAGGAAAAGGCTTCCTATATTACACCCGTACCGGGCGGTGTCGGTCCGATGACGATTACAATGCTGGCCCATAACACGGTTAAATCAGCGAAGCGTACAATTTAACTTTAATGTACAGCCGTTCATCCGCCTGGTCTCGCGCCGGCGGATGAACGTGCTTGTGCCTTCTTAGAAAGGAGACTGTGCCATGAGTGAAATTTCATTTGTCACGGTCACGGCTTTGACAAAATATATTAAGCGCAAATTTGACGTGGACCCCCATCTTGAAGATATTTGGATCAAGGGCGAGCTGTCAAATGTTAAAATACATAGCAGAGGCCATATTTATTTTACACTGAAAGATGATAACGCCCGCATTCAATCCGTCATGTTCGCCAGACAAAACAGAAATCTCGCCTTTACCCCTGAAAACGGGATGAAGGTATTGGTGAGAGGCGGCATTTCGGTATATGAACCGAGCGGCAACTATCAGCTCTATGCAAAAGAAATACAGCCTGACGGCATAGGTGCGCTTCATCTCGCGTATGAAGAACTTAAGAAAAAGCTGTCGCAAGAAGGCTTGTTTGATGAAAAACATAAGAAACCCATCCCCGCGTTCCCATCCGTCGTCGGTGTTGTCACATCTCCAACCGGAGCGGCTGTACGCGATGTGATCACCACCATTAAAAGAAGATACCCCCTTGTAAAAGTGATCGTCTTTCCAACGCTCGTTCAAGGAGTAAACGCGGGCGAGTCCATCGTCAGCAGCATCAAAGAGGCTAACCGCAGAGATTTATGCGATGTATTAATCGTCGGACGCGGAGGGGGATCGATCGAAGAGCTGTGGGCATTTAATGAAGAGGCTGTCGCCAGGGCCATTTTTTCTTCCGACATTCCGATCATTTCCGCCGTCGGGCATGAAACGGATTTTACAATCAGCGATTTTGTTGCGGATTTGCGCGCGGCGACCCCGACGGGAGCGGCCGAACAGGCCGTACCTAATATGATTGATTTGCTGGAGCGTCTGAAAACGCTCGAAGCGAGAATTGCAAAATCGATGAAGCAGGATTTAAGAAAGCGGCAGGAGCGCGTGAAAACCCTCCAGTCCTCTTATGCCTTCCGCTACCCGAAACGGCTGTATGCCCAAAAGGAACAGGAATTCGACCTGATATTCGACCGTTTCCAAAAACAGCTGGCGATGACCGTTGAACGCAAAAAACAAAAACTGAACGAACAGACATACAAGCTGGAGATGCTTCATCCCGAGGAGCAGCTTAAACAAGCGAGAAAGAGGCATGAAGAGCAGACAGTCCGGCTGAAGCGGAATATGGATGTGCAGCTTAAGCAGATTCACTCGCAGTTTCAGACGGTTCTTGGTAAACTGAATGCATTAAGCCCTCTCCAAGTGATGGAAAGAGGGTACAGTTTGACATATAAAGAAAACGAATTGATTAAAAGTATTGAACAGGTTCATGAAAAAGACGAGATCCGCGTCACATTAAACGATGGGACGCTGACCTGTGAGGTACTGCAAAAGAGAGGCGAAACAAATGGCTGAAGAAAACAAAACAAACCGGGAAGACCTGACATTTGAAGAGGCGATGAAAGGTCTGGAACAGATCGTATCAAAGCTTGAAGAAGGGGATGTGCCTTTGGAAAAGGCGATCGACTATTTCCAGGAAGGGATGGCTCTTTCGAAAATGTGCCACGAAAAACTGCAAAATGTCGAAAAGCAGATGGACTACATTTTGCGGGAAAATGGGGAATTAGCTCCTTTCAGTGTTCGGGAGGAGGAAAAAGGTGACCGGTAAACTTGACGGATTTTTAAAATCGAGAAAAACAGTAATTGAAGAACGCCTTCCGATGTATATTAAAGACCTGCGAGCGCCGTCCATCCTTAAGGAATCCATGCTGTACTCATTGGAAGCCGGAGGGAAACGGCTGAGACCGATTTTGGTACTTGCGCTTCTTCATGCGTACGGAAAAGACGAAGAAGCCGGAATTCCGGTAGGGTGCGCGGTTGAAATGATCCATACGTATTCATTAATCCATGACGATCTCCCTTGTATGGATGACGATGACCTCAGAAGGGGAAAGCCGACAAACCATAAAATATACGGGGAAGCGACGGCCATTCTCGCCGGAGACGCCTTATTAACTGAAAGCTTCAAAATGATCACTTCCAATATGCCTTCTGATGTATCTGCTGAAAAACGCATCAGACTGGTGAATGAGTTGATATCGGCAGCGGGGGCTGAAGGTATGGTCGGCGGTCAAATTTTAGATATGGAAGCGGAATCAAAGTCTGTCTCTCTTGATGAACTGCAGCGGATTCACGAAGGAAAAACGGCTAAACTCCTCAGCTTCAGCGTCATCGCGGGGGCGATTCTAGCAGATGCATCTGAAAAAGAGATCGAAAAGCTCCGCGAATTCAGCCATCATATCGGCATCGGCTTCCAGATCAGAGATGACATTCTCGACCTTGAAGGATCAGAGGATAAAATCGGCAAACGGATCGGATCTGACGAGACAAACGGAAAATCGACCTATCCGTCGCTCCTTTCGCTTGAGGGCGCCAGCCAAAAGCTTGATGAACATATTGAAAAAGCAAAACGGCTGATTTCAGAGCTTCCGCTTGAAAAAGAGCTTATGTACGAGTTTTGCGATATGATTGCCGCAAGGGATCATTGATACAGGGCTTCCATTTGAGCATCAAAGGCTTATTATGCTAAAATATAAAGAGTTGAACTCTAAAACGCCGCGCCGTTATCACGTTGTGTTAGCGGCTGTTTTTTCAAACGAAGCGTCCGCATATGCAAGTTTGCGCATGGGGATGAATTCGTCATATAATAATTCAAGCTGAAACTTAAAATGAAGCAAGGCGCATACTTGCAGAAATCATGCTGAAAGTGAGTTGATCCGATTGGATCTGTTATCGATAAAGGACCCTGCATTTTTGAAGAACCTTTCAAATCAAGAACTGGAAAGCTTGAGCGCTGAAATTCGCCGTTTTTTAATTGAAACGCTTTCTGAATCCGGAGGGCACATTGGTCCGAATCTCGGCGTTGTCGAGCTTACCATTGCATTGCATAAAGAATTTAACAGCCCGAAAGATAAGTTTTTGTGGGATGTGGGGCATCAATCGTATGTCCATAAACTGCTGACCGGCCGCGGAAAGGACTTCGCCACCCTGCGTCAGCATAAAGGACTGTGCGGTTTTCCAAAGCGGAATGAAAGCGAACATGATGTCTGGGAAACGGGCCACAGTTCGACTTCTCTCTCCGGTGCGATGGGGATGGCAGCTGCGAGAGACTTGAAAGGGACAAACGAATATATCATCCCGATCATCGGAGACGGTGCACTGACCGGCGGCATGGCTCTTGAAGCGCTTAACCATATCGGCCATGAGCAAAAAGATATGATTGTCATTTTGAATGACAACGAAATGAGCATCGCTCCAAACGTCGGAGCGATTCATTCCATGCTCGGAAGGCTGCGCACAGCCGGAAAATATCAATGGGTCAAAGATGAGCTTGAGTATTTGTTCAAGCGGATTCCTGCTGTTGGCGGGAAGCTTGCCGCTACAGCCGAGCGGATCAAAGACAGCCTGAAATACCTGCTGGTATCCGGGATGTTCTTTGAAGAGCTCGGATTTACGTATTTAGGGCCTGTAGACGGTCATTCCTATGATGAACTGTTTGAAAACATGCAGTATGCGAAAAAGACGAAAGGCCCGGTACTCCTCCACGTTATTACGAAAAAAGGAAAAGGCTATGAGCCTGCGGAAACCGATAAAACCGGCACATGGCACGGAACCGGCCCATATAAAATCGATACCGGTGATTTTGTTAAGCCGAAAGCCGCTGCGCCATCATGGAGCGCGCTCGTAAGCGAAACGGTCAGGAAGCTTGCCCGCGAGGATGAAAGGATTGTAGCCATTACTCCGGCCATGCCTGTCGGTTCAAAACTTGAAGGGTTTGCGAGCGAGTTTCCGGAGCGCATGTTTGATGTCGGCATTGCGGAACAGCATGCGGCAACGATGGCGGCTGGTCTCGCGACTCAGAATATGAAGCCGTTTCTGGCGATCTATTCGACATTTCTTCAGCGCGCTTATGACCAGGTTGTCCATGATATTTGCCGGCAAAACCTAAATGTATTTATCGGCATTGACAGAGCGGGCCTAGTCGGCGCTGATGGGGAAACACACCAGGGCGTGTTTGACATTGCTTTTTTACGGCATATTCCGAATTTGGTTCTCATGATGCCGAAAGACGAAAACGAAGGCCAGCACATGGTCAACACGGCTGTCAAATACGATGACGGCCCGATTGCCATGCGCTTTCCGCGCGGAAACGGACTCGGCGTCAAAATGGATAAAGAATTGAAAACGATCCCGATCGGAACGTGGGAAGTGCTGAGACCCGGGACAGACGCGGTCATTTTAACATTCGGCACCACCATTCCGATGGCGCTTGCTGCCGCGGAGGAGCTGCAGAAAGAAGGACGTTCGGTCAGAGTGGTTAACGCCCGTTTTATCAAGCCGCTTGACGAAAACATGCTGATGGAAATCCTGAACGAAGGGCTTCCGATTTTAACGATCGAAGAGGCTGTGCTCCAAGGCGGATTCGGCAGCTCGATCCTTGAGTATGCCCATGAACATCAGTCATACAGCCCGATCATTGATAGAATGGGGATACCTGATCAATTTATTGAACACGGCAGCGTCGCCAAGCTTCTGGAAGAGATCGGAATGGCAAAAGAAGACGTCATCAGACGAATAAGACTATTGACGCCCGTAAAGACTCATAAAGGAATTGGATCATGACAGGAAAAAAAGAACGGCTCGACGTTTTATTAGTAGAAAGAGGGTTAATGGAAACGCGGGAAAAAGCGAAAAGAGCCATCATGGCCGGCATCGTCTATACGAATGAAAACAGACTGGACAAGCCGGGCGAAAAGGTCGACCGCACGATTCCGCTGACCGTTAAAGGAAACCCGTTAAAATACGTCTCAAGAGGCGGATTAAAACTTGAAAAAGCATTAAAAGAGTTTCAGCTTTCCGTTCAAGGCAAGCTGATGATTGACATCGGCTCTTCCACCGGCGGCTTCACAGACTGCGCGCTGCAAAACGGCGCTCTCCGCTCATATGCCGTTGATGTCGGGTATAATCAGCTCGCCTGGAAGCTGAGACAGGATGAGCGGGTTGTAGTGATGGAACGCACGAATTTCCGGTATTGCACACCTGCCGATTTTACGGAAGGACTGCCGGAGTTCGCGACGATCGATGTCTCTTTTATCTCACTGAAAATCATCCTGCCTGTGCTTAAGAGCATTTTAGTTCCGGGAAGCGACTGCATCGCTCTCGTCAAACCGCAGTTTGAAGCAGGGCGGGAATCCGTCGGGAAAAAAGGGATCGTCCGCGATCCCCTCGTCCATCAAGCTGTGCTTGATGACATCAGCCGGTTTGCGGCTCGGGAAGGATATGACTGCAGAAACGTCTCGTTTTCGCCGATTACCGGCGGCGACGGCAACATCGAATTCCTTCTCCATTTGCATTGGGACGGAGAAGAGCAACCTGGCACGCCGATAGCAGAAGAAACGATCAATCAAATTGTCGAAGAAGCTCACAAGACATTAAAAGCGAAAAAAACGGATCCGCGTGATTAAAAACCCTTGAGAGCCGTACGGCGAATGCGAGGGTGGCCGGCACGCAAAAAGGAATAATAGTGGGCTATTATTCCTTTTTTACTGCAAACATGTACTTTTCCGACAAAATCATTTAACATAAATGTATAAACATACACAATTTGTGTATAAAACGAGGTGTGAAATGAACAAAGGTCAAAGGCATATTAAAATCAGGGAGATTATCACCGCTAATGAAATTGAAACGCAGGATGAGCTTGTCGATATTTTAAAGAAAGACGGCTATAATGTGACGCAGGCCACCGTCTCGCGGGACATTAAAGAGCTTCATTTGGTCAAGGTGCCGACAAACAACGGTTCCTACAAATACAGCCTGCCTGCTGATCAGCGCTTTAATCCCCTTTCCAAATTAAAAAGATCATTGATGGACGCATTTGTCAAAATCGACTCAGCCAGCCATCTGATCGTTTTAAAAACAATGCCGGGCAACGCGCAGGCGATCGGGGCGCTGATGGACAATTTGGATTGGGAAGAAATCATGGGAACGATCTGCGGAGATGATACCATTTTGATCATCTGCCGGACGCATGATGATACCAAAATCGTACAGAAGAAAATATTGGAGCTTTTATAAACGAAGGCCTGAAAAGAGGTGTCATGAAAGCTTGTTAGCTGAATTATCGATCAAAAACTTTGCCATTATCGAAGAATTAACCGTTTCTTTTGAAAAAGGGCTGACGGTTCTGACCGGTGAAACCGGGGCCGGAAAATCGATCATCATCGACGCCGTCTCTTTGCTTGTCGGAGGCCGCGGCTCGTCCGAATATGTCAGGTATGGCGAAAAAAGAGCCGAATTGGAAGGGCTTTTCCTCCTTGACAGCGGCCATCCGGTTTTTGATTTGTGCACAGAACTGGGGATTGAAGCCTCGGATGACATGATCGTTATGAGGAGAGATATTAACGCAAACGGCAAGAGCATCTGCCGCGTCAATGGAAAACTTGTCACCATTGCCGCTTTGCGGGAAGTCGGCAGACTGCTGCTTGACATACACGGGCAGCACGACAATCAGCTGCTGATGGAGGATGAGCACCATCTTCAGCTTCTGGACAGGTTTGCAGGAGAAGAAATCGAGCATGCTCTAAAAGCGTATCAGGAAGTTTACAGCCGCTACATGGACGTCATGAAAAAGGTGAAAGAGCTTTCTGAAAGCGAGCAGGAAATGGCTCACAGACTCGATTTAATACAGTTCCAGCTTGATGAAATCGAATCTGCAAACCTTGAGCCGAAAGAGGACGAACTTCTTCAGGAAGAGCGCCGTCAAATCGCTAATTTCGAAAAAATATACGAAGCTCTGCAAAATGCCTATAATGCGCTTCGCAACGAGCAGGCCGGGCTTGACTGGGTCGGCATGGCTTCAAGCGAGCTTGAAAACGTCTCAGGCATCAATGAAGGGCTCAATAAAGTATCTGAATCCGTAGCCAACGCATACTACATTCTCGAAGATTCAACTTTTCAGATCAGAAATATGCTGGATGAACTCGAATACGACCCCGAGCGCCTCGATTATATCGAATCGCGATTAAACGAAATCAAACAGCTGAAACGCAAATACGGCGCTACTGTCGAAGATATCCAAGCTTATTCGGCTAAGATAGAGGAAGAGATCGACCGGATCGAAAACCGGGACAGCCACTTGCAGGCTTTAAAATCCCGCCTCGAATCAATCGGCAAGGATGTGGCGATTGAAGCCGCCAATGTGTCCGAAATCAGAAAAAAATGGGCGAAAAAACTGGCCAAACAGATTCAGCAGGAACTGAAAGATCTGTATATGGAAAAATCGACATTCGATACGGAATTCCAGGTGAAAAAAGCGGAACGGGATGATGATGCACCCGTCGTCAACGGTATGCCGGTTCAGCTCACAAAGCACGGCATTGATACCGTCCATTTCCTAATCTCAACAAACACGGGAGAACCGCTCAAATCTTTGTCAAAGGTTGCATCTGGAGGAGAGCTGTCAAGAATCATGCTGGCCATGAAAAGCATTTTCTCTGCTCAGCAGGATGTTACATCGATCATTTTCGATGAAGTGGATACGGGTGTAAGCGGCAGAGTCGCGCAGGCGATCGCCGAAAAAATACACCGCGTCTCGATCGGCTCTCAAGTTTTATGCATTACCCACTTGCCGCAGGTGGCCGCGATGGCTGACACCCATCTTTTGATTACGAAACAGTCGAAAGACGGGAGAACGACGACAAGCGTCACACCGTTGACAAAACAGGAAAAAATAGCGGAAATCGGCCGGATGATCGCCGGAGTCGAAGTAACGGATCTGACGAAGCGCCATGCGAAAGAACTTTTGAACCAAGCTAAGCTTGTTAAAACTACCGGATAAGCTGTTCATCCTGAACAGCTTATTTTTTTGTCGGCATTTTCTTATACAAACTCTTTCTTATCATTTTATCCAATGATTTTCTTCCGTCCGCAGTTATAAATCGCTGTCCGAAAGGCAAAAGTAATGAATGTAGCGAAAGAAATTTTATATGGTGTGGGTTAGGTGCGAGGAGAGTGAAAAGGTGGATGTTGAAAAAATCAGAAAAGTTGTGGGTATGATTCTCCTTGTTTCTTTAATAAGTGTAGGGTTTTACAAACCGGTGAAAGAATACATTGTAATCCCAAAAAACTTGAACATTTTTGAGACGGGTACCCGTGCGGTTGAAACGAGCTTATCCGTCAGTGCTTCGAAAGATGGATCATCGGAAGCATTCACACTGAAAGAAAATCAAAGTGAAGTGGAAATAAAAGGTGAAAAGAATGGAAAGGCAGAACTCGTCTATGATTTTGCCGGATTCCCAGTTAAAAAAACGAAAGTAAATGTCCTGCCTGATTTGAAAGTGGTCCCCGGCGGGCAGTCTATTGGTGTAAAGCTTCACTCCGTTGGCGTATTGGTCGTAGGTTTTCATCAAATCAATACCTCTGAAGGCAAAAAATCGCCCGGTGAAGCAGCCGGAATCGCGGTAGGCGACATTATCACCGAAATCAACGGCACGAAAATCGAAAAAATGAATGACATTACCCCTTTTATTCAAAAGGCCGGGAAAACAGGAGAAACCTTACATCTGTCGATTAAAAGAGATAAACAAGAAATCAAAACGAAGCTCATTCCGAAAAAAGACCAGGCTGAAGATAAATACAGAATCGGCTTATATATCAGGGACTCTGCCGCAGGAATCGGCACAATGACTTTTTTCGAGCCGAAATCGAAAAAATACGGAGCGCTTGGTCACGTCATTTCAGACATGGATACGAAAAAACCGATCGTTGTTGAAAAAGGGCAAATCGTGAAATCGACCGTCACTTCGATTGAAAAAGGAACAGGCGGAAATCCCGGAGAGAAACTGGCCCGTTTCGCATCAGAACGAAAAGTGATCGGTGATATCAACAGAAACAGTCCATTCGGGATCTTCGGGACGCTTCACGAGTCAATCAAAAACCGCATCGCTGACAAAGCCATTCCGATTGCATTTTCAGATGAAGTAAAAGAAGGCCCGGCCCAAATTTTAACGGTTATCGAAAACGACAAAGTCGAGAAATTCGATATTCAGGTCGTCAGTACGACACCTCAGAAGTTTCCGGCTACAAAAGGGATGGTGCTGAAAATTACCGACCCGAGGCTGTTGAGCAAAACAGGAGGCATCGTTCAAGGGATGAGCGGAAGCCCGATCATCCAAAACGGAAAGATCATTGGCGCCGTAACTCACGTTTTCGTCAATGATCCGACGAGCGGATACGGCGTGCATATTGAATGGATGCTGTCTGAAGCAGGAATCGATATTTATAAAAAAGAAAAAGCAAGCTGACTGCCGGATTCCTCCGGCAGTTTTTGATTTCGTCTTTTTTTCTTGCGCGTTGTGCGTTAAAATGAAAGAAGAAAAGATTTTTCGACAAATTCACGTTCCCCGGTTTGTCAAGTCGCATTTCGAGTCGAAAAATCGAGAAAATCAGAAAAAAACAGAGAAAAAGCGAGAGATACCACTATTATTGGAAAAATCCTTTTTAAAAAAAGGGAATAAAGTGGTGCTGTCGAATTAAACATATTAGAAAAGAATGATGAAATTTATCAACATACACATTGGGGAGGAAGAAACGTGGAGAAAATTAAAGTATGTGTTGCTGATGATAACAGGGAGCTTGTCGGCCTATTAAGCGAATATATCGAGGGACAAAGCGACATGGAAGTACTTGGTGTCGCATACAACGGACAGGAATGCCTTTCGTTGTTTAAAGACAAGGAGCCCGATGTGCTTGTGCTGGATATTATCATGCCTCACCTCGACGGATTGGCCGTTCTTGAAAGGCTGAGGGAATCGCAGCTTAAAAAGCAGCCGAATGTCATCATGCTGACGGCGTTCGGTCAGGAAGACGTGACGAAAAAAGCTGTAGATTTGGGCGCGTCGTATTTTATTTTGAAGCCTTTTGACATGGAGAACTTAGTCGGCCATATCCGCCAGGTCAGCGGAAACGGATCTCAATTGACACACCGTGCCCCGTCTTCTCAAAGCAGTGTGCTTCGGCCGCAGTCGGAATCGCCGAAGAAAAACCTGGACGCCAGCATTACGACCATCATCCACGAAATCGGCGTGCCCGCTCATATAAAAGGCTATTTATACTTAAGGGAAGCCATCTCCATGGTGTATAACGACATCGAACTGCTCGGAAGCATTACAAAAGTGCTTTATCCGGATATCGCCAAAAAATTCAACACGACTGCAAGCCGAGTCGAACGGGCGATTCGCCACGCCATCGAAGTCGCATGGAGCAGAGGCAATATCGACTCGATTTCGTCACTTTTCGGCTACACAGTCAGCATGTCAAAAGCCAAGCCGACGAATTCAGAATTCATCGCGATGGTCGCAGACAAGCTGAGACTGGAGCATAAGGCTTCTTAAACGTTGACATGGCGCGGTTTTGACGAAGATTTACCGTTGAATTGCCGACCTGTTTCTAACGAATAGTTTATCGTAATTCCGATGAATTTTTCGTCCTTATTGCGATGAATTGCGATCCGAAGGGTTTCATACAGTATTTGAAGGTCTCGTTTTTATAAACGAGGCTGTTTTTTTGCTCTTAAATGTACTGTTTGTGTTTCAGCACGGTGTGTATTGTGTAAAGTCAGCCTAACAGCTTATCAAAAAATACCAAAATATTGTAATTTGTGCACTTTTTAGACATGCCTGTTTGTTATATGATGAAATCGAAATGAAATAAATGGAAAAGGAGTTGTTTTAAAATGAAAGTCAATAAATTATTAACTGGTACGACTCTGGCTGTTGGTTTACTTATTTCTACAGCGCCGGTATTTGCTGCACCGCATTCATCTGAGGTGATTGCACATCCGACTGCTCAATACATCAATTGTCCAAGTGACTTGCCAAGCTCATTCAAAAGCAGCAAATCATCAAAATGTGTAAAATCTTCTTCAGGAGTTTTCAGTAACAAATTTTCTGATAGCGATGGAACATGGTATTTCAAAGGGAAATTTTACAGTAATGTTTTTAACACTTGGGTTGGTTTTTACGAAGGATGAACAAAAAAGGGGGGCTCCCCCTTTTTTTGTTTTCCTTTTAGTAATTTCACGGAAATAGATGGCGGAGAATGTAAAACCTTTCGAAAAAGCCAATCTCGAGTTAAAAGTATGAAATAAGCAGGTGGTATGATGATCTTTACGAAAACAGATCTTCGCTATTATCTCGAACAAGACAAGAAAGCGTTAGGAATCTCAAGTCGAAAAAGGCCTAAATGGTTTGGCGATGATATTTGGAAGTATCAGATAGCCTTGCGCAAACATGAATATTACTCAAATGCCAACTCCAAGGTGTTCAAGCATGTTTACCGGTATCTGCATAAAAAGAGAGGATTGAAGCTCGGATTTGACATCCCGGTGAATGTTTTCGGTCCGGGGTTGAGGATCAACCATTACGGATTGCTCATCGTAAACAGCAATGCAAAAATAGGTGCAAACTGTGACATTCATCAAGGAGTTAACATCGGGCAAAATCACGCTCACCACGATGTTCCAACAATCGGAGACAATGTCTGGATCGGGCCTGGAGCAAAGCTCTTTGGCAGCATTCACATTGCCGACGGCATTTCGATTGGCGCAAACGCCGTAGTCAACAAATCTTTCACTGAGGAAAACATTACAATAGCCGGTGTGCCTGCCAAAAAGATTAAAGAGGCGCCGTCAACAATGGACCGGAAGCAGGCTCTGCAGCAGCAAATATAAGCATGAGAACTGCGGAAGGAGCAGCGCTGCTAAATCATCCGCTATGAAGGACTAAATGTTGTCATGAAGCAGCCGGGCTTTAAAAAATGCATTCCTGCAAGTTCTGATAAAAGCCACATAGCACGCAGCCAGCTTTCGGTGTATCCGTCTATTTTTCAAAGTTTGTCTCACGCCCGGTGCATTGGCGTCATAGACTGAATCATATAAAGCGAAAGCCGCATGAAACGTCTTTTTTCTTATGAAAAAAGACGTTTTTTTATACAAAAAAATAAAAATGATGAAATAGATCTGATTTCTTCCAGATGACAACCATTTTTCGCCTTGGGTAGACCGTTTTTCACAGACGTTTTTGAGCGGATGGCTTCTAACAATTCGGAAATCCCTGGGGCGTTGGACGGATAAAACGGGCGAATATCTGCTGGCGTGGCCTGCTTTACAGCCGCCGGGTATTAAAGATAAGGTACGGGGTGTAAAAAATTCAGCGGGCGAGGTGGTCGACATGAAAAAAGGAGTCATCCTTGTTTTGTTCGCTATGCTGCTATTGGCAGGCTGCGGGACAACGCAACATAATGAGAGCCGAAAAGGAACAGGCGGGGAAACGTTTGTGAAAGAAGGCACCTTTGTCGGTTTGGCGGATCAGCATACCGTCGCCGTCAATATTGACGGTAAAGAAACGACGTTTCAGGTCCCTCCCGAAAAACGGGATAAATATAAGGGGATCAAGGATGATACAAAGGTGGAAGTGAAGTACACGAAAACAGAGGACGGAACATTACAGCTTGAAGATATGAAAGAGAAAGAATGATCGTTTGCAAAAAGGGATTGTAGGAGGAACTAATCGTGAAACTGTTAATGAGGAGTTTAGTTTTGCTGCTGTTTTCGTTTATTGCGGTTTTTCCAGCTGCTTTTGCAGCTGAGCCGCTTTCCGGTAAGACGGTATATGTTGACGCAGGTCACGGGGGCGAAGACAGCGGCGCGGTCGGAAACGGGCTGCTTGAGAAAGATGTCAATCTTGAAGTGGCAAAGCTGGTTGATGAAAAACTGAAAGAAGAGGGAGCTGCCACAGTCGCCTCAAGAACGGATGATACGTTTTTGACGCTGGAAGACCGGGTGGCCAAAGCGAGCAAGCACGCTTCGGACTTGCTGATCAGCATTCATGCAAACTCGGCCGTCCCTGAAGCGTCAGGTACAGAAACATACTTCGATTCTGCCTATCAAGCCGCTGACAGCGAACGCCTGGCGTCTAACATTCAAGAACGCCTTCCGGATGCGCTTGGCACTCGGGACAGAGGTGTAAAAGAATCAGGGTTTTATGTCATCAAAAATTCTCAAATGCCGAGTGTTTTAGTCGAACTCGGCTTTATCACGAACAAAACTGATGCAGCTAAACTCGAAAGTCCGGAATATCAGGAAAAAGCGGCAGACGCGATTGCTGACGCTGTCACAGCTTATTATGAATAACAATAGGGGCCCCGGTATAAGACCGGGGTTCTTGTGTTATGTTTATGTTAAAAAAGGCCTTATGTGTGGAAAGAAAACAGTAAGACCTTCATAATGGGATATAAACTTGCAATTCTTGTAGAGGTGAACCAGAAATGACGAAAATATTTGCACACCGAGGAGCTTCAGGCACTTTTCCCGAAAATACAATGGAGGCGTTTAAGCAGGCGGCGGCCATCGGTGCAGACGGCATCGAATTGGATGTACAAATGGCAAAAGACGGACGTCTTGTTGTAATACATGATGAAAAGCTTGACAGGACGACTTCGCTGAAAGGATATGTAAAGGATCTTACATATGCGGAGATCAAGCGCGGAGACGCAAGCCACCGTTTTTCCGAAAAAACCGGCTCTGTCCCGGTACCGACCCTTGAAGAAGTGTTTGAGTGGGCGGCAGATGCTGAATTTCTTCTCAATGTAGAATTGAAAAACAGCATTATCCGTTATGAAGGAATGGAAGAAAAGGTGATGTCGATGATTGAAGCGTACGGCCTTCAAGACCGGATCATTCTTTCATCATTTAATCATGAAAGCCTTGCGTTATGCAGCAGATTGAATCCAAGTATCGAGTTGGCCGCGCTTTACATGGATGTCATCTACAAGCCTGAGGAGTACATTGAAATGATTCCGGCTGCAGGATTTCATCCGTATCGCCGTTCAATGTCGGTTGACATGATCAAAAACGCCCATTTGAAACAAAAAGCGGTCCGGCCGTTCACCATCAACCGTGAAGAGGAGATGAAAAAGCTGATTGCTGAAGGAATTGACGGTTTCTTCACCGATTTTCCCGAAAAAGCGTTAAAAATAAAAGCCAAGATGTGACACGCTGAAAGGATTACAAAATCCCAAAACTAAAAGTCGTTTTGGGATTTTGTCAACAATCTGAAAGCCGCAGACAATATCTGCGGCTTTTTGCTTTCCGTTCGCAGAGATCACACCTCGCGGCCGCTCTGCTTTTTTCTAAAGCGGGGGCTTACTTGGTTGCGTTTTCTGTCTCTGTATAGAATAAATCCGCCTAATAAATAAAGGCCGCCTGCGAAGCATATGAACCCCGCCAGCCCCTGAAGCCAAAGGATCTGAAACGGGCTGATCAAAACGCCGAAAACAGTGTCGCGCATCAATTTAATTCCGAGAGCAGCCAGGCCTCCCGGTATCAGCAAAACGAGCAGTGCGATCATTCTCCCCATACACGAATCCCCTTACCAAAGATTTACCTTTATTGTCTATTTGAAAAAAAAGTTTGTCAAGAAAGGAAAACATGATAACATAGATGTTGTGCAAATTGTTGCAAGTGAACGTGATAGTGTGCAAAATTTTTCATACAAAGGGGTAAAGGGATGATGCAAAAAGTACTGATCGTTGGTGCTGGAAAAGGGGGGACTGCTCTCTTGGATGTGCTGCTGAAAACAAAGACGATGCATATCGAGGCGGTCATCGATAAAAATCCGGAAGCTCCCGGGCTTTTCATCGCGCAAAAAAACGATATCGAAACGGCGCTCGATTGGGCGCCGTACATCACAGAACAGATCGATATCATCATTGAAACGACCGGAGACGCCGGTGTATTAAAGCAACTGATGCGAAAAAAGCACGACAGTACGATCGTGGTGCCGGGATCGCTCGCTTATATCATCTCTCAGCTGATGAACGAAAAGCAGCAGCTCATCCAAATGTTAAAAGAGCAGACGTATAAACACGACCGTATTTTCAACTCTATGAATGACGGCATGATTTTTATCGACATTAACGAAGAGATCATTTTGTTTAACAAAATGGCGGAAGTGATGACCGGGACAAAGCGCACTGAAGCGATCGGCCAGCATATTCAAAGCGTGATCCCGACGACGAAGCTGCCGCGCATTCTCAATACGAGAGAGCCTGAGTATCATCAAAAACAATTTCTCCATCCGAACAGGCAGATCGTCACGACCAGAATTCCGATTATCGATGACGGAGGGACGCTGCTCGGGGCGCTTAGCATATTTAAGGACATTACCGATGCGGTCGAGCTGGCTGAAGAGGTGACCAACCTGAAGGAAGTCAGAACGATGCTTGAAGCGATCATTCAATCTTCGGATGAAGCGATATCGGTCGTTGATGAAAACGGAAACGGGATGATGATCAACAGGGCGTATACAAAGATGACGGGCCTGACAAAAGACCAGGTGATCGGGAAGCCGGCCAATACCGACATATCCGAAGGTGAAAGCATGCATTTGAAAGTGCTTGAAACGAGGCGCCCTGTCAGAGGGGTCAGAATGAAAGTCGGCCCCAATAAAAAAGAAGTGATCGTCAATGTCGCGCCGATTATTGTTGACGGTATTTTAAAAGGGAGCGTCGGTGTTATTCACGATGTATCTGAAATTCAATCGCTCACAAACGAGCTGAACAGAGCGCGCCAGATTATCCGTACACTCGAGGCGAAATATACATTTGCCGACATCATCGGTTCAAGCGAGCAGATGCTCGTCGCGCTGGAACAGGCGAAATTGGGGGCGAAGACGCCTGCGACGATTTTGCTGAGAGGCGAATCGGGAACGGGGAAAGAGCTTTTTGCCCATGCCATACATAACGAAAGTGACCGAAAGTATAATAAGTTTGTTCGCGTCAATTGTGCGGCCATTTCGGAATCACTGCTTGAATCAGAGCTGTTCGGCTATGAAGAAGGCGCTTTTTCAGGCGCGCGCCGCGGCGGCAAAAAAGGATTTTTTGAAGAGGCGAACAACGGCAGCATTTTCTTGGATGAAATCGGAGAGCTCACGCAAAACACACAAGCGAAGCTCCTCCGCGTTCTTCAGGAAAAAGAAATTGTCAGAGTCGGCGGGACCAAACCGATTTCTGTGAACGTCCGGGTCATCGCAGCGACAAACGTCAATATTGAAAAAGCGCTCGCTGAGGGCAGGTTTCGCGAAGACTTGTACTACCGGATCAATCGCTATCCGATATCAATTCCGCCGCTCAGGCAGCGGAAAGAGGATATCGAAGCCTTGAGCAGGCATTTGATTGGGAAGATCAATCAAGAATACGGACGCAATGTAAAGGGGCTCACGAAAAACGCACTCAAATCGTTAAAAGCACGGAAGTGGCCGGGGAATGTCAGAGAGCTTGAAAATGTCCTTGAGCGGGCGATGATCTTTTTAAAACCGCAAATGGAATGGATTGATCTCGAACACCTGCCTGAAGCAGACCGTCCGAAAAAAAAGGTGGAAGCCGGAGCAGCTTTCCCTGAGATTGAAGAGGAAAAGCTGTCTGATGCGGTTGAACGGTTTGAAGCTCATGTCATAAAAGAAACGCTTGAAAAGCATCAATACAACAGAACGAAAACGGCGAAAGCGCTTGGAATCAGTATCCGCAATCTCTATTACAAAATGGATAAATACAATCTTGCAAAAGATAGCATGCAATAAATTGCAAAACGAGTGCAAAATCATGCAAACTGTAAAACAGGATCACAGTACCGAACCGCTTTTTTATACTGGCACGAAACTTGCATGATATAGTGGGCGGATGTTTGCTAAGAAAGGTGGGTACTATGAAGCTGAAACAATTATTGCAAAAAGCGGCGGAGCTAGACAATAAAACGGTCGCCGTCGCACATGCAGAAGATGACGAAGTGCTGCAAGCAGTCAAACTTGCGGTCGACAAACAATTTGCCCGGTTCTTGTTGATTGGGCACAGAGAAAAGATCAGGCATATGATGACAGAACAGAACATTTCAAAACGGCACGTGGATATCATTCATTCGGAATCGCCGGCGGATTCGGCGAGAATTGCCGTTCAAGCTGTCAAAAGCGGAAATGCTGATGTTCTCATGAAGGGGAATGTCCCGACAGCCGTGCTATTAAAAGCCGTTTTGAATAAAGAGTACGGGCTCCGTTCCTCGCATGTGCTGTCACATGTAGCAGCTTTTGAAGTCAGCGGGTTTGAGAGGCTGATTTATGTAACAGATGCGGCAATGAATATCAGCCCCAAGCTTGATGAGCTGAAACAAATTTTAGAAAACGCAGTCGGCGTGGCGAGAGCGGTCGGCGTGCAAATGCCGAAAGCCGCTTGCCTCGCCGCGGTGGAAACGGTGAATCCCGCAATGGAAGCGACATTAAATGCAGCTGCCTTGACGCAGATGAATCATCGGGGCCAAATCAAAAATTGCATCGTTGACGGGCCTCTTGCGTTGGATAACGCGATCTCACCGCTTGCCGCCCGGCATAAAAACATTTCCGGAATCGTTGCGGGCGAGGCTGACATCCTGCTTGTTCCTTCAATTGAAACAGGCAATGTCCTTTACAAATCATTGATTCATTTTGCGGGTGCGAAAGTGGGAGCCATTTTGGCAGGGGCAAAAGCGCCCATCGCCTTGACAAGCAGGGCCGATTCCGCAGAAAACAAGCTGTATTCGATTGCTTTGGCGCTGTGTACGTCTGAAGCACGACAAGAGGAGGAATAAAAAATGGAACTATTTCGATATATGGAACAGTATGACTATGAGCAATTGGTATTTTGCCAAGATAAACAGTCCGGATTAAAAGCGATCATCGCGATTCATGATACGACGCTCGGGCCGGCTCTCGGCGGCACGAGAATGTGGACATATGAAAGTGAAGAAGCCGCAATTGAAGATGCGCTGCGCCTTGCGCGGGGAATGACCTATAAAAACGCGGCGGCCGGACTGAACCTCGGAGGAGGCAAAACCGTTATTATCGGCGATCCGCGCAAAGATAAAAACGAAGAAATGTTCCGCGCTTTCGGCCGTTACATTCAAGGGCTGAACGGCAGATACATCACCGCGGAAGACGTCGGTACAACCGTTGAAGATATGGACATCATTCATGACGAAACTGATTTTGTTACAGGCATTTCGCCTGCTTTCGGTTCATCTGGCAATCCTTCCCCGGTAACGGCTTACGGGGTATATAAAGGGATGAAGGCTGCGGCAAAAGAGGCCTTCGGGACAGATTCGCTTGAAGGAAAAACCGTTGCTGTCCAAGGGGTCGGAAACGTGGCATACAATCTGTGCCGTCATCTCCACGAAGAAGGCGCGAAACTGATCGTGACCGACATCAATAAAGAAGCGGTCGAACGCGCAGTCGCCGAATTCGGCGCCCGTGCCGTCGATCCGGATGATATTTATTCACAGGAGTGCGATATATATGCACCGTGTGCTCTGGGAGCGACAATCAACGATGATACGATTCCGCAGCTGAAAGCCAAAGTGATTGCCGGGGCAGCCAACAATCAGCTGAAAGAAACGCGCCACGGGGATCAAATCCACGACATGGGTATCGTTTATGCCCCTGACTATGTCATCAATGCCGGCGGCGTCATCAATGTCGCTGACGAGCTTTACGGCTATAATTCAGAGCGCGCGCTGAAAAAAGTCGAAGGCATCTACGGAAATATTGAACGCGTCCTTGAAATTTCAAAACGCGACCGCATTCCGACATACTTGGCCGCAGACCGCCTGGCGGAAGAGCGTATTGAGCGCATGCGCCAATCGAGAAGTCAATTTTTGCAAAACGGCCATCACATTTTAAGCAGGCGTTAAGATCATAACCCCTATTCGCTATTGGAGGTTTTATATCAATGCAGGTACAGGAAAAACGTATTCTCGTCATCAATCCGGGATCAACATCTACAAAGATCGGCGTTTTTCATGATGACCGTTCGATTTTCGAAAAATCAATCCGTCATGACGAGGCTGAGTTACAGCAATACCAAACCATTATTGATCAATATTCGTTCAGAAAACAGGCGATACTCGAAACCCTGCATGAACAGGGAATCAATATTTCTAAATTGGATGCCGTTTGCGCCCGGGGAGGGCTGCTCAGACCGATTGAAGGCGGCACTTACGAAGTCAACGATGCGATGATCACCGATTTGAAGAACGGATATGCGGGGCAGCATGCATCAAATCTCGGGGGTATCATCGCCAGGGAGATTGCCGACGGATTAAATATTCCCGCTTTTATCGTCGACCCCGTTGTTGTGGATGAAATGGCCCCTATCGCAAAAATTTCCGGCACGCCGGCCATTGAAAGGCGCAGTATTTTTCACGCGCTCAACCAAAAAGCTGTCGCGAGGAAAGCGGCCTGGCAGTTTGGAAAGCGGTATGAAGATATGAAAATGATCATCACCCACATGGGAGGCGGCATTACGACCGGCGTTCATTGCCACGGTCGGGTGATCGATGTCAACAACGGCCTCCACGGAGAAGGTCCGCTCAGTCCGGAGCGGGCCGGAACCATTCCTGCGGGTGATCTGATCGAAATGGCCTTCTCCGGCAAGTATACGAAAGGCGAGCTGATGAAAATGCTAGTCGGCGGCGGAGGCCTCGCCGGCTATCTCGGCACGACGGATGCGGTTAAAGTTGAGAAAATGATCAAGGAAGGCGATCAAAAGGCTGCGCTCATCTATGAAGCGATGGCTTATCAAATCGCCAAAGAAATCGGGGCGGCCAGCGCCGTCTTAAAAGGCGAAGTCGATGTCATTATTTTGACAGGCGGACTGGCGTACGGAAAATCGTTTGTTACCTCGATCAGACAATACATAGACTGGATTTCGGATGTCGTCGTCTTTCCGGGAGAAAATGAGCTTCAAGCATTGGCTGAAGGTGCATTTCGCGTATTGAACGGCGAAGAAGAGGCGAAACAGTATCCGAACCAGAGGAGGGAAAGTCATGGCAACTGAATACGATCTCGTGATTCTTGGAGGGGGCACAGGCGGCTATGTGGCTGCCATCAGAGCTTCGCAGCTGGGGCTGAAAACAGCCGTCGTTGAAAAGCGGAAACTCGGCGGCACGTGCCTTCATAAAGGCTGCATCCCGTCGAAAGCGCTCCTAAGAAGCGCGGAAGTTTACAGGACAGCAAAAAAGGCGGACGAATTCGGAGTGGTCATTTCTGAAGTCGGCCTGCGGTTTTCTCAAGTTCAAAGCAGAAAACAAAAAATAATTGACCAGCTGCACAACGGTGTCAAACACTTGATGAAAAAAGGAAAGATTGATGTTTACGAAGGAATCGGACGGATTCTCGGGCCGTCGATTTTTTCCCCGATGCCGGGGACGGTTTCCGTTGAGATGGCAAACGGGGATGAGAATGAGATGCTCATACCGAAAAACGTCATCATCGCCACAGGCTCAAGGCCCAGGTCGCTGCCGGGGCTTGAGCTTGACGGGGAAAACGTGCTGTCATCCGACGAAGCGCTTGAACTTGAGCAGCTTCCGGCTTCCATGCTGATTGTCGGAGGAGGTGTCATCGGAATCGAGTGGGCTTCCATGCTGTGCGATTTCGGTGTTGACGTGACCGTCATTGAGTATGCAGACCGGATTTTGCCGACTGAAGATGCCGATATTTCTAAAGAAATGCAGACGCAGCTGGCGAAAAAAGGCATCACCATCATCACGGGAGCGAAAGTGCTGCCCGACACATTGGCGAAAGGCGATACGGTCAGCATTCAAGCGGAAAAAGACGGAGAAAAACAGACCTATTCCGCTGAGAAAATGCTCGTATCTGTCGGAAGGCAGGCAAATGTTGAAGGGATCGGTCTGGAAAACACAGATATCCAAGTGGAAAACGGCTTTATCGCGACAAACAGCATGTACCAGACAAAAGAATCCCACATCTATGCGATCGGAGATGTGATCGGCGGCCTTCAGCTTGCACATGCTGCTTCCCATGAAGGGATTACGGCTGTTGAGCACATTGCTGGCGAGAATCCGCACGACATCGACTATTCGCTTGTCTCAAAATGCATCTATTCAAGTCCTGAAGCCGCATCGGTCGGCTTGACAGAGGATGAGGCGAAGGCACAGGGCAAAAGCGTCAAAGTAGGCAAATTTCCGTTTCAGGCGATTGGCAAAGCGCTCGTGTACGGTGAGACGGACGGCTTTGTCAAAATCGTCGCCGATCGCGAATCAGATGATATTTTGGGCGTTCACATGATCGGCCCGCATGTGACAGACATGATATCTGAAGCCGGTCTGGCAAAGGTGCTTGACGCCACCCCGTGGGAAGTCGGACAAACGATCCATCCGCATCCGACGCTGTCGGAGGCGATCGGAGAAGCCGCCCTTGCCGTAGATGGAAAGGCGATTCATTTTTAGAAAGCATGAAGGAGTGAAAAAAATGGGCAATAACCGTCATGAAGCAGTTGGATTAACAGATGAACAAGCAATCGACATGTACAAAACCATGCTTTTAGCCAGAAAACTTGATGAGCGGATGTGGCTCTTAAACCGTTCAGGCAAAATTCCTTTTGTCATCTCTTGTCAAGGACAGGAAGCCGCCCAGGTCGGAGCGGCATTTGCATTAGACCGTGAGAACGATTATGTGCTTCCATATTACAGAGATATGGGCGTTGTCCTTGCTTTTGGCATGACGGCAAAAGATTTAATGCTGTCGGCGTTTGCAAAAGCCGAGGATCCGAATTCGGGAGGAAAGCAGATGCCGAGCCACTTCGGTCAAAAGAAAAACCGGATCGTCACGGGCTCTTCGCCAGTGACAACGCAAGTTCCGCACGCGGTGGGTGTAGCGCTTGCCGGAAGGCTTGAAAAGAAAGACATCGCGACTTTTGTGACGTTCGGTGAAGGCTCTTCAAACCAGGGGGACTTCCATGAAGGGGCGAACTTTGCCGCCGTTCATAAGCTTCCCGTCATTTTCATGTGTGAAAACAATAAATACGCCATTTCGGTTCCTTACGAAAAGCAGGTGGCTTGTGAAAACATTTCCGACCGTGCCGTCGGTTACGGCATGCCCGGCGTGACTGTTGACGGAAATGATCCGCTTGAAGTCTACAAAGCGGTTAAAGAAGCAAGGGAACGTGCCGGAAGAGGCGAAGGTCCGACATTAATCGAAACGATATCATACCGGCTGACCCCGCACTCCAGCGATGATGATGATCGAAGCTACAGAGAGCGCGAAGAGGTGGCGGAGGCGAAGAAAAATGATCCGCTTAACAAATTCGCGCATTACTTAAAAGAAACAGGCCTTCTGGACGACCAGTCTGAGAAGCAAATGTCGGATGAGATCACAACCATCGTCAATGAAGCAACAGATTATGCTGAACATGCACCTTATGCAGATCCGGAAGATGCGCTGCGGCATGTTTATGCGGAGTAAGGGGGAAGAACAATGCCAGTTATGTCATATATAGATGCTGTCACTTTGGCTTTGAAAGAAGAAATGGAAAAGGATTCCCGCGTCTTTGTTTTAGGGGAGGATGTCGGCAAAAAAGGCGGTGTGTTCAAGGCAACAGCCGGTCTTTACGACCAGTTCGGCGAAGAGCGGGTGATGGACACGCCTTTGGCGGAATCCGCAATTGCCGGCGTCGGAATCGGGGCTGCCATGTACGGGATGAGACCGGTCGCCGAAATGCAGTTTGCAGATTTTATCATGCCGGCTGTCAACCAGATTATTTCAGAAGCGGCAAAAATCCGCTACCGCTCCAACAATGACTGGAATTGTCCGATCGTCATCCGCGCACCTTACGGCGGAGGCGTGCACGGCGCGCTGTACCATTCTCAGTCAGTTGAATCCGTATTTGCCAACCAGCCCGGGCTGAAAATCGTCATGCCTTCGACACCTTATGATGTCAAAGGGCTTTTGAAAGCGGCCATCCGCGATGACGACCCTGTCCTGTTCTTCGAGCATAAACGTGCGTACCGGCTGATCAAGGGCGAAGTGCCGAGTGACGACTATGTGCTGCCGATCGGAAAGGCGGATGTGAAGCGGGAAGGCGAAGACATTACCGTCATCACATACGGATTGTGCGTCCATTTCGCCCTTCAGGCTGCTGAGCGGCTTGCCAAAGACGGGATTTCCGCACATATCCTTGATTTAAGAACAGTATATCCGCTCGATCAGGAAGCGATTATTGAAGCGGCTTCCAAAACGGGCAAAGTGCTTCTGATGACCGAGGATACGAAGGAAGGCAGCATTATGAGTGAAGTAGCCGCGATCATTTCAGAGCATTGCCTGTTCGATTTGGATGCGCCGATTAAGCGGTTGGCGGGCCCTGACGTCCCGGCAATGCCGTATGCTCCTACAATGGAAAAATTCTTTATGGTCAATCCGGATAAAGCAGAAGCAGCAATGAGAGAATTGGCCGAGTTTTAATATAGCGAAGGAGGACATATCGTATGGCAGTGGAACAAATGACAATGCCGCAGCTCGGAGAGAGCGTGACGGAGGGAACCATCAGCAAATGGCTTGTCAGCGTCGGAGATCACGTCAACAAATACGATCCGATTGCTGAAGTGATGACGGATAAGGTCAATGCTGAAGTCCCTTCATCGTTCACGGGAACGATTACCGAGCTTGTCGGGAAAGAAGGCGAAACTCTGCAAGTCGGAGACGTCATCTGCAAAGTCGAAACAAACGAAGAAGCGAAACCGGAGGCTGAGGCTGTTTCCAATCTGGATCAAGCGGAAGCGGAGCCGGCCAAACCGGAGGAAAAAGATACATCTCAGAAAAAACGTTATTCCCCGGCGGTGCTGAGACTTGCCGGTGAGCACAACATTGATTTGGAGCAGGTGGAAGGTACCGGTGCCGGCGGACGGATCACCAGAAAAGACATCCAGCGCATCATTGCTTCCGGAGCTGCTCCTCAAGCTGATGCGGCGCCGGAAAAACAGCCGGATACAAATGCCGCGGGAGCGAGTGAACCCGTCCAAAAGCCGGCGCAAGCCGCCCCTCAAGCTGCACCGCCTCAAAGTGCGGCTGGAGACGTCGAGATTCCTGTGACCGGAATCCGTCATGCGATTGCGACCAATATGGTCAGAAGCAAGCATGAAATCCCTCATGCCTGGACGATGATGGAAGTGGATGTCACAAGTCTTGTGAGCTACCGCAACAAAATAAAGGACGAATTTAAGAAGAAAGAGGGCTTCAGCCTGACCTTTTTCGCGTTCTTTGTCAAAGCGGTCGCACAGGCGCTGAAGGAATTCCCGCAAATGAACAGCATGTGGGCCGGAGATAAAATCATTCAGAAAAAAGACATCAACATCTCAATTGCAGTAGCGACTGACGATGCGCTGTACGTTCCTGTCATCAAGCATGCCGATGAAAAAACGATTAAAGGCATCGCGAGAGAAATCTCCGAACTGGCTCATAAGGTCAGAAGCGGCAAGCTGACGAGCGGGGATATGAGCGGAGGTACGTTCACGGTCAACAATACCGGTTCGTTCGGGTCGGTTCAGTCAATGGGGATCATCAACCATCCGCAGGCGGCCATCCTGCAGGTTGAATCGATCGTCAAGCGTCCTGTCGTCATGGAGCATGGCATGATCGCGGTCAGAGATATGGTGAACCTGTGCTTATCCCTAGACCACAGAGTGCTTGACGGCCTCGTTTGCGGCAGATTCCTTGCCCGTGTGAAAGAGATTTTGGAACAAATCGATGATCATACTTCCATTTATTAAAAAAGAAGAGCTGGCCCGTTAAGGGTCAGCTCTTTTCTTTTTCTAAGGGGGCGAGCATGCGGAGATGTCCGTTTAGCACCTCGATTGAAGCCGGCGTTTTTGTGCAGATTTCGCCGTCTGTATCGGCTTCCATTGGGAGGGCGGTTTCAACTTCAACGGTTTGCCCCTGATAATAGGAGAGCTCGCCTGCAAAGGAATCCCATTCGGGATCATCCATTGCAAAAAGTTCTTTCAATGCAGCCAAATTCGTATTCCGGCAGACGAGGATGTCCGCTTTTCCGTCGTTAATGCTCAGCTGCGGAAGGGGGATCTTGTTTGTTCCGATAAATGGTCCGTTCAGCACGACCACCATGACCGCTTCGTCAGTAAACTCTTCTCCGTCGATCGACAGGCGGAAAGAGAAAGGCTCAAGATTGGAGATGGTCCGCAGTGCGCTTGTAAAATAACTGATTCTCCCGAGCAGCGCTTTTTCCGTTTGATTGATATGGGTGGAAGCTTCCGTAATCAATCCGATGCCCCAGAAGTTGAGACAATAATGATCATTTGCTTTTAACACATCGACCGGGACAGGTTTTCCATTGACGAGCGCTTCCGCCGCTTTTTCAATGTTCTGGGGAATGCGGAGCGCCCTCGAAAAGTCGTTGCATGTGCCGCCCGGGAGAATGCCGATATCTGGCTTCGTTTGAAGCTGGCTGATGCCGTTAATGCATTCGTGCACCGTTCCGTCACCGCCTAATATAAACAATTGCCCGATATCCTCCCCGATCTTTCGGCAAAATTCGAATGCATCACGTTTCTTTCTCGTCGGTTTTACGATGAGTTCGTCTATAGCCTGTGAAAGAACAGGTACGGCAGCACCCAGTGTTTTTTCAACATTTTTTTGTCCTGCATTTCCGTTGTAAATCAGCATTGCTTTCTTTCGGTTCATAAAGGTGCTCCTTTATTTGATAGAGTCTTTACTTATTTTTCCCCGGGCTGCCCGTGCCATAAACCTGAAGGAACACGAATCGCCTGATTTGCGGTTCGGACGGTTTCAAAGTATCATTAGAACAGATGAGCAAACAGCGCCTTTAGCATCATGCTAAAGGCGGCTAAAAAGGAGAGATCTTAAAGTGAACATGGATTTTAATCTGTTTATGAATGATGTCGTGCGCCAAGCCAGACAGGAAATAACGGCTGCCGGCTACACCGAATTGAAAACGCCTGAAGAGGTCGATGAAGCGCTCACGAAAAAAGGGACTACGCTTGTGATGGTCAACTCCGTCTGCGGCTGTGCAGGGGGAATTGCAAGGCCAGCCGCACATCATGCGGTTCATTACGATAAGCGCCCGGATCATCTCGTCACCGTTTTTGCCGGACAAGACAAAGAAGCGACGGCTCGAGCAAGGGGATATTTTGAAGGATATCCGCCTTCTTCTCCGTCATTCGCCCTTTTAAAAGACGGCAAGATTTTAAAAATGGTCGAACGCCATGAAATTGAAGGCTATGAGCCGATGGCTGTCATCACTAAGCTTCAAGGATTGTTTGAAGAATACTGTGAAGAAGTATAAGGTAAAGGAAATACCGCCTGCCAAAACAGTGGCAGGCTTTTTTTGTGTATAAAAATTCTTTTTATATGCAATCAGAAAGATAAAAACACAGGCTTTCAATTGGTATTTAAATGCTTGTTTGAAGGTTTTTCAGTTATTTTTCAAAATGGTATTGCATCTGGCCTAGAAAATGTTTAAAATACATATCAACGAATAAATATTCAAAAAAGGTTCAGGGGGATACACAACATGAAAAAATGGATGTTACTGGTAGTGGCAGCATGTGTCACATTTGCATTGACTGCATGCGGGACGAGCAGCAGTTCTGCTGATAAAAAAACATTGGTGATGGGAACTTCAGCCGATTACCCGCCTTTTGAATCGAAAGACGGAGATAAGATTGTCGGTTTTGATGTTGATCTGGCCAATGCACTGGCTAAAAAAACGGGCCATGAAATCGAAGTGAAAGACATGGACTTCAACGGCCTGGTGACCGCTCTTAAAACAAACAAAGTCGACATCGTGCTTTCAGGAATGACGCCGACGCCTAAACGCAAAAAACAGGTCGATTTTTCAAACGTCTATTATACGGCTCACAACATGATCGTTACAAAAAAATCAAGCGGCATCAAATCGCTTGACGATTTGAAAGGAAAAACGGTCGGCGTGCAGCTTGGCTCCATTCAGGAAGAAAAAGCGAAGGAGCTTACGCCGGATTATAATTTAAAAGTTGAAAACCGCAACCGCATTTCGGATTTAACCGAAGAAATCAAAGCGGGCCGCTTTGACGCAGCAATCATAGAGGATATCGTTGCCGAAAAATATATTAATAAAAATGAAGAACTGGTTGGCTACAATCTGCCGAAAGAACCGGATGAAAAAGCCGGCTCCGCGATCGCCTTCAAAAAGGGAAGCGATTTGACCGAGAAGTTCAACAAAGCGCTTGAAGAAATGGAGAAAAGCGGAGAACTTGAAAAGCTGAAAGAAAAATGGTTCGGCGGAGAAACGAAAAAGTAAGCGTGAAAAGTTCAACTTTTTGTTGAACTTTTTTTTCTAAAGCGATGTGCGCCTCTTTGATGATGAGGCGGGAGAGGGAGAGTCACATGAATTTTCTTGATTTTTCTAGTACAATACCCGAGATGCCTTTCATTTTGGAAGGCTTGGGCGTCACCTTAAAAGTGGTCGCGGCTGCGGCCGTGCTTGGATTTTTGCTGGGGGTTTTGATTACGCTTTTAAAAATCAGTTCGATCAAGCCCCTCGCATGGATTGCCGATTTTTACACTTCCATATTCCGGGGGACACCGCTTGTTCTGCAGCTGATGATCGTCTATTACGGGCTGCCTCAGGTGCTGGGCTTCGATATTGATGCTTACTGGGCGGCCGTCATCGCATTCGGCTTAAATTCCGCCGCTTATGTGTCAGAAATCATCAGAGCCGGAATCAATGCGATCGACAAAGGGCAAAAAGAAGCGGCGATGGCGCTGGGCGTCCCGTATGCAAAGATGATGAAGGATCTCTTGCTGCCGCAGGCCTTTAAAAATATCATGCCAGCGCTGATCAACGAATCGATTACACTGACAAAGGAATCGGCTGTTGTCACCGTCATCGGACTCGGCGATATTATGAGACGAAGCTATCAGGCGGGAGCGGCGATCTACAGCCCGCTTGAGCCGATGCTGTTTGCGGGTCTCATCTACTATGTGCTCGTTTTGATCCTGACGTTTGTCGGCAAAGCGATTGAAAGGAAGCTGAATGTCAATGATTAATGTTCGCAATCTCTCAAAATCTTTCGGAAAGCACGAGGTGCTTAAACATATTTCCGTTTCCTTTGAAAAAGGCGAAGTAGCCGCTGTCATCGGTCCGTCAGGCTCAGGCAAGTCCACGTTTCTGCGTTGCTTAAACATGCTCGAAAAGCCGACGGAGGGCAGCATTTTCATTCAGGATCAAGAGATTACAAGCCCGAAAACAAATGTGCTGAAAATCAGAGAGAACATCGGCATGGTCTTTCAGCATTTTCATTTGTTTCCGCATAAAACGGTTCTTGAAAATATTACGTATGCACCTGTCCATGTCAAAAAAGAAAGCAAACAGGCAGCAGCGAAAAAAGCGGAAGAACTGCTTGAGAAAGTGGGGCTTATCGATAAAAAAGATGATTATCCGAACCGTTTATCAGGGGGGCAAAAGCAGCGCGTTGCGATTGCGAGGGCGCTGGCGATGAATCCGGACATCATGCTGTTTGACGAGCCGACATCGGCCCTTGATCCTGAGATGGTCAAAGAAGTGCTTCAGGTGATGCAGGATTTGGCGAAAACCGGGATGACGATGGTGATCGTGACGCACGAAATGGGCTTTGCCAAAGAAGTCGCCGACAGGGTGCTTTTCATGGATGAAGGAACCATTGTCGAAGACGATGATCCTAAAGCGTTTTTTTCTTCTCCAAAATCGAAAAGAGCTCAAGACTTTTTAGAGAAAATACTATAAAATAAGCTGAAGAAGATGCTGATCTTCTTCTTTTTTATTCACTAAGACTAGCAGAAAAGATTGGGGTTAACGATGTTTAAAATAGGTTATCGCACATTAAAAACAGCGCTTGGCACAGCATTGGCCATCTATATCGCACAGCTGCTCGGCCTTCATAATTTTGTGTCGACAGGGATCATCACGATCCTCTGTATTCAAGTGACGAAAAAGCGGTCCCTTCAGGCATCATGGGCCCGGTTTGCGGCATGCATTCTTGCGATCGTTTTTTCATACGCGTTTTTTGAACTGATCGGCTATCATCCGGCTGTCATCGGTCTGATGCTGCTGTTCTTTATTCCGACAACCGTTCTTCTGAAAATAAAAGAAGGAATCGTTACAAGTTCGGTCATCATTCTTCATCTTTATATGTCAGAAGGGATCACCCTTTCTCTCATTTGGAATGAATGCCTCATCATCATTACGGGAATCGGCGTTGCCCTGCTGATGAATTTGTACATGCCGAGCCTCGATAAAGAGCTCAAACAGTATCAGCAGAAAATCGAAGATAACTTTGCCAAGATTTTTGAAGAAATCGAACGCTATTTGCTGACCGGGGAACAGGACTGGACGGGAAAAGAGATTCCTGAGACGCACCGTTTGATCAATGAAGCGAAGACCCTGGCATACCGTGATGTGGAAAATCACTTTCTCAGGCACGAAAATCTCTATTATCACTACTTTAAAATGAGAGAAAAGCAGTTTGAAATTATCGAAAGGGTCCTGCCGAAAATCACGTCGATTTCGATGACGGTTGAACAGGGGCATATGATCGCAGCGTTTCTTCATGATTTAAGAGGAGCCATCCATCCCGGCAATACGGCTCATAAGTTTTTGAAGCGGCTCGTGAAAATGAGAGAGGAAATTGATGAGATGGAGCTGCCGACGACACGCGAAGAATTTGAAGCGCGCGCTGCTCTTTTCAATTTTCTCGGCGAAATGGAACAGTATCTTGTGATTAAGAGCTACTTTAAAGGAATTAAATCTCCTGCATAACCGCATGAGTTTCTCCTTCATTGGTCAATCTAATGGAACAGGGGGAAACCCGTGCGGTTTTTTCTATTCCTGCGGAAGTCCGGGCTTGAAGAAAAGCAGGCGTTTCTCCGCAAAAAGAGCCGCCTGCTTTCATGATTTGTATTAAAAAATCATGCTGAGTCCGGTAAGCAGAGTCGTCAGCACCATGACGCCGATCATTAAAATAACCATGAACTTGATGAATTTTCGAGACAAGCTTTTCACCTCTGTTTTTTAATCTCCCATTATTTTATACTGCTTTTTTTCATCGGACAAGTTTCGTGTAAGAATCAAATAGAGAAGGGGCAGAACACGATGAATATGTTTGAAAGAGTCGACGATTTAAACAACAGCCGTCAACAAGCTTTGCTTGGGGGCGGGCAGGAACGGATCGACAGGCAGAAGCAAAAAGGCAAGCTCACCGCCAGAGAGAGAATCGATCTTCTGCTTGATGAGGGAACGTTCACTGAGCTGAATGCTTTTGCCAGAAGCCGGCAGTCCGGCGGCCCGTTAGGCGACGGGGTTGTCACGGGATTCGGAAAAATCGACGGGCGGCCCGTTTATCTGTTTTCCCAGGATTTTACCGTCACCGGCGGAGCGCTCGGAGAAATGCACGCCAAAAAAATAGCGGCCGTCATGGATCTTGCCCTCAAAAATAAGGCCCCTTTCATCGGTCTGAACGACTCAGGTGGTGCGAGAATTCAAGAGGGTGTGCTATCATTAGATGGATACGGTCATATTTTTTACCGAAATGTCCTTTGCTCAGGCATCATTCCGCAAATCTCTGTCATTCTCGGCCCTTGTGCGGGCGGCGCGGTTTATTCTCCAGCTTTGACCGACTTCGTTTTCATGAACGAAAAAACCGGACAGATGTTCATTACCGGTCCGAAAGTCATCAAAACGGCGACAGGCGAAGCTGTCAGCTCCGGAGAATTGGGGGGCGCCTATATACATAATTCAATCAGCGGGAATGCCCATTTTTCCGGGGATTCCGATGAGGCCGTCCTCAGTGAGGTGCGCAAGCTCTTGTCCTACATCCCCCAGAATCACGAAGAAAAGCCCCCGGCTAAGGCAAGAAAGGCGAAAGACGATGAGGTAAGGCCTGATTTAATGACGATTCTGCCTGAAGACGGTCAGCGGCCGTATGACATCAAACAGATCATCGCGGAAATCGCAGACAGCGGAACATTTTTTGAAGTGCAGCGCCACTTTGCCAAAAACGCGGTGATCGGTTTTGCAAGGATAGCGGGGGAAACGGCGGCGATCGTGGCCAACCAGCCGAAGTATTTAGCCGGAAGCCTCAGCATGGATGCGGCTGACAAAATCGCCCGGTTTATCCGTTTTTGCGATTCCTTTCAGATCCCGATTTTGACTTTGGTGGATTGCCCCGGCTTTCTTCCGGGAATACGCGAAGAGCACGGCGGGGTGATCAGACACGGCGCTAAAATCCTTTACGCGTATGCGGAAGCCGCCGTCTGCAAGGTGACGGTCATTTTAAGAAAAGCATACGGCGGAGCATATGTCGCTTTAAACAGCAAGGCGCTTGGAGCGGATGCCGTGTTTGCTTGGCCGAATGCAGAAATTGCAGTGATGGGCGCCTCGGAAGCTGCGGATGTGCTGTTCGCGAAGGAAATCGAACGGTCGGAAGACCCGCGGGCCGCCCGCGAGGAAAAAATCCGGAAATGCATGCACGCTTCAAGCCCTTTTGCCGCTGCAAGATACGGCATGGTCGACGATATCATCGATCCGAAAGAGACGCGGAAGAAGCTGATCCAAACGTTTGACATGCTGAAGAGCAAAAGAGAAATCCGGCCGGACAAAAAGCATGGAAATATACCGCTTTAAAAATGGAGGGGAAACTAGCATGAATGAAAAACGCCTGTTAGAAGAGTTTTTAGAACTTGTGCAAATTGATTCCGAGACAAAACATGAAGCTGATATTTGCAAGGTGCTGAAAGAAAAATTTGCTGCTCTTGGAATGGATGTCGTGGAGGATGACACCGCGCCAAAAACGGGGCACGGAGCGGGAAACCTCGTGTGCACGCTTCCTGGAACGAAAGAGGCGGACACGATTTACTTTACATCCCACATGGATACCGTCGTGCCCGGAAAAGGTGTGAAGCCGGTCATTGAAGACGGATATGTCAAAACAGACGGCACAACGATTTTGGGAGCTGACGACAAAACAGGCCTTGCAGCGATGCTCGAAGCCGTAAAAGTGCTGAAAGAAAAAAACATTCCGCACGGAACGATCCAGTTTATCATTACGGTCGGCGAAGAATCGGGGCTTGTCGGAGCGAAAGCTTTAGACCGATCGCTGATCAAAGCCGATTACGGATATGCGCTTGATTCCGACGGGAAGGTCGGCAATATTATCGTAGCAGCGCCGACACAGGCGAAAATTAGAGCAACTGTCTACGGAAAAACGGCTCATGCCGGAGTAGAGCCGGAAAAAGGAGTCTCCGCGATCACGATCGCTTCAAAAGCGATTGCCAAAATGCCGCTTGGCCGCATCGACGAGGAGACGACGGCTAATATCGGCCGCTTTGAGGGCGGAACGCAAACCAATATCGTCTGCGATCAGGTCGACATTCTCGCTGAAGCCCGTTCGCTTGTTCCGGAAAAAATGGAAAAGCAGACCGAAAAAATGAAGCAGGCGTTTGAAGCAGCCGCCGCTGAAATGGGTGGCAGAGCCGAGGTGGAAATCGAAGTCATGTACCCGGGCTTTAAATACAAAGACGGGGATCTCGTCGTTGAAATCGCCAAAAAAGCCGCCGGGAAAATCGGCCGTCCGTACGAGCTATTGACGAGCGGCGGAGGAAGCGATGCGAACGTCATCGCAGGACACGGCATTCCGACTGTCAACCTTGCAGTCGGATATGAACAAATCCATACGAAAAACGAAAAAATGCCGATTGAGGAACTTGTCAAAACTGCAGAAATGGTTGTTGCCATTATTGAGGAAGTAGCAAACCCGTCATAAAGGCGGGTTTTTACAGGGACCGTTTCAGCTCGAGCCGATGGTTTCAGCGGAAACGGTCACACTACCTGAAGTCGCGATCGAGAAGATGGAAGGGAAACGCAAAAAAGCTTGCGCCTTTAAAGGCGCAAGCTTTTTTATTTTGTAGCCGATTCAGCAGGCTGAATGGCTTTTTTGTTTTTTTGGTAAACTTGATGAAGAACGACGGATTGAATCGTCAGAAGCAGTCCGCTTGTCAGCCAGTACAGCGGCAGGGCTGCAGGGACGTTGATCGAAAAGATCGTCATCATCACAGGGAAAAAGAAGCCCATGATTTTGGCGGACTGCTGAGCCGCCGGATTTGTTTGGGCGTTCTGTGCGTTCAGCTTTTGAGACACATAGAACTGGATAAAATACATGAACCCGGCGCATAAAGATACGATAATATCCGAATGCCCGAGGTTAAACCAGAGAAAAGAGTGTGAAGCAATTTCGGGCGTCGAGCGGATCGCATAATAAAAACCGATCAGGATCGGAAACTGAATCAGCATCGGCAGGCAGCCCATCGCCAGCGGATTGATGTTATGCTTTTGGTAAAGCTGCATCATCTCCTGCTGAATTTCCCTCTGCTTCACAGGATCTTTCGTCTTTTTTAGCTTGCTTTGAATCGCATCCAGCTCAGGTTTGACAAGCGCCATTTTTTCCTGCATGGCCCGCTGTTTTTTATACTGGTTGGCAAACAGCGGAAAGACGAGAACCCGGACGATGATGGTCACAAAAATAATCGACAGTCCGTAGTTTCCGTGGAAAAATCCGGCGATTCCTTTAATCAGCTCTGAAAAAGGCCCCACGACATAGTGTTGGAAGAAGTTGTCGCTTCCTCCGGTACTGCCGGTGGCTGCCGAAGCTTGTTCACCTATAAACATGGTCATGATCAAAAACATTGCAGTCGCAAACAATTGTTTTAATTTCGTGTTCAACACGTTCTCCTCCTTCTGAATAAAAGGGCCCGTCTGCCGGACACCTTTTCCCGTTTAAATTGAAAGAAGAAGGGAACGGTGGTCTTCATCGTCGTTCGATGAAGCTTTCATGCGAATGACTTTACTTATCCATACCGTAATGCGATGATATAGGATGATAAGAAAATCGATTGCAGAAACAAACTGTATTGCATGATATTCTTCAAACCGTTTCGTTTTCCAGCTGTCGCCCGTACTGCAGTCCTTTAGGATGAGGGCGATACCGATCGCCGTCAGTGCGGGAAGGACGATTGTGAAAAACTCAAACAGTAAAAAAGCATCGTTGAAAGATTCAAGAATCATCTATTATCACTTCCGTTTCATTTAACATCTTACTATATGAATGCCGGGATGTCTAATCTGAGTACCAGGAGGGAGCCGTTTTGTCTGCTGATAAACAAAAGGGAAGAGTCATCTTTCATATCGATATGAACAGCTTTTACGCGTCTGTTGAAATGGCGTATGACCCTTCGCTGAAAGGCAGGCCGCTCGCCATCGCGGGAAATGCAAAGGAGCGGAAAGGCATCGTCGTCACGTGCAGCTACGAGGCGAGAGCACGCGGCGTAAAACCGCCTATGCCGCTTTGGGAAGCGAAGCGGCTCTGCCCCGAGCTGATCGTCAAGCCGCCGAATTTCGACCGCTACAGAAGCTCTTCAAGAGAAATGTTTCAAGTGCTCAGGGAGTATACGGACCTTGTCGAGCCTGTTTCCATTGATGAAGGGTACATGGATTTAACGGACACGCCATACAGAAATCGGGCATATGAAACGGCGAAGGAAATTCAAGAGCGCCTTCAAGAAGAACTGCTTCTTCCGTCAAGCATCGGGATCGCTCCGAATAAATTCCTGGCCAAAATGGCTTCGGATATGAAAAAACCGCTCGGCATTACGATATTGAGAAAGCGCGAAGTGCCCCGGATTCTTTGGCCCATGGACATCAGCGAGATGTACGGAGTCGGCCGGAAAACCGCTGAAAAGCTCAAGACGCTTGATATCGGCAAGATCGGCGATTTGGCTGCCGCAGATGAGTATGCTTTAAAGCGCCTCCTAGGTATCAACGGCCCCCGTTTAAAAAGGAGGGCAAACGGCATCGACACCGGAGAGGTGAATCCCGACAGGATATACGAATTCAAAAGCGTCGGCAATTCCTCGACTCTCCCGTATGACAGCACAGATGAGAAGGAATTGTGCGGCCTGATTGACAAGCTTTCCGTCTCAGTAAGCGACAGGCTGAAGCGAAAAGAGGTCATGGCAGCAAAAGTTTTCATCATGATCCGCTTTGCGGATTGGACAAACATAACCAGAAGCAAGACCCTTCTGAATCCGACCGATTCAAGAGAAGATATTGCGAAGGAAGCGAAAGCCCTTTTCAGGCAGCATTGGCACGGAAGCCCTGTCAGACTTTTAGGCGTGACGGGAACAGACCTCGTCAATCGGAAGGAAGCCGTCAAACAGCTTGATTTATTTTCGTTTCATGAGGATGCCAAAGATGAGCCGATCCAAAAAGTGATGGCCGAATTGAATGAAAAATATGGAACAGACCTCATCAAAAAAGGGATCAGGATCGTGAAAAAAGAAAGCAAGACGAGCGGAACAAGCTTTAACAAAGATTTTTTCCAGGACGAGAGACAAGATCAATAGCTTGAAAATGTAGGTCAAAGTGTGGTAATTTCAATTTAAATAAAAATTAAACTAAAATGCTAAACGCTTTAGAAGGGACGTTAGACATGGCAAAACAACAAATAGGTGTAGTTGGTTTAGCAGTAATGGGAAAAAACTTGGCTCTAAACATTGAAAGCCGCGGGTTTACGGTTTCTGTTTACAACAGATCAAGCGAGAAAACGGAAGAGTTTCTGAAAGAAGCCGAAGGCAAAAACGTTGTCGGTACATACAGCATTGAAGAGTTCGTTCAATCTCTTGAAAAACCGCGCAAAATTCTGTTGATGGTCAAAGCTGGAACACCGACAGACGCAACGATTCAATCGCTCCTGCCTCATCTTGAAAAAGGCGACATTTTGATTGACGGCGGAAATACATATTATAAAGATACGCAGAGAAGAAACAGAGAGCTGGCCGAAAGCGGCATTCACTTCATCGGCACCGGTGTTTCCGGCGGTGAGGAAGGCGCTCTGAAAGGTCCTTCTATCATGCCAGGCGGACAAAAAGAAGCCCATGAGCTTGTCAAGCCGATTCTTGAAGCCATTTCTGCAAAAGTAGACGGCGAACCGTGTACGACATACATCGGTCCAGACGGCGCCGGCCATTATGTAAAAATGGTTCATAACGGCATCGAATACGGAGACATGCAGCTGATCTCAGAATCATACTTTATTTTGAAACACATTGTCGGTCTGTCTTCAGATGAGCTTCACGAAGTCTTCTCCGAGTGGAATAAAGGAGAGCTTGACAGCTATCTGATTGAAATCACGGCTGATATTTTCACGAAAAAAGACGAGGAAACTGGCAAGCCGCTCGTTGACGTCATCCTCGATAAAGCAGGTCAAAAAGGCACAGGAAAATGGACGAGCCAAAGCGCTCTTGACCTGGGCGTGCCGCTTCCGATCATTACGGAATCCGTTTTCGCCCGCTTCATTTCTTCCATGAAAGAAGAGCGCGTCAAAGCAAGCAAGCTTCTGACAGGTCCTGAAGCGAAACCGGCCGCCGAGAACAAAGAAGAGCTGATCGAAGCGGTCAGAAAAGCACTCTTCATGAGCAAAATCTGTTCTTACGCACAGGGCTTCGCTCAAATGAAAGCCGCATCAGAAGAATACGGCTGGGATTTGAAATACGGCGATATCGCGATGATCTTCCGCGGAGGATGCATCATCCGCGCGGCGTTCCTGCAAAAAATCAAAGAAGCGTATGACCGCGATCCGGGGCTTGACAACCTGCTTCTTGATCCTTACTTCAAAAATATCGTTGAAGGCTATCAGGGCGCTCTCCGCAAAACGATTTCTCTTGCGGTTGAACAAGGAATTCCTGTACCTTGCTTCTCAAGCGCTCTCGCTTATTTTGACAGCTATCGCACTGCGACATTGCCGGCCAACCTGATTCAGGCGCAGCGCGACTACTTTGGCGCACATACGTATGAGCGTACAGATAAAGAAGGCATTTTCCACACTGAGTGGATGAAATAAGATGTAAAACCGCAAGCTGAAAAGCTTGCGGTTTTTTGATTTCGGAAGGATGCATGTTTAAGCGCTTCTGTGGAAACCTACTCAAAAGAGAGTTTCAATAAGGAGGAATCAACCTATGTATCCTAGTTTAGAGGGAAAAACGGTGGTTATTACAGGGGCGGGTACAGGTCTTGGAAAAGCGATGGCACTTCGCTTCGGTTCTGAAAAAGCCAATGTAGTGATCAATTACTTCAAGGAAGAAGAAAATCCTGAAGAGACGGTGAAGAAAATAGAAAACAGTGGAGCGCGCGCGATTGCCGTTCAAGGAGATGTCTCAAAAGAAGACAATGTAAAAGCGCTGATCAGACAGGCCGTTGACTCATTCGGTTCCGTTGATGTGATGGTGAACAACGCTGGGGTGGAAAATGAAGTACCTTCTGAGGATTTGTCTCTGGAAGACTGGAACCGCGTCATATCAACTAATTTGACAGGGATGTTCTTAGGATGCCGGGAAGCGATCGGCTATATGCTCGATCATAATATTAGAGGCTCGGTCATTAATATGTCGAGCGTCCATCAGCAAATCCCGTGGCCGCATTTTGTCCATTATGCGGCAAGCAAGGGCGGGGCAAAACTGCTGACGGAAACCCTTGCCCTTGAATATGCCCCGAAAGGAATTCGGGTAAATGCGATCGGACCCGGTGCGATCGATACGCCGATTAACGCCGAAAAATTCGCTGATCCCGAATTGAAAAAAGGCGTTGTTGAATTGATTCCGATCGGGTATATCGGAAAGCCGGAGGAAGTCGCGGCTTGCGCGGCCTGGCTCGCATCCGAAGAAGCGAGCTATGTGACGGGCCTGACGCTGTATGTGGACGGCGGAATGACGAAATACCCGGGATTCCAAGCTGGAAAAGGATGAAAAGAAGGCGGGGGCCTTCTTTTCATCATAAGCCCAAAAAAATTTACATAAGATTAATAGAAAGCAAAAGTGCTGTTTACATAGCAATGATAGTGTAGGTTTGTCAACAAAAAGCGGTTATGGAGGGAGTACATAAGAATGGGTTTCTTACGCAACAGAATCGTCGGCATTACACTGGCAGGCGCAGTCGCTTTAGGATCAGCGGGAACAGGCAGTGCAGCAATGGAAACAGCGAAAAAGAAGGAACAACCAAAGGTGAAAAACGTGATCATGATGGTCATGGATGGAACAAGCTCTTCTGCAACAACATTGGCACGCTGGTATAAAGGCGAACCGCTCGCGATGGACCAGATTGTCAGCGGCGGTGTCCGGACGCATTCGGCAGAATCGGCGATCACTGATTCTGCACCTGCAGCAACTGCGATGGCAACGGGACGAAAATCAAATTCTTCCTATATTGGAGTGCTGCCTTCAAAGGTGAATACACCAGGTGTCGAGAAGGTCGGTAAAAAAGATCAATACCGGCCTGTGGCAAACGTGCTGGAAGGCGCCAAACAGAAGGGAAAAGCAACTGGCATTATTGCAACCTCTGAGATTCAGCATGCCACGCCTGCCGGCTATTCCGGCCATCATAAGGACCGCAATAACTTTGAAGTGCTCGGTGAACAGCAGGTTTATCAAAACATGGACGTTGTCCTTGGCGGAGGAAAAGAATCGCTTCAGCCGGGGACAAAGGATAAAAGCCGCAAAGACGGTGAAGACCTTGTCAAAGTGCTCAAAGATAAAAAGTACGATTTTGTTGAAACGAAAGATCAGCTCCTCAAGTCAAAATCGAAAAAAATTTGGGGCGCATTCTCACAGCGCGATCTCGCGTATGACATGGACCGCCGTGCAACGCATCCAGAGCAGCCGACGATTGCGGAGATGACGAAAAAATCGATTCAGACGCTTTCTAAAGACAAGGACGGTTTCTTTTTATTCGTGGAAGGAAGCAAGCCTGACTGGGCAGCGCATCAAAACGATCCGATCGGCATGATCAGCGATGTATTGGCATTTGATAACGCGGTGAAAGAAGCGCTTGAATTCGCTAAAAAAGACAAACATACAATGGTTATTGCCGTCTCAGACCACGGCAACAGCGGCATCTCCATCGGCAACAGCAACACGACGAAAGGCTATGACACAACGCCGGTATCAGCATATATCGATCCGCTGAAAAAGGCTAAAATGACGGTGGAAGGCGCAACCGGCAAATTAAAAGACGATTTATCGAATATCGAAGAAGCGGCAAAGCTTTACGGACTTGATGATTTAACGCCGGCAGAGAAGGAACAGCTGAAAAGCGTGAAAAACAAAAAAGAAGCGGCTTCATTATTCACCAAGCTGCTCAGCAACCGAGCCAACATCGGATTCACAACAGGCGGTCATACAGGTGAAGATGTCTTCCTGTATTCGTACGGTCCCGAAAAGCCGCAGGGGCTCGTCGATAACACCGGCATCGCTAAAACGATGGCAAAAGCAATGGGCTTCAACTTAGACAAATTAACAAACGAATTATTTATCGAAGCAAAACAGGCATTTAAAAAAGCCGGAGCCAGCGTAACGATCGATCAGAAAGATCCGGCTAATCCAGTTCTTATCGCATCGCGCAAAAAAGGGAAAGCCGAAATGCCGGTGAACAAAAACCTCATCAGAATCAACGGAAAGGAATATGAATTAGACAGCGTGATTGTTGAAAGCAATGGATCCTTCTACGTGCCGAAGGAAGCAGTTCAGCTGTTCAAAAAATACGCCCGATAATTTGTTTGGCCCCCCTCTTGAAAGAAGAGGGGGTTTTTATTATTCAAAATAAATACATACATTTATTTTTAAATGTCTAGACATATAAAAATAAAAAGATATAATAATAGTTGTGTGAAAGCGCTTTTAATAAAGGAGGATATGACGATGAAAAAGATTTTACTTGCATGCAGTTCGGGTATGTCGACAAGTCTCCTTGTCACCAAGATGGAGGAATACGCGCATTCAATCGGTGACGAGGCAAAAATTTGGGCGGTCGGACAGGACCAGGCAAAAAAAGAGATGGCAGAGGCAAACGTCGTTCTCATCGGCCCGCAAATGAGCTTTTTAAAAGGCGAGCTGCAGAAAGAAGCAGAACAGTACGGTACTAAGGTTGATGTGATTGATATGATGGCTTACGGAATGGCAGACGGAAAGAAAGCTTATGAACAGGCGCTCAGCTTGATCGGAGATTGATGATGATGGGAAAATTAAAACTCGATGAATTAACAGGCGAACAAATTTGCTTTCAGCTCATTCTTCATAGCGGAAACGCCCGCAGCAAAGTCATTCAGTCCATCAGGGCATACCGCGCCGGCAGCGTTCAGAAAGCAGAGGAGCTGCTGCACCAGGCTGAAGCCGATTTGCAGCAGGCCCATGATATTCACTTTCAAATGATTCAAAAAGAAGCGGGCGGGGAAAAAAGTGAGTTCTCTTTGCTGCTCTTGCACGCGGAGGACCATTTGATGTCGACGCTCACGATGAAGGAACTTGTGTCCGAATTATTGGAATTATTCAAAGAGAAAAATCTATGATTCGCACTGTATGGCAAAATCGAAGGGGGATAAGAGACCATGTTTGAAAAATTGAGCAACCTCTTGGTGCCGATTGCCGGGAAGCTGAATAACAACCGGTATTTAGGCGTGCTGAGGGATGCGTTTATGCTGGCTTTTCCGCTCACCATTTTCGGATCGATCATTGTCGTTTTAACCAATTTGCCGTTTCTCAATAAAATGATGAGCAAATCGGCGCTTGAAACGTTCCAGTCGGCTTTAAGCATAGCGCCGAGTGCAACGATCAGCATTATGTCCGTTTTCGTCGTGTTCGGGATCGGGTATTATTTATCCAAAACTTATGAAGTCGATGCGGTTTTTGGAGGAGTCGTCGCTTTGGCATCGTTCCTTCTGCTGACTCCGTTTGTATTAAACGGCGAAGGAGGGGAAGTGATTCCGAACGTCATCCCGATTGACAGGCTCGGTGCGAAAGGGATGTTCCTCGGAATGATTACCGCCTTTACATCCGCGGAGATTTTCAGATTTTTTGTCCAGAAAAACTATACGATCAAAATGCCCGCCGGCGTTCCACCTGCTGTAGCTAAATCTTTTGCCGCGCTGATTCCGGCGGTGATGACCTTGTCTGTCTACTTGGTCATCAATATCCTTGTGACCCAAGCGTTCAATACGAATATGCACGATTTAATTTACAATCTGGTACAGGCTCCGCTTGTCGGCCTTGGAAGCGGTATCATTCCGACCTTGATTGCTATATTTTTTACTCAGCTTCTCTGGTTTTTCGGACTCCACGGGCAAATTATCATCAACTCTGTTATGGATCCGATCTGGAATACGCTTTCGATCGAAAATTTGAATAGCTATACCGCAACAGGGGAAGTTCCGCATATTATCAATAAGCAGTTTATGGAAGTGTACACCGTCGGAATGGGCGGAACCGGGATGACACTGGCCGTGATTATTGCCATCCTGCTGTTTATGAAGAGCAAGCAAATGAAGCAGGTCGCAAAACTCGGAGCAGCGCCGGGGATTTTCAACGTAAATGAACCGATCATTTTCGGCCTGCCGATCGTCATGAACCCGCTCATTTTTATTCCGTGGGTGATCTCGCCGATGATCGTCACTTTAATTACGTATTTCGCAATGGCGTCCGGGCTTGTGCCGCCGCCGACCGGGGTCACGATTCCTTGGACTGTGCCGATTTTTATCAGCGGAATGATGGCGACCAATTCGCTTGCCGGTGGCATTCTACAGATTGTGAATTTAGCCGTTGTCTTTATGATCTGGTTCCCGTTTTTGAAATTCATCGACCGGATGAATATGAAAAAAGAGCAGGAAATCAATGCAGCGGAACAAGATCAGACAACGCTAGGACTTTAAAAGGAGATTGATGACATGTCAAAAACAGAACTGCAGCTAGAACAAATTCAATACCGTTTTCCAAAAGGCTTCTGGTGGGGGTCGGCGGCATCCGCGACTCAGACTGAAGGAGCGGCGGCTGAAGGGGGCAAAGGAAAGAACATTTGGGATCACTGGTACGAAAAAGAGCCGAACCGATTTTTTGACGGAGTAGGCCCTGAGAAGACTTCGCGTTTTTACGAGACTTACAGAGAAGATATTCAGCTGATGAAGGAGCTCGGCCACAACTCTTTTCGTTTCTCCATTTCGTGGGCCCGTCTGTTTCCTGAAGGAAAAGGGCGGTTGAACGAGGAAGGAGCTGCCTTTTATAACCAAGTCATCGATGAGCTGCTGGCGGCTGGGATCGAGCCTTTTGTCAACCTTTATCATTTTGATATGCCGCTTGCGCTCCAGCATATCGGCGGATGGGAAAACAGGCAAGTCGTCGATCACTTTGTTTCATACGCGGAAACGTGCTTCCGGCTGTACGGGGATCGTGTGAAAAAATGGTTTACCCACAATGAACCGATCGTTCCTGCTGAAGGCGGCTATTTATACGATTTTCATTATCCGAACATCATCGACTTTCAAAAGGCCGTCCAGGTCGCATACCATGAAATTCTTTCAAACGCCAAAGCGGTCGAAGCCTACCGCAGACTCGGAGGCGACGGCAAAATCGGCATCATTTTAAATTTAACGCCATCCTATCCGCGAAGCCAGCACCCGGCAGATGTGAGAGCTTCTGAAATAGCTGACGCTTTCTTTAACCGGTCGTTTCTTGATCCTGCCGTTAAGGGTGAGTTTCCGCAGCTTTTAACAGATATTTTAAAAGAAAAAGGCTATTTGCCTGTCAAGGAAGAAGGAGACTTGGAGCTGATCAAAAATCACACTGTCGATCTGCTCGGCATCAATTATTATCAGCCGAGACGGGTGAAAGCGAAGGAGCACATGCCTCATCCGGACGCGCCTTTTATGCCGGAGCGTTTTTTTGACCATTATGAAATGCCCGGACGAAAAATGAACCGCCACCGCGGCTGGGAAATATACGAAAAAGGAATCTATGATATTTTAATGAATGTCAAAGAAAACTATGGAAATATTGAATGCTTTATTTCTGAGAACGGAATGGGTGTTGAAGGAGAAGAGCGTTTCCGCGGCGAAGACGGCATAATCCGCGATGACTACCGAATTGCGTTTATCGAAGAACACTTAAAATGGGTGCACAGAGCGATTCAGGAAGGAGCGAATGTCAAAGGTTATCACCTTTGGACATTCATGGACAACTGGTCATGGACGAACGCCTATAAAAACCGCTACGGATTTGTATCTGTCAACCTTGACAAAAACGGCGAACGAACGATTAAAAAAAGCGGATACTGGTTTAAGAAACTTGCCGAGAACAACGGTTTTTAAAAAGGACTCGGGCTAAAAGATGGTCTGTTGGGCCATCTTTTTATTTCCGCTTCAAAACCGATATAATGATAAGGAAGGTGTTACAAGCATACAGAATCCTTAGTAATGGTGGTTAAAACATGAGAAAATACGAATATATTTCAAACGAAATGAGGAGGCGGATTCAGGAAGAATACTATCCGATTGATCAGCCCATACCTGATGAGCTTTCTCTCGCCAAAGAATTTTCCTGCAGCAGAATGACGATGAAAAGAGCCCTCGATATTCTCGTGTCAGAAGGCATGCTGTACCGCAAGCGCGGACACGGCACCTTCATAGTAAAATCATCGATTCAGCAGCTTCCCGTCAGTGTGACAGACCGCGAAAACCTCGGGCTGACCAAGCTTCTCGCCAATAAACAAATCGAAAGCCGCATCATTCAATTTGATGTCGAATTCCCTTCAGATGAAGTGGCTAAGCAATTGTCAATCGAAAAGACCGTTCCGGTGTATCATATCATCAGGCTCAGAAAGGTTGAAGGCGAACCGTATGTCATTGAAGAAACGTATATGCCTTCGAATGTCATCTCTGAATTAAATGAAGACGTTCTTCACGGCTCCGTTTACCGGCACATCACCGAGACGCTGAAACTGACAATCGCCGGCTCGCACCGGAAGATCAGGGCGGATAAGTCGAATGCGCTCGACCGAGAGTACTTGGAATGCGCCCCTGATGATCCGGTTCTTGAAGTTGAACAGGTCGCTTTTTTAAATACGGGAGAACCGTTTGAATATTCTTTTGCAAGGCATCGCTACGACAAGTTTGTGTTTTCCAGCGTCCATGTTCGGAAATGAAAAACCTGCATAACCGCGGGTTTTTTGTTTTGTCATGCAATCTTCCAGCACGCTTGTCCTCCGAGGGGATCGTGGGCTGCCATCGCTTTAGCGGAAGGGAATTTCCGAGGCCGTGCGCATATTCAGAACCAGCTGCTCATAAAATTAACTAAATAATTAGAAATAAAACAATATATTGACAACTAATACATTTTTCGTGGTACGATAGGATTGTTATTTGTCCAACAAGCAAAGGGGGAGAATGAATGAAAAAGTGGAAAAGCTTATCATGGATTGTATTGCTGCTGACGCTTGTCATGGGATTGGCAGCGTGCGGAAGCGGCAATGCATCAGGAAATAAGGTCGGCGGATCTGCGTCAAAAGGATCAGAAAGCTACAGTCTGCTGACAGGGGGAACCGGCGGTACATATTATCCGCTCGGCGGTCAATTTGCAAACCTTTGGGAGGATGCAACAGGAGACAAATTTACGACGCAGACTACAGGTGCTTCTGCTGAAAACATGGCAACTCTGCAAAAAGGGGAAGCTGAGGTCGCTTTTTCTCAGACGGACATTGCCACTTATGCCATAGAAGGCAAAGAAATGTTTAAAGAAAAAATTGACGGAATCAAGGCGATTGCCGCCCTGTATCCTGAAACTGTACAGATTGTAACAACGGAAAAAAGCGGAATCAATTCGATTGAAGATTTAAAAGGCAAAACGGTTTCCGTGGGTGCTGCGGGTGCAGGGGTCAACATTAATGCCAAGCAGATTTTGGAGGTTCACGGGATGTCTTTTGACGACATCAAACCGCAAAACCTGTCTTTTGAAGAGTCGACCGACGGCATTCAGTCAGGCGCGATCGATGCCGCCTTCATCACGGCTGGAACGCCTACCGGGGCTGTCGAAGGGCTTTCTGCGCAAAATAAAATAAAAATTTTAAATATTGAAAAAGATAAGCAGGAAAAGCTGATGGAAAAGTATCCGTTCTATGCTGAGGATACGATCAAAAAAGGCACCTACGGCATCGGGAGCGATATGAACACGGTCGCTGTCAAAGCGATGCTCGTCGCATCCGACAAGATGGATGAGGACACCGTCTATAAAATGACGAAAGCGCTGTTTGAAGCCGATAAAATCAATCATGCCAAAGGCGAATTTATCAAGCCTGAAACCGCGCTTGAAGGATTGGGCGATATTGAAATTCATCCTGGAGCGGCTAAATATTTCAAAGAAAAAGGGATAGAAAAATCGTAAAGCCGCAGGCAGATAAGCGATGAACAAGCCCGGACAATCGATAGACCGTTGCAATGAAACATCGGTCTATCGTTTTTCTATTCGGCAGGGGATTTGGAAAAATGGGGAAATTTAAAATTGTAAAACGGCTTGTGCCGGCGCTGATTATTGCCGCTTTTGCAGCGGCATGCCTGATTCCTTATCAGACCGCTGTCGTGTTCGAGAAAGAGGACAGCGGCGAGATCATCGCTTTTCTTCCCCTCCAAAAGAAGAAAAGCTTTGATGTGATCTATACGCATTCCATCCATCGGACAGAAGTGATCGAATCGTATGTGTGGGAAAAAGGAATGATTCGGCAGACCGCTCTGACCTATCATGATCCGGCCGTCGGGATGCCGGCAAACGCGGAGCAAGGTGAAAGGCTCGTCATCAATAACGGTGTCTATACCATTTCGGATATGAAGAGGACCTTTCCGTTCATTGACATGCGGATCGGAAGGGTGAGGGCGAATCACAGGATCAAGTATTCAGGCGCTGAACATGAGTTAAAGCGGTACATCCGCCCCGGCACATGGACAAGGATGAGTGTCCGAAAACTAAATGTCTTGCAACAACTGAGGGGAGTGAATATCAATGACTGAGCAGCTTTCGGAAAAAGATCAGCAGGAACTGCTGGAGAAATACGATCCTGAAGCGGGGACGAGAAAGCTCAAAGGGTTGACGGGGGTCATTGCATTTGTCGGCCTGCTCGCTTTTTCTTTGTTTCAATTATACACAGCCATTTTTGGCGTTTTTCCGGCTCAAATTCAAAGGTCGGTTCATTTAGGATTTGCGCTCGGTCTGATTTTTTTATTGTTTCCGGCGACAAAAGGTTTACGGAAGACCGGCAAATTCAAAGTCGCCTGGTATGACGCAATCTTAGCCGTATTAGGAGCGGGCGTCGGCGCTTATTGGGTTGCCAATTATGAAACGATTGTAGGCGGGATCGGATTGATCACGGAAACGGACTTTTATGTCGGACTGTTGGCCGTCCTGCTCGTATTGGAAGCGACAAGACGTGCTGTCGGGCTGCCGATTACGATCATCGCCGGCCTGTTTCTTTTGTACGGCCTTTACGGCTCGTATCTGCCGGGCTTTTTGTCTCACAACGGCCTGACGCTGGAAAGGCTCGTTCAGACGATGTATTTTACGACGGAAGGAATTTTGGGCACGCCGCTCGCTGTGTCTTCGACATTCATCTTCCTGTTCATCCTGTTCGGTTCATTTCTTGTCAGAACCGGTGTGGGGCAGTATTTTAATGACCTTGCTGTGGCGATCGCCGGACGAAGCACTGGCGGACCGGCAAAAGTCGCGATTTTTTCAAGTGCGCTTCAGGGAACGATCAGCGGAAGCTCTGTCGCCAATGTCGTCACTTCCGGATCGTTTACGATTCCGATGATGAAAAAACTGGGCTATAAAAAAGAATTTGCCGGTGCAGTCGAAGCTTCCGCATCTACAGGCGGGCAGCTGATGCCTCCGATCATGGGAGCCGCCGCCTTTTTAATGGTTGAGTTCATCGGCGGAGGCATTACGTACTGGGATATCGCGAAAGCCGCGATGATCCCGGCTGTTTTGTACTTTACGGGCATCTGGATTATGACCCACTTTGAAGCGAAGCGCCTCGGCCTGCGCGGATTAACGAAAGAAGAAATGCCGAACCGCAAGGAAGTATTCAAAAAGATTTATTTGCTGCTTCCGATCGTTTCGGTCGTCTTTTTGTTAATGTCGGGCATCACGGTCATGCATGCCGCTTTGTATTCGATCGTTCTGGCGATCCTGGTCGGTTTGTTCAACAGGGAAACGCGAATGGGTCTTAAAGGGATTGTGCTGGCTCTCGCGGAAGGAGCGAGAATGGCGCTTTCCGTTGCGGCGGCAACGGCAGCTGCCGGCATCATCGTCGGAGTCGTCACAAAGACGGGTCTCGGCCTCAAACTTGCAAACGGCCTGCTCGATTTGGCAGGAGGCGCATTGCTGCCTTCGCTCTTTTTGACAATGATCGCCGCTCTTGTTCTCGGAATGGGATCGCCGACGACGGCAAACTATGTAATTACGTCAACGATTGCCGCACCAGCCTTGATTTTGCTGAATGTTCCTGATCTGTCGGCCCACTTGTTCGTGTTTTATTTCGGCATCGTAGCTGACATTACACCGCCCGTTGCTTTGGCCGCATTTGCCGCCGCCGGTGTTGCGGGAGGAGAGCCGATCAGAACGGGGATCAATTCAGCAAAGCTTGCGATTGCCGCTTTTATCATCCCGTATGTATTCGTCCTGTCTCCGGAGCTTCTCATGATTGACGCACATTGGTATGAAATTCTCTGGGTGATCTTTACCGCATTGTCCGGAATGATCGCCATCGGTGCGGGCATGATTGGATTCTGGATGAGAAAAGTGTTCTGGTTTGAAAGAATAATGGCGGCTGCCAGCGGTCTTCTGCTGATTTATCCGGAGGGCTATTCCGACATAATCGGTCTCGGCATATTCCTTCTGTTGTTCGTTCTTCAGCTGATGTGGAAGCGGGACAAAAGCCATCCAGAAGAAATGCAGGCCTTAAAAGCATAAATAAAAAAACAGCCTTCAATGTGAAGGCTGTTTTTTATTAAAGCGGCCACCAATGAAAGCCGTCTTTTGCGAGCAGGTCATCAGAAGCTTTCGGTCCCATAGAGCCCGCCTCATAGTTAGGGGAAAGGGTTTTGTTTTCCTCCCAGTTTTGAGAAATCGCATCAACAAAACTCCAGGAAAGCGCAACTTCATCCCAGTGGGCAAAGTTTGTCGCGTCTCCGTGCAAACAGTCCAAAATCAGCTTTTCATAAGCTTCAGGCGTGTTGATGCCGTCCCCGCAGTTATGGCAGTAGTCGAGCTTGATCGGCTGGGCAAAAGTGCCGCCTCCAAGCTTCCTTGCGTTTAAATGAAGGGTGATGCCTTCATCCGGTTGAATATGGATCACCAGCAGGTTAGGATGCATCGTGTTGCCGTTTCCGTAATAAAGATTCATCGGAATGTCTTTAAATTGGACGACAATCTGGGTTGATTTTTTCTGCATCCGTTTCCCTGTCCGGATGTAGAACGGCACACCGGCCCATCTGAAGTTGTCGATCAGCAGTTTGCCGGCAACGAACGTTTCCGTATTCGACTCTTTTGCTACATTTTGCTCATCGCGATAAGCCGGAACCTGTTTTTCGTCAACGACACCCGCGTCATACTGGCCGCGCACAAAAAACTGATCGACTTCGTCTTTTCGAATCGGACGAAGGGCTCTGAGCACCTTCACTTTTTCGCTGCGGATCTCTTCCGTGTTCAGCTTGATCGGCGGTTCCATCGCAAGCAGCGCCACCATTTGAAGAATGTGGTTTTGAACCATGTCTCGAAGCGCCCCGGATTTTTCATAATATCTCGCTCTGTCTTCCACACCCAAATCTTCACTTGACGTGATTTGAATGTTCGAGATGTATCTGTTTGTCCAAAGCGGCTCAAAAATCGCGTTGGCAAAGCGGATGACTTCGATGTTCTGCACCATTTGCTTTCCTAGATAATGGTCAATCCGATAGATTTGATCTTCTGTAAAGGCTTCACGAATTTCCTGATTCAAGGATTTTGCGCTCGGCAGATCATGTCCGAAAGGCTTCTCGATCACGAGCCTTGACCAGCCTGTTGTTGAAGTGACACCCTCTGATTTTAGGAACTTTGCAATCGTTCCGAAAAATTCAGGAGCCATCGCTAAGTAAAACATCCGGTTATTCGGAATATCATATGTACTTTCCAGCTTCTCTAAAAGTTCGTTCAATTCCCGGTATGAGCCGGAATTTGTAACATCAAAAGGATGATAGTAGAAGTGAGATGTAAACTCGTCTACATCCTTTTCGTTTAACGGAAACTTCGAAACCGATTGCTGTACGGTACTGCGAAAGTCTTCATTTGTCCAAGGGCGTCTGCCGACTCCGACAACCGCGAATTCATTCCCGATTTGTCCGTTTTCGTAGAGCCTGTGGATAGAAGGATATAGTTTTCGTTTTGCCAAATCCCCTGTTGCGCCAAATATTACGATAACTGCTTTTGGTTCCATTTGATCTTTTTTCAATTAAACGTACCTCACTTTATTCGAAGCTAAGTTTATTTTCTTCATTTTAAAGCTAATAATCCCTTAAAGCAAACATTTGAGATCGAATCGTATGAAAAGTTTACTGAAAACGGGCAGGGTATTTAGTTGCATAGCATGGCGTGAAGCCGGCGTTTCTTTTTTCTCAGACTTCCTGTATGCTTGTGATAGATGAAGTTTTTAGCAGGAGGAAAGGATATTGGAGTTATTATTTTTAGGAACGGGAGCAGGCATCCCCGCAAAAACGAGGAATGTCACATCCGTTGCATTGAAGCTTTTAGAAGAAAGGCGGTCTGTTTGGCTGTTTGACTGCGGGGAGGCCACACAGCATCAAATTTTACATACATCGATCAAGCCCAGAAAAATTGAAAAGATTTTTATTACCCATCTTCACGGCGATCATGTATACGGGCTTCCGGGTCTTGTCAGCAGCCGCTCTTTCCAGGGAGGAGAAGGTCCGCTGACCGTGTACGGACCGCAAGGAATCAAAACGTTTCTTGAAACGGCGCTTGACGTATCGGGGACGCATGTCACATATCCGCTTGTGATTAAGGAGATTGAAGAAGGGACAGTCTTTGAAGATGACCAGTTTATCGTGACGGCGAGAAGCGTATCTCACGGCATCCCCGCTTTTGGATACCGCGTGCAGGAAAAAGATGTTCCAGGCGCACTTGACGCCGAAGCGCTGAAACAGACCGGAGTCTCGCCTGGCCCTGTTTATCAAAAGCTGAAAAACGGGGAGACGGTCACATTGGAAGATGGCCGGAAGATTCGCGGTGCAGACTTTATCGGACCGCCGAAAAAAGGGCGGATTGTCGCTTTTTCCGGAGATACGAGGCCATGCGAGAATGTGAAGAAGCTTGCCGAAAAAGCCGATGTCCTCATCCATGAAGCAACATTTGCGAAAGGCGACAGGGAGCTTGCCGGAGACTATTATCACAGCACTTCAGAACAAGCGGCGGAAACAGCGCGGGAGGCCTGCGCAAAAGAACTGATTTTAACCCATATCAGTGCAAGATACCAGGGGGAAAACGTGCTTGAACTGGTCAATGAAGCGAAAGCGATCTTTCCTGATACCGTGGCAGCTTTTGACTTTTATGAGCATGAGATCAAAAGAACTTAATTGGCATTCGAAGCTTCTTTGTTCCGGCAATGCGGGACGGGAAGCTTTTTTTGTTGACACGGTTTTAAAATGGTGTATAATAAAGCGTAATCATTACGTTTTGAAAAGGAGGACAACATGAGAGTCAAAATTACATTGGCGTGTACTGAAACAGGGGACCGCAATTATATTACGACAAAAAACAAACGTACAAATCCGGATCGCCTGGAATTGAAAAAATATTCTCCGCGTCTGAAAAGGCACACGATACACCGAGAAACAAAATAACAAAAAACCAGCAGAATGTCTGCTGGTTTTTTTGTTTAATTGGCGGCTTGATAAGCGTATGTTTGCTGCTGTGCGGCATACCACACATCATAGATCGCAAGCTGGACGATGTGGGGCTCATCATGATGGATCAAATGCGAGCTGTTTTTCGCTTGAATCCAGCCGCTTTGATGCGAAAGAGACAGCAGTCTGCTGTGAAGCTTCAGCCACTCGTGATGAGCCTGTTTCGCCGCCTCCGTTCTTTTTCCCGCCGAAAGGACGAGCAAAGGAACCGAACCGAGGTGTTTCTTTTCCTGCTTCAGAATGTCTAGGCTTTGTTGAAAGTCCTCATGGGACCCTTCGATCGAAAACTGTTTGCTGTAGTCTTCTTTTAATGTTTCCGGAAGAAGAGGCAGCACTGTTTCCTCCTGATCTTCACAAGCGGGATCAAGCAGCACCATGCCGATGACTTCATCGCTGTACCGGCTTGCAAACAACCTTGCAATGACGGCGCCGAACGAATGGGCAACAAACAGGTATGGCGGTTTGACGCCTGCTGCTGCAAGCAGCGCTTTTAGTTCCTTCACCATCTGATCCGCTGTTCTTTTGCTGCTGCTCGGCCCGCTGTTGCCAAGGCCTGCACGGTCGTATGCAAACAAGCCGAGATCTTCGTCTATATCGGGTAAAATGGGCTGCCAAGTCTTTGAAGAAGAACCGTAGCCCGCTTCAAAAATAATGGTTGCGTTCTTTTTTCCTTTTCTCTGCTTTGTGTAAAACATGCATCCTTCAACTGTATATATTCTTTCCGTTATGGTCATAGAGGTCATCCTCTCTCTGTATATGGTGTTCTATTAGGAAAGACGCACGAACAAGGATGTTCGTTTCTCACGAGTTTGAAAAAAAGAAATATCCCGCCTTGAGGCGGGATATCAGCAACTTACCAGGCTCTGTCGTACTGAACAGGTCCTTCAATTTTTGTGTTCAGCTGTTTGGCAGCGGTTTTCGGCCAGTATGGATCTCTCAGCAGCTCTCGCGCAACGAAAATGAGATCTGCGCGTCCATTTTGGAGGATTTCCTCAGCTTGAAGGCCGCTTGTGATCAACCCGACTGCACCTGTCTGGATTTCGGCTTGGGCGCGAATTGTATCGGCGAAGCCGACTTGATAGCCCGGGAAGACGTTGATGTCGGCAGGCATGACTGCACCGGAGCTGACATCGATCAAATCAACGCCCTGTTCTTTCATCCATTTGGCGAAACCGACATAATCGGCGACATCAAGGCCTTTTGTTTTGTAGTCTGAAGCTGAAACGCGTACGAACAATGGTCCGTCCCAGACTTCTTTTACAGCGTCGATGACTTCGCGAAGCAGCCTGTAGCGGTTTTCCGGTGATCCGCCATATTCATCCTCGCGTTTGTTGGAAAGCGGTGATAAAAATTCGTTGATCAAATATCCGTGGGCCCCATGAATCTCAATGATGTCAAAGCCGGCGGCTTTCGCGCGTTCAGCTCCTTTTTTGAAAGCCTGAACGGTTTCTTTTATGTCTTCTTTTGTCATTTCAACAGGTGTTCGCGAATTTTCGTCGAAAGGAAGAGCTGAAGGCCCGTAGATTGTACCTTCGACCTCGGCTTTTCTTCCGGCGTGTGCCAGCTGAATCGCCGTTTTGCTGCCATACGGCTTGATTTGTGACGTTAATGCGGCAAGTCCGTCAATATGCGCGTCATCCCATATACCAAGATCCTGATCGGAGATTCTGCCCTCTGGGGTGACGGCGGTAGCTTCTACCATGATCAGTCCGACTTGTCCGACGGCGCGGGAGATGTAGTGGGTCATGTGGAACGGCTGCACTTTTCCATCCTTTTCATGGGAGGAATACATGCACATCGGCGACATGACAATCCGGTTTTTTAGTGTAACTCCTTTTAAACTCCATGGTGTGAACAGTTTTCGATTACTCAAATTTTTTCGCCTCCCGTAAGTTTTCGCCTCGATTATACCAATTCTGCCCATTCACGTCATATAAACTGCTCAAGTCATTTCCATATGTAAGAATGTTCAGTACAATAAAGTTGTTCACATTCTATTTTTTACTAAATACGATATTTGCATACACCTGCGGAAAACAGCGAAAGAGGGGGGTTTGCTTTGTGAAGTGGCAGACAGTGGAAGAACTGAAACAGCTGCTCATTTCTCTAGTTCAATACGAAAGCATCTCAGACACGGCCGGAGAAGTGGCGCTTGCGAAGTATATGCATGATTTATTAAAAGACCGTTCGTACTTTCAAAAGAATCCTGAATATTTAAAGCTTCACCCGATGGAAGACGGGCGTTATTTTCTAACCGCCCTCGTCAAAAAGGAAGAGAAATCAAATACGGTGCTCCTCTTGAGCCATTTTGACGTGGTCGATACGGCAGACTACGGCGAATTCAAACATACGGCATGCAAAGTCCCGGAACTCATGGATGTATTAAATGATAAAAAAGAACTTTTGCCTGAACGGGTCAGAAGAGACTTGGAAAGCGGCGAGTGGCTGTTTGGAAGGGGAAGCATGGACATGAAAGCGGGTCTTGCTGTTCAATTTTCGATGCTGGAACGGGCGATGAACGGAGAATTTGACGGAAACCTTCTATTAATTACGGTTCCGGACGAAGAAGTCAACTCACAGGGGATGCTTGAAGCCGTACCCGCACTGAAAGCTTTAGAAGAGGAATTTGGCCTTCATTATACATCATGCTTAAATTGTGAGCCGATGTTTGAAAAACATCCGGGAGATCAGAAGCAATACGTCTATTCAGGCAGCATCGGCAAAGCGCTTGCCGGATTTTTCTGCAAAGGGATTGAGACGCATGTCGGCGAGCCGTTTGCAGGGGTGAATGCGAATTTAATGGTGTCCGAAATCAACAGGCTGCTCGAATTAAACGTTGACTATTGCGAAGAAGCGGATGGAGAAGTGACGCCTCCCCCGGCCAATCTGATGCAAAAAGATTTGAAGGAAGCGTACTCGGTTCAGACTCCTCACGCAGCGGTGTCGCTCTTTAATGTGCTGATGATGGAGCGTTCCGCCGCCGAGCTCCATCACATGCTGCTTGACACAGCCAAGGAAGCGGCCGCCAATATTCAAACAAATATTGAGCGTAAAACGGCCGAATATCAGCGATTTGAAGCATTCACGCCAATGAATCCGACCGTTTCCGTGCTGACGTTTGAGGAGCTGTGGAACAAAGCAAAGGAAAAGGCCGGGAAGTCCGAGGCGGAGCGCATACTCAACTTTGCATTTGCCAACAGGGGGAAGCTTGGAGACCGCGATTTTTCAACGAAAATCGTGTCTGAATTGGCTTCGCTCTGCAAAGAAGATGCTCCGATGATCGTTCTGTTTTACAGTCCGCCGTTTTATCCGGCTGTTTCTTCAAAGGACGATCCTTTGATCCGAAAGGTGATGAAAGATGTGAAACAGTATGCGGCCGACAGGTACGGTATTGAATTTACAGAAGTCCAATATTTTCCCGGCCTGTCCGATTTAAGCTACCTTCAGCTGCAAAAGCAGTCTGTCGATGCGTTCACATCCAATATGCCGCTGTTTCAACACGGCTATTCATTGCCTAAAGGACGAGAAAACGCACTGTTTGTGCCGGTCATCAATATCGGGCCGGCCGGCAAAGACCCTCATAAATGGACGGAACGCCTCCATGTGCCGTTTTCATTCGGAAAGCTGCCCGATATCCTCCGGCTGGCGATACACAAGCTTCTCTAAGTATACGGACGGGGCCGCTTGGGGAAAAATCGGGAACAAGCGATACGCTGTCTCCCGGTTTTTTTAAATTTTGGCCGCAAACATATCCCTGATTTCCGCAGAACGATTCGCCGCTTCTTTGACGCAGGATATGACGATCTGTTCGAATTGATGGTCGTCAAGCACCCGAAGGCCCGCTTCCGTTGTCCCTCCGGCGCTTGTAATCTCTTTTCTCATGACAGAAGGGTTCCTGCCGGTTTCAAGCATTTGAGCCGCACCTGACATCATATCGATAATCAGCTGTTTCGCCGTTTCTTCAGGAAGTCCCAATTCCGCAGCTGACGCCTGCAGGGCTTCGACAAATCGATAAACAAAAGCGGGGCCGCTTCCGGCTACTGCTGTCACCGCATCAAGGGCAGATTCCTCAACGATTGCAACGCTTCCGACTGTCGCAAAGAGGTCAGCTGCTTCCCGCATCTGCTCTTTCGTCACGAGCGGGCTTGCCGCAAAGGCTGTGGCTGATTTTTGAATGGCGGCCGATGTATTCGGCATGGCCCTTACAACTGGCAGATCAAGCCCGGCGTAGTGCTGGATCGTGCGAATCGGAATGCCTGCAAGGACTGAAATCAGCAGCTGATCTTTTCGCAAATAGGGGCGGAGTGCGGCCATTCCGGCCGCCGCGTCCTTCGGCTTCATCGCCAAAACGAGTGTATCCGAACGGGCGGCGACTTTTGCCGTATCGGCTTCTCCGCACACCCCGTATGTCTCGCTTAACTCACGAAGTCTGGCCGTATTCGACTGATTCGTAACGAATATCGCTTCCGGCTCCATCGCACCGCTTTTGACAAGCCCCTTAATCATCGCTTCAGCCATCGAACCGGCTCCGATAAATCCCATTCGTTTCATTATGAATTCCTCCTTCTAAAAAACAAAAAAACCTTTCCGTCTTCACAAAGGACGAAAAGGTTTCGCGGTACCACCTTCATTAGCATATAAATGCTCAGCTCTTGCCCCGTAACGCGGGATACGTTTAGGTTTGCCTAAGCGCTCTGAGGGCAGGTTCAACATGCAAGCGGGCTGTGAAATCTTTCAGCCGTGGATTTCACTCTCTTTCACCATTGCTTGTTTACTATTCCTCTTCATTGCGTCTTCAATCATTTACCTGCATATATTTGTTGTTCATTATGCTATGAGGAATGATGAAATGTCAACAGGCATTTGAAGCAAAAATGACATGCGCGGGAGAAAAAGGTAAAATATGATCAACATCAATTCGCAGGATGAGGAGAATCAAACGATGAAAGACGCAAGAATCATTCCTATTTCACTGCCGACTCCGTTTGCAGTCGGAGACGTCAACATTTATTTGGTCAGAGGCGAGGCGCTGACTCTGGTCGATGCCGGGCCCAACACAAAGGAGGCGGCCGCCGTTTTGAAGAAAGAGCTGGCCGGCCAGGGACTGTCATTAAACGATATTGACCAGGTCGTTCTGACCCATCATCACGCTGATCACGCCGGACTGCTGGACGAATTCCCCGCAGGGGTCAACATCATCGGCCATCCGTTCAATGAACCGTATATCAGCCAAAATCCCGATTTTATTGAAAAACAAAAGGCCTTTTTTACATACCTGTATCAGCGATTCGGCGTTCCCGGCGATATGAAGCCGCCGGGGCTTACGGTAAAAGCGTCGTACCGGTTTTCCTGTAATCGGACTTTGACAGAGACCGTTTCAGAAGGCGCGCAAATTGACGGGCTTGAAGGGTGGAGGGTTCTTGAGACGCCCGGACACGCCGCTTCACATATTGTCCTTTATCATGAGGAGCTTGGAAGCATGCTCGGAGGAGACTTGCTGTTAAAGCCGTCTTCTTCAAATCCGCTTCTTGAAGTGCCGCAAAAAGGAGAAAGGCGCCCGACTCCGCTGCTGGACTATTTGAAATCGCTCGGCAGGCTGCGGGAGCTTCCGCTCAACATTATTTATCCCGGCCACGGGGAGGACATCACAAAAGTGAATGAGCTTGTCGCCAAAAGGCTGGAAAAGCAGCGAAACAGAGCCGAAGAGGTGTACCGCATCCTTACTGAAAAACCGCATTCACCTTATCAGATATGTCAAAAACTGTTCCCTGCAGTCTATGAAAAAGAGCTGTTCTTAACGATGTCAGAAACGATTGGGCAGCTTGACGATTTGGAATCCCAAGGGAGGATCGGAGCAGAAACGGCCGATGGAATCGAGTACTATTACGCAAAGTAGGTGACGAACATGCAGCAAAAGTTGAAAGAGCAAAACGTGATGATTACAGGGGCTTCAGGAGGACTTGGGGAACGGATCGCATACCATGCCGCCAAGGAAGGAGCCGAGGTCATTCTGGCTGCGCGCAGAAAAGACCGCCTCATGGCTTTGAAGCAAAACATCGCCGATGAAACCGGTGCAAAATGCCGCATAATCGCATTGGACGTCAGCCGGACGGATGACATAAAAGCGGCGTTCCAAGAGGCCGGTCCGGTTGATATTCTTGTGAACAACGCGGGATTCGGTATTTTCGAAAACGCGCTTGACGCTTCCCTTGAAGATATGAAAGCGATGTTTGAGGTCAACGTATTCGGTCTGATCGCCTGCACGAAAATGGCACTCCCGCATATGATCAGGCAAGACAAAGGCCATATTATCAACATCGCCTCGCAAGCGGGCAAATTAGCGACGCCCAAGTCAAGCCTTTATGCGGCAACAAAGCATGCTGTGCTCGGGTATTCAAACAGCTTGAGAATGGAGCTTGCCGAAACGGGGGTCAACGTGACAACGGTCAATCCTGGACCGATTCAAACCGACTTTTTTAAGACGGCCGATAAAAGAGGGGATTATGTCAAAAGCGTCGAGAGATGGATGCTTGATCCGGATCAGGTTGCTAAGAAAGTCGTCTCGGCAATGATGACGAACAAGCGAGAAATTAATCTTCCAGGCTGGATGAACGGCGTCAGCAAACTCTATCAGCTCTTCCCAGCCCTGGTTGAACGAGCAGGCCGGAGCGCTTTCTATAAAAAATGATCGTCTCTGAAAGGAACGGAATCGTCCGTTTCTTTTTATTTGCATTTTTTTAGATGATCTCCTGTCAGAGAGGCTCAAAATATCATATAAAGACAGGGAGACTTTGTCCCTCTTCAAACCGCTGCACCGAACCTGTGCTTCCTTCTATAGGCTTTGCTTGATCTGAAGGCACCTGTCCCGTCTGAGGAAATCGATATAAAAATACTGTATGCCGAAAGATTCCGTGCTTCCGGGAACACGTGCCGGCCGCTGATGAAAAATAAGGTAAAGGTCGCTTTCGTTATGCTGTTCTTCTTATATAAAATGGCAACTGGGTGACGAAAAGGAGTAATATTTTACCATTTATTGAAATTCTCTCATCCCGGCCGAAACATGATATCACGTGATACTCGCAACAAAATACACGATAAAAGGAGTTTCTTAACGGTGCAGGAAGAATGGAACCCATTGATGAAAAATCGTTGCATCATCTGGTTAGTCACGGGGATTTGCTTAACGGTCATCTTTCAATTTCCGCTGCAGAGCGTCGCTTCATCTGCAGACAAATACGCCAATTTTGCCGAGCTTGCCGAACATGAAACAGAAGGAGAAGATTATCAAATCGAATATACAGACATGGGCACCGAACTGCTGATTCTTTCGCCGCACGGCGGAGGAATCGAAGGAGGTGTCAGTGAACTTGTCCGCGCCTTCAGCGCCGATTATTCCACTTACTTATTTGAAGGAATCAAACCCTCGCAAAACTGGGATCTTCACATCACAAGCAATCATTTTGATGAACCGCAGGCCGTCAAAGCGGTCAAAGAGCACAACTATACGCTGGCTTTTCATGGATATCATGACATCGTTGAACATACGCTTGTGGGAGGAACGGATACCGGAGGGGCGAAAGCGATTGTCAGAGCGCTGCACAACCAAGGTTTTTCAGCGGAGCTGGTCAGCCCAAGCCACCGGCTTGCAGGGGGAAATCCCGAAAATATCAATAATCAATGCCAATCAGGTCAAAGCATTCAATTGGAAATCAGCACGCCTCAACGAGAGGCTTTTTTTTCGGAGTTCGGCCTGTGGACGCGGGCAAGTTCTAAAAATGAGACGTTCCAAACGTATGTCTCAGCTGTTAAAGAAGTTTTGGAAACGCGGTATAAATAAGATTGTATATTTGGGTCACATTAAAACTAAAGACATTTAAGAGGGTGAGTATGTTGATCTATATATACAACTGTTACGGCGGCACTCATTCTTCTGCACTTGCCGCCGCTTATCATCTGAAAAAGCTCCCATTCAGCAGAAAACCGTCGAAAAACGAAATTTTAAGCACCGACTGTTTTAATCAATTAAGTCCGAAGGAAATGGGGAAATTAATCTTTCACGGTCTTGATGAAGAAGGCCACCAGGTGTACACGATCGGCAGAGGATCATCAAAAGCGGTCATTCCAGCCATGCTGGGCGTTTTCGAGCTGTTTGAAAAAAACGGAAAACTGCAGGAAAAAGTCGTTTTTTCAAACACGTCTCCGACTGTGCCCATTGCGATGACATTCGGCGGTTTATTTTCAAGAAGGCTGAAAATCGATCCGATCGGGGTTCCTTTGCTGGTGCTCGGAGCGCAGCAGTCATACAAAGACATCATCAAACTGGTGCAGCAAACAAAAGACCGTTCAAAAACGACTTCTTCGGTGATCGAAGTGCTGGATAACAATTTCATAAAAAAATGAACATCTAAACAGCTTCCAGTATGATGAGTCTTTCGGCTTCCATATCGGAAGCGTTTTTTTATTTTTTAAATATAGTAATTGTATTTTAAAAAGGACATTTTCTAAAAAATTGAATATAAGATAGAGGATATTGTTGAAATAGGACGAATCTATAACCTTAGAATTACTTTTCATAAATTTACTTCTTTGTAAATTTGAAGGGTAGAGATCAAGGATTTCCCTTCCACTTTGCTAGAGAATACTATCTGAAAGAAGAAACGGGGGGTTAAAAAGACGGCTGCAATCGTTATGAGAAGCAGCGATTTTATATTGGGAAATTCAATCTGTGACACTTTAAATGATAGAAGTGTAGTTTTGAAAATGAAAATCAGCGTGATAAGAGACGGAAAATTAGAATGATGTTATTTTTTTAGAATAACAAATAGAGCCGTCTGTCTCAATACAAATTAGGAGGCGCCTATGAAAAAAATGTTTTCTATTTTTCAAAATAAAAATTATGCGCTGCTGTTCTTCGCATCCTTTACCTCACAAATGGGAGGGATCATCGGACTCACTGCCCTCTTGTTTTACCTGCTAGACCGTTTTTCCAATCAGCCTGCATATGCCACAATGACCGAGCTGATGCTGTCATTGCCTACATTGGCTGTATTTTTCCTCGTTGGTGTTTTCGCGGATAAGTTTGACCGGCAGAAAATCGCCAAAAACTGCGATTGGATCTGTATGGGACTATCGATTGTATTACTGCTGTCTCTCTATCTTGAATGGATGCCGTTTACATTTGCCGTTCTTTTTTTAAGAAATGCCGTTAAAAGTTTTTTCACCCCTGCCCAAACTTCTCTTATTCAAGGAATATTATCTGAAAACGAATATTCGCTGGCCGTCGGATTGAATCAAATGGTAGCCAGTTTATTTATGCTGTTCGGAAACGGGCTTGGCGTATTTTGTTATTGGACGCTTGGAGTTGAAGGAGCCGTTATGGTTGATGCAGCCAGCTTCGCACTGAGCGGGCTTTTAATTCAAGCCTGCCGGATTTCCGATGCCGTCCGCATGCCAAATGGAAAACATTCCATTAGACAGCTGAATATCGCTGGTATATGGAAAGATTTCACACTTGGTTTTACTTATATTCTCAACCATAAATTGCTGCTTGCCCTCGTGTCCGGATTCGTCCTTTTCGGAGTTGTCAATGGGGGGCTCTCGGTCATGCAGGTGTTTATATTAAAATACAAGCTTGCACCTGGAAACTATGAAGAGATGTCGATTGTACTCGGCATTGTTTTCGGTGCGGGGTTTTTGGCGGGGAGCATCGCCGCATCCTTGCTTTCTCAAAAATTGAAGCTTTATCAACTTTTGATCCTAGCGCTGATTGTTTGCGGATGTGCCACGATTTCCGGCTCCCTGGTTAAAAGTTTGTGGATGTATATGGTCTGCTCCTGCTTTATCGCGGTTTCGCTTCCAAGCATCAACGTTGCCATCGGAGGGTGGATACCAAACATCGTCAATCCGAAAATGATGGGTAGGGTGCAGGGGTGGATTCATCCGCTTATGATGCTCTCACAGTCGCTGACCCTTCTGTTTATTGCGTGGCTTTACCCGGCATGGATCGCGCTTGAAAGCCTGTATTGGCTAGTCGGGGGAAGCCTGATTGCTGTTGGCGTTTTCTACATGATTATCCTTCCGAAGTTTTTAGCGCTGAATCGGACGGCTGACGTATCTGTCGATTAACGGCTTATTCACCAAAAAATATCTACAACGAAAGGGAATGATAGAAATGAAATTATTTTGCCTGCCTTACGCCGGCGGATCCGAATCTGCATTTTATTCCTGGAAAGGCCATATGCAGCCCGACATTGAGATTTGTCCGATTCAGCTGAAGGGAAGGGGCCGGCGTTTCAACGAGCCTTGTTACGAAAGCCTTGAAGAAGCAGTTCAAGACATTTTTGAGCAGGTTCAAGCTGAACGAAAAGGTGACGACTACGCTCTTTTTGGGCACAGCATGGGAAGCCTTTTGGCATATGAACTTTACTATCAAATGAGCGGGGCGGGAGCTGAAAAACCGGTTCACATTTTTTTCTCGGGCTATAAAGCGCCAAACAGGATCAGAAAGAAAGAAAAACTGCATACCTTGCCCAATCCTATTTTTAAGAAAAAAATTGTCGAGCTCGGGGGAACACCTGAGGAGCTCATCAATCATGAAGAGCTATTTGAATTGTTTATCCCCATTCTCAAAAGCGACTTTAAAATGGTAGAAAACTATATCTATCAAGAAAGAAACAGCAAAATAGATTGCGACATTACCGTTCTCAACGGAAAAGAAGACGCTATGAGCAAGGAAGATGTATCCGATTGGAAACATCATACTTCAGGACACTTTACAGCCTACTACTTTGAGGGGAATCATTTCTTTTTGCACCATCACGTTGAAAAGATCACCGGCATCATCAATCATTCATTGACAGCCAGCCGGACGTTTTAACCTACGATTTCGGCGAGATTCAAGCCCGGGTCTAATCTATTTTTCCTTCCTCCGCCGCTTCGAAAATTACTTTTATTATAATCGGAACAGTGTTTTTTAGGTCTTTTGATCTGGTTGCTGTTTATCTTGTCTCATAAATACGTGTTTCGACAATGTAAAATATAAAATATCCAATTCATAAAAAATTAACCATTATTAAACAATATTCCCATGGAAAATAATGATTATTTTTGATAATCTGTTTTCACAAGACGGAGGTTCAATAAAAAATCGGTAAAAGAGCAACTACAGACCAATATTATGGTGAATATTTTATCAAAAAGGAGAATTTTTATATGGTTGCTAAACATTCATTAGAAAATGGGGTATTTCACAAAATGACAGAGAATGAAAAAGAACTGATCCTACATTTTAACAACACAAAGACCGATTATCCAAAAAACAAGACGCTTCATGAGCTTTTTGAGGAACAGGCCATGAAGACGCCTGACCAGACGGCTCTTGTGTTCGGTGCTCAGCGCATGACCTACAGAGAGCTGAATGAAAAAGCAAACCAAACTGCGAGACTTCTCAGGGAAAAAGGGATCGACAGAGGCTCGATTGCCGCGATGATCGCGGAGCGCTCCTTTGAAATGATCATCGGCATCATTGGCATTTTAAAAGCGGGAGGTGCGTATCTGCCGATCGACCCTGAAACGCCGAAAGACAGAATGGCCTTCATGCTCAGCGACACGAAAGCCGCGGTGCTGCTAACGCAAGGAAAAGCGGCAGACGGAATCGATTGTGAGGCTGACATCGTTCAGCTGGACAAAAAGGCTTCAGATGGATTCAGTAAAGAACCGCTCAGTTCTGTCAATGATTCCGGCGATACCGCCTATATTATCTACACATCAGGTTCCACGGGAACGCCAAAAGGCGTCGTCACCCCGCACTACAGTGTCATAAGGGTCGTTCAAAATACCAATTATATCGATATCACAGAAGACGACGTGATCCTCCAGCTGTCCAATTATTCGTTTGACGGATCAGTGTTCGACATCTTCGGCGCTTTATTAAACGGAGCGTCGCTGGTCATGATTGAGAAGGAAGCGTTATTGAACATCAATAGACTTGGAAGCGCTATCAATGAGGAGAAGGTCAGCGTGATGTTCATTACGACGGCACTATTCAACATGATTGCAGATATTCATGTCGACTGTCTGTCGAATTTACGAAAAATCCTCTTCGGCGGGGAGAGAGCGTCGATTCCGCATGTGAGAAAAGTGCTGAATCATGTCGGCCGGGATAAATTGATTCATGTTTACGGCCCGACGGAAAGCACGGTATATGCGACATATTATTTCATCAATGAAATAGATGAAAAAGCCGATACAATCCCGATCGGCAGCCCGCTGGCGAATACGTCAGTCTTGATCATGGATGAAGCCGGCAAGCTCGTGCCGATCGGGGTTCCCGGAGAGCTGTGCATCGCAGGCGATGGTTTAAGCAAAGGATATTTAAACCGCGAGGAACTGACGGCGGAAAAATTCATCCCGCATCCGTTCATTCCGGGAGAAAGGCTGTACAAAACAGGTGATTTAGCGAAATGGCTGCCTGACGGCAACATCGAATTCATCGGCCGAATCGACCACCAGGTGAAAATCCGCGGTTTCAGGATCGAACTCGGCGAAATCGAAAGCCGGCTGGAGATGCATGAAGACATCAATGAGACGATCGTCATCGTCCGGGAAGACGAAGAAAGCCGCCCGTACATTTGCGCCTATATCACGGCAAATCATGAGATTTCCCTTGATGAGCTGAAAGGATTTTTAGGTGAAAGGCTTCCGGACTACATGATCCCCGCATATTTTGTCAAATTGGACAAGCTGCCCCTCACCAAAAACGGGAAAGTGGACAGAAAAGCCCTGCCTGAGCCGGACAGAACGGCGGGGGCGGAAAACGAATATGAAGCGCCGCGAAATGAAACGGAAGAAAAGCTGGCAGCTGTTTGGCAGGATGTTTTGCACGTTGAAAAAGCGGGCATTCATGATCATTTTGCACAAATGGGCGGACATTCATTGCATGCGATGGAGCTCATCGCCAAAATAAAGGAAAAAATGAATGTTGAAATTCCCCTGCATCAGCTATTTAAGCTTGCGACCATAAAGGAATTGAGCGCTTTTATCGAAGCTAATCAACAAGAAGACAAGGGAGACGGCTTCGTGACAAGGGCTGCCGATCCGGAAAATATCCATGAAACATTCCCGCTTACAGGCATTCAGCTGGCTTATTTAGTTGGAAGAGATGAGTCGTTCGAAATCGGCGGAGTCGCTACGAATTTAACTGTCGAATTTGAAGCTGATGTCGATTTGAATCGATTTCAGCTGACACTGCAAAAATTGATTGACAGGCATCCGATTCTCCGCACGATCGTATTTGAAAACGGAACGCAAAAAATTCTCGAAGCAACACAACGTTATACAATCGAAACTCAGGATTTAAGAGGTTTCACAGAAGAAGAAATCAACGCCAGAATTTTAGAACAGCGGGAGAAGATGACATCAAAGATCATTGATCCAAGTGTATGGCCTTTGTTTGAACTCAAAACGTTTATGCTGCCGGGAGAGAAAAAATATTTTTTCCTCAATGTGGACCCGCTCATTTGCGATGACAGCAGTATGAAACGATTAATCAGGGAGTTTAAACAACTATATGAAAACCCCGGCCTCAAACTGCCTTCACTAGCATACAGCTTCAGAGATTATGTTTTGGCCTCGATCGATTTTAAGCAAACAAGCAGATATCAAAAAGACCAAAAATATTGGCTGGATAAACTGGATCATTTTCCAAGTGCGCCTGAGCTGCCTCTTAAATCAGATCCAGCCCATGTAGCGAAACCTTCGTTCAAGAAGTTTTCAACGTTTTTGGATGGACATACATGGAATGAATTAAAAAAGAAAGCCCGGCATTATCATCTCACGCCGACCTCAGTCCTTTGTGCTGCATATGCCTATATTTTAGCTTATTGGAGCCGGCAAAACCACTTTGCTATCAATTTAACCGTATTTAACAGAATCCCGTTTCATCCGGATGTCAAAAACATGATCGGAGATTTTACCTCTTTAATGCTGCTGGACATCCATGCCGAAGAAAACACGAGCTCTTTCTGGAGATTTGCTTTAAATGTTCAGGACACGCTTTTAGAAGCACTGGAACACAGACATTATGACGGAGTTGATGTGATTAGAAACATCGCCAAAAAGAATGGCATGAATAAAAAAGCGGTCATGCCGATCGTATTCACAAGCGTGCTGAGTGAAAATCCCGACGACTCATTTGACAGTCTTGTCGATTTTGACAACATTCATTTCTTTAGCACGAGAACGTCGCAAGTATACATTGACAACCAAGTATATGAAATAAACGGCGGCCTTTATATTACATGGGACTATGTGGAGCAAATTTTTGAACATGAAGTAATTGAATCGATGTTTGACGAGTATATCGCAGTCATCCAGAAAGCCGTATCCGGCGAGGACGTTTCAACCATCCAAATAAATGAAAAAAGCCGCCAGATGATCAGCGCCTATAATGACACAGATCAATCTTTCGATACCGAGCCCTTGCACGAATTGTTTACCGGCCAGGTTAAACATGGACCTGACAGAGTGGCACTCAAGCATCATGATGAGGTGATGACCTATCAGGAGCTTGACGAAAAATCCAACCAGGTCGCAAGATTTCTCATTGGAAAAGGGGTTGAAAGGGGCGACTATATCGGTGTCATCGGCAAAAGAAGCCTGGGGACGATTGTCAATTTATTGGCTGTATTGAAGACTGGAGCAGCTTATATCCCTCTCGATCCGGATTATCCAGAAGAAAGAAAGGCGTATATCCAATCAAAAAGCAACTGCAAATTCTTCATCAGCCATGACGTGTATGACAAAGAACATATCGAGCGCTTCTCAAAAGCGCCGGTTGACCGAAAAGTCGATTTGGATGACATGGCATATGTCATCTTTACGTCAGGAAGCACAGGCAAGCCAAAAGGCGTTCAGATTACGCATGGTGCCGCAGCGAATACCATTCTCGATATCAATGAAAAATTCAACGTCACAGAACAAGATAACATAATGGGCATTTCCTCATTGTGCTTTGATTTATCTGTTTATGACGTGTTTGGCGCTTTAAGCAGCGGGGCGTCACTTGTCATCATTGATGACCAAAGGGATGTATTCAGTCTGAAAGAGACAGTCGAAAAAGAACGGATTACAATTTGGAATTCTGTTCCGGCGATTATGGGAATGACGGCCGATGTATACCCGGCCAACGAGCTCAATCATCATCTCAGACTCATCCTGCTAAGCGGAGACTGGATACCGCTTCAGCTGCCTGCAACCATAAAGAAGACGTTTAAAAACGCAGAAGTGATTAGTTTGGGAGGCGCAACAGAGGGATCGATCTGGTCGATCTACTATCCGATTCAAAAAGTAGAGGAAGACTGGAAAAGCATTCCTTATGGAAAACCGCTGGCCAATCAAAAAATATACGTATTGAACCAGAATAAACAATTATGTCCCGTCGGTGTCGAAGGAGAGCTGTACATAGGCGGAGCAGGGGTAGCAAGCGGGTATATTCATGATCAAGAAAAAACGGATCATTCATTTATCCATCATCAGGAATTAGGTTACATCTATAAAACGGGTGACTATGGCGTCTTGAAAGAGGACGGTTATGTAGAGTTTCTCGGAAGAAAAGACAGCCAGGTGAAGATCAGAGGCTACAGAGTGGAAATGGGGGAAATTGAAAATACTCTCGTAAGCCATCAGGAGATTACGAAGGCATCGGTTATTGATTACACAAGTCCGGATGGAATCAAAAACTTATACGCTTTTGTTGTAGCAGAGAACGCGATCAGCCAATTAGATGTAAAGGAATTTTTGCAAAAAACGCTGCCTGACTATATGATTCCTGCGAAATTCGTGGAAATTGACAAAATCCCGTTAACTGTAAACGGAAAAGTCGATAAGCGCACGCTCCATGACTTGGCTGAACAGCATACCGCAGATGAAGGTCAACGAGGCGGATCGATGCTGCCGGAGAATGAAACACAAGCCATGCTTCTGGAGATTTGGAAAGATATATTTGGCCTAGACAGCATCAATCTTCATGTCAGCTATTATGAAATCGGCGGAGACTCACTCAAAGCGATATCCATCATCACGGAAATCAACAAACGAATGAATGTTGAGATGCCGATCAGCGAAATCTTTAAAAATGATTCAATCATCGCTTTGGACCACTATTTGAAAAACAGAGAAGAAAGCGATATGGAACATCCGATTCAAACAGCTCACGAAAAAGAGTATTATCCGACATCCCCTGCCCAACAAAGAATGTATATGCTGTCGATGCTGGAAAATGAAAGGGGAGCTTACCATATTCCGATGGCCCTTCTTGTCGAAGGCCGGATAAACGCCATACAGCTTGAAAACGCATTGAAGACATTTTTGCAAAGACATGAAGTTTTGCGAACCGGGTTTGAAATTCAAAACAATGAACTCATCCAAAAAATTTATGAGAATGTCGAATTCCGCCTCGAATACGAGTGCTTAGACGCTTCAATTACAGATCAGCATGCTTTAATGGAGATCACAAGCAGGTACTGTAAAGAATCCATTAAGCCTTTTGATTTGAGCCGGCCGCCTCTTATGAGGGCCAAGCTGATCAAAATCGACGATAATAGGCATATACTGGTCATAAATTTTCACCACATCATCAGTGACGGGGTTTCTCAAGGGATCCTGATGAATGAAATATTGGAACTTTATAGCAATGTGCCATTGCCGGAAGTAAATGTGCAATATAAAGATTATGTGGAATGGAATCATACATTTAATCAATCAGCCGCGATGAAAAAGCAGGAAGCTTATTGGCTTGACGTTTATCGCGATATACCGTCAAAGCTGGACTTTCCTTATGACTATAAACGTCATCATATCGACACGTTTGAAGGAAGCAGCGTGTTTTTGGAAATGGAGCGGGAGCTGTCAGATCATATAAGGAAGCTGGCGAAACACACCGGAACAACTCTTTATACGGTGATGCTGAGCGCATATTATGTGCTTTTAAATAAATATACAAATCAAACAGATATCGTTGTCGGAACGGCTGCTGCGGGAAGGCTGCATCCTGATCTACAAGATGTATTCGGCGTTTTTGTAAATACACTTGCTTTGCGGAACGAGATTGATACTTCCAACAGCTTTAAAGAATTTTTGCAGCAGACGAAAGAGCGTACGATAGCGGCCTTTGACAATTCCGAGTATCCGTTTGATGATTTGATCCGCAAACTCAATGGTGTACGGGAGTCTAACCGCAATCCTTTGTTCGACACGATGTTTGTTCTGGAAGATGCCAGGATGTTTACCAAACAGAAAGGCGATGTCAAGCTGAGTCCGATCATCTTTGAACTGGACAATGCAAAATTTGACATGATCTTTAATGTGTTGGATTTTGAACAAAAGATCGTATTGAACATTGAATATTCGACAAACCTTTTCAAGGAAGAGACGATTCAAAAGATAGCGGAAGATTATTTCAGGATTTTAGAGGAAGTTTCAGAAAACCTTGATGTTACTTTACATCAAATCGATATGATATCCCGTCAAGAAAAACGGACACTTTTAGAGTCCTTCAACCATACAAAGACGGCATATCCAAAAGGAAAAGCAATCCACCAGCTGTTTGAGGAGCAGGTGAATCGAATACCAGATCACACTGCGGTTGTTTTTGAAGATCAAAAACTGACGTACCGACAGTTGAATGAAAAAGCAAATCAAGTGGCAAGGCTGTTGCGAGAAAAAGGTGTCAAGCCGGATACGCTCGTCGGGATCGTGATGGAGCGGTCGTCCGATATGATTGCAGCGGTTCTCGGTGTGCTGAAAGCAGGCGGCGCCTATTTGCCGATTGATCCTGAGTATCCTCTGGAGCGGATGAGATACATGGCTTTTGACAGTGAAGTCAAAGTCATCATCTCTGACGTTCCGCTGGCCGAGGAGCTTACGGCGGAATCGATCGAGTTGATTCATATGGATGATGAGAGGATTGCCGGGCAGGATCGGTCAAACATTGACAATGTCAATCAAAGCGGCGACCTTGCATATGTCATCTATACGTCGGGTTCAACAGGAAAGCCAAAAGGCGTGATGATCGAGCATCAATCATTGATCAACTTGTGCCGCTGGCATCAATCCTGTTTTGAAGTCGGACAAAACGACAACAGCTCGATTTATGCGAGCATCAGCTTCGACGCTTTTGGATGGGAGCTGTTCCCTTATATAACAGCGGGAGCCACCGTTCATGTCCTCAATCAGGAGACAAGGCTGGATGTTGAAAAGCTGAACCGGTATTTTCATAACCATCATATTACGATCAGCTTTTTGCCGACACCAGTCTGCGAACAATTTACAGCGCTTGACAATCATTCGTTAAGAACGCTGTTAACGGGCGGAGATAAATTAAACGTCTTTAAAGAAAAAAGCTATCAAATCGTAAACAACTACGGACCGACGGAGAATACAGTCGTTGCTACAAGTTTTCCAATCGACAAATCGTATCAAAATATTCCGATCGGAAAACCGATCGATAACGTCAAAGTGTATATATTGAACAAAGACCTGCAGCTTTGTCCGCTCGGAGCCAGCGGCGAGCTCTGCATCGCGGGGGAAGGGCTGGCCCGCGGGTATGTAAATAGACCGGAATTGACTCGGGAAAAATTCATCGAAAATCCATTTGTACCCGGGGAAAGAATGTACCGCACAGGTGATCTTGCCAAAATGCTGCCAGATGGAAACATTCAGTTTCTGGGACGGGTTGACCTGCAGGTTAAGATTCGCGGCTATCGGATCGAACCCGGCGAGATCGAGAACCAGCTGCTTAAATATGAAAAGATTGAAGAAGCGGCGGTCATCGCAAGAGAAGACGGAGATCATGACCCGTATCTTTGTGCATATGTAACGGCTAAAAAGGAAGTCGAACAGGAAAAGATCAGAGCGTTTTTAAAGAAAAGCCTTCCGGATTATATGATTCCTCAGCACTTTGTCCAGCTTGACGGGCTGCCGCTTACCGTGAATGGAAAAGTGGACAAGAAAAGCCTTCCGGTTCCGGAACGGAGCATCACAATGGATCGCTGCTATGAAGCGCCGCGGGATCAGATGGAAGAAAAACTTGTTTCCATATGGGAAGAGGCTTTAGGAATCAATAAAATCGGAATCAACAGCAGCTTCTTTGAAGCCGGCGGGCATTCGCTTAAAGCCGCCGCTTTGGTATCAACTATTCATAAAGAACTGAATGTCAAGCTGCCTTTAAGACAAATATTCGATACCCCGACGATTAAAGGGCTGAGGGAATATATCGGTGCGGCGAAGGAAAGTACTTTTACATCGTTAGGAAAAACGGAAGAAAAACCATATTACCGATTGTCTTCAGCGCAAAAAAGGCTCTATATCCTTTCTCAAGCAGGCAGTCATGTTGCATATAACATGCCTTTTGCCATGACGCTCGAAGGCGATTTTGATATCCGCCGATTTGAGAATACATTCAAAAATATGATTAAAAGACATGAATCATTTCGAACTTCATTTGTCATGATCGACGGTGAAGTGATGCAGCAGATTGAAAACGAGATCGATTTTCAAGTCGCATACAGTGACATCGGCAAAGAAAGTGCCGAAGAAAAAATCAAAAGCTTTATCAGGCCGTTTCAATTGGAAAAAGCACCGCTTTTAAGGGCGGAGGTCGTCAAAGTGAATGAACGTGAGCACTTGCTGATGTTCGATATGCACCATATCATTTCCGATGGCGTGTCCACCGACATCTTCATTCAAGAGCTGGGAGCACTGTATGAAGGGAAATCACTGGAACCGTTCGATATTCAATATAAAGATTACGCAGAATGGGAAAATAGCCATGCCCGCACCGAGGAGCTGAAAAGACAGGAAGAATACTGGCTGAAGACGTATAAAGGCGATATCCCGGTCCTTGATCTCCCGACAGATCATAAAAGGCCGCTGACGAAAAGCTCTGAAGGTGACACCGTCACTGCAGCAATCGAAAGTGAAACATTCCGCAAGCTTCAGCATATGGCGAAAGAAAACGGCGTTACGATGTACATGCTTCTGTTGGCCGGTTATACAGCACTGCTTTCCAAATATACAGGTCAGGAAGATATCATCGTCGGGACTCCGGCTGCAGGGAGAAATCATGAGGATATTCAACATCTCATCGGCATGTTTGTCAATACCTTGGCGATCAGAAACCATCCGGAAGGGAAAAAGACTTTCAGACATTATTTGCAAGAGGTAAAAGAAAACACGCTTCAGGCTTATGAAAACCAGGATTATCCGTTTGAAGAGCTTGTAGAAAAAGTAAACATCAAACGGGACATGGCCCGAAACCCGCTCTTTGATACGATGCTCGTGTACCATAACACAGACGTAAAGCCGTTTGAAGCAGAGGGGCTGAGAAGCAGGCTGGTGGAGATCAAGCGCGGCATTTCCAAGTTTGACATCACAGTGACTGCGAGTGAAGCGGCAGACGGATTAAGATTGGAAGTTGAGTATTCAACGACGCTATTCAACAAGGAAAGAATGGAAAGACTATCTGAACACCTGATCAGCTTGTTGGAACAAGCGGCGGATCATCCGGACATTGCCATCAATCAGATAGATGTCCTGACAAAGGGTGAAAGACATCGGGTTCTGTATGATTTTAACCGAACAGACGGTGTGTTCTGCAAAGAGATGACGATACCGGAGCTGTTTGAAAAGCAGGCGGAAAAAACGCCTGATCATCCGGCGGTTGCCTTCGGGGATGAAACGATTTCTTACAGGGAGCTGAATGAAAGGGCGAACAGCCTGGCTTTCACCTTGCGTCAAAAAGGAGTAGGCCCTGATGTGATAGCAGGGATTCTCACAGAACGGTCAATCGAAATGATCGTCGGTATTATGGGTATTTTGAAAGCTGGCGGAGCCTATCTGCCAATCGATCCGGCGTATCCGCAGGAAAGAATAAGCTACATGTTAAAAGACAGCGATGTCAGCGTATTATGCGCGGCAGGCGATGTGGATCTGGGTGAAGCTTATGCCGGAGACATCATCCGGATTGATCAAACCGGACAAAATGACCACGTGGAAAACCTTAAGCATGACATCAAGCCGGAGCATTTGGCATATGTCATCTATACATCGGGATCCACTGGAAAACCGAAAGGCGTCATGATCGAGCATCATAGTGTGAACAATCTTGTTCATGGATTAAATGAAAGAATTTACCATCATCTCGATGCTCATTTAAATGTAGCACTGGTTGCGCCTTATATATTTGATGCCTCTGTCAAACAAATATTCGCAGCGCTTCTCTTCGGGCATACCCTTTGCATCGTCCCGCGCGAGACAGCTTGGGATGCGATGAGTTTAATTGAGTATTATTCGAAAAACAACATCAATGTATCGGACATGACGCCTGCTCATTTAAACATGCTGGCGTATGTAGACAAAACGGAACTCGAATTCGATCTGAAGGAATTGATTGTCGGCGGAGATGCTTTAACACCTGATGTCATAGGCGGCCTATTTCATAAATTCCCGAATCTGTCATGCAATATCACGAATGTATACGGCCCGACAGAGTGCTGTGTTGATGCTGCTTCACATCAAATCGAATCGGGAAAAGTGCCGCAAACACCGTCCATTCCGATCGGCAGACCGCTTCTCAATACAAGCATCTATATTGTGGACAAAGACCTCCACCCTCTGCCGGTTGGGATTGCCGGAGAACTATGCATAGCAGGCGAAGGGGTTGCCAGAGGGTATGTAAACAGACCTGAGCTTACGGCGGAAAAGTTTGTCGACCATCCATTTGAGCCGGGCAAAAAAATGTACAAAACCGGAGATTTGGCGATGTGGCTTCCTGATGGACAGATTGAGTTTTTGGGACGCGCCGATCATCAAGTGAAAATCCGCGGCTATCGAATAGAGCTTGGCGAAGTGGAACAGCAGCTCTTGTCACATGAGAAGATTAAAGAAGCGGCGGTGATCTCAGGAAAGGATCAAAACGGCAACAGCTATTTATGCGCCTATTTCGCGTCTGATCAGGAATTGCCTGCAGCTAATGTCCGACAATTTCTTGAAAGGGAAGTGCCTGATTATATGATTCCGTCCTATTTTGTTAAGCTTGACAGGCTCCCGCGCACCCCAAGCGGTAAAGTGGATAGAAGCGCACTGCCTGAGGCGGACGGCAATTTAATAGAAGGAACTCGGTACGATCCGCCCCGAAATGAAATCGAACAAAAACTCGTGCAAGTCTGGAGAGAGATTCTCGGTGCCGAGGACATCGGGATCAGCCACCATTTCTTTGCGGCAGGGGGAGACTCGATCAAGGCGCTCCAGATCGTTTCCAGGCTGGCAAAGATGAACCTGAAACTTGAGATGAAGGCGCTGTTCGCCAATCCGAAAATAAAGGATCTCAGCCGATTGATCACAGAAGAAACGAGACATCGCAAACATAACAAACCCGTTACAGGTGAGACGGAACTGCTTCCTATCCAAAAGAGATATTTTGCGAACAACAAAGAGGAGCTTGACCACTTCAACCAGTCATTTATGCTCTTTAGAAAAGACGGCTATGACGAAAACTTCGTCAGAACAGCCTTCAATAAAATACTGGAGCAGCATGACGCGTTAAGAATGATCTATGAAGAAAAAGACGGAGACATCATTCAATACAACAGAGGCTATCGTGAAAACTTGTTCGACCTGGATGTTTATGATGTAAGAGGCCTTGACAATCAAGCGGAAAAGGTGTTTGAGCTGGCGACAGGCATTCAAAAAAAATCATCGATTAGAAAAGGAAAACTCGTTCATCTTGGCATCTTCCGGGCTGATGAGGGCGATCACCTGCTCATTGCGATCCATCATCTTGTCGTTGACGGCGTATCGTGGAGAATTTTGTTCGAGGATTTTGAAACATTGTACCTTCAGGCATTGAAAGGCAAACCTCTCGACATCGGATACAAAACGGATTCATACCAAGAGTTCGCCCGTCAATTGAAGAAGTATGCCCAAAGCCGCAGGCTGTTAAAGGAAAGGGAGTATTGGCAAAAGGCCCTGGAAGCGGATGCTCCATTTATTCCTGCTGAAAAGCTTGAACGAGACACGTTTGAACACAGCGCGACCTTGTGCATCAGAATCAGCCCAGACGTGACAGCAAAACTTTTGCGAAACGCAAACAAAGCCTACAACACGGAAATCAACGATATTTTGCTGACGGCATTAATCTCCGCAGTCAGGGATATCACCGGAGAAAACAAATTGAAGGTCATGATGGAAGGGCACGGCAGGGAGGACATCTTAGACGGTGTTGACATCACGAGAACGATCGGCTGGTTTACGACGGTTTATCCGGTCTTTATCGATTTGGGAGAAGAAAAAGAAATATCGCAAAATATCAAAATGGTTAAAGAAACGTTGAGAAAAATACCGAATAAAGGAATCGGCTACGGCGTTTTAAAATACATGACAGAAGAGCTTCAGAAAATACAAACTCAGGCTCCGCTTTCTTTTAACTATTTTGGAGAAATGAACAATGATATGAATAGAAAAGTATTTTCCCAGTCGCCATTTTCACCGGGCGAAAGCATCGGCGGAAAAATCGCTAGGCACTGCGCCGTCGAAATGAATGCGATCTCTTTAAACGGCGAATTGACAATCTATACGACGTTCAACCAGGACCAATACCAAACAAGCGCAATCGAACAACTCAATCAATCATTCAAAGAAAACCTGGAAAAGATCGTCGATCATTGCGTTGATAAAGAAGGATCGGACATGACGCCTTCCGATTATGGCGATGTCTCACTTGGTCTTGAAGAGCTGGAGCGTATTAAAGATAAGTACAGCGCTTTTCAAATCGAAAAGATCTATCCGCTGGCCAACATGCAAAAAGGAATGCTATTTCATAACGCTATGGATCAGACATCAGGGGCATACCTCCAGCAAATTGTCATCGAATTAAAAGGACGTGTCCATCCGGACATTTTAGAAGAAAGCTTTCACGAGATCGTGAAGAGGCATGAAATCTTAAGGGCGTCTTTTGAATATGAAATCACATCCGAACCGAGACAGATTATAGCTAGAGAACGGAAAACGCCTTTCGCATCAATAGATCTGACAGGCGAAAATCGGACTCGCCAGCATAGGTTCATAGAAACATATTTAAAAGAAGATCAGGAAAAAGGCTTTGATCTGAGCAGTGAAGCCCTCATGAGGGTTTGTTTGATCAGAATGAATGACGAATCGTATCGGCTGATTTGGAGTCATCACCACATCCTCCTGGACGGCTGGTGTCTGGGTATTGTTTTGAGCGAGCTGTTCAGTCTATATGGAAAAATAATGAAAGGTGAATCCCGCCGATTAAAAGAGCCGAAGCCGTATGGAGACTATATCAAATGGCTGGAAGAACAAGATAAAGAAGAAGCGGCGGCATACTGGAAGGATTATCTAAAAGGGTATGAGTCGCGGTCTGAACTTCCGGCGTTCAATCGCGGCGCAACGTCAGAAGAATATGGCGGCAAAGAAAAAGTCATATCGTTTTCAAAAGAACTGACAACGAAAATCACCCGGATCGCCAAGACGCATCATGTCACCATCAATACGGTTCTTCAAGGAATTTGGGGCATGATTCTAGCCAAATACAACGATACCGATGAAGTCGTATTCGGAACCGTCGTCTCGGGGCGGGAGGCTCCTGTTGACGGCATCGAAGAGATGGTCGGCTTGTTTATTCATACAATACCGACCCGTGTCAGCTTTGAAGGCGCAAGAAGATTTAAAGAGGTGTTAAAGAAAACACAAGCCGAGTCTATCGAAAGCAATCGATACAGCTATATGAGTTTATCGGAAATTCAGGAACTGAGTGAAATGAAAAGAGAGCTGATCACCCATGTCATGGCCTTTCAAAATTATGCGTTTGATGAAGAGCTGTTCAGAAGCCAATCCGGGGAAAGCGGTTTTGAACTGGAAGGTGTTCATGGAAAAGAACAAACCAACTATGATTTTAATCTGACCGGCGTTTTAGAAAATGAGCAGCTGAAACTCAAATTGACATTTAATGAAAATGTGTATGACGACACCATCATCGAAACATTAGAAAAGCATATCATCACCGTCGCAGAACAAGTGGCGGAAGATGAGACACAAACATTACGAGACATCAACCTTGTGTCAAAAGAAGAAAAACACAGAATTTTACACATATTCAACGACACAAAAACGAATTACCCGAAAGACAAGACGCTTCATGAGCTTTTTGAGGAACAGGCCATGAAGACGCCTGACCAGACGGCTCTTGTGTTCGGTGCTCAGCGCATGACCTACAGAGAGCTGAATAAGAAAGCAAACCAAACCGCGAGACTCCTCAGGGAAAAAGGGATCGGGAGAGGCTCGATTGCCGCGATCATCGCGGACCGCTCCTTTGAGATGATCATCGGCATCATTGGCATTTTAAAAGCGGGAGGTGCGTATCTGCCGATCGATCCTGAAACGCCTAGGGACAGAATCGATTATATGTTGGAAAATAGCGGTGCGGCATTGTTAGTAACAACAGATTCGCTTCTTCAACCATTTGATATAAAAACCGTTGATTTGCGTTCGGACGAGTTGCACTTACTAAGCGGAGAGAATCTTCCGCGTGTGAATTGCTCAAGCGATACAGCGTACATCGTCTACACGTCCGGCTCAACCGGAACACCAAAAGGAGTGGTCATCCCGCATTACAGTGCGGCGAGAGTCGTTCAAAATACCAATTATATCGACATCACAGAAGATGACGCCATTCTCCAGCTGTCCAACTATTCGTTTGACGGATCGGTGTTCGACATCTTCGGCGCTCTCTTAAACGGAGCCTCACTCGTCCTGATCGAAAAAGAGACGGTCTTGAATACACATGAGTTGGCCGAAGTGATTGAGAAAGAACGAGTCAGCGTGATGTTCATTACGACAGCGCTGTTCAATACGCTCGCCGACATCAATATCGGCTGCCTTGCCAAGCTGCGGAAAATCCTTTTCGGCGGGGAGAGAGCGTCGATACCGCATGTGAGAAAAGTGCTGGATCATGTCGGCCGGGATAAATTGATTCATGTTTACGGCCCGACGGAAAGCACGGTATATGCGACATATTATTTCATCAATGAAATAGATGAAAAAGCCGATACAATCCCGATCGGCAGCCCGCTGGCGAATACGTCAGTCTTGATCATGGATGAAGCCGGCAAGCTCGTGCCGATCGGGGTTCCCGGAGAGCTGTGCATCGCAGGCGACGGTTTAAGCAAAGGATATTTAAAGCGCGAGGAACTGACGGCGGAAAAATTCATCCCGCATCCGTTCATTCCGGGAGAAAGGCTGTACAAGACGGGCGATTTAGCGAAATGGCTGCCTGACGGCAATATCGAATTCATCGGCCGAATCGACCATCAGGTGAAAATCCGCGGTTTCAGGATCGAACTCGGCGAAATCGAAAGCCGGTTGGAGATGCATGAAGACATCAACGAGACGATCGTTACCGTCAGAGAAGACGGAGAGAACCGCCCGTACATTTGCGCTTATATCACGGCAAATCGCGAGATTTCCCTTGATGAGCTGAAAGGGTTTTTAGGTGAAAAGCTCCCGGAATACATGATTCCCGCCTATTTCGTGAAAATGGACAAGCTGCCGCTCACCAAAAACGGGAAAGTGGACAGAAAAGCCCTGCCCGAGCCGGACAGAAGCGCAGGAACTGAAGCAGAGTACGAAGCGCCAAGAAATTATGTCGAACAGCGCATCATTTCCATCTTGGAGGACGTACTCGGAACAGAGCGGATGGGTATTTCCTGCCATTTCTTCGACAAGGGGGGCAATTCGCTGAAAGCGATGCAAGCTGTTCATTCCATTAACAAAACGTTTGGCCTTAATATGAGGATCAGCACGTTCTTTAAACATCCGACTGCAAAATCATTAGCGCGTTTTGTATTAACCGCTGAAGCCGAATCGGCCGTTAGTGAGGAGTACGCGGAAGAGGAAGTGTGATGGAATTGCACTGTACAATCTATCATTTGAAATGATAGATTGTACAGCTGCCCCATTTTCCGCAAAAAAACGATACTGATATTGGCCGCAAGTCTGACGAATGGAGTGAGATGAGTATGAGCATAATGGACTTCATAAATGATTTGAAAAAGAAAAATATCACCTTATACCATAACAAGGGCAAAATCAAAATCATCGGTCCTCAAGAATTATTGACGGCTGACTTAAAACAGCAAATCAAGCGGTATAAAGAAGACATCATCGCCGCGCTGGAAGCGTGCGAAACGGACATTGAGCGAAGCTTTCCGAAAGCGGCGCCGTCTAAAAGCGGAACCTATCCTTTGTCAAGAGAACAAAAAAGGATGTTCATTTTAAATCAGCTTGATGACAGCAAAACGGCCTATAACATGCCGCTGGCTGTAAAAATAAACGGTGAAGTTCAAATCAGCCGAATTGAACAGGCATGGAAAGCGCTCATCAAAAGGCATGAATCGTTAAGAACTTCTTTTGTCATGCTCGATGGCGAACCGGTGCAGAAAATCGAACAGGAAGCCGAGTTCCGACTTGAATACAGCGAGTTGGGGGATCAAAGCATTCAGGAGAAAATCAGCCGTTTCATCAAACCTTTTCAATTAGAAAAAGCCCCGCTTTTAAGAGCGGAAATCGTAAAAGTGGATGAAGCTGAGCATATGATGATCGTTGATATGCATCATATCATTTCAGACGGCATCTCTATCGGAATATTAATGAAGGAATTCGCCGACTGCTGTGAAGGCAAAGAATTACCTCCGGTGGCGGTTCAGTATAAAGATTATTCAGAGTGGCAGAAAGACATCGAGCAGCAGAGCCGGTTGAAGAAGCAGGAAGCGTATTGGCTTAACACCTTCCGGGGAGACATTCCGGTATTGAATATGCCGCTTGATTTTCCGAGACCGAAAATCCGAAGCTTTCAAGGGAACAGAACGGTTGTGGAATTGGATCAGGACACCACAAAAAAACTGAAGACGATAGCCGCAAGAAACGGCGTTACAATGTACATGCTTCTTTTGGCAGGCTACACCATTCTGCTGTCAAAATACACCGGACAAGAGGATATCATTGTCGGCTCGCCGATTGCCGGAAGACCGCATGCCGATTTAAACGGGACAATCGGAATGTTTGTCGGCACCCTTGCGCTGAGAAACCGGCCAACGGGGAACATGACATTTAGCGAATATGTCCAAACGGTCAAAAACAATACGCTGAACGCCTATGAAAATCAAGATTATCAATTTGATGCATTGATCGAACATCTGGGCTTGACACAGGACATGAGCAGAAATCCGCTGTTTGATACGATGTTTGATCTGCAGCATGCGGATGATTTCGCATCTGAAGCCGGCGGGGGGCATTTTGACACGTATGATATTCCATTTCATGTCGCGAAATTCGATGTAAGCCTGACGGCATTTTTGCATGGAGACAACCTGAAATTTGATTTTCAATATTGCACGGATCTGTATAAAAAAGAAACGATTGAAAGAATGGCCGGACATTTTTTGAATGTTTTAAAAGACGCTGCTCATCACCCTGAACTGGCGTTAAGCGAGATTAGGATGATGTCGGAAGAGGAGAAAGACATCATCTTACATACATTCAATCATGAGAAGACAGATGGTCCGAAAAACAAGACACTCAGCCGGCTGTTTGAAGAGCGGGCTGAAAAAACACCCGATCACCCCGCTGTTATATTCGAAGATCAGCAATTGACATATAGAGAGCTGAACGAAAAAGCCAACCAATTGGCCTGGCTTTTAAGAGAGAAGGGCGTAAAGCCGGATACAATTGTCGCGATCATGACAGACCGTTCACTCGAGATGATCATCGGAATTATCGGAATTTTAAAAGCCGGCGGAGCCTATCTGCCAATTGATCCGGATTATCCGGAGGACAGAGTCAAATATATGCTGGAAGACAGCGGGGCTGATATGGTCGTCATCCAGGAGCCCTTTAAATCGAAAATAGACGGGCGTCAACTGATAACCGCCGAAGACACCCGATCTTTCAGCAAAGAAAATCTCCCAAATGTCAATAAGGCTTCTGATTTGGCATATGTAATTTATACTTCGGGTTCTTCAGGCAGGCCGAAAGGTGTCATGACGACTCACCGCAATGTCGTTCATTATGTTGATGCTTTTACGAAAAGGATCCCTTTGAGCGAAGATGATACAGTTTTGCAAGTCGTATCCTTTTCATTTGATGCATTTTCTGAAGAAGTCTACCCTATTTTAGCTTGCTCAGGGCGCTTGGTGATCAGCAGAAAAGTAAGCGATCTGAACATTGATGAACTGGTGAAAACGATCGGGAAGCATCGTGTCACACTTGTCAGCTGCTCCCCGCTTCTATTGAATGAAATCGATAAAAATCAGCACTTAACCTTTCATCCGCAGATGAAATTTATTAGTGGAGGCGACGTATTAAAATTTGAGTACGTCGAAAATATCATCAAAGGCGCCGACGTTTACAATTCTTACGGTCCCACGGAAGCGACAGTTTGTGCAACCTATTATCAACTAAGCAGCGCAGACCGCAAAAAAACGAGCATTCCTATCGGCAAGCCTTTAAGCAATTATAAAGTATACATTGCAGATCAATACGGCCGGCCGCAACCGGTTGGAGTACCGGGCGAACTATTGATCGGCGGCGAAGGGGTCGCAAGGGGATACTTGAATCATGAAACATTGACAAAAGCGGCCTTTGTGCTGGACGAATCAGGCGAGAGAGTATATCGTACAGGCGATTTAGCCAGATGGCTGTCTGACGGAAACATCGAGTTTTTAGGCAGAATCGACAGCCAAGTCAAAATCCGCGGCTATCGGATCGAACTGGAAGAAATCGAACACCGGTTGCTGATGAACGACGATATTAATGAAGCCATCGTGGTGGCGAAGGAAGATCAGGAAAACAGCAAATATCTATGCGCCTACATCGCATTCAATAACAAAAACGCAGATATTGAGCAGGTTCAAGAACGTTTGGCGAAGGACCTTCCGGAGTATATGATTCCGTCCTGCTTTATCAAGCTTGATCAAATTCCCCGCACGATCAATGGAAAGGCTGATCTTAAGGCATTGCCGGAGCCGGATCGAGGGGCATTTGCCCAAGCCCGCTACGAAGCCCCGCGCAATCAAACGGAAGCCTTACTTTTATCGATCTGGCAGGATATCTTGCCAGCGGAACAGATCGGGATTAACGACCATTTCTTTGACATCGGCGGACACTCGTTAAAAGCTTTTTCAATGGCCGCGAAAATTCAAGCGGCATTAAAAGTCGAAGTGACGCTAAAGGAAATCTTCAGCCATCCGACGATTAAAGACATCGCAGCTTATATCGTACAAAAACAAAAACAAGTTCAATCCGACATTCTAAAAGCGAAAAAGAAAGAATACTACCCGCTTTCTTCCGCTCAAAAAAGGCTGTACATCCTCAATCAAATCGAAGAAGGCCAAACCGCCTACAATATGCCTTTTGCGATGAAAATAAGAGGTGGGCTCCAAACGAAAAAGGCCGAGAAGGCCTTCAAAACGCTAATCAAAAGACATGAGAGCTTAAGAACATCCTTTGTGACCATCAATGGCGAACCCGTTCAGAATATAAACGAAGAGGTCACATTTGAAATGAAATACCGGGAGCTTGACAATTGCAGCCTTCGGGAACGGATGAATCAATTTATCAGACCGTTTGACCTGGAAAAAGCCCCTCTTCTGAGAGCGGAGCTGGTGAGGGTGAACGCAGCCGAACACATTCTCCTGCTTGATATGCACCATATCATTTCCGATGGCGTATCAATCGGGATCTTGATGAAAGAATGGGCGGCTTTATATGAAGAAAAGGAACTTGCACCGTTAAAGATCCAATATAAAGATTATTCCGAGTGGCAGCGAGAGTCCTGTCAAAAAGACCGGTTGAAAAAACAGGAAGAATACTGGCTATCCGTTTTTCAAGACGCCATCCCTGTTCTGAACATGCCGACAGACTTTCCAAGGCCGCAAATGCAAAGCTATGAAGGAGATCGAATCGCATTTGCAATCGAAAGAGAGCTGACGGATAAGCTGAAAAAAACAGCGAAAGAAAACGGAGTCACGATGTATATGCTGCTGTTGGCCGGGTATACAATACTGCTTTCGAAATACACCGGACAGGAAGATATCATTGTCGGTTCGCCGATTGCGGGGCGAACCCGGGAGGAGTTGGAACAGACGGTCGGGATGTTCGTAGGCACCCTTGCGATGAGAAACCATCCGAAAGGCGGCAGGACATTCATTGAGTATTTGCAAGATGTAAAAGAAAATACGTTTAACGCCTATGAAAATCAAGATTATCCTTTCGATGAACTCGTAGACAAATTAGATTTGGAACGGGACATCAGCAGAAATGCCTTATTTGACACAATGTTTGATATGCAGGCGCTGGATGATGCAGAGCCTGATATAGAGGGATTGCATGTTGAACCCGTTGATTTGGAGTTTCAGATTTCAAAATTCGATTTGTCGCTGGCAGCAGCAGAGTCCGCAGGCGTCATTACGTTTCACCTGGAATTCTGCACAAGGCTGTATAAAAAAGAAACCGCCGAAACGCTGGCGCAGCATTTCGTGAATATCCTAAGAGATATTTCCGATCATCCGCAGAAGCCGTTAAACGAAATCAGCATGCTTTCAGAGGAACAAAGGAACACAGTGCTGTATCAATTTAATGATACGAACGCCGAACACCCGTCGGGAATTTTTTCTGAGCTGTTTGAAGAGCAGGCCGAAAAATCACCGAATCATCCGGCGGCGGTCTTCAAAGATCATATGTTGACATACCGCGAATTAAATGAAAAAGCGAATCAATTGGCCAGAACATTGCGGAAAAAAGGGGTTCAGCGGGAGTCAGTAGTCGGAATCATGGCGGAGCGTTCGTTGGAAATGGTGACAGGCATATTGGCGGTTCTAAAGGCCGGCGGGGCGTACATGCCGATCGATCCGGGGCTTCCGAAAGAGCGCATCCAATATCTTATCACGGATAGCGGAGCTGATCTTTTGCTGACCCAGCATCAGCTTATTGGCAGCATCAGCTTTGCCGGAGAAATCATCCAAATCGATCAGGCCGATGCTTACGACACGGATGGAAGCAATCTGGAGCATCTTAATTCCCCCGGTGATTTGGCATACGTCATCTATACCTCGGGTACGACGGGAAACCCGAAAGGCGTGATGGTCGAGCACCGCAATATCATTCATGCCCACTATACTTGGAGAAAGCACTATGAATTGGCATTTTCAGTTAACCTGCTCCAGCTTGCCAGCATGTCGTTTGATGTATTCGCAGGAGATTTATGCCGCAGTCTTCTCAACGGCGGAACAATGTATATGGTCCCGGATGATGTCAAACTGGAAATGAATCTGCTGTATGACATGATCAACAAATACGGCATTCATATGTTGGAATCGACGCCAAGCCTGATCATTCCTTTGATGAAATATATCGATCATCACAAGCTTGACCTTTCAAGCATGAAGCTGTTGATCATGGGTTCTGACACTTGCACGATCAAAGATTATAAGTGGCTCGTTGAACGGTTCGGACAAAGGATGAGAATCATCAACAGCTATGGCGTCACAGAAGCTTCTGTCGATTCCGGCTATTATGAAGAAGCTTTGGATCGGATTCCAGAGATTGCGAATACGCCGATAGGAAAGCCGCTGGACAATACAGCATTTTATATATTGGATTCCTCATTAAACCCGCAGCCGGTCGGCGTTTATGGTGAGTTGTACATCGGCGGTGAAGGGGTCGCGAGGGGATACTTAAACAAACCGGAACTCACGAAGGAAAGGTTTGTTCCAAATCGTTTTGCCGCCGGGGGGAAGATGTATAAAACGGGAGACTTGGCAAGGTGGCTGCCTGATGGAAATGTCGAATTCCTCGGGAGAATCGATCACCAAGTCAAGATTCGCGGTTTCAGAATAGAAACAGGCGAAATTGAAACGAAGCTTTTGGAAAATCAAAACATCAGCGAAGCTGTCGTTATAGACCGGGAAGACAAGAAAGGACATAAGTACCTGTGCGCCTATATTGTCGCTCGAGCGAAAACAAACGCAAATGAACTGAGGGAATATTTGTCCGATCATTTACCGGATTATATGCTCCCTTCCTATTTTATTCAAATCAACAAGATGCCCCTCACGCCAAACGGAAAGATCGATCGAAAAGCGCTTCCTGAACCTGCCGGAGACGCCATAGCGGCAAGCGGATATAAAGCGCCGCGCAATGAAACGGAAGAAAAGCTGGCCGCTGTTTGGCAGGAGGTGCTGGACAGGGACAAAATCGGAATCAACGATAATTTTTTTGAAATCGGGGGAGATTCAATTAAGGCTCTGCAAATCGTTTCAAAATTATCAAGAGCCGATCTCAAGCTTCAGGTTAAAGATCTGTTTACCAATCCGTCCATCAGACACCTCAGTAAATATGTCAAAAAAGAAACGAAAGCTCGCACCAGCGAAATCGTGCAAGGGCAAGTGCCGCTGACTCCTGTGCAAAGGTCGTTTTTTGAAGCGAATCAAAGGGAGCAAAACCATTATAATCAAGCGTTTATGCTCTACAGGGAAAACGGGTTTGCTGAAAGGATCGTCGAAAAGGTTATCCGTAAACTCACAGAACACCATGATGCATTACGGATGGTCTATCGGGAGAAGAACGGTGAAATCATTCAGCATAACCGCGGCTTGGAAGACAGCGTCTTCGATCTGAATGTCTATGATTTGAAAACGGAAAAAAATCTCGAGGAAACTGTTTATCAGATAGCGACGAATATTCAAAAAGACATATCCATCAGCGAGGGCAAAATGATCAAGCTCTGCGTGTTTAATACAACGGAGGGAGACCATCTGCTGATTGCGATCCATCACCTTTTGGTAGACGGCGTGTCCTGGAGAATATTGTTCGAGGATTTTGAAGCGGCATACGGTCAAGCCCTGCAAGGCAAACCGATAGAGCTCGGTTATAAAACGGATTCGTACAAAACGTTTTCCGAAAAACTGGCTGAGTACGCAAGCAGCAAAAAGCTCCTGAAAGAACAAGAATATTGGCGGGAGATATCCAAAGGAAAGATGGCATTCCTCCCTAAACATCGCCAAGCGGTACATGATAACTATGAAAATAGCAGAACACTCAGAATATCCCTCAGCCAAATGGAGACGGAACAGCTCCTGAAAGAGGCGCATAAAGCATACAATACGCAGATTAATGATCTCCTTTTAACGGCTTTGTTGATCGCCTCAAGGCAGCTGACGGGGGAAAACAGGCTGAAAATTCTTATGGAAGGCCATGGAAGAGATGATATTTTGCAAGATGTGGATATTACGAGAACGGTCGGCTGGTTCACCGCAATGTATCCGGTATTCATCGACTTAGAAGATGAAACAGACTTGTCTGTGATGATTAAGATCGTGAAAGAAACTTTGCGGAAAATACCGAATAACGGAATTGGATACGGCATCCTCAAGTATTTGAGAAAAGACGAAGGGCTTATAAAGGATGAAAAGCCTCCGATCTTATTCAATTATCTTGGTGAGCTCGATCATGATCTGACGACTGAACAATTTTCATCGTCAAAGCTTTCAACAGGTCAAAGCATCGGAGAAAAAAGTGCAAGAGATGCTTCTGTTGAAATCGATTCAGTTGTTGTCGGCAGGCAATTGATGATCAGTACGACATTTAACGAATACGAGTATTCTCCAGATACGATCAGCGAATTGAATCAAGCATTCAAAGAAAGTTTGCAAATGGTCATCAGCCATTGTACGGGCAAAAATGAAACCGAAAAAACGTCCTCTGACTACGGTTATGACAAACTCTCGTTGGAAGATCTTGAAGAATTATTAAATGAATATGAATCTATCGACAGCTAGACATCATGAAAAAAGCTAAAGAAGCCCCCTTGAAATGGTTAACCTGCTGCTTAAAAATGGGCGGCCCATGTGGATCTGAAAACAAAAGGAATTCTAGGAGATGAGATGACGATATGAAAACAAAAGTTGAGAAAATATATCCGTTATCAAACATGCAAAAAGGAATGCTGTTTCATGCCATGAAAGACGAAGCGTCACACGCATATTTTGAGCAGTTCATCATTGAATTAAAAGGTGATGTGGATGAGCGGATGTTTGAAGAAAGCCTAAATGAAGTCATGAAAAGGCATGAGATCCTAAGAGCATCATTTCATCACAGATTGGATGAGCCGCTGCACGTCATTATCAAAGATCGGCACATGAAGTTTGACTATCTTGATATACGAGGCCGGCATGATCAAGACGGCGTTTTGGAGAGATATTTGGCAGAAGATAGACAAAAGGGTTTTGACTTAGCCAAAGATACGTTGATGAGAGCTTGTCTCATCAGAACGTCTGACGATTCGTATCAATTTGTCTGGACGTATCATCACATTTTGCTTGACGGATGGTGCCTTGGCATCATCCTGGATGAGCTGTTGACGATATATGAAATGAAGCGGAAAGGCCAACATCATCAATTGGAAGACCCGAGGCCGTACAGCGATTATATCAAATGGCTGGAGGATCAGGATAAAAAAGAAGCTCAGAGCTATTGGGAGAGCTATTTGAGCGGCTATGATCAAAAAAATTCACTTCCAAAGCTCCGCACACCTTCTGAGACGGGTTTTAAAAGAAGAGAAAAAACAATTGTATGTTCCAAAGAATTGACAAATCGCCTGATCAAATTGGCCAACCAGAATCATGTAACGATCAATACCGTGCTGCAAAGCATTTGGGGCGTGATTTTGGCGAAATACAACAACAGCGAGGATGTGGTGTTCGGAACCGTTGTTTCCGGCAGAGATGCCGAAGTGGAAGGTATAGAAACAATGGTCGGCGTCTTCATCAACACCATCCCGACCAGAATCAGGCTGGGCAAAGACAAGCTTTTTAAAGATGTTCTGCGCCAAACCCAAGCCGACGCTTTAGAAAGCAGCCGCTACAATTACATGAATTTAGCGGAGGTTCAAGCGCTAAGCGAGTTGAAAAATGATTTGATCGACCATGTCATGGTCTTTGAAAACTATGCCGTTGACCAAAAAGCGTTTGAAGAAAAAAATGATGTAGGTTTTGAAATGGTGAATGTCAGCGGGGAAGAACAGACCAATTATCATTTCAGCATTTCCGCGGCTCTTGACGATCAATTAAAGCTGCTCTTCATCTATGATGAAAATGTATATGACGACACCATCATCGAAACATTAGAAAAGCATATCATCACCGTCGCAGAACAAGTGGCGGAAGATGAGGCACAAACATTACAAGACATCAACCTTGTGTCAAAAGAAGAACAACAGAGGATTTTAGACACATTCAACGATACAAAAACGGATTATCCGAAAGACAAGCCGCTTCATGAGCTCTTTGAGGAACAGGCCATGAAGACGCCTGACCAGACGGCTCTTGTGTTCGGTGCTCAGCGCATGACCTATAGAGAGCTGAATAAGAAAGCAAACCAAACCGCGAGACTCCTCAGGGAAAAGGGTATCGGCAGAGGCTCGGTTGCGGCGATCATCGCGGACCGCTCCTTTGAAATGATCATCGGCATCATCGGGATTTTAAAAGCGGGCGGCGCATACCTGCCAATCGACCCTGAAACGCCTAAAGACAGAATGGCCTTCATGCTCGAAGACACAAAAGCCGCGGTACTGCTTACACAAGGAAAAGCGGCAGACGGAATCGATTGTGAGGCTGACATCGTTCATCTGGACAAAGGGGCTTCAGACGGATTCAGTAAAGAACCGCTCAGTTCTGTCAATGATTCCGGCGATACCGCCTATATCATCTACACATCAGGATCTACGGGAATGCCAAAAGGCGTCGTCACCCCGCATTACAGTGCGGCAAGAGTCGTTAAAAACACCAATTATATCGACATCACTGAAGATGACGCCATTCTCCAGCTGTCCAACTATTCGTTTGACGGATCGGTGTTCGACATCTTCGGCGCTCTCTTAAACGGAGCCTCACTCGTCCTGATCGAAAAAGAGACAGTCTTGAATACACATGAGCTGGCCGAAGTGATTGAGAAAGAACGAGTCAGCGTGATGTTCATTACGACAGCGCTGTTCAATACGCTCGCCGACATCAATATCGGCTGCCTTGCCAAGCTGCGGAAAATCCTTTTCGGCGGGGAAAGAGCGTCGATACCGCATGTGAGAAAAGTGTTGGATCATGCCGGCCGGGATAAATTGATTCATGTTTACGGCCCGACGGAAAGCACGGTATATGCGACATATTATTTCATCAATGAAATAGATGAAAAAGCCGATACAATCCCGATCGGCAGCCCGCTGGCGAATACGTCGGTCTTGATCATGGATGAAGCCGACAAGCTCGTGCCGATCGGGGTTCCCGGAGAGCTGTGCATCGCAGGCGATGGTTTAAGCAAAGGATATTTAAACCGCGAGGAACTGACGGCGGAAAAATTCATCCCGCATCCGTTTATGCCGGGAGAAAGGCTGTACAAGACGGGCGATTTAGCGAAATGGCTGCCTGATGGCAACATCGAATTCATCGGCCGAATCGACCATCAGGTGAAAATCCGCGGCTTCAGGATCGAACTCGGCGAAATCGAAAGCCGGCTGGAGATGCATGAAGACATCAACGAGACGATCGTTACCGTCAGAGAAGACGGAGAGAACCGCCCGTACATTTGCGCCTATATCACGGCAAAGCGTGAGATTTCCCTTGATGAGCTGAAAGGGTTTTTAGGTGAAAAGCTTCCGGATTATATGATTCCCGCCTATTTCGTGAACATGGACAAGCTGCCGCTCACCAAAAACGGGAAAGTGGACAGAAAAGCCCTGCCTGAGCCGGACAGAACGATGGGAGCGGAAAGTGAGTATGAGGCGCCGCGAAATGAAACGGAAGAAAAGCTGGCAGCAATTTGGCGTGATATTTTAAAGGTGGAAAAGACCGGTATCAACGATCATTTCTTCGAGCTGGGGGGACATTCTCTCAAAGCGGCCGCGATGGCGGCAAGAATCCGAAAGGAGCTCAAAGCGGAAATCCCTCTTGGGCAAATCTTTAAAACACCGACAATCAAAGGATTGGGAGAATATATCAGATCGACAAAAGATAGTGTTGATTCATCTATTAAAAAAGTGGAAGAAAAAGAATACTATCGTCTTTCATCCGCGCAAAAAAGACTGTACATTCTAGGTCAAATCGAAGGGAGCGGATTGTCCTACAACATCCCTTTTACCATGAAAGTCAAGGGTTCCTTCGATATACGCCGGTTTGAGAACGCATTGCAAATTGTCATTCAAAGACATGAAGCGCTTAGAACGTCCTTCTTGATGGCGGATGGAGAGCCAGTTCAAAAGATTGAAAAAGAAGTAGATTTCAGTATCAAATCCAGCGAAATAGAGTCTCTATCCATTCAAGAGATCATCAAACAATTTGTCAGACCGTTTGATTTGAAAAAGGCCCCGCTTTTTAGAACAGAGGTGGTCAAGGTTGACGACGAGGAACATATCATTCTGTTTGATATGCACCATATCATTTCAGACGGCGCATCGATGGGGGTTTTGACAAAAGAAATTTGCGATTTGTACGGCGGAAAAGAACTGGAGCCGCTCAGCCTCCAATATAAAGACTATTCAGAATGGCAAAGGGCTTTTTATCAAAAAGATGAGATGAAAAGGCAAAAAGAGTACTGGCTCAATATTTTCAAAGGCGAGATTCCAGTCCTCAACATGCCGACGGATTACCCGAGGCCGCAAATGCACAGTGTTGAAGGCGATAGAATCGGTTTTGCAATCGACGGCGAATTGACGAAGAAGCTCAAGCGGATCGCCAAAAACAACGGAGCGACCATGTATATGCTTCTTCTGGCGGCGTATACGGTTTTGCTTAGAACATATAGCGGACAGGAAGATTTGATTATCGGAACGCCGATTCAAGGAAGAAAACATCACGAGCTGAAACATGTAATCGGAATGTTTGTCAATACGCTGGCGATGAGAAATCATCCGAAGGGCGACAAGACATTCGCTGAATTTTTGCAAGATGTAAAAGAGACGGCGCTGAAGGCGTATGAAAACCAAGATTATCAATTTGACGATCTTGTCGAACAGCTTGACCTTGAACGCGACATGAGCAGAAATCCGCTGTTTGATACGATGTTTGTCCTGCAAAACTTGGAAAAAGCGGATGCTGAAATAGAAGGGCTCACATTTGAACCGTTTGAAAGCGACATCCATATTTCAAAATTTGACCTCACTTTATCGGCAATCGAAAAAGACTCGAAGATCGAATTTGATTTGGAATACTGTACAAAGCTGTTTAAAAGAGAAACGGTCGAAAGGATGGCGGCGCATTTCGTCCGTGCTTTAGAGGATATTTCCAATCGGCCGGACAAGCGGCTTGATCAAATAGAGGCCATGTCAGAAGACGAAAAAAACACATTGTTATACCGGTTTAATGATACGAAAACTGATGCTCCAACAGACAAAACCATTTGCCGGCTGTTTGCGGAGCGGGCGGAGACATCGCCTGACCAAACCGCGGTCGTGTTTGAAGATCAAAAGCTGACATATCGACAATTGCATGAGAGGTCAAATCAGCTGGCCCGGTTTTTAAGAGACAAAGGGGTTAAACCGGACACAGCCGTCGGCATCATGGTGGACCGCTCTCCCGAGATGATCATCGGCCTTCTGGGAATTTTGAAGGCCGGAGGCGCGTACCTGCCGCTTGATCCGGCATATCCTGAAGACAGGATCAAATACATCCTAGGCGACAGCCAAACAAAGTTTCTTCTGTCGGAAGAGGCGCTCATCAAAAAACGGTCCTTTATCAAAGAGGCTGGCATGATCAACATTGATATTCACGACAAACAAATTGCCGCACTGGATGCGGCTCAATTGGAGACTGTCAGCCATAGTGGGGATTTGGCTTACATCATCTATACTTCAGGGTCCACAGGAAAACCGAAGGGCGTCTTAATCGAACAAAAAGGGCTGAGCAATCTTGTTTCAGCAGTTGTCAAATTGATGCATTTAAACACGGACAGCAGAGTGATTCAATTTGCTTCACTATCATTTGATGCGTCAGCATTTGAAATCTTTCCGGCGCTGGCAGCCGGGGCGGCTTTAGTGTTGGGACGGCAGGAGGAAATGATGCCGGGGCAGCCGTTAACAAGCTTTCTAAGACAGTATGACATCACTCATGCGACTTTGCCGCCGACCGTTCTGAATGTGTTGGATGAATTCAGATTGGAAAACCTCAAAGTGATCGTTTCCGCGGGCTCTGCCTGCACTGAAGAACTCGCAAAAAGGTGGTTCGGAAATCGGCTGTTTATCAATGCCTACGGACCGACGGAAACGACGGTCTGTGCAACGGCGGGGGTTTACGGAGGATCCGGTCGTCCTCATATCGGCAGTCCGATTGACAATACAAACGTATATGTATTGGATCAAAACCAGAAGCCTGTGCCGACAGGCGTTGTTGGAGAGCTTTGCGTCGGCGGAATCAGTCTTGCACGCGGGTATTTAAACCGGCCGGAACTGACAGCCGAAAAGTTTATTTCACATCCGTTTGTATCAGGGGAAAGATTGTACCGGACGGGTGATCTGGCCAGATGGCTGCCCGGTGGACATCTCGAGTTTTTAGGAAGAATAGACCATCAGGTGAAAATACGCGGATACCGGATTGAACTGGGAGAAATCGAGAATCAATTGCTCAAGCTTGACAAAATCGACGAAGCGGCGGTTATAGCCAGGAAGGACGATGACAACAGCGATTATTTGTGCGCTTATATCGTCTCCAAAGAAGACTGGACATCAACCGAGCTCAGTGAATGGCTCGAAAAAGAGCTCCCTCACTATATGATTCCGGCTTATTTTGTCAGACTGGATAAGCTGCCGCTCACCGCAAACGATAAAGTCGATCGAAAAGCCCTCCCTGCACCTGACAGACATGTCGCAACAGGAGCGGAATACGAAGCACCGCGGGATGACACAGAAGCTAAGCTCGTTGACATCTGGAGGGATGTTCTCGGTGCCGGAGACATCGGTATCAGCCATCACTTCTTTGCAGCAGGAGGAGATTCGATCAAGGCGTTGCAAATTGTCTCAAGGCTGTCCAGGCTTGGCCTGAAGCTTGAAATGAAGGATCTGTTCGCCAATCCGAGAATCAAGGATCTTTCCAAGTATGTTAAAAAACAATCACAGAGGCAAAATGCCAATACAATCGTCACGGGACATGCAGAACTCACTCCGATCCAAAAATGGTATTTTACTAATAACAAAGAAGAGCTGGATCACTTTAACCAGTCATTTGTGCTCTTCAGAAAGGGCGGATTTGACGAAAGCTGTGTTAAAAAGACTTTCAATAAAATAATGGAGCAGCACGACGCGTTAAGGATGATCTATGAGGAAAAAGGCGGGGACTTCATTCAGTACAACAGAAGCTTTCAGGAAGACCTGTTCGACCTGGATGTTTATGATGTAAGAGGGCTTGATCGTCAAGCGGAAAAGGTGTATGAGCTGGCGACAAGCATTCAAAAACAAACATCGATCAGAAAAGGAAAACTTGTTCATCTCGGCATCTTCCGGGCTGATGAGGGCGACCACCTGCTCATTGTAATCCATCACCTTGTCGTCGACGGTGTATCGTGGAGAATACTGTTTGAGGACTTCGAAACATTGTACAGTCAGGCATTAAAGGGGCAAACGCTCGAGATCGGCTACAAAACGGATTCCTATCAAGAATTCGCCCGCAGGTTAAAAGCATACGCCCGCAGCCGAACCTTATTGAAGGAAGCCAAGTATTGGCGGAACGTTGCCAAGGCACGTGTCCGGTTTATTCCGCCAAAGAACATATTAAAGGAAGATGTATACGAAAACAGCACGACGTTGAGCATCAAGCTCGGCAAAGAGGCAACAGCGGACCTTTTGCGAAACACGAACAGAGCCTACAACACCGAAATCAACGATATTTTGTTAACGGCATTACTAACCGGAGCAAAGGACATCACAGGGGAAAACAAACTGAAGGTCATGATGGAAGGCCACGGCAGGGAAGATATTTTAGAAGGCGTTGACATCACGAGAACAATCGGCTGGTTTACGACGATGTATCCGGTGCTTCTTGATGCAGGAGAAGAAAAAGCCCTCTCCCAACATATCAAAATGGTCAAAGAAACGTTGAGAAAAATACCGAATAAAGGAATCGGCTACGGGCTCTTAAAGTATATGGCCGAAGACCCGGATTTTATCAACGAAGAAAAGGCCCGGATTTCATTTAACTATTTAGGCGAGATCGATGCCGACATGAATCGCGGCGAATTTTCCGGCTCAAGCTTCTCCGAAGGGGAAAGCATCGGCGGAAAAATCGCGAGAAGTCATTCTATCGAAATCAACGCCATCGTGATTCATCATGAGCTGGTGATTCATACAACCTTTAATCAAATGGAATACGAAAAAGATACGATCAGCCGGCTGAATCATCAATTAAAAGAACGCCTGGAACAAATCATTAAGCACTGCACGCAACAGACGGAAAGCGAAAGAACGCCGTCCGACTATGGAGATACAAATATCAGTTTAGACGAACTTGAAGAAATCAAAGGAAGATACAGAGGCGTCATTGAAAAAATCTATCCGCTTGCCAACATGCAAAAAGGTATGCTGTTCCATGCCATCGAGGATCATACCTCAGATGCATATTTTCAGCAGACGATTATGGATATTGAAGGATATGTCGATCCGGCGATTCTTGAGGCAAGCTTTAATGACATCATGAAACGGCATGAAATCTTAAGGGCCTCTTATGAATATGAAATTGTTGAAGAACCGAGGCAGATCATCATCGAAAACCGCAGCATCGATTTCACCTATTTCAATATCGCGAAAAGCTCCGCACAGCAACAGGAAATGTTCATTGAGAGATTGATCAATGAAGATCGAAAAAAAGGCTTTGATTTAAGCAGAGATGTGTTAATGAGGGTTTACTTGCTGAAAACGGCGGAGCGCTCGTACCGGCTTGTCTGGAGCCATCACCATATTTTACTCGATGGCTGGTGCCTTGGCATCATCATGCGTGAGCTGTTTGTCATCTACGAAAACCGGATGAACGGCAAAGCCAGTCCATTAAAGGAGACGAAGCCGTACAGCGATTATATTAAGTGGCTTGAAAGACAGGATCAGGAAGAGGGCCGTCAATATTGGCGCGAATATTTAAAAGGGTATGAGGAACAGGCACAGCTGCCTACATTAACAAAACGCAAAAAAAGCAGCCTGTATGACCGCCGGGAGAAGGTCATCCATTTGTCAAAACAGCTGACAAAACAATTGAAGGCGCTCGCTGCTAAAAACAGCGTTACGCTTCATACGGTGATTCAAACGATTTGGGGCTTGATGCTTACGAAATATAATAAGATCGATGATGTCGTGTTTGGAACGGTCGTATCGGGCAGGGAAGCAAACGTAGACGGAATCGAAGACATGATCGGTCTATTTATCAACACCATCCCGACAAGAATCAGATTCAATGAGCAGGCGCGTTTTAACGAATGTTTGCAAAAGGTTCAGGAAGATGCGATTCAAAGCAACCGCTACAACTATATGAATCTCGCTGAAGTCCAGGCTTTGAGCAGCTTAAAGAAAGATCTGATCGATCATATTCTCGTATTTGAGAACTATGAAACTGATGAACAGGACTTTGAAGAGAGTCAAATGAAGACAGGCTTTAAGGTGAATGAGATCAGCGCTGCGGAACAAAGCAATTACAGCTTTAGCATGTCGGTGACTCCTGGCGAAGAGCTCACCCTTGTTTTGACATATGACGGCAATGTCTATGACAGGGATATCATCAACAATATCGAAGGTCATATCAAAAGGGTCGCTGAGCAAGTGACGGCAAATGAGAACCGGAAAATCGCAGAGATTGACATGCTGGCGGAGGAAGAAAGAAAGACGCTTCTATATGAGTTCAACCGGACAAACGCAGATTATCCAAGGAATAAAACGATCCATCAATTATTTGAAGAACAGGCGGAACGGACGCCTGGGCATACTGCGGTCGTATTTGAAAAGGAGAAGCTCTCGTACAAAGCACTGAATGAAAGGTCAAATCAGCTGGCGGGACTGTTAAGGGAAAAAGGCGTAAAACCTGACATGATCGTCGGCGTTATGGCGGAGCGTTCTGTGGAGATGATTGTCGGAATGCTGGCGGTGCTGAAAGCCGGAGGCGCATACTTGCCGATCGATCCCGAATATCCGGAAGACCGGATCAGATACATGATCGAAGACAGCGGCATCAGCATCCTGCTGAAAAAGGCGGACAAACAGATTGACGTTGATCTCACCTGTATCGATATGAACGAAAAAGGGCTGACAAAAGACAAAGCCACAGAGAACTTAGAGCACACGAGCGGTTCTTCTGACATGGCTTATGTCATCTATACCTCAGGTTCGACCGGAAAGCCGAAGGGTGTCATGGTCAACCATCAATCAATTGTTAATACGCTTTATTGGAGGAAACAATCGTATGGCTACAGTACAGCCGATGCCACACTTCAAGTGCCGTCCTTTTCATTTGACAGTTCTGTTGAAGATATTTTCACGACGCTTATATCTGGGGCGAAGCTGGTTTTAATTAGAGATTTGCGGATGAATCCGCGTGAGATCATCGGTGCGTTGCGAACGCATAAAGCGACAAACTTGCTGGCCGTTCCGAGCTTTTATCTAAGCCTGCTCGACACGATTGAGCAGCCTTTAGAGGATTTAAGATTTATCACGGTCGCAGGGGAAGGCTTCAATGAAAGTCTGATCCGGCAGCATTTTGAAAAGCTGCCGAACGTCAAATTGTTTAATGAATACGGACCGACGGAAAACAGCGTTTGCTCAACGCGGGGCGAGCTGCAAAAGGATGACGAAAAAGTCGTCATCGGCCGGCCGATCAGCAATCACAAGGCTTATATTTTAAATCACAACCAGCAGCTGCTGCCGTTGGGCACACCCGGTGAACTTTGTCTGAGCGGGGAAGGCCTTGCCCGCGGATACTTAAACAGACCTGACCTCACGCTTGGAAAATTTGTTCCCAACCCGTTTGTTCCAGGAGAAAACATGTACAGGACGGGGGATCTCGCAAGATTTTTACCTGATGGCCAAATCGAATATTTAGGAAGAATCGACCACCAAGTCAAAATCCGCGGATTCAGAATCGAACTGAGCGAAATCGAAAACCAATTGCTGAAAATAGAAGGCATTGACGCGACGGCAGTTATGGCGCGGGAAGATCAAGCCGGCGGAAAATACCTATGCGCATATATCGTCGCGGACAAAACGGCTGGCGTTGCAGACGTCAGAAAATGCTTGTTAAAGGAACTGCCGGATTACATGGTGCCGTCATACTTTGTCAAGCTCGATCAATTGCCGCTTACGGCAAACGGCAAAATCGACAGAAAAGCGCTCCCTGAACCTAGCGGCACAATCAGTGAAGCGACGTACGAAGCACCGAGGAACCGCACAGAGGAAAAGCTTGTCTCAATCTGGGAGGACGTTTTAGGGATCGAAAACATCGGAATCAGCCACAATTTCTTTGAACTTGGCGGCCATTCCTTAAAAGCTGCGGCATTGACTGCAAAATTGCATAAAGAAATGAAGATTGAAGTCCCTTTAAGACAAATATTCGAAACACCAACAATCAAAGACATCGGTGATTTTATCGAATCCATGAAAGAAAGCCCTTATGCGTCCATCACACAAGCGGAAGAGAAAGAGTATTACGCATTGTCATCCGCACAAAGAAGGCTGTATATCCTTAATCAAATCGAACCAGGCGGCCTCTCTTACAACATGCCTTTCGCCATGAAAATTGCAGGAGATTTTGATGTCGACCGGTTCGAGGATGCTTTTCGGCAATTGATAGAAAGACATGAAGCCTTGAGGACGGCCTTTGTGATGGTTGACGGCGAACCTGTACAAAAAATCGAAAAAGAAGTCGATTTTAAAGTGAAGTACGGACGACTCGGACAGGACCGGCTGGAAGAAAAAATCAAAGCGTTCATCAAGCCGTTTGCTTTGGAAAAAGCGCCGCTTTTAAGAGTGGAAGTATTAAAAGCGAGTGGTGATGAACATGTACTGATGTTCGACATGCACCATATCATTTCAGACGGGGTATCCATGGCCATTTTCACAAGAGAACTGGCCGAGTTGTATGAGGGGAAAACATTGCAGCCGTTAACGATTCAGTACAAAGACTTTTCAGAATGGCAAAAACTTTTTTATCAAAAAGATGAGATTAAACGCCAGGAAGACTACTGGTTCAACGTTTTTCAAGGTGAAGTGCCGGTGCTGAATTTGCCGGCGGATGAAAAACGTCCGCAAAAGCGTTCGATTGAAGGAGATATCGTTCAGTTTGAAATAGACGGCGAAACGTCCGCCATGCTGAACAAACTGGCGAAAGAGAACGGCGCGACGATGTATATGTTGCTTTTGGCGGGATACACAACGCTCTTGGCGAAGTATACAGGCCAGGAGGATATCGTTGTCGGCTCACCGATCGCGGGAAGGCATCACAGCGATTTGAAACATGTCATCGGAGTGTTTATCAACACGCTGGCGATGAGGAACCATCCAAAAGGAGACATGCCATTTGTCGATTATTTAAAAGAGGTTAAAGAAACGGCGCTGAAAGCTTATGAAAATCAAGACTATCCATTTGATGAACTGGTTGAAAAACTTGATGTCAAACGGGATATGAGCAGACACCCGCTGTTTGATACCATGCTTGTTCTGCAAAACTTCGACGGCGATGAAGCGGACATCGATGGCTTGATATTCCAGCCACTCCAAACCGAGGTGAACATCTCAAAATTTGATTTGACTCTGACAGCCGCTGAGACAAATGAAGGCATTCAATGTGTTTTCAACTACAGTACAAAATTGTTTAAGCGGTCCACGATTGAAAGAATGGCGGGCCATTTGATCAATATTTTAAAGGAAGCGGCAAACGATCCGCAAATGCCGTTGAGCGACGTGAACATGCTGTCAGATGAAGAAATGCGAGTGCTTCGGGATCAGAATCAAGGACAACAAACAGATTACCCTAAAGATCAAACGGTTCATCAGCTGTTTGAGCATCAGGCTGGCAAATCGCCGGAGCAAACAGCGGTGGTCTTTGCGGATGAAAAGCTGACGTACAGGGAACTGAACGAAAAAGCAAATCAATTGGCAAGGCTTTTGAGAGACAAAGGAGCAAGCGCCGGTGCGCCTGTAGCGATCATGATTGAACCATCGCTTGAGATGATCATTTCCATGCTGGCGGTACTGAAAGCCGGAGCGGCTTACGTGCCGATCGAGTCGGAGCAATTGGCCAAACGGACGAATGAGATTTTAAGTGACAGCAGAGCTGCAATATTGCTTGTCAAAGGCTCTGTCAAAGAAAACGTCGCGTTCGCTGGAGAAATCGTCAATGTTGCCGACGGTTTGATTGATGCGAAGGCCGCGTCAAACCTGTCTACATCGGGTGCAGCCGATCAGAATGCATATATTATATACACATCAGGCTCCACCGGAAAGCCGAAAGGCGTATTTATCAGACACGGGAATGTGGTGAATTATACAGCATGGTTTATGAAGGAAGCGGGTCTTACAGAAAACGACAAAGCCATGCTTGTGTCTTCATATGCGTTCGATTTGGGCTATACGAGCATCTTTTCGGCGCTGTTAAGCGGAAGCGAACTGCATATCGCACGAAAAGAATGCTATACAAATGCGCACCGGGCTTTAAAGTATATCAAAGAAAACGGCATCACCTATATCAAACTGACGCCGTCTCTGTTTAACATTTTTGTCAATGATCCGGGCTTTTCCGCCGAAAAACCTTGCGCTTCTCTCAGGCTGGTCGTCTTGGGCGGGGAGATGATCAATACAAGGGATGTTGAGACATTTTACAACCAATATCCCGATCATGTAGTCATGAATCATTATGGCCCGACGGAAACGACAATCGGCTCAGTCTTTAAAGTAATCGACCCGGAACACCTCAATTCTTTCAAAGAATATCCGGTTATCGGCACTCCGATCCATAATACGAATGCATATGTGCTTGATGAAAATATGAAACTGCTTCCGGAAGGTGTGTACGGAGAGCTCTGCATCGCAGGCGCCGGAGTGACAGGCGGCTATGTAAACAAACCGGATATCACGAAAGAAAAATTCGTCGAAGATCCGTTTGCACCGCATACAAAAATGTACAGGACCGGGGACCTTGCCAGAAGGCTGAGCGATGGAAATATCGAACTTGCAGGACGGATGGACAGCCAAGTAAAGGTAAGGGGCTACAGAATAGAACCGGAAGAAATCAAAAACAGGCTGTTGGCTCATGATGATATCAAGGAAGCCTTTATTGCTGCAAGGGAAGACCATAAAGGTGCAAAACAGCTGTGCGCCTATTTCACAGCAAACGCCGAATTACCGTTCGAGGACATCAGGACGTATCTGATGCGCGAGCTTCCAGAATATATGATTCCGTCTTCATTTGTCCAAATTGAGAAGATGCCGCTTTCAGCCAACGGAAAGATCGATACAACCGCATTGCCTGAACCGCAGCCGGGAAAAGAGACGAAATACGAACCGCCGCGGAACGAGACGGAAGAAAAGCTTGTTCAAATATGGGAAGATGTGCTTGGCATTGACAAGATCGGGATCACTCATCACTTTTTTGCAGCAGGCGGCGATTCCATCAAAGCGCTGCAAATGATCTCAAGATTATCAAGAGAAGGCCTGTCGCTAGAAATGAAAGATCTGTTTGCAAATCCGCAAATCAAGTCTTTGAGCCGATATGTCAAGGCCGAAACCGACAAATCAGCATCATATGAAACGGTAGAGGGCGAGGTTCTCTTGACTCCGATTCAACAAGAGTATTTCTCGTTGAACAAAACGGACAGGAACCATTACAACCATGCGGTTATACTTTATAGGAAAAACGGATTCGACGAGAGCATCGTCAAACGTGTATTCAGAGAAATCATCCAACATCACGATGCACTCCGGACGGTGTTTAGAGAAGAAGGCGGAAAGATCATTCAGTACAACCGGGGACCGGGCAAAAAGCTGTTTGACCTATTTGTCTATGATGTCTCGAGCGAAAACGACCAGCCTCAGAAAGTGTACCAATTGGCAACGGAGCTTCAGCAAAGCATCGATATTAAAACCGGCCCTCTGGTTAAACTGGCGCTCTTCAAAACGAATAATGGGGATCACCTGCTGATCATCATCCATCACCTTGTGGTCGACGGTATCTCCTGGAGAATATTATTTGAAGATTTGGCGCTGGGGTACAGTCAGTTATCAAATGGGGAAAAAGTCGAGTTCTATCCAAAAACAGCTTCCTACCAGGAATATGCACATCACATCACGGAATATTCAAAAACTGAAAAACTGCTTGGTGAAAAACAGTATTGGCTGAAGGCCGTTTGTGAAGACGTCAAATTCCTGGAAATGAATGAAGATGCAGGTGTCTTCAAAGTTGAGGACAGCAAAACATTCAGCACGGAACTCGAAAAAGAGGAGACAGCGCGGCTTTTAAGAGAAACAAACCAAGCTTACCGTACCGAAATCAACGATCTTCTGATCGCTGCGCTTCTGGTGGCGGCAAGAGATATGACCGGGCAAAATAAATTAAGAATCACGCTGGAGGGGCATGGAAGAGAACAGGTGGCAGATGGCATCGATATCAGCAGAACGGTCGGCTGGTTTACCTCGAAGTACCCGGTATTCATCGATTTGGGACAAGAAACAGACATGTCCAGAACGATTAAAATAGTGAAAGAGCACTTGCGAAACGTGCCGAACAAAGGCATCGGCTACGGAATTTTAAAGTATCTCACCCGGGACAGTGAGATCGCAAAAGGCGCAACATCACCAATCTTGTTCAATTACCTGGGACAGCTTGATGAAGACATCAACAGCGGAGAATTTTCTTCATCACACCTGTCGCCGGGAGAAGCAGCCGGAAAGGGCATCACTAGAGAACATCCACTCGAAATCAATGCGGTGGTCTTCAGGGGACAACTGGCCATTCAAACGACCTATAACACAAGAGCATACAGTGAAGACGTCGTCAGAACTTTTGCTCAAAAATATAAAGAAGCCTTGAAAGCGGTCATTCGCCACTGCGCGGAACGAGAAGAGACGGAAAAAACGCCGTCCGATTACGGAGACAAAGGCATCAGCTTAGATCAGCTTGAGGAAATCAAACTGAAATATAAAGGGATGGAAATCGAAAAAATCTATCCGCTTGCCAACATGCAAAGGGGCATGCTGTTCCACGCACTCGAAGACAAGGAATCACAGGCGTACTTTGAACAAATGGCCATCGATATGAAAGGATTGATCGATGAGCGTCTGTTTGCAGAAACGTTCAATGACATCATGGAAAGACACGAGATTCTAAGGGCCTCGATCGAGTATGAAATAACGGATGAACCAAGAAATGTGATCATCAAGGACAGAAAGATCAATCTTGACTATCATGACTTGCGAAAGCAGAGTCCGGCGGAACGGGAGCAAGTGATTCAAACGTATCGCAAAGCAGATCGGGAGAAAGGTTTTTGCTTAAACAGCGAACCATTGATCAGAGCCGCGCTAATGAGAACCGAGGATGACAGTTATACGTTCATATGGACAAACCACCATATTCTGCTTGACGGCTGGTCCCGGGGAATCATTATGGGAGAGCTGTTCCAAATGTATCATATGAAAGAAGGCGGGCAAAAACACCGGCTTGAAGAGGCAAGACCGTACAGCGATTATATCGGGTGGCTAGAGCAACAGGATAAAGAAGCTCCAAAAGCGTACTGGAGAAACTATTTATCAGGCTTTACCGAAAAATCGCCGATTTCGGTTTTGGCGAGTTCTTCCGGACATGCGAAATATAAGAGAAAAGAGGCCGTCATAGAATTCCCGCAACAATTAACCGGCCGGATCACAGAGCTTGCCAGCCGTAACAATGTCACCCTCCATACTGTTTTACAATGCATTTGGGGAATGCTTTTGGCAAGGTACAATCAAACGGATGATGTCGTATTCGGTACAGTCATTTCCGGCAGGGATGCACAAGTAGCCGGAATCGAAAAAATGGTCGGATTATTCATCAACACTGTACCGACGAGAATTAGACTGGAAAAAAGCCAAAGCTTTAAGGAACTCATCAAAAGCGTTCAGGAACAGGCTTTGGAAGGCAGGACATATCATGACATGAATCTGTCGGAAGTACAGTCGCTCAGTGAATTAAAAAGAGAGCTGCTGGATCATATCCTGATTTTCGAAAATTACGCGGTTGATCAGAGTGCATTTGAGACAAGCGGTAAACGCGGTGCTGGTTTTATCTTTGAAGAAATTCACGCCGAAGAACAAACAAATTACGGATTTAATATTGTGGCCGTCCCGGGCGAACGTTTGGTCATCAAATTGACTTATGACGGAAATATCTATCATGACCACATCATCGCCGGTATCAAAGGACACCTTCAACAAGTGATGGAACAGGTCGTCCAAAATGAAGATCAGTCATTAAACGACATCACAGTCCTTTCGGAAGCTGAAAGAAACAGGCTGTTGTACGAATGGAATGACACGAAAGCGGAATATCCGAATCAGACGATTCACCGGCTGTTTGAGGAACAAGCCGAAAAAACCCCTGAGCTTGCTGCGGTTGTCTCAGGAAATGACAAACTGACGTACCGTGAGCTCAATGAAAAATCAAATCAGCTTGCCAGATACCTCAGGGACAAAGGAGTCAAAGAGGATACGATTGTCGCCATCATGGCAGAACGCTCACCGGAAATGGTGGTCGGAATCATGGGCATTTTGAAAGCCGGAGGAGCCTATTTGCCGATTGATCCCGATTATCCGGAAGAAAGGATCAAGTATATGCTTGAAGACAGCGGAGCGGCCATCATCCTTGTGGATCACAAGCAGGACTTGGGCACACTTCATCAGGAAGCCGTCGAATTAACCGGAGATTTCAGCAGTTATCCGGCTGACAATCTGGAACTGGCGGGTAACACCGACAGCCTTGCATATATCATCTACACGTCAGGATCCACAGGAAAACCAAAAGGGGTCATGATCAGGCAAAGAGGGCTGGTTAACTATATTACCTGGGCTGCCCGTGTATATGTCCAAGGCGAACAGCTTGATTTTGCCCTCTACTCATCCATTGCCTTTGATTTAACGGTGACATCGATATTTACGCCATTAATCTCAGGCAACCGGGTGATTGTGTATCAGCATAGCAGGGACGGGGAACCGCTGATTCGAAAAGTGTTCAGAGACCAAAAAGCCGGGATTGTCAAATTAACCCCGTCTCATTTAAGCCTTGTCAAAGACATGGGTGCCAGCGGATCAAGCATCAAACGCCTGATCGTCGGCGGAGAAGATTTAAAAACGGAACTGGCCAAAGAAATCACGGAGAGATTTCATCACAACATTGAAATCTACAATGAATACGGTCCGACCGAAACGGTTGTCGGCTGCATGATCTATCAATATGATGCCGGACGGGACCGGCAAGTTTCTGTCCCGATCGGCAAGCCGGCCTCCAATGTCCAGCTCTATATTCTGGATGAGCGTCAGGAAGTACAGCCGGTCGGAATTGCCGGAGAGCTGTATATCAGCGGAGACGGAGTCGCAAAAGGCTATTTGAACAAACCGGAACTGACGTCTGAAAAATTCCTGCCAAATCCGTTTTTACCGGGTGAAAGAATGTATCGAACAGGAGATCTTGCAAGGATGAGGCCGGATGGACATATTGAGTATCTGGGCCGGATCGATCACCAAGTCAAGATTCGGGGCTACCGCATCGAACTTGGCGAAATCGAGCATCAATTGTTAAGGCACAGCGATATAAAAGAAGCGGCGGTTGCCGCCAAAACAGATCAAAGCAACGATCAAGTTCTTTGCGCATACGTCGTTTCCGAAAGAGACATCACACAGGAAGACATCAAAGCGTTTTTGGTGAAGGAGCTTCCGGAATATATGGTGCCGTCCTATTTGCTGAAGCTTGATGAGCTGCCGCTGACACCAAACGGAAAAGTCGACTTGAAGGCCCTTCCAGAGCCAGATCGAAGCGCGGGCGCTTTACTGGAATATGAGCCTCCAAGACATGAGTTGGAAGAAAAAATGGCCGCCATTTGGGAAGACATCCTGAATATCGAACTGATTGGCATCAACGCCAACATATTCGATATCGGAGCGAATTCTTTAAACATCATGTCATTTGTCTCTAGGCTATATGCAGAGCTTGGCTTCAGAGTTCCGTTTAAGGACATTTTCTCCAAGCCGACCATTAAAGAGCTGTCTGATTTTCTGAAGCATGCACAAGACCTGCTGAAAGACTACACAGATGATTGCATGCAGCTGACCAGGGCGGAAGAAGGCGGCAAAAACCTGTTCTGCTTCCCGCCGGCCGCGTCGATGGGCATTGCCTACATGGGCTTGGCCAAGTATCTAAAGCAGCATTCGGTGTACAGCTTCAACTTCATTCCATCCGCAAACAGGGTTCGAAAATACGCGGATATCATTAAAAACATTCAAGGTGAAGGGCCGTACACATTAATCGGCTATTCATCCGGCGGAATCCTGGCATTTGATGTGGCGAAAGAATTGAACCGGCAAGGATATGAAGTCGAAGATTTGATCATCATCGATTCAAAATATCGGACAAAAGCCGAGAAACATCAGTTCACAGAGGAGGAATACAGAGAAGAGATATCCAAAACATTTGAACTTGAGAAATACCGCGATGCAGAGAAATTATTGAGCGACTATTTAGTGGACTTGGTGATGAAGTCTTATGTATATATACAAAACACAGTCACAACCGGCGCAATTGACGGACATATCAGCTATATCAAGTCAAGCGACAATCAGCGGGATGAAAATATGATGATGTGGGAAAAAGCGGCGTCCAAAACCTTTACAGTCGTTCAAGGAGCCGGAACCCATATGCAAATGATCTCCAAGTCCCATCCCGACATTCTTGAAAGAAATGCAAGATTGATCCATGATATCATCAATAAGACTGTCAAAATATGAACAAAACGGCATCCTTTTCAGGGTGCCTTTTGTTTGCCTTATCAACTCTCTGTTATAATGAAAGGCAAAGAAAAGAGAGGAAATATTTCAAAAAACAAGCAGCAGCTGGTGCTGCGGTGTGAACATCTATCAAGACAAAATAAAAGCGGGTGAACCAAGTGGAAACCATTCGAGTGCTCATAGCGGATGATGAAAAAGAAATCAGAGATTTATTGAAAACCTATTTAAAAAGAGAGTGTTATGAGGTTGACGTGGCAGTTGACGGAGAAGATGCGTTAAGGCTGTTTGAACAAAACCATTACCACCTCGTGATATTGGATGTCATGATGCCGAAAATCGACGGCATCGAGGTCTGCAGAAGGATGAGGAATCATACGAATGTTCCGATCCTGATGCTGACCGCCAAAGACCTTGAAGGCGATAAAATTTTAGGACTGTCCATCGGCGCCGACGATTATATAACAAAGCCCTTCAGCGTAAACGAAGTGCTTGCGCGGATCAAAGCCATGCTGAGGCGCTTTTTGGTCCTCGGAAGCGAAAGCCGCTCCGATGAACAATCGCTGATTCAATTTAAAGGATTGACCATCGATTTGAAAACATATACGGTCACCGCGGGCGGACAGGAGATCTCTCTGACGGCGAAGGAGTTTGAACTGCTGAAGTTTTTCGCCTCAAATCCGGGGCAGGTATTTACGAAAACGCAGCTGTTTCGAAACGCATGGAGCGATCAATACATAGAAGATGACAATACGGTCATGGTGCATATCAGAAGGCTGAGAAAAAAAATAGAGCCGGACCCTTCCGATCCACAATTTATTCAAACTGTTTGGGGAATTGGCTATAAGTTTGTAGGTGAGAAAGATGCTGACCGATAAAAAGCTGCTGCTTCTCATTCTGCAATGTGCGGCGATTGCAGCACTTTTGTTCATCTATATGAAAACGGCTTCCTTTGGGGTTTTCAGCACAATGTTGTTTATTTTTCTGTTTGCCGTTACCGCGCTGCTGTTTACGATGAGGCTTCGCTTCATCGATCGCTTAAAGCTGATCGAAACCGAGCTGAAGCGCGTGGCGGATGGAAATTTAAGAAGAAGATTGCTGGCGAAAGGCGGTCAGCCGTTTAATGAAATCATTTTTTCCATTAACGAATTGATAGAGCAGCTTGAAAAAGTTCAAATCAACGCCGCAAAATCGGAAGCGGCCAGAAAACGGCTGCTGTCTAATATTTCCCACGATATCCGAACGCCGCTCACATCAATTATTGGCTATGTTGATGCATTAAAAGACGGGGTCGCGTCTTCGGAAGAAGAGAAACAGGAATATCTCAATATCCTTTCTAAAAAATCCAACAGCCTCAAGCAATTGATCGATGAAATATTCAACATGGCGAAATTAGACGCGAATGAAGTCCAGTTGAAAACAGAGTTTTTTGACCTGGCCGAAGTCGCTAGGGAAACGCTGATCGACTTTTTGCCGGAACTGAAAAAACATGACATTGATTTGAATGTACAGATCCCGGAAAAGAAATGCTCTGTTATTGCAGATCGGCTCAGCTTGATCCGCGTGATCGAAAACATCGTGAGAAACGGCATTCATTATGGAAAAGAGGGAAAAGTACTTGGAATCGAACTGACGGAATCAGAACATGAATATCAGCTTCTCATCTGGGATCAAGGTCCGGGAATTCCGGAAAACGATATTGAAAACGTGTTTGATAGAATGTACCGCAGAGACCGGTCGAGAAGCCTTGATGACGGGAGCGGCCTGGGGCTTGCCATCGCCAAATCGCTCGTCGAAAAAAACCGCGGACGCATATGGGCACAGAGCGTCCCGTGGGAAAAAACGACGTTTGGTTTTTCGCTGCCTAAACAAAACCATCTCCAATCATTTAAGAATTAATTAAGAATTGGTTAAGAAGAAGTTAAATCCTTCTGTTTATGATGTAGTTATAAGGCGAGTGAAAGAGAGTGGATCAACTTTGAACACAATTATTAAAACGACGGATCTCACGAAAATGTACGGGCCGCAAAAGTCTGTAGACCATCTCAATATCAATGTAAAACAAGGAGATATATACGGATTTTTGGGACGAAACGGCGCCGGCAAAACGACGACGATCAGAATGCTACTGGGTCTGATCAAACCGACCAGCGGGCAGATAGAAATTTTCGGAGAGAATTTTTTCAAGAATAAAAAAGAAATTTTAAGAAGAATCGGATCTATCGTGGAAGTGCCCGGCTTTTACGCGAACTTGACGGCAAGGGAAAACCTGCTGATCAATGCGAAAATCATAGGTATCCATAAAAAAAATGCGATCGATGAAGTATTGGAGATCGTGGGCCTGCAGCATGAAACGAAAAAGCTCGTCGGCAAGTTTTCCTTGGGCATGAAACAAAGGCTGGGAATTGCAAGAGCCTTGCTTCACTATCCGGAGCTGTTGATACTGGACGAGCCGACAAACGGCTTGGACCCGATCGGGATCAAAGAAATGAGAAGACTCATTCATTCTCTCGCCAAAGAAAGAAACATCACCATCTTTATATCAAGCCACATTTTGTCTGAAATCGAACAGCTCGTCGATCATGTCGGGATCATTCATGAAGGAAAACTGCTTGAAGAAATTCCGTTTGACCATCTCAAAAAAAGAAACCGCAAATATCTGGAATTTCAATTATCCGATCAAAATAAAGCGGTCGTTCTGATGGAACAGCATTTTGATATTCATGACTACGAAGTTCACCAGGACGGGATCATCCGGGTATACTCCCATTTGGGCCAGCAGGGAAAGCTCAATAAATTGTTTGTCGAAAACGGAATAGACGTATTGAAGATTGCGATGAGCGAAGACAGTCTTGAAGACTATTTCGTGAAGTTGATTGGGGGCGGGACGATTGGCTAATTTGCTATATACCGAATTGCTGAAGCTTAAGCGGTCACAGATGTTTCTTGTCAGTATCCTGGGAGCGGCGGCAGCCCCTTTCATCTGTTTTATATCGTCTTTGGCTAAAAAAGCCAAGTACCCTGATGTACCGATTCGCTTCAGTGAGACCTTTTCCGATACCAACCTGTATATTGTGCTTTTGATCGGAGTCCCGTTGTATGGCGTGATTACATCATATTTATTCAATCGGGAATACGCTGAAAGCACGCTAAAGAATCTATTGACGATTCCTGTTTCAAGAATCAGCCTGATTGTCAGCAAATTGGTTCTGCTCCTCATTTGGATCATGATGCTGACGTTGATTGCCTGGCTGCTGACGCTGCTGTTTGGGCTGATCGGCCAGTTTGAAGGGCTCAGTTCGGCGGTTTTAATAGATGGGTTTAAACAATTTATGATAGGCGGGGCACTTCTTTTCTTCCTGGTCAGTCCAATTATATTTGTGACACTGCTGTTTAAAAACTACGTGCCCACCATTATCTTTACAATCATTATATCAATGGTCAGCATTATGGTATACGGCACGGAGTACAGCGCTTTACTCCCCTGGTCGGCGGTATGGGTGATCGCTTCGGGTACGTTCTTTCCGGAATATCCGCCCGAATATTCTTTTATCAGTGTTGCCGCCACAACCGTTCTTGGATTAGCCGCGACAATCGTTTACTTTAAAAAAATCGATATTCATTGATGCAGGAGGAGTCTAAGGGAATGTGCAACACATGTTTGTACATTCCTAATCCCGATAAAGGCTTATTGCACAATTTTGATGGATATATTTAGGATAAAAGTATAAAAAAGGAGAATGGAACATGTCTTTTTCAGAATTAAATATTGATGCTTTTCGTTTCATTAATGATTTGGGAAAAGAGTATTCGATGCTGAATCCGGTCGTTTACTTTCTGGCCGAATATATGATGTACTTCCTCGCGTTGGGTCTTGTCGTTTATTGGCTGACCCGGACGACAAAAAACAGATTGATGGTCATTTATGCAGTCATCGCATTTGTGATTGCCGAAATTCTTGGGAAAATCATGGGCTTTCTGCATTCCAACTATCAACCGTTTGCCACGCTTCCGAATGTCAACAAGCTGATAGAGCATGAAATTGACAATTCGTTTCCGAGCGACCATACGATTTTGTTTTTTTCAATCGGCTTTTTAATCTTCCTGTTTCACAAAAAGACGGGCTGGCTGTGGCTTGTGCTTGCGTTTGCCGTAGGCATTTCCCGCATTTGGTCGGGCGTTCACTATCCGCTCGATGTTGCGGCGGGAGCCCTTCTTGGCGTGTTGTCAGCTCTGTTTGTATTCTGGACAGCACCGAAGCTGTCATTTATTCATCAAATGCTGTCCCTTTATGAAAAGGTGGAACACCGGATTGTTCCTTCCAAAAGCAAATCGAACGATAAATCGAAGAACTTTTAAAGGATGAGGCTGCCTTGGATTTAGGCAGCCTTTGCTATGTGCACTCACAAATAAACGATCGGCTTCTTCATCCTCCAAATCGAAGGCGGTTCCCGACAGCAAGAGTATATGACCGTCTCCATGAAGGTAGACGGTCTGTCGGGTGCTTTGTTTTTTTGTACGAATAACAGCTGTAGAATCGCTTTCCAGGTATATAGGTTCCTCTTCTTCCTCCTTTTTTCCTCCCCATTATAAAAGATGCGGGCTATCCATGACGAAAATTCCAAATAATAGTAATTGAATATAAGTAAAAATATGGTATAATATCAATTACATAGGAGGTGATAATTTCCAATAGGTAATGATAAAATGGTCCATTCTGCTAGAAATCTATTTTTTCATCCATTAAAATGAGAGAACTCGGACCTTAAATTGTTTTGGATGCGGCAGTAGCTTATGGATGGCAGCTGAAGACGTACATACGAATTATCAAAAATACGGAGGGAAACGAAATGAAAAAAGCGATTTTAGGGTTTTCTTTGTCTGCGGCGCTCCTGGTTCCATCCTCATTCGCTGCGGCTGCTGGGGACGGGCAGCTGACAAGTGAGCAAAAAGAACTGCTTGAAGCCAAGACAGAATACGTGCAGTCACTTCCTGAACAGGCATCTGTCCAAAGCGGTGTGACGGCATATGCAGGAAAAAGGCTCACAATTAAAAGAGGAAGCTTCCTCGCCTGGTCGAAAGATTATATCGACTGGTACTACAACGGCAAAAAAGTATCGAAAAGCAGCGGATCGCAGGATGTCGGCTACGTCTTTCCGAATGTCGTGAGAGCAAAAGGGATTAAAAGGTATTACAAGTCTTCAGGGCTTCACAAATGGAGAGCGAAAAAAACGCTGAGCTTCGGGACCGTTACACCGTGGGGAGATGTTGAATTCGCCAGCTCAACCTTTACAGACAGAAGGTGGGTCAATAAAAAAGGAAAATACGGAAACGATTAATTTGCCGTAAGCCATTTCATACAACGCTGCTAAAAGACTATTTTGAAATTAATGGCAGCGTTGTATAATGGAGAATGTTGCAACACCATCCTGATGCAAGAAAGGATTTTTTAATTGATCAAAATCGATGACCTGACGAAATCTTATGGAAGCAAAAAGGTATTCAACCGTCTCAACATGAATATCGAAAAAAACAAAGTCACCTTCCTGATGGGGGAAAACGGCGCCGGGAAAACGACGCTCTTGAAATGCCTGCTCAAGCTGGAACATTTCGAAGGCGGCATTCTGTACGACGGAGAGCCGCTTGAAGCCGTCAGGAGCAAAGTGCACGTTATCTATGACGATTCCCCGTTTTACGATCATCTGAGCGGATATCAAAATATTAAACTGTTGATCAATAAACCTGCCGGCAAAGAAGAGCTGGAACAATTATCGCAAAAGTTCCTCGGCCGGGCGCTGCTGAAAAAAAAGGTTAAGACCTATTCATACGGACAAAAGAAAAAGCTGGCCTTAATGATCGCTGCATTAAACAAACCGTCATATTTGTTTTTGGATGAGATATCAAACGGGCTTGACTACCGGTCCATGATGGAGCTTCAGGCGCTGATCAATGACTGGTCGAGCAGGATGACGATTGTTGCCGCCGGCCATCAGTTTGAGTTTTATTCTTCAATCGTCGATCAATTATATGTGTTGAAAGACGGTTCAGCTATCCACATAGACAATTTTAAAACGAATGGAGCAGAATTGGGCGATGTCTATAAAGAATATTTATAATATTTTCAAAAAAGAGCTTGCATTTCAATCATATTCTAAAATGCTCGTCATGTTATTGCTTCCTCTATTATTCATTTCATCCGGATACATATATGTACATTATAAAAATACAATTGACAGCTATCAGCAGTTTAAAAAGACTGAAGACGAATATAAAGAACTCGGCATCGATATTAAACAGGCGCTGGCGTCGCCCGTCAAGGTGAAGGAAGGGGAGCTGAAAAGCGAGGATGGCGACGGAGAGATCGTCGAAAATATTTTAAGGTTTGACTATGAGAATTTCGTCTTGTCCCTCCATCATCTGGAGCCCAAGCAGTCGGTTATCATGACGCTTGAGCTGATGGGCTTCATCATTTTTCCCTTGGCTTTTACGCTGTATGCCATCTATATCTCCTCTTACGACATCAGGTTCAAGACGGTGAAAGTGAGAGCTGTCAGCCATGATTGGAAATCCGTTCTGCTGGCCAAACAGTGTTCGGTTTACATGGTGATGGCTGCCGCCGTGATCGCCGTTGTATGTACGGCATATGTGTCAAGCTTCGTCTTTTATTCCCTGGCTTCAAGGGCCATACCGGTCGGCGAGTTCACAATACCCGCTGTTTCAAAAAGCAATATCCCGCTTCAGCTCGTTGTCGTTCTGGCGGTCAGCTTCATTTTTTCGACGGTCGGATTTTATTTGGGCGTCCTCTTCAGAAGCTTTATTACGCCTGCTTTGCTGTATATCGTTTACAGCCTGCTTATCCCTGCTTTGGGGAGATTCGATTTGAAAAACCTGCTGTCTAATCTCGGGCATGCGGTTTTCAGTTTCAGCGGCGGCTTTAAACTGTTTACACCGGTGAAGGTGGACATGATTCCGGTCGTCATCATTTTAGCCGCATCCATCGGCTTGCTGTCTGCGGTTACTTATTATATGGCGCACAGGCAAAGCAAATATGTCGTTTGAAAAAAGAGCGCAGGCACTTGCGCTCTTTTTTTTGCAAGCGACGGATGCCCGTTGGCTCAGGTTTGGCAGGCGAGTGTCAAATAGTTGGAACAACAGAATCTGCCGTCTCTGGATGAGGCGGTTGTTTTGATTGAAACCTTGTTCCTCGTAAATATTCGAAAAATTCTATATAATAATAAAGCGGTCTCAGGAATTCATGCACTTTTTAGTAAACAGCTTTTGAACAGAGGGCAGGTGAGTATAATGGCGAATCAGGATTTGAATTTGCACACGTTATATACGAGTCATACCCGCGATGCCTGGGCAAATCTCGGCGGGCATATGGCGGTAGAAATGACCGAAGAGGAAGTAAAAAGGCTTGAAGGTTTAAATGACTATCTGTCTTTGGAAGAAGTCGAAACCGTTTATGTTCCGCTGGCGAGGCTGCTTTATTTACACCGGACAACTCAATATGAACGGAACACCCGGGTGAACGGTTTTTTGAACCATCCTCACGCGGCCAAAATTCCGTTCATCATCGGGATTGCCGGAAGCGTCGCGGTTGGAAAAAGCACGACGGCCCGCATCATTCAGACGGTGCTCTCCCGTTTGCAGGAACGGCTGAAAGTCAGTCTGATCACAACCGACGGTTTTCTTTATCCCAATGCGGTGCTGACAGAAAAACAGATGATGTCGCGGAAGGGGTTTCCGGAAAGCTATGATGTCAAAGCATTGCTTGAGTTTTTAAACGATTTAAAATCCGGCAAGGAAATCGTTCGCGCACCCGTTTATTCCCATTTAACGTACGACAGATTGGAAGGGGTTTACGAAACGGTTGAACAAGCGGATATCGTCATCATCGAAGGCGTCAATGTGCTGCAGACACCGACGATCGAAGACGACCGGACAAAACCGCGGGTTTTCGTTTCCGATTTTTTTGACTTCTCAATTTATGTGGATGCCGAAGAAGACCTCATTATCAAATGGTATCTTGAACGCTTTCGCATGCTCAGAGAGACGGCATTTCAAGATCCGAGTTCTTATTTCCATAAATTCAAAGACCTTGCGGACGAAGAAGCGGACCATATGGCAAAGTCAATATGGGAGACCGTCAACCGTCCGAATTTGTATGAGAACATTCTGCCTACAAAATTCCGGTCTGATTTAATCTTGAGAAAAGGCGAAGGCCACAAGGTGGAAGAGATTCTCGTCAGACGGGTGTAGAAGAGGAGGCTTGCATGATCCATCATATTGAACTGTATGTTTCAGATTTGGAAGTGTCGAAGCGCTTTTGGGGCTGGTTTCTCGGAGAGCTCGGCTATGAGGTTTTTCAACAATGGGAAGACGGGATCAGCTGGAAAGCAAACGGCGCCTATCTCGTGCTTGTGCAGGCGAAAGAGCAGTTTGTCAAAGCAGGTTATCACAGGTGCCGCGTCGGTTTAAACCATCTTGCTTTTTACGCGGCATCCAAAGAACAGGTCGACGAAATGACAATGAAACTGAGGGAGCGGGGATGCCGCATTTTATATGAAGACAGACATCCGTTTGCCGGCGGAAGCGGGCATTATGCCTTATATACCGAAGATCCCGACCGCATCAAAGTCGAACTTGCGGCGCCTTGAGGCGGGCGTACGCCGGAAGGCCGGCCTTTGACCGAGCCGGCCTGTTTTCAATTAATGCTGCATCGTTTTTTTCGAACTTAATTTGACTTTTGCTTCATCTATTTTGAGCTTCCGGAAGGCTGCCACCAGGAAAGGAACGCCGCAAATAGTGACAGCAGACAGGATTGCAAAAGTGAAAAACGGCTTTTCCGCTCCAAAGGCGTCCAGCAGCATTCCCCCCGCCCAAGGGCCGATCACGCTTCCCAGCTGGGTGAAGCCTATAGCCCCGAAGTAAGTGCCTTTCAGCTCAGGCCGGGCAATCCGGTCGACCAGTAAATCCATCATCGAAAAGAGAAGCACTTCCCCGATCGTAAACACGATAATGATCAAGACGATGGACCATAGATCGTGGAAAAACGAGAGGCTGAACAGGCTTCCGCTAATCAGCACATTTCCGGCAATCAGCGATAAAATCGGTGAAAACCGTTTGGCGATATGTACGATCGGGTACTGTACGACAAGCACGGCCAAGGCATTCAGCGTCAGCATCATACCGAACACTTTCGTCCCGTCTTCGATGAACGGGCTGGCCGCCATGTATTGTGCGAGCGTGGATGTGAAGTGGGAATACCCGAATAAACAAAGAATCGAACCGATTAGTGTAATCGTAAATACCCGGTCTTTTTTTGTCACCTCCAGCGCGTCCCGCACTTTTATACGCTTATTCCGCTCAGTTGCCGGTACGGTGTGGTGTTTAAACTGAATGACCAGCACCGCCGCATAAATAAAATAAATGAAAGCCGCAATGAAAAACGGCAGCGTCGTTTTCGAAGATCCGAGGTACAGGCCTAAAAGCGGACCAAAGACGACGCCGAGGTTGATCGCGGTATAGCGGAGATTAAAGACGAAAAGGCGCGTTTCGGGTTTGGATACGTCTGAAAGCAGCGCTCTTGAAGTCGGTTCAAACAAAGCGCGGCATAATCCGTTTAAGGCATTCATGACAAAGAATGTCCAGACATGATCGGCGAGCGCGAAACCGGCGAACACGAATGTCCAGCCGAAAATCGAAACGAGCATGATGGTTTTCCGGCCGAACCTGTCTGATAAGTACCCGCCGTAAAAGCTTGCCGCAATTCCGATCAGAGAGCTCGCTGCAATAACGGCGCCGGCAAAGCCGGAAGAGGCGCCTTTCACTTGTGTCAAATAAATTGCTAAAAAAGGGATGCTCATGGCTGTGCCCATACGTCCGAAAATGGTTCCGACAATAATGGTCCAGCTGAGCGGGTGGATGTTCTGCCATTTTTGTTTCATGATAAACTCTCCGTTACGTTTTTATTTGTTTATCATACATGAAACAAATGGCGGTGAATAGAGGAATTTCTATATGCTGGGTGATCAAAAGGAGAACAAGCCTTGATTTGTGACATAATCATAGATGACATCTTCGATATGGGCATGCAGCCCCTCATTCGGTTCCTCGATCCGCCTTTCCTGCAAAGCCAGCTTCAGGATTTCTTTTTCGCCGGGGCTGAGCGGATCGGTTGCAACATTGCGTCCGTACTGCTTCAGCGCCTGTCCGAGCATTTTTTCAATCAGTTTCTCATCCATTTGTCTTTCTCCTTTAGGAGCGCTTTTTCTTTTATCTTACTAGGAAAAAACGAGGTTCTCAAGGGAGCTTTCAATTTGAGCCATTAAACCGGATGCGGCAGCATTCCGAACTGGAATGATCCGCCATGTCACCTTCTTTCCAAAGAAGGTGTTTTTTGTTGCTTTCAGCCAGGATTTTCTTTGGATAAAATTACGCCTGGAAATCGAACGTATATTCGGAGTATAGTATTCATACACTAATTGTGCGAACATCAGTTCTTTTTGGAGGGAGAGAGATGGATTACGGTCAATATCCGTCGCGTTCGGTTTTGTGCGTTGATATGCGGAGCTTTTATGCAAGCTGTGCCGCAGTCCTGCTCGGACTTGATCCGATGACTTGCCTGCTGGCGGTTGTCGGAAACACGGAGCGGCAGGGGAGCATCGTTCTCGCTGCTTCTCCGGCTCTGAAAAGAGAGTTCGGCGTGCAAACGGGAACAAGGCTTTATCAGCTGCCGGATGATCCGCGCATCAAGCTGGTCAATCCAAAGATGGGGCTGTTTGTCCGTGTTTCTACAGAGCTCACCCGGCTGTTCTGCCGCTATGTGCCGCCTGATGCCATTCATACGTACAGCGTGGATGAAAGCTTTATTCAGGTGGACGGTGTTGAGAGCATGTGGGGAGACGCCCGAACGATTGCGATGAAAATTCAAGATGATATGGAAAGGGAGTTTGGCCTTCCCTGTGCTGTCGGAATCGGACCGAATCTGCTGATGGCAAAGCTGTGCCTTGACCTTGAAGCGAAAAAATCAGCAGACGGAGTGGCCGTTTGGGGCTACGAAGACGTGAAAACGAAGCTGTGGCCGCTGTCTCCGCTGCACCGCATGTGGGGAATCGGCTCCAGGCTGGAAAAGACGTTAAACCGGATGGGGATTTTTACAGTCGGTCAGCTGGCTCACTATGATCTCAAGCGGCTTGAGAAAACATTCGGGGTGATGGGAAACCAGCTCTATTATCACGCTTGGGGCATCGACCTTTCAGCGATCGGAGCGCCGCTCTTGGAGGGGCAGGTCAGCTATGGAAAAAGCCAGATTTTGCTTCGCGATTACCCGAATCCGGAGGAAGTCAAGCATGTCATTCTTGAAATGTGTGAAGAAGTGGCCAAAAGGGCGCGCGCCCACCGCCAGGCCGGCCGGACCGTCAGTCTTGGCGTCGAATACAGCCGCGATGAGCTTGGCGGCGGGTTTTACCGTTCAAAAACAATGGAAAGCCCTTCAAATGTCACCCTTGATCTCTACCATACATGTCTGGCATTGTTCGAGCGGTTTTATGCCGGCAAAACGGTTCGGAAAATTTCCGTCTCTTTGTCCAATATTCAAGACGACACCAATATGCAGCTTGATCTTTTTCGTCCCGATCAGGAAAAGAAGCGGCAGCTCGGGTACGTGATGGACGGCATCAGAGAACGGCACGGATCAACAGCGCTTTTGCGGGCTGTTTCCTATACAAACGCCGGGACGGCCCGGCTGCGGTCAAAATTGGTCGGAGGCCATCAGGCATAGAAAGGAGAATCATTTATGCTTCGCGACAGAGGCAGTATCAAATGGGTTTCCATGATGCTGCCTGAGCACGTGGAATTGCTCAGGGAATATCATGAAAGCCTTCAAAAACTCAAAAAACCGATCCTGGATGAACAAAAATATGAAGAATTTAATGAAATCATTTGTGAAGCGATGGCAGAAAACAGAATGTTGCAATTTGCCTATTATCGGCAGGGGGAAGTGAAAACACTGGCCGGCCGGATTCACTATGCCGACGCCCTGAAAAGGGAGCTGCGGATCGTAAGCCGGGCGGATGAAATATGCATTTTAAAGATGGAGGATATCATTGAGATTGAATACGATTGTCGTTTATAATAGAATCAGTATTCGGAGGTGGATAAAATGGTAAATGACATTCATTTGCCGACTGCAGCGTCTCATGCAAAGCCTGTTATCTTGAAAGGCGATACTTTGCATGAGGCGGGGTTATAAACAAATCGCCTAAAAAAAGCAAGGTATCTTCTGATCATCCGGCTTTGCACCTTATTTTTAAATATAGATCCATAAATAAGGAGCTGGCAGAAATGAAGACACCTTTTATCAGAAATGACCAATATAATTTTATTAAGTTTCAAACGGACAGCCTTGTTCAGGGACATGCGAACATCAATGACGAAAACGTACTTGACGCTTTGAAATGCAATGCGCTCGATCAAGTGTTCAACCTGTTTCCTGATCTCAGCAGCGATCAAAAGTCTTTGCTGCAGAAGATGGCAGAAGTGGAAGACAGCGGTGAAGCGATGCGCTTTTTAGCCGAATTAAAGCCTCATGTCATTCCATTTCAGCGTATAACAGTAAAAACCGCTAAAAAGCTATTTTCTAAAGTGAAGAAGTTAAAGACGCCCGATTTTGAACAGATGGATTTCAGCGGATATTCCTACCTGGGATGGAATGATGCAGGATCAGGCAGAAAGTACATGATTGTGGATGCCGGCGGAAAGCTGACCGGAATACACGGCACCATCAAATCCAGCAATAAAAAAGGAATCTGCGCGATATGCAACAGGACCGAAGAGATCGGACTGTTCATGGCCCGGGTGAAAAGCGGGAAAGAAACCTATACAGACAGAGGCAATTATATTTGCTGTGACAGTGAAACATGCAATCAAAATGTGATGACGCTGGATCATCTGAACCATTTCGTCGCACAATTAACGAAAGAATAAACGAGAACCCCCCGGCTAAGCTTTAGCCGGGGGGTTTTATGATTTGGCTTTTAGCCTGCCTCTTTCGCAGCACTTCGCTCTCCGAAGAGACGGGTGGTCAGCCCGGGAACAGCCATACATAAGAATACGGAACGTCCAAGGCTGAATAAAAGAAAAGCGAGCCACAGCCCATGGTTTCCGAAAGCGGGCACAGCGGTAAAAAAGGCGGCCAGGAAGACGAGAACAGCCAAGAACATTGAATTTCTGACCGGGCCTATTTCAGTCGCTCCTGTAAAAATCCCGTAAAAAACGAGTCCGAAACTTGCGGCCAAAGGAAAGAGAGCGATCCAAATATCGTAGGTTTTCGCTGCTTCCAAAACGCTTTCAAGCGGTGTAAACAAGGGAAGGATTACACCTTTCAAAAGAAAGTAGCCGACTGAAAGCAGCGCGGCCGAGATCAGCGACCACTGGATCGAAAGGGAAAGCGTACGGGAATAAAGTTCCCGATCCATTCTTCCAACGGCTTTCCCGGCAAAAATGCTCGATGCATTGGCAAATCCGTCAAACACATAAGCCATCATATAATGAATTTGAATTAAGATCGCATTTGCGGCCAAAACTTCAGCGCCGAAGCCGGCTCCTTTAGCCGTAAACAAATTAAAAACCGTTAAAAGGCACAATGTCCGAATCAATAGATCGCGGTTGACAACCATCATTTTTTTAAACGGTTTCGGGTCGAACAAAACCTTGACGGACGGCAGCTTAAACCGCATGGCGGCATTCGTTTTCACAAGCCAGCAGCCGATCAGGCAGCCCGTCACTTCCGCAATCAAAGTGGCTAGAGCGATGCCGTATACTTCCATGTGAAAGACGTAGACAAAAACGATGTCAAGCACGATATTCAAGACGTTCATCGAAATCTGCAAAAGCAATGTCACTTTGATAAGGGACATTCCCATCAGCCAGCCGAGAATGCAATAGCTGATTAAAGCAAATGGAGCGCCCCAAATCCTCAGCGAAAAATACTGCGAGGCGAATTCAGCGGTATGGCGGTCAGGCTGTATCAGCGTCAGCGCTGCGTATTCAAGCGGTTTTTGCAAGAGAATGAACATCAGTCCGGCAAAAAACGCGATGCAAACAGGCCGGGCAAGAGCCAAAACGCTCTCTGATCTGTTTTGGGAGCCGAGCGACTGAGCAGCGAACCCCGATGTGCTCACCCGCAAAAAGCCGAGGAGCCAATACATCGTATTAAAAATCATCGTTCCGACTGCAACACCGCCGATGTAAGCAGGGGAGGAAAGCTGCCCGGCTACCGCCGTATCGACCGCCCCCAGCAAAGGAGTGGTGATCGTTGAAATGATCAGCGGAACGGCGAGTGCTAGATAATGTCTGTGATTCATCTCTTATGACCCCCTTAGGATTCAAACACCTGAAGCAGCTTTTTGGCATATGGGTGCCTTTCGGCAGAAAAAAGCTCTTCTTTTTTAAATTGATCGGCAATCTGCCCGTCTTTCATGACCATGATGCGATGGCTCATAAAGTGGACAGCGGCCAGATCATGGGAAATAAACAAATAGGAAAGCCCCATATCATCCTGCAAATCTTTGAGGAGGTCGAGGATCTTCGCCTGACTGGTGACATCCAGGCTTGCCGTAGGCTCATCAAAGATGATTAAAGACGGGTGAGTGCTGATGGCTCTGGCGATTAAGGCCCTTTGGAGCTGCCCGCCGCTTAATTCATGCGGATAGCGGTCAAGGAGGCTCGAGGGAAGGCCGACCATTGAGAACAGACGCTCAGCCGTCAGACGGCGGCTGCCTTGGAAGTCCTTTAAAAATGGCGGTATGTCTTGTTTGGAAACATCAAGCGGCTCCATAACTGAATCGATAATATTGAGCTTTGGATTCAATGATGCGGCCGGATTTTGAAAAACAGCCTGCAGCTTTCGGCGCAGTCTTCGGGTCTCTTTTTTGTTTATGCCGGGAAGCGGATGTTGATGAAGCCGAATCTCTCCGTGATCGATTTTTTCGAGCAGGAGAAGGCAGCGCGCGAGGGTGCTTTTCCCGCTGCCGCTCTCGCCGGCGAGCCCGAGGCATTCGCCTTTTCGAATGGAGAACGATACATTGTCAACGGCTTTGTGGCCGCAAGCGTAATGTTTTGTCAGATTGCTGACAAAAAGAACGGTTTCTGCTGAATGGGTCATCACGCACCTCCTGTTCCCGCCAGCGCCGCTTCCTTTGTTTCAGGCGCGGCTGTCAGCCTCGGCGGAGGATTTTTCAGCGGCGGGACGGCTGCGAATAAACGTCTTGTACATTCATGTACCGGTTGTCTGATTAAATCAGCGGTTAAGCCGCTTTCGACGATTTCTCCGTTTTGCATGACAGCGGTTTGATCGGCGTACCTTTTGACAAGCCGGAGGTCATGAGTGATAAAAAGGATGGCGCAGTTTGTTTTGGCGCGCATCACGGTGAGCTGTTGCAAGACGTCCGCGGCCGTGATGCTGTCTAAAGCCGTTGTCGGTTCGTCTGCGATGAGAAGCTTCGGGCGGAGCACCATCGCTTGAGCGATCGCGGCCCTTTGGAGCTGCCCGCCGCTCAATTGAAACGGGTAGCTTTCATATACTCTGTTTTCCGGCAGAGAAACCTCCCGAAAAGCGCGGAGAATCGCTTCTCTTCGCTTGTTTTTAGACCAATCGGTATGCGTTTTGACCATTTCGTCAATTTGTTTGCCGATCCGTATAAAAGGGGTGAATGCTCCGTGACAGTCCTGAAAAATACAGGCGATATCCTTTCCGCGCATGCGTCGGAGCGCTTTGCGGCCGGCTTGAAGCATCTGGCGGCCCTCAAATATCACATCTCCGCCGGACACCGTTAGTCCGTCCGGAAGCAGCCCGGCTATGGCCGAAGCGGTCAGGCTTTTTCCGCTGCCGCTTTCCCCGAGCAGCGCGAACCATTCCCCTTCATGGATCGAGAAGGAGGCATTTTTGACAATGGTGTGCTGTCGGGAGCTGATTGATAAGCCCTCAATGGATAACATCGGCATGCTAAGAAACTCCTTTCTTGTGTTTAACGTCAAACCTGTCCCTTAAACGATCACCGTACAGGTTGGACAACAGAACGATGAACATGATCGCAAGACCGGGAATCACCATAAGCTGAGGCGCATGCAAAAAGTAATGTTTTCCGTCATTCAGCATGGCGCCCCATTCCGGGTATGGAGGCTGAGCACCCAGTCCGATATAGGACAGGGCAGCAATCATTAACACCGTTTTTCCGATATCAAGTGTCGCAAGTACGGAAACGTTGCCGAGAACATGGGGCAGCAAGTGCTTTTTTAAAATCGCCCCGGAGCCTAAGCCCGTCAGCTCGGCCAAGGCGATGTAATCTTTTTGTTTTTCCGAAAACACCGTGCTGCGGACCAGCCTTGCATAGCCGACCCATTTGACAGCGACAACGGCTAATATTAAGTTCATCAGACCGGGGCCAAGCAAACCGCTTAAAACAATCGCGACAATATAGTCCGGAAACGCCATGACCGCGTCAACGATTCTCATGATCATCCGATCCAGCCGTCCGCCGAAAAAGCCGGAGACAAGCCCGACGGGAACGCCTATGAAAACGGAGATCAGAATCGCGGCCAAGGCGGTGCCGACCGTCGCTTTCGCACCGGCGATCATTCGGGAAAATATATCTCTGCCCAAATGGTCTGTCCCGAGCCAGTGCTGCAAGCTGATCGGCTGGAGACGGTTGGCCATATCTGTGCGGAGCGGATCGAACGGCAAAAAGAAGGGGACGGTGAACAGCGCCGCGGAAAACAGCAGCACGAACCACAGTCCTGTTTTGGTTCGGAATATAAGTTTGACGTTTTTTCTCATCGGCGTCCAGCCTCCTTTAAGCGAATTTCCGGATTGAGGTACCGATAGGAGAGGTCGACCAAAAGATTGATCAGGACAACCGTGATCCCCATGAAAAGAATGTACCCCTGAATGATCGGATAATCACGCTGAACGATGGCGTCAACGACAAGCTTGCCGACGCCGGGATATGCAAACAGGACTTCAATAATCACCGTGCCGCCGAGCAGGCTGCCGAGGCTGACCCCGAATATCGTGATGACAGGGACAAGACAGTGGCGAAACGCGTGAAAGAAGAAAATTCTCGCCTCGCTGATACCGCGCGCCCTGGCTGATCTGATGAAATCCTGACCAAGGCTTTCGATCAAGCTTGACCGTACAAGGCGGACATAAACGCCGGACATCGCGATCCCGAGCGTGAGAGAGGGGAGAATCAAATGTTTAAACGTTCCGGCTCCCATCGACGGCAGCCAATTCAGCCTGACGGAGAAGAGATCGATCAGTATCAATCCGAGCCAAAAGCTTGGGAGCGCGGCTCCCACTAAAGCGAGCAAGCGGCCGAGATGATCGATCCACCGATCCCGGTATAAAGCGGAAAGCGTTCCGACCGGCACGGCGATCAGCAGCATGACGAGAAGCGATGCGCCGGTCAGAAGCAATGTCGCCGGGAATTTCCGGCTGAGCTCGTCGATGACGGGTTCGTGTGTTGTATAGGATTTTCCCAAATCAAATTGGAAAAAGCGTTTAAACCAGTTCCAATATTGAATATAAACCGGTTTGTCCAAACCGAGCTCCTCTTTGAATGCCTCGATCTGCTCGTCTGTTACCGCTACATCATCTACGCGAAGCATCTGTTTCACCGGATCACCGGGAGCCGCTTTCATAAATACAAAGCTGATAAACGAAAGCAGGAATAAGAATAGAACCAGTTCAAACAGCCGCTTAGCGATCTGCTTCATTTCGTTTTCACATCCAAATCTTTCGTCAGCATATAATACTCACTTTTGCTCGTTTCCCAATTTAATACACCGTCTCGGTATGCCGTGATGTTTTCGGGAGTGACGATAAAAGAGTTCAATGTCTCCTTCTCGATCAATTCAGCTGCTTTTTTAGCAAGGCGGTCCCGCTTCTCTTTGTCGATTGTGCGGTTGAATTTCTCAATCCATTTGATCAAGGTTTGATTTTCGATGCCGCTGTAGTTTAAAGCGCCATTCGGCATATAGGCGGTGTTCAGCAAATAGCCGGCATCGCCTCTGGGCGCGGTCATCGAGCTGTATGTCGCCAAATCCCAATCATCGTTCTTCGCCAAATACTCATCGATATTTTCGACTTGTTGAATCTTAATCGAAATGCCCAGTTCCTTCGCATTTGATTCAAGAATTTGTGCGATTAAAGGCAATTCCGGACGAGACTGATAGGTTAGCAGTGTAAAAGATAAGGCTTGTCCGTCCTTCACGGCTTTGCCGTTTTCAAGCTCGTAGCCGGCTTTTTTCAGCTCAGCTTTTGCCGCTTCCAGTCCGCTCGGCTTTTGAACCGTACCGGCGGAAAACGGGAAATCCGCTAAGAAAGGTCCGTCTGCCGGCTGAGCATGCCCGTTCAAAATGCTTTCAGCGATTTCTTTGCGGTCCAGTAATGCGTCGAAGGCGCGGCGCAGGTGACGGTCAGCGAAATGATCCTTCTTTGTATTGTAGAGAATCTGGTGAACGCGCAAGCTCGGCACCGAATCAACGGTAATCGATGAATCTTTTTGAATTTGGTCAATATCCTCCACGCTCGGTCTGTAAATAATGTCGGCATCTTTTGATTGGAGAGCCATGACGCGGGCGTTTGCGTCTTCATTAAACGAAAATGTGACGTGCTTCAGCTTCGGTTTGCCGTCCCAATAATCGTCATACCGTTCTAACTCTATTTTATGGCCGGCCTCAAAAGAGGAAACTTGAAAAGGGCCCGTCCCAACGGGCTGTTGAGAAATGTTTGCTGCGCTGACGTCAATGATCGATGTGTTTGGATGAACCAACTCTGAAGGGAATTCGGGAAAAGGCTCCTTTGTTGTAATCGTCAATGTTTGTCCTGCAGCTTTGATTTCTTTAATTTTTAAGGCGTTATTCATCGCTTTGCTCTCGCGTATCGTCCGTTCTAAAGACGCTTTTACCGCTTTGGCATCCGCTTTTTTGCCATTTTGAAACGTCAGATTGTCTTTAAGGGTGAAGACCCATGTTTGTCCGTCTTTACTTTCCCAATCCTTGGCAAGCCAAGGTTCGATGGAAAGGTCAGCGCTGATTTTGACGAGCGTTTCGCTGATGCCGGCGCGGACAGCCGTATAATTGACATCGAGATTCGGGTCAAGGGTTTGACTTGGAATATTGAAAAGAAAGGTGAGTTTCTTCTCATCACCTTTCGCTGAGTCAGCGCCTCCGGCGGAGCAGGAAGCGAGAATGAAGAGAAAAACAATCGGTATGATCATGCGTTTTGCTATGTAAGCCATCGGTTAATACCCCCAAGTAGTAATGATTTCGATTTACCCTCATTATCATAGGGGATATTTCCTTTGTTGTAAAGGAATGTTTGTTCGTGTTTGACGAAAGTGCGTGGACAAATTTTTCGGAGCCCGGCCAGCTTTTCCATATAAAATAGGTCTGCAAAAAAGAAAGCCCGAATAATTTGAAACAAGGGAGTTAATGGAACGATTTACAGGGGAAAAAAATATGCTGTTAATAAGATGTTCAAACAGCAAGTGAAAGGAGCCATAAAGCGATGATGATTACAGTAAAAATACGCCATACCGCTGAAACCGAAGGCACAGACATAGGTGACTTCACTCCTGCTGAACTCGAAAGCATCGTCCAGACGATCAGAAAATACGGAGCTTGGCTTTCACCTGATGCCGACGCAGATGATTATAAATTTACATTCCAAGACGCTAAATACAATCTCGAACAAAGAGTCTTTGAAATCATTGTGGAATAATCATATATCGACGGGGTTGACGGACACTGAATGAACGATCGGAAATGGCGTTTATTTAGAGTCCTTTTTATTTTTGCCGGGCGGGAAGACAGTCCCGATAAATGAGGAGGAGCCTTGAAGAAATTTAGCTCTTCAAGGTTCCTTCACTTTTACTTCCCGTTGACGGTCAGCCCGTCTTTAATCAAGGCATTCACTTTGCTGCTGAATAAAAGGCCGACATGGCTTACGCCTGAGATTTGCACATTGTTTGCACCACCAAGTTTGGAGAGGCTGTTTAAGACGATATAGTCGCTTGTGCTGTAAATCGAAGTGTATGAGATTTTGTCATTCGGAGCGATTCCCTGAGGCGCCGTGTTTGTAACCAGCCGGTTAGCACCCCCAAGGGTAACGACATGTCCGACTTTATCTGCTCCGTCCAGATTTTTAATATAATAGAGCGTATTGGCCCCGCCCATGCTGTGGGCGACAATATCGACTTTTGATGCTCCTGTTTGATTCAGCACATGCTTGATGTATTCGGATAATGTCGGCGCATTAATTTTATTATTTCCTGTTTTATCGATAAAGTTGATGGCGTAAAGCTCACTGCTTGTCCAGCCTTGAGATTGTAAATACGATTTAATGCCGATGAAGTTATAATTGGCTCCGCCGATGCCGTGAACCATGACGACCGGATTGTGGGAAGCGGCGGAAGCTGTTGAAGGCCGGCATGAAAATACGGACACAACAGACAGCATGCAAATCAATAGAATAGATAAAAATGAATGGCGACGCATTGTTTCTCCTCCTAAAAAAGTAATAAGTTCACAACAACGACAATTCTATAAAACGAACATATGAAAACGAAGTGTAAATTTATCTATTTTTTACACTCGGAAAAAGAGCAGTATATGAAACGGTTTTTTGCCGCTGGGCGCGCCGGTATCCTATGGGGCAAGGTGAGTGAAGCTTTTCAGGGAGATGGCAAATCGATTTGTGCTGTTGAATTAGAACTAAGAATTTACTCCCATTCATCTACTGACGTATTAAAATGGTAAATTGGGAGCGGGAAACGGTATAATAAGGAAGCATATCCATTGCTTAGTTGCAGAACATTTGTGCCGATGGTCAGGTATAATGTTGAAAGGAGAGGTTAGATTTTGATGAAAACATGGGCATTGAAAACAATGTGCCTGTGCTCTCATGTGCAGTTTTTTTCCGACTGCAAAGCGGTCCGCTGCATATCAACAAAGTGTTGATTGCTTATCAGCGGAAAACGGGATTTTCGTAAAAAAAAGACGTTTCGAATGATGACAGACCGGATCAGGATCAAGTCCTGTTTACCAAAGGGGGATGAACATGATTTCAAAAACGCCGGAGCCGCCGTATTACGCAGTGATTTTCACATCGGTCAGAACGAACGGGGATCATGGCTACAAAGAGACGGCTGCGAACATGCTAAAGCTTGCCGCAGCACAGCCAGGCTTTTTAGGAGCAGAAAGCGCAAGGGACATGAACGGAAAAGGAATAACGGTTTCCTATTGGGAAAGCCTTGAGGCGATTGAAAAATGGAAGTTTCACAGCGAACACCGGCAGGCGAAGGAAAAAGGCCGAACAAAATGGTATTCTGACTTTGCCGTGCGGGTTGCAAAAGTTGAAGCCGCAAGGATTTCGGAGCGGCCCGGCCGGCCCCCGTCAGATGGCACCGGCGGGGAGGAAATGCAATGATTCAATTGTTAAATCATAAAGACCCGCACACGGCCCGCTGCATTGTAAATGTTCAAAGGCCGGCTTATGAAAAAGAAGCAGAGATTATTCAATTTCAGGGCATTCCGCAGCTGAATGAAACAGCTTTTGATGTGATGGATTCCCGTGAAACTTTCATCGGCTGGTTTGAGGGAGGAGAATTAGCCGGAATCGCTTCCTTTATACATACAGCCGAAAAGCTGACGATCTGCAGGCTGGCCGTTCATTCCGTCCATTTTCGAAAAGGGATTGCGATGGCATTGCTTCGTTATCTATTGATGGAGAAGGAAGCCGAAGCGTTTGAAGTGACGACGGGAGCGGAGAATGAACCGGCAAAAGCGCTATATCAGAAATTGGGATTTTCCGAGATTGAGCAGTATGAACCTGAAAAAGGAATTGTTCTTTCAAGACTGACGCTGAATGCGCCGAGAAAGGTTAAAGTCGTCTCCTATCAAGAGGAGTGGAAGGGCGAATTTTTCAAAGAAAAAAAGCAGCTTGAAGCGCTTTTCCAGAATGAAGTCTTGCATATTCACCACATTGGAAGCACGTCAATTCCGGGGATGAGCGCCAAGCCTGTCATTGATATCCTGATCGAAGTAAACGATCTCGGCTCCGCAGCCCGCTTCGAAAAGGGGATGAAAATGCTCGGCTATGAATCGAAGGGGGAAAACGGAATTCCGGGGAGAAGGTTCTTTCAAAAAGGAGGACGGAAGCGTACACACCATGTCCATCTGTATGAAAGCGGGCATCCCGATATCAGGCGGCATCTCGCGTTTCGGGATTATTTAATCTCGCATCCGGAGCGGGCCGAAGAATATGCTGCTCTGAAGATGAAGCTGGCGGAGATGTTTCCGCTTGACATGGCAGGCTATGTTGACGGCAAAAACGGCTGGATAAAAGAGACTGAGCACTTGGCTGAACAATGGGAAAAGGGAGGGGAGGACAGGTAATGCCCCCTCCTGTTTCAGGCTCTGACACAAGATTCAAACGTTCCTTTGTGGCTTCCGTCACAGTAAGGCATTTTCAGCGATTTTCCGCATCTGCAGAGCGAAAAAGCGGGTTTTTCAGGGAACGGGTTTCCTTCCATATCGATCAGTTCGACGTCTCCCGTGACCCGGAAACCGCCGTTGTCCATCACTTTAATCTGCACTTTTTTGGGCATCATTCCACCTCCGAATCCCTTCATATTTATGCCTGACAGTCGGAAACGATGCGCTTTTTCCCGCTCCTGTGGTACAATGTCCGTAAACGAAATAGAGAAGGATGATATCATGCAGCTTGAAATCACTGCACAGGCAAAACAAGCCATTCAACGGGCAACAGAGCCTTATCCTGATAAAAAGATCCAGCTTCGCTATGATTCCGAGGGCTGCGGATGCGCGGTCAGCGGCGTGCCGGTTCTGTGGCTGACGGACGAATTATCGGGAAGTTGCGAGCCCCTTGAGACAAACGGGCTTCCGATTTATATTCAGTCATCGCAAAAAGTCTTTTTTGATGAAGCGATGACCATCGACTATTATGAGAAAGCGGGTGCCTTGATGCTGAAAAGTCCGGCACAGGTGCTTTCTCCCAGAATGAGTATTTTAGTGAAATAGGGTGGCGTTCGATTTGAATCAAAAGGTAAAATCTTTAAAACAAACCGCTCAAAATAAAACATGGGCGTCCTTTTTACATCAAAATCATCCGTATACACTCCTTCATTGGTCAATCGGAGGGACAGAGTCCGTCAAAAAGGATGTCTGGCTTCTTCAGGATGAAATGACTTTTGAAACAAAGGAATTCGATACAATTGAGACGGCCATCTCTTGGATCGGCGATCATATGAGCGACATTACGGATATTTTGTAGCACAAAAGAAGGCGGACGAGACTTATGCTCGTTCGCCTTCTTTACGCCGATTTGTGATCTCTTGAAGAAAGTCCCGCACCGTGTTTTTGTAGCTGGTTCTGTTTTGGGTATAGCTCATCGCGTGCGCACCTTTTTCAGCGATATAAAGCCTTTTCTCCCCCGGCTTCTTCTCGTAAAGCATTTCGCTCGATTCAGGCGGGATATAGTCGTCTTGTTTGCTGTGAATGAACAGCACCGGTTTTTTGATCTTCCCGACGACGGATAAAGGGGAGACATCACCGATGCGGTAGCCGTCCCGCCATCTCAAAAAGAGGCTGGCAAGCGGCAAAATGAAAGCTCCCGGAAGATGAAAATCTTCTTTCAGCCGGTAAACGAGCTGATCCTCAAATGTGGCAAACGGACAGTCGGCCACGTAAAAATCAGCGTCGGCATCGTCCATTCCCGCGTAAAGAAGCGTCGTGACAGCGCCCATCGATTCGCCGTGAATGCCGATCAGCGCGTGTTCGCCGTGTTTTTCCCGAAGCCAATGGACAACCGTTTTCAAATCGTTTTTTTCATAATATCCGTAGCTCGTTGTTTTTCCGCCGCTTGTGCCGTGCCTCCGGTGGTCATATATGACGGCGTTCCAGCCGAGATCAAGAAACAGATTCATATATTTGATCGAATTCAACAGATTCATCGTCACCCCGTGGCAGATAATCACGGTGTTTTTCGTTTTGTGCGGATGGACGTAGTATCCTTTAATATTGTAGCCGTAAGAAGAAGGGAGGTTGATTTCTTCTTTCGGGAGAGCGGCAAAAGCTTTTTCGTCATAATGGCCGTCAGCCGTTTCCCGCTCGATAATGTATTCGTCTGTCCGTTTTTTAATGTACATGATTTGATTCGTAAAATAGATTCCGAGCGCGGCAATAAACAGCAAAACCGCCCCGATAGCAGCCAGCCAAATCAACATCTGATGTATTCTTCCTTTCTTAAATGCTTCTCACTTTATCATACCACACAACGATTGGCATTTGCTGAGAGAGACGGCTCTCCGAGTGACGGCTTGCCTGAACTTTTAGATTCCTGATAAACTATCATCACAAACAGGGAGAACGGAGGACAGGATATGGGAAAGAAAAAACAAGACCCAAATGCCCGGCAGCTGCTGAAAGATGCGCTCGCCGACGATTTGAAAGATAAACTTCAGCAAATGAAGAGCGAATTGAAAGAGGAGGACGAAAAAAGAAAAGAGCGTGAGAAAGAACGGCTCATCAAGGAAAGACAGGAAAGGGAAAAAAATAAAAGTTTTGAAGAGCTCCTCAACGAAAGCGGAATTGACGACTGGAAGAAGTATAAGTAAGAAAGCCCTGTCTGATCAAGAGACGGGGCTTTCTTATTGCTTTATTCGCGATGTGCAGTGTACACGCCGCGTTTTGTATAAAAGCGGAGTGCTTTGATTTCCTGTTCTGTCAGACCGCGTCCGCCGACAGATTCAACGTTTTCCCGAAGCTGGGAGATTTTGCTCGCTCCGGGGATGACCGCTCCGACAGCCGGCTGGGCGAGAGTATACTTCATCGCGGTTTCGGTCGCGGATAAATCAGGCGCCGTTTTTTCAATGTCCGCTTTTGTTTTAACGAGTTCATCGTAGGAATACGATAAATAGCCGTTTTTCTTGATCGCGGCGTTTGCATCTGACAGAGGTTTTTCTGTCAGAATCCCTTTTGCCAAAGGTCCTCTTGCAATCACGCTGATTCCATGTTCTTCAAGGAGAGAAAGCCATTCCTCAGGCCGTCTGTCCAACAAGCTGTATTGCATCATGACCGTGACGATGTTTGATTTTTTGATGTATTCCTTAATGACGTTCGGCCGAATTGAAGAAATGCCGTAATGGCGGATGACGCCTTCCTGTTTTAATTCTTCAAAAGCTTCGATCGTTTCGTCGATATTGTCTTCAATCGTGCCGCCGTGCAGCTGATAAAGATCGATGTAGTCGGTTTGCAGCCGCTTTAAGCTGTGCTTGACGGCTTCTTTTATGTACGCTTTCCGGGGATCCCAGAACCAGCCCGGTTTTCCTTCCTCCCAGCGGTTTCCTGCTTTTGTCGCAAGGATCACGTCTTGGCGCCTTGATTTGATTGCTTCACCGACAATCTCTTCGTTGCGTCCAAAATCGTACAAGTCGGCAGTATCCAAATAATTGATGCCAAACGCCAAAGCTTCATCCAAAATTGACAGTGCGTGCTTTTTGTCTGTTCCGAGAGACATGCAGCCGAGGCCGACTTCACTCACCTGTAAATCGGAATGTCCGAGCGTCCTTTTTTTCATAAGCTTCACTCCTTTTTTTCTTACTTTGAACGTAATACAAAGGAGCGAAGTTTTCAACCCATCGGCATCGGAATCAGAAGTACAGCTCGAAGATGATCACGCTTAGGGCGCAAATCAAACAAACCGCGGCAGGGATGGCCGTAAAAAAAGGCTGCCGCGCCCGGAATAGGTGGGCATGAATGGCGCCTGTCATAAGCAGGGAGAACAACAGCCCCGAGCCGACAGCCAGATGCACATTCCAAATCCCGGCGATCATGCCGAGCGCTCCGGCGATTTCAAGAAATCCTGTTACTGAAAGAAACCACAGCGGGTATTGATAATGGCGCCAATGTTCCACTTGAAAAGGAACGTGCATCGCCTTGATTACGCCTCCGGTCAGCATAAATGCCGCCAATCCTGCTTTTACGAAAATAAATGCCACCATGTTCACTCCGTTTCTGGATGTTGCGGATTAACGAGCATCCCGTGGATCAAAAGATCCGTGATTTGTTTTGCGAGACTTGAGGGGTCTTTTGATCCGTCAAGCAAATAGATATCGGCAAGGTGCTCAATCATGCCTGTCAGGCATTCGGCAACGGTCTCCATTTCCAGGCCGGACCGGAAGTAGCCAAGCTCCTGCTCTGCTTTCAAGTTTTCTTTCAAGGCCAGTGTTAAATCTTTTTTCATTTTGCATGCTTCCGGGCTGAGAAAAAAACCGATGCGGGTCAAATCCGGGTCCTCTGCCAAAAACCGAAATACAGCCTCTACAGCAGCCGTTACCCGTTTTGATACGTGTTTTTTCTCGATTCCTTCTTCTAAACGAAACGATTCGATCAGATTTTTTAAGTTCGCGTGAAAGCCATTGATCAGCTCGTTATAGATGGCGTCTTTGCTTGGAAAGTATAAGTAGAAAGACGGCTGAGTCAGCCCCGCTCTTTTGACAATCGTACTTACTTTCGTCTCATGGAATCCCCGGTTTGCAAATTCGTTTGCAGCAACTGTGAGCAGCCGCTTCCGGCTTTCTTTGCCTTTGCGTCCTTTTTCATTTCCCACATTCATCCGCCTCCAAAATAATACTTTCAAGTAACGTTACTAAAAAGTATTATTTCATGCGATCCTTCTTGATGTCAATCAAAATCATTCGATTTTCTTTTTCAGAAAGCCAGTCTTTCACATAGTGATACATTCGTCCGTATTCCTTCAGCTTGGCGCGGATTTCCCATGCTTTCCCCGACATGACGATGCGGTTGTTCAGCCGGTAGACCTTCATGGCGTGTCCCCCTTCCATGGTGTATGATAAAATGTATGGGATCAAAAGCCAGAGCAGAACTTAGGAGATGATCAAACTGAAGCATTTAGAGGAGAAAACCATATCTAAAGAAAAACTTTTTTCGGGCAAGGTGATCGATCTTTATCTTGAAGACGTCGAACTGCCGAATGGTAAAACGGGAAAGCGCGAAATCGTGAAGCATCCGGGCGCTGTTGCGGTGCTTGCTTTGACTGATAAAGGAAACATCATTTTGGTGAAGCAGTACAGAAAAGCGCTTGAACGGACGATCGTTGAAATACCGGCAGGCAAGCTTGAAAAAGGAGAGAAACCTGAATATACCGCGCTGCGGGAGCTTGAGGAAGAGACGGGATACACGGCGGCAAAGCTGGAGAAAATCACCGCTTTTTACACATCGCCGGGCTTTGCGGACGAATTGGTGCACCTGTATCTTGCCGAAGAGCTGACACCGCTTGAAGAAAAGCGCGAACTTGATGAAGACGAATTTGTAGAAGTAATGGAGGTGCCGCTTACAGGTGCGCTGAAATTGATGGAAACTCAGGACATCTATGATGCGAAAACGGCTTATGCCGTGCAGTATCTGGAGCTGAGAAAGGCCCTGCAAGCAAAAAAATGAAAGAAATATTCGCAGACATGCATATCCATATCGGGCGGACGGAATCAGGCCGGCCCGTTAAGATAACGGCTGCCAGAACGCTTACGCTCGACGAAATTTTGATTGAAGCAAGCGAGCATAAAGGAATGGAACTGATCGGCATTATAGATTGTCATTCACCGGAGGTGCTGGCGGAAATTGAAAAAGGGGTGTCTTCAGGCCGTTATACAGAGCTTGCAGACGGCGGAATCAAATATAAAGATACCGTGCTTCTGTGCGGTTCTGAATTGGAAATCAATGATGACAGATGCCGGGGCCCGATTCATGTGCTGGCATTTATGCCGTCGATCTCCGCAATGAAGCAGTTTTCCGCCTGGCTCTCGGAAAGGGTGACGAATATCCATCTGAGCTCCCAGCGCATCTATGAGACAGGCATCGGCCTTCAGCGGAAGGTAAAAGAGCTCGGCGGCTTGTTCATTCCCGCGCACATTTTTACGCCGCATAAGAGCCTGTATGGCAAAGGAGTCAAATTTTCGCTGCAAGAAGTGCTTGACCCGAAGATGATTGATGCGGTTGAACTCGGGCTGAGCAGCGACACCGATATGGCTTCACACGTATCCGAACTGAATCCCTATGCATTTTTGACCAATTCGGACGCCCATTCTCTTGGGAAAATCGGCAGGGAGTATAATAAGCTACACATTAAACATGCCAGCTTTCAAGAGTTTTCACTTGCTTTAAGAGGACAAGAAGGGCGCTGCATTGCCGCCAATTACGGAATGAATCCGCAGTTGGGCAAATATTTTCAAACCGCTTGTGAAACATGCGGCCGTTTGCAGGAGGCAGGTGAAACGGTGTGTAAAGCGTGCGGAAGCCGAAAGTTTACAAAAGGCGTCAGCACACGTCTAATGGAGCTTTACGATCAGGATAAAAGCCCGGTCAAGCGCCCGCCGTACGTTCACCAGGTTCCGCTGCAGCTGATCCCCGGCATCGGTCCGAAAACGATTCAGAAGCTGAAAGATGCTTTCGGCACTGAGATGAATATCCTTCACCGGGTAAAAGAAGGCGAACTAAAAGAAACCATTCGTCCGCAGACGGCTGATCTCGTGATCAAAGCAAGGAACGGGGATTTAGAGCTGAAAGCCGGAGGCGGCGGAACCTATGGAAAAGTGCAGAGCTGAAGGGGGCTTTGGAAAAAGGGATGGAGTGGAAACTAAAATCGTATGAGGAATTGTCGAAGGAAGAGTTGTACCGCATCATCAAGCTTAGAATAGACGTCTTTATCGTTGAACAAAACTGTCCGTATCATGAGCTTGATCACTTAGATGAGCGGGCACACCATTTATTTCTGAGCCAAGAAGGAGAGATCGCTGCGTATTGCAGGCTGTTCCCGAGCGGTACGGCTTACCCGGAGGCATCAATCGGCCGGGTGATCGTCCGTAAAGAGGACAGGGGAAAGGGATATGCGCAGACGCTTCTTGATCAAGCGCTCCGCTTTTTGGAAGACGAGCGGGGGGAGAAAAGGGTCAAGATCAGCGCCCAGAATCATTTGCGTTCCTTTTACGGCTCCTTCGGATTTAAAGCAATATCAGACGTCTATATGGAGGACGGCATTCCGCATGTGGATATGATCAAAACGGCAGAAACCGTATGACTTGCGTTCAGAACCCCGCCTTTCTATAATAATAAGATAAAAATTTGACAGGAGAGTGGGGAACATGGCCAAAAGCAAGGCAAGGAAAAAGCGTGAGCACATGTTGAGAAACACAGGCAGAGATGCCGCCGCATCAAGAGGCAAGGCGCCTGAATTCAGCACGCACGTCAGAAAAACGAAAAGCAGGCGGGAAGAGCTTGCAAAGCTGCATATGAAACATAAACGAAAGAACCCTTATGATTTGCTTCATGAAGATCATAAGGGTTCTTTTTTTAGAAGATGCGCGAATACATGCATGTGTCCCGATGTTCGCTTAAATCATTCGAAAGGTCATCGCTTTGTAAAACGGCTTCCAGCTGAAAGCCGAGGCGCTCCGCCATTTTTCTGCTTTTCGTGTTCATGCTGTCACAGCATATCTCAAGCCGCTTGGCTTTGATGTGTCCCCTCGCGAAATCAATCAGTCCGTTAAGTGCTTCGGTCATGTACCCCTGTCCGGCAAATTCAGAACTGCGCCAATAGCCGATTTCAAACCGTTTCGCTTGCCAGTTCATGCGGTGAAGGCCTGTGCTGCCGACGAATTTCCCCGTTTCTTTATGGAAAATATGCATCCGTAAATCGTTGCGCAAAATAAAATCGGCCTGTGCCTGCCTGACGTTGATTTCTACATGTTCTTCCTCGGGCATTTCCCTTGCAAACGGCATCCACGGCTTGAGCTCAGGCAACGATTTTCGAATGGCGTCATGGACGGCCGCGCCGTCGCCTGCCCTTGGCGCTCTGACAAAAAGGCGCGGGGTTTCAAAACTGTCCGGAAAATCGAGTAGTATCGGATTCATCCAGGTTCCCTCCAGATATTCTTTCTATTTTCGATTGTGCCATCTTCCCATCACAATCGTGTTGTTATATGTTCCGTCAGAAAGCCGCTTGTCTTTTTTTAAAATCCCTTCTATTTTAAAGCCATGCTTTTGATACAGGGCAGAAGCCCTCTCATTTGTTTCCGACACGCGCAGGGTCATTTTTTGAATGCCTGCGGCATCAGCCCAAACAATCGATTCGTTTAAAAGGCGTTTTCCAATGCCGTATCCCCAAAATTCTTTCAATACGCATACGCCAAACTCCACTTGATGAGAGAAGCGTTTTAAATCCTGTCCGGCACATCTTGAAAAGCCGACAATCCTGTTTCGAGCGACCGCCACTAAAAACAAGCATCGGTCATGTTCGCTGTCTCTTTTGATCAGCTCTCTAAAACCCGCTTCATCAATAAAACCTTCACCCTTTTCCCTGTCCAAATATTCGGTTTCTCCATCGATCTGTACCCTTACAGCAGATAATTCCTTTGCATCTTGTTGGACAGCTGGCCTGACGATGTAGCTCAGCCCTTTACCATCAAAGCGTTTGTTCATGAGATACTCCAATCATTTTTTATATCCATTAGTCTATCACATTCCTTAGCTCGAATTTGTTTAAAATGACTGAATATAACAAAAAATGGATCGCAAATGGCGTTTCGCGGTCCTTGAGCCGGTTCGGCCGTTACCTTGAGCCCGTGCTTATACATTGCTTTCGGCAGCATAGTCAGCGGTTTTATCTCTAAGGACGCCGGGTGGATGGATGCGCATCAAAAAGATGTATGCGGCAAATGCGAGCAGCACACCTGAAAACCATGAAATATCATAGAGGGGTTTCAGGGCCGGCAAGTATGTCCCGATCAAAGACATAAACGCTCCGAGTCCAACTGCGGCAAATGCGCGGTAATTGTAGCCTTTATAGTACGTATACCTCCCGGTTAGAGAGTAGAGATCTTCGATGTGAAGCGTGCGCTTCCGGATGATAAAATAATCGGCAAGCATAACGCCTGCGACCGGCCCCAATATTCCGCCGATTGTGCCGAGAAACGAAAACACGCTCGCTTCATTCTCCATCAGCTTCCATGGGAAAGTGAACAGGGCCAAAACAGCTGTCAAATAGCTGCCTCGCTTAAAATCGATATATTTCGGCAAAAAATTGGCCAGGTCATAGGCTGGCGAGACAATATTCGCTGCAACGTTTACCGAAATGGCGGCGATGCAAAGCGTAATGACCGAAAGCGCGATCACATACGGGTTGTCAAAATGGGCGAGAATATCGACAACATCCCAAATCGGCTCCCCGAAGGCAGCCTGTGAGCCGGAGGTGACGGTAATGCTTGCAAATGCAAACAGAACGAATGTGCCCGGCAAACCGTAAAACTGCCCTCTGATTTGTTCTTTTTGAGAGGCAGCAAACCTCGTAAAATCGGGAATGTTCAAAATGAGTGTCGCCCATATGCCGATAATTCCCGTCACACCGGCAAGAAACGGCCAAATCAATTCGCCGAATGTCTGAAATTTTCCCGGCTGCGAATAAATCGGACCGAGTCCTCCCGCAATATCGACTGCCCACCACACCATTCCGCCAAAGACGAGATAAACGAGCGGGCCGGCCCAGACTTCAAACTTTCTGATCGACTCCATTCCGTGGTGAAGGACAAGCAGATGAATTCCCCAAAAGAAAGCAAATGACAAAAGCCCTGATAAATGCAATCCAAACAAGTTCCAATCGCCGCCAATATCTTTCCAGCCGCTCCACACATTTAAGATCAGGATGTTAAGCGCCATGCTTCCCGCAAACGCTTGAATGCCGAACCACATAATCGCCACAAAACCTCTGAGAAGCGCCGGAATATTAGCCCCGTATATCCCGAAAGAAGCCCTGATTAACACGGGAAAAGGCACGCCGTATTTTGTGCCGGCATGTCCATTCAATGCGAGGGCTGCATAGAGCACGACCGAAGCGACTGCGATAATCCCAAGCACCTGCCACGGAGAAAGCCCGATCGCTATCAGTCCGCCAACCGTTGCGTAAGTCGGGATGTTATGGATGCAGCCCATCCAGATCGATGCGAAATTGACCGCTTTCCATGTGCGTTCCTCAGGCTTTAGAGGCTGCAGGTCGCTGTTTGAGAGTGTACGGTCTGATTGAACTTTTTCATATTGGACAGATTTCATATAATCCCTCCGCTTATTTTTAAGGAAAAATATAACTTATTATTCTGAAAAATTCATTAGATAAACTAAACAAATGTTTCAAGGCGTTTGTTGAGGTTGACTAAACGAGCCGTTTGAAACCGTTATAAAAATATTGATTTTTATGAAACAGTTGTCTATCTCGGTCATAGGATAAAAGACCAGGTTGAAATATTACTCCGCATTGTAATGAAAGCGTTTTCTGATCGGCGGGGAAAAAGGTGAAACTGAAGGGGGTTAACAAATAATGAAGAAAATTTTATTGGTTTGCGCGGCCGGCATGTCAACGAGCCTGCTTGTCAGCAGAATGAAAAAGCATGCCGAGGCGCTGAACGAAGAGGTCGACATCATTGCACTGCCTGTATCCGAAGCCGGGACTGCCGCGTCAAGCGCGGACGTCGTACTGCTGGGGCCGCAAGTCAGGTACCAAAAGTCACAGGTTGAGGCGAGCGCGGGAGACACGCCGGTTCAGGTGATCGACATGCGCGACTACGGCACCATGAACGGCGAAGCTGTGTTGCAAAAAGCGCTGCAGCTGATGAAATAAAAAGGAGGGGAGACAGGGATGAGCGGGTTTATGGAGAAGTTTGAGCGGAACGTGGAACGGTTTTTGGTTCCCGTTGCTGCAAAACTGAACTCACAGCGCCATATATGTGCGATCAGAGATGCTTTTATTCTATCATTTCCGATTATTATGGCAGGGTCGATTATCATTTTATTGAATTTCGCTATTTTATCTCCGGACGGGTTTATCGCCAACATTTTGTTCCTTGAAAAGATATTTCCGAACTTGGCTGATTATCAGTCGGTCTTTACCCCCGTACTGCGGGGATCGCTCGATATTATGTCCATATTTGTTGTGTTTCTCGTCGCACGCAATTTAGCCATCTCAATGAAAGCGGATGAACTGCTTGCCGGATTAACGGCCGTATCCTGTTATTTTATCATTTATTCACCGTACCGCCTGATCGAAAACGAGAGCTTTTTAACGACGAAGTGGCTCGGTGCGCAAGGGCTGTTCGTTGCCTTAATCATCGGGATCCTCGTCGGTGAAGTGTTCAGCAGGCTTTCAAATGCCAAGCGCCTGCAAATTCATATGCCTCCGCAGGTGCCGCCTGCGGTTGCCCGGACATTTAAAGTGCTGTTTCCGATCATCTTCATTACAATTGGTTTTGCGATGTTAAGCTTTGCGCTATTGTCTCTGTCGAAAAACGGTTTGCATGAATTGGTGTATACCGTGCTGCAGGCGCCGTTGAGAGAGATGGGAACGAATATTTTCACTGTTGTTTTCCTTGGAATCGTCGCCAACTTTTTATGGCTGTTCGGCATTCACGGCCCGAATACAATCGCGGCGATCAGAGAAACGATCTTTGCCGAAGCAAACCTTGAAAATCTCGCTTTTGCCGCCAAAACAGGCTCTGCCTGGAACGCTCCGTTTCCTGAAACATGGGCGCTGAATGACGCCTTTGCAAACTACGGGGGATCGGGCATGACGCTGGGGCTTTTGATCGCAATATTCATCGCTTCAAAGCGCCGGGATTATAAAGATATCGGTAAGCTTTCGATCGGGCCGGGGATATTTAACATTAATGAACCTGTTATTTTCGGACTTCCGGTCGTGCTCAATCCAATCTTCATGATTCCCTTTATCATCGTTCCGGCAGTCAACACTGTCATCGGCTACTTGTTCATCAAGTTTCAGCTGATTCCGCCGATCGCATACGCTGTTCCGTGGACAACGCCCGGGCCGTTGATTCCGTTTCTCGGGACAGGAGGAAACTGGCTTGCGCTCGGGGTCGGCTTTCTTTGCCTCGCCATTTCAACAGTGATTTATCTGCCGTTTGTAATGGCTGCCAACAAGACTGTGAATACGGACAGGGAGCATTCTTCGGAAAACAGGGAGGAATCATAACGTGATCAGGGCGCCTTTTACGGGCGCCTGTCTTTTTTCAAAAAAAGTCATGCGGCTCTCTTTTCTCTCATACAATCTATTAAAATCAAAAGCACGTCTGGGAGGAAGATACATGCGGAAGCCCACAATCAAAGAGCTCATCTTTCAACATATGAAGGATCATCTGTCAATCTATTTATTTGTTTCAGTACTGTTTTTAATGGGTGTGATTTTCGGCGCGGTCATCGTCAACAGCATGACGATCGGTCAAAAAGAAGATTTGTTCTACTATTTGAATCGATTTTTTGGACAGCTTTCAGAAGGAAAAGCAGCCAGCTCAAAGGAAATGTTTTTGCAGAGCTTTCTTCATAATATGAAATATTTAGGCTTAATGTGGATTCTCGGGATTTCCATCATCGGCTTGCCCGTCATTTTTATCATGGTCTTCTTAAAAGGGATCGTCGTCGGATTTACAGTCGGCTTTCTCGTCAATCAAATGGGAATCAACGGCTTTTTCCTGTCTTTTGTCTCCGTGCTCCCGCAAAATATGCTGCTGATCCCGGCTTACTTGATCATGGGGACTTGCGCCATCGCCTTTTCGATGAGGCTCATCCGCCAGCTTTTTGTCAAACGCAGCCTTGCAGAAGCGCCTGTCCATTGGTTTGGCCGGTACGCTTTTGTGCTCGTCCTGATTCTCGCGATGTCTCTTATATCCTCTTCCTTTGAAGCATATCTTTCACCGGTGTTGATGGAAAAGCTGACGGAGTACGTCTTGCCGAAACAGCATTAATTTATAATGATTATTAAAAAATATTCATTTTGTTTCTCAATTTATAATGATTATAGTTGGCTCCCTGCGCTTGTTTTGTTATAATAAGCTAGGTAATGCGGCGTAGGAGGGAAAGTCAATGGAAACACGTATTGATCGGATTAAAAAGCAACTGCATTCTTCCAGCTATAAACTCACCCCTCAGCGCGAGGCTACTGTAAGGGTGCTGCTTGAGAATGAGGAAGACCATTTAAGCGCAGAAGATGTATACCTCCTCGTAAAAGAGAAATCTCCTGAGATTGGTCTTGCGACAGTATATCGGACTCTTGAACTGTTAACTGAATTAAAAGTAGTGGATAAAATCAATTTTGGCGACGGTGTGTCAAGATATGACCTCCGTAAAGAAGGTGCCGCGCATTTCCATCACCACCTTGTTTGCATGGAATGCGGTTCGGTTGTTGAAATTGAAGAAGATTTGCTTGAAGACGTGGAAGAAATCATTGAAAAGGATTGGAAATTTAAAATAAAAGACCACAGGCTGACGTTCCACGGCATCTGTCATGACTGTCAGCAAAAGGAATCGGAATAGTCTAAACCGGAGAGAACCCTTTCAGCCATGAGCGGGTTCTTTTTTGATTCAGACGTATAAAACTTGTCTCATTTGGCATAAGTTTTAGTAATCGAATCAAAAGAAGGGACCTGAAACCGTATGAAAATGCTGAAAACGGCTGCCGATATGATCAAGGTGTTCGTGCTGTTTACCGGTTTTACCGTCTTGTTTTATTATGCTATGATATGGATAAATTCAGAGTATGAAAACTATCATCGGTATGATAAACCTGAAGGAGCAGCCCTCAAGGTCGCCTCGATGGAAGGGGACGAGCAGGGCAGCTGGTTTAACCGGTTAATCTTTTTTTATTTGAACGGGGAGTAGGATAGCGTGAAAGTTCATATTAAAGACTTTATCCACTACGCCGTTGTTGAACGGGGGCTTTCCCACAACACGGTTGTGAGCTATGAACGGGATTTGAACAGCTACGCCGCCTATTTAGAGGAACAGGAGCAGCTGAGCTCTTTTGACCAGGTGACAAGGCTTACCATCATCCAGTTTTTAAAGCATTTAAAAGACGCCGGAAAATCCGGTAAGACGATTGCGAGGCATCTCGCTTCCATCCGCAGCTTTCACCAGTTTCTGCTGAGGGAAAAAGTAACGGCCCAGGACCCGTCCGTCCATATTGAGTCACAAAAAACGGAACGGACGCTCCCGAAGGTGCTGTCATTACAGGAAGTCGAAACGCTTCTGGATACGCCGAAGCTGACGGGGCCGTTCGGCTACCGCGATAAAGCGATGCTGGAATTACTGTATGCGACAGGAATCCGCGTCAGCGAGATGATCGCATTAAAGCTGTCCGATGTCCATTTATCGATGGGCTTTATCCGCTGCTTCGGGAAAGGAAGAAAGGAGCGGATCGTTCCACTCGGCGAAGCGGCGTCACATGCGGTCGGCGAATATCTGTCAAAAGCGAGGGGAAAGCTTTTGAAAAAAAATTCCGAAGACGCCCTGTTTCTGAATCACCACGGCAGACAGATGAGCCGGCAGGGGTTTTGGAAAAATTTAAAGAAAATCGCCTTGGAAGCGGGAATTAATAAAGAGCTGACGCCGCACACACTGAGGCACTCGTTCGCCACACACCTGCTCGAAAACGGAGCCGATCTCCGGGCCGTTCAGGAAATGCTCGGACACGCCGACATTTCGACGACGCAAATTTATACACATGTGACGAAAACAAGGCTGAAAGACGTATATAAGCAATACCATCCCCGTGCATAGCCTAAAAGAACAGGCGAAAGCACGGTTTTTCATGTTGAGTGAGCAGCAAATTGCGGGAAGTTTCTCACTATTCCCGTTCGTATTGTCAACTGTTGTGTAAACGGTTTATACTTGGCTAATAGCGGTATTTTGGTTTTTTTATGCCAAGCGTGACAGCCTACAGCTGACAGAAAGAAAAAAAGGAGGCCGACAAATGCCTGCATTTGATTACAACCGCGTATTTTTAATTGTGATGGATTCCGTTGGAATCGGCGAGGCGCCTGATGCCGATCAATTTAATGACAAAGGCGCAGATACATTGGGCCATATTGCCGAACACATGGGAGGCATCCGCCTGCCGAACATGTCGAAGCTCGGACTCAGCAACATCCGAGAAATCAAAGGTGTCGAAAAGGCAGAAGAGCCGCTTGCCTATTACGGCAAAATGAAAGAAGCCTCAAACGGAAAAGATACGATGACTGGTCATTGGGAGATAATGGGACTTTACATAGAGAAACCTTTCCAGGTGTTTCCCGAAGGTTTTCCGGACGAATTGATCCATGAACTTGAACAGAAGTCCGGAAGAAAAGTGATTGGAAACAAACCTGCATCAGGCACTGCGATTTTGGATGAGCTCGGTGCGGAGCATATGGAAACCGGCGCGCTGATCGTCTACACCTCAGCGGACTCCGTTCTGCAGATTGCCGCACACGAAGAAGTCGTACCTCTCGAGGAATTGTACAAAATCTGCGAGATCGCGCGCGAGCTTACGCTTGACGAGAAATATATGGTCGGACGCGTCATTGCGAGGCCGTTTGTCGGCAAGCCGGGCGAATTTAAACGGACGCCGAACCGGCATGATTATGCGCTGAAGCCGTTTGACAGAACCGTAATGAATGAATTGAAAGATGACAGCTTTGATGTGATTGCGATCGGCAAAATCTCCGATATCTACGACGGCGAGGGCATTACGGAATCGCTTAGAACGAAATCGAATATGGACGGGATGGATAAGCTGGTGCAAACGCTTGACAAAGATTTTACAGGGATCAGCTTTGTAAACCTCGTGGACTTTGACGCGCTGTTCGGGCACCGCCGCGATCCTGAAGGTTACGGAAAAGCGCTCGAGGAATTCGACGCGCGCCTTCCTGAAGTATTTGAAAAGATGCGTGAAGACGATCTGCTCATCATTACCGCCGACCACGGCAATGATCCGGTTCACCATGGCACAGACCATACAAGGGAGTACGTGCCGCTTCTTGTATACAGCAAAAAGCACGAAAAGCCCGGTGCGCTTCCGCTCGCAGATACATTCGCGGACATCGGCGCGACGATTGCCGACAACTTTAAAACGAATATGCCAAAGTACGGAAAAAGCTTTTTATCCCTGCTGAAATAGGAGGAAACGACGTGAAACAGATGATTGCAAATGCCGCAGACTATATTAAAAGCAAAACAGAAATCAAACCGGCGGTCGGCCTGATTTTGGGATCGGGCCTTGGCGTGCTTGCTGATGAGATAAAAGACGCCGTTCGCATTAAATATGAAGACATCCCGGATTTTCCTGTTTCCACTGTTGAAGGGCATGCCGGACAGCTTGTCATCGGCAGACTTGAAAATGTGCAAGTCGTCGCGATGCAAGGGCGTTTTCATTTTTACGAAGGATATTCAATGGACAAGGTAACCTTCCCGGTACGTGTCATGAAAGAACTCGGGATCGAGACTTTAATTGTGACCAATGCCGCAGGCGGCGTCAATGAATCGTTCCGTCCCGGCGATTTGATGATCATATCCGATCATATCAATTATATGGGAACGAATCCGCTGATCGGGCCGAACGATTCCTCGCTGGGTGTCAGATTCCCTGACATGTCATCCGCATATGATAAGGAACTGCGCCTCTTGGCGAAAAAAACAGCCGAAGAATTGAACATCAGTGTACAAGAAGGGGTTTACACAGCCGTCACAGGACCTACATACGAAACGCCTGCCGAAGTGCGCTTCCTCAGAACGATCGGATCGGATGCTGTCGGCATGTCGACGGTTCCGGAAGTCATCGTTGCAAAACATGCGGGCCTTCGCGTGCTCGGCATTTCGTGTATATCAAATGCGGCAGCCGGAATCCTCGATCAGCCGCTCTCCCATGACGAAGTGATCGAAGTCACCGAAAAAGTAAAAGCCGACTTTTTGCGGTTTGTTAAAGCGGCCGTCGCCAAAATCGGCTAAAACCGCCGCGAAGTTGAAATGTGAGCCAATGCAAGTTCAAATAAGAACCTGCATTGGCTCTTTCTTTTTGCCTGATGAGAAATTTTTTCCAATCAATCCGTATAAATCCAACTGGATTGGAAAAAATAGAGAGGATTACGAAATGGAGGTCTGGGTGATGAAACGTCATTTATCCAAATTGCTGATTTTTACGATAATCCTGATGACTGCGCCGCCGGCGTTTGCAAAAGAGAGCGAAAAGAAACCGTCGGAGCTTGCTGATGACGCAAAATCTGCCGTTTTAATCGAGCGGGATACCGGTAAGGTGATGTATGACAAGAACAGCCGTGAAAAGCTTCCCCCGGCCAGCATGACAAAAGTGATGACCATGCTGTTGATCATGGAAGCTCTTGATGAAGGCAAGATCAAAATGAAAGACAAAGTCAGAACAAGCGAGTATGCCGCTTCAATGGGGGGATCGCAAATTTTCCTTGAGCCCGGCGAAGAAATGACGGTTGAAGATATGCTGAAAGGGATCGCCATCGGATCGGGTAATGATGCCTCTGTGGCAATGGCAGAGCATATTGCCGGATCTGAAGAGGAATTTGTCAAAAGAATGAATGAAAAAGCCGCTGAGCTCGGCCTCAAGGATACATCTTTTCAAAATACGACAGGTCTGCCTGAAGAAGGCCATTACAGCACAGCCTATGACATGGCACTCATGGCGAAAGAGCTTTTAAAATATGAAAACATCACGAAATTTACGGGAACATATGAAGACTATCTGAGAGAAAACAGTGATAAAAAATTCTGGCTCGTCAACACAAACCGCCTCATCAAATTTTATCCCGGCGTTGACGGAGTCAAGACCGGCTTTACAAATGAAGCAAAGTACTGCCTGACAGCTTCAGCGAAAAAAGGAAACATGCGCGTCATCGCTGTCGTTTTTGGTGCCAGTACGCCAAAAGAACGAAATGCCCAAATCACAAAAATGCTTGATTTTGCATTCAGCCAATATGAAACGCATCCGATGTATAAACGCAATGAAATCATTTCCGATTTGAAGGTCAATAAAGGCCATGAGCAAAAAATAAACCTTGTCACATCGGAACCGATTTCCCTTTTGACGAAAAAAGGCGAAAATATCGAAGCTGTTAAAAAAGAAATCAAACAGAAGGAAGATATCCAGGCCCCTGTCAAAAAAGGCACAGAGCTTGGGACGCTCGTATTGAAAAAGGACGGAAAGGTTCTCGCTGAAAGCCCTCTTGTCGCGGAAAAAGACATGGATAAAGCAGGGATGTGGACGATGTTCAAGCGGACGATGACCCACTGGACGAAGTGGAGTGAATAATGCCGAACGGTCACTAGTTTTGTCACGGTGAAGGAATTTATAAAGTCTGAAGCGAAACACTCATTATCCGATTTAAACCAAGGAGGAATGAGGATGAGCCTCGGAATCGATATTCACGTCAAAGAATCCGTACTATGCATTCGGTTGACAGGTGAACTCGATCACCATACAGCAGAAACCTTGAGAAAACAAGTCAGTGACCATCTGGAACAATCCGGCATTCGCCATATTGTCATGAATCTTGCAGACCTTTCGTTTATGGACAGTTCAGGACTTGGCGTCGTGCTCGGCAGATATAAGGAGATTAAACAGCTCGGCGGAGAAATGATCGTCTGCGCCATTTCTCCTGCTGTCAAACGTTTATTTGATATGTCCGGGCTGTTTAAAATCATTCGCCTTGAGCAATCAGAGCAGCGTGCACTTGAAACGTTGGGGGTGGCGTCATGAAAAATGAAATGAATATCCAGTTCACGGCACTCAGCCAAAACGAATCGTTTGCACGGGTGACAGTCGCTGCTTTTATCGCTCAGCTCGACCCGACGATGGATGAACTGACCGAAATTAAAACGGTCGTATCCGAAGCGGTCACAAACGCGATCATACACGGTTATGAAAACTCAGGGCAGGGAGACGTATACATTTCCGTCACCCTTCATGATCATATCGTCTACTTAACGATTCGTGACGAAGGAGTCGGCATCCCTGATCTTGAGGAAGCGCGCCAGCCCCTGTTCACGACAAAGCCTGAACTCGAGCGGTCGGGAATGGGCTTTACGATCATGGAAAATTTCATGGATGATATCTCGATCGACTCCTCACCTGAGATGGGAACCACAATACACTTAACAAAGCACTTATCAAAAAGCAAAGCGCTTTGCAATTAAGGGAGATTTGTTATGGATGTGGAGGTTAAAAAAGAAAACCAGAACACTCAGCTTAAAGACCATGAAGTGAAAGAACTGATTAAAAACAGCCAGAACGGCGATCAAAAAGCAAGGGACCTCCTCATAGAAAAAAACATGCGTCTTGTTTGGTCTGTCGTTCAGCGTTTTTTGAACAGAGGCTATGAGCCTGATGACCTCTTTCAAATCGGCTGCATCGGCCTCTTGAAGTCGGTGGACAAATTCGATCTTTCCTATGACGTTCGGTTTTCCACCTACGCCGTCCCGATGATTATTGGCGAGATTCAGCGGTTTATCAGAGATGACGGAACCGTCAAAGTGAGCCGCTCGCTGAAAGAACTCGGCAACAAAATCCGGCGGGCAAAAGACGAGCTTTCCAAGTCAAACGGACGGATTCCGACCGTTCAGGAAATCGCCGATTATCTCGAAATCAGTTCGGAAGAAGTCGTGATGGCTCAGGAAGCGGTCCGCTCTCCCTCATCCATTCATGAAACGGTTTACGAAAACGACGGAGACCCGATTACACTTCTGGATCAAATCGCCGATCAGTCGGAAGAGAAGTGGTTCGATAAAATCGCTTTGAAGGAAGCCATCAAGGATTTGGATGAACGGGAAAAGCTGATTGTTTATTTAAGGTATTACAAAGACAAGACGCAATCTGAAGTTGCCGACCGCCTCGGCATATCCCAGGTGCAAGTGTCGAGGCTTGAAAAAAAGATTTTAAAGCAAATCAAAAACCAGATGGATCAATTTGAAAGCTGAGGCTGCTCGGATGTCTAATGAAAAACCGGAACGCTCCAAAAAAGAGTGTTCCGGTTTTTTTGTGGTAATTTATGGTCTTTTGCCGCTTGCTGAATGATAAATGGGATGTACTTCATACTACAACTATAACCATCATATAGGAAGTGACCCAGATGGAACGTCAAGTTTTTATCAGACTCCGCCACCGGCTTGAGGCCGATCCCGATGAATTGATTCTGCTCGGCCATATCGCACAGGTAGCGGGCGACCGCCGATACAAAGAAAAGCTTGAACGGCTGCCTATTTATCAGGTCAGCAAAGCGGATCAAAGCATGGTGGTGTTGGACGTGATGAAGGTGATCGAAGCTGTACATAAATCGTTTCCTGACCTTGACGTCCAAACCGTCGGCGGTTCCGAAACAATCGTGGAGATCCAATATCCGAAAAGGGGGCTGTCTCCCGTACTGTTCGTCGGCGTCTGGCTGCTCCTGTTCGTCGGTGCCGGCCTTGCTGTCATGAACTTTCATGAAGATGTCAGCATGAGGGACGTACACATCTTGCTTTACGAAATGGTGACGGGCAAGGAGAACCGCTATCCATACCTTTTGCAGATTCCGTACAGCATCGGTCTCGGTCTCGGCATGATTTTGTTTTTTAATCATTTATTTAAAAAACGGTTTAACGAGGAGCCGAGCCCTCTGGAGGTCGAGATGTTTAAATATCAGCTTGATTTGGACCATTATGTGGCATTGCACGAAAACAAAGAAACGACAAAGGATATTCATGATCATTAGCGTGATCTTTATCATCTTTCTCGGACTCGCAGGAGGGATTGCGGTTGGATCTGGATTTGTCGCTTTTCTTACCGTGCTTGGCATTATACCGAGACTGACTCAGCTGACGAAAACGCAAGGGTTTATCCAGGCGTATGAATGGGCTGTCATTCTGGGCGCGGTGTTCGGAGGATGGGAATCGCTGAACATGTCCCGCTTTTTTTTATCCAAATGGCTGCTTGTTCCGATCGGCCTTTTTGCGGGCGTTTTCATCGGAATGCTTGCAGCGGCGCTGACAGAAGTGTTGAACGTGCTTCCGATACTGGCGAAACGCATCGGTATGGGGGACAGGATTTTGATTCTTTTAATGGCCATTGTGTTCGGGAAGATCCTTGGCTCGATGTTTCAATGGCTCATTTTTGTTCATTTGTCATAAAAGGAGGAATATGATGTCAAGTTTGAAAGATAATTACCAATCGAAAGTCAAAGCTTATCAGCCTACGCCGCCTTATGTCCTGAACTGTATCAAGGCTTTTCTTGTCGGCGGTCTGATCTGTACGATCGGCCAGGCTCTCCAGAATTTTTATATGGCCGTATTCCACTTTGATGAAAAAACAGCTGGAAACCCGACGGTTGCTACGCTCATCTTAATCTCCGCTCTGTTAACAGGCCTTGGCGTCTACGACAGAATCGGCCAGTTTGCCGGCGCTGGTTCCGCCGTTCCGGTTACAGGGTTCGCCAACAGTATGACGAGTGCAGCCCTTGAGCATAAAAGCGAAGGCTATGTTCTCGGCGTGGGGACAAACATGTTCAAGCTTGCCGGAAACGTCATCGTGTTCGGCGTTGTGGCCGCTTATATTGTGGGAATGATCCGCTTTGCCTTTGACAAGTTGTTTTAGGAGGAAAACATCATGAAATTAACTGGAAAACAAACATGGGAGTTCGAGAACCCGCTGTTTGTTAACTCGAGCGGAACAGCGGTTGGACCTAAAGAAAAAGAAGGTCCGCTTGGACACTTATTTGACAAAACCTATGATGAAATGCACTGCAACCAGAAAAACTGGGAGATGGCAGAGCGCAAGCTGATGGAGGATGCGGTTCAGACTGCGTTATCAAAACAAAATCTTAAAAAGGAAGACATCGATATCTTTTTGGCAGGCGATCTGCTCAACCAAAACGTGACAGCCAACTATGTGGCGAGGCATTTGAAAATTCCTTTTCTTTGCTTATTTGGAGCATGCTCGACATCAATGGAATCGATCGCGATCAGTTCGGCATTGATTGACGGAGGTTTCGCAAAGCGTGCCCTAGCGGCAACCAGCAGTCATAATGCTACTGCTGAAAGGCAGTTTCGCTACCCGACGGAATACGGCGGCCAAAAGCCGGGAACCGCTACATCCACAGTGACCGGAAGCGGAGCAGTCGTCCTCAGTCAGCAGCCAGGCGGCATCAAAATCAGCAGTGCAACCGTCGGAAGAGTTATCGACTTGGGGATTACCGATTCGCAGGATATGGGGTCGGCGATGGCCCCCGCTGCGGCGGATACGATCAAGCAGCATTTAGAGGATCTGGGACGCACCCCTGATGATTACGATTTAATTTTAACCGGCGACCTTTCAGGTGTCGGCAGCCCGATTTTGAAGGATTTGTTAAAAGAGGAAGGAATCAATGTCGGGACAAAACATAATGACTGCGGACTGATGATCTATACGCCTGACCAGCAGGTTTTTGCAGGCGGAAGCGGATGTGCTTGTTCCGCTGTCGTCACCTTTGGCCACATTTTTAAAGAAATTGAAGCGGGAAGGCTGAACAGAGTGCTTGTTGTAGCGACAGGCGCCCTTTTAAGCCCGACGATCGTCCAGCAAAAAGAATCGATACCATGCATTGCCCATGGCGTCGTATTTGAACGGGCCGAAGGGGGGAACGCTTAAGATGGAATATGTCATTGCTTTTATTGCAGGAGGATTGATTTGCGTCATCGGCCAGCTTTTGCTTGATATCTTTAAAATGACGCCGGCTCATGTCATGTCAACTTTTGTCGTATCAGGAGCGATCCTTGACGGTTTCGGCCTTTACGACCGTTTTATCGAATTTGCCGGTGCCGGGGCTACAGTCCCGATTGTCAGCTTCGGCCATTCTCTTTTGCACGGCGCGATGCACCAGGCTGAGGAACATGGCTTTATCGGAATCGGCATGGGGATATTCGAACTGACATCTGCCGGTGTATCTGCCGCTATCTTGTTTGCTTTTCTTGTTGCCGTGATTTTTAAACCGAAAGGATAAAGGATAATGCCAGCAAAACGCAAGGTCATTTTGGTCACAGACGGCGATATATACGCTGCAAAAGCAATCGAATATGCGGCAAGAAAAACGGGCGGCCGCTGTATTTCCCAATCGGCGGGGAATCCAAGCATTAAAACGGGACCGGAGCTTGTATCCATGATCCTAGAAACCCCTCATGATCCTGTATTCGTCATGTTTGATGATTCCGGACTTCAAGGCGAAGGGCCGGGAGAGACAGCGATGAAATATGTAGCGATGCATGCCGATATCGAGGTGCTCGGGGTCATCGCCGTCGCTTCAAAAACTCATTATGCAGAGTGGACAAGGATCGATGTATCAATCGATGCGGAAGGTGAACTGACGGAATTCGGCGTCGATAAACACGGGGTCAAAGAGCTCGATGTCAAACGAATGAACGGTGACACGGTCTATTGCCTTGATCAGCTGGATGTTCCGATCATCGTCGGAATCGGTGATATCGGTAAAATGAACAGAAAAGACGATGTGGAAAAAGGGTCGCCGATTACAATGAAAGCGGTCGAGCTCATTTTAGAAAGGAGCGGGTATCATGAGTGCTCAAAAGCAAGAGAAGACGAACGTATTCCTTGATCCTTCTAAGAATGAAGCGTATTTCAAGAAGCGGGTCGGCATGGGAGAAAGCTTTGACCTTGGCGTACGCAAGGTCTTTATCCTCGGCCATGAAGTTCAGCTTTATTATGTCAACGGGTTGTGCGACACCCAATACATCATTCACCTGTTAAGGGAACTGGTCCATCTCAATGATAAAGAAAAAGAGTCGGGCGAGGTCGAAGACATTGTCGAAAACAGGCTTTTGAACCAGCAGGTTTCAAAAGCAGAAACGCTTGATGAAGCGGTGGACCAAGTGCTGTCGGGACTGGTTGCCATCATCGTCGAAGATGCGGGATTTGCATTTATCATTGATGTCAGAAGCTATCCGGGCAGAACGCCGGAAGAGCCTGATACAGAAAAAGTCGTACGCGGTGCAAGAGACGGGCTCGTCGAGAACATCATCGTCAACACAGCCCTGATCAGACGCCGGATCAGAGATGAACGCCTGCGCTATAAAATGCTTCATATCGGTGAACGCTCCAAAACAGACATCTGCCTTTGCTATTTGGAAGATGTTGCAGATCCCGATCTTGTTGAAGTATTAAAAAAAGAAATTGAAAATGTGAAGATCGACGGACTGCCGATGTCGGATAAATCGGTAGAGGAATTCATTGTCGGCCAAGGCTTCAATCCGTTTCCGCTTGTCAGGTTTACGGAAAGGGCAGACGTAGCCGCAAGCCATATTTTAGAGGGGCATGTCATCGTGATCGTCGATACGTCGCCAAGCGTCATCATTACGCCGACGACCTTGTTTCACCATGTACAGCATGCTGAGGAATACAGACAGACACCGGCTGTTGGGACGTTTTTAAGGTGGGTGCGGTTTTTCGGTATTTTGGCCTCCACCTTTTTGCTGCCGCTTTGGCTATTGTTTGTCATTCAGCCGTCGCTCTTGCCTGATCATTTATCGTTTATCGGTTTAAACAAAGACACTCATATCCCGATTATCATGCAGATTTTCCTGGCGGATCTCGGCGTCGAATTTTTAAGAATGGCCGCCATTCATACGCCGACGGCGCTTTCGACTGCAATGGGCCTGATCGCTGCCGTATTGATCGGCGATATCGCGATCAATGTCGGCTTGTTTTCTCCCGAAGTCATTTTATACGTTTCCCTCTCGGCAATCGGAGCGTACACGACACCAAGCTACGAGCTGAGTCTGGCGAATAAAATGGTGAAGCTGTTTATGCTGATATTGGTGGCGCTTTTTAAAGTGGAGGGATTTGTCATCGGATTAACGATCTTAACTATAGTGATGACTTCGATCAGATCATTGCGGACGCCTTACTTATGGCCTCTCCTCCCGTTCAACGGAAAAGCGTTTTGGCATGTTCTCGTGCGCACTTCCGTTCCCGGGGGAAAAGTCAGGCCGAGCATCGTTCATCCGCGAAACCGCTCCAGACAGCCGTGAAGACGGTATTCCAAGAGGCTTTTCCCCGGGGAAAAGCCTCTTTTTCAGTAATCGAATTCAGGTCTTTGGGTCCCGATACCTCTGTATTCGTTCGCAGAGATCGCGACTGCCCGGAGGCTGCAGATGTTGTTCTGTCTTCTGATCGGATAGACGACATACAGCATTTCGCGGCCGGACGGGTCAAACGTTGACGAATGAAGGAAAACCTCGGTTCCTCTCCGCCAAAATCTCGTATTCGCCGGAGCTGTAATAATCTGCCCTTCATAAGGCTCGTAAATTCGCTGTTCATGATGTACAGCCGGCTGATAAGAGCCGTATACATCTTCCGGTGTATAGCCTGGAGCCGGGGTGTAGGGGTAACGGTTTGGATACATATGATAACCTCTTTCCCACTTCGTTTTTTTAGGTTTCATCTTTAAGATTATATTCAGGTAAATGCCTATTTGTATGGGCGATAATCTCGATTTTTCAGCTCTTTTTTTAACTGAATGGACGTTATGTATGCCTATTTCTATCAAGTGCTGTTTTCTGTTATTCTATAATCAATAGAATGGATTGGTTTTTTAGGGGATTATTCCCTTTGTAAATCAAGAAAATTTGGACAAATGGTGGTTTAGTTTTTAAAACGAAATGTTATAATACAACATAAGAATCGCACTATCATGAAGCCGGAAGATGCATCGGGCAGCAATCGGACCGCCCCTTGCACCTTTGTAGATAGAGAAAGAGGGAATGACAATTGTTTTTACATGGTACTAGCAGACGAAATGAAAGTGGACACCTCGAAATCGGCGGTGTCGATGTTCTATCATTGGCAGAAAGATATGGAACACCTCTTTATGTATACGATGTCGCGCTGATAAGAGAGCGCGCCCGAAAATTCCAGAAGGCATTCAGGGAAGCCGGTTTAAAAGCGCAGGTAGCGTATGCAAGCAAGGCGTTTTCAGCGGTCGCCATGATTCAGCTTGCCGAACAAGAGGGGCTGTCTCTGGATGTGGTATCGGGAGGAGAGCTTTTTACTGCGATCAAAGCAGGGTTCCCCGCTGAACGGATTCATTTTCACGGAAACAATAAGAGCCCTGAAGAACTAGCCATGGCTCTGGAGCATCAAATCGGCTGCATCGTGCTCGATAACTTTCACGAGATCGCCATTGCAGAAAAGCTTTGCAAGCAATCAGGACAAACTGTAGACGTTTTGCTCAGAATCACACCGGGAGTTGAAGCGCACACGCATGATTATATTACGACGGGACAGGAAGATTCGAAATTCGGTTTTGATCTGCACAATGGGCAGGTCGAACAAGCCATCGAACAAGTCCTTCGCTCATCTGCGTTTAAGCTCCTCGGCGTGCACTGCCACATCGGTTCGCAAATTTTTGATACGGCGGGATTTGTTCTTGCGGCAGACAAGATCTTTGAAAAGCTCGCTGAATGGAGGGAGACTTACTCATTCATTCCGGAAGTGCTCAATCTCGGCGGGGGCTTCGGCATCCGCTATACAAAAGACGACGAGCCGCTCGCTGCCGATGTCTATGTTGAAAAAATCATCGAGGCGGTCAAAGCAAATGCCGAGCATTTCGGCTTTGACATCCCTGAGATTTGGATCGAACCGGGCAGGTCTCTCGTCGGAGATGCGGGAACCACGCTGTACACGACCGGTTCGCAAAAAGAGGTGCCGGGCATTCGCAAATATGTGGCTGTTGACGGCGGCATGAGCGATAATATCAGGCCGGCGCTTTATGAGGCAAAATATGAAGCGGCCGTCGCCAACAGGATGAACGATGCTTGTCATGATACCGTATCAATCGCAGGAAAATGCTGTGAAAGCGGAGATATGCTGATTTGGGATTTGGAAATCCCCGAAGTTCGTGACGGAGATGTGCTCGCCGTTTTCTGCACCGGTGCATACGGCTACAGCATGGCCAACAACTACAACCGCATTCCGCGCCCGGCCGTCGTTTTTGTCGAGGATGGAGAAGCGCAGCTCGTCATTCAGAGAGAGACGTATGAGGATATCGTCAAGCTGGATCTGCCGCTGAAATCGAAAGTAAAACAATAAAAAAATGGAGATTCCCTCAAGGGGGTCTCCATTTTTTTATTCAAAAAGAATTTTTTCCCGTTTGCCGCATGAAGAATATTTCCCGGCCATCGGGCGGTGTTTTTTGCAAAAAAGATCATGACATGCATAGAACAGCGACCGGGCTGATTGTATATAATATTGGGAATTTAACAAAAATTTAACAAAGGAGATGGTAAAGGCAATGATCAAGGTGAAAAGGATGAGATTTGCTGATTTTGCGGATTTAGAGGCGGAGTAGATGAAACCGGCCAAAGTATCCCTACTCCACCGCATGCTCCAGTGCCTGAAGCAATGTGTTGATTGTAACATAGCGAAGTGTTTTACAGCAATAAACAGTTCTGTGAATATTTTATTAATTTCTGCTGTGATTTCATTCCCATATTCTGCTGCGGCTCATCCTGCAACACAGTCCGCTGATAAATATTCAAGCTTTGAAGAATTGAAGCGGAATGAAGATCCGGCGTCTTACCGAATGACGGAGAAGGACGCAAAAGTGCCGATGCTCATCATGGCGATCCATGGAGGCGGCATCGAACCCGGAACAAGTGAAATCGCCAATGAAGTGGCGAAAAATTATTCCTTGTACTTGTTTGAAGGGCTGAAATCATCAGGCAATAGGGATCTTCACATTACAAGCACCCGTTTTGACGAGCCGGCGGCGCTCGCCATCACTGCGAGCCACCAGTATGTCATGTCGCTTCACGGCTATTACAGTGAAGACCGCGCTATTAAAGTGGGCGGGACAGACCGCGTTAAAATCAGAATATTGGTTGATGAGCTGAATCGCTCGGGGTTTGCCGCTGAAATGCTGGCGACGGACGACAAGTACGCCGGAACCCATCCGAATAACATCGCCAACAAGTCGCTTTCCGGGCTGAGCATTCAGCTTGAAATGAGCACAGGATTCCGCCAATCTTTATTTGATCGGTTCACGCTAAAAGACAGGGCAGCGACGCAAAACGAAACGTTTTACCGATTTACAAAACTGCTGACCGATTTTATTCACGAAAACTATGAAGAAGACGGAGGGGACTTCCCCTCTGCAAAAATAAAACACCCCCTTCAATTGAAAAAGGAGGTGTTTTGGCGGTTGTGTTAACCGTTGGACTCTGAGGTGCCGCCGCCGGTGAATACGGAAACGATGGCATTCCACAGAGACACAAAGAAGTCGATCAGTTTTTGAAGGAAATTTTGTCCTTCTTCAGAATCCAGGAATTTCGTGATTTTATCTTTTGCTTTGTCAAGCTGGTCTCCAACCTGGTTCCAGTCGATATTAATATTTTTCATGTTATTAAATAAAGACATGAGAGATTTTTTCTGATCCTCTGTGAGCGTCACTCCCAGATCGGAAGCGGCGGAATCAATCGTTTTTTCCAATTCCTCTTTTGATTCGGGAACCCCGTTTTTCGAGATTTCTTCCTTGACTTTGGCCATCAGCGCTGATGCATTCTCACTGCCGATTTTCTCGCCAAGCTCTGAAGTGGTGACTAGCTCTTCATTCGCGACTTTTTTCACGTCTTCGGAGATCTTTTCGCCCGAAGTCGTTTCATAGGCTTTCATTAAACCGGTCAAAGCGGCTGTGCCTGATACTTCAAATGGTGCAGTGATATAGACTTTAGCGTCTTTTACACCGGCTGTCATCAGCGCGTTTAAATACATTTCATCCGTAATTCTGCTGATATTGTGTGTCTGCACTTCCAAACCGGTGCCTTTTTTCGCTACGGTAATCGAAGAAGAAGAAATCGCTCTTGTTCCGATTTGTGCTTTCGGTATATAATCCCCTAAATATTTATGCTCCTCATCATTTGTCACCTCGATGATGGTCGCATTTTCAGGCGCATTCATTTCTTTTAATACCTTTTGTCTGTCCTGGCTTGACAAGTCTTTCCCCAGCGTGACGATCACATCACCCACTGCGGCGTCAGCAAAGCTGACCTGCGGGAAAATGAGCAGACACAATGCTGTAAAGATTCCTAGTATCGATTTTTTCAAGCTCAATGCCCTCCTTAAAAATGCAGGCTTCAGGCAGAATTGCTGTACTTTTAAAGAAGCCTGCCGGAACGGAAATAATGCGTTCCGAAATATAGACGGATGAAAGATGAGAGAGGTTTCAAAGAAAAAAAGTGATCCATTTTTCTTCAAGTCAAATGCCCTCCGGGTATCGTATCACACCGCTCTTTTATCATTCATGATTTTCACAGGCGATTCAACCTTTTTTAAAAATCTTTTACAAAAGTGATGCAAGAGCGCCGTTTATTTCAGGTAGATTGGCTCTGTGCTTCTTTGATATGATATAATGACCCTTGTGAAATGAAAGGAGAGAATCAAGATGGCTAAAAAAGGATACATACAACTGACAAACGGCAAAAAAATCGAGTTTGAACTATATCCGGAAGCGGCGCCGGGAACTGTCGCCAACTTTGAAAAACTTGCAAACGAAGGGTTCTATGACGGGTTGAAGTTCCACCGCGTCATTCCGGGCTTCGTCAGCCAAGGAGGCTGCCCGCACGGCACCGGAACAGGCGGACCTGGATATACGATTAAATGCGAGACAGAAGGGAATCCGCATAAACACGAAGCCGGTTCTCTCTCAATGGCTCACGCAGGAAAAGATACTGGAGGCAGCCAATTCTTTATCGTCCATGAGCCTCAGCCGCACTTGAACGGCGTACACACTGTTTTTGGAAAAGTCACATCAGGTCTTGATGCTGTCACTTCAATGGAGCAGGGACAAGGCATGGAAAAAGTCGAAGTATTTGACGCATAATTAGAAAGCGAAGAAACAGCCCGCTAAGCCGGGCTGTTTTTTTGTCTGAAACGGTGTTCATTTTCCAGATGCAATAGGACCAGGGACCGATTCTTCGACCGCGTTTTGCTAGGAAATGATGATCCTAATAAATAAAATAATTGTGAAAAAATGACCCTTTATGTAAAATATATTCAAGTGAAGAGCTAGAAAGAGAACGCAATCTGTATAAAAGGAAGGGGCGTAAGGGGTGAGCGTAAAAATCCCATCGACTGCAGTCGGCGTAAAAATTAATGACTGGTATAACGCGATACGCAAATTCAATGTTACGGACGCCGAAATGCTGAAGGCAGAAATTGAGCGCGAAATTTCTCAAATGGAAGAAGATCAAGACTTATTATTGTATTACGCCTTAATGGAATTCAGACACAGAATCATGCTTGATTACGTAAAACCATTGGAAGAAGGCGAAACCCCGCCTGACTTTTCTGAAATATTAAAAGATATCGAAGATGAACAAGGAAAGCTGACAGGCCTGCTTGAATATTATTTCAATTTTTTTAGAGGGATGTATGAATATAAAAACCATGATTATATTAAAGCGATCTCTTTTTACAGGCGCGCCGAAAAAAAGCTGCTGCATGTCGAGGACGAAATAGAGAGAGCCGAGTTTCATTTTAAAATGGCTGAAGTGTTTTATCATATGAAACAGAGCCACGTGTCGATGAACTATGCGCTTCAAGCGATTGAAACCTACCAGGCGCATGAAACTTACACGGTTCGGAGAATCCAATGCGAGTTCGTCATCGCAGGCAACTATGACGATCTGGATTCGAATGAAAAAGCGCTTTCGCATCTTGAAAAGGCGCTGAAGCTTTCACAGGAGAAAGGCCAGCTCATATTGGAAGGACACACCTATTACAATTTGGGTAACTGCTATTATAAGATGGGGGATTTTAATCGGGCGGCTGAATACTTCAACAGAGCTGCTGCGATTTATCAAGAAGAGTCATCAGATATTCTCCCAAAAGCGTTTTTTAGTCTTGCACATGCATATTTCAAGCTGAAGCAGCTGGAACAGGCGGATGACGCGTTAAACAAAGGGATTGACATCGCCCGGCGATCAGACGATTCGATCTATCTATCAAAATTTCATTTTTTGAAAGCCTTGTATCTTGATGATGACGGAAGAGCTCAAATGCTGGAAACTTTTCAGCTGCTCGGGTCAAAAAAGATGTATCCCGATATTGAGGACTTGGCATTGGAAGCTGCTGAATACTATAATGAAATTGGGCGCTTGAGCGACTCTGTTTATTTCTATCAAACGGTATTCAGTGCTCGAAAACAAATGAAAAAAGGGGACTGGTCGTATGAAATCTAAACTGTTGTTAACCGCCGCTGCTTCAGTAGCAGGACTTTCTCTGGCAAGTGCTGTGCTGATGACGCAAACAGATGGTATGAAAGTCGCCGAGAGAAATGTAACGTCCGCACCGACGCAAATCGCCGAGAGAAACGTAACGTCCACACCGGTGCAAATCGCTGAGAGAAATGTAACATCCGCACCGGTACATGTTGCTGAGAGAAACGTAACATCTGCCAAAACGTCACCGATTCATATCGGAGAACGAAATGTAACATAATATTCCGTCAAAGGGCAGTGCTCGCTTATATGAGCACTGCCTTTTTTATGTCCGATAAAAAGAGGATAGGTGTGAAATAACACGTAAAAAGTCCCCTTTAGGGGATATTTTTTGAAACAAAATGCAAATAAGGACGTATATTCTTGGAAGGGATGCTAAATTTTTTTATAATAAAACTTATCAGAACTAAATAAGGAGATCAATAATGAGGACTTTGGTACTGCTTAGAGGCTGCCCTGGCACCGGAAAATCAACCTGGATCAGGGATCATCAATTGAATCAATATACACTGTCTGCTGATCAGCTGAGGCTGATCCATCAGTCACCCGTGTTAAATTTGGAAGGGAAATACGACATTTCTCAAAAAAATGACGGAAAAGTATGGAAGCTTTTGTTCACCCTCCTTGAAGAAAGGATGGAAAGGGGGGAATTCACCGTTGTTGATGCCACACATGCGAAACCAAGCATGATTTCAAGCTATAAAGCTCTCGTTTTAAAGTATCGCTACAGAGCGTATGTGGTTGATTTTTCCGATATTCCGCTTGAGACCGCTCTGTTGAGAAACCGGGAGAGGGCTGAGCATAAGCGGGTGCCCGACAGCGTGGTTCACGCCATGCACGAGCGGATTTTAACCGAACCGGCGCCTTCCTGGACAACGGTCATCAAGCCGGAAGAATTTGACGATGTGATGCAGTATAAGCCGAGGCGGCTCGACAGTTATGAAAAAATACATGTGATCGGGGATGTGCACGGCTGTTTTACGGTGCTGGATTCTTATTTGAAAGGCAGACTCGAAGATGACGAGTTATATATTTTTACAGGTGATATGCTTGATAGAGGAATAGAAAACGCAAAAGTCGTTCAATTCCTGCTCAGTATCAAAGATCGTAAAAATGTGATTTTGCTCGAAGGAAATCATGATAAATATTTGAAGCAATACGGGCATGATGAAGAAACAAGAAGCAGCGTATTCAACAAGAAGACAAAACCGGAATTAGACGAAGCAGGCTTTGACAAAAAAGATATCAGGGAACTGGCCAGGCGCTTCCACCAAATTGTCTACTTCACGTATGGAGAAGATACTTACATCATCACGCACGGAGGTATTTCCGCGCTTCCTGACAACCTTCTGCTTACAGCTACCAGCCAGCTGATCAACGGTGTCGGCGGATATGAGACAGATATCGACCATGTCTTTACGAAAAATATGGAAGGGCGGAACATCATTCAAATCCACGGGCACAGAAACATGTTCCGGCTTCCAGTGCATGCAGCCGCAAAATCATATAACCTGGAAGGGCAGGTGGAGCACGGCGGGCATTTAAGGGTTGTCACCATCGATCGGTCTGGCATTCAAACACATGAGATAAAAAATGATGTGTTTAAAACGTCCGCTCCTTCGCTTGATTCTCATCACGAACACGAGGAGCTGACAGTCGACCATTTTCTAAAGCATTTGGACGAACACGATTATGTATCTGAGCAAAAATTAGGCGGAGGCATTTCCTCTTTTAACTTTACGAGGAAGGCTTTTCAGGAGAGAAAATGGGACAGCGTCAGCATGAAGGCAAGAGGGCTGTTTATCAACAGAAACACCAAGGAAATCGTCAGCAGAAGCTACAACAAATTTTTCAACATCGATGAACGCCTGACGACGAAAATGCATGTTCTCGTTAACACGCTGCGCTTTCCGGTCACTGTTTATGATAAGGCGAATGGATTTTTGGGAACGGTCGGCTACAATTCTGAAACCGATGAGCTCGTCTTCACCTCAAAATCTTATACATCGGCAAGCGGACAAAAAGACGGCCATGCGAAATGGGTGGAAGAGCTGTTTCACAAAACGTTTGACGCATCTCAGATTGAGGATATAAAAGAATATGTAAAAACACGCAATGTTTCGTTAGTGTTTGAAGTCGTGCTGCCAGAAAAAGATCCGCACATTATCGAGTACAAATCGGATAAGCTTGTCCTTCTCGACATTGTCAAAAGACAGATGAAATATGAAAAGCTGCCGTATGAAGATGTCCTCTGTTTTGCTGAGACATTTCGCGTAGAATGTAAGCAAAAAGTCATTTCTTTTGACCAGTGGACCGATTTTTATAAATGGTACCTGTCTGTGTCAAATGACCCGTCGATTGAAGAGGAAGGATATGTGATTGAAGACTCGGCAGGATTTATGACAAAATTAAAACTGCCTTTCTATCAATATTGGAAGTTCGTGCGCGGTATCAAGCACAGACTCGGCGCGGCTGCTGGTCGCTCGCCCCATCACGAGGCCCTGTTCCATTCCGAGCATGTGAAGTTTCTCGCCTGGGCCAAAACGAAAGACAGCGAGTATCTTAAAAATCAGTCCGTTATCACCATCCGAAACGACTTTTACAGCGAAACCTAAAGCGAAGAAAACAGAACAAACGGTCGGTTTCTTGGAACATAGTTATTTAGACTCAATTTTCAAGCTTGTTTTCACACACACCCCTAAACCAGAATGTACATTCGTAGGTTATAAGTAGTATTTCGTCTGAATATGAAACGATTTCCCTTCATTTTGCGTTATACTTAAAAACCACATATTTTCCGTCTGAATCGAACATGTTTTATTTCATCATTCACAGGAAATAAACATAGGATAGTTCAGAACGTGTTCTGGAGGTTTTGATCATGGGGAAAATAAGATTCAAGCTCACGGTTCTGCTCGTTTTGGCTGCCGTACTGGCCGGAGGCTTTTATTATTTAAAAAACGGAAGCGTTCAAGATGTCTCAACGGCGCTCAGCCAAACCGTCTCATCTGAGGAAAAGAACTATACCATTTATCAATATAAGATCACCAAAATTGACGGCACTGAATACCACGGGGTATCAGATAACGGAACGAAGATCATTTTCAATGCGAAAAATCTCAACCAGGATCTGTCCGACATTAAAGAAGGAGACAAAGTAAAGGCCTACTTCTCTAATGCCAACAGAATCGACGGATTAATCAAAGTCGTCAAGGTGGCAGATTAAAAACCCTCTGTTTCTCAGAGGGTTTTTTTGTGCAAGCAGTTTTCATTGCAATTTTAATATGCGGCCGCTATAATTACGCATAAGGACAAGTAAATATCGATTGTATCCTTCGGGGCTGGGTGAAAATCCCGACCGGCGGTAATAAAGCGAGAGACAGCTTTAGAGCCCGTGACCCGCTGTGCTTCGTGCAAAGCGGTGGATTCAGTGAGAAGCTGAAGCCGACAGTGAAAGTCTGGATGGGAGAAGGATGAAGAGACTATGTGAAAAATAATGATGATGCATAGTTTTATTTCTCATGCACAAAAACAACCCCCCGGATCGACATCCGGGGTTATTTTTTTGGAAGAAGGGAGGGAAATTCATGACAGATGCGCATTATATGAATTTTGCATTGGAGCTTGCGAAGCAGGGTGAAGGTCAGACAGGAGCCAATCCGCTTGTCGGAGCCGTTGTCGTCAAAGACGGTGAAGTGGTCGGAATGGGGGCTCATTTAAAATACGGCGAAGCGCATGCAGAAGTGCACGCCATTCAAATGGCAGGCCGCCATGCGGAAGGAGCCGTCATTTATGTGACGCTTGAACCGTGCAGCCATTACGGCAAAACGCCTCCTTGCGCGGAACTGATTATCCGTTCCGGTTTGAAGCGGGTAGTCGTGGCGGCCGAAGATCCGAATCCGCTCGTTTCCGGAAGAGGAATCGGGATGCTGAGAAGTGCCGGGATCGAGGTCGAAACAGGCGTTCTCAAAGAACAGGCGGAAGAGCTGAACGAAAAGTTCATGCATTTTATGCGGACAGGCCTTCCGTATGTGACATTAAAAGCAGCTGCCAGCCTTGACGGCAAAACCGCTACCGCAACAGGCGACAGCAAATGGATTACTTCTGAAGAAGCGCGGATGGACGCTCACCAATACCGAAAAAACCACCAGAGTATTTTAGTGGGATCGGGCACAATAAAAGCAGACGACCCGAGTTTGACATGCCGTCTCCCCGGTGCAGTGAATCAGCCGGTGCGTGTCGTTCTCGATACGACGCTGTCAATCCCGCTTCAGTCAAAAGTCATTCAGGATAAAGCAGCGGCAACCTGGATTTACACGACGTCCAAGGCAGATCCCGAAAAGGTTCGGAACCTGGGAAAAGAAGGTGTACAGGTAACCGTGCTGGATGCGGATGAACTTCCGGTGCGCGACGTGCTTCTGCACCTTGCAGACCGAGGTATCGCTTCAGTCTTTGTCGAAGGTGGTGCGACGGTTCACGCAAGCTTCGTCAAAGAAGGACTCTATCAGCAAATGATCTTCTATCTTGCCCCTAAATTAATCGGAGGGCTGCAATCTCCCAGCATCCTCTCCGGTGAAGGCTTTCAATCGATGAAAGATGTCCCCTTACTGCATTTCACAACCATTACCAAAATCGGCCAGGATATAAAGCTGGCGGCAAAACCGATAAAAAAATAAGGCGGTGGCATATGTTTACAGGCATCATTGAAGAAGTCGGAATGATTTTGGACATGAAAAAGGCGGGAAGCGCCATGTCTTTAGTCATCCAATCCAACAAAGTGACCGAGGATGTGAAGCTTGGCGACAGCATTGCTGTCAACGGAGTCTGCCTGACCGTAAATGAGTTCGGTTCCGGCAGTTTCACGGCGGATGTCATGCTTGAAACTCTGAAAGCAACATCACTCGGCACATTAAAAAAAGGAAGCCGCGTCAATCTTGAACGGGCGATGGCGGCAAATGGCCGCTTCGGCGGGCATATGGTGTCGGGGCATGTCGACGGCACCGCGTCTATCGTGCGCATAGAAAAAGCGGCTAACGCCGTATACTATGATTTAAAACTTGACCCTTCACTGGCCAAAATGCTTGTGTTAAAAGGTTCGATCGCCGTAGACGGCGTCAGCCTCACCATTTTTGGACTGACGGAAGATCAAGTAACAGTCTCGCTTATCCCGCACACATTGGATGAAACGATTTTTTCGGAAAAAAAGCCCGGAAGCATCGTCAACATCGAGTGCGATATGATCGGCAAATACATTTACCGGTTTCTCCACCAAGCAAAACAAGACAAACAGGCAAAGCCATTGACTGAATCGTTTTTTAAAGAAAACGGGTTTTAAATGAAAGGAGGCTGCGCGCCTATGTTTCACACAATTGAAGAAGCGATACGCGATTTGAAGCAAGGAAAAGTCATCATCGTGGTCGATGACGAGGACAGGGAAAACGAAGGCGATTTCGTTGCGCTGGCAGAATACGCAACACCTGAAGTGATCAACTTTATGGCTTCGCACGGAAGGGGTTTGATCTGCGCGCCGCTTAATGAAGAGATCGCTTCACGGCTCGACCTCCATCCGATGGTGGACGAAAATACCGATTCTCATCACACGGCATTTACGGTCAGTGTGGATCACCGCGATACAAAGACGGGGATCAGCGCTCAAGAGCGGTCGTTGACCGTCATGTCGCTGATTGATGATCACGCGCTTCCGGGCGATTTTAAAAGACCGGGGCACATTTTCCCCTTGATTGCGAAAACAGGCGGCGTTTTAAAAAGAGCCGGACATACGGAGGCGGCCGTTGACCTTGCGGAGGCGTGCGGTTCCGCGCCGGCCGGCGTCATCTGCGAAATCATGAATGAAGACGGCACGATGGCAAGGGTGCCTGAACTCAAAAAAATAGCCGACCAGCACGACTTGAAAATGATTACGATTAAAGATTTGATCGAATACCGCTACAGCAAGGGAACGCTGATCAACCGAGAAGTGAAGATTACGCTGCCTTCCGAATTCGGCACATTCAAGGTTTACGGCTATACAAACGAAATCGATGACAAGGAACATATAGCACTTGTCAAAGGCGATATACCTTTCGGAGACGAGCCTGTCCTTGTCCGCGTACACTCAGAATGCCTGACGGGCGATGTTTTCGGCTCTTACCGCTGCGACTGCGGCCCGCAGCTTGCTGCCGCACTCGCGCAAATCGAACAAGCGGGCCGGGGCGTGCTCCTTTATTTGAGACAGGAAGGAAGAGGAATCGGCTTAATCAATAAACTGAAAGCTTATAAACTGCAGGAAGAAGGATATGACACCGTGCAGGCTAATGAAAAGCTCGGTTTTCTCCCAGATCTTCGCAACTACGGGATCGGCGCCCAAATTTTAAGAGACCTCGGCGTGAAACAAATGAAGCTGCTGACGAACAATCCGCGAAAGATTGCCGGTCTCGAAGGCTACGGACTGACGATCGCAGACAGGGTGCCGCTGCAGATGGAGACAAAAAAAGACAATGAAAAGTACTTAAAAACGAAAAAATCAAAATTGGGGCATATGCTTCATTTTTAAACTAAAATCAATCACAAAAAAGGACGGGATTCATATGAATAAAATAGAAGGTCATGTAATTGGAACAGATTTGAAAATTGGGATCGTTGTGTCAAGGTTCAACGATTTTATTACAAGCAAACTTCTAAGCGGTGCAGAAGATACGCTGTTGAGACATGGGGTCAAAGCTGATGATATTGATGTCGCCTGGGTTCCCGGCGCATTCGAGATTCCGCTGATCGCCAAAAAAATGGCTGAAACGAAAAAATACGACGCCGTGATTACACTGGGCACGGTCATCAGAGGAGCGACAAGCCACTATGACTATGTCTGCAATGAAGCGGCAAAGGGGATTGCGGCGAGCAGCATGTCAACAGGCGTTCCGGTGATCTTCGGCGTATTGACGACAGACACGATCGAGCAGGCGGTAGAACGCGCCGGAACAAAAGCCGGAAATAAAGGTGCAGAAGCTGCCGCGGCAGCGATTGAAATGGCGAACCTGACCCGGTCGCTTCAATAATTACCGAAAAAGAGTTTAAAAAGGTTATAAAAATGTTTATAATGTGATGTGAAGCGACTAGCCTTCGTTAGATCCACATTTTGATATATTGAGGGGTATTTATGTTAATTCGTTATAAAAAGTCATTCGAAAAGATTGCGATGGGGCTCCTTTCGTTTATGCCGAATGAGAAGGACGTCAAGCAGCTTCAGCAGACAATTAAAGACTATGAAACGGACACTGAAAGGCAGCTGTTCCTATGGAAAGAAGGCGAGGATATTGTCGGCTGTGTAGGAGTAGAGAAAAGAGAAGAAGAAGTCGAGATCAAGCATATCAGTGTAAACCCGTCTCACCGTCATCAAGGAATCGGCAAAAAAATGGTGTCGGCCATTTCGCAAATGTTTGCACCTAAACCGCTGGTTCCGAATGAATTAACTAAAGGATTCTTTGAGCGCTGTCAGGATCACGAAAATGAAGACATCACATATAACCAATGAGCAGAGGCTTCTAGCCTCTGCTCTTTTTTCGCCGTTCGATTTGTTTTTCCCTCTCGGCAACCACTTCAGTCCGGTCTCTCAGCAGGTGTTTATCAATGATGAAGGCGTCCGGTGGATCGTTTGCTCCCCACTCATACGACTTTTTTTCACATTGTTTCCGGCATGCTTTGATCAAAGATTCATCTGTGATCGGAAGCATGATGCTTTCATAAGGAGAATGGGCTTTGATTTTTTGGTAAGTCTTCCTTAACAGCTTGATGAAGCGGCTGTAATCTAATCCGAGCGATTCGACTGCGTCTTTTTCGGACACCAGGATGCGGATGCTGTTCGCCATTAATCTCTCTGCACCGGCAAAATTGTTTCTCCGCTGATGATAGAGTGCGACTGCCAGCTGAATCAATCCAACCCAGTATGATTTCCGCTCGCCGGGATTGTCCTTTTTCCAATGGTCTTCTAAAATTTCGTGGCATTCAAAATAATCCCTTGACCCGTGGAATTCGGCCAGGTAATCGATATAAGCTTGGGGATACATCTGACATCCTCCTTTAAGTTTCCGTTAAAGTGTATCATAAGAACGGAACGGAGGAAAAACGGAGATATATCCAGGCTATGAAAAAAGCGCCCGGGTAACGGACGCTTCTCATTTTTATGTTAATAGATCCATGCCGCTCCTACAATAATCAACAAAATAAACAGAACGACAATCAAAGCAAATCCTCCGCCGTAGCCGAAGCCTTTACCTCCCATGTTGTTCCCTCCTCAGGTTTAAGATTTTACACAGTATTCTATGCAGCATACGCTCAAATCGTATAGGCGAATGCCAAAGCTTCTTAAATTATATTGGACTTCATGCAGACGCGTAATTTATACTAAAGGGTAGCCAGTTTTAGCCGGCTTAGAAGCGATTTTGAAAATGGTGAGAAATGAACATGGAATATCAGGTGAAAATCGAGGCGTTTGAAGGGCCGCTGGATCTGCTGCTGCACTTAATCAACCGCCTTGAAATAGACATTTATGACATACCTGTTGCGAAGATAACCGAGCAGTATTTATTATATGTGCATACGATGCGCGAACTTGAGCTCGACGTGGCCAGTGAATATTTGGTGATGGCTGCGACCCTTCTCAGCATTAAAAGCCGAATGCTCCTTCCAAAGCAGGAAGAGGAGTTGTTTGACGAAGAGTTTCTCGAGGAGGAAGAGGACCCGAGAGAAGAATTGATTGAAAAATTAATAGAGTACAGAAAATACAAAAGTGCCGCGCAAAATTTGAAGGAGCGCGAGGAAGAGCGGCAAAAAGCATTCGCGAAGCCGCCGAGCGATTTAAGCGACTATGCCAAGGAAATCAAACTCAGCGAGCAAAAGCTGTCCGTCACCGTTTACGACATGCTCGGGGCGTTTCAAAAGGTGTTAAACCGCAAAAAAATCAGCCGGCCGTCTGAAACTAGAATTTCAAGACAGGAAATACCGATAGAAGAACGAATGACGCAAATCGTCGATTGTTTGAAATCGTCCCGTCAAAGGATGCATTTTATGGAACTGTTCCCATACGAACAGAAAGAGCATCTCGTTGTGACGTTTTTGGCGATTTTGGAGCTGATGAAAAACCAGCTGATCATCATTGAGCAGGAACACAACTTTTCAGACATTTACATAACAGGGAGTGAAGCGATTCATGACGCTTGATATCGTGAATTGGAAAGCCATTGTCGAAGCGCTTTTGTATGCCGCCGGCGACGAGGGCCTGACAAAAAAACAGCTATTATCCGTTTTGGAGATCGATGAAGCCGAGCTTCAGGATATTATGCTTGATGTCAAAGAAACCTATGAAAAAGAAGACAGGGGCATCGAGCTTGTCGAGTACGCGGATACGTACATGCTTTCGACCAAAAAAGAATTCGCCGTCTATTTGAAAAAGCTGATTGAAGCCCCTTCAAAAGGGCTTTCTCAGGCTGCCCTCGAAGTTTTGGCCATCGTTTCATATAAGCAGCCGATTACGAGAGCGGAAGTCGAGGAGATCAGAGGGGTCAAATCTGAACGGATTCTCCAGAGCCTTGTCGCAAAAGCGCTGTTGTGCGAAGTAGGCCGGGCGGACGGACCGGGCAGGGCAATCTTGTACGGTACAACCGAAACATTTCTTGAACAATTCGGCTTAAAAACGCTTGAAGAGCTTCCGCCGCTGCCCGAAAATGTAGAAGAAGACGGGGTTCAGGAAGAAGCCGATCTGTTCTTTGAGAACTTTAACCAGACGTTCGAAGATTTAAAATAGACTCACCTTAAGGACCGAAGTATGATAATATATATTATCGTATTTTTTATGTTTAATTTCATGCATGAAAGAATACGATTGTAACAAAGCGATGAGGAGAGGGTGCCGACACCAATGGGAAAATCTATGGCAAGAGCCCAAACCGAGCAGGCAGGCGAATTTTTAGCACAGACCGTTCAGACGCTGAGCGATTATTTAAACGAAACGACGCTCTCATCCCTTGAAGCCGAAGAGCCCGGGAGCAGAGATTATTATCGCGATGTCCTCAGTAACTTGAGAAAACTGGCGGTTTACTGTGAAGAAGGGCTTCTGGCTTGCCGAATCAGGCTGAAGCAGGTTCCTTTTCAGGACGCTGCCGCCGAAAGGACGCTCTATCAGATCTATCATCGATGCATAGAAGAATTTTTTACACCGAAAAAAGATACTTGGTACGAAGACAGCAGAGCGGCCTACACGGGAAAAAACGCCATTTGCTTTCACGAACCAGCGCCGGCCTCATTAAAAAATTTGATGGCTTCGCTTGAAACAGAATATCAATCGATGAGAGAAGAATTGGAATACTATGCGACTGACTATCGGATGAAGATGGTTCAGCCGAGATCATAGCTTAAATGAACCGTGTGCCGGAACTCCCCCTTTCATGAAAGGGGGAGTTTTAATGTTGCTTGAGATTTTTCTCGGGGAATCATCCAATTGGTGTTCATAACGGAAAGACAAGCGCATAAACTTGTACAAACAACCACAAGGACGTGAGAAAAAATGCGCTTTTTTCTAAAACAGGCTGCAGCAGCCATCATCATATGCTCTCTTTTATGCTCTTCATACCAAATCGCTGAAGCACAGCCTTCCCTTCATGTCAGCGCAAGAAGCGCGATTGTCATGGACGGGCAATCCGGACGGGTATTGTTTGCGAAGGATGAGCATGAAAAACGGCGCATTGCAAGCATTACGAAGATTATGACAGCCATTTTGGCCGTGGAATCGGGCAAATTGGATGAGACAGTCACGGTCAGCGACAGGGCGGTCAAAACGGAGGGATCATCAATCTATTTGACAAGCGGGCAAAAGGTGAAGCTGAAGGACCTTGTTTACGGTTTGATGCTGAGATCGGGAAATGACGCAGCTGTTGCGATTGCTGAGCATGTGGGCGGAAGCCTGGAAGGGTTTGTCTACATGATGAATCAAAAAGCGGCCGACCTCGGCATGGAAAACACCCTGTTCCGCAATCCGCACGGACTCGATGATCACCCTGACCACTATTCCTCGGCCTATGATATGGCGCTTTTGACGAAATATGCGATGACAAACGAAACGTACCAAAAAATCGCCGGAACGAAGCGCTATAAGGCAGAAACGATGCAAGGCATCTGGAGAAATAAAAACAAGCTTTTAACAGGGCTTTACGAATACAGTACAGGCGGGAAGACGGGATATACCAAGCTGGCGAAGCGCACGCTGGTCTCCACTTCATCGAAAGACGGAACCGATTTGATCGCCGTCACCATCAATGCCCCTGACGACTGGAATGATCATATGAACATGTTCAACTATGTATACGGCCACTACAAAACATATATCATCGCCAAAAAAGGCGAGGTTCCGAAATTAAAAGACTCTTTTTACGGGAATAAAGCTTTTATTAAACGGGATGTCACATATTTGTTAAACGAAGATGAAAAAGAAGACGTGAAGGTTGACATCGAGCTTCTTAAACCGAAAAAATCGTGGCGTAAAAACAAAAAAGAAATCCCGGACATCATCGGGGAAATGAACGTCATGTTCAACGGAAAAACGATTGCAAGTGTACCGATCTATTATGAAAACGAACGCAACAAAAAGCCGAAAAAATCGTTTTTCGAGACCTTTCAATCCGTATTCCAAAAAGCGGCAGGCGGTTCATCATGGTCAATATAATCTGGGTCGGCTTAACGGTGATCGGTCTGGTGTTTGCGCTTTTCAACGGAACGGTTCAGGAAGTCAATGAGGCCGTATTTAAAGGTTCGAAGGAAGCTGTCACGATTTCGATCGGCCTGATGAGCGTCCTTGTTTTTTGGCTGGGGCTGATGAAAATCGCCGAACAATCCGGGCTTCTCGAAAAATTCAGCAGGTTGTGCCGGCCGTTCATTTCAAAGCTGTTTCCCGAGATCCCTCCGGATCATCCGGCGATGGGGTATATTTTATCCAATTTAATGGCCAACTTTTTCGGATTGGGCAATGCGGCGACACCGCTCGGCATTAAAGCAATGGAACAGATGAAGGCGCTCAACCGGAACCGCAGGGAAGCGAGCCGCTCAATGATCACCTTTCTGGCGGTCAATACGTCAAGCATTACCCTGATTCCGACGACCGTCATCGCGGTCAGGATGACATATGATGCAAAGGCGCCGACAGACATCGTCGGGCCGACCATTTTGGCGACTTTAATATCGGGAATCTTTGCGATCTTCATCGACCGATACTTTTATTATAGAAGAAAAAGGAAGGGGTGAGCATTTGGAATTCATCAATTGGCTTTCTCTGGCCCTTATCCCGTTTATCATCGCCACGATTCTGCTGTATGGCACATTCAAAAAAGTCCCGACTTATGAAGCGTTTGTTGAGGGAGGGAAGGAAGGAATCCAAATTGCGTTTTCCATTATCCCTTATTTGGTCGGTATGCTTGTAGCGATCACCGTTTTCCGTGCTTCAGGGGCGCTCGATTTTTTTATGAATCTTTTAAAGCCTGTATTTTCCGCCGTGGGAATTCCGACGGAAGTGGTTCCGCTGGCTCTGATCCGGCCGATTTCGGGAACGGCGGCGCTCGGCATGACCACCGATTTAATCGCAGTTTACGGACCCGATTCGTTCATCGGCCGGCTGGCCTCTGTCATGCAGGGATCGACAGACACGACGCTGTATGTTTTGACTGTCTATTTCGGCGCGGTCGGAATCAAGAAAATGGGGGATGCTTTAAAAGTGGGACTGCTTGCTGATTTAGCGGGGATTATCGCGTCTGTGATTATTGTAACATTGCTGTTTGGAAGCGCCTGATCAACAGGCGCTTTTTTGCTTTTTTAGCCAAAACTGTTTTACTTTTGACGTGAGAAAGGATACATTTAAGGGCGGAGTGCTTCTTTCCTAAGGAAGAAGGCGCCCGCAAACTTGTTTGTTGGTCTGGAAAAAAGTAAGATAATACATGAGGTGAAAGATATGGAACGACTTCAAAAAGTAATCGCCCACGCCGGTATTGCATCAAGGCGAAAGGCGGAGGAACTTATAAAAGAAGGGAAAGTCACGGTCAACGGCAAAACCGTCAGAGAGCTCGGCGTTAAAGTATCAAGCTCAGACCGGATCGAGGTAAACGGCGTCCAGCTTGAAAGCGAAGAACCCGTTTATTTTCTCCTGTATAAACCGAGAGGGGTTATATCAGCGGTTAAAGACGATAAAGGCCGGAAAGTTGTGACCGACTTTTTCACAGAGGTGGAGGAGCGGATTTATCCGATCGGAAGGCTTGATTATGATACAAGCGGCCTCTTATTGTTAACGAATGACGGGGACTTCGCCAATAAATTGATGCACCCGAAATACGAAATTAATAAAACGTATGTGGCAAAGCTGAAAGGCATTCCTTTAAAGGAGAATTTAAAAAAACTTGAGCGGGGCGTACGCCTTGAGGAAGGAAAGACAGCTCCGGCAAAAGTGAAGCTTTTGTCACTCGATAAGAAAAAGCAGACCAGCATCGTCCAAATCACAATCCATGAAGGGCGAAACCGTCAGGTCAGGAGAATGTTTGAAGCCATCGGACACGAAGTGCTCAAGCTGAAAAGGGAAGAGTACGCTTTTTTGAATCTGGCGGGCTTGAAAACCGGGGAAAAAAGAGAGCTCACGCCTCATGAAGTGAAAAGGCTCAGGGCATTGGCTGAACACGGTAAAGCGGCTTTCTAAATTTTCACACAACCTTCAAAAAAGGCAAATGGCAGGCAGTCATGAGATGATATAATGATACTGAATGTCTAAATGAGGGGGCGGATTATGAAAAAAAAGCGTTTTTACATTCGGACAGGCATCCTCCTTGTGCTGCTTGCAGCGCTTGGCTACACGCTGTACAGCGCCGTGTTTCAAAAGACGGAGAGTGTGGCGGTGGGGGAAAAAGCTCCCAATTTTTCGCTGGAGGATGTTGACGGCAACCGTCTCAAACTGGACGATCTAAAAGGCAAAGGGGTATTTTTAAACTTTTGGGGAACATGGTGCGAACCATGCAAAAGAGAATTTCCTTACATGGCGAATCAATATAAAGTGTTTAAGGATCAAGGGGTTGAAATCGTCGCCGTCAATGTCGGCGAATCAAACCTTGCCGTCCGAAACTTTATGAAAGACTACGGCGTCAATTTTCCGGTTGTGCTTGATAAAGACAGGCAGGTTCTGAACGCATACGATGTCACACCGCTGCCGACCACGTTTTTGATCAATCCTGACGGAGAGATTGTCAAAGTCGTGTCTGGCACGATGACAGAACGAATGATCCATGATTATATGAATATGATCAAACCAGAGGGATCGTCATGATGAAAGAAATCAAATGCGAATGCGGCCATGTGAATCCGACGGGCACCGTTTTGTGTGAATCGTGCGGAAAGCCGCTCGTCAAACAGGATGCCAAACTCCTTGACATGCGGTATGACGGAAGTGCGAGACGCTCTCAAACATATAACAAAACAATCGTAGATAAAATATGGAATTTCTTTTCGTCTGTAAAGGTCGGCGTCTGGCTGATCGTCATTACGCTGACAGCATCTGCTTTTGGAACGATTTTCCCGCAGGAAATGTTCCTGCCGCCGGGTGCGCAGGCTGATACATACTACAGCGAACAATACGGGCTTCTCGGACAAATCTATTATACTCTCGGTTTCCACAATCTTTACGGTTCATGGTGGTTTATTGTTCTGGTTGCTTCAATCGGCATATCGCTTGTGATCTGCAGCCTTGACAGGGTCGTTCCTTTGTACAGGGCGCTGAAAAATCAGGGCGTCACGAGAAATCCGAACTTTATGGAGAGGCAGCGCCTTTTCAGCCGGACGGAAGCGGACATGTCTGAAGACACCAGATCACAAATCGTCGGTAAACTGAAGAAAAAACGATACCGAGTCAAAGAAGAAAACGGAAACCTGTTTGCGGAAAAAGGCCGTTTTTCAAGATGGGGCCCATATGTGAACCATATCGGGCTAATCATATTCCTCATCGGTGTCATGCTCAGATTTGTTCCGGGCATGTATGTCGACGAAACCCTTTGGATCAGGGAAGGGGAGACCGTGCCCATCCCGGGAACTGACGGCCATTACTACTTGAAAAACAACCGGTTTACAAAAGAAATGTACGACAGTGAAAAAGAAAAAGAAGTATTTTCAGAGGCGATTACTAAAGCAGGTGACGGTACTGTCGCAAAAACATATCAAACCGATGTTGAACTATATGAAAGAAAAAATGACAGCCTCCCGGGTGAAGCGCCTGAATTGAAGAAAGTGAAAAGCGGCAAGATCAGGGTCAATGACCCGCTGAAATTCGGTTCATATGCACTCTATCAGCTGACTTACAAGGAAGGCGAGCTCGACAAAATGGTCTTTCAGCTGATTGAAAAAGACAGCGGGAAATCTTTCGGCAAAGTGGCAATCAACCTCTTGGAGCCGAAGCCGGAATATGATCTTGGCAACGGTTACAAAGTTCATATTGCAAGCTACCTGCCGGACTTTTATTTTAACAAAGACGGGGAGCCGAGCACGAAAACGAGGAATCCGAACAATCCGGCTTTTGTATTCCAGATCACCGCCCCGGATAAGCCTAAAGGAGAAAAGAGTTTCGTTGCGATTCAGGAAACAATCGAAGGTTCTGACGACAATAAATACAAAATGAAGTTTGACCACGTCGAAACGAAAAATCTCTCAGGCCTCACCATTAGAAAAGATTTGACTTTGTGGGTGCTCATGGTCGGCGGCGCCATCTTTATGATCGGCGTCATCCAGGGGATGTACTGGCACCACAGAAGGATCTGGCTCAGAACGCTGGACGGGCATGTGCTCGTCGCCGGACATACGAATAAAAACTGGTACGGGCTGAAACAGGACTTGAAGGCCGTACTTGAGGATACGGGGATATCCGAACCGGCCGATCAAAAAGAACTGTCAAAGGAAAAAAATAAACGGCCAGCATAGGGAGGGGTTTTCATGGCAGAGTTAAGCGGCAATTTATTGTACGCGGCATTTCTCTTGTATCTCTCAGCGGTCTTCTTTTTTGGCGGCTCCATCAGGAGCAAGGCTTCAGACCGGAAGAAGAAGAACCGCTGGGCGTCGATCGCAGTGTTGATCACGATCATCGGATTTGTATGCCAGTTTGGATATTTTATTGCGAGATGGATCGTTTCCGGACACGCACCGGTCAGCAATCTTTTCGAATTTACAACTGCTTTCAGCATGATGCTCGTTCTGGCGTTCATCATCATCTACTTTATTTACAAGCTGTCTGCTTTGGGGCTGTTTACACTGCCCGTTGTCCTGCTGTTAATCGCATATGCCAGCATGTTTCCGACCGATATCACACCGCTGATTCCGTCGCTTCAAAGCAACTGGCTTTATATTCATGTTACGACTGCAGCTCTCGGACAGGCGATTCTCGCCATCAGCTTTGTCGCCGGCGTGATCTTTCTGCTCAAGCATGTGGATCAGTCACAGCCTGGCAAAAAAACGTTCTGGCTCGAATTTGTCATGTTTATGCTTGTGACAACGCTCGCGTTTATCCTTGTCACGACCTCATTCCGCATTGGGGGCTATGAAGCGCAGTTCAAGTGGATTGATAAAGACAACCAGGAAGACGTCATGATTTACGAGCTTCCCGCTCTGATCGGGCCGAACAAAGGCGAACTTTTAACAGAGGAGAGAATGGAGCCGCTTGTCAATGTGCCGCCTATTTTTTCAGGACGGAAGCTGAATACGGTTCTCTGGTCGTTTGGAACCGGCGCATTGCTTTACGGTGTCATCAGGCTGATCATCAGAAAACGCATCAGTCAGCTTCTTCAGCCGCTCGTGAAAAATGTGAACCTTGACCTTGTCGATGAAATCGGCTATCGATCCGTTTCGATCGGCTTTCCGGTTTTTACGCTTGGCGCGCTTATTTTCGCGATGATATGGGCACAGCTGGCATGGAGCAGATTCTGGGGCTGGGATCCGAAAGAAGTCTGGGCGCTGATTACATTTTTGTTTTATGCAGCTTATCTGCATCTCAGGCTTTCAAGAGGCTGGCACGGCGAAAAATCGGCGTGGCTTGCCGTTATCGGTTTTGCCATTATTATGTTTAATCTTATTTTTGTAAACCTTGTCATCGCTGGACTTCACTCTTATGCATGATCCGTGCGGTGCAGGAAGGTCCGGGCTTTTCGCCGGGCCTTCCGCAGCTTATCGTTTTAAATTGGGAAAGGCCATTCTTAGCTTGGCTTACGATCGCTTTTCTAATAAAATGAATGTAAGAAGATTCAAATCAGGAGGTTTACGATGGAACAGACGAAAGAGACAAAAATATTAGTAGTAGACGATGAGGCAAGAATCAGACGACTTTTAAAAATGTACCTGGAAAGGGAAAATTATAAGATCGAGGAAGCCGAGAATGGCGACGAAGCCATCGATAAAGCCCTGGGCAACGAATACGATTTAATCCTGCTCGATTTGATGATGCCAGGAACCGACGGCATTGAAGTATGCCGCCAAGTACGCGACAAAAAAGCCACTCCGATCATCATGCTGACGGCGAAAGGCGAAGAAGCGAACCGGGTGCAGGGCTTTGAAGTCGGAACCGATGACTATATTGTAAAACCTTTCAGTCCGAGGGAAGTGGTGCTGAGAGTCAAAGCGCTCTTGAGAAGATCATCGCAAACCTCTTATCTGAATACAGATACAACGGCAAAAAATGTTCTTGTTTTTTCTCACTTATCCATTGATCACGATGCTCACAGAGTTATGGCGGACGGAACCGAAGTCAGCCTGACGCCGAAAGAATATGAACTGCTTTACTTCCTGGCCAAAACTCCTGATAAAGTATACGATCGTGAAAAGCTGCTGAAGGAAGTATGGCAATACGAGTTTTTCGGCGATTTGAGAACGGTCGACACCCATGTTAAACGTCTACGTGAAAAATTGAACAAAGTCTCGCCGAAAGCTGCGAAAAAAATCGTAACGGTATGGGGTGTCGGGTATAAATTTGAGGTCGGAAACGAATGAAGTTTTGGAAGAGCGTAGTCGGTAAACTGTGGTTTACCATACTGCTTTTGGTTTCATTTGTCTTATTTATCCTTACGTTCTTTCTGCTTGAGTTTATTGAAAACTACCATGTCGATGAAGCGGAAGCTGATTTGACAAAGCTCGCCAGCAAGGTGGCCGTCATCATGGAAAACCATAAAGACCAGGAGACAGCCAGATCGATCACATGGGAGCTTGCCGATGAACTGACGAGCATCACCGTTATCAAAAATGAGAATGAATATTGGTATTCACCGCGGGAAAATCAAAAAGTGGCTTCCATTACATTAAAAGATATTAAAAATGATTCCGATCTGAACGAAGCGCTTCAGAAGCATCAAAAAGTGCAGAAGCGGACGGTCATCTCCAATCAAAAGAACGATCAGCTGATTGTCGGTGTACCGTACGGGAAAGGCGAAGATGAAGGCATGGTGTTTCTTTCTCAATCGCTTCTTGCCGTGAAAGATACGACACAGCATACGACAAGGTATATTCTCTTTGCCGCTGCGATTGCGATTGTGTTAACGACGATTTTCGCTTTCTTCCTGTCAAGCCGGATTACCTACCCGCTCAGAAAAATGCGGCAGGGTGCACAGGATCTTGCAAAAGGGAAGTTTGATACGAAGATTCCGATCCTGACCCAGGATGAAATCGGCGAGCTGGCGATTGCCTTTAACCAAATGGGGCGCCAGCTGAAGTTCCATATTACAGCGCTCAATCAGGAAAAGGAGCATTTGTCGAATATCTTAAGCAGTATGGCAGACGGCGTGATCACCATCAATATCGACGGGACGATCCTTGTGACTAACCCTCCGGCTGAACGCTTTTTACAGGCCTGGTATTATGAGCAGAACATGAATGTAAAAGAAGGCCATGAACTGCCTCCTGAAGCGCGCGAGCTTTTTCAAAACACCGTCGGCACGGAGAAGGAGCAGATGATTGAAATGACCCTGCAAGGCAGAACATGGGTGCTGCTCATGAGTCCGCTGTACAATCAGTCACATGTGCGCGGAGCGGTCGCCGTTTTGAGGGATATGACGGAGGAAAGACGGCTTGATAAGCTGCGAAAAGATTTTATCGCCAATGTCAGCCATGAGCTGAGAACACCGATTTCGATGCTTCAAGGGTACAGTGAAGCAATCGTTGACGACATTGCAAGCTCTGAGGAAGAAAAAAAGGAAATCGCGCAGGTCATCTATGACGAGTCTTTACGAATGGGAAGGCTTGTGAATGATTTGCTGGACCTTGCCAGAATGGAGGCGGGCCATATTTCCTTAAACGTAGAACAGGTGGAGCTCCGCGAATTTTTCGAGAGGGTGTTCAGAAAGTTTTACGGAGTGGCCGGTGACAAAGAAATTACGCTTTCTCACAATCTTGATCTGCACGAAGCCAAATTTGTGTTTGATCCGGACAAAATGGAGCAGGTATTAACGAACCTGATTGACAACGCGATCCGCCATACAAATGCCGGCGGCACCGTACATGTCGATGTGCAGTCAGCGCAAAGCGGGCTGAAAATCGCCGTGAAAGACTCGGGCAGCGGCATCCCAGAAGAGGACCTGCCGTTTATTTTTGAACGCTTTTACAAGGCGGATAAAGCAAGGACGAGAGGAAAAGGCGGGACGGGCCTCGGACTTGCGATCGTTAAAAACATCGTCGATGCACACAACGGATCGATCACCGTCCACAGCATGCTGAACGAAGGTACTTCCTTCACGTTTTACATTCCAAGAAATAAGCAGGATGTTGGCCAAATTTGACGAAGAATCTTGTTCCATAAGAAACAAAGAGCACCTGTTCATGAAGAACAGGTGCTCCGTTATTTGAGGGCAACTTGTATCCAAGTTGTAAAATTTCTGCTTATCCTGAAACGTTTTTGCCTTTGTTGCCGTTAAAAGAGTGGGGATTCCAAAAGACAGATGAACATCAGAGGAAATGGATGAAGGATTTGGACAAATGGACTAGTGAAAATCACATATGGACATAATTGCTCCCGTTCTGATCATCTATAAAAGGCCGTTTATTTTTTCTGCGCCTTAAAAGTCCGCCAGCGCTCCAATTGCGGACCGTCAAAGGAAGAGTTTGGTTTGGATTTATGTATAATCTCTATAGAAGGATGCGAGAAACAAAAGAGGTTTCTAGACAAAATAAACTTGAAACAGGGAATGAGTGATGACTTTATGGATAAAACCAAAATACTGATTATAGAAGATGATGAAGCAATTGCTGATTTGCTTGCTTACGGGCTGACGTCCGAAGGTTTTGAAACGTGCACGGTCAATAACGGCTCTTCAGGCATGAGGGAATTAGATCAATTCAAACCTGATCTTCTGCTGCTCGATTGGATGCTGCCTGACTGCAGCGGATTGGATATTTGCAAAACAGTGACTGAAAGCTATAATATTCCGATACTGATGATCACCGCAAAATCAGATGTCACGGATAAAATACTCGGGTTGGAATTCGGGGCCGATGACTATATTACAAAGCCGTTTGATCTGCGCGAAGTTGTCGCGAGAATTCGCACGATCCTTCGGCGTCTGGAACAAGCCTATCATGTGAACGAACGGGAAACGGAAAAAGAGGATGAGATCCGGTTTAAAAATATTGTGATCATCCCGGGTGAAAGACTGGTGAAAAAAGACGGGGCAGCCGTCGAATTGACTCCTAAAGAATATGATCTGCTGATGACTTTGGTTGATCATCGGGGAAAAGTTTTTACGCGTTCAGAGCTTTTAGAATTCATTTGGGGATACGATTTTTTCGGTGACACCCGTACAGTTGATACCCATATTCAAAGACTCCGCAAAAAGCTCGATGCAAGCGACTTGATTAAAACGGTGTTCGGTATCGGATATAAATTCGAGAAGCAGGAGGAGTAGAGAGTGTTACGGACCATCAAGGGCAAGTTTATTGTTGGCTTTTTTCTGATTTTTTCTCTCTCTTTCCTTGTGCTCAATCATACGGTTAAGAACGTGATTTGGTCGAGTAATGAAAAAATTGTAACATCGGATTTAGTCGAACTGAAAAAAAACAGTACCGTCTATGTAAACCAGGCATTTTTAATCAATCATTATAAAAACAATGAACTTTATTTCGGTGATATGGCCGATGAAATGGTAGATAATTTGAATCACTCCACAGGAAGCAATGTCGGTGTTTATACCGTGAATGGCGCATTGTTGTCTGCTTCTGATCAGAAGGCGTTTTCCCGTGGAAGTGATGAAGATCTTAAACAGGCGATCAAAGGAAAGACTGCCTATCATATCACCTATAACCGCAATAAAGCAGAAGTGTTTTTTTTCATACCCGGTTGTCGTTGAAGGCACAAAAGTAGGCATATTACGCTTTTCGAAAAATTTCGACCTGCAGTATAAGCAAAGCGGAGAGATTCTGGATATTGTTTTTTACATCGCACTTGCCATATTTTTGGCGGCGTTTCTTTTCTCCTATATCCTGTCCAGACATATCACGATTCCGCTCGTCAAGCTGACAGATGCCACCTCGCAAGTCAAGAAGGGTAAACTGGATATGGATATCCACTTTAATAGAAAAGATGAAATTGGCCAGCTTGCCATCAACTTTAACGATATGATCAGCAGAATTCGAGAACAAATTTTAACTATCGAAAGGGATCGTGACCGTTTAAAGGAATTGAACGAACAAGAAAAACGATTTTTTGACAATATGACGCATGAGCTGAAAACACCTCTGACTTCCATCCAAGGATATGCAGAGATCATAAAAGATAAAGGGGAATCGGATCGGGTGTTTTTTGATAAAGGAATGAACCACATTGTTGAAGAAAGCAGGCGCCTGCATCATTTGGTGATCAAGCTTCTTGAAGTATCCCGGGAACCTGCCAAGGGTGCTCAATTTGACAGGGTCGAGGCAGGGGAAATTTTAAAAGATGTTTGCGAATCGATGAAGTTTCGGGCAGAACGGTATAAGAAAAGGATCACCTGTGACATTGAAGATGGCCTGTACGTTCACAGTCATGTGAGCAGGCTGCGCCAGCTTTTTATCAATCTGCTGGACAACGCCATCAAATACAGCTTATCTCATTCGGAAATCATCATTAAGGCCGAAATCATTGGAGAAACCATTCTTTTTACATTCAAGAATCCAAGTGCTCCATTGGAAAATGACCAACACTCCAAAATGTTCCAGCCCTTTTATTCAGTCAATCAGAAGATTAAGGAAGAAGGAAGTGTAGGCTTGGGATTAAGCATTGTGAAAACAATTGTTGACGAACACGGAGGAACAATCGAGATGTACTACAAGGAAAACCAAACAGTGATTCATGTTGAATTAGCTTACGCAAAGGTTGAGAAATGATGAAAAACAAACCGTTTATCATTTGGGCAGGAGTGCTGTTGTTTCTGGTCATTATCGTGTCCAGTTATAATGTCGGAAAAAGATCGGAAACGATTATTATCCCGAGCGGGGAAGAAAATCATAGCGATGACCAGAAGACCCGCCCTTTTCAAGTCAATACGATTTATCGCCTTCCAAAAGCAGGGCAGCTGCTTGGGTGGTCTTCACCGGATTCCGTTGTCGGTTTTTTCAAGGGAGATGGGACATCCGAACGTACAGCGCGCAGTCTTCAGCGGCTTTCCTCCCCCTATGAAAAAGCTGAAATCGTAAAAGGCATTGAAAGCAACATGTCCAACCTGAAAATGTCTCCAGACGGAAAGCGTATCGCCGGAGTCACTTTGTCATTAAGTAAGACATCAATGCAGCTGTTTTCGCCGGCGAACGGAAAAAACACAGAAATCGCCAGCATCTCCGCCAGCAATGAGGTCTATGTCCAAGATGTTTCATGGTCAAATAATAGCAGATACGTTTGTTATCTCGTTTTAGATGTTGGGCAGGGGAATCAGACAAGCCTTCGTGTTTATGATACGGATTCCGGAACGCTCAAAACGTATACATTGAATGATTTTGCGGAGAAAGATTCGCTTACGGGAGTTAACATCTCTGATAATGGACGAGATTTGCTGCTTACCGTGTTGCAGCGTTCCGACGAGTACGGGATTAGAATGGGAACGATTGACGGCAAACGCATCAAAATCCAGGACAAGCGTCTGGACAGCCGCGGCGGGCCTGTTTGGTTAAACAATGATCAATTTGTATTCCTGGACACAGGGGAAACCCTGTACGAATATGATCGCAGAAACGGCGAGCTTTCTGCTCTGCTCGAAAAAGTAACTGTTTTTAAATTCTCAAACGACTTAAAGAAAATCGCTTACTCTTTGAAGGATGAAGACAATATCTATGCAGGCAAGCTTCAAGGGAAAAATATCCTGTATGAAGAACCGATATACCACGGCACCATCCCTTCGGAAATATATTGGAGCCCGGACGGCAACAGCCTGCTCGTTAGCGCACAATACCAGTATCCTTCTATGGAGAGTGCATCGGCGCGATTTTTAGAAGAACAAGCTTATATCATCACATTTAAATAACCGATCGTTTTATACTTTAATATCAGGAAAAAAAACCTTATTTCAGTTAAATACCGAAATAAGGTTTTTTTATCCATTCCTTTCTCACTATCCCCTTCAAGGTAATAAGTCTTATTATTTACTGATTAACATCCCTCAAAAAATGATGTTTTTCCTCTTTTTGTGACATTTTGTTTACAAGTTGGCCGAACTTCTGCGATATCTTCCCTTTATATTTAAAGAGCATCCTTCTTATAGAACGTTGTCTTGTATGTGACGAGATTAAAAGAAACCTAGTGATTGATAATTACAGCTTAAGGAGTTGGAAAAAGTGTTAAATTCACCAAAAGAAGATCGTAAATTGAGCGCACTAGGAAAATTAGTGCTGGGTATGTTGATTGTACTGGGGGTGACTTTGTTATGCATTTCGTGGAATACACTCGCTGGTCCAAAGCAGGAACCGCTAAAAGAAAATTCCTCCGCTTCAGCACCTGTGACGGGAGGCAAACATAAAGCAGAGAAAAAAGAAAATAAGCAAACAGCGCCGGAAATCGGAAAGGTCGTCTATTTGTCATTTGACGACGGGCCGAATCCTGCGGCTTCAGATAAAATCTTAAGTTTGCTCGATAAGTATCATGCAAAAGCTACTTTTTTCATGTTAAAACCGAATATCGAACAAAATCCCGATATTGTGAGAAAAATGGTTGAAAGCGGCCACTCTGTCGGCTCTCACGGCGTGACGCACCAAGTATCGAAAATCTATAAATCTCCTGAAAGCTTTGCAGCAGAAATGAACGATACGTTGAAAACGATCAAAGAAACGACCAACGTTGACACGCATTTGATCAGATCGCCTTACGGATCAAAGCCTTATATTACCGGTCCATTTCAAGAAGTCATTAAGCGCGACCACTTTAATCTTTGGGACTGGACTGTTGATTCAGAGGACTGGAAATCTGCAAATACAAACGGTCAATTCGTCAATAATGTGATTCAGCAAGTCAATAACCTTTCCGGTGTTGAGCCGCTTGTCGTATTAATGCATGAAAAACCGACAACTGCGGCCCATTTGGAGAAACTATTGAAATACTTTCAGGAAAACGGATATGAAATGAAGCCTATTCATGATTCGATAAAACCGGTTCATTTCAGATGGAATTAAAAAATATGACCTGGATCAACAAGGAAGGGATACTATGGTGAAAATGAGAAAAAGAAAACTAAAGATGAAAAATGTGATATTGTTCGCCCTCGCGCTAGTGATAACGATTGGCAGTGTGGTTTCATACGGGATTTACCGTACCGTCGCAAAATCAATAAATGGAATGTACGAGCCTCTTCACAGGGATACCGAGCAGAAGGATACTGCTCCGCACGATCCTATATCCATTCTCTTATTAGGGATAGATGAGCGCCCTGGTGATAAAGGACGACCGGATTCTATGATTGTGATGACGATTAACCCGGAGACAAAGAAAACGACAATGACAAGTATTCCGCGTGATACAAGGGTGTTTATCAAATCGAAGAATAAATTTTCGAAAATGAATTCGGCCTACACCTATGGCGGAATTGAAGGGACCGTTGAAACTGTAGAACAATTTTTGAACATTCCCATCAATTATTATATTAAAATCAATATGGATGGGTTTAAAGATATTGTCGATGCAATTGGCGGCATTACGGTGGATAATCGGATTGATTTCACCCTTGAAGGCGTGCATCTGTCAAAAGGAAAGCAGCATCTTAATGGCAAAACTGCTTTGACATATGCTAGGATGAGAAAAGACGATCCTCGCGGTGATTTTGGACGTCAAGAGCGTCAGCGTGAGATCATCAATGAAATCATTCATGAAGGTGCCCAATTAAAATCATTAACAAACTATCAAGAAATTTTGACAGCATTAGAAAAAAACATCAAAACAAACTTAACACTGGACAAGATGATCGATATTCAACATTCTTATAAAGAAGCTGCCAAGGATATTAAACAGATAGAAATTGAGGGTGAAGATAAAAAAGTTGACGGCTTATGGTATCACCTGGTGACTGACGAAAAGAGAAAGGAGATTTCCAAAAAGCTTCGCCAACAATTGGACTTAAAGTCATAAACGGATGAAAATCAGTCCATTTCAAAGGATCCGCCTTAAGGAACGTTCCGATTATGAGTATACGGACGCAGCTTAGTGAGAAAGCGGAAGTTCCTGTAAGCTTGGCACCTGTTCATTTAGAACGGGTGCTTTTATGCTTGTTAAGTTAAAATTAAGCTTAACTTTAGTTAAACCCCCTTTCCATTTTCATATGTTCGTAATATAGTTGTAATAGTTGTAATGTAACCTTTTAAGATTGACAAACGACAATAAATTGAACGGAGGGGTTTCAGGTGGAAGAAACCTTTCAGAAAATATATGATCAGTATCATCAGGATTTATTTCAGTTTTTATTTTATATGGTAAAAGACAAAAACCAGGCAGAAGACTTAGTTCAGGAAGTATACATCCGCGTCCTGCATTCTTATGAAACATTTGAAGGCAGAAGCAGCGAAAAAACCTGGCTTCTTTCGATTGCGCGGCACGTTGCGATCGACTGGTTCAGAAAGCAGCAGACGATCCGCCAGCGGATTTTGGGGACGTTTGACTGGGAGAAGCAAGATGTAAAAGACCGCAAGCCTCTGCCTGAGGACATCGTGATGCAGAATGAAAACCTGAAGGAAATTTTCGAGGCCCTTGACAGGTGTACGCTTGATCAAAGATCCGTTATCGTATTGCGGTTTATCCAAGGGTATTCGATCAGTGAAACGGCAAAAGCCTTAAATTTTTCCGAAAGCAAGGTGAAAACCACTCAGCACCGCGGTCTGAAAGTGCTTCGTAAACAGATGGAGCTTTTGAAGGAGGATCCAAAGAATGAAGAAGTCAGAATGGAACGAAGAACGGCTGAAGGCGTTACTAAGCCAACTTCCAACGGTTAAGGATAATCGTTCGGCAAATCAGATCTATCAAAAGCTGATTTTCGCACCAAAGCGTAAATCACCGAAAAAACGGGTCGGCGCATTTGCTGCTACAGTTTTGGTTCTCTTTCTTCTGATGCTGATCACTCCTCAATTAATCGAACAGATCAGATCTCAAAACAGCGCCGACGCCAACATTTCATCTGACGGAAAATTGGTGCAGACGGAGGCTGATGCTGCCAAGTCTGAACCTGCAAATACGTTTGTCGTCTCCCAGAATGAAAAAGACGACTATATCACCTTCGCTTTCCTTGACAAGTCCAAGTCTGTCGTTGTCCCGATAAGTCTTGAGAAAAGCATAAGCATGACGAATCTTGAAGATGCACTTCACGCATACAGCCGGCTTAAAGTGGACCAATTTACATCATTTGATACATCTTATCTTGATCAGGTGAAGTTCAAAGAACAGAAAAACGGTAAAAAACTGACGATTCAAGTAAATGAAAAAATACCGGAGCTTTCAGTGGAAGATTTCGAACGGCTGAAAAATGTGATCAACGAAACCTTTAAATGGGGTTCATATGATTCTGTTTTGTTTATTTCCGATGATGAATCTGGCGTTGAATTTGAATCATTCGGAATGCTCGCTGATATGGCGATTATGCATCAGACGCAAAAAGGCTACTATTTATATGAAAGCTCTGATGGACGCCGGTTCCTTGCACCTTCAAGCGAATCTTACGAAACGGTGCAGGAAGCGATAAAGATGATGAAAGTTAAAGAAAGCGGCACTCATTTACAACCCATTCTATCCGATGATACAAAGATTGAAGATATTCAAAAGAATGGAAAAGAACTGATCATTCAATTTTCTTCCTCCGCGAATATTGAAAATAAACCTAAAGACGTTTTGATGGTGGAAGGCCTTCTATTGACCGCCAAAGATTTCGGGTTCACAAAAGTGAAATTTAAAAATGCATCCACAACCAAGGTCGGCGCCTATGACTTGTCGAAATCTGTACAGGTTCCTTACGCACCGAATCCGATAACGATAGAAAGCTAAAAGACTCCCCGCGCGGAGTCTTTTTTTGATGTATAAAATGTATTGATTTGGAAGTATACTAAGCTGTCTCCGAATCGGGGGAATTTTACCGCAGATGCTTGTAATAGGAGGATATGGAAACCCTTGAAGATACTCAGACATCAAAACTTCCTGTTCGCGATCGCATGGCTTTCGGGGCTTGCGTTTCTCGTCACTACGCCGGGAGCGGCAGCTTCAGAGTGGATTGAACCGATTAAAGGGGAGATCACAGATCAATTCGGGACGAGAGACGGAAAACATAAGGGGCTTGACATTGCCGCTCCTGAAGGGGAAGCTGTAGCGGCAGCCGCAGACGGAACGGTAAGCAAATCGTATCAATCGGACTCCTACGGCCACGTGATATTTATCAAACATGACAACGGATATGAAACCGTTTATGCCCACTTAAGCAAGCGCCTGAAAAAGGAAAAAGAACGGGTGAAAAAAGGCGAGCAAATCGGAATCATCGGCAATACGGGAATATCGACCGGAACCCACCTGCATTTTGAAATGCATTACGGTTCATGGACTGAAGATAAAAGATATGCAATCAATCCGCTGACGGTGCTTCGTGAAGAAGCGTTCCAGCAAAATTCGGTCCACGTTCATCAAAACACCGGGACAATGAGCGGTGCCGTAACTGTTCAAAAAGGGGACACGCTCTGGAAAATCAGCAAGGATAGCGGTATATCTATCGAGGAGATCATGAGAATAAACGGGTTGAAACATTCGAAGCTTAAGGCCGGCCAAACACTCCGCCTTCATGACGATGAACCGAAGACCGGCACATATGTGGTGCAGAAAGGGGATACGCTTCATCATATCGCCGAAAAAATGGGCGTTACTGTCCGGCACCTCAAAGAATGGAACGATTTGAAAGGCGAGCAGATTTATCCCCGCCAGCTGCTTGAGATCAGGGAGAGTTCCTAAAAAAAACGGAACCCGAAAGGAATTTCTTTCAGGTTCCGGGGCTTTTTATTAAGGAAGGTCGATGACTTTAACAGACACGATATCCGGGATGTTTTTCAGCTCATTTAAAATATCGTCCTCAAGGTGGCGGTCAAATGAAAGCATCATGATCGCTTCTCCGCCTTTTTCTTTTCGGCCCACCTGCATAGTGGCGATGTTGATGTCATGGTCTCCTAAAATTCGTCCGACATGGCCGATAGCCCCCGGTTTATCCTGGTGGTGAATATACACAAGGTGTCCAGCCGGATAAAAATCGATATCAAAGCCGTTTAAGGCAACGATGCGACCGCCGAAGTGCGGAATGTACGTCGCTCTTAAAGAGAATGTCGTCACATCTCCGGTGACAGTCACAGAAATGCAGTTTTCATAGCCTGACTCATTGGAAGAAATTTTTTCGCTGAAGCTGATGCCGCGCTCTTTCGCGACAGTGCCGGCATTCACTTCGTTGACGGTAGCCGCGACCCTCGGCTTCAGGAATCCGGCCAAAAGGCTTTTCGTAATAAATGACGTTTCAAGCTTGGCGATAGAGCCTTCATATTGAATGGCTACATCTTGAACAGGCTCATTCATACACTGAGACACAAGGTTTCCGATCGTATTGGCAAACTGATGATAAGGCTGGATTTTTTCGAATGAATCCTTTGTCATGGCCGGAAGGTTGATCGCGGACATCACAGGATTTCCTTGCGCATATTGAAGGACTTCTTCGGAAACTTGTGCAGCGACATTCAGCTGAGCTTCTTTCGTTGAAGCGCCCAAGTGAGGAGTCGCGACCACAAGCGGATGATCGATCAGTTTTGAATCGACCGGAGGCTCGACTTCAAACACATCGAGGGCAGCGCCTGCGACATGTCCGCTTTCCAAAGCTTCCAAAAGCGCCGCTTCATCGATGATCCCGCCTCTTGCACAGTTCACGAGACGAACGCCTTTTTTCGTCTTTGCGATGGTTTCTTTGTTCAAAAGTCCCTTCGTTTCTTTTGTGAGCGGGGTATGAACTGTAATAATGTCAGCGCATGCCAGAACTTCTTCAAAGCTGTTCGCGTTAACGCCGAGCTTGCTTGCCCTTTCTTGCGTCAGGAACGGGTCAAATACATGAACGGTCATGCCGAACGCTTTTGCGCGGCTCGCGATTTCGCTTCCAATGCGGCCCATTCCGATGATGCCGAGCGTTTTTCCGTAAAGCTCTGAACCGACGTAAGCCGAACGATTCCACTCCCTGGATTTAACGGAGATGTTTGCCTGCGGAATATGTCTCATTAACGCTGAAAACATTGCAAAAGTATGTTCAGCAGTTGAAATTGTATTTCCGTTTGGCGCGTTTACGACGATGACACCGTGCTTTGTCGCCTCGTCAATATCGATATTGTCGACGCCGACACCTGCTCTGGCAACAATTTTTAGCGAAGTCATCTTTTTAAACAATTCTTCGGTCACCTTCGTGGCGCTCCGCACCAAGAGAGCGTCAAACGTATGAAGCTCGTCTTCCGCTTCCGCAACATTCTTTTCTACAATTTCAATAAAATCTGCTTCCATTAATGGTTTGAGGCCGTCGCTGGACATTTTATCTGAGACCAATACTCGAAACATGTAAGATTTCCTCCTAAATAAGCGTCATAAATATCTGATAATTTACCATATTCCATAAAGGGTGTCAATGAGTTTCGCGCGGAAAGACGAAAATTAAAAATGAAATAACTGTGAATGTGCGGTTTTTAGTGTGTGGAAAAAGTGAGTTTGCCGAAATATCCTGAAGGACGTCCCAAAACAGCTCAATAAGCTTTGAATCTGTACATTTTTTCACAATTCATTTATAATAATATCAGTATCAAAAATAAATAAGATCAATCTTCGGGGCAGGGTGAAATTCCCTACCGGCGGTGATGAGCAAGCGCTCTAAGCCCGCGAGCCTCTTTAGGGGCAGGATTCGGTGCGATTCCGAAGCCGACAGTATAGTCTGGATGGGAGAAGATGGAGGTTCCGTGCGTTTTGAAATGATATTTTCAAACGTTTATTTGACCTGTCTGTAAAACAGCCCCGCTTTTTCAATAAAGCGGGTTTTTTGTTTAGGGCAGGGGGAAAGAACCATTCCTCTTTTCGTGAGATGTGATCGAAAAGGAGAGAGTGACAAAATGAAACACAACAAGGTGAGACGTCTCGTCTCAATCAGCATGCTGAGCAGCATCGCATTTATTTTAATGATGCTGAGTTTTCCGATCTTGGGGGCATTCCCGTATTTAAAAATCGATTTTAGTGATATCCCGGCACTGCTCGCTGTTATTTTGTATGGTCCGGGAGCCGGAATTGCTGTTGAAGCGATCAAAAACGTGCTGAATTACTTTATTGCCGGAAGCGCCTCAGGCGTTCCGATTGATCAGGCGGCTAACTTCATTGCCGGAACATTGTTTATCCTGCCGGCGGCTGTGCTGCTTAAAAAATCAAGTTCTGCCAAAGGGTTTGTCACAGCTCTTTTCGCAGGGACGCTTGTGATGGCCGTTTCGATGAGCATTTTAAATTATCTATTATTTCTGCCTGCCTACACTTGGTTTTTAAATGCTCCAGTGCTATCGGGAGAAGCGCTCAAAACCACAGTTTTGGCCGGAATCCTGCCATTTAATTTCATCAAAGGCATCGCTGTGGCTCTCGTGTCCACGCCGATTTTCCTTTCGTTGAAGCCGCGGCTGAAGGAAAACGTCCGCATGGCCACCAAATAAATAGACATGAAAAATGCCCGGCACAGTGCCGGGCATTTTCAGCTGCAGAAGGAGCCGGCTTCTTTTTGCTTGTTGGCGAAGCAGTGCTTATCTGATAAAAAAACATCCGGCACTTTGTGCACCGGATGTTTTTTTGCTTTATTCGTGTTTAAGCGGGTCGCCTTCGAACGGCTCATCCGCAACTTTGATCGAATCTGTAGGACAGCCTTCAAATGCGTCCATCATGTCTTCTTCCAAGACGTCAGGGACTTCGACGACACCCTGATTGTCGTCAAGGGTGACAAACGCGATTCCCTCATCGTCGTAATCATAAATATCAGGAGCCGCAGCACCACAAGCTCCGCATGCGATGCACGTATCTTTGTCTACAATTGTATATTTTGGCATGAATAAAAAACCTCCCAGATTGTTCTTCGTTGGAACAAATGGTTTAACCCTCTATCTATCCGATATGAAACCTATTCCCATTCCTTATTGTAATGGTGTTAATCTTACATTTCAACTCAAAAATATTGAGAATGCTTATCACACAAGGGTTCTACTGCTAACATACCCCTTTTATATGAGTTTAAACGTCGATTTCTCCGCAAAATCTGTTAAAATAAAAAGAAGAAAAGATCGAATGTGCCGGAAGATTGTAGGTGATGATATGCCGGTTCATTTTTTTGACGCCATTGTGCTCGACATTCTGTCATCCATGAAGGGTGAGCGTTCTTCAAGCGCGGTCTATCATTTATTAAAAGGAAAAAGGTCGTCACAGACGATACAGGACGCCGGTTTATTTGCCGTTTCAAAATACTTTGGCTTTTGTTCGGCTCTATCCAGAGAGCAGGTGACAGTCAGCGTTCAACAATTGAAACAGGAGTCTTTGGTCAGAGAAAAAGCGGAAAGCGGCGCTTACATCGTCACCGAAAAAGGAGAAGCGGAACTTGCCGGCTTTTTTGCCCTTTACCCGTGGCCCCGCCATTTTCACGGCGGCTATTATCAGGCGGCAGCCAAAATCATGTGGGCAAGGATGTCGCTTTTGATTCAGGTGCTCTCCAACAAACTTTACCGCGAACGCGTGTATTTACCGATCGTAAAAGATTATCAGATTCAGAACTGGGTTAAACAATATTTAAGAAGCCGGAATGCCGCTGAAACAGCAGCCCAGTTTCACCATGAGCTGAAAGAGAAGCTGTCTGTTTTGAACGATGATGAACAGGCCGCTATTTTTGTCCACTCCCTGACTTCCGGGGCAAAAGCGGGCTATACATTTAGACAGCTTTCCGAAAAAATGGACCTTGATGAGTGGTACATATATGCACTGTTTTGGGATGTTCTGCATCATTTTATTCAATCCGCCCAAAATGGTGAAAGTCCGCTTTTTCAAACGCTTATTCAGGACATTCCTTTGAATGATGGCTTGACACAATCGACGAGAAAAACGCTTTTTCTTATAAAAGAAGGGCATACAATAGACCGGATCGCAGACATTCGAAAGCTGAAAGCGGCGACGATCGAGGATCACATTGTGGAAATTGCCATTCATGATCCGTCTTTTTCCATCGATCAGTACGTGTCGAAAGAGGAGCAGAAAATCATTGCCGATTATGCGAAAGCGAACCAAACCAATAAAATCAGACAAATTAAAGAGGGGCTCGGCGGCCGATACAGCTATTTTAAAATCCGCCTGGCCTTGTCGAAAACGGTGATCAGGAATGGATAAACTTCATCAGGCGCTCCGCCGGTACTTTGGTTATCATACTTTTAAAAACGGCCAGGAAAAGATCATCAAAAGCGTGCTGGAGGGGCGGGACACGGTGGCGATGCTTCCGACAGGAGGCGGGAAATCGCTGTGCTACCAGCTTCCCGGATTGTTGAAAGACGGAACCGTCCTGATCGTCTCACCGCTTTTGTCTTTAATGGAAGACCAGGTGCAGCAATTAAAAATGCGCGGAGAGAAGCGGGCCGCGGCCTTGAACAGCGCTTTGACACACCAGGAAAAAAATGACGTATTAAGTCGGCTTCACAGCCTCAAATATCTGTATATTTCACCAGAAGCCCTCCAATCCGGCCAAGTGCTAAAAAAGCTTCAATTGCTCAATGTCAGCCTTTTTGTCGTTGATGAAGCTCACTGCATTTCACAATGGGGGCATGATTTCAGGCCTGATTATTCGAAGCTTGGAGACATCAAGGCGCTCCTCGGTCATCCCGTCACCCTGGCGCTTACAGCGACGGCAACCGAAGCGACATTGAAGGACATTTCCAATATGCTGGGGCTTAAAGGCGCCAATTATTTGATCCATTCCGTTGATCGCCCGAACATTGCGCTTCATATTGAAAAGTTGCGGGATACCGCTGAGAAGACGGAGCGACTGACAGGGCTGGTTCAAAAGCTACAAGGTCCCGGTCTTGTTTATTGCCCGACAAGAAAATGGGCTGAAGAACTGGCTGACAAGCTTCGTGATGAGACAAAATTGAGAACGGGATTTTATCATGGCGGGATGGAGGCAAGCGACAGGATGCTGATTCAGCAGCAGTTCATTCGCAACCAGCTTGATGTAGTCTGCTGCACGAACGCCTTCGGTATGGGAGTTGACAAGCCTGATGTCAGATATGTGATCCATTTCAGCCTCCCGCAGACGACAGAGGCGTATCTGCAGGAAATCGGACGTGCGGGCAGGGATGGAAAGCAGAGCGTCAGCATTTTGCTGAAAGCACCGGGAGACGAGGAAATCCAGGAGCAGCTCATTCAAATGGAAGCACTCTCTCAAAGTGATATCGGCTTTTTATACGAAAAGCTTGCCGGAGTGAAAGATGAGCGAAACCGGCGGGAAGTTCTACAGCAGGCTGGTTTATCTGAAACGCAAGCCCGCCATTTTCTACATCTTTATCAGAAGGTGCATCACCTTGGCGACGACGGCCGGGCGGTCATTCAGAGGGAGATGGACAGCCGCAGGGAGCTCAAGTTGAAAAAAGCGGCTGGGTTCGCCGCCGTCACCGAAAGCGAAGGGTGTTTCAGGGAAAGCTTGCTCGCTTATTTTAATGAACAAAAAGAACCGCTGGAAACGGATGACACAGCGTGCTGTACATCCTGCGGTTTAAGTCTTGAAGCATACGAAGCCAAAGGAGACCGTCCGTCTATGAACAAATTGACAGCGTGGGAAGAAGAATTAGATGCCATATTTGCCGCCAGCTGTGATCGTGTATGCTGAAAAAGCAGTCGGAAATCATACGTCGCCTGTCAGACAGGGAAATGCTGAAACAGCTCTATTTTTCCCAGATGCTGATGCTTTTTACCGCATTATTGATGGGCATCTTTTTATTTGATGATGCAGACGATTTTTTGTCGCTTTGGAATCCATCGGACTTGAGCATCTTGAAATACGGGGCGCCGCTCGCGGCTCTCGTGATTATCGCCGACCTGATGGTGATGAAATGGGCTCCGAAGCATATGTATGACGATGAAGGGATAAATGAAAAGCTTTTTCGTGAACGCTCGTACCCGCATATCGTGATTCTTACCCTTTTCATTGCATTTGCAGAGGAAATATTGTTCAGAGGCGTTATTCAGACGCATTTCGGTCTCTGGGCAGCGAGCATTATTTTCGCGATTTTGCATTTTCGTTATTTGAAAAAATGGCTGCTGTTTGTAATGGTTGTGTCCATCAGCTTTTTGCTCGGATTGAGCTTTGAATGGACAGGGAATTTATTCGTTCCTGTGACGGCACACTTTTTGATCGATGTTGTATTTGCGTGCCAGATTCGTTTTCAACACGTAAGGAGGAGTTCGCATGACGGAGATGTCAAGGATAGAGAGGAAGAAGAAGGAGCAGGAGAAGACCCGTGCTGAAATGAGCCGGGAGGCGGCCGCGGCTGTTGAACTGAAGACACCTGATGATGACATTCCTTCCAGGCAGACGTATCACAAAAAAAAGAAGCACAGCAAAAAAAAGAATAAAGACAGAAATCCGCTATTCACGTCACTTGCAGTCATGTTTGTTTTCATTCCGATCATCGTCTTCGTGGTGTTTATGTACATGCTGAACCAAGACAAAGGCGGCGATTCCAACTCTGATCAGTATGATAATGTGTTTTATGAAAACAAATCCGGTGAGACGGGAATGACGAATGAAAATCAAAACGGTGAACAAGAAGCGGATCAAAAGGCGGCTTCGCAGCATACAGCCGCCGCCCTTCAAGAAGAAAAGCTGAAAGAGAACAAACAATCGGAAAATAAAGAGGATGAACCGTCAAAAAAAGACGAGCAAAAGGAAAAAGAGCAGCCTAAAGAGGCAAAAAAAGCTGAGGAGAAGCCTGTCGCTGCAAAGAAGCCTACCGCACCGAAGCAGCCTGCGGAACAAGAGAAGAAAACGGCAAGCGCAGCTCAAACGCCGCCCGTTCAGCAAGCGCCGCAGCCCAAAAAGGTGCTGAAGCACACGGTTGGCGAAAAAGAGACGCTTTATCGGATTTCGATGAAATATTATAAGAACCGGTCAGGAGAGGAAAAAATCCGCAATTATAATCAATTATCAGGCAACAATGTCTACACCGGCCAGATTCTGAATATCCCAATTTATTAACAATGGCATCATTTTGCCCGCGAATACATATACATTGTACTATCAAATAGGACAAGGTGTGAGGACTGTGGGAAGCGAGCTTGAAGAGCTGAACCGTTTTACGGACGAACCGACGAAACAAATGCTCCGCGCCTTAATTAAAAGGAAGAAAAAGTACGAAAACTATGCCAGACAGACATTCAGGTGGCAGGCGCTGGCGGCGATATGCGCGGTTTCGTTTTGTTTGTTTGCAGCGTCAAAAGGGCTCGGGCAAAACGGCTTCCTTTCCGGCTTGCTGAATGACTCCGTCTACCTGCTTTGGATTTTGTCGGCCGCTTTTGCATACAGCACCGCTTACTATTTTAAAAAGAAGGAAGAAAAAGCAGAAGGGGAATTTCATAAGCTGAGATGCGAGATTATTCAGAAAAGCACGGATTTATGGCCCCAGCCTGAAGAGTGGAAATCAAGGGAAACGGTTTTTAAGATCATGAAACAGCAGTATGACATTAATCTTTATTTCGAAAGCAAATAAAAAAGACGTTTTCTTATTAAAAGAAACGTCTTTTTGCATAAAGCCGTCTTATGATAAACAAAACAGATTGGAGAATGCACATGATCTATTGGCTCAGTCTGGCTTCGGCCGTTTTCATCGGTTTTGCTGCTTTAGTGTGGAAAATGTCAGGTATCGCGCGAGAAAACCGGGTATTGAAAGCCGAGTTTTCGCTCAGGCGCCTAAATAACGAATTGACCGTCTTTTTTATTTCGGATATTCATAGGCGGACAGTCAGTGAAGACATTATTCGTGAAGTGAAAGAACACGGGGTTCAGCTCGTCTTGATCGGCGGCGACTTAGCGGAGGGCGGCGTTCCTTATTCGAGAATTGAAGAAAATATCAAAAGGCTTTCAAGTTTGGGAAAAACGTATTTTGTATGGGGAAATAACGATTATGAAGTTGATCAGGAAAGGCTGCAGGAAATATTCAGGGCACACGGCGTAACGCCTTTGCGCAATGCTTCGGTTTTGCATGACCATCAAGGACAAGCCGTCAATATTTGCGGAGTGGATGACATCAGGCTCGAATTGGATGATTACCCGGCAGCGCTCAGAGGCGTGCAGCAGGATTTTCCGACCATCCTTGTGTCACATAATCCGGAGATTCATCATCAAATACAGGAGACGGACGGTATTGATCTCATATTGAGCGGTCATACCCACGGAGGACAGATTCGCCTCGGCAGATTCGGGCTCTGTGAAATCGGAGGAACCGGAACCGTTCATCAGGCGCCGTACTTGATCAGCAACGGCTATGGCACATCGAAGCTTCCGCTACGGCTGGGAGCGAGGCCGGAAACCCATCTGATTAAGCTGGTCCCGGAACCCTGCATGGAAGGAAACTGATGCTTTTTCACTGAAAAGGAACGAAAAGGCGGCATTGTGCTTGTCTTCCGCCCAAACACAGTGTAAACTGGTATCAAAATTAAGAACCTATGACTCATCATCTCCATATAATAAGATATATGATGTGTGCAAGAAGAGGCAGGAGGGAACGTTATGCGGCTTGAGCGTCTAAATTATAATAAGATCAAAATCTTTCTGACACTTGACGATCTGACAGACCGGGGGCTGACGAAAGAAGACCTTTGGAAAGACTCATTTAAAGTTCAGCAGCTGTTTAAAGACATGATGAACGAAGCGAATACAGAGCTCGGGTTCGAAGCGAATGGCCCAATCGCTGTTGAAGTGTATTCTCTTCAAGCACAAGGAATGGTCATCATTGTCACAAAAAATCAAGAAACAGATGAAGACGATAATGAGTATGATGAGGACTATATTGAAATGCAAGTCAAACTTGGCGAAAGTGTTGACATTATATATGAATTTCAAACGTTTGAGCATCTGATTGAACTTTCCAAAAACCTGGACCGCATCGGTATTCAAGGCGGGACAGTCTACCACTATGAAGACAGGTATTTCTTAAGTCTCGACGATTTTGACTCCCATGAGGCTGACGGCGTGATTTCGATTTTAGCCGAATATGGGAATCCGACGACTTTAACGATTTACAGGCTTCAGGAATACGGAAAGAAAATCATGGAAAACAATGCCGTTCAGACCATTCAGACATATTTCAAATAGCCCGCATTCAAAAAAGATATTCTGCTGTGTTAAACAGCAGTTTTTTTCTGCCGAAAATAAGAATATAAAAAAAAGATTTTTCTCGAATATTTTCACGAAAAATGGTTGATTGTTCTTTGCATGATTAGTGCAAGGGTGTATACTATTCTCTGAAAGGACAACATGCCAGAAAGACTTTAGGAGGTTAACTTATAATGGTAGCCGATCAAAACACCGGTCATACTGAAGAAAACACACATGACGTTTTGAAATCAACGCAAACGGTGATACATAAGGCGCTTGAAAAATTGGGGTATCCTGAAGAGGTGTATGAATTACTAAAAGAACCGATCCGTTTTTTAACGGTGAAAATTCCGGTTCGCATGGACGATGGATCTGTTAAGATTTTCACGGGCTACCGAGCCCAGCACAATGATGCAGTAGGGCCGACAAAAGGCGGCATCCGTTTTCATCCGGGAGTTACAGAAAAAGAAGTTAAAGCGCTTTCTATTTGGATGAGTCTGAAATGTGGCATCATCGACCTTCCATATGGAGGCGGAAAGGGCGGGATCATCTGTGATCCGCGGGATATGTCCTTTCCTGAACTGGAACGTTTAAGCAGAGGGTACGTCCGGGCGATCAGCCAAATTGTCGGACCGACAAAAGACGTGCCGGCTCCCGATGTATTTACCAATTCTCAAATCATGGCATGGATGATGGACGAATATTCAAGAATCGACGAATTCAACTCGCCGGGCTTCATTACCGGCAAACCGCTCGTTTTAGGTGGTTCTCACGGCAGAGAATCTGCGACAGCAAAAGGGGTTACAATCTGCATTAAAGAGGCGGCGAAAAAGAAAGACATCGACATTGAGGGAGCTTCTGTCGTCGTGCAGGGGTTCGGAAATGCGGGAAGCTACCTTGCGAAATTCATGTATGACGCGGGTGCAAAAGTTGTCGGCATTTCTGATGCATACGGCGGCCTGTATGATCCTGAAGGGCTTGACATCGATTACCTGCTTGACCGCCGGGACAGCTTTGGGACGGTCACAAAGCTGTTTAATGACACCATTACAAACAAAGAACTGCTGGAACTGGAATGCGACATTCTGGTGCCGGCTGCAATAGAAAATCAAATTACCGCGGAAAACGCCCATAACATCAAGGCGAAAATCGTTGTCGAAGCAGCCAACGGCCCGACGACGCTCGAAGCGACGAAAATTCTTTCCGACCGCGGCATTCTTCTTGTACCGGACGTGCTGGCAAGCGCCGGCGGTGTAACCGTATCGTATTTTGAGTGGGTGCAAAACAACCAGGGATTCTACTGGACTGAAGAAGAAGTTGAAGAACGTTTGGAAAAAATGATGGTCAAGTCGTTCAACAATATTTACGAAATGGCGCACAACCGCAGAATCGACATGCGGCTTGCAGCCTATATGGTGGGCGTCCGCAAGATGGCGGAAGCATCCCGCTTCAGAGGCTGGATATAGGTTCAAACATTTGCAACAACCCAAAAAATCTCCTATCATAAAATAGGAGATTTTTTGATTTGCCCGATATGACAGGAGATGAACGGAACATGAAAGAAGAAAAAGTGATCATTATCGGCGGTGGCCCCTGCGGGCTTTCAGCAGCTATTCACATGCAAGAGATCGGAATAGATGCACTCGTCATTGAAAAAGGAAACATCGTCAACAGCATTTATCAATATCCTACACACCAAACCTTTTTCAGCTCAAGCGAAAAACTTGAAATTGGCGATGTCGCTTTTATTACTGAAAATCACAAGCCGGTCAGAAATCAGGCGCTTTCTTATTACAGGGAAGTCGCCAAGCGGAAAAATTTGCGGATCAACGCGTTTGAGAAAGTTCAATCCGTCACAAAAACAGAAAATAACCAATTTGTCGTGGAAACATCAAAGGATACGTATTTGTCGTCATTTTGCGTGATCGCAACGGGATATTATGACAACCCGAACTATATGAACGTCCCGGGAGAAGACCTTCCGAAAGTGTTCCATTATTTTAAAGAGGCTCATCCGTATTTTGATAAAGATGTTGCGGTTATCGGCGGGAAAAACTCAAGCGTCGACGCGGCGATGGAGCTCGTTAAAGCGGGCGCAAGAGTGACCGTTCTGTACAGAGGGAACGAATATTCCTCCAGCATCAAACCATGGATCCTTCCCGAATTCCTTTCGCTTGTCAAGCACGGAAAAATCAGAATGGAATTCCGGGCGGTCGTCAAAGAAATTACGGAAGAAGAGCTGATTTTTTCTGTCGACGGAAAAGAGACCAAGATCAAAAATGATTTTGTATTCGCGATGACAGGCTATCACCCTGATCACGGCTTCCTTCAAAAAATGGGAGTCGAAATTGACGCGGAGTCGGGCCGTCCTTCCTTTAATGAAGAAACGATGGAGACGAACGAAGAAGGCATCTTCATCGCCGGCGTTATTGCGGCCGGGAACAACGCAAATGAAATCTTCATTGAAAACGGACGTTTTCACGGCGGCTTAATTGCAGCTGAAATTGCTAAACGAATATAAAACCAATATTTTATGATTTTTATCAGGCAAAAGAGAGCATATTCTATAAATAGATGTGCTCTCTTTTTTTATCGGCACACAGACCAACATGAAAAGGGGCAGCCTGACATGAAAAAGAAAGTGGCTCTTATTACAACGGGAGGAACGATCGCCAGCCGGAAAACCGAAAGCGGCAGGCTTGCGGCAGGGGCGATCAGCGGTCCTGAATTAGCCGAAATGTGCAGCCTGCCGGAAGATGTCCAGATCGATGTCTATCCGGCGTTTCAGCTTCCGAGTATGCATATTACATTTCAGCATTTACTAGAACTCAAACAAACCGTCGAACGCGTTTTTCAGGACGGCAGCTATGACGGCGTGGTTGTGACGCATGGTACGGACACGCTTGAAGAAACCGCTTATTTTTTAGATTTAACCTTGCAGGATGAGAGGCCGGTCGTTGTCACAGGCTCACAACGAGCCCCCGAGCAGCAAGGAACAGATGCATATACAAATATCAGACACGCCGTTTATACAGCGTGCAGCCCAGATATAAAAGGAGCCGGCACGGTCGTTGTTTTTAACGAGAGGATCTTCAACGCGCGCTACGTTAAAAAAGTGCACGCTTCGAATCTGCAGGGTTTTGACGTATTCGGCTTCGGTTACTTAGGGATTATTGACAATGATAAAGTATACGTTTATCAAAAGCCCTTAAAGAGGGATGTTCATCAGCTGCAAAGACCGCTTCCTGAAGTGGATATCGTCAAATGCTATCTGGATGGAGACGGCAAGTTTATCAGAGCCGCTGTCCGCGAGGGTGCAGCAGGGATCGTCCTTGAAGGAGTTGGAAGGGGACAGGTACCGCCGAATATGGTGGGCGATATTGAGCAAGCTTTACATCAGGGCGTTTATATCGTCATCACGACGAGTGCAGAGGAAGGCGAAGTGTATACGACCTATGACTATGCGGGCAGCAGCTATGACCTCGCGAAAAAAGGTGTCATCTTAGGCAAGGATTATGACAGCAAAAAAGCGAGAATGAAACTGGCCGTCCTTCTTGCAAGCTATGAAGAAGGCATAAAAGACAAATTCTGCTACTAGGCGGCCCGTTCTTTTTCAATTTCAAAACAATCAGAATCATGGTAGGATAGAATGAGATGAAAAGGAAAGAGGTTTCCTCATGTTCGGAATTATCTCAGCAGGCTTAGCTCCCGGAATCGCACTGTTAATGTATTTTTACTTAAAGGAAAAATATGAATCCGAGCCCATTCATATGGTCATCCGCCTTTTTATACTGGGGGTCTTGCTCGTTTTTCCGACGATGTTTATCCAGTATGTATTGGAAAAAGAACACATTTCTGAGGGCAGTTTTGTCGTTTCATTTTTAACTTCCGGCTTTTTGGAAGAATTTTTAAAATGGTTTTTGCTGATGGTCAGCGCTTTTCAGCATATCGATTTTGATGAACACTATGACGGGATCGTATACGGGACAAGCCTTTCATTGGGGTTTGCGACGCTTGAAAATATATTGTATCTCATCGGGAACGGGGTGGAGTACGCTTTTATGCGCGCTTTGCTTCCGGTTTCCAGCCATGCCTTATTCGGAGTGATCATGGGCTTTTACATCGGCAAAGCCCGTTTTTCCTCAAGTAAAACAAAGATGAAATGGCTGTTCTGCTCGCTTTTTATTCCGGCTTTGCTTCACGGTCTCTACGATTATATTCTGCTTGCCTTAAAAAACTGGATTTATTTTATGCTGCCCTTTATGGCGTTTCTTTGGTGGTTCGGCTTGCGCAAAGCAAAAAAAGCCCGTTCCGTCAAAGCCGGCGGGCAGTCTCTTCAGCAATAGCCGCCTCGAGCATAGGCGGTTTTTTTTCATTTTCTGTCCGGCATATTTACCTAAAGTTGAAACAGAAAGGAAAGCGTGTATAAAATCTGCCTCTCTACAAAAGATATGGGTACAAAAATGCTGGAGGAGGCTTAAAACATGAAGTCGAAAGGTTCTTTTTGTTTGAATGTCATTTTATGTACCATTATGGCAACCAGTCTTTCACTTCCATTCAGTCAAAAAAGCGCTGCCTTTTCTGAACAGGTGATACAGCGGGGGGCGACAGGGGATGATGTGATTGAACTGCAGGCAAGGCTTCAATACAACGGCTATTACAATGGCAGAATTGACGGAGTATACGGATGGGCGACATACTGGGCCGTCCGCAATTTCCAAAATCAGTTCGGCTTAAAGGATACAGACGGCCTGGTCGGGCCGAAAACAAAACGATTTTTAATCAATCATACTAAATATTACAGCGACTACGTGCACAGACAACTTCGAAAAGGAAACCAATTTACACATTACGGCGGACTGCCGCTAAAGTATCAGACGAAGCCTTCAAAAGAAGTGCAGCAGCAGGCGAGAAAAAAGGCGGAAGCAAGACAGCAGCAGGGCGCACAGCAGCAGGGCACTGCCCAAAAGCAGCCGCAGCAAAAGCAGCAGGCCGCTCCTGCACAGCCGAAAAAACAAGCGCAGCCAAAGGCTGCACCTAAACAGCAGGCGCCTAAAAAACAGGATGCCGTTGCAGCCAACATGCCGGGCGGTTTCTCGAACAACGACATTAATCTGTTGGCCCAAGCGGTTTACGGTGAAGCGCGCGGAGAACCGTATGACGGCCAGGTTGCTGTTGCAGCCGTTATTTTAAACAGGCTCGACAGCCCTACCTTCCCGAACACGGTGGCTGGTGTTATCTTTGAACCGCTTGCATTTACAGCTGTCGCGGATGGACAGATTTACATGACCCCGGATGAAACCGCGAAAAAAGCCGTTCTTGACGCCATCAATGGCTGGGATCCGTCAGAAAATGCGACTTACTACTTTAACCCTGACACGGCCACTAGCTCATGGATTTGGGGCAGACCACAAATTAAAAGGATCGGTAAACACATTTTCTGTGAATAAAAGCGAGGTGCTATAAATGATCAGAGGAATTTTAATCGCCCTTTTAGGTGTCGCCATCGTCGGAACAAGCTATTGGGGCTATAAGGAACATCAGGAGAAAGACGCCGTTTTGCTTCATGCCGAAAACAACTATCAAAGGGCATTTCACGATTTAACTTATCAGGTGGATCAGCTGCATGACAAAATCGGGAGCACACTTGCGATGAACAGCAAAAAAAACCCTGTCTCCCGCCTTGGCGGAAGTATGGAAGACGACTTCTGAAGCGCATAACAATGTCAGCCAGCTGCCGCTGACCTTAATGCCGTTTAACAAGACAGAAGAATTTTTGGCAAAGGTCGGAGATTTCAGCTACAAAGCAGCCGTGCGCGACCTTGACAAAGAGCCGCTTAATAAAAAAGAGTACGCTTCTTTAAATCAGCTATATGAAAATTCAAAGGATATACAAAATGAATTGCGTAATGTCCAGCATTTGATTATAGACAAAAATCTGAGATGGATGGATGTAGAGCTTGCGCTCGCGTCCGGCCAAAAACAAAGCGACAATACGATCATTAATGGATTTAAAACCGTTGAAAAAAGCGCAAGTGCGTTTTCTGATACGGATTTAAGCGCGACAGAGATGACGAACACGAAAAAAGAGCAGCAAGGGTACGACCATTTAAAAGGCAAGAGAATAACCGAAAAAGAAGCGCGCAAGATTGCCCAAAAATTCGCTCAGGACAAAAATTACAATATCAAAGTGTCGAAAAGCGGCAAGAAAACGAACAGGGATGTATACAGCATCAGCATGCAGGACCCTGATCAAAAAGCGGATATTTATATGGACATTACCGAAAAAGGCGGATATCCGGTTTATCTGATCCAAAACAAAAAAATTAAAGATGAAAAAATCAGCCTGAACGACGCGTCGAACAAAGCCCTTCAATTTTTGAAAAAAAACGGCTATAAAACCGAAGACCTGAAGATGGATGAAAGCTCGCAATACGACGGCGTCGGCGTATTTTCGTTTGTTCCGGTCCAGGACGGCGTCTGGCTCTATCCGGACAGCATCCGCATCAAGGTCGCGCTTGACGACGGCGAAATTACCGGATTTAATGCAAAGGATTTCTTAATCTCCCATAAAAAAAGAGACTTGCCGAAGCCGAAATTAACGCTTGAAAAAGCGAAAGCAAGCCTGAATCCCAACGTAAAGGTTCAGGAGACGCGCCTTGCTTTAGTCACAAACGAGCTTTCACAAGAAGTGCTCTGCTACGAAATTCTCGGCACGATTGAAAACGATACATTCCGCATGTTTATCAATACTGAAGACGGCACGGAAGAGAAGGTCCAAAAAATGAAAAGTGCAGAACCGATATATAACGATTTGTAAAACGATAGATCAGAGGGAAAAGGCGGATACATGCCTTTTCCTTTTTAGCATTCGGAATAATTCGTCCTAAACATTTCCATACTGAACGTATGGGCGGAACGTCCGCCGGTGAAAATTGAACATGCCCGGTGCCATAAACTTTCCGGGCAGCGGAGGAATGTTATGAAAACAATTGAACGGTTATTATTTAAGATTCTTGTCGTACAGGCGGTCATATTAATCAGCGTGCAGCTTCTTTTTCATTTCTCCAAGGCTGAGCCTTATCTGTCAAAAGTTGTGCAGTATGAAGGCGTGAACAACATGAAAATCGGCGAATGGATCGAGACATTTAAGCCGTAAATTCACGCTAAAATCTCCCCTTTTTCGCCTGATACATGATACAATCCTATAAGGAGTACCAGATAGCAAGGAGAGGAATTATGGAAAAGAAATTATGCATTGCAATAGACGGCCCTGCGGCAGCCGGAAAAAGCACCGTGGCTAAAATCGTGGCCGGAAAAAAGTCGTATATTTATATCGATACGGGTGCCATGTACAGGGCGATTACGTATTTAGCGCTGAAAAAGGGCGTCGATTTAAACGACGAAGCGGCGTTGACGGCCTTGTTAAAAGAATCTGCCATCGATCTCACGGTTTCGCCTGAAGGGGAGCAGAAGGTTTATATCGCAGGCGAAGATGTAACAGAGGCGATCCGCACGGATGACGTGAGCAACCAGGTTTCAATCGTCGCCAAATACGCCGGGATCCGCGAAGAAATGACGAAAAGGCAGCAGCAGCTGGCTGAAAAAGGCGGCGTCGTCATGGACGGCCGCGACATCGGTACCCACGTTCTCCCGAATGCGGAAGTGAAAATATTTCTTTTGGCGTCCGTTGAAGAGCGGGCAAAACGCCGCTTTGAAGAAAACGTCAAAAAAGGGTACAATGTAAACTATGAAACGCTTGCAGAAGAAATCAGGCGCCGTGACAAACTCGATTCAGAGCGCGAGATTTCGCCGTTGAAAAAAGCGGACGATGCGCTTGAAATCGATACGACTTCACTGACGATCGATGAGGTGGCCGAAAAAATCCTGCAGGTTGTAGACAAAAAGGCTCAAAAATAAAAAATCCGGGCAAATTACTTATTGTCTGCATGTTTTGACTTGACAAACACAGGCTTTTATTAGAAGTTAGTAATAATAAATCATGTTTTAGAACATTCAAATATCCATTTTTGAATGGTTCTTTAATACATATCGGCTGTCCGGATCGGATATCAATTCGTCCGGAATAACCGTTTTTACAAAAGCTGTGTAGGTTTGGACCAAGGAGGTTATTGAAATGACAGAGGAAATGAATCAAATTGATGTTCAAGTACCAGAGGTTGGAGATGTGGTGAAAGGTATTGTAACGAAAGTTGAGGACAAGCATGTCGATGTTGACATCCCCAACTGCAAGCAAACCGGAATTATCCCAATCAGTGAATTATCAAGTCTTCATGTTGAAAAAGCATCAGATGTCGTCAATGTAGACGATGAGCTTGAATTAAAAGTGACAAAAGTGGAAGACGATGCATTGATTTTATCAAAACGTGCTGTTGATGCAGACCGCGCTTGGGAAGACCTAGAGAAAAAGTTTGAGTCAAAAGAAGTGTTTGAAGCCGAAGTAAAAGACGTCGTCAAAGGCGGTCTGGTCGTCGATATCGGCGTGCGCGGATTCATTCCCGCATCGCTTGTAGAGGCGCATTTTGTTGAAGATTTTACAGATTATAAAGGAAAGACGCTTACTTTAATCGTCGTTGAGCTTGACAGAGATAAAAACCGCGTGATTTTATCACACCGTGCGGTTGTTGAAAAAGAGCAGTCGGAAAGAAAACAGGATTTTCTTCAAACGCTGGAAGCGGGACAGGTACTTGAAGGAAAAGTGCAGCGCCTGACAGATTTCGGTGCTTTCGTTGACATCGGCGGCATTGACGGTCTTGTTCACATCTCCCAGCTGTCGCATTCACACGTTGAAAAACCGTCAGACGTAGTCGAAGAAGGCCAGGATGTCAAAGTCAAAGTGCTGTCCGTCGACCGCGACAATGAGCGAATTTCGCTATCAATCAAAGAAACGCTTCCTGGGCCTTGGTCCAACATCGGCGAAAAAGTGAAGCCTGGAGACGTATTGGACGGAAAAGTCCAGCGCTTGGTGAGCTTCGGTGCGTTTGTCGAAGTGCTGCCTGGAGTTGAAGGCCTCGTCCACATTTCGCAAATCTCGAACAAACACATCGGAACACCTCATGAAGTCCTTGAGGAAGGCCAGGACGTTAAAGTGAAAGTTCTTGACGTCAACGAAGAGGAAGAGCGCATTTCTTTAAGCATGAAAGAGCTTGAAGAAAACACCGATAAAGCAGAGCAGGAAGATTACCGTCAATACCAGGCGAAGGAAGAGTCTTCAGGATTCCAGCTTGGTGAAATGATCGGAGACAAACTGAATAAATTAAAGTAAAATTTGGTGATGATGGTGACGCGAGCAAAAAGAAAAAAAGAACACATTGATCATGCCTTGTCCACCGGACAGAAACGTCAGACCGGGCTTGATGATATTACGTTTGTTCACGTCAGCCTTCCGGAAACGGAATTGTCACAAGTTGATACTTCAACCAAAATAGGCGAACTGTTTTTAAGTTCGCCTATTTTTATCAATGCGATGACAGGCGGGGGCGGGAAGGCGACGTTTGAGATCAACAGGGCTTTGGCGAGGGCGGCTGCACAAACGGGCATACCGGTCGCTGTCGGCTCGCAAATGTCCGCTTTGAAAGACCCTGATGAACGTCCTTCATACGAGATCGTCAGAAAAGAAAATCAGAAGGGTCTTGTATTCGCCAATTTGGGGAGCGAAGCGACGGTGGATCAGGCCAAACGGGCGGTCGACATGATTGAAGCCGACATGCTTCAAATTCACCTCAATGTGATTCAGGAAATTGTCATGCCTGAAGGCGACCGCAGCTTTACAGGTCGCCTGCACCGGATTGAAGACATCTGCCGAAATGTCAGCGTACCGGTCGCCGTAAAAGAAGTGGGCTTTGGCATGAGTAGGGACACCGCGGCCCGGCTTTTTAACGCTGGGGTCCAGGCGGTCGATGTTGGCGGTTTCGGAGGAACGAATTTTTCGAAAATCGAAAATTTGCGCAGGGATAAAGCGGTTCAGTTTTTCGATCAATGGGGCATATCGACAGCAGCCAGCCTGGCCGAAGTCAGCTCTCTGTTCGGCGATCAGCCGATTATCGCATCCGGAGGCATTCAAGATGCCCTTGATCTGGCCAAATCGATAGCGCTGGGTGCGTCTGCGGCGGGGATGGCGGGCTATTTTCTCCAAGTGCTGACAGCTTCGGGAGAAGAGGCGTTAGCCGCCGAAATCGAGAGCCTGATCGAAGATTTAAAAAGGATCATGACCGTCTTGGGGTGCCGGACGATTGAACAGTTGAAAAAAGCACCGCTCGTCATCAAGGGCGATACATATCATTGGCTGAAAGCGAGGGGTGTTGACCCCTTTGTTTACAGCAAGCGCTAAAAAAACCGGCTTCTCATGAGCCGGTTTTTTTACGGGTTTCGCTTCCGTGCGTCCTCCGCACTTTCGAGAGAGGCGGCCCCATTGTAGCTGATGGACTGGTCACGGTCGGATTCGGTTCGCTTCTGCTGTTTCAGCTTCTTTTCCTGCCTGTCTTTTCCCAACGCTGTTCCCTCCTTATCGCACGTTTAAAAAATCTCAAGTCACTCCATACTGAAAATGGAGGACGAAAACATATGGAAGAATTCTATTATTATTGGTCAATGTGGTTTTTATGGGTGTTAACGACTTTTATTCTTGAGAAAAACAGCTTTCGCTTTTATGCGTCAGCATTTATTCTGCTCAACATCATGTTAAGTATGTATCAGATTCAGCTCTTTCTGCATTTTAATGCCGCCTATTTGTCGTTTTATATAGGAGCTTTCATGCTGTGCGGTTATTTAAGGCTTCATAAAAGCGTCAAGCGGCTCCTGCTTCATTTGTCGATGGTGTCCGCCTACGGTTTTTTGTTTCTGTTTGCATTATATGACCCTGTTTGGTTTATCCTAAAGCCTGAATGGCTGATCATCATTCTGTTTGTCATCATGACGACGGCTTTTGAAAGAAGCTTCGCCGCCCGTCTCGGGATGTTTGTGCTCGGTGCGTGCCAGGGGGAGCTCTTGTATACATTCGTCATCAGAAAGCTTTATGGAGACATTGCAGCCGGCGGTTATTCATGGCTGTCAATGTGCGCTGCGGGGATCGTTCTCGTTTACGGAATCTCCCAGTATGAACGGCTGATGCATCAGTTCTATCACAAATGGAAGCGATTGAATAAAGGAGCAGCAAAAATGTCATGAGCCAATATACTTATCCGATCATCTTGGGAATTATCGCCGGTATTGTTGTCAGAGTGTACATGCTCCGAACCGACTACCGCCAGTACCCCACATATCTTCATGGGAAAACGATACATATTGCGCTGGCTTTGATCGCTGCCAGCATTGGAGCGATCATTATTCCGTCGATCTTAAAATCGGATTATACAGCGATTACGTTTTTAACGCTGGCTGCAACCCAATTCAGGGATGTCCGGAATATGGAACGCGAAACATTGACGCAGCTTGACGGCTATGAACTTGTTTCAAGAGGCAGCACGTATATCGAAGGAATTGCGATCGCCTTTGAAAGCAGAAATTACATTGTCATTTTCACATCGCTCCTGACGACCCTCGCATATATTCTGTTTTCATCGGTATGGGCAGGCCTTGCTGCAGCTTTCATCTGTTTTATCTCGGGCAGGGTCTTAATGTCCGGAAGCTTTATTAAGGACATCGTCGATATAGAGTATAAAAAGCCTCATTTTGAAGGAGCCGGCCTTTATGTCGACAATATTTACATTATGAATATCGGGCTTCCTGAAAAACAGAAGCTGATTTTGGAACACGGCATGGGTTTTATTTTAAAGCCGAAAAATTTTAATTCCGCAGTAACCATTGCCAATCTCGGGCAAAGGCAAGCGATTTTATTCGACGTTTCCAATGTGCTCGGCGTGTATCGAGACTCCGGAGAACCCTCTCTTTCGCCGCTGGCGAAAAGGGATTTGAATGACGGGCGGGTCGCGGTTTTTGTCCTTCCGGTCATCAAGGACAAGGAGACGGCGATCAGGGTCATCGGCGATGTTCCGACGCTGGAAAACGCCATTCGCGTACCGATGGAATTTATTAAAGAAAAGCACAGCAAGGTGATAAAATGAGCGAATCAATCGAAAAATTCATCCTCGCCGTCGTCACAACAAGGCGAGAGCGAGTGATCGGAGGGACGGCTGCATTTTTCTGCGACACCCCCGAGGAAATGAACACGTACGCGAAAAACCTTGAAGCCATTCTCGACGGAATCGCCCACGGAATAGGAGATGACCTTTATTTGATTGTGAAACATTTTTAATTACAGTTGTGATCTTTTTAGAAATTGATATAATATATGAGTTAAGCCCTTCTCATGGAATAAGAAGGGTTTCTTTCTTCAAACTGTTTTTTGAAAAGAGAAATAAATGATGATTCATTTAAAGATGGAAAAGCTTTACTGAATTGAAAGGAAGGGTACTATGGGAAAACCTGTCGTAGCCATAGTTGGAAGGCCCAATGTGGGGAAGTCCACGATCTTTAACAGGATCGCTGGCGAAAGAATTTCGATTGTGGAAGATACACCTGGCGTGACGCGGGATCGGATATACAGCTCTGCCGAGTGGCTGAATCACGACTTCAACCTGATTGATACAGGCGGAATCGAAGTCGGTGATGAGCCGTTTTTGGCGCAGATTCGCCATCAGGCCGAGATCGCCATGGAAGAAGCAGATGTGATTATTTTCATGACGAACGGCCGCGAAGGCGTCACGGCTGCTGATGAAGAAGTGGCAAAAATTTTATACCGTACAAAAAAACCCGTCGTTCTGGCGGTTAATAAAGTGGATAATCCTGAAATGAGAGCAAACATTTACGATTTTTATGCCCTCGGCTTTGGCGAGCCGTACCCGATTTCAGGGACGCACGGCCTCGGTCTCGGCGATCTGCTTGATGCGGTCAGCGAACATTTTAAAAACATACCCGAAACGAAGTATGAGGATGAGGTCGTTCAATTTTGCCTCATCGGCCGGCCGAACGTCGGAAAATCCTCTCTTGTAAACGCCATGCTTGGAGAAGAGCGCGTGATCGTCAGCAATATTGCGGGAACAACGCGCGACGCCATTGACACGAGGTTTACATACAATCAAAGAGACTTTGTCATCGTTGATACAGCCGGGATGAGAAAAAAGGGAAAAGTGTATGAGGCAACTGAAAAATACAGCGTCCTCCGGGCTTTAAAGGCGATCGACCGCTCAGAAGTCGTCTGCGTCGTCTTGGACGGCGAAGAAGGCATCATCGAGCAGGACAAGCGGATTGCCGGCTATGCGCATGAAGCGGGAAAAGCCGTCGTCATCGTCGTGAATAAATGGGATGCAGTCGAAAAAGACGAGCGGACGATGAAAGAATTCGAAGAAAAGGTTAGAGATCACTTTCAATTTTTGGACTACGCGCCTGTTTTGTTTATGTCCGCTTTGACGAAAAAGCGCATCCATACGCTGATGCCTGCAGTCATGACGGCAAGCGAAAACCATTCGATGAGGGTGCAGACCAATATTCTTAATGATATCATTATGGATGCAGTGGCTATGAACCCGACGCCGACGCATAATGGCAACCGCTTAAAAATTTATTATGCGACACAAGTGGCTGTGAAGCCGCCGACATTTGTCGTATTTGTCAATGATCCTGAGCTGATGCATTTTTCTTACGAACGCTTTTTGGAAAACCGGATACGCGACGCCTTCGGATTTGAAGGAACACCAATCAAGATTTTCGCAAGAGCAAGAAAATAAAGAGGTGTAGTAAAAATGACAAAAGTATCGATTTTGGGAGCCGGAAGCTGGGGAACAGCCTTGGCGCTCGTTTTGGCGGACAACCAGTACGATGTGTGCATTTGGGGCCATCGTGAAGAACTGATTCAGCAAATTAATGAACACCATGAAAACAAAGATTATCTGCCGGGTGTCAAACTTTCTGAAAACGTGCATGCCACAACAGATCTCGAAGCTGCAGTGGCCGATGTCAAGACGATCATCGTCGCCGTTCCGACAAAAGCGATCCGCGAAGTTCTCGCACAGGCTGTTTCCTTCATCGACCAAAAGGCGATTTTTGTACATGTTTCAAAAGGAATTGAGCCTGACACACTGCTCCGCATTTCTGAAATGATGAAAGAGGAAATTCCGGCTGAATTAAGGGAGGACATCGTCGTTCTCTCCGGACCGAGCCATGCGGAAGAAGTCGGTTTAAGACACCCGACGACCGTAACCGTAGCTGCCGACAGCAGCATTGAATCGGCACAGGCGATCCAGGATATGTTTATGAATCAGAATTTCCGCGTGTATACCAATCCGGATATGATCGGCGTAGAGATCGGCGGCGCGCTGAAAAACGTCATTGCGCTTGCCGCGGGCATTACAGACGGTTTGGGGTACGGAGATAATGCGAAAGCTGCGCTGATTACAAGGGGCTTGGCAGAGATCGCCCGACTCGGCACGAAAATGGGCGGAAACCCGCTGACATTCTCGGGGCTTACAGGAATCGGGGATTTGATCGTCACCTGCACGAGCGTCCATTCACGAAATTGGCGAGCCGGTAATATGCTGGGTAAAGGCTTCAAACTGGATGAAGTTCTGGAAGAAATGGGGATGGTCGTTGAGGGGGTCCGCACGACAAAAGCCGCTTATCAGCTTTCAAAGAAATTTGATGTGAAAATGCCGATTACCGAGGCATTGCACAAAGTATTGTTTGACGGCGAAAAAGTTGAGACGGCAGTCGAATCATTGATGGCGAGAGTCAAAACACACGAGATGGAAGATCTTGTGAACACATTTGAAAATCAAATGAAATGACCACTCCATCACCAACTGCTTTATACTCTCCTCTAAGTTCGTTTTAAAAAAACCGAAACATTTTGGAGACTTAGGCAAGAGAGGATACATTTGTCCGAAGACTTGCATAAAATAGAATCGAAGTCTGGAAGAGCTGTATCTTACCAATTGGGTTATATAGTCACAATCGTTATGCCTGAAGCAAAGCCCCCCTCTTTGCTTCAGGTTTTTTTTGCGGTTTTTTCCGTTTTGAAATATTGGAAAAGCTGTTGAACTTCTGGTTTTTCTTATATAAAATGAAATATAACGCTTACATCACAAGAAAAGGTAGAAGGAGGGCTTCAATGTGAATGTCGGTCTGTTAAAAATGTGGTTTGCCTTGGGATCAATGGGCCTGATGTTCTTAGCGGTGATTGCCATATACATAAGCAGATATAAATTTAAAAACCGTTTTTTAAAATTGCTCACGTCGTTCGTCGCCTATACATGTATGCTCATCTCCGGCGTGATCGTCTTTTTTGTCGTCTTCAGCGGTCCCGTCAACGAATAAAGCATAAAAAAGGAAGATTCATATGAAAATCGTAAACGCACTGCTTGTTACTGTATTGACCGCAATCATGCTAAGCGGCTGTTTGTACCCTGAAGAAAGAAAGGCGAAAAACAGCGTGCCGTATCAGCACCAGCTCAAAGAAGTGCAGGCGGCCGTTGATGAATTCAGGGAGGCGACGGGAGGGCTTCTGCCGATTAAGACAAGGGATATGAGCGTTCCAATCTATCAAAAATACCCTATCGATTTTAACAGGCTGTCCCCCCGGTATATGGCTGAGCCGCCGGGTACTTCCTATGAAAGCGGCGGAGAGTACTTGTACGTTCTTGTCGATGTAGAAAAAAAGCCGACGGTCAAGCTCATTGATATAAAAATGTCGGAAATGATCAGAGAGCTAAAGCTTCGGGTCGAAATGTATAAAGATCAGCACAAGTATCCGCCGTATAAAAAAGTCGTATCCAATCACTTATTCATGCTTGACCATGAAAAGCTCGGACTGAAAGAGGCGCCTTCTGTCACGAGTCCGCTTTCCGGCACCTCGCTGCCGCTTCTCGTCGATGAAAAAGGCGACATTCAAGTGGATTACCGAGTGGATTTGGCCAACCTGATAAAGCGGTCGAAAAAAACGGTAAAGCCGGGTGAGGAAATTCAGGATTTGATGTGGAAAGAGACGCCTTTTGTTCCGGCGTTTTCGGTAAAGTATACAGTGAATGACAAACAGGAACCTGTTTTTCTCGAATAGAATATCGGTCAAAATGCAAGTATCAGTCATGAACCTTTCTCCTCAGCATACAATGAGGAGAAAGGTTTTTTCATGCATGCCGAAAAAATTTCCCTAAGCTGTCATATTGAAATAGGACAACGTCATACACTATAGTGTCCTGTTTTTGATTGATGAAGAAGTAAAAAATTGAAAAGGATTGGAAGTCCGGGAGGGGATCACTTGGAAAAGGTCGATATTTTCAAGGATATCGCTGAACGAACAGGAGGCGATATATACTTAGGTGTCGTAGGAGCTGTACGTACAGGAAAATCTACGTTTATTAAAAAATTTATGGAGCTAGTGGTGCTCCCGAATATCAACAATGAAGCAGACCGGGCGCGCGCACAAGATGAGCTCCCCCAAAGTGCCGCTGGCAAAACCATTATGACAACTGAACCGAAGTTTGTTCCGAATCAGGCAATGTCAGTTCATGTCAGTGACGGACTCGATGTGAATATAAGGCTTGTCGACTGTGTCGGCTATACTGTACCCGGAGCAAAGGGATACGAGGATGAAAACGGGCCGAGAATGATCAACACTCCTTGGTATGAAGAGCCGATTCCGTTTCACGAAGCTGCCGAAATCGGCACGAGAAAAGTCATCCAGGAACACTCCACCATCGGTGTTGTGATTACGACTGACGGCACGATTGGAGAAATCGCCAGACAGGATTATATCGAGGCTGAAGAACGGGTGATCGATGAATTAAAAGAGGTTGGAAAACCGTTTATCATGGTCATCAATTCCGTAAGGCCGTACCATCCGGAAACGGAAGCGCTCAGGCAAGAGCTGATGGAGAAATACGACATTCCGGTGCTGGCGATGAGCGTTGAAAGCATGAGGGAAGCAGACGTTCTGAGCGTTCTCAGAGAAGCGCTTTACGAATTCCCTGTACTCGAAGTCAACGTCAATCTTCCGAGCTGGGTCATGGTATTAAAAGAGAATCATTGGCTCAGGGAAAACTATCAAGATTCCGTTAAAGAAACCGTCAAAGATATTAAAAGACTGAGAGATGTCGACCGCGTCGTCGGACACTTCAGCGAATTTGATTTTATCGAGCGCGCCAGCCTCGCCGGAATTGAAATGGGCCAGGGGATCGCCGAAATCGATTTGTACGCGCCGGATTACCTGTACGATGAAATTTTGAGGGAAGTCGTCGGCGTTGAAATCAGAGGAAAGGATCATCTCCTTCAGCTCATGCAGGATTTTGCCCATGCCAAGACCGAATATGATCAAGTATCAGATGCGTTGAAAATGGTGAAACAAACCGGTTATGGAATCGCTGCTCCCGCATTAACCGATATGAGCCTTGATGAACCGGAAATCATCAGGCAGGGGTCAAGATTCGGAGTCCGCCTGAAAGCGGTGGCGCCGTCGATTCATATGATCAAAGTCGATGTGGAGAGCGAGTTTGCGCCAATCATCGGAACAGAGAAGCAGAGCGAAGAGCTTGTCCGCTATTTAATGCAGGACTTTGAGGATGATCCGCTGTCAATCTGGAATTCCGACATTTTCGGAAGGAGCCTGAGCTCCATCGTCAGAGAAGGAATTCAGGCGAAGTTGTCCCTCATGCCTGAAAATGCAAGATATAAGCTGAAGGAGACGCTCGAGCGCATCATCAATGAAGGATCAGGCGGCTTGATTGCGATCATCTTATAAAAGGGAAGGCCTCTTATCATACGGGAGGTCTTTTTTTCATGCCTGAAACAGGATGAACAGGCGCCGTGAAAGGGATTGAGACGGCAGGGGCAAGCGGCTGGAAATATAGGAAAGATTATGATTAAAAAAGGAAAAACAGGAATATTTGTTCGTTTCATTCTGCTTAAACCTTGACGAATAAGGGATCATCGCTTTAAAATGCTTGATATGGTTATTCAGATGTGTTAATCTACATACAGAAAATCTTCACTTTACTGGACAAACGTTCCTCTCAAAGTGAAATTTTCACTGAAAGCCGTGAAATGCCTTTTCTATATTTATTTGAAATTTCTGTTCAAACAGGTATAGAAACAGGTTGAACTGTGAAGAAATGATGATAATCTATTGTTTGATACCTTTTGGGAGGAGGTGAAAGGCATGAACAAGACAGAACTAATCAATGCGGTTGCAGAAGCAAGCGAACTATCTAAAAAAGACGCTACTAAAGCAGTTGATTCTGTTTTTGATACAATTTTAGATGCACTTAAAAACGGTGAAAAAATTCAATTGATCGGTTTTGGTAACTTTGAGGTTCGTGAGCGCTCAGCTCGTAAAGGACGCAATCCTCAAACAGGTGAAGAAATCGAAATCCCTGCAAGCAAAGTACCTGCTTTCAAACCAGGTAAAGCGCTTAAAGACGCTGTAGCAGGAAAATAATTGTATGTATATATGCCGTTTTCGCGCGTAATACATACCATGTTGTTTCTTCACAGGAAAGCCCCTTTTCAAAGGGGCTTTTCATAATTTTAAGGCTTTTTTTCAGATGGAAAACATTTTGCCGGCAAAAAACCTTTCATTTTGCTTTTATAAGCTGAAGTGTGCTAGAATCTGAATTAAATGTATGCGTTTCTGGAGGATATAAAACAATGAGAGAAATCAACAAAGAACAAATTGAACAAGCTGTCCGGCAAATATTGGAGGCGATCGGAGAAGATCCGAACCGTGAAGGCCTTCTTGATACACCGAAAAGAGTCGCGAAAATGTACGCCGAAGTATTTGCAGGGTTAAACGAAGATCCGAAAGAGCATTTCAAAACGATTTTCGGCGAGGATCACGAAGAGCTTGTTCTTGTTAAAGATATTCCCTTTTATTCAATGTGTGAGCACCATTTAGTCCCTTTCTACGGGAAAGCCCATGTAGCTTATATCCCTAAAGGGGGAAAAGTGACAGGACTCAGCAAATTGGCGAGAGCCGTTGAAGCGGTGGCAAAGCGCCCGCAGCTGCAGGAGCGGATTACGTCAACAATCGCCGACAGCATTGTTGAAACGCTGACTCCGCACGGTGTCATGGTTGTTGTTGAAGCCGAGCACATGTGCATGACGATGCGCGGCGTGAAAAAGCCGGGTTCAAAAACTGTCACTTCAGCCGTAAGAGGAACGTTTAGACAAGATGTAGCCGCTCGCTCTGAGGTGTTGGAGCTTATCAAAACATCATGATTAAAAATGAGAAGGTGTGCGATGAACATGACCAATAATCAATCGAATGATTTTGTCGTTATCAAAGCCGTCGAAGACGGCGTCAACGTGATCGGCCTGACGAGGGGCACGGACACAAGATTTCATCATTCAGAAAAGCTTGATAAAGGAGAGGTGATGATCTGCCAGTTTACCGAGCACACCTCTGCGATCAAGATCCGGGGCGAGGCCCTGATTCAGACGGCAAACGGCGAGATGAAAAGCGAGTCGAAAAAATAGATAGCCGGCCTTTTATGGCCGTTTGCGTGGCATAAGACAATATCTTTCAACATATTATGGTATAATTAAACTTTCTCCGCTCAAAAAAGATACATAATCAATCAAAAAGAAAAACTGCGAATTTTGGGACAAGGGTGATATCTTTGCAAGACATCTACGGACAATTATCTTATTTGAAAATCAAGCTGAATCAAAAGCTTTCACATCCATATTTGGCGAAGCATTTGACTGCGCCGAAAGTTGATGAGGATAAGCTGTTTCTTTTCTACGCTCTGTTTGAGGAAACGGATTTAAAAGAAGCTGACAAGGAAAGTTACATCTTAACGGCGATGCTTGTTCAAACAGCCCTTGATACCCATGATGAAGTCACGACCGCAGCTTCAATTAAGCAGGACGACTATAAAAACCGCCAGCTGACCGTATTGGCCGGTGATTATTTCAGCGGCATGTACTACTCGCTGTTATCGGGTATGAAGGATATTTATATGATTCGGACGCTCGCTGCGGCCATCAAAGAAATAAACGAACATAAAATCAGGATTTACGACCATTCCGCAAAAGATGCGGACAGCCTGAAAAAAAGCGTCAGCATAGTGGAAGCTGCACTTTTTCACCATCTCGCCGACCACTTTTACCTGCCTCACTGGAAAACAGCCGCCAATGACTTTCTTGTGTTTAAAAGGTTTGCGGCCGAAGAAAAAGCTTCAGATTCCCGGCTGCTGGAGACGATCATACAGAAAGAGTTTCCGGAAGACCAGGCTTCATGCGGACAGCTGGCTGCAGCGGCTTATGAAGAAGCCAAGCTTGCGATCAACCAGTCGCTTGCTGCAAAGCCCGCCGTCCAAAAATGGCTTCTGAAACGCCTGCAGGAAATTCGGCCTGAAAAACGAACTTATCATCAGAAAGTGGAAGAAGGGTAATCATGGTGCAGTCAAAAGAACAGCGCGTACACGGCGTGTTTGAAAAGATTTATAAAAATTACGACCAGATGAACTCCGTCATCAGCTTTAAACAGCATAAAAAATGGCGCGACAAAACGATGCAGCTCATGAACGTACCAAAAGGAGCCAAAGCGCTTGACGTCTGCTGCGGGACGGGCGACTGGACAATCGCGCTCGCTGATGCGGCCGGAGAGACAGGGGAAATCAAGGGCCTTGATTTCAGCAAAAACATGCTGAGCATCGCCGAACAAAAGACCGACAGCTACAGCCAGATCGAACTGATCCACGGCAACGCGATGGAACTGCCCTTCCCGGACAATACGTTCGACTATGTCACCATCGGCTTCGGGCTTCGCAATGTTCCCGACTATTTAACCGTATTAAAAGAGATGGCGCGCGTGGTAAAACCCGGCGGCCAGGTTGTATGCCTTGAGACGTCCCAGCCTGAAATGTTCGGGTTCAAACAGCTGTACTTCCTGTACTTCCGTTTTATTATGCCCATGTTTGGAAAGCTCTTTGCCAAAAGCTTTAAGGAGTATTCATGGCTTCAGGAATCGGCCAGGGAATTTCCTGGTATGAAAGAGCTTGCTGCATTGTTTGAAGAGGCTGGATTAGAAAATGTTCAATATCATCCGTTCACAGGCGGCGTAGCGGCTACACATGTCGGCTTGAAGCGATGATGACTACTGAAATACTCGGGTGAATCGATATGAAATTGACAACGTTTTATTCTTTTTTAAATGACGATATTGAATTAATAGAAAAAGAGCTTGAAAAGACCGTGCACTCCGACTATCCATTGCTAAGTGAAGCGAGCCTGCATTTGCTGCAGGCCGGAGGCAAGCGGATTCGTCCTGTGTTTGTCCTGCTTTCCGGCATGTTCGGTGAATACGATATCAACAAAATTAAAAATGTCGCTGTTTCATTGGAATTGATACATATGGCTTCGCTCGTACACGACGATGTCATCGATGATGCGGAGCTTAGAAGGGGACAGCCGACTATCAAAGCGAAGTGGGATAACCGGATTGCAATGTACACAGGTGATTATTTGTTCGCTCGCTCACTTGAAGCGATGACGAAAATAAACGAACCGAAAGCCCATGAAATCTTGTCCAAGGCGATTGTCGAAGTCTGTCTTGGAGAAATTGAACAAATCAAAGATAAATATAATATGGAGCAAAACCTCAGAACCTATTTGCGGAGAATCAGGCGCAAGACAGCCCTTCTGATCGCATCGAGCTGCCAGCTAGGCGCCATTGCTGCCGGCGCGGGTGAAAACATTCATAAAACGTTGTACTGGTTTGGCTATTATGTCGGCATGTCCTATCAAATTATTGATGACATCCTCGATTTCACCTCAAGCGAAAAAGAGCTTGGCAAGCCTGTGGGTAGTGATCTGCTTCAGGGGAATGTCACGCTTCCCGTATTATATGCACGGAAATCGCCTGAATTAAAAGCGCGGCTTATGCTGGTCAACAGTGAAACGACTCCGGAACAGATCAAACCAGTGATCGAAGAACTGAAGAAAACCGATGCTATCGAACAATCGTTCAGAGTCAGCGAAATGTATTTAAATAAGGCTTTCGCACTGCTTGAAACGCTCCCGAAAAACCGGGCGCGGACGGCACTGGGTCAAATTGCGAAATACATCGGTAAACGAAAGTTCTAAAAAAAGACAAATGAGTCGAAAGTATGAATATTCTCCACCCTTTATTGATTAATTGTTTGAAAAATGCTATATTTCTGTTGTAGTGTTGAAAGCCTATACATATTAGCGGGGTGGAGAATCGACTATGGAAAAAACCTTTGTGATGGTAAAACCTGACGGCGTTCAGCGTCAGCTGATCGGCGAAATTTTGTTAAGATTCGAACGTAAGGGCTTACAATTAATCGGAGCCAAGCTGATGAAGGTCTCAGAAGAGACGGCAGGCGAGCATTATAAAGAACATAACGGCAAACCGTTTTTCGGCGAGCTTGTCGACTTTATTACTTCAGGCCCGGTATTCGCCATGGTGTGGGAAGGCGAAGAAGCAATCGCGGTCGCCAGACAGCTGATCGGGAAGACGAACCCTAAGGAAGCGCTCCCAGGAACAATTCGCGGAGACTTCGGCATGTTTGTCGGAAAAAATATCATTCACGGTTCAGATTCTCCTGAAAGTGCAGCACGCGAAATCAACTTGTTTTTTAAAGAAGACGAACTTGTTGAAGACGAGAAGTTAATGAATCAATGGATTTACTAAAAATCAGCTGAAAAGCTGATTTTTTTATATGGATCAGAATGGCTGCCGCCGGGCAGGCTTTTTTCTTTTTAAAGATACAAATTTAAAAGAAAACAAGCTATAATTGTACTCATATCAGCACGACGATTAGGAGAGAAAACATGGACAATTACAGTTTCTTTGTTGATAAATGGAAAAAAATAACTGGTGTGGATTTGGCATTGTACAAAGAAGCGCAAATGAAAAGAAGGCTAACATCTCTTTATGAAAAAAAGGGGTACGGCGATTTCCGCGAATTTGCGCTTGCTTTAGAAAAGAATGAAGCTCTTCTGCAGGAAACGCTGGACAGGATGACGATTAATGTTTCAGAATTTTACAGAAACTATAAGAGGTGGGAGGTTCTCGAAAAAACCATCCTCCCGCTCTTAAAGCCTGCGAAAACATTGAAAGTATGGAGTGCGGCATGTTCAACCGGTGAAGAGCCGTATACATTATCGATGATTTTAAGCAGACAGAAAGGCCTCTCAGACTATCAGATCATCGCAACAGATATCGATGACAAAGTTCTTGCGAAAGCGAAAGAAGGCGTGTATCAGGAAAGATCTCTGCAGGAAGTGCCGAAAGAGATAAAGGAACTTTATTTTACGCAAGACGGAAACCGATTTGCCGTCAAAGACGAGATCAAGAAAAACATTCGCTTTCAAAAACACAATTTACTGGCTGATGCATATGAGAAAGATTTTGATATCATCGTATGCCGCAATGTTCTCATATATTTTACAGAGGAAGCAAAAGAGAGGATCTATCATAAGTTCAGCGGCAGTTTGAAGAATAATGGAGTTTTGTTTGTCGGAAGCACGGAACAGATCTTCAATCCGGAAAAATACGGTTTTCAATCGACAGATACGTTTTTCTATCAAAAAAGTTAGCTGACTTTTTATAAAAGGTTATGTTATAGTTTTACTTAAAAGCGTTAATGTGATGAAGGGAGAACGAAAGCATGAGGTATTTAACAGCCGGTGAATCTCACGGTCCGCAGCTTACGACAATTATCGAAGGAGTCCCAGCAGGGCTTTATATCACAACAGAAGACATTGATTACGAGCTTCAAAGACGTCAAAAAGGCCACGGCCGCGGACGCCGGATGCAAATCGAAAAAGATCAGGCACGGATCACAAGCGGTGTAAGGCACGGGCGTTCTCTTGGATCGCCGATCGCTCTCGTCGTCGAAAACAACGACTGGAAACACTGGACGAAAATCATGGGATCAGAGCCGATCACGGCTGAAGAAGAAAGCGAAATGAAACGACAGATTTCAAGGCCAAGACCGGGTCACGCTGATTTGAACGGCGCGATCAAATACGGGCACAGAGATATGCGCAACGTGCTTGAACGTTCATCTGCCAGAGAAACGACCGTCCGTGTGGCGGCAGGAGCCGTCGCCAAAAAGATCCTTTCCCAGCTCGGCATCCAAGTGGCCGGCCACGTGCTGGAGATCGGCGGAGTAAAAGCCGAAAAAACAAATTATGAATCTATCGAAGACTTGAAAAAAGTAACCGAAGAGTCTCCTGTCAGATGCTATGACGAAGAAGCGGGCAGAAAAATGATGGACGCGATCGATGAAGCAAAAGCAAATGGCGATTCGATCGGCGGAATCGTCGAGGTGATTGTTGAAGGGGTGCCGGTAGGAGTCGGCAGCTATGTCCATTACGACCGCAAACTCGACAGCAAGCTGGCTGCCGCCGTGCTGAGCATCAATGCTTTTAAAGGTGTTGAATTCGGCATCGGCTTTGAAGCTGCACGCAAAAACGGCAGTGAAGTCCATGACGAAATCATTTGGGACGAAGAAAAAGGCTATACGCGCGCTACAAACCGTCTCGGCGGCCTTGAAGGCGGGATGACAACGGGAATGCCGATTGTCGTCAGAGGCGTGATGAAGCCGATTCCAACGTTATACAAACCGCTCAAAAGCGTTGATATCGAGACGAAAGAGCCGTTTACAGCAAGCATCGAGCGTTCCGATTCCTGCGCTGTCCCTGCCGCAAGCGTAGTGGCTGAAGCGGTTGTTGCATGGGAAATCGCCAAGGCGATCGTCGAGCAGTTTGGCGTTGACCAAATGGACCGGATCGCTGAAAATGTTGAGAAAATGAGAAAGCTTGCGAGGGAGTTTTAATGAAATCACTTCAAATCGAAACCGCTTCTTTGTCCTACCCGGTGTTCATCGGGGGAGGCATTAGAAAAAACGCGGCAGAGCTCTTGTCATCCTTGAACCTTCCGATGACGAAAGTGCTATTGATCACCGACGAAGAAGTTGATAAACACTATGGAGAAGAACTGTTCGGCCTTCTCCGCAGCAAATGGCCCGTCAAAAAGGTTGCGGTGCCAAGCGGTGAACAGGCCAAATCAATCGATCTGTTTATGAAGCTCCAGACGGAAGCCATTCAATTTCACCTTGACCGTTCGTCATGCATTGTGGCGTTGGGCGGCGGCGTTGTCGGCGATCTTGCAGGGTTCGTCGCTTCAACTTTTATGAGGGGCATCGATTATGTGCAATTCCCAACGACTCTGCTGTCTCATGATAGCGCGGTCGGAGGGAAAGTTGCCATTAATCATCCGCTCGGAAAAAACTTAATCGGCGCTTTTCATCAGCCGAAGGCGGTGGTTTATGATACCGAATGCTTGAGCACGCTTTCTGAAAAAGAAATGCGTTCAGGTCTTGCGGAAGTCATTAAGCACGCATTTATCCGTGATGAATCTTTCTTGAGCGAATTGCTTAAAATTGATTCAATTAAAGCGATTACGACCGGCCAGCTCAGTGAAATGGTGTACAAAGGCATTTCGATTAAAGCGGAAGTTGTCTCACAAGACGAGCGCGAACAAGGAATCAGGGCCTATCTGAATTTTGGGCACACGCTTGGCCACGCCGTTGAAGCCGAATACGGCTACGGAGAGATGACCCATGGCGACGCTGTCGCTTTAGGCATGCAATTTGCTTTGTTTGTCAGCGAAAAGGTGTTGAATTGTCCTGTTGACCGCACAAAAATCGCCGCCTGGCTGAAAAATCTCGGCTATCCGGAAAGCGTAAAACGCGAAGTTTCAACAGAAGCTCTCATCAATCGAATGATGAACGATAAAAAAACACGCAGAGGCATCATTCAGTTTGTTCTGCTGGATAAGATCGGCAGTGTGCGGCTGCACTCCTTTAAAGCCGATGAAATTGAACGATGGCTGAATATGTGGAGATTGGAGGGAGGCAAATGATGATGCGCGGAATTCGGGGAGCGACGACAGTTGACCAGGATACAGAAAAAGACATTACGGAGCGGACGAAGCAGCTGATCGGAAAAATGATCGATGAAAATCAACTCAAACCTGAGCAAGTCGTGCAGATCTTCATTTCTGCCACTTCCGATATTCACGCTGCTTTTCCCGCAAAGGTCGTCAGAACGTTTGACGGCTGGCAGCATGTGCCCGTCATGTGCATGCAGGAAATGGATGTTGAACACGCTCTTAAAAAATGCATCAGAGTGATGATGACGGTTCAGACGGATATGCGGCAGGATGAAGTCCGCCACGTTTATTTAGAAAATGCCGTAACGCTCAGACCTGATTTATCATTGACAAAAAATACTGAATTGTAATACGATTGTAGAAACCTTGAAATACACAGGAGTGTGTATGGGGTTTTAGTTTAGAAAAGCTGAGTATGAGACTAGGGTAGATTGAGAATGAGCTGAGATGAGCTGAGTTGAGACAAAACGTTTATTCATTCTACCCAAAAGACGCTGTTCTTTTGGGTTTGTTTCGTTTTCCCCTCTTCAATTCAATCATTTGTCCTCTAAAGGCCTTCTTCTCATTCTCTCCGCCTGAATAAGGAGTGAGAGATTGTTGAGTCTGCAAACCGATTTTGCCTCTTTTTCAGAGGATACTTCACACTTTAAAACAATACCGATAATTGAGAGTTTTTCCGTCGATACGCTGACGCCCGTTCAATTGGTCGAGAAGCTGCAGGAAAACATCGTGTATTTGCTGGAAAGCCAGGATGAAACCTCTGCATGGTCAAGATATTCTTTCATCGGTCTGGATCCCTTTTTGACGATCAAAGAAGAATGCGGCCGGTTTCACGCCTGCGATCAAAAGCAGAAAAAGCTATATTCAGCTTCACAGTTAAAAGAAATTCTCGAATGGATGTCGGAGACATATTCGATCAAAGCGCCTGAGCTCGACATCCCGTTTACAGGGGGAGCGGTCGGCTATTTAAGCTATGATTTAATGCCGCTCATTGAACCGTCCGTCAAAGGGCACAGCAAAGAAACGGAGATGGAAAAATGCCTCCTGTTTGTCTGCCGGACGATGATCGCCTATGATCACGAGCTGAAAAAGCTGCATTTCATCCACTATGCAAGGCTTGAAGGCAGTGAAACAAGGGAGGAGAAACAGCGCATTTTTAAAAAGGGGAAAGAAGAGCTCAAACAGCTTACACACAGGCTGTCAGGCCGGAAAACGACGAAAGAGCTGTTTCTCCCGCAAGGACGGCACACGGCCCCCAGCTTTAAAGGGGTTCAATCAACATATGAGAAATCCCGGTTTTTGGCCGATGTCAATCGCTTGAAAGAGTACATTAAAGCGGGAGACATTTTTCAAGGCGTCCTTTCGCAAAGGTTCGATATTCCGGTGAAGGTCAGTTCTTTTGAGTTATACAGAGTGCTGAGAATGGTCAACCCGTCCCCGTACATGTACTACATGAAGCTTCCTGACCGCGATCTCGTCGGAAGCTCGCCTGAACGCCTGATCCATGTTCAAAACGGTCATCTTGAAATTCATCCGATTGCCGGCACGAGGAAAAGAGGCGGTGATCAGGCTGAAGATAAGCGGCTCGAAAAAGATCTTTTGGCTGATGAGAAAGAAAAAGCGGAGCACTACATGCTCGTCGATTTGGCGAGAAATGATATCGGCAGAGTAGCTGAGTACGGATCTGTCCAAGTGCCCGAGTTTACGAAAATCGTTTCCTTTTCACACGTCATGCACATCATTTCGATCGTAACCGGCTCGTTAAAAGCGGGCGTTCATCCGGTAGACGCTTTAATGAGCGCATTTCCGGCCGGAACTTTGACCGGCGCTCCGAAAATCCGCGCGATTCAGCTTTTAAATGTACTTGAGCCCGAACCGAGGGAAACATATGGGGGATGCATTGCTTATATCGGATTTGACGGAAATATCGATTCATGCATCACGATCCGGACGATGAGCGTGAAAAACGGAGTGGCGTCCATCCAGGCCGGAGCAGGCATCGTAGCCGACTCCGTGCCTGAAAAAGAGTGGGAAGAGACCTGCAATAAAGCGGGGGCTCTGTTAAAAACGATTCAAATCGCTGAAGAAATGTTTCTCGAAAAGGGGGAGGACGGCAATGAACGAACTGCTGAAATCATGCGTTAATGGAGGAACAATGAATGAAACCGAGGCACACAGCATCATGCGTGACATGATGACCGGCTCGCTGAGCGCCGCGGAAATTGGAGGCCTCCTGTCCGTTCTCGCCTACAGGGGAGAAACGGCTGAAGAGATTGCGGGATTTGTCAGAGCCATGCGGGAGCAGGCGCAAACAATAAACGGGCCGGAAGATGTTGTTGATACGTGCGGAACCGGAGGAGACGGAAGCTCCACCTTCAACATTTCCACAGCGGCGGCGATCATCGCTTCATCAGCCGGGGCAAAAATCGCCAAACACGGTAATCGTTCCGTTTCTTCAAAAAGCGGGAGCGCTGATGTTCTCGAATATCTCGGCGTTTCAATTCAGACGTCGCCTGAAGAAACGATTCAGAGCATTGAACGCCGCAATATGGGATTCCTCTATGCGCCAAGCTATCACTCTTCCATGAAGCACGTGGCCGGCGCAAGGAAGGATTTGGCTTTTAGAACCGTATTCAATCTGCTCGGCCCGCTCAGCAATCCAATGAAAGCCAAGCGCCAGGTGATCGGCGTCTACTCGATTGAAAAAGCAAAGCTCATGGCCCGCGCACTTGAAGCGTTTGAACCGGAACACGTATTGTTTGTATCGAGCCGGGACGGTCTTGATGAACTGTCGATCACATCGCCGACAGATGTGATTGAACTGAAAGGCGGCAAAACATACGAATACACCGTTGAGCCTGGCGATGTCGGTCTGCCGTTCGGCAGGATAAGCGACATTCAGGTGGCGACGCCTGAAGAAAGCGGCCGTCTCATCGTCGATATTTTGAAAAACCGCGCTCCGGATTCGGCTGTTCATATCGCAGCGTTTAATGCCGGAGCCGCTTTATACGTCGCAGAACAGGCGCCGGGTTTAAAAGAAGGCGTTGCACTCGCTTTAGAAGCTGTTGCAAGCGGTGAGGCGCTTGATCAGCTGGAACGATTAAAACAGAAAGAGGAAGAGTTGTATGCTTAATCAAATTATTGATAGAAAACGAGAAGACATTCTGAAAATCGAACTGCCGGAAGATTTGAAGCTGCCAAAGCGGTCATTTAAAAAGGCGCTTCTTTCTCCTAACCGGTTTGTCGCTTTAATTGCGGAGGTGAAAAAAGCTTCACCGTCAAAAGGTGTGATTCAGGAAAACTTTGAGCCCGTAAAAATCGCTAAAGAGTACGAACAGGCTAAAGCCGACTGTTTGTCTGTTCTGACAGATACACCTTTTTTTCAAGGGAAGAACAGTTATTTGTCAGATGTGAAACGCTCGGTTTCGCTGCCAGTACTGCGCAAGGATTTTATCATTGATTCCATTCAGGTTGAAGAAGCGGACCGCATCGGAGCGGATGCGATCCTGCTGATCGGAGAAGCGCTTGAACCGCAAAAGCTGTTTGACCTCTATCAGCAAGCTGCTGAAAAAGGTATGGATGTGCTTGTCGAAGTTCATGGCGAAGAGACGCTTGAAGGTATTTTAAATGTCTTTACACCCGAAATCATCGGCGTAAACAATCGAAATCTAAAAACCTTTGAAACATCCGTCGGGCAAACGGAGCGTATGGCAAAACTCGTTCCGTCAGGGAGCGTTCTTATCAGCGAAAGCGGCATCGGACAATCGGAAGACCTCGCTTTTGTAAAAGCGTGCGGAGCCCGGGCTGTGCTAGTCGGCGAATCGTTAATGAGAGAGCCGTCACAGCTGGAGGCTGTCCATGCGTTATTCGGAGAGAACGGATGATGGAGAAACCGGGCTTAAAATATTGCGGGATTCATTCATTGGAAGATTTAAAGGTGACAGCCCGCTCGAAAGCCGATTACCTCGGATTTATTTTCGCCGAAAGCAGACGGTCGGCAGACCCGGAGGATGTGAAACGCTGGTGTGGCAAAACGGATACAGCGGGTAAAAAGCTTGTCGGCGTCTTTGTTAATGAAAATATTTGCAGAATAGCAGAAATCGTAAAAGATGCCGGTTTGGACGTGATCCAGCTTCACGGAGATGAAACAGAGGCAGACATCAAGCGGCTGAAAAGCATGACAGACTGCGAGATTTGGAAGGCGCTCCACCATGGGGATGATACCGTTCAGCGCATGGCATCTTTCGCACCTTACATCGACGGGTATGTCATCGACTCGTCTGTTAAAGGGCTCAGAGGAGGAACGGGCGTTTCGTTTTCGTGGGACAGCGTTCCGATGTATAAAGATGCAGCGCAAAGAGAAAGAAAGCGACTGTTTATCGCCGGGGGCGTGAACCCGGACACAATCGTGGATCTTTTAAAGCGGCGCCCGCCGGGAATCGACCTGGCAAGCGGAATTGAAGAAAGAGGCAGGAAAAGCGAAAAGCTGATCGGCCTTTTAGAAGAAAGGATGTTCGAACATGTATTCATATCCGAATGAACAAGGCAGGTTTGGTGATTTTGGCGGGAAATTCGTGCCGGAAACACTCATGCAGCCTTTGGAAGAAATCGAAAAAGCGTTTCTTGAACTGAAAGACGACCCCTCGTTTCAAAAGGATTATCAAAAGCTTTTAAAAGACTACTCAGGCAGGCCGACGGCTTTGACGCTCGCTGACCGGCTCACAAAGCAGCTGGGCGGAGCGAAGATTTATTTAAAAAGAGAAGATTTAAACCATACAGGCGCCCACAAAATCAACAATGCCCTCGGCCAGGCTCTGTTGGCCAAGAAAATGGGGAAAACAAAGCTCATCGCTGAAACCGGCGCAGGGCAGCACGGCGTGGCTGCGGCGACTGTCGCTGCAAAGTTCGGCTTGTCATGCATTGTCTTTATGGGTGAAGAAGATGTTGCCAGACAATCGCTGAACGTGTTCCGGATGAAGCTCTTGGGAGCGGAGGTCGTTCCGGTGTCAAGCGGAAACGGGACATTAAAAGATGCTACAAACGAGGCGATCCGTTACTGGGTTCAGCATTGCCAGGATCATTTTTACATGATCGGTTCCGTCGTCGGGCCGCACCCGTATCCTTATATCGTCCGTGAATTTCAACGGATGATCGGCGAAGAGGCGAAAGCGCAGTTTTATCAATTGGAGCAAAGCCTCCCCGATAAAGTTGTCGCCTGTGTCGGAGGCGGAAGCAATGCGATCGGGATGTTCAGCGCATTCATTGAAGAAACTGTTGAACTGATCGGAGTCGAAGCTGCGGGAAAAGGTGTCGACACCCCCCTTCACGCGGCAACGATCACAAAGGGTACAAAAGGCGTTATCCACGGTTCTTTGACCTACTTGATTCAAGACGAGTACGGACAGATCATTGAGCCTTATTCCATCTCAGCAGGACTTGATTATCCGGGGGTCGGCCCCGAGCACGCTCATCTTCATCAAACAGGGCGCGTCACATATGAATCTGTCACTGATGATGAAGCGGTCTCGGCATTAAGGCTGCTGACAGAGACAGAGGGCATTTTGCCGGCTATTGAATCCGCCCATGCATTGGCAAAAGCATTTGACATCGCTAAAGAACTGCCGAGAGAGAAAAGTGTTCTCGTCTGCCTTTCAGGCAGGGGAGACAAAGACGTCCATACCTTGATGAAGGTGTTGGAAGAAGAGGTGAATCAAGATGTTCAATCTGAAAAAACAGCCGTCCGATAAGTTATTTGTTCCGTTTATTACAGCGGGAGACCCGCTGCCTGAAATCTCGATCGAGCTGGCGAAATCCCTTCAAGAGGCGGGGGCGTCCGCCCTTGAACTCGGGGTTCCGTATTCTGATCCGCTCGCTGACGGCCCGGTGATTCAGCGCGCATCCAAAAGGGCGCTTGACAACGACATGAACATCGTAAAAGCGATCAGGCTTGGCGGTGAAATGAAAAAAAAACGGCGTCCATATTCCGATTATTCTCTTTACGTATTATAATCCTGTGTTACAATTAGATACAGATCACTTTTTCGCTTTACTGCGACAAAATCGGCTAGACGGACTCCTTGTACCGGACCTTCCTTTTGAGGAAAGTGTATATTTGCAGCAGCAGTGTAAAAAACACGGGATTACCTATATTTCGCTGGTCGCGCCGACAAGCGAATCGCGCATTCAAAAAATAACGCAGCAAGCGGAAGGCTTTGTGTATTGCGTTTCTTCGCTCGGTGTGACAGGTGTGCGCAATGAATTCGAAGATTCTGTTTCTTCATTTATCAGGTCAGTTAAAGGAATGAGCTCCGTCCCGGTTGCCGTTGGGTTTGGGATTTCCAGCTCCAAACAAGTGGAGATGATGAATGAACTGGCGGACGGCGTTGTCGTGGGAAGCGCCCTTGTCAGAAAGATCGAAGAGCTGAAAGACGAACTCATCGCCCCTGAGACAAGGGAACAAGCCTTAAAGGCGTTTGAGGCATACGCTAAGACATTTAGCGGATCGTACATGGTAAAATGAGGTGACAGAATGTTGCAAATTAAAGAACAGTTAAAACAATTAACGCCTTACAAGCCGGGCAAACCGATTGAAGAGGTCAAAAAAGAATTCAACCTCGACCGGGTCGTCAAGCTCGCTTCAAATGAAAATCCTTACGGCTGTTCGGAAGCGGCAAAAGCAGCGCTCCAGACCGAAGTGCAGCAAATGGCTCTCTATCCTGACGGCTATAGTGCGGCATTAAGAACAAAGCTTGCCTCCCATCTCGGCGTAAACGAAACGAACATCATCCTTGGAAACGGAACGGACGAAGTCATTCAAATTATTTCCCGCTCTTTGTTGGATCCTGCATCAAACACTGTAATGGCGAATCCGACATTTTCACAATACAAGCACAATGCTGTCATCGAAGGAGCGGAAGTCAGGGAAATCGGCCTGCTTGAAAACGGCTGCCACGACCTGGATGCAATGCTGGAGGCGATCGATGAACAGACGAAGGTTGTCTGGGTTTGCAGCCCGAACAATCCGACCGGAACGTATGAATCCAGCCGCAACCTGATCCGTTTTCTTGAAAAAGTCCCGGAACATGTCCTTGCTGTCGTCGATGAAGCTTATTACGAATACGTAACGGCTCAAGACTACCCTGAGACCATTCCGCTTTTGGAACGCTTTTCGAACTTGATGATTCTCAGGACGTTTTCAAAAGCTTACGGTTTAGCGTCTTTGAGGGTTGGCTACGGGATTGCCTCTGAACAGCTGATTCAGGCGGTTGAGCCGGCGAGACAGCCGTTTAATACAAACCGGCTCGGCCAGGCTGCCGCGCTTGCCGCGCTGGGCGATCAGGCATTTATCGACGATTGCGTGAGAAAAAACAATGAAGGGCTCAAACAGTACTACGATTTCTGTGATGAGCACGGGCTAAATTACTATCCTTCACAAACGAACTTTGTGCTGATCGATTTTAAACGGAATGCAGACGAACTTTTCATGGAGCTGCTGAAAAAAGGCTATATCGTCAGATCGGGGAATGCGCTCGGCTTTCCGACATTCCTTAGAATATCGGTCGGTACGAAGGAACAGAACGAAGGCTTGTTGAAAACGTTAGCCGGCATGTTGTAAGAGGTGATGATTCAGTCACCTCTTTAGTCTATTGATGAACTTAGGTGATAAAAAATGACTCAACCAAATGAAACGATTTTATTGGCCGGTTTGGGCTTAATCGGCGGTTCGATCGCCCTTGCCATCAAAAAGGAACACCCCGGCAAACGGATCATCGGGTTTGACGTGTCAGAAGAGCAGGCAAGAGCTGCACAAAAGCTTGGCGTTATTGATGCTCCGGCTGTTTCTTTTTTAGAAGGGGTGAAAGAAGCATCAACCGTTTTTTTAGCGGCGCCGGTCGAACAGACGCTTCACATGCTTGATGAACTTGCCGCTTCAGGCATCAGAAAAAAGCTGCTCATTACAGATGTCGGCAGCACGAAACAAAAGGTCGTCAGCCATGCCGAGAAAGTGCTGCCGGATGAATACAGGTTTATCGGGGGCCATCCGATGGCCGGATCGCATAAATCGGGCGTCGCAGCCGCCAAAGACTTCCTTTTCGAGAACGCGTTTTACATTTTGACGCCTTCCGGCTCCGCCGGCAAAGAAGCGGTTGCTTCCTTAAAAGATCTGCTCAAAGGAACAAATGCAAAGTTTGTGGAAATGTCTCCGGCTGAACACGACGCCGTTACAAGCGTAATCAGCCACTTTCCGCACGTCGTAGCGGCCAGTCTCGTCCACCAGACCGTCAAATTCGAAGATCATTATCCGCTCGTCAAGCGTTTTGCCGCAGGGGGCTTCCGCGATATTACGAGAATTGCCTCAAGCAGCCCGGCGATGTGGCGCGATATTCTTTTGCACAATAAAGATAAAATATTGGAACGGTTTGACGAATGGAAATTTGAGCTGGACAGAATCCAGTCTTTTATCGAAAATGAAGATGCAGACGGGCTGTTTGAATTTTTTCGGCAGGCCAAGGAATACCGCGACGGTCTGCCTTTGCGGCAAAAAGGCGCGATTCCTTCCTTTTACGATCTTTATGTCGATGTCCCCGACCATCCCGGGGTCATCTCGGAAATTACGGCGATTCTCGCTGACGAGAAAATCAGCATTACGAACATCCGGATTATTGAAACAAGGGAAGACATAAACGGTGTTCTCAGAATCAGCTTTCAATCCGATGAAGATCGAAAACGCGCCGAAAAATGCATTCAAACCCGCGCAAAATATGAAACATTTTATGCTGATTGAGGTGGAACACATGAAAAGAGGAAAAATCAGTTCACTAAAAGGAGAGCTTCATATTCCGGGAGATAAATCCATCTCTCATCGCTCTGTTATGTTCGGAGCCATAGCAGAAGGGAAAACGGTCATCAAAAACTTTTTGCCAGGAGCCGACTGCTTGAGCACGATCGCCTGCTTTCGGAAAATGGGTGTGGAAATCGAACAGAATGGCAGTGATGTCACCGTCCTCGGCAAAGGGCTCGATCAGCTGGCTGAACCTGCGGAACTCCTTGACGTGGGGAATTCCGGAACGACGATCAGGCTGATGCTCGGCATTTTGGCAGGACGCCCGTTTCACAGCACAGTCGCCGGCGATGAGAGCATCGCCAAAAGGCCGATGAAGCGTGTCACAGAACCGCTTCGAAAAATGGGAGCGAAAATCGACGGCCGCGCCGGAGGGGAATATACACCGCTCTCTGTCCGCGGCGGACATCTGGCAGCGATCGATTTTCAGTCGCCTGTTGCAAGTGCGCAAATCAAATCTGCCGTTTTGCTTGCAGGTCTGCAGGCCGAAGGCGCCACAACGGTGACGGAGCCTCATAAATCAAGAGACCATACGGAACGGATGCTGTCAATGTTCGGTGTCAGCCTTCAGGAAGATGAAACAAGCGTAACAATTGAGGGCGGGCAGCAGCTGAAAGCGGCCGAAGTCTTCGTGCCGGGTGATATTTCATCAGCTGCGTTTTTCCTGGCAGCGGCTTCCCTAGTTCCTGACAGTGAAGTCGTGCTTCGCAATGTCGGACTCAATCCGACCAGGACGGGAATCATCGATGTCTTGAAAGAAATGGGGGCCGATCTTGAAATCGAAGAAAAAAATGCCGGAAACGCCGAGCCGTACGGCGATCTCAGAATCAAAACGTCCTCTTTGAAAGCCGCTGAGATTTCGGGCGATTTGATCCCGCGCCTCATCGATGAAATACCGATCATCGCTCTTCTCGCTACACAGGCTGAAGGAACGACGGTCATCAAAGACGCGGCTGAGCTCAAAGTAAAAGAAACGAACCGAATCGATACCGTCGCCTCAGAGCTGAAAAAAATCGGTGCGAACATCGAGCCGACAGAAGACGGGATGAAGATTCACGGCAGGACGCCTCTTACAGGCGGCGCGAAAGTCTCAAGCCACGGGGACCACCGGATCGGAATGATGCTGGGAATCGCCGCCTGCATCTGCGAGCAGCCGATCGACATTTTACAGCCTGAAGCTGTGAGCGTCTCATATCCTTCGTTTTTTGAACATATTGAAAAGCTTGCAAAAAAAGCCTGAAGCCTTGTGCTCAGGCTTTTTCAGCCCGGAAAATCATGAAAGCCGGGCGTTTGATCATAAAACGAATGTCTCCCGCATAGCTTGTCTTAACAGAATCAATCTGCTTCATACAGGTGTGCGGGCAACATATTTGCCGGAAGCCGCCGCGTGAATTATGATAGTAAGTAACTCACCGCGATATGCCGGCTGATACGGCAGGCGATGAATTGACGAAAGAAAGGGACGTTTAGATTTGAATACTTCGATTCAAGAAGCCATAAAATTAGTTGAAGCAGGCCACCCGGAAAGCGGATTGAAAAAGCTTGCTGATATCGAGTCTGACCTTCATGATGAAGACAAAGCCATAGTAGCTCAGCTGTATTACGAATGGGGCATTGTCGATAAGGCTATCGCCATAGCGAATGATCTCCATGAACTGTATCCGGATGAAACGGAACTGACATGCTTTTATGCCGAACTCCTCATCGAAACCGACCAGGAAGAAAAAGCGCTCAGCGTGCTCGAAACGATTCCGGAAACAGATGAAGCGTACCCGCAGTGCCTGCTTTTAATGGCTGACCTCTATCAGATGCAGGGTCTGTTTGAAGTCAGCGAGCAAAAGCTGTTAAAGGCCCAAGCCATTTTGCCGGATGAGCCGATTATCGATTTTGCCTTGGGAGAGCTGTATTTCACTCAGGGAGCTTACGGCAAAGCGGTCCGTCAATTCAAAAAAGCGGCCGAAGAAGAAGCCGTCATCGGCGGCGTCAATGTGTACCAAAGGCTGGCGGAATCATTAAGTTCATCCGGCGCGTTTGAAGAAGCGCTTGAATGGTATGAAAAAGCCGTCAAGGAGAACCCGGAGCCCAACACACTGTTCGGGTTTGGTTTTACGGCGCTGAAAGCGGGGTATCCTAAAACTGCGATTAAACAACTGACAGAGCTGAAGGAAATGGATCCTGCTTATTCTTCACTTTACAAGCCTCTGGCAAAAAGCTTTGAAGCAGAAGGGCTTTATGAAGAAGCATTTGAAACGGCAAAAGAAGGAATCCGCTTCGATGAATTCAACAAAGAGCTTTATCTTTCTGCTGCAAAAGCAGCCTTAAAAACGAAAAGGCATTCGGAAGCGAAAGAGCTGCTTCGTGAAGCGCTGGCGCTGGACCCCGGATTTCTGGAAGCCGTCCATACCCTGCTTGCCCTGTTTCTTGAAGAAGACGACGATGAGAGCATTATTGAACTTGTACAGGAAGTGCGCAAATACGGAGAGGATGATCCGAAGTTCAGCTGGCATCTGGCATCGGCGTTCGCCCGGACAGAGGTGTACGACAAGGCGCGTGAGGAATATGAGAACGCATTTTTGCACTATCGGGATGACGCCGATTTCCTTTACGAATATTCAATGTTTCTGCTAGAAGAAGGACGGCGAAAAGAAGCGCTGCCTCTGCTGAAAAAACTGGCAGAGCTCGACCCGGCAAACGAGGAAGTCCAGGAGACGATTTTCAGAATCGAAGATGAAAATTCCTTTGAATAAGCAGGATATGATCGGTTTGTGTGGAATTTATAAAGTAATACACAAGATGCGATAGAGGAGGGAATAACATGCAGACCCCTGTTTCTGTCAATGAAAAAAAAGATTTTATCCGCTGGTTTCTCAACCATTATCAGCTGAAACGAAGAGAGTGTGTATGGATTCTGAATTATTTAATGAGCCATGACTCGCTGATGGAAAAAGTGCATTTTGTCGAGCAGGCCGAATTTTGTCCGAGGGGCATTATCATGTCTACCCACTGCGTTGAGGAAGTGCCTTTTCGTTTTTATAAAGAAAATGTCATGACGACCGATGCAGAAAAATCATTTCATGATATCAGGCTGAATAAGCAGCAGGATCTCTTTATCCAGCTGAACTTCCGCTCAGCCTATAATTCTCCGGAATATGCGGCGGTACTCGAAGCCAACCCCCATATTCCGAAAGACCTATATGAAAATGAAAAAGATAAAATTGTCGCTGAACAGATTTTGGAGCATTCCATTTCCACTTTTCAGAGACAAAAGCTGCTGCGGGAAATCGATGAAGCGCTTGACCGCCAAGATAAAGAGAGCTTCGAAAAACTAGCTAAACAACTGAGCCAGCTGCGATAATCCGCTGCCAATCAAGCCTTGCCGAGAGCAAGGCTTGTTCAGCTCCGGAGAAAGCGCTGTCAAAACGAGGAGGCCGGGAGCCGTGAAATGGAATACGCACGATGCGGATATTTACTTGAACGCGAAAGAATACATCGATACAGCTGTCATCCCTTTAATATCGGTTAATTTGGGAGATCAGTTTAAATCGGCCGTATCAAAAGGGGAATTTACGTCTATACTTGCAGAAGAACTTGAAAGGCAGCTGAAGGGCAGAATCTATTTGTTTCCGCCCTGTACATATTTAGATGCGAATGAAAAATCGGCGCAGCATATCGCCGATTTAAAAGAAATGGCCGGAAAACATTTTCGCCACATCGTTTTTTTAACGACGGATGAACGCTGGAAGCAGGTGCTCGAAAGCGAGCAAAAGCTGCTGTGGGTTCCGGCGATTCCTCTCGAACATATGAAGGATTCGTTAAAGCAGAAGCTGCTGGAAGACCAAATTGAGCAAATATTGAACATTTTGTTACAATATTGGAACTCTTAATAAAAACACTTACATTTCCTTTGTATAATGATTTTGGGAATGTTGACCTTCCTAAAATATTGATATATTATGAGGGTGTCCTAGTTTCATGAATTTTTTTCTATTTCAGTTATATTGTAGCTGGGGACTTGAGGGGGGATATGAAGATGAGCGAAAAAAGACATCGGGTATCCAGACGTCAGTTTTTAAACTATACGCTGACCGGAGTCGGCGGCTTTATGGCGGCGGGGATGCTCATGCCTATGGTTCGCTTCGCGCTCGATCCGGTTTTAAGGCCGACTGAAGATCAGGACATGGTTCAGGTTGTCAGCGTTGATGAATTGACAAATGAACCGCAGCGCTTCGATTTTAAAATCAAACAAGTGGATGCCTGGTACGAATCGGAAGAATCGAGATCAGCGTGGGTTTTCAAAAGTGGGGACGAAATTGTAGCTTTATCACCGGTTTGTAAACATTTGGGGTGTACGGTCAACTGGAACAGCGATCCTAAAAATCCGAATAAGTTCTTTTGTCCGTGCCATTACGGACTTTATGAAAAGGATGGTACCAACGTGCCCGGAACTCCGCCGCTTGCTCCTTTGGACCGCTATGAGCAAGAGGTTAAAGACGGCTACCTTTACTTAGGGAAAGCCAAGCCGAGGAAGGATGGGTGATCATGCTAAACAAAATTTATGACTGGGTGGACGAAAGACTTGACATTACGCCGCTCTGGCGGGACATCGCCGACCATGAAGTTCCTGAACACGTGAACCCGGCTCACCATTTTTCAGCTTTCGTGTACTGCTTCGGGGGATTGACGTTTTTCGTTACGGTGATTCAGGTGCTGTCCGGCATGTTTTTGACGATGTATTACGTTCCGGATATTAAAAACGCCTGGGAATCTGTTTATTATTTGCAGAATGAAGTGGCGTTCGGACAGATTGTAAGGGGAATGCACCACTGGGGTGCAAGCTTGGTCATTGTGATGATGTTTCTTCATACGCTCAGGGTTTTCTTCCAGGGGGCCTATAAGAAGCCGAGAGAGCTGAACTGGATTGTCGGCGTTTTGATCTTCTTTGTCATGCTCGGTTTAGGTTTTACAGGCTACCTTTTGCCTTGGGATATGAAAGCTCTGTTTGCGACAAAAGTAGGTTTGCAGATTGCTGAGGCGACGCCGCTGATCGGCTCGGAAATTAAAACGCTGCTTGCCGGTCATCCGGATATTGTCGGCGCTCAGACGTTGACGCGCTTTTTTGCCATACACGTCTTTTTCCTGCCAGCCGCTCTGTTCGGACTGATGGCTGCACACTTTATCATGATTCGCAAGCAAGGAATTTCTGGGCCGCTGTAAGCGAGCGACTCAATTGAGAAGGAGGGGATGGCATGAAGAGGGGAAAAGGGATGAAGTTTGTCGGTGATTCACGGATCCCGGCGGAAAGAAAACCGAATATTCCAAAAGATTATTCCGAATTTCCAGGGAAAACGGAAGCGTTCTGGCCGAATTTCCTGTTGAAAGAATGGATGGTCGGGGCGGTTTTCCTTGTCGGTTTTCTCGTGCTGACCATCGTGCATGAGCCTCCGCTCGAGCGGATGGCAGATCCGACCGATACCGGCTACATACCTTTGCCAGACTGGTATTTTCTATTTCTTTACCAATTGCTGAAATACGAATATGCTGCCGGGCCGTATACGGTGGTCGGCGCAATTATTATCCCGACAATTGCATTCGGAGCGCTATTATTGGCACCGTTTCTTGACAGAGGCCCTGAAAGAAGGCCGTTTAAACGCCCGGTTGCCGTAGGGTTGATGCTTTTGGCAATTTCAGCGACGATTTTCTTAACATGGCAGTCCGTTGTCACCCACGACTGGGCCGCTGCTGAAGAGCAGGGTAAGATCAAGGAAGAGGCCAATATAGATACGAGTGCAGCAGGGTATAAGATTTATCAGGAGCAAGGCTGTATTTCGTGCCATGGAGACAACATGCAGGGAGGAGCGGCAGGCCCGTCTCTCGTTGACAACGGCTTGTCTCCGGAAGAGATTGCGAAAATCGCCAAGGAAGGAAAAGGCGAAATGCCTGCTGGCGTTTTTAAAGGATCTGATAAAGAGCTTAAAGAACTGTCTAAATTCATCTCCGAAACAACGGCGAAATAAAACGGTTGTCAAGTTGATGAAGGCAGGCTATACTCTTGATAGAGCTGAAGCTGACGCCAAGTCAGCCTCTCGGGCTGTCGACGATGTCGATGGCCTTTTCAATTTTGACCGCTGCTGATCGTGAACCGTACGGAAGCCGGAAAGGCCGCTGCTTCTTGGCGCACGTTTCTGCGGTCAGTCTGTGAAGCTGACTCGGCGGCGGCTTTTTTTATTTAAAGAGACTGTGAGTTGATTGCTTTGAAACTGATTTCCTACATGCTCGCTCAAAAGCCGCTGCTTCTGCTGCTTTTGATCATTAATTTCTTCGGTACGGTTTACGGGTATTACTGGTACCTTCCGCAACTGACGAATACGCCTGCGAAATTTCTGATTTTCGTTCCCGACAGCCCGACGGCGACATTGTTTTTTTTATTTGTTCTCATCGGACTTTTATTGGGAAGGAATGCTCCTCTCTTTGAGGCGCTTGCGCTTGTTACGCTCGTCAAATACGGGCTGTGGGCGGTTGTGATGAATATTCTTGTGCTTGCGGTGTCCGGAAGCCTCCATTGGACGGGCTATATGCTGATCGCGTCGCATTTCGCAATGGCTGTGCAAGGCGTGCTGTACGCCCCTCATTACCGGTTTAAAGGGTGGCATTTGGCGCTTGCGGCTGTTTGGACGCTGCATAATGATGTCATTGATTACTTGTTTGGCATGATGCCGAATTATTCAATGCTCGATCAATATATGCCGCAGATCGGCTATTTTACATTTTGGCTCAGTATCGCTTCGATTGCTTTGGCCTATTACTTGGTTTTGTCCCGGAAAGCTTTTAAGCTGTAACACGGATTCACAATCTAGGTCTAACCTTGTCCCTCTCTTCATACGCTTTAATAGAAGGAGTGGGAGGGACCGTAATGATACGAAAGGTGATCCTTTGCATGATGCTTGCGCTTGTTTTTCCTGCGGCCGGTTTAAAAGCGAAAGAATCATTGGCTTTGCAGGAATTGACGGAACTGTCAGATACGGTATTCCAGCTAACAAGGCAGTCTCAATATGAGGAAGCGGTACAAATTCTTCAATACTTTGAAAAACGGCTGAAAGCAGCGGAGAATGGGGAAACAGAGGGTATTATGACAGGCTCGGAAATCCGCCAGGTCAGTCTGGCCTACCATGATACGCTGAAAAGGCTGGAAAGCGAAGATGTCGCACAGCAGGAGAAATTTAAAGCCGCTGCCCAGTTTAGAATGCTGATGGACGCCATAGAATCTGACCATGATCCGCTGTGGAGCAGTTTGAAAAAGCCGATCATGGATTCTTTCAGCGCTTTGAAGGCCGGGATTCAGAAAGAAGACAACCTGACATTCAGGGAAAAGTGGAATCATTTTTTATCCTTGTATGATACGATTTATCCAAGCTTAACGATTGATGTTTCGCCAAAGCAGTTAAAAAGCGTCTCCAACCATATTGCAGTCGTGGAAAACGGGGGCTTTCAGCAAATGACGGAAAGCAGCAAGCTGGAAAGGCTGACGCTTTTGGAAAAAGATTTGGAAGATGTGTTTGATCAAGTAGAAGAAGATGATGCAGACCCTTCACTGTTATGGGTCATCCTGACGACAGGAAGCATTATCCTCTCGACGCTGACATATGTCGGTTTCAGAAAGTATAAAGCTGAAGAGGACAGGCGCAGAAAAAGAGAAAAAGATTGGCCGAAATAAGAAGCTCCGCTGATCGCGAGCTTCTTTTTTTTGCTGACCTTCAATCAGCGTGTGATGGGATTTTTGTTCTCATCAAGCGTAAACCCTTCTCCCAGAACGTCGTGTACGTCGCTTACGGCTACAAAAGCGTGCGGGTCGACCGAGGTAATCACGTTTTTCAGCTGGAAAACCTCATTTTTCGGAACGACGCAGTAGAGAACGTCCCGCTCTGTTTTCGTATATGACCCCTGACCTTTTAAAACCGTGACGCCTCTTTCCATTTCTTCAATGATTTTGCGCTGGATCTGGTCGTTCTTTTCAGAGATGATGGTGGCGCCTTTTGCAGCATAACCGCCTTCCTGCATAAAATCGATGACCTTTGAGGCGACAAATACGGCAACAAGCGTGTACATCGCTTCCTTATAGGAGAGGTAAAAAATAAGGGATAATGTAATGACGCAGGCGTCAAACACAAACATGGCTTTGCCCATCGGCACTTGAAAATATTTGTTGATCAGCCGCACAATAATATCGACGCCGCCCGTCGTTCCGCCGTATCTGAAAATAATGCCCAATCCGGTACCGATAAACACGCCTGCAAAAAGAGCCGCGAGCGCAAGATCGTTTTGTAGCGGCATATGAATCTGGAAGCGCTGAAAAATCCATAAAAACACCGACAGACTGACTGTGCCGAGAATGGTATATGAGAAGACCGTTCTGCCGAGGAGTTTCCAGCCGATGAAGAAGACCGGGATGTTCAGCACCAGATTGGATATGGAAGGATCGATGTTAAACAGGAAATAAAGCAGCAGGGTAATGCCGGTAAAACCGCCTTCCGACAAGTTGTTCTGCATATTAAAATGAACGAGTCCAAAGGAAAAAACAGCGGCGCCTGCTAAAATAAACAGGACGTTTTTCATTCTGATGTCTCCGAACATAAAAAAACTCCTTTCCTTCCATAAGCTGGCGTTAATATTATAGTGTATCCGTTTTAAAACAGCAAACCCGTCTTAAACATTTGTCAAACTTGTTTGAATTCGCTAACATGTAAGAGATGACAGGAGGTTTTGTCAGCATGACGAAAGAAAAAACGATGAAAGATATACAGCGTGAGGTTGACGAATATATCGGCCAGTTTAAAGAAGGCTATTTCAGTCCGCTTGCCATGATGGCCAGGCTGACGGAAGAGCTTGGCGAACTGGCGAGGGAAATCAACCATCATTACGGTGAAAAACCGAAGAAAAAAACCGAATCGGAAAAAAAGATCGATGAAGAAATCGGCGACGTATTGTTCGTTTTAGTTTGTCTTGCGAATTCGCTTCATATATCATTGGATGAAGCGCATGATATGGTCATGGAGAAGTTCAACACCCGTGACAAAGACCGCTGGACAAGAAAAGAAGAAGGAAAGTAGAGGAGAATCAAGATGCAAAAGGAGACCATTAAAATCGCAATAGCAGGACCGCGCGGAAGAATGGGAAGCGAAGCGGTCAAACTTGTTGAAGATACCGCACATTTTGAGCTTGTCGGTGCAATCGACCGTACATATAACCGTGAAAAGCTGTCAGACGTGATGATATCAAGTTCAGAAGCCGTCATTTACACCGATATTACCGAATGCTTTTCAGAAACGGCTCCGGACGTTCTGATTGATTTGACAACGCCGGAAATCGGCAAGCTACATACAAAAATCGCGCTGGAGCACGGCGTCCGTCCTGTTGTGGGAACGACAGGATTTTCTGAGAGTGACCTGAACGAGCTTATGGAACTGACCGACGAGAAGGGGATCGGAGCCATCATCGCGCCAAACTTCGCGCTCGGAGCCGTGTTGATGATGAAGTTTTCGCAAATGGCTGCCAACTATTTTACCGATGTCGAAATCATTGAACAGCACCATGATCAAAAGCTTGACGCACCAAGCGGAACGGCCTTGAAAACGGCGGAAATGATTTCGGCTGTTCGCGAAGCGAAAACGCAGGGGCATCCGGATGAAAAAGAAATTCTGCCGGGAGCAAGAGGAGCCGATCAAAACGGAATCCGTCTCCACAGCGTTCGTCTGCCGGGATTGATCGCCCATCAGGAAGTGATGTTCGGCGGAGACGGCCAAACCTTGAAAATCCGTCATGATTCATACAACCGCGCATCTTTTATGTCTGGTGTGAAACTGGCTGTTGAACAAGTGATGAAAATCGATCAGCTTGTCTACGGCCTTGAAAATATCATAGAGTAACAAGAAGGGGGAAATCGCTTTGAAAATCGCCTTAATTGCCCATGACCGAAAAAAACAGGACATGATTCAGCTGACGACCGCTTATAAAGATATTTTAAAAAAGCACGAGCTGTTTGCGACAGGGACGACCGGTTTAAAAATCACCGAAGCGACAGGGCTGCCCATCGTGCGTTTTCAATCGGGACCGCTTGGCGGAGACCAGCAGATCGGTGCTTTAATCGCGAAAAATGACATCGACCTTGTGATTTTTCTGAGAGACCCGCTGACGGCCCAGCCGCACGAACCTGATGTGTCAGCTCTTATCCGCTTGTCTGACGTTTATGCCATTCCGCTCGCCACCAATATGGGAACGGCGGAAATCTTGATCCGATCTGTCGAGGAAGGCGCGTTTGAATTCAGAAACATTGTCCACGGCGGGGATCGAGATGCTTGATATACTGGCTTTCGGCGCGCACAGCGATGATGTAGAAATCGGCATGGGAGGAACCATTGCCAAATATACTAAAAAAGGCTTTCAAATTGGCATCTGCGATTTAACCCAGGCTGAACTGTCTTCAAACGGAACAGTCGAAACGAGAAAAAGCGAAGCGGCGCAGGCGGCCGACATTCTCGGCGCCAGCGCGCGGATTTCCCTCACGCTACCGGACAGGGGGCTGTTTCCCAGCCAGGAGGCGATCAGGGAAGCGGTTGCCGTCATTCGAAAACATAAGCCGAAGCTTGTCTTTGTCCCTTATCCGAAGGACCGGCATCCCGATCACGGGCACGCAGCGGAAATCGTCGAAGAAGCGGTCTTTTCCGCTGGAATACATAAATACGAAGATGCAGAAAAACAGCCGGCCCATAAAGTCCAAAACGTGTACTACTATATGATCAACGGTTTTCACAAACCTGAATTTGTCATCGACATTTCCGAAACGATCAATCAAAAAAAGGAAAGCCTTGCTGCTTATCAGAGCCAGTTCACCCGTTCCCGGCAGTCGGTTGAAACACCGCTGACGAACGGATATATTGAAACGGTCGAAGCAAGGGAAAAGCTTTTGGGAAAAGAGGTCGGCGTCGCATACGCGGAAGGGTTTTTTTCAAAGCGGACTCTTCTGTTAAACAACGATTTATTTGGGGGCGGATGATGAAACAGTTAAAAATCGGAATCACATGTTATCCGAGTGTCGGAGGATCAGGAATTATCGCTACCGAACTCGGCAAGCTCCTTGCGGAAAAAGGACATGAAATTCATTTTATTACATCAAGTGTTCCGTACAGGCTCAATAAAGTGTATTCCAACATCTATTTTCACGAAGTCGAAGTCAATCAATATGCCGTGTTTAAGCACCCGCCATATGATTTGGCTTTGGCCAGCAAAATGGCGGAGGTGGCGAAGCGGGAACAGCTTGATGTTCTGCATGCCCACTACGCGGTGCCTCACGCGATTTCCGCTTTTTTAGCGAAGCAAATGCTGAACGGAAACATTAAAACGGTCACAACGCTGCACGGCACAGATATAACCGTTCTCGGCTATGATCCGTCTTTAAAAGATCTGATCAAGTTTGCGATCGAGTCGTCTGACCGCGTAACAGCGGTTTCTTCAGCTCTTTCCGCGCAAACGTACGATTTGATCAAACCGAACAAAAAAATCGAAACGATCTATAATTTTGTGGATGAGCGCGTGTATTTAAAAAAGCAGGAGCATCATTCGCTGAAAGAGCAGTACGGCATCGCCCCTGATGAAAAAGTGATCATCCACGTATCCAATTTCAGACAGGTGAAGCGCGTGCAGGACGTCATCCATGTCTTCAGCCGCATTGTCAAACGAATGAAGTCGAAGCTGATTCTCGTCGGCGACGGGCCGGAGATGACCGTGATCTGCCAGCTTGTCAGACAGCTCGGACTAAAAGATGATGTTCTTTTCCTGGGCAAACAGGACAGCGTAGAAGAGCTTTACGCCATCAGCGATTTAAAGCTGCTTTTGTCCGAGAAGGAAAGCTTCGGTTTAGTGCTGCTGGAGGCGATGGCCTGCGGCGTTCCGTGCATCGGCACCAATATCGGAGGGATTCCCGAGGTGATCAAAAACGGTAAATCCGGTTACTTGGTCGATGTAGGAGATATTGAAGGCGCAGCTCGTAAAGCGCTCCATTTGCTGACTGATGAAAGCCTGCAGCGCCAGTTTGCGGAAGCGGCGCTAGAAAGCATCAAGGAGCGCTTTTCTTCCAGTAAAATCATCGCGCAATATGAAGAAATTTATCAACAATTAACAGACGGGGAGTGTGACAATGGAGGATCTCTTTTTGAAGGCTCTTCCTCTCCTTCGTGAGCTGAAAAAACACGGCCGGCAGGCCTACTTTGTAGGCGGATCTGTCAGGGATGCCCAAATGAACCGGGATATCGGTGATATTGACATCGCTACAGATGCATCCCCGGAAGAAATTGAAGCCATTTTTCCGAAAACCGTTGATGTCGGAAAGGAACACGGAACCATCATCGTCCTCTTTGAAGGAGAATCCTATGAGGTGACGACCTTTCGCGCAGAGCTTGAGTACGAGGATTACAGAAGGCCGAGTGGCGTTCAATTTATCAAATCGCTGAAAGAAGACCTGAAGAGGCGGGACTTGACGATTAATGCCATGGCGATGGATGAACAGGGGAGACTGATCGACTATTTCGGCGGACTCCGCGACATACGGGAAAAATTGATTCAAACGGTCGGCGACCCGGCGGAGCGTTTTCACGAAGATGCGCTACGCATGCTGCGGGCGCTCCGTTTTATGAGTCAGCTCGAGTTTGAGCTTTCTCCAAATACAAAAAAAGCGATTTGCGAAAACCGTCTGCTCTTGGCTCATATTTCTACAGAGCGGAAAACGGTTGAATTCGAAAAGCTTTTAAAAGGAAAAGCGGCGGACAGGGCTTTGGAAGCGGCGGCTGAAACAGGGCTTTACAAAGAGCTTCCGGGGCTGGACGGCAAAAAGGAGCGCGTTCTGGCTGCCCGTGCTTTTCCTTTTTACCAACTTCAAAAAAGAGCGGATATATGGGCGGCTTTCATTCACATGATATCACTCGATTCCGCTGAGGCTCACCGGTTTTTAAAAGGGTGGAAGCTTCCGGGGAAAGTCATAAAACAGGCGCTCCTGACGGCTGAACGAATCGATCAAAAATGGGATGCCGTCTCGATGTATGAGGCGGGGGAAGAGACGCTGCTGTCCGCTTCCGCCATCCGCAGCTTAAGGGACAAGCAGGCAATCGATGAAAAGCGGCTGGCTGAAATCAGACAGTCGTACCGCGCGCTTCCGATTAAAAGCCTGAAAGACCTGGCGGTGTCTGGAAGCGATTTGTTGAATTTCAGAAAGAAGCCGGCCGGGAAATGGGTGTCCGATGATTTGAAACGGATTGAGCGGGCCGTGTTAAACGGGGAGCTTGCCAATCAAAAAAAAGCCATAGAGGAGTGGCTGGATTCATGCAGTCAAATTTAAGAAAGAAACTCATTCAATTGTTTACAGAGGCCGACGGCGAATTCATTTCAGGCCAGAAAATCAGCGAAGAGCTCGGATGCTCAAGGACCGCCGTTTGGAAGCATATCGAAGATCTGAGAAAATCGGGATATGAACTTGAAGCGGTCCGAAAGCTCGGCTATAAAATGATAAAAAAACCTGACAAAATCACCGAAGATGAAATCAGGCTCGGGTTAAAAACGAAAAAAATGGGACAGACCATCCATTTTCAGGATGTCGTCTCATCAACTCAAAAAATCGCCCATGAGCTAGCAAACAACGGTGCGCCGGAAGGAACGATCATCGTTGCCGACAAGCAGACTGAAGGAAGGGGAAGAATGGCGAGAGCATGGCATTCCCCAGAAGGAAACGGCATTTGGATGAGCATCATTTTAAGACCTGAAATGCCCGTGCAAAAAACGCCGCAGCTGACGCTTTTAGCCGCAGTCGCGATCGTTCAGGCAGTCGAAGAGCAAACCGGCATCGCAGCTGAAATCAAATGGCCGAACGATATTTTGATCAACCGCAAAAAAGTCGTCGGGATCTTAACCGAACTGCAGGCGGAAGCCGATCAGGTCCATTCTGTCATCGTCGGAATGGGGATCAACGTCAATCAGCTTGCTGGCGACTTTCCGGAAGAATTAAAAGAAACAGCGACAAGCCTTCGTCTCGCAAGCGGTGAAAAAATCGACAGAGCCGCTTTGATTCAAACGATAATGGCGACATTTGAAAAAAGGTATGAAGACTATCTCGCCTACGGTTTCGAGCCGATCAAGCTTTTATGGGAGAGCTACGCTTTGAGCCTGAACCGTGAATTGACGGCCAGGACGCTGAACGGAACGTTTCACGGCAAAGCGCTGGGAATAGACGAAGAAGGCGTCTTGATCCTGGAAACGAGTGACGGCATCAAAAAAATATACTCCGCCGATATCGATATAAATCCATCATAGTTGGAAGGATCCATGCGTTTTTGGTATACTTCGGATGGGCAGTATCCTGTAGGAACTGCACCTGGAAAACATGCAACTGATAAAAAACAGTCTGCCTTGATCCAAAAAGGACTGGGACAGAGGGATGATTCTTGCCGAACACGGACGATTCGAAATCCTTCTTCTTGCCGGAAGGTTTTTTTGCTGTCCGAAAAGATGCTCATGCAAGCACGGCAGCTCATCTCCTCTGAAAAAGAGGAGGAGAAAACATGAAGACAAAGATTGATTTTCTAAAAATGAAACAAGAGGGAGAGCCGATCGTCATGCTGACGGCCTACGATTACCCGGCGGCAAAGCTTGCCGAACAGGCCGGCGTCGATATGATTCTTGTCGGCGATTCGCTCGGCATGGTTGTGCTCGGCCTTGATTCGACCGTATCTGTGACGGTCGCTGATATGATCCACCATACAAAAGCTGTCAAACGCGGGGCAAAAGATACGTTTGTGGTGACGGATATGCCGTTTATGTCTTATCACTGCTCTTTGGAAAGCGCTCTGAATAATGCCGCGGCGATCGTTCAGGAAAGCGGAGCCGATGCTTTGAAGCTTGAAGGCGGCGACGGTGTATTTGAGACGATCACGGCTTTAACACGCGGCGGAATACCTGTTGTCAGCCACTTAGGCTTGACTCCTCAATCCGTCGGTGTCTTGGGAGGCTATAAAGTTCAGGGGAAAGATGAAGAAAGCGCCCGCAAGCTGATTGAAGACAGCAGGCGCTGTGAAGAAGCAGGCGCAATTGCGCTCGTTCTCGAATGCGTCCCGGCAGCGCTCGCTGAACAGATTTCAAAGGAGCTCACGATTCCTGTCATCGGCATTGGAGCAGGCCCTGGTACAGACGGACAAGTTCTCGTTTACCACGATGTTGTCGGACACGGAGTGAGCCGGACGCCTAAATTTGTAAAACAGTATGTGCAAATCGATCAGCCGCTTGAACAAGCGCTTCGGGGATATGTTGAGGATGTCAGAAGCCGCGTGTTTCCTGAAGATGCTCATTCATTCCGTATCGATCAGCAAGTTCTTGAAGGATTATACGGAGGGAAATAAGCATGATTCAGATCCATACAGCAAAAGATATACAAAATGCAACGAAAAATTATCGCAAAGAAGGCAAAACGATCGGTTTTGTGCCGACAATGGGCTTCCTTCATGAAGGCCATATGTCGCTTGTGGAAAAAGCGCGAAAAGACAATGATATTGTCGTGATGAGCATTTTTGTCAATCCTATGCAGTTCGGTCCGGGTGAAGACTATGAAGCGTACCCGAGAGATATCGAAAGGGACCGGCAGCTTGCGGCTGACGGAGGAGTGGACATCTTGTTCACTCCTGAGCCTGAAGAAATGTACGGTCAGGAGTCGACGGTTACCGCAAGCGTGAAAAAGCGGACGGACGTCCTTTGCGGCCGTTCAAGGGAAGGTCATTTCGACGGTGTCGCAACAGTGCTCACAAAGCTGTTCAATCTCACCTTTCCGACAAGGGTTTATTTTGGCATGAAAGATGCGCAGCAGGTTGCCGTTGTCGACGGGCTGATCAACGACTTTTTCATGGATATTGAGCTGATCCCGGTTGAAACAAAACGGGAAGAAGACGGGCTTGCCAAAAGCTCAAGAAATGTCAACCTGCGAGCAGAAGAACGGCAGGAAGCACCCGCTCTCTTTCAAGCCCTTCAGCGCGGCGCCGAGCTGATCCGCGATGGAGAGAGGGATGCGGAAGCTGTTAAGCGAGAGGTTCGGAGCATTCTTGAAAAAACGAGCGGTGTCATCGATTATGCGGATATTTATTCATATCCCGATCTGGAGATCAGGGAGCCATTGACTGGAAAAGTCATCATAGCGGTTGCCGTTCAGTTTTCCAAAGCCCGCTTAATTGATAATATCATCGTCGATATCCCGGCAGATCAAAAGGAGGATTTATGATGTACCGTACGTTAATGAGCGCAAAACTTCACAGAGCGAGAGTGACGGAAGCCAATTTGAACTACGTCGGCAGCGTGACAATTGATGAAGATTTGCTGGATGCCGTCGGAATGATGGCAAATGAAAAAGTACAAATTGTGAATAATAATAACGGGGCCCGGCTGGAAACGTACATCATTCCCGGTGAAAGGGGGAGCGGCGTCGTTTGTTTAAACGGAGCTGCCGCCCGCCTTGTTCAAGTGGGAGATGTCGTCATCATCGTTTCTTATGCCATGATGTCTGAAGAGGAAGCAAAGACCCATAAGCCGAAGGTTGCCGTTTTGAACGAGAGAAACGAAATCGAGGAAATGCTGGGTCAGGAGCCCGCCCGTACCATTCTGTAGCCCCCTTGCCTTTAGGGGGCTTTCATATCGTTTAGAAAGAGTAGAAGGCGAAGCTTTTTCCCCGCATCTTTCTAAAACGTGTTACACTTTTGTCGAAGGTATCGAAATTGAGGTGTCCATTGAATGAACAATCAACGATATGTGGTCATTGATGTGGAAACGACAGGGAATTCGCCGAAAAAAGGCGACAGAATCATTCAAATTGCAGCGGTTGTGATTGAAAATGGACAAATGACCGAACGTTTCTCCAAATATGTGAATCCCAATCAGCCGATTCCCGCTTTTATCGAGCAGCTGACGGGAATTTCGAATGAAATGGTTGAAAATGAAGAGCCATTTTCGGCGATTGCCGAAGATATTTTTGAGCTGCTTCAAGACAGCTGTTTTATCGCTCATAACATTCATTTTGATCTTGCTTTTGTAAAGTATGAGCTGCAGCAGGCCGGTTTTGGCGAGCTTGAATGCAGCGTTCTCGATACGGTGGAGCTTTCGAGAATCGTTTTTCCGGGTTTTGACGGCTATAAATTGACTGAGCTGAGCGAAGAGCTTCAGATTCGCCATGAAAACCCGCACAGGGCTGACAGCGATGCGGAAGTGACCGCTTTGATCTTTTTACATATGATGGACAGACTGAAAAGGCTGCCGATTCCGGTTTTGAAATCAATCAGACGTTTATCCTGGCATTTGATCAGTGACGCGCAGGAGCTTTTTGACGGCTTGATCGCTGAAAAAGGTGCCGATGCCGAACTTGATGCCGGCTTTATGAAGGTTGGTTCCTTTGTGATCAGGACCCCTGAAGACGAGGATGAAGAGGCCGGTCATAAGAGCCGGGTCCCGCAGACAGAGCCGCTTATTTGGGAAAAAGACGGCGGGCTTTCTTCATTGAACGACCGGTTTGACAAGAGAGAAGGACAGACGAAAATGATGCGGGAGGTCTGGACCGCTTTTCAAAATCATGAGCATGCTCTGATCGAAGCTGCCACTGGAATCGGAAAAACGCTCGGATATCTCGTGCCGGCTGCAATCCGCGCCAAGCAAACAGGCAAGCCGGTCGTGATCAGCACATATACGACATTGCTTCAGCAACAGATGATCAACCGTGATATCCCGCTTTTGGAAAAGATTTTTCCTTTCCCGGTCAAAGCCGCGGTTTTAAAGGGCCGCTCTCATTATTTATCCATTCGCAAGTTCAAGCATATTTTACAGGAAGATGATGACAATTATGATAGCGTCCTTGCAAAAGCGCAAATTCTCGTCTGGCTGACAGATACAGAAACGGGCGATTTATCGGAAATTAATCTTCCGTCAGGCGGAAAGCTTCTGTGGGACAGACTGGCATATGATTCGCATTCATATGCAGAAAACAGCAGCTTAAGGAAACTGTGTTTTTATGAGAGAGCCAAAGCGCGGGCGCAGAAGGCTGATATGATCATTACCAATCATGCGCTTCTGTTGACTGACGAAGCCAATCAGCGAATTCATACCGGTGATGCCGATACGTTTGTTATTGATGAAGCCCATCACTTTGAACGCGCAGCGGGCGAGCAGTATGGGGCAAGAGCAGACTATGTTTTTCTCCATAAAAGGTTGATGCGGCTCGGCACCCTCAAACAAAGGGGGATTTTAAAAAAAGCCGAACGCCTCTACCGGTCAGCAGGCATTTCACCAGAATCTTTTTTCCAAATGGACGAATGGCTCGCTCAGCTTCTTGAAGAAAGCGATCTGTTCTTTACGGCTGTTCATTCTTTTGTCAAGCGGAGGAAACCAAGAAACGATCTCAACCGTCTCTTATATAAGATCGGCGAAATCGGTGAAAGCAGGGCATGGAACAGGCTTGAAGAAAGCGCGAGAAGACTGTGTTCCTTGCTGTATGACATGCACCGGCTGTTTTCGGATCAAAAGAAAAGCCTCGCTGAAAAACAGGCTTCCTTCACCAGCCGCCAGGTGTTTTTGTTAGAGGAATACGATTCATGCATGGACGACCTTGAAGAATATCGAAAGACGCTCGCCCGCTTGATGTTTGACCCTGTCGAAGATGAGGTCGTCTGGATTGAAATTGACGCGAAGGGCGCAAAAAACGCCGCGGCCATTTACGCTCAGCCGCTTGATACAAGCGAAATTCTGGCCGACCGGTTTTTCACCGAGAAAAAAAGTGTTGTGCTCACATCGGGGACGCTTGTCGTCGAGAACTCATTTGACTATATGATCAAAAAGCTCGGTTTAAGCGATTTCTATCCGAGGACCTTGCAAATCGAGGCGCCTTTTTCTTATGATAAGCATATGAACATCATGATTCCGACGGATGTCAGCCCGATTCAAAACGATCCTGAAGACTATATTCGAGATGTCTCACGTTATGTCAAGGCGCTTGCAAAACAGAAAAACGCCAAAGTGCTCGTCCTGTTTACGTCTCATGATATGCTGCGAGATGTCTACCATGCAATAAAACAAGAGGAAGACTTTCCTTGTCAGCTCCTTGCGCAGGGGATTTCCGGCGGAAGCCCCGTCAAGGTTATGAAATTGTTTAGATCGTATCCCCATGCGGTTCTTCTCGGAACGAACCATTTTTGGGAGGGCGTTGACTTTCCGGGTGACGAGCTGACGACGCTGGTCATCGCAAGGCTGCCGTTCAGGCCGCCAGACCACCCCGTTGAATCAGCCAAGTGTGACCGGGCAAAGAGAAGGGGAGAAAGCCCGTTTCAAGCGGTATCTCTGCCGGAAGCTGTCCTGGCATTCAGGCAGGGTATCGGCAGGCTGCTTCGCTCGGAGAAAGACAGCGGAACGGTCGTGATTCTCGACCGCCGCATCCGAACCTCTTCCTACGGTACGGTGTTTATGAAGGCTCTGCCCCCTGCAAAAGTCATGGAGCCTACATTCCTTGAGCTTGAAGCGTACATAGCCGGGAAAAACGGCTAAAAGCCGCATAAAGCGGCTCTTAAATGGTGTGGATTAAGGTTTTATTTTTTAGGCTGTTTATTTAAACGGTTATCCCGTTGTAACAACTAGTATGGCTTTAGGCACAGAGAGTATGAATTACAATTATTGTTTCGTTCGGAGGTATTTGAAAAATGGAAAACAAAATCGAAATTTTATCTACCGTAAGCGTCGAGCATTCAGAAGACCTGTATAAAATCGTCGACCTTTTGAACCGCACGCTCAAACGCGATGATCTCATGTTCGGCCTCGCTCTCGATGAAGAAGATCAAAAACAGGCCATTTTTACGATTTATCGTACTTAGGAGCAGAAAATGGGCAAAAAAACATTAATTTTCATACTGATATTTGGTATTATCTTTTTAACAGCACTTCTTGCGGGAGCGAATGTCTACCGTACGGCTATGGATCAGAAAGAAAGCGGCCACGAGCAGGCTGCCGAAACAGCCAAGCAGGAAGCAGGCTTAAAACAAGTTGACAGCGTGGAGACGTTTGTCGGCAAAGAAAAGCAGTACATTGTCACAGGGACGGACAAAAAAGGCGGCAAAATGTATGTTTGGGTGCCTGCTGACAAAAAGCAGAAAACGATTTACAAAAAAGCGGCAGACGGCATTACCGGCCGCCAGGCTTCAAAAGCGGTTCAGGATGAAGGCCTTGTGTCTGAGCTTAAAGAGGTGCACCTTGCAAGGGAAGGCAATGTTCTATTGTGGGAAGTTACATACTTAAATAAAGATGGGCAGTACAGTTTAAGCTATGTGGACTTTATAAACGGAAAAATTCACAAAAATATTACGCCTTAGACGAAACAGGGGGAAATCGAGTTGAATCTAGCTAAAAGAGTATCAGCGTTAACACCATCTGCAACACTGGCAATCACTGCAAAAGCAAAAGATTTAAAAGCGGCAGGGCACGACGTCATCGGTCTTGGGGCGGGTGAACCGGATTTTAATACGCCTGAGCACATCATTGAGGCGGCTGTCCGTTCGATGAATGAAGGACATACCAAATACACGCCTTCCGGAGGTCTTGCGGCGCTGAAAGACAGCATCCGCGAAAAATTCAAGCGCGATCAGGGAATCGAGTACCGCCAATCTGAAGTTATCGTGTGCACAGGTGCAAAGCATGCTCTTTACACCCTATTTCAAGTGCTCCTCGACGAAGGGGACGAAGTGATTATTCCGACTCCGTACTGGGTCAGCTATCCTGAACAAGTCAAGCTTGCAGGCGGCAAACCGGTATTTGTGGAAGGCCTTGAGGAAAACAGCTTCAAAATTTCTCCGGAGCAGCTTGAAAAAGCCGTCACGGAAAAAACGAAGGCTGTGATCATCAATTCCCCAAGCAATCCGACAGGCATGATGTATACGGAAGAAGAGCTGAAAGCGCTCGGTGAAGTATGCCTTCGCCGCAACATTCTAATCGTATCTGATGAAATATATGAAAAGCTGATTTACGGCGGAAAAAAACATGTATCCATCGCACAGCTTTCTCCAGAACTTAAAAATCAAACCGTAATCATCAACGGGGTTTCCAAGTCACACAGCATGACCGGCTGGAGAATCGGGTATGCGGCAGGCAGCGAACCGATCATTAAAGCGATGACGAACCTTGCCAGCCACAGCACGTCAAATCCGACATCTGTCGCACAATACGGAGCCATTGCCGCTTACAATGGACCAAACGAGCCTGTTGAAGAGATGAGAAAAGCTTTTGAAGACCGGCTGAACAAGGTGTATGAACTGCTTGTTGACATTCCGGGATTGACATGCCTGAAGCCTGAAGGGGCCTTCTACTTGTTCCCGAATGCAAAAAAAGCGGCAGAATCGTGCGGCTTTTCAAGCGTTGATGAATTCGCCGAAGCGCTTTTGGAAGAAGAAAAAGTTGCGATCGTTCCCGGTTCAGGGTTCGGCGCACCGGACAACATCCGTCTGTCGTATGCGACATCCCTGTCACTTTTGGAAGAAGCGGTCGCACGGATTCGCCGCTTTGTCGTGAATCGCAGCCGCTAGAAGCAGAAAGCGTCCGCAGCTGGACGCTTTTTGCATGCACGCAAGCTGCATTGACCTGATCGAATCAAAAAAGGTATAATATACGTTATGGACGTCAGAAAGAATGAGGGCTTGACCGAATTCTTTCGTGTTTTGGAGGGAAACGATAGTGAAAACAACAATAAACCAAGTGTACAAGCATGTTGGTGAAGAAGTAACAATCGGCGCTTGGATCGCCAACAAACGCTCAAGCGGCAAAATTGCGTTTTTGCAGCTTAGAGACGGGACAGGCTTTATCCAAGGAGTCGTCGTCAAAGCGGAAGTGGACGAAGAAACATTTCAAGCTGCTAAATCTGTCACACAGGAAACATCTTTATATGTAAAAGGCGTCGTCAAAGAAGACGAGCGTTCGCCACTCGGCTACGAGCTTGCAGTCACATCGCTTGAAGTCATCCATGAAGCGACAGATTATCCGATTACGCCAAAAGAACACGGAACAGAATTTTTGATGGATCACAGACATTTGTGGCTCCGTTCAAAACGGCAGCACGCAACGATGAAAATCCGCAATGAAATCATTCGCGCTACATACGAATTTTTCAATAAGGAAGGCTTTGTTAAAGTCGATCCTCCGATTTTGACGGGAAGCGCACCTGAAGGAACGACAGAGCTTTTTGCGACAAAGTATTTTGACGAAGATGCCTACCTTTCGCAAAGCGGCCAGCTTTACATGGAAGCAGCTGCAATGGCTTTAGGAAAAGTCTTTTCATTCGGGCCGACTTTCAGAGCTGAGAAATCAAAAACGAAGCGCCATCTGATTGAATTCTGGATGATCGAACCGGAAATGGCGTTTGTCGAATTCAATGAAAACCTTGAAGTTCAAGAGAACTATGTCTCTTTCATCATTCAAAGCGTGCTTGAAAACTGCAAAATTGAACTGAATACGCTCGGCAGAGACACTTCCAAACTGGAGCTTATCAAAGCGCCTTTTCCAAGAATCACGTATGATGAAGCGATTCAGTTCTTAAAAGAGAAAGGCTTTGACGATATTGAATGGGGCGATGACTTCGGCGCTCCTCACGAAACGGCGATTGCCGAAAGCTATGACAAACCGGTATTTATTACACACTATCCGACATCATTAAAGCCGTTTTATATGCAGCCTGCACCTGACAGGGACGATGTCGTACTGTGCGCTGATTTGATTGCGCCTGAAGGCTACGGTGAGATTATCGGCGGATCTGAACGGATCCATGATCTTGAGCTTCTCGAAGCGCGCCTGAAAGAGCATGGTTTAGAATCGGATGCTTATCAATGGTATGCAGAGCTGAGAAAATACGGCTCAGTTCCGCATTCAGGATTCGGACTCGGACTCGAACGGACGGTTGCCTGGATCTGCGGTTCTCCGCACGTCCGCGAAACGATTCCGTTCCCAAGACTATTAAATCGCTTATATCCTTAAGAAAAAAGTCTCCTGATTGCAGGAGACTTTTTCACAGTCATCCATGATATACTGGAAGGTAAGAGGTGTATCGAATGAAAAAACAGCACTTTATTAAGATGCAGGAGATGGGATCTGTCACCATTCCGAATCTGCTTTTTTTGAACTATCGGGAGCTTGGCTTAAATGAGACAGAATTCATGCTGCTCTTAAACATTAAAATGCATGTTGAAAGAGGTTCATTTTTTCCGACGCCGGAGGAATTAAGCAAGACGATGTCGATTGAAACCGAACAATGTATGAACATGCTGAGAATGTTCATTCAAAAAGGCTTCATCTATATAGAAGAATGCGAAGACCAGAACGGCATTAAGTTTGAAAAGTATTCGCTCGAACCTCTCTGGGGCAAGCTGTTTGAGCATCTTGAAATGGACGAGCAGAAGAAACTCGCTGAACAGAATGAAGGCGAAGAGAAGAGCCTTTATACGATCTTTGAAGAGGAATTTGCGCGGCCGCTGTCTCCGCTTGAATGCGAGACGCTCAGCATCTGGCTTGACCAGGATCATCACGATGCACAGCTGATCAAACAAGCTCTCAAAGAAGCCGTCATATCAGGAAAACTCAATTTCCGCTACATTGACCGGATTTTGTTTGAGTGGAAGAAAAACGGCATTTCAACAGTCGAACAAGCCGCAAACTACAGCCAAAGATTCAGGCGGAAGACCGCACCGCGGCAGAGTGAGCAAAAGGAGTATACAAGACAGGTTCCTTTTTACAATTGGCTTGAACAATAAAGTGAAAGGTGAAGACATGCTGACAAAAAAACAGATCGAGTTTTGTTTAGAAACAATCGGTGAAATGTTTCCGGATGCTGAATGCGAATTAGTCCATGACAATCCGTTTGAACTTGTTATCGCCGTCGCTTTATCGGCCCAATGCACAGATGCGCTTGTCAATAAAGTGACGAAAACGCTTTTCAAAAAATATAAAAAGCCTGAAGATTATCTTGCTGTTCCGCTTGAAGAGCTGCAGCAGGACATCAAATCGATCGGCTTATACCGGAATAAAGCAAAAAATATTCAAAAGCTCTGCAAAATGCTGCTGGAAGAATACGGCGGTGAAGTGCCGAAAGACCGGGATGAGCTGGTGAAACTTCCGGGCGTCGGGAGAAAAACCGCCAATGTCGTCGTTTCGGTTGCATTCGGTGTTCCCGCCATTGCCGTCGACACCCACGTGGAAAGGGTCTCAAAAAGGCTCGGCATTTGCAGATGGAAGGATTCGGTCACGGAAGTCGAAAAGACGCTGATGAAAAAAGTGCCTGAATCAGAGTGGTCCGTTACTCATCACCGCCTGATCTTTTTCGGACGCTATCACTGCAAGGCGCAAAGGCCGAAATGTGAAGAATGCCCGTTGTTTTCTCTGTGCAGGGAAGGGCAAAAACGATATAAAAAAGGGCTGGTGAAGCTGCCGTGACAAGCGTTTCTCTGTTGGACGAATACGAAAAAACGCTGCGTAAGAGAAGACCGGAATCCGGCGAAAAGCTTGACGTTCTTTTGGAAAATCCGCTCTGCTGCGATTTTTTTCTGGACATAGAAGAGGACAAGCCGTGGGAGCATGCGGAAGAATGGGTTCCGCTTCTGTTTGCGGCTTGGGAGCGTACAAAAGAAAAGCTTCTGCCCGTCTTTAAAACGAGAAAGTCAAGGTGCAGCCAGGATGATATGCTGAACGGGGTGTGCTGCTTGATCGCAAGCCTCCACTGGACGATGGGGGAGCCTGTCACAAGTCTCAACTGGGAGGCTATCACCCGTAAGGATTTTGGAGCTAAGCCGATGAACTGGACGGAACGCCTCGAGTTTATCCTCCAGAAACCAACGCAGTATCATTGTTTTATTCAGCTTGACGAATTGTTTACGGAAATGAAAAAGCAATTTTATAAATATGTTACCATCAATCATAAAAAAGCCACTCACTAAACTGTGAGTGGCTTTTTAGATTAATGGGTTCCGGTTGATTGACCATTGGAATTTGTTTGTTGATCATCTGTGTTGCTGTCTTGATCCGGGTTTTTGTTTTTGTCTTTATTCTGATCTTTGTTTTGATCATCGGCGTCATCATCTTTTCTGCCGTCTGTATTTCCCGGATTTTGATTGTTTTGATCTGGATTGCCTGAATTTTGATCATCCGGCTGATTAGAGTTGCCGTTATTTTGTTTGTCTTTGTCCTGATCATCATCAGCATCCTGCTTCTTCTCGTCATCCTCGTCTTTCTTTTCATCGTCCGCTTTTGACTCATCATCTTCAGCCGCATTGACTTTAAGCGTCACAGAAGCAGGGTCGCTTTCGCTATCTTCAGTAACGGCCGTGACTTGGAATTTGTAGACGGATCCTTCTTTTGCATTCGGTATGACGGCTTCTTTCGCACTGCTGCTTTGAATTTCGCTGTATCCGCCTCCGTCAACAGATTGTTTGACTTTAAAGGATACATCACCGTCTCCGGAATATGACCATGAAAGCTTGATGCTCTTTGATGCTTCATCATATTCTGCGCTCAAACCTGTCGGCTTGTCGGCATCTTCTTTTTCCTCATATTTTTTCGAAACAGTCGTCGGCTGTGTGCCTTTTACAAAGTACTCAGTGACTTTTTTATCGCTAGGCGTGTTGCTGCTGGCGAGCACCGGCGGGTTCGAGCCTTTTAGAACGGTCGCTTCAACGACGCTGTCAGGCTTTTCAAATGAGCCGCTGCCGTTGTCCACCTTGGCAATCAGTTTTTTGAACAGAAGTTTGGCGACTTGCTGTTCGTTTGCGCTCAGCGAATTAAAGCCTTCTTTACCGGTCCAGACCGCTGCCGTATATTGCGGCGTATAGCCGACGAACCATGAATCCCTCGCTCCATTTCGACTTATGCCGTGTTTTCTAATGTCGTCCTCGGTAAAGTTCGTCGTACCCGTTTTACCTGCTACAGTAACGCCATTGACTTGGGCGGCTGTTCCTGTTCCTCGCTGAACAGCGCTTTTCAGCATATCCGTTATCATAAATGCGGTATAATCGCTCATGGCTGCCTTTGATTCAGGCGTCAAATCAAGCTTTGTGCCGTCATTGAATTCCACCGCTGTAACAGTATGAGGCTCATTGTAGTAGCCGTTGTTGCCGAATGCGCTGTACGCTCCGGCCATTTGCAGAGGCGACACACCGTTTCCGAAGCCGCCGATTGCGTAAGCTTCCACTAAATCATCTGAATTTATGTTAAGACCAAGGTTGCCTGCGAATTTTACAATATTGTCTTTTCCGGCTGCCTGGAACGCTTTTAAAGCTGGAACGTTCCGAGAATCGACAAGTGCCTCTCTCATCGATATCCAGCCTCTGTGTCTTCTGTCATAGTTGTTAATCGGATCTCCGGTTGAATACGTGTATGCTTCATCGTTAATCTGTTCATACGTCGACCATTTCTTGTTCTCAATGACTGGGCCGTAGTCAAGGATTGGCTTAATCGTTGAACCAGGTTGACGTTTCGTATCTACTGCATAGTTAAATTCGCCTGCTTTCCGGTCGCGTCCACCCCCGAGCGCGCGGATTTCTCCGGTCTTCGTATCAAGCAAGGTGAGGCCGGCCAGCATTTTTTCGGTATACGGGATTGAATCGCCGTCCATCAGCTCATCCACATAATCTTGGGCGTCTGTATCAATCGTTGTGTAAATCTTCAGTCCGTCCGTTCCCGGAGTGACGTTCGCTTTTTCTTTCACTTCGGCGACGGCCTGCTCGATAAACGCACTGTATTTGTTGGACGTTGATTTTGCGTACTCCTTCGGAGAGACAAGGCCTTTTGTGACGGCTACTTTTTTCGCTTTGTTGTACTCTGCGTCAGAGATAAAGCCGTGTTTATTCATCAGACTCAGCACGACATTGCGCCGTTTCTCGGCTTTTTCCGGATGTTTAATCGGGTTGTAGTTATTCGGGCTTTGCGGCATGCCGGCAAGCGTTGCGGCCTGCTCGACCGTTAAGTCGTTAAGATCTGTAACCCCGTAGAACTGCTCCGCCGCTTTTCCGACACCGTAGGCCTGCGGCGAGAAGTAAATCCGGTTTAAATACATTTCCAGAATTTCGTCTTTTGAATATTTTCTTTCGAGCTGGAACGACAGCCAGACTTCCTGGACTTTCCGTTTCAGCGTTTTTTCATGTGACAGAAGGGAGTTTTTGACGACCTGCTGTGTGATCGTACTTCCGCCTTCAGAACCGAATCCGCCTTCGAAGTTTGCCAGAAGCGCTCCTCCGATCCGGATCGGGTCGACGCCGTGGTGGTCATAGAAACGCGCGTCTTCCGTTGCAAGAAATGCGTTTTTGACGGAATCAGGGATGTCTTTAATCGACACGTACGTCCGCTTTTCTGAACCAATTTCGGCGATTTCTTTTCCGTTTTTGTCATAGACGGTGGAAGAGTACGGTGTTTTCAGTTTTGCGTCATCAAGGGACGGCGAGTCCGCTACCATCACCGCAAAAGTGACGCCCCCGGCAATCAAGCCGATAACACCAATGATTAAAATGGATAAAAGAATTTTCTTAAACAATCCTGCTTTTTTCTTTTTCTTGGGTTTAGAATGAGTATTAGACCTGCTATTGCCCTGCTGGGCTTTTCGCCGTTCCTGGCGGCTGTTAAATTGATCTGACATAACATCTCAACCTTTCGTAGTTAAACCTTTCCGCTCACATGACTTTAAAATCATAATTTATGATGGCGAAAAATACAACTGATCAATAATCTTAATATAATCAATTCTTGGCGAGTATCCAAGTGAAATAGGGTGAGCGGCTTCCTGAAGCTCGTCTTTTCGGATCGATTTTCTGCCGTTTTGCTTTTTCCGCTCCCAGAAATAAAATAATTTTTCTGCTTCCAAAAAATAAATTTCTTCAAAAGCGGATATGATAACAAAACAAATGCCGTCTTGCGCCACAACCTGCTTCATATGCTCGATCTGATGATCGTGGAAATTTTGAAGCGGGAAAGAGGTCCGGCTCTTCGTTTCTTTCGCTTCAAAATCGATGTAGCGGCCTTTATAAACCCCATTATAATCAGTAGTTGACGACTGCTTGAAATATGCTTCCTTGATCACCGCAGCGCTTCGCTTCGGATAATCGACCTGAACAATCTGTACAGGAGTCGGTTTTTTATGGATGACCGCAATCGAATGAGATTGATAATACATATTCGTTTCATTCAGGTCATCTTCGAGGGTCATGCCGCGATTGGAATACGACGGCTTCTTTTGCAAGGATGAGGCAGCTGTTTTCGGCTGATACGATTTCCCGTTCGGGTAACGAATCACTTTCTTCATCCTCCTTTTACAAAAAATATGGATACTAACGGAAGTGGCTGATCTTGCACAACACTTTTTCCGCGGCGGAGCTGACGAGCCGCATTCAAGAGCTGACCGCAAAACTGAACAAGGACAATATCTCACGGACAAATGCCTACAAACGCTACTTTGACCGCCATCCTGAAATCAAGTGGTCGCTTTTGGCTTCATTTGTTTCCAGGAATGCCGGCTGGTCGATGACCGATTTAAAAGGGCGTTTATTCGAGCTCGGACTTACGGCTTTTCAGCAGAAGTGGCTGTTTTTAACGTATGAAAGAGCGAACTGGCTGATTTTTTCGGACGCCTATCCGCAGCTCCTGTTATACCATTGGTCCAAGCAGCTTGGCCAGCCGCTGTTTCATTTGCTCTCCTCATTTGGTGTGTCTTCATTTATGAAAACGGAGTGGGAGCGGTTCTGGCATGAGCGCGATCAAAAGCGGCTCATGTACGCTCTCATTATAAATGAACAAAACACTATCCAAACTCCTATTATACAAAATCCTTTGTTTAAAAAGAATGTTTTTCAGACGATTCCTTTTCAGCTATGTGAATGGTTTCACTTCAACACAGTCATTTTTCCGACGGTAGAAGGCGTTTTTTACGGCGTGTCTGTCAAACGCTTCACTAGTTTAAAGGAAAGGATCAAGCTCGGCAAGCAATTAAGCGAGCTGCTGTTTTCGCCTGAGCTTTTCCCCGGTTTTTTTCACTTTACATCATGTGTTCCGCATACCGGGTCGCGCTTTGATATGGAACGCTGGGCAGGGGTTAAAATCAGAACCTCGCCATTTTTGAGAACGTGTTATCCCGTTGTTGCCCATTCATTAGACGGATTAAAATCCGATTGGTTTCGCGGAGGAAAGAGAGAGGCAATGTTCAAAGATGAAAAACTGCCGAAAACGATCGAAATCACCGATTGGTATTTTCAAAAAAGAAGGCAGCTGCAGGCATTGTTTTCACTGGAGCATTGGCTGAATAAGAGGTAAAACAGAAAAAAGCAAGGGTTCTCCTTGCTTTTTAAGTGGACGGGCGGTTAGGTCCGCCTAATTTCTTATCCAGTGTGTCTGTTTGTTTAGCATCAGGTTTTGTTTTCGCAGGTGATTTCTTTTTGTTGTTTTCCACAGCGGGCACCTCCTTACCTTTTTAGATTTTGCAAAAAAGCGCTGATCATACCATTTTTCGCAAGATCACTTGTCGAAAGCGGGCGTTTGGCTGGAAAATGAGTTTCTTTGGCGGTTTGCTTCTAGTTTTGTCAGCTGCGGAGGAGAGGGGGCGCGTAGGGGAGAATGCATAGAAGGCGATCAAAAAGGAGGGAAGCAAATGAACGGATTTGCAAGCAAAGACTCGGTCCTTCAAATGCTTTTGGAAACGGAATCACACATGTCGTCTGCTGAGAAAGCTTTGACAGAAGCCGTACGCCGGGCGGAGCATGAAAAGCGGGCTAGCTGGAACGAACGGCTCGATCTGATTGAAAAAGAACTGGCAGAGCTCTCAGCTTGTTTAAACAGCACGTTAATGGGAGTGGAGCCAAGAGGAGAGACGGCATAAGCCGGATTCGTTGTAACGGTCGTCTTCCTTTGGTACGATAAACCCGAGGTGAAAAAATTGGATACACAATCTCTTCTTGTACAGACACGGGAATTAATCCGCCTCGTAAAAGAAGCGGAAGAACGATACAGTAAGGGAAAAGAGGAAGGGACGGAATACGATTTTTTCGAGGTTGTCAAACCTTCTGTCGAGAGATTCGAACAAACAGTGAAAAGCTGGCTGGCGGAAAGCCTGCCTTATATCAAGGCGAATCGGCCAAAATACATTTATGAAGAGCAGCTCAGCTCGGTTGAGGAAAATGCAAATGAAATTTTCATGCAGTCCTATTTCTGCAAAACCCATAAAAAACGCTTTAAAGATCTGACGGAGTCCGTCCTCTATACGCTGAAAAACGTAGAAGACGATATATTAAAAGAAGACCGGGATTAGAACCCGGTCTTCTTTTTGTTTGTTTAGCTGGCGTCCGTATTCATATCATAAGCAGGGTGCTGTGCGCCATTCGCTTCAAGAACTTTCATACTTGTGCGAAATTCGTTTAATGTCAGATGTCCCTGGATATACAAAAACTTGGCAAAATCCATCAGTTTGTTCATGCAGTCTGTCTCATACTGTTTCATCTCGGCAAAACAATTTCTTAAGTATGATACGTTCATATGGTGCATCCCCTCTCCTTTATATTAATAATATCGTACCATAACAATTCGACTTTTTTCTGTTTTTCAAATATTAAAATTTTCGACACTTTTTGACAAACTTGTGACAGAACCTTTGGAACAGGAAATGCCTTTATATCATACACATATAAAAAAGGGCTTTAGGAGGAGAGGAAAGATGGAAGAGAGGAGAACCGCCGTATATCCTTATTCCGGCCCCGGTGCGTATGTTCAAGCCGATCAGCAAAACCATCATGCCTATCATCCCGTTCAGCCGTACTACAGCCAGGAAACCGTCCCGTACGCTCATCCAGCTCAGCGGCCGCAGGCCTATCAGCAGCCGATCGAGCAGAATGTGGACCCGTTTTCAGTCTATCATCAGCCTGTTCAGCAGCAAATGCAGCCGCCGCTTCCGCCGTTTCAGGCATTTCCTTATCAGCATCCATATCCCTCGCCGCGGCCGAATCTCCACCAGCCATCACAGTTTCAAAGCTTTCTGTCGCAATTCAAAAAAAAGAACGGGCAGTTTGATTTCAGCAAAATGATGGACACCGCTGGCCAGATGGTGAGCACGGTCAACCAGGTCGGAGCGCTGGCCAAAGGGTTTATGGGATTCTTCAAATAAAAAAAGCATGGATGAAGGTCATTCATGCTTTTTTTGCTCCGGAAATGAGACCGTGAGGATATTTTGGTTCCACGACGTCTTCATTGTTTCTTCGCGGACGGGATATGGGAGCAAAACGGTTCTGGACAGGCTTGTAAACGATGAAGAACCGCCGCTTTCTTTTTTCTCCTTCAAGGCGACATGAAGATACCTCGATTTCGCTTCAATCATGATATCTCCGTTTTGAAACGATTCAGGAACGGCAATGTCGACGTGAAGCGCCTCATTCTCCTCTCTGATGTTCATGGAAATGGTGGAATTCTGAAGCTGGTCTGATATCAGTTTTTGGAATGAATTTAAAATATCGTGGAAAGGTGAATTGTAAAATAACTGTTCAACCGCTTCTTGAATTTCGTCTTTCTTGCTGAGCGAGTGATTGTCGTTTTCCTTGAAATCCATTCTTCATCACCCCGGTTTTTTATTTTCAGCTTATGCAGGGGCTCTTGGTATGGTTATTCATTGATGGGAATTTGAAAGTGTGGTTAAATAGTGGGGAATCCAAAGATTTATTTAACCTGTTCCTCTTTTAATAGCCATCATAAAGAGGCGTTTTGAAAGGAGCCCAACTGTATTGCTGAAAAAATTATTCGGTATTGGTCAGAAACAAAATGAAATGAAAGAAGAAACCGTTTTTTCACCGGTAGACGGACAAGTTTTGGAACTTTCAAAAGTCCCTGACCCCGTTTTCTCCCAAAAGATGATGGGTGACGGAATGGCTGTCGAGCCTTCCGCAGGCGAGATCGTATCACCTGTCGACGGGGAAGTGATCCAGCTGTTCCACACAAAACATGCCATCGGCATCCGTTCACTGTCCGGCGTGGAACTCTTGATTCATATCGGTCTGGAAACCGTAGCGATGGAAGGCGAAGGTTTCACAGCCCATGTCAAAGAAGGAGACAAAGTAAAAGTCGGCGATCCTTTGATAACGTGCGATTTGGAACTGATCAAGGAAAAAGCGAGCAGCACCATTACGCCGATCGTCATTATGAACGGTGATGTGTTGGAGCGCGTCACAAAACATGAAGAGGCAAAGGCGAAAAAAAGCGAGACAAAGCTCATGGAGCTTAAAGTTAAGTAACAGCAAAAAAGCAGGGAGCGATTCTCTGCTTTTTCATTTTCTCAGGAAATCACCTCTTTCAGAACGAACGGACATTCGCTAAAATAGAAGGGAGAGGTGACAGCGTTGTTTCAAAAACGAAATTTGACAGATATGATTCAGCTTCTGAAAGAAGACCAAGCTTTCAGCAGGCAAATTGTTCATTGGCATACAATTGAGGAAAAAGAAGCGGATTACCGCGATTTTCCTGAAGGTTTAGATAAAAGAATCGTGCATGCTTTACAGCAGAGAGGGATAGAAAAGCTGTATTCCCATCAGGCTGACGCGTTTCTGCACAGCGCCGCCGGCAAAAACGTGACGCTTGTGACGCCGACGGCATCCGGGAAGACGCTTTGCTACAATCTGCCCGTCATTCAGCGGATCACAGAAGACCAGGATGCGCGCAGCTTATATCTTTTTCCGACAAAGGCATTGTCGCAGGACCAAAAAAGTGAACTGAACGAATTAATCGATGAAATCGGTGCGTCGATCAACTGTTATACATATGACGGAGATACGTCGCCTTCGATCAGGCAGAAAGTCAGAAAAGCAGGACATATCGTCATTACAAACCCGGATATGCTGCATTCGGCGATCTTGCCCCACCATACAAAATGGGTGTCATTGTTTGAAAATCTGAAATATATCGTCATCGATGAGCTTCACGTATACAGGGGAGTCTTTGGCAGCCATGTAGCCAATGTCATCAGACGGCTGATGCGGATCGCTGAATTTTACGGAAGCAAGCCGCAGTTTATCTGTACATCCGCGACGATCGCCAATCCATTGGAGCTCGCTGAGACGCTCACAGGGCAGCCGATGCATCTGATTTCAAACAACGGCGCCCCGTCGGGAAGAAAGCATTTTTTATTTTACAACCCGCCGATGGTCAACCGTTCGCTTAACATCAGGAAAAGCGCGACCCTTGAAGTGAGAAAGCTCGCATCCGAATTTCTGAAAAACGGCATTCAAACGATTGTGTTTGCAAGAAGCAGAGTCCGGGTTGAAATTATATTGACATACTTGCAGGAAGTGATGAAACCGATTGTCGGCCCTCATTCGATTCAGGGGTACAGGGGCGGCTATCTGCCGAACGAGCGGCGCGTCATTGAAAAAGGCCTTCGCAGCGGGGACATTAAAGGCGTTGTCAGCACGAATGCGCTTGAGCTGGGCGTTGATATCGGACAGCTGCAGACATGCATCATGACCGGATATCCGGGAACGATCTCGAGCGCCTGGCAGCAGGCCGGCCGCGCTGGAAGAAGGCACAACGAAGCGCTGATTGTCATGGTGGCAAGTTCCGCCCCGCTCGATCAGTACATTGTACAGAATCCGGATTATTTCTTTAAACAAAATCCCGAGACTGCCGTCATTAATCCGGATAACCTGGTCATTCTTGTCGATCATATTAAATGCGCAGCCTTTGAACTGCCTTTCAAAAGAACGGACACATTCGGCGGTGCCGACATCGAGGATATTCTTGACTACTTGGCAGAAGAAAGAGTCCTCCACTTAACCGGGAACACGTATCACTGGATGAATGACGCTTTTCCGGCGCACGGCATCAGCTTGAGGTCGGCTTCTCAGGAAAATGTTGTCATTATTGATCAGTCAAAGCGCGAGAAGGCGAAAGTGATCGGGGAAATGGACAGGTTCAGCGCCATGACGCTTCTGCACGATGAAGCCATTTATTTGCATCAAGGCATCCAATACCAGGTGGAAAAGCTTGACTGGGAGGAGAAAAAGGCGTTTGTCCGCGAGGTTCAAGTTGATTACTATACGGATGCCAATCTCGCCGTCCTATTGAGAGTTCTCGAAGTTGACAAGGAGAAAAAGACAGAAACCGCAGCGTTCGGTTTTGGGGATGTGACCGTTCAGGCGAAAGCGACGATTTTTAAGAAAATAAAATTTGAGACGCATGAAAATATCGGCTCAGGCCCGATTCATCTGCCTGAAGAGGAACTGCATACCAATGCGGCTTGGGTGCAGGTGAACGATGAGGAGCGGCAAAATTGGAACGACATCAAATTGGAAGAAGCTTTGCTTGGGACTGCAAACGTCCTGGGACATGTCGCCGCCTTAAAAGTGATGTGCGATCCGTCTGATCTGCACGTTTTTTCCGCAAATTAAAGCCGTTCATAACGAAAAGCCGACGATCTTTTTGTATGATCGCTATCCCGGCGGAGTGGGGCTGTCTCAGAAAGTGTATGAACAAATGCCTGAGATCATCAGTGAAGCGCATCGGCTGATTTCAAGATGTCCGTGTGAGTCAGGATGCCCTTCCTGCATAGGAGTGGGCGGCAGCGGCGATCAGACAAAAAACAATGCGCTGCGCCTTTTAAAAGGCTGGAAAGGTTGAGCGGAATGTCTTTAAAACGAAAACTTAACCGCTATAAGCATCACCTGGGAAATCAAGCGAAAGAAGAAAAAACGGATTCTCCGGCAGAAAAGCGGACTTCCGCGTCCGTCGGCTTTGAGAAAGAATGGGCCGAACTCGGTGTTAAACCGTATGTGTTTGAGGACTGCTATTGCCTGATCAGGGAAGTCGTTTATCCGTTGACACATGTTCATGGCCATTACGCATTTTCTGAACTGCATGAGACGGTTAGGCGCTGGAACAACAGCGACGTTTCCCATTCGCTTTCAAGCAAAGGGTATACACCGAGCCAGCTTTTCTTCTTTGATACGGAAACGACCGGTCTCGGGGGAGGGGCCGGCAATACGATCTTTTTGCTCGGCCATGCACGGGTGTATGACGACCGCGTAGTCGTCAAACAGCATCTGCTGCCAAAGCCGGGGCACGAAGCCGCCCTCTATCACAGCTTCCTGAGTGAAGTCGATATTCAGTCTCTTGTCACCTATAACGGGAAAGCGTTCGACTGGCCTCAGGTGAAAACGAGGCACACGCTGATCCGCGACAGGGTTCCGAAGCTGCCGGATTTCGGCCATTTTGACCTGCTCCACGGATCCCGCCGCCTTTGGAAGCATAAGTTTGACCGCGTCTCTTTGGGGACAGTGGAAAAGGAAGAGCTGGGTGTTGTAAGAACTGAAGATACGCCGGGCTACCTGGCGCCGATGATGTATTTTCATTTTTTAAAGGAGGAGCGTCCGGAAATCATTGAAGGCGTTTTGCGCCACAATGAGCTTGACGTGCTTTCTTTAATTTCTCTTTACATCCATTTATCGAAGAAAATCCTCACTCCGGAGCAGACAGCGGAAGCAAACGAAAAGTACGCGATGGCCAAATGGCTTCTCGCCAACCGGGAGACAGAGCTTGCGACAGCGCAATTGCAGGAGCTTGAAAAAAAGCCTTTCGAGCAGTCTGAACGCGCATCATTCGATTTATCCATGCAGTATAAAAAGCAGGGCATGCTAAAAGAAGCCGCATCCCTTTGGCTGAAGCTCCAAAATGGAACAGACGGAAAAATCGCCTGGCGCGCAGGCATCGAACTCGCCAAATACTTTGAACATCGAAAGCGGGACATTCGGGCCGCCCTCGAGGTAACGGATAACCTGATGCTGCAGCACGGTTCACAAAAGTTTGAGCTGACCGAAAAAGAAGTAGCCGGCCTTTTGAAACGGCGCGAGCGGCTGGAAAGGAAATTCGGACGAAATATTCCCCGGGCAAGCGCAGAAAACGACGATCTTCGAAAGCCAAACATTTCAAGCATGTTATGAATTGTAGAAACCGATCGCTTCTTGTAAAATAGCGTTAGAATGGTTTGAAGGGAGCGTCGATATGTATAAGGGGCTGTTTTATCTGTTTTTTGTCGTCGTACTGTTTATCGTATTAATCATGACGAATTTCAAGGAAAGCTTTATGGCTTACTTTTAAAATAGGTTTTTATATTAGTACATGTTTACCCCTTGCTTCATAGTTTAATAGTGTATATAGAAGCTTAAAGAAAGGGGAATTTTCATGCACTGTAAACCGCATGTAATGGCGCCGATTGTTCATCCTACTCAATGCTGCTACAACCATACGCAAAGCAAAACCGTCGTACCGCACATTCACCCGCAGCACACAACGAATGTCAACCATCAGCATTTTCAGCATGTTCATTACTTCCCGCAAACTCAATCAGCTGTCAACCAGGCATCACATCAGCACTTCGTGAGCCCTGGCGCAGGAATGATGCCCGGGCCTGGAGCGATGCCAGGACCTGGAATGGGTATGGGTCCTTACTAAAAAGGATTTTCGGAAGTTTTGTCAGGATGAACGAGCGCCGGATTGAACGTGAGCAACAGAATATCTTTTAAAAAAATGGGGCGGAATACGGCCCCATTTTTTAGCAGGTGATCATAATGAAAGTATTGGCCGTTACAGGGTACAAGCCGTTTGAACTGGGGATTTTCAAACAGGATGACAAGGCTCTGTTCTACATAAAAAAAGCGCTTGAAAACCGATTGACCGCCCTGCTTGAGGAAGGGCTGGAATGGATCCTTATCTCAGGCCAGCTCGGCACGGAACTATGGGCGGCGGAAGTTGCGTTTTCGCTGCAGGAAGAATATCCCGACTTGAAAGTGGCGGTTATCACTCCGTTTTTGGAACAGGAAAAGAAGTGGAACGAGAAAAATCAAGAGCAGTATGAAGCTGTGCTCGCAGCCAGCGATTTCACTGAAAGCTTGACACACAGGCCGTACGAAAGCCCGGTCCAATTTAAACAAAAAAACCGGTTTTTCATCGAAAAGGCGGATGGCTTATTGATTCTGTACGACGAAGAAAGAGAAGGCTCGCCTGTGTATATGCTGAATGAAGCAAAAAAAGCTCAAGAAAAACGCGATTTTCCGATTTACACGATTACGATGGATGACCTGAGAGTCACCGTTGAAGAAAGCAGCTTTTACGAAGAGTAAAAAGTGCAAGAGAAAATTTGACATTGCACACGTTTTCTGAAAAAATATAAGATGATGATTCACGATATGAGGTGAAAAAGATGCTTGCTGATAAAGTGAAGCTTTCTGCTAAAGAAATTTTGGAAAAAGAATTCAAAACAGGAGTCAGAGGCTACAAGCAGGAAGATGTTGACAAATTCTTGGACATGGTCATTAAAGACTATGAAGCCTTCCATCAGGAAATCGAAGAATTGCAGCAGGAAAACCTGCAGTTGAAAAAACAGCTTGAAGAAGCGAACAAGAGACAGCCGGCTCAATCAAATACGACCAATTTTGATATTCTAAAACGGCTTTCCAATTTGGAAAAACATGTGTTTGGAAGCAAATTATACGATTGATGAAAACCGCTTGCCCTTTAGAACAAACTAAGCTATAATAGTTGATGTCTTAACGTTCGGGTAATCGCTGCAGATTTTACATCTGTAGAGGAAAGTCCATGCTCGCACGGTGCTGAGATGCCCGTAGTGTTCGTGCCTAGCGAAGTCATAAGCTAGGGCAGCCTTGCAGAAGGCTGACGGCAGGAAAAAAGCCTACGTCCTTTATGGATATGGCTGAGTATCCTTGAAAGTGCCACAGTGACGAAGTCTCACTAGAAATGGTGAGAGTGGAACGCGGTAAACCCCTCGAGCGAGAAACCCAAATTTTGGTAGGGGAACCTTCTGGACGGAAATGAACGGAAAGAAGGACAGAGTTGACTCTGTAGATAGATGATTACCACCCGAGTACGAGGCTTAGCAGCCGACAGCAGTACGACGGAACAAAACATGGCTTACAGAACGTTACACACTATTATGATGATGACAATGTATAAGCTCTCCGCAGGTAGGAGAGCTTTTATCATGTAAAAAACATACATAAAAACAGGTGATATGATGAAAACCTATACATTAATTGCAACAGCGCCGATGGGAATTGAAGCGATCGTTGCCAAAGAGGTGCGAGATCTAGGATATGATTGTACGGTTGACAACGGCAAAGTCGTGTTTGAAGGTGATGCCCTCGCCATCTGCAGAGCCAATCTGTGGCTGAGAACTGCTGACAGGGTGAAAGTGCAGGTTGCCGAATTTACGGCCAAGACCTTTGACGAGTTATTCGAGAAGACAAAAGCGATCGACTGGAGCGCCTATCTTCCTGAACACGCCTCATTCCCCGTGACGGGAAAGTCTGTTAAATCAGTGCTTGCAAGCGTGCCGGACTGCCAGCGCATCGTCAAAAAGGCGATCGCCGAGAAGCTGAAATCAGCGTATCAGACACAAGGCGGGTGGCTTGAGGAAACAGGCCCGGAATATAAAATCGAAGTCTCCCTTTTAAAAGACAAAGCGGTCATTACGCTTGATTCATCCGGAGCCGGGCTTCATAAACGGGGATACCGAACCGGTCAAGGGGAAGCGCCGCTGAAAGAAACCCTCGCTGCAGCATTGATTCAATTGACAAATTGGACGCCTGACAGACCTTTCGTCGATCCGTTTTGCGGTTCGGGCACGATACCGATCGAAGCGGCTTTGATCGGCCAAAATATTGCGCCGGGTTTCAACAGGGATTTTGCATCCGAAAGATGGGAATGGATCGGCAAAGAAGTGTGGGATCAAGCAAGGCTTGAAGTCGAAGACAAAGCGAATTATGATCAGCCGCTGTCAATTTCGGGGTATGACCTGGATCATCGTATGATCGAGATCGCCAAAGCGAATGCCGAGGAAGCGGGACTAGCCGATTTCATCGAATTTAAGCAAATGCAGGTAAAGGATTTTCGGACGAAAGAGGAATACGGCGTGATTGTCGGAAATCCGCCGTACGGGGAACGCCTCGGTGAAAAGAAAGCAGTCGAAGCCATGTATAAAGATATGGGCGAAGCATTTGCCGGACTTGATACGTGGTCTGTTTACATGCTGACATCAAACGAGCGTTTTGAAGAGTGCTACGGGAAAAAAGCGACAAAAAAAACGGAAACTCTTTAACGGTTTTATTAAGACGGACTATTACCAGTATTGGGGGAAAAGGCCGCCAAAACCGAATAAAGAGAAGTGAAGCTAAAAGGCTGCCATGAAACGGCAGCCTTTTTTCTTTCCATAGCTGGAAAGCCGCCGAACGGCGTTTTTAAATTTGCGCGCCCGCGGGATTATCCCCTTAAAAGCGCATGGCAAAACATCGATTCACTAGTAAATCCATGAATCATTTTTCTTTTTATAAGACGAATCATAGCATTTTTTGCGCGGCTCATAGTAGCAGTCTTTCTTGCAAGGTTTGTGGTAATCGTAGTCTTTTTTACAAGGCTCATGGTAGTAATAATCCTTTTTGCAATAATCGTAATCCTTCTTGCAAGGCTTATGGTAATCGTAGTCTTTTTTGTAATCCTCATGGTAGTAATAATCCTTTTTGCAATAATCGTATTCCTTCTTGCAAGGCTTGTGGTAATCGTAGTCTTTTTTGTAATCCTCATGGTAGTAATAATCCTTTTTGCAATAGTCGTAATCCTTCTTGCAAGGTTCATGGTAATAGAAGTCTTTTTTGCAAGGCTCATGGTAGTAGTAGTCCTTTTTGCAATAATCGTGATCTTTCTTGTAAGGATCATAATCATAATCCCAATAATCTTTCTTTGCCGGTTCATAATAGTACATAAACTCTCCACCTTTAGTCTATAAATTTTTAAGTCCCTACAGGATATGATAGAAAAACAGAATAGACTGGGTTTTTATTGTGGATAAAGCGCACATTGTCTAACACAGTCCTTACTATCTGATGTTAAGCTGTTGTTTGACTGGAAAAAGGGTGTTTGACCGCTGTGAAAACGGTTAAACGTAAATGTTGATATTTGATAACTTCCCCGAAATTTTGATACAATCAAAATCAGAACAAATATTCGATGGTAAGTTATCAAGGTGAGCAAAGCGTTTAGCAACTTGTTAAAGGATATCGGCAGATTACCACATACCCAAAAAGAACAAGATGGGTTAAACGCTATGTTGAACCTTCTTCCACTGTGGGTGGTCGATTAATCAAGGTGTCGCTGCGAAATATCTTGATTTTTATTTGTCGATAGTCGAAATGACAGTTTACGACTCGCAAAAATGAATGTGCAGTCCTAATTCAACCATTAAGCAGATTGTTAAAAAATGTTGAATCATTAAAAAAGAAAAATGAGGTTTGTATATGAATTCTGTCAGCCAAGAAATCCAAGATTTGTCCATTCAATCGTTGGAGTCAACTTTTAATAAACTAACAAATGCTTATAAAAGCACGAAAGAAAAAGGTTCAAACACAACTCTTGTCAAAAAGAGACTAAACGCAGTAAAAATTGGTTTAGAAAGCCTAAAAGGTATTTGGAATGGAGAAGATTTTGGCTATAACGAAGAAATCATATTGACTTCTAAAGAAGTTTTACAAGGTATCATTCCATCTATTGAAAAACAAATAGCCAAAGCAAAAGAAGGCAGTCCTCAAAAAACATTAAATGAGCGTCGCTTGACTGCACTAAAACTGGCAATCGAATCTTTGGAGAACCGTCTTATATAAGACGGTTCTTAAAGTTTTTAATTGTTCCGGAATCGGGTGAGTTACATAACAAGATTGAAGGAAACCATATATACTATGGATTCCCTTTATTTTTGCGTATTTATCAAGAGCAAAGAAAAAACATAAAATCAGCCTGTATAAAAACGATTCATCCTGCATATACTCGGGATTATTGATTTTGAAAAGGGGTGATTTCATGTTGAACAGCGATCACATTCATATGATTCAAAAAGCGCTGGAGACGTCAGAAAACCAGCTCGAGGACATTGGCGAAGAGCGCCTTACATATGCGAAGGAAGAATTGAAAAACGCGATCAGCCATATGGAATCGACGGATCATCCGTTTTTGACGCATTCGATTTACCGGAAATAGTTAAGAGAGGCTTCCTGCTCCTTTTCTCAAATCTTTCTTGTTGAATTTCCCGAATCATAGTGATAGGATAGAAGTTCTGAAAACTCGATAGTTGGGGGTTGGAGCAGGGTGACAGCATCTCGTCTGCCTTTTTCATTAACAAAAACAAAAAACTTTTATGAAGAACTGAACAATTGGATCGGTGATGTATTTTACGATATTCTTCCTGAAAAAGGCTTTGATTTGCGCGATGAGCAAATATTCATGGCTTTTCAATTAGAACGGGCATTTAAGGAAAAGAAGGTCATGTTTGCAGAAGCCGGAGTCGGAACCGGAAAAACGCTCGTCTATCTTCTGTTTGCCTTGAGCTATGCCAGGTATACGGGCAAGCCGGCGGTCATCGCTTGTGCGGATGAGACGCTGATCGAACAGCTCGTCAAAAAAGAAGGCGATATTTACAAAATTTCCGAGCATTTGGGCTTGACGATTGACGCAAGGCTCAGCAAATCGCATGATCAATATTTATGTTTGAAAAAACTGGAGAAAACGATGCAGCGATCTGATGATGAGAAATGGCTTGACCTCTACGAAAGTCTGCCGTCTTTCGTTCATGAATCGCAGGGCATGCAGTCTTTTTATCCGTACGGCGACCGCAAAGAGTATTCGTCTTTATCAAATGATGAATGGTCTGAAATCGGTTACGATTCTTTTCAAGACTGTCTCACGTGCGACATGAGGCACCGATGCGGACTTACACTGTCAAGAGACCATTATCGAAAATCAACCGATTTCATCATCTGTTCCCATGATTTCTATATGGAGCACGTTTGGACAGAAGAGGCGAGAAAACGGGAAGGCCAACTTCCGCTTTTGCCGGAACACAGCGCTGTGGTTTTCGATGAAGGGCATCTGCTCGAGTTTGCGGCGCAAAAGGCGCTGACGTACAGGGTGAAGCAATCGACGCTCGAAATGTTTCTCGAGCGCCTGCTCGGCAATGACATCAGAGAAGAATTTGCAGAGCTTGTCGAAGAAGCGCTTCGCGCCAACGACGAATTTTTCGGTTTGCTTTCAGAAAACGCCGAAAAAGCAGAAGGCTCTGAGCGCATGCGCATCAAAGATCATGCCAATCTGAAAAAAGCGGCCGCCGAGCTGTATGATTTGCTTGAAAAGATCGGGGAGGCGCTCGTTTTTGAAGGCGAGCTGTACACGATCGACCAATACGCTTTAACCGTTGTTGAAGAGTATCTCGAACAGATGGCTTACTCCCTTTCGCTCTACAGGAAAAATGCGATCAGCTGGCTTGAGCAAAAAGAGCTTGAGTCAACATTCGTCGTCATGCCGAGAACCGTTTCCGAAGTTCTCGGAGAAAAAGTGTTCTCCAAGCAGATTCCATTTATTTTCTCATCGGCGACATTATCGGAAAACGGATCGTTCGATTATTTAGCGACAAGCCTTGGGATCCGCGACTACTTATCATTTACCGTTGATTCCCCGTACGACTATGAAGAGCAGATGAAAGTGTACATCCATCGAATTGAGGAAAAAGAAGCAAAAGAAAAAGCGGCAATCCGTGCAATCAAAGAATCCGGCGGGAAAACGCTGATTCTGTTTCCGTCTTTTGAGGAGCTTCTGTCCTTCAAGCGCCGGACTGCACAGGAATCATTTTCGTTTCCTGTTTACTTTGAGGGGGATGAAGAAATCAGTACAATTGTTGAAAAGTTTCAAACGGTTGAAGAATCCGTTTTGTGCTCTGTGCATCTATGGGAAGGGCTCGATATTCCCGGAGATCCGCTGCAACATGTCATCATCTGGTCGCTTCCTTTTCCGCCGCATGATCCTGTGTTTGAAGCGAAGCGGAGCGGTTTGGAAAACGCCTTTCGCGAAGTAGACCTTCCTTACATGCTGCTAAGGCTGCGCCAAGGCATCGGCCGTCTGATCAGATCAAACAGCGACCGCGGCACGATCAGCATTTTTGCGGGCGATGAACAAGAATGGAATGTGATAAAAGAAGTCGAATCTGTGCTTCCTGTTCAGCCGGTTTATGTATAAAGAAAAGCGGACATCCCGCTTTTCTTTTTTTTGGTTGCATAAAAGTTGACTTTCGTAAATATTTCCATTAGTCTGATTACAATTCGCATCATATAAGGGAAGAGGAGGATGAATGATGTCGATCAATACATATGAAAAAGAGTTTTTAGAAACATTAAAGAAAATCAGCCGGTATGAGCAGGCGATTAACGTGATGTATTGGGATATGAGGACGGGCGCGCCGAGAAAAGGCGAAGAAAGCCGCGCCGAAGCGATCGGACAATTGTCGGCAGACGTCTTTCAAATGAGAACGTCCCCGCGGATGAAGGAGCTTTTGGATGCCCTTGCCGAGCAAAAACAGGATCTGCCTGCCGATACACAGAAAGCGGTTGAGGAAGCGAAAAAAGAATACGATTTAAACAGCAAGATTCCGGAAGAGGAGTTCAAAGAATATACGACGCTGACATCCAAAGCGGAATCCGTCTGGGAAAAAGCGAAAAAGGCGTCCGATTTTTCTCTCTTTGCTCCGTATTTAGAAAAAATCATCGACTATAAAAAACGGTTTATCTCGTACTGGGGATATGAAGGCCACCCCTATAACACCCTTCTGGACCAATACGAACCAGGCGTTACAGTCGAAAAGCTCGACGGCCTTTTTTCTGAATTGCGGGAGGCGATCGTTCCGCTTGTACAAAAGATTGCCGCCAGTGATCAAAAGCCTGATACGGGCTTTGTGCACGAACGTTTTCCAAAAGAGCGGCAGCGCGATGTATGCCACTTTTTCTTAAAAGAACTGGGCTATGATTTTGAGGCGGGGCGCCTGGATGAGACGGTTCATCCTTTCCAGGTGACGATCAGTCAAGGGGATGCCCGGGTGACCACAGCATATAATGAAAACGATTTTCGCTCGGCCGTTTTCGGAACGATTCATGAATGCGGCCATGCCATTTATGAACAGAACATTGATGAAGCGCTGGGCGGAACCAATTTAGCAGACGGCGCATCAATGGGGATACATGAATCCCAATCCCTTTTCTATGAGAACTTTATCGGCAGACATCAAGGTTTTTGGAAGCGGTATTTTGAGAAAATAAAAGAAGCAAGTCCTGACCAGTTTGCAGGCGTTACTGCCGAAGGGTTCTACAGGGCCGTTAATGAATCAAAGCCGTCGCTGATTCGGATTGAGGCTGATGAGCTGACATATCCGCTGCATATTATGATTCGCTACGAAATTGAAAAAGCGATTTTCAGCGGCGAAGTATCGGTCGGAGACCTTCCGAAACTATGGAATGACAAATATGAAGCATATCTGGGCATTACGCCTCCTGACGATGCTAAAGGAATTCTGCAGGATGTCCATTGGTCCGGCGGCGATTTCGGTTATTTCCCTTCATATGCGCTCGGATATATGTATGCGGCTCAACTGAAATCAAGCATGCTGAAAGATTTTCCGGAGTTTGACCGCATGATTGAAAACGGCGAATTTGAACCGATCAGAAAGTGGCTGACAGAGCACGTTCACATCCACGGCAAAAGAAAAAAACCGTTGGACATCATCAAGTCTGCGACAGGCGAAGAATTAAACGTCCGTCATTTAATCCGCTACCTGAAAGAAAAATATACAACACTCTATTTGTAAAAAAGAAATCCCTCCCGTGAGCCCGGGAGGGATTTTTGGATCAGAATTTTCTGTTAAATACGAACATTAAACTGAAAAAAATGTGTGCAGGTTCGTCTTTTTTGTTTTATCCCTTTTCAACCGGATCGAAAGTTGATATAATTTGATACATTATATCACTCATATAATCGCGTGGATATGGCACGCAAGTTTCTACCGGACACCGTAAATGTCCGACTATGAGTGGGCGCTAAGAAAACGAACGTCTTTTAGTGAAACAGACGGAATTCGTCTTTTTAAGCATTGCCCGCTCGCATTCAAAATCCGAGCGGACAATGCTTTTTTTATGAAGGGCAATTGATGAACGGAGGGGTTTAATGGAAAAGCTAAAACGAAAAATTGCAGAGCATGGCACGGTGTTGTCTGACGAAGTGCTGAAAGTTGATTCATTTTTAAATCATCAAATCGATCCGGAATTAATGCTTGCTGTGGGCGAAGAGTTTGCCTCGCTTTTCCGGGAGGAAGGCGTCACGAAGATTGTGACGATTGAATCCTCAGGCATCGCACCTGCCGTGATGGCAGGCTTGAAACTGGGCGTGCCGGTAGTATTTGCAAGAAAGCGTCAATCGCTTACCTTAACGGAAAATCTGTTGACGGCTTCTGTCTATTCATTTACAAAAAAAACGGAAAGTACGATTGCCGTATCAGCCAGCCATCTTTCAAAGGATGACAAAGTTCTGATCATCGACGATTTTTTGGCAAACGGACAAGCGGCGAAAGGGCTCGTTTCCATCATTGAACAGGCCGGCGCAAAGGTGTGCGGAATCGGGATTGTCATCGAAAAATCATTCCAGACGGGCAGGGAGGAGCTTGACAATCTTGGAATCAGAGTCGAATCCCTTGCGCGTATTGCATCTCTTGCCGATGGAAAAGTTACCTTTTTACAGGAGGTTGGGTCATGAAACTTACGGCCGGTAAAACCGTTTCATTAAGCATTCAGCACGTCCTGGCCATGTATGCAGGAGCCGTTGTCGTGCCGCTGATCGTCGGCGGCGCTCTCGGCTTGACGCCGGCTGAGCTCACATACCTTGTGTCTGCCGACATTTTGATGTGCGGTGTGGCGACACTGCTGCAAGTTTGGAAAAACCGCTTTTTCGGAATCGGTTTGCCTGTTGTATTGGGGTGTACGTTCACAGCCGTTTCACCAATGATTGCGATTGCTTCAAAATACGGTATTCCAGCGATCTATGGAAGCATCATAGCAGGCGGTGTGATTGTCGTTATCGTTTCTTTTTTCTTCGGAAAGCTTGTTAAGTTTTTCCCTCCCGTGGTCACAGGATCGGTCGTCACGGTGATCGGTATTACCTTGATTCCCGTTGCGATGAACAACATGGCCGGCGGTGAAGGCAGCAGCGATTTCGGCGAGCTGTCCAATCTTGCTTTAGCTTTTTCCGTTTTACTGGTCATCGTCCTTTTATATCGTTTTACAACAGGATTTATCAAATCCATTTCCATTTTAATCGGTTTAATTGCAGGAACAGCCGGCGCCGCTCTGATAGGAAAAGTTGATTTTACAGAAGTGGCAAACGCAGGCTGGGTGCAGATGATCCATCCGTTTTACTTCGGCACTCCCGTTTTTGAGATCACACCGATCTTGACGATGTCTCTCGTCCTGATCGTCAGCCTTGTCGAGTCTACAGGCGTCTACTTTGCATTGGGTGATTTGACGGACCGCCGGCTGACAGAAAAAGATTTGGCAAAAGGATACCGTGCCGAAGGGATTGCCGTGCTGTTGGGCGGGGTTTTCAACGCCTTCCCTTATACGGCCTACTCGCAAAACGTCGGTCTCGTCCAGCTGACAGGAGTTAAGAAAAACAGCGTGATCGCGCTCGCTGGAGCTTTTCTAATTATGTTGGGGCTGTTTCCGAAAGCCGCTGCTTTAACGACGATCATTCCTAAACCTGTGCTCGGCGGCGCTATGGTCGCGATGTTCGGCATGGTGATCGCCTACGGGATCAAAATGCTGAGCCGGGTTGATTTCGGAAAGCAGGAGAACTTATTGATCGTAGCGTGTTCCATCGGACTCGGCCTAGGCGTGACGGTTGTACCGCAAATGTTTCAAAACCTTCCCGATGCCGTCAAGCTTTTGACAGAGAACGGAATTGTCGCGGGAAGCTTTACAGCCATTCTCTTGAATGCGATCTTTCATATCCATCCGTTTTCTCGTCATGCTGAACAGCCTGAAGCAGTTCCAACTGAAAAATCAGCCGTTTAAAACCTCACAGATTGTGAGGTTTTTTTGCATTGCGGATAAGCCATACTACCGGTATGAAGAGGAGGCGTAACGAATGGAAACTGTGAATGAGCTTGTCGAACGAATCAGCACGAAAGACGGCGGTGAAGCTGTCATCCGTCCCGTCAAAATGGCGGATGCCCCCGACATCATTGAAGCAGTAAAAGATGTGATTCAAACCGGTGTGTACATCCAAAAAGAACGGCCGCGCACACTTGAGGAAGAGCGGGCATTCATCAGCGATATGATGGAAAAGGATAACATGTATGCGGCGGTTGAAATCGATGGTGCGGTGTACGGAATTGCCCGGGTCATTCGCGGCGACCTCAAAATGAAGCGGCACACGGGGCTGTTCAGAACATGGCTTCACAGCAAAGCGCAAGGGCTTGGAATCGGCAGGGAAATCATGTCCTACACCCTCAACTGGTGCAGGTTGCATCGTCTGCATAAGCTCTGCCTGACCGTATTTTCTGCAAATAAAGCAGCGCTGTCGCTCTATGAGAAAAGCGGCTTTATCATTGAAGGGGTTCAAAAGGAGCAGGTTTTTGCGGACGGGAAATATGAAGATGAAGTGCTGATGGCCTATTTTTTCGAGAGGTCCACATAAGGCCGGGCGATTCGGGAGACGCTGTAAATAGAGGTGGTGTTATGGCCTACGTCATTTCGGCGGGGACAAGCCTTCCCCGCTGCCATGTTGACCAGAAGGAAGCGGCCGTTTTTGCGAGGGAGATGTTCAAAGATTCATTTAAAGACATTGACCGACTGCTGTCAGCTTTCCAAAATGGAGAAATCGCTTCAAGACAATTTGTCATGCCTTTGGATTGGTATAAAGAATCCAGGAGCTTCAAGGAAAAAAATCAGGCGTACATTGAAATGGCTGTCAGACACAGTGCAGAAGCCGTTTCGAATTGCCTGTCAGACGAACGGTTTTTGAAAAAAGAAATCCCTTTCGAAAAAATTGAAGCGATTTTTTTTATATCTTCTACAGGCATCTCGACTCCCGGCATTGAAGCGAAGCTCATGAACATTCTGCCTTTTTCAAAACAGACGAAGCGGATTCCGATTTGGGGGCTCGGCTGTGCAGGAGGAGCTTCAGGTATAGCGCGGGCATTCGAATACTGCAAAGCGTTTCCAAAAGCCCATGTCCTTGTGATTGCGGCGGAGCTGTGCAGCTTAACGTTTCAAAAGGATGATCAATCGAAAAGCAACCTTATCGGCACATCTTTATTTGGCGATGGAATCGCCGCACTCTTAATGTGCGGCAAGGAAGCGGATATCTCATCAGCCGGATTGGAGGTTCTTCCGGAAGTAGTGAGCTCACAATCAGCCACCTTGGAAGATTCGGAAGATGTCATGGGCTGGGAAATCAATGACAACGGTTTCCGTGTCGTTTTTTCCAGGGACATTCCGACATTGATCAAAACACATTTAAAGAATGATGTCGAAGCATTTCTCAATAGGGAACAACTCGCTTTGGAGAACATTCAAGTATTTCTTGCCCATCCTGGCGGAAAAAAAGTTCTCGACGCTTATATGGCAAGCCTCGGCTTTTCCGAAGCGCACATCGACTGTTCAAGAAAAATTTTGGCCAGGCACGGCAATATGTCATCAGCCTCTGTGATGCATGTTTTAAAAGAATATTGCCTGCATGGCAGTCCCATACCGGGAAAATACGGTCTCTTAGGGGCGCTCGGCCCGGGCTTTTCATCGGAGCTGCTGCTTTTGAAATGGACAAAAAGAGAGTGACTGACACATGTTTTGGACAATTTTAAGCATTTTTGCCGCCCAGCGCCTGCTTGAGCTGGCAGTCGCGAAGTTCAATGAAAAAAACGCTCTGAAAGAGGGAGCGGTCGAATACGGGAGACGTCATTACCCTTATATCGTCGCGATGCATGTTTTGTTTTTCATATCTTTGATTTGGGAAACGATCGCTTTTCAACGCGGACCTCTTCCGATGGCGCTTGTCGTATTAACAGGCCTCATCTTCACTCAGGCCCTCCGGTATTGGGCGCTCTTTTCTCTGGGGAGATGCTGGAACACGAAAATCCTTGTCATCCCTGGAACGAACCTTGTCCGAAAGGGGCCTTATCAATGGTTCAAACACCCGAACTATGTGGCGGTGGCTCTTGAATTTCTGCTTTTGCCCTTGCTTTTCCAGGCATACGCCACCGCACTTTTATTTACGGTGCTCAACGCTGCTGTCATGTACATCCGCATCCGCACGGAAGAACAGGCATTAGAAAAATTACACCATTGAAAATGATTATCATTTCATTTATAATGATGATAAACATTCTCATTATAGGATGGTGAGTCGCGTATGACGATGTTTTTTTTGCTGGCGGCGGTCAGTACATACAGTTTATTGATTGGTTATGTCTTAAAAGGTATCGCAGGAGCGAATCCGCAAAAATAAATAAATACACGTGCTGAAGCTGCCGAAACAGGCAGCTTTTTCTCGTTTTTTCTTTCAGATTGTGAAGAAAAATACAGCAAGGTTGTGTAAAATGGGAGAAAGGGCTAAGATGGCAAACAACAACGCAAAAAGGGGTAGGAAACATGGCACAAATAAACACGAAAGACGACCTGTTGAAAAGAGCCGGAGCGGTTTTCGGGGAGCTCAGGAAGAACGGGGATGACAAGCGGTCTGCGCAGCTTGCGGGAATCATCCGAAAATGGCTGAGAAAAGAAGTGTACATTGCGTTAACCGGACATTATTCAGCAGGAAAATCATCGCTATTGAACGCGCTGCTTCAGGAAGACGTCCTGCCGACAAGTCCGATACCGACGAGCGCCAATCTTGTGCTGGTCCGCCGGGGGGAAATGAAAACAACACTCCATACGATCGATGGAAGATACGCCCGGATGGATGGCTCTTATGATAAAGAAAAAGTGCAGGCGTACTGCAGGGACGGCAGCCAGATTGAAATGGTGGAAATCGAGGGGCCATTTTTAGGAATCGCGCCTCAGGCCGTCTTAATTGACACGCCCGGAATTGATTCGACGGACGATGCCCATTTTTTATCGGCGTCTTCGATACTTCACCAGGCGGATGCCTTGTTTTATGTCGTGCATTACAATCATGTCCATTCTGAAGAAAATGTGAAATTTCTTCGATCAATAAAAGATCAGATACCCAATATTTTTTTCATCGTGAACCAGATTGACCGTCATGACGAAGCAGAAACAGGCTTCCATGCCTATAAAAAGCAAGTGCTTGATATGCTGCAGAAAGAAGGGATCGATGAAGATCATCTCTTTTTTACATCGGTCACCGAAGCCGGTCATCCGCTGAACGAATTCACCCGGCTTCGCGCTGTGCTGGAAAGGTTGCAGCATCAATCCGAACAGCAGCTAAAGGCATATACGGAGCAAAAAATCAGCAGCCTGATTCATGACCATATCAAAATGCTGATCAGTGACGAAGACACGGCTCTGTCTGAAGAAACCGCTTCCTTAAGAGAAAAAGTCGAGTCTGTAAAAGCACGGCTTGCTGATTTGATAGAACAGGAAAAACGGGCGGAGGAACAAATCAAAAAAGACATTCATACAATTGCCCAAAACGCAAACTTAACGCCGTTTGAGATGAGAGAACTGGCCAAATCGTATTTGGAATCTATCGAAAAAGGCTTTAAAAAAGGCTTTCTTTTCAGCAAGGCCAAAACGCTTGAAGAAAAACAAAAACGAAAAGAAGTGTTTCTTGCCGACGTTCAAAAAAGGGTTCAAGCCGAAATCGACTGGCATGTCATTGAAGCAATCAAGGCTTTCATGAACCGCTTTAACGTCCAGAGTGATGAACTGCTTCGGGACGTTCTTCAATTTCGGACAGAGGTAGATGAAAATGAACTGCTTCGTTCCCAGAAAAAAGGGGCTGAGCTTACACCGGAATACGTGCTGAACTATACGAAAGAACTGGCTGAAAACATCAGAAGAAAGGCAAAAAGACAAGCGCAGCCGCTTATCGATCAGCTCAAAACATTCATCAAAGAAAGAAGCGGCCTGCAGGCGGAAGCGATGAAAGTCGAATATGAAGCGGAACAGGCGAAGCTCGCCGAGCTCGAAAGCCGGTTGATCGAACAGCAGAAGTCATATGAAAAAGCAAACCGTCTCTGGGATCAATGGGAACACGGCGATCAGAGCGAGCTGCCAGCGAATTGGTATGCCGAAGAAAAAAAGCCCCTTGAAAAACCGCTTGATGCCCGACGAGCGGAACCGGTCCGTGTGCAAGGGGAAAACAGCAGCCGTAAAGACGATGTGCTCCATCCGAAAAAGGGCGTTTCTGAGTACATTGAGCACTTTTTCGACTTGGCCCGGTTTTTGGCGGATATTCCTGCTTTGGAAAAGCAGCGAAAAGCATTCTTGGACAAAACGGAACGCCTTCATACAAAGCAGTTTACCCTGGCGCTCTTCGGCGCATTCAGTTCCGGCAAATCGTCTTTTGCAAATGCGCTCTGCGGGCGGAAAGTGCTGCCGTCATCTCCGACGCCGACAACGGCAACGATTAATAAAATAACAAAACCGTCGGGAACCAAAAGGAACGGGACGGCTGAAGTCGTTTTTAAAACGGAAGAGGAAATCAGAGCGGAACTGGATCAGCTATTGGAGGGGAAAATGGCTGCGGCAAAAGGCTCCGCTTTTGGCGAAAAACTTGGAAACCTTTTGAAAAAAGGAGACCTGGATGATGATGAACGGCTGCTGATCAAGAACTTCCTCAAAGCTTATGAGCGTTATGGTTCATATATCAACGATCGGGAAATCCTGACGATTTCCGCTGAAGATCTGCATCCGTATGTCGCTGAAGAACAAACGGCCTGCGCCGTCCGTGAAGTCACCGTTTATTTGAGCACACCGGTCACGGAGAAAGGAATTACGATCGTCGATACACCGGGTGCCAGCAGCATGAATAAGCGGCATACTGAGCTTGCGTTTCAATACATGAAAGATGCCGATGCTCTGCTTTACTTAACATACTACCAGCATGCATTTTCCAAAGCGGACCGGTCGTTTTTGCGCAAGCTCGGACTCATTAAAGACGCTTTCAGCATGGATAAAATGTTTTTTATTTTAAATGCGGCAGACCTCGCGGAAAACCCGGCCGAATTACAGACGGTTGAAGACTATGTTAGGGGAGAGCTCTTGAAAGAAGGCATTCAAAACCCGCATCTGTATCACGTATCGAGCAAACAGGAGCTCAGCAAAAAAGCTTCGCCGAATAACGATTTCAGCAGATTAAAGCGGGAGCTCGACGATTTTATCGAAAATGGTCTAGCCAGAACAGCTGTCGAAGAGCTGCTTGATGAAGGCAAAAAACTGTGTGAAACCGTCTTTCAGCTCCGCTGTTCATTGCACCGTTCCGCTGAAGAAAAGGAAGCGGAGCAAAAGCGGATCGCCAAAGCTTATCAAGCGGCTTTAGCTGTCATTGAAGAAGCAGAAAAGGGATCATCAATCCTTCAAATGACCGAAAAGGATGTGGAAGAGCAATTTTACCACATGAGGCAGCGCCTGGCCTTTTATGCACACGATTTATTTAAAGCTGCAATCCATCCAGGGCTTCAGAACGGAGATTGGCGCGCCAATCTGCAAACCGCTTTGAAAAGCTGCTTAAAGGAGTATGAATTCGAATTTTTGCAGGAACTAAAAGCGCTTGATATCAGAATGGAAAACATCATGCTCAAGTATGCCGGCGAACAGTGGGCAAATGCCGTAAAAGAGCGGCTTGCCGATAATCCTTATTTTGCGGTTCATATCACAGCTGACCGCCCTGAGACCGGCAGCTGGGAAACAGCTGCAGCGTCAGCGGATGAAGGGGAATTTGCAGATGAACTGAAAATGTTCAAAACGCCTAAAGCGTTTTTTCAGCAAAATGGCAAAGCCCGGCTTGTCGAGGCGTTTACTGCAAAGCTTTCGGCTATCACGGACGAATGGATTCAACGTGAAAAGCGGACATGTTTAAAGCGCTGCAAAACGAGCGCCGGACAATTACAGAAAGCGGCTGTTCTGTCCGCAAAAGCTCAACTCGAAGAACAAAAAGAAGCGTACTTTCATGAGCCGTTGGAAAGCGCAGAGCGTGAAAACATTGAAAAAGCGCATAACTTGGCAGGCGAATGGCTCCGCTCAAGTTGAATCAGATTGATATTGGTATGGATATCTGGCCGGCAGACATGATAGACTGAATAAAAAAAGAAGGGAATTAGATGATGACAAACGTTCATGAAGCCATTACAGCACATTCCAAAAAACAGCACCAGCACATCAAGCAGTTCGTGCGTCTCGAACAGGAGAGGGAAAAAGCGATCGATGAAGCGGTTGATAAGTGCCGGCGAAATGAAGCATTTTCAACCGGCCTCATCAACCAAATTACCATGCAAATGAACGAATTGGCCAAAAAAGGCATCGTTCCCACGAGACGGCTCGTCTCGAAAGAAATGGTCGCCGAATACGTCAGCCGAAAATATCCGCAGGCCTAGCTGGTGAATCCTTCCGCGTGTGGCGTCATGTTTTTTTGCAAAACATAAATCATGTCACGCCCGCTGGAGGTGAAGTGTAATGGGAAGAACAAAGCTTGGCAACGCGAATGCACAGCGAAACAACAACGCTAAAAAGAAGAACGGCTTTAATACTGAATTTGCGACTGAATCCTATTCGCAAATGGAAGCCGCCAAATTAATTTCTAGCAAAAAACAGCACCAAAAATAGAAACAGCGTCGATTGACGCTGTTTTCATCATTTTTGCTCCTGTGGTACAATAAGTGCATTGTATGATGAAAGGAAGTTTCCATAATGAACAAGAAGCTGCTGCTTGTAGACGGGATGGCTTTATTATTCCGGTCTTTTTTTGCGACTGCGGTGCACCGCAATTTTATGCTGAATGACAAAGGGGTGCCGACAAACGGGGTTCACGGCTTTTTAAAGCATCTGTTAACCGCGGTGTCTGCGTTTGAACCGAGTCATGTCGTCTGCTGCTGGGACATGGGAAGCAAAACGTACCGCAACGATTTATTTAAGGACTATAAAGCGAATCGCGGCGAGCCGCCTCTAGAATTGATACCGCAATTTGACATGGCAAAGGAAGCGGCGGAAGAGCTCGGGATTTTAAATATCGGCATTGCGGGCTATGAAGCCGATGACTGCATCGGCACGCTGTCAGCGATGTTCAGCGAAGAAGCGGAGATCACGATCGTCACCGGTGATAAAGATTTGCTTCAGCTTTTAACAGTCAATGTTAAAGTCGCCCTGCTACAAAAGGGAATCGGCAATTATAAAGTATACACGGAAGAATCATTCAGTGAAGAGACCGGTGTCGAGCCGAAGGCTTTGATTGACATCAAAGCGCTGATGGGTGATACAAGCGATAACTACCCGGGTGTAAAAGGCATCGGCGAAAAGACGGCCTACAAACTGATTAAGGAATATTCGACTGTTGACCGGCTGCTGGAAAACATCGGACAGCTGACAAAGGGTCAGCAGACGAAAATAACCGAATGTCTTGAAGACCTGAAGCTGTCCAGAATCCTTGCAGAAATCAAATGCGATGTACCGCTTTCCTGCTCATTGGACGACGCAGACTTCACCTTGATGCATGACAGGGCGAAAGCGATGCTGAGACTTCATCAAATACGGGGAATCGAACCGCTGCTGGTAAAATTCGAAAAAAGAGAGATCGGATAACCGATCTCTCTAATGTTTTGTATTGCTTTTTTTCGCCCGGTTTTCAAGCTCGGTTTTTGGGTCTGTATGCCGGTTATCCCGGTTTAATACAATATCTCCCTGGGGCGTGACACCGCCTGTCAGGCGGCCTCTTCCTGCTGAATGCTGTTTTTCCACATGAACCACCTCACTCGTTATGATGTGCAGCGGGAATGGATTTTACTCGGGGTGATTCAGCAATATCGCCTTTTTCGCAAGCTTGTCAGCCGCCTGGTTAGACTTCGAAGGAATCCACTTGATAAAAAATAAATCAAAATCGTTTTTTAAGCGGATGATTTCATCCAGATAAGGCTTAAATGCCTGATTTTTGACAAACTCCAAATCCGCCGTGCGCTCGACGATCTGCGAATCGGTCCGAAACGAAACGATCCGGTAGTTTCGTTCGGCGCACAGCTTCATTCCTTCGATCAGCGCCTTGAATTCCGCTTCATGATTGCTCAGTAAGCCGGCGGGAAGGGAGAAGGACTCGGTCTTCTGACCGTCTTTGATGAAAATGCCAAGTCCGGACGGTCCGGGATCACCCGCGCTTGCTCCGTCGATATAGACCTCAATCGGCATTGTTTCCGCTCCTTTCATCCAAAGGGGTGATTCTTTTAGCGGCATAAGCGTACGGCGCTGCGAAAACGGCGACAACGAATTTCAAGACATATGTCGTGATGAAAATCTGAATCCAGACATTCAGCGGATAAGCGCCCATAAATGCGACGCTTGTAAAAATCAATGTATCGAGCAGCTGGCTTAGGGCTGTGCTGCCGCTGTTGCGAAGCCACAGTGCCCGATCGGAAGGAAATAACCTTCTGATTCCCGAATATACATAAACATCAAGCGTTTGGCTGATGATATAGGCGAGCAGGCTGCCGAGCGCCACACGGGGCAAGAAGCCGAATATCGTCTCCAGCGCAGGCTGTGCAATGTCTTCCGGATGCGGCTTGAACAGAAGCGCTCCCTGCATGACGAGCGTCAAAGCAATCAGAATGAAAAAACCGATTGAAACGGCTTTTTTCGCTTCTTCCTTTCCGTATCTTTCATTGATGACGTCGGTCGCAAAAAATACGCTTCCGTACAGGATGTTGCCGAGTGTCGCGGTCAACCCGAACAGCTCGACCGTTTTGACCACCTCGATATTGGCGGCGGCTGTCGCAAAACCGATCCAGACAAATAAACCGGTTTTGCCAAATCGTTTAAAAAAGAAGAGAACAATGATAAAATTAATGATCGCAAAACTAATCCATAATATTTCGTTAAACAAGAACGGGTACTTCCTTTCTGAATAAACTGTTTTGATTATAGCATAACAAGCCATAATTTGAATAAAGGTGATTTTGTGAAACTGAGAGCAGGTATGAAAATCAAGATTAAAGGGTCTTCACCCATTCCTTTTACAGCTGATGAATGGATCGAGATGAAAGAGGCAGTGGCGGCCGGGCGTCAGCTTTCTCAAAGTCCGTATGTCACTGAACTTGAGTTTGAAGATGAGAAGGGCAGCTTTTGGACTCTGAAAGAGCTGGAAAAGCTGAAAGAAGAACTTGCGGCTGAACCGGATGAGATCACCGTCTATTTTGACGGCAGCTATGATAAAGAAAGTCAGCTCGCTGGTTTAGGCATTGTGATATATTACTCCCTCGGCGGGGACCGGTACCGATTGAGAAAGAACAAGAGCTTTCGGCTGACAACGAATAACGAGGCGGAATATGCGGCTCTCTCCGAAGCCGTTAAAGAGCTTAGAGACCTTGGGGCAAGCAGGAACTCCATCGTCATTAAAGGGGATTCGCTCGTCGTGCTGAACCAGCTTGAAGGTAACTGGCCATGCTATGACCCCGTTCATTCGAAATGGCTGGACAGAATCGAGAGCCAGCTTCAAAAATTAAAGCTAACGCCCACCTATATTCAAATCAGCCGTAAAGACAACAAGGAAGCGGATCAGCTCGCAAAAAAAATGCTTGAGCATACCATTGTGGAAAGCCAAATCAAACTAGATGAATAACGGAGATGAACGTTTTGGATAAGAAAGAGATCTTTAAGGAACTCACACATTTGCAGGACACCTACTGTGAAGGGTGCTTCATTAAAAAACACTTCAGAAAAGAATACGGAAAAACGTATGCCCACGCATTTTGCATTTCAAAATGCACGGTCGGAGAAAAGCTCCGAACCTATGGAGACGTGCTGACAAACAAAAATTGATCCCCCCAATAAACCATCATCCTTGGGCCGCGCTAAAAAAACCGCTGAACGCGGTTTTTTTAATGCTGTGATTCGTCAAGCTGGTGCTGGCAATCATTTAAGATGTTGAGCTGTTCGTTTAAGAAGTCTTCATCCAGTGCGGATAGTTCCTCAGCCTGTGACAGCTGTCTGGCGTCTTCGATGGATTGATACGCCGATTTCAGCAAAGTGGAGCTCTTTTGCCTCGTCGCCATTCCCGTCGTCTTTTGGGCGGTTTCTACGGCTATTTCAAGCTGCTTGCGCTGATTAAATCCCGTTACAAGATCATCGCGATGTTCTGAGTTCATGATCATACACCTCCGACAAGTATTTTTTCTAAAAAAGGCATTTTTATGTGTGAAATAGAAAAAATAAAGTAAAATTAATCCGATATAACTATTGAACCTAAAAAATATAAGTCTTTATTACTAATTTAGGTAATCATGAAAAAAAGGAGTCTGAGGAACAGTGGAAAGCAATGAACTGCAAACCGTTCTTCACAAGACATTTGTGGAGGTATATAAAGATCTTGAACAGCTCGTTGATATCGCGAAAAAGGGGCGTCCATCTCTCGAGAAGAACATTGAGGAAATCGAGCAAAGGTTGAAGCAAAATATACTGGCAATCGAAATTCAGCTGAAAATTAAATAGGAGAGGCAAAAAATGCCTCTCCTCTTATTTGAAGTCTCAATTGTCTTGATTTTGTTAAAGCTTTACAACGTTAGATGCTTGAGGTCCACGATTACCTTCAACAATCTCGAAAGAAACTTCTTGTCCTTCTTCTAGAGATTTGTATCCGTCACCTTCGATTGCAGTGAAATGGACGAATACATCGTCTCCGCCTTCAACTTCGATGAAGCCGAAGCCTTTTTCATTGTTAAACCATTTTACTTTACCGTTTTGCATATTGCTTAATCCTCCTAGTACTGTAGCACAATGTGCTAAAAAAAATTTTCATCATCTAACGGTGTTCTGCTAAATGATGGTTTCACTATACACTATCTATGGAGGCTTCGTCAAGCTGTCAAGAGAAAAAAATGAACTTTAATGCTTTTTTAAGGAATTTCTTTGAAATCGTTTTCAGTTTCTGGTTATTGATCATTATTTTTCGCAAAGTGGACGAAACATTTTAAGCGTCAGCCCGTATATAATAAAACCAATATCAGGAATGCGAAGAGGAGTGTTTATAGATGAACCGTTATTCGGTTGATGAGTTTGTATCCAAAACCCAGCAGGAAGACAAAGGGGAGGGGCTGTTTGAAATGGAAACACCCCGTCTCTTGGAAGTTAATCTCGATGGAAAAGTGTGGGCAAAGGCCGGTTCGATGGTTTCCTACAGGGGAAGAGTCAAATTTAAGCGTGAAGGGGTATTTGAACACGGAATTGGACGGATGGTGAAAAAAGTGTTCAGCGGAGAAGGGGCTGCACTGATGAAAGCGGAAGGAAACGGAAAGGTGTACCTCGCTGATCAAGGAAAGAAGATCTCCATCTTAAACTTGAAGGGGGACTCCATATTTGTGAACGGGCACGATCTGCTCGCATTTGAGCCGTCAATCCATTGGGACATCAAACTGATGAAAAGAATTTCCGGCATGCTGGCCGGTGGATTGTTTAACATTAAGCTTGAGGGAACTGGAATGGCTGCAATCACAAGCTATTACGAACCGCTCACTTTGATCGTAACCCCGGAAAGCCCAGTCTATACCGATCCAAACGCAACGGTTGCCTGGTCTGGAAGCCTTCAGCCTGAATTTGTGACAGATGTATCTTTTAAGACGTTCATCGGCAGGGGAAGCGGGGAATCGATCCAAATGAAGTTTTCAGGGAACGGGTTTGTCGTTGTGCAGCCGTTTGAAGAAGTTTATTACTCGGAATCTTAATATTAAACGAAAAAAACACTTGCAGGGCAAGTGTTTTTTTGACTCGGGCTTTTTTAGGACAGCGCCCGGACAGTCTGTTTTTTGTTCATGATGATTTCAGACTGCTCGATAATGTCCGTCAGGATGACTTCTGATGAATTGGATAAATGCAAGTTTTTAATGTTTTTCTTCATTTCGTTTAACTTTTTCTCATCAGCCAAAAGGGAGGAGACTGATTCAAGAATTTCCTCATGCCTGTTGACGACGATGGCAGCTCCTCTGTCTTCGAAGAACAGGGCATTTTCCTTTTCCTGCCCGGGAACAGGCTTGTAAAGGATGACGGGAACGCCGATTGCCGTGGCTTCCGTCAGGGTAATTCCGCCCGGCTTTGTGATCATGCAGTCAGCCACCCTGAACAGCTCGTCAATTCTTTCAATATAACCGAGTGATTTCAGCTTGTTTGGATAAAGGGCTTCAATGTCTTCCAGTGAAGATTTCAGCATCGTATTTTTTCCGCACACGACGACGACTTGAACATCCTCTTTCGTCACCAGAGATTCACACAGTTCCTTTACGTTTTTAAGAACCCCGTGTGCGCCTGCCATGATCAGCAATATCTTCTTGTCGGGAGACAGCTGATACTTCTCGTAGATTTTATCTTTGTCCATTTCTTCTTCAAACTGCCTGCGGATCGGAATACCCGTGATCTTGACATTGCTCGGGTGAGTGCCGATTTCGAGCAGTTTTTCCTTCACATAATCAGTGGCAACGTAATATTTGTCAATGTGTTCGTGGACCCAAATTTTGTGAAGGCAGAAATCCGTCATGACGTTAAAGGTCGGAATGACTTTTCCCATTCTCCGTCTGTATTCGGGTACGACAATCATTGGAAACGTATTGATGATGATGTCTGGCTGATGTTTTTTAACCAGTTGGTCCAGCCGTTTATTTCCCATTTTGAAATAAATATTAAACTTTCTTTTATTGTAAATTTTATCGACCCCATAGTAGAAAAGGCGATAAAACTGTTTACCGATTGAAAAGCTTTTCAGGTAGAGATACTGTGTGATCTCTGACACAATCGGGTTTGATTCTTGATACAAATTCGAAACAGTTACATTCTTAAAACCGAGCCGTTCGCACTCTTGGTAGAGCGTTTTGGCTACTTGAACATGGCCATTTCCGTAATTTGCAGTCAAAATTAATATATTTTTATTGGTATTCAAGCATATTCACCTCAATTAATTCAAACAGCAAGAGCTAAAATGGTAAAAAAACAGGAGTCAATGTCCACACATACCATACCATAAATATTATTTTAATTATAAATGAAGAACAAAAATTAAGGTATTTTTAAAGTATGGATCGGCAGGAAAGCACTGGGTTCCTTATTATTCCTGCTTTCGCGGCCAAGCCGAACCCCCTTATGGAAGACTAACCCAACAGTATTTTAACACATTTTGAATGTCTTGCATCAGACCAGGGCATGAGAATTTCATTTCCACTCGTACGGTGTTTCCTGGTAAACGTAATAATTCAGCCAGTTCATGAACAAAAGAGTCGCGTGGGCTTTCCAGCGGTTTACAGGCGCCGCACCGTCCGGCCCGTCTTTAAAATAATTCACCGGCGGATCAATGTCCATGTTTCTGGCCAAATCCCTTTCATACTCTTCTTTAAGAGTATCTGTATCATACTCAGGATGTCCAGTTAAAAAAACTTGTTTTTCATCTTTTGAAGCAATTAAACAGACGCCCGCTTCATCGGATACGCTGAGCACTTTTAAATGAGAAACGGCTTTTAGGTCATCCATATTTATATCTGTATGCCTTGAATGCGGGACATAGTAGAACTCTTCAAAGCCTCTGATCAGTCTTTCATTTTTCTCCATTATTCTGTGTTCGAAAACGCCAAATGTTTTTTTCGGCAGTTTGACTTTGCGAATTCCGTAATGATGATAAAGCCCCGCCTGCGCTCCCCAGCAGATGTGGAGCGTTGACGTGACATGCGTTTTGCTCCACTCTAAAATCTCCTGAAGTTCTTTCCAATAGGACACTTCCTCATACTCCAGGTGCTCGATCGGCGCGCCGGTAATGATCATGCCGTCAAATTTTCTGTTCCTGATCGAAGAAAAAGTTGTATAAAACTGTTCCAAATGCTGCCTTGGTGTATGTTTTGGCGTGTGTGTAGACGGTATTAAAAAAGTGAAATATACCTGTAAAGGAGAATTTCCGAGCATTCTGAGCAGCTGTGTCTCGGTCCTGATTTTCTGCGGCATCAGATTAAGAATCACAATATTTAAAGGTCTGATGTCCTGATGAAAAGCCCGTTTTTCATCCATGACAAAAATATTTTCACTTTCAAGAATCTGCTTCGCTGGCAAATTGATAGGTATGTTGATAGGCAACACGCCACCTCCGGTTTTCTCCGCTGATTTTTCTTCATTATAGGAACTTTTTGGCGATATTTCAATGTGTGAATTGTGTTACAATGAAAGAAGTGTGTGAAAAATATGGAAAATCATCGTGTGATGAACCAAAAGGAGGATCCTCTTGCAAATGAAATCCCATCTATCAGACATAGAAATCGCCCAAAGTACGGAATTAAAACCGATTGCCGAAATTGCACGGAAGCTCAATATAAATGACGATGAAATAGAGTGTTTTGGTTGCACAAAAGCGAAAATTTCTTTAAAAATTTTTGAGCGTTTAAAAGAAAAAAACGATGGACAGGTGATTTTGGTAACCTCCATCAACCCGACCCCGGCCGGCGAAGGGAAGTCGACTGTCACCGTCGGATTGAGCCAGGCGCTCTGGCAGATTGGCAAAAAATCGATCGTTGCACTGAGGGAACCTTCACTCGGTCCGACAATGGGACTGAAAGGCGGGGCTGCCGGAGGAGGATATTCCCAGGTTCTTCCGATGGAGGATATCAATCTTCACTTTACAGGAGATATGCATGCGATCACAGCTGCGAACAACGCTTTGGCGGCTTTTATAGACAATCATATTCATCAGGGAAACGAATTAAACATCGATATTAGAAAAATCGTCTGGAAAAGGACGCTTGACCTCAATGACAGGGCGCTGCGCGAAACCGTTGTCGGCTTAGGCGGAAAAGCGAACGGATTTCCCCGGGAAGACGGCTTTGACATTACTGTCGCATCGGAAATCATGGCCGTTTTATGCCTGGCCGGAGACTTGGCCGATTTAAAAAGACGTCTGGCAGCAATGATCGTTGCCTACACTGTTGACGGACAGCCGGTGACGGCCGGCATGCTCGGTGTTCAAGGAGCGCTCGCTCTCCTGTTAAAAGATGCCATCAAACCAAACCTTGTTCAGACTGTTGAAGGAACACCGGCGCTCGTCCACGGAGGCCCGTTTGCAAACATCGCACACGGGGCGAACAGTTTGATCGCGACTAAAACGGCGGCGAAACTGGCTGATTATGTCGTGACTGAAGCGGGATTTGGCGCGGATTTGGGTGCGGAAAAATTCATGCACATCAAAACGAGAGCCGGCGGGTTCACCCCGGGAGCGGTCGTGATCGTCGCCACCGTAAGAGCGCTGAAAATGCACGGCGGAATGCCTCTCGCCGATTTGAAGCAAAAAGACGTAAACGCGTTAAAAAGCGGAATCGCAAACCTTGCCAAGCATATCGAAACGATAGACGCCTTCGGTCTTCCGTACGTTGTGGCCGTCAACAGGTTCGTACACGATGCGGAGGATGAGCTTGAGACGGTTCTTGGCTGGTGCAGGGACAACGGGCATCCGGCTGCACTGTGCAATGTTTGGGAAGAAGGCGGAAAAGGCGGGATTGACCTGGCAAGGGAAGTCATTCATGTCATGGAGCAAAAGGACAATCATTTTTCCTATTTATACGAATTAACCGACTCGATCGAAGACAAATTAGCCAAAATTTCCCGCACCGTTTATGGAGCCGAGGGGGTAGAGTTTACCGAAAAGGCGAAAAAGCAGCTGCTGGAATTGAAAAAGAACGGATTGGACGGGCTGCCAGTATGCGTGGCCAAAACTCAGTATTCTTTATCAGATGATCCGGGGAAAATTGGCAGGCCGAAAGGTTTCAGCATCACCGTCCGTGAATTAAAACCATCGAGGGGCGCGGGATTTATCGTCGCTTTAACTGGCAGCATTTTAACAATGCCCGGGCTGCCGAAACATCCTGCTGCACTTAAAATGGATGTCGGTGAAGACGGCAGGGCCAAAGGTTTATTCTAAAAAGGAGGGACCGTCATGTCCATTTACGATATCAGCGTCAAGACGATTAAAGGCGAGGACACGACACTGCGGCCGTATAAAGGCAAAGTGCTTCTCATCGTCAACACGGCCTCAAAGTGCGGATTTACACCCCAATATCAACAGCTTCAAGACTTGTATGAAACATATAAAGACCGGGGGCTTGAGATTCTGGGCTTTCCCAGCAACCAATTCATGAATCAGGAGCCTGGCGATGAAAAAAGCATAGAAGAATTTTGCAGCGTAAACTACGGGGTCACGTTTCCGATGTTTTCGAAGGTGAATGTAAAAGGAGATCAAATCCACCCGCTGTTCCGCCACTTGACGAACAAGGCGAAGGGCATGCTTGGAACAAAAGCGGTCAAATGGAATTTCACAAAATTTCTCGTTGATCAAACCGGGGAGAACGTTGAGCGTTTTTCACCGCAAACCAATCCAAAGGAGATGGAGGAGGCCATTCAGAAATGGCTGGGCTGAATCAGGAACAAACAGAACAGATCCGCTTGATGTCCGAATGGGTAAGAAAAAAGCTCGCAGCCGAAGGGACAGGACATGACTGGCTGCATATCGAAAGGGTTCGGAACATAAGCCTTCAGATTGCAAAAGAAGAGGGTGCAGACCTGTTTGTGACCGAAGCTTCCGCCCTTCTCCACGATATGATTGATGTAAAGCTGGACGATGAACACCGGGTTCCGCTTGATGAGTTGAAAAGGCGCCTCTCAGAAGACTGGAAGGTCGATCCTGGAACGGTTGACGGGATTCTTGCCATCATCACAAGAATGTCATTCAGAGACAGAGAAAAATATAAAGACGAACGCCTTTCAAAAGAAGGTATGGCAGTTCAGGATGCCGATCGGCTTGATGCGATCGGCGCCGTCGGGATCGCCAGGGCTTTGATGTATGCAGGGGCAAAGGGTCATCTCCTCTACGGGAGCGCCAATGCGCCTACTGCTGTCGGCCACTTTTACGAGAAGCTTCTCCTTTTAAAAGATTTGATGAATACAAAGACGGGACGGATGCTCGCGGAAAAAAGGCATCAGCTGATGCTCGAATTTCTCGGCGAACTGGAAAATGAATGCGCCTTCTCCAGAGAAAGCCGCCTTGATAGATCAGGGCCGGGGGTTATGGTAGAATAAGACCGGATCTTTTAACAGAGGGGGACAATGATGAAAATTAAATCGATAGAACCGACACCGAGCCCGAATACAATGAAGGTGATTTTGACCGAAGAACTGCCGGGCGGAAAAAGCAATAATTATAAAAAGGACCATGCGGAAGGCGCGCCTCCCGTCATCCAAGAGGTTTTAAACATAGAGGGAGTAAAAGGCGTCTACCATGTGGCCGATTTTATCGCTGTCGAGCGCAATGCGAGATTTGACTGGAAAGACATCCTCCCTGCCGTGCGTGCTGCTTTCGGAATGGACGAAGCCGAAGAGGCGGGGGGCCGTTCCGAAGAAAAAGAATCGTTTGGCGAAGTTAAAGTCTTCGTGCAAATGTTCAGCGGGATACCGATGCAGGTGAAATTGACCGACGGCGAGCGCGAGGAGCGCTTCGGCCTTCCAGAACGTTTCCAAGAAGCGATCTTGAAGCTTAAAACCGCGTCTTCCAACGTCGTGCTCGAACGGTCTTGGAAAGAGCAAGGCGTCAGATTCGGCGATTTTTCAGAAATCGGCCGTGAAGTAACGGAAGAGCTTGAGGCGGCTTACGATGAGGAGCGCCTGCGGAAGCTGACGGAATCAGCCGCATCAAGCGATGCTGAGGATAAACGCGCGGCTGTGCAGCGAAAGTCTTACCGGGTAACGCTTGAAATGATGGATGAGGAAGATTGGCAAAAACGCTATGCCCATCTTGAACAAATGGATCCGGATGAAAAGGACATTCCAGTACTCGAAAAAGCGCTCAATGACCCGAAAACATCGATCAGAAGACTTGCTGTCGTTTATTTGGGCATGATCGAAACGCCTGCGGTGCTTCCTCTTTTATATCAAGCACTCGAAGACAAAACGATCACGGTCAGAAGAACAGCCGGTGATTGTCTGTCAGACATCGGAAACCCGGAAGCGATTCCGGCAATGATCAAAGCGCTCAAGGACCCGAGCAAGCTTGTGCGCTGGAGAGCCGCCATGTTTCTGTACGAAGTCGGCGATGAGAGCGCGCTTCCCGCTTTAAAAGAAGCTGAAAACGATCCCGAATTTGAAGTCAGCCTTCAAGTCAAAATGGCGGTCGAACGGATCGAATACGGTGAAGAAGCGAAAGGCTCCGTATGGAAGCAAATGACGGAAAGCCGCAAAAAAGACGGCTGACAAGGACGCTGGAAACAGCGTCTTTTTTTATGCCTTAAGCTCTTCGCTCTGCAGCGGGGATCCATCCGGGAATTTTGAAAAAAGTCACGCGTCTTGTTATAAAATATCACTTTTTCTATAAAAATATTTCGAATATTGTTGAAAAACACGCTGAAAATATATATAGTAGTTAGCAATCATATGGAATGTGGAGGTTCTGATTCATGGGGAATGATTTACAGATGAAGATCAAAACAACCGTCATCTTGCGGATCAGTCCGGCAAGCGGTTAGCAGACAGTTTTTTAAAACTGAATATTCAGAAAATATAGAATGTAAATACGAAGATGTTTAGGAGGATCACGATGACAGGTTTACGCAGTGACATGATTACAAAAGGGATCGACAGAGCGCCGCACCGCAGTTTGCTGCGCGCGGCTGGGGTAAAAGAAGAGGACTTCGGCAAACCGTTTATTGCCGTTTGCAACTCATATATCGATATCGTACCGGGTCATGTCCATTTGCAGGAGTTTGGAAAAATCGTCAAAGAGGCGATCAGAGAGGCCGGCGGTGTTCCGTTTGAATTTAATACAATCGGGGTCGACGACGGAATTGCGATGGGGCACATCGGAATGAGATATTCTCTTCCGAGCCGCGAAATCATCGCCGATTCAGTGGAAACGGTTGTATCAGCGCACTGGTTTGACGGAATGGTATGTATTCCAAACTGCGATAAAATCACGCCGGGTATGATCATGGCAGCAATGCGGATCAATATTCCGACCGTGTTTGTCAGCGGGGGGCCGATGGAAGCGGGAAGAACGAGCGACGGACGGAAAATCTCGCTTTCCTCTGTATTTGAAGGCGTTGGCGCTTATCAATCAGGCAAAATCGATGAGAAAGGGCTTGAGGAGCTTGAACAGTTTGGCTGTCCGACATGCGGATCATGCTCGGGCATGTTCACGGCCAACTCGATGAACTGCCTTTCTGAAGCTCTTGGCATCGCCATGCCGGGCAACGGCACCATTTTGGCGACATCGCCCGACCGCAGGGAATTTGCCAAACAGTCGGCCCGCCAGCTGATGGAGTTGATCAAGTCGGATATTAAACCGCGCGACATCGTGACCGAAAAAGCGATCGACAACGCGTTCGCTTTAGACATGGCGCTCGGTGGATCAACGAATACGATCCTTCATACGCTTGCGATCGCCAATGAAGCGGGGGTCGACTACTCGCTTGAACGGATCAATGAGGTAGCGGCAAGGGTTCCGCATTTATCAAAGCTTGCGCCGGCTTCCGATGTGTTTATTGAAGATTTGCATGAAGCTGGAGGCGTATCAGCAGTCTTAAACGAGCTGTCGAAAAAAGAAGGCGCGCTTCACTTGGATACGCTGACCGTAACGGGAAAAACGCTTGGCGAAAATATTGCCGGGCGCGAAGTGAAAGATTACGAGGTCATTCATCCGATCGATCAGCCGTTTTCAGAGCAAGGCGGACTCGCCGTCCTGTTCGGCAACCTGGCGCCTGACGGTGCGATCATTAAAACCGGCGGCGTCCAAGACGGGATTACCCGCCATGAAGGACCTGCGGTTGTCTTTGACTCACAGGAAGAAGCGCTTGACGGCATCATTAACCGTAAAGTAAAAGCGGGAGATGTCGTCATCATCCGCTATGAAGGTCCTAAAGGCGGACCGGGAATGCCTGAAATGCTTGCACCGACTTCGCAGATCGTCGGAATGGGCCTCGGTCCGAAAGTTGCTTTAATTACCGACGGCCGCTTTTCCGGAGCCTCCCGCGGTCTTTCGATCGGCCACGTTTCGCCAGAAGCAGCCGAAGGCGGCCCGCTTGCTTTCGTAGAAAACGGCGACCATATCATTGTTGATATCGAAAAGCGGATTTTAAACATCGAAATCTCCGATGAAGAGTGGGAAAAAAGAAAAGCAAACTGGCCCGGATTTGAACCGAAAGTGAAAACGGGCTATCTCGCCCGGTATTCAAAGCTGGTGACATCTGCCAATACCGGCGGCATTATGAAAATCTAGCGGTTTTTTCGCCCGGTGTTTGAAATTCAGCCCCCGCTGTAGTATCCTTGACATCAGTAGCAAGGTTTATAGAGGGGGCTTTTTAATATGTCAACAGCTTATGAAGAATACATGCGCCAGCTCGTTCTTCCGATGCGTCAGGAATTGGTGCAGGCCGGCTTTAAAGAGTTATCGACCGCGGAAGAAGTTGAGACATTCATGGAAGGTGCAGAAGGCACGACTTTCGTCGTCGTCAATTCAGTCTGCGGATGTGCCGCAGGGCTGGCGAGACCGGCAGCCGTTCAGGCCGTCTCCGGAAGCGAAAACGGGCCTGATGAGACCGTTACAGTCTTTGCCGGACAGGACCGCGAAGCAACGGCGAAAATGAGGGAATACTTCGAAGGATATGAACCGTCTTCACCTTCAATGGCACTGCTGAAAGGCAAAGAAGTCGTTCATTTCATTCCTCGTGAACAGATTGAAGGCCGTGAAATGACGGAGATTATGAAAAACATCACGGACGCTTTTGAAAAACATTGCTAAAATGCCCTTTGAAGGGCATTTTTTACGGAGAAGAACATGATTGTCACAACAAGCTACAGACCGACTGAAAACACGGTTTTAACGGCGGAAAAAATCAGCCGGACGCTCGGCGCCCGCTTTTCCGAACGGAGAAAACGGCCGATTCGCCAAATCCGGGAGACAGAGCAGGAAGATGTTCTCGTGGTTGGAAAAGAGCGCTTCGAGCTGTATCATTCAGAAGGCGAAAAGTTCTTTTTCCACCCGAACTCTGCGATGTTCCGGGCGAAGCGCATGTTAAGAGGCGAACCGGATCCTTTTGTCGAAGCTGCACAAGTTGAACCGGGAGACAAGCTGCTCGATTGTACGCTCGGCCTTGGATCAGACGCCATCATTGCAAGCCTTGCCGCTGGCGAACAAGGCGAGGTGTGCGGAATTGAAAAAAGCCCGCTCCTCGCTTTTCTTGTCGAGGCGGGGCTTCAATCGTGGGAGACAGGCCTTGACGCTTTGGATCAGGCGATGAAAAGGATTCGGGTTCATTCCGGCGACAGCTTTGAATATCTGCTGGAGCTTGATGATGATTCAGCAGATATCGTCTACTTTGACCCGATGTTTGATGATGGAATCGAAGAATCAAACGGCATCGCCCCTTTAAGAAAGTGGGCGCATTCCGAGTTTACGCTTGACGGTGCTTTAAATGAAGCCCTTCGGGTCGCCAGAAAAAGAGTGGTCCTGAAAGACCACTGGAAAAGTCCGCGCTTCGAAAAATACGGATTTCGCGTAAAAAAACGCAAAACGGCCCTGTTTCATTACGGTGTTCTCGAAAAATGAAATCCCAAGGCATATACCTTGGGATTTTTTAATCTGCGATTTCCATGACGATAAAATAAGCGAGGGTAATCAATGAAGCGGTTATAAAAAGACCTTCAATCATGAACGATCACTCCCAATTTTGGAATTTTCATCTTTGATTGTAAACGTTTTATCGCCAAAAGAAAAGGCGTTTTGTTTATTTGCACCGTCACTTTATGAATGACTGAAAATTCAACCTATGATAGAATAAGAGAAAACGAGAAAGCGATCCAAAAGGGGACTAACCAGTCATGAAGATGTGGATGAGAAAAGCGCTTGTCACATTATTTACAATTGCAACGTTCGGCCTTGTATCTCCTCCTGCGGCATTAATGGCGGACAAGCCGCAGGAGCATCAGAGCATGAAAGAATCCGGGTATACAGCTGTTTATCAAAAGCAGGAAGAGCCCGAACTTGAAGAAGACGGCGAATCCAAATCTTCATTTGACAGCTACAAGGATGAACTGCTCAATGAAGCAGAAGATCTGTCATTCGTAAAATTCGGCAGCAGGATATCGCCGGTCATCGAAGACGAGTACAGGGAAGAAGTGCTTCCAAAGGTCGAGGAGATCATCGTCAGCCATCTCATGACAATGCAGGACAATGACGCTTACCAGGATCTTGTCATTTCCAAAACGCCGACGGCGGGGAAGTCGGAGAGAATCTTCCACGTTTACAACCGGAAAACGGGGGAGGATGTGCTGAGGTTCCATGTGCGCAGGGACAAGCCGCCGCATAAAGGGTACTGGTTTAACTTTCATTATCATACTGCCGAAGACGGCTTTCAAAAACATCACGATCTCGGAAGCATATACTGGGACCGCAATACACCGCCTAACTGGATGAGCCACTAAAGGAGATTGATGCAGATGAAGAAGTATACGATGAATGAAATGGTGCACTTAACGAAAAATATGCTGAATGAGCGCGGGGTTACGATTGAGGATATTGCACTGATCGTACAAAAGCTGCAGGAAAAATACCATCCTGATCTGTCGCTTGCTGTATGCGTTGAGAATGTCGAAAAGGTCTTAAACAAAAGGGAAATCGTTCATGCCGTGTTAACGGGGATAGCGCTTGACCAGCTTGCCGAGAAAAAGCTATTGCCTGAACCGCTTCAATATTTGGTCGAAACGGATGAACCCCTTTACGGGATCGACGAGATTATTCCGCTTTCCATCGTAAACGTCTACGGTTCGATCGGCTTGACGAACTTCGGCTATCTGGATAAAGAAAAGTTCGGCATCATTAAAGAACTGGACGACTGTCCGGACGATGAGGTTCACACGTTCCTTGATGATATCGTCGCTGCCTTGGCGGCAGCTGCTGCAAGCCGAATTGCCCATTCGCATCAGGATCTTGAGGATGAAGAGAGAACAGACGGACAGAGCGTTGCGAAAAGCCGTTGAAAGACCTCGCCCTCCCCGCCATCAGGCGGGGTTTTTTTATGCCGATATTTTATGTCTTTTCCCGAAAAATGTCTTGTTTTCGAAAGGTTAAACAAGATACACTACAAAAGGATGAAAAAAATGAAACATCATGCGGATATATCCCGTCATATGTTAGAGAACCGGAATTGAACAAAACGGGGAATGACACCAATGCATTCGGGCGGCCTGATCAGAATGAAAACCTCGAAGAAAGGTTTCCTCTCATCACAGCTTTAACCTCCATCTTCATGCATCATGTTCACAGATGATCACACAAAGAGATGAGCATCATCCGGCATTATTTCGCTACAAACATCATAAGGGGGCTTTAAATTAATGATTTCATTGATTACCGCCATGGACAGAAACCGCCTGATCGGCAAAGATAATGATCTGCCATGGCATCTGCCGCAGGATTTGAAGTATTTTAAAGAGGTGACGAAAGGACACGCCGTGATCATGGGGAGAAAGACGTTTGAATCCATCGGCAAACCTTTGCCTCACCGGGAGAACATCATCGTCACATCCAATAAAGAACTGGATATTCCGAATTGTCAGGTGATGCACTCGGCAGAAGAAGCGGTGCGGTTTGCGAAAAACAAAAACGAAGAATGTTTTGTCATCGGCGGTTCAACACTGTACGCGGAGATTCTGCCTTTTGCGGACAAGCTGTATGTGACAAAAATCGATGAAACCTTTGAAGGGGACCGGTATTTTCCTGAATTCAGCGAAGCTGAGTGGGAAATCGTTTCGAGGCGGAAAGGCCTGAAAGATGACAAAAATCCATATGACTACGAATTCCTCGTTTATCAAAGAAAAGGATAGAGGAGAGGATTTTCATGTTTCGCTATTGTTTTTTATGGATGTATTCGGCCTATATGTTCATCAAGCATATCAAGCTCCTGCAGGCGCTACAGACACTTGACCCGCGCCTTTCGTACGCCAATCAGATGGAAGCTGTCTTTGATAAGCCGAAAGCTTTTTTACGGGGGTGCATCGGCTTAACCGGTTCGACCGTTTCCATCCATCAGAATGGAAGATCCCCGGCTGGCCCCGTCCTTTACGTGCATCCAAAGCTCGGCCTGTCAGAGCTCGCCGTGCTGCTCGGACACCTTGATAAAACGGCTTCGTTTTTTGCTGATCCGCGCGCCTTTCGTTATCCGCTGCTCAGCGGCTGGCTCAATAAAATGGCCGCGGTCAAAAAAAGCGCCGACAAGGAAGCATCACTTGAAAAAGTGGAAGAGATCGTCAGGAAAGGCCAAAGCTTTATTCTGTCTGAAGATGACGGGCTCGATTACAAATCTTTATCCAAAAAGCTCGGCATTCCGATCGTTGCAGTCGAAACAGCCGGTACGGAAGACATGAAGAAAGGCAAGTTGTTCAAGAGGCTGAGACCTGCTGATATCGACTTGACGATCTACCCGGCATACGTCCTAACCGAAAACAAACAGCTTCGGGCATAAAAAAACCAGGCTTCCTTTATGGGAGCCTGGTTTTCGCCGTTTATGATATAAACGGCACCTTTGCCACGTAGAAAAGCACGCAGAAAAACATGGAGGCGCTGCCGCCGAGTACGAAGGTGTGCCAAATCGCATGATGATACGGGATCTTTCTCCATAAATAAAAGATCGTTCCGACAGAATACAATATTCCCCCTAAGAGCAGCAGGGCGAATCCTTCTCCGGTCAAGGCCGTATAAAGCGGCTTGATCGCAATAATCGCCATCCAGCCCATCACAAGATACACCAGCGTGCTGACCACGATAAATCGTTTCACAAAAAAGATTTTAAATACAACTCCGCCAATCGCAAGTCCCCAGACGACCGCAAGCATTGTATAGCCGAGCGTGCCTTTCAAAGGTCCGAGGAGCAGCGGTGTGTATGTACCCGCAATCAGTACGTAGATGGCTGAGTGATCGATGATCTCAAGAATATCTTTTGTTTTTTGGTGCTGAATGCTGTGCAGAAGGGTCGAACTTAAATACAGGAACAGCATGGAAGCGCCGAAAATCGAAAAGCTGACAACATCCACCGGACTTCCGTAGCGAATCGCAAATATCACCAAAAATACGATGGCGGGTATGGAGAGGAGAACGCCGAGCCCATGGGTAATTGCATTCGCAATTTCTTCTTTAATCGTGTACATACCAAGACACCCTTTCTATTCTTGAATAATGTGATGCTTTAAAGAGCTTAAAAAGCGGAGGCCTTCAAGCGTGATTTTTGTCCCGGCTCTTCCGCGGCCCTTTGTAATAAACTCTCTTTTTTCCAAATAATCCAATCTGCTGCGCACTTGCTGGGGGGTAAGCTCCGACTTGCCGTTTTTGCTCAGTTCAGACAGAACTCTGCGGCTGGCAGGCTCTCCTTTTTCATTTAATTGCTTGACTGCATCGAGCAAAAACGCAAACTCCTCTTTTTCCATTAAAGTCAGTGATGTTGAAGCCGTTTTTTTATCTTTTGGCTTCTTCTTTTCGATTTGTTCTCTTAACGCCGGCGGAGTGTCGTAAAGCTGAATCGTTTTCCCGTCTGAGACGGTTTTCATATAATCCGTCATGTTTTTGAGTTCTCTGACGTTCCCCTCAAACTCATGCTGCTCTAAAGCCTTCCAAACGACCGGTTCGACATATATGTCATGATCCCCGCTTTTTAAAAAATGATGCACGAGAAGGGGGATGTCGCTTCGCCGTTCAGCAAGGGGGGGAAGCGGAAGGTCGAGCACATTGAGCCTGTAGTACAAATCCTTGCGGAATTCGCTGCTTTCAATCCGTTCACCGAGCGGCACGCTTGAGGTGACAATCAGTCTTTTTGGCATCCCTTTTTCAATGGCTGCCAAAAGCTTGCCCTGGAGAGGCAAGGAAAGCCCCCACACTTCGTCGAGAAACAAGGTTCCGGATTCATTCATCTCTGAAAGAAAAAAGTCTTCAGCCGCTTCATCTTCATTCAGCGTGCTGCAGCTTACGTGTGTGAAGGGATCATGGTTGAAAGATGATCCGGAATGAATGGCTTTGGCGAACAGCTCTTTGCCTGTGCCTGTTTCTCCATGAATCAGAATCGGATGGGAAGAGGCTGCAAATTGTATCGCTCTGTTTTTCGTTTGCAAAAAGGAATCGCATTCCCCGATCAGCTCGGAGAACCCTATGGATGGGTACGTGTGTTTAATCATGGCGGATCTCCTTTTGGTTCTAATTGGTTCTATTATAACACCCAATTAGAACAAATAAAGAGTTTTTTGAAAAAAAGTATATTTGGCTGCACATTAAGAATCGAAAAGAACTCCGTATATATTGAGAAAGTGTATAATATTCTGTAAATAACAAAGAATTGCCCTTTAAATTTTGAATATTCATGATATAATGGCGTATTAAATAAAGCTTTATACAGAAAGGATCTTATACATGAAACCGTTGCTTAAAGAAAACTCTCTCATCCAAGTCAAAGACATTTTAAAAGCCCATCAAAATGTAAAAGATGTTGTCATTCATACCCCCCTCCAAAAAAATGAGAGGCTCTCCGAGAGGTACGATTGCAACGTATATTTAAAAAGAGAAGACCTGCAGGTTGTCCGCTCTTTTAAACTGAGAGGCGCCTATTATAAAATGAAGCAGCTTTCAAAAGAAACGACGAAAAACGGGGTCGTCTGCGCCAGTGCAGGAAACCATGCGCAGGGGGTCGCTTTTTCCTGTAAACATCTCGGTATTCACGGAAAGATTTTTATGCCGTCGACGACTCCGAGGCAAAAAATTTCTCAAGTCGAATTGTTCGGCAAGGAATACATCGAGATCATCCTGACAGGCGACACGTTCGATGATGCATATCAAAGCGCAGTCGCCTGCTGCGAGGAAGAAAAACGGGCATTTATCCACCCGTTTGACGATCCTGCCGTCATGGCCGGACAGGGAACGGTTGCGGTCGAAATCTTAAACGATATCGAAACAGAACCCCATTATTTATTTGCAAGTGTAGGCGGCGGCGGCCTGCTTTCAGGAGTGGGAACCTACATGAAAAACGTGTCCCCGGATACAAAGCTGATCGCGGTTGAGCCCAAAGGCGCGCCGGCTCTATTTGAATCAAACAAAAAAGGCGAAGTCGTGACCCTCGAGAAAATCGATAAATTTGTAGACGGAGCCGCCGTGCAAAAAATCGGCGAAGAGACATTTAAAACGCTTGAAACCGTTGTAGATGATATTTTGCTCGTTCCCGAAGGAAAGGTATGCACCGCGATTCTTGAGCTGTACAACCAATGCGCGATTGTCGCCGAGCCTGCGGGAGCGCTGCCGATCGCCGCTTTAGACCTTTACAGGGATGAAATCAAAGGAAAGAATGTCGTATGCATTGTGAGCGGAGGAAACAACGATATCGGCAGAATGCAGGAAATCAAAGACAGATCGATGATGTATGAAGGACTCCAGCATTATTTCATCGTGAACTTCCCGCAAAGGGCGGGAGCTTTGCGCGAATTTCTAGATGAAGTGCTCGGGCCGACCGATGATATCACCCGGTTTGAATATACGAAGAAAAATAATAAAAGCAGCGGCCCTGCGCTCGTCGGCATCGAATTGAAACAGCGCGAAGACTACGAGCCGCTGATTGCGAGAATGGACCGCAAAGGCTTCCGCTATGTCGAAGTGAATAAAGATGAAGGGCTCTTTCATTTGCTGATTTAAGAAATTTTTTTGAAAACACGTATAAATCAAAGACAACGGCTCCTGAGATTATGTATAATAAAGAAAATATCTCATAAATGAGGATTGATAGCTTGTTACTTAAAAGCCTGGAGTTCAAACGTTCGGATGGACAGAAGGTGAAGGTGACGGAAATACCCCTGCTGAAGGAGGACGACCCGCATTTTTTTATGGCCAGTCTGAGGCTCGAAATCTTTTTAAAGACACTCTATTGCTCAAAGCGGAAAAAAAAACGTCTACTCCTTTAGGGACTACTTAAAGAGAGCATTGAAATGGCAGGATTACCTCGCCATTTATCAAGAGGAAGAATTGAAGCATAATGCATAAGAATTGATAGCATTCTTTGCCGGCCCATGAAGACAGCCAAATCCGCTTGGAAAAGGGCGGAAGACGGCATTCGGCCGGCAAAGAATTTTTCATGCCGAATTTGGCCTCACTAGGAAATTCACCATTTGAACCGACAGGATGTGAAGGGAATTGCCAAGCATTAAAATTGTAACGGACTCAACAGCTGACTTGAGCGAAGAACTGCTCAGAGAATATCATATTTCCGTTCTCCCGCTCTCGATATCAATCGACGGCATTGTTTACAGAGACAGGTTCGATATTCAGCCGGACGAATTTATTGAGAAAATGGAGAGCGCCGCAGAACTCCCGAAAAGTTCACAGCCGCCTTTAGGCGCTTTTATCAAACTGTACGAAGAGCTGACCGCTGACGGAAGCGAAGTGATCAGCATCCATCTCTCAAGCCAATTGAGCGGGACATACCAGACGGCTGTAAGCGCTTCAAACATGGTCGACGGGAATATTACGGTGATTGATTCCATGTATATTTCAAAAGGCCTCGGCTTTCAGGTCGTACGAGCCGCCTTGCTGGCCGAAGAGGGAATGACGGCCGAAGCGATTGTAAAAGACCTGGAGAACTTGCGCGACCGGACATCCCTCTATGTGACAATTGATCATTTTGATAACTTGATCAAAGGCGGCCGCATCGGGAAAGGAAAAGCGCTGATCGGCTCATTGCTCAAGGTTAAGCCGATCGCGAGGCTTGAGGACGGAATCTATACGCCTGAAAAAAATGTCAGGAGCACCAGTCAGCTTATCCGTTATTTAACGGGTCAATTTCTTTCCGCGGTGAAGGGAAGGACGGTGCAAGCGATCGGAATCGCCCATGCCGATGCACTCGACCTTGCTCATAGGCTGAAAGACTCTTTGCTTGAACATATCCCGGGAATCGATATTGATATTGCGTACACAACGCCGATTATCTCTGTTCATACCGGAAAAGGAGCGATCGGTTTTACTTTTTACACCGATTGAAAAAGGGGATGGAAGGATTGAAAAACGTTTTTGGCATTTTCCTTGCAGGGATTCTCACAGTGTTTCTTTCGTCCTGCGGAACTAGCAAGATTGAAAATTCTTTAAACTATGACGTACAATCTTTTTCTTTTCAAAATCAAGACGGGAAAACCGTGTCTCTTGAAAGTTTAAAAGGCCAGGTGTGGGTGGCCGACTTTATATTTACGAACTGTAAAACGATCTGTCCGCCGATGACTTCACATATGGCTGAACTGCAAAAACAAATGGAAGAGGAAAACCTGCAGGCCCGCATCGTCTCTTTCAGCGTTGACCCCGAAAATGACACGCCGGAAAAGTTGAAAAAATTTGCGGCCAACTATCCGCTCAATTTTCAAAACTGGGATTTTTTAACTGGATACTCGCAGGAGGAAATTGAAAAATTTGCGCTGAAAAGCTTTAAAGCAATCGTGAAAAAACCTGAAGATGAGGATCAGGTGATTCACCAATCGTCATTTTATCTAGTCGATCAAAACGGCAAAGTCGTCAAGGATTATGACGGTGCAAAAAATACGCCGTACGATGAAATCATCGCCGATATTAAGACGCTGGAAAACCGTTGATAAAAACGGGCGCCTGCCGCTGAAGCCTGCTTCCTGACCACCGGAAACAGGCTTTTTTTTACACCTGTCAAATCATTTTCAAAAGAATCAAAACATGGTACACTTTTTTTTAGGTATCTAGAAGGAAGGGGCATCATTTTTGAACATACGGTTTATAACAGTCATGATGGCCCTCGTCTGTCTGCTTTCAGCCTGTACGGAATGGAATGCGGGCGTTGAAAAAACATCGGTCTCCCCTAAGCGCGATATCGTGATTGCAGCAGTGGGCGATTCTCTGACAGAGGGGGTAGGCGATCAAGAGAAGAAAGGCTATGTCGGCATGGTGGCCGACGAGCTTGAAAGCCGGAGCGATGTGAAGTCCGTAACGGTCAAAAATTATGCCGTTAAAGGCTCCCGGACTGATCAGCTGCTTGAAAGATTAAAAGAAAAAGAAGTACAAGAGGGCCTGAAAGATGCAGACTACATTTTGTTTACAATCGGGGGCAACGACCTGATGAAAGTCGTCCGCCAAAACTTCGCGCACTTAACGCTTACACCTTTCCGCGTTGAACAAAAACTGTTTGAAAAGCGGTTTTCGAATATTTTAGCGGAAATTAGAGAGCAAAACGCCAGCGCTGAATTGATTTATGTCAGCATGTATAATCCGTTTAAGTTTACGCTGTCTGAACTGAGGGAAATTGACCAAGTCGTAGACGAATGGAATGAAGGAGCAGAAAAAAGCCTGAAAAAGGTCTCCAACACGAAAATAGCGAATATCGCTGATATTTTTGAGGAATACAGCGATGAAAAGAAGATTGCAAAAGATGAGTTTCATCCTAATCAATACGGATATTCTTTAATAGCGAAACGCGTTTACGAACAAATTAAAAACGAAGACCCCCAAGCAGAATAAGGTGAAAAAATGAAGAAATGGAAGAACTTATTTTTAATTTTAGCAGCAGTCAACGTCATCATACTTGCCGGGATTTTCATTCTCGTATTCATGCCCGGCGGTCAAAAGGAACCGTCGCGGCCGACTCCGAGCGAATACCAATTGAACGTGACGAGCACGAAAGAATCATTGGCCGCATTCATCAACACATATTTGGAGAAGGAGTCTTCGCCGGATCTTGACTATCAAATCGAAATCGACGATGAATTCCACATCGTCGGTGCGATCCGCGCCTTTTCCTCGACAGTCGATGCGAGGGTGTCCTTTCGGCCGACAGTGGAAAAAAACGGAGATGTGGTTCTTGACGTGACGAGATTTTCGATCGGCAAGTTAAATGTTCCGATATCGATGGTGCTGAACTACATGGATCAATTTTATGATCTTCCTGATTTTGTACACGTTCGTTCGGATGCTAAAGAAATTCAAGTCCGTCTGTCAGAGATGCCGCTTAAAAACGGAATGTATGTGAAAGCAAAAGACATTGATTTAGAAAAAGATCAAATCGAATTTGTTTATTATCAGCCTGCACAAACAGATTCATAGATCGTGCGGCGGGATTTACAGGGGTGAACATATGGAACGTATCTACACATATTTCAGCTTGCTGTCTATGTTGTTTTCACTGTACTTCGGCGGCCTCGCCGCCTTCAGTTTCATCGATGAAAACATGGACAAGATGTATTTGAACATCGGGTATTGTGCGTTGTTTTTAAGCATTATGATCTTTACCCTAGATGCGAAAAAACATAAAAAAACTGACCATCACAATCAATAATTGCCGGCAAAATCCTAAAACATGAGACCGTTTTAGGATTTTGTTGTCCATGCTTCAGCAGACTGTAAAAGAGACATCATGTCTCTTTTTTTTCGCTATGAAGGCGGAGCTTTGGCAGGAAACGGCGCCGCTTTTATTGTGAGAGAAGGGGAGCCGTTGACGAAACCGAGGCCATACAAAGTTGTGGATTCCCCGGCGTGAAGCGTGATTTTCGGAACCTTCAGCAGGACCGCTGTTGAACCGGCGGCCTTTACCTCCATGTCGATTTTCTGTGAACGCACCTGGATGTACCGCGTGACCGTTTGAAAGGGGACACCTGAAAACAGGACAGGTCCGTTTTGCACTGCAAAGTCAAGAGCCGGAGAGTCCGGTGATAAATGAACGAAACGGATGCTGCGGCTTTCCGGATCAGCCGCAGGCCGGTCATACATTCCGACGGGAATGAGCTTTGCAGCTGTGCCTGTAACGGCAACCGTGCAGTACCCGCCGTGGATCAGGTGATACTGTACCGACAGCAAGGGACCGTGCGCCCTGCCTCTTTGGAAAACATCGATTTGAATACGGCCGGCAGGAAACCGGACATAAGAAGATAAATCTGTATAGGAGATGTTTTGAAAAACGGATATGCCGTTTACGAATACGTCGAGATTGTCGGTGTGAGGAGCCGCGTGGAGCAGTCTGATCATCGCTGCTTTTCCGCCGTTTCGAAAATAAAAGGGCGCCTCTACAGGCGGAAGATGGTAGCAGTTCCTCCGAAAACCCTCCGCCATTTGACGGGCATCATGATCTGTAGAGAACATTTTGTCACGCCCCTTTGCATGCTTTCTGACATTATATGAGGCTGCGAAGCCATCGGTCACATCGCGATCAAGACGACAGATGAAAAGGAGTAAACAATGAAAACGGATTTTACATACGGAAATGTGTTTAAACAGCTGGTCTTTTTTTCCGGCCCGATCATTTTAGCCAATCTTTTGCAGATTTCATTTCAATTCGTCGATAGCTTGTGGGTCGGAAATCTGCTCGGAGCAAAAGCACTCGGTGCTGCGGCCGTCTCAGGGACGGTTTTCTTTACGGTGCTGGCGTTCGTATTGGGCGTCAACAATGCGGCGCTGACGATTCTTGCGCAGCAGAAAGGAAAAGGGGATAAGAAGGGACTTACTTCATATATCAACGCGTTTGTTGTTCTGATGACAGCGATGAGCGTATTGCTCGGGGTTATCGGCTATTTTTTCACAGAGCCTCTGCTTTCGCTTCTTCAAACGCCCGGCAATATGGTGGATTTGGCTGCAAGCTATTTGAGCATTCATTTTATCGGGATTATATTCTTATTCGGCTATAATTTCATCAGTACAGTGTTAAGGGCGGTCGGCGACAGTCAAACACCTTTGCGTTTCGTCCTCTTGGCCGTCATCCTGAACCTGTTCATGGATCCGCTGTTTATCTCGGTATTCAACCTCGGAATTGCCGGAGCGGCCTATGCAACCGTCGTTTCCCAAGGGATTGCTTTCATTTACGGTGTGGTCTATACGGTGAGAAAGCGGCTTGTTCCATTTTCAAAGCCCGCGCTTCCGTCTCTGGAAGAGACGTCCGTCATTTTGAAGCTCGGAGTGCCTGCCGGCTTGCAAATGATGGTGATTTCAGGCGGCTCGATGGCGATTATGAGCGTTGTCAATTCATTTGGAGAACGTGTCGTGTCAGGGTTTGGCGCGGTACAGAGGCTTGACAGCCTGCTGATACTCCCGGCGATGGCCATCGGCACGGCTGTCAACAGTATGGCTGGCCAAACCGTCGGCAGCGGCGATATGGAGCGTACGAAAAAAATTGCTCACTACGGCGTCATTTATGTTCTGCTGTTTATGGCTGCCGTCAGCACCGCGATATTTCTGACAGGCTATCATGCGGTCAGGCTGTTTATTTCGGAAGCCGATTCAGCTGCATTCGGGGAAGAATATTTAAAAACGATTGCTTTTTTCTATCCGTTTATCGGGATTAACTTTGTGTTAAACGGTGTTGTAAGGGCAGCGGGTGCGATGTTTCAAATTTTGGTGCTGAACGTGATTTCTTTTTGGGTTTTGCGCTATCCGTTTACATACTTATTTTCAAAGTGGCTTGGCGAAAACGGCATAGCACTTGGCATTGGAATGAGCTTTATGCTGAGCAGCCTGACCGCGTTTTTATATTACCGCTACGGGAAGTGGAAGGACCTCGTTTTATTTGAAAAATGAAAGAACAAGCTCCTGCGGCAAGCCCCGGAAGCGATTCCCGCCGGGCATCTGAAGCAAAGAAACAAAAATGCTGTTAACGTCTTAATAATTGACGATATATACAATATAAAATGAGTTTGGTGTTGGGGGCTTGTCATGTTTTTAATCGATTTATTTTTAAATTTGTGCATTTTAATTACTTCACTCTTTATCTACACTCAGCTAAAGTGGAATATTTTTTCCCGAAAAGCTACAAACAAACAACTTAATTGGATTGACGGCGTCATGGGAGGATTGCTCGGGAATGTGCTCATGTTCTTTTCGATCCAGGCAACCGATGAAACGATCGTTGATTTGCGTTATGTGCCCGTTATGATTTTGTTTCTATTTACGGGCGTCTTTCCGGCCTTTATTTGTTCTCTGCTGATTATAGGAGGAAGATTTGTTTACGGGGGGAATATATCTTCGATTGCAGCGCTTACAGGAATGATCGTTATATTCATAGGATATTATCTCATCCTCAGGGTCATGGATAAAGACGCTGACACTTATCGAAAGACATTTGCTTTGGTTATTTTTGCTAATGTGGCGATTTCAATTGTGATCTTGATGCTCCTCCATGATTTCCATTTAGTAAAAATTTTAATGATATGGTTCTGGATTTTATCTACTATCGGCGGATTTACATCAGTATATGTCGTCTCATATTTAAAAAAATCTCATTTTCTGTTGAAAAAGTATGAAGAGGAGTCGTCGCTTGATTATTTAACGGGATTGAATAATGTCCGCCATTTTGATGCGATATGGAATGCTCATATTTCAAACGCAAGGGAGAAGAACGAGAAACTGTCTTTGCTTATGATCGATATCGATTATTTCAAAACGATTAATGATACATACGGACATTCAAATGGAGACGTGATTTTAAAAGAACTGGGAACGATTTTAAAAAAGTCAACACGTGCGGAAGGTATCGTATCAAGAAACGGCGGAGAAGAGTTTTCGGTCATATTGCCGAACAGTTCTCATTCGCAGGCTGCAGAGATTGCTGAAAGGATACGCAAGGAAGTGGAGACACACACTTTTTCAATTTCTCATTCTAAAAAGATTCATATTACCGTTTCGATTGGGGTTGCGGCATTTCCGGAGGTCATTCGCAGTACGGACGAGTTGATTGAAAAAGCCGACCAATGTTTGTACAGGGCTAAGCACCTTGGGAGAAACCGGGTGTGCGCCTCCGTTTGAATTCACGTTAAGCTGCACGAAAAAGGATAGATGAAACGATGTCCATCTATCCTGTCTTTATTATGTTCGTTTATCGAATTCCGCAAGTTTGATAAAAGTCTTTTCGTCTTCAATTAATCCGCACGCGCCGCACTGCACTTTTATGGCGGGACCGCTGTAGGGCAGGTGAAATGGAGAAAGCTCGTCATCTGAATACGTTTCCATGATCTCCCCTGTTGCCGGATCAATCTTAACGGATGTCGGAGACTGTTCGATTAAGTTGAACCGTGTTCGGTTTGTTTTGCAGTTTGGACAAAGATAAGGAGCTGTCATATGTCAATACACCTCTTTTTTAATTAAGGTGCACAGATTCGGGCCAATTTATGAAAACCCGATTAGCGCTGTTCCCGTTTTTTGTCCAATTTGCTGAACAGTTCAATCAGCGTTTTCAGCTCTTCATCACTGAAGCTGCTGAACCGCTTGAAATAATATTCCGTTTTCTTTTCTTCAAAATATCTGATAATTTCTTTTCCCGCGTCTGTCAGATGGATTTTGATGATCCGTCTGTCTTCTTTTGACCGGACTCTCGTGATCCATCCTTTTTCAACCAACGCATCGGTTACAGCTGTGATATGGCTCGCAGAAACGCCTAAAATCGTTGCAAACTCCGTGACTTTCTTCGGACCTTGCTCACTCAGCAGGCGGAGAATCATGAATTCATTGCGGGACATCTCTTTTTCGAGCAGCTCATTTATCTCATCACGTATCTGTTTAAATACTGTGCGAAGCAGTGCTTCCATATCATACATCATTTGTTCTCTAACTTTCAAAATTTCGCCCCTCCATATAAGTAGCAAATTTCAGCTTTTTTTAAAAAGGAATGACCGAATCAGCATGAATATTATTTTTCATGAACATGATATCACTATGATACCATAATTTTCGTTTTTCAAGTGTATGTTTCAGAAGATTTTTAGTTCATTTGACCATCAATTGAACAACGGTCCATGACAATGATAGATGAATACTGCTGTTTCTTAGAATTTGGTGATGGCAATGACATATTATTGTCATTTTTTCTTTTTAGGCAGCGGCTGATTTTGCGATGAGCGGGAGAGGGCTTAAAAATGAGCATGCTGTGATATAATGGTTCCCAACAAATGTTGAAAAGAAGGAGGCAGAACAGATGGCTGAAAAACGAGAACTCGCCACATTTGCCGGAGGCTGCTTTTGGTGTATGGTCAAGCCTTTTGACGAACAGCCGGGCATTATAAAAGTCGAATCCGGCTATACCGGCGGCCATACGGAAAATCCGACCTATGAAGAGGTTTGCAGCAATACAACGGGACATAGGGAAGCGGTGCAAATCACGTTTGATCCCGATGTCTTTCCATACGAAAAACTGCTGGAACTCTACTGGCAGCAAATCGATCCTACTGACAGCGGAGGACAATTCGCAGACCGCGGCGAGTCTTACCGGACAGCGATTTTTTTCCATAATAACAAGCAGCGGAAACTCGCTGAGGAATCGAAGAAAAAGCTTGAAGAAAGCGGCATCTTTAAAGATCCAATCGCGACCGACATTCTGGAAGCCGCGCCATTTTATCCGGCTGAAGAATATCATCAGGATTATCATAAAAAGCATCCTGAACGCTACACACAGTATCGGATCGGAAGCGGAAGAGAAGGATTTTTACAACAGCATTGGGGGCGAAAGCATGGCGAACAATAAAGAAGAACGGCTGAAGCAGCTGACCCGGATGCAGTATGAAGTGACGCAGAAAAACGGGACGGAGCCTCCATTCCAAAACGAATACTGGGATCTGCACGAAGACGGAATCTATGTCGATATCGTGTCGGGAAAACCGCTGTTTTCATCGCTTGACAAATTTGACGCACACTGCGGCTGGCCAAGCTTCACAAAACCGGTCGATACCGGGGAGATCGAAGAAAAACTTGACACTTCACACGGCATGGTTCGGACTGAGGTGAGAAGCAAGTCTGCCGATTCCCATCTTGGACACGTGTTCCCGGACGGCCCCGGACCGGACGGCCTGCGGTATTGCATCAATTCAGCAGCCCTCCGTTTCGTGCCGAAGGATGACCTTGAGAAAGAAGGGTATGGCGAATATGCCAAGCTGTTTGAAGGGGAAAATAGGTCTTAAAGGCGCTGGGCGTGCATCTCAGTTCTCAAAAACGGTAACAGCATTGAAATATCAATATCTACAAAGGTTTTTTGGTCCAAGGTGGTTTAATCCAGATTGAATGAACATTACAAAAAACTTAACAGATTTAAAGCATCGGCTTCTTGCTGGTGCTTTTTTTGGCATTAATTCGAGATAATAATTTTGTGTTGTTTGAATATTTATATGTCCTAATTGTTTTGATACATATGCTATATCTATATCTTGAGCAAATAAAAATGACGCATGTGTATCTCTTAAACCGTGAAAAGTAGTTTTCTTTATGTTTATCTTTTTCAAATAATTCTACTAATAGTTCCGCTTATTTAAATCCCCCAAAGCTAAAAATATAACCATCATTTGATTCCCAAACACAATACTAATTACATTTTTAGATAAAGGTTTCTTTTGTGTCTGTTATAATAAAATTAATGAAAATATAAAATTTGACAACAGAAAGAAGTGATTGTTTGGGGAAGTATAAAAATATAATTTCAACAATCGGTCGTAATAAGTTAAGTCGGTGTACGGATGCTGAAGGAAGAACCTTCAATCGAGAAGAACTTATTAATAGTTGGAAAGAGTCATATCATGAGAGAGTCTCTCGAAATGAAGATGAGGTTGGTTTACGCTTGCCTCAATTCGGAGCATTATCTGCAATTCGTGCACATTGGGCTACATCAAATTCTCCAGCAACAATTGTCTTACCAACTGGAACAGGAAAGTCTGAAACAATGTATGCTACGATAATTTCTGAAAGAATAGCTTCATCACTTATCATTGTACCTTCTAATCTTTTGAGGGAACAAATTTTTGAAGGAGCAAGACGTTTTGGGATACTTCCAAAATTAGAAATGATATCAGACGAAGTTATTTATCCAACGACTTTTCTTTATAAGTCAAAAGTTGAAGACGAGGAAGAAACAATTCTGATTGATGCTCTTGAAGAGGCTAATATAGTTGTTTCAACTCCTAGTATGATTAAAAAAATGCCTTCTCCTGTGTTGGATACACTCGTTGAAAAGGTAGAGGTTGTAATATTTGATGAAGCGCACCATATCGTAGCTCCCGATTGGGGAACAGTAAGAGAAAAATTTTCAGGGAAAAAAATTCTACAATTTACTGCCACTCCATTTAGAAATGATGGGAAAAAGATTGATGGTAAAATAATTTTCAATTATGGTTTAGCGCTGGCTCAAAAAGCTGGGTATTTCAAATCGATCGATTTTTTTCCAATTCAAGAATTTGATGAGCGAAAGTCTGACGAAGAAATTGCGAAAATTGCCATTAAACAATTAGAAAAAGATTTTTTGGAAAATGAATATGAGCATGTACTTTTAGCAAGAGCAAACACCCGAAAAAGAGCTGATGAGTTGTATGAAAAAATTTACTCTCAGTATAAACTGTATAATCCAGTTGTGATTCACGGGGGCATTCCCGCTGTGAAGAGGAATAAAAACTTACAGCAAGTTAAAGATGGTAAATCGAAAATTGTGGTATGTGTAGATATGTTTGGTGAAGGCATAGATATTCCAACTTTGAAAATTGCAGCAATTCATGACAAATATAAGTCGCTTCCGATTACACTTCAATTCATTGGACGATTTGCTCGAACGAGTGGAAATAAGTTAGGAAATGCAAAGCTCATCACGAATGTGGCAATGGATGATTTGAAAGAAGCAATTGATGAGTTGTACCATCAAGATGCTGATTGGAATCAACTTCTTAATATCCACTCAAATCGAGCTATCAATAAGGAAGTTGAGCTAGATGAATTCATTGGTAAGTTTAAAAAAGGTCATGTGAAGGAGATAGATTTATCCCAATTAAAAATGAAAGTAAGCACAAGGATGTTCCAGCACGCTTCAAAAAAATTTTCTGTTAATGGGTGGAAACAAGTTTTGGATCCCGATAGAACTACGTCATTAATAAATGAAGAAGATTTTGTTTATGTTTTCATTGAGGAAATTGAAACAAAGGTTGTCTGGTCAGATCAAAAGGATATAGTTCAATATGATTATGATTTCTTTGTGTTGTTCTTTGATAGGGATAATGGAATCGTTCATATAAACGAAACTGATGCTGGAAAAGGAAATCGGCTTGTGGATAGTATGTTTTCGGAAGCATCAGCAATTAAGGGAGATTCAATTTATCGAAGCTTAGATGGAATTAATAGATTAATGATTGGAACGTTGGGGTTAAAGCAAAAACCTAGCGGAAAGATTAGCTTTAGAATGTTTGCAGGTGCTGATATTAAGGCTGGAATTAGTGAGGCTGTTGCATCGGGTTCGATTAAGTCAAATTTATTCGGTTATGGCTATCGAGATGGAGAACGAATTAGCATAGGCTGTTCATACAAAGGTAAAATTTGGATGCGTTGGGTAGAACGGATAAAATTTTGGACAGACTGGTGTCAAAAAATAGGGAAGAAGGTATTGGATAATTCCATTAATACGAATAATATATTGAATAATTCCCTTGCTTTAGAGGTTATTACGGAATTTCCAAAAGTCGTTCCTTATAAAATATCGATGCCAGAGATGATTGAAGTTTCTAGTTCCTTCAGCAAACTGTTGTATATTTCTAAAGAACAAAAGACATTTCCGTTCTTTCAAACAATGTTAAAGAATCCACGTTTAGTTAATGGAAATCTTCGCTTTGAATTTTGGATAAATGAACGAAAATTTATCTTTGAGGAGATTATTAATGAGACTTCATATAGTTTCAATCAAATCGAAGGTGAAGAACTATTAGTGAAATTAGGCAATGGAACTGTTAAAATGACTGATTATCTGTATGAACATTCACCGGAAGTATCATTCATACAAAGCGATGGAACTATTATTGTAGTACAAGAAAATTTACAAACAGTTATAAAACCAAAAAGTGGAATGGAAATACCACAGGACTCTTTCATTGCTATCGATTGGACTGAATTTAAAGTAGATATTAAATCTGAATCTCAAGGAAGAGGAAGAAAGGCTGATTCGATTCAATACGCTACAATACATAATATTGTAGATCAGAAATCAGATATTATTTTTGATGACGATGGAGCGGGAGAAATTGCAGATGTCGTTTCAATTAAAATTGATTCCAGAAATCAAAAGATTATATTTCATCTTTATCATTGTAAATATTCAGCCGAAAAACTTCCCGGAGCTCGTGTTAGTGACTTATATGAAGTATGTGGTCAAGCTGAAAAGTCAATTATGTGGAATGATAATGTCTTACAAATTATTCAGCGGATGATTGAACGAGAAAATATGAGGCAAAGAAAATATAATGAAACTCGGTTTGAGAAGGGAAACCTACGAACTCTACATAAGCTGAAAAAGATGGTGAAATCTGGTTTTGAAACAGAATTTGAAATATCAATTGTTCAGCCAGGAGTCTCGATTATGAAAATTACAGATTCAGTGAAACAAATTATTCTGGCAACTGATACTTACCTCAAAGATACTTACGGCTTACGACTAACATGTTATTTTAGTCAATAGAAAAACTGGTTGTCGCAGTAAATGTTTTAGTCGTTTTAAAAGCAGCATGTTCAGATGACTTTTTTCAAAAGGGCCATCTTTTTTAGAGGATTTTCTGCTCTGAAAGCGAAAAACAATATAATAGAACATCTTAGAAAAGAGGCAGCCGTTGTGACATCCATTTCAAACACAGAAGACCGTTATTTAATGCTGACATGCAGCAAAAAAGTTGAGTCGCATTATCATATATACACAGATGACCAGATCCCGCAAATGTTTTCATCTCATTTTCTGCAGCTGCAGGACGAATTTCCGCTGACAGAGCTGTACTCCCTGCTCGTTCGGGTACCCGATATTTTAAACCGAAATTATATTCATGTGAAAAGCTCTTTTAACCGCGATCTCCCTTTCACAATGAAAAAGTCGCTCTTTGATCTTGGATACATTCTTGATGAAGAATTGTTTTATTCGATCCGGCTTGCAGATTGGAAAGGAGTTTCCCCTGTGCGGGCAGAATGGGGGACGAAGAAATCTCTCATTGACGGCTGCCGCATCATGCAGGCTTATGATTCGTTGTCGATCAATGAAGCGTTTGCGAAGGAAAAGCTGCTGCGCAAGTATCGTTTTTACGAGGAAGGCATCATTCAGCTGTGTGTCTGCTACTCGGAAGAAGGAGAACCGATTGGATGTGCCGAGCTTTATCTCGATCAGGACGAAAACGTTGCTAAAATCGAGGAAGTCGCCATTTTGGAGCCTTATCAGCGGAAAGGCTATGGATCGGGCCTTATCAAGCAGATGCTCGTCGCTGCCAAACAATCGAGCATGGAATCGTGCTATCTTGTGACTTCGGGAAGCGATCAGGTGAAAACGTTTTATGAAAAGCTGGGTTTTCAGCAGAAGGGAAAGCTTACGACGATATTTAAATATTTGTTCGAATAAAGTAGGCAGGTGCACATACCAATTGGGACTTGGCCTGCATAGGCTGGGGTGTAGACTTTATACGAAAGGATGATAAGCCTGTGCATTACTCCCATTATTGCTGTCCTACTGGAGGATACGGCTACGGGTTTCACGGCAGAAACACATTTGTGCTCATCGTTGTCCTCTTTATTTTGCTCATCATTGTCGGTGCGGCTTTCATTTGCTAGCTAAAAGCCCAACGCCCGGTCGCTTGACATGCTCACAAAGCCTTCCATCCGGAAGGTTTTTTGTTTTCGTTGTAAAAATTTACATATATATGTAATATAATCATGAGGTGAAAATATCGGACAAACGGGGGAGAAACTTTGAAATATGCTTGGGTCATTAAAGGGGACTTTTTCAGACTGTGGTCTGGAACGTTTTTATCGCTCTTTAGTTCGGTTCTTTTCTATTATTCATTGGTATGGTGGTCTTTAGCTGAAACCGGAAGCGCCCTTTCGGGAAGCGTCGTGATCGGCATCGGGCTGACTGTCTCGATTTTGATATCGCCGTTTACAGGCTGGCTTTCCGACAGGTTTCACAGGGGGAAATTGATTGCGGCTTCAGATATGATCATTTCAACTGTATTTTTAATAATCGGATTTTTGGCGCTGTCAGGCATGAGTTCAGTTATGTTACTGGCGGTTGCAAGGGTGATTGTATCGGCATGTTTGACCGCAATCGAACCTGCTGCAAGATCGCTCTTGCCGGATACACTGAGGAAAGAACAAATTGAAAAAGGAATCGCATTTCAAGAAGTGATCACACAGCTTATCCAAGTGATCGTTCCGCTTGTCACAGGGGTTCTGTTTTCCTTTCTGCATTTCGGCTGGTTATGGGTGCTGTGCGGGAGCCTCTCCTTCCTATCCATCTTTTTGGAGTGGAGAATCAAAGATAAAAGGGGCAGCCAAAAGCGTATTCCTTTTACAAACAAACAATTGTTCAGCGGTTTTACAAGCTTGCTTCAAAATAAGCCGCTCAAGTATTTGTTGTATGGGACGAGCATACAGCAGCTTGTATTCAGCGGTTTTCCAATATATATCGTCATTTGGACCTCGCTATTATTAAAAGATCAGGCTTGGCTGGGCGGCGCTTTTCAATCATTTTGGGCGTGCGGGACGCTGTCTGCGGCGCTTTTCTTGTCTTTTATCGCAAAACCGGAGCACGCAAAAGCTGCTGTGCCCGCTTTAATGCTGATTTTCGGCCTGCTTTTGTCGCCTCTAGGCTGGATTAATCATGTCGTGCTCGGCGCCGCGATTTTGATCGTCATCGGAATGATCAGCGGCGTAGTCAACATCTATATTGAAGGTTACTTGCAAAGGGTAACGGAAGGTGAAAACAGAGGCAGATCGCTGGGCGCTTTTTTTGCGGTCAACAGCGCTTTTATGCCGCTCGGCTATGCGGCCGCGGGAATGTTGTCGGATGCTGTCAGTCCCGAATATTTATTCCTCATCGTCGCACTGCCCGCGCCGTTTGCTGCGTTTTCGATGATGAGATCATTTTATTTATGGGAAAAACAGACGAAGGAAACCGTTGCTTTGCAGGACAAAACGTCAATGTGAATAAGCGCGCTTGGAAAAATAAAAGGAAATGTCCTTTTATTTTTTTGTTTACACTAACGGCGATCGCTCCGAAATCAACCATTTCACTTGAAAAGAGAATGCCGCCTTTTCCCCATTCATATAATGTAAAGAAAAACCTCTCATTGGGGAAGGGGGGATGTTTTCATGTCATTTTTGATTAAGCCGGATTTGCACGCAAGCTATCCGGTCGTTCAGTATGCAAAAGGAAGCTGGATTGTCGACAATTCCGGAAAACGGTACCTTGACGGCTGTTCGGGGGCTGTTACCTGCAATCTCGGGCACGGTGTACAAGAAGTGATTGATTCTCTCATAGAGCAGCTTGATTTCGTTTCATTTGTCTACCGTTCACAGTTTACGAGTGAACCAGCTGAACAGCTTGCCGAACTCCTTGCTGAATGGCTGCCGGGTGATCTGAATTGGTCTTTTTTTGTCAACAGCGGGTCGGAAGCTGTTGAAACCGCCATGAAAATCGCCGTTCAATACTGGCAGGAAAAAGGACAAAACGACAAAACGATTTTCCTTTCAAGATGGAACAGCTATCACGGAATTACAAACGGAGCCCTGTCGCTGTCGGGATTTTATGAGCGCCGCTACAGGTTTACGCACATGCTGCACAAGTATCCCGCCGCTTCCGCGCCAAACTGCTACAGATGCCGGCTTTCTCATCCCGACTGCCAGGAAGCGTGCGTGAAAGAAATCGAGCTCGCCATTAAAAGGATCGGCAAGCAATTTATCGCGGGCTTCGTGGCCGAACCCGTCATCGGGGCTGCTGGAGCAGCCATAACAGCGCCCGATGGTTATTACAAAAAAGTAAAAAAGATTTGCGAAGAAAATGAAATTCTTTTTATTGCGGATGAAGTCATGAGTGGGATGGGAAGAACCGGCCGGTTGCTGGCGATTGAACATTGGGGTGTGACCCCGGATATTGCCGTACTCGGCAAGGGGATGAGCGCAGGGTATTCACCGATTGCCGCAGCTGTCATATCCGATGACATCATGGAAACGGTCAAAAACGGCTCAGGAGTCATCATGAGCGGACATACGTACAGCGCAAACCCTTTTTCAACCCGTGCGGCGCTCGCCGTTCTCCGCTACATTCTGAAGCACGATCTTGTCAAACAAGCCAGGATAAAAGGGGAAAAGCTGAAAAAGATGCTGAAAGAAATCATGAAACAGTCGAGCATCATTGGCGACGTTCGGGGCAAGGGGCTTCTTATCGGGATTGAATTTGTCGCCGATCGAAAAAGCAAAAAGACATTTCCTTCATCAATGCCGGTGTCGGCTCTCGTCATTTCCGAAGCGAAAAAAAGAGGCCTGCTTCTTTATCCGTCCCAGGCGGGCATTGACGGCGGCGGGGGAGATGCGGTCATCATTGCGCCGCCCCTTACGATATCGGATCAAGAGCTGGAAGAACTTATTCATATATTTAAACATGCCGTACACGAGATTGAAAAACAAGCAGAAAAGGTGATACGCGAAAGATGACGGTCCTGAACAAACGAATTGCTGTTGAAGATGCGATTGCCGATTTGAAAGACGAAGCGACCGTCATGTTTGGCGGATTTGGGGGAGTCGGTTCACCGCCTTCTTTCATCAGTGCGATTTTGAAAAAAGGCGTAAAAAATTTAACGGTCATATGCAATGACGCAGGCTTTCCCGGCATCGGCATCGGGCCATTAATCGTCAATAACCGCGTAAGGCGGCTGATCGCTTCCCATATCGGATCAAATCCCGTTGCGGGAAAACAAATGACTGACGGTTTTCTCGCCGTTGAATTTTCACCGCAAGGGACGCTCGCGGAAAGAATCCGTGCGGGCGGCACAGGTCTTGGCGGCATTTTGACCGATATTGGGATCGATAATGACATGGTGCGTCAAGGAAAGAAGATCGTTTCTTTGAATGGTCGTGCATACCTTGCCGAAGAAGCGCTGAGTGCGGAATACGCTTTTATTTATGGGAAAACCGCCGATGAATTCGGCAATATCATCTACGACAAAACGGCGCGTAACATGAACCCGCTTATGGCGATGGCTGCTGATCGGACATTTGCCGAAGTGGAGCGGATCGTTCCCCTGGGAGAGCTGGATGAAGAAGAAATTGTAACACCCGGTGTTTTTGTCGAAGGTGTCGCTGAAACGGAAGGGGTGAACTGGAAATGGGTTTGGGAGTCATAGAGCGGGAGAGAATTGCAAAACGGGCGGCCCGCGAAATCAAAAGCGGAATGATTGTCAATCTGGGCATCGGCATTCCGTCTTTAGTTCCCAATTTTTTAGATCCGGGCACTTCCGTTATGATCCAATCTGAAAACGGGCTTCTCGGCATCGGCGAGTCGCCTGAAAAAGGAAGGGAAGATGAGAATCTTTGCAATGCGGCAGGCTGGCCTGTCACCGTAGTAAAAGGCGCTTCTTATTTTGATTCGGCTCTGTCGTTCGGCATGATCAGAAAGGGCGCGATTGATGTCACGATTCTTGGTTCTCTGCAGGTCAGCCAGTCAGGGGATCTGGCCAACTGGATCGTCCCCGGCAAAAAGGTTCCTGGAATGGGAGGGGCGATGGAGCTTGCCCAAAAGGCGAAAAAAGTCATTGTCGTGATGAGCCATACCGATAAAAACGGCGCCCCCAAACTTGTCGCCGACTGCACTCTGCCACTGACTGCAAAAGGCTGCGTTGACATGGTGATTACAGAAAAAGCCGTGATCACCATTGACAGCGGCGGCTTTGTATTAAAAGAGCTGATGAATGAAGAGGATCTTGATGATGTGCTGCGGCTGACGGATGGAAAGGTCCGGATCGAACTGCCGCTTTCGTAAGAGGAGGAATTGGATGGAGAACATAGAGAGAAAGGTGTGCGATTGGATCGATTCGCACGAGAAAAAAGCGGTTCGCCTTTTGAAAAAACTCGTCGGAGAAAAAAGCACAATGGGCAGTGAATTTACCGCCCAAGCTGTCGTCCTGGAGAAACTGAGGCAATTCGAAGCTGAAATCGATGTCTGGGAGCCGAGCATGAAGCAATTGGAACAGCACCCGCTGTTTAAATCAGACAGAACAAGCTTTAAAGAAAGCCCGAATATTACGGCTGTCAAAAGAGGAAAGGGCGGCGGGAAATCGCTGATCTTAAACGGACACATCGATGTCGTGCCTGAAGGAAACAGAAAAGACTGGGAGACGGAGCCTTTTCAGCCGGTCATGAAGCAAGGACGGATATACGGCCGGGGCACAACTGACATGAAAGGCGGCAATACGGCTCTTTTAATGGCGATGGAAGCGCTGGAGCAATGCGGGGTTCACTTAAAAGGAGACCTGATTTTTCAAAGTGTCGTAGACGAGGAGTGTGGCGGAGCCGGGACGCTGGCGGCCGTCATGAGGGGCTACAAGGCGGACGGCGCTTTGATTCCCGAGCCGACAAATATGAAAATGTTTATTAAGCAGCAGGGGTCGATGTGGTTCAGAATCACGGTCAAAGGGCTTTCTGCACACGGCGGCACAAGATATGAAGGTGTCAGCGCCATTGAAAAAAGCATGCTTGTCATCCAGTCGCTTCGCCAGCTTGAACAGGTCAGGAATAAGAGAATAACAGATTCTTTGTATGACAATATCCCGATTCCGGTTCCGATTAACATCGGCACGATCAAAGGAGGCGCATGGCCTTCATCGGTCGCTGACACGGTGACACTGGAAGGAAGGTGCGGAATCGCTCCGAACGAATCTCCTGAAGCCGTCCAGTCCGAGTTTGAAAACTGGCTCAATGATCTTCAATACCATGATGAATGGTTTAAACACTACCCTGTTGACATAGAATGGTTCGGCGCCATGTGGCTCCCAAACGATTTGGCTGAAGACCATGAACTGACGAAAGTGCTGAAATCCGCCTATCAAACCATCACGGCAAACGATCCCCTAATCGAAGCTTCCCCGTGGGCGACAGACGGCGGAATATTGTCGCACGCCGGAGGCACCCCTGTCATCGTCTTCGGTCCGGGAGAAACGAAAATGGCTCACCAGGCAAATGAATACATTGAAAAAGACGCCCTGATTCAGTCAGCCAAAATCATCAGCCTGTTTATTATGAATTGGTGTGATTATGAACGGTGAAAAGATCAGCTGTTTTGGAGGTTAAATATGGTGGAAAAATGGAGCAATGACAGCTGTACGCTTGAAGCGGATGTCGACTTGTTCAGTAAAAGAATCAGAATCATCAATTATGAAGGCGATGTGTGTTCATTTTTTCCCGCCATATTGAAAGAAGCAAAAAAACACGGCATAGGGAAAATGATCGTTTTCACCAAAACGAATGACAGAAACGCTTTGCTTGAGCGGACGTTTGAACCGGAAGGGAAAATTGACGGATACTTTAACGGGCATGATGCTGACGTGTTCGTAAAATATGTGAAAGAAGACAGGCGAAAAACCGCTGACTGGCTTGCGCAGGATCAAATGCTGACAGAGCTGTTCAGCACTCCCCGCATCGCGGAGGCCCAAAACGCTTCCTTTCAAATCAGGCGGGCCGCCTCCAGTGATGCGCCTGGTCTCGCCGATCTCTACAACTGCGTCTTTCCTGTATACCCCGCGCCTGTTTCAGATCCGGCATATCTTAAGGAAGCGATGGGGAAAGGGGCTGTTTACTACCTCGCTTTTGACGGGGAAAAAGTGATTGCATCAGCAGGTGCAGACGTGAATCCCGTTTTGGGGAATGCGGAAATAACAGACTGCGCCGTCCTGCCGGAATACAGGGGCTTTTCATTGACGAGGCGGCTGATTGCCGCACTCGAAACCGATTTGAAACAAGCGGGTATCTTTTACGTTTATTCAATCGCAAGAGCAGCTTCTTTCGGGATGAACGCCAGTCTTTATCATTTATCATACTCATATAGGGGCCGGCTTTTGAACAACTGCCTCATTTATAAAACCATCGAGAACATGAACATCTGGTGCAAAAATTTAAGCCGGTCTTAAAAAGCGGTCTTCCGCGGGTTTTATATTTGAAGAGACACTTTTCACACCGGTCACATAACCTGAAAAGTATAGGGAAAATGCTGATAGGGGGATGAAAGATGGAAAACGGTCTGTTTCAGCCGAAAAGGCACTGGAAGGATATTGAGCTTTGGAAAGATGTTCCCGAGGAAAAATGGAACGACTGGATCTGGCAGCTGACCAACACCGTCAGAACGCTTGACGATTTGAAAAAAGTCGTCAATCTTACGAAAGAGGAAGAAGAAGGGGTGAGAATCTCCACAAAGACGATCCCTTTAAATATTACGCCGTATTACGCTTCACTGATGGATCCGGATGATCCGCGCTGTCCGATCAGAATGCAGTCGGTGCCCCTGGCAGAAGAAATGCACAAAACAAAATACGACCTTGAAGATCCCCTTCATGAGGATGAAGATTCGCCTGTCCCCGGCTTAACCCACCGCTATCCGGACCGGGTTTTGTTTCTCGTCACTAATCAATGCTCGATGTACTGCAGATACTGTACAAGGCGGCGTTTTTCCGGACAAATCGGCATGGGCGTGCCGAAAAAGCAGCTCGATCAGGCGATCGCATATATCCGGGATACGCCCGATGTCAGGGATGTCCTGATTTCAGGAGGGGACGGCCTTCTCATTAACGATCAAATTCTTGAATATATTTTGAAAAACCTCCGTGCGATCCCGCACGTGGAAATCATCCGGATCGGCACGAGAGCCCCGGTCGTCTTCCCGCAGCGGATTACCGACAAACTTTGCAGCATTTTGAAAAAGTATCATCCCGTCTGGCTGAATACGCATTTCAACACGAGCATCGAAATCACGAAGGAAGCGAAGGAAGCCTGTGAGAAGCTGGTCAACGCCGGGGTTCCGGTCGGCAATCAGGCCGTGATTTTGGCTGGTATAAATGACAGCGTTTCCATTATGAAAAAGCTGATGCATGATTTGGTGAAAATCAGAGTCCGTCCGTATTATATCTATCAATGCGATTTGTCTGAAGGAATTGGCCATTTCAGAGCGCCTGTCTCCAAAGGTCTTGAAATCATTGAAGGCTTGCGCGGACACACAAGCGGCTATGCAGTCCCTACCTTTGTCGTTGACGCGCCGGGCGGGGGCGGAAAAATCGCCATACAGCCGAATTACTTGATTTCGCAAAGCCCCGATAAAGTCGTGCTCCGCAATTTTGAAGGCGTCATTACGTCTTATCCTGAGCCTGAGAACTATATTCCGGGAAGAGCTGACGACTATTTTGCCAAAATTTTCCCTGATGTAATGAAGGAAAAAGAGGAGATCGGCATATCGGCAATCTATGCGGATCAAGCTCTTTCATACACACCGGACGGCTTAAAACGGCTTGAAAGAAGGGAGAGCTATTCCACAAGGCCCGATCATGAAACATTGAAAAGCCGCCGGGCAAAGCGCGATGAATTGAAAGAAAAGAAATTCCTTGCTCAGCAAAAAAAAGAAGGCGAAGCTGAGGGGCGTGTGCAATGAAGAGGTGTGAATGGTGCAGTGAAGAAAAAGCCGGGGAAGCCCGCACGGCGGTTTATTGGGAGCTTCCTGACGGGACGAAAGCGATCGAAATCACCGATACACCTGCGGTGGAATGCGAAGGCTGCGGCATGGTCTATCAGGAGGACAATGTCACTTGGGAAATTGAAAATCAGCTGCTCTTGATCGATACAAAAAAACTGCCTTCGTCCGTTTCGTATGATGCGCTGATGAAAACAGAGCGCATATTGAAGCGCAATTACTTTGATTTTTCTTCATGAAGCCGGCTTTTTGCCGGTTTTTTTTGTTTGTATTTTTTCAGACGCCCTGTATAATAGAACATCAAAAGAGGACAGGAGGGGAGACCGTGAAGTCTTTTTACCATTATTTAATGAAATACCGCCATCCGAAACCGAAGGACGCGATCAGCGAATTTGCGAACCACGCTTATCTTGATCACGGATTTCCCAAGACATCAACTCATTACGATGAAATCAGCTCTTACCTTGAGCTTAATGGGGATTATTTATCGTCAATGACGACATTTGATGAGGCTTGGGAGCAATATATTTCGGAAACAAAGCGATAAAAAATCCGCAGTTCTGAATAACTGCGGATTTTTTACGTTCGCCTAAAGCCGGCTGGGCTTTTCGGAAAACTCATCGGGCTTTGTAACCTTAGCCCATGCGAATTAACAGCACTCAGCATACGATAAGCGTAACACGGAAGCTTCAAGGCAAGGGGGAATCCAAATATGAAGTCAAACGCGCCTAAATTCAAAGTCGGGGATGTTGTCGTTGTCGTGATGTACGGGACGGTCGGAACGATTACAAAAGTTCATAAAATCGATAAGCATTTTTTGTATGAAGTCAATCATAATGAAGTGCTTTATTTTGAAACTTCTCTTCAGCTCTACAAAGATTATGACGGGGTCATTGTCGATACGGAAAAGCTTGATATCGAATATGAATTTTTAATCGGGGATGTCGTCTATGTAAAAGATTACGGCAAAGAATTGTTTAAAATCACCGGGCACAGAACGGAAATTTGGAGATATGTGGAGGATGGCTGGGAAGACATCATTTACGAGCTGACCCGTTTGAAAGACGGGGAATGGCTTGAAACCGAAGAAGAAGATTTAACGCTCGTTCTCAGAACTTACGAAATGGACCAGTTCGTCCATCAGCTTCTGTTTGTTCATTATGTCGGCGAAGCCGGACAAGAGCTTGATGAACCGATATCTGAAAAGGTGTTTCTGCCATTCGCGGGGGATCCCGAGGAGCATGAGCATGAGCGCAACATGGCTGTTGCTGTCGTGGATGAGCTGCTTGATATTTACAATGACTATAAAGTATTGTATGAAATGTTTCAGGATGCGGAATATAAAGAAATGATGGAGTTTGTGTTAAGCAGCCTGAAGGAATATTTCAAATGATAAACAACAAATATAAAAAGTAAGGAAAACAGCCGAACACAATCAGGCCGAACATGGCTTTCAAGACCTTCCCCAATACCAGGTCAAACCCTTCTCCGTCAAGTGCTTCAAGCGTTTTTTGGATCATTTTCTTTTCCCCTTCCGGCTTTTGTCTTGTTACGACATGTATATGACAGAGGACAAACATTATGACAAACCGGTTATAAAACCGGATGCCAGCTCATACATCAGAATAAGGAGGCGATCACAATGAAAGAAATTGAACTGATGATAGATACAGAAGAAATCGCTGATTTTTTTTATCTAGAGCTGACAAGAAGAGGCTACATACCGAGCGAGGACGAACTATTCGAAATTGCCGATATCACCTTTGATTATCTGATTGCAAAATGTATGATAGATGAGCATATAGAGGATTGAAAAAAGGGACCGGGGCGCACCTGCTCCGGTTTTTCTTATAAATTTGCCCGGCGGGGGAGCCGGGTGTAAAATGTTTAAAAACAATGACAAGGAGGCACTGATTTTTTCAATGTATAAAGCACTATTTTCAGCCGCTGTCTTTGCAATGATGGCCATTCTTATCCGCATCCCGGCGGTTCAATCGTTTGATGTGAGCGTGATACAGGCTCTCGAATCTGTCAGACACCCGGTTCTCACAGCGTTTTTTAAAGCGGTGACAGAGCTTGGGTCAAGCGGCTTCATGCTGCCGCTGATGCTTGCTTTAACCTTGGTACTTGCCGTCTATAAAAAAGCAGCGGCATCACTGTATCTTTATTTGCTGTTTTTTGTTGAAAGAACGGCCAATGAAGCTTTAAAAGGCTGGGTTGCCAGAGAGCGCCCTTCGATAAACCCGCTCGTGCACGAACCGTCACACAGCTTTCCGAGCGGCCATTCAATGAATGCGGCGAGCATATATCCGTTTATCGCATATCTCTTTTTGCTCTGCATTCCTTTTTTTCAACAACGCAGCCGCGCACTTTACATGTGGACAGGCCTTATCGTCGGACTTATCGGCATCAGCCGCATGTATCTCGGCGTTCATTATATGACAGATGTCATCTCAGGATTTTCTCTCGGTCTGGCGCTGTTTTTCATCTTCAAAAAAATTGGCGAAAAGTACCCGCTTGTTCGACAAAAGTAGTCAAAGGGATTGAGCCGCGAAGCGCCAATTGTATAAAAAAAGGAGGGATCTGTATTGCCGTTAATGTTTCAACTGTTTAAAAAGAAGCTGACACCTTATGATGTGACGATTTTTCAAACGCCTTGCTTTGGTGAAGATAAGGGATATGAAATGGTTTACAGAACGGAAATAAACGGCAGAACCCATGAAGATGTGCTGGAACGGACATTTTCCACTTTCAATGTTTATGACACGGTGCCGAATGATTATAAGGCGAGATTCCTTGCAACAGGCGACATCGTTTTAATCGATGAAGGAAGAAAGGGAAAAACCTATTATAAACTGCTGTCTACGGGATGGAGCAAAATCAACCGCATTTTGCTGCAGTCATCGTAAAGCTGAAAAAACTGCGGAAGCGCTGTCCGCAGTTTTTTTATGTTGTATTCTTTCGTTTTCTGGCGCTGAATTCCTTTTCGTGTGCATCCTCTGCTGCGATGACGTCCTTTGTCGGGATGTGGTTGTTCTTTTTCAGACCGGTGACTCTGTTTCGCTGTTTTTTGCCCATCATTTATGACCTCCTTCCTAAAAAATAGGATGACTAAACGCCCCGCTATTTATCCAAGAGAAAGTCGTCTTTATTCTGTCATATTGATCGCGGCCGGGTAGACATACGGCTGCTTCGGCTCGCTGATCTCCTTCCATCGCTTCGTGCGGATGATCGGGATGACAGCGCCGTTATAAGATGATTTGCCGAGCGTTCCTTCCAATTCGATCCATGTATCAGGCTGCAATTGCTCAGCGCCGCTCCATTCGGCGAGAAACCCGATCAGGCTGGCGTCTGCGATGCAGTGCGTGATCATAAATCGGGACAGCACGAGCTGGCGTGCGCTCAGCCCCGCTTCCTTATGGACGAAGCCTTTGACCGTGATTTCTTTTCCAATGTAATGATCAAGACGGCTTGTCACTTCATCATAATAGTCTGCAAACATATCGTCATTCATGACAATTCGCTTTTCATGCTTAAATTGCTCCATCTTCCGGTCATACGCCGACTTCGGCATCGCTGAATCGGCGAGCCCCTGCTGAATCTCCGGTGTCATGACATGTTCCTTTTCGCCTTCGGTTTGAGGGGCGATCTCCGTTTTGGTGAGCATCGTCCCTTTATTGGCGGCGACAGACGAATTCAGTACAGCCGGGGAAAGGGTGAATCCGGTGATAAGGGGAAGCGTGATTACGCCATAATGCATCAGCCTGATGAAAAAAAGCTTTGATTCGTCATGATCATGTCCGCAGCCGCAATCTCCAGAGTGGTCATCCTTCACCGTCCAGACCCTTGTCAGCTGAATGATAAACAGAAACGCAAACACACCTGCGGCGATGAGGCTTGTGTAATCGTATTTCGGATTGATCAGCTTATCAATTTCCCCTGTGTAATGGAGCTTGAAAATAAAGACGGAAAAAGCCGCCAACACGAGTGCGCGCAAAAATTGCCGAGGCTGAAAAACCATTGGTGAAACCTCCTTTCTAAAGCAAACTGACAAATTTGATACAAACATAGACAACAACTGTGATCAGAACAGACAAACAAATGACGAACTTCGGCTTAAACGCATGCAGCATCATGACCGTATTTTTTAAATCGAGCATTGGTCCGTATACGAGAAAAGCAAGGATGGACGAAGAAGGAAACAAATTGGAGAAGGAGGCGCCGATAAATGCATCCGCTTCAGAGCACAGTGATAAAAAGTAAGCCAGTCCCATCATGACCAATGCCGAGTCGAGCATGCCCCCTCCGAACAAAAACAGCGATTTTAACGGGAGGTAGGTTTGCACAAGTGCGGCAATTAAAGCGCCGATAATCAGAAACCTTCCCATATCAAAGAATTCGTCAACAGCGTGTTTCAGCATATCAAATAGCTTTTCCGAAAAAGGGGATTGTCTGCCGGAATGGGCGCAGTGTGCAGCTGTTATGCTGCTTTCCGTTTTCAGCTGGCTGGAGCGGAACATCATGCTGATCGCAAAAGCGATGATGACCGCTGCGGCAAAACCGACAGCAACCCTTGAAACGGCCATTCGCAAATCATTGCCAAATGCCATAAAAGTGGATAAGATGACAATCGGATTGATCAGCGGACCTGTCAACAGAAAGCCGACGCCGGCGTAGATGGGAACGCCTTTTGAGACGAGCCTTCTCACGATCGGGACAATTCCGCATTCGCAAGCCGGAAAACAAGCGCCGAGCAAACAGCTGACAATTACTCCTGAAAACCTGTTTTTTGGAAAAAGCGAGCGGATGTGCTCTTCAGTTACAAAAATCTGGATGAAACCGGCGATCAATACCCCGATTAATGCAAAGGGAAGAGCTTCGATTAAAATGCTGATGAAAATCGTATTCAGCTGCTGAACGGAAGCCGGAATCTGGAAGGGGAGGCCTGCGGCGAGCGATCCGCCGGCTGACACAAGGCATAGCAAAACACCGATGACAACAAGCCCGGTAAAGTCGATTAAATAACTATTAAGTGAACGAAACATCACTTTTCCTCCATCCTGAAATAGCTAATCGTAATGATTCTTTTTTAAAGGTATGCCTGTCCTTTTTTAAACATGACAACAAAAGAATGATGCCGAAGCGTTGCAGGGCTTTATTTTCTTTTTCCGCGATGTTGGTTTATAATACATATGCGAGTGGATGCTGCAATCATCATCACCAATCAGCTTTAAAAAGGCAGGAGGAATATTCATGAGCGTACATATTGGCGCAGAAAAAGGACAAATTGCAGAAACGGTGCTGCTGCCGGGAGACCCGCTGCGTGCAAAATATATCGCTGATACATATTTGGAAAACGTTGAATGTTATAACGAAGTACGGGGAATGTACGGCTTTACGGGCACTTATAAAGGAAAGCGCGTTTCCGTACAGGGGACAGGCATGGGTGTGCCGTCTATTTCAATTTATGTCAATGAACTGATCAGAAGCTATGATGTGAAAAACCTGATCCGCGTCGGATCGTGCGGTGCGATCAGAAAAGACGTCAATGTAAGAGATGTCATTCTGGCAATGACTTCATCAACCGATTCGCAAATCAACAGAGTGGCATTCGGATCGATCGACTTTGCGCCCTGCGCAGACTTCGGCCTGTTAAAAGCTGCTTATGACGCTGCAAGTGAGCGGAACATCCCGGTTACGGCAGGGAACGTGTTTACGGCGGATCAATTCTATAATGACGACAGCCAAATTGAGAAGCTTGCCAAACATGGAGTGCTTGCGGTCGAGATGGAAACGACGGCGCTTTATACATTAGCTGCGAAATTCGGCCGAAAAGCCCTCTCCATTTTAACGGTCAGCGATCACGTTATTACCGGCGAGGAAACAACAGCAGAAGAAAGACAGACGACCTTTAATGATATGATTCTGCTGGCTCTGGATACCGCATTGTAACCAGATACATGCACTGAAAAAGGATGGATTCGAATGAACGGAAAGTACAAATACGTGACGATTGCTTCATTGCTGAGTGCAGCGGTTCTGCTTGGCACAGGATGTACCATGACTGAACAGAAGCAAAATGACACGGCTAAAACACAGAACACTGCAAATGCAAGCAAAGATGCGAAAGACCAAAAGGACGACAGCAGCCTGGAAGATCAGGAGTTCATACTTGAGAGCAAGTATTTTAATCAAATTAAAGATGTAGACGGGCTGCCGACGATTCAAAATCCGGAAAACATACTGGCGCTTGTCAATAAAGAGTACGCGCTTCCCGGCAACTATGAACCGAGCGACTTGACAGTGCCTGATGTCGCGTTTTCTTTTACCGAGGATATCGACAAGCGGTATATCAGAAAAGAAGCCGCCAAAGCGCTTGAAGAGATGTTCAGTGCCGCGAAAAAAGAAGGCTATGAACTGGCTGCGGTGTCCGGCTACAGATCCTATGACAGACAAAAAGCGATCTATAACAACGAAGTGAGCCAAAAGGGAGAAGAAAAGGCGAAAGAAGCTGTGGCATATCCGGGTCAAAGCGAGCATCAGACAGGACTTGCGATGGATATTTCCAGCAAAAGCAACGGCTTCGCCTTATCAGAGGACTTCGGCAATACGAAAGACGGACAATGGGTCGAGAAGAACGCCTACAAATACGGCTATATCATCCGTTATCCGAAAAACAAAGAAGACATTACGAAATATAAGTATGAACCATGGCACCTGCGCTATGTAGGCAAAAAAGCGGCTAAAGTCATCCAAGAACGCGGCTTGACGCTTGAAGAGTATTTTAAACAGGTGAAAAAGATATAAAAGGGAAAGGCCGATAGATATCGGCCTTTTCATGTTACCAAAAAAACAAACCTGCAAGGGCCACACCTGCAATTAAACCGAGGCCAAGTCCGTATACAGGGCCCCAACCCCATCCGCCGCCGTAATATCCGTAGGCGAACCCGCGGCCTCCCCGTCTGATCATCGGGGCGATATACACTTTGCTTGGTGATACACGGACGATTCTTCCGACATGGACGCGGCCTCCTTTGTCGGTGATTCTCGCAACTCTGCCAACATTTTGGTGGCAAAACCTATAATATCGGTCCACTTGAATGCTCCTTCCATCATCTAATCTATTCCTAGTCAGCTTATGATAGTTTCAATAGAAAAGGTTGGACGAAAGAAGGAGGACAAATGATGGTTTATAGATGTGATATAAAAATAATATGATCAAGAGAATCCCGGTATTTTTCCAGGTAATGCAGGTGTTTTTCCATTGTTTCATAGTTTTTGTCGGAAATCGAAGGCGACAGATCCATTTCGACGGCGTCATCAGGGTCTGCTGTGTCTTCCAATAGGACAGGGATGATGCTAACCTTTGAAAATCCTTCTTCCCGCAGGACATTGACCCATTCATTCTCGGCATATAAAGCGGTGAATCCGTAAAAGTCCGTGATTTCTTTTTTGGCTTCGTCTGTCAGAGCGTTGCCTTCCTTAAGGCACACTTCGATCGCGATTAACATCCCTCCGGGTTTTAAAATCCGCCGGATTTCCTGTAAAGCGGACCGGATATCTGTGAAGCTCAGTACAGATTCAGATAATACACAGGCAAAGCTTTCAGACTGAAACGGCATTTCCTCGAGTGGAGAGTGGACAATCGGAATGGATAGCTGTTCTTTTTTGAAACGCTGTCGGGCTTTATCGATCATGACCGGGTCGGCATCAAGGGCAGTGACAGGAAACAGCATCTGCCCCAAATAAGCGGCGGTCTGGCCAGTTCCGCAGCCTGCATCAAGAATCGGCTGCTCAGGGTCGATGCCGGCTTTGGCGAGCACTGCCTTTGACAGGGACATCCCGCCAGGATGAGCGGATGAGACGCCGAAGCTGGCAAGCATGTCTAAATAATCGCTCAAATTGAGATCCCTCCTTTTTTGTATGCATATGCAAAAAAGGAATAATGGTTGAAAAACGATCGAATCCCAGCAGACCGGAAAATCGGATCCTGAGTAATTCGAGTTGACGAATAAAGATTCGTCCATGATAATATGGTAAGAAGAAAAGGTGGTGTTCGTTTGAAACAGCAGTTAAAACTCTTTTTGGCTGTATTGATTACGGCTGTCGCCGCCTCCGCACTGACGCTTTATCTGGTGGGCAAAGGCAGCGGCGGTTCAGTATATTCCGCTTCAGACTCCGAGAAATTCGAAAAGCTGATGGCGGCGTACGACAAAATCAAGAGCGACTATTATCAAAATGCAGACGATGAAAAGCTGACTGACGGGGCAATTAAAGGGATGCTTGGAGCTTTGGACGATCCATATTCAACATACATGGATAAGAAAGAAGCTAAAAGCTTTGAAGAAAGCATTACCTCTTCTTTTGAAGGAATCGGCGCCCAAGTAGAAGAAAAAAATGGACAAATTCTAATCGTCGCGCCTATTAAAGGATCTCCCGCAGAAAAAGCCGGCTTAAAGCCGCATGATGAAATTCAGAAAGTGGACGGCAAAAGCGTAAAAGGCAAGACCGTCAACGAAGCGACAGCAATGATCCGCGGCAAAAAAGGCACGAATGTCAAGCTTGTTCTCAACAGGGGAGGCGTCGGCCAAATCGATGTTACGATTAAGCGCGATACGATTCCAATCGAAACGGTGTACTCTAAAATGATCGGCGGCAACATCGGTGAAATCCAAATTACGTCTTTCTCTGAAAATACCGCTAAGGAACTGACGAAAGCCATTGATGACTTGTCTGAAAAAGGTGCGGAACGATTCGTGCTTGACCTCAGAGGAAATCCCGGCGGCCTGATGGACCAAGCGATTATGATGAGCAACATGTTTGTCGATAAAGGCAAAACCATTATGCAGGTTGAATCCAAAAACGGGAAAAAAGAAGTGTACAAAGCTGAGAAGGAGCGAAAAGTGAACAAGCCGACCGTCGTTCTCGTCAACGGAGGAACGGCAAGCGCCGCTGAGATCATGGCCGCAGCACTTCACCAGTCTTCAGGCATCCCGATTGTGGGTGAAAATACGTTTGGAAAAGGAACGGTTCAAAATGCGGAGAGCTTCTCTGACGGATCGACCGTCAAGCTGACGATTGCCAAGTGGCTGACGCCAAATGGTGACTGGATTCACGAAAAAGGAATCAAACCTCAATATAAAGCGGAGCTCCCAAGCTATGCTAAACTGCCGTACCTGGATTCCAAAAAAGAGTATAAGGCAGGCAGCACCGGAGACGAAGTGAAAGCTGCCCAGCAAATGCTCCAAGCGCTCGGCTATAAGCTGAATGCGACGGGGGCATTCGACGCACAGACAGAGGCTGCCGTTAAGGCTTTTCAAAAAGACCAAAAGCTGAAAACGACAGGCATCCTAACGGGCGAGACGACGATCAGCATGACAAGTAAGCTGCAGGCTAAGCTTGCTGACAATGATACGCAGCTGGATAAAGCGATTGAGATCTTAAAAAAAGAAAAATAAAAGAAACCCTTGCGCTCACACGAAGCGCAAGGGTTTTTTAGTGATCAAGCGCTTTTTTGCACATCCTTCTTAGCATGGAACAAAAAGCTGATCACAGAATTGTGTTTTACATTTTTCACAAAAAACGGATTCAACAAGACAACGGTCAAAAGATTGGCGGTAAGCCCCCAGAAGCCTTCGTAAATGCCGAAAGTGGCACCTGTTAAATAAACGGTAAATGTAACGGCCAGGCCGATGAGAAGACCGATGATCGTCGCTTCCTTCGTCTGGTTTTTCCAGAACAGGCTGATGACGATGGCAGGGAATATCTGCACCATGCCTGATACACCGAGCAGCTGAAGCGTTACAAGCGCTGCCGGGAACAGCATTCCGAATAAAAGGGCCAGACCGATGACGACGAATACCATCGAGCGGGTGATGATCGTCAGCTTTTGTCCCGAAACGCGGGGGTTGATCAAATCGCGGTATAAATTGTTAGCGAATAGGTTGGATGCCCCTATCGCCATAATCGAACACGGGATCAGACTTGCCAGGGCAATCGTTGAATAGGCGAATCCTTGCGTGACGCCGCCGTAGGAACTTTGAATTAAATACAGCAATGCAAATCTCGGGTTAATGTCATCAGGAAGTACGAGAAATGCGATAAAGCCTAAGAAAATGACTAAAATCAATACAATATTGTACAACGGCAGAAACATACTGTTCTTTCTGAGTGCATCCGCGCTGTTCGCCGTGAAAACGCCTGTCGCCGCATGGGCCCACATGAACAGAGCAAACGCGGAAACGATCGATGCCGTGATGAACCAGGCGATTCCGCGAGGTCCGTCAGAAGGGATTGTCAGCATATGCGGCGCTTCATTTGCCAGCTTGTCAATCATCGGCGTCCAGCCGTTAAAATGGATGAGCGGCAACGAAACGACCATAAACAGCATCATCACCCAAACTAAAATGTCTTTAATAATGGCAGTGTATGTAGGACCTTTGATGCCGCTGAAAAACGTATAAAGCGCGACAAGGACGAACGAAATGATTACGACGACATTGACGTTAATAAACCCTGTACCCGCGACTTGAAGCGTATCCTGAATTCCGCTGAGCTGCAGGCAGATATACGGGATCAGCATTAAGACGCCGACAATCGCAACAAGCGAAGACAGGAGCTTGCTGCTGAAGCGCTCCCTTGCATAATCGGCCAGCGTTGTGAGCTGGTGCACTTTCGCAACCTTCCAAATCTTCGGCAGAAAAAAATAGGCGATGAAATAGGCCAAAACCGAATAAGGAATCGCGAAAAAAGCGACGCTTCCGCTTGTAAAAGCGGTGCTTGTCAATCCTAAAAACGTGTAGGCCGTATACAAGTCGGCACCCACAAGAAACCAGACGAGCAGCCCTCCGAACCGCCTTCCGCCGACAGACCACTCTTCAACCGATTTCCGCGACTGCTTATTGCTGCCGGCGATAAACCCGATACAGACCACGGTCAAAATAATGCCGGCGGTGATGAGGAGCGCTGTTAAATTTCCCTGCATCACTCATAACCTCCGTTTCTTTTCTCAAATCTGTAAATCGCAAATGTGATCATCGGTGTCAGCACAATCCACAGCACCAGCCAAAAATGAAAAAATGGAAGTCCGAAAACGATCGGATCAATCCGGTTTACAAATGGTAGCAAGGCAAGCTGCCCGATAAAAGGGATGATGAACAAAACCCATTTAAAAAGCTGTTGATTCACCTTTTTTCCTCCTTTAGCGATTTTAATGTTCATAATCATAGCAGTTGTCAGATTTAATCACAAGATAATTATTAGAAAAAAGTGATTTTTTAAATTATTTAAACAGGCGTTCTGGCTTGCATATTCGAAAGTATAACTTTACAATAATTAATATCTTGAATTCGAGATAAAACAGAATGAAGAGGATCACCATGCAGGAGACTGCTGAGTAAAAGAATGGGAAAGAGACGGGCGAACGGGGGCTTTTTGATTGATGAACCGCTGGAAAGCACCGGCGCAATGACATCGCTGAAACAAAATGGGAAAAGGAGTGAAAGGAAATGAATCATATATATGAGAAAGGGAATTCTGATACCACCCTGTTGTTATTGCATGGAACAGGGGGAAACGAACACGATCTTCTGCCGATCGGCAGGATGATTGATTCCGATGCAAATTTACTCGGAGTCAGGGGAAATGTGCTGGAAAACGGAATGCCCCGTTTTTTCAGGCGCTTGAGAGAAGGGGTGTTTGACGAGAAAGATTTGATCGACCGGACGGATGAATTAAAAGCGTTTTTAGATGAAGCAGCAAATGAATTTCACTTTGACAGGAGCCGGGTGGTCGCAATCGGTTATTCAAACGGCGCCAATATCGCGGGAAGTCTGCTGTTCCGTCATGAACGTGTACTGAAAGGGGCGATTTTGCATCATCCGATGGTTCCGTTTAGAAATCGCAAGCTCCCTGATATGACAGGCCTGCCCGTGTTCATTGGAGCCGGCAAAACAGACCCCCTCTGCCCGCCGCAGGAATCAAGCGAGCTTGCCGGCTATTTCACAAACGCCGGCGCCCAAGTGCTCCTTCACTGGGAAAGCGGCGGTCATCAGCTGACACACAGCGAGATCGACCAGGCGAAAATCTGGTATGAAAAGCATATAAAAGCATAAAAATAAACCTTAGTCCTTTTTGGGGACTAAGGTTTTTAGCGTGTTTACAGCCATGTAGATACGTCAGACACATCAAAACGATTGCTTTTGTGCGCAGGTTTGACCGGTTTTCCGATCGAAATCAGCATGACCGGTACATAACGTTCATTGATGTTGAATTCTTTAACGAACGCTTGCTTGTCAAAGCCGCCCATCGCGCATGTGTCATAGCCCATAGCTTTAGCCGCAATCATCAGCTGCATGGCCGCGAGCGATGCGTTAGTAAAGGCGGCGTCTCTTGCAAATCCGCTGTTTTGATAAGCGCCGTTGATTTGTCCGAGCAGCGTGTTTTTAATGTCTTCGGTCATATAACCTGCTTCTGTCAGAGGGCCGTATACGGCTTCACCGTTCAGGTTCGCTTGTAAGTCTCCAAGCACGGCTACAACCGCAGATGCCTGGCTGACTTGTTTTTGGTTGAACGCGATCGGAAGGAGTTTATCTTTTGATTCTTGGCTGTGGAAGACTGTAAAATGCCAGTGCTGCAGATTCCAGGCTGACGGAGCCTTTGTTGTGACGCTCAGCAGCTTTGTCAGCTCCTCTTTGGAAATGGAAACGCTTGTGTCATATTCTTTAATCGAAGTACGCTCTTCCAGAATGTTGAGAGCGGTGTTTTCTTGTGAAGACATGTGACTTCCTCCTTTGGGCTAAACATGTTATGATAGAGTCAGACAAAAAGTTAGAAACTTACTTTTTGTAACTTTATTGAGTATTTTAATGGCACACATTATATTTGTCAACTGGATATGGAGGGGTGAGAGAATTGGGGTTTACAATGTGTCCTAGAATGGAAGCCGCCTTTTCTTTACTCGGCAAACGATGGAATGGATTGATCATCCATGTATTGTTGGATGGACCTAAACGGTTTAAAGACTTGACCGAAATGATACCGATGATTAGCCAAAAAATGCTGGCTGAACGTTTAAAAGAGCTCGAACACTGCAAAATAATCGAGCGCCAAGTGCTGCCGGAAACGCCGGTAAAAGTCATCTATCAATTGACAGACAAGGGAACGGCGCTAGAGCCTGTCCTCAGAGAGATACAAACCTGGGCCGAGCATCATTGCGATCCGGAAGGGAGCTGACCGGATTGACTAGTAAAGAAACAGTCGTCATTACAGGCGGGGCCAAAGGCATCGGAAGAGACCTTGTGACCGCCTATGCTCAAAAAGGTTTTATCGTCGTATTCGCCGATGTACTGAAGGAAGAGGGTGAACAGCTTGAAAAAGAGCTGACCGCTTCCGGAGCGCGGGTTCAGTTTGCAGCTTGTGATGTGGGATCTGAAGAAGATGTGAAACAGCTGATGCAGGAAGCTTCCCGAAACGGCCGTTCGATATCTGCGCTCATTAATAACGCGGGCAGATCAGTTTGGAAGTCCCCTTATGATTTGACGGCGGAAGAATGGGACGATGTTCTGAATACCAATTTGAAAGGCGCGTTTCTTTGCGCAAAAGAAGCCGCCAAAAAAATGAAAGAAGCGAAAACAGGCGGAGCCATCGTCAATATCGCTTCGACAAGGGCGTTTATGTCCGAGCCTGACTCGGAAGCCTATGCCGCGTCAAAAGGGGGCTTAATCGCTTTGACTCACGCATTGGCCGCGTCTTTAAGCAAAGATTCAATCGTCGTCAACAGCATTTCCCCGGGATGGATCGAAACCGGTGATGATACTGCCCTGCGGCCTATTGACCACGAACAGCATTTGTCAAACAGGGTCGGCCGCCCTCAGGATATCGTCAAAGCATGCTTTTACTTGACCGATCCGGACAATCGCTTTGTCACCGGTACAAACTTGACGGTGGACGGCGGAATGACCAAAAAAATGATTTATGAAGAATAGCCCAAACGTTTCCCGACTTTATGAATACCTTTACTATAGGCAGACATAAAGGAGGATAAAAGCCAATGAACCCTCATATGCTTTATTCGAGATCAGGTCCTGCCGGATACCCGGCCAGATTCCCGTTATTCTGGGGTTTTGGAGCGCCGCTTGTCGGCGGATTGCTGGGCGGATTTCTCGGAAGTGCGATTTTTAACTACCCAAGACCTTACGCTTACCCGCCGCCATACCCGGGACCTTACGGCGGCACGCCTTATTACGGCTACGGGTCAGCTCCTGGGGCCGTTCCGTACGGAGGTGTTCCGGGCGCAGCTCCATTCAGAGGGGCGGGACCGGGCTATTGATCAATAAGCCAATTGTTGCTGGCATCTAAATGCCGGATGTCCAATATGAAGCGGCGGCCAAAGCTTGCGAATCTTTTCGCCTTTGGCCGCCGTCTCATTCTTTCCGGATCGATCAGTCAGGGAACTGTACTTTTCCAGGTACGGTATATGCGCTTGACGTCCCGTTTTCCGGCAGTTTTTTGATCGTGTCTTTTACGACTTTTCCTCGGATATCTGTAATTCTGACTTTAAGCGGACTTGTCCCAAGATTGGTGCTGACGAAATGGTTGTAGTCCGTTTTCTCCATGTTGATCCACTTTCCGCCTTTGTAATATTCCATTTTCATGACGGGATATTTGTGATTTCTGACTTGGATTGCCGCCCACCACTGGCTGCTGCCTTCTTTGATCCGGTAAGTGAAATTGCCGGTAATCGGCGCTTTGACTACACGCCATTTAATGTTGATTTTGCCGTCTTTCATATCGCCGATCTGGCGAAAAGCGTTCGGTGAAAGGTCAAGAGCTCCCGGCGCGCCTTCAGGATACAGATCGGTCACATAGACGGTCGTTTTTCCTTTCGGCCCTTCAACCCGCAGATAGGCGCCGGCAAGAGCTGCTTTCACTCCGCGGTAATTCATATCTGTCGGATTTAAAGCGGTGATCTTCATATTGGACGGAATAGGATCCAAAAGCAATGCACCGCCGGAGTAACCAGACCCCGTGTAAGTGGCGTAGCCCTTATGCAGTGAGTTGTATGCTGCAGAAGCTTGAGGTGAAAAACAAAGGATCGTCAAAAACATTGCTGTGATCAATAAGCTGATTTTCTTTTTCATATCCATCCTCCTGTTTTATAAATTGAGAACCATTATCATTATAAGGACTAACTGACAACAGCCGAAAGAGCAAATAGTTACAGAGATTTTTTAAGGAATAATGACTAACACCGTCGAAATGTAAAGGTTCAGCCGCATGTCAGGCAAATGAGGTGATCATCCTTGAGGACTAGTGTTAAAATGGTACAGGAAGAAAAAAAACAGCCTGCTTTGCCAAGCTGGCCGTTTTCAAAACGTGATGTCGATTTCAGACAGGTTAAAGTCCTCATTTTTTAAGAACATCACTTCTAAAATGCCGTCTTTAAATATTGCTTTCGTACCCTTTCTGCGCACTAGAGAGGGGAGAACGACTTTTTCCTGCCGCCCTTTTTCAGGGTAGTTTTCTATGATCAGGGTTTGTGAAGTATGTTTAATTTTCAGAAGGTTAAGCTGTTCTTTGGTGAGCGGTATTTTAACAAATACATGGCTTGTCGTTTCAAAAATATCAATCGGATCAGATTCATCTGCCGCCTGTGTTTCTTTTGAGAGAGGGTCACGAAAAGGAAATTGAACTGCATACCCCGGGCCGAAAACGCTTTTCATCATGTGGTGGATATACTGCTCCACATCTTTCGGATCAGCGTTTTTTAATCCGTCCTTGGAAAACTGCTGAAATGGAAAAAAGCGTTGCCAATCAAACACGATCACACTTCCTTTCACATAGACGGTACAGTATATGCAAAAAAGTGCGGAAAGTGATGAGAAGAAAGGAAAGAAACAGACATGAATCATTCATCTCAAACGAAAGGAATCATTTACACAGCGCTTTCTTATCTGCTGTGGGGGCTCCTTCCTTTATATTGGAAAGTGCTCGATCAGACGGCTGCGCTCGATATACTGGCGCACCGGATTATCTGGTCATTTGTTTTCATGTGCGGCGTGCTTCTCGTTTTGCGGCAGTGGAAAAACGGAGTCAAAGCATTTCGCGCGCTTTCGGGAAACCGTAAGGAATTTGTACCGCTCATTTTGTCGTCCGTTCTGATTTCGATCAATTGGTATGTCTACATATGGGCTGTCAGCAACGGTTATATTCTTGAAGCGAGCCTGGGCTATTACATCAATCCGCTCGTATCGATCGTGCTCGGAATTGTCTTTTTAAAGGAAAAGCTGACGCGGATGCAGGGAGCGGCAGTTCTTCTCGCTGCCTTCGGCGTGCTTATTTCCGCCTTCCAGTACGGTTCCGTGCCGTACATCGCCCTGATACTTGCATTCAGTTTCGGGCTCTACGGACTGGCGAAAAAGCGGACATCGCTCTCAAGCGCCATAGGACTTACCCTGGAAACGATGATGATCGCTCCGGTTGCAGTGATCTATCTGTTGTTCTTCAGCCATCCGGAAAAGGCTCAAGCCGCTTCAGGGAGCATCGGCATGATGGTACTGCTGTTTTTGGCAGGAGTGTTAACTGCGATTCCGCTGCTTTTATTTGCGGAAGGTGCGAAAAAACTTCCGCTTTATCAAGTCGGCATTTTGCAATATATCGCTCCGACCATTACATTATGCTTAGGCGTGTTCGTCTACCATGAACCGTTCAGCAGCAGTAAGGTCTTTACGTTTACCTGCATATGGGCGGCGCTGATTTTGTTTACACTTTCGCAATTTCAATGGAAGAAACCGGAGAAGGTATTTTTAAAAAGAAAAAATTCCTTTCATCCGTAAGCCCTTTTTCTTTTCAATAAGCACTGATTATGTATAATTAAACATTATTGAAGCAATTCGGAGGTTATTCCGTCATGGCAGACGAACTAGAGCTTTTCCGGGCGTATAAAACCCTTTGGAAAAACCGGACGATGGACGGAGAAGGCAGGCAGGCGCTTCATCGGGCGATTGATGATGAGTTGAACGACCTCCGCACCCATCCAAGGCTCAGAAAGACGAAGCACGAAAAATACTATCAATCAATCCGGCGCATTGTGAATTCACAATTGGAACCAGATATGAAGCTCAAGCTGATTGAATGGCATACGGAACGATTGGAGTTATTAACAAACGAAGAAAGCAGGGAGTAACATGAAAGCAATAATAAAAGAAGATGTGCAGGCTTCTTTGGAAACATTTTTAAACCAGCCTGTTTACATTCATTTGGAGACGACAACCGGATCGTATTCCGCGCATAAAGATGAGCAGAACATGACCGTGGTGGCGTATATCAGAAACGCGAAGGTGACATGCTCCCGCGCCAAAATCACGGGCGAGGGGCCATTTCGCGCCGGTTTGAAAATCGAAGACGGCTGGATCTACGCCGAAGGCCTGACGGATTATACGGTTGATGATGAAGGAAGGTTGCTTCTCGCCGGCTATTTGCCGGGCGGCAAACTCGCCATTTCGCTTCAAATCAGCAAAAAGCCATTTGCAGTCTAAAAAGAAGGTGTTATAGATGAAAAAACATTTACTCGTGATCTTGCCGCATCCTGACGATGAATCTTTCGGAGTCGCCGGCTTGATCGCCTTAAACCGAAAAGAAGATATACCTGTAACATACGCGTGCCTGACGCTGGGCGAGATGGGAAGAAATATGGGAGACCCGCTTTTTGCCAACAGGGAAACCCTTCCGCTGCTCAGAAAGCAAGAGCTGATCGACGCCTGCAGGGAAATGGATGTACAGGACTTGCGCATGCTCGGATACCGCGATAAAACGCTCGAATTCGAGGATGAAGAAAAACTGGCCGATCGAATAGAGGCTGTCATTGATGATGTAAACCCGAGCCTTGTTGTGACGTTTTATCCGGGACACGGCGTTCATCCTGACCATGATGCGTGCGGTGCTGCGGTCATCAGGGCATTATCGCGGAAAAAGAAAGAAGACCGGCCGCGCGTCTTATGCATGGCCATCACCCACCACAGGGAAGAGGTTCTTGGCAAACCTGACGTCGTTCTTGATATCAAAGAAGCCGCAGATATTAAAATGAACGCGCTCAAAGCGCATAAATCTCAAACAGGCGGCTTTATGAAAGAAATAGAGAAAAAACTCGCCAATGGCGAGCCGGTTGTTGAGACATGGTTTGAAAAAGAAACATTTTGGACCTATCAATGGAATGATTAAAATGATCAAAAAAGGTGTCGGGCATATGAGCCCGGCACCTTTTTACACGCTTTGAGTGTGAATATAGCGGTTTTGAATGCGTTTGAGCCTGAAAAACAGCCCGACTGCACCGGCTGCGAGCCCCGTGATCAGTCCGATCCAGTACCCGAAAGCTCCGAATGAAGTATACGTTCCGATCACAAAACCGACCGGAAGCCCGATAATCCAATACGAGACGAGAGCTGTGACAAGCGTGTAGTTAACATCTTTATATCCTCTGAGCGCTCCTTGAATCGGAGCCGCGATGGCATCTGACAGCTGAAAAAACAACGCAAACAGCAAGAAGTCCTTTGTCAGAAGCAGCACATCCCGGTCAGCCGCATACAAACCGGCGATTTGCTCTCTGAACAGTAAAATGATGAGTGCGGTGAATAATGAAAAACCGACCGCTATTGAAATGCCGAGATAGCTGTAGGTTCTCGAGTCTTTAAACCGTTTTGCTCCGGCCTCAAAGCCGACGACAATTGTCAGCGTCATCGATACGCTCAATGGAAGCATGTAAAGAAGCGAAGCGAAATTCATTGCCGCCTGATGGGAAGCGATCGTGACCGTGTCAAAATGGCTCATCAGCAAAGTGACAGCTGCGAATATACTCGTCTCAAAGAAGATGGCGAAACCGATCGGAATGCCGATTTTCAGCAGTTTCATACTTTCAGCAAAAGAAAATGAATAGAATGTTCCAAAAATCCTAAACTGGTGAAACGGCGTCTTTTTGTGGACGATGTATAAAGAGATCAGACAAATGCACCAATATGTGATGGCGGAAGCCATACCGGCTCCTGCTCCTCCAAGCTTTGGAAAGCCGAAGTTCCCGAAAATGAACAAATAATTCAAAACAAAATTAATGGGCAGAGAACAGAGCGTAACCAGCATCGTCACCCGCGTTTTTCCGAGTGAATCAATAAAGCAGCGCATCACATTGTAAACAAACAACGGCAATATGCCGAGCCCGATGCAGATTAAATATTGCTTTGCGATGACCGCTACCTTCTGTTCAAGATCGAGATTCTCAAGCACCGGATCAATCAGTAAGTACCCGGAGACGATCACGGCAATGCTGATGATTCCGGCCACATAAATCGATTGAATAACAGTATAAGGGACATCCTTTTGCCGCTTGGCCCCCATCAGTTGGGCGACCATCGGTGTTACAGCCGTCAAAATGCCGGCAAGCCCTGTATAAACCGGGGTCCACAAACTCGAGCCGATTGCGACGCCGGCGAGGTCGGCGGCACTGACTTTGCCTGACATCACCGTGTCGAGAACCGTAATGAGCGACAGTCCCGCTTGCGTAATCAAAATCGGAATTAAAATCGTTAAAAACTGCCTTGTTTTCTCCCGCAAATCCTTTGTTTCCCTCATATCAGTTCCCCGTTTCTTTTGGATAACGAGAGAAATTATAACACGTTATGTATAAAATGCAATAAATGTCTGTTCAATCTTTTTTCGCCTGTTTTGCTTTTTTAAACATTTGCACATAAATAAAGGAAAGAGAAAGAATTCCTAAACACGTACATAAATATTGACATATTTTTTGAATGGTCAAGAAGATTCACCTCCATATCTTAAAATGCGTCATAAAAGGAGGAAACATGCATGAAAGCGGCGGTAATAAACCGGAAGTTTTTTTATGTGTTTTCTAATAGTAAATAACGACTATTGATATACAAAAAAGAATGGGTATTAAGTGTTAATTTTACATTTATCTTTATATTAAGATAGGAAATAAGAATCTATAGATGAAATAGTAAAACGCCGTTCGATCTAAAAAAAAGATACTCCCAATTCCGGATGTTGGCAAAAAAAAATGTATGATATAGTCAATTTATGGTTTCGTGGAGGAATTTGTGCTGAAATGTAGAAATGTATAAGTGATCCTGATCTTTGCTTTTCGATTAGGCAATAGATGAGGATTGATCGGCGATTTACGGTAAACTAATGAATAAGAATACGCAGTTTTTACACCCTCAACTTGAACGCTGGGCTTGACCGTTTGATCCGAAAAAGAAAATCGGCTGTAAAACGGCACAGAAATCCGCATGTTACGGCGTCTATTCGGGCTGTTTCGGCACATGCAGCATATCCAGTTAACTCCTTCTCGCTGTTTTTCACCATGAACCTCTGATTTTAAAACAACTGATCATCGTATTTCCGAAAACTTAAAACTCAAACCTTTGCAAAAAAAGCACCCGATATCTCGAGCATTGAAAAAAGTGTTGATTTTTGTCAATGTGCCTATCAGTCTGTATTTTTAATAAGAAATTTGTAAAAAGGCAAAAAGACTATTAAAAAAATATAAATTAGACCGATACAAATCGTGAATTGCATTTTTTGCTTAAGAATATAAAAGGGGGCTTTCAGCCAAAGGCCATCCATACGGTGATCAGATCACCTGCCTGACCGGCTGGATAAAGTCTTAAGCAATGGCAAATGTAATGGCATACATAGAGAGAACGAAAATGAAACGGGAGGTTAAGAGGTTATGAAGAAGAAGATAGCAGTAGGTTTGGCGGCCTCTGCGGTAGTTGGAACTTCATTGGCGGCGTCACCGGTAGAAGCCCAAACCATCAAGGTGAAAAGCGGAGACTCACTGTGGAAGCTTTCAGCTGAGTACAATACCAGTGTTTCGGCACTTCAATCAGCCAACAATCTTTCATCTACAGTTATTTATGTCGGACAAACTTTAAAAGTACCGGACGGCAAGTCAAAAAGCAGCTCACAGACAAAATCCGCAAGTTCCAGCTCAAGCTCAAGCACTGCAAAGTCAACTTACACAGTGAAATTAGGAGATTCCTTGTGGCTGATTGCCAAAGACTACAAAACAACCGTAAAAGAGATTAAAAACTTAAACGGTCTGAGCAGCGATATGATTTACCCGGGACAAAAGCTGGTTATTAAAGGAAGCGCGAAAAACACCGGTTCCAGCTCTGGCTCAAGTTCGAGTTCCAGTTCGAAATCATCCAGCTCATCCTCAAGCTCGCAAAGTTCAAGCAGCACATACAAAGTCAAATTGGGCGATTCTTTATGGAAAATTGCCAATAATTTGAATATGACAATCGCCGAAATTAAAACGCTGAACAACTTGAAGTCGGACACGATCTACCCGAACCAGGTTCTTAAAGTGAAAGGAACGGTTTCCAGCGGAAGCAAAACATCTTCTGGTTCGTCTTCAAATTCTTCATCAAGTAAAACGAACACAAGCAGCAGTTCAAAAACGACCACTTACACGGTTAAACCAGGCGATTCTCTGTGGAAAATTGCAAATTCGATGAATGTGACAGTACAAAGCATCAGAGAAGCTAATCGATTAAAAACAGATGTCCTGCAAGTCGGCCAGAAGCTTAAAATCTCCGGTGCATCGACTTCCGGATCATCTGGCAGCCCGTCTTCCAGCTCGCCGAACTCTTCAGTTTCAACCGGCACTTCGACAAGTGCAAAGGTCGAACGGATGATTGCAGAAGCAGAAAAGCATATCGGCGTGCCTTACAGATGGGGAGGCAACAACCCTTCAGGCTTTGACTGCAGCGGATTCATCTATTACACGTTGAACAAAGTCACATCTGTCTCAAGGCTGAGCGCAGCCGGATACTGGAGCGTCATGTCACCAGTCAGCCAACCTTCAAGAGGAGACTTCGTTTTCTTCCAAACATATAAAGCGGGCCCTTCACACGTCGGGATTTATTTAGGAAACAACAAGTTTATCAATGCCAACGATTCCGGTGTCACTGTCAGCGACATGAACAATTCCTACTGGAAACAGCGCTATCTCGGCGCAAAACGGTATTCATTCTAAAAAAGCCATTTTATATGGCTTTTTTTTTGCGTGTTTTCAGGATAGGAAGGACAGGTTTAATGCCCCTCTTCGTTGTCTAAACTGAAAAGAAAAGCGAAGGGGGGAGCCGTTTGAGAACATTACATTACATATTGCTCACATGTATGGCCGTTTGTTTGGCAGCTGCATGTACACAGCAGAAAGAAATTCAGCAAAAAAATGTCGAACAGGAACATAGAGTAACCTTTGAAGCGATGACACAGCCGTTAAAAGTACCGCTGATCAAACGCGACGGTACGGAAACCGGTTTTATAGAAGTGTCTGAATCTGCTGCAGAAGGCCTTGATATCAGAGTCAGCGCCCATAATCTGCCGCCGGGAATGCTTGCTTTTCATATTCATGAAACGGGCGTGTGTAAAAAGCCTGATTTTGAAAGTGCGGGTGCTCATTTCAATCCTGACCAAAAGGAGCACGGCTTTCACAATCCGAAAGGACCGCATGCCGGTGATTTGCCGAATATTGAAGTCGGAGCCGACGGCAAAGTCGACGTTATCGTAAATGCGCCGGACGTCACCCTCGATCAGAAAAGCAAGTTCAGTCTGCTTGATCATGACGGAAGTGCTTTCGTCATTCATGAGCATCAGGATGATGATCTGACAAATCCATCCGGAAACTCCGGAGCCCGGATGGTTTGCGGAGCGCTGACGAACACCGGAAAAAAGTGAATCGGCGCATGGAAGCCGTTTATATTGAGGGCAGTGCATCTTTTCTAGTATACTTACATACAGAAGACGCTTTGAGAAAGGAATTTTACAACACATGAAATATGATCTGCATGAACTAGAGCTGCCTGAAAAAATAAAAGAGCGGCTGATTCAGTCTGCCGCTAAACCTGTTGCCGCGGAATACCAATCATTGATTGGAACGCCCGGTTATGAAGCGGAAGACAGCGCCATTCTCTATGACGCGATGATCGCGCTGTCACTCGGAAAAAACGTTTTGTTAAAAGGCCCGACAGGCTCCGGAAAAACAAAACTTGCCGAAACGCTCTCCGCTTATTTTCAAAAACCTATGCACAGTGTCAACTGTTCTGTGGATCTTGATGCAGAGGCGCTTGTCGGTTACAAAACGATTGAAAACACCAACGGGAACGCCTCTATTGAATTTATCGAAGGTCCTGTGACAAAAGCGATGAACAACGGCCATTTCCTATATATTGACGAAATCAACATGGCGAAACCGGAAACGCTGCCGATCTTAAACGGGGTGCTCGATTATCGGAAAATGATGACCAATCCGTTTACGGGGGACGTCATCAAAGCGAAAGAGGGATTCGGCGTGATTGCAGCGATAAACGAAGGCTATGTCGGAACGGTCCCGTTGAACGAAGCGCTGAAAAACCGGTTTGTCATTATCGACGTGCCCTACATTAAAGGTGACCTGCTGAAGCGGGTGCTTGAAACACAATCCGAACTAAAAAATCAGAAGCTGCTGAACCGGTTTGTTACCCTGTCATCGGACTTAATGACGCAGGCTCATAATGGACAGGTTTCTGAAGAGGCCGCTTCCATCAGAGCGCTTCTCGATACTTGCGACCTGTCGACATATATTCCGCCGCTGCGAGCGATCGAACGCGGCATCGTTGAAAAGCTTGATGATGAACGCGAAAAAGCGGCGGTCCGAAATATTGCCCAGACTTTGTTCGAATGAGGGTTTTTTTATGAAGTTTATTAAATTCAATGACAGCAAGATTGACTCTCTGCTTTTTATGGAGCTGACAGATCTCGCGAAAACGCTCGCGAAAAGCGATCAGGTTGAAGTGGAGTACGGGGTTCAGTCTTACTACAATCCTTTTGAGAAAAAGATCTACATGAGCCATTTTTGGAAAGACCGGAACCACCGGGATATGGTAGACGGTTTGAAAAGCGATGTATACTTGCGGTCAATCGGCTCCCGTTACAGCTCGATGAAAGACTTTTCCCGCATACTTGACGCGACTCGGAAATATCATTTTAAGAGTTTGGCAAAACAGTTGTTTATGCTTTTTGAAGATATCAGAATCGAAGAGTTCATCAAGAGGGAGCGGCCCGGTACAAAACCGGTATTTTCGAGCCGGAAATCAATGTACCGGAAACATTTTGCGACCCAGTTGACGCTGAATCTGGAGCGGAGCATTTTTACAGATGCTTTGTTTTGCGCTGTATATCTTAAGCTGACCGCGGAGTCGCCGCTTGATGAGATACCGGCTATCCATGAATCGGTCGATCCGATGAAGGGATTTATAGAAGCCGAGCTCGCCCGCGTATTCGAAGCGCGTTCAACTGCTGACATCGTCTCGATTGTAAGCGGGCTGATGGAAGGTTTTGAAGAGGTGCTCGAAAAAGATATGCTGAATACGTACTTCTTTTTTCCGGAATTGGAATACGAACAAGTTGACGAAGAAGCGCTTTTTCAAGATTTGAAAGCAAAACCGAAGCTGAGCGAGGATCTGACGCTTGAAGAGAAAAGTGCGGGTGATGAGGAAGTTCATGAAGAAGAAATGCCGACTTGGCACAGAGAAACGGAAGCTCCGGCGAAAAGCTTTCTCCAGTTTGATTTGGAGCACGGTGCAAAAACCGATATTTCCGGCGGGGCTTTAAGAGAAGGCGAAGACGGCGACCAAGCGCTCGGGTCAGTTCAGGGAACGGCGAAGCAGACGAAAAGAAAAGACTATTCAAAACTTGAATCGCTTGAATCTGTACAAGATGAGCCAAACGGCGGCGCCGCACCAGCCGGCAAAGAAAACCGCTATGCGTTTTCGGTGATGAAGCCTTCGGAAAAACCTTCTAACGAAGACATATTAGACTACCAGGCTCAAGCAAAAACAATCGAATCGTATCAAAAACGGCTCAAGCAGATGATTCAAAAAACGCTCGAGCATAAAAAAACGCTCCCGAGAACCGATTTGCATGCAGGCAGATTGAACAATAAACTGCTCCGTTACTTTACAGAGCGCAATCCACGGCTCTTCTATAAAAAGCAAGAACCGTCAACAGAGATCGACGCCGTTTTTACATTGCTCGTCGACTGTTCAGCAAGCATGCATGACAAAATGGCGGAGACGAAACGGGGCATTGTCCTGTTTCACGAAGCGCTTAAATCTGTTGCTGTCCCTCACCAAATCGTCGGTTTTTGGGAAGATACGAACGATGCGACAGAGACGAGTCAGCCCAATTACTTTCATACGGTCGTCTCTTTTGCGGATTCCTTAAAAGCAGGCGCCGGACCGCATGTCATGCAGCTTGAACCGGAGGAAGACAACCGGGATGGATATGCGATCAGACAGATGACGAAGATGCTTGTTCAAAGAAGCGAAGCTCAGAAGTTCCTGATTGTCTTTTCAGATGGGGAGCCGGCCGCATTCGATTATGAACAAAACGGGATTGTCGATACACATGAAGCCGTTATGGAAGCGCGGAAACGAAATATCGAAGTCATCAATGTATTTTTATCAAACAGCGAAATCGAAGAATCGCAAATCAAGACGATACAGGACATGTACGGAAAGTACAGCCTTTTCGTCCCGGACGTCGATCAGCTTCCCGATGTTCTGTACCCGCTTTTAAAAAAGCTGTTGAACAAAAGTATAGGCTAGATAGGACAGATGGCAGCAATACTCGCGGCCATCTGTTTTTTATCGTAGAAACACAGTGAAATATTGAAATTTTTATTATTTTTATCAACTTAATTTTTTGCGGAGCACATCGGGATGTTAAAAAATAGACGGTCAGGGGAAATATGTGAATAAATAATGAGCCGGTTTAAAAGAATTCGGTCTGAAAGTTCAAAATTATAAAATTTTTTATTTTTCAAGATGATTTTTTAATTTTATTTGAACAATCTGTGTAGAAACAAATGAGAAACAGTGGTAAAATGTACGTGGAAGCGTTTTTATTACATATTTCTGGGCGTAAGGTTCAGAAGATATATTAAGATAGTGAATCATTCACTTGATTATTAGGTTGGGGGTAATGTTCAAATGTTTCAAAATAGTATGAAACAAAGAATGACTTGGGAAGAATTTCACGGTCCGAACCTCGGCTATGTGCTGGAGCTTTACGATCAATACGTCAAGGATCCAGAAAGCTTGGATGCTGATTTAAAAGAGATGTTTGACGAACTTGGAGCTCCCCCGGGCGATATAAGGGCCGCCTCTCTAAAAAACGAAGAGGCAGATTTCACGGCTGGATCTATTCAAAAAATCGCATCAGTGATAAAACTCGCAGAAGATATTAGAACCTATGGCCATTTAAACGCTTCCGTCAATCCACTGAGAAAAACACAAGAGAAACAGGAGCTTTTTCCTCTTGCTGAGTACGGGTTAACTGAGCAGGATGTGAAAAAAATTCCGGCGTCTGTCATATGCAAAGATGCCCCTAAAGAAGTAACGAACGGTTTAGAAGCCATCCAGTACTTGAAAAACACATACAAAAAATCGATTTCTTTTGAATTTGACCATGTGCACATTTTTGAAGAGCGCAACTGGCTGATGAAAAAGATCGAATCCGGGGAATTATTCGCCCCGAAATCGAAAGAAAAGCTGGTGGAAGTTTTAAGAAGGCTGACAGAAGTTGAAAGCCTTGAACAGTTTCTCCACAAAACCTTTGTCGGGCAAAAACGCTTTTCAATAGAAGGACTTGATGCGCTTGTGCCCATGCTGGATGATATTATCGCCAAGTCCGTTTCGGCAGGTACGACAAACGTTAATATCGGAATGGCGCACAGGGGCCGCCTGAACGTTCTTGCGCATGTGCTCGGAAAACCTTATGAAATCATTTTTTCTGAATTCCAGCATGCGCCGAACAAAGATCTCGTTCCGTCGGAAGGTTCGACAGGGATCAATTACGGCTGGACGGGTGACGTAAAATATCACCTCGGCGCCAACCGTCAGATTCAGGATGAGCATACGAAAACGGCGCGCATTGCGCTCGCGAACAATCCGAGCCACCTGGAGTTCATCGATCCGATCGTTGAGGGATCGACAAGAGCCGCCCAGGAAACGAGAACGGAGAGCGGCTATCCGCTTCAAGACGTTAAAAAATCGCTGGCGATTCTGATTCACGGCGATGCGGCATTCCCAGGGGAAGGCATTGTCGCGGAAACGCTGAATTTAAGCCAGCTTAAAGGCTATCAGGTGGGCGGAGCGATTCACATTATCGCCAATAACATGATCGGCTTTACGACGGAAAGCAATGAGTCAAGATCGACGAAATATGCAAGCGACCTTGCAAAAGGTTTTGAGATTCCGATCGTCCACGTCAATGCGGATGATCCTGAAGCATGCCTTTCAGCGGTTCAGCTCGCTGTTGAATACCGCATGACTTTCAACAAAGACTTTTTGATCGATCTGATCGGCTACCGCCGTTTCGGCCACAATGAAATGGATGAGCCGTCTGCAACGCAGCCGATGCTGTATGATGCGGTCAGAAAGCACCCGACCGTCAAGAACATCTTTGCTGAAAAGCTGATTCATAACGGGATCGTCGATAATGAAACCGTCGACAAAATCGGGGACGCTGTCATGAAGCGTTTAGAAGAAGCCTATCGCAAAGTGCCGGCCAAAAAGGAAGATATGACGCATGAAATCGTTCTTCCGGAACCTGTTTCCAACGGTTTTCCTGATGTTGACACGTCGGTTGATGTTGAAACTTTGCGCAAAATTAATCAGGAGCTTGTTTCATGGCCTGAAAACTTCAACGTTTTCGATAAGCTAAAGCGAATCCTCGAAAGGCGCGCCAAAGCGTTCGACGATGACCGAAAAGTCGACTGGTCGCTTGCAGAGGCGATGGCTTTTGCATCCATTTTGAAAGACGGCACACCTCTAAGGCTGACCGGGCAGGATTCAGAACGCGGCACATTCGCACACCGCAACCTTGTCCTTCACGACAGCAAGACAGGGGACGAATTCATCGCACTGCATCACCTTGCAGATACGAAAGCGTCATTTGCGGTTCACAACAGCCCGCTTTCTGAAGGATCCGTCCTTGGCTTTGAATATGGATACAACGTGTCTTCGCCGGAAACGATGGTGATCTGGGAAGCGCAGTTTGGAGACTTTGCAAACGCGGCGCAAGTGTACTTTGATCAGTTCATTTCTGCAGGAAGAGCGAAATGGGGACAAAAATCAGGGCTCGTTGTTCTCTTGCCGCACGGCTATGAAGGGCAGGGACCTGAGCATTCAAGCGGAAGAACGGAACGCTTCCTTCAGCTGGCGGCGGAAAACAACTGGACTGTCGCCAACTTGACGAGCGCTGCCCAGTACTTCCATATTTTAAGAAGGCAGGCGAAGATGCTCCTTCGCGAGGAGATCCGCCCGCTGATCATCATGACGCCGAAAAGCCTGCTGAGAAATCCGAATACCGTATCAGAAGTGCAGGAGCTCAGCGACAGTAACTTTAAGCCGGTCTATGAAATGTCAGGACTTTCCCATCAGTATGACAAAGTGACGCGCCTCGTCCTTTCAAGCGGTAAAGTTTCGATTGACATCAGCAGCCATTTCAATAAAATGGAAGGTGAAAAAGATTGGCTGCACATTGCACGGGTTGAAGAGCTGTATCCTTTCCCTGCAAAGCATATTAAAGCGATCTTCAGCAAACTCCCGAATTTGGAGGAGATTGTCTGGGTACAGGAAGAACCGCAAAATATGGGTGCATGGAACTATATCGAGCCTTATTTAAGAGAGATTGCTCCAAAGGACGTGAAGGTCCGCTATATTGGCAGAAGAAGACGTTCAAGTCCGGCAGAAGGGGATCCGACGGTTCATAAAAAGGAACAGGAACGCATTGTATCTGATAGCTTGACTCGCAAAAATTAAGGGGGAACTAAAAAATGGCGGAAATTAAAGTACCTGAATTAGCGGAATCAATTTCAGAAGGAACGATAGCCCAGTGGCTGAAACAACCGGGAGATTATGTAGAACAAGGGGAATTCCTGCTTGAGCTGGAGACTGATAAAGTCAACGTTGAATTGACGGCAGAGCAGTCCGGCGTTCTTCAGGAAGTGCTGAAAGATTCCGGTGACACGGTTCAGGTCGGCGAAATAATCGGAACGATTTCAGAAGGCGAAGGAGAAGGAGGCCAATCAACGGCTCCTCAAGCTGACGCTCAAGAAAGCGCCGGCGCTTCGGAAGAGAAGCCAGCCACGTCTGAAAAGACAGCCGAACCTCGCGAAAGCGCGAACGATGAGGCGGATACAACCAAAACAAGGACAATCGCTTCTCCGGCTGCCCGAAAGCTCGCCCGTGAAAAAGGCATCGATTTATCGGAGATTCCTACCGGTGATCCGCTCGGAAGGGTCAGAAAGCAAGATGTTGAATCTTATCAGAAGAACGAGCAGCCGCCAAAAGCTCAGCCTGAACCAAAACGCGAAACACAGGCGCCGGCTGCTAAACAAACCGAAAATGCAGGTAAACCGGTAGAGCGTCAAAGAATGTCCCGCCGGAGACAGACTATCGCCAAACGCCTCGTTGAAGTTCAGCACACCGCCGCTATGCTGACGACATTCAACGAAGTGGACATGACGGCGGTCATGAACCTAAGGAAACGCCGAAAAGATCAATTCCTTGAGCAGCATGATGTGAAGCTCGGATTCATGTCATTCTTTACAAAAGCTGTGGTCGCCGCGCTGAAAAAATATCCGCTCCTCAACGCGGAAATTCAAGGCGACGAGCTTGTGATCAAACAATTCTATGACATCGGAATCGCTGTTGCTGCGCCGGATGGCCTCGTCGTACCGGTCGTTCGGGATGCAGACCGCAAAACCTTTGCTGATATTGAAAAGGATATCGGAGAGCTTGCGAAGAAAGCGAGAAACAACAAATTGTCGCTCAACGAGCTTCAAGGAGGCTCCTTTACGATCACAAACGGAGGAACGTTCGGATCACTGTTGTCGACTCCGATTTTGAACAGTCCGCAAGTTGGTATTTTGGGCATGCATAAGATCCAGCTGCGCCCTGTAGCAATTGATGAAGAGCGTTTCGAAAACCGCCCGATGATGTACATTGCATTATCGTATGACCACCGGATCGTCGACGGTAAAGAGGCAGTCGGCTTCCTGGTTACGATTAAAAATCTGCTTGAAGATCCTGAACAGCTTCTGTTGGAAGGTTAAATCAAGAAAAAAGCTTTGGCCGCATGTACGGTCAAAGCTTTTTGTTTATCATCTGCGGGGCAGGAGAATAATTGTTATTCTTCTGCTTATTTGCTTTCTTGCTCCAGTATGTCGCAAGCCATGAGCCTGAAAGGTTATGCCAGACGCTGAAAACAGCGCTCGGGACAGCGGAAAGAGGAGAGAAGTGCGCCGTTGCCAATGCTGCACCGAGACCCGAATTCTGCATGCCGACCTCAATGGACACGGCTTTTTGTGATGCATAATCCATTTTAAAGCACTTTGCCAAAACAAAGCCAAGGAAAAGGCCGAGGCCATTATGAAGAACGACGACTGCAAAAATCAACAGCCCTGATTGAATAATGTTTTCCCGGTTGCCTCCGACGACCGCGGTGACGATGGCGACGATGCCGAGAACAGAGACGAGCGGAAGCACCTGCACCGCTTTTTTCACTTGTTTTTTAAAGAAAAATTGAACGATCAGCCCGGCGATAATCGGGAGCAGCACCGCCTGTAAAATCGACAAGAACAGTGAGCCCGGAGATACCGGAAGCCATTCTTTTGCGAAAAATAAAATGAGAAACGGCGTTAAAAAAGGGGCAAGCAATGTGGAAATCGTTGTAATCGCCACTGACAGGGCGATATTCCCCTTCGCCAAAAATGTCATGACGTTTGATGCCGTTCCCCCGGGACAGCATCCCACTAAAATGACCCCAACCGCTATTTCGGAGGGAAGCCCGAGTCCATAGGCCAGTCCAAAAGCGAGCAGCGGCATGACCGTATATTGAACCAGCACACCGATCAGCACATGCAGGGGACGTCTCAGCAGCTCTTTAAAATCGTCCGCTGACAATGTCAATCCCATGCCAAACATAATCACGCCAAGCAGGATGGTAATATAAGGGGTGATCCAGGTGAATTGCGTCGGAAAGGCAAAGCCGAGAACCGCAAACAGAATCACCCAAATGGCAAACGTTTTTCCTGCAAATTGACTGATTTTGATCAAATAACTCATAAGTCCAGCTCCTCACATCTGTAGAAAATATAACATCCTCTTATTATAATTAATATTCTGAATAATTCAATACTTGTAAAATTCGAATTTGTTTTAAATAATATTATTATGTAAACTGAAAGAAATGTTTGAAAACCTTGACGAATTCGTTTATGCTTTTTAAAATGATAGTTTGTAGCCATATGCAATTAGACCGAGAAGAAGAGGTGCTTAAGTGGAAAATCAACAAAATATATGGTCATCAAAGCTTGGATTTATCTTAGCTTCGGCCGGCTCGGCAATCGGGCTCGGCGCGATATGGAAGTTTCCTTATGTCGCCGGAACAAGCGGCGGCGGAGCATTTTTACTTATGTTTATTCTTTTTACTTTATTGATTGGGCTTCCGTTATTAATGGCGGAGTTCATTATCGGCAGAAAGACTCAAAAAGATGCCGTTGAATCCTATAAGGAGCTGGCGCCCGGCTCGCTTTGGCATTGGATCGGCCGGCTCGGCATTATCACGTGTTTTATTCTGCTGTCTTTCTATAGTGTTGTCGGCGGCTGGATCATCATTTATATTATCAAAGGACTGACCGGCGAACTGTCAAGAAGCACGGATTATGCAGGTCTTTTCGGAGAGACAATTGCAAATCCGTATCTCGTTCTTGCGAGCCAGTTTGCATTTATCATGATCACGATTCTTGTTGTTGCAAAAGGGGTCAGAAGCGGAATTGAAAAAGCGAGCAAGTTTATGATGCCTGCTCTGTTCGTTATTTTTCTGCTTTTGATCATCCGTTCGCTTACACTTCCCGGTTCAATGGAAGGCTTGGAATTTTTCTTAAAACCTGATCTTTCCCATATCACAGCCAAAACGGTGCTGTTTGCGCTTGGACAATCCTTTTTCTCGCTGAGTGTCGGTGTTTCCGTTATGGTAACGTACAGCTCTTATTTATCGAAAAAAGAAAACCTTATACAGTCGGCCGTTTCAGTGACATTGCTCAATGTATCTGTAGCGATTCTTGCCGGGTTTGCGATTTTTCCGGCCGTTTTTTCATTCGGATTATCTCCTGATGCCGGCCCGATGCTGTTATTTAATGTGCTGCCGTCAGTCTTTCACAAGATGCCTTTGGGAATCGTCTTTTTATTGGCGTTTCTGCTCTTATTTTTATTTGCTACACTGACGTCCGCATTTTCAATGCTTGAGATCCTTGTTTCTTCCTTATCAAAAGGGGATCCTAAAAAAAGACAGGCTTTCGCTTGGGCCGGGGGAATTGCGATTTTCCTATTCGGAATTCCTTCAGCATTATCATATGGCGTGCTTCAGGATGTATCGATTTTTAATCTATCTATTTTTGATGCGGCGGATTACCTTGTCAGCAATATTTTAATGCCGCTCGGCGCTTTGCTCATCGCCGTTTTTGTGCCGCTCAAAATCCCGAAAGAAGAGCTTTTTGCCGAATTGAGGGAGGGCTCTAAAATCAGCAGAAAATGGTTTGCAGCATGGCTTTTGCTGATCCGCTACGCCGCTCCGATCGTTATTATTGTCGTCTTTTTGGACGTCATTGGCGTATTTTAAGATTGAATTGTTTATAAGGCCGGATTTGTCCGGCCTTTTTTTCATGCAGACAGTTTGTCAGCGGTACTTTCTTTTCTCTCTGTGAAATGGCAGCGGTATGACCGGCAAGGGAAGTGTTTGATTAATCGGCTTTTTTCTGCGGCAGACATATTAAAAAGGCCTGCCGTGAATTCGTTCTTGACGATTTTACCGGCAGGCAGAAGAGGGGGATACTTTGACTTTGATTAAGGCTTGCGGAATGTTACAGTTTGGCCGTTTCGATCAAACCAGCCTTTAAAGGCCCAGTTAATCCAGCCGCCGTCTCCCTGGTTTGTAAATTGTCCGCTTTCAAATACCCAAATGCCGTAAATCACGCCATGATAGTTGGCAGATCCATAAAATTTAACTCCTCTTAAACCGTTGTGATAGCCTTGGCTTAAGTTGAACACCATGACATTGTATCTTTGCCCTGCAGAATAAAAAGCGGTTTCCATGCAGTTTTTGACGAAACCGCTGCGGTTATTGCTTTGAACGATGGCGTCTCTAATCGAGTTTCCGATTCCTAAGAGGTCGAGGCTGATGTTGAGATTAATAGCGGAAGTTTTAAACTGTTGTTTTTCCTGGTCCAATGACTGATTGAGAGATGTGGATATAGACATAGAAGGCAAGGTTGTAACAGAACTGTCCGTATGCTTTGATTCTTTCGCTTCTGATAAGTACGGCAAACAAGTCAAACCGAGCATTAAGGCTGTAAAGAAAGCAAACATTTTTTTCATGATTTACCCTCCTAAAATAAATTTGCCATTTTCGAAAAACTGACCGGCTGAATCAGACAAACATCGACAGTTTGTTCATTTATTCCCTCCCTTCTTGTAGAATAGCTTAACGATTTTTGGAATTAGAAGAATGAGAAAAAACGACTATTTTCCAAATAAATCAAAAAATGTTCACATTCCATACTTAAGGCACAAATTTGGGATATATTGATAGACTGTTGAGATTCAGTATTTCATAAAGGGATGATCAAAATAGCAGATTCAGAAGGATGTATGGTTGTGGGGATTCTCTTCCGACTCCGCCTCGCCAATCTTCGTGTAGCGGTCTTAACAATCCTCAAGAGAAACTGGGATATTTAAACTTTTATTTGTTATCTTATTACAGACGATAGAGGGTTTAAGGGATATAGATACGGTATTGAGAGTGATAAGGTATCGGCACTTTCGCTCGATTCGGCCAGTGTCGACGGCTGCCTGGCGCAGAGAAGAGAAAGGTGCGAGAGGAAAGGCTCGTCCGCTTTTTGAGGCAAGGCTTTGACGGGGAGGCCGATGTCGGGCGCAACTACCGAAACAAAAGAGGACTTCAGTAGTTGAAGTCCCGCCATTGAATTTGAATCAGAAGGGCTCCCATAGAACGCGCTTTGCTGTCGCAAACCGCCTTTCAGGTTCTCTCCAGTCAACGACATTCCACCAATTATCGACGTATTTTGCCCTTTCATTTTTATATTGAAGGTAGTATGCGTGTTCCCATACGTCGAGCGGGAGAAGGGGGATCACATCCCATTGGCTCATCAGCTGATGTTTTTCTGCGATCAGAATTTCCAAGCGGTGTGAGCGAGGCGCCCAGACAAGGATCGCCCAGCCCACGCCTTCCACCTTTTTCGCCGCTTCGGAAAATTGTTCTTTAAAGGCCGAATAGCTGCCGAAAGAACGGTTAATCATTTCCAGCAATTCGCCTGTCGGCCGCCTTTTTCCTTTTGGATGCATCGCGTACCAAAATATCGTGTGCAAATAGTGCCCGGCTCCGTGGAAGGCGAGCTCTCTTTCCCAGTGGTTTACAAGGTCGAATTGTTTGGTTTGCCTTGCTTTCTGCAGTTCTTTTTCAGCTTTGTTCAAGCCGTCGACATAGCTTTGGTGATGTTTTGTATGATGAAGAAACATAATTTCTCTTGAAATATAAGGCTCAAGGGCTGAATAAGAGTAGGGCAGGCTTGGCAGGCGATGGCCTCCGATCGGCACTGTTCTGAATGGCTGCCGGCCTGCTTGAGACGCATCACTGCGGGAGATGGCTTGATACACGGCTTCTGCCTGTTCATACCATTCCTGTTCGGTCGCACGAGGATCATCCAGTGATTGAAAAAGTTTTTCTAACTGGCTTTCTATAGAAGGATCATCTTTCATCTGGTCTTTCAGACCTTTGGCCCATGACGCTATTTTTTCTTTGTAAGCATTCAATATGTCTCCCTCATTTCCGCTTTTTTAATAAATGCGCTTGAAGCGAGCAATGAAAACACAAAAGGATAACTGTGATAGCGGATGTAGAATTGTTTCGGCAGCCCGATTCCCGTCGGGTATTCGAGTCGCTCAGGCGAGCTTTCGTGATCATCGGTGAGAAAACGAATCCCTTTTAAGATCTTAGGGTCATCCGGACGCTCATATTGCAAAAGCGCCTCCAGCGCCCATGAAGATTGAACAACTGTTCCAAAGTGAAGAGGGACAAAACGCTTCGCTTCACAGCTTTTGCAAGATTCTCCCCAGCTTCCGTCTTCGAGCTGGATCGATTTAAGCCAGGAGACCGCTTTTCTGACAGACGCGTGATTGCGGGAAATTCCGACGGCTTTCATTCCGGTGAGTGCGGCCCATGTCCCGTAAATAAAGCAGACGCCCCATCTGCCATACCACGAACCGTCAGCTTCCTGATGGTGATCAAGCCACCTTAGAGCGCTTCTGACTGCGGGATGGTCATCTGTCAACCGCTCTTTAAGTCCGAGCAGATGAAGAACCCGCCCAGTCAAGTCTGCCGTTGACGGATCGACCGCTGCGTCAGCGGCAGATTCGAGCGGCAGATGTCGGATGAGCGGATGGTCAACGTTTTTTTCAAATGCTGAAAACCCCCCATCCTTGTTTTGCATTGATAAAAGCCAGGTGAGCCCCCGGTTCCAGGCAGCCGGACGCCTTTGAAACGGAATTGCTTTTAATGCCGCAGCGGTATCGTCCAAATCGGGATTGTTTGTATTGATGTGTGAAAAACCCCATCCTCCCGGTGCCGCTTGAGGGTTTGAGACCGCCCAGTCCGCTTTTTTCACATGCTGTCTTTTGAGAAGGTAGTCCGCTGCCGATGAGATGGAAGAATGTTGTTCAGGTATTCCGGATTCCTGCATGGCATAGCTGATGAGCGCGGTGTCCCAGACAGTGGAAGTTGAGTTTTCCAAATGGAAGCCTTCCTCTCCGCATGAGGAAATAAGGCTTTTGATTCCGCCGACTGCTTTTTTAACAACGGGGGCGTTTTTTGATATTCCCATCGCCAGCAGGCTGTAAATCATGAACATGGTCGCGCTCGCATAGCTGTATAGTGTTCCGTCTTCTTCGATTCTGTCCAGCATATATTTTTTGCCCGCTTCAAATCCGAGCTGATGGACATAAGCCGGCCATTGAAAGAGCTGCTTCCATTGCAGATTGAAAGAATAGAAGGTTCTCTCGTCAAAAGAGCGGATGTTCAGCCATTCGAGAGGATTTTTTGACATGGTTTCATCCAGATGCCGAAGCGAGCCGATTTGGTTGTTTTTTAAAGAGAATCGTCGATTAAACGTAATGGCCATCGGGACAAAATGAATTCTTGCGTATGTGCTGAAATGGTAAAAATGCAGCGGGAAATAGGGCGGGATCAGTAAAAACGAAAGCGGAATATAGGCTCTCGGCCATGGATACAGCCCGTTGGCAGCGAGCATCCACTTCGTCATAAAGTGCACATTCTTCAAACCGCCTGCTGCCTTAATAAACGCCTCGGCTTTCTGCATATGCGCATCTCTCCGGTCATAGAGCCCCGAAGCCAGCATCCCGGTATAGCCCTGGACTGTCGCGGTCAAATTGCCTGCCGTTTCATCCGGATGATTGCGAAACGCACCGTCTCCGCTCTGCTTCGAACGGATTCGTTCAGCAAGACTTGTGATGAGAGAAGAGTCCTGATCGCCAAGTGAGGTCAGCATTAAAATGAAAAAGCTGTCTGTCATCACGGGCCCTTCAAAACAAAACCGCCATGACCCATCAGGTCTCTGTCTATTTTGAAGCTTTGCGAGCGTCTTTTGTCTGAAAGCTTTCACGTCTTCTAGTAAAGAACGCAATCTTCTCATCTCCTTCATTTTACTGTATTCATTTCGGAAATGTGTCATGCCAACCGGATGAAAACAGAAGAACAGCGATTTAGAATATGTGATGAGCATACAGAGGCATTCGTCAGCGCGGGCATGCGTGAGCATGATCAGGAAATCATGAATATCTTCGTTTACCTCTGTTCCATTATCAGGTATTGTAAAAAGAGAGACCTTAGAAACAATGTTTGGGGGATGTTGCTGAATGAATATTGAACAGATGCTGTATGACACCGCAGTCGAATTGATCAAAAAGAGGTATCCGACCGGATGGGGCGGGGCAGCTGCCATGTATACCGAAGACGGGAGAATCTTGACGAGCGTAGCGCCGGAAGTAATCAACGCTTCAACCGATTTATGCATTGAAACGGGCGCCATTCTCGAAGCCCATAAATATCAGGCAAAAATTACGCACTCTGTTTGTGTTGTGAGAGATGATGAACATTCCGAATGCAAGGTATTAACGCCGTGCGGGGTATGCCAGGAAAGACTTTTTTATTGGGGGCCGGATCTTAAAGCAGCTGTAACTGTACCGGATGGGCGTCTGCTTTATAAATCTTTAAAGGAAATACAGCCATACCATTGGTTTGCTGCGTATCAAAAGTAGCAGGGGAGGGGCGTTCGATGTTTGAGTGCCGCAAGGTTTATCTCAGACCTGTTGAAAAAGGCGATATGGAGAGCTTTTACAAAGCTGTTCAAAATGAAGACATCAGATATATGACGGGCACGACGCGCGAATTTACGATGGAAGACCTTTATGAGCACTACGAGAGAATCACAAGCGATGAGACGCGCTATGATTTTGCCGTCTGCTTAAAGGAGGACGATCGTTTGATAGGCGATCTGTCCATCATTGACATCGACCGGACGAATCGAAAAGCGGGGTTTAGAATCGCTTTGCACAGCCCCGCTTATTTGAACAAAGGCTATGGTTCTGAAGCGGTGCGGCTGGCCATGCAGTTGGCATTCGAAAGACTCGATCTTAACCGCCTTCAGCTCGAAGTATTTTCACACAATAAGCGCGCGCTGAAAGCATATGAAAAAGCCGGATTTAAAAGGGAAGGTACGGTCAGGGAGGCTCTTTATATGAATAAACAGTACTCAGATGAAATCATTATGGGGATATTGAAGCGGGAATACGAAGAGCTGATATCCCGCTGAATCAGAGGGCGCGCAGCATGTTATTCTACTGAGCGCCGCTTTGTTCATTCTTATTTTTCAATCTTTGCTGAACGGCTGTAAATGCCGCCGGCAATCAGCGCCATTGTCATCGAATATCCACAGCAGCTTCATCGTTCTATTTGCCTTGCAGACTGGCTGTACGTTCTCACATCCCGCACGAAAAATGTGACAGCGGCTGTTCCGGCATATAATACAGCGGCAGCGATAAATACGCTTTGGATCCCGATCAAGTCCGCCAAAGCCCCCATAATGGCGATTGTTAAGACAGACCATGCAGTCAAAATAGTATTTTTGGCGGCGGTGACCGGTGCACGCTCTTCATCTGTCAACGTATCTTGAAGGATAACCGTCTGGCTGACGTCTCTTACTTGATAAAGCGGACCCATCATGATACAGAGGATGACCGAAAGGAGGGGATTTGACGAATAGGCGAATAAAAGCGTTGTGATTCCCATTGAAACAGAACCCAAGACAATCATGAGGCCAAGCCTTTTTTTGAGCTGGTTGGAAAAGAGCACAGCGAGAATGCCGCCCAAAATCGCTCCCAAAAAATAACCGGCATTGATGAATCCCCACCAAGCCTCCCCTTTATTTAGCACCTCTTTCGTAAAAGCCAGCAAAACGGCGGAAGTCCAGACCGCATTTGCTAAACCTTCTGACATGTCCATCATCGTAAGCAGCAAAACGGTTTTCTTCCTGTATACAGTGCGCCAGACTGATTGTGTGCGGGTTTTTTGACGAGGGATAACCGCTGTTTTCAAATCCGGCAATTTGATTAAAAGTCCTGATGCGAAAAAGAGTCCTGCTGTAAACACTGTCAGCGTGTGAGTTTGGGCCAAAACGGTTAAATAGCCGCCGAGCCCCCAGCCTGCTGCCTGAATAAACTGGTTGACCGTTACGATGCTTCCCGATGCCGCCACGTAATCGCGCTTTTTAATCGCTTGATACAGTAAACCTAACTGTGCGGGGGAATACCAGGAACCGACAAAGCTTTGCAAAAACAGCAGCACATAAATGATATAAGAGGGTAAGCCCAGCGATTGGCATAAGCCGATGCATAATGCGCAGACCGCTCTGAACCATGTTGAACAAGCCGCTGTTTGAAGCAGGTCGAGGCGCTGAATAGCAAAAGAAGCCATCGCACCGCCTAATACACTGCCGAACGAGGATAAAGCCAAGACCAGACCCGATCCGAATACAGAGTTCGTTTCCTTAAACACATCGACCATGACGATGATCGTCATCAAAATCGACCCGACAGCCTGTGCTGTTTGTGATGCCCATATGTATCTAAAACTTTTTTGATTCCAGAGGGTTTTGCCAAGAGAGGAAGAAAACACGATTCTATCATTCCATTCGACTTAAACTATCATCCATTTTACCATATGTGTCTATAAATGTTTATTTCTATAAAAAAGAAAACCGCCCTGATCGACAGGGCGGCTGCAGAAACTCATATCGTGCGTTATTCGCCTGTATGAATCCAGACGCTTTTTACTTCTGTATAGTTATCCAGAGCGTATGAGCCCATTTCACGTCCGAGTCCCGACTGTTTGTAGCCGCCGAATGGGGATGCGGCGTCAAAGGCATTATAGCAGTTGACCCAAACGGTACCGGCTTGCAGACGGTCGGCGATATAGTGGGCGTTTTTCAAATTTTCCGTCCATACGCCAGCAGCAAGGCCGTATTCGCTGCGATTGGCCCGTTCGATGACTTCATCTACCGTTTCATAAGGGATCGCCGCCAAAACAGGACCAAAGATTTCTTCTTTTGCTATTGTCATCTCGTCTTCGACATTGGTGAATACAGTCGGAGAAACAAAGTATCCCTGCTCATAAGGGCATGTTCCGCCGGCTGCGATTTTCGCACCTTCCTGACGTCCTTTTTCAATATACGAGAGGACGCGTTCGTGCTGCTCTTTGCTGACAAGCGGTCCCATTTGCGTGTCTTCATGAAGGCCCGCACCCTGGCGGAGCGACTTGGAATATGCGGCCATTTCATCGACGACTTTGTCATATTGGTCCTTATGGATGAACACGCGCGATCCCGCACAGCACACTTGGCCTTGATTGAACATGACGCCGGTTAGTGCGCCTGGAATCGCTTTCTTCAGATCGGCGTCAGGAAGGATGATATTCGGCGACTTTCCGCCGAGTTCAAGGGTCACCCGTTTAACCGATTTGGCCGCTTTCTCCATAATTTTTTTGCCGATTTCCGTTGACCCTGTGAATGCCAGTTTGTCGACAAGGGCATGATCGGTCAGAGCTTCTCCGGCCGTCTCACCGAAGCCAGGAATGATGTTGATGACGCCTTTCGGGAAGCCTGCTTCATCGATCAGTTCCGCCAAATACAGAGCGGAAAGCGGCGTTTGTTCCGCCGGTTTTAAGACAACCGTACATCCGGCTGCAAGAGCGGCTCCCATTTTCCACATGGCCATCAGAAGCGGGAAGTTCCAAGGGATAATTTGCCCGACAACTCCGACAGGCTCATGTCGTGTATAGTTAAAATAAGGTCCGTTAACAGGAATCGTCTGTCCGGTTATTTTCGTCGCCCAGCCGGCATAATAGCGCATATGTTCAATTGACAGCGGAATATCGCCTGCGGTCGTTTCGCTGATCGGCTTCCCGTTATCCAGCGTTTCAAGCTGAGCCAGTTCCGTTTTGTGTTCCTCCATCAGATCGGCGAGTTTGTACATCAGCCGGCTTCTTTCGGCCGGGTTCATCGTCCGCCACTCACCGCGGTCAAAAGCTTCCCGCGCGGCTTTCACCGCTTTGTCCACATCCTCGGGACCTGCTTCATATAAGGTGGCGAGCGTTTCACCAGTCGCCGGGTTTGGGGTCTCAAACGTTTTGTTTGAGGCGCTGGCTACAAATTCCCCGTTAATATAGAGCTTCTTTGTTCCCTGCAAAAATACCTCCAGCTTTTTACTGACCTGCATTGTTAATGAACTCATGTTTGTCAAACAAACCTCCTTTGAAATTTTGGTCTGTCTTCGGGTGAGTTGTCTTGGTGCTGGTTTGTCTTTTGATTTGGTCATTGCGCGGATGAAAGAGGGATATATTTCTGATTTTGGAACTATACACCACCATTCTATAACAGGGAATGAAACCAAATCAATATCCATGCTCTTTAAAATCACATTCGCCTCCAGATCGCATTGCATTTCGGTGAAAAAACGCTACAATGGAAACTATACACGTATGAAAAAGGAGACATCCGCATGATTCACGAAAAATGGCAGAACAATAACACCATTAAAAAAGTAAAGTGCATACATACCGATGCCAAAAAGTACATCGTCAACAGAGCGCTGACCGTAGGCAACGTATACGAGGTCAAAAACGAAACGGAAGAGTTTCTGTTTATCATCGATAATACAAACAAAGTCGGCGGCTATTACAAAGAGTACTTTGAAGAAGTAAAAGCCTGAATCAATTTGCACGGGTCATCAACAGCAATGAATGGGAGTTGAACATACACCCGCACGCATTCATAAAAAATCGGCTGACTGAATCAGTTGCTTGACCGAAGCAGAAGCAAGTGCCTGATATGTGCATTTCAGGCATAATAGTCAGAAGAGAACCGCAGAGGAAGAACATCCTGCTGCGGTTTTTTGTTTTATCCGTTATCCACCTTTTGATTGGTAGCAAACGAAAAATAAGCTGAAAAAACTGATAAAAAGTTGAAACCTCCCGCGTCCGCCGGGCGTATTAATTGATAGTAAAAACAAACATATAGCGTTAAAGAAATGTAATCTGCTCGTAATTGTTTATAAATCAGGGTTATCGTATTCTTATTAGTAACTGACAAGTATACTTTGCCTTGTGCATAAACATAAATTGGATATACAGAAAGAGGGGTTTTGATTGGGCGTTTTTTCAGCAAGCAAGACAGCAGACGGCAAAAAATTTGAACCGCTGCTCATAGAAGGAGAAAAAATTGAATCGGTTTGCAGACTGAGGATAGATCAAATTTGTTTTACGAACAAGCGGATTATTTTTTTTGATAATAAACTGTTTTCCAAAAAGAAAGTCCGCGTCTTTCTGCCATACAGATCGATTGAAGGCTTTGCGATTAGAGAAGTCAGCATGTTCAATCCAGACAGTTCTCTTTCTCTGATGACCAGCAGCAAAATCTTTGACCTGGAATTTACGAAGGATACCGACATGCTTGAAATTCAAGCGCTGTTATCAAAATACTTATGTGCATAAACCGTAAAGGCTGTTCACCGCTTGCCCGCGTCTGAACGGCCTTTTTATTTTGGAAAGGCGGGTTTTTCTCCCACGAAATCGGGAAAGGAAGAAGAAAGGAGGAGGATCAGCCATGCCATTAACACAAAAACAAAAAGACCATCTCTACCATAAATTAATTGACTTAAAACAAAGCCTTTCCCCTGCAGAAGGAACAGATCAGTCGATGGCGGAAGAAACGGGCGAGCTTTCAAACGGAGTTGACAATCATCAGGCTGACCATGCCAGCGTTTATTTTGAACGAATGAGAGAGCAGACCTTCCGGCAGACGGACAGAAATTTATTAAAAGAAGTGGAAGACGCCCTCAAGCGATTGGAAGACGGCACATACGGAATATGTGAAGCAACAGGTCAAGAAATACCATATGAGCGCCTCGAAGCCGTTCCATATGCAAGAAAAACCGCGGAGACTCAAGCTGAAACAGAAAAAAGAAATCAAGAGGGGGAAGGATATGACGAGCAATTTACACGGCAAATGAAGGATTTGACAAACAGAGAAACGATGGATCAAAAGCGTTCATATGCTTACGAACGTCTTGATGAGGAGCAGGATTCAAAATAAGCACCCGCAAAAACAGGGTGCTTTTTTCTATGGCTCTGTTTGTTAAAAGAGATGTCCTACAACTGTCGACGGGGAGTCAAGTACTCGACACAATAAAACATTTATCAGTTATCGGAGGTTTAATTGCAGCTATTGATATTCTAGAGAAAAATCCGGACATCCAGGAAAAGTTACACGAAAACGAAAAGTACTTAAGAGACGGCATTCAACAAATAGGTCTTAATGTATTACATAGTGAATCACCTATTATTCCAATTATTCTTCCAGATCGCGACACAACTTTACGTTTTGCAGACTCACTTCATCAAGAAGGTGTCTACGTTAACCCAATTCTCCTCTTCGCATACCTGTTTCTAAAGCTACTAAGACGAGCACATGAAATTCTTCCTCTGTGTGTGCTAGTAGATATGTTCTTAGCTTTTGGAAGTCCGTAATGGATAACGCTTTGTTTCGTTTCGATAACTCTTTCCCACGAGGTTTGACAAGTTCTGCGAAATCATTCGTGAGATAACCACGAGCGTAAGCGTCACGAAGTGCCATTTTGACTTTTATTAACAAGCTGCGAGTGGTACTGTGAGAACGCTTCTTTGCGTATTCATCAATTTTTCTTTGCACAGCAATGTCATTCATATCTTTTAACTGAATATTTCCGAATAACTTTCTAATAATCCCTGACGCTTCTAGGTATCTTTGAAACGTAGCTTTTTGTATATCATTTTCCTTCACAAGATATATCCAGTGTTAGTTGTTTAAAAGAATCTACATGCCTAAGTCAAATCTCTTTGTTTCTTCCATCAATCTGATATAAAAGTCTTTTTTTATCACCTTTTTTATCCAATTCCTTGATATGTCCGCCACAAAATTCCAGCACAGGACATCATTTCCCTTACCGTATCAACGGATTCCATACTATTATTCTCTATTTCCTACCTCCCTGTTAGATATGGAGAGGTAGAATGGTGTCGTTGCTACGCAACGACACGCACACCGCTTCCACTTGCTCGCTTTTGCTGCCGCTTGCGGAAGCGGTGTCACTTCGGCAGTTTTTCATAATTTCTCCATGCACTCACTTCCATTGTGAAAAATGAAGCACTATTTCTATTTATCTCGCTAACCGTTCGTATTCGGTATCTCGGCGCTTATCAATCGCTCTGGAATAGGCTTCCATCATGGCGATATATAGTAGATTGTTTTTACAATCATTAGTCTACATAACAGCTTTTACGGTCAATACTGCTCGCTGTTTTATCAACTACAATGTTTAGAGACTGCTTGTATGTCTCGCTTGAAACAAGTCATCTTAGGTTTCCATTCATGAATGTAGTAGTTTCAAACTTCTGTATTTAGTTGTATGGGAGTATTTTTAAATAATTCCTTTCAAAGACAGCTTATGAAGTGATTTTTCGCATGTAGAAAGGTTTTAGTATGGCTATTCTCACAAAATAAATATCACGATATGCAATGTTGTTTTTTAAAAAAATAGCTCTTCATACATCGCTCTTTCTCATTTTTATTTTCTCGCTTGCTAAGTTTCTGTCTATATCTTTGTTACGGTTAATATCATATTACGATTTGTATTGGAGTTGTAGGGGGGGCAAAATAAATCTTTATTTGTTCAATGTTATTATCGCATGATGTGTTGTGATATTGTGTAATATCCTTATCATATCAACTATTAGAGAGGGAGAAAAAAGTATCAAATTCTGCAATGAAATTCTTGCTGCAATAAAATTCTTGCGGACATATTGTCATAGGGGCATAATCGATGTTGAGTGAGAGACAGAACGCCGATAAAGTATAATATCTGGATATAAAACGAAGAAACAATTGCTTGATGGATTGTAGACATGAAAGCATTGAATATACACCTATCAAAATCTTTTACATTAGCAGAAAAATAAGGAGATTTACATATAATCATGTTTAATATGTAAATTTCTCTATTATGTTTATCAAAGATAAGGTAATAGTTTTTACGTACTGCGCCATAACTTAATCTATCTTTTTCCATTTTATTAATCTCATTACATATTCAGAAATAACCTTTTCCCTTGTATAATCGGTATAATGTGTCTGCTTTGAAATGAAAAAATATAGTGGCATCATGATCACAGATAGCGAGTCAATATTTTATTACTGGGGGTGTCTCATGGGAAGTAAGATGATAATTATAACAATAATCACAGTATTTATGTTGTTTGTTGGATTTAACACCTCAGCCTATGCATTGACAGAGGAAGAGTCTGTTGCAATCCAATCATTATTAGAAGATGCTAGGCGTATATCTGGCACACCGGGCATGTCAGTTTCAATACAATCAAGGGATGATACCTATTTCTTTTCATCCGGCTATGCAAACTCTGAGGAAGGGATTTTGACCAATGAAAACACCATATGGGAGTTAGCCTCCGTCAGCAAAGCTTTTACTGCTTTAGGAATTTTACTTTTGGAAGAGCAGGGATTTTTGTCTATGGACGATTCGGTTGTAGAGTATTTACCTTGGTTCTCATTGCGATATCAGGGACAGCCCGTTGACATGCAGAGTGTTACTTTGAATCATTTCCTTCATCATACTACAGGGTTAATCAATAGGTATCATACTCAGCATATCCCAGAGGGAAATACACCAGATATGTTGCAAAAGACCGTTGAAATGTTAATAGATGCCGAAGTGGTATTTCCACCTGGCGAAAGATATGAATATGGGACGGTAAATTATGATGTGCTGGGCTTGGTGATAGAAACCGTATCGGGGCAAAGCTTTGAGGATTTTATGGAAGAACAAGTATTTCGACCACTGGGGTTGTATGAAACTTATGCGAATAGAGGTAAGGTACAAGCGACAGGTCAGTTGGCACAGGGCTATCGTTCCGCTTTTTTCATGACGCTGCCATATGATGCACCGGAATTTAGAGGAAACACACCTGCTGGGTATCTGTTTTCGCCCTCTCAAGACATAGCCCGTTGGATGGGAATTCAATTGGGAATTGTTGAAGATATTCCGGAAATCTTTCAAGGGCTGATTGCAAAATCACATGAGGGCAATAGGTCTGTTGCGGCTGTGGATGAACTGTACTATGGGGCGGGGTGGGTCGTGAATGCAGATCAGACATTCATCCAACACGCAGGTGGTAATCCAACGTTTGCAACAAATATATTCTTATTCCCAGAAGAACAGCTAGGTATCTCTCTATTATCCAATAGTGCCAGTACAAATATTGATATGTTATATAATATTAAGGATATTTTAGACGGAAACATCTCCCAAAGCTATCAAATGAGTTTGATGCAGATTTCCGATATCGCCCTATCTTCCGCTACAATTGCTCTAACATTACTAGCAATTCTATTTTTCTTTTTAGGGGTGCGTAGAAAGAAACAGAATAGGAAATTACCGTTAACGAAAAAGAGATTGATACTCATAGCTTTTTGGCTTGTGACTACAATTTTTATAGGTATCCTATGCCTAATCCTCCCCACAATATTTGGGGCTAGTTGGAGGTCATTTCTAGTTTGGCAAACGTATAGTTATCTAACCGCACTGATTGCGTTGTCTTTACTAAGTGCAAGTATCACTTGGTTTGTATATTGTTATCGATATAAATGTTCCTAATGAGATGTGCCATTGTAACCTAAACGAAAACTTTTTTATTTGCTTCGCAGCATATTCCTACCACGCATAAATATGCTACATAATATAATATTTTATGCTTGAACTTAAATAATGTTGTATTATCCGAACGAAAGTTCTTGCTGATATGAGCAATCGTTTGTTTTTTATCAAATATGAACAGGGCTTTTTTGATAGAAACATCTTTTGGCATCAAAATAAATGAGTTGACTTTCTATTTAAAAGAAAGTAACATACTATTTGTAAGTAAATATTGAAACGTTAGCACGGGAGGAAAATAGAATGTCTAAAGTATTGTTTGTTAAAGCTAATGACCGTACTGCTGAAGAAGCTGTATCTGTAAAACTTTATGATGCGTTTCTTAACAGCTATAAAGAAAATCATCCAAACGATGAAATTGTAGAGCTTGATCTTTACAAAGAAAACCCGCCGTACCTGGGCAGAAATGCTATTAACGGGACATTTAAAGCAGGAAAAGGCATGGAATTGAACGAGGAAGAAAAAGCAGCTGCAGCTGTAGCGGACCGTTACTTGGACGAATTCGTCAAAGCCGATAAAGTTGTTTTTGCTTTCCCATTGTGGAACTTTGCTGTTCCAGCTGTACTTCACACTTATGTGGACTACTTGTCCCGCGCAGGAGTGACGTTTACATACACTCCTGAAGGACCTAAAGGCCTGATGGGAGACAAGAAGGTTGCTCTGTTAAATGCCAGAGGCGGCTTCTATTCTGAAGGACCGATGGCTGCAATGGAAATGTCATTGAACTACATGAAAACCGTCATGGGCTTCTTCGGTGTTCAAGACCTGCATACCGTTGTCATCGAAGGACACAACGCTGTTCCTGACGACGCTCAAAAAATCATTGAAAACGGCTTAGCAGAAGCTAAAAAACTTGCAGCATCATTTTAATTGTGAAACCCTTGTTCCAAAAGCGGAACAAGGGTTTTTTATTTATGTCGGCTGCTTCATGCTTAATAAATAATAAACATAGTCAGTCGGCACACCCGCTTCACCCATTTGCCTCAGCATCGCTGAAATGTTGCCTCTGTGGTACGTGCCGTGATTGACCACGTGATGAAGGAGTTCGCTAACAGGCGTTTTGATTTCGCCGAATGCCGGATGTGCAATCGTGATTTCACCATCGGGGTCTTCAAGATTTTCAAAAAACGTTTCATATTGAAGCGCCGTGTCTTGAAAAATGGAGACGAAGTCGTCAATCTTTTTTCCCTTTAACATTTCTTTCAGCCGCATGCCGGTTTCCTTTGCTTCCTCGTAAGCGGCTCCGGATATTACTTTCAGCCACAAGGCGTCGGCCACGCACATATGGGTAACGACCTCAGATACAGATTGAAAAACGCTTTGGATTTCCCGGGTGAACAGCTCTTCAGGCAGGCTTTTCAGGTGGCTGAGCACCCTTTGATTCGCCCAGTTGTGATAATCTAAATGCTTTAGTGCGCGATGTGTCATATTTTTAGCCCTCCTCACTTTTTTATTATCAATTCGTGAAAAAGATCGATATTCCTTTAAATGAGGAAAAAATACCTCGGGGCATAAAAAGTAAAAAACCTGCCGATCGGCAGGTTTTTGTGCTTAGTCTTCGTCCTGTTTTTTAGATGGGGTAACCGGGTAAAGTTCTTCCGATGCTTCACTTTGATACTGCAATGAGCCTGGCTTTTCCCGTTTTTCGTTTTCCGTTTCGCCCAAAACGTTGGCTTCCATATAGCGGTGGAAGAAATATTCGAACACTGTGACGCCGATTGCTGACACGATTGAAGCTGCAGCAAGCGAACCATACGGCGGATTATTTTGCATGGCGAGAATCGCCCAGATCAATACGAGGGAAAGGCCAAAGTCTCCCATTGTTGCAGTTGTATTGTTTGTTCTCGGCAGAAGAAGAAGATCTCCGATCAGATAGGAGATCACACCTAAAAACAATGTCAAAACAAACATTTCGCCAAATGGAACGCCAAAAAACAGAGTTAGCACCACATATAAGAGGACAAGGCTCACAATAAATTTTAAACACAATGCTCTTACATGCTTCATTTCGTTTCCACACCTTTCAGCTTATTTTAAAGCATTCCTGTTTTGTTGCTGTTTTTTGCTTTTGTTATCCTGCTGGAATGCGCTTTCTGTTTCGTGGTCGTTTTTCAGCTGCTCGAGGCTGCTGTTTTGAATGCCTTTCTTCTGCATGGTCTCACCACCTTTTTCACTATATTTTGGATTATTTTTGATTTCTTATACATACCACGAAAAAAGCAAAAAAGAGGGTTATCCCTCTTCCTGAAAGCCTGTCATTTTTTTCTCAGTCCTGCCGCGTATGCAGGGCCCATCCCAGTTATTTTTGATAAAATGAGCGCCATATCATGCGGCGTCTCTTTCATGCCGTTTTCCAGCCATTGCTGCATGACGCTGATATGAGCGCCGGTTATATAGGAAATCAAGTAGTCCTCCGGTACGATCGGATCCGCCTTGATCGCTTTTTTCAGCCGTTTTAAATTGATGCTCAAAACCGATTTGAATTTCATACGGAAAGAACCCGGGCCTTTCGGGCCTAAAATTGCCTTCATAAAAACCTCGTTTTCTCTTATATATTGAAAAATATCGACGACAAACGTTAGCGGATGATCAATCACATCCTGATTTAATATGTCCATTGAGTGAATCGAGCGTTTAGCAATGTTACTGATCTCTTGGATAATTTCCTCCTCGCTTTGTTCCAGCAAATCGTATTTATCTTCGTAATGCAAGTAAAACGTGCCGCGGTTAATATCGGCTTTCGTTGTAATGTCCGTGACGGATATCTCTTCAAACGTTTTATTTTTCATCAGTTCAGAAAGTGCGTCTCTAATCATTTTTTTCGTGCGCTTTACCCTGCGGTCTTTTTTTTGTCCAGTCATACAAATCCTCCTGAGGTCCATGAAAATCAACAATGTCCATGTTTGTGTTGAGAACTTAACATTTGCTGATTGATTGTTCATTGCATTCGCCTTTTGTGCAATTATAATAAACATGATGAATATTAATCAACACAGTGTTCAATATTTGTGTATGAAAAAGCATGCCTCATAAGACAAAGTGTGTTGAAAGTCCGGCCAGGGCAAAATCAATTGTCCAAAATGAGGCGTGGAATTTCAAAAAGCGGCTCTAAGGAGAGGATAGAATGGAGAAATATGTGCTGTATTTCAATGAAATCGATCAATTTGCTTTGCCCTATGTCGGCGGAAAGGGGGCGAACCTCGGGGAAATGACAAAAGCGGGTTTTCCCGTTCCCGAGGGGTTTTGCATATCAACTGCCGCCTATCGCGCGTTCATACAAACAAGCGGCATCATCGACAGCCTGCTCGACCAGCTTGGACAGCTCAAGCATGATGATCTTGAACAGATTCGGATTGCGGGGAAGCAGATTCGCGAGCATCTTGCCCAGATTCCCATACCTGACGAGATCAAATCGGCGATACTGGAAGGCGTTGATACGACCGGCAAAGATAAAGCCTATGCTGTCCGCTCCAGTGCTACGGCAGAAGACCTGCCGACAGCTTCATTTGCGGGGCAGCAGGATACCTTTTTGAATGTCTGCGGAAAAGATCAGCTTCTTGATGCGGTAAAACAATGCTGGTCCTCTCTGTTTACGGACAGGGCGATTTCCTACCGCGCGAAAAACGGTTTCGATCACCGCTCTGTTTTTCTTGCAGTTGTCGTGCAAGAGATGGTTTTTCCCGAGGTGTCCGGTATTATGTTCACTGCGGACCCGATCACGGGGCACCGCAAAACGGTTTCCATCGATGCCAGCTTCGGCTTGGGTGAAGCGTTGGTGTCCGGAATTGTGAGCGCTGATCTGTATCAGGTTCAGTCAGGTGAAATCGTCAAAAAACAACTTTCGAAGAAGGAATCGGCCATTTACTCCGTTCCAGAAGGAGGAACCGTTCAGAAAACCCTCTCTCCGGAAGAACAACAAACACAGGCTTTGCCGGATCCAAAAATCGTCGAATTGGCAGAACTGGGGCGCAGAATCGAGGCTCACTACGGTAAGGAACAGGATATAGAATGGGCTTTTGCCGGCGGCAGCTTTTACATTCTTCAAAGCCGGCCGATCACATCCCTATACCCGGCCGTACACGTTTTTGATGATAAGCCGCATGTATTGATTAATTTTGGCTATATCCAAATGATGACCGATCCAATGAAACCATTGGGTGTATCGGTGATCAGCCAAGTTCTCCGATTTTTAAAAAAAGACCCTTCGGCACAGCCGATTCTTCGCGAAGCGGGAGGAAGAGTGTTCGCCGATATTACGGGTGCTCTTTCCCTCAGATCCGCCCGAAGCCGGCTGCTTAAAGTATTAAATGGTATGGATCAGCTGATGGCATCTGCTGTATCGGAGGCAGTCAAGCGCAAAGAACAACAGCTTAATTCCATTTCGATAAAAGGCATGTTTCATATTGCCGGGAGATTGATGCCGATTTTGATTCCGGCAGCATTAAAGGTTGTCGGAATCCTGCTGATGAAAAACCCCGATAAAGCCGAGAAAAAAGCGGAATTGATCATTGAAGCGATCGTGACGGACACCGAGGAGAAGCTTAGCCGGACTTCCGGTGCTGAGACGATCCGCGTCATCCAAAAAGGAATGGAAAGGATGTTCCAAGACGTGCTTTCAAAAGTCGCTGTATATGTCTTCAGCGGAATGATTGCAGCCGGAGCGCTCGAAAAAAAGCTGAAAAAAAAGCTGGGGGACGAAAAAAGCGCTATTTTACTGGGGAAATTATATAAATCCCTGCCTCATAATGTCACAACGGAAATGGGTCTTGAGTTGGGGGATCTTTCCGATCAAGCGAGGAAGTATCCTGAAGTCATTGACTATTTCAAGCGTGCAGACAGCGAAAACTTTATGGAAGAATTGCTCAAAATCCCCGGCGGCGCCGAATTGAAGGCGAGTTTAGATGGTTATCTCAAAAAGTACGGGATGCGGTGCGTGGGAGAAATCGATATGACAAGGCCAAGATGGGCAGAGGCTCCGGTTCAGCTCGTTCCGTCCATACTCAGCCATATTCGGACGACTGCCCAAGGGGAACACAGGAGGAAATTTAAACAAGGCGAAATGGAAGCGGAAGAAGCAAAAAAGGAAATCATCTCTCAATTTCGTTTCACGGAAAAAAAGAGAATCTCCCGGCTCGTTCATATGTATCGAAGCCTGATGGGAATGCGGGAGCATCATAAATTTACACTTGTAAAATTGATGTTTTTATACAAAAAAGCCATTCTTAAAGAAGCCCGCCACCTCGTTGAAAAAGGAATCCTCAATTGTGAAGACGATGTTTTTTACTTGACGCTTGAAGAGCTTATCGCGCTATTGGAGAATCGCAGCATCGGGAATATTCCGGAATGGTTAACAGACAGAAAACGGCAGCATATGTCCAATCAAAAGCTCACATCCCCCCGCGTGATGACAAGTGAAGGGGAAATCATTACAGGGAGGCTGCGAAATGCAAAAAGTCCCGAAGGAGCTCTCACAGGGACACCGGTTTCTGCGGGCATCATTGAAGGGACCGCCAGAGTTGTGAAGAGCCCTGAAGACGCGAAGCTGAATCAAGGGGACATCTTAGTGGCGCCGTATACTGATCCGGGCTGGACTCCGCTTTTTACTTCAGCGGTTGGACTGATTACGGAGGTGGGCGGCATGATGACTCATGGTTCAGTAGTGGCAAGGGAATACGGCATTCCTGCGGTCGTCGGAATTGACAAAGCGACAGACATCATAGAAGACGGCGCCTACATCCGAATCGACGGAACAAACGGGTTTGTTCAAATATTGAACAGTGACGGCTCATGAGCGCTTATATTGATGTTTGATGCTTATACGAATCCCTGATATAATAAAAATAGAACAAGAGTTCGGTTTGATTCTCAAGATGAGCAAAGCGTTTAGAGCTTTCAAAGAACAAAGCAGATTCATGAAGGAAGAAGCCAGTCAACCCAATGAAAATGAAGGAGAAATGAATGTCGCAAAATGGAATTGTTTTAGTAGCCAGTGTATCAATCTTACGGGATGATAAAGTCTTGATGATAAAAGAGAATAAGCCTACCGCCGTTCATAAGTGGAACTTTCCGGGTGGACGTATCGAATATGGAGAGGACATTCTCCATTCAGCTCGAAGAGAAGTTAAAGAGGAAACTGGATTGGACATAAAACTGATTGCGGCTGCTGGTGTATATAATTTTATCAGCAGGACGAAGAATCAAGTTATTTTATTTCATTTTATTGGTGAAGTTACCGGAGGTTCTATCAAGCTCGAAGAAGATGAAATTTCAGACTGCAAGTGGATAAAAGTAAGTGACCTTGTAACATTTGAGAACGAAGACTTACGAGAACCAAATGTAATAAAGCAAATCATTGATAACCTATTAAAAGAGAATGTACACTCAATGAGTGTGTATAATGAGCAACTGATTCAATAGTTCTTATCCAGCTAACAGAGACGTTAGTTGAACAAGTATAGAGGAAACCCTAATCATAGGATTTCCTCTATTTTCATGCAATATCAACATTAAAATTCAACAGAGCCTAAATCAAAAAAGCCAGCCTCTTAAAAAGGCTGACGAAGTCGTTCTTACCAGCTTGCTTTTTTAACGCCGGGGATATGCCCTTTGTAAGCAAGCTCACGGAAGCAGATGCGGCACAATTTAAACTTCCGAATCACGGAATGCGGTCTGCCGCAGCGTTCACAGCGGGTGTACTCTCTGACTTTGAACTTTTGTTCCCGTTTTTGTTTGACAATCATTGAAGTCTTGGCCATCTTTTTACCTCCTTCATTTTAAATTCATCGATTTATATAAATAAAAATAGAATTTATTTCTGTAAACAATTTATTATAACATTTAAAATATCATTTGTAAATAAATTCAAAAGACTCGCTTTGCAGATAAAAAGCGAAAATGAATCTCATTGATTAAAGCAATTAAACGATCCCGTTTCTCCTTAAAAAGCGGCATATTCTATCAAAAAAGACCCACGCCCATCGATTGACTGATCTGCCATCCCTAAGATCGATGTGTCCGCTTTGCTCGATCTGATGATTTGGATTGAGCGGAAAATAACCGATTTGCATCATTACGAAGCAGCGGGAAATTTGTATACTGGCTTCAAAGAAAGGGGGGAAGGATAGAGAACAACGGTATTTAGATTTTTGTCTCATTGTCTGACACTCCACTATACAATGAAACGAAGGAAGAATCTAACACAGCAAGAAAGCGCTGCAGAATTTGACAGTCTTGTGATTCGACTCCAGCCAAAGAAACAAATCACTTCGATTCCGCAACACCAGCTCCCGCTCCAGATCAAGCTTGAAAACGAATCACGGAATGCAGGGCTGTTCATTTTCACATGAACCTCGATGTTCTAGGGATGACATTGCCGCTGTGTCCTTGAAAACGGCGCCGACGGTGGAAATGGTAAACGCGTCAAATGTTATAAGCGGTAAAATCGGGAAAAGGTGTGCTGGCTGCACACCTTTTTTTCAGCGGCTACCTTTGGCTGATCGCTATTTTAAGCCCGATCAAAGCGAATAAAGACCCTTCCAGCAAATGAACTTTTTTGGCGGCTTGCGGACTTCTGCGCAGCCGGTCTCCGACTTTTTCCGCAAACAGGCTGATCATCACAAAGATCACAAACGCTTGAATTAAAAATAACATGCCGTAAACGAGCATTTGCGTTGTCACGCTGAAGGTGCCGGGATGAATAAATTGCGGAAGAAAGGCAAGGAAGAACAATGAGACCTTCGGGTTTAATAGATTCATCACAACGCCTTTTTGGTATAAAGCCCTGCGGTTCAATGAATCTTTAGCTTCAAGATTGAAACCAGCACTTTTTCGCCGGAAAGACTGGTAAGCTAAAAACAACAGATAGGCTGCACCTGCATATTTCACGATCGAGAAGGCGACAGCTGATTGATAGATCGCAGCAGAAATACCTGCTGCAGCAGCTGTGATGTGGACGACTAACCCTGTGCATAGCCCGCATGCGGTTGCTGTACCTGCCGATTTTCCCTTTGAGATGCTCTGTGCCAAAACGAACAAGTTGTCAGGGCCCGGCATAAGTGTAAGCAGTACAGCCGCACCTAAAAAAGAAACGATCGATATCACATCCATCTGTCCAACTCCATTTTCATTAGTATTTTTTTATTATACTATCAGAGAAACTTTTTTTTGAGTGAAAAGGCGGGGAAAATGGACGGTTTTTTAGTTTCTTGTATTAGTACAAGTTTGTGCTAATCAACATATTTTGATAATGAAGAATGAAACTCAAGGAAGGGAGAAGTGCTTATGTCTTACTGCAAACCGCGCGTTCTGCCGCCAGTTGTGCATCCTACTAGGTACTGTGAGGATCACAGATACTCTAAAACGATCGTTCCTCACATCCATCCGCAGCATATTAAAAAAGTGGATCATCAGAAATACGAGCATGTTCACTATTATCCGCATTCTTATTCAAGCTATAAGCCGGTTTATCATGATCACTCTTACTGCGGTAAACCTTGTAATCGCTACGAAAAATACTAACCTTTCCGGAAGAAAAAGTTCTTCTCATGAAAAAAAGGCCGTAAGAAGCGTCCTAATGGTGCTTCTGCGGCCTTTTTTTAATTTAGTTCCTGCAACCTTGCAAAGTCCCCTGCAAAACAGCTCGGCCGGCCTTTTTCGTCTTCGAATTGAAAGGACGCACTTCGACTCGGGTATTCACAGTCAGCTCTGATGATATTTCATCAAATTTGCCCGCCCAAAGACTTCCGCCAAACCAGCTTGGCGCGTCTTCCCGGACGAGATGCATGGTGAAGCGCCAGCTGATCTGGTCCGGTATCCGGGCCATTCCTTCATATTGATCATAATCTCCAAATGAAGCAGGGGCCGGAAGCCAATCGGCGTAGATGCCGACGCTTCGCCGTTCCCTGACTGGACTGTCAGGTGCTTCGGTATACGGTTTTTTCACTTTTGCAATTAAAGCCGTTCCACGGGCATTGGGAATATCCTGGGCTGGATGAAGAACGACGCTGCATGGATAAGGTATTGGTGCGGCAGGCTGCGCTTGGATCGCCGCCGCAGGCAGCATGAGGACAAGCGACAGCGCAAGACTTCCCAAGCGTTTCATCATTGAACCACCTCCGTATCTTGAAATAGTCTAACCAGTCACACCTTTTCAAATTCTTCACCTTCAGCCGCCAGGACATTCACCTATTGACATTTTGGGAGTACCTTATGGTAAAAGACACCATGATTGGGGGCGACGGCATGGGATACTTTATTCAGGCAGAATCAGGCGTTAACCTGTACGTAGAAGACATCAATCCTCAAAGCCGCAAAACAATTGTATTTTTGCACGGCTGGCCATTAAGCCATCTGCAGTTTGAATATCAATTTGACGATCTTTCACAAAAGGGATACCGCTGTATCGGCATTGACTGGCGGGGATTCGGGCGTTCGGATAAGCCGGCGACGGGCTACAATTACAACCGTTTGGCTGACGATATTCGCGCTGTCGTTGAGACGCTTCAACTAAACCGCTTCACGCTTGCCGGTCATTCAACCGGCGGCGCCATAGCACTTCGCTATATGTCGCGATACAGGGGTTCCGGGGTCTCAAAGCTGGTTTTGATCGATGCAGCGGCACCTGTGGGATTTACAGAAGAGACGGCAGCCAAATTGCTTCAGCAAGCGTCTCACGATCGTCCTAAGATGATGCGTGAAGTGAGCGACACATTTTTCTTTCAATATATTACACAACCGTTCTCGGACTGGTTTTTTCAATTGGGATTGCAGGCGGCAGGCTGGTCAACAAAAGCGGTCATCGACATGCTGAGAGATGAGAAACTGTATGATGATCTTGGAAAAGTCGCTGCTCCGACCTTGATCATTCACGGTGTTCAAGACAAGGTGATTCCGTTTGCACAAGCAAAGGAACTCAACCGCAAAATAAGAAATTCATATCTTGTTCCGTTTCAATACAGCGGACACGGTCCGTTCTGGGAGGAACGCGACATGTTCAACCGTATTTTAACGCAGTTTATCGGTTGATTCTATACCGAGGAGCTGCCGCCACATAATGTTCAAAAAGCAGAAAGGAATATTTTGGATAACGTGTTATGATGATAATCACCGAGACTGCTTCTACAGTTTGTAGCGTAAAAATACCCGAATAATTTTGCACTCCAGGGAAGAGAAGAATCGCAATTTTTACTAGGGTGAATCTCCGTTTTGGGCAGAAGCAGAAGGAAGCATGACGTTTCTTGAGGGGGAATGGAATTTAATGAAGTCAATTCAAGCAATCACCGTTCATTCAAAGCAATATATTGTAGGTGAGCCATGCCATCCGCCAGGATTTAAAGACGAAGCGACCGTTATGAAAATTACAGAAAAAAACAAGTTCTATGGATTAATCAGAGGCTTTGTTGTTCATTTCGATACAAAAACAGAGCTGCATATTCATACAGAGCCCGTCAAGGTATATTGGAGATGAAGGACTTTAAGCGAACATTTAAAGTATTCGTTTAGTGTCTTTTTTTAACTCCGGAAGCAAGGGGTATTCAACCGGCGGATGCTTCAGGGTAATCAAGCAGATTTTCCAAACACGATCTTCAGAAAATGAACGGGCAAAAATAGGGACAAAGTATAGGTACTTATGCAGTCAGGCTTTAGCTTTTCAGCATAATGTACTAGTGAATCTATAAAATGAAAGGAGCGTGTACACATGTACTGCAAAAAACATCATGAGCCGCATGTTTACCCTACGAAATATTGTGAGGATCATAAGTATTCAAAGTCTGTCGTTCCTCATATTCATCCGCAGCATACTAAAAAAATTGACCACCACAAATATGAACATGTTCATTACTATCCGCACACTTATTCACATCATAAAGACGTTTCGCATGAACACTATCATTGCGGAAAACCTTGCAAAGGCTATGAAAAAAAGTCGGACTATGGCCATTGCTATTAATAAAAGCTTGATTATACCATATTTTGATCGCAGTTAAATATACGTTCACTCATTTCACAGACCATAGCTTTTTTATGGTCTGTTTCCATTTGGGAGGTAGTAACCGTATATCGTGATTGCGAGCAGTATGAAAGCAGAATTTACGATAAATACACAACGCATCATTGCAATTTAAACAACCGCTGTTTCCTGCAATTCACCTTTCTTTTTTTTCTAACGTGATCGTGTACTGCATCTCTTCCATCTAGCTCAGAAGGCGGATTTTCAAGTCGCACAATACATATTAATATCATTTATACCTTTTTTATTTTAAAATGGTACATATAGGATGCTGTTTTTTCTAGTTGGCTGGGAAGAAAGGAGAACCGTTATGAAAAAAACACTTTTTCAAAATGCAACGATTGTAACTCTTGATCCGCAGCTTCATACGATCGAAAAAGGGGACATGCTGATTGAAGGCTCCTTCATTCTGGACGTTGCCGAGTCGATTGCACCGGGAGACGCTGAGATTGTTGATGCCTCCAACATGCTGATCATGCCTGGATTTGTCGATACACACCGCCACGTATGGGAATCTGTGATCCGCGGAATCGGAGCCGACTGGTCCCTGCAAACCTATTTAAACCGGATTTATTATGGCAATTATGGATCAATGAGAAGGCCTGAGGATGATTGGGTCGCGAACTATTTAGGAGCGCTTGAGGCGCTTGAGGCAGGGGTCACAACTTTGCTGGACTGGACGATGATTGAATCGCCTGATCATACAGACCAGCTGATTGCGGGACTGAAAGACGCCGGCATTCGCGCAGTATTCGCTTTCGGAACATCCGGTGATGCCGAATATTGGGACAGAGACAGTGATCTTTCGAATATGGACGAAGCGAAACGGGTAAAAAAAGCATATTTTCAATCGAAGGATCAGCTTTTGACGATGGGGCTTGCCATTCGCGGTCCGGAGTTTTCTTCATGGAAGACATCTGTGTTTGAAATCGAAACGGCCCGGGAACTTGATGCCTTATGCAGCATGCATATTGCGTTTGGCAACTGGGGAGCGAAAGATCGTTCGATTGAGAAGCTGAATCAAGCCGGGCTGCTCGGTCCCGATTTAAATATGGTGCATGCCAATGCGATGAGTGAAGAAGAAATGAAAATGCTTGCGGCTCACGGAAGCTCGATTTCTGTGACACCAGAAATTGAGATGATGATGGGGCACGGCTATCCTGTTACAGGGCTCGCCTTAAAAAACAGGGTTCTTACTGCACTTGGGGTTGATGTTGTGACATCGACGGGAGGTGACCTTTTCGCACAGATGAAATTTGCCCTTCAAGCAGAGCGTGCAAAGCGCAATGAAGAGCTGTTGAAAGAAGGGATCATGCCTGGTCCCGAATTGAGCATATCGGCCGAACAAATCTTGAAAGCAGCGACCATTGACGGGGCGAGGGCATTAAGGCTCGATCATAAAATCGGCTCGCTTTCCCCTGGCAAAGAAGCTGACTTTATCATGGTGAAAACGGACAGCGTCAATTTGCTCCCTTTGACTGATGCGGTGGGGGCCATCGTCCAAAGCGCGCACACCGGAAATGTAGATTCCGTATATGTCGCAGGAAAAGCAGTGAAACGAAACGGTCGATTGGTTGATGCAGATCTGGAAAAGGTGAGACAAAAAGCGCTGGAAGCTAGAGACCATATCTTATCCCGATCCCCTGAAGGCGCCTATTGATCTTTCCTTTGAAATTCAGTGATAAACTTACCTTGCTTGACTTCAGAAGGCCGCTCTTTGGGAATTGTTTCTGTTTGAAGACCAGCTTTTTGGTTTAGTTTTCAGAGAAGAGTATGTATGGAAAAGGTTATGATGATGTTATAACCTTTTCCTGTCGCTTATAAGTTTTGATTAAAAGGGGATATAATTCACGCCATTAAGCATTTCTCTCCACAGATGATCATTAGACTGCCAGATTTCACGATCTGGAAGTGTAACCGCGCATATTCTTTTTAATGGCCAATTCTGCTCGACAATTCCTTTAACTTTTGAGTGATTGATAAGGAGTACCCTGAAGTCGTTTTGTACTAAATCCGATAATACGGACTCCAGTTCTTGAGCCTCCTTGTAGGTTCCGTTAGTTCTGACAAAAAGGATCCGATTAGCGGTTGACATCTTTTCATAAAATCTGTTGATTCTTCTATTGAATTTTTCCATCACTTCATTGTATGTGGCAAGATGTTCGAGTGTATTTTTATCTGCTTTAAAATCATGAGCTGAATCGACATGATAATAATCATCTGTTAAAGAGATATAACGGTCAGTAGTATAAACACCTGTTGAGTAGCCTGTTACCCTTAGATTTTGGGGTGCCATAAAATTTGAAAAGCGATTCTTTAAAAGACGGTTCAGTTCGGTCAGGGAAGAGGTACCGACCCAGTCTAAAGGACCCGCATACGGCCTTAAATTGTTTTTCCTAAGCTGAAGAGCAGTTAAACAGAGGTGGCCTAATCCGAAAATGGCATTATAGTCTCCTTTTATATCATTCAAATTCATAATCTTAACTCCTTTTGTGGATTAATTTCCAACAATATATTTAGTATTCTATGTTTTATAAAAGGGTTGAGTAACAACAGTTGCCTACATTGAGGTCTCGGAACAGGAGAGTTTAAAGAATGGGGCGGAAACATAAATAAAAAACAACGTAAAAGTTGTTTTTTAAAGGGAATCTTTTATCTGTAATAAAAGGATGTCTATAACAGAGTCATTCAAATTCTTTAGAATAGCTGAAATGTCTAAAACCAGCCTTCTTGTTTGTTCGTTATCAAGGATTAAATCTTTATGATGTGAAATAATAGATTCCAAAACAACGGCAAGTTCGACACCATTGTCAATATTTGCTATCAATGAGCTTTCTTTTATTTTTGTCAGAAGCCAATTTAAATCATCCAAACCTTCAATAGGGTAGTAATGAATCTGGTACAGATCGGCTGTCGAATTTTCAATCAGAATCTGTTCCGCTTTTTCTTTTGTGATGGCATCTTCCGAATAGACATAGGGAATATCTGCATTCCCAGAATGTATGCCTCCCGTATGTCCGCAGCGGTCATCATCAATGGAGTCATCTGTATAAAGTTTAGAGAGAAATTCTCCAAATGAGCCGGCTAATCTATAATCTTCTTCAAATTCTGAGTCAAAATAGTGAACGGGCGGATTTTCTTTCGTCTCCCTGTAGTCAAGCGCTATCCACGTATGGCCGTCTCCATGAATAAGGACCAGGTTGTCAGGCAGTCCCCATTCTTTAATAAAGGCTTTACTCTCGAGAATTCCATCCTTTTTCCCTATGCCTAATAAGTAGTCAAACTGGACATGATCTTTAGCCCAGGAGGTGGGCCGTTCAGAAGGGAAGGCGTTAAAATTGATATAGCCACCATTTTGTTCAAGAATAAGCGCTTTATATTCCTCCGGAAGTCTCACACCTAACTTTTTTTCAGCTTTCAGAATGCCTCTCTCTGATATGCTTTTTAAAGTGTACGGATCTTCGTCTTCGTATATCCAAAAGTTTTTCAAATGATTCCCCCACATTCGTTTATATCAGTATCTATCATGCAAAATGCTGCTCGGGCCTTTATGCTTGTATTGCCTTCCTGCAGTCTTTTATAACGGCTATCTTTGGCTGAAGACTGAGAAATTATCATACGTTTGCGGAATAGCTCCGTATGTTCCTTTAATACGAATATCTTTACATTCACCTTCGGTATTCTCAAAATAAAGCCTGTAAGTCCTAGGCATCAATGTGATGACATCCTGAGCAGTTCGATCAGGCCAGTTCCCTTCAAAATCTTTAATGCTTAAACTCATAAACCTGCCGGAAAGATGCATCATCTGAATTTTAATCGTTGTTTTGCAGTTTTCTGCATTAAAAATCGTAAACTTGTAGCCAATATGCCAGTGAGAAACGTTAGAGTCGCTATAGGGAATGTCCTCCACATGAGTTCCCGTAAACGTAAGATTCAGCTTGTGCGGGAACGAATAAGCTTCAGCACTGCTCCCAAAACTGAAAAATCCACAAAATAACACCATGACCAGCAAAAAGCGTTTCATTCAAAACCCCCTCCTTTTTCCATTTTATTGTAGCATAGATGAGTTGAAAAAGATGGAAGTTTTTTGAGGGAGAAGCACAAAACCAAAAATCGCGTATGGCTTTGATAGGGTGTAAAAGCCTCTCCAACTTTTTTTAACCGGATGGTCGAGCAGCCATGAAATTGAAGATCTTGGTTTGACTTTTGCTGTAGGGGTTGATGAAGGCCGAGAGACTGCTCTTGAAAAAATTTATTTAAATGGGCGTCAATGATCCAAAGAAAGATCGAATTACCTTGACATACCAATATGTTAATCCGTACACAGCAGGAGCCCAGATTGCCGGGCATGATGAATGCTGGAACGAGCTATTTGCTTCAAACGTTATCGGTGTCAATAGGGAAATCAAATATGCAGGAGCTGCAGCCATTAACGGAAAAACAAATAGGCTCCTTGGTTTACTAGATGAAAAAGATGTAGACGGGATCATGTGGATCAAAGGGAAAGGCGGTACTGTCAAAAACTATGAAAAACAAAAAACAGATGGTCATGGCAGTCAGTGAAAGGGATAGAAGGAATGGGTGGAAGGTTGATCATAAACAAAGTGACTGTTCAGAAAATTGAATCGTGGGACTAGGGGGCTGCCGATTTCACCTTTGGCTCCCCCTAGGTTGTTGATTGCAAGAAACAGCTTCTTGTCCTACCGACGAAGGAAAAGAAATATGGAACATGAAAAATCAAAGAATTTTAAAAAATGTCGATGGCCGTTTATATTATTCTCCTTCAATAGGGAAAAAACGGTTTTACCGTAATTTCAAAATGACCCGCAGGTCTAGATTTTCCGTTTAAGATTAGCCTTCCCGTGTTTGGAGAGGCTTATGTTGGCTATGTCCAAATAGTTTATTTAATCTGCCATTCTTTAATGACAAGTGTTGAAGAGCCGCTGTCAACAATCGGATCAGAATTTCCGATCTCTGTTGCTTCCTTGAGAGACTCTGCGCTGATAAGATAAGCGCCCCCGGAAGCATCGCTGAAAGGGCCAAACATTTCCAAGCGGTTCTCGGCTTTAAGCCTGTCCAAAAATTGATAATGGGCTGGCACATATTGATCTTTAAAATTCTCGGTTCTGGTTGTTATGAGTAAATATTTTTTCATCGTAGCACGCCTTTCTGTCAAAAGATGACTTTATCTTAGCACAAATATATAGAAGATTCATATAAAAGTTCGATCGGCGGAAGGCGTAGCTGTTTTCCTTTCGATTGCGCCACATTGGCAATGATTGAAAGTGATTTTGAAGTAAAGGAGCGGAAGACCAAGGAGACGGGATTTGAATTTCATGAAAAGAGTGACACGGATAATAATAGGGAAACAGGGAATAAAAAAATAGATATTTACAAAAATATTAGTCTTAAATGGAGAGTCCTCGGACACAAAACCAGCGCAATCATGAGTTTGCTTTGTGTCTTTTTTATTTTAAGGAGGGATCAATCATCTTTTTATAATTGTCAAGATCATTGAGGGAATTCTAGAGATGAGGCAGTAAAAAGACTAAGCTTGTCATTCGGTCATCACTTTTGATTTACTGAATGATTAATTTGGGACTTGAGAACATCGATACTTTGTTAATCTAAGCGGAACTAACTTACTTTTTAAGTTAGTTCCGCCGTTCAAATGACTAATCCAGATTTTGATCGATCGTTCCTTCAAAATAGTCATCACTGACTTGTTCATGAGTTTCAGCCAATCCTTTTTCCAACTGCGTGGCTCCTTCATAATCCGAGGGGTCAAAATATTTTCCTGCCACATCCGTGCTGTCATTCATGTTTTCTTTGTTATCAGTTTCAGTATTAACGTTCTCTGTCTTAGCATTGCTGTCTAACGATTGCTGAGAATCGTATTCCTTGTCTGCTGAAGAAAATCTTTTGTAGTCATCGGGTCTGTCTGCTCCATGTTTTTGCGTCACGTTTATCACTCCATATTATTGAATTTTATGTTTCCTTTAAAATAGAAAGGGGCATTTTCAGTCTGATGATCATTCAATACAATGGTTTCACTCCTTTGCGAATTGTGCTGAAATATCAACTCTTTTTATTGTGTCTGTTGAGGTGGTATTCATTCGCTTTTTCGGGAAATCAATCTTCAACCCTATATCAAGGGAAAGAGAACAGGCGCACAAAAATCATAAAGCAAAACCGGGCGTGCAGGAACGACGCCAATCCTTTCAATGGCAGACATCAAACAGGATAACTTCTCATTCATGATTAAGGCTTATGTATTTAAGAGCATGTGAACTTACGTTGGGCGCCTCCTTTGGGAGATAGAAGCGGAAAAAAAGCGAATTCAACTCTGGAATATATATTTTCCTGCATGTTTATGTTTTTTGTTTCTATATGATGAAATGGTTGTTTTCAATGATGCATATGAACCAATAGCTGCGTAACCATAGAATCCGCCCATAAATACTCCAGCTATGAGGCTGTGTCGATGGCTTATGCAAACAGATATGATTAAGCCTAGTGCGATCGCAATTGATGGGACATACTTTTTGGGAACCTTGAGAAAAATTTTAATTATCTGTGTGACGATCAAAATAATTGGCACTGCTATAACAGCATCCCAAAAGTTTGTATGAATGATTGGAAAATCCAAAAAAGACACCACCTTTTCATCAGTATTTCTTGATTTGCTGAAAAGTATTTAACCCGAGCAGCAGAAAAACTTACGGATCGCATAAATGAGGCATTATATCAGCTTCAAGAAACATCACAAGCGCTCTCAGTCATGATGTTGTTGTTTAGCTTAGAAATAAGTTTTGAATTATCTTTTTGCAGCCGTTTCATTAGCGGCATTTTTTATGCGCTTGAAATTCTTGATTAAAGAATAGTTGAAAGGATTTATTCACCAATTCCTTTCCGTATAGTGGTAAACTTTTAGTTGGTTATTACTTTTGTCATACATTTTTCGGGAAGCGAGGTATTGCAAATGATCGGTTCAATACTTGGAGAAACGCTGGCTTTAGATATCATGAAAGTTGATTTATCGATGAAGAAAGAATTTTTGACAGAGCTGAAAGCTTGCCGTAAAGAGTTAGAAAAAGACAAAACGGAGTTCTCTGATTCTAAAAAGACGATCACCGAACCACAGTTGTCGTCTCATTCGTGGCAAGGCAGTCTTGCTGACTCCTTTGACCGTATTCGAGGCCTGATGAAGACTGCCTACAATGACATCAGCGGAAAACAGCTTTCTGATCTTTTAAGCAAAATCGATGAACGAATCAAATCTTTAGAAGAGGATATTCAATCGCTCAGCCAGGAAGTTCGTTCTTTAGAGAAAAAGATTGAGAATGCGAAGCGCGAAGCAAGGAGTAAATGAAAAATGGGTCAATAAATAAAAGTAAATACCGGGGAAGTCAAACAAGCGCTTTCTAAAAAAATTCCCTAATGAACTAAGAGAGTTTTATTTAAGAGTAGGGTATGGTTTTATTTGTAATCTTGATAAAACCCATAGATATAGAGTAATGGATCCCCATGAACATGTTAGTCTTTTTTGAAGGGTGAGGGGACATATCTTACTCTAGATTTAGAACGGGAAGAAGAGAACGGTATTTGTCCAGTATATTATTTTGACAAGAAAATAGCGGCATCACTCGAAGAGTTTTTGAAGAAAATGGATGAAGAACCAGACTATTATATTCATGCTTAAATTGACTTGAGAATTGATTAACTTTGAAGAACTACCTTGATTGGCTATTGCCTTTCAAGGTTTTTTATATTTAATCCGAAAAAAATCGAAAAAAGGGGCATAGAATGGGAGACACACCTATTCCTGATCAAATGATGTATTGAATGATAATGAAGGTCGTCAGCTTCACAGGAGGAGCCGATGGAGTCTATGCAGTATTGCACGTGGTCGCCATCACAGGGCAGTAAGATTTAGTAGCCTTTCAATGCCTTCTTCTTTTCTTTTTTAAAATTATGTGTCATAGTACCGATATAATGATTAAGTAGAATTGAAAGAGTGATGTCCATTGTTATCTTTAGGAAATATTATAACAATAGAATTTGAAAACGAAATTCAAGAATATGTCCTTGCGAAAAGTAAAGTGTTATCAATTGAAGACAATGTTTTAAGAGTGCATTATCCTGTTGATGAAGAAACGGGGAGAACTGTTATTATTCCAACAAATACAGCAGCAACAGTTCATTTTATAAATGAGCAACAAGTCCCATATAAATTTAATAGTGTAATAAAAGGCCGGGAAATTTATCAGGATATACCTGTACTAAATATGTATTTACCTGAAGAAGTTCAAATGAAAAAAGTTCAAAGACGGCAATTTTTTAGAGTCAATACAACGCTTCCCGTCACTGTTCGCTCATATGGATCTGGCTCAATGTTTAAAACATATACAGCAAATATCAGTGCTGGAGGCGCTGCGTTAATCATTGAAGAAACGCAAAAACACGAACCGGAAGAAGATTTGAATATAAGTATCCATCTGCCAAATGAGGGACATGATGAAGATGTGATTGACGTCCATGCTCAAGTTAAACGCACTTACATTGATCGCAGAACAAACAAACAGCTCATGACAGTTGAATTTATCAAGATGAATGTACATGATGAGCAAACCCTTGTACATTATTGCATAAAATTGCAATTGACAGAAAGAAGGAAATTGAAAACTGAATGAATGGAAGTTTAGGAATACAGTGATCTGCCTGATATCCCTCAATTAATTCAGAGGAGATGTTTCGTCCCCGCCATATACATTTATGGAAACCTGTTGGCAAGTTGGCGTCCAACTCTGCCAACAGAAGTCATCAACTGCACTGAAGTGTAGTGATCCTTCATATGTAACAGATATTCTGCATGAAAACGGCAGATCGACAAGCAACACCGTCGGTGAAGCAGTGGAATCCTAGGCTGCGCCGGCCGATTTCAAGGTCAAAAAAGAAGCTTGAGTTCTCGTCGCATAAGCTTGGAATGCGTTATCAAAAAAGGTGACATAACCGGGATTTAATGGTCGCGACCGCTGAACCAACGAAAAAAAGAGAAGCCTTTTTTCTTCTGCCAATGAAGAAAAAGGGCTTTTTAATTTGCTGAAAAACTTCTTTTTTGAAGCAAAGCACCAAACACCAGTAGAAAAAGGCGGTCGTAAGATTTCTGTGAGCTCTCGTCTGGCAGAATCGAATACGAATTGAAAAAAGGTTGAGAAATTGCTTGATGACAAATTAAAGCCAATCAAGACTTAGTTAAAAAAGGCCGTTTGGGATGGCTTATTTTAAAAGGAAGATTACGATGAGAAACCAGGAGATTATCAAAAAGGCAGAAATAACGTTTGCTACTCTTAAAAGCGGTGGACTGGTGATTCCAGCTTAAGTATCAACGTGATGATGGCCGTGTCATTCGGATGGACCATGATGCCCAGAAATCCTGAGAAGAACGGTTTCTGGACTGCGTACCATAAGAGCTGGTGTGAAGGAAATTGAAACCTAACATTATTTAATTCGTATCTATAGTAATTTGAACATTATAGGGAGTGTTAAATTGAAGATTGCACTATTGATTATTGCAGGTATAATAATTTCTCTTGGTTTAGTAATAGCAATCGGTATTCTTATGTTTCGGAGGGAAATAAAAAAGTTAAATCCAGAGTATATTGTACAGTTTGTTAAAGCAAAATCAGGAAGCGGGAATGTCTCATTATCCATAAAACACAACGATGAGAATTGGGTTGATGTTAACGTAAACGAACAACTCCCTCTGGCAAGTACTGTGAAAATCATCTTAGCCATTGAATATGCACAACAAGCAGCAGCAGGAAAAATCGATCCGCAAAAAGAAGTAAGATTAAAGGAATTAGAGAATTTCTATATCCCAAAAACAGACGGCGGTGCGCATGAGGCTTGGATTATTCAATTGAAAAAAGACAAAGAGATAGATCGTGTTCCATTATGTGAGGTAGTCAACGGGATGATTGCTTACAGTTCTAATGCAAATACTGAATACTTAATTGAGGTGCTGGGGCTTCAAAACATCAATCATGTTCCAAAGAGCTTAGATATGTTAAAGCATGAGCCTATGTATCCCATTGTAAGTGCACTTTATATACCTGCCCAACTGATGAATGAAAAGAACTTATCGAAAAAAGAAGTCCTAGAAGTAATGAAAAACATGGATATGCATGAATACCGTAATAAAGCGATTGAAATTCATAATAGATGGCTGAGCCAACCACTAACTGATCAAGAAAAAAAACAATTAAGAAAAACTTTGGACAATGATTTTCAAAAAATTTGGTCCGACCGTTTGCCCCGATCAACGACTAGAGATTATATATCTATTATGAAAAAGCTAAATAGCAAAGTATATTTTAGTGAAAGTGTATATCAATATCTTGATCCAGTAATGGAACAAATAATGAGAAATCCAAACAATTGTGAATGGCTTGTTCATGCGGGACAAAAGGGAGGATCTACCGCGTTTATTCTTACAATTGCAATGTATGCGACAGATAAAGATGGAAACCAGACAGATATTGCATTTTTTGCAAATGATTTAACTCCAGTCGAGAAAGCAAAACTTTCTCGAAATATGAATGGGTTCCTGCTGAAATTTTTAAAAGACTCTAAATTCCGCGCCCATATCAAAAAAGAATTATCTATTTTAGATTTGCCTGGTTCACTTTCATGACTATCCCCCATCGGAAACCACGCTCGCGGTCTTTACCGTATTTGGCCAAAATATAATTTCAATTCTTGGTTTCTCGAAATCAATAATCTTAGCTGTTTACTCTCAGCTTAATAGAGACACGCAGCGTAAAGAGTTTATCAATGTTGAAGTGCTACTTCCTTCGTTCAGATTTGATCAATTTTACGCTACTGAAGAATTCAACATCAAATTGCAATCGGTATTTGTGAATGCGGGCTGAGACTCATGTTAAAGGTCGTTGGAAATATCAAAGAGGAAGAGGTCAATTCCGTTGGGGATGATAGTGTGTTTCAACAAGTTGTTGCAAAAACAGGAGTTGCTTCAGTGGCAAACGTACAAGTGCCAAATCCAGTCGTCTTGGCTCCATCATATAGAACGTTCGCCCAAGTTGAGCAAGCCAGAGTCAGAATTTATATTCAGAATGAAGAATGGTCCAATCTGTGCACTTTTTGAGGCTGATGGTGATACATGAAAGATCAAAGCGATGGACTCAATCAAATATTATGTCGCAACTGCTTTGAGTGAAGAAATCAAACAAAAGAAGTCCAAGTCATCGCGTAATGGGCAAGAGAAAAAAGCGGTGGTACGGAACAGCTTACGAAGCTAAGGCACCGGAACATGGAAAAACGATCATTGAAACGGTGAAGGGTGAATTTCCTCGTGTTGATTACAGAATGGGTTACAAGATTAAGTAGGAAATTTATAAAAGGATTTAAATTCTTCTTTTGTCATACCAAAATAGATTTCATCAAAATATGAACCATTTGTATAAATCATATTTCGTAACCTACCTTCTTCAACAAAATTAAGATTTTTGTGAAGAGTTATAGATTCATTGTTAAACGAGTAAACACAAATGGTTGCCTTTTGATATCTAAGTTCAAAGAAATAGTATCTCAACACAGTTAAAATCATATCTTTACTAAACCCTTTCCCTCTATAGCTAGGGAAAACAGATAAGGCATAAGAAAATGTACCATTTTTAATATCACAATCAAATGTTTCAATCGTGCCGATTACATTTTCATTTTCATCTTCAGCAATAAAATAAAAATCGTCACTTTCATTTAGGGGAGTTTTTGAAATAGTATCAATCCATTCTTGAATTTGTATTCTGGTTCGAGGAAAAGAAATTGAATTCAGATTCTTTAATATGTCACGATCCAAAGTATCAAATATATGTATGTCTTCTTTTAAAGGTGCTCTTAACTTAATTGTATTACCGAGCCAATAAGCTGATTTCATTAAGTCTCATACCCTTCCATAAAAAAATGAATCAATCAAATTATACCATTTTAAAATTTATTGGAAAGGATTAAAAGAATTATATAAAGACAATCATCGTTAATTCAAATACCTTATTGTGGGCGAACCATGCCCCCAAATGGGATTTAAAGATGGGGCTACTGCTTTGAGGATTACAGAAAAAATTCTTTGGTTTCAATGGCTTTGTGGTTCACTTTGACACGAAAACAGAGCTGCATATTCCAATCGTATGATGTCATTGTTCATTAAAGATGATTATTTATTATATTAATTAAATTTTGGAGGTAATATTTTGAGACTAAAAGAATTGAAACTACATTTTAGTTCAGAAGGTCTAAAAGTTGATATAATGGGGGGAGAGGAAAACTTTGCGATTTTGTTACATGCAATAACCATTTGACACGTTGCTGCTCTATTGGAATACATACCGTTTGCTTTAAAACTCTCTAATGCTCTTTCAGCATGATTTAAGGAAAAATAATTTTGCCGAATTTCATAGTATGCAATGGCAACTTGATAATTAAACTCTGCCCTTTCGATTTCATCAGGGATTTTATGTAGATGACTTTCAGCAATTCTATAAAAATTAATAGTTTGGGTGAATCTTTTCTTATAAAACTCATACAACCCGGAAAAGAAATAGTACTGAATCATATCATCAGTACAGGATTCTAAAGCTATTGATTTGATATCGTTTAACAGATCTCCAGATTCTTTGTAATTCTCGGTCATCAGTTTAAAACGGAATCTATAAGGTTAAAATATAACAGCACATTTTGGTTTTTTTTCATATTAGGCAGTATATTTTTAATTTCTTCCCGCAGTTTAGTAGCATTTTGAATAAAGCAATACCAATCATTAAGCATTTTACCGACTTTATCAAACGCAACTTTAGCTTCCAATGCCCCCAGCATCCTTTCATATAGTTGATTTTAAATATTCGAAAAATTAAACCTTTTTTTACAATGATTTTCCTTTTTTGGAATCTGAAAAAGGTTATGCCGAACGTGTCAGGGTATAAGACCTACTCAATAAGATTCATTTTCATGGATTGACAGGATTTATTCACCAATTCTTTTCTATAAAGTGGTAAAATATTTCGTGGTATGTCACTTTAGTATTAGAGGAGAATGCTATGAAGACTCTTGATGTTCAGGCGTTGCACAAAGCCATTGATCAAACGCTGGAACAATTAAAACATCAATCTGATGAATTCGCCAAAGTCAAAAAAGCCGTAGAGGGTATTACATCACTTGATGATGCTTTAAAAGGAAAAGGCGGAGACGCGATCCGCGCCTTTTACGAGGAGTGCCACACTCCTTTTTTGCGGTTCTATGATACTTTCATAGTGGAATATCGTTCCACGCTGAAGAAATTGAAAAGCGCGCTGAATTCCCTAGAACCAAACCACAACGGATTTATTTCACAGTCCTTTCTCGAACACGAGCTGGAACAAGGGGTGAATGCGGCCGACCGCACAACGAAGCGTTTGGTATCTAAAACAAATGCCTCGATCGCAAAAGTCAGCCACATCGTCGATTTGCCTGATTTGAATGACAGCGATTTTCACGAACAGAACAGGAAAGCATTAAAGGAAATCAATCAGACAATTGAAAAGCTGCACACTTTTGACCGCGAACAGACAAGCGCTCTTAAAACTGCTGAACAAGACCTTGAAACGATGCAAAAATACATCACAGAGCTTGAGAAAATGTACACAGGCCCCAAAATCGAGATTACAAGCTATAAAAAAGGCTCAATTTTAAAACCGGATGAGAATACAAACATTAACGGTCCGGTCGGCGGTTTAAAGGGAGAGTTAGAAAATGCTGAGCCTTCGCCGATGGAAATCATGCTAAAAAAATTGTCCGATCAAGAAGAATCTGAAGTCGATTCACTTACCAAAGCAGATCATTTTAAAAAGATTGATACAGGTATTCGCATCATCAAAGGCAAAGTATATAATATGAAGGGATACAAAAAGCTCGGTTCTGTCGATGTCACCGATGAAATCGGTACAGGCAAGGACTTCGTCGGCGGTTCGTACATGCTTTATTCAAACGGTCAAATTGTCCGAAAATACATATCCGGCGGTGAAGTGAAATACGAACTTGTCAGTCGTATACCGGAAAGCAGAGTGAAGAAAAGCGACATTGAAAAAGCTCTTGATTGGGCTAAAGACACAGTTGGAGAATTGTCCGGTGGTTATGATGGTTATAGAGCGATAACAGGTGTTGACCCTGTGACTGGTGAAAAACTATCCGTCACTGACCGTATCCTGTCCGGTGTTTCTGTCATACCCGCTACTAAAGTAGTCAAGGTAGGAAAATATGTTTTCAAAGCGAATAAAGGTGCGAAGACGGCGAAAAGGGTTTCGACCAGTACTGCTAAAAGGCCAGGGGGATATCTCAAGGAAGATGTTGATGAACATGGCTATTTAAGCCCAGGGGTTAATCGTGCACCAGGGAACAAAAATATTGCTTCTGATAATCGAGTACAGTCTCACCACCCAATACAAAATGAGTGGGCGAAAAGATGGGCTAAAGAAGGTGGATTTGATTATAACGAAAAGAAAGCATCCGCAATACTTCTCCCGTCAAGCTCGGGGCATTCACACGCAAAAATCTCTTCTATGCAAAGAAAGCGAAGAAAAATCGAGGGATTTAATACTGACATACGTTATGAATTTAATGTGAGTTATAGGGAAATGATTGAAGCAGGTGTTGATCAAAAAGCTACCCGAAAAGCAATGAAGGATGCATATAAATATTTCGATGGTTTGGGAGGTTTTGTAAAGTGATTGATTTATCAATGGTTTCAGATTTGATAAAAAATACTCCAGCAAGTGAAAGTGAAATTCAAGAGTCAGAAGATATTCTACAAGCTAAATTACCAAATGTATATAAGGATTTATTAAGAAATACAAATGGTTTTTCAATTGGTGGTGAGGTGGCTATTTATGGTACAGAAGATATTGTGGAAAGAAACGAGACATGGGAAGTAGATGAATATGCAAGAGGATATGTTGCTATTGGAGATGATGGCGGAGGTAATGTTTTCTTAATGCTTCAAAATGAAAAGGAAACAGAAGTATTGATTGTTGACTCTGGAGACATGGATCCAAGCCATGCTACTGTAATCACTTCAGATTTTATTGAATGGGTGAATAGTGGTTGTATTATAAGGGAATCGGAACAGAAAACAATAAGTGAGCCACCTGATACATGCAATATAGTGTTAGCAAAGCCTCTTGATGGAGGATTGAAAGATTTAATAAAAATAAAGAATATATTAGGTATTGAGATTTCAACAGCGGACCTACTAAAGGGTTCAAAAAATCCCCCTTATTTATTAATGGAGAGATTCCCATATGGAAAGGCAAAGAAACTAATTGAAAAATTAGGACCCATTGGTACGGTGCTGAGTTTAGAGCCGATTGTCAAAGATAATTAATATTGGAAAATTAAAGAGAAATACTGCTGAAATCACCAAAACCTTGATTGGCTATTGCCTTTCAAGGTTTTTTTATGTTCTAATCCGATAAAAATCCGACAAAAAGGGGGATAAAATGGGGGACTTTTTCTATTCCACTTTGTCATACGATAGAGACAAGAAAAACGAACGTATACCTGAGTCCAAGAAGGAGAGCCTGCGGACACTGATCTTTTGCACACGGATGTTGTGCAGCTGATTGGTGGCCGCTTTTTTATTGGCCAGAATGGGAGACGCACCTTTCCCTTATCAAGTGTGTACTCGGATGTATCGAATGATGATGAAGGTCGTCAGCTTCACAGGAGGAGCGGCTGGAGTCTATGCAGGATTGCGCGCCTTCAGTTACGGTGTTTGTCGGTGTTGAAAAGGACGCCGCCCCAAAGCCGGAAAGAGAGCCTGTCAGTGCTGCTGCCACGGTTAGAACAGACATTGTTTTTTTTCATGCTGATCCCTCTTTTTCATCTACCCTCTCGTTTCCCGGTGAGGATGCAATAAAACATGTGAGTGCGCTTTGTATGTTTTATTGATCCCTTGCAAGGGAAGAGAAATGGGTAATTCGGTATATACACAAGCAAGAAAGGGGAATGGAGATGGCTGACAAGAAAAAAATCACAATAAACGGCGTTGAAATGGAAGCGTCCGAGGAACAGACGGTGCTGCAGCTTTTGAATAACAGCTCGATTGAAGTGCCGCTAGTTTGCTATCATCCTAGCTTAGGGCCGATTGAAACATGCGATACGTGCATCGTCAGCATCAATGGCGAGCTGAAGAGGTCGTGCTCCGCTGAATTAAAGGATGGCGACGTCATTGATACGCTTTCGTCTGATGTGAAAAAAGCGCAGGTTATCGGGATGGACAAGATTTTATATAATCATGAGCTTTATTGTACAGTTTGCGATTACAACAATGGGGGATGTGAAATACATAATACGGTGAAAGAAATGAAAGTCAATCACCAAAGCATCCCGTTTGATCAGAAGCCTTACCATAAGGATGAATCAAATCCGTTTTACCGGTACGATCCGGATCAATGTATTTTGTGCGGACGCTGTGTCGAAGCGTGTCAGGATGTTCAGGTAACTGAAACACTGACCATAGACTGGGAGCGGAAACGCCCGCGCGTCATTTGGGATAATGATGTGCCGATCAATGAGTCATCTTGTGTATCATGCGGACACTGTTCTACCGTCTGTCCATGTAATGCGATGATGGAAAAAGGAATGGAGGGGGAAGCCGGATATTTAACAGGAATCGATGACGAAACGCTGCGTCCGATGATCGAGATCACAAAAGGCGTAGAAACAGGGTACGGCTCGATTCTCGCCATTTCCGATATGGAATCTGCCATGCGTGATGAACGAATCAAAAAAACGAAAACCGTCTGCACATACTGCGGCGTCGGCTGCAGCTTTGATGTCTGGACAAAGGGCAGAGACATTCTGAAAGTCGAGCCGCAGGAGGAAGCGCCGGCCAACGGCATTTCTACTTGTGTAAAAGGAAAGTTCGGCTGGGATTTCGTCAACAGCGAGGAACGCCTGACAAAGCCGCTGATCCGAGAAGGCGACCATTTCCGCGAAGCTGAATGGGAAGAGGCGTTATCGCTGATCGCCAGCAAGTTCACGGATTTAAAAGAGGAGTTTGGCCCGGATTCGCTTGCCTTTATTACATCTTCTAAATGTACAAACGAAGAATCCTACCTCATGCAAAAGCTGGCCAGAGGGATCATCGGCACAAATAATGTCGACAACTGTTCGCGCTATTGCCAATCTCCTGCGACTGCCGGCCTGTTCCGGACAGTCGGCTATGGCGGTGACTCAGGGTCGATTACAGATATCGCGGAAGCGGACCTTGTGTTGATTATCGGTTCGAACACGTCTGAATCGCATCCGGTCTTGTCCACTCGCATTAAACGGGCTCATAAGCTGAGGGGACAGAAAGTGATCGTAGCGGATATCAGAAAACACGAAATGGCAGAGCGCTCTGATTTATTTGTCCAGCCGCGTGCCGGATCAGATATCGTCTGGCTGAATGCCATCGCCAAATATTTAATTGAAAACGGCAAGGCAGATGAACGCTTTTTGCAGGAAAGAGTGAACGGACGGGACGAATATGTGAAAAGCCTAACGCCGTATACCCTTGAATATGCCGAGGAGAAAACCGGAATTGATCAAGAAACCCTCATCCAAATGGCGGAGATGATTGGTCAGGCTGACAGTGTGTGCGCATTGTGGGCAATGGGCGTGACACAGCATATTGGCGGAAGCGACACGAGCACGGCAATTTCTAATCTGCTGCTTGTGACAGGAAACTACGGTAAACCGGGAGCAGGCTCTTACCCATTGCGCGGCCATAACAACGTGCAGGGGGCAAGTGATTTCGGCAGCATGCCTGACAGAATGCCGGGGTATGAAAAAGTGACGGACGAACAAGTCCGCCAAAAATACGAGCGGGCGTGGGGTGTGCCGCTGCCGAAGGAGCCGGGCATGACCAACCACGAAATGATCGAAAAAATCCATTCCGGCCAGCTGAATGCGATGTATGTAAAAGGTGAAGAAATGGGTCTGGTCGATTCCAATATCAATCATGTACACGCCGCATATGAAAAGCTTGATTTCTTTGTAGTGCAGGACATTTTCTTTTCACGAACAGCCGAGTTTGCTGATGTTGTTCTTCCTGCGAGCCCGAGCCTTGAAAAAGAAGGAACCTTTACAAACACAGAACGCCGTATTCAGCGGCTGTATCAGGTGTTTGAACCGCTGGGCGAATCAAAGCCTGATTGGCAGATTATTATGGAGGTAGCCAATAAGCTTGGCGCCGGCTGGCACTATGAGCACCCTGGAGAGATTATGGAGGAAGCAGCCATGCTGTCGCCGATTTATGCCGGCGTCACCTATGAACGCCTTGAAGGCTACAATTCCCTGCAATGGCCTGTAAGCGCTGATGGAAAGGATTCGCCTTTACTCTTTACAGAGCGCTTCCCTTTCCCGGACGGCAAGGCCAAACTCTACCCTGTTCAGTGGGCAGAGCCTGAAGAGTTCGGTGAGGAATATGACATCCACGTCAACAATGGGCGGCTCTTAGAGCATTTCCACGAAGGGAACCTGACCTACAAATCAAAAGGGATTTCGAAAAAAACGCCGGAAGTGTTCTTAGAAATTTCTCCTGAACTGGCGTCAGAGCGGGGAATTCAGGACGGAACCCTTGTCAGACTCACATCGCCTTTCGGAAATGTCAAAGTGAAGTGCTTGATCACTGATCGTGTCAAAGGGAAGGAAGTGTATCTGCCAATGAACGATTCAGGGGAAGCAGCGATCAACCTGTTAACAGGCAGCCATGCTGATAAGGATACCGATACGCCTGCATACAAAGAAACATCGGCCAAATTGGAAATTTTGAAGCGCGATGGAACCAATCCGCTGCCTAAGATCAATCACCGCAACGGCAATCCGCAGCCGCAAATCGGTGTGCAGGTACAAAAGAAATGGGCGCGGAAGGATTATATTTTCCCTGGCGACGCTGTGAAAAGGGGGATTGGGCATAATGGCTAAAGCGATTAAACGAATTCAGAAAATCGAGATAACCGAAGAGGATCAGAGAAAGCGTGATATGAAAGAAATAGAAGATGCATTAGTCGAAAATAAGGAAGCCATTCTTGAAACGCTGCATATGATTGGGCACATGAACGAGCGCGGTGTTTTGCCAATGCTCCGCGGCCTTTTTGGCCAAGGAGATAAAGTTCTGGACATCTTAGTGAAAAAGGCAGATACAGAGGAAACGGCCAACACGCTTAAAAATCTGCTTCTTCTGTTTGGGACGCTCGGCATGTTAGACGTGAAACAGCTGGAACCTCTCATTTTGAAAGTGAATGCGGGGGTGGCAAACGCGGTGGAACAAAAGGACAGCGAAGAGAAAACAGGTTATTTTGATGTCATCCGCTCACTCAAAGACCCGGAAATCAACAAAGCAGTTACACTGCTATTCTCCTTTTTAAAAGGAATGGGACAAGATACAGAGGAGCTGGAACGCACGACTCAGCCTCCGGAGCACCAAAAACATCATCAGGAACCCCGAGAGAAAAGAGGAATGAATAAGAGGGATTGACCCCGCCCGAGCCGGCTGTTGCCAGCTCGGGTTTTTGGTGAAAAGATCTCATGAACTAGTTATAAATGATCAAATACGAGGCAGCCGGCTAATCAATATGAAATCGAAGCAAAAAGAGCTCACTCAAAAAACAGGAAGATCTTGCGAGCGGGAGTGGTATGAAAAAGTGTTGGATGCAGGCAGCACATTTGCAGGAAACATCACCGGATATTATGATTACAAGAAAGCCACTGAGGGTGTTAATCCCGTTACAGGAGAAACATGTCTCCTTCACATCATGACTTCAAAAAATTCACCATTGTTCCATCTGGATCGGCAAATGCCGAAAATCTATTTAAGTTGTTGGAGGAATGATTCAGTATGTTAACAAGAGAAGATATCTTTAAGCATGTCAAAGAAAAATTCGGTACATCGCCAGATTACCCATTTCAAAAATTTCCAAACTATGCCGCTTTAAGACATGAATCTAACGAAAAATGGTATGGTCTTGTAATGAATGTTCTTCCAGAAAAGTTAGGCTTAGATGGAAATGACGAAATAGATATTCTGAATTTAAAATGCCCTCCCGAAATAAGCGGCAGTTTAAGAAATGGAAAGAGTATTTTACCTGGATATCATATGGATAAGGAAAATTGGATATCACTTATTTTAGAACGTATAGATTCAGAAGAAGAAGTTTATAACTTAATTGAGCAAAGCTTTAATTTAACCAAGTAAATCATGAAATGATCGTTTCGCAAAAGGAACCAGAAAATGTTCAAACTTTTTTATAAAACCGAAACTTAAATTCGTTGGATAAGAATCCGTTTTGATCAATCTTTTTTTTCAAAACGGGTTCTTTCTATAATATGTGGGTTCTCATGATGATTTTAATCAACTTTATTTTAAAGCAACAACAACACGGCCATTAACAAAAGAGGCAAACCCTTACGTACCAAGGGTTTGCCTCTTCTCATTTAAAACGTCCCAGGAGAGATTCGAACTCCCGACACACAGCTTAGGAGGCTGTTGCTCTATCCACCTGAGCTACTGGGACACAGAACAATATTATAGTGCAAAAATCAGAAAAAATAAAGAGGTTGCAGCGGTTTTTTTAAAAATTTCTTCGGGAAAACATACATCCGGCAGACTTTGCAGCCTGCTGAATGTATGTTTTGGCCTTAACCTTTCAGGTCAATATGATGTCCTGAAACGGGATGTGGCGCCTGAACCATGTCAACGAGCTGCTGTGCGCTTTGTTCGGCGGTGTCCAAAGCCGTCTTTGTCAGCGACATTTGCACGTTTTGATAAAGAGCGGCCTGACTCATGGCCATTGATAAAACAGCAATATCCAACATAACCACCTCCTTAACATGTGTATCGGTTAGAGAGGTGAGGACTTTACTCATATTTACTAATCTGAATATTCAATTTAATATAGTTGTAAACCGATCCCAGCGGCATCTTAAACACCATGAAAAAGAAGCCGTCTCTCACCGCCACTGACCGGTTCCTTGTTTGTCTTCGAATAAGAAGAGCTGTTTTGTATCTTCCGCGATTCTTCACTTCCTGAGCATTTGTCTAATGTCCTTTGTTGATTTCATTCTCGAAGAGGCTGATGATTCTATCATTCTGCTTGACAATCGTTCGCAACATGGCAACAATGTTTCCTGCAAATCCGATCAATATGATCATTAATATGATGATGATCCACATGGTAAACCACACCCTTTTGCACAAAATTTTCCTTTCGATTCTACATTACCACCTGGTCTTTCACAAAACAACTTTCCTTTTGAAACGGAGGCTGATTTTATGGATTGGCTTGAATTTGTTTCAGCGACGGTTCAATCATTGGCATGGCCAGCTACTTTGATGATGTGCGTTTTGCTGTTAAAGGAACCTTTGTCTGAACGGATGAAGGAATTGATCAAACTGAAATACAAGGACTTTGAATTGGAGTTTGACAAAAGGCTTCAGAAGCTCGTCTCCGTACGGGAAAAAAGGTTATCGGGACTGACATCTGTACGGTCAGCGCCGGCAGGGGAGAACATGATCGAAAGCGCTTGGTCTGATGTTCACAATGTTCTGCGGGAAACAGCCTCGACATTTGATCAAAATGCGATCCGCCTTGAAGGCGATGAATTGATTCAAATGCTGCATGACCGCGGAATGATACAAGACGACGCGGCATCTGTGCTTTCAGAGCTTTCCGCTCTGCGTCGGGATGCATCGGACAGAGTGAGCATTACCGGAGCCCTGGCATACAAAACACTTTGCTTGGAGGAAGCGAAGCGTTTGCAATTATTAGCTGAACAACAAACTGCGATTAAATGAAAGGCGAAACGATTCATTTGATACTCTGACGCTTTACATCAGCGCCGGAGTTTTTTTGTATTTGAGCTAAAAATGAATTTTCTTTATCGAATAGACGATTTTACGGAGAGAGGCTGATGCCGGTTTAAATATGATATCATGGTGGACAGGAAGAAGTTTATGATAAGAGAGGGTTTCATTTATATGCTAGAGAAAGCTGAAGCTTTATTGCAGCACTATTATGGCTATCCTTCACTGCGTCCGGGTCAGAAGAAAGCCATTCAATCGGTCGTTTCTGAAAAACGGGATACAGCATGCATTATGCCTACGGGCGGAGGGAAATCAATCTGCTACCAAATTCCCGCGCTCCTTATGGAGGGGACAACCATTGTGATCTCTCCTTTAATTTCCTTGATGAAGGACCAGGTGGATGCGTTAAATCAGCTTGGAATTCAAGCTGCGTACGTGAACAGTTCTTTAGGCCATGGCGAAATCGCTGAGCGGCTTTCCGTTTTAAAGGAAGGCGGCTACAAGCTGTTTTATGTCACACCTGAGCGGCTGACGTCTCCCGATTTTATTCGCGTGCTTTCCCGCATTCATATCCCGCTGACAGCGATTGATGAAGCTCACTGCATTTCACAGTGGGGCCACGATTTCAGGCCGAGCTACAGACATATTGAAAGCTTTTTAAATAGCCTCGGCACCCGTCCGGTCGTATTGGCATTGACGGCTACCGCAACGCCCGAGGTTCATGAGGATATTTGCACACAGCTCGGGATCGAAAAAGAGAGCACGGTTTTCACCGGTTTTTCACGGGATAATTTGACGTTTAAAATTTTAAAAGGCGAAAACAAGGATCGTTTTATCGAATCATATGTGGAGAAAAACCGCTCAGAGGCGGGAATTATTTATACAGCGACAAGAAAGGAAGCCGAAAGAATATCAAGCCGCCTGTCTCAAAAAGGAATTGCGGCCGGGTGCTATCACGGCGGGATGAATGATGAAGAAAGGGACCGGCAGCAGGATCTCTTTTTAAATGACGAGATCAGTGTGATGACAGCGACCTCAGCATTCGGAATGGGCATCGATAAATCCAATATCCGCTATGTGATTCATGCTCAAATTCCAAAGAACATGGAGAGCTATTATCAAGAAGCAGGACGAGCCGGACGCGACGGTCTTGACAGCGAGTGTATCCTGCTATTTTCTCCTCAGGACATCCGGCTTCAGCGGTTTTTAATCGAACAGTCGACAGAAGATGAAGACATTCGGGCACAAGACGTGAAAAAGCTGAGGCAAATGGTTGATTTTTGCCATACTGAAGGCTGTCTTGAGCGGTTTATTCTTTCTTATTTTGGCGAAGTTTCGACTGAAGACTGCGGCAGGTGCAGCAGCTGTCTCGACACCCGAAGCATCACCGATGTGACGAAGGAAGCACAGATGGTACTGTCCTGCATCATCCGCATGGGAGAAAGGTTCGGAAAAACCATGGTGGCGCAAGTTCTGGCAGGTTCGAAAAATAAGAAAGTGACCGAAAACGGCTTCCAGCAATTATCGACTTACGGAATTTTAAAGAACCGGTCTATTGCCGACATCAGCGATTTTATAGAGTTTTTAATCGCAGATGAGTACATCCAGATGTCCGACGGAACATATCCCGTTCTCTTTGTCGCCAACAAGGGGCGAAACGTTTTGCTCGGCCGGGAAGTGGTGATGCGCAAAGAAAAAATGCAGACAAGTCAAATTGTTAAAGATGACGAATTGTTTGAACGGTTAAGAGCGCTGCGCAGAAAACTTGCCCAGGAACAAGGCGTGCCTCCTTTTGTCATATTCTCTGATGAAACGCTGCGGGAAATGAGCGGGAAAGTTCCCCTGACAGACGAAGAACTTTTGTCAGTCAAAGGAGTGGGAGAACAAAAAAGAGTAAAATACGGCGCTGTATTTCTACAGGAGCTTCAAGCCTATAAAACTGAGAAAGAAGCATAAAAACCCAAAAACATCATATGTAAAAAGTTTTTTTAGTAAATCTCCTATTGCAGATAAAAAAAGATTGGAACCCTTGATACACCTGAATTTATGCCGATTTTTGGACGGCTGAAAATCCTCCTCGTAAAATAACTGTAATCAAAAACAAATTGTTTTGTTATTGATTTGACATTTTCATATGTTACGATTGCTCCTGTTAGCCGGACAATAAAAAGCTAACAAGGGAGGATTTACTTATGAAGAAGACGTTTATGTCCTTTGTTGCAGTTGCAGCACTATCTTCAACTGCATTCGGAGCGAGTGCCTCTGCAAAAGAAGTAACAGTCCAAAAAGGTGACACCCTTTGGGGAATCTCGCAAAAACAAGGGGTAAATCTGCAGGACTTAAAAGAATGGAATCAGCTTTCCTCAGACCTGATTATTCCAGGACAAAAGCTGAACGTTTCTGAAAAACAGACAGAAGAAAAGAAACAATATACCATTAAAAAGGGAGACACTCTCTGGAAAATCGCTCAACAATTCGGCGTTTCCGTGAACGACCTTAAAAATTGGAACAACATAAAATCAGATATCATTTACCCGAATACATCCATAACTGTTGACGGACAGGCGACGGTTCAAGCTGCTGCGGCGCAGCCTGCGGAAACAAAGCCTGCCGTACAAAAAGAAGCGAAAGTTGAGAAAGCTGCGCCTGCACCTAAGCAGGAAAAAGAAACGGCTTCCCGTTCAAACGAATCTCAAAGCTCTCAAAGCGCTGCAAAAGAACTGACGGTTACCGCAACGGCATACACTGCCAATGACGGCGGAATGACAGGCGTGACAGCTACGGGTTTTGATCTGAATGCCAATAAAAACGCCAAGATTATTGCGGTGGATCCAAACGTGATCCCGCTTGGATCCAAGGTGTATGTTGAAGGCTACGGAGAAGCGACTGCTGCCGACACCGGCGGTGCGATCAAAGGGAACAAAATCGACGTATTTGTTCCAAGCAAATCCGCGGCAAAAAACTGGGGCGTTAAAACGGTTAAAGTAAAAGTTTTAAAATAAGAAGTTTTACCATTGATGGACACTGACCATGGAGATGATCAGTGTCTTTTTTCTGTTTTCTGCATCTTTTTTTCGATTTAGATGTTTTTTTAGATTGGCAAATGGGTAGTTCAATAGATATGTACATATCAGCTGATTTAGAAAAGGAGATGTAAGAGTATTGCTGTGGATTATCATGACATTTTTATTGATTAATGCAGGGATTTTTATTTTTTCTTATCTGAGGACAAAAGATATTAATTTGAAGACGTCAGACGGTTATTTTCTCGGTGGGCGCAGTCTCACTGCTCTCTATATTGGAAGTTCGCTGCTTTTAACCAATTTGTCAACAGAACAAATGGTAGGGTTAAACGGTCAAAGCTATTCGGGAACGATGAGTGCGATGGCTTGGGAGGTTACAGCACCGCTTGCGCTCATTATGCTGGCATTCGTTTTTTTACCGAGGTATCTCAGTTCTGGGGTTACGACGATACCTGACTTTCTTGAAAAACGCTATGATCAAAGAACGCGGCAAATCGTCTCGATTCTCCTGCTTCTGGGATATGCGACCTCGTTTCTGCCAACCGTATTGTACTCCGGGGCGCTCGTTCTCGATCAAGTGTTTAATATTTCCTCTGCGCTTGGAATCAGCAAGTTTGCGACTGTTTTTTTCATCTCGCTTGTGATCGGGGCCGCAAGCTGCTGCTACATATTTTTTGGGGGACTAAAAGCTGCGGCATCGGCTGATGCCATTTATGGCGCCGGTTTAATTCTTGGCGGTCTGTTTATTTTTGTGCTTGGAATCATGGCAATCGGCGACGGCAGTCTCTTAAACGGCTATACTGAGCTGACGAGTGTACATAAGGAAAAGCTGAATGCCATTACAGCCGACAACGCTGCAGAAGTCCCGTGGCCGACGATTTTTACGGGACTGCTTGTGAACAACTTATTTTATTGGGCTGTTAATCAGTCGATCGTTCAGCGGGCGCTCGGGGCGAAAAACTTGGCTGAAGGGCAGAAAGGCGCGTTGCTGGCCGGTGTATTTAAGACGATCGGTGTGTTTTATCTCGTTCTTCCCGGGGTTATTGCTTACCATCTTTACGGAGGTCATATTGAAAATGCTGACACCGTTTACCCTAAGCTGATCGTTGATTTGCTGCCGACTGCACTTATCGGTGTCTTTGCCGCGATTTTATTCGGAGCGATTCTCAGCTCGTTTAACGGTTCGCTGAACAGCACGATCACGTTGTTTACATTGGATTTGTACAAACCGATCTTCAAGCCTGAGGCAAAAGAAGAAGAGCTTGTGAAAACGGGAAGGATCTTTGTGGTGATCCTTGCCGCGGTGTCGATTATCATCGCGCCTTTTATTCTGTTTGCGCCGTCCGGACTTTACAATTATTTGCAGGAAATGTTCGGATTTTTCAATGTCCCTGTATTGGCTGCCGTCGTTGTTGGATTCTTTACGAAAAAAGTGCCGGCGCTTGCCGTGAAATGGGCGATATTCGCACACATTGTTTTGTATACCATCTCAAAAATCTATTTTGGCCATATTCATTTTCTCTATATATTGGCCGTTTTGTTTCCGTTTTCCGTCCTTTTGATGCTTTTCATCGGAAAATTGAAGCCAAGGCCGTCAGAATTCAAGCTTGAGAAAAATGCTAAGGTTGACTTGCGGCCATGGAAGCATGCCAAACTTGCTTCTATTCTTGTGATTTGTCTGATGGCCTGCATTTATCTGTTATTTTCGCCTTGGGGTCTTGCCAAATAAAAAAAGGCAGAGGATGTGTTCATCCTCTGCCTTAATGTTTTGTGATACAAAGTGATACATGTTCTTTCTGTGCGTCGATCCGGCACCGTCCGCCAATCGGAAATGTAAAGAAAGGGGTTGTATGGCCGAAATCTATATTTGCGATAACGGGTATTTGAGAAAGCTCTTTTTTTGTTTGCACAATTTGTTTAAGGCGCTCAAGCGTTACGGCTGATGCTGTCTGAAAACGGCCAATGAGAACGGCTTTGACACCGGAAAAATCGGGCAGATGAAGCAAGGACTGCAGATCGCGGTCAAAAAACGCTGCCGGCGATTCCCAATCATCCTCAAGAAACAATACGGCGTTCTTGATGTCAGGGAAATATTCCGTACCTTGCAATAGGTTCAATGTGCACAAATTCCCTCCTATGATCTTTCCGTCTGCTGAGCCTTCGTTGATCACAACAGGGCCGCTGTTTTGTTTGGGACATTCTTCAGTTTCGATTTCTTCACACCACATCGATGATGGTTCAACATCGTAGACACCGCTTGCGCAACAACACTTCAAAAAGTAATCTGTCATATAGTTTAGTCCATACCCCATTGAAAAGCTTGAAAAATGAGGTCCCGAATAGGTGACAAGCCCGGTTTTTGCATAGATCGCCGCTGAAAGAGCGGTAATATCTGAAAAGCCGCAGAACACTTTTGGGTTGGCTTTTATGAGTTCATAATTCAAATGTGATAACAGCTGATTGCTGTTATACCCGCCGAGCACAGTGAGTATTCCTTTGACGCGTTGATCGGAAAAGGCATCATGGAGATCGCTTACTCTCGATTGAATGCTGGAGGAAGAACATTCATCAATTTCATTAGCATGTGCGGAAAACGAGATTCGAAATCCGAGATTGTTTAAAACCGTTCTCGCCTTTTCGATCTTATCGGTGTTGAGAAGTGACAGGCTTCTCGATGGGGCAATCACCCTGATTTCGTCACCGGGCTGTAGTTTTTCTGGAAACATGAACGGGCACACCTTTCATTGTTTCTATCTATTTCACCATACTTTTAAAGATCCTGCCACTGAATTTCACCGGATTTTGAACCGGGGTCGATCGTTACTTCAAAATGATGCTTTTCATAAAAATGGATCAGCCGGTCCACATGGTCCCAATCCCTTTCAGCAATGTCCCCCGTGATGACCGGTATGTTGTGCTCGCGGGCTTTTTCTTTTAAATACTTCATGCAGATGGAACCATAACCGTAGCTTGCCGGCCCTTTAATATCCCCGATATGGATCGCGCGTTTTTCTTCTTTGTAGGAAGCGACAAGAGAAAAATCACATCTTCCGCGGTACGGCGACTGGCAATCGCTTAACATGATCTTGCATGTCCGGCCATCATCAATCGAATGGACAATCATCCATTCATCGTCTTTCGATTGATCAATACCGAGCACTCGCGAATCTTTGGAGATATCCTTCATATTTTCACGCATCCGAAACAGTTGAAATTGCAATTCGTTCAATTCCTTCTGCAAGCCGGAGCTGTCTTTTTGCAGTTCTTCATCCGTTATCATAAAACTTGCTCCTTTCCATTAAAACATACAGTTTTCGATTATAGTAAAAAGAACGGCAATTTGCAAATGGGTTGCTAGAATTAAATTTTAATGTAATTTTAAACAAAAATTTCACATTCTACGATTTTTTTGTGATAGAATTCATATGACTTCTGGTATATTTACCTAGGATACGAGACAATGGATCCTCCTAATTCCAGAAAAACCATGACAAAAGGAGCGTACGATTTTGAAGAAAAGAATTTTTTCTCTATTGATGCTGATGTCAGCTTTTGTTCTTGTATTAGCTGCATGTCAGCAGGCTGATCCAAAAGGATCTTACGCAACGGCTTATAAAAAGCTGATTTCTGCGAAATCATACGAATTTTCAAGTGATATCGGCTTGAAAGTTGACGCATCCAACCTTGGAGCGGAAGATAAGCAAGTTGCTGATATGCTGAACGATGCAACATTAACGATCAGCGGAAAAACGAATGCTGAAACGAAACAGTCTGAGGCTGTGATTAAAGCGAAGCTGAAAGTCCAAAACATGTCGCTTGATTTCGATATTCCGGTTTATATGGACGAAAAGAAACAAGTCGGCTACATCAAAATTGACAGCGTTCTTGACAGCTTCGGCTTCTTCCTTGGAACAGCCGGCATGAATTTTGACAGCGTCAAAGGCAAGTACCTTGAATTCCCGCTTGAAGATGACAAAACTTCATCTCAAGATACGGATGAACTTCAAAAACAATTGATGGAATCCATCAAAGAAGCTGCAGACAATCTGCCTGCAGATAAGTTTGAAAAAGCGGATCTGACAGATAAAGAAAAAGAGCAGGGTGCTGCTCAAAAAGTCGCTTTCAGCTTTAGTGACAAAGAAATTAAAGCTGCGGTCGTCAAGTTCATCGAAATCGCCGGAAAAGCGAGCGGAGAAGCTGTTCCGAAGAGCGAGCTGAACAAGATTAAAGACGGACTGAAAGACGTCACATTCAAAAAGTTCGATGTGACATCAACAATCGATGACAAAGAAAATCTTCTGACTGAAAATGCGGATATCTCTTTGTCTGTTGACAGCAAAAAAGCACCTCAATCTTTAGGCATCACGGCATCTACAACTTACAAAAATATCGATGGTGACGTAAAGTTTGAGCATAAACCGAATAAAGAAGATATCGTAACTGAAGAAGAATTCGAAAAATTAATGGCTAAAGATGCTATGAATTTCTAAGGCATCCGCCTTGGTTCCCTTCCTCGTTCTAGAGGAGGGGAATTTTTGTATATTCTGTGACTAAATTCTGACGAAAAGCCGAAAACGTTGACATTCCTCCTGAATTTGAATACGATTTTGATAGCTTGCACAAATAGGAGAGATTGCCCGATATGACACATACACAAAAAAATAAAAACTATACAGGCATTGTTGTTGCTCTGACGATTATCATAAACGGTGTCATTGCCCTCTTGTTTTTCATGCCGAAAAGCGACAAATTCGCTCATTTGGATTTGACTTTTCTGCCGCTTTTGAACGCAGTCTGCAACAGCTTCACATTCATTTTCTTAGTGGCTGCACTGATCATGATTAAACAGAAAAACATTAAGGCGCACAAGCGGTTTATTTTTGCCGCTTTTACGACAACGTTCATCTTTCTTGTTTCATACTTAACTTACCATTCATTAATGCCTGACACTCATTTTGGCGGGGAAGGGATTATAAGACCGATCTACTATTTTATTTTGATCACACACATTGTCTTGTCCGCTTTAATCGTTCCCTTGGCCTTGTTTACGTTGTTCAGAGGCCTGAGCATGCAGGTGGAACGCCACCGCAAAATCGCCCGCTGGACGATGCCGCTTTGGCTGTATGTCAGCCTGACAGGTGTTCTCGTCTATATGATGATTTCCCCATACTATTAAAAGCCGGAGAATCCGGCTTTTTTTGTTCCCGCAACATTCTTCTCTTTTAAAAGCGATTTTCCTCTGGTACAAAAATATATGCTGAAATAGATGATCGTCTACACAAGATATGGAAATAGGAATATAAATAATTAGAGCTTTTTATAGAAATGAAAAAGGGAGATGGATATGAAAATTTTGCTTGCCACTTATTGGAATATACCCCATGTAGGTGGTGTATGGACATATATGGAGCAATTAAAAGAAAAGCTGGAGTCCTTAGGACATGAAGTGGATTTGCTCGGATATGGAGAAGAGAGCAGTATCGTTCATATCGTAGATGAAAACCGCAGCGTCAAAAAAGATGAGCTGCTTCCATTAGTTAAAGCGATGATGAGCGAAGAGAAGTATCCGGAAATATACGCAAATCAATTGGTCAGCTATACTGAGCTTCAGCGCTATGTCTATGAGCTGGGCGCTGCCTATTTGGGACTTGACAAATATGATCTAATTCATGCGCAGGATATCATTTCAAGTACATGTATTAAGCGTGTTATGCCTAAAGATCAATTGCTTGTCACGTCGCTTCACGGCAGTGTCGCATATGAAATCAGAGATCAGCTCAACACCATCCACAGATCGTCGACTTCCCATGTTGCAAAGGCATATTTTGACCACCTAGAAACAATAGGTGCGATGTCTGGCGATACGGCGATTGTTGCAAACAACTGGCTTAAAGATATTTTGACGGAAGAATTTGAAGTGCCGGAAGAAAAAATCCTTGTTTCTCAGTACGGCTATGATATTGACGGATTTCTGGGACGGATGGACACAAAGGCAGCTGATATGCCTTTAACGGATAAGAAAGTGATCCTTTTTACTGGAAGAATGATTGAAAATAAAGGTATACATCACTTAATTGAATCACTAGCTCTATTAAAAAACCGTCGAGACGATTGGGTATGCTGGCTGGCAGGAGAAGGGGAAAAGCTCGCCGGACTCAGAATTCAAAGCGAGCAGCAGGGGATTGATGATAACGTCGAATTTCTGAGAAATCGGAAAGATGTGCCTTACTTGTTATCCCTCGCTGATATATATGTTCTTCCAAGTCTTTTGGATAACCAGCCTTTATCTTTAATTGAAGCTCAAATTGCCGGGGTTCCTGCAATTGTCAGTGATGCTGGAGGTTTGCCGGAAATGGTAGAGCATGAAGTGACCGGCCTTATCGTATCAAAGGGAGATGTGAATGCACTGGCAAATAGTTTAGAACGATTGCTGGAAGACGATGATTTTAGAAATCAATTGGGGAATAACGCCAGGGAGTTTGCTAGGAAGCATTGGGATATGGATGAAGCCGTCACCAGGGTCCTTGATATTTATCAAAATGAGAAATAAGGAGTGAAATTGAATGAAATCTTTAATTATTAATCACTTGTTTGAAGGTTTAAACAAAGAAATAGATGCTGAATGGTGGGCAAAATATGTGGATCTGCTGGTCGAATTCACCGAAGAGCGGAATAGCCAGAAGCAAGATAGCTCAACGGCATCCGCAGAATCAGATACAGATGTGAGTGAATCTGTCGATGAGAGCCTTAAACCTTTAATAGCAGAGCTAAAAGATATTTTTGAAGATATGAATAGCAGCATTTTGGAGAATAATAATAAAGTTTTAAAAGATATTCTAGGGGCTGCAGCTCAAGGAATTGATCGCAATGTTTTAGAGGAAATCATCGAGTCAGTGCGTAAAGAAGTCAGAGTGTCTGATCCCGAAACGGCAGAGTCTTTAGAAACGTTTAAAGAATCGACTGACAATAATACGGTTACCAGCTCTACTGAAAGTTTGGAACGGTCAGTTGTAGAAACACTTACAGAATCACTGCCCGAAGACCACACAATCCCAAGCCCCGAAACTGTAAAGGTGCTTAAAGCAGTTCAAGAAAATCGTAATGAAAGTGAAAACAATTAAAAATAAAAAGCCTTCGCAATCCGAAGGCTTTTTATTTTTTTGTATTCTTATTATTTCAAATTGAAATTAAATGCAGTAGGTAGCTGTCTTTTACCTTTTTCCGTTACGAGGCATACAATACTATCAGCAGTATATCTTTTTCCTATTAAAGAAGAACATAAAATAGGAGGGGAACGATGAGGTGATTGATAGATGAATTTAAAAGACATTAAAGGTCAATATGATGCCGTTTTTAGTCTGGGACATCTTTGTTTAGCGGCTATTCAGCTGAGAAACAATGATTTAAGGCCTTTTGCAGGACCTCTGGACTGGGTTACCACGAATTCTCTCTCAGATCTCAATCGGCTTCTTAGAAATCGCTTCACCGGCTTTATGAATTCTAAAAATATCAGAGTCATTGGCTATAATACAGGTGAAAAAAAAGAAGAGGGATCTACAATCTATGTTTTAGATGACTTTTATAACATTGGCTCTGTTCACGACTTTGACGCGGATCAAAATACGCTTGATCAATTGATCACTTATTCTGAAGTGATGGAGAAGTACAACAGAAGGATTAACCGCTTTTTGGAGAAAGTTTCAACAGGCAATCGCATCCTATTTGTCAGGACAGAAGGAGAAGGCAGCTTTAAAGAAGCACAGGAACTTGAACTTGTATTATCAGATTTGGTTCAGCACGACTTTAGCGTTCTTCTGGTGAAGCACTCGAAGGTGAATGGGATTGTAGAGAAAAATTGGCCATTAGAAAAGACTTGCACTGTTGAACTGCCGGACAAAGAGATATGGGAGTCAAACAATGATCTATGGGCATCGTTGTTTAAAGGAATCACTCTCGTTTAAACCGGATTTTTTTGGAGTTTACCAGAGGAGGAAAAGAAATGTTTGAAAATAAAACGATATTCATTACTGGAGGAACAGGCTCATGGGGCCAGGAACTCATTCTTCAGCTGCTATCCTTAAATCCTAAAAAGCTCATTGTATTTTCCAGAAATGAAGAAAGACAAGTTCAAATGAGAAGGCAGATTGAAGATCCGAGGCTGACGTTTTTCATCGGGGATATCAGAGATCGGAAAGCGCTGAATACAGGATTAAAAGGTGTCGACTATGTCTTTCATTTAGCTGCGCTGAAGCATGTGCCGGTTTGTGAAGAACAGCCGCTTGAAGCATTAAAAACGAATGTCACAGGGACGGAAAACGTTATTGAAGCAGCGATCGAAAACGGGGTTAAAAAAGTCATCAACGTCTCGACTGACAAAGCGGCTGACCCTGCCAACTTTTACGGAATGACGAAAGCGATCGGCGAGAAGTTGATCGTATATGCGAACCATCTCTATTCAGACACGGATTTTATTTGTGTAAGGGGAGGAAATGTGCTCGGAAGCAGCGGAAGTGTTCTTCAGCTTTTTAAAGACCAGATCAGGAAAAAGAACCAGGTCTCCATCACAGACAAAAGAATGACCCGTTTCTTCCTCACGAAGGAAAAAACGATCCGGCTTTTATTAAAAGCGGCTGAAAGCGGTCAAGGCGGGGAAATTTTCATTATGAATTCGCCGGCCTGCAGAATTTTAGACATGGCTGAAGTGCTGATCGAAGCTTACGGAAACGAAAAAACGTCCATTGCAGAAACGGGGGCAAGGCCGGGGGAGAAGCTTCATGAACTGCTGATTTCACCTCATGAACGGCAGCATGCTGTTTCATTTACAAATGACCTCGCGGTGGTGCTTCCTGCAATCAAAATGCCTGAACTTCATAAAAAGTATGCGGATTGTCAGCCTTTAGAAACTGATCATTTGAGCTCAAAAGACTTTTTAATCTCAAAAAAGGAAGTAAAAGAAATGCTGAAAGAAGGCGGTTTTTTGGAGTAGAAGGATGGACCGAAGCGTTCACGGAGAATACGCGAACTGATGACAGGCATGGCATGCGGCTGCAGGCGATGCTTCTGTTCGCTCCTCGAAAACAAGACAAGCCGGACGAAAATTCACCCGGCTTGCCGTTTTGTCAATGTTCAAGTGTTAACCCTTCGATATGTTCTTCGACTTTTTTTGTGCGTTCCATTACTTTTTCCGTGTAAGAGTAATCCCCGTAGCAATAAGGGTAGCGGAAATTGTTTGTATCTCCGCCGCAATTATACAGATCGGGGTTCTTTTTGACTTGTTCCTCGGAAAATGCCTTTGCCAGCTTCTCTGAGTGCTTTCCGCCGTGTTTTGAGACGTAATCGATATAACCCGATCCCATATTATAGCTTTGGATGATCGTTTCAATATCGACGCTTTTTTTCTGTCCCTTTTTATACATTGCTGTAAAGTGGCGCACACCCTGCTTAATGCTTGCTTTTGGATCGTCAATCTCATTTCGCTTCATACCGAGAGATTCCGACGACTGCATCGGATCACCGCCTCTGCCTTTCGACTCCTGATACATCATGCCCAATAAAAGAGCGGTGTATTGTGAAAGATCCTGTTCATCGAGTTCTTCTTCAACAAGAGGTTTGTAATCTTTTAATCTCTCAAGAATGTTAGATTCAGTGTCAAGAGGAAGCCATTTTAATTGTTCCAGACCGGAGATGGCAAAGAAAATGATCAAGGGAACAAACACAAAAAAAGACAAACAGCCAGCTCCGGCTAAACATCCCGATTTCTTTTTCTTCAATGGTTTCACCTCTGTAGCGCCCTGATGCAAAACAGTATACAGCCTCATTTATTATGACATATATCTTCAAGAAGACCAAGCGATATCCTTCTATCTTGGATCGCGGTCAAAGCCGAATGTGACGTTCGGAAGAGTACGGATTCTGAACAAAAAGTATATAAAACCGGCAATCAGCCAGCCGGCTCCAATCATGAGCGCATTTTTGCTGATGCTAAGCAGCAGCCAGCCGCAGAAAGAGGCTCCCAAAAAGGGCAGAACCAAATAGCGAAGCGTTTTTAAAAAGCCTCTTTCCTGTTTTCGAATGTAGTAATGGCCGATGACAGACAGGTGGACAAAAATGAATCCGATCAGCGCGCCGAAACTGATGAATGAATAGATGACCTCGAGTTCCCCGATCATGGCCGTCAATGAAATCAGCCCGATGAACATAATGTTAAACACCGGCGTCTTTAAAGTCGGATGCACATAGCCGAAAAAGCGTTTCGGAAGAGAGCTGTCCCGCCCCATCGCATACAAAAGCCTCGAAGCGCTCGCATGCGAAGAAAGCGAGGATGAAACGACAGCGACCATCGTGCCCGCCAAAAAGAAGGACTTTAAAAAAGCGCCTCCTGTATATAGGGCTATTTCCAGCGATGCCGAATCGGCATGCTGGAAGCTATCATAGGACGGATAGATTTGCTGCATCAAGTAAGAAATCGCCGTAAACAGCGTTCCGCCGATCGCTACTGTTAAAAAGATGGCTAACGGAATGTTCTTCTTCGGGTTGACCGTTTCTTCAGACATGGTGGAAATCGCATCAAAGCCAAGAAACGAAAAACACAAAATCGTCGCTCCTGATACAATCAGGGAAGGCTCGATATCAGAACGGAAAAACGGATCGGCTGAAACCAGCTCGCCCGTCCCGAGGCCGTCTGCGAGCCCGGCGATCATAAATCCGGCAAAAGTCAGGGCGACGATCACTTGAAAAGCGACGAACAGCCCTGTAATATTTGCGGTTAGTCTAATGCCTAAAATATTGACAACGGTAATCGATAAAGCGAGCAGAACGACCCAAAAGCCATGCGGCACTTCAGGAAAAGCCGCCGTCAAATAAGCGCTGCCGATCGCAAAATTGACCATCGGCAAAAATAAATAGTCTAGCATGATCGTCCAGCCGGCTAAAAATCCTGCGTGCGGATGAATGCTTTCATATGCATATGTATAAACCGATCCCGCTTTTGGATAGGCTTTGACCATGCTGCCGTAGCTCAAAGCGGTCAAAAGGAGTGCGGCAACAGTGAATATGTATGCCGCCGGAACGTGCCCCTTTGTCAGTTGTGCGACCACTCCGTATGAATCAAATACGACGAGCGGGTCCATATAAGCAAGGCCGATCACAACAAGCGGGCCGAGTGTAAGGCTTCGTTTAAGCGCAGTTTCGTTTTTCAATGACTTCTAAATCCCCTTATGTAAAAAATACAGAAATTAAGACATATTTTATCTGTTTTTTTGCGCTTGAGCAACTGTATAAAACCTCTTTTTTTCGTATAAAAATAGCAAATGTTGCAAACCCTTTGAAAAAAGGCAAGGAGTATGAAGGTATGGATATATTGAGAGGCTATGTTGAAGCCGTCAAAAGAAATATGGAGACGATGAATGCATCTGATTATGATGGAAAAGAAGAGGATCTAAGAAGACAGCAGGAAGAGCTCGAACGCTATGAACAACGGTTAAAAGAGAAAAGCGCTTCGGCCGATCGCTTTGATCAGGTAGTCGATGCCGCTGTAGATTGTGCGGCCGGCGATATTTCATTTTCACAGCTTGAACATATGTATCAGCAAGAAGGCAGCTAGCGTCCGGATCAGCGGACGCTTTTTTCGCGTTTCAGGATGATGCGGACAGATCAGCCTGGATAGCGAAATATATAGAAGCGAAAAAATCATGTACATGTGAAGGAGATGGTAAAATATAGTTTGAAAGGGGAGGAGCAATTTTGACTAACTATATTTGCACGACGTGCGGTGTTCAATATGACGCTGCTCCGAAAGAGCCGGCGGAATGCATTATTTGCAATGAAGAAAGACAGTATGTCAATCATTCAGGGCAAGCTTGGACAACGCTGGAAGAAATGAAGCAAAGCGGAAGGTTTCAAAACGAAATCGCATTGGAAGTAGAGCGATTATACAGTTTGACGACAACCCCCGAATTCGGCATCGGTCAATCGGCATACCTGATACAGGAGCCCGGTTTTAACTTACTGTGGGATTGTATCACATACCTGGATCAGCGGACGATTGAGAATATCGAGCGGATGGGCTGAGTCCAAGCGATCGCTTTATCACATCCGCATTATTATGCTGCACAAACGGAATGGGCTGAAATGTTTGATGCTCCGATCTACATTCATGAAGATGACAAACAATGGGTGCAGCGGCCGAGCAGCCGGATTGTGTTTTGGTCCGGCGATTCCCTCAAGCTGTCAAGCGGGTTGACCTTGCACAGGCTTGGCGGCCATTTTAAAGGGGGAGCGGTCTGCCATTGGGCAAACGGAAACGGAGGCAAGGGAATCCTCCTTTCAGGAGACATTATCCAAGTCGTTCAAGATCGCAGATGGGTGAGTTTTATGTACAGCTATCCAAATTTGATTCCTCTTCCTGCCGGCAAAGTGGAGCAAATAGCTGATCAATTAAAAAATGTTCCATTCAACCGGCTGTACGGCGCTTTTCGCCGCTCTGTGGAAAACCATGCCGGAGAACGTGTACAGCTGTCAGCCGCAAGGTATGCAGAAGCGCTTCAGGGAACGCTGTTTTCGACTTGATCTGTTCCCTGGCTATAAAACTTTTCAACCGGTATGTTTTGGTATATGATATGAAGGTAAAAGTTGCGCGGAAAAGGTGAAAAGCATGAGTGAGCACAATCAGGAAACAACAGAAAAACAGGTGCGGGCCGAGTTAGATGAAGAAACTTTATTTCTCGTTTCACAGACGTTTAAAGCGCTCTCAGACCCTACGAGAATCAAAATTCTTCATCTGCTCTCACAAGGCGAACATTCGGTCAATGAAATAGCAGAGAAGCTGAGTCTGCTGCAGTCAACCGTTTCGCACCAGCTCAGGTTTTTAAAAAATCTTCGTCTCGTTAAATCAAGAAGGGCAGGGACTTCCATTTTTTATTCTCCGGAAGACCAGCATGTCCTCGATGTACTTCAGCAGATGATCGATCATACACAGCATGACTAAAGCTTATGAAAAGGCAAACTCCACATCCCGAGTTTGCCTTTTACGCTGAGCGTTTTTCTTCGTTTCTTCCTTTTTTTAAAACAAAAAAAGAGAAACCGACATAATAAACGGCCAGTACAAAAAAACCGATCATCGTGGCCGGGTCCTGCGCAAAAAGGGCGCCGTACGCTGCTGAACCCCTGTTTGAAACCGCAGTCTGGAGCTGGCCGATCTCGGCGATCCGGTAAAGAAACCGGTATAAAAATAACAAAAGTACGATCAATTCAATCCATAAATGCGTTCTGAAATAAAGGATGCCGTCCCGATTTTCAATTGACACATGCTTCAGCGCATAGGCGGTCAAGATGAGTCCGAGCGCGATCCCAATCAGATCATAGAAGTATGATAAAGGGTGAAGTGCGCTCATCGTCAGCAGAAAAACGAAAATTCCCGAAAAGAGGATGATCCGGAACAGCATGCGTGCCGGCTTTAGAGGCTGATAGCCGACTGAGCGTTTGAACTTGATATAGACGAAGGACACAATGGCGAAAAACTGTAAAAAATAATATATGATGTTTTTAAAACCTCCTTTTTTAAGGAGTATATGTCCAAACTGTATAAATCGTAACAGGAAAAGTGATTTTCTAAATAATTGGGTGATGAGATCCCCTTTTTTGTCATGATATTCCAAAATGGTGTGTGCTTTAGAATGAAAATTGACAGCGTAAGATGAATGTGAGGGATCTGCGGTGAAAATTGACCGGCTATTGGCCATCGTGATTTTATTGATTAATAAACGCCAAGTGCAGGCAAAGGAGCTTGCCGGCATGTTCGAAGTCTCTGTCAGAACGATTTACCGGGATATCGAGGCGATCAACCAGGCGGGCATTCCGATTGTTACCTTACAGGGAGCGGGAGGCGGGATCAGCATCATGGAGCGGTTTCGGCTCGAAAATAAACTGCTTTCTGCAGACGAACTGGCTGCCATTACTACGGCTTTGGAAAGCGTTTCTTCGACGTATGAAGTCCTTCATCACGGTTCTGCCCTTGAAAAAATCCGGTTTCTCGTTTCCGAAGAAGAAATGCCGGAATTCCGCAAGAAAACGGAAAAATGGTTTGTTGACATCTCTTCCTGGGGAGAAAGTCCTGTCATCAAAGAAAAGATCCGTTTGTTGGATGAAGCGGCAGACAGCACGCGGGCGGTCTCCTTTACATACGTGAACAGAGAGGGGCAAACCGGAACAAGGAAAGCTGAGCCGCATACCCTCGTCCTAAAGGGAAGGCACTGGTATTTATATGCGTTTTGCCTGAAGAGACAGGCGTTTCGCTTCTTTAAACTGTTGCGTATGAAAGACGTGCAGATGCTTGAAGAAAAGTTTGAAAGAAAGGAAGTTGATCTGTCTTCACTTCCTTGGGAAACATCATGGTACAAACCGGACAATATGACCGAGTTGACCCTTCTCATTAAACCGTCGGGAGAGCCTTTGGCGAGAGAATGGTTTGGCTCAGAAGCTCTTACTTATGAAAACGGACAATGCGTGGCAACCGTTTCTTATCCGGAAGATCAATGGCTGTACGGATTTCTCCTCCAATTTGGAACACATATTGAAGTTCTCACACCTCCCCGCATCCGTCAAAAAATAAAAAACTTGGCTAATCAAATTGTACATTTATACGAAACCTGACACGATGCTGTCAGGTTTCTTTTTGTATGATGAAGAAAAAGGAGGAATGAAACATGGAACATCATGTTTGCCAAAGCTGCGGCATGCCGATGACAAGCGAACTTTTCGGCACAGAAAAAGACGGGGGGAAGAATCGCGACTACTGTATGTACTGCTATGAAAACGGAGCATATACACATCCGGATGCAACATTGAAAGAGATGATTGACATCTGTGTTCCTTATATAAAAGAAGAGGGAAAAACCGAGGCCGAAGCGAGATCGCTCTTGGAGCGGACGCTCCCTCATTTAAAACGGTGGGCGTCGGATACGCAAACGAAAGGCGGGCAGAGAAGATGAGCTTTTCTCATTTCGAAAAACAGAAGGCAAAGTTATTCAGCGGGATATCGACCGTGACAAGCAACCGGGATGAAGTATCTGAAAAAGGTAAAATTCCTTCCATGTGGAGTTTATATCGCGAAAAATTTCCGCATACTGAACGCCAGGACATTAGGAGAGACACGATCGCACTTTATTCAGATTATGAGACGGACGAACACGGGACATATACATTTTCAATCGGAACGTTCGTTGATCAGCAAGAAAAAACGGCCAATCTCATTTCGCTCCCTGCATCCGAATATGCCGTTTTTGTTTCAAAGCGGGGGAGGATCGCGGAGGTCGTGTTTGAAACTTGGCAAGAGATTTGGACATGGGATGAAAAAAATCTTCGTACTTATACCGGAGATTTTGAAGTTTATGATGAACAAGCAGAAAATCCCGAAAATGCCCAAGTTGTCATCTATGTTGCTGTCGATCGAAAAAAATAATGCTTGCAAAACTAATACCATTAGTTTTAAAATGAAAACTAACGGTATTAGTTTTTTATTTTGATCGAAGAGGTGAAAGCGATGAGGATTACCCGATTTGAATCGGTCTACCAGCTGACTTTTTTTCCGCGCCTATTTCCTGTCAACTGTTATTTAGCAGATGAAGAAGACGGCCTTACATTAATTGATACAGGGATTCCGATCAGCAAAACAGGGATTTTAAAGGCTGCGGATCATCTCCGTAAGCCGATTAAACGGATTTTGCTGACCCATGCCCACAGCGACCATGTCGGTTCGCTTGACGCGCTGTACTACAGCCTTCCCGGTGTGAAAGTGTCCATATCTGAACGGGATGCGCGTCTGTTAAAAGGTGATACAAAGATGCTGGAAGGGGAGCGCGGAACAATCAAAGGAGGCGTTCCGAAAAACATCAAGACAAATCCTGATATCCTTTTAAAGGAAGGAGACAGGATCGGTTCATTGCTGACTGTTTCATCACCTGGGCATACGCCTGGCAGCATTTCGTTTTTGGATGAAAGAAGCGGTCTTCTCATAGTCGGTGACGCGTACCATACGCGAAGCGGCATGACGGTATCAGGACATTTAAAGCTTTCATTTCCTTTTCCGGCTTTGGCCACGTGGGACAAAGAAATCGCTTTAGAAAGCGCGCAAAAGCTGTTAGATTTAAAACCGAAGGCGCTTGCCGCCGGCCACGGCAATCTTGTCCATGATCCGGTTCAAGCGATGACAAAAGCGGTGAACGAAGCACATATCAAATTGAACAGGAAAGGATGAAGAAATCGTGTCTCCACGAATCGGTTTGAATAAAGAAGCAGTATTGGAAGCTGCGGCATTTCTGGCTGATGAGGAAGGCATTCATGAAGTGACGCTTGCTTCTCTTTCCAAAAGGCTGAATGTCAAATCTCCGTCTCTGTACAATCATATAAAAGGATTGAACGACTTACGGAAAGAACTCGCACTTTACGGCTTGACGATACTTTATGAAAACATGGCTTCTGCTGTCCAGGGAGCCGAAGAGGATCAGGCTGTCAGCAGAATGGCTCACGCCTATGTCACTTTTGCCAAAAACAGGCCGGGGCTTTATGAAGCAACTTTTATTGCAATGCCTGATGAAGATGAACGGCTTGACGAAGCAGGAGACAGAATCCTCGCCTTGGTGCTTTCCGTTCTGAAAGACTATCATTTAGACAATGACTCCGCGATCCATGCGGTCAGAGGCTTGAGAAGCATCATGCATGGATTTGCAACACTCAGGCAACACGATGCGTTCGGTCTTCCTTATGATGTGGAAGAAAGTTTTGATTTGACAATCCGTGCCTTCCTAAAAGGCATCGCTATCTATCAGACCGAATAAACAAGGGAATTTTTCCTTAATTGTTTACATTTTTTCGAAAATTTAGTATGATTGTCGTATGGCTCTTCCATTTTTTGAGTCATAGGTATGAGAAGGCTTAACCAGCCATTAATTGCCTTGGCCTAACAGCCGAGGATTTTTTTATGTCGGCAAAGAGAGACTGGATATGCAAAAATTGGTTCACACATGATGTGTTCCATGTTATGCTGTTATTGTGAATATATTCACAAAAGGGCGTGCGCAATGAAAAAAACTCCGATTTACGTAGAAATATCTATCCAGACAGATATGGAGCGGCTATGGCGCTATACTCAAGATCCTGCCCTCCATCGGCAATGGGACTTGCGATTTACGGACATTACCTATTTAAAGCGCAGACCGGGTGAACCGCAAAGGTTTTTATACGAAACGAGAATCGGCTTCGGTTTAAAAATTTCCGGTACAGGAGTGTCTGTCGGAAACGTATATCAAGACACGGGAGACAGAGTCTCGTCACTCAAGTTCGCTACAAACCACCCGCTTTCTGTCATTCGCGAAGGCCGAGGATATTGGAAATACAGCGAAAGCGAAACCGGGATCACGTTTATGACACAATACGATTATGACACCCGTTACGGGAGGCTGGGCCGGCTTGCAGATAAGGCATTCAGGCCGCTCATCGGCTGGGCGACGGCCTGGAGCTTTGCTGCGCTGAAGATCTGGCTTGAAAAAGGACACCATCCAAGGCTGCTTTTTCAAAAAACATTGATCTATTGGCTCGTTTGTCTGCTGTTTTCTTTCGTCTGGATTTACCAGGGGCTTGTGCCAAAGCTCATGATGGTTCATCCTGAGGAAATCAGCATGCTTTCGACTTTCACGGGCGGCCGTTTTCATCCCGAAATGCTCCTGAAACTGATCGGCATGGCCGAGGTGATGGTCGGCGTGTTATGGCTTTATCCAGGTCGGAAAAGGAAGTGGTTTCTTTTGCATATCGCCCTGCTTGTGCTGCTTTCGGTATCTGCAGGAATGGCTGATCTCGCATCTTTTGCCCAACCTTTTAACCCGGTCGTGCTTAATGCCGCGCTTATCATCTTGTCCGTTGTCGGCTATGTGAGCGCTTGCGGCATTCCAAACGCGGGTAATACGATCAGAAAGAGGCGTTGATTTGGTTTCGATGTATGAACGGGTGATCGAGGATTTTCACCTTCTTCACCCAAAACTCAAGGAACGGTATCACCTCACCCAAGAAAGCGCGTTCAGAGGAAAAGGAGTGATGACGGAAATATCCGGCGGTTCGTACTGGATCAGGCTGTTGTTTAAAGCGGGAACGGTCTTCCGCTGTTTTTTTCCCGAAAGAGGGAGGAACATTCCGTTCACGATTGAAAATCACATTCGGCTGACGAAAAATGATACACCGGCAGCCGTTTGGAACAGGACTTTCTTTTTTCGTGATAAACAAAGGTATTTTGATGCTGTCATGATCTATGATGAAAGCCGGGGAGAAATCATCGACTATTTCGGACATCCGCCAATCTTAATTTCAAGCCTGCGGTTTAAGGCGGAAGCTGACGGATCACTGTCGATTACTTCTGTCAGACAATGGCTGCCTTTATTCAGTAAAAAGCTGCCCCTTACAAAGTGTTTATACGGTATTTCCAGGGTGAATGAATCGTATGACGAAGAAAAAGGCTGTTTTACGATTGATGTTCATGTGAAAAATCCGCTGTTCGGAACGCTGTTTGCCTACAGAGGAACGTTTAACAGGGAGGAGGAGATGGCATGAAATTCCGCCGCTTTTTTGTAAGCGTTCTTTGCTATGCGGTTTTTTTCGCCGGCAAAGCGCCGGACATCCCGCCAGCAGAGGCGCTGCTTTTATTAGCGATGCTATTTTTTGTTCCGGCCGCACTCGATCTTACTCAGCATGAAAACGGAATGTTTCGGCTGATCAGCGCGTGCTTTCCTTATGCGGCTTGTGCGGCTTCGTTATCCCTGTTGTTCCATTCCCCGCTTTTTTCAGCGATTTGGCTATGCTATACGGGGATGATCGCCTTATACGGCGTCCTTCGTCTCTGGGAAAGAGGAGGAAAGGGCCTTGAAGAGGCATCGATTGACAGCGGTCTGCTTTACCTTCCTTTCGGAGGGGGTTGGCTTTTTGCTTATACGCTGAATCTCCAGGTCATGGATTTCAGCCCGCTGATCGTGCTGCTGACAGCGGTGCATTTTCATTATTCTGCATTTCTCATTCCGATTTTTAATGGAATGCTCGGAAGGAAGCTGAAAAAGAAAGGCCTTTTTTATACAGCGGTGACATGGCTCATCATGCTGTCTCCGCTTTTCATTGCGGTCGGCATATCGTTTTCGAAAACCATTGATGTCTTCGCCGTTGCGCTGTATTTGGCGGCCATATACGGCAGCGGCTTTCTCGTCTCGATCGCGGCCTTCAAAAACAGCGCGGCTCGCCGCTTTGTGATCTTTTCGTCTTTTACATTGATGATTACCATTGCTTTTTCACTTATTTACTCTTACGGTGTTTATCGCGGCCGGCCGACTTTTACAATTCAGGAAATGATTTGGATTCACGGGCTTGTCAACGCTTTTGGCGTCATTATTCCAGCGCTGACCGGCTGGCGTCTTGAATCTCCTGAGCCGGACTGTGAAAGGAGGCAAGGCGAAATGATGAGCAACATTTACGGGTCATGGAGAATCGGAGCCGATTTTTTACAACGGCACCGATTACAAAGCGATTCGTCTTACCAAGGTCTTGCCGATGATATGAGCGCATTTCAGAGAAACGGATTTCAGCTTGAGACGGTTTCTCCTCTCATTCTCGATTTCTATGAGCATACTGCCGATTATTCGTTAACAGCGGAGATCGCCTGGCGTCCATGGTTTAAGCCGCTTGCGCACATGTATCAGCTGATTTCAAAAATGACAGGGCAAATTCATTTGGGGACAAAGACCGGGCGGCAAACGATGGAGGGCGAGATTATCGGTGTTGATTCAGCCAAAGACGGCAGGAAGAATGTGCGCGCCTGGGTCAGAACGAACGAGGAAGGCGAGACTGTGTTCGTGGCGCTTTATTCTGCTCATACCCATGATGACATCACATATATGAATATTGCACTGCCATTGCCGTTTTCCAATATGACAGGCATTTTAAAGCCGAAAGCAGAGGACGGCTGCCTGATTTTGACGAGCAGTGACAAACGATCTGACCGGGGTGATGAAGGCATTTTCCTTTCGACCGGAACAGGTACGTTTAAACTGCCGCTTGCCGAACGCTTTATCATCAAAGAGCAGGGACGAAAGAGGCTCTGCGCTCATCACTGCATGTGGCTGTTCGGCATACGGTTTCTCGACATTCAATATCATATTGAAAAAAAGGATTCTGCCGTCAATAGGGCGAAATTAGCAAAAGAAAGCTAGGCAAAAATCGAATCGAACTGGAGGGTATTTATGCTAAAAAACATTTTGCTTGAACAGTTTAAAGCATGCTTTAACGAAACGACTTGGTTTGTTTGTTTTCAAACGGCTTCCGCTGATCTTACGGAAAGCCAGGCAAGGCAAAAAGGGGAAGGTTCGGAAAATTCGATTTTAGAAATTGCCAACCATTTGATTTTTTACAACGAGCGCTATTTAAAGTGGTTTAAAGGAATTCCCGTTCCGGCTTTTGATTATACGATCGATGATACGTTTGTAAACAAAAGCGGACTGGGCTGGGAAGAAAGCCGGCAGGAACTGAATACGATCTATAACGAATGGATCGATGCGCTTTCGGCATGCGAAGAGAAGATGCTGAAGGAGCCGGCCCAGCATGATCCGCATTCCACCTGGGCGGAGATTTTGTCCCTTCTCATTCTTCATAACGCTTACCATCTGGGACAAATCGTCACGATCCGAAAACAGCAGAAATCGTGGGACCCTTCAAAAGGCGTCAACTAACGGTGTTGTCAGGCAAGATGGCGGCTTAAGGCGGTCACCCACCCTAAGCCGCAGTTCATTTTGCCTGGGTCAAGCTTCGATTATTGCTTTCAGGTGATAATAGGCGTCTTTTAGCCAGGGATGGACAACTTTCAGTTTATCTTTTTGTTTCCACAAATACTGAATATAAACAAACGCCCCGTGCTCCAGAGAAATTTCAAGCGCTTCACAAAGCTCCTTGATATAAGGCGGAGTCCCTGTCTGATCCCATTCTATTTTGTCCGCTGAAAACAGGACAAGGTCGAGCTGGGAGGGATTTTTTTTAAGCGTTGTATGGCATTCTATTGCATCTAAAATATCTTGATCCGCCACCTGAAACAGGTCCCGCGCCATCACTTTCGACAGTTTTTGATGGATAATCATCGGAAATATCCGTTCTTCGGGCAGAATATCAATACCGAGCGCCTCAGCAGCCGCAATTCTTTTTTCATTAGGGATGACACCGCTGATGTCATGCATAATACCGGCTATTCCCGCTTTTTGTGCAGGAACATGAAAACGCTTTGCCAATTCTTCCGCCGCTTTTTTCACTCTTATCGAATGTTCGGCTGTTTTTTCGTGGTTATGGCGTCTCAAAAATTCAAGGGCATCTGAACATACATCACCTGTGCAACGAACTTCCATCTCTATTCCTTCAATATTCATCAGAGATTCTCCTTTTTGAGGTTGTTTCATGATAAACAAAACACATTTGTTATCTGATTTTACCTTATCATAACATTGACAAATCCTAAAACATACCATTAAAATATTTTGTTAACCGGAAAATAAAAAGAAGGGACTGTCCATTGACTATGTCTGAACTGACAAAACAGCTGATCTATGATATGTATGTTAAACTCCTGCACCTGAACGAACAAAAAGCGGATACTGATCTCAAGGCATTTTTAAAGCAGGCGGCAGAATCTGATGTTAAACGGCTCCCGGGGAATATGACGACCATCCATGTCATCAGCTGTATCGGTGATGATGAACCGATTAATAATACAGGCATCGCCAAAAAAATGAATTTGTCAAAAGCAAATATTACAAAAATCAGTTCAAAGCTGCTGCAAGAAGGCCTCATTAAACGGTTTCAATTGACGGACAATAAAAAAGAGATCTACTTCAGGCTGACGCCCAGCGGAAAACAAGTGTATGAACTTCATGAAAAGCTCCATCAGCAAAAAGCGGAACAGTTTCAGAGGTTTCTCGATTCGTTTTCAACAGCAGAACAGGGAGCTATTTTGAAATTTCTTCAAGGTCTGACACTTATGACAGAAACGGATAGGAAACAATAATAATATTATGTTAACTTGAATGAGCGATTGACAAGAAACCCCTTCCAGATTATAGTTGAATTAATGAGTTAGTTATTCAGATAACTAAGAGGTGAAGTGAATGGCGAGGCCGAATGTGACTTCAAAAGAAACGTTAATTGAGGCAGCTAAGCGCCGCATTGCCGGACAGGGTCTGGACAAACTGACGTTAAAGGCGGTTGCTGAAGAAGCAAAGGTGACACAGGGAACGGTTTACTATCATTTCCGGACAAAAGAGCAGCTTGTGTTTGAAGTGGTCCGCGACCTTTGCCGCGCGTCGTGGGAACGGTTGAAAGCAAATGATAGACCCGCTGCCGAAAGGATAAAAGACGGATTGTCATCGGCGAAATCAAGAACACGGAAAGATGCGTATTACCATCAACTTTTTTTAGAATTAGCCGTTTTAGGTTTTCGAAATGAAAAGATAAACGAGCAGCTTGGAGAACTTCTCGAAGAGGAAAATGCGGTGTTGGCAGAACAGCTTTCCGAGATGTGGAAGCGTTCTCCTGTTGACGGGGTTTCTTTCAGCACGTGGGGCATTCTTTTAAACGCACTAATCGACGGTCTTGCTCTTCAGTCGCTGATGTCTTCGGGATTTTCCTCTGAAAAAGTCTACGGGGAATTAGAGGCGGTTCTGCAGATGCTGACGGAAACCGCCGTAAAACAGCATGGAGGGGAGTAAAGGGAGATGGAGATGTTAACTGAAAAACTCGGTTTGGCTCTTGTTTTTTCGTTCGTTGTCTGGCTTGGCGCCACCGTGTTTTTTATGCTGTTCGGCAGTGCGGTTCTTGCCGAACCCGGCCAAGATTCTTTTATGCTCCGCTTTTTGCTTCTTGAAGCCGGAACTTTTGGCCTACTATATGCCGTGATCCTCGCTTACCGGCGAGTTGACAAATCGAGGTTTGCTGCGGTTAAGTTTGGCATTGTAGGGTCGGCAGTCGGTTTGTTTCTCGACACATTTTCTTTATGGCATCATTCATTGATCTTCCCGGCGCTTTCAAAGGGCCAGGTGATTGGATTTGCGGTTTGGATGGTCTTCGCGTATGCCATGTATTTGACGATACCGCTCATACTTGAAAAAAGAAGGTCTGCGGTTTAAATCTTTTATGTAAGATTCGCCCGCTTTATGCTAAAACGGGCGAACGGTCTTTAATCTTGCGGAACCGATTGTTCTGCATTGATGTATCCAGCACCGTAAACATTTGGATCGCGATCTTTCCATAAATCGGTTCCGTTTATTAACAGTTGTTTGATTTCATCAGGTCCTGTCCCTGGGGCTTGCTGAAGAATAAGGGCTGCAATGCCTGCGCAGATCGGCGTGGCCATCGAGGTTCCGGATAATATCATATAATCTGTGCCGACTCTGTTTGCTTTTTGCATCTTATCGAGGAAAGATCCAGGTGAACGAAGCGATGTAATATTTGTGCCCGGTCCCAGCAAGTCCGGTTTAACTTGACCGTAGATCGTCGGCCCTCTGCTTGAATAAGAGGCAACATCATCATCCTCCCGGCTGACTGTATCCCGGTCATCCAAAGCTCCGACTGTAATAATCTTGCTGCTGACGCCAGGGCTGGCAATCGTTTGCGCATCAGGACCGGAATTTCCGGCTGCCGCACATACAACAATGCCTGCGTCCCATGCTGCATGAACAGCTTTAACGACCGGATCTTCTTCCTCATTCTCGTAGCGTAACGCATCTGCCCCCAATGACATTGAAAGAATGTCGATCGGATCATCAGGGTTTTCCTCATTGAATTGAATGCACCAATCGATCCCTTGAATGACAGTTTCCAGCGTGCCGGATCCCATTTTGTCCAATACTTTTACACCGACAAGTTCCGCTTCAGGAGCAGGCCCCCGGTACTGACCCGATGAGGCAGCTCCGTTTCCACAAGCATCGCCGGCGCAGTGTGTGCCATGGCCATTGTCATCATACGGTTCTGTCCTTTGGTTGACAAAGTCTTGAAAAGCCCTGATCCTGCCTTCAAGATCTTTGTGAGGGTATATGCCCGTATCAATGACAGCGATTGTAACACCTTTGCCTGTCAGCGTCTGGTTGTTTCTGATCACCTCTTTGGCACGGCTTGATTCAACCGCTACGTCGAGGAGCGCTTTCACTTTGCGATTTAAATAAATTTTGCGAATGTCACCGCATTGAGATAGAAGCGATTGCAAAGAAGAAGGGGTGACTTCCGCGCTGCAGCAGCTAATGTTGGAAAAGCGATGCTTGATTTTGTTTCTTCTCTTGCTGCCGATCATTTCATTGACTAATTGATAGCCTTTATGGTGGCTGTCTTTTTCAAATTCAATAATGACCGGTATTTTTTTGTTCTTCATTAATATTTTTTCGAAAAATCCGTGTAAAAAGCAAGGTGTCCATTTAAAAGGTTTATAGAGTTTCAGCACGCTTTCTCTCAGCGGCCGGTCCAGTTTATGGGCGTTGGACCTTACCATTTGAACCATATAGGAACCGAACATCCTAGTTCCACCTCATCTCTTATAGTTTATTCTTCCTCTTAATCTATGAATGAAAGGGGGTTCCCGTAAAGTTGGCTGTCCTAAAACGGCGGCAAAAGAGGCCTGTTTCCCATTCGCTTCTGAAAGTGGCAACGGAAGTCCAGGGTTTAAACGAACCAAAATACATGATATTCTAGTCATGTCAATATCACCCTCTAGAAAGCGGCCAAAGGAGCTGAATTCATGGCAACAATCGAAGATTTTTTAAAGCTGGATATTCGGATTGGGACAATTTTAAAAGCGGAAGAGTTTCCTGAAGCGAAAGTGCCGGCTATTAAGCTTGAGATCGATTTCGGAGAAGAGATTGGCGTCAAACGTTCGAGCGCTCAAATCACAAAGCGTTATACACCTGAAAAGCTTATAGGCCGGCAGGTGACGGCAGTCGTCAATTTTCCGCCGCGGCGGATTGCCGGGTTTAAATCGGAAGTTCTCGTTCTTGGCGGCGTGCCGGAAAAAGGCGACGTTATTTTGCTGGCGCCTGATCAAGAAGCGCCCAATGGAACGAAGATCAGCTGATACATAAAAGAGAGGCTCCCTCTACCAGAAGGAAGCCTCTTTTTTTATTTCACCTTGAATTTTTTCGTTAAATCTCGCAGATCTTCCGCCATTTGTTCAAGTGTGGCAGAAGACGTACTGATTTCTTCCATTGAAGCCAGCTGTTCTTCCGCTGATGCTGCAATATCTTGTATTCCAGCTGTGTTTTCCCTTGAAACATCGGCGATTTCCTGAACGGCACCGGAGACTTCCTCTGAGCCTTTCGACAATTGTTCGACCGCTGCATTGAGCGTTTGCAGCTTGCCGGCGATCTCATTCGTCATGCCGCTGATTTCGTGAAAGCTCGTTTCTGTTTTCTCGGTAATTTTGAGTCCGGATTGGACTTCATGGTTGACCGATTGAAACATCTTGAGAGAATGTTCGATTTCTTTGACGATTTCCTGAATCAGCGCTTCGATTTCTTTTGCCGATTCCGCTGATTGGGCAGCAAGCTTTCGAACTTCTTCGGCGACGACGGAAAAGCCTCTGCCTGACTCGCCGGCGCGGGCCGCTTCAATCGCGGCGTTCAATGCCAATAGATTCGTTTGATCGGCAATTCCATTAATGACCCTGAGAATTGATGTGATATCTTTCGATTTGCCTTCGAGACCTTTGACGACGCTCTCAGCTTGTTTGACAGATCGATCGATGGAGTTCATCTGGCCGACCGTTTTCTGAACGAGTTCTCCGCCGGTTTCGGCGATTTCTGTCGATTTGATCGATGATTCAGTAATCGATTCCGACACTTCGGTCATTTCGCTCAGATGTTCATTCATTTGGCTGAGCTGCTGCGAGCTGGTTTCGACTTTTTCATTCTGGCTTTCGGCCCCGTTAGAGAACTGTTCGATCGCAGAAGTAATATGTTCTGTCGCTTGGCTCGTCTGTTCCGCGCTTGCTGTCAGCTGCTCTGATGATGAGGCGACATTCTCAACCGATTCCTGAATGGTGCCGATCAGTGTGCGGAGCGATTCCGCCATATCATTGAAGCTTGTGCCGAGCTGCCCGAATTCGTCATTTGAACGCACTTTAATTTGCTGTGTCAAGTCGCCGCTGCTGATGTTTTTTGCAGATTGAACGAGCTGATTCAATGGTTTGCTGATCGCGCGGATGATAAAGAAAATGAGAATTCCGCCTAGCACCAAAGCCACTGAAAAGACGATCAGAGCCATATAAAAGACGGGCTTTGTGGCGTTTGTTATCTCATCGGAAAACATTGTCCCGGCAATTTTCCAGCCTGTCAGTTTGTTTGTTGCAAACGCCATTTGCTTTTCTTTTCCTTCAAAAGTATATTTGAATTCACCTTTTTCTTTGCCGTAAACTTGGTCAACCCAACCGCCTTCACCTTCAGTTCCGGCTTTAATCTTCGGATGGGCGATATATTTTTTAGATGCACTTGAGATAAAAGCAAAGCCGTCTTTTCCGACTTTGACATCATTTGTCGCTTTAATCAGCTCATCGATATTCAAGCTGAGCGCCGCGACGCCTGACCCGTCTTCATTCTGCTTGGCGATGGTAATGACCGTGTTGCCGGTAGCGGCAGAGGTGTATGGATCAGTGACGATGATTTCGCCTTTTTTCTCAACCGCTTCTTGGAACCATGGCCTTTCCGCGGGATTATAGCCGTCAGGCATTTTCGTATAAGGATGCTGCACGTAGACACCGTCTGCAGAGCCTGTGAACACGGCTTCTACATCTTTATTTTGTCTGGCGTATTGTTCAAACTGTTGTCTTAACGAAGTCTGGCCTTTATCCTTGTATGTTTTTTCTTTGATCACTTCACTGAAATATGTAATAGCATCCGCTTTTTTTTCGATATTTTGATCGATCGTTTCGTTTAATTGATCCACGCTGTTTCTTGCGCTTCTCATGATTTCATCTTCAATCGAACTTCCCGCCGTATAATAGGAAACACCTGAAAGGATTAAAACAGGGAGTGTTAAAATCAATAAAAATGAGACCGCTAATCTTTTGGAAAGAGATGGATGCTTGATCCAATTTACTATTTTTTTCATTCGCCAAAACTCCTTTTTATAGGTTACGAGATTAATATCGGACAATTTTCACACTTTTGCATCAAATTTTAAAATTTAGACTTCAAAATAAAATGCTCAACTAAGGCGAAGGCAACAGTTTTCGGGATTGGCTGAAAAAAGGGCTGCATAACTGTTGACAAAGTTTACCTTCGTTTATATACTAATCGGTAAATACAGTGAAAGGAATAGGTATAGGGGACATGAAGCAGTAATCTTATTTTCCATCGTTTTTTTTAATATGAAAAAACGGAAACTTGGAGAATAGGATGAGTATGCCCTTTTATACCTTGCATCAATTTCTGAAATTTGCATGTTTTTTGTCGTGCAAAGAAATGGGATCGGTTCATACCGCTTTCACGGTGCATATTTTGGCATGATATCCTCTCCGGGTTTCCGCGAGAGGTTTTTTGTTGTCAGCCAAAATAAAAACAGAGGTGAACGGTATGACGATCTTAATGAAAATAAGAGGTTTGCAAAAAAGCTTTGGAGAGCAAACGATTTTAAAAAACATCGATTTTGACATTTCCAATCAAGAGCGGATTGGGTTGGTCGGATACAATGGAGCGGGGAAAACAACGCTCGCAAATATATTGAGCGGTCATATAAAAGCTGACAAAGGCACTGTTCAAACAGACCGGACGCTTAAAATCGGCTATCTGCTCCAGTCGATTGAGTACTCCGTTCATGACTTCAACAGCATATTAACAGACGATGAGGGCGGGAAATTATATCAGTTGACCAGCCGTCTTGGCTTATCAAAGGTCCAAAGCTGGAATTCCGAGCGGCTCAGTCATTTGAGCGGGGGAGAAAAACTAAAGCTTGCGCTGGCGCACGTCTGGAAAACGATGCCTGACCTCCTCATCTTAGATGAGCCTACCAATCACTTGGATTTAAAAGGAATCAGCTGGCTCCTTGAAGAACTGCAACAATATCGAGGGGCTGTATTGATTATTTCTCATGACCGTTATTTCTTGGATCAATCCGTTTCCAAAATACTTGAGCTGGAAGATGGAAAGTTGCACACTTATCAAGGAAACTATAGTGCATACCGGCAGGAGAAAAAACGGTTATATGAAGAACGTCTGCACCAATATGAAGTCCAGCAAAAGCAAAAAGAAAGAATCGAGTCACAGATTGCAACGCTCCAAAATTGGTCCCAGAAAGCCCACCGTGACTCAACAAAACAGGGATCACGGTCAGAACGAAGGCAGCTGGGCTTTAAAGAATACCACCGGGTAAAAGCCAAAAAGCTCGATAACCAAGTCAAATCAAAGCTTAGACGCCTTGAACAGGAACTTGAAAAAAACAAAGCGGAAAAGCCACAAGAGGCAGAATCTGTCAATTTTCAATTTTCATCGGGAGAAAAAAGGGGCAAGCGGATTATCGAAGCGAAAGGCCTGACAAAAGCGTTTGACGGACGCACCTTATTCAAAGACAGCCATTTTTATGTCAAACATGGCGAGAGAATAGGGCTTATCGGAGACAATGGCTGCGGCAAAACGACCCTTGTGAAGATGATGTTGGATGCTGAACCTGCAACAGCCGGAACGCTATGGAAGAGCCGATCTGTAAAGGCCGCATATTTAAGCCAGGATGTCAGTGATTTAAGCGTTGATCAAACAGTGGCTGAAGTACTGAATTTGTCTGACAGAGCCGAAATCGCAAATGCGCGGACCATTTTGGCCAATATGGGAATCAAAGAAAACCGCTTTCATAATGAAATCGGGACATTCAGCCTCGGGGAGCGGACCCGGATTAAACTGGCAGGTATGATTTTAAAGGATTATGATCTGCTGATTCTGGATGAACCGACCAACCACCTTGATTTGCCAAGCAGAGAGCAGCTTGAACAGACATTGCTTGAGTTTCAAGGCACGATCATCATTGTGTCGCATGACCTGTATTTTACAGATCAATTGTGTAACAAACTTCTCGTATTTGAAAATGGGCGCATCACCCGCGTCGAAACCGGATTGAAAGATTATCGGAGCAGAAAGAAACAGCGACATGCAAAACGCGATGAAGAGGAACGGCTTCGCATCGAAAATCGGATGACCGCCGTTCTCGGAGAATTAGCCGGACTCACACCCCAAGACCCGAGATATCATGAATTGGATCAGGAATTTTCAGAGCTGGCCAAACGCAAACGGGCGTTTTTAGAAAAAGAATAAATGGACAGAACCATTTGTGTTTTTTAACACAGATGGTTCTTTTTTGTTTGACGTGGTTTAAATTACCACCCATTAGAGATGGCACCCAAGGTAATAATAGGATAAAAATGATGGACTTACTACAGCAATAAAAAAGGGTGATCAACATGTGGAAAACGATTGTTTCCTATTTTCCGGACTGGATGGTCCTGATGCAGGCTTTTTTTGTTTTTTTCGTCCCGTTTGCCATATCAAAAGTATTTCTGTGGCTTCGTACGGCAGGGGATGATTGATATGAGATGGTGGAAAGCAAAAACGCGCAGATTGATACAATCGTCCAACAAGCCGGAAAAACCTAAAAATGAAGTGCCGGCTTTGGAATCAACGGGGTATTTGACCGGCGATTTTGATCACGACCTGCAAGCGGTCAAAACAGCCTTGGAGAATAACTCAGACGTTCATTTCCGAGAATTCAACTTAGGGCGCACCGGCATCCGGGCGGCGATTGTTTTTGTTGAAATGCTTGCAGATCAAGACCTGATTGACAAACATATTATGAAATCCCTTATGGATGATTTCTCCAAAGAATATAACATTGAGCTTTCTTCATTAAGCAGCAATATACCGGACTTAATCCAAAAGCAGATTTTATCAATCAGCGGAGTATCAGTGGCAAAGCATGTCAGCGAAGTGGTGCCGGAAGTGTTGATGGGTACGGCCATACTGCTGATCGACGGTTCAGCGGAAGTTTTATTGCTGGGAACCGTTAAAAAAAATACAAGGAACATTGAAGAGCCCGTATCTGAATCCTTGGTCAGAGGGGCGCGCATCGGCTTTACGGAAACGATTGGCACAAATACAGCCCTTTTGAGGCAGCACGGCAAAAATCAAAATTTGTCTATGGTTCAATTTCAAGTTGGGAAGCGAGCTGTCAAAAATCTTGTCGTCGCCTATATTAAAGACGTGGCTGAACCAGGACTGGTGGAAGAAGTCAAAAAAAGAATCGAAAAGATTGATATCGATGATGTGCTCGAATCAGGTTTTGTCGAGCAGCTGATCGAAGACAATTATCTCAGTCCATTTCCGCAGGTGCAAAGCACTGAACGTCTTGACAGGGTGATGAGTGCGTTAATGGAGGGCAGAGTGGCCATCTTATTGGACGGGACGCCTTTTGTTTTAATCGTTCCGGTTACATTCAGTATGCTCCTGCAATCGCCCGAGGATTATTATGAACGCTGGCTCCCGAGTTCACTGATCCGCATCATGCGAATTGGCGCAGCGATGATCTCGCTTCTTGGACCCGCTTTATATATTTCCTTTATTTCGTTTCATCCTGGGCTGATTCCGAGTGAACTTGCGATTTCCATTACCGGAACGAGGGTGGGTGTACCTTTTCCATCGCTGATCGAAGCGCTCATTATGGAAGTGGCGATCGAAATTTTGCGCGAAGCCGGCCTCCGGCTGCCAAAACCAATCGGTCCGGCGATGGGAATCGTCGGCGGTATCATCATCGGGGAGGCTGCCGTGCAGGCAGGCATTGTCAGCCCGATTATGGTCATCGTTGTCGCCGTTACCGCGATTTCTTCATTCGCCATTCCGCAATACAGCGCCGGTATTTCGCTGCGCATGTTGAGATTTGTGGCGATGTTTTGTGCAGCCACGTTCGGTTTGTACGGGGTGATTATGTTTTTCCTCATGCTTGCCAGCCACGCGGTGAAGCTGAAAAGCTTTGGCGTTCCATACGCAAGCCCGGCTGTCCCTTATCGTTTGCAAGATTGGAAAGATTTCATCGTTCGCATGCCGATACAGTTGATGAAAAAGCGGCCGAAGTTGCTAAAAACAGACGATTCGACACGTCAGTAGCAGAGAAAGGAGGGAGACACTTATGATGGTCAGGCACGAAGAGCGCATTACCACTTCGCAAACAGCTGTTATCATCACCAATTTCCTGCTTGGGACAGGGATCCTGACGCTCCCGCGAACGTCTGTTGACGAGGTCGGAACCCCTGATGTTTGGATCACGCTTATATTAGGCGGCTTAGTCGCTCTCTTGGCCGCGGTCATCATGGTAAAGCTCAACCATCAATATCCTGATAAAACCTTTTATGAATACAGTCAGGACATCATCGGCAAATGGATCGGCAGCCTGATCAGCTTGTTTTTCGTATCTTATCTATTGGCCCATTCCGGTTTTCAGGTCCGCTCGATGCTTGAAATCATCCGCTTTTTTTTACTGGAAGGAACCCCCCGCTGGGCCATTGTCATGATTTTTTTATGGGTGGGATTATACTTGATCGTTGGCGGTTTAAGTTCGATCGCCCGATTGTTCCAAATCGTGCTCCCCATTACATTTATTCTTTTTCTGCTGGTCGTGTTTATGGGTATCGGAATTTTTGATGTGGACAACTTGCGTCCTGTACTTGGCAAGGGAATAGGGCCTGTCTTAAAAGGAATAAAGGTGACCGCATTGTCTTTTTCAGGTATTGAAATCATTTTGATCCTGATGCCCTTCATGTATCAGCCTCGCAAGGCCATTCATACGGTTGTGATCGGGATCGCCATCCCTTTGCTTTTCTATATGATCACCGTCGTTATGGTAATCGGCGCCCTGTCTATAGACGGGGTGGTATCACGAACCTGGCCGACGATTGATTTGATGAGAAGCTTTGAAATACCCGGTCTGATATTTGAACGGTTTGAGTCTTTGCTGCTGGTCATCTGGATCATGCAGCTGTTCTCCACCTTTGTCATTTCTTTTTATGGTGCAGCATTAGGCCTGGCCCAGCTCTTTAAAACAAATATTCGGCCGATGCTGTTTGCTTTACTTCCGGTGATTTATCTCATGGCCATGATCCCGAAAAATATCAACAACATGTTTGCATTCGGAGATTTTATTGGAAACAGCGGCGTTTATTTAGGCGGCATGACACCGCTCGTCCTGCTGGTGATTTCAAAAATAAAAAGGAGGAAACAAGGAACTGACAGAGGCTGATGATTGAAAAAGGAAAGGGGGGATTTCTCCATGATGGTGAGTCAGCAAGACAAAATTACCGTTTCGCAAACCGTCATCGTCATCACGAATTTTCTGCTGGGAACTGGTATCTTGACACTGCCGCGGACATCTGTGGAAGCGGTTAAGACGCCGGATGTCTGGCTGTCTGTTGCATTTGGAGGATTGATTGCTCTATTGGCAGGTTTCATCATGGTGAAATTAAGCATGGAGTACCCCGAAAAAACGTTATATCAATACAGCCGCGATATTATTGGCAAGTGGCCGGGAGGGCTTTTCAGCCTGCTTTTGATTTGCTATTTTCTCGCAACGTCGAGTTTCCAAGTCCGTTCTGTTACAGAGGTTATGGGATTTTACTTACTGGAAGACACGCCGCTTTGGGCGATGGCGATGGTTTTTTTATGGAGCGGGATCTATTTAATAATCGGCGGTATCAATCCGATTGCCCGACTTTATGAAATCATTTTTCCGATTACAGTTCTCATTTTTCTTGTCGTCATATTTATGAGTGCAAGCATATTCGAGACCGACAATTTGCGTCCGGTTCTCGGGAAAGGGATCGTGCCGGTGATGCAAGGAGTCAAGACAACGTCTTTTGCTTATACAGGCATAGAAGTTCTGCTGATCATCGTTCCTTTTATGAGAAAGCCCGAGCAAGCGTTAAAAGCTACTTTAATGGGCATTTCTTTCCCGATTATCTTTTATATGATCACCGTTATTATGGTCATCGGTGCACTGTCGGTCGATGGAGTGACATCACGGACCTGGCCGACGATTGATTTAATGAGAAGCTTTGAAATGCCGGGGCTGATTTTTGAACGGTTTGAGTCCATGCTGCTGGTCATCTGGATCATGCAAATATTCTCCAATTTTACGATTAGCTATTTTGCTGCTGCTATAGGTCTGTCACAACTCTTGAAGAGGAGGATGGAACCGATATTATTCGGCTTGCTTCCGGTCATTTATCTCATTGCGATGACGCCTAAAAATATCGACCAGCTCTTTCAAATGGGAGATCTGATCGGCAACAGCGCCATCTTTTTAGTCGGGCTCATCCCGCTCATGCTTTTGGTGATATCGAAAGTAAGGAGGAGAAAGTTTGAAGAAAATTAACACCATTCGCTACTTAACGATTGCTTTACTTTTGTTTTTATTAACCGGATGCTGGAGCAGCCATGAAATTGAAGAGCTGGGTCTTACATTTGCGATGGGGATTGACAAAGGCAAAGAAACCGAACTCGAAAAAAAATTTGACGAAATGGGAGGTAATTACCCGAAAAAAGATCGGATCACGATGATCTATCAATACGTGAACGAACAGGCGGCCGGTTCAAAATCGACCGGAGGAAGCACTGATCAAAAATCGTATATTAACGTTTATGGAACGGGGGACTCGCTTCAGCAAATTAACTCTGAAGTAGCATTGAGACAGGACAGGCCTGTATTCAGTCCTCATTTAAAGGTGATTGTCATCGCCGCTGAGCTTCTCCGCACCTATTCGCTGGCAGAACTGCTTGATCAGCCTCTCCGCGATAATGAAATCAGGCCGAGCAGTATGGTGATCGTCACAAGAGGGCGGGCGAGAGACACGCTTGAGCTGAAGGAAACCGGTGAAATGCCGGCGTTTCGACTGCGCAAAATCGTCGAAAATGAATATAAAGCGAAAAAAATTCTTCCTCCTGTGACACTTGCCAAACTGACAGGCAAAATGAGGTCAGGAACGAGCTATCTGCTTCAAAATGTTATTGGTACCGATGGGGAAGTCAAATATGCAGGAGCAGCCGCGATCAACGGAAAAACCAATAAGCTGATCGGTTATTTGGATGAACATGACTTAGAAGGGGTAATGTGGATCACCGGAATGGGAATTGGAGGCACGGTTAAAAGTTATGACCCGGAAGAAAAAAAAGTGACCGCATTTGGTGTCGAAACGATTAAAAGCGACATCAAGCCTATCGTCAAAGGAAACCGTCTTTCTTTTGAAGTGAACGTAAAGTCAGATGGTTATCTTGCGGAAAACTGGAGCACGAATGAAAAAGCTTTTGATAACAAATTTTTAGAAAAGGTCGAAAAAACAACCGAGAAAACGGTGAAAAAAACGATGGAGGACATTACAAAAAAAATGAAAACCGAATACAAAGCAGATCTTGCCGGATTCGGGAACGAGCTGAGGATCAAGCATCCGAGGCTTTGGGAAAAACTAAAGAAAAATTGGGATGAGACCTTTACCGATATACCGATTACATTTCATGTGCAAATCACGATTAAAGAATACGGTACCGTTGGGGATCAGTAACAGAAGCACTTCTAATCACGAAAGGCGGAGAAATACGCAATGATCCGTTCCGAAGATAAAATTACGACTTCTCAGGCCATTATTGTCTTAGTCAGTTATATTATGGCTGCCGGGATTCTCACCTTGCCAAGAACCGCTGCAGAAGAAGCCGGTACGCCGGATGTATGGATTTCCGTCCTATTAGGCGGAATTATCACAATGGCAGCCGGAGTGGTGATGACAAAATTAAGCCAGGATTATCCCGGGCAAACATTTTTTCAATATGGGGAAAACATTGTCGGAAAGTGGCTCAGTATTGTGATCAGCCTACTGTTTATTGAGCATTTTGTGATGATTGCGGCTTTTGAAGCAAGAATTATGGCAGAAGTCATCACCTTTTTTTTGCTGCAGCAAACACCGATTTGGGCGATCGTCATGTCGATGATGTGGGTCGGATTTTATTCGATAAAAGACGGTATGGGATCGCTTGCCCGTTTATTTGAAATCATTTTTCCGATTACAATCCTTTTCTTTTTAACCGTCGTATTTATGAGTTTTGGCATATTCGAACTGGATAACCTGCGGCCAGTCCTCGGGGAAGGCATCATGCCGGCATTAAAGGGGACAAAAGCGACAATGCTTTCATTTATCAGCGCAGAAGTAATGATGTTTCTTTTGGCGTTTATGAAAAAGCCGAAAGATGGTGTCAAAGTCGTTGTCATGGGAATCGGCATTGCGATACTCTTTTACTTAACGACGGTCGTATTCGTGATCGGAGGGCTGTCAGTCGACGGGGTAACCGCGTTGACATGGCCGACGCTTGATCTCATCCGCAGTTTTGAAATGCCCGGCTTAATATTTGAACGTTTTGAATCGCTGCTCCTTGTCATCTGGATTATGCAGTTGTTTGCGACTTTTTCCGTCTCATTTTACGCCGCATCGCTGGGGCTGTCGCAAATTTTCAAAAAAAAGAGCAGACCGATTATGTTCGGTCTGCTTCCGGTGATGTATGTTATCGCGATGACGCCCAAAAACCTCGATGGCGTTTTTTCTCTCGGCAACATGATCAGCTACATTGCGGTGGTTTTATTCGGCATTGTGCCGGTTCCGCTTTTATTGATTTCGAAAATGAGGAAAAAGAAACCTTTGCAAAGCTAGATGTTCAGCCCGCTTTGTTCACTTGCTTCTTAGCTCTCGGTTTCACCCTGTCATTCGGCATGAAAAACACGAGCAAAAAGGCGGCCGCTGCGGGGAAAATTGCCCAAGTAAACGTATGAACAATCGAATGTGACAGCGCCTCGGTGATGTGATTTAAAATATCCGGTGGCATTGATGCCCGGGCACTAGACAAAATCTGGTTGGCATCATTCGGTGAGGCGAGATTTGAAGCGCCTGTGCTTTTAAACATATCTTCCATCTGTTCTGAAAATTGGTTTTTTTGAATCATGCCGAACATACTGGCGCCGATCGTCATGCCGAGAGAGCGCATAAAGTTGCTCGTAGAAGTCGCTGAGCCGCGCTGTTCCGGGCCGAAATGATGGATAGCCGCCATGCTTAATACAGAGAAAGAAAAACCGACTCCCAAGCCGACAACAATCATATAAATGGTTAATAATAAACGCGGAGTGTCAATGTTAAGCGTGCTTAATAAAGAAAACCCGCTGACGAGAACCAGTCCGGAGATGAGCATAATGTTCCGGTAGCTCATTTTTGTCGTTAAGAATCCGCCAAGCTGGGCTGATACGACAGAGCCGAGCATCATCGGCAAAAGAACAAGCCCGGAGTTTGTCGCAGAATCTCCGTAAACACCCTGAACAAAGATCGGAATCTGGATGGTAGCTGAAATAAATGTCCCGCCGTAAAATAAAGCGACAAGCGTGCTGCCGGCAAACAGCCGGTTTTTAAACATATGAAACGAAATGATCGGTTCACTGGCCTTACGTTCGATCAAGAGGAAGCAAACCAATAAGACGGCTGCACTTCCGAAAAGTGTAAGGATGACATTCGGATCCCAGGCGTATTTCTCGCCGCCGAGCTCCAACGCAAACATGAGGCATACGACTGCTCCTACGAGCGTGATCGCCCCTAGCCAATCAATGCGATGCTTTTCATGCTGTTTCGTTTCTTTGTAAAATAGAAGAATGAAAACAAAAGAAACCATACCGAGCGGCAGATTCATATAAAAAATCCAGTGCCAGCTGATGTAGTCAGTGACATAGGCGCCGATGAGCGGTCCGAAAATGCTCGAAAGGCCAAAAACAGCGCCGAAAAGTCCAGTGATCTTACCGCGTTTTTCCAGCGGGAAAATATCAAAAATGATGGTAAAAGCAATCGGAATGAGCGCGCCTCCGCCAATTCCTTGGATCGCGCGGTAAATGCTGAGCTGCTCAATGGTTGTAGCCGTTCCGCACAATGCTGATCCCGCCATGAACACGATGCTGCCAAAAAGAAAAAAACGTTTTCTTCCATACATATCCGACAGCTTGCCGAATATCGGCATGCCGGCCATTTCAGCGACCATAAAGGCAGATACAACCCAGACAAAGCTGTCGAGTCCGCCAAGATCGCCGACAATTGTTCCCATTGCCGTGACAACGATGGTATTGTCCATCGAAGCCATCAAAATAGCAAGCAAAAGCCCTGCTACAACAAATCCTAATTTTTGATTTTGAGTTTGTGACAAATCAATCTATTCTCCTTTAAATAAATTCGTTCTAAAGCAGCGTTTGGCATGGACGCTTCATCCTGTTATGATCATTTATATCAGGAAATAAATATCTTAGCTGCTAAGACATAATGATTTTATAGAAGGGTGTTACCGATGTCAAGAACAAATCATATTGAAGGAGAAGGGCTGCTCAACGAGCTGATACAGCAGTTGAGATTTCACAGCAGCGCAACCATTTTTCTGCACGAGGCGATCGGCGAGAAAATCGGACTGAACGCCACGGATCATAAATGCCTTGAGATTATCGCGCGGGAAGGGAAAGTAACAGCGGGGGAGCTTGCCGCAAAAAGCTGGCTGACAACGGGAGCGATCACAGGCGTGATCGACCGCCTTGAGAAAACGGGCTATGTCAGACGCATCAGGGATTCGTCCGACAGAAGGCGTCTTTTAGTCGAGCTGATCCCGGAAAACATGGAGAAGATCTCTCATATCTTTCAAGACTTGGCGCAAGAATCTGCCGGATTTTTAAGCCGATATTCAGAGGGGGAACTGCAAACCATTATCAAATTTTTGAAAAACAGCACGGCGTTCGCCGCTGATTATGCCAAAACTTTAAAGAAGACAAAGTGACAAAAGACCGGTTTGTTTTCAACCGGTCTTTTGTACACGTTCATATTTTTTCAATTTGAACTCTTCCGGAAAAGAAAGTTGCTCCACCGCCCATATCAGCTAATCGATCAGGCGTCAGCGCATTGACGAGATAATGCTTCCCATCTGCATCCGCCCATAATCCTTGGCTGACGGCCACACCCGGAAGGACGTGTTCTCCGACCGCAGCGGGCAGGATACATGATCCGCGGTCATTCCAAACCTTCACCAAATCTCCGTTTTCGATGCCTTTTTCTTCGGCATCCTTTCTATTTAAGTGAAGTTTCGGCTCCTTTTCTAATTTGATATGCTTTTCATTGTTTGAAAAGGTCGAATTTAAAAAATTATGATTCGGTCCGGGTACAAATAAAAACGGATACTTGTCAGTTTCAACAAGCGGGGTATGAGTCGGCAGGCCCGGATAGCCGTGCTGTTCCATCAGTTTTGAGTACAATTCAATTTTTCCGCTGGGCGTTGGCAGTTTATCAGGAAAAATCGTTTTCCGATTGGCTTTGACAAAATGCTTTTCAGTCAGGCTGTCGTAGTCAATGCCGTCGAGCCACGGATTATCAGGGTAGTCAAGCGCCTGTCTGATCATCTCTTCGTCGGAATCTTTCAGCGGTTCATCATCAAAGCCCAGCGCCTCAGCCAAAAGTCTGAATACTTCTGTATTTGACTTGCTCTCACCGTATTTTTCAATAACAGGCTGCTGAATTTGCGCATAATGGTGCCAATATGATGTATAGAAATCCGTATTTTCGAAAGCGGAAGAAGCCGGCAGGACGATATCGGCATACCGTGCCGTTTCCGTCAGGAATAAATCGTGAACAACCGTGAATAAATCTTCGCGCTCAAGCCCTTTCCTGACTTTGTTCGCCTCCGGCGCGACGACGGCCGGATTGCTGCTGTACACAAACAGCGAACGGATCGGAGGCTCGGTTTCTAGGAGAGCTTTGCCGAGCTGATTCATGTTGATGACTCTCGGCGTTCTGCCTTTTAGTAAATCGGGACGCTGCAAAGCTTTTGTATTATAGGCCAAAAATGCCGTGTTGCCTTTGATCGCTCCGCCTCCTTTTTTCGTCCATTGGCCCGTGATCGCGGGCAGGCACGCGATGGTGCGAACAATCATTCCTCCATTGTCATGATGCTGAAGACCGTTGCCGATCCGGATCAGGGAAGGGGAGGTGCGGCCGTACAAGCGGGCGAGCTCGATAATATCATTCCGGGATACGCCGGTGATTGCCTCTACAGTGGCGGGATCGTATTGCAGTACATGGCGACGGAGCTCTTCATGGCCGACTGTAAATTCTTTCAGAAATGGTTCATCAGCCAAATTTTCCTCGAATAAGACATGCATAATGCCAAGCGCAAGCGCGCTGTCCGTGCCGGGACGAATCGGAATAAACCAATCCGCCATCCGCCCTGTCTGATTTTTATGAACGTCGATCACAACGATTTTTGCACCGTTTTTCCGGGCTTTTTGAGCAATAGTGATTTGATGCATGTTGGTTGAGACTGCATTGATTCCCCAAAAGATAAACAGTTTTGTTTCCGTTGTATCTTCAGGGTCTGTGCCGATGCTTCCGCCCATCGTGTATTTATAGCCGACAGAACCGGCAGGAGTGCAAATCGCCCGGTCAAGCTGGCTCGACCCGAGGCGGTGAAAAAAGCGCCTGTCCATTCCTTCAGCCGTCAAATTCCCCATATTGCCGTAAAAGCTGTAGGGCAGAATGCTTTCGGGGCCTTCCTGTTCAATGAGCGACTGCCAGCGGGAGCGAATCGTTTCAATTGCTTCATCCCAGCTGATCGGTTCAAAAATCCCGTCACCTTTTGGACCCGTCCGTTTCAGCGGAGTTTTCAGCCGTTTGGGATCATAAATACGCTCCGTCATATTGCGGACTTTATTGCAAATATTGCCCTGTGTGACCGGATGATCCGGGTCGCCTTGTATTTTAACGATTTTTCCGTCTTTTTTATGAACGAGCAGCCCGCATTGATCCGGGCAGTCGAGCGAACATACGGATTTGAAAATCCCGTCTTTTTGATCAACAAATGACTCCATGGAATCCGTTCCTTTCCGATAAAATGAATATGATTCTAGCATTATATCACAAAATCTCGTCAATTCTGAAAATAAGAGCCGAAAGAATCGCGGCAGAACAACGATAAAAAAGGATGCCCCTGGAAGGACATCCTTTAAGTTTTTGTTTATTCTTTATCAAAATCAGGCGCGACCGCTTTTTTAATAAATAAAGCGGTAAAGAAAGCGATACAGCATAAAGCAAGCGCAAACCAGTAGGCATGGTGAACACCGTGAGTCATCGCTTCATGCACGATTTGTGGGCTTGCGGCTTCTTGTCCGGCAAGATAGCTTTTCTGGCCTTGGCTCATGATGCTGACGAACACCGAAACACCGAGTGCGCCTGCAACAGGCTGAAGCGTGTTGGCGATTGCCGTTCCATGAGGATATAAATGTTTCGGCAATTCGTTTAATGCATTCGTCTGCGCAGGCATCATGATGGCTGAGATCGACAGCATCAAGATGATGTACACAATAATAAACGCCCAGACCGGCACCGAAGGATTGATCCTGCTGAAGAAAAACATCACGCCGACGAGAACGATCGTACCCGGAATGATGAGTTTTCTCGGCCCGAACTTATCGAATAAAGCGCCCATGGCCGGTGACATGAGACCGTTTAGCAAGGCCCCGGGCAAAAGTAAAAGCCCTGCTGCTTTGGCTGTAAAACCAAGCGGTCCTTGCAAATACATCGGCATCACGATTTCGGAAGCGAACATCGCCATAATCACAATCACAAATAGGCAGACCCCGCGTGTGTAATTTTTATAGGCGAACACACGCACATCGAGCAACGGTTGTTCAAGCTTCAGCTGACGAAGCACGAACAACACGATACTGATCAGGCTGACGATGATTACACCGATGATCAGAGGGGACTGAAACCCTTCCGGAGCCTCTCCGGCACTGCTGAATCCGTATACGATTCCGCCGATCCCGATGGTTGAGAGAACGATCGATAAAAAATCAGCCCGCGGGCGCGTCGCTTCTCCGACATTTTGCAAATACTTCACCGCAAACAAGATTGAAAATACTGCAAAAGGGATGACGATAATAAACAGCCAGCGCCAGCCGAGGATGTCAACAATGACGCCCGAAAGAGTGGGGCCGATCGCCGGAGCAAACATGATGACCAAACCGAACGTCCCCATGATTTTCCCGCGGACTTCAGGCCGATAAATGAGCAAGAGCGCGTTCATAATAATAGGGATCAAGAGACCTGTACCGACCGCCTGAATCATGCGCCCCGTCAAGAGCATCGGAAAATTCACTGCACAAGCGGCGATGATGGTTCCGACTAAAAAAATCGACATGACGCCGATAAACATCTGTCTTGTCGTGAACCATTGAATCAGTAAAGCGGAAATAGGCATTAAAACACCCATGACAAGCATAAATCCGGTTGCCAGCCATTGAACAGTCGGGGCATCAACGTGAAAGACTTCCATCAGCTCTGTTAATGCGATGTTCAACAGCGTTTCATTTAATATTGCAAAAAATGCACCAATCATGAAGGTGACTAATATTGCTTTGGAATTAAACTTTTTCTCCATATCAAACCTCCTGTAATACAATTTACCCAAAAACATGACGACAAATGATATGTAGGATTCCCAGATATCCGGAGTCCCAATTTGTTTCTTTCGTTTTTCATCTTATATAATAACGTGTCTCCACCGCCGTTCATTGTTTTTCTTCATGATTGGCAACTATATGAGTATACTCGGTTTCACCCATATTTACAATAAAATTGTCAGGTTCATCTTTTGAAGTTAACGTATGGATGATTATGAAAAGACAGGGAGGGAAGGACATAGATCATCTTTTCAGTCAAATCAGCCGATTATTACAGGTATAATTTACCTGTATTGCTGGCAGCTGTTCTGACTGAAGAAATTTATCTCCGGATCCTTTCCCTGATAGATACTAAATCTGAAGAGTTCTTTTAAATGCACTGTCGACTCCCGTATTTATTTGGGCAACAGACACCATTACAATATTTCGATATATCCCTCTGTGCCATGCACGCGAATTTGTTGCCCATCTTTTATCAGCCCAGTCGCATTCTCCACTCCGACGACTGCCGGCAGGCCATATTCGCGTGCGATCACTGCTCCGTGGGTCATCAATCCGCCGACTTCGGTGACCAGGCCTTTTATGGATACAAATAATGGTGTCCAGCCTGGGTCTGTAAAGGAGGTGACTAATATATCTCCATCTTCCAGATCGGCATTTTCCATGTTTAAAATGACACGTGCTCTTCCTTCTATCACTCCGGAAGAAACAGGCAGGCCTGCAATCGCATTAGGCGGCAAATTTTCTCGTTTGTACGCACTTGTAATGATTTCGCCATCAGACGTGATCACACGCGGTGGAGTTAGTTTTTCATATAATTTGTACTCGTCTTTCCGTTTGCTGATGATCTGGTTATCTATTTTTTTTGTGCGTGCGACTTCGTAAAGCTCTTCAAAAGTGAGGTAGTATATATCTTCTTTTTCATGGATAACGCCCGCTTGTACGAGTTGTTCGGCTTCTTTCAGCAATGCCTGCTTATATACGAAGTAGCGACTGACTATGCCGTATTTTGGATATTCCCGGTAGCCGATGAAATTCCGGATGAGATCGATCATTCGTTTTGTTTCTTTAGCTTTTTGTTCACCATCCGGCAATTGCTTCAATCGATCAATTAACTCTTGTTCTTTTTCCAAAGCAGCCCGCCGCCCTTGCTCAAACTTTCGATTGCCGGCGTTAGGCTCGAAGTTTTTGATATGACTAAGAATCATGGGGACAAGTGTAATTGGTTTTTCACTCCAGCGAGGTCTTGTAATATCAATTTCTCCGGGACACCGCATTCCGTATTTGCTGAGATAATCATAAATAGCGTCTTGAATTTCCTTTCCACCATCAAACTTAACCAGTTCATCGAGAAAGTTATCTTCTTTTGCATGCTGCAAATAATCAATCACTTCTGGATAAGGGCGAATCACATCCGCGACATCCATCAGCTCCAGACCCATTTCCGAAGTAATATTGCCCGGTACAGATTGAGAAAGGGTATCAGCGGCGTTTTTTTCGCCTAGCCACTTGTTCATGTTTTCATTGATCCATGTTGTCGCATTTATAGCAGCCATAAACACAGCCGTACTTTGCGGGTCAAATACGATCTTCTTTAATTGCTGGATATCTTCCAGTATAAAATCAAACAAGTCCGATCCCGATTTCGCTTGGATGTTTTGCTTTAACTCTTCGATCGATGTTTGATTGCGCTTCATCAAATCAGAAACGATTGTCGGATCGTTCTCGAATTGCACCGGCATATCTGTTTGACCGTTGCCCGGAATCGGTGCTGTTTGATCATTTGGCATCAATTTTATAAAATCTCGCTCGATTACGGTCATGATTGCGTCTTTTGTAAGCGGATCTGCTCCCACGGTGTTTAATAAAGCTTCCCGGCCGGCACGTGTCGTCAGCCTAGGCGCAACATCAACAAACAATCTCCCGCCGGCTTTACGCATAGGTGCAGGAGTAATTAACAGATAAAAAGACAATCCCAACGGTTTAATGGGATCAGTCATCATTTGCTGATGACCAACAGATAGATAGACGTGATTTTCTTGATCATTCGCTTCAGGGATCGGGAATAAAGTCGTGATCGGCCGGCTCTGAACAATATAAAATGTATCATCAGCCAAACACCATTCGATATCTTGCGGCTGGCCAAAATGAGCTTCGATCTGTCTTCCGATACGTGCCAGCTGTAAAATTTGCCCGTCAGTGAGTGCTTGAGACATCTGCTGATCAGGATCGATCTGCTTTGTCTCTGTTCCGCCTTGTGCTCGTCCATAAATCGCCAATTTCTTGGCCGCTATTCTCTTATCGGCGATTTGTCCGTTTTGCACTTTATAACAATCGGCAGAGACCAAGCCGGAGACCAGAGCTTCTCCAAGTCCAAAACCGGCATCGATTGAAAGCAGTTTCCGGTTGGAAGTCATCGGATCAGCGGTAAATAAAATTCCTGAAGCATGCGGGAAAACCATCTTTTGAATGATAACGGATAAATAAACTTGCCTGTGATCGAATCCATTCTGCATACGGTAGATGACCGCGCGCTCCGTAAACAGGGAAGCCCAGCATTTGCTGATATGCTGCAAGATCGCATCCTTGCCGATAACATTTAAATAGGTATCTTGTTGACCCGCAAAAGAAGCATGCGGCAAATCCTCGGCAGTCGCGCTAGAACGCACTGCATAAGCATGTTTCTTGCCAAATTGAGAGAGATAGTGAGCAACTGCTTTCACAACATCAGCAGGAATTTCTCCTTCCATAATGATTTGCCGAATCTTCCTGCTGATGTCACTAATTTGATCCCGATCCTCAACTTTTAGCATGGCCAGTTGAGCCAGCAACGCTTGGAACGTTTCGTTTCCTTTGACGGCTTTTTGAAATCCTGCTGTCGTGACGCAAAAGCCTTCTGGTACTTGTATTCCTTGAATTTTTGATAATTCCCCTAAATTTAACCCTTTTCCCCCGACAAGCAAAAGCTGTGTTTTTTCCATTTCATGAAAACCGAGAACGAAATGACTCATTCTGCATCTCTCCTTCGAAAAAAAATTTGACAAGAGCTTTCCGATATGGTAGACTTAAAATGTAAGATGGGAAATCTATGACATTTAATTTTAAACGTACGTGATCTGATTATATCATCGCGTCTGTTTTTATGCAATATTAAAAGAACCTGGTAAAACCATGGTTCTTTTTTTGTTTCTTCATGCAATCGAATATAACGATGGCCGATTTAATCCGGTCGGTTCGCGGAAGATGCCAGCTGCGCAGGAGGTTTATTCTTCGCAAGTCGTCATATTTGCAAAAACGTAGTTTATTTTCCTATAATTTAAACGTGTGATACATATAGAAAGGAAGTTTTTCATATGCAATCTTTACAAAACAAAACCGCTCTGATTACAGGAGGGGGAAGAGGGATCGGCCGCGCAACAGCGATTGCCCTTGCAAAAGAAGGCGTACATATCGGCCTTATCGGCCGTACAGCTGCGAATCTTGAAAAAGCAGCAGAGGAATTAAAGGCGTTCGGCGTAAAAGTATCTGTAGCCGCAGCTGACGTAAAGGATTTAACAGCTGTAGAACGTGCAGTCCAATCCGTAAAAGGAGAGCTTGGACAAATCGACATTCTCATTAACAATGCCGGGATCGGCGGGTTTGCAGGATTTCTTGAGCAATCCCCCGAGGAGTGGGAAAATATTGTCCAGGTGAATCTGATGGGAGTTTATAATGTAACACGCGCCGTTCTGCCTGAAATGATCGAAAGAAAAGCCGGCGATATTATTAATATTTCTTCTACAGCAGGCCAAAGGGGAGCAGCCGGGACAAGCGCCTACAGCGCGTCTAAGTTCGCGGTACTCGGACTGACCGAATCGCTGATGCAGGAAGTCAGAAAGCACAATATCCGCGTGAGTGCTCTTACACCGAGCACGGTTGCGACGGACTTGGCAATCGACTCCAAATTAACAGACGGCAATCCGGAACGCGTCATGCAGCCTGAAGATCTGGCGGAATACATGGTTGCCCAACTTAAACTGCATCCGCGCATTTTTATTAAATCAGCGGGCATGTGGTCTACAAACCCTTAAACAATCAGGAAAGGACAGGCTTGAAACAGCCTGTCCTTTTTTCGTGCTATTTTTGCGAAAGGCGTACGGGGAGATGACGGACGCCGAAGACAAACGGACTTTGAATCGCTTCAAGCTCCTCTGAGCTGTCCTTTTCCACGGATGCATGCCACAGCAAGTAATCGAGTGCGACTTTCGCTTCAAGCCGGGCAAGGGGAGCACCGAGACAAAAGTGGATGCCGAAGCCGAAGCTCATATGAGGGTTTGATTTACGATCAAGCTTAAAGCTGTCAGGGTCGTCAAATTTCAGTTCGTCACGGTTCGCTGAAGCGACCCAGTTGATCACCGTGGAACCTTTTGCAATCCGCACGCCTTTGATGTCAAGGTCTTCAGCCGCCGTGCGGCCGATTGCTTGCACGGGCGGATAATACCGCAGTGTTTCTTCAACAAAAACAGGAACGAGGGACAAATCTTGCCTTACGGCTTCCTGTGTGGCTTTGTCTTCGGTGAGATAGCGGACGCTGTTTGCGATCAGGTTAGTTGTCGTTTCGTTGCCTGCGACCAAAAGAATGATGCAAAAATTCAGCAGTTCTTCTTCTGTCAGCGACTTGCCGTCAACTTCTGCCCGTAGCAAAAGCGAAATCAGGTCGTCTTTTGGCTCTTTTTTGCGCTGCTTGATAATGTTTTTAAAATAATCCGCCAAAAACCGATTGCCTTCTTCACGGCGTTTGTACATCTGTTCAGCGGCTTCAGCCGAGCGGTCTTCCGCACCTGCGACAAGGATGTCTGAATAATGTTTAAACATGAGGCGGTCTTCAGCCGGAACGCCCAAAAGTTCAGCAATGATAATGACGGGAAGGGGAGCAGCCAAGTCATCCACCACATCAAACAAATCCTTCTGTTTCGCTTCGTTAAATAAAAAAGCCGTCACTTCTTCGATATGCGGCTCAAGCTCTTTCACCGCTTTCGGCGTAAAAGCTTTATTAACGATGGCCCTCATTTTTGTGTGTTTCGGCGGGTCCATTGTTAATATGCTTTTTCCTTCCATATTACCGCCGCGTTTTGAAGAGAAAAGCTTCGGGTTTTTTAACACGAATTGAACGTCTTCATACGAAAAGATATCCCAGCATTTTCGCTCATCATCGTAACGCAGAGGAGACGTCTTTCTGATCCGGTTATAAATCGGGAACGGAAACAGCCGGTCATTACTGGAGCTGATTTCTTTCATCGGAATCCAATTGGCATAGTGCTTGCTTGATTGAAGTGAATTTGAATTTGCCACGTCAACTCTCTCCTTTAACATGAATCGTTTATACATGATGAACCGGTTCAATCTTTACGTTATCACTATTTTTACAACGGTTTCAACGGACATATCATGAAAAAATTGTCAATTGGCCGAAAGTATCGGATCTAAAAAAGGAAAAAAGGCGAGGTATGCTCACAACACCGGGAACATCAGCTCAGAGATGGATGAAAAAAACGAGGCCGCACCTGATGAGGTACGGCCTCGATCTTTCAGCTTACGGCTTCTTCCCGGGAGAACTGGCTGTTATACAAATCGGCGTAAAAACCGTTCTCGCGGAGAAGCTCTTCATGGCTGCCTTTTTCAATAATATCTCCGTTTTTCATCACAAGAATCAGGTCGGCATCTTTAATGGTAGAAAGACGGTGGGCGATGACAAAACTCGTGCGGTTAGCCATCAGTTTGTTCATCGCTTTTTGAATATTCATTTCCGTCCGGGTGTCGACACTGCTAGTCGCTTCATCCAATATTAAAATCTTCGGATCGGCTAAAATGGCTCTCGCGATCGTGAGGAGCTGCCGCTGCCCTTGCGAGATGTTTTGGGCATCTTCGCCCAGTACCGTATCATAGCCGTCCGGCAAGGTACGGATAAAATCGTCGGCATAGGCGGCTTTTGCCGCCCTGATGATGTCTTCATCTGTTGCGCCATCACGTCCGTAGGCGATGTTTTCGCGGATGGTGCCGTTGAACAGCCATGTGTCCTGCAAAACCATCGCAAACATGCTTCTGGCCTGTTCGCGCGACAGTTCGCTGATGTCAGTGCCGCCGACCTTGATGCTGCCTTTGTTTAATTCATAAAACCGCATCAGCAAATTGATGATCGTCGTTTTTCCTGCACCAGTCGGTCCGACGATCGCAATTGTCTGGCCTTCTTTGGCATGGAGGCTTAAATCGCGGATGACCGGAACGTTTTTATCATAGCCGAAGGCGACACGTTCAAACGATACATCGCCTTTTAATGCGCCGGTATCGATGGAAGCCGGCGTCTCCTCGGTTTCCTCGTCTTCGTCTAAAAGACTGAACACCCTTTCGGCGGATGCGATTGCCGATTGGATTGTATTCGCGATTCCGGCAGCTTGAACGAGCGGCTGGGAAAATTGCTGCGTGTATTGGATAAAAGCCTGCACGCCTCCGATTAAGAGGGTGCCGTTAAGAACGAAAATACCGCCGGTTATGCTGACAAACACATAGCCGAGGTTGCCGATGAATGTCATGATCGGCATCATCAGACCTGAAATAAACTGCGCTTTCCAGCCTGACTGGTAAAGACGCTCATTCACTTCATTGAATTGCTGAATCGCTTTTTCTTCATGACCGAATGCCTTTACTTCCTGGTGCCCTGTAAACATCTCTTCAACGTGTCCGTTGATGTCGCCGAGTTCTTTCTGCTGCGTGCCGAAGTGTTTCTGCGAAAATGAGGCGATAAATCGGACAGCGAGCATGCTGAGCGGAACCGTGATGAAGACGACGAGCGTCAGCACAGGGCTGATCAGGAGCATCATGACGATGATTCCGACTATGGTAATGACAGACGTAATCATTTGCGTCAGCGCCTGCTGCAGTGACGTATTAATATTGTCAATATCATTGACGGCGCGGCTGAGCGTATCGCCATGCGAATGCTTGTCATAGTACTTTAAAGGGAGTCGCGTCAGCTTTTCATTCACTTCCTGGCGCATTTCGTATATCGTTTTCTGGGCTACGCCGGCCATCAGGTATTGCTGCAAGAACGTAAAGAAAGCAGAAAGCAGATACAGTCCTGCCAGGATCATCGTGATCCGGCCGAGAAAGCCGAATTGAACACCGGTGCCTTCTGTAAAGCTTGCGAAAAGGGAAGAGGTCGCATCTCCGAGAAGTTTTGGACTGATGACATTAAACAACGTCGCCAATATTGCAGCACAGACAACGAGCACCAGCTGGAAGGTCCGCGGTTTTAAATAGCGGGCCAATCTCAAGAGGGTCTTTTTAAATTCTTTCGGTTTTGTCTCGTGCATTCCTTTTGGTATCGAGCCGTGATGCTTTTGTTGTTGGCTCATGCGCTTTCCTCCTCGGCCTGCTGTGATGCCACAATTTCCTGGTAAATTCCATTTTCAGCAAGCAATTGTTGATGGGTGCCGATACCGGCTATTTTTCCTTCATTTAATACGATGATTTGGTCCGCATCTGTAATCGTGCTTACCCTTTGGGCAACAATAATGACGGCGGCATCAGCGGTGGTTTTCTGAAGCGCTTTTCTCAGCTTTTGATCCGTTTTGTAATCAAGCGCCGAAAAGCTGTCGTCAAATAAATAAATTTCCGGTTTTCTGACCAATGCCCGGGCGATGGAAAGCCGCTGTTTCTGGCCGCCTGAAAGGTTGGCTCCGGCCTGCTCGATATCAGATTCAATTCCATTTTCCTTGCCTTCCACAAACTCGGCAGCCTGTGCCGTTTCAAGTGCTTCCAAAATTTCTTCATCTGTTGCATCTTCTTTGCCAAATCGGATATTGTCCTTGATCGTCCCGCTGAATATTGAAGCTTTTTGCGGGACATAGCCGATTTTCGCGCGAAGCTCCTTTTGCGCCATCTTTCTGACATCTGTTCCGTTGACAAGCACAGACCCTTTTTCAATATCGAAAAATCTCGGGATCAATTGAAGAATCGTCGTTTTTCCGGCCCCTGTGCTGCCGATGATCGCAGTCGTTTCACCCGGTTTTGCCTTGAACGTAATATTTTCGAGAACGGGCTTTTCAGCTCCGGCATAACGAAAAGTCACATCTTGAAATTCCACATAACCGCGCAAGCCGCTGTCTTTCTGCGGCTCTTTCGGATCGGTAATCGAAGGCACTGTTAACAGCACTTCGTTAATGCGGTCGGCAGATGCCTGAGCCCTTGGAATCATCACGAATGTCATCGCAAGCATGATCAGCGCGATTAGAATCATGGATGCATATTGAAGGAAAGCCATTAAGTTCCCGACCTGCATGCTGCCTTGATCGATGCGGATGCCTCCGAACCAGATAATCGCGATGTTCGTGAAATTCATCATAATCATCATGACAGGAAATAGAAAAGCCATAATTCTGTTGACGGCGATGCCTGTATCGCGAAACTCTTCGTTTGCCTTTTGAAAACGGGCTTTTTCTTGATCAACTCGGTTAAAGGCGCGAACGACGCGAACTCCAGTCAAACCTTCCCTAAGAACAAGGTTGAGACGATCCGTCTTTTTTTGAAGAACGCCGAATAAGGGAACAGCTTTTCTTGTAATGAGAAAAATCAGCCCCGCAAGGATCGGGAGAGCGGCCAGAAATATAATCGACAGCTTGGCATCTCTGGACACGGCAAGCACAATACCGCCGACCAGCATTAACGGCGCTCTTGTCATCAATGAAAGCATCATGTTGAGTACATCCTGGACTTGCTTGACATCATTTGTGGTACGGGTAATGAGAGAAGCAGAACCGATTTTTCCGAATTCATCCATTGAATAGTGTTCAACTTTGACAAACAGCTTGCGCCTGATATCCCTTCCAAAGCCGAGGGCTGTTTTCGAAGCGAAAAACGCTTTTCCGACAGTCATGATGATGGCCAGAAGGGAGCAGGCGATCATCCAGCCGCCGGTTCTCAATATGAATGGCATGTCGCCGTTCACGATTCCGACATCAACGACATCTGCCATTAACGTCGGCAAATAAAGCTCAAGCACACTGCTCAGCAAAGTAAAAACAGCGACAAGAATCACTTGCAGCTTATAAGGCTTTAAATATTTTAAGAGTGAGATCATTTTTCAACCTTCTTTTCACTTGTTTTTTCTCCGTGTTCGATAAACTCGGATAACTTATGAATCAAATCGGCGAACTGCCTGCTTTCATCCTCGCCCAGAAACCGAGTGAGCTGCAGGAACCACCGGTTCAGCCCTTTAAGCGCATCGTCCGCCGCTTTTTTTCCTTCATCGGTTAAAAAAATCCGGACGATCCTCCTGTCATCCTCATCCATGCGCCGAAAAACGAGCCCTTTTTTTTCCATTCTGTTCAACATCTGCGTGACGAAAGGGGAGGTGACATGCAGAGCGCGGCTGATTTCGGATGCCATTTTGCCTTCACCGCTTGCTTCATTTAAAAACATCAGCGCTTTTGCCTCAGTCTTTTTCCATTCAACTGCAGGAAAAGACTGCTTCATTTCCGCATACCGCAGCCGGTTGAAAGCTTCGATCAACTGCACAACGGTCTTGCGGCTGACTTTATCTTGTTTCATAAAAAGCACCTGCTTCTCCATTTTAATTAATTAAGTAAATAAACTAAAACACGGTATTATCATACATAGAACAACAAAAGATTGTCAAAGAAGAAACTTATAAAAAAGAAAAAACCCGATCATTGATGACATGAACGGGTCATTGTACGAGCTTCATAAAAAAATCTTTCATTTCAAGGTGGCGAAGATGTTCCGGAACTTTTTCCGAACCGACGATGATCATCGGAGCCAAGCTATCCGTTTTATAAAGTGAGCCATGGCCGCCTCCGCCAAAATGGAGGGGAGACTTTTCGCCGGCAAATTGGAACCCGGGTTTCGCGTCGGCGATCACAAACTGTCCGCGATGCGAATGCATGGCGCTGTATAGGCGGGCAAGAGCATCCGGGTAATCGCCGTATTGGATCGAGACGCCGTCTGCTTTAATGTCCAATAAAGAAAAATCTCCGCTGATCGTCCATGACTGCCCGTAAGGATCTTGATAGCCGCCTTTTGGACGAAACCGAAGCGGTTTTAAAGAACGCTTCGAATCAACATATATCCAGCCGCTTTTTTTCCACGCTGTGAAAGCGATTCGTTCGTCTTTTTTCAATTCATTGACGGCACCTTGCAGCGGCATGTTTCGATCCGTGACATAAATGTATGCCATTCTGTCGTTTACTGCAAAAAGAAGCTGGGCGTTTCGATCGGGGGCTTCGTTTATTTTAGCGATCCGGTATCCTTTAAAAAGCGAATGAAGCCGGATGGCGGCCTTGTCTTTATCGCGTCCGATCGCTGTCTGCCCGCCATCACCCATGACGACCCATACCGCTTTTTCGGCCGCATCGCGCCAAGAATCATATGCATTCAATATACGCTGCAGCTGCTGGTCCATTTTTTCGAGGCCTTTCATATCCATCGGGCCTTTTTTGTGTGCATCATGGTCAAAATCGGGCAAGTAGGCGACAGTCAGCGCAGGAAGCTTCCTCTTTTTAATTAAATAGGCCACTTCCTGTGCTGTGAACTTGTCGTTAACGCCATAACTTTGCCAAATATGGTGGTGGGGGTTATCGGGATCGAGCTGGGCAAAGCGGCCGAACGAAAAAAGAGCCGGCCCGTTTACCATCATATGTTCAGGCATCAATTTAAGCTTTTTGAGCGGGGGCGGGATATTTAATTCGTGGCGGTCAGGCCCTCTGTATATGAGCCCGTTGATGGATGCCGACTGTTTTCCTCGCACTTGCAAATCATCATGGACCGTTGTCACCTTCCGGCTTAAATGGCGGTGATTAAGAGAAAATATCCCGTCTTCGATCGTTTGTTTGATGCCGAGTGTGGCGATTTCTTTTTTATCGCTCCCGTAATTCACGATTCTCTGTTCATCCTGATCATACCAGACGAGCCCGGGAACGCGGTGGATATTCGGATAAGTTCCGGTGAGCAGGGTGCTGTCAATCGAGACCGACATGGTCGGATACGCGTTTACCACTTCAGGTTCATAATGACCGTTTTCAAGAAAGAATTTTAATGCCGGGGCGCGGCCTGCTTGAATCGCTTTTTTCAAAGGCTGATCCATCAAAGAGTCGATGATCAGGACAATGACCGGTTTTTTGGAGGATTTGACGGCCTCTGCTTCTTCATCCGGGAGTCCCAATTTTTCATTCCCGGCATTCAGCCATATAATAAATGAAATTAGCGCACATATAAAAATGGCAAGAACAATGCTTAGCTTTTTCAAAATGGCCTCATTCCTTTAATCCCATCATATGCATATTCTGGCATGGGACGCCGGAAGTTATAGCTGGTAATACGTTCTAAATGATTCACGGCAGCTCTGGGGAATCCTATTCAATTAGAAAGGAGGGTCAATGATGAAAAAGCATAAATGGTTAGCCGCATTTGCTATCATCGCGATTTTAGCCGTAATTGGCTATATCACGGTCAGACATCTTGAACCGGAATATGTATATATGCCTCCTAAAGAAAAAGTCATCTCAAAAGAAAAACGAGTGCACGGATACGATCTATGGGGAGCATTTACACCGGACAAGCCCGCCTCCGCAGAGGAGGGAGCTGTAAAGGTTGATGACCGCCTTCTCGACTTGGGACGGGAGACATTTTATAAGGAAACTTTCGGCAACGAAGTGTTTTTGACAGATATCATCGGACTCCTTGACGGTCCCATTACAGCAGCCAACATGACGAAAGCCATTGCCGGATTGAAAGGGAAAGGGACGACGAACTTGCGCATCGAATTAGCTGAAACAGTTAAGGTCGGCGGGAAAATCTTTAAAAAAGGCGAGAAGATCGACACCGGCATTGATGTTCCAAAAGGGGCATACGCACCGCTCGGCATGCCTTTCAAATACGCTGACGGAAAAATCAAAGCCGGCATCAGCTGTGCGGCCTGCCACGCCGCAGTCGATCCGAAAACGATGAAGGTGATGGAAGGCGTGACAAACTCTGATTTAAATACAGGGCTGATGCTGGCGCTGGCGACAAATTCAGCGGCTTATTTTACACATGCCGAAATTGATAATATTCAACAATTTATGAATGATAAAAGCCCTGTGATCACTGCCAGAAACGGCAAAAAAGAACGCCTTCCCGATCCGGACCGCCTCGAAGATGCGGTCGATCGCATTTTCCTGAAGTGGCCGAGAGGTTTTTTCGACTCGACGATCGATATGAAAAGCAATCCCACGCAGATTCCGGATGCCTATACATTGGGCGACCATCCGTACAGCTGGAGCGGTTCGGCAATGGCCGGTCCTTTTAAAGGCTTGACTGTGTTCAGCAATAATGTTCATGCGCAAAATTCGGACAGCCTCTCGCAAGCCCCGGCAAGCCGGGCGCTTTTCGGCATGAGCGAAGATGTTTATATCGGGACGATCCTGCAAAGGGCTCCCGTCTCAACATACAGGTATCAGCCGAAAAAAAAGGAAAGTCCGACTGCGTTTTTCAAAAAAGCCGATCCCACTCCCGGAGTACCGGGCGTCAACCAAATGGTCAAGCCGCCAAACTATCCTAACATCACATTGGCGGCGCCCGACGGCGTACTTGTGAGCTCACCCGGACGAAAAGTGAATGAAGAAAACAACGCTGTATCCGCCTGGCAAAATACACTTAGACCTCCTGATCCGCGGCAAAAAACCGACAGCCAAACCGTCAGGCGCGGCAGGCGTGTTTTTGAACAAGCGGGCTGCATATCCTGTCATGCCGGCCGGTATTTGACGAACAACAAGGTCATCTCGGTTGAAAAAATCGGAACCGAGCCGACAAGGGCCCGGTCTTTTAAGAAAACGGAAAACATATTCGGGAAAAGCCTTATTCATTCGCCTGACACACCGGTGCCTCTGCCGCGCAAACCGAAGATCCTGAAAGTCCCGACAGCCGGGTTTGACCCCGAACAGATCAAGCTTTCCTGGGCGCAGGGAGATTCCAAAGGCGGGTACAAAGTGCCGAGTCTGATCGGCGTTTACTGGCGCGCTCCTTATTTGCACGACGGAGGGGTTGCAGTGGGAAGCTCATTAAAAGAGACAGGCTTACCAAAGACGGTCATAAAAGGTAAGCAGGCGGATCCTTATAACAGTTTGCTGGCGATGATCGACAGAGATTTAAGACAGCAGGTCGTCAAAAGCAATTCGGAATCGCCCGACTTAAAAGCGGTCAGGGTAACCGGCAAAGGGCATGAATTCTGGATCGACGCCAAAAGCGGCTTTTCCGAACAAGAGCAAAAAGCGTTGATTCATTATTTAATCCATGCCGATATGCCGAAAAAGTAAGGAATAAAATGAAACGATAAGCCGCCTGAATGGCGGCTTTTTTTAAAACTTCATCACGGGAGCGGCGATATGATCGCCTTTTCGGTCCTTTGTGACGGCGCGATCCGGCTGACGGAATATGTCATTCACTTCAGCGGTTTTGACGAGTCAAAGGCCGGTTCCAGGCTGCAGCCAGTGCAGGCGAGCCCGTTTCCAGACAGAAAAAACTGGCGTCAGTATGAAAAATCAGCATAAAAAAAAGGGGATAAACATACATATATAAGATGTACTTTTTACAATAGAAGAGATGCGCAGAGAATAAATGGACAGAAAATTCAGACATTAATCATTGTTTATGATAAAATGAAAACAGCCAAGCTTTTGCGCCCGGCTGAATTCGTTGTCATACTGGCTATTGGTATTGCTGAAGGCGAGAAAAAAACTTCTTTACGAACTGATAAAAGACTTTTGCAGAAGGGGAAAGCTCCCTGTTTTTAGGGGTGATGATTCCGACTGTGCGCTTTACTTGAGGATAATCAATCGGGATCTTCTTTGTAAAACGGGGAGCCGTTTCATTAAAGGCGCTTTCCGGCAAAAGCGTCACACCCATATCAGCAGAAACCAGCCCTTTGATCGCATCCAAATCTTCGCCCTCTGAGGAAATTTTAGGCGTATATCCTACTTGCTTGCATGCATCAACAGCCATTTTTCGAAGGATGTATCCGTCTGGAAACAGCACATACTGATCATTTCTGAGATCGCCGAGATGAAGGCTTTGCTGGCCTGATAGGGGATGATTGATCGGCACGAGTGCCAAAAGGCTTTCCGAAAACAAAATGTCCCCTTTAATCTCAGCGATATTTGACGGAACAGGACCGAGAAAAGCCAAATCGATATCCCTGTTTTTCACCGCTTCGATTAAAAATTTATAAGATCCCTGCCTTAAAAGAAAAGCGACATGAGGATGCTCCTCTTTAAAAGCGGAAATAACCGTCGGGAGGAACTGGCCCGCAAGGCTTGTCGGGAAACCGATTTTAACGGTCCCGCGATTCGGGTCCAAATACTCATCGATTTGTTCCTTCGCGAAATCGATCGCTTTCATCGCTGTTTTAATATGGTCTAAAAACTGTCTCCCGATCGGAGTCAGCTTCACATTGCGGCCTTCGCGCTCAAACAAATCAACACCGAGCTCTTCTTCGAGATTGGCGATCTGCCTGCTGATCGCCGACTGAGCGACATGAAGGTGCATGGCCGCTTCCGATACGTGCTCTCTTTCTGCAACTTCCATAAAATAATGCAATTGGCGTAATTCCATCGTTGTTTCACCTGCTCATCTCAAAATGAGATAGTTTTAATCTAAATTATATATTGTTTGTATAGATTTGAAAACCTACAATAGGATTAGAGTTTGTAAGATTTTATGACCGGGGACAAACGGGAAAAATGAACGGGGGAGAGGTACAATGACTTATAATCAACTACCAAAGGCACAAGGTCTCTACCGTCCTGAATTTGAACATGATGCATGTGGAATCGGCCTTTACGCTCATTTGAAGGGCCTTCCTACTCATGATATTGTCAAAAAAGGATTACAAATGCTTTGCCAATTAGACCACCGGGGCGGTCAGGGCAGTGACCCGCATACCGGAGACGGAGCAGGCATCATGATGCAGATTCCGGATGTTTTTTTCAAAAAAGTCTGCGCCGGTTTCAACTTGCCTGAAAAAGGACGCTACGGCGTCGGGATGATCTTCTTTTCTAAGGATGACAGCGGGCGCGAAAAAACCGAAGCGCGCATTAACGAGCTGATCGAACAGGAAGGACAGACGGTGCTAGGCTGGCGAACTGTACCTGTAAATGTCGGAAAAATCGGAACAGTCGCACAGAAAAGCGCGCCAGTCGTCCGCCAGGTATTCATCGGAGCAAATGAAGCGCTGAAAGACAATCTGGCATTCGAACGGAAGTTGTACATCATTCGCAAACAGGCCGAAAATTGGGCGAAAGAACATGACAAAACGTTCTATTTTGTCAGCCTCTCTAGCAATACCATCGTATATAAAGGACTTTTAACGCCCGAGCAGGTTGATGCTTTCTATGAAGATTTACAGGACGAGGACTTCGTCTCAGCTTTTGCATTGGTTCACTCCCGTTTCAGCACAAACACGTTTCCGAGCTGGGAAAGGGCACATCCGAACCGCTATCTGATCCACAACGGGGAAATCAATACGCTGCGCGGCAATATGAACTGGATGAAAGCGAGGGAGCAGCAGTTTGTTTCCGAAGCGTTCGGCGAAGACTTGCCAAAGGTTTTGCCAATCCTCGATGAAAACGGAAGCGACTCCTCGATCCTGGATAACGCTTTTGAATTCTTTGTTCTGGCTGGAAGGAATCCGGCCCATGCTGCAATGATGCTGATTCCGGAGCCGTGGAACGAGAACCCGTACATGTCAAAAGAAAAGAAGGCATTTTACGAATATCACAGCTCTTTAATGGAGCCATGGGACGGCCCGACTGCGATTTCATTTACAAACGGAAAACAGATCGGGGCCATTTTAGACCGGAACGGGCTCAGACCCGCTCGCTATTATGTCACTAAAGACGACTACCTTATTTTTTCCTCCGAAGTCGGCGTGATTGATGTCGAACAGGAAAACATCTTATATAAAGACCGGCTGGATCCCGGGAAAATGCTTCTTGTTGATCTTGAAGAAGGGCGGATTATCTCCGATGAAGAAGTCAAATCCGAAATCGCCGGGGAGTTTCCGTACCAGGAATGGCTCAGTAAAGAACTGGTTCATGTCTCAAACGATATTGAGGAAACCGAAGAAAAATCTGTGCCTGACCTATTGACCCGCCAAAAAGCATTCGGTTTTACGTACGAAGATATTCACAAATATTTAATTCCTGTCATTACAGAAGGCAAAGATCCGCTCGGTTCAATGGGCCACGATGTCCCGCTGGCGGTGTTGTCAGACCGTCCGCAATCGCTGTTCAACTATTTTAAACAGCTGTTTGCACAAGTTACAAATCCGCCGATTGATGCAATCCGCGAGCAGATCGTCACTTCGACATTGACATGGCTCGGAGCGGAAGGCGATATTCTCCATCCGAATGAAAGCAGCTGCCGCCGGATTAAATTGTATACACCGGTCTTGACAAACGCACAGTTCAATTCTTTAAAAGGACTTGTGCATAAGGATTTCAAAAACAAGACGATTCATACGCTCTTTACAGACGACTTGAAGAGCGGCCTCGAAGATATGTTTAAAGAAGTGGACAGAGCGATCGCCGAAGGCGTGACTCTCCTTATTTTATCCGACCGCAAAATGGACGGTCAGAAAGCGCCGATTCCTGCGCTGCTAGCCGTCAGTGCCTTGCATCAGTATTTAGTCCGCGCGGGAAAACGTACGAAAGTCAGCATTATCGCCCAATCCGGTGAAGCGCGCGAAGTTCACCATTTTGCCGCCTTGATCGGCTACGGAGCGGATGCCATTCATCCGTACCTCACGTATGCGACATACAAGCAGGCGATTGAAGACGGAGCACTTTCCATCAGCTATGAAGAAGCCGTTACAAAATACAGCAAAAGCGTGACAGAGGGCGTCGTAAAAGTGATGTCCAAAATGGGTATTTCCACTGTTCAAAGCTACAGGGGCGCACAGATTTTTGAAGCGGTTGGGATCAGCAAAGACGTCATAGACAGCTATTTCACAGGAACGGCATCACAGCTCGGCGGAATCGGTCTGGATACGATTGCCGAAGAAGCGAAGCGCCGCCACAGGGAAGCGTATGAAGATACATTCAGCGAAACGCTTGATTCGGGAAGCGATTTTCAATGGAGAAAAGGCGGGGAGCACCACGCTTTTAACCCGAAAACGATTCACACGCTGCAATGGGCATGCCGCAAAGGTGATTACAGCCTGTTTAAACAATATTCGAAAGCAGCTGATGAAGAAAGAATCGGTTTTCTCCGCAATCTCTTCTCATTTGATGAAAACCGGAAGCCGCTGCCGCTTGAAGAGGTCGAATCCGCTGAATCGATTGTGCGCCGCTTTAAAACAGGGGCGATGTCATTCGGCTCTTTAAGCAAGGAAGCCCATGAAGCGCTGGCGATTGCAATGAACCGTCTCGGCGGAAAAAGCAACAGCGGGGAAGGCGGAGAAGATCCGGCGCGCTTTACGCCTGACGCAAATGGCGATAACCGCCGCAGCGCGATCAAGCAAATCGCTTCAGGCCGTTTCGGTGTGAAGAGCCATTATCTCGTCAATGCCGATGAGCTGCAAATTAAGATGGCGCAGGGTGCAAAACCTGGAGAAGGCGGACAGCTTCCTGGCAACAAAGTGTATCCATGGGTTGCCAATGTACGCGGATCTACGCCTGGGGTCGGCTTGATTTCACCGCCGCCGCACCACGACATCTACTCGATTGAAGATTTGGCGCAGTTGATCCACGATTTGAAAAACGCCAACCGCGATGCACGGATCAGTGTAAAGCTTGTCGCTAAAGCCGGGGTCGGCACGATTGCAGCCGGAGTCGCCAAAGCGACTGCCGATGTCATCGTCATCAGCGGCTATGACGGGGGCACTGGAGCCTCACCGAAAACAAGCATTAAGCATACCGGCCTTCCGTGGGAGCTTGGACTCGCAGAAGCTCATCAAACACTGATGATGAACGGTTTGCGCGAACGCGTCGTATTGGAAACAGACGGCAAATTAATGACCGGCAGAGACGTTGTCATGGCTGCGCTTTTAGGAGCCGAAGAATTCGGTTTTGCCACAGCGCCGCTCGTTGTTCTCGGCTGCGTTATGATGAGAGCCTGTCATTTGGATACTTGCCCTGTCGGGGTAGCGACGCAAAACCCTGAGCTGCGCAAAAAGTTCATGGGCGATCCGGATCACATCGTGAATTACATGCTCTTTGTCGCAGAGGAAGTTCGCGAATTGATGGCCCGGCTCGGTTTCAGAACAGTTGATGAAATGGTGGGCCGCACGGATGTCCTTCGTGTCAGCGAACGGGCGAAAGCACATTGGAAAGCGGGTCAGCTCGATTTATCAAACCTGCTATATCAGCCGGAAGGCGCACGCACATTCCGTACGCCGCAAAACCACAAAATCGATGAATCACTTGATATTACGCAAATTCTACCCGCCGTCCAGTCAGCTGTTGAAAACGGCACGTCTGCGGAAGCATCCTTTGAAATCCGCAACATCAACCGTGTAACAGGAGCCATAACCGGAAGTGAAATTTCTAAGCGCTACGGCGAAGAAGGCCTCCCTGAAGATACGATTACGCTCAGATTCACAGGTTCAGCGGGGCAAAGCTTTGGCGCGTTCGTACCAAAAGGAATGACAATGTATTTGACAGGAGATGCCAATGATTATATCGGCAAAGGTCTTTCAGGCGGAAAAATCGCCGTCAAAGCGCCTGACGAATTCAACCCTGCATTCCGTGAAAATGTTATTGTCGGAAATGTTGCGTTCTACGGTGCTACAAGCGGAGAAGCTTATATTAACGGACTCGCCGGCGAACGGTTTGCCGTCAGAAACAGCGGAGTCAGCGTTGTCGTTGAAGGCATCGGCGACCATGGCTGCGAATACATGACCGGCGGACGCGTCGCTATTCTCGGCGACGTCGGCAAAAACTTTGCCGCGGGCATGTCAGGCGGAATCGCCTACGTGTACGCCGAAGACAAAAAAGCCTTTAAACGGAAATGCAATCCTGAAATGATCGAATTTGAAACACTTGAAGCACCTGAGGAAATCGCCGAACTGAAAACGATGATCGAAAACCATTACAGATATACTGAAAGCTCAAAAGCAGCTTCGATACTTGATCATTGGGAAGAGGCCGTCGGCCGGTTTGTGAAAGTGATTCCGAAAGACTTCAAGCAAATGATAGAGCGGATTAAAGAGCAAAAAGAAGCCGGCTTGTCTGATGAAGAAGCGCTGATGTACGCGTTTGAAGCCGGTACGAAGCAAAAGATTGAACCGTCTGCGGCTGCTTCATCAAAAGAAGCGGTGGCACAGTAAGAAAGGGGAGGGGAAAATGGGCAAAGCAACAGGATTTATGGAATTCAAGCGGGAAAAGCCTGCTGAACGCGATCCTCTCACACGAATAAATGACTGGAACGAATATTCGTCTCCATTTTCTGAGGAAGCATCAAAAAGACAGGGAGCGCGCTGCATGGACTGCGGCACCCCCTTTTGTCAAATCGGCATGGATATAGGCGGTTATACGTCAGGATGTCCGATACACAATTTAATCCCTGAATGGAACGACCTCGTTTACAAGGGAAGGTGGAAAGAAGCGCTTGACCGCCTTCTGAAGACAAACAACTTCCCTGAATTCACGGGGCGGGTCTGTCCGGCGCCTTGCGAGGGCTCTTGTACGGTGGCGATTTCCGACCCGGCCGTATCCATCAAAGGGATCGAACGGACGATTATTGACAAAGGATTTGAAAACGGATGGATTCAGCCGCGGATTCCGAAAAAACGGAGCGGCAAAAAAATCGCGATCGTGGGCTCAGGGCCTGCCGGTCTGGCAAGCGCCGATCAATTGAATCAAGCGGGGCATTCGGTCACTGTTTACGAGCGCAGCGACCGCCCGGGCGGCCTGTTAATGTACGGCATTCCAAGCATGAAGCTTGAAAAAAGCGTTGTCGAACGCCGCATCAAACTATTGACGCAGGAAGGCATCGACTTTGTCACCAATACGGAAATCGGCAAAGATATTACAGCCGACGAGCTAAAAGAACAGTACGATGCGGTTATCCTTTGCACAGGAGCCCAAAAACAGCGCGATCTCTTGATTGAAGGCCGGGAAGCAAAAGGTGTCCACTTTGCCATGGACTATTTAACAGGCACTATAAAAAGCATGCTCGATTCGAATTTTAAAGATAAACAGTTTATCAATACGAAAAATAAAGATGTCATCGTCATCGGCGGGGGAGATACCGGAGCAGACTGCGTTGCAACGGCCTTGCGCCAAAAAGCGCGAAGCGTCGTCCAGTTCGGCAAACATCCGAAGCTGCCCGATACAAGAACCGCCGAAAATATGTGGCCTGAACAGCCGCATGTCCATTCACTGGACTATGCTTATGAAGAGGCGCAAGCAGCATTCGGCAGCGATCCGAGACAATATTCGATCCAAACGAAAAAGCTTGTCGCAGACAAAAACGGCCATTTGAAAGAACTGCATACGATTCAAATGAAAAAAGTAAAGAATGATCAAGGAAAATTTGAGTTTCACGAAATTCCGGGCACGGAAAAAGTATGGCCTGCTCAATATGTCTTTATCGCTATCGGCTTTGAAGGAACGGAACAGCCGCTGCTTGAACAATTCGGGGTAAATACGGTGAGAAATAAAGTTGACGCAGCATACGGGGAATTTAAAACGAATGTCGATGGAGTCTTCGCAGCAGGGGATGCGAGAAGAGGACAGAGCCTGATCGTTTGGGCGATTCACGAGGGACGCGAAGTCGCCCGTGAGGTTGACAAATATTTAATGGGAAGTTCTGTACTGCCATAAAACAAAGGGGTTTTCACATCATATAAATAAAGCCTGTCCTGCGACCTTCTTTAGGTTGACAGGGCAGGCTGATTTTTTGTTTGCTTCACAATATTCACCTGCTGATTCGACTTGCCATATCGTTATTTGTTCGAATTTATACAAAGGCAATGATAAAAAAATTGTGTACGTACTCCATTTAATGGTATATAACATAACCTAAAGTATGCAACGCAATAAAGGAGGCTATAACAGTGGAAGAAACTTATCAATATCAAGATGACTGGACGGATGCGGATAGACAGCAGCCTTTTACTTATGGCGGCTACGGCGGCTACCCCTATCCGCGGCCAAGACCGCGCCCTAGACCGAGACCGCCGTTTTATCCGTATCCATTCTTCTATCCGTTCTTTCCTTTTTATCCATACTACCCTTACTACCCGTACCCTTGGTAATGGGTAAAGCGAAGCTGTCTGGTGAAACAGACAGCTTTTTTCATTTTGATGAATTTTTCAAAACGCTTCCACGAATAATAACAGCGATATGATAAAAGCTCTATATTTTCAAAAGAGAACAAAATTGGATGTGGTATTCGTGTCGTTATTCGTCAAAAAGACCAGCAAGGAAAAGCGATATTTAATTTTCGCATTCAGTGTCATTCTTCTCTATGTCCTTCCGCTTTACATATTAAATGAAGACGCTCATATCCGCGTGCATGACAACCTGGATTCCAACATTGCATGGTATAAGGTGCTGGCGGAAAGCGGTCAACTGCTCGGCGGTGTTAAAGCCGTTATTCCGCAAATCATCAACGGACTGCCGCGGGATGCTTACGGAACGGAATGGAGCGGCATTGTCTGGCTTCATGCCTTGTTTCCCTCGATGACCGCATACGCTATAAGCCAAACGATCACGAGGGTGTTTGCCTTTGTCGGGATGTACCTGCTGCTGAAAAGCCATTTGATTCGCGATGAAAAAGCGTATTTCATCAGAATCGCGGTATCACTTGCTTTTGCCCTGACACCCTTTTGGCCTTCGGGAATGCTCAGCACGCTTGGCCATCCTTTAGCTTTATGGGCTTTTTTAAACATCAGGGCAGGAAGAGACTCATGGAAAGAATGGGCGACCCTTGCGCTTTTGCCGCTTTACTCAAGCTTTGTGCTCGGTTTCTTCTTTTTCCTAGCAGCCGTTTCACTGATTTGGCTTTATGATTTGGTTTCAAAGCGCAGCTTTAACCTTCGCTTTCTCGGAAGCATCGCTCTCATGACGGGCATTTTTCTGGCGATAGAATACCGGCTTGTTTATTCGGTTTTCGCTTCAGGCGAAACGATGCATCGGGTTGAATTTATTTCATCCAGGCACGACATCCTTCATTCGTTTCGGCTGTCATTTAAAAATTTCGTGCTCGGCCACAATCATGTCATGACCGTCCATACGGCGGTGATCCTGCCTTTGATTGTGCTCACTTTTGGGCTCGTCGTTGCGAGACAACGAAAAAAGCGGCCAAGAGAAGAAAAGCTGTTCATCTTTTTATTCATTTTAAATTATGCGCTTTCTTTATGGTATGCCCTCTGGTTCAACAAGCTGTGGGCGCTTCCCAAGGAAAAGATCAGTCTGCTTTCGGCATTCAATTTCGCGCGTTTTCACTTTTTGCGCCCTCTTGTGATATACGCAAGCTTTGCAGTTGCATGCTACATATTGTGGAAAATGGGGAAGAGATGGCGGCGCTTCGTCCATGCCGCGCTGGTCGCCCAGCTGCTCGTGCTTATACCGTTTCATGAAGAGCTGACTTACGGCGCATACCACCATGCCCCGACCTTTCGGGAATTTTATGCATCAGATCAGTTCAAACAGATCAAACGGTTCATCGGCCGGTCTCCCGATTCCTACCGGGTGGCGAGCATCGGCCTGCATCCCGCGATTGCGCAGTATAACGGTTTTTACACACTTGATACGTATGCCAATATTTATCCGCTGAAGTACAAGTATCAATTCCGGAAAATCATCGCCAAAGAGCTTGATAAAAATCCGGTCCTGAAACGCTATTTCGATGAGTGGGGGAGCCGCTGCTACTTGTTTGTTGACGAGCTCGGAAAACATTACGCGTTCAAAAAGAGCACGAAGAAAAAAATCACGAACCTCGAATTGAACACTGAAGCGTTCAAAAAAATGGGGGGGCGATATATTTTTTCTTCGGTTCCGATTATGAATGCAAAACAAAACAAGCTGGCGTTTTTAAAGCGGTTCAGCCACCCGCAGTCCGCTTGGAACATCTATGTATATGAAGCGAAATAAGCATCGATAAGGAGGAAGCAAATTGAATCTTCAACAGCCTTTGCTGACAATCGTCATACCCTGCTATAACGAAGAGGACGTGTTTGCCGAAACCGCAAAACAGCTGACTGCGGTATTGGATGATCTCACAGCAGACAAGCTGATCTCTGCAGAGAGCAAGCTTTTATTTGTCGATGACGGATCGACGGACCGCACATGGCCGCTGATTGCTATGGAAAGCACAAAAAACCGCTATGTGACAGGCTTGAAGCTGGCCCGTAATTCGGGACATCAAAAAGCTCTCTTAGCCGGACTAGATAAAGCGAAGCAAAAATCGGATTGCGTTATTTCAATCGATGCCGACCTTCAGGATGACATTTCGGCAATTCGCCGGTTTATCGAAAAATATCATGAAGGCTATGAAATCGTCTACGGCGTACGCCGCAGCCGGAAAACGGATACATGGTTTAAACGAACAACAGCCGCATGGTTCTACCGGATCATGAATAAGCTCGGCATCCAGCTGGTCGATAACCATGCCGATTTTCGGCTTTTGAATAAACGGGCGCTTGAAGAGCTCAGCCGCTATGCAGAAGCAAATGTTTTTCTGCGCGGTCTGGTGCCCCTGATCGGCCTCCGGTCGGCCAAAGTGTTCTATGACCGAAAAGAGCGGCTGGCTGGAGAAACGAAATATCCGCTGAAAAAAATGCTGTCTTTCGCTTTTCACGGGATTACGTCATTCAGTGTCGCTCCGATCCGTTTTTTTACCCTGATTGGCTTCTTCTTATTTTTCCTAAGCTGTATCGCAGGTTTATATGCAATGATTCAAAAGCTGCTCGGCTACACGAATGCTGGCTGGGCTTCGTTGATCATTTCGATATGGTTTTTGGGCGGTTTGCAATTGATGGGGATCGGCATTATCGGCGAATATATCGGAACGATTTTCACCGAAGTGAAAAGAAGGCCGAGGTATGCGGTGGATATCGATTTATATACGGAACGGCTCGGCCGGCGCGAACCTGAAAAACGGCCGGAAACGAAGTTCAGTTGATGACGGATCAAACGGATTACTTAACTTTTACAGTTCATTTTGAATAAGGAAGGATGTACAAATTTATGACAGAAAAACAAACCTCTGGCATGACGGTTGTCGCGATCGGGTCGATCCCATTGATTATGACGTTGGGAAATTCGATGCTGATTCCGATTTTGCCGAAGATGAAATCTGAACTCAATTTATCGCAATTTCAAGTCAGCCTTGTCATTACCGTGTTTTCGATTACTGCAGCGCTCTTTATTCCGCTGCTGGGTTACTTGGCGGACCGCTTCTCAAGGAAAGTGGTGATTATTCCGTGCCTGTTCCTTTACGGGGCCGGCGGGATTCTTGCAGGATTTGCATCGACGACCTTTGCGAACGCTTTCCCGTGGGTGCTTTTCGGGAGAGGACTGCAGGGGCTTGGAGCAGCCGGTACAGCGCCGATCGCAATGGCGCTGACAGGAGACCTTTTTAAAGGATCTGAAGAAAGCCGGGTGCTCGGTCTCGTTGAAGCCTCGAACGGCTTCGGAAAAGTGCTGTCTCCGATTTTAGGATCATTGATAGCATTGATCGCTTGGTTTTGGGTGTTTTTTGCATTTCCTGCTTTCTGTATTGCACCGATCATTTTGACTTGGATTTTTATCAAAGAAAAAGACAAGAAAAAAGATCCGCCGCCTCTCGGAAAATATGTGAAAGGGCTGACAAGCGTTTTTAAACATGAGGGCAGATGGCTTTTCACCGCATATCTCGCAGGGGCCGTCTGTTTGTTTACTCTGTTTGGCATCCTCTTTTACTTATCTGATGTTTTGGAAAAAGAATTTCATACAGACGGCGTAAAGAAAGGTCTGATCTTGGCGATCCCTCTGCTTGTCATGTGTACAACATCATATATTACGGGCAGCAAAATCGGACAAAATCAGCAGCTGATGAAAAAAATGATGGTTATCGGGCTCGCTCTGATTACGGTTTCCTACGGCACACTGTCTTTTTTCTCCGCGCTCATTCCTTTTATTTCGATCCTTGTCATCAGCAGCATCGGTACAGGCTTTGTTCTGCCGTGTGTCAACAGCTTCATAACCGGGGCTGTCGGAAAAGAGAGGCGCGGCTTTGTGACATCGCTGTACGGATCGGTCAGATTTTTAGGAGTCGCGATCGGTCCGCCGATTTTCGGGAGGCTGATGGAATGGTCGAAACTCGGCATGTTTATGTCGATTGCGGGCCTGACATTAGTCGTCGGTGTGTTGGTGCTGACGATGATTCATGTCAAAAAGGAAGACACCAAAAAAGGGGAGAAGGGGCTGCAGCCTGCTGACGCAAGATAGGAGGGAAGAGAAAAAATATGCGCATTGAAAAGGTTGACACATTTCCGCTGTTCCACAGGCTTTCCTCCCCTTACGGCGATGCGAACGGATTGAAAAGCTACAGAACGTGCTACCTGATTCGGATCACGACAGCTTCAGGCCTGTCGGGATGGGGAGAATGTGCGGATTGGCTGCCTGCTTTGGATGCGGGCTTTAAAAAACGGATCATTCCTTACTTAATTGGAAAAGAAGCGGGCAATCGCACGGAGCTTGTCACCGTCATCAAAAAGTGGCATCAGCGGGCCGCAGCTGCCGTTAGCATGGCTTTAACGGACATTACGGCGAAAAAAGCAGGCCTTTCGGTATGTGAATTATGGGGAGGAAAACTGAGGGAGCAGATCCCGGTCTATGCCTCATTTCAATCATATTCAGACAGGCCCGATTGGAGCCGCCATTCCCTCCGGCTCGTCGAAAAGGCCGTGCGGTCCGGATTTAAAACCGTCAAGCTGAAAGCGGGAGGCAAGTTGTTTTCCGAAGACTTGGCGCATATTCAGGCGTTCCAGGAGATGACAGGCCAAAACACCGGACTGATACTCGATGCCAACCAGAGTTATGACCAGGCCGCCGCACGGAAGTGGGAAACGTGGTTTTCCGCCTGGGGCAACGTGCTTTGGTTTGAAGAGCCCATGCCGTTTGACGTTCCCGCTGAATACCGGATGCTGCGTTCAGCGCTTTCTGTTCCGGTTGCCGGAGGAGAAAATGTAAAAGGCGCAAAACCGTTTTTGCCGATTTTTCTGGAGAACGCAGTCGATATTGCTCAACCCGATGTTATGCACTGTGACGGCACAGACGATTTTCAAACCGTTCTGAAGCTCGCCAGGCATTTCGGAAAAAGGGTTTCTCCCCACAGCTATGACGGCGGACTTTCAAGAATGTACGCCGTTTTCGGACAAGCCTGTCTGCCGCCTTGGAGCAAAATGGACGGAGAAGATATCGAACCGCTCGAATGGGATGCCATGGAGAATCCGTTCACAAAACTCGTGCCCGTCAGCATAAAAGACGGATACATTCAAGTCCCGGACAAAATCGAAATCGATACAGAGCTCGTAGAAGCGTATGGATGGGACGGCTCGTCTTACATGTGAAAGCGCCAACTCGAAAAAATGTGATATTTTTCATTTCCCCTTACATATAGTAGGAAGAGGACAAGTTTCTTTAAAGGGGATTATATCCGTATGGGAAGAAAGCTCAAAATCGTACATGCTATCGTGCTGGGCAGCGTGTTACAGGGTCTCGGCATGGCGCTGTTTTTGTTTCCGAACCATATTCCTTCAGGGGGCGCAGCCGGCATCGCTGTTTTGCTCAATTTTTGGTTTCAGGTTCCGCACGGATTAACCGTCTGGGCTGTCAACTTTTCGCTGCTTTTAACGGCCGTTAAATGGCTTGAACCCGTAACGGTCTTCGGAACGATGGGGGCGATTACCATGACGTCCGTTTCGGTGCAGATCTTCGAATCCTGCATGCCCCTCATGACGACGAACAATATCTGGCTGGATTTATTTTACGGATCCGTCCTTTTGGGGACGGGGGTTGGACTGCTATATAAATACAATATTTCTAACGGCGGTTTTGGCGCCCTGGCTTTAATGATATCGATTTACCGCGGCGGAAAACCGGGAACTGCACTGTTTATGATGAACGCATTCATCTTCCTTTTGACGGCGTCTGTCATCGCCTGGGGAATCGTTATCCAAGCACTAATCTGCCAGTGGATTTCTACGAGGATCATCGATGCGATTTATCAGATTCGCTTCCGTCCGTTATTGATGCCTATCGCCAGTTTCCGCAATAAAAAATAGGCCGCTTTTCAAACGACCCTAATCATATAAATAAAATGTATCTGATCGAAGTCCCAGTCTCAGCGTTTCAAGCGGAATGGCATCCTGAAACGGTATATTCGCCAAATTGGCGTCAGGACCGATTTTTTCAATGAAACACGTCTGCAGCTGTTTCGTCGGCGCTTCAAAAATTAAATCCCTTGAAGCGATGCCGGAATGAAGGATCTCCTCAATAAGCTGGGACCGCATTTCTCCATCGCTTTTGCACAGCCCGCTCGTGCCGCTTTCCCTCGTTTCCGTGATCACTTTCTCGGCTCCGGCTTCAAGATCTTCGAGGATGTAATCGATCCATTCGGCTGACTCGAGCTCACTGCTGAGGGCGCTGTCTTTGCTGCCGACTTCGCTGAACACGTGAAACTCTTTCGAAAAATCGGAAATAAAGCTTGCTTTATCTTTATTAGAGAGACGGACCGTTCCGTTTGATATTTCCACATAACGACATCCATATAATTTGCAGTAGCGATAGTAATCTTCAATTTTATCCTGGCTTAAAAACTTCTCAAACAACGTTCCGCCAAAAAAGAATTGAACGTCATTTTGCTTCAGACAATCGATTTTCTCAACCAAATATTTCGTAATTAAAGATGTTCCCCATCCAAATTTCACAAAATCTATATAATCTGCCGCTCCGTGAATCGTATCTTTAAAAAAGTTCAAGGGAACCCCGTTATCAATCAGGATGGTGATCCCTTTTAATCTTGGTTTAAGCTGCCTGTCGGGCAGTATCAGTTCAGATGAAATCATTGATTACCCCTCACAATCTGCTGTATCTTTCATACTTTTAGGTAAATGTCTGTCGGCCATTATTCAGCTGTCACAATAAGAATTAACCTTTTCCCGTTTATCGTTTCTCCCATTCATGTGTTGCCGTTCGGCAAGGAGTGATCTTCGTCCACCTCCCATTAGGCAGCATGTTAGCCTCTCATCCTCCTGACTTGCTTCTCAACTAGGTATCTATCCATTTTGTGAAGTCAAAGTAAGTATATTCGCCGTCCTTTCATATGGTTCCTCACTAGTTCTTCACAATGAAAACTGACGTAAAAAGAAGGCCCGCGACAGATACGCGAAGCCCTTACTTAATCTTAGAAAATATATCAGTATATCAAATCCGGATCTCTCACCGCCAGTTTTTATTTTAATGCCGCAAGACAGATGTAATGATTGACTGATAGGAATCGGTTTATTTCAATTTGGCGCGCCGGGTCTTTCAGATATTCACAAAATTGCTGAAATCATAACAATTTCCAGATCACATTTAGTTTAAAAAGTGAATAATCTGCCTATATGTTCTTTCAGTTCATGTTTCGTATCAGGGGGTAAGAAAACTAACCTTTAGGACGTATTGGGGGAAAATCGATGAACGATGTTTTAACGTATCACACATGGAATGAAAAAGCTTCTGAAGAGGTGATGGATACCTTCAGCGGCGAGATGGACGTTTTGAAATGGGCGTACAGCACGTATCAAAAAATTGTTTATGCCTGCAGTTTCGGCGCGGAAGGAATCGTTTTGATCGACTTGATTTCAAAAGTTGTGAAAGAAGCGGACATCGTGTTTTTAGATACAGGACTGCATTTTCCGGAAACATATGAACTTATCAATGAAGTGAAAGATCGCTATCCCGGTCTGTCGATTCGCTTTTTAAAACCCGGCCTCTCGCTTGAAGAACAGGAAAAACGCTATGGCAGCGAACTTTGGAAACGCCATCCGGACCATTGCTGCCGCCTTCGCAAGATCGAGCCGCTCAGAGAGCATCTGTCAGGTATGGAGGCATGGATGACCGGGCTGAGGCGGGAGCAGTCGGAAACACGGAAACATGTCCGTTATATCAACAAGGACGACAATTTTAAACTGATTAAAATCTGCCCCCTTATTCACTGGACATGGGAAGATGTCTGGACTTACATTAAGCTGAATCAGCTGACGTATCACAAGCTTCATGATCAAGATTATCCGAGCATCGGCTGTGAGGTGTGTACGTCTCCCGTGGCAGACGGCGGCAATTTAAGAGCGGGAAGGTGGGCCCGTCAGGAAAAAACAGAATGCGGGCTGCATCAATTCCGGTAGGAGCTGGGTAAAAGATGACGATTACCATTTTGGCATTCATTATCGCTTTGTTTTTTGCCATGAACATAGGAGCGAGCGGAGCAGCAGCTTCAATGGGAATAGCGTATGGCGCAGGTGCCGTCCGGAAAAGGCAGGCGGCCTTGTGGATCAGCGGAATCGGTGTATTTTTGGGCGCCATGATAGGCGGAGGAGAGGTTGTGAAAACAATCGGTTCAGGCATTATCCCCACGTCTATTCTCAATGTGCATATTGTCGTGATTATCCTCGGAGCATCTGCGATTTCGCTGTTTATTGCAAACATCGCGGGGATTCCCCTTTCAACCAGCGAGGTGACGGTCGGCTCGATTGTCGGGGTCGGCGTCGCATTTCAAGCGGTATTTACCGATAAGCTGTTGGTGATCGTCATGTATTGGCTGATCATTCCGATTGCCGCTTTTTTTCTCGCTTTTTTCATTGGACAATTGCTGAAAAAAGCCGAGAAGAGGCTGCGGTGGCTTAAACAGCAAAAATGGGCGCGGCTGCTCACCGCACTAGTGATTTTAACCGGGTTTTTAGAAGCCTTTTCGGCGGGAATGAACAATGTCGCGAATTCCGTCGGACCTCTCGTTGGAGCAGGCCTCTTGTCAGTCAGCAGCGGAACGCTTCTTGGGGGACTGTTCGTGGCTATCGGAGCCATTTGCCTTGGAAGCAGAGTCATTGAGACGAATGGGAAAAAAATCACCGAGTTTTCGCTTTTGCAAGGGTCATGTGTTTCCGGACTCGGTGCGTCCCTAGTCATCGGCGCTTCGCTATTTGGCATTCCCGTGCCGCAAACCCAGATTACGACTTGCAGCATCATTGGGATTGGCCTTTCTGAAAAGGGAAGGGCAATTTTTCGTAAAAGCGTTATTTTGAAGTTAATGAAAGTATGGGTTGTTTCACCGGTTTTTTCACTTGTCATTTCGTATAGTCTCGTGAAAATCTTTCTCGATTTTGATTTATATTCAGTTGCAGTTGTTTTATGTGTTTTTCTTGCCACTCTTGGATCTGTAAGCCTTATGAAACATGCCAGGCAGAAACAATCAGATGTCCGAAGAAACAGGGATCATGTAAAGTCGATCGTTGGAGGAAGAGGGCGTAAAAGAGAACCTGCCGCATGGAGGGACTTTAGTTAACCGGCCCGCCTGTTTTGGATGATTGGGACTAAGGCCCGGAATCAGCCGGATTTAAAAAAGGCGCTCGTGCAGCTTTATCTGTTTCATTGCCTGATCGTGAGAAGTCATGAGCGGAACGGCACTTCTCAGCCGTATGATCGAAGAAGAGGTTGGCACGACGCCGCTATTTTTTGAAGAATACCAATGGATTGGCAGAAGGCGCGGCGCAGCAGATGGCCCTTTTTCTCAGGAAAAGTATTCCTCTGGTTTAAACTACATCCCGATTGTTAACAATGAAGAGAGAGATTCGGGAGGGAACCTTGATGGAATATGTACACTTGGTAGTCGAACTGACGATAGGGTTTGCAGCTTTATTTCTGATGACGAAAATTCTGGGGAAAACCCAATTTGCCCAAATTACGCCGTTTGATTTTATTTCCGCTTTAATATTGGGGGAAATGGTTGGAAACGCGATTTTCGATCAGGATGTCACCATCTGGAAAGTCCTTTTCGCCATCCTCGTTTGGGCCATTCTAATCTATTCAATAGAAGTTTTATCACAAAAAGTGCAAAACATCAGAGGTTTTCTCGAGGGCAGGCCAAGTATTGTGATCAATAAAGGAAAAATCGATTATAATGCCCTCAAAAAAAATAAATTGGACCTGAACCAGCTGCAGACATTGGCACGTGAAAAAGGCTGTTTTTCCTTAAACGAGATTCAATATGCCATCCTTGAAACAGACGGTTCGCTTAGCGTCCTGCCAAAACACAAATACGGGATGCCGACAAAAGAAGACTTAAACATCCCTTACAAACCGGTTCAGCTCCCGGTGCCGTTAATCCTCGACGGCGAGCTCGAAAAGAACAATCTGCATGAAGCCGGCTTTGACGAGCTTTGGCTGCAAAATCAATTATCAAGTCAAGGTATTACACAGTATCAAGAGGTGCTTTATGCGGAATGGCGCGGCGATGAGGGGCAGCTTTACGTTACAACCTATTGATATTGGCAAGCGCGGGTTCGACAAGCTTCGAGCCCGCGCTTTTCTATTTGCGCTCACACGGCTAAAGGATCGTACTTTTTTACCGGTCCGAAAGGCTGTCAATCTCTAAAAAATTCCGTTAAATCATTCAAACGGCCTTCAAATGGAGGAAAGACAAACGACAAAAGGTGCAATTGAAGCTGAAAAATCTGCTTTCAGCCTCTTTTTCTTTTCCTTTTTTCTTCAAAAATCTCCATTTTTCACATGACCTGCGCCGTCCAATCAAAACACGCAAACTTGACATAAATATCTAAAGTGTTAATATACTAACCGTGTTCGAAAAAATACGAACAGAAATGCGAACAAAGGGAGATGTTAAAGATCTTTAATCAAAAAAACGTAGCTTTTATAGGGGCAGGATCAATGGCAGAGGGAATGATCTCAGGCATCGTTCAATCCAAAAAACTGCCTGCTTCGCAAATCTATGTTACAAACCACACGAACCACCGGCGTTTAGAAGAACTCCAGCAGAAATATGGAATACGAGGCGTCAGAAAAGAAGAACTTGACTATCAGAACATCGATTGCTTCATCTTGGCGATGAAGCCGAAAGATGCAGAGAGTGCTCTTATTTCCATGAAACCGCATATTCAACCCCATCAGCTTATCGTGTCAGTTTTAGCTGGCATATCAATTTCATTTATTGAAAACGAGCTGCACGGCATGCAGCCTGTCATCCGAATCATGCCTAACACCTCAAGTGCAATCGGCGCATCTGCAACCGCCATGGCCGAAGGCAGCCATGTAACAGCCGATCTGTCAAAAACCGCGAAACAACTGCTTCAATGCATGGGAGAAGTCTATTCCATCGAAGAAAGCAAAATGGACATTTTCACCGGCATTGCCGGCAGCGGGCCTGCTTACTTTTATTATTTAATGGAGCACATCGAAAAAGCGGGAGCCGAGGCTGGATTAAGCCAAAAACTAACGAGGGAAATCGGCGCGCAGACATTGTTAGGCGCCGCCAAAATGCTGTTGGAAAGCCCTGAAGATACAGCTGTTCTCAAAGACAACATCACTTCCCCTAACGGTACGACTGCCGCCGGTTTAAAGGCCTTGGAGGAAAGCGGCGGAGGCGAAGCGATCGAACAGGCGGTCAAACAAGCCGCAAAACGATCCAAAACCATCAGTCTCGAACTTGAACAATTAGTCGCAGCAAAGTAAGCACCCGTAACGAAGAAAAATACTACAGGAGTGATAAAATGACCTCTAATCAACAGAGGGTAGTTGTCAAAGTGGGAAGCAGTTCTTTAACAAGTCTTCACGGCGAAATCAGCAGCAAAAAGCTCGAAAAGCTCGTTGAGCAGATCGTCCGCCTCAAAGATGAAGGGCACGAAGTCCTCCTCGTTTCATCTGGCGCTGTGGCGGCCGGATACCGGAAACTTGGCTTCATTAACAGGCCGGATACATTGCCTGAAAAACAAGCATCCGCATCTGTCGGCCAGGGCTTACTAATCGAAGCGTATTCCAAGCTCTTTTTATCCCATGGCTATATCGCTTCACAAATATTAATCACAAAAAGCGATTTTTCAGATGAAAAACGGTACAACAATGTGAGAAATACGATGAATGTTCTGTTGAAACGCGGCATTATTCCGATCATCAACGAAAATGACACAGTTACCGTCAACCGGCTCAAATTCGGAGACAATGATACGCTTTCTGCTAAAGTGGCGGGTCTGATCGACGCTAACCTGCTGACCATCCTCTCTGATATAGACGGCCTTTATGACGCGAATCCGCGAAAAACGCCGGACGCCGCACTCGTCCGGGAAGTAAATGAAATCACGCCGGAGATAGAAGCTTCAGCAGGGGATGCCGGAAGCGAAGTCGGAACAGGCGGCATGAAGTCGAAACTGGACGCTTTTAAAATTACAATGGCTTCAGGCATCAAAGGATTTTTAGGGCGTGCAGACACCTCCGGTCTGTTGCAAGAAGCAATCAGCGGGACTGCGAGGGGAACGTATTTTATTCCGAATGACGATTCACACACACTCAACCATAAAAAGCAATGGATAGCATTTAACTCTGGACCTGAAGGAGACATCATCGTCCACAACGAAAGCAAAGAGTTTATTATCGACCGTAAAAAAAGCCTGTATCCTTCTAGTATTTACGAAATTAACGGCCGTTTCAGCAACGGTTCCGTCGTTCGAATCCTTGATCAGGAAGGAGAGGAAATCGGCCTCGGCGTCGTCAACTTTTCCTCATCCCAGCTTCGTAAATGGAAGAAGGATACGAATCAGGAAACAGCCGCTTCCTCACAGGCTGTCGTTGACAGAGAAGCGTTTGTCTGTCATTTAGAGCTATCCGTTCCGCTTTAAAAAACAAATCAAAGGAGGAATTGACATGACGGCGACAAGCGAGAACATCAGGGCACAAATCGAAGAAAAAGCGATAAAGGCAAAAACAGCTGCAAAATCTTTGCGGCTGACAACTGAAAAAGACAAGAACGAGGCGCTTGCTACACTGGCCGAACACCTGAAACAAAACATGAGCTATATTCTCACTGAAAATGCCAAAGATATTGAAGCGGGACGAAAAAAAGGCTATGATGCAGCCTACATCGACCGCCTGTCGCTCAATGAAGACAGGGTACTGGATTTTGCCGATGGACTGCTGGAAGTCGCGGAACTGGATGATCCGGTCGGAGAAACGCTATCAAGCTGGACGCTCGACAACGGGCTAAAGGCGGAAAAAGTCAGCGTTCCTCTCGGCGTCATCGGCATGATCTATGAAGCGCGTCCGAATGTGACTGTCGATGCGACCGGGCTCGCTCTAAAATCGGGCAATGCGATCGTTTTGAAAGGCGGCTCTTCCGCCATTCATTCGAATACAGCGATCGTATCGGTCATGCACCAAGCGCTGGAAACGACAGACATTCCCCGCGATGCTGTTCAATTTATCGAAAGCACGGACCGAAGCGCCACGAAGCAGCTCTTCAAGATGAAAGAGCATATCGATGTACTCATCCCCCGGGGAGGCGGTGCCCTCATTCAGGAAGTCGTTGAGAACGCAACCGTTCCCGTTCTTGAGACGGGAGTCGGCAACTGTCACATCTATATCGACCGGGAAGCAGACCCTGAAAAAGCAATCAATGTCATGATCAATGCGAAAACAGACCGCCCCGCCGTCTGCAATGCGCTTGAAACGCTGATCGTTCACGAAAAATGGCTTGAGGAAAACAGTGCAGCGCTTATCAATGCTTTAAACGAACACGGTATTCAAGTTCACGGGGACGAAAAGGCGGTTCAATGGATTCCAGGCGCGATACCAGCGGGGGAAGCCGATTGGCAGAACGAATATTTAAGCCTTGATCTCGCGGTTAAAGTCGCAGCAAGTCTTGAAGAAGCCTGCGATCATATCGAAACATACGGAACAAAGCATTCAGAAGCGATTATCACCGAAAATCCGAAAACAGCCAAGGCTTTTCTGAATACCGTTGATGCGGCAGCACTGTATCACAATGCCTCAACCCGGTTCACCGACGGCGGCGCACTCGGCTTCGGCGCGGAAATCGGGATTTCTACACAGAAGCTTCACGCCCGCGGACCTATGGGTCTGAAAGAATTGACCACATGCAAATATATCATGAGAGGCGACGGCCATATCAGAGGATAAATAAAAAAGCTTGCATTGAAACTGCACCTCAATTGTCACCTGACAATCTTGAGGTGCAGTTTTTTCTTACGGCTGCATCCGCCGTATCACGGAAAACATACGGCGCAGTGGTTTTTCTTTAAGCGTCCTTTAAACTCCTTCCTTTACATCCTTTCAATCAAATTACATAATGATCTATGATATAGGATTCAGAAGGAGAGTGTACGTTATGCAACCCCCAACCGGAAAAACCTGCGTTCCGACCGGTGTGGATCTTAAAAACACCGGTTTTGGATATACGTTGTCATTGATAAGCGGCAAATATAAAATAATCATTCTATATTGGCTGTCTGAACGCGAAGTGATGCGGCATAATGAGCTGAAGCGAAGCATCGGCACCATTTCCTTCAAAACGCTGAGCATCATGTTAAAAGAGCTGGAGGCAGACGGCCTTATTATACGTAAGGAATTTCCCCAAATTCCCCCAAAGGTGGAGTATTCATTATCTGAACGCGGACGTTCTCTCTTACCTTTGTTCAATATGATGTGTGAGTGGGGAGAGAAAAACAGGCTGGGCTGACAGCCTGTTTCAACCGGAATGATTTCCGCAAAACTTAAAGATTGTCAATAAAACGCAAATAATCCCGGGCGCTTTTCTCCAATTCTCCCGCTCCCGGCCCGGTCGCTTCTTCCTCATTTCCGCCGGGCTCATTTTCCTTGCCGTAAAACCCAAAAAATGAACGATAGTCTGCATGACAATATCGGAATGTCGTTTCAAATGGAACTAATATTTGTTCAAGCGTATAGCGGTACCTTCCGTTTTCACCATAATCTTCTTCTTTAATTCCGGCGGATACACCTAATGCCACTTTACGATTTTTTAATCGATCACCTCCATTTGAACCATAAGCCCATCCGTAAGCCAATACATCATCAAGCCATTTTTTAAGAAGAGGCGGACAGTTAAACCAATAGATAGGGAATTGAAAAACAAGATTGCCGTGCGCTTCCACCAATTTTTGTTCTTTTTCCGCGTCAATGTTTCCATCCGGATATACGTCGGACAATTCGTGAACCGTATACTTTTCCGGATATTTTTTGAGCTCCTCTACCCAGCGCTTATTGATAACTGATGTTTCTAAACTTGGATGTGCAACGATAATCAGTGTTTTCAAAAATTTTCCTCCTTCGGCATGTTTTCATCTTGATTATAAAGTTCACACTGCGAATTTGTAAGTATGCACTTTTGGTTCAGGTACTTACGTAAAGGTAAGTATCAGTTGTCATCAAACGGTCCGATTTTGCCTGTCCAAAATCCTCTGGCATGAAAAATGCACTTTTTTAATATAATGTTACAAAGCTCTGCTGCCTAAGGAATTTGACGATCCAAAAAGGGGGTCACTTTATGAATTTTGAACTAACCAGAGAACAGCAAATGGTTCGCGAACTCGCCAGAGATTTTGCGAAACAGGAAATTGCACCGCATGCCGAACATGTTGACAGGACGGGAGAATTTCCGGTTGAGACATTTAAAAAAATGGGGGAGCTCGGCCTCTTGGGAATTCCGTTTCCGGAATGCTACGGCGGGTCAGGCGGGGATACGATTTCCTATGCGCTTAGCGTCGAAGAAATCGGCAAAGCGTGCGGGAGCACCGGTCTAAGCTATGCTGCGGCTGTATCGCTCGGGGCTGCACCGGTTTATTATTTCGGCACCGAAGAACAAAAACAAGAATATCTCGTGCCGCTTGCGACGGGCCGGGCGCTCGGAGCGTTCGGGCTGACCGAACCGAATGCAGGATCAGATGCGGGCGGCACCCGGACAAAAGCCCGCTCGGAAGGGGACAGCTATGTGATCAGCGGGGAGAAATGCTGGATCACCAATGCCGGATATGCCCGGACCGTCATCGTCACCGCCGTCACCGGAAAAGATGACAACGGAAAAAAACATCATCTCCGCCATCATCGTTCCGACAGATTCGGAAGGCTTCACCATTAATAGCGAATATGACAAAATGGGTGTCCGCGGCTCCAATACATCGCAGCTCATCTTGGACAATGTCCGCGTTCCAAAACAAAATCTGTTGGGAAGCCCGGAAAAAGGGTTTAAACAGTTTCTCAATACACTTGACGGGGGCAGAATTTCGATCGCCGCGCTGGCCGTCGGTATCGCTCAAGGCGCTTTTGAGGCCGCGCTTGCATACGCACACGAACGAAAACAATTCGGCCGGCCCATCTCCTATTTCCAGGCGATTCAGTTCAAGCTTGCCGACATGGCCATGGAAATTGAGCTTGCCCGCAATATGGTGCTGAAGGCCGCCTGGCTGAAAGATCAAGGCCGGCCGTTTACAAAGGAAGCGGCTTTCGCCAAGCTTTATGCCTCAGAGATGGCGTTCAGGACATGTAATCAGTCCATTCAAATACACGGAGGATACGGGTATATGAAAGAGTACGGAGTCGAGCGGATGCTGCGGGATGCCAAATTAATGGAAATCGGTGAAGGAACTTCAGAAATTCAACGGCTCGTCATCGCAAGGCAGCTCGGCATAGGCAAACAAGCGGCAAAATGAAAACGCTTTCCGGGAGAAGGGAGGGACAACGTTGGCAGAGCTGCTCCATTTGACTATCGGAAAATTGTTGGAGAAAACCGCGGCAAACGCACCTGATCACGAGGCTGTCGTCTATCCGGATCGCCGTCTCCGTTATACGTACCGGCAATTTGACCAGTTGTGCAGAAAAGTCGCAAAAGGACTGGTGGCGCTCGGTATTGAAAAAGGTGAACATGTCGCAATTTGGGCTTCCAATACTCCGGAATGGCTCACCGCCCAGTTTGCCTCGGCAAAAACGGGCGCGGTGCTTGTCACAGTCAACACGAACTATCAATTATCAGAGCTTGAATATGTGCTGAAACAGTCAGATGCCACAACACTCATTTTAATGGAATCATACCGGGGCACTTCTTACATTGATATCCTTTACAAACTGATTCCTGAATTGAAGGAGTCGGAACCGGGTAAGCTCGCATCTGAAAGACTGCCTTTCTTAAAAAATATTATTTTGATGGGAGATAAAAGGCATCCCGGCATGTACCTTTGGGATGACATATTAAAGCTCTCCGGTTCGGTAAGCGAAAAAGCGCTTGATCACAGGATGGAACGACTCAAAGAGCATGATGTCATCAATATGCAATATACATCAGGTACGACAGGCTTTCCAAAAGGCGTGATGCTCACTCATTCCAATTTGGCAAACAACGCGGCAAATATTGCGGAATGCATGAATTTATCGAGAAAAGACAGAATGTGCATCCCCGTACCCTTTTTTCACTGCTTTGGATGCGTGCTGGGAACTCTCGCTTGCGTCACCGCCGGTGCGACGATGGTGCCGGTGCAAGAATTCAATCCAAAAGAAGTGCTTTCCGCTGTCGAAACGGAAAAATGCACGGCGCTGCACGGTGTACCGACCATGTTCATTGCCGAACTGAATGATCAAGATTTTGCATCATATGACTTGTCTTCTTTAAGAACGGGTATCATGGCCGGTTCAAACTGTCCGATTGAAGTTATGAAAAAAGTGATCAATAACATGGGGATGTCTGAAATAACGATTGCATACGGACAGACAGAAGCATCACCGGTCATTACCCAGACGAGGGTCAACGATTCGCTCAAAAGAAGGGTCGAAACCGTAGGGCGCGCCTTGCCGAATGTTGAAGTCAAAATAACTGAACCGGGCACAAATCAGGAGGTTGCAAGAGGCGTTCAAGGCGAGCTGTGCACACGCGGCTACCATGTCATGAAAGGCTATTACAAAAATTCTGAGGACACGGCAGCGGTGATTGATGAGGACGGATTTTTGCATACAGGTGATTTAGCCGTAATGGATGAAGAAGGCTACTGCCGGATTACCGGGAGATTAAAAGACATGATCATCCGAGGCGGAGAAAACATATACCCGCGGGAAATAGAAGAGTTTTTATACAAGCATCCCAACATTCTCGACGTCCAAATTGTCGGTGTGCCTGACGAAACATTCGGTGAAGAGATATCGGCCTGGATCAAACTGAAAAGCGGAGCATCCATGACAGCTGACGAATTAAAAGAATACTGCAAAGGTAAAATCGCCCGTTATAAGATTCCGCGCTATATCGCATTTGTCGAAGAGTTCCCGATGACGGCATCGGGAAAAGTGCAGAAATTTAAATTAAGGGAGCAAGCGCTTGAACATTTTCAATTGTAATTTTCTCTTGCAAGTGCGACGAACTAAAATGAGGGACTCTTTTGTTAAACGGATCATCCGCACATGTAAACGGATACCGTGTAGCCTAAAGCTTTTGAAAGTGAAGCAAAACTGTATCTTAATTGGTTAAGGTACAGTTTTTTTATGAGGTTTTTCAAAAACACGTGAGATGATATTTTTTACGAATAAATGATGACAATTTATTTCCATTTCTGCTCGGAGTGCGTGGAATTCCAGCTCTGTTTTTTGAATAAAATGGTATAAACATCGTGATATTTTCTCCGCTTTAGAGCTTTTCTTATGTTATGAGCAGTAAAGACAAGAATTTTGCAGATGAGATAAAATAACCATTTTCTAAAAAATTATTGAATTTATTGTAAACATTGTTGTATTTTATCGAATTTGTATTACAATGATTCTCATACGTATGATTTAGCCATATATTGTCATATAACCTGTAATTATTTTACTTTTTTATTCTCTTATATTTGAAATGGAGGGGTTCCATTGAACACAACCTACACTTTGACCCATGCTCAAAGGAGAGTATGGTTTACCGAGCTGCTCGATCCGGGTACAAGTATCTGCAATCTTGCAGCCTGTGTCAAATTCAGGGGCGCTATTGACCTTGATGTGCTGCGGCGGGCTTTGGATTTTTCAGTTTCCCGGCATGATTCACTTCATTTTCAGCTGACAGAAGGGAAAGGGGAAGAGCCTGATCTTTATCTCGCTGAACATCGCCCGCTTTCCATAGAGACCATTGATTTGACAAAGGCCGGCAAGTCCGAACGGAATAAGTGGATTGACGATCAGACTTCGATTCCGTTTAAGCTGTTTCATTCACCGCTTTATCAATTCACCCTGCTGGCGATTTCGAGCGAAGAAGTTTGGCTCTATGCAAAATTCCACCATATCATAATGGACGGTATTTCTCTTAATCTGCTAGGCAATCAACTGATAGAGATGTATCAAAAAATGATTCGGAATGAACCCTTACCTCAACATCATGAACCTTCCTATCTCACCTATATCGAAAAAGAGAAGCAATACTTGCAATCTTCCCGGTTTGAAAAAGACCGCTTATTTTGGACAAACACCTACCACACCATTCCAGAACATTTCCCACTAACAGAAAAAGCCTTGCCTCAACAACAAAGCACCGCCGCTTTAAGAGAAACCCTGACTCTTTCACATCCCTTGGCAGAATCAATCCGACACTTTTGCGAAAAGCATCAAATCAGCATTCTTTCTCTGTTTATGGCTTCGTTTTACATATGCATCAGCAGAATGACATCCAGCAAGGATATTGTGATTGGGACCTATTACGGTAACCGCGCCTCCAGGCTGGAAAAAGACATGCTCGGTATGTTTGTGAGCACACTGCCAATCAGAATGGAAGTCGATCCGGATTGTGATGTTCTTTCATTTGTCACAAGCATCGGGAAAGAACAGCTTTCAGTCATGCGTCATCAAAAATATCCCTACAATCTGCTGATGAACGAATTAAGGCATCAGCATGGTGATCTGCAAAATTTAATTGTCACTTCCATACAGTATCAGCCGCTTCAATGGCAACAAGCAGATGGCTTTGAATATGAAACGGCCATGTATTTCAGCGGGCGCACTGCAAATCAGCTGTCTGTTTCAATTAAAGAGCGCCTTGATACCGGTATCATACAGTTAAATTTTGATTATCAAACCGCTATGTTTACTGATCATGACATCAAACGGATTCAATCCCATCTTTTAACCGTTTTGGAGAAGGCACTTGAGAAGCCGGACCAGCCGATTAAAAACATCGATATGGTAGAGTCCAACGAAAAGGAACGGATTTTGTCTGCTTTTAACCAAACAGATTCCGTCAAACCTTTGGCGCCGACGCTGTATGGTTTTTTCACCCGCCGCGCGGCGCTGTCGCCGAACTTGCCGGCGGTTCGTTTTTCCGGCGGTATCTTAACGTACCGAGAGCTTGATCAGTATACCAATCAACTTGCTGTCCGGTTGAAGAAAAAAGGCGTCGCCAAAGAAAGTGTGGTCGGCGTGCTCGCCGACCGTTCACCGGAGATGGTGATCGCGGTGCTGGCTGTTTTGAAAGCCGGCGGCGCTTACGTGCCGCTTGATCCAGACTATCCTGAAGAACGGCTCAGATATATGCTCGCTGACAGTGGCGCCCGGCTTCTCGTCACAGGGCCGGGTTTGTCCGTCTCCGGATTTTCCGGGGAAACGCTTGAAGTCAATCTGTCATCACTTCGAACGGAACCAGCGGAGAACGAACCGGTTTGCGCTCATACGGATGGCGGCTCACTCGCCTATGTCATCTATACATCCGGTTCAACCGGGACACCGAAGGGCGTCGCGGTTGAGCACCGACAGGCTGCCGCCTTTTTGTCCGGGATGCAGCGCCAGTTCCCATTAACTGAAGATGATGTCATTGTGCTCAAGTCATCGTTTTCATTTGATGCTTCGATCTGGCAGTTGTTTTGGTGGATGATTCCCGGCGCCTCCATGTATTTGCTTCCGCAGGGCTGGGAGAAGGATCCCGCTTTAATGACAGAAGCCTTCACAAACGAAGGAGTGACGACGACGCATTTTATCCCGGCGATGGCCAACAGCTTTTTAGACCAGGTCGAGATGGAAACAGAGGAGAAAAGGACAAGCCTTGCGAAAACCTTGAAACACGTATTCGCCGGAGGTGAAGCGCTCGCTCCCCAGACAGCCGCCCGATTTGCCCGGTCTTTGCCGGAGACTGCGGTCATTCACGGCTACGGGCCGACAGAAGCTACGGTGGATGCCGCATTTTTTCGGTACGACCATGAAAAAGACAGGGAACGGATGCGGCTTCCGATCGGAAAACCTGTACCGGGAGCCCGTCTTTATATTTTAGACAGTGAGAAAGCTGTCCAGCCCATAGGGGTGGCCGGAGAACTGTATATCGCAGGCGCGGGTGTCGCAAGGGGCTATTTGAACCGTCCGGAGCTGACAGAAGAACGGTTTCTCGATGACCCGTTTTATCGAGGGGAACGCATGTATCAAACGGGCGATCTGGCGAGATGGCTCCCGGATGGAACCGTTGAATGGCTGGGCCGCATGGACGGCCAAGTGAAAATCCGCGGCTACCGAATCGAACCGGGAGAAGTCGAAGCGGCGCTTCGCCAGATCGACGGCGTGCGGGAAGCGGCGGTTGTCGCCCGGACAGAAGGGGAGGAAACCGAGCTTTACGCCTATATTGAAGGTCAGGATCAAAAGACCGCAAGGACAGAACTAGGCAAACGCCTGCCGGCCTATATGATGCCTTCATCATTCATCGAGATGCGTGACTGGCCTGTCACTCCGAGCGGAAAGCTTGACCGCAAGGCGCTGCCCGCTCCCGACGGAGCGGCTGAACGACGCGCTTACACCGCGCCGCGAACCATCACGGAAATGAAGCTCGCCAAGCTTTGGGAAGAGGTGCTGAAATACGGCCCTGCCGGCACTCGCGACCACTTTTTCGAACAAGGCGGCCACTCGCTGAAAGCGACAGCGCTTGTCTCCCGCATTGCCAAAGCCTTTGGCGTGCAAGTGCCGCTGAAGGAGATCTTTGCCAAGCCGACACTGGAAGAGCTCGCCGCCGTGATTCAGGAATTGGATGAGAGCCCATATGCGGCGATTGAACCGGCGGAAATACAGGACACCTACCCGGTGTCCTCGGCGCAAAAGCGGATGTATGTCCTTCAGCAGCTGGAAGACGGCGGTGTCGGCTACAATATGCCGGCGGCGCTTAAGCTGACAGGACCGCTCGACCGCGCGCGGCTTGATGAAGTATTCAGGCAGCTGATCCGCCGCCACGAATCGCTCAGGACGTCGTTTGAAACCGGGGCAGACGGCGAGCCTGTCCAGCGCATCCATGATGATGTCCCGTTTCAGCTGATGGAGTTGGCGGCGGCTGAAGACTTTGTCCGTCCGTTCCGGCTTCAAGAAGCGCCGCTTTTCCGCGCCGCTCTTGTGAAGGAAGCAGAGGAGAGTCATCTGTTGTTGGTGGACATGCATCACATCATTTCCGACGGGGTGTCTGTCGGCACCTTAATCCGCGAATTCAGCGAGCTGTACGCCAGCCGGATGCTTGCCCCGCTGCGGATTCAATATAAAGACTACGCCGTCTGGCAACAGGCATTCAAACAAGGGGAGGCGTACAACAGACAGGAAGCCTATTGGCTGAAGCAGCTCGACGGAGAGCTGCCGGTGCTTGAGCTTCCGGCCGACAACGCCCGCCCGGCGGTGCGAAGCTTTGCCGGAGATCATGTGTCCTTTTCACTTGATGCGGACACTTCATCCGGCCTATACAAGATCGCCCGCGACAACGGCTGCACCCTGTATATGGTTCTTCTCGCCGCGTATAGCACGCTTCTTGCCCGGCTCAGCGGACAGGAGGATATCATCATCGGTTCGCCGATCGCCGGAAGGCCGCACAAAGACTTAGAACCTGTCATCGGCATGTTTGTCAACACATTGGCGATCAGAACGCATCCGGCAGAAAACAAATGTTTCAGCAATTTCTTAAGAGAGGTCCGCGAAACGGCGCTTGAGGCATTTGAACATCAGGATTATCCGTTTGAGGAGCTTGTCGACAGGCTTGATGTCGTCCGTGATATGAGCCGCAATCCGTTGTTTGACGCCATGTTTATTTTGCAAAACATGGAACAGCACGATATGCAATTAGCCGGCCTTCAAGTCAATCGCGTTCAAACATTTGCCCATCAAGTATCTATTTTTGACCTTACATTGACCGCTTGCGAATCTAACGGGAATATCCGTCTCGACATGGAATTCAGCACCGATCTTTTCTTAAAAACAACCATCGAGCGCTGGATGAAACATTTGCTTGTACTTTTGCGCCATATCGCCCATCAGCCCGAGACAGATCTTGCACGCTTCAATCTTCTGAACGATGAAGATCAATACCAAATTCTTGTTGAATTTAATCACAAACACCTTCAACTTCCAGAACGAACAGCAGTGTTTCACGAACTGTTTGAAGAAACAACAGCGAATAATCCTCAGAAAATCGCAGTCATTGAGGGCTCGAAACAGATCAGCTATCACCAATTGAATGGTCGCGCCAATCGACTGGCGCGGACGCTTCAAACAGCCGGAATCGGTCCTGGAAAACGAGTTGCGATTTTGGCCAATCGTTCGATTGAAGCCATCATAGGTGTTTTGGCCGTGCTGAAAGCGGGAGGAGCGTATATCCCGATAGATTCCCATTATCCAGAAGAAAGAATTCGGTTTTTATTAAAAGACAGCGAAGCATCTGCGCTACTGGCCCAGGCTGAATATATAGATATCGCTTCACTTTTGACAGATGGCAGTATGCCTTGCATCCAGCTTGACCATGAACATAATGGCCTGCACGAGGAAAATATGGTTTCAACAGCAACTCCAAAAGATACTGCCTATGTCATCTATACTTCGGGAACAACAGGAGCGCCAAAAGGAGTTGAAGTCAGACATCGCAATTTCACACATGCAGCGCTTGCTTGGCGAAGCATCTATGAGCTTGACCGCACACCGGTGAGAGTGCTGCAAATGGCCAGTTTCTCGTTTGATGTCTTTTCAGGAGACATAGCCCGGGCATTCTTAGACGGGGGAACGCTTGTGATTTGCCCGGATGATGTCCGAATTGAGCCCGAACTGTTATGTAAGCTGATGAATCAACAGCAGATTACATTAATGGAATCGACACCAGCCCTGATTGTTCCCTTTATGGAATATGTTTACCGGCGGAAATATCGATTACCGAGCCTAAAGGTGCTGATTCTGGGCTCAGATATTGTCAGTGCACAGGATTTTTACACATTAAATGAACGATTCGGAAAAGAGATGCGGATCATCAACAGCTACGGTGTAACAGAGGCGACCATTGATTCAAGCTATTATGAAATCACGATGAGTAAAGAGCGCTATCACGATTTTGTACCGATCGGCATTCCGCTCCCAAATGTACAAATGTATGTTCTCAACAAGAACAAACAAGTTCAGCCCATCGGCGTCCCGGGAGAACTTTTTATTGGGGGAGAAGGCGTGGCCAAAGGTTATTGGCAAAAAGCTGAATTGACAAAAGCCAAATTCAGCGATCCATTAGCGCAAGGTCGGCCGCTGTATCAAACCGGAGATCAGGCCTGCTGGCTTCCCGACGGCACCCTCCGTCTTTATGGGCGTCTTGATCAACAAGTCAAAATAAAGGGCTACAGAATTGAGCTCGAAGAAATAGAAAATGCGCTTTTGAAGAACGAGCATGTCAAAGAAGCGGCAGTCGCCATTCAAAAAGATATTGAAGAAAAAACCTATTTGGCGGCATACGTCGTTCCTAAAGAAGCAGACATCATCGATTTGCGTTTAGATTTGGCAAAAAGGCTTCCGGCTTACATGATTCCAGCTCATTTTGTCGGTTTAGAGAAAATGCCGCTTACATTTAACGGCAAATTGAATAAAGACGCTTTGCCTGCTGCACATGTTCAGCCACTGGAAACTTACCATGCCCCGCAAAATGAAAAACAAGCATTGCTATGCCGGATTTGGGAGGATGTTCTCCATGTACGGCAAGCCGGCATCACCGACTCTTTCTTTCAGCTGGGGGGAGACTCCATAAAAGCGCTGCAAGTGTCGGCTCGTCTTGCCGCTGAAGGATGGGATATGACGATTCGGGATTTATTTCAATTTCCGACCATAGAAGAACTGGCGAGTCACCTGACTCCGACCGTATCAATTGCCGATCAGGGACCTGTTGAAGGGAATGCCAGTCTAACACCTGTACAGCAAAGGTTTTTTGCCTATCCTGGCGCCTTTGAACATCATTACAATCAAGCTGTCATGCTCACAAGTGAAAAAAGATTGGACGAGACTGCACTGCGCCGGGCCGTATCCGCTTTAATCAAGCATCATGACGCCTTGCGGATGATGTTTAAAAAAGACGATAACGGACGCATCCTTCAATATAATCGCGGAATCAGTCAAACGGATGAGGATGGATTCAGCTTTAAGACCATAGACCTCGCCGATGAGACGCAGATTGCCGAACGCATAGAAGCGGAGGAAAAACGAATACAGCGGGCAATGCGTTTGGACGAAGGACTCCTTTGTCACATTGGATTGTTCAGATTGCGGGATGCAGACCATCTGCTGATCGCCATTCATCATCTGATTGTGGATGGTGTGTCATGGAGAATTTTGCTTGAAGATTTACAAACAGCTTATCAGCAAGCTTTAGCAGACAGAAAAATTAAATTGCCGCAGAAAAGCGATTCTTACGTAACATATGCAAACAGGCTGCATCCATTGTCAACAAGCAACGAACTGCTTGAGGAAGCGGCATATTGGGAGCATGCAATATCTTTTGAAACGACCGCATTACCAAAAGACGGTCATAGGAATGCGGACAGGCTGCAAAAAACGGCACTCATCGCTTCGCGCATGTTAAGCGTGAAACTGACAAACCAGCTGCTGTTTCAGACAAAACAGGCATACGGCACAGAGGTGAATGAACTGATGCTGGCGGCCTTGGGAATGGCGCTTGCCGATTGGACGAAACATGAGCATTTCCTTGTCAGTGTTGAGGGACATGGCAGGGAAGGACATGTTCCGGACATTGATATTTCCAGAACTGTAGGATGGTTCACCTCGATTTATCCGGTTCTTCTGGACATGAGTGCACCGGACAATTCAAGCGAAAAAACCGCTTGCCGTATAAAAAACGTGAAAGACATGATGAGACGCGTGCCGAACCAAGGAACCGGATACGGGCTTTTGCAATCGTCCCAACGTATTCAGCACCGTGAACCTGAAATCTGCTTTAACTATCTCGGACAGTTCGACGGTCTCGAAGGAATGATGCGGATGTCTCCTTATCAGCAGCGCCACAACATTGCAGAAGAGCGGCCGAGAGAATTTGATTTGGACATTAATGCAATGGTCGTCAATCAGCGGCTTGATATTCAAACTGTCTATACCGACGTCTTTTCCAGGCGTACGATTGAAACATTTATGGATGGCTTCTATGACCGCCTTTGTGAGGTCATTGAGCATTGTTCCGCCAAGAAAAAACGAGAAAAAACATTGAGCGATTTCAGCAATAAACAATTGACTTCCGCTTCATTCGAAAGTATTGCCAATCTCGTAAAAGAACTTTAATTTCGCCGGAAAGGTGTGTGGCATTCATGGCGCAAGAGACAGAGATTCAAGATATTTATCCATTGTCGTATATGCAGGAAGGAATGCTGTTTCATTCACTGCTTCACCCTGATTCAAACGCCTATATTGAACAAATTTCCTTCACCATCAGCGGTGATTTGTGTCTGGATTCATTTCAGAAGAGTCTGGATCTATTGATTGAACGTTACGACATTTTCAGAACGATTTATATAAAAGAGGTGCCTGATCTGGACGGGCCGCAGCAAGTCGTTCTATCACACCGAAAAGTAGCTGTTCAGACGGAGGATATTTCTGCCTTGACGGCTGAACAACAGAATACGTTGATAAATAGCTGCAAACAAGCAGATCGGCATCAACGGTTCGACCTGCAAAAAGGCCCATTAATGCGGCTGACCCTGTATCAAACAGGAGAAAAACGACATACATGCGTCTGGACCCACCACCACATCATGATGGATGGATGGAGCTTAGGTATTGTGCTGCAAGATTTTTTCCATATGTACTACGCTCTAAGAAACGGCCGGCCTTTCCGCCTTGGGAAGCCGGCGCCTTACAGCACATACATGACTTGGCTTCGCGGTCAGAGTAGAGAAAAAACAGCTGCCTTCTGGTCCGATTATTTGGAAGGGTACGGGGAGCCTGTCTCTGTCCCCGGTTCAAAAAGCAAAACAACAGAAGGCGTTTATACACCGAGTCACCTTCAATTCTCACTCAAGCCGGAAACGGTTGAAAAACTTTCCGATTTAGCAAGGCGATTGGGCGTGACGTTAAACACATTGTTTACAAGTATATGGGGCTTGCTTCTGCACCGCTACAACGCGACTGATGACGCTGTATTCGGCGCAGTTGTTTCAGGGAGGCCTTCCGCCATTGACGGGATCGAATCAATGGCCGGACTGTTCATTAACACGGTGCCTGTCCGGATTCGCTCTTCTGCGGGTATGTCATTTTCTTCACTCGCCAAACAGGTGCAAAAAGACATCCTGACTTGTGAAGATCACGGCTATTATCCTCTCTATGAGATTCAAAACGAGAGCGGCTTAAACAAAGACCTGGTCAATCATATCCTTGTATTTGAAAATTATCCCGTCCAAATGCAGAAAGAGGTTAACGGCTGGGAAGAATCGGAGGAAAACGCTCTTCATCTTGATCATTTTTCCACGTCAGAGGAAACCAATTACGACTTGAATATTGTCATTGTTCCCGGTGAGACCTTTTACATAAAATTCAGCTATAACGCCGAGGTCTATGATCAAACCGACATACTTCGGCTTCAAGGGCATGTAAAAGAAGTGATCGATTGTATACTATCAGATCCCGATCAATTGATCACAAGCATTGATCCCGTGCCACTCGCTGAAAAAAAACTGATTCATTCCTTTCACGGCAAACAGCGAACTTATCCGGATCAAACAGTTTATGAGCTGTTTGAAGAGCAGGCCGCCAAAACACCGAAACAAGAGGCGCTCAGATTCAATGAAACAAGCTGGAGCTACCGTGAATTAGATGAGCGAGCTAATCAAATCGCTCGTGCGCTAAGGAAAGAAGGCGCAGGTCCAAATCAAGTTGCAGCTGTTATGCTGCGCCGCTCAAAAGAAACTGTCGCAGCTCTTCTCGGCATCTGGAAATCGGGCAGTGCGTATATGCCGCTTGATCCGGATCATCCGCCTGAGCGGCTCTCGTTTCTCTTACGCGACAGTCAAGCCAAATGGCTCGTTACGCAACAAGAACTGCTCCCTTTTATCCCTGCGGATTACAAAGGGAAGATTGTAACAATTGAAGAAACAGACGCGGAACCAAAAGCCGCTCTTTCAGCACAGTCACACAGCGAAAATTGGGCCTACATCATTTATACATCAGGGACAACGGGGCAGCCCAAAGGGGTGCTCGTCAGCCACAGAAGCATTTCCAATACATTGCAATGGAGACGGGAAGAATACAGCATGACAGACCGAGATATCGCGCTCCATCTCTTTTCATATGTGTTTGACGGGTCAATAACAGGTCTGTTCACACCGCTTCTGTCAGGCTCCTGCGTCTTGCTGACCGATGAAGATGATGCAAAAGATGTCGTGGCTATGAAACAGCTTATCGCCCAACACGGCGTCAGCCATCTGCTCTTCGTTCCTTCCTTATACCGCGTACTGCTGGAGACCTTGACAAAAACAGACGCGGAAACACTCCGGGCTGTGACATTCGCCGGGGAAGCCGTGACACCTGATTTAATCACCGTAAGCCGCGAGATTTGCAGCAACGCCGAACTGATAAACGAATACGGACCGACAGAAAACAGCGTGTCAACGACGGTGCTGCGGAATCTTCAGAAAAGCGAGCGATTGACAATCGGACGGCCGGTTGATAATACATCTGTCTATATTATGCACGGGAACCTCCTTCAGCCGATCGGTGCTGTCGGTGAATTATGCATTTCAGGAAAAGGCCTTGCTGAAGGGTACTTTCAGCAAAAGGAATTGACAGATCAAGCCTTTACCGCCCATCCCTTTCATGAAGGAGAACGGCTGTACAGGACAGGGGATAAGGCGCGCTTTTTGCCGGATGGAACGATCGAATACCTTGGACGCCTGGATCACCAAGTAAAAGTCAGAGGATTCAGAATAGAACTAGGAGAAATTGAATCCGCACTTCGCGGTATTTCCGGGGTAAAAGACGCGGCGGCACTCGTACGCACCACAGCAGATGGAGAACAGGAGCTTGCGGCTTATGTTGTGTTGCAAAAGGAAACAGAGCGCTTGGACCTGCATAGAGCCCTTGCCGGGAAATTGCCGGCCTATATGATGCCTGACAGCTTTACAATACTGCCCAAAATGCCGCTTACAACGAGCGGAAAGCTGGATCGCTCCGGTCTCCCGGAACCGGCACATTCAGGCGGGACAGACGTCATGCCGAAAACGCCCCGCACTTTGCTGGAAACAGAGCTTATGTCGATTTGGCAAGACGTGTTGAAGCGGGAGCGGATTAGCATACATGATGATTTCTTCCAATTGGGCGGTCAATCTCTTAAAGCGGCGGCGCTTGTCTCAAAAATCTATCAGCGGCTTAATGTTCAGCTGCCGATTCGCGAAGTCTTTTCATATCCGACGATTGCCAGCATGGCTCCTGCAATAGAACGGGTCAAAAGTGAGACCCGTCCGGAGATAAAACCGGCGCCGGAAAAAAATCTGTATCCTTTGTCTTTCGCGCAAAAAAGGCTCTATGCCCTGCATCAGCTGGCAAAAGACAGTACAAGCTACAACATGCCCGCTTGCTTGGAACTCTGCGGAACACTGAACCGAAAGCGATTGAAAGAAACTTTTGCATCATTAATCGACAGACATGAGGCGCTGCGCACTTCGTTTGTTTTACAGGACGGGGAGCCGATGCAAAAAGTCGTATCATCTGCCGAAGTGAAATGGACAGAGTTGCACATCCAATCCGAGAAATCGCTCAATGAAGTGTTGGAATCGTTCGTTCAGCCGTTTGATCTTGAAAGAGCTCCGCTGATCAGAGTCTGTTTAGCCGCGTTGAACAAAGACCGGCATTTCTTCCTGCTTGATATGCATCATCTCATTGCTGACGGAATGTCAATGAGCACGTTTATTCGTGAATTCACGGCCATTTACAGCGGGAAAGAGCTGCCTCCATTGACACTGCAATATAAAGATTTCGCTGTATGGCAAAATGAACAGTTTTCAGCCGGGGTATTCGGCAGCCAAAAACAGTACTGGCTGGAAGTGCTGAAGGGAACGTTGCCGGTGCTGGACTTGCCGCTTGATCAAAAACGGCCGCTTCTCCCCGATTTTAGCGGAGACACTTTGACCACGCATATTGACAGGGAAACAGGGGCAAAGCTGCGCCAGTTAATGGATGAGACCGGTTCAACGTTATATATGGTGTTGCTGGCTGGCTTCTCAGTCTTTCTTTCTAAACTGAGCGGCCAAGAGGATATTGTCATCGGTTCGCCGGCACATGGCCGAGAACGCGCAGAACTTGATGGCGTGATCGGGATGTTCGTGAATACAATGGCGATGCGAAGCAAGCCTGAAGGGAATAAAACAGTCCGTACATATTTGAAAGAGATCAAAACACTGACACTTGAGGCTGTTGACAACCAATATTATCCGTTTGAGGAGCTCGTCCAACACATTGACGCCCCACGAGAAGTGAACCGCAACCCGCTTTTTGACGCTATGCTGGTGCTTGAAAACAGCGATGATTTCAAGATGGAATTACCGGAACTGACGCTTTTATCACATAAACTGCCGCATCACTCGTCAAAGTTTGATTTGACTTTGCATGCCGAAGAACAAGATGACGGTACGATCAGCTGTCATTTTGAGTACAGTACCGCCTTATTTGAAAAGGCAACGGTCGCGCGCTGGTCTGATCATTTTAAAGCGCTAATCGGCAGCATGTCGGCCAATCACGACATGAAACTGTCCGACATGCAAATGCTGACTCCGAAAGAACAAAACATGCTGATCAATGCTGCAGGAGAAACGGCTGAATACCCGAGACAAGAGAACATCGCGAGTCTATTTGAAAAACAGGCAATGGCCGCTCCGGATCAAATAGCCGCCGTGATCGATGATCGGCAGCTGTCTTACCGGGAACTTGATGAAAAGGCTGAACGGACAGCTGCTGTGTTGAATGAACATGGTGTCGGTTCAGGGCAAGTGGTCGGTTTAATGACAGACCGTTCACTCGATATGCTTGTTGGGATTCTCGGCATCTTAAAAGCGGGAGGCGCCTATTTGCCGATCGACCCTGATTATCCAGCTGAACGGATCCGCTTTATGCTGAATGACAGCGGGGCCAAACTGCTGCTTACTCAATCCGGACAACAATGGGAAGAACCTATAGACATACCTGTTTTATATATTGACGAGGCAGAAAAAGCCGCAGCGAAAAGGCGGCGCCAGCCGATATCAGCCGAACAGCCGGCATATGTGATCTACACATCAGGAACAACAGGAAAGCCAAAAGGTGTAGTGATTGAACACCGCAATGTGGTCAGCCTGATCAAACATGACGAGCTGCCTTTTTCATTCGGATCCTGGGACGTCTGGACGCTGTTCCATTCCTATTGTTTCGACTTCTCAGTTTGGGAAATATTCGGCGCTCTTTTACACGGCGGAAAAATTGTCATTGTCCCGAAAGAAACCGCCCGCGATCCCCATGTCTACCGGCGGCTTTTACAAAAAGAAGGCGTGACTGTGCTAAACCAGACGCCTACAGCTTTTCACGGGCTTATCGATGAAGAATTAAGGCATTCGGACCGCTTACAGCTCCGCTATGTCATCTTCGGCGGAGAAGCCCTGCAGCCCGGGATGCTGATGAACTGGATTGAGAAGTATCCAGAAACGGATCTCATCAATATGTACGGCATTACCGAAATAACGGTGCACGCCACGTATAAAAAGCTGACTCGAACCGATATGAAACACAATAAAAGCAATATCGGAAAACCTCTGGCAACCCTACAAGCCTATGTCGCGGACGCCTATATGAACCTGCAGCCTGTCGGTGTGCCGGGAGAACTGTATATCGCAGGCGCCGGAGTCGCAAGAGGCTATATCAACAGAGAAGAGCTGACCGCTTCCCGATTCATCACAAATCCATATGTCGGAGGTCAGCGCCTGTATCGTACGGGAGACATCGTCAAAAGGATGCCAAACGGCGAGCTGGAATATGTCGGCAGAAAAGATGCGCAAGTGAAGATCAGAGGATACCGGATTGAGTTGGGAGAAATCAGAAGCGCCCTTCAAGAACTGCCTCCAATCAAGGAAGCAGCAGTCATAACAAGAAATGACAAAGACGGACAGCAATCGATCTATGGATATGCGGTAACGGCGCAAAGCCTGAATGAAGCAGAGATTCGTACATATCTCAGAACGCTCCTCCCGGAATACATGATACCCGCGCGGATCATACAGGTTGATGAACTGCCACTGACAGCTAACGGCAAGCTCGACGAAAATGCGCTGCCAGAACCGGCGGCCAATCAGGGCGCAGGTGAAGATATAAGCCCAAGAAACGATATTGAACAGATGATGGCTGAGATTTGGGAAGAGCTCTTAGGAATGGAGGGGCTCGGTGTGAACGCCCATTTCTTTCACCTTGGCGGAGATTCTATTAAAGCGCTGCAAGTATGCGCAAGGCTAAAGCAGCGAGGCTATGAAACAACGGTTCGCGAGCTGTTTAAACATCAGACGCTTGGCCAGCTGTCAAAGCGGGTAACGAAAGTCCGGCGCGAGATTGATCAAGCGCCCGTCAACGGCGAAGTGCCGCTGACGCCTGTACAGCACTGGTTTTTCTCACAATCTTTGTCACACGATCACTTTCATCAATCTGTCATGCTGCACAGTTCCGCGCGATTTGATGAAACAGCTCTGCAAAAAACGCTCGCCCATATCGTGGTCCATCATGACGCATTGCGGATGGTATGCGGATATCAAGACGGAGTTTTAACACAGTACAACAGAGCCGAAGAGCTTGCCAAAGAGGAGCTGTTTTCGTTTGAACTGCTTGATGTAAGAGAAGCAGGATCATTAGCTCAAGAGCATGTGATGATTGAAAGGGCCGCGGAACATATTCAGAAATCGATTCAGCTTCAGACAGGGCCGCTTGTTGCAGCCGGCGTTTTTCGCGGATCGGACGGCGATCATTTGCTGCTTGTGATTCATCACCTTGTCATCGACGGAGTATCATGGCGCATCCTCTTCGAAGATTTAACCGCCGGATACAAACAGGCCCTGGCGGGAAAAGAAATCGTGCTTCCGGAAAAGACAGATTCCTATCAAACCTATGCCAAGCGGCTGACTGATTACGCAACAAGCCGACAGCTATTACGGGAAATAGATTACTGGACTGAAAGGGAAAAAACAAGAGTTGAACCGCTTCCGAAAGATGCCGAAACCATTACGAATCTGCTGCAAGATACAGCCACCATAGACATTCGGCTGACAAAACAAGAAACAGAGCGTCTGTTAACGGCTGTAAACATGCCGTATACGACAGATACAAATGACATATTACTCGCCGCGTTAGGTCTTGCGCTTCACAAATGGACCGGCAATGATCGATTCAAAATCAGCTTGGAAGGCCATGGAAGAGAAGCGCATTTGGAGGATATCGATATCAGCCGGACGGTCGGCTGGTTTACCTCGATTTATCCTGTTTTACTCGATGCAAGCCTTCCGGAGTCCGCAGATGATCATGAGCGTTTCGGCTACCACATCAAGCGGACAAAAGACATGCTGCGCCGTATTCCGTATAAGGGCGTTGGCTACGGGGTGCTGAAATACATCGGCGGCATGTGGGAACCTGAAGATTTCCAGCGTCCCGACATCAGCTTTAACTATTTGGGACAGTTTGACGAAGATATCAAGTCGAGCGGATTTCGCGTTTCTCCCGTCAAAGCGGGGCATGAGATCAGTCCGGATTGGGAGCGGCCTCATCTTCTCGATATCAGCGGCGCCATATCTTCAGAATGTCTCGTCATGCACTTTGTCTACAACCGGCTTCAATATGAGAAAGAAACAGTACAAGCTCTAGCAGACCATGTTCAATTTTTTCTCAAAACGATCATCAAGCATTGCACAGAAAAAGAAAACCATGAAAAAAGTGCAACAGACTTCACTGATGAAGATTTAACTTTGGAGGAACTAAGCGACATTATGGGAGCTGTCAATAAATTATAGAAAAGGAGAGTCGCTGATGGTGCAGCAACCGGAAATACAAGATATCTATCCTTTATCTTTTATGCAGGAGGGCATGCTGTTTCACTCGCTATTGGATCAGGAATCTAGAGCCTACTTTGAACAGGCATCATTTACGATAAACGGCTCGCTTGATACAGAACGGTTTCAAAAAAGTTTAGACGCGCTGATTGAACGCTATGATATTTTCCGCACTGCGTTTATACACAAAAATGTGGCAAAACCGCGCCAAGTCGTGTTAAAAGAGCGGCAAAGCCGCCTTCAATTTGTTGATATTTCTCATCTGGACGAGGCGGCTAAAGAAACATTTGTCGATCAATTCGAACATGACGACAAGAAAAAAGGATTTGATCTGCAAACAGACCCTCTTATGAGAGTATCTATCTTAAAAAGGGCACACGAACAATATCATTGTATTTGGAGCCATCATCACATTTTAATGGATGGCTGGTGCTTTGGTATTGTGATGAAAGAATTTCTTGCGATTTACAAGGCTTTAGGAAAAGGGCAGCTTCCTGATTTTGAACCGGTTCAGCCGTTCAGCAAGTATATTAAATGGCTGATGCGACAGGATCGAAAAGAAGCTGAAGCCTTTTGGAAAACAAGGCTTGTCGATGTCAAACAAACCGCATCACTGCCCAAAACATCATCATCCTCAAAAGGAAAGCTTGAGCAGATGGCATTTACCCTATCTAAAGAACAGACTGAAGGGCTGCGAAAATTGGCCTTGCAAGCAGGCGCGACGCTGAATACGGTTTTTCAGGCATTATGGGGAATCATTCTGCAAAAGATCAACCGCTGTGATGACGCAGTCTTCGGCTCCGTTATTTCCGGGAGGCCGTCTGATCTTGAGGACGTAGAAAAAATGGTCGGGCTTTTCATTAACACCATTCCCGTCCGGGTCAAAAGCGGGCCGGAGTCCTTTTTGACATTGGTCAGCCACTTGCAGCAGGAGTCACTGAAAGCGGAAGCGTACAGTTATTATCCTTTATATGATATTCAGGCGCAAAGCACGCTGAAACATGAGCTGTTTGACCATATTGTCGTATTTGAAAACATACCGGCCCAGCGCGAAATTGAAAGTCTGAATCAAGCTGATGCATTCGATTTCACAGTCGATGATTTCGATATGGAGGAAGTTACCAACTATGGATGCAGCATTAAAATCATTCCGGGAAGCTCGCTTTATATTCGCATAAATTTTGATATCGGACTGTATGATCCAGCCATGATGAAAAAAATCGAACTGTATTTACGCCATATCATAGGCTCTGTCATCGCTGATCCCAATCAACAAATCGCACAAATTGCATTGCTTGGCGAAGAAACTGCCAAAAAGATGCTGTACGAATTCAATCAAACAGAGCCCGCTGCACCTTTGGCGCCGACGCTGCATGGTTTTTTCACCCGCCGTGCAGCTCTGTCGCCGAACATGCCGGCGCTTCGTTTTTCCGGCGGTACCTTAACATATCGAGAGCTTGACCAGTATACCAATCAGCTCGCTGTCCGGTTGAAGAAAAAAGGCGTTGCCAAAGAAAGTGTGGTCGGCGTGCTCGCTGACCGTTCACCGGAGATGGTGATCGCGGTGCTGGCTGTTTTGAAAGCCGGCGGCGCTTACGTGCCGCTTGATCCAGACTATCCTGAAGAACGGCTCAGATACATGCTCGCCGACAGCGGCGCCAAGCTTCTCGTCACAGGGCCGGGTTTGTCCGTCTCCGGTTTTGCCGGTGAGACGCTTGAAGTCAACCTGTCATCGTTTCAAGCGGAGACAGCGGAGACCGAATCGGTTTGCGTTCATACAGATGGCGGCTCACTCGCCTATGTCATCTATACATCCGGTTCAACCGGGACACCGAAGGGCGTCGCGGTTGAGCACCGACAGGCTGCCGCCTTTTTGTCCGGGATGCAGCGCCAGTTCCCATTAACTGAAGATGATGTCATCGTGCTCAAGTCATCGTTTTCATTTGATGCTTCGATCTGGCAGTTGTTTTGGTGGATGATTCCCGGCGCCTCCATGTATTTGCTTCCGCAGGGCTGGGAGAAGGATCCCGCTTTAATGACAGAAGCCTTCACAAACGAAGGAGTGACGACGGCGCATTTTATCCCGGCGATGGCCAACAGCTTTTTAGACCAGGTCGAGATGGAAACAGAGGAGAAAAGGACAAGCCTTGCGAAAACCTTGAAACGCGTATTCGCCGGAGGTGAAGCGCTCGCTCCCCAGACAGCCGCCCGATTTGCCCGGTCTTTGCCGGAGACTGCGGTCATTCACGGCTACGGGCCGACAGAAGCTACGGTGGATGCCGCATTTTTTCGGTACGACCACGAAAAAAACAGGGAACGGATGCGGCTTCCGATCGGAAAGCCTGTACCAGGGGCGCGTCTTTATATTTTAGACAGTGAGAAAGCTGTCCAGCCCATAGGGGTGGCCGGAGAACTGTATATCGCAGGCGCGGGTGTCGCAAGGGGCTATTTGAACCGTCCGGAGCTGACAGAAGAACGGTTTCTCGATGACCCCTTTTATTCAGGGGAACGCATGTATCAAACGGGCGATCTGGCGAGATGGCTCCCGGACGGCACCGTTGAATGGCTGGGCCGCATGGACGGTCAAGTGAAAATCCGCGGCTACCGGATCGAACCGGGGGAAGTCGAAGCGGCGCTTCGCCAGATCGACGGCGTGCGGGAAGCGGCGGTTGTCGCCCGGACAGAAGGGGAGGAAACCGAGCTTTGCGCCTATATTGAAGGTCAGGATCAAAAGACCGCAAGGACAGAACTGGGCAAACGCCTGCCGGCCTATATGATGCCTTCATCATTCATCGAGATGCGTGACTGGCCTGTCACACCGAGCGGAAAGCTTGACCGCAAGGCGCTGCCCGCTCCCGACGGAGCGGCTGAACGACGCGCTTACACCGCGCCGCAAACCATCACGGAAATGAAGCTCGCCAAGCTTTGGGAAGAGGTGCTGAAATACGGCCCTGCCGGCATTCGCGACCACTTTTTCGAACAAGGCGGCCACTCGCTGAAAGCGACTGCGCTCGTCTCCCGCATCGCCAAAGCGTTTGGCGTGCAAGTGCCGCTGAAGGAGATTTTCGCCAAGCCGACACTGGAAGAGCTCGCCGCCGTGATTCAGGAATTGGATGAAAGCCCGCATGCGGCGATTGAACCGGCAGAAAAACAGGACACCTACCCGGTGTCCTCGGCGCAAAAGCGGATGTATGTCCTTCAGCAGCTGGAAGACGGCGGTGTCGGCTACAATATGCCGGCGGCGCTTAAGCTGACAGGACCGCTCGACCGCGCCCGGCTTGATGAAGTATTCAGGCAGCTGATCCGCCGCCACGAATCGCTCAGGACGTCGTTTGAAACTGGGGTAGACGGCGAGCCTGTCCAGCGCATCCATGATGATGTCCCGTTTCAGCTGATGGAATTGGCCGCGGCTGAAGACTTTGTCCGTCCGTTCCGGCTTCAAGAAGCGCCGCTTTTCCGCGCCGCTCTTGTGAAGGAAGCGGAGGAGAGCCACCTGTTGTTGGTAGACATGCATCACATCATTTCCGACGGGGTGTCTGTCGGCACTTTAATCCACGAATTCAGCGAGCTGTACGCCAGCCGGACGCTTGCCCCGCTGCGGATTCAATATAAAGACTACGCCGTCTGGCAACAGGCATTCAAACAAGGGGAGGCGTACAACAGACAGGAAGCCTATTGGCTGAAGCAGCTCGACGGAGAGCTGCCGGTGCTTGAGCTTCCGGCCGACAACGCCCGCCCGGCGGTACGAAGCTTTGCGGGTGATACAGTGTCCCGCACGCTTGATGCGAAAACAACAGCCGGCCTTTACAAGATCGCCCGCGACAACGGCTGCACCCTGTATATGGTTCTTCTCGCCGCGTACAGCACGCTTCTTGCCCGTCTCAGCGGACAGGAGGACATCATCATCGGTTCGCCGATCGCCGGAAGGCCGCACAAAGACTTAGAACCTGTCATCGGCATGTTTGTCAACACATTGGCGATCAGAACGCAGCCGGCAGAAAACAAATGTTTCAGCGATTTCTTAAAGGAGGTCCGCGAAACGGCGCTTGAGGCGTTCGAACATCAGGATTATCCGTTTGAGGAGCTTGTCGACAGGCTTGATGTCGTCCGTGATATGAGCCGCAATCCGTTGTTTGACGTTATGTTCGCTCTGCAAAATATGGAGCGGGAATCACTGACTCTGCATGACTTGCATTTGACGACTATAGCTCATGACGCCCATAAAGTCTCTAAGTTTGATATGACTCTTTATGCAGCTGAAGAAGATCAAGAGACAATCCGTTTTGATGTTGAATTCAATACAGACATCTATCAAAAACAAACGATCAAGAAATGGCTTTCCTACTATATTCATATTCTCCATCATGTGATCGAACATCAGAACATTCATCTCGGAGATATCCATGTATTAGATGAACATGAGACAAGCTCATTCATTCACACATTTAATCAGACAAAACAAGACTACCCGAAACACGAAACGATCAGCCGTTTATTTGAATATCAAGCAGCCAAAACACCTCACGCCCCGGCCGTTATATATGACAGGCAAACCTTGACTTACCGTGAACTAAACGAACGCGCCAACAGAATAGCCGCTGCGCTTCGAGCAAATGGCGTCGGTTCAGAAAGTGTTGTCGCACTATTAACAAGTCGCACCCCTGAACTTGCGGTCGGAATTCTAGGTATTTTAAAAGCCGGCGGAGCCTATCTTCCCGTCACTGAAGACATGCCGACAGAACGGCTGGAATGGATGTTGTCTGACAGCAATGCTGTGATGCTCCTCCAATCAGATCGATTAGAATCTCATATGGCAGGAAAACGGTTATTCATAGAAGACATCCAGCTTGAGGCCGGCATTTCAGCAAACAATCCCGAACAGCAGGGCGGTCCTGATTCTCTCGCTTATATCATGTATACATCCGGATCAACCGGCACGCCAAAAGGCGTAATGGTTGAACAGCGCGGCGTCGTCCGTCTCGTAAAAAACAGCGATATGGCATTTTCACCTGAAGACAGGATTTTATTGACAGCGTCATTGGGATTTGACGCGATGACATTTGAAGTATTCGGACCGCTATTAAACGGTGCTTGTTTATACATCAGTGACAAGGAAACTTATTTAGATTCCGATCGGCTCAAGACATTCATACAGCAGAACGGCATCACGACTTTATGGCTGACATCATCCTTATTTAATCAATTATCAGAACAAAATGAACGAACATTTTCCGACCTGTCCAGATTGATTCTCGGCGGAGAAGCCCTGTCGCCAAACCATGTCAATCGCGTTCGCAACGCGGCGCCGGATCTCGCGCTATGGAATGGCTACGGCCCAACGGAAAACACAACATTCTCAACGTGCTTCCGGATTGAACACGAGTATAAGCATTCCATTCCGATCGGCCGCCCAATCGCTAATTCAACCGCTTATATTGTCAACAGCCGCGGGAGATTGCAGCCTATGGGTGTCATCGGAGAATTATGCGTTGGCGGGGACGGGCTAGCCAGAGGCTACTTCGGGAGACCTGAACTGACGAAAGAAAAATTTGTGCCAAATCCCTTCACACCTGGTGAACGAATGTACCGGACCGGTGATTTGGCCCGCTGGCTGAAGGATGGGTCGATTGAATATATCGGCCGGATGGATGATCAAGTAAAAATTCGCGGCTACAGGATTGAGCTGGGAGAAATTGAAGCAGCATTGCGGCAGATTGACGGTGTCAAAGAAGCCGCCGTCATCGTGCGAACCGGTCCCTCAGGACATAAAGAACTCCTTGCCTATATGAGTCTGCAAGCGGAAATGAATATCGAGAAAGTCAGATCCCTTCTTTCTCAGCAATTGCCCGGGTTTATGATCCCGGCGCATTTGGTTGAGCTTGCCGCCTTGCCTCTGACACAAAACGGAAAGCTCGACAGAAGAGCGCTGCCTGAGCCGGAGACCACAGCAATCAACACAGCATACGCCCCTCCGCGCAACCAGCTGGAGGAACGGCTTGCCGTGATCTGGCAAGAGGTGCTCGGCGTTGAAAAAGTCGGGATTGAGGATTCGTTTTTTGAACTGGGAGGCGATTCGATTAAAGCCCTCCAAGTATCTGCGCGCCTTGGACGGTTTGACTTGAAAATCACGGCAGGCGACTTATTCCGCCATCCAACTATTAAAGAAGCCGCGCCTCTCATCCGCAAGACTGAGAGAAATATAGATCAGCGGCCGATTGAAGGAGAAGTACCTTGGACGCCCGTTCAGCGCTGGTTCCTCGCACAGCATATCGAAAAGAGGCAGCATTTCAACCAATCTGTCATGCTTCATAGCTCAGAAGGATTTCAGGAACAGCCGCTTCGAACAGCTTTACAGCATCTTGTCATCCATCATGATGCCCTCCGCATGACAATCATCGATGACGGCGGCCAGCTGCAGCAATTTAACAGGGGAATTCATGGAGAACTTTACAGCCTGAACATAAGAGACCTTTCTAAAACGGCACAATGGGAGAAGCTGATTGAAGACGAAGTCGCTGATTTGCAGCGCAGTATCCATTTGCAAACAGGCCCACTGCTAAAAGCAGGCTTGTTCAACACAATGTCGGGAACTTATTTATTTCTCACCATTCATCATTTGGTCGTCGACGGGGTCTCATGGCGGATTTTGCTTGAGGATTTATCGGCAGCATACAGTCAGGCGGCCGCAGGACAACCGGTTCAGCTTCCGCGGAAAACGGACTCATACCAATATTTCGCAAACCGGCTTGCCGAATACGCAGAGAGCAGCAAGGTCATTCGCGAACAATCGTATTGGCGCACTGTTGAAAAAGAAAAAGCCGCTTTACTTTCTTGTGAAAAACCGCATAGCGCTGCGGACAACATTCGGAAAACGGAAAGCTTTACCCTTTCCGAAGAAGACACACACGTTTTAATCCACAAGGTTAACAACGCCTACAACACAGACACCCAGGATATTCTGCTGACGGCAGCATCATTAGCCCTGTGTGATTGGATGGGAGAGAGGAAACTGCGGATCGCGATGGAAGGACATGGGAGAGATCACACCCTTCCTGAATTGGATATCAGCCGGACAGTCGGCTGGTTTACCACAATATATCCTGTGTTGATTGATTTACATGCAGTCGAAGGCGAGTTGGGGCTGGCAGTGAAAACAGTCAAAGATACACTCGGCAGAATACCGGACAAAGGAATGGGATACGGCATTTTGAAATATTTAACATCCTCTGAAAACAAAACAATCCAGTTCAGCAAAGCGCCTGAAATCGGTTTTAATTATTTAGGGCAATTCAATGATACAGAACGCCAACAAAAGTTCAGCTTTTCGGGGCTTGCAAGCGGGAAAGACATTACACCTACATGGCAGCGTGAGCAAACGCTGGAAATGAGCGCCATGGTAAGGCAAAATCAGCTGCATTTCAATTTGAGCTATCCGCCAAGCCGGTTCCATAAAACAACAATGAAACAGCTGCTGCACATGGTGAAACATAATTTGCACCAAATCATCAAACATTGCGCACATAAACAAGAAACAGAGAAAACGGTCAGCGATTTTAGCAGCCAATCGTTAACAGCGGAAGATTTGGACAATATTGCGAGCTTTGTCGAGGAACTGTAGGAACAGGAGGCAGGGAAAAAATATGACAAAAAAACATGAGATTCAGGATATTTATCCGCTTTCTTATATGCAGGAAGGCATGCTATTTCACACCCTTCTTAACAAGGACACACAGGCATACGTCGAACAAGCCTCATTTTCAATGACAGGAAAGGTTGACACAGACATTTTTCAGAAAAGCATCACTGCTCTGTGCGCCCGGCACGATATTTTCAGAACGATTTTTATCAGTCAAAATGTATCCGTTCCGCAGCAGGTCGTCTTAAAAGAACGGACGATCACCGTTGAAGAAAAAGATCTGACTCATTTGGATCGATCCGGCCAGCTTAGATTGATCGATGACGTCAAAAAAACAGACAGAGCCAAAGGATTTCATTTGCAAAAAGATGGATTGATGCGCGTCATTCTTTTTAAAACAGGGGAACGCGAATTTACATGCATATGGAGCTTCCATCACATCATTATGGACGGCTGGTGCCTCGGGATTGTCCTGAAGGAGTTTTTCCATATATACGCTTCCCATTTGCACCAAACACCATTAAAGCTTGAGCCTGCTGTGCCTTACGGGAGCTATATTCAATGGCTGATGGAGCAGGACAAAGAAGCCGCCGCCCGGTACTGGGAGGGTTATCTTGAAGGATATGACCAACAGAGCCGGCTGCCGCAGCAAAAAAAAGCGGGCGCCAAAAGCAGACAAGAAGAAGTCACATTTTCCCTTTCTAAAACAGTTACGGATAAGCTGAAAGAGCTGGCCGCAAAGGAAGAAGTCACATTGAGCACCATTTTTCACACGCTTTGGGGAATGTTGCTGCAAGCTTATAACCAGACGGATGATGCGGTTTTCGGTTCGGTTATTTCCGGCAGGCCGGCTGAAATTGCAGGGATAGAGCGGATGATCGGCCTTTTCATTAATACGGTACCGGTGCGTGTTACCGGTACAAAAGTGCCTTTTGTGAAACTGATTAAACAAGTGCAAAAAGATGCGCTCAATGGGCAGCCGTACAGCTACCACCCGCTCTATGAGATACAGGCGGAATCCGCCGTCAAACAAGGCTTAATCGACCATATTCTTGTTTTTGAAAATTATCCTGTTGAAAAAGAAATCGCGCTGCTGAACAGTGGACAAGATGCAGAGGATCTGTTTCGCATTCATGATTTCAACATGGAAGACGAGACCAACTACAGCTTTTATCTCATGGTAGCACCAGGTGAAAACATTCATCTCAAAATGAGATTTGATTCCGGCATTCATGAACGTTCTTTCATCGAAAGCGTCAAAGGCCATTTGCAGCATATCATCGCACAAGTGCTGGAAAATCCGAATTTGACCCCGGAGGAATTGACGATCACAACACAGCAGGAACAAAAAGACCTGCTCAGCACGTTGAAAATAGAGACTAAACAGCGTGAATATGAAACGATCCAGTCGATGTTCGAACGTCAGGCGGCACAATCCCCTGATGAAAAAGCAATTCACTATGAAGGGCAGTCGATCACTTATAAAGAGCTGAATGAAATGGCCAACAAACTTGCACGCCTTCTCCGAAAACGGGGTGTCAAACGCCAGGAGCCGGTCGCGATCATGGTCGAACGTTCTCCCGCATTAGCGGCGGGAGTACTCGGCATTTTAAAAGCGGGCGCGGCATTTGTTCCGATTGACCTGAGCCATCCTGCCGAACGCATTCGCTATTGCATAGAAAACAGCGGCTGTCAGCACATAGTATCACAGCATCATGTGGCGGCTTTAGCAAAGTCAGCCGCAACAAAACGATCTGTGACATTCATAGAAGAAGCAGATGCGGAAAGCGACGGAAGCAATGTCGAGACGGTAAACACTGCGGAAGATTTGCTTTACATCATGTATACATCTGGAACAACGGGGAAGCCGAAGGGTGTTTTATTTGAACATCGAAATATGGCCAATTTGCTTCATGACCAATTTGAAAACTCACGTATTGATTTCAAAACAAATGTGCTCCAGTATGCATCTTGTGCGTTTGACGTCTGCTATCAAGAATTGTTTACAACTTTGCTTAGCGGCGGCACGCTTTGCATCGCGCCTGAATCAATCAAGCGCGACCCAGCTCAGTTGTTTTTGTTGATCAATACACAGCGAACAGAAGTCGTCTTTTTCCCGACGGCTTTTGTGAAGATGCTTTTTAATGAGGAACACTATGCGAACCACTTTCCAAACTGTGTGAAGCATGTCATCACTGCGGGGGAGCAATTGACGGTCTCGCATATTTTTAAGGCATTGCTCAAGCGGCACGGCATACACTTGCATAATCATTACGGCCCGGCGGAAACCCATGTCGTCTCGACATGCACCATTCATCCTGAGGGCGACATCCCGGATTCTCCGCCGATCGGAAAACCGATCAGCCATAACGCCTTGTATATCCTTGACAAATACAAACGACTTCAGCCCTGCGGTGTAGCAGGAGAGCTTTATATATCAGGCGCGAGCGTCGGGAGAGGATATGTCAATAATCCAATCTTGACAAAACAGAAATTTTTGCCCGATCCATTCAGAGCGGGAGCCGTCATGTATCGAACAGGAGATATAGCAAGGCTTCGTGCAGACGGACAAATGGACTATATCGGCCGGACGGATGATCAAGTGAAAATCAGGGGCTACCGGGTCGAACCTAAGGAAATAGAGGTGACATTGGCAAATCATCCTGCTGTTAAGGAAGCGGTTGTCCTGGTTCAAAAAGACAGTGAAGGGGAACATGAATTGTGCGCATACTACAGCACACGGAAACCGATCGACCCTTCTGCATTGCGTCATGATTTGGCCGACGCCATCCCTGACTACATGATGCCAGTAAAATGGACTGCTGTGCCAGCGATTCCGCTTACAGCAAATGGAAAAGTCGATAAAAGCGCCCTCCCAGAACCGACATCATCCGCATCGCATCAGTCATACGCCGCACCTCGCAATTTGAACGAGCTCAGGCTTTCACAGCTTTGGGAAGGTCTACTGAAAAGGGGGCCGGTCGGCATCCGCGACAACTTTTTTGAACTGGGCGGCCATTCTTTAAAAGCAACATCGCTCATCTCTCGCATCGCCAAAGAATGGAACGTTCAGATTCCGTTAAGTGATGTCTTTGCCCATCCGACCGTAGAAGGGTTGGCAGCAGTCATCAGTGAAGCGGAAGAAAACCCGTTTGCTTCGATTCAGCAAATAGAGAAGAAGGAGACAAATCCGGTTTCTTCCGCACAAAAACGGATGTATGTTCTGCACCAGCTTGATGGCGGAGGAGTCAGCTACAACATTCCGGCCGTTTTGGAGCTGACAGGCGAGCTCGATCAACAGAGGGTGGAAGCTGTATTTCGCGAACTGATCCGCCGGCATGAACCCCTTAGGACATCATTCGAAGCAGGAGACGACGGCGAGCCGGTGCAGCGGATTCATGAAAAGGTGCCGTTTGCTTTTTCAAACGAATCTTCATCTGAATCATTTATCCGGCCGTTTGATCTTGGAAAGGCTCCGCTTTTCAGGGCGGGCTTAGCGACCATTGAAAAAGGACGATATCTGCTTTTAGTGGACATGCACCATATTATTTCAGACGGTGTCTCCATCCAATTGCTCATGCAGGAATTCAGCGAGCTGTATAAAGGACTTGAACTGGCTCCGTTGCGCATTCAATACAAAGACTATGCAGCATGGCAAGAAACATTCAAAACAAGCGACATATACAAACGGCAAGAATCGTATTGGCTCAAACAACTGGCCGGTGAGCTGCCAGTGCTCGAATTGCCGACGGACAAACCGCGGCCCCCGGCAAAAAGCTTTGCAGGTGACCGGGTTACGTTCGAGATCAGTCAGGATCTTACATCACGTTTACAACAGCTCGCAGGAGAAAACAGATGCACACTGTATATGACGCTTCTTGGGATATACACCGTTTTATTATCACGGCTAAGCGGGCAGGAAGAGATCATTGTCGGTTCGCCGATCGCGGGCAGACCGCATGCTGACCTGGAATCCGTGCTCGGAATGTTTGTGAACACATTGGCTTTTCGAACACGTCCGGTGAGCGGAATATCTTTCAAACAATATTTACAGGACATTCGAGAAACAGCGCTAGAAGCCTATGAACACCAGGACTATCCGTTAGAGGAGCTGGTTGACCGCCTCGGCGTTCAGCGGGAGATGAGCCGAAATCCGCTCTTTGATACAACGTTTGCACTGCAAAATATGGAGCGGCAACAATTGTCGATGGAGGGGCTTGAGTTTCGGCAGAAAGATATCAGCCACCCGATTTCTAAATTCGACCTGTCACTGTACATGGCCGAAAGCGGCGGACAAATATATTGTCAGTTTGAATACAGTACAGATTTGTTTGAACGGAAAACGATTCAAAAATGGGCCGATTTTTTTAAAACGTTGGCTAAAAACGCTGCACAGCATCCGGAGCTGGAACTGGACCATTTGTCAATCCTTTCGAAAAAGGAAGAAAGCGCACTTCTGCAAAACCTCAGCCCGATGCAAAAAATCGATTTCCCACTGGATCAGCCGCTTCATCATCAGCTCGAGCAGCAGGCAGAAAAGACGCCTGATCGTCCGGCCGTTTTGGCGGATGGCGTCTCCATCTCCTACAGAGAACTGAATGAACGGGCCAATCAAATTGCATGGAAGCTAATTGGCCTCGGTATTCAACAGGAAGATGTGATTGCCGTGATGGGGAGACGTTCACCAGATATGCTGATTGGAATTTATGGCATTTTAAAAGCGGGAGCTGCTTACGTGCCGATCGACCCTGACTATCCTGAAGAACGAATCCGTTTTTTAATGAAGGACAGCGGCGCAAAGACCTTGCTTGCAGAATCTAATCCATCGATGTTTGAGGGAACCATTTTGCCGCTAGATGGCGGGCGCGAGAATCACGGAGAAGCGGCAGTCAATCCGAATCTCCCGGTACCGCCCGATGCCTTGGCCTATATCATCTATACATCTGGCTCAACGGGACGCCCAAAAGGCGTCATGGTGGAACACAGGTCCGCGGTCAATTTTTTATACTCACTGCAAACCCGCTACTCACTTAACGACTCGGACATCATTCTGCATAAAACGTCTTACTCGTTTGATGCTTCAATATGGGAGCTGTTCTGGTGGCCATTCGCCGGGGCTTCTGTTTATCTGCTTCCTCAAGGAGGGGAAAAAGATCCTGAAATCATCTTAAAAGCGCTGGAGGAAAAGGAAGTTACAGCCGCCCATTTTGTCCCTTCTATGCTTCACTCATTCTTGGAATATATGAATCAAAGAAAAAAACCGGCCGACATCAGACATTTAAAAAGAGTCTTTGCAGGCGGCGAGCAGCTGTGGGCGCACCTCGTCTCCCGTTTTCATGAGCTTCTGCCGAGGGTGGAATTGACAAATTCCTACGGACCGACGGAAGCGACGGTAGAAGCGGCATACTTTGATGTCCCTAAAAGGAAAACACTTGACCATGTCCCGATCGGCCGATCAGGACACAATATGAGACTCTATATTTTAAATAAAAAACGGCAGCTTCTGCCGTTCGGCTGTCGAGGGGAACTGTATATCGCAGGCGCGGGCGTCGCAAGGGGCTACTTGAACCGTCCGGAGCTGACAGAAGAACGGTTTCTCGATGACCCCTTTTATTCAGGGGAACGCATGTATCAAACGGGCGATCTGGCGAGATGGCTCCCGGACGGCACCGTTGAATGGCTGGGCCGCATGGACGGTCAAGTGAAAATCCGCGGCTACCGGATCGAACCGGGGGAAGTCGAAGCGGCGCTTCGCCAGATCGACGGCGTGCGGGAAGCGGCGGTTATCGCCCGGACAGAAGGGGAGGAAACCGAGCTTTGCGCCTATATTGAAGGTCAGGATCAACAAACTGTAAGGACAGAGCTGGGCAAACGCCTGCCGGCCTACATGATGCCTTCATCCTTCATCGAGATGAAAGAGTGGCCTGTCACTCCGAGCGGAAAGCTTGACCGCAAGGCGCTGCCCGCTCCCGACAGAGCGCCTGAACGACGCGCTTACACCGCGCCGCAAACCATCACGGAAATGAAGCTCGCCAAGCTTTGGGAAGAGGTGCTGAAATACGGCCCTGCCGGCATTCGCGACCACTTTTTCGAACAAGGCGGCCACTCGCTGAAAGCGACAGCGCTCGTCTCCCGCATCGCCAAAGCGTTTGGCGTGCAGGTGCCGCTGAAGGAGATTTTCGCCAAGCCGACACTGGAAGAGCTCGCAGCCGTGATTCAGGAATTGGATGAAAGCCCGCATGCGGCGATTGAACCGGCGGACAAACAGGACACCTATCCGGTGTCCTCGGCGCAAAAGCGGATGTATGTGCTTCAGCAGCTGGAAGACGGCGGTGTCGGCTACAATATGCCGGCGGCGCTTAAGCTGACAGGACCGCTCGACCGCGCCCGGCTTGATGAAGTATTCAGGCAGCTGATCCGCCGCCACGAATCGCTCAGGACGTCGTTTGAAACCGGGGCAGACGGCGAGCCTGTTCAACGCATTCATGATGATGTCCCGTTTCAGCTGATGGAATTGGCCACGGCTGAAGACTTTGTCCGTCCGTTCCGGCTTCAAGAAGCGCCGCTTTTCCGCGCCGCTCTTGTGAAGGAGGCGGAGGAGAGCCACCTGTTGTTGGTGGACATGCATCACATCATTTCCGACGGGGTGTCTGTCGGCACCTTAATCAGCGAATTCAGCGAGCTGTACGCCAACCGGACGCTTCACCCGCTGCGGATTCAATATAAAGACTACGCTGTCTGGCAACAGGCATTCAAACAAGGAGAGGCGTACAACAGACAGGAAGCCTATTGGCTGAAGCAGCTCGACGGAGAGCTGCCGGTGCTGGAGCTTCCGGCCGACAACGCCCGCCCGGCGGTGCGAAGCTTTGCCGGAGATCATGTGTCCTTTTCACTTGATGCGGACACTTCATCCGGCCTATACAAGATCGCCCGCGACAACGGATGCACCCTGTATATGGTTCTTCTCGCCGCGTACAGCACGCTTCTTGCCCGGCTCAGCGGACAGGAGGATATCATCATCGGTTCGCCGATCGCCGGAAGGCCGCACAAAGACTTAGAACCTGTCATCGGCATGTTTGTCAACACATTGGCGATCAGAACGCAGCCGGCCGAAAACAAATGTTTCAGCGATTTCTTAAGAGAGGTCCGCGAAACGGCACTTGAGGCATTTGAACATCAGGATTATCCGTTTGAGGAGCTTGTCGACCGGCTTGATGTCGTCCGTGATATGAGCCGCAATCCGTTGTTTGACGCTATGCTTGTCGTACAAAATATGGATCGCCAAGAGCTTTTCCTGGATGGACTGCATATTCAGCCTGCCGATATGCCTCAAACTGGGGCGAAGTTTGATCTGACGCTGCAAGTTTCAGAAGGGGATGAACGCATACACTTTCGGTTTGAATATGCATCATCTTTATTTAAACAAGATACGATCGAACGCTGGGCATCACATTTCACGACAATGCTTCAGCACATTGTCCACGCACCGCAGACAGCGTTGCCTGCCATCAGCATGCTGACAGCTAAAGAACAACAGCTGCTGATGACAAACTTTAACAGGATGCCGGAACAACACGGCCCTAACATAACCGTTCACGAATTATTCGCCCGTCAGGCGGCAAAATCGCCGAGTGCAACTGCACTCATCACTCGGGAAGGGGTGCTCACTTATCAAGAATTAGACGAATGGTCCAACAAAATAGCGAGAACATTGCAAAATCAAGGGATTGGTCCGGATCTCACTGTAGGTATTATGATTCCTAAATCAACAGGCTTGATCGCAGCCGTTCTCGGAACCTGGAAAGCAGGGGGCGCCTATGTCCCACTTGATCTTGGATATCCGGACGAGCGCAAACAATATGTATTAGCCGACAGCGGAGCTAAACTGCTGATCACCGATAAAAAAACAATTCATCAAGTACCTGATGATTTTAAAGGCGAAGTGCTTCTGATTGAAGATGTACAGGAACAGGACACCTCACCTATTCTAACTGCTTCCGGGCCTGATCATTTGGCTTATATCATTTATACATCAGGTACGACGGGCAATCCAAAAGGCGTCATGGTGGAACACAGAGGAGTCGCTTATACAGTTCAGTGGCGCAGTGCTTTTTATGAATTTCATGATCATGATATCGCGCTTCAGCTTTCCTCATTTTCTTTTGACGCATTTGTCACAAGTATGTTTGCGCCGCTTATATCAGGAGTACAGACCGTTATCCCGGCTGAGGAAGAAGCGAAAGACATTCTCGCTATTAAACAATATCTAGCCGATTACGGCATTACGCATATGAATCTCGTTCCGATTCTATACCGGACACTGCTTGACGTATTGCAGCCGGAAGATGTACAAGCACTGCGACTTGTCACATTAGGAGGCGAAGCGATTGAACCGAATTTGCTGGAGCGCAGTTTCTCGCTCCGCCCTGACATAGAGATTTCCAATGAATACGGGCCGACAGAGAGCAGCATCACGGCCACTGCGGCCAGAAGATTGAAACGAGAAGAAAACATCACGATCGGCCGGCCGATCGGCTATACAAATGTTTATATTTTAAAAGGAGATCACTTGCAGCCTATCGGTGTCACCGGAGAACTTTGCATTACAGGACCGGGGCTTGCAAGAGGATATATCAATCTTCCTGAGCAAACGGCAAAAGCTTTCGTTCAAGATCCGTTCCATCCAGATCAGCGCATGTATCGGACGGGGGATTTGGCGAAATGGCTGCCGGACGGCACACTGCAGTATGTCGGCAGGATGGATGAACAAGTCAAAATCAGAGGCTACCGAATCGAGATAAAAGAAGTGGAAGCGGCACTCTCCGGCCTTGCCGTAGTAAAAGAAGCGGCAGTGGTGGATTCTGTTACCGCAGCAGGTCATAAGGAACTGTGCGCTTATATCGTTGTTGAAGACGGCGCAGATTGCGGCATGGTGCGCAAAGCTTTGGCCAAAAAAGTGCCGTCTTACATGGTACCGGCGTTTTTCCAAACGCTTGATGCATTGCCTACCATGCCAAACGGGAAGCTGAATAAGCCCGCACTGGCAAAGATCCCGCACAAGGGAGAGACTAGGCAAACATTTACGGCTCCGGCCACTGATATTGAAAAAGAATTGGCTGCCATCTGGCGCGGGGTGCTCGGTGTGGACAAGATCGGAATTGATGAATCATTTTTTGAGCTTGGCGGAGATTCCATTAAGGCATTGCAAGTCTCCGCGAGATTGCATCAATCAGGAAAGCAATTGGCCGTAAAAGATATCTTCAGCCATCCGACAATCCAAGAATTGGCGCCATATGTCCGTTTATCACAACAACCGATCAGCCAAGCATCTGTAGAAGGCGAGATGACATGGTCACCGGTGCAAAAATGGTTCCTGTCTCAAGATATAAAAGAAGCCCACCATTTTAATCAGTCAGTTATGCTGCATCGGTCAAATCCGTTAGATGAAGATGCATTGAGGAAAACGCTAAAAGCGATAACCGTCCATCACGATGCACTCAGGCTCATATGCGTCAAAGATGAACAAGGGAACTTGCGCCTGTACAATCGTCCAGCGAACATCGGAGAGGACCAGCTTTACAACTTGCGAATCTTCAATCTGGCCGGCGAACCAAAAGATCATGAACACATTATCAAACACCAAGTTCGTGAGCTGCAAAAAGCAATGGACTTGGAAAACGGGCCGCTGGTGCAAGTCGGGCTTTTCCGCTCAAGCGAAGGAGATGACCTGTTTCTTGCTATCCATCACTTGGCCGTCGACGGCATATCATGGCGGATTATCCTGGAAGACTTGGCATCCGTCTATGAGCAGGCGATTCGCGGAGATGACATAGCACTCCCGCCAAAAACCGCATCATTCCAGACATATACCGAGCAATTAGCCAAGTATGCAGAAAGCCGGCGGTTATTACAGCAAGCAGACTATTGGCGCGCCATCGAACACCATGAAACAGTTGCACTGCCAAAAGATCAGACACATATCGACAAAACCGCTTTGAAAAAACGTAACACCGTATCATTTACTTTAGCTCAACAAGAAACAGACGCGATTCTAAAAGATGTGCACAATGCTTACAATACGGATACCCAAGACCTGCTATTGGCGTCAGCGGTACTCGCTATATGGCAATGGGTGCCGCAAAAGGCGCTAAAAATCGCGCTTGAAGGGCATGGCCGTCAATCTGAGGCGGCATATCACGATATCAGCCGAACCGTAGGGTGGTTTACTTCCATATATCCAGTATTGCTTCAACTTGAACCCAATACATGGGATGACCATCATGAAGAATATATGATCCGCGCATTAAAAATAACAAAAGACACGTTAAGGCGGATACCTGATAAAGGATTTGGATACGGTGTTCTCAAATATATGACACCGCCTGAAAAAGCAAAGATCAAATTCGGCAAAGCACCTGATATCACCTTTAACTATTTAGGACAATTTGAAATCGGAAACCGTGCGCAAACCGAAACAGAACAGCTTGATGCATTTACATTTTCTCCTTTGGGGGGCGGCGAGGATATCACCGGCACTTGGAAGCGTGAACAGTCGCTGGATATCAGCGCACTCGTAGCCGAAGGCAAACTGACCGTTAACATGACATATGAAACAGGGCGTTTTCAAAAAGAAACCATTGAGCGGCTTTCCCAAGATTGTCAGTACTATCTCAGAAAGCTGATGAACCATTGCCTCGGCAAAACTGAAACAGAGAAGACCGTCAGCGACTTTGATGATCGCGAGCTGACCGAGGAAGCTTTTAAAAATATAACCGACTTACTCGGATTTCATTAAACGAGCGGAGGGAAACAATGGATCATACACAAAAAATCCAAAACATTTATCCTTTAAGCCACATGCAGGAAGGAATGCTTTTTCATTCTTTCCTGCAAGACGAAGGAACCGCATATATTGAACAGTCCGTCTTCACAATAAGAGGTCAGCTCCATTTAGACTGGTTTCAACAAAGTGTCCAATCGATCATTGACCGCCACGATATTTTCAGAACGGTTTTTTTGCCTCATGTTGCCGGGCTGAAAGAACCGCGCCAGGTCGTTTTACGCGATCGATCCTTTCAGTTGCATGCTGAAGACTTGACCGAAATGCCGGAGACCGATCAAACCGCATATATCAGCCAGTTTAAAGAGCGGGATCGGCAGAAAGGCTTCAATCTGCAAAAAGATATGCTGATGCGTATTTCTCTGTTCAAAACGGCGCCGGAACAACACGTATGTGTATGGAGCCATCACCACATCTTAATGGACGGCTGGTGTCTCGGGATCGTACTCCAAGAATTTATGCAGTTGTACGAAGCCATCTATACGGGTGAATCTGTGCCTTTAGATCCTGTTCAGCCATACAGCGCATATATTTCCTGGTTGTATGATCAGGACAAAGACAAAGCCAAGGAATATTGGAAGAACTACTTGACAGACTTCAATGCGCCAACAGGTCTTCCGAAAGTGTCTGCAAAACCTGCTGAAAAGGGATATCGGCAGAAAGAGCTGATGTTTTCATTAGACCGAAAGTTGACAGCCAGACTCAAAACAATCGCCAAACAGCATGGAGCCACACTCGCCACTCTCATACAAACCGTGTGGGGCTTAATGCTTCAGCGCTATAACCGGACAGATGATGTCGTGTTCGGCTCTGTCGTTTCCGGCCGTCCTTCCGTGATTCCGGGTGTTGAGAAGATCATCGGTTTATTTATCAATACTGTGCCGGTGCGAATCAAGACCGAGAGCGAAAATGAAACCTTTTCAGAGCTGCTTCGCCGCTCCCAAAAAGAAAGGCTCGCTCAAGACATGTTCAACTTTTATCCATTGGCTGACATTCAGTCGCATATCGCTTTTAAACAGCATGCGATTGACCATATTTTCGTTTTTGAAAACTACCCTTTGCAGCAAATGCAAGACTCGGCAAACCGCGCCGAATCACCGCTTCAGATCGAAAATGTAAAAGTGTCGGAGCAATCAGGCTACAACTTCAACCTCATGATTGCCCCGGATGATGAACTTGTCATCAAGTTCATCTACAATGCAAACGTTTATGATGAATCATGGATTGACTGTGTGAGGGGCCACCTGCTGGAAGCTTTGCGAAGAGCGGCGGAGGACACCGATATCCCCGCCTCCAGGCTGCCGATGATCGCGCCTGACGAAAAAGCCCGGATCATCGGGGAATTCAACGATACAAAAACAGATTACGATACGAACAAAACAATCACTGACTTGTTTTCCAATCAAGTAGAGAAAACGCCGGAGCATATCGCACTACATGCCGGCGGCTTGACGATGACATACCGGGAGCTGGATCAAACATCCACTGCATGGGCCCGCATCTTCCAAGAACAAGGCTTAAAGAAAAACGGAATTGCCGGCATTTTAGCAGAGCATTCACCTGAATTCATCATCGGAGTTCTTGCCGTTTTGAAAGCGGGCGGCGCCTATCTCCCGCTCGATGCCGAACTGCCGCCTGAACGGATCAGCTGCATGCTGAAAGAAAGCGGGGCGGACGTATTGGCCGTTCAGAAAGGACTCAAGACGAACATTGATTTTCCGAAAAAAGTGTTGATATCCAAGGAAGCGAAATTGGCACCTGTCAGCGCTATCAACATAAATACGCGTCCGGATGATTTGGCTTATATCATGTATACATCAGGTTCGACAGGCAAACCAAAGGGCGTAATGATTTCGCACCGCAATGTCGTATCACTGATCTCAAACAGCAATTACACATCAGCCGATACAAATGACCGATTAATCTTAACCGGTTCACTGGGCTTTGACGCCATCACATTTGAAATATTCGGAGCGCTCCTGAAAGGAGCATCTCTTCATGTTATCGACCGCTCGACGATGTTGACTCCTGCCCGTTTTGGCAGCTATTTGCTTCACCATGATATCACAGTGCTGTTTTTAACAACGGCTCTCTTTAACCAGCTGGCACAAGCCCAGCCGGACATGTTTTCAGGGCTCTCCACTTTATATGTCGGCGGGGAAGCTTTGACGCCTGCACTGATGAATACGGTCAGACATCGGTGCCCAAACCTGAAGCTTTATAACATATATGGTCCGACGGAAAATACAACATTCTCTACATTTTATGAAGTCAAGCAAGATTTTTCACAAGCGATTCCCATCGGAAAACCGATCAGCAATTCAAATGCCTTTATTGTTGACGAGAGCGGTCAGCTCGCGCCGATCGGCGTTCCCGGCGAACTTTGCGTCGGCGGCGATGGGGTTGCAAAAGGATATTTGCACAGACCTGATTTGACGAGTCAAGCATTTGTAGAGCATCCGTTTCAACCAGGGGAAAAAATGTACAAAACCGGCGATCTGGCGCGCTGGCTGCCAGACGGCAACTTAGAATATATCAGCCGGATGGACCGGCAAATCAAAATTCGCGGCAAACGAACTGAACCGGCTGAAATAGAAGCGCGGCTCATCGAGATTGAAGGCGTTCAAGAAGCCGCTGTCATCATTGAAGAAAAAAACGAAGAAGCATTCCTTATCGCATATTATGTAAGCGATGATCAAACAGAGGAAAAAACGATCCGTTCATTACTATCAAGGCAGCTTCCCGACTATATGATTCCTCATGATTGGGTTAAACTGGACCGCATGCCTCTTTCGGCAAACGGCAAAATCGACCGCCGCGCGCTGCCTGCACCTGATCAAAAAACGGCTTTGAAACAGATTGTGCCGCCAAGAAACTGGGTCGAAAAAGAACTGATTGACATATGGAGACCTATCCTTGGCGTGAAGGAGCTCGGTATTGAAGATGACTTTTTCGAACTTGGCGGTCATTCGCTAAAGGCTCTTCAAGTCATTCACCAGCTGAAAAACAGCCAGGGGATCGATATTCCGATTGAATTATTATTCGAGAATCCAACAATCGAACAATTGGCCGAAAAGCTGTTTTCACATGAGCTGCGCGCCTCGGCCGTACAGCATGTCAGCAGACTGAATCCGCCGACCGGAGTGAACCTTTTCTGCTTTCCTCCCATTTCGGGCTTCGGGATATTTTATAAAGATCTCGCTGCCAAGCTAAACGGCAAAGCGACTGTGTACGGATTTAACTTTATTGAAGAAGACAGCCGTATGGAACAATACGTGAACAACATCATCCAAAAACAGCCTCGGGGTCCTTATATCCTGCTGGGATATTCAGCGGGAGGCAACACGGCATTTGAGACTGTCAAAGAAATGGAAAACCGTGGTTTGGAGGTCAGCGATCTCATTATTGTCGATGCATATCAAAAGAAACAAGCATTGCCGCCACAGCCAAGCAGCACCTCGGCAGAACATGTTCCCGCTCACCTCAGGGAAGCAGTCATCAAAAAGACGGCAAACTATCAAAAATATTGGGCACAATTAATCAATGGCGGCCAAATCAACGCAAACATCCACTTTATTGAAGCCGGCATTCAGACGGATCAAATTGACAGATTCATATTGCAAAAATGGGCCGACGCCACAACAAGAAACTATCAAGAGTATAAAGGAGCCGGGCCGCATCAGGATATGTTCGAAACTGCCTTTCTGTCAAAAAACGCCGAGATCATTCAACATATCCTCACAAACAGCGGCAAACATGCAGAGCATTCTCGGTAAAAGCCGTCCAAACACCAACAGGCCCGAGCCAAAACATTGAGAGTTCTAAAGCGATTTCTTAAGCTTTAGGACTTTTTTCTTTCAAATCATCATAAGCTGTAAAGAACAGACAAGACCCGTCTGAACCTATGGCAGGAAACAGGATAAGCTACTTCACTTTCGAATTCGCACAATAAATAAATGAAGGCGCTTTCAAATTCTATTTCAGACACTTTTGAATATGAAAGGGGGCATTTTTTTGTTTCAAAAATTGCTTATCGCCAATCGTGGCGAAATCGCACTTCGGATCATCCGAACTTGTAAACGGCTCGGTATTCAGACAGCTGCCGTCTACTCTGAAGCGGATGCTGAGTCCCTGCACGTTAAAGCTGCAGATGAAGCCTGGCTGATCGGCAAACCGCGGGTCAGTGAAAGCTATTTAAATATCGAAAAAATCATCGAAACCGCTAAAAAAGCGGGGGTCTGTGCCATCCACCCGGGATACGGCCTGCTTTCCGAGAACAGCCGTTTTGCCGAAAGATGCCTGCAGGAAAATATCACGTTTATCGGTCCGCCGTCCGATGTGATCGCCAAAATGGGGAGCAAAATTGAAGCAAGGCTAGCGATGGAACAAGCCGGGATTCCCGTCGTTCCCGGCGTGACAAAAAGCTTGGCCGGTCTGAATGAAGCCAAGGCTCTTGCCGAATCCATCGGCTATCCCGTGATGCTCAAGGCTTCTTTTGGAGGCGGAGGCATCGGAATGCAGCTGATTCGCAATGAAGGCGAATTAGCAAAAGCATATGAAGGCAGCCAAAAACGAGCCGCCGATTTTTTCGGAGACGGGGCTATGTACATCGAGAAATATATCGAAGATGCAAGACATATCGAGATTCAGATTTTAACAGACGAATACGGAAATGCCGTCTATCTTTGGGAACGGGACTGTTCGATTCAGAGACGCCAGCAAAAAATCATCGAAGAAGCACCTGCTCCGTTATTCGATGAAAACATGCGCGCGAAGCTCGGTGAAGCGGCCGTGAAAGCCGCGCTGTCGATCGGCTATGCCAACGCCGGGACAATCGAGTTTTTAGTAGACAGCAAGAATCATTTTTATTTTCTCGAGATGAATACCCGCCTGCAGGTCGAACACCCGGTGACAGAGGAAATTACAGGGCTCGACATTGTCGAAGAACAGCTCAATATCGCAGCAGGCAAAGCGCTTCCGTATAAGCAGAAAGACATTCGGCGTGACGGACATGCGATCGAAGTCAGAATCTGTGCCGAAGATCCGAAAACATTTTTCCCTTCGCCGGGACGGATCACTGACCTTAAGCTGCCTGAGCACCCGAATGTCCGTCATGAATGCGCAGCAGCCCCAGGTATGAACATCACACCGTATTACGACCCGATGATCGCCAAGATGATCGTCAAAGGAAATAGCAGAGATGAAGCCATCCGGACATTGGCCGAAGCGCTCTCACAATATCAAGTGAAAGGCATTAAGACAAATATTCCGTTGCTTGAAGACATCGTACGTTCTGACGAATTCCGAAAAGGCGGGGTCCAAACCGATTTTATCAGTCGTTATCAGTCAAAATGAAATTAAGGAGGCGCGCCATGAATACTGTTGTCACCAATATGGCGGGAAACGTGTGGAAAATATTAGTGAAAGCAGGAGACAAAATCGAAAAAGGGCAGGAAGTCGCCATTTTAGAATCGATGAAAATGGAGATTCCGATTGTCGCCGAAACGGCCGGCACCGTCAAAACCGTCAGAAAAAACGAAGGTGATTTTGCCGATGAAGGAGATGTCTTATTGGAGCTTCAATAAGGTCTGGAGGATGGCAAATGAATGTACCGAAGAAAATTTTCATTAAAGAAGTCGGGCCGCGCGACGGTCTGCAAAATGAAGAAACCGCACTCTCGACAGCCGATAAAATAACCTGGATCGACATGCTTTCCCAAACAGGGCTTTCATATATCGAAATCACTTCATTCGTTCATCCTAAATGGATTCCTGCACTGTCTGATGCCCTTGACGTCGCCAAAGGCATTAACCGGAAGCCGGGCGTCACCTACGCAGCCCTCATTCCGAACCGAAAAGGGCTGGAACGGGCTCTCGAAGGAGGGATCGATGAAGCTTCTGTTTTTATGTCGGCAAGCGAGACACACAACCGGAAAAATATTAACAAATCGATCGGCGAAACGCTTCCAGTCTTGCAGGAAGTCACCGGGACAGCAAAACAAGCAGGCCTCACCACCAGAGCCTACCTGTCCACCGTATTTGGCTGTCCTTATGAACATCATGTGCCATTAGAACAAATCATACGCCTCTGTGATGCGTTGTTCAACATGGGCATCGACGAACTTTCTCTCGGAGATACAATCGGCGCAGCGAATCCCGTGCAAGTTCAAAAGGTGCTTGACGTACTTTTAAAACGCTTTCCGAAAGAGAGTTTCGCCCTTCATTTTCATGATACGAGAGGGATGGCGCTCGCCAACATGATCACAGCGATGGATATGGGAATCACCGTATTTGACGCATCATGCGGCGGGCTGGGCGGCTGTCCTTATGCCCCTGGAGCCACGGGAAATGCGGCAACTGATGATTTGATTTACATGTGCGCCCAGATGGGCATCGAAACCGGAGTTGATCTCAGCAAGCTGCTTTCAGCTGCCAAATGGATCGAAGACAAAACCGGGAGAGAGCTACCAAGCCGAAATTTGCAGGCGGCGAAATCAAAGAATTGCTTTTCATAGATTGAGGAGGAGGAAGACCGAATGGAGCCCAATGTTCTTTATTCCATAAACGAGCAGGCGGTCGCCGTGTTGACGTTGAACAGACCGCAAGCTGCAAATGCCCTCTCGCTCGGACTTCTCGACGACCTTCAGCATATCCTTCGCGATATCCGTTCAAACCCGACCGTCCGCTGTGTCATTATAACGGGAGTAGGGAACAGGACGTTTTGTGCAGGTGCCGATTTAAAGGAAAGAGCCCGCATGAGCCCCACAGAAGCGAAGCAGGCCGTTTCCATGATTCAACAAGTGGTCAGCCAGACGGAAAAACTGCCGCAGCCCGTCATCGCTTCATTAAACGGAAGCGCTTTGGGAGGGGGGCTGGAGCTTGCATTGGCGTGCGACATCAGGATCGCAGCCGAACATATTGAACTCGGCCTCCCCGAAACAACGCTCGCGATTATTCCCGGGGCAGGGGGAACACAGCGGCTGCCCCGCTTGATCGGCAGGGGAAAGGCAAAAGAAATGATCTATACCGGCTGCCGCATCAGCGCCGAAGAAGCGCAAAAGATCAGCCTAGTTGAACATGTCGTTCCGCTTCAAAAGTTAAAGGAAACAACCGAAAATATCGCAGCGAACATTGCGGCGAACGGACCGGTTGCCGTCAGACAGGCGAAGTTCGCTATCAATCAAGGGCTTGAGACAGATATCGAAACTGGACTCGTGATTGAACAAAAAGCCTACGAACTGACGATTCCGACGAAAGACAGAACAGAAGGGCTGAAAGCTTTTACAGAAAAGCGGAAGCCGTATTATACGGGAGAATAAAACGAACGGGGGGACAGCCGATGCCGGCCGAAAAGGAATTGTATGAACGCATTCGCCGGATTCAGGAAGGCGGAGCGCAAAAATACCATGAAGCTAATGAGAAAAAAGGAAAATTATTTGTCAGAGACCGATTAAAGCTGCTGCTTGACGAAGGCCTCGACCTTGAGGACGCTTTTTTTGCCAATTGCATGGCAGACGGGCTTCCAGCAGACGGAGTCGTCACGGGAATCGGAAAAATCGGCGGCCGAACCGTTTGCGTCATGGCTAATGATTCAACGGTGAAAGCAGGATCATGGGGAGCGAGAACCGTCGAAAAAATCATCCGCATCCAGGAAACAGCCGAAAAGCTGAATTGTCCGCTTCTTTATTTGGTCGATTCAGCAGGCGCAAGGATTACGGATCAAGTTGACATGTTTCCGGGGCGAAGAGGAGCAGGGCGGATTTTTTATCAGCAAGTCAAATTATCCGGGCGCATCCCGCAAATCTGTCTTTTGTTCGGTCCTTCAGCGGCAGGCGGCGCCTACATACCGGCTTTTTGCGATATCGTTATCATGGTCGAAGGTAACGCCTCGATGTATTTAGGCTCGCCGCGCATGGCGGAAATGGTGATCGGCGAAAAAGTGTCGCTTGAAGAAATGGGCGGAGCGCGAATGCACTGTTCTGTTTCAGGCTGCGGAGACATTCTTGCCGAAACGGAAGAAGATGCGATCAAGTCGGCGCGCCGGTATCTTTCCTACTTTCCGCCGAATTACACCGAAAAAGCGCCTGTTATTGAAGCAAAACCCGCTCGTCCGTTTGACCGGCCGTTGGAGGAGATCATTCCGAAAAACCAAAACGCACCGTTTCAAATGATGGATTTAATCGACCGGATCATTGATGAAGCGTCTTTTTATGAGATCAAAAAATTGTTCGCGCCAGAGCTGATTACCGGTTTGGCGAGGATTCACGGGCAGCCTGTCGGCATCATCGCCAATCAGCCGCGTGTCAAAGGCGGTGTGTTGTTTCACGATTCGGCAGACAAAGCCGCAAAGTTTATCAATTTGTGCGATGCCTATCATATCCCGCTGCTGTTTCTGGCTGATATCCCCGGCTTTATGATCGGAACAAAAGTCGAGAGGGCGGGTATTATCAGACACGGTGCGAAAATGATCTCAGCGATGGCCGAAGCAACCGTGCCGAAAATATCTGTCATCGTCAGGAAAGCTTATGGCGCAGGCTTGTATGCGATGGCGGGACCGGCCTTTGAGCCTGACTGCTGTCTGGCGCTGCCTACGGCTCAGATTGCTGTGATGGGTCCGGAAGCAGCGGTAAATGCCGTTTATGCCAAAAAAATCGCACAATTGCCTGAAGAAGAGCGGTCCGCCTTCATTGCCGAAAAACGGGAAGAGTACCAAAAAGACATAGACATTTACCGGCTTGCTTCAGAAATGATTGTCGACGGGGTCATTCCGGCCGATTCGCTTCGTACGGAACTCATCAAACGGCTGAATGCATATATGACCAAATACATGATATTTACGGAACGGAAGCATCCTGTTTATCCCGTCTAAAGGCCAATGAAACGAAAAGGGGGAAACGGTATGGCCGAAAAAGCGGTTTGGCAGCCTGATCCGGAATTTGTAAAAGCGACCCGGCTGTTTCAATGGATGACAGCTCTCGGTTTTTCCGACTATGATGATTTTTTGAAAGCAAGTACAGACGATATCGCCTGGTTCTGGGAAGAGGCCGAAAAAGCGCTCGGCATCAGCTGGTACAAGCGGTACAGCCAAACATTGAATCTCGATAAAGGCATAAAATGGCCGAAATGGTTTTCCGGCGGACGCTTAAATGCCGTTTGCAGCGCCGTGGAAAAATGGTCCCGACAGCCTGATACGGCCGAGAGGACAGCCCTCATCTGGGAAAGTGAAGACGGAAAAACAGAACGGATCACCTATTCTTCTTTACATCAAAAAGTCGCCCGTGCGGCAGCAGGCTTTAAAAAACAAGGCATATCAAAAGGGGATGTCATTGCGATTTACATGCCGATGATCCCGCAAACGGTCATCGCCATGCTTGCCGCCGCTAAAATCGGCGCGGTATTCTCCCCGGTTTTTTCAGGCTACGGGGCCCATGCGGCAGCCGCGAGACTCAGCGCTGCCGGAGCAAAAATTCTTGTCACGGCAGATGCCTTTTTGCGAAGGGGAAAGAAGGTCTGTATGAAGAAAGAAGCTGACAAAGCAGCAGACCGCGCCCTCACTGTCCAAAAAGTTGTCGTCTGCCGGCTTCACGATGGCGAACAAGATTGGAATCATAAGAGAGATATAGACTGGAATGAATTGATGAAAAGCGATCCTCTCCAGATGACAGAAGAAATGGACAGTTCAGATCCGCTCATGCTGCTTTACACATCAGGCACGACAGGACAACCGAAGGGAGCGGTTCATACCCACGCCGGTTTTCCGCTGAAAGCTGCATTTGATGCGGGCTTCGGGATGGATGTCAAACAAGGGGACACGTTTTTCTGGTTTACAGACATGGGCTGGATGATGGGACCGTTTTTAATATTCGGGGGACTCATAAACGGAGCGGCAGTTTTGCTGTATGACGGAGCACCGGATTTCCCGGCCCCGAGTCGGCTGTGGGAGCTTGTCAGCAGACACCAGGTGTCGCATCTCGGCGTCTCTCCGACGCTCATTCGCTCACTGATGCAGCACGGCGAAAATTTTCTTCATCAATGCGACCTGAGCAGTCTGAAGGCAATCGGCTCAACGGGAGAACCATGGAATTATGAACCGTGGATATGGCTGTTCCGCCATGCTGGAAAAGAGCGGATTCCTATTTTTAATTATTCAGGAGGAACGGAAATTTCAGGCGGCATTTTGGGCAATGTGCTCCTGCGGCCAATCACGCCGATGACGTTTAATTCGCCTCTGCCTGGCATGGCGGCCAATGTCTTCAACGAAAAAGGGGAGGAAGTCGTCAATGAAGTCGGGGAGCTTGTCCTGACAAAGCCGTGGGTCGGCATGACGAACGGTTTTTGGAAGGAGCCTTCCAGATATGAAAAAGCATATTGGAGCCGCTGGACTGACGTCTGGGTGCATGGCGATTGGGCAAAACGTGATGAAAACGGCTACTGGACGATCAGCGGACGTTCTGATGATGTGATCAATACTGCTGGGAAAAGGATCGGGCCCGCCGAAATAGAGTCCGTACTGGTCGGCCATCCAGCGGTGGCGGAAGCAGGCGTTATCGGCGTTCCGGATCAGCTCAAAGGTCAGGCTGCCGTCTGCTTTGTCGTCCTCACACAGTCGGAAAAGCCGTCGGAAAAACTAAAAGATGATTTGCTGAACCTCGCCTCTGACGCGATCGGTAAAGCGATCAAGCCAAAAGCGGTTTACTTTGTCAGCGGTCTGCCGAAGACGAGAAATGCAAAAGTGATGAGACGGCTGATCAGAGCTGCCTATTTGAACGAGCCGGCAGGCGATTTGTCAACATTGGAAAATCGTCAAACATACGATGAAATTGCCGGCCTTTCAGCGCAAAAAAATCTGTAGTATACTGGATAAGGCTTGCAGACAAAGAAGAAGGACACGTCCTTCCTCTTTTTATTTTAAGACCAAAAACTCACATTCTGACGATAACCGAACCTCCGCCGGCCGCGCAGACGCGGTTTTGCTGCTCTTCAATTGAACGCAGCAGCTGATTGTTGCATTCCATGAGTTTGATCAGCAATTCCATTTGATCTTCGAGATTTTTCAGCCTTTGATTCATCTGCTGAGAAGATTGGCCGGTGTGCATGTGCGGGGCTGAAGGCGGATAAGACGTTTCAGAATTCCATTTTGAATACATAGAAATAGGCCTCCATCATCTAAACTGATATATCTTATCGTATGATCCTAAAATCGCAACGTTCGCCTAAATCAAAACGAGAGGAACTAAAACATGTACTTGACGATAAAGGAAACCGCAGAATATTTAACGCTTTCAGAAGCATATGTTGAACAGCTTGTGAGAGAAAAGAAAATTCGCACCGTCTTCGACGGACAGCAGCATTTAATCAACAAAGATCAATTCAATACCCATATGGAACAGATGGAAAAGTATAAAGAGTGGGCGGAATCCGTTCTGAACGAACCCATCCCCGAAGATCCGGATGTTAAAGATGAAGATTAACCGAGATAACGATAATTTCATTATGTAAACTAGATGCGTTTCTAGGAAATGTTCGCACGACTCTATCATGACGTGTGAATGGGACGTTTCGTAAAAAAAGACACAATATAGGAAATGAAAGGGATGAAAGAAGCCCTATATATAAAGTTTTCTATGATTTTATTTCATTTCCGAAACAATCACGTTCATTTTTTGTTCAAAAAGTGTTATCATTTAGTAGTAAAAAATACAGCGTGTTTTGAGATTGCGGGTTTTCGGGAATTCCAGACTGAAAACAGCAAAACAAACACAAAAGGGGAGAACCTTTTTGCGGACTTGTTTGTGCACAAATTCACAAACTGTGAAAAAGGGGTTCCTTCAAAAAACAGCACATCGCTTATTGAAAAGGAGAATTGGTTATGCCGGAAACAATCGATCAAACAGCTGATCAAACAAACGAATCTGTAAGCCAAAGCCAACGCGATCTTATCGATCAACTGCTAAAACCTGAAGTACAGGAGTCTTTGACTGTTTTAGTCGACCAGCTTCCAAAGCTGACAGAACTGGTCAACATTTTGACAAAGTCTTACGATTTCGCACAATCCGTTGCAACTGATGAAGTATTAAAAAATGATACGGTCGGTGCCATCACAGAAATTCTTGAGCCTGTCAAAGATACGGCAAAAGAAATCGCGGCTACCGCCATTGAAGCAAAAGACCGCGCTGACGAAAGCAATGAAGTCATCGGACTTTTCGGTTTGCTGAAAATGCTTAAAGATCCGCAGGCCCAAAAGATGTTCCGCTTTGTTCAAAGCTACCTGCAAATCATGTCAGAACGCGAAAAACAAAAATAATCACTATACATTCAGAATAAGGACGGAGGATTCACGATGTCAAAACATATCGTCATTTTAGGCGCTGGTTACGGCGGATTACTGTCTGCTTTAACAGTTCGCAAACACTACACAAAAGAAGAAGCAAAAATCACAGTGGTTAACCAATACCCGACACATCAAATCATCACAGAACTGCATCGCCTTGCTGCGGGCAACGTGTCAGAACAGGCCATTGCGATGCCGCTTGCAAAGCTTTTCAAAGGAAAAGACATCGATCTTAAAATCGCCAAAGTCAACTCGTTCTCAGTTGACAAAAAAGAAGTCGCTCTTTCTGACGGCTCTACCCTGACGTATGACGCGCTTGTCGTCGGTCTTGGTTCTGTCACTGCTTACTTCGGCATTCCTGGCCTTCAAGAAAACAGCATGGTGCTCAAATCTGCAAACGATGCAAACAAGATCTTCAAGCATGTTGAAGAGCGCGTGCGCGAATACGCTAAAACGAAAAACGAAGCGGATGCTACGATCCTAATCGGCGGCGGCGGACTAACAGGCGTCGAGCTTGTCGGTGAACTCGCCGATATCATGCCGAACCTTGCGAGAAGCTACGGTGTCGATCCGAAAGAAATCAAGCTGAAGCTTGTTGAAGCCGGTCCGAAAATCCTGCCGGTTCTTCCGGATGAGCTGATCGAACGTGCGACAAAGAGCCTTGAAAAACGCGGCGTTGAATTCTTGACAGGACTGCCTGTCACAAATGTAGAAGGAAACGTTGTTGATTTGAAAGACGGGCAAAAAATCGTCACAAATACATTTGTCTGGACCGGCGGTGTTCAAGGCAATCCGCTGATCGGCGAGTCAGGTCTTGAAGTGAACCGCGGACGCGCAACTGTAAACGATTTCCTTCAATCTACATCACATGAAGACGTATTTGTTGCAGGAGACAGCGCCGTTGTCTTCGGTCCGGATGGCCGTCCGTACCCTCCGACAGCTCAAATCGCTTGGCAAATGGGCGAGCTGATCGGCTACAACCTGTATGCATACTTAGAAAACAAATCAATGGAAACATTCAGCCCTGTCAACTCAGGCACGCTTGCAAGCCTTGGCCGCAAAGACGCAGTTGCCGTTATCGGCGCGAACAGTACATCTCTTAAAGGCCTGCCTGCTTCATTGATGAAAGAAGCGAGCAACGTCCGTTATCTGACTCATATTAAAGGTCTGTTCAGCCTTGCTTATTAATGGAAATGAAGCGCTACTTATAGTTTAAACTATAAGTGGTGCTTTTTTTTGCTTTAAATTTGACGGGCAAATGAAAATATTGTGGTAAATTTGAACCAAAATGCATTGACAAAAAGACGGTCTCATTGCATTATATGAATATAAAATAAAAATATTCATATGTTTATAAATCAAGGAGAGACTGACATGCCGAAATTTACCGAAAAAGAAAAGGAAGCGATACGCTCAGCTTTAGTGCAAAGCGGAAGAGAGCTTTTTGCGCAGCTTGGATTGAAAAAAAACGAGCGTTGGTGAGCTAACAGCCTCGGCCGGAATTGCCCAAGGCTCATTTTATACATTTTTCGACTCGAAAGAGGAGCTTTATTTTGAGATTTTGCAGCAGGAAGAAAGTAAGATCCGCGCCCAGCTTGAGGCTTCATTTTCTGAAAGCGGGAAAACATTTGCACAGTTTTTGCGTGAAGCATTGGCGGTGATGGAAGATAACCCGTACATTCGCCAAGTTTACGATGACAACTTACTCGAGACACTCTTCCGCAAACTCCCCGAAGAAAAGCTGCAGGCGCATTTCGACAGCGACGAAGATTTTTTCAAGCCTTTAATTGAAATGGGCCAGGAAAAAGGTTGGCTTGTCAGAAAAAAACCGGAGACGATCGTCAGTGTGATTCGCGCCATTGTTCTTTTATCCTTTCAAAAATCAAATATTGGGGAAGACCGCTATGACGAAACGATGGATTTGCTTATCGAATTGATCGGACAGGGGCTTTCGGCCAAGGAGGATGCATCCCATGATTGAAGTCAGCGGGCTTCGCTTCACATACCCCGGACAAAAAACGCCCGTATTGAAAGGAATCGACTTTTCGATTCAAAAGGGTGAAATTTTTGGATTTCTCGGCCCGTCCGGTGCTGGAAAAAGCACGATTCAAAAAATATTAATCGGTATTTTAAAGCAATATGAAGGCCGGGTTTCTGTGATGGGGAAAGAATTGAGTCAAGCCGACAGCTCCTTTTATGAGAAAATCGGCGTCGCCTTTGAATTTCCGAATTTCTATCAACGATTAACGGCACTGGAAAACTTAAATTTGTTCCGTTCCTTGTATGCATCTGAAACCGAGGAGCCGGAAACGCTGCTCGCTTTAACGGGTCTTGAAGAGTACGGCCGGACAAAGGTATCCGCTTACTCAAAAGGCATGAAAATGAGGCTGAATTTTTTGAGAGCCCTGATCAATCAGCCTGATCTTTTATTTCTAGACGAACCGACCTCGGGGCTCGATCCCGTGCATGCCAAAAAATTAAAACAGCTTATCCTGAACAAAAAGGCGGAAGGGAAGACGATCCTGATCACAACGCACCACATGCAAACAGCTGAAGAAATCTGCGACCGCGTAGCTTTCATCGTTGACGGCAGGGTGGCTTTGATTGATTCTCCAAGCGCCTTGAAAGTGCAAAAAGGAAAAAGGCACGTAAAAGTGGAGTACCGCAGCCGCAGGCAGCTGGAAACTGCTCAATTTGACCTTGATCAGATCGGCAGCAGCCCGGAATTTTTGAACTTGATCAAGGACCACCCTGTGGAAACCATTCATTCCCAAGAAGCATCGCTTGAAGACATCTTTATCGATGTGACGGGGAGGCGTTTAAGTTGAGGATCTTATCAGCGATTTCCCATGATATCAAACTTCAGTTCAAGCACGGTTTTTATTATGCCTATTTGCTGATCAGCGCGGTGTATATCGCTGTGTTGCAGTTTCTTCCAGCTGATTACAGGGAGGCGGCCAACATTGCCTTGACGTTTTCAGACCCGAGCTTCCTGGGGTTTTTCTTCATCGGGGGTCTTGTTTTACTGGAGAAAGGGCAAAACATCCATGACAGCCTGTTTGTAACGCCGCTAAGTGCGAGTGAGTATATTCTTTCCAAAACGGCGTCTTTATCCGTTTTGTCTCTCGGATCGAGCATTTTCATCCACAGCAGTGTGTTTGGCTATGGAACAAATTCCGGTTTGTTCGCTTGCGGCGTGCTGTGCACTTCATTTTTCTTCACGATGATCGGCTTAGGTTTGGCGGTGCGGTGTGAAACCTTAAACGGATTTTTCTTTTTGTCTTCTTTGAGCACCTTTGTGTTCGTTCTGCCTTTGTTTGAAACAGCTGGCATTTGGAGCAGCCCGCTGTTTTACGCTCTGCCGTCAAAGGCCTCATTAATGCTGTTAGGTTCCGCCTTTACCGGCCTTCAGCAGTGGGAGCTCGTCTACGCGATTTCCACTCTCTTGTTGTGGAACGGAGCCGCGTATTTGTGGGCGAGGCATTCACTTCAAACGTTCATCACATTAAAGCTTGGCGGAGGTGATACACGATGATGAAAATCATTCAGCTGATACGCGGAGATATGAAACAGATCAAACGTGATTCAATGCTTGCTTTTTACGGTCTGGCGCCTTTTCTGCTCATCATCGTGACAGCCGCTGGCATTCCTTTGTCAGCGGAACTGGCGGCATTCAATATCACCCCATACCGTCATTTGATCATGAGCTTTGCCATGCTTTTCATCCCCCTGATTCTCGGTATCATGTCGGGGTTTATCCTGCTTGATGAGCGCGACGAAAATATGATTCAGTATTTTGCCGTGACGCCCTTGTCGAAGCGCGGATATGTCTTGATACGCCTCATCCTGCCAATGGCGCTGACTTTTTGCTACAGCATTTTGCTGTTTGCATCCGGCGGTTTAATGGCGCCCGGCTCTGTGTACCTTTTGTTCATCCTGATCATGGTCACGCTTGAAGCCCCGATTTACACGCTGCTTTTAGCCGCTTACGCTTCGAACAAAGTGGAAGGGCTCGCTTTAATGAAAGGGTTCAGCCTGCTCACTTTCATGCCGGCCGCGGTTTATTTTATTCCTTTGCCGTGGCAGCTTTTCGGCGTTTTCACGCCGACCTACTGGACAGCGAAAACGTACTTGGCAGGAACTTCTCATGAAGGGCTTGTTTTCGTTTTCGGGTTCATCGGAGTTGTGCTGCATGTAATGATACTGCTGCTTTTATACCGGAGGTTTTTGGTGAAAACCGATCAATAGGAGTATATCCCGCCGCGTTTTGCAATAAAGTATTAGAACCATCAGCGGGAGGCGGGATATTCTATGAAGAAAAATATGAAGCTTTGTCTGTGTATGATGATGATCTTTGTATTGACGTTGGCCGGCAGCATAGACGGCTTGGCCGCCGGGGAAAAAGGCGCCGGGCTCAAAGAGCAAATTGATCAGCTGTTAAAGACCGAGCCTGATTTAAAAGGAGCGCTCGCAGGCATCAGCGTCAGGTCCGCAGAAAGCGGGAAAATGATATACGGCCATATGGGCGATACACGGATGAGACCGGCGTCCAATCTGAAGCTTTTAACGGCAGCAGCTGCCTTTTCCGTCCTGGGTGAGGACTATACCTTTCCCACAGAGGTGATGACAGACGGCGCACGATCCGCGAGCACACTCAAAGGCAGCCTTTATCTAAAAGGAAAAGGCGATCCGACGCTTTTGAAAGCCGATTTTCAGCAAATGGCCAAGGCACTCCGAAAACAAGGGATCACTGTCATCCGGGGAGACTTGGTCGGCGATGATTCCTGGTATGATGAGGTCCGCTACTCTCAAGACCTTTCCTGGAGCGATGAAGACGCATACTACGGAGCGCAGATCTCGGCTTTAACAGCTTCGCCAAACGAAGACTATGATGCCGGAACGGTCATCATCGACGTGAATCCTGACGGCAAAACCGGGAAAAAACCCGTTGTATCGCTTACTCCGCAAACTAATCATGTCAAAATCGAAAACGGTGCCAAGACCGTTGCTGCAGACGGAAAAAAAGATATCACGATTAAAAGGGAACACGGCGGAAATACCATCCAAATCAAAGGGACGATTCCACAAGGCGCTTCAAGGGTCAGACAATGGGTTGCGGTTTGGGAGTCGTCAGAATATGCACTCGATTTATTTAAACAGGCTTTACAGCAACAAGGCATTCGAATCCTGGGAGAGACTAAAACCGGCAAAGCGCCAAAAAAAGCGCGCCGCATCACCGCACATCAATCCATGCCGCTTTCAGAGCTGATGATCCCCTTTATGAAGCTCAGCAACAACGGCCATGGCGAAACACTGATCAAGGAAATGGGAAAAGCCGCGAGCCGTGAAGGAAGCTGGGATCAAGGTCTGGAAGTGTTGAATAAAGAACTGCAGGGATTTGGAATGGACACAGAGAAGATCGTTCTCAGAGACGGCTCAGGCATCTCGCATATCAATTTGATTTCTGCCGACCAGATCACAAAGCTATTGTATTCCGTTCAAGAAGAGAAATGGTTTCCGTCGTTTACCCGTTCACTCCCGGTTGCGGGAGAAAGCGACAGAATGGTCGGCGGCACATTAAGAAACCGGCTGAAAGACCCGGCTCTAAAAGGCAAAGTCAGAGCGAAAACAGGCTCTCTTTCAACCGTCAGTACCTTATCGGGCTATATCGATACTGCAAGCGGCGAGACATTGATTTTCTCCATTCTTCTCAATCAGCTCGTGGATGATGAAAAAGGAAAGGATATTGAAGATAAAATCGTTCAAATATTAGCTTCTTCATGACAGCTCCCATTGCTTAAGGCAATGGGTTTTCTTTATTGAAAAGGCTTTCCATTCACTTCGTACTTTTTTCAGCTGAGGCCATATAATGCTAAGAGATTTCATTTCAATAAGTTTAACAGCAGGCAGGGGGAAATATATGAACATTTTGCTGGCTTATTATCGATACTCTCCACATACAAACGGCCCGTCTACCTATATTGATATCCTTAGAAAAAGCTTGGAAGGAGAAGGGCATTCTGTCGATTTAATGTCGCACGATACCCGATGGCTCAACATTCAGGTCGCCGATCAGCAGCCGGCCGATAAACACCGGTTAAAACATGAGCTGATTCACCGTCTTCAAACAGCTTATACCGAAAAATATCCCCTGTGGATATATTGGCGTGAAATGGAGCGCTACAGTTTGGAACAAGCTGTTAAACAGTTTGATCTTAAGAAGTATGATTTGATCCACTGCCACGATTTTATGACGGCAAGAGCACTGGCCCGTTCCAAACCTCAGCACACGCCTTTAATCGTGTCCCTCCATAACTTTAAATATCATGAAGCAAAGATTACCGGGGAATTTGACGAGAAAAGCGGCCAGGAACAGCAATACATGAAAATCGAAGAATGTTTGGGCGCAATGTCTGGAGACGTTGTGGCCGTTCCGTGCGAATGGCTGAAACACGAGCTGATTCAAATTGGTGTGACGCCTTCGAACATCCGAGTCATCCCGTATGGAATTGTAAAAACACCCTTTATCGAAAAGAAAAATAATCTCCCTAAAAACCTCCCGCATCAAGGAAAAAAGATCATTCTCTGTCCGGCGCGGCTCGTTCCGGTGAAAGGACACCGCTATTTGATCGAAGCGCTTTATAAACTGCGGTGCGAAAGGGATGATTTTCACTGCCTTCTCGCAGGCGAGGGTCCGGAGCTCGAAACTCTGCAAAGCCTGTCCGAAAAGCTCGGTATCGCGTCGGCGGTCTCTTTTCTCGGAAAGCGAAAAGATATACCTGACTTAATGAATATTAGTGATGTCATTGTTTTGCCGTCGCTTCACGATACATTTCCGCTCGTCATCCTGGAAGGGCAGTTCTCCGCAAAACCTGTGCTGGCGACAAACGTAGGCGGGGTAAAAGAAATCATTGATGACGGTGCGAACGGATTGCTTGTTCCCCCGGCAGACAGCGAAGCGCTTACTGAAAAGCTGCGCCTGCTGCTCGACGATGACAAAACCCGGCAAAAATTGGGGCGCCAAGCGTTTCAAAAAGCTATGAAACATTGGGATATCAGCTTTCACATGAGGTCGATCGAAAACCTGTATCAAACATTCGAGACACAAAAAAGAGCAGTGCGGTCCTGCAAAAATCATCGAAAAGAGCAGGGGCTGGACCTGGAAATCCTCGAACAAATCGGTGAAAAGAAAACGTCAGAAGCGGAGTACACGATTGCCGGGGAAATCCCGGAACATCTCAAAAGCCAACTTAAAAAAGAGGACCATTACATTCATGTTTATGATTTGTCAGGCGTTTTACTGCAGACAAAAGCGGTCGATTCGAAAGGGTGCTATGAATTTCACCAGCTCCCCCGAGGCAGCTATGTCTTGAAAAGCACTATCGAAGCATTCGGCAATCAGTTCGTATCCCTCGACTGATGATAAATACTTCTGCGCAAGCCGGCTGTTTAGCCGGTTTTTTTATATAACAGTTTTCATTTTATTTGACTTTATTATAATACAGATTCAAATAAGAAAATTGCTTCAAACAACATCCTATATTAGGAAAAACGCGATGTTCAAAGAACTTTCTTAAATTTGTTAACTATTTCACAAAATATGTGATTTTTATCACATTCAAAACTGTTATATTAAACATAAGATATAAATGCAACAACTGTTATATCATTTCAACTTGAAAAGAGGGGGATTTAAATGGAACAATGGAAAGGTTTCACCACAAACGTTTGGCAAAAAGAAGTCAATGTCCGCGATTTTATTCTCTCGAACTTTGAGCCATATCAAGGTGACGAATCGTTTCTCGAACCTCCGACGGAAGCTACATCGGCATTATGGGATCACGTAATGGACTTGACAAAAAAAGAGCGTGAAAACGGAGGCGTCCTCGATATGGATACAGAGATCGTCTCAACGATTACCTCGCACGGTCCCGGCTATTTGGACAAAGACTTGGAAAAAGTCGTCGGCGTTCAAACCGATGAGCCGTTTAAACGGTCGCTTCAGCCTTTCGGCGGCATTCGCATGGCGAAACAAGCATGTGAATCCTATGGTTTTGAATTGAATGAAGAAGTGGAAAGAATCTTTACCGATTACCGCAAAACCCATAACCAAGGCGTGTTTGACGCGTATACGGACGAAATGAAACTCGCCCGAAAGGTCGGAATCATTACCGGACTGCCTGATGCTTACGGGCGCGGGCGCATCATCGGCGATTACCGGAGAGTGGCGCTTTACGGCGTGGACTTCCTGATCGATGAAAAGAAAAAAGATGCGGCCGGCACCTCTCGCGTGATGTCTGAAGAAAACATCCGCCTTCGTGAAGAATTGTCAGAACAAATCCGGGCATTGAATGAACTTAAAGCACTTGCAGCAAGTTATGGCTTTGACATTTCCGAGCCTGCGGCGAATGCAAGAGAAGCATTTCAATGGCTGTATTTTGCCTATTTGGCTGCCATTAAAGAGCAAAATGGAGCAGCAATGAGCCTTGGCCGCGTGTCCACGTTCCTTGATATATACATCGAAAGAGATTTGAAAACGGGCGCATTAACAGAACAGGAGGCCCAAGAGCTTGTCGACCATTTTGTCATGAAGCTGCGCTTGGTCAAATTTGCACGCACACCTGACTACAATGAGCTGTTCAGCGGCGATCCGACGTGGGTGACAGAATCAATCGGCGGAATAGCGCACGACGGACGCGCACTCGTCACGAAAAACTCGTTCCGTTTCCTGCATACGCTTGACAATTTAGGTCCGGCGCCGGAACCAAATTTAACCGTCCTTTGGTCTGTCAGGCTGCCGCAAAAGTTTAAAAACTACTGTGCCAAAATGTCGATTAAAACGAGCTCGATTCAATACGAAAATGACGATATCATGCGTCCTGAATACGGGGATGACTACGGCATCGCCTGCTGTGTATCGGCAATGGCAATCGGCAAACAAATGCAGTTCTTCGGAGCACGCGCCAACTTGGCGAAAGCGCTTTTATATGCGATTAATGGCGGAAAAGACGAAAAGCATAAAATGCAAGTCGGTCCGGAAATGCCTCCGGTTGCTTCCGATGTGCTGGACTATGACGAGGTCATGCATAAATTCGATCAGACGATGGAATGGCTTGCAGGCTTGTACATCAATACGCTCAATGTCATTCACTACATGCATGATAAATATTGCTATGAAAGAATTGAAATGGCGCTACACGACACGGACATTTTGCGGACGATGGCCACCGGGATCGCCGGCTTGAGCGTTGTGGCCGATTCGTTAAGCGCTATCAAATATGCCAAAGTCAATGTTGTCCGCGATGAAAACGGCATTGCCGTCGATTTTGAAACAGAAGGCGACTTTCCTAAGTACGGAAATAATGATGACCGCGTCGACGCGATCGCCGTTGACATTGTCAAGCGCTTTATGAAAAAACTGCGCAAGCACCAGACATATCGCCAGTCTGTTCATACCATGTCAATTTTAACGATCACGTCAAACGTCGTTTACGGCAAGAAAACCGGAAATACGCCGGATGGACGCCGGGCGGGAGAACCGTTTGCTCCAGGCGCGAATCCGATGCACGGCCGCGATACTAAAGGAACGCTTGCATCGCTGTCTTCAGTGGCAAAGCTGCCTTACAGCTATGCGCTCGACGGCATATCCAACACCTTTTCGATCGTCCCGAAAGCGCTTGGCAAAGACGAAGAGAGCCGCGCCGTCAATTTATCAAGCATCCTTGACGGTTACGCCGCAAAAACAGGGCATCACTTAAATGTAAACGTATTTAACAGAGAAACATTGCTCGACGCCATGGAACATCCGGAGGAATATCCGCAGTTAACGATTCGCGTCTCAGGCTATGCGGTCAACTTTATTAAGCTGACGAAAGAACAGCAGTTAGACGTTATCAGCCGTACCTTCCATGAATCGATGTAACGAGCATAAAGCGGAGCGCGGCCGAGGCGCTCCGCCCCATAAAAAGAGGTGATCTTCATCATGGATGGAAATATTCATTCGATCGAAACATTCGGCACCGTTGACGGTCCGGGCATCAGATATGTCGTCTTCACACAAGGCTGCCTGATGCGCTGTCAATTTTGCCATAATGCTGATACATGGGAAATCGGAACCGGAAAACAAATGACGGTTTCCGAAATCGTTCAGGATGTCCAGCAATATCTCCCGTTTATTCAATCATCAGGCGGAGGCATCACCGTTAGCGGAGGCGAGCCGCTTTTACAACTGCCATTTTTAATCGAGCTGTTCAAAGCCTGTAAAAGCCATGGCATACACACGGCGCTCGATTCGTCCGGCGGATGCTATTCGGCGGCGCCGGCATTTCAAGAGCTGATCAAAGAGCTGATCCAGTATACAGACCTTGTTTTGCTTGATCTCAAGCATATCAACAGGAAAAAACATATCAACCTGACAGGAATGCCGAATGACCACATATTGGATTTTGCCCGGTTTCTCGCTGATCATCAAGTCCCCGTCTGGATCCGCCATGTACTGGTTCCGGGGATCTCTGATATCGATGACGATTTAGCAGCCCTCGGCACGTTTATCGGCACGCTGGGGAACGTTCAGAAGGTGGAGGTTCTTCCTTATCACAAACTCGGCGTCTACAAGTGGGAAGCGCTTGGCCTGGATTATCCATTAAAAGGGGTTGAACCGCCAAGTGCCGCCAGGGCCGAAAACGCATACAGACTACTCACCGCCCACTTGCAAGGGGGAGCCATGCTGCAAGAAACATAAACCCTTTTAACCGGACAGACTTTTTCCAACAAAAAGCTGTCCTTTTTGTCTTACCGCACAACCGTATAAAAAATCCCTTTTTTTACAATAGTAAGATGAGAAAGATGCGCCTGCTGCGGCAGGCCGACAATAAAACAGCAAGGTGGGCGGGAAGCATGTATCATTTGTATTCTCACAACGACTTGGACGGAGTCGGCTGCGGAATTCTCGCAAAGGTGGCCTTTGGCGAACGGGTCGAGGTCCGCTACAATTCGGTCACCGGACTTGATATGCAAGTCGGACGTTTTTTGGAACGGACAAAAGGAAAAGAAAAACAGCATGAAGGCCTGTTTATTACGGACTTGTCTGTTCATCAAGAAAATGAAGAAAGGCTGGACCAATATGCTGAAGCGGGCGGAAAGGTCAAACTCATCGACCACCACAAAACTGCGCTTCATTTGAATGAACGCTCTTGGGGCATGGTAAAAGTTCAATATGAGGACGGCAGGCTCGCTTCAGCGACTTCTCTTTTTTATGAATACTTAATAGACAACGGCTATATTCAAGAGACAAAAGCGATGGATCAGTTCGTCGAACTCGTACGCCTCTATGATACATGGGAATGGGAACAGACGGACGCGCTCGAAGCAAAACGCCTGAATGACCTGTTTTTTATGGTCTCCATTGACGAATTTGAGGAAAAAATGGTCCGGCGCCTTAAAGAAAGCGACGCGTTTTCATTTGATGAATTCGAAGAAAAAATCTTGGATATGGAAGAAGAAAAAATTGAACGGTATATCCGCAGGAAACGGCGGGAAATCGTTCAGACCTTCATCAATGCACACTGCGTCGGCATCGTGCATGCGGAATCCTATCATTCCGAAGTAGGGAACGAACTCGGAAAAACGTATCCGCACCTTGACTATATCGCCATCTTAAATATGGGCGGCAAAAAAGTGAGCCTTCGCACCATCCATGATGAAACAGATGTATCAGAAATCGCCGGCACGTTCGGCGGAGGCGGCCATGCCAAGGCAGCGGGGTGCCCGCTGACAGATGAAGCATTCAAGCTGTATGTGACTGAACCGTTTCCGCTGGAGCCCTTGAGAGCGGATGCCTTTAAAAACGTCTATAATTTAAAAGAGTCGGACAACGGCAGCCTTTATATCAACAGGGACGAAGACCAGTTTTTTCTCTTTCCTGGAGAACACGGCTGGAACATTCAATTAAACGGCGTGACTCAGCATGAGACATTTACTTCATTCGAAGAGGCAGAACGGTTTATTAAAAGAAATTATGCTGCATGGCTCGCAAGGGATGAAGCATTTGTCCAATATTTGATGCAGCAGGTGAAACAGGCAATCCAAACGACAGGCTAAAGACTTCGACAGTCTTGGCCTGTTTTTTCATATACAAAAAAGAACAGCCGGCATATAATAACAGAAAGTTCCGATTTTTCCAAAAGGGGAGATGTTCATGAAAGAAAAGAACACAAGCTGCGAAACAAAAGAATTTCGGGCCGTGTGGATCGCCACCGTCACAAACATTGACTGGCCTTCGAAAAAAGGGCTGACAATCGAAGAGCAAAAAACAGAATATGTGAAGCTTTTGGATGCTGTGACAGCCATGGGGATGAACGCAGTTGTCGTTCAAATTAAGCCGGCGGCGGATGCGTTTTACCCTTCCGCATACGGGCCGTGGTCGGAATACTTAACAGGCGTTCAAGGAAAAGACCCCGGCTACGATCCGCTGTCATTTTTGCTCGAAGAAACCCACCGGAGAAAGCTTGAATTTCATGCATGGTTCAACCCTTATCGGATCACGATGAATCATACGGATTTGAACAGGCTCTCACAGGATCACCCGGCTAGAATGCACCCCGATTGGGTCGTTGCCTACGGCAGACAGCTGTATTACAATCCCGGCATTCCTGAGGCACAGGAATTCATTGTCCAAGGCATAGCAGAGGTCGTCAAGAATTACCAAGTCGACGCCGTTCATATGGATGACTATTTTTATCCGTATAAAATTGCGGGCGTCGAATTTCCCGACTTGAGCACGTATGAACAATATGGAAAGGACCGTTTTTCAAATATTGAAGATTGGCGGAGGGACAACGTCAACCAGCTTGTCAAACAGATCAACGCCGCCGTCAAAAAAGAAAGAGCATCGGTCAAATTTGGAATCAGCCCCTTTGGTGTATGGCGCAATATAGCAGATGATCCGACGGGATCGAATACAGCCGCCGGAATGACAAACTATGACGACCTTTATGCTGACACGAGGGAATGGATCAGGCAGGGATACATCGATTACATCGCCCCGCAAATCTACTGGAGCATCGGCTTTGCCCCGGCTTCCTACGACATTTTAGTAGACTGGTGGAAAAATGAAGTCAGCCAACGCCCCGTTCATTTATACATCGGACAAGCAGCCTATAAAATCAATCAAAACTCAGATCCTGCCTGGTCAGACCCTGAAGAATATCCGCGACAGATCGCCTTAAACCGCGACTCAATGGTGATGGGAAGCATCCATTTCAGCCTGAAAGATTTAAACCGGAACCCGCTCGGCATAAAAGACAGGCTGATCCAGGACTTGTACAAAAAACCGGCAGCTATTCCCGGTATGCCTTGGCTTGACAGCGTAAACAGCAAACAGTGAAAACTGATATTTTAGTGATACGGCCGCCGGTAACAGTACCAATCCATTTTGACAATGTTCAAAATGGATTTTTTGTGTTAAAAATCGCATGAATAGAGCACCTTAATAGATAAAAACAAGGAAAGAAAGGTTTACATCAAATGGACATTTTCTTAGCGATTTTACCAGCGATTTTCTGGGGAAGCATTGTGCTCTTTAATGTAAAGCTTGGGGGCGGACCGTACAGCCAGGTGCTCGGTACGACATTCGGCGCTTTAATTTTTTCAATCGGAATCTACTTCGTCGTCCAGCCTGAATTATCCCCCCGTATATTTGCCGTCGGCGTCGTCTCCGGACTATTTTGGGCGCTCGGTCAGACCAATCAGCTGAAAAGCATCAAGTTGATCGGCGTGTCTAAAACGATGCCGATCTCAACAGGACTTCAGCTTGTATCCACTTCTTTGTTCGGCGTGCTTGTTTTTCGCGAGTGGGCGACGACAATCTCGATTGTTCTCGGGATTCTGGCGCTGATTTTCATCATCGTGGGAATCGTGCTGACATCGCTGGAAGACCGCAGCCAAAAATCGGAGGAAAAAACCGGCGACATGAAAAAGGGAATCGTGATTTTGCTGATTTCCACATTCGGCTATCTCGTGTATGTCGTCGTCGTACGGCTTTTCGATGTCAGTGGCTGGGCGGCTCTTTTTCCTCAGGCTATCGGCATGGTAGCCGGTGGCTTGATCTTGACATTCAGGCATAAGCCGTTTAATTTTTACGTCATCAAAAATATCATTCCGGGTTTAATCTGGGCAGCCGGAAACATGTTTTTATTCATTTCCCAGCCGCGGGTCGGCGTAGCGACCAGTTTTTCGCTATCGCAGATGGGAATCGTCATCTCAACGCTCGGCGGCATTATTTTGCTCGGCGAAAAGAAAACGAAGCGGCAGCTGATCGGTATCGCCATCGGCATTATATTAATCGTCGCAGCCGGCGTTTTGCTGGGCATTGCAAAAGCTTAAAGGACGGCTTCTAAAGCCGTCCTTAAGCTTTTTGACAAAATCCCAAAACGATATTTAGTTTTGGGATTTTGTCATCCTTTCAGCGTGATTGAAAACCCTTGCAGTCTAGGAAGACCGAGCATCGGAAGCTGACTTTCACAGGATGTGATGACGGCGGCGTTCAGGCAGGACGCCTGGGCGGTTAGCCGCCGATCCTTCTCCTATTCGTGAGCACCGACGCACAGGCCTGACAACGAATGCGAGGGTTTGTCGACACGCTGAAGGACGGCTTCTCAAGCCGTCCTTTAATATGTGACAATGCCCTTAAGCGGCAGGTGGTCGGAAGCGTTCGGATCAACGGCGACAACTTCAGCCGCTGACACATGAAAAGACCGGCTGAGGAAGATGTAGTCCAAGCGTCGTCTCGGGCGGTGCGAAGGGTGGGTGAACCCCTGTCCGTATTGTCTTTCATCCCACAGGTCGGCCAGTTTTTCCGCGACCTTTTTCCACCCCCGTGAATGAGGTTTCATATTAAAGTCTCCCATGACGATCACAGGCAGATCACTCTCTTGAACCCTCTCGATTAAAAAATCCGTCTGCTTGCCGTGAAGCCACGGATTCAGGCTCAAATGCGTAACAAAAACGCGAAGGAGCCGATCACCGATCCGGACATCAGCCTCAAGAAGAGACCTTCCTTCGATCAGCCCTTTGACAAAGTTGAATGAATGATGCCGTTCTTTCACAATCGGAAAACGCGTTAAGAGAGCGTTCCCGTATTGCCTGTTCACTGAAGAATCACCGGAACTCAATGAAAGGGAGGGGCAGTACGCATAGTGCATGTTCAATTGTTCTGCTAACGAGCCGATTTGGTCTTCGTAATCGCTTCTATTGGAGAAATGCTGATCTACTTCATTAAGGCCGACGATGTCGCAGCCGCTCTCGGCGATCACACCGGCTGTTCTCTCTAAATCAACGCGACGGTCCCTTCCTTTTCCATGATGAATATTAAATGTCATGATGCCAAATTTCATAATCAACCCGCCTCTTCTTTAAGCTAAGCATATTGTACCTCCGGAACGATTAAAATATTTCTGCTGTCGGCGGAGCGAGATTAGGTTAAAATGACATTATGATATAAAGAGGAGTGTTCCTTGATGACAAATAGCAGAACGAATCCAAAGGTTGATGAATTTTTAAGCAAAGCCGAGAAGTGGAAGGGAGAGTTTGAGAAGCTGCGTCAAATCGTTCTTGACTGTGAGCTGAACGAAGATTTCAAGTGGAAGCATCCTTGCTATACGTTCGAGAATAAAAACATCGTATTAATCCATGGATTTAAAGAATATTGTGCGCTCTTGTTTCATAAAGGCGCCTTGTTAAAGGACCCCAACGGGATTCTTATCCAGCAGACGGAGAATGTACAAGCCGCGCGGCAGATTCGATTCACCAATGTACAAGAAATAGCTGAAATGGAAACCATCTTGAAAGCTTACATCAATGAAGCGATTGAAGTGGAAAAAGCCGGTCTTGAAGTAGAGTTTAAAAAGGCTGCGGAATATACGATTCCAGAAGAGCTTCAAAAAAAATTCGCTGAAATCCCAGCTTTAAAAACGGCGTTTGAAGAATTGACGCCGGGACGGCAAAGAGCATATATTCTTTATTTTTCTAAACCAAAACAATCCAAAACCCGAGAATCGAGGATTGAAAAATATACAAAGCAAATTCTTGATGGAAAGGGATTGAATGACTAGTCTATTTCGCAACTACCGTTTTCATGAGAGAGGCGAATCATAACCATATGGCCGAAGAAGCGGTGAATTGATTAGTGAAGGGCCGCTCAATTTTTCGAATGGCACGAGATCCATACCTTGATGATCACCGCTTGATTATATAAAAAGACATTTATATAATGGAGGCAATATACCGGCTGCAAAGCGCCTGAGATTGGAGGGAATGTCATGACCGTACAAACGAAGCTTGATTCGAAAAGCACGGTGAGCTGCATGAAGATATTGAACGATTCGACCCGGCTCTTGATCCTGAAACTGCTTCAGGAGAAACCTTATTGCGTCTGCCAGCTTGTCGATATGTTTGAAACAAGCCAGCCCGCCATCAGCCAGCATTTACGAAAGCTGAAAAGTGCAAATATGATCAAGGAAGAAAGAAGGGAGCAATGGCGCTTTTATTCGCTTCATGACAACTTTCCGGAACGCGAATTGGTCCTTGCCATTCTCAATCAGATCGATGAACACGATGAGGTTCTTCAAACCGTTAAAAGAAAAGAAAGACCCGTTTCGTGCCAATAAAAAAGCAGAGGGAGGACGGTTCCCTCTTTTTCATTTCACTTTTTATATAAGCATTGACTTATATAACGATTTTATTATAAGATGTGTCCGGAGAGGAAACCTATGAAGGAGGCGTACACGCGATGACGACAGTCTTAGCCATTTTGATTTTTCTGCTGACCCTCACGCTTGTCATTTGGCAGCCGAAAAATCTATCCATCGGCTGGTCGGCCTGCGGAGGTGCGGTGCTGGCTTTAATTGCCGGGGTCGTCAATTTTCAGGATGTATTAGATGTGACGGGAATCGTATGGAATGCGACTTTGGCTTTTGTCGCGATCATCATCATCTCCCTGATTCTTGATGAAATCGGATTTTTCGAGTGGGCCGCCCTGCACATGGCCAAGGCAGCGAAAGGAAACGGCATTCGGATGTTCGTCTATGTCTCCCTGCTGGGAGCCATAGTAGCCGCGCTGTTTGCCAATGACGGAGCTGCTTTAATTTTGACGCCGATTGTGCTTGCCATGGTACGCGCGTTACATTTTCAAGAAAAGCTCGTTTTTCCTTTTATTATCGCAAGCGGATTTATCGCGGATACAACATCGCTGCCGCTTGTTGTCAGCAACCTTGTCAATATTGTCTCAGCAGACTTTTTCAACATCGGATTTATCGAATATGCGACAAGAATGATTGTTCCAAACCTGTTTTCGCTTATTGCAAGCATCATCGTGCTTTTTTTGTTTTTCAAAAAAAGCATTCCGCGGCATTATGACATGACAAATGTAAAACAGCCGGCGGAAGCGATTAAAGACAGGAAAATATTCCGCTTGTCATGGCTCATATTAGCCGTTCTGTTGGCCGGTTACTTTATCAGCGAGCTGTTCTCGATCCCTGTCTCGATCATCGCAGGCGTGATCGCCGTCATTTTCTTAATTACAGCGAAAAACAGCCCCGCGGTACAAACGAAGAAAGTGCTGAAGGGAGCGCCTTGGGCGATCGTTTTCTTCTCAATCGGGATGTATGTAGTGGTATATGGTTTAAGAAATGCCGGCTTAACAGATATTCTCTCACAGGTCATCCAGACCGTCAGTGATCAAGGGCTGTTTGCCGGAACAATCGGAATGGGCTTTATCGCAGCCACCCTGTCTTCATTCATGAATAATATGCCGACGGTGATGATTGATGCGCTTGCGATTCACAATACCGACACACACGGGATTCTCAGAGAAGCGCTGATTTACGCCAATGTCATCGGCTCTGATCTCGGTCCGAAAATCACGCCGATCGGCTCCCTGGCGACGCTTTTGTGGCTTCACGTCCTTTCACTGAAAGGCGTAAAGATTTCTTGGGGAACCTATTTTAAAACAGGTGTCATTTTGACCATTCCAACCCTGTTCATCACGCTTGCCGGACTTTATGTGTGGCTGCTGATTATCCACTAAACATGATAGGAGACGATGACCAATGTCAAAAAAGACCATCTATTTTTTATGCACAGGCAACTCTTGCCGCAGCCAAATGGCTGAAGGCTGGGCGAAGAAACACCTCGGAGACGAGTGGAACGTCTACAGTGCAGGGATTGAAGCGCACGGTTTAAACCCGAACGCGGTCAAAGCCATGCGAGAAGCAGGCATCGATATTTCTGAGCAGACGTCCGATATCATTGATCCCGATATCTTACACAACGCAGACCTCGTCATTACGCTGTGCGGGGACGCGGCTGATAAATGCCCGATGACACCGCCGCACGTCAAGCGCGAGCATTGGGGTTTTGACGATCCCGCCAAAGCAGAAGGGACAGAAGAAGAAAAATGGGCATTCTTTCAGCGTGTACGCGATGAAATTGGAGAGCGGGTCAAGCGTTTTGCGGAGACAGGCGAATAAATACAAAGCTCAGGTATTGTTACCTGAGCTTTGTATTTTTTAGAAACATCTATTTTTGATAAAGAAAGAACGTACCAAAAGGCATGCGGCCGTTCATGTAAAAATTCAAAAATCAATTTACCGAGAAATTCTGTAAGATCCATTGCCAGAGGCTGAATGAGTACCAAGGGATTCCCGGCAAACACTAAAAAATCCCCAGGCCGGGGATTTTTCACTTTAATAAGAAAAGATGACCTGAAAGACTCGTTTTAAATGTTAATTGTTTTCTTTACCTAAAACTGCTGGAGAAGCGCATGACATTCTGACGTTTAATTCAGGGTCCATTTTTTGAGTTAATGGTATTGAGCCCGGCTCACGAATAAGAGACAGCAGAGAATCGACCATTTTGTGAGCCAATTGATCAATTGGAACCCCTACGCTCGTCAGCGGGGTTTCAAGGCTTGCCATTTGAGGAATATTATCATAAGAAATTAAAGATAGGTCTTCGGGTATGCTGAGCTGTTGTTCCTTTACGGCTCGTAAAATCCCTACACTGATATCGTAGCTTCCGCTAATAATAGCTGTAGGTTTTGAGGTTTGTTGTAACAGTTTTTTCGCAGCGGTGTAACCGTTATACCAGCTTAACCCATTAGTATTTAAAATACTGTTTCGACTTAACTTTAAACCGGCTTCCATCATAACCTCTTCAAACCCTTTGCTTTTTTCAATCTGACGCTTATCGGCAGGGGAAAGGTCGCCGACGTAGCTAATGTTTTTGTGGCCAAGTTGATACAGATACGCAACGGCTTTGTAAATTGCTTTTTTATGATTGACATCGATAATAGGATGTGTATGTTCACCTGACACTCCGTAAGATAAGATAGGAATCGTTAATCCAGTATCATCACTGAGCTGAGTTTCGCCGCCTTCTTCAAAAATCATGATCCCATCCACGCGAAAACTCTTGAACAATTCCACTGCCTCTTTAGCTCTGTTAACGGATAAAATCATTGAATAGCTGTTCTTTTCGACCACTTCATTTATTTTTGTAACAAGTGCCGATAAAGCGATTCTTTCAATTGTAGGCCAGACAAGACCGATCGTTTGACTTTTTTTAGATGCCAAGCTTCTCGCTGCAAAATTCGGAGTATACCCTAATTGTTCGGCAACTTGCAAGACCTTTTTCTTTGTATCCGGTTTTACAAGAGGGCTGTTTCTTAAAGCCTTTGAGACTGTTGAATAGCTTACTCCGGAAGCATGGGCGATGTCTTTAATAGTTACAGTCATTTTGGACCTCCAAAAAATCCTTAAAAATATAATATTGCAAATTTTCGAAAATGATTTTATGATAATAAATAACAACGTTGTTATTATAAATGATACATTATAAAATAACAATCATATACATCTTCCGAATAAAATAACAACGTTGTTAAAAGGGTTTTCGGATCATGAAGCAACGTTTATTTTTAACAACGTTGTTAAACTTATCGTAAAGGAGGGGAAGGGTGAGAAAGACGATCATCTAATGTCTTGCACCACTAAAATATTACACAAATTGTTACTGAACATCATCGGAAACGGGATTCAGGGGATAAACCGAAACATACAATGCAAAAATTTTACTTATTCGTTCACTATTTGAGAGAAATTGTAAACGCTATCAAAAAAATATGACGATGAAAGAAATCATGAATCGCAATCAATCATTGCTTAGAAAGCAACGGTCATGAGATTCAAGGAGGGTAGTTCATGAGAAAAATGCTATCCGTGTTTTTTGTATGCGCTTTAATCTTTGGGATGCTTACGGGATGTAAAAGCAGCGATGTAATAGGCGCCGATAAAACCGTAACGTTACGGCTTGCTCACAACCATAATGAGGAGCACCCCATCCACAAGTCTTTACTCAAATTTTCAAAAGACGTAGAAAAGAAAACCAATGGCACCGTTAAAGTGCAATTGTATCCAAATGCTCAGCTCGGTTCAGAGCGTGAAGTGATTGAATTGACACAAACCGGGGCTGTCGATCTGGCTAAAGTAAGTGCGAGCGCTTTAGAAAGTTTTTCAGAGGTCTACTCCATCTTCAGCCTGCCTTATTTATTTGACAGCAAACATCATTTCTATGAAGCCATGGACAGTGATATTGCAAAAGAAATGTATGATACAACGAAAAACATAGGTTTTATTGGATTAACCTACTATGATGCCGGTTCACGGAACTTTTACACAAAGAACAAACCGATTATGCACCCAAATGACCTTAAAGGTTTAAAAATTCGGGTGCAGCCGAGTGCTACAGCGATTCGAATGGTGGAACTCATGGGTGGAGCACCTACTCCAATGGCTTATGGAGAAGTGTATACAGCATTGCAGTCAAGTGTAATCGATGGCACCGAAAACAACGAAATGGCTTTAACAAGCAGCAATCACGGGGAAGTGGCAAAAGAATATTCATACTCAGAACATGCGATCGTTCCGGATATTTTAATCATGAATTTGGACAAAAAGGATCAATTAAGCGAAGAGCAGCAGCATGCGGTGATCGAAGCGGCGAAAAAATCTACTGAGTATCACAAAATCGTTTGGGCTGAGGAAACTGAAAATGCGGTTAAGAAAGCAAAGGAAATGGGAGTGAAGTTCCACAAACCAGACAAGACTCCATTCCGGGAAGCGGTAAGCCCGCTTCATGATGAGTTTGCCAAAAAAGAATTGATCGGAAAATACTATAGGAAAATTGTGCGAAAGCTAAAAAAGTAAAATGACTCTGGATGAATGAGGGACTCGAATATGTTTCGATAAGGGGGGATGTATATGCTAGCTTTAAAAAAAGCAGTGAATAAAGCGATTGAATGTTTGACTTGCACACTAATGGCCATCATGGTTTTGGTTGCGATATGGCAAGTATTTACGCGATATGTACTAAATTCTCCCAGTACGTTTTCAGAAGAATTTTTACGCTATTCACTGATATGGATCTCTATGTTGGGCGGTGCCTATGCATTTTGGAAAAAAAAGCACTTGGCGATTGAATTTATCGTTCGAAAACTTCCAATAAAAGCAGCTGTTTTCGTTCATACTTTCATTCAGATTCTTTTGATTGCTTTTGCTCTGATTGTGTTGGTCTTAGGAGGTTCGAAAGCAGTGATCACCACAATGGAGCAATCTTCAGCAGCATTAGGGATACCGGTGGGATTTGTTTATCTATCACTTCCTGTTGCAGGCATACTCATCATTGGATACAACTTGGCCGGTTTATATGAATCTTTACATGAATTCAATTCAAAACAAAAGTCAGGTGATGATGTAAAAAAAGCAGCAAAGATGTGACCTGAGGCTTTTTGAAAACTAAAAAAGAGGTGAAATGATATGGCCATAGCAGCAGGTCTCATTTTATCGGCAGTATTCTTCATATTGTTGTTTCTCGGCGTTCCGATTTCTGTAAGTATTGCGGCAGCATCCATTGTAACAATGCTTACCATTTTTCCTTTTGATGTTGCCATTTTCACTTCGGCGCAAAAAATGGTCACTGGAATCGACAGCTTTGCTTTATTAGCGGTACCGTTCTTCATTTTATCAGGCATTATTATGAATAATGGCGGTATTGCAATGCGGCTCATTAACTTCGCAAAATTGATCAGCGGCAGGCTGCCCGGTTCTCTGGCCCATACAAATGTTGTCGGAAACATGTTATTCGGTTCCATTTCCGGTTCGTCTGTAGCTGCTGCGGCGGCAATCGGCGGGGTCATGTCGCCGCTGCAAGAAAAAGAAGGATATGACCGGACTTACTCTGCCGCAGTAAATATTGCTTCTGCACCAACTGGTTTGCTTATTCCGCCTAGCGGTCTTTTGATCATTTTCTCATTAGTCAGCGGCGGAACATCTGTAGCCGCTTTATTTATGGCGGGCTATTTGCCCGGAATCTTGTGGGGGCTGGCTACGATGGTTGTCGCCTGTATGATTGCAAAAAAGAAAAAGTACCCTGTTGCGCCAAAAATTACAATTAGTCAAGGTTTTAAAGTGCTGCTCGATGCGATTCCAAGCCTGTTGCTCATTGTAATCGTAATCGGGGGTATTATCGCCGGTGTTTTTACAGCAACTGAAGGAGCGGCAATAGCGGTGGCTTATTCCTTATTGTTATCGCACTTTTATAGGACATTGAAATGGAAACAGCTCCCCCAAATGCTGCTGGAAACGGTAGAAATCACAGCCGTTATTATGTTTTTGGTTGGGACATCAACGATGCTCTCATTGGTCATGGCGTTTACAGGCATACCGACGGCAATCAGCAATGGAATTCTAGGGATTACAGATAACCCAATTTTGATCTTGCTGTTGATGAATATCATCTTATTAATAATCGGTACATTTATGGACATCACTCCGGCTGTATTAATTTTCACTCCAATCTTTCTGCCAATTGTTCAAAGCTTTGGCATGGATCCCGTGCATTTTGGAATTATGATTGTATTTAACCTTTGTATCGGCAATATCACTCCTCCTGTGGGAAGTGCTCTGTTTGTGGGCTGCAGCATAGGTAAAGTTGATATTGAACGAGTGGTTAAACCGATTCTGCCATTTTATGCTGCGATCATGATCGTCCTTTTAATTGTTACCTACATTCCACAAATCAGCTTAATGCTGCCTCAATTATTTGGACTTTAAGACAGGAGGCGTCTATTTAATGTCAATTAAAGAAACCTACATGTTTACATTTATGAAAGAAGAGAAAAATGTGCTACATTTTCATTTAAATGACGGTCATGCACATGCGAAAATATTCATTCTTGAAGAAGATATAATTCGGATTTTACTGACGGAGGGAGAAGCGTTAACGCTTGAAAAAACGTGGAGTGTCGCGCCTGGACAGATCGATGTGCCATGGGAGGGACGCCATCGTTTAGACATGAGCGGATTTACATTGCCTCAATACGAATTCCAGCAAGTCAAAGATGTTTTTATCGTGAAAACCGGTAAGGTCAAGCTTCATGTTCAATTGAACGGCTTTAGAATCAGCTGGTTTTATCACAATGGTTCTGAATGGATCAATGTTGCAAACGATCGGCAAACACAAGGGTATAATTTTGAAGGGGCTTTTGGAAAGGACGTATACCATTATTTACAACGCGATGTCCAGGAACAATATTTTGGATTTGGCGAGAAAACGGGAAACGTCGATAAACACGGGAAACGCTACCGGATGTTAAATATCGATGCGATGGGGTACGACGCAGAGTGGTCAGATCCGCTATACAAACATATCCCATTCTATATTACACGTCATAAGAAAACAGGCATCTCCTATGGAATGTTCTATGATAATCTATCAGCTTCCATTTTTGATATGGGTTCAGAGCTTGATAACTATCATGGACTGTACCGCTATTATCAGGCTGAAAAGGGGGATTTAGACTACTACTTCATAGCCGGTCCGAAAATAAAAGATGTAGTCGAAACATTCTCTTGGCTGACAGGCAAAACGATCTTGCCGCCAAAATGGAGCCTGGGCTATTCAGGCTCTACGATGAGCTATACCGATGCGCCAAATGCACAGGAACAATTAAAAAACTTCGTTCGTCTTTGTGAAGAACATGATATGTTATGCGATTCGTTTCAATTATCGTCAGGATACACATCTATCGGTGATAAACGTTATGTCTTTAACTGGGATGAGAGCAAAATCCCTGCTCCAAAAGAGATGGTGCAACACTTCCATGAGAAGGACGTCCGTTTATGCGCCAACATTAAACCGTGTTTGCTAAAGGATCATCCGTACTTTGATGAACTACAAGAAAAAGACATGTTCATTGTAAACAGAGAAACACAAAAACCGGAAATGGCCCAATTTTGGGATGATATCGGAGCTTATTTAGACTTCACGAAGCGCCAAACGTTCGACTGGTGGAAGGCTCAAATAACAGAAAAGCTGTTGGAATACGGAATTGATTCAACTTGGAACGATAATAACGAATTTGAAATATGGAGTCAAAACGCCAAGTGTCACGGCTTCGGCAAAGAAGTGGAGTTTGAACTGATCCGCGCGCTTCATCCGCTTTTGATGATGAAAGCGTCTTTCGAAGCTCAGCTAGAATACAACCCGGAATTACGCCCGTACCTGATCTCAAGATCCGGATGTCCCGGCATGCACCGTTATGCACAAACTTGGACCGGTGACAACCGAACAAGCTGGAAAACATTAAAATTTAACATTAAAACAGGCATCGGTCTAAGTTTATCAGGCATTTACAATTTCGGCCATGATGTCGGCGGATTTTCAGGACCGGCCCCTGAACCGGAGCTATTCGTAAGATGGATTCAAAACGGCATCATGCATCCGAGATTTACCATTCATTCGTGGAACGATGACGGGACAGTTAATGAACCATGGATGTTTCCTGAAACAATCGATGAAATCCGTGAACTCATTAAGTTTAGACATAAGATCATCCCTTACATTTACACCGCGCTATATGATGCGCACGAACATTATCAGCCGATCATTCGACCGACATTTTATGATTTTGAACATGATGAGAAAACATTTGAAGAGAACGATGAATTTATACTTGGTGAATCTTTGCTAGTTGCATCTGTCGTCGAAAAAGGAATGAGGGAGCGGGAGGTATATTTACCGAACCATGAAAAAGGCTGGTATGATTTCCATACGGGAACATGGTATGAAGGAGGGAAGACAGTCGTTCTGCCGGCACCATTACATTATACTCCGCTATTAGCGAAAGCGGGAGCGATCGTTCCGGTAAATAGTGCAAAAGTGACATTCCAAACAAAGAACCAAGATGAAAGAGGATTTTTGTTATTCCCATTCAAAGGAAAAGGAAAATCGACATATCGTTTGTATGAAGATGATGGGTTAACAAATGAATATACTCGTACATTTGCCTTTATACATGTCGATATGGAGACAACAGAAGACGGGATCAATCTTTCAATACAAAAGGAAGGAACATACGAGTTATCGTATGATCAACTCACTTTTCACGTACCAAATGGAGAAAAGAGAAAACTGATCGTAAATGGCACAGAGCTGGAAAGCAAGAACGGAGCGTTTTCTTACAGTTTGCCGTGTGATTAAAAGATTAAGGCCACATGATGATGATGTTTCCATTAATCGAGCAAGAATCTTTGTCCGCGGTTACATCCCGGCCAGCTGAATTTTGTCATCTAGCACGACACATGAATCATGATCATGAAAATTTATGTAAGCGGATACTAATCGGCAAATTCTTTTGAAAAAAACCGCTCCAATATATTGTTATTGTCATGCGAAATGATGATATCGAATGTTAAATAATAAGAGGGAAGAGGATGGGAGAACCATGCAAATGACGTTTCGATGGTACGGAGACAGCGACCCGGTCACATTAGAGTATATTCGCCAAATTCCCGGCGTTACTGGAATTGTTTCGGCCATTTATGATATTCCTGTAGGGGAAGCATGGCCTTATGAGAAAATTGTAGAGTTAAAAGAAAAAATTGAAAATCATGGTCTATCGTTAAGTGTCATTGAAAGTGTACCTGTCCATGAAGATATTAAATTAGGTCTTCCGACAAGAGATCAATATATTGAAAACTATAAAACGACGATACGCAACTTGGCAAAAGCGGGAGTTAAAATCGTTTGTTACAATTTCATGCCTGTATTTGACTGGACTCGTTCTTCTTTAGACTATGCACTAGAAGACGGTTCTACAGCATTAATTTATGAAGAAGAAAAAGTTAGACAAATGAATCCATTACATGGTGAACTAAAACTTCCCGGTTGGGACACAAGCTATGAAGATGGACAGCTAAAGAATCTTTTTCAACAATATCAGCACATGACGGAAGAGGATTTATGGGAAAATCTTTCGTATTTTATTAAAGCGGTTATACCGGCGGCAGAAAATGAACAAGTCAAAATGGCGATTCACCCGGATGATCCGCCATGGCCTATCTTTGGACTGCCTCGAATCATAACGAACAAAGAGAATTTGGAGCGATTGATTAATCTCTATGACAGCTCCTTTAACGGTTTGTGTTTATGCAGCGGGTCACTGGGTGTGAATTCAACAAATGATATTCCGGAATTGATTCGTTATTTCGGAAAAAAAGGAAAAGTCAACTTTGTGCACCTGAGAAACATTAAGATCATCGGGGAACAGTCATTTCAAGAATCCTCCCACCGTTCAGAAGACGGTTCTTTAGATATGTATGAAATCGTAAGAGCATTAAGAGATATAGATTTTGCCGGACCAGCCAGACCGGATCATGGAAGAATGATTTGGGGAGAGACCGGTAAACCGGGTTATGGTTTATATGACCGTGCGCTGGGTGCAGTGTATTTAAATGGAATGTGGGAAACATTGACGAAAGAAAAGAAGCGGATAGCCTTTGAATGCAATAAATGAACAAGCACTAACTAAAATGCAGAGACGAGGGATGAATGTGCAGATTCCTTTTCATGTCAACTTGAAAGATAAGGTGGCTGTAGTGACAGGTGGAGGCGGCATTTTATGCAGCTGTTTCGCTAAAGCAATAGCTCAATGCGGTGCAAAAGTAGCAGTAGTCAGCCGAAGAGCTGAATCGGCAGACAGAGTAGCGAAAGAGATCCAAGAAAACGGAGGCGAAGCACTTGCCGTTACAGCAAACGTCCTTGATAAACAAAGCCTTGAACAAGCGAAACAACTCATTAACAGAACATTCGGCAGATGCAATATCCTCATTAACGGTGCAGGCGGCAACCATCCAATGGGAACAACAGATAAAGAATATTTATATAAAAAAGACTTGAATACTAAAGAATTGACTACGTTTTTTGATTTAGAAATAGAGGGAGTAAGGTCTGTATTTGATGTAAACTTTCTTGGTACACTGTTAACCACTCAAGTATTTGCAAAAGACATGGCTGATCACGACGGAAATGTGATCGTTAACATCTCATCCATGAACGCCTATACGCCGCTTACGAAAATACCAGCCTACAGCGGTGCAAAAGCGGCCGTCAGTAACTTTACCCAATGGCTTGCTGTGCATATGTCAAAAGTCGGAATTCGTGTCAATGCCATTGCCCCAGGCTTTTTTCTTACCGCCCAAAATAGGAGCCTATTGCTCAATGAAGACGGAACATATACGGAGCGAGCACAAAAAATTATCAACCAGACGCCGTTGGATAGATTTGGGGTTCCGGAAGATCTAATCGGAACGTTATTATGGTTGGTAAGCGATAAAGCCTCGCGATTTGTCACTGGAACCATCATACCGGTCGATGGAGGATTCTCCGCCTATTCTGGAGTATAACTAAGAGGATTTGCTCTAAAAAGCTGATTTTCAACACTGAAAAAATCCCAATTTCTCTGTGCCACATTGAGAAATTGGGATTTATTAATTCAATTTTTCCTTTTTACAGGCAAGAAGATAAACAACATTTTTGTATGATCTGCCATGCAGGAAACAGGAGGTTTTCTGCTGCTACGTAATACAAAACCATCGCAAATAATATGCATTGTTTTGTGATGGTTTGACAACAGTACTATAACTGTTTATATTGTATATATACAGTTATAACGAATAGAGGGATGTCATGCATTGAATATCATCATTTCAAATTCATCGGATGAACCGATTTATTTGCAGATCGTCAACCAATTAAAAGATCAAATCGTCAAGGGAGAACTCTCGGAGTCAGAGGCGCTCCCATCGATCAGAAACCTGGCCAAAGAGCTTAAAATCAGCGTAATTACAACAAAAAGAGCCTATGACGAACTGGAGAGAGAAGGGTTTATCGTCACAGTCGCGGGAAAGGGCTCGTATGTCGCAGCGATCAACAAAGACGTGCTTCGAGAAACAAAAGTCAAATTGATCGAAGAACACATAGCAGAAGCCGTCACTGAAGCGAAACAAATCGGCTTTACATACGAGGAACTTCAAGAGATGCTCAAACTGGTTTATGAGGAGTGGTAAAAATGACCAGCATACTGGAATTAAAAAATGTATCAAAACATTATCAAGATTTCTCTTTAAAAAACATCAACTTCTCGCTTGAAAAAGGATATATTATGGGCTTTATCGGCCCGAACGGAGCCGGAAAAAGCACGACCATCAAGCTGATCATGAACCTGATCAAAAAAGACGAAGGAGACATCACCATTTTCGGTCTCGACAATGAAAAGCACAATATCGAAATCAAGCAGAGGATCGGCTTTGTATACGATGAAAATCATTTTTACGAAGAACTGACACCGAACGAAATGAAAGGAATCATCAGACCGTTTTACAAAAAGTGGGATGAGGCTGTTTTTCAGCGGTACGCAAAAGACTTCCAGCTCCCTTTAAACAGGCAGATCAAAAACTTGTCAAAAGGAATGAAGATGAAATTCTCACTGGCGGTCGCGCTATCCCATCATGCCGAATTATTGATTATGGATGAACCGACTTCAGGACTCGATCCTCTTGTCAGATCGGAGCTCCTCGACGTGCTGCAAACATTGCTGCAGGATGAAAACAAGTCGATTTTCTTTTCGACGCATATTACCTCTGATTTAGAAAAAGTAGCGGACTATATCACTTTCATTCATAACGGCCGGCTCGTGCTGAGCAAAACAAAGGATGAGCTGTTGGAGGAGTACTGCATTGTAAAAGGAGACCTCGATACGCTGCATAAAGGAAACGAAGACGCCTTAATCGGCATTAAGAAAAACAGCTATGGCTTCGAAGCGCTCTCCAAAGATAAGCGGGGAGTCGTTCAGCATTTCGGGGATTCGGTCATGATCGAAAAACCGACTTTGGAGGATATTTTGGTATTTTCAACCGGCAGGAGTGATCAACATGTATCATCTTATTAAAAAGGATATTTTAATGCAGAAAAGAGCAATGAAACTATCGCTGTTATTGATGATATTTTTTACTTTTACATTGTCACAGCTTGAGCTCGTCGGATATACAGTGGCGGTTTTGGCTGTCACATATCAGCTGGCATTAGGCGCAAGCTCCTTAGAAGACAAAAACAACAGTGATAAAATCCTGATCAGCTTGCCCATTAAAAGAAACATCATCGTCTTATCAAAATATGTATCGGTTTATGTCTATGCGGCTTATGCCATTCTCTTCTATTCTTTGATCAATGCAATCGGACATATGCTGCACTTGCCGCTTGATTTCCCATTGACACTTTCAGGCGTCATGGGTGCTGTTGTGGCTGTCACTTTATTTAGCTCGATCTCATTTCCTCTGATTTTTAAGTACGGCTATTTGAAGTCCAAAATGGCCAATATCATCATATTTTTCGTCATTATATTTGGAGGGACGGCCTTTTTTAAATTTATAAATGCGGGGGAAAACCTTGCACTAAGCCAAAAATTAACGGCTTTTCTGAGTGAAATGTCAAATGCGGGCACATTCATCCTTTTAGTTGGCGTACTGCTCGTGATGATTTCTGTTTCATATGCGATATCGCTCAGCTTTTATAATAAAAGAGAATTTTAGTTTAAGGATCAGCGGGAGGAGCTTTCGCTGATCCTTTTTTCGTTGCTTAGAACCGTACGGCTGTTTTACTTTCCTCCCACTATCATCTATTATAAAAAATTCCTATAAAAGAAAAATTTCCGTGTAGATAAAAGCATTTTTTCCGGAAGTTTCGGTAAAAAACGAAACTTTTGACCCTTTTATTTCACTGTATAATGTAAACGGTTACGTTTGTAGTATACTTATACTATCATTTCTTTTTAGGGAAGGATAGAAAAACAGGTGAGAGAGATATGAATACAAGGCAAAAAGACATTCTGAATCTGTTGTTATCTGAACCTGAAGACTATTTAGTCGTACAAGATTTCGCAGACAGGGTAAAGTGTTCTGAAAAAACGATCAGAAATGATCTAAAAACGATTGAAGATTATCTCAATCAGTACTCTGATGCTCAATTGATTCGCAAACCGGGACTGGGCGTTTATTTGAATATTGAAGATCATGAAAGGGTCCGTTTAAGCCGGCAGTTATATACCGAACATCACGCCGCACAGCAGCAATCCGATGAAGAAAGGATGCTGCAAATCGCTTATCAGTTATTAATGAATCCAAAGCCGGTTTCTGCAAAAGAAATGGCTGCCGAGCACTTCTTGAATAAGTCTTCCATTAAAAGGGATTTGAATCAAATCGAAGTTTGGCTCCAGCGGTTTGGCCTCACTCTTGTGTCCAAGCAGCGCCTCGGTTTAAAGATCGAAGGAAGTGAAAAAAATAAGAGAAAAGCGCTGGCGCGCATCTCGGAGTTGATTGATAACCCGGAGTTTACAAGTCGATTTATTAAAAGCCAATTTTTAAGTCATGAAGTGGAATTTGTTAAGAGGGAGATCAGATCATTACAAAAGCGCCATTCTTTATATTTCACTGATGAAACGTTCGAAAATTTACTGTTGCATACACTGCTGATGATCCGCCGCATCAAAATGAAACAGCCGATCACCATTTCTCCGGAAGAAATAGATGCAGTCAAAAAGAAAAAAGAATTTCAGTGGACGTTTGCTTGTTTAAAACGGCTGGAAGCGGTTTTTGCGATCCGCTTTCCTGAAGAAGAGGCCGTCTATTTAACATTGCATATATTAGGCGGCAAAGTTCGTTATCCATTTGGGAAAGAAGGGGAGAACGGACTGGAAAACCCTTTGCTTCCAAAGGTTGTCGAATATTTAATCCGGCGTGTCTCAGAGTTGAAAATGATGGATTTCCGCGAGGACCGGGTTTTGATTAACGGATTGAAAATTCACCTTAATACCGTTTTAAACCGGCTGAGCTATGACCTTTCCGTATCAAATCCGATGCTCAACGATATCAAAAAAATGTACCCATATCTGTTTCATACTGTCATTGATGTTCTTGAAGACATCAACCAAACGTTTTCACTTTCGATTCCCGAGGAAGAAGCCGCCTATCTGACATTGCATTTCCAAGCGGCGATCGAGCGCTTCAGCTATGGAAAAGACAAGCATAAAAAAGCGATCATTGTCTGTCATATGGGCATCGGGATGTCACAACTGCTGCGGACAAAAATTGAACGGAAATTCTACCAAATTGCCGTGATGGACTGCATCGCAAAAGCTGATTTGGCGGACTATACTGCACGACATGAAGATATCGATCTTGTCATATCAACGGTCAGCCTGGAGGATTTATCAATTCCCCATATCGTTGTATCTCCGCTGCTCGAGTCGGCCGATGAGAAAAAGCTCAGCGCTTTTATGGATCAGCTCGGTGAATCGTCCCGGCAAACACAAAAAACGTTTAAAGTGCTGAATGACACGACTCCTTTCCTCGTCTTCCTGCAGCAAGAATCAGAACACCGCTACAAGCTGATTGAACAGCTGGCGATGGCTTTATACGAGAAAGGCTATGTAGAAAAAGAATATGCTGTACAGGCAGTCATGAGAGAAAAAATGTCGGCGACAAACATCGGAGCGGGCATCGCCATTCCTCACGCGAACGCCAAATTGATTAAACAATCAGCCATTGCGATCGCCACATTAAAAGAGCCGCTTGACTGGGGCTCTGAAAAAGTATCGCTCGTCTTTATGCTGGCTGTCAAACACGAGGATCAAAACATGACAAAACAATTGTTTCAAGAGCTGTCCAGCTTAAGCGAGCAGCCGGCTTTCATCCAAAAGCTGACGAAAGAAACAAATGTCATGACATTTTTATCTTATTTGGATTATTAAAGGCGGGGTTCTGACCTTCATCAACATTCAAGAAAAGATCGATATACAGACAACAGAATGGGATAGGTGAGCAGTTTTGCTTTATCCTATTCTTTGTTTATTGCAAGCCCAACAACAAAGGGTTATGTTGTCCATAAAATTAGATTTTTTAATGTGTAATTAAAATATATTCTTTGGAGAAGAAAGGCTTTATTAAAGTATCAACTTTGTTTTTAGTTAGAGGGAAGAACTTCATTTTCGCTTAACATCTTCAATGCGATTCTATGTTTTTTGTTAAATTGCTGCGGATGTTTTTTGATTTAACTGTTTTATTTGGACTCTCCGGGCTTCAACTTTTCTGTTCTTACGTAGTACTTTTTGAGAAACTTTCCAGCATCTTTTCCAGTTACAATGGGGCTGCCTCTCATTTCCGCATCCGTATAGTTACCTCTTTATGAAGAGAGTATCAGTAACGTTCCCACAATTTAAGAATTTTAACTATGAGATAAGTATTTTAAAAGAGAAATGAGCATATGAATTGAATGTTTTTCAAAATGAATGAATAGTTCTGATCTTTATAAAAAACACAAACCATTACATCGGGAAAATTTACTCGAATTTTGGACTTTTTATGTAAAACGAAAAGGCAACGTGTTAGAGTTAGGCATAATGAGAAATTTTAAAGCCGATAATTACTATAAAGTTATTTATTTTCCAATAATATAAAAATTTATTATTCCAGGGTTGCATCAAATATGCACCTAGAATCAATTGCTTAATGGGGGGAACTTGATGTACAACAAGAAAAATGTTTTTGATATTGTGATGTACATTATTTTCGGTCTGATCAGTCTTTATTTAGTATCAAAAACTGATTTTGGCACTGGAGTATTAGTGTTTATTGCAATTTTATACCTCGCTGTAATTGCTTATAAAGTTAAGCAATTATTTAGTAATTCTAATTCGTAAGGTGTAACACGAGGAGGATATTAGTGAACAAGGACTAGCACGCCTGCACGTATAGATTTACCCAATAGCTAATGTTGCCGAAATCGCTTTGCCTCTGTTTAGAGACAAAGTGATTTTCAATTTCACTCAAAAGCAAAACCCCTCTCAAATTTATTCATTTTAATCAACCATATTTATTTTTAATCACGGTTATTTAGAGCTATTACTATAGTGTCTAGGCGAAAATACGTTTTTTAATGCACTTATTATTCCTGGCACAAGAAAGAAGACGCCAAAAAAGACAGTAAGTAAATTTAATTGTGGTGTTTCATAAAAAGTAAACCATTCTATAAAAATTGACGATTCCGTAATTCTCCCAAATAGTGTTCCATCAATCTCTCTATAATTAGGTATCCATCCTGTTGTTTCAAATGTAATAAAAATTATCTGTGACAATAAAAATACACCAATTTGAGAAACCCAATATTTTTTAAAAAATGGAACCCTTTTTTGCTTTTCAGCCAACGAATATTCCTCCCCGCATTAGATGCCATTTTTATATTGATATACGGAAAATTAAAGAATAAGTTTCAAAATTTAATCCTCTCGACATGATAGGAGGAAATACCTTCTTTTTTACATTTCACTCAAAAGCAAAACCCCTCAAGAAAGGGATCTTGGTTTTTGAATAAAAGAGTGATTTTACATAAATATTTGATTCGAAGATCATAGTTTTTCATTGTAGTGGAAACATCTTCGTGTTCAGCAAGGGATTTGCTGACAAGTTCAACCTTGATTTTCTTGATTTCGAGATATCCTTCATTAAAAAGGAATGTCCTCACTTTACACCTCTTCGAAAAATTTCAGTCCCCAATTGTTGCAATACGGCACATTTTCACAATCAGTCCCAAGTGTTACAAGTCGCCCCTTATTGCAGTCCGGTTTTTTTAAAAAAGCCGGTTTTTCCGGAACATGCGGTAAAAAACAACGCTTTTACACACACGTTTTTATTATAAAGTAATGACAAGAGCTGCTCACTACTTTAGTTTCAGAAGGAGGATTCGCATGAAACTGTTAGCGATTACATCATGTCCAAACGGAATTGCCCACACGTATATGGCTGCGGAAAATTTGCAAAAAGCGGCCGATCGAATGGGCGTTCAAATGAAAGTCGAAACACAAGGCGGCATTGGGGTGGAAAATGAGCTGACCGAGCAGGAAATCCGCGAGGCAGACGCGATTATCATAGCCGCAGACCGCTCGGTCAACAAAGACCGTTTTATCGGGAAAAAACTTCTGGCTGTCGGTGTTCAGGAAGGCATCCGAAAACCGGAAGAATTAATACAAAAAGCGATCAGCGGCGATATACCTGTCTATCGGCCGGCTGCGAAAACGGAAGCCTCAGCTCAAACTGAGAAAAAACAAAATCCGATTTACCGGCATTTAATGAACGGTGTATCGTTTATGGTTCCTTTCATCGTCGTCGGCGGATTATTGATTGCGGTCGCACTGACGCTTGGAGGTGAAAAAACGCCGAAAGGGTTAGTGATTCCTGATGAATCTTTTTGGAAAACGATTGAGCAAATCGGGGCTGCCTCATTCTCATTCATGATCCCGATTTTAGCCGGTTATATTGCCTACAGCATCGCCGATAAACCGGGGCTTGTGCCAGGGATGATCGGCGGATACATCGCAGCGACAGGAAGCTTTTACGGCAGCGGAAGCGGTGCGGGGTTCCTCGGCGGCATTATCGCGGGCTTTTTAGCCGGATATGCGGCGCTGGCCATCAAAAAATTAAAAGTGCCAAAAGCCATTCAGCCGATCATGCCGATCATCATCATACCGGTGGTTTCCTCGCTTATTGTCGGCTTGGCATTCGTATTGCTGATCGGCGCGCCTGTCGCGCAAATCTTTGAATCTTTGACGGTTTGGCTGGCTGGTATGCAGGGCTCAAGTTCGATTCTTTTGGCATTAATTTTAGGGGCGATGATTTCGTTTGATATGGGCGGCCCCGTCAATAAAGTGGCATTCCTGTTTGGTTCGGCCATGATCGGTGAAGGAAACTATGAAATTATGGGTCCGATCGCCGTCGCCATTTGTATTCCTCCGATCGGGCTTGGCATCGCAACGTTTTTAGGAAAAAGAAAATTTCAGGCGCAAGAAAGAGAAATGGGAAAAGCAGCATTTACAATGGGGTTATTCGGTATTACTGAAGGTGCCATACCGTTTGCTGCACAGGACCCGCTTCGCGTCATACCAAGTATTATGGCGGGTTCAATGACTGGTTCTGTGATCGCCATGATCGGTAATGTAGGGGACAGAGTCGCCCACGGCGGACCGATTGTAGCAGTGCTTGGCGCTGTCGATCATGTGTTGATGTTCTTCATCGCCGTTATTGCCGGATCCCTGGTCACCGCTCTTTTGGTCAATGTACTCAAAAAAGAGGTCGCAGCCGCTCCTGCAGGGGCAAGTGAGACTGCTGCAGTTCATGACATTCCGCAGCCGAACATCGAAATAAAAGCGGAAAGCAAAAAATCCGAAATACCGGAAATTAAAAAGCTCACAGACATCATTGATACAGATTTGATCGAACCTCATTTATCAGGGGATACGAGAGACGACATTATCGATGAAATGATTCAAAAATTGTCCCGTAAAGGTGCACTGCATTCGGAAAGCGAATTTAAACAAGCGATCATGAACCGCGAATTAGAGGGGACAACGGCAATCGGCATGAACATCGCGATCCCGCACGGGAAGTCTGACGCCGTCAAGAAGCCGAGTGTAGCATTCGGCATCAAACGTTCGGGCGTCGACTGGAAGAGTCTTGACGGAACTGACGCCAAACTGATCTTTATGATCGCCGTCCCGAAAGAAAGCGGGGGAAACGAGCATCTGAAGCTTCTGCAAATGCTCTCCCGAAAACTGATGGATGACACCTACAGGGACAAGCTTCTCTCTGCTCAAACAAAAGAAGAAGCATACAAACTTCTGGATGAAATCATCTAAAAAAGGAGGATGCCCGTCATGACTGAACCATTATTTTTCGAGCCTGTTTTTAAAGAAAGAATTTGGGGCGGCACAGCTTTAGCCTCTTTCGGCTACGAGATTCCATCCGAACAAACGGGGGAGTGCTGGGCTTTCGCCGCCCATCAAAATGGGCAAAGCGTCGTGAAAAACGGCATGTATAAAGGGCTCACACTCAGCGAATTATGGAATGAACATCGCCATTTATTCGGACATATAAAGGGAGACCGCTTTCCTCTTCTGACAAAAATTTTGGACGCCGACCAAGACCTATCCGTACAAGTGCATCCAAACGATGAATATGCAAAACTGCACGAAGACGGGGAGCTTGGAAAAACGGAATGCTGGTATATCATTGATTGTAAAGAAGATGCGGAGATCATTTACGGCCACCATGCCAAAACGCGGGAAGAACTGGTCTCAATGATCGAACACGGGAAATGGAACGAGCTCTTGCGCCGCGTCAAAGTGAAGCCGGGAGATTTCTTCTATGTGCCGAGCGGAACCGTCCATGCGATCGGAAAAGGTATTTTGATTTTGGAGACGCAGCAGAATTCAGACACAACCTACAGACTATATGATTATGACAGAAAAGATGCTGAAGGAAACCTGCGCGAGCTCCATTTGCAAAAAAGCATAGAAGTGATCGACGTCCCGTCTTCGCCTGGCCGCGAAGACGTTCGATATGAAACATCGGGTAATGTCAAGACTGCCGCACTGATTGAGTGTCCTTATTTCTCAGTAGCAAAATGGGATGTAAAAGGATCAGCCTGTTTCAAACAGGATAAACCGTTTCTTCTTGTCAGCGTCATAGAAGGGGAAGGGCAGATCAATGCGTCTTGCGGCAACGACTTTTCTTTTAAAAAAGGAGATCACATGCTGCTGCCTGCGGGCTTTGGAGAATTTACAATCGCCGGCCGTGCAGAATGTATCGTCTCAAGCCTGTCAAATGAATAAGCCATCAACGGTACACTTTCTAAACAGACCATCAAAACGATGGTCTGTTTTATTTTTTCAAAAAAAGCATGCCGGCTTGCCAAAACGCGTTCGCCACAAGGCGGACAATGCATATTCCCAAGCTTTCACAAGTAAAATAGAGTAAACCAAAAAAACATTTGGAAATCTTCCGATTATTTGATAAGCTGATATTAAAAGCTTCATAACTTACACATCAGCTGCACTGCCCGGAGCTTTTCGCGGAACAGTTGCTTCATGAAACAAAAAAGCGGGGCTGTGTTCCGGCGACAGGCAGAAGAAAAGCCTGCTAAATGACCGAAACAACCGTGCCCTTCATAATTGGTTGGTCCTTATCTGGATGAGAAAAGGAGACGATGATTCGTATCAGGTAAAATGTAAGCGGATTCATCGTCTTTTTATCTCAGTTTATCACTCTTTTTAGCGGAAGCGAGGAGGAAAGCAATGGGGAAAGCAAAAATTCGATGGAATGAACCCTTGATTTCTCAACACGAATCGGCTGCTGAAGGATTTACGCCGGAAGATTTCACAGAGGAAGATCAACTGATTTCAAAAACGACAGAATCATTTGTCAAAAATGAAGTCATGCCCCTTCTTGAATCGATCGATCAGCAGGATCACGAAAGCGTGAAAAAATTGTTTCAAAAAGCGGGAGAGCTCGGATTGCTCAGTATCGAAGTTCCTGAGGAATACGGCGGCCTTTCACTCAGCAAGAAGCTTTCCGGGTTAGTAGCAGAGAAAATGGGAGCCGGCGGATCGTTCAGCGTCTCCTTTAATATTCATGCGGGCGTCGGGACATTGCCGTATATTTATTATGGAACAGAAGAACAAAAACGAAAATACCTTCCGAAACTGGCATCGGGCGAATGGATCGGAGCATATGCTCTGACAGAGCCGGGCGCAGGCTCAGATGCTTTAAACGCAAAAACGACGGCCGTCTTGAATGGGGAAGGAACAGCCTGGGTTTTAAACGGGGAAAAACAGTGGATTACGAACGCGCAAGTAGCTGATGTATATGTTGTCTTTGCAAAAACGGCGGAAGGCATGACAGCATTTATCGTCGAACGTTCGTTTAAAGGCGTTTCCATCGGACCTGAAGAGAAGAAGATGGGAATCAAAGGGTCTTCGACGGCAACCTTAATCCTCGAAGAAGTCGAGGTGCCAAACGATAATGTTTTGGGTCATGTCGGGAAAGGTCATCACGTCGCTTTGAACATTTTAAACATGGCCCGCTTAAAGCTCGCGTTTTCGAACATTGGAATGGCAAAGCAAGCATTGAACCTTGCCGTTAGCTACGCCAAACAGCGCAAACAATTTAACAAGCCGATCATCGGTTTTTCAATGATTCAAGAAAAGATTGCCGACATGGCAATTTCGATTTTCGGCGCCGAAAGCGCTGCTTACAGAACGGCAGACTGCCTGGACCATGTTTTAAATTCGGCTGAGCCATTAGACGACAGACTGAGAAAACTCACAAACTATGCATCCGAATGCGCGATCAATAAAGTTCACTGCTCCGAAATACTCGACCGAAATGCAGACGAGGCGGTACAGATTCATGGCGGCTACGGATACATGCAGGAGTACGAAGTCGAACGTTTGTACCGGGACGCGAGGATCAGCCGGATTTTCGAAGGGACAAACGAGATTAACCGTTTGACGATCGCCAAACTGATGATGAAAGAAGTGAAGCAAAACGGCATCTCAGAGCCGGAAGCTCAATTAAGCAGCGGGGAAAACCGAAACCGGCGGTTTATTCAGCTGTCCAACAGGCTTTTCGGCAAAACATTAAAAGCGCTTAAACGCTCCCGCGTGAACATTCAAAAGGAGCAGGAATACGCGCGGATTCTCGCCGACATGCAAAAAGAACTCTATGTGATGGAATCCGCCGCCCTCCGGACCGAAAAGGCAACCAAAAGATACGGAAGCGAAAAAGCACGGTTGAAAGAAATGATGACGAACGTTATTTGTGAAGAAGGCTTCCGCAAAATCGAAGAGATGGCGGTAACCGCCTTATCAGGCATAGAATCTGATGAAGCTGAAAGAAAGCTCGAATTGGAAGAGGTTCACAGCCTTACTTTGCCCCTTTTCAGCAATCTGTTTGCTCAAAAACGCGAAATCGCAGAGAAAATAGCCGCTCATGAAAAATATACGGTGTGATCGGAGGGAAACCGTTTGAAAAAAATCGGGTTTATCGGTTTGGGCAACATGGGTCTGCCCATGTCGAAAAATTTGCTTCAGGAGAACTTTGCGGTATATGGAACGGACCTTAACAAAGAAGCTGAATTGGCCTTGCATCATGCAGGGGGAACGATCGGGATTTCAGTTGAAAAGATGGTAAAAGAGTGTGACGCCATCCTGACAAGCCTTCCTTCATCAAAAGCTGCAGAGGAGGTTTTTCTGGGGAAAAAGGGGCTCGTACACCTGGCTGAACCAGGCGTCCTTCTGATTGATACAAGCACGGTCGCTCCTGAACTGAATATCCGGATTGCAGAGGAAGCGAAAAGCAAAGGAATTGATTTTCTTGCGGCGCCGGTCAGCGGCGGTGTAATCGGAGCAGTCAACCGGACGCTTACCTTTATGGTCGGGGGGCCGAAGTCTGTTTTTGATAAAGCATTGCCTATTTTCAACGTATTGGGCGAGAATATTTTTCATGTGAACGAAAACATCGACAGCGGAACGAATACGAAGCTGATCAACAACCTCTTAATCGGTTTTTATACAGCCGGCGTCAGTGAAGCCTTGCATCTTGCCAAAAACAGCAATCTCGATCTCGAAAAATTGTTTGAGATGCTGAACGTCAGCTATGGGCAGAGCCGAATCTATGAGCGCAACTATAAAAGTTTCATAGCGAATGAAAACTATGAACCTGGCTTTTCTTTGAAGCTGCTGCTGAAAGACCTTGGCTTTGCACTGGATTTGGCTGAGAAAAATGAGGTTGAACTGCCGGTGAGCAAGATTCTCTTCGGCATCTATGAAGAAGCCGATCAAAATGGATACGGCGACAAAGATATGTCTGTTTTATACAAAAAAATAAGCGAACAGAAGACAACTTATCGGTAAGGAGAGGTGAGAAAGTACATGATCACAACGAATGCCAAGAAAATTATGAACCATATCGACGGGGAGTGGGTGAATTCCTCAGGTACGGAAGCTGAAGAAGTCGTCAATCCTGCAAACGGAAACGTCATCGCTTATGCGCCCCTATCTGTGAGAGCGGATGTAGATCGTGCCGTGCAGGCTGCCAAACACGCTTATCAGACCTGGTCACTTGTGCCTGTCCCCAATCGGACGAGACTTTTATACAAATATTTACAGCTTCTTCAAGAGCGAAAAGAACAATTGGCAGACATCATTACGACAGAAAACGGCAAAACGTTGAAAGACGCCCGAGGCGAAGTGCAGCGCGGAATCGAAGTTGTTGAGCTTGCGACAGCCACACCTACTTTAATGATGGGAGAATCCCTGCCCGCGATAGCTGGGGGCATCGACGGATCGATTTGGCGCTATCCTTTGGGGGTCGTCGCCGGTATTACGCCGTTTAACTTTCCAATGATGGTTCCTCTGTGGATGTTTCCGCTCGCCATTGCTTGCGGAAACACGTTCGTCCTGAAACCTTCGGAACGCACTCCTATTCTTGCCGGAAAGCTTGTCGAGCTGTTTTATGAAGCAGGGTTTCCGAAAGGTGTGCTGAACCTCGTTCATGGAGGAAAGGATGTTGTAAACGGAATATTGGAGAACGATGATATTAAAGCCGTCTCCTTCGTCGGTTCAGAACCGGTCGCAAAATATGTGTATCAAACGGGCACAGCCAACGGGAAGCGCGTTCAGGCTCTGGCCGGCGCAAAAAACCATGCGATTGTGATGCCGGATTGTCATCTTGAAAAATCGGTTCAAGGCATCATCGGGGCGGCATTCGGAAGCAGCGGAGAACGCTGTATGGCCTGCTCCGTCGCGGCGGTCGTTGATGACATCGCCGATGACTTCATGGAAATGCTCGTGTCTGAAACACGGAAGCTGAAGACAGGGGATGGCAGATCAGAGGATCACTTTGTCGGCCCGCTGATCCGCGAAGTTCATAAAGAACGCGTTCTTGACTATATCGACAGCGGTATAAAAGAGGGAGCCGCACTCGCCGTGGACGGACGCAATCCGGATGTTCAGGAAGGATATTTTGTGGGAGCCACGATTTTCGATCATGTAACACCGGAGATGAAAATCTGGCAGGACGAAATCTTTGCGCCGGTCTTGAGCGTCGTCCGCGTACAAGACCTTGATGAGGGGATCGAGCTCGCCAATCAATCCAAGTTTGCCAACGGCGCTGTCATTTACACGTCGAGCGGGAAAAGCGCCCAGCAGTTCCGCGACAAAATCGATGCCGGAATGATCGGCGTCAATGTCAACGTACCAGCTCCGATGGCATTCTTCTCCTTCGCAGGGAACAAGGCCTCTTTCTATGGAGACCTTGGGACAAACGGAAAAGATGGCGTCCAGTTTTACACGCGCAAAAAGGTCGTCACCGAACGCTGGTTCTAATTCTTAACATAAGGCTCCCTCTCATGCGCAACAGATTTTTTCAGAGGGGCCTTTTCTATTTCAACAGGGAGGGATCCATATTGAACTTGAAATATGCCACACTTAAAACCGAACATAGCATCACGACCGTCACGTTGAACAATCCGCCGGCAAATACACTCTCTTCTTCCTGTATCGCCGAATTGCGCTCTCTTTTTCGGGAATTGGCCCGCGACGAGGAGACAAAAGCGATCATCGTCACAGGAGAAGGACGATTTTTTGTGGCGGGAGCGGATATAAAAGAATTCGTTTCAAAACTCGGGGACCAAAAACAAGGGCTGGCACTCGCACAAGGGGGCCAGGCGCTCTGTGATGAAATCGAAGCTTCCAATAAGCCCGTCATTGCGGCGATAAACGGACCGGCTCTTGGCGGAGGCCTGGAACTCGCAATGAGCTGCCACTTCAGAATCGTATCAGACGATGCAACACTCGGCCTTCCCGAATTAAAGCTCGGCTTGATTCCCGCATTTGGAGGTACACAGCGGCTTCGCAATATAACGGATACAGCGACAGCACTCGATCTCATCCTGACGGGCCGAACGCTTTCAGCTCAAGAAGCGGTAGAGCTGAAAATTGCGCAGATGGCGGTAAAGGGGGAGGAACTGATGAAGACGGCAGAAGGGGTCGCGTCGTCTTTTATCGAAGGAAAAAGCATGACCAGCGTGAGACGCGCCGTTGAATGTGTCGTACAGGGCGCCTCTGAAAGCATGGAACAGGCACTGGAGAGAGAGCGAAACAGATTCGCCGAGCTGTTTGTCACTTCAGATGCCAAAGAAGGAATTCACGCATTTGTCGAAAAGCGCAAACCAAACTTTCATCATTCATAAAAGGAGTGGATCCAGATGTCCGATGATGTGCTGTTTTCCCTTAATCAAAACGGCGCCGCAGCGATTGTTTTGAATCGCCCGAAAGCGCTCAACTCCCTCACATACGACATGGTCCGTCTGATTGGTGAAAAATTAAACGAGTGGGAGACAGATCAAAACGTTTCTGTTGTATTCATCAAAGGTGCAGGACCAAAAGGACTGTGTGCCGGAGGGGATATTAAGGCACTCTATGAAGCACGTTCGTCAAAACAGGCCCTGCAAGAAGCCGAGCGCTTTTTTGAAACAGAGTACGAAGTCGATATGGCAGTCCATCGATTTCCGAAACCGATCATCGCCTGCTTGGATGGGATCGTCATGGGGGGAGGCGTCGGCCTGACATACGGGGCCAGCCACCGGATTGTCACGGAGAGGACAAAATGGGCGATGCCTGAAATGAATATCGGTTTCTTTCCGGATGTCGGGGCAGCCTATTTTTTAAACAGAGCTCCGGGACACATAGGAAGATATCTTGGATTAACGGCATCTGTCATCCATGCGGCAGACGTGCTGTATATCAATGGGGCAGACGCCTACATGGAGAGCGGCGCTTTAGAACGATTGATCCAAACAGTGGAACAAACAGATTGGCGCCTTGTAAACGTTGAAGAAAAGCTCAATCAGCTGATCGGCGAATCGAAAACGAAGCCCTCCCAAGAAAGCACGCTCGCCCGTGATCAGCAAGCGATTGACCGGCATTTTAAGTATGATAAGCTCGAAGAGATCCTTCAATCGCTCGAAAGCGAAGGAAGCACTTTTAGCTCGAATGTGAAAAAAACGATGCTTTCAAAAGCGCCATTTTCATTGAAAATCACATTGAAACAGCTGGCGGACGGACGTCAAAAAACATTGGAAGAATGCTTTGCCACGGATCTTGTGCTGGCGAAGAACTTTTTGAAGCACGACGATTTCTTCGAAGGCGTCCGGTCCGTCCTGATCGACCGTGATCAATCGCCGAACTACAAGTACCGGCACGTTTCAGATGTAACCTATGAAGCGGTGGACCGGTTTTTCCAACCTTCTGAATCTGTCCGATTTTAAAAGCTGGAGCTGACGATTAACGTCAGCTCTTTTTTTGTAAACCTCCCACGGTTTCTATCTGGGGGCCACCAACAATATGCTAAGGTACCATCGGCTTTAATTCATTGATTAAGAGGGCTGAGTGAACCTAAGCTTGCTATATTCTTCATATCAAAGGTGTATACTCCAAGAAAATTAATATGTTCCCATCCCAATTCCCCTCGTTTCCCAAAAATAAGGCGCTCGCAAGGCCATTCATGGTCTCACCTTTTTTCACTGATACGACGACGTAAGGATTCATTTGATATGTAATCCAAAATTAGAATTGTATTTTTCAATTCCTCCACGTGATTCTCATAATCCACACTAATCTCAACGATAAATGTTTCCTGTTCAATGATATGGTTTTATAAATTCGTTGATTATTGATGCTGTACATTCATTAGGATCATTGGAGAGTACCTCAGCTTTTTAAAAAACTGAGGTCATTTGTTTCAATATAATTACACCTATAGTTGAACATCAAAACAAAAACTACAATTTTGATATCTTGCTTTTACATTCGCAAACGCGTACGAGGGTCATCATAGGAGATATACTATGGATGGAGGTTAATAACAATTGAGACGCCCAAAACAATGCTGAATAAGGGAACTGGCGTATAAAGGTTTCGAATAATATGAATTAATAGGGGGTTATTATGAAAAATAAAATACATTTTAATTTTTACAAGCTTTGGCTAGGACAGTCTGTAAGTTTGTTAGGTACCCAGTTTACAATAGTAGCTTTGCCTCTTTTTGCATTAGAGGTGCTACAAACAAGTGAGGCAAATGCTGCCATGCTTCGTGGGATTATATTCATACCCTACCTAATTTTCGGATTAGTAGCTGGTGCTTTGATAGACATCCTTCACAGAAAAAATATTTTGCTAATTTGTAGTATATGTCAAGGCGTTTTATTTTTAGCAGTATTCATACTGACTGTAACAAATATAATAACGTTCCCTTTATTGGTGTTTCTCATGTTTTTGAATGGAGTATTTACTACGTTTTACAACATTGCAATTCCCTCTTTCTTGCCTGAAATATTAACAGATAAAGACAACTTAAAAAAAGGAAATGCACTACTAGCTCTTTCAGAGTCTCTCTCTATAGTAATTGGTCCTATGCTAGCAGGAATCGTTATTACTCTAGTTGGATTAACAGGCTCTTTCACTGTTGACGCAGTAACGTATTTTGTTTGTTTTGTGTTTGTATTATTTATTTCAAAGTTTAAACCGCATACAGAGGGCTCTTTAAAAAACGCAAATATAAAATCCGTATACAAAGACATATATGAAGGTTTGATATATTTTAAAAAACACCCTGTATTAGAACCAATTGTAAGCTGTGGCGCTGTTTACGGTTTTTTTAAATACATACTAAATAGTATTTTAGTAATATTCCTTTATAAGGTAATGGGTCTATCTGAACTTGAAATAGGCTTTGTTGTAGGTTCAGCAGCGGTGGGATTTTTAATAGGCAATACATTACTCATGAAAAAAAGTCAACAAATTAATAATACAAAAATGCTTATTTATAGCGCTACTGTATCAGTTATCGGTCTGGCCTTTATACCGATAATGGGATATTTGGGAACCGTTTACGGTATAGTAGCTGCAAGTATCATACATGGCATGGGAGAAGGTGTATTTGGCCCTTACTCTGCAACCATACGACAACTTGCTTCACCAAGTCACATGCTAGGCAGAGTAAATGCTGTACAGCGTACGCTTAATTGGGGAGCTTGGGCATTAGGAAGTTTTGCTAGTGCATTTTTAGTTTCTATATTCGGGCTTCAAACTACGTTATTTATAGGGGGCTTCGGAACAACATTGTGTTTAATGATGTTGTTAAGGCGAGGCGTATCAAAAGGAACCGAAATTGAATATACGAGTTCATTATAGAGGAGATGATTATGATGTATAAGATATCAAAAGGAATCGACATAGAAAATACACCACACATTTTATTTATAGGGGGATGGACAAAACCTATACAAGATGCTTTAGATAGGGGGTATACTGTTTCGTATATAGGGTCTTACACTAAACACATATACTTTGATGGAACTATTTTAGAAAAGTGTTTCTATAAAAAAGAAATAGACACAACAAATATACCCTTGTCTGTATACTATGCTGAAGAATTGTACAAAGAGAAACCATTTGAGGTGGTAGTATCTTTCAACGAAGCAGCCTTAGATACGGCTTGCATAATTGCAAAGATTTTTAATGTTAAAGGACCTTCTTACAATGCTAATATGATAACCCGCAATAAGGACATGATGCGTGAAATTCTAGCAGGCAAAGACTTTTCGATAGATTCGACAGTTTGCAATAACATAAAAGACATTGATGAATTTTTGAACAAAAAAGGCAGCATTATAATAAAGCCTCCGATTGGTGCAGGTGGTATAGGAGTGTCTAAGCTAGACACGGGAGATAACGTAGAGGTATTTATTAAAGATAATGGTATTCAACTACCTGTTTTAGTGGAAGAGTACGTTGAAGGTGACGTAGTTTATACGGTCGAAACCGTTTCTTATAACAAAAAACACTCTATACTAGCTATATCAGCTGAAATATTTAAAGAAGATACGTTTATAATAAACTATACTATTATGCCGGCACCTATAGATGAATCCCAAAAAAAATTAATTATGGAGAAAGTAATGCTATTTTTGGAGGACATGCAACTGGAAGACGGCATTACTCATACAGAGGTAAAGTTAGACAAACAAAAAAAGCCAATAATCATAGAGTCTCAAGTTAGGATAGGTGGCGGAAACATATGGAAAATGGTGGAACTAACAACCGGCATATCTCAATTTGGATACTATTATGATGCGTTAGCTACCAAGACTATAGATGAATTTAGATGTGTACCTTCAAAATGTCAAGCTATGTCTTTAAGCTTGATTCCAAAACCAGGTTGCATAAAAGAAATCAAATACAATGAGCTAGCTAACATTTCCGAGGTCGTATTAATTGATCTATTTGTAAAAGAGGGTGACACCATATCACCTATTGTTGACAGTACAGGGCGCAAAGGAAGTATATTATTTACAGCTAAGGATATAGAACATATGTATGAAGTTGCTTATGAAATATGTGACAATATAACATTTGTTTATCAGGACTTGTCAGAATGGAAACCTTCATTTAAAAAGAAATGTGGCACATGACTTGTCTATGTCAAGGTGCCTCAAAAAAGAACTCTTCAAATTCGAAGGGTTCTTTAAATTTTTATTCGCTGTTTAGTTATGCACGGTATTCAGCTACGATGGTATTATCTCAAACAGTACAGCGTTACACTGGCGATGATGCAAGTATAATCGGTAGAATAGGAAGCAGCAAGATATCATCCTAAAAAGGAAGGAACAATGAAAAAAATCATGATGTTTTTATTCATTTTTATCATCGTATTTTGCGCGGCTGTTTTGTTATTCATCAATTTACACCCCGTGTTTGGGGGAAATCCAAGCACAGAACAAAAAAAGCTGTATCAAAGCTTTGACAATTATGCAGATGGCAAATTTGTCAATCAGGCTCCAGAAAAAATGGATATGGGCGGAATCTCCGGCGTTTTCTCGATGATGAGAGACGCTGTTTCCGGCGGCAAGGAACGCAACCCTTCCGGTCAAATCCCTGTTTCTAAGATCGATTGGAGCACAGTTAAAAGTAACGAAGACAGCTTAACGTGGTTTGGACATTCCGCTTTTTTACTGAGCATCGACCGCAAAAAAATACTCGTAGATCCTATGCTGGGTCCAATCGCTTCACCCGTATCATTTATCGGAAGCAGACGCTACAGCGAAGACATCCTGCATATGGTCGATGATATGCCGCCGATTGACGCCGTCTTGATCACACATGATCATTATGATCACTTAGATTATCCATCCATCTTAAAACTGAAGGAAAAGGCCGGTCATTTCTTCGTTCCCCACGGAGCCAGCGCACACTTGATACGGTGGGGAGTTGAGAAAGAAAAAATCACAGAGCTCAATTGGTGGGATGAAACGGAGTTTCAAGGTTTGACGATAGCCTTGACACCGTCCAAACACTTTTCGGGTAGAGGGTTGTTGAATCGAAACACGACCCTGTGGGGCGGCTGGGTTATCCTCGGAAAACATACGCGTTTTTATACGAGCGGCGACGGAGGATATGATGAACATTTTAAGGAAATCGGCAAAAAATACGGCCCTTTTGATATCACCTTAATGGAGGGCGGTCAATATGACAGACGCTGGTCCGGGATTCATATGACACCCGAACAATCTGTACAAGCCCACAAAGATGTAAAAGGAAAGAACATGATGTTGATTCACTGGGGCGCGTTCACCCTCGCCTATCATGGCTGGAAAGAGCCGATTGAACGTGCTTTGAAAGAAGCTGAGAAAAAAGGCGCCAACATGATTGCTCCCGCGATTGGTGAAACAATCCTGTTAAACGGCCAATACTCGCTTCCCGAGTCCTTTTGGTGGGATATGTAAACAGGCCGTTTATCCGTATACAAGTCATATCCTTTGCAACTCTAAAAAAAGCCGTTTCCCGCGCAGACCGGAGACGGCTTTTTCTCTATTTTATTTGGCTGCAAACTTTTTAGTCTGCATTCCTTTAATCATGACTGAATTTTTTTGAAAGAAACTTGATTATATTAAATATCCAATAGGCAATTGCCCCTGTTGCGATGCCATATAATGCGCTCACTAAAAGGATTGCTGTTATAACACTTACATACCCCATAGCTGTTTGTCCTGGCCTTGACCTGAAACTTGTTTTCATCAATTGGAGTTTCGCTCACTGAAGTAATAAAATAGGTTGGAGAATAGTAAGGATAAGTTTTATACCATTTCCTAAATCATGCTCACTGAAGCTTCCGTCATCAATACTACTTTGTATGTAGTTGTCAATATCTATTGTATCACCAAAAATTTAACAAGTGTTCTACGTCAACAGGATTTTCTTTGAAGTATTGAGTGGAAAACTCATCAGATTGAAGTCATCGGAGCGGAACAAGTAGATGAAGCGTATGAGCGCGTACTTCGCAGCGATGTGCGTTATCGATTCGTGATTGATATCTCCACTTTGTAAATCATATGTAATACAGAGAGGCCAGACATTTTATTTGACTGGCCTTTTTTGGCATGATCCGGCAATTTCAGCAGATTGGATGGACATACAGCTTCATTCTATATGTCTCGCTTGGAAATTGGCGGGCTTGGGTCTCTGAAAAAGAGCAGTTTGCGACAAGGGAGTTAGAGCTGAGACGTTCTGCCATCAATTAGATTTTCTCACAGCTCTCATGATGACATATACGATGCCGAATACTATTAATACCGAAATGATTGCAGGCCCTAATGGCATTTCACAACCTCCCACATGTGAATTTCCTTTCCGTTATTATTTTTACATGTTGTAACAAACTTGTAAATCCATTTCAAAGTAAAAGCATATACAGACGAAACCTTTGACAATACAAGCAACAGCTACTATAGTAGGATAGTACTTTTATTTAATATTTACTGATAATTCAGGACATTCATTTATGAAATTTTTATCGTGCTACACTGCTGACTACTACAAACACACTAATAGCTTAACCCGAATCGGAGGACTCATGATGGCAAAAAAAATTCCTTTTTCATTTATCCTAATCATAGGACTAATGTTGTTTGCATTATTTTTCGGTGCAGGAAATCTCATTTTCCCGCCTATGCTTGGTCAGATGGCCGGAGAGAATGTATGGACAGCCAATGCAGGATTCTTAGTGACCGGAGTCGGATTGCCATTACTCGCCATTACCGCATTCGTTTTTTCAGGAAAAAATGATTTGCAGTCTCTGGCCAGTCGTGTGCATCCATTGTTCGGAATTGTATTTACGACGGTTCTCTATTTAGCAATCGGCCCTTTTTTCGCGATTCCCAGATCCGGTAATGTATCGTTTGAAATAGGGGTTAAACCTTTTTTATCTCATGATGCAAGCCCTGTCGCCTTAATCATATTTACCGTATTATTTTTCACGGTGGCCTGCTTGCTGTCTCTGAATCCAACTAAAATTATTGATGTTATCGGAAAATTTTTAACTCCTATTAAATTAACATTTATCGGATTGCTCGTCGTTACGGCAATTATTCATCCAATCGGAAGCTTTCAAGCTCCGTCTGCAGGATATGCATCACACGTGTTTTTTAAAGGGTTCAAAGAAGGTTACTTTACACTTGATGCCCTTGTCGCTTTTGTATTTGGAATCATCATTGTGAACGCCATGAAAGAGAAGGGAGCGGTCTCCAAAAAACAGCTCATGATCGTTTGTGCAAAATCGACGGCGATTGCAGCAGCGCTCCTGGCTCTGATCTATTCAGCGCTTTCATACATGGGGGCTTCCAGCGTTGAAAAACTGGGTCTATTAGAAAATGGAGCCGAGGTTTTAGCGAAGGTTTCATCCTATTATTTCGGACCATATGGTTCCGTTTTTTTGGGCTTAATGATCACAGTGGCATGTCTGACAACAAGTGTGGGACTCATCACAGCATGCTCTTCGTTTTTCCACGGCTTGTTTCCAAACATCTCCTACAAAAAAATTGCTGTCATTCTATCAATGTTCAGCACCCTTGTAGCAAATATAGGATTAACACAGCTGATTAACGTTTCAATGCCGGTTTTAACAACTTTGTATCCCATTGCGATTTCTTTAATATTCTTAACATTTTTACATCCCTTATTTAAAGGGAAGAGGGAAGTGTATCAAGGCAGTCTGATAATGACCTTTATCATCAGCTTGTTTGACGGCCTGAATGCTGCCGGACTCAAAATTGCAGCTATTAATCAATTTTTCAATCAGTTTCTCCCGATGTATGACATCGGATTAGGATGGGTGCTTCCGGCGATTCTAGGAGGAATAGGCGGCTATATTATTCATAGACTGCGGAAGTGCTGAATAAATTCATAAACATGGAGGCAACCCTTTGATCACAGGGTTGCCTTTTTCTTTCAAATGTTTGCGATGGTTTTCCATAAATGGATATTCTATAATGGTGTTAGTTTATCCATTTTGAAAAGAAAAGAGAGCTGAGTATGAGAAAATGGTATTTTATTTTATCAGCGTGTATTTTAGTTTCTGTTATCATCGCTTTTGCTTACGATAAGACCGGAGCAAAAGAAGCAGAACCGGCTAACAGCTTGTATGTTTCCCCCGATGGAAATGATCAAAATGAAGGAACGAAAGAAAAGCCGTTTCGAACTCTGGGACATGCAGCAAAAAAAGCTGTCCCCGGCACAACTGTTATGATTCGGGAAGGCACGTATCATGAAACGCTTGATGTGAAGGAGAGCGGGTCGGCTGAAAAGCCTATCACATTTCAAAACTATGAGAATGAAAAAGTCGTCATCAGCGGAAAATCTATTCAGGACGCTGAATATGAAACACCGCTCATTCAGATTCACAATCAACAGTACATCACAATCAACGGCCTGACGATTCAAGACCTTTCCGTTTCATCGGAAGAAGCAACCGCCATCGGAATTTATGTTTCAGGCTCCAGCAGTCATATCACCATTAAAAACAATCACGTCCGGGATATAAAAACAACAGCGGATGACGGCAATGCCCACGGGATTGCCGTCTATGGCTCCGGCAGCATGAAAGACATTAAGATCGAGGACAATACGGTTGAAAAGCTGACACTCGGGGCGAGTGAAGCGGTTGTGCTGAACGGAAACATTGACGGTTTCACGGTGAGAGGCAATGTGGTTCGCGACAATAATAACATTGGAATTGATCTGATCGGTTATGAAGGAACGGCCGCTCAAAACGATTTTGTGCGCAACGGTATCGTAGAAAACAACACGGTTTACAATAACTCCACTTACGGAAATCCCGCCTATGGGGATGATTACTCTGCGGGCGGAATTTATGTTGACGGAGGACAAAGCATTGACATTAAGAAAAACACGGTCTACGGCAACGATATCGGGATAGAAGCAACGTCTGAACATAAAGGGAAATATGCTGATGATATTCAAATAACCGACAACAAAGTGTATGAGAATGCGTACACGGGCATTTCTATCGGCGGATACGACCAAAAGCGGGGAGGCACCAGCCATTCTGTTATTGCGCACAATATTGTTTACCGCAATGATACAAAGGGGCTGGACGGCGGACAGCTTTTGCTCCAGTATGACACAAAAAGCAACAAAATTGAAAAGAACATCATCACAGCAAGCGATTCGCGAATATTTATCGCAAACGATTTTACGAAAAATGAAGGAAATAAAGTAAATCATAACGTGTACCACAAGGAAGCCGGCAAAGACGGTCTGTGGATTTGGAAACAGAATGAATACGACTCGTTTTCGTCGTATCAACATGCGACAAATCAAGATCAAGACTCGATTTATGCCGATCCGATGTATCGCGACGAGACGTCTTATGACTTTACATTAGATCCGGCTTCACCGGCTTGGCCGCTCGTTAAATAATTTCATAGGAAAACAGGTTTAATTTATGAAGCGTATGGAAGTTTAATGCCTGCACGCACCACAAAAGCTACTCTTTGAGAGTAGCTTTTTTATTTATTGGAAGATACCCTTTGCGACTCAACTTCTATCTGTCAACAGTCAGTTTAATCAAGTTTTATTTTTTAAATTCTGCTTATTAATAGCTTAAATTATATTTACAAACTGACCGTGGTCAGTTAAAGTGAATGCTTAAGAAGGAAAATAAAATCAGTGAGTGAGAGGTAGCCAAATGGAATTGAATGTAGAAAAAATACATACTGCAAAAATGTGGTCATTGTCATTTGTTTTTGTGACGTTTGCAAATGCTTTCTTGTTTATGGTATTTGAAATGTTATTGCCGACATTGCCTTTGTTTGTGACGGCTATTGGGGGAGGGGCAAAACAAGTCGGGTATGTTACAGGTATTTTTATGATCTCTGCAATTGCTGTTCGTCCTTTTGCAGGGGCATTGGCTTTACGGTTCAATAAAAAATATTTGCTCATTTTAGGAATTGTGATCAGCGCTTTCTCAACAGGAGCCTATTACCTGGCGTCTGATGTCAGCGTTTTATTATTGATTCGCTTAATACATGGGGCCGGGTTTGGATTGGCGACGACCTATTTTGCGACAATCGCAGCCGAAATTATCCCTAAAGAGCGGAGAGGGGAAGGCATTGGATATTTTGGAGTAGGTGAGACAATTGCAGTTTCCGTTGGACCGATGATCGGTATCGCGGCTCTGGAGCTTTATGATTTTCAAAGACTTTTTTTAGGCGGGATGTCCGTTCTTTTGCTGGCGGTACTTATGGCTGTTTTCGTGCGAAGACAGCCGGAAACAACTGGCACTGGCGGAAAAGGAACTGCAAAGTTAAAAGTATTGGAAAAACGTGTACTGTTTCCGTCAATACTTATTTTATTCGTTGGTATTGCTGCATCTGGAATTATGTCTTTCTTTTCGCTCTATGCAATCGAAAAGGGGTTTCATAGTGTCGGGATGTTTTTCTTTTTGATTGCAGGAGCCAGTTTTTTTATACGGCTTATTTCCGGCAGAACATTTGACCGATACGGAGCTGCCGCCATCCTTATTCCCGCCTCGCTATTTTCAATAGCAGGGCTGTCAATATTATATTTCGCGCAAACAAATGCAATGTTTTTTACAGCGGCTATATGCTACGGTTTTGGATTCGGCTCAATTTTTCCCGCCATCCAAACATGGTGTATCAATCTTGTGGAAGAGCATGAACATGAGGATGCAATGGGAACGTTCTTTAATTTTTTCGATATGGGGATTGGCGGAGGGTCCTTATTATTAGGTTTGGTGGCGACGGTTTATTCCTATCGGGAGATCTATATTACCGCCATTTTCATGTACCTTCTGTTTCTTTTATTATATATTTTATATATCTGCATGAAGAGAAAAACAGCCTGAAAAATAGGGGAGGACGGTATATTGACCAGAGAGAATATAAAGCGTACAGCGGTTCGCCAATTTAATGAATTGGGATATGAGGGAGTCAAAATGTCGCATATCGCACAAGAATTAGGAATCAGAAAACAATCTCTCGCTTATCATTTTTCGTCAAAAAAAGAGCTGCTGATGGAAATATACCCCGAGATTGTGGAAGAGGAAATTTCATTTATCAACGAATTCTTCGATTCAAGAAAACATATGCCTGCAAAGAGTCAAATATATGACTTTTTAAAAGAAACCCAAGTCCGTTTTCATGCATTGCCAAATGTAGCTTTTTTGCAGGCAATGTCCTTTAAGGCGCCTGCTGAAGTAAGCGATTTTATTTCAGCCCAATACCTTTTATATCTGCATACTTTAAAAGAACGGGTAGCGAATGTTTTTAAGGAATCGGATGTGAACTGTCCGCCGGAGAAATGTGCGATAGGCTTTATTACGCTTTATGACGGGCTTAACATTCAACTGGTATACGAAAACAAACAATCATTTGAACGGTCTTTAGAGATATCATTTGATATTTTTTGGCGCGGACTATTGTAGGTGCATCTGATTTAATTTAGAGCTGGAATCCATGGTTGAAAGGCAGAAGGGGGGAGGCCGCTTGTCTGGAGTTATTTTTGGAATCGTATGCTTCTTTCTTGTGTTTTATTTCCTAAACTATATCGGTCAAAAGTTAATATCTAGAAAATCACCTGTGAATCATAAGATTATCATTTCGATTTCATTTGTAGAAGCTCTTATTTCACTAACTTTAGTCTATTACCGTCCCCCATTTTTATAATAACAAATTAATTTTAAGTTACCTCCATTAAGAAGTGTCTATATAAAATTGTGGCTTTTCTTTGAATCTTCAGCAAGTACTTTGCTGACTTTTATTAATTAAGGGGGAACAAGAAAATGAAAACTTATGACGCATTTCCAGAACCAATTGGCGGCTATACTGTCGGTCGAACCCAGATGGATTTTGATTACACGGCATCAGACCACTCAAAAAGAGAACTGACGGCGTTTGTGTACTATCCGTCCGACAGTAGCGAAGGCAAGACTGCATCAACGTACATGTTTCCTGAGGTCTACGAAATGCTTGATGAGCAGCCACTTCTCACTGCGTTGAAGGATGCTTACTCTATAGATATCAAGACCCAGTGTTACGACGACCTTGCTCTCTCCGGGAAGGAAAAGCGCTATCCGGTGTTATTCTATGTATGCGGCGGGGGCGGTTCTCCAGAATGGGGTACAGTGATCTGTACAGACTTGGCAAGCATGGGATATGTTGTGGTAAGCATCGGCCATCAGAATAGCACGATGTATAAGCGTAAAGATGGGCGCCTGTTTAATGTATCAAAGGATTTTTCGGATGCCATTATGGCGTTTTCTGAAGATCCGGAGATGCTGGCGTTGGCTGGTAAGATGGAGATGCGGCCTGACGATGAAACTGCCATTGAGATGTGCCGTAACGTGCTTACACTGCCGATACTTGCCAAGTTAACAGAGTATAGTGAATTACAGGCAGAAGATGTAAGGTATGTAGCCGATTATCTTTACAAACTGGACTCTGGAGAACTGAATTCCATCTTTAAGGGCAGATTGTTGCTTGACATCGGCATGGGCATAGTCGGACATTCTTATGGAGGGCCTACGACGGCGATTGTTTGCCGGGACGACGACCGGTTCGCCTGCGGGATTGGCTTGGATAGCGGTGCGTTCGGCCTTCGCGACAGCGACCTGAAGAAACCCTTTTTGCTACTGTTTTCTGAACCTAACTATAATATGAATGCGATCATTGGCGCTAACAACAGCATGGAAACCTATTATTTCTCTGTTGATCGTGTTGCGCATTTAGATTACTGCGACATCGTGTTTACCAGTGTTAATGAGGAACTCAGAGGCGAACGGGATGCTATGGAGATGCGAAATCTTGTTACAAACTATACGAAGAACTTTTTTGATCATTACATACTGCAGAAGGCTGCAAGTGTGGAAAGTCTGGCATACGATGGCGTGGACTTGATCAAGAAGACCAGCAACAAGTGACATAGCCGAGAGGTTGCTGATAAACGCATGTCAAAGAGCTAGCCGTACAGACACAGAGCCGATAACCCTATTACGCGGTTATCGGCTCTCTCATATTTCAGGCATTGTTTTTAAGTGATACAAGCTTTTGTCTAGATACTGAGATGAGTGTTGATTTGGGAGAATCGCGTCCAATTAAAACTAAATGAATATGCAAACTGCATGCTTAATGTATGGAATGAAGTTAATACATTACATGTGAATGCTGATGTTGAAGTCAATGAAATATTACATATAATGTTGTGAACATTTCAAATCAGTAAAGTAAAGTTGAAAGAACCAGCCAAAATTACAATGTAAGTTAAAGGAGTTTGCGAAGAATGGGTTATAGGAATGGAAATTATGGCTGCATTTTATGTCAAAGAACTGTTTAGTGAAAGTAGTTCATGGGCTAATGCAACCAAGGGTTTTGTGTCGTACAGCTGATGGAGGAACATTGCATAATCCTGACCTTCATTTTTTCTAGTTTACATAATATATATTCTCGGAAGTTAAGGATTGAAAAGAAATTCTGTCTCAATATCAAAGTATACTCAAGTTAGTGAGACAGAATAAAAAATTTTATCGATAAACTGAATATACGGCAATTTCTTTTCCCCATTTATGTATCGTTTTTTCTAAAGTCATGCCGATTCGTTCGGCAACTTTTCTGGACGGCAGATTTTTCGCATCAGGTAAAGATACGATTTTTTTCAGGTGAAATGACTCAAATCCATACTGTTTGCATGCTGATGCCGCTTCGGTTGCATAGCCGTTTTTCCAGACGCTCCGTTTAAACAAATAGCCGATTTCCATTTCGTCCGATCCTTCGACTTCCTGTGGCACGATACCGCATTGACCTAGAAATTCGCCTGTTTGTTTATGTTCGGCAACCCACAGGCCGGTTCCGTGTTTTTCATAGTTTTCAAGCGTCCAGTCGATCCAGTGCAATGTCTGTTTTTCATTCTTTGTCGATGGATAATATTCCATGGCTGTCGGGTCAGAAAAGATTTCGAGCAGGTTTTCGGCGTCATCACGCCTCATTTTTCGCAAAATCATCCGGTCTGTCTTCATGATCGTATCTTTCATGGTTCTTCTCCCCCTTATTTTATTGATTATGAAGACGTTAATTCCCGATAAACCGTTTCTAATTCTTCCATTGTCAGATCTCCGTATGCGCATTTAATCACGGCATCTGCGAATTCATCATAGTCGTCATCTGTTGAAAAACCTTGCTGGAGCGTTTTGGCGTAAAGCTCGATTTGTTTTTTTCGCTTTTCAATGTCTTCCTCTTTGCCTGCGTAATCAGGTCCATTGATCGTGTCGTAGTTTTCCTTGACAAGCATCATGTATTGCTGCAATGTTTCATTCATACATCCATCTCCTTTCATGTTTACAAAAATATTCCTCATTCCTTCCATTATAATATATACGAAAACGGACACCAAATTCGGTGTCCGTTAAAGTGCCGTTATTTAGGTTCAGCGCCCCAAATCAGTTTTCCATTCTCATACAACGTGATTTTTTTCGTATTTTTAAATGTGTTTGAACCTGAAGAAAATGAATAGTCGCCGCTTTGGGCATAATTGCTCCAGTTGTCATTGTGAAGACGGATCTGGATTTCGCCTGTACTTGCACCCGGCGCTAATGTACCGTTTTTAAATCCTACTTCAAGATACGTGTCTGCTCCGTTTACCGCTTTTTTTAATTGGACGAATTTGTGCGTGATTTTGCTGCAGCCGATTTGGGCATAGTCGCAGTCAAAATTTTGTCCTTTGTGATTCGTTTTATACCAATAGCGGACAGTGATTCGATTTAAAGACACGGTTTTTTTGCTGTTGTTTTTAATGTTGAGTTGAGGGCGGATTTGGTTGCCGTTTACATTGTTGTCCCCCGCTCTGTATTGTACTGCTATCGTGTTGGCTGCAGCGCCGCTGTCTTGACCTGGTTTATCCTGATCCTTTTTCTGGTCTTTTTGATCTGACCCTTTCGAATCCGATCCAGAGTCTCCTGACGAACCGTTTGATCCGCTGCGGATGTTTTCCCTGACGAATTTACCTGATGAGGATAAGTCGGATTGAGACCATCCTCCCTTTTTAGAGGCGCCGGAGTTTAAAGCAGCTGACGACTCTTGTTTGTCGCACAAGCTCCAGTTTACCCAGCTGATTTTTTTGCTGTCTAAATATTTCAGCCACTCCCTGGATTGGTCGAGGTAGACACCGCCGTTTCCGGAAGCATCGCTCGTTCCCCATTCTGTGACGAAAATCGGCGCTCCTTTGCTGAGTGCATAGTCTGCTTTATCCCGCAAAGACTGACCGTGCGTACCCGCATAAAAATGGAGCGCGTACATGACATTGCCGTCTTTCAGCTGATTGTCCGCCGCATCGTTGACATCTTGGCTCCAAGTGCCTGTCCCAACGATCACAATATTTTTCGGAGAATTTTTGCGGATCACGGACAAAATGTCTTCAGCGTAAGGTTTAATGTCACGGTTCCAGTTGACATCGCCGTTCGGCTCGTTAGCAATTTCAAAAATGACGTTTGGCGTCTTGCCGTAAAGCCTTGACATTTCGTTGAAAAACTCTTTTGCTTTCGCTTTGTTTTGGTTTGGATTGCCGTCGCTCAGTATGTGCCAGTCGATGATCACATAGATTCCGAGTTCTTTTGCCGCTTCGACGGCTTCCTTCACTTTGTTTTTAACCGACGGATTGTCAATATAGCCGCCTTCACCCGTATACATAGCCGCGCGGAAGACATTGATGCCCCAGTCGTCTCTCAGCCATTTTAACGAGTCTTTGTTGACATAATCGCCATACCACTGCAGCCCGTGTGAACTGATTCCTTTCAGCTGAACCGCTTTTCCTTTTTGATTGACGAGCTGCGTACCTTTCAAGGTGAGCTGTCCGTTTACAGCAACGGGTGTTTGAGAAGCGGCAGACGCTTTAGGTGCGATGATACCGCTGATGCCGAGTGCTGCTACCATGAAGCAGGCGATGAAGACAGAAATGGAACGTTTCATGTATGACATTCTTTTTCCTCCAATGATGTTATTTTCCAAAAACACTTTCTGGCAGACATTTTCACCCCTTTCTTGGCTTGTAGCACGTTACTGATTGTAAAAAAACTATTCATTGATTGTCTATCAACCATATTTCACGTTTTTTTCGTTTTGAAAATCTATCTATTTCCTCTTTTCGTATGAAATGGGAGGTCTGAATGCTAATGATGAAAAGCTAAAAAAGTATGACCGGGGACTTTGTGCTTCCTTTTTCTCTCAATTCGAAATTTTAAAACCTGATTCTTCTTCAAAATAATGTCTTCCCTCTGCCTAAAATGCGGCAACCGGGAAAAAATCGCTGTAAAAAGTTCACAAAGCGGACATGTTCTCTCTGCTGTTTGTGTCACTTTATTGTCAAAAAAATAAAACCATCCGCTTGGAATGGTTTATTTCTTTAAATCAGAGAAAAAGCTGACAAGTTTTGTTGCGACACCGACAAACGTTTCAAGAATCGCCTGTCCACCTGCGACCGATAAAATTAAAATTAACGGGAATATCGTTTTTGGGACAATCAGATACCCGACAGCGATGATCAAAGCGCACCATATCCCTGCGCACCAATAGCAATTCAGCAAATAGCCGAAGTTTGATTTCGGCACTTTTTTCGTTTCTACATGCCCTTGTTCATCAACCGTCTGCTTTTTCTTCATGAACGGTTTCCGGATAAACTCCGTGATCTTGTCAAAAACAATCAAATGAGTTAGCCGGTAACTGGCGAGAATCAGCATCGTAAATGTAAGCCAGGATAAATGCTCCATTGCAGGCCTCCAACATGAAAAGTTATCTATAGCTATTTCCCGATTTCTTCTGACTTATTGCTTTTTCTGTCATTTTTCCCGAATGTGATGTAGATCACGATTTTCCATCGGTGAACCCGTTACATTTAACCCATAGCATAAAAAACACTTCAGGAGGTTTTACAAATGGAAGCAGTATTTGATCAAAACACAAAAACAGGTGATATTGTTACGCGTTTTCCAAGAGCCAGCCGGCTGCTGAAAGAATATCGCATCGACTTTTGCTGCGGGGGCAACCGCCCGATCGGTGAAGCGATAAAAGAACAGGATTTAAATGAAGAAGAGATCTTAGCAAAAATCAATACATTATATCAAGAGACAAAGGCATTGAATGCAAAAGAGACGAACTGGAGTGAAGCCCCGTATTCACAGCTGATCGACCATGTGATTCATACGCACCATGCTTACCTGTATGAGGTGCTTCCTGAACTATCAGGCTTTGTCACAAAAGTCTACCGGGTTCACGGCATCCATCATCCGGAACTCGCCCAGGTCCATCAATTGTTCCATCAGCTGAAAACTGAACTGGAACACCATCTCTTTCAGGAAGAGGAACTCATTTTCCCGAAAGTGACGGCCTATGAAGAGACGCGATCAATGGACAGCCTGGCAGAAGCGGTTCAGGCGATCGATGTCCTTGAACAAGAGCATGAAGCCGCAGGCAGCATCTTGAAGGAACTGAGAAAAGTGACCAATGACTATACCCTTCCTGAAGGGGCATGCACAACATATACACTGACTTACTTAAAGCTTGATGAATTGGAAACAGATCTTTTTCAGCACATTCACCTGGAAAACAATATTTTGTTCCCGCGGCTTGAAGCGGAAGCCAATCAATAAAATAAAAAGACAGAGGATTTCACTTCCTCTGTCTTTTTGTTTATCTATTCATCTGAAGCAATGTCTTTAACTGGAAGCGCTTCTCCTTCCTGATGCGTCGGTTTGCGGAGATGGAATAATGCTCTGATGCTGAATATGACCAAAATCACGATTCCGGCTAAAAAGATCGTATCCGGCACAGCCCTCCAAGTCAGCAGCGTTTGCACCGTATCCTGCTGTAAAAACTCAGGCGCCCTTGAGCTCCAGTACCCGTCTTCAAACGCTTTTTTCAATTGAAGAAAACCGACCGGCAACAAATTGATAAACACCATTCCGAACAAGCCGATGTTCAGCGACCAGCAGGCTATTTTCAGCCATTTATCATTCCACGCTTCTTTTTTGGCGATATTGCGTAGCGTATACAGCCAGACAGCAATGGCAAACATGCCGTACACGCCCATCATCGCCCCGTGCCCGTGGGCAGGTGTCAGGAACTGGCCGTGCTCAAAATAGCTGACAGCAGGCAGATTGATCAAAAAGCCCAATACCCCTGCACCGACCAGATTCCAGATCGCCGTTGAAATCAAGAACCAGAACGTTGCTTTATACGGGAAATGATGGCCTCCGTCTTTCATCATCTTGTATTGTTCATAAGCTTCCAATACAAGCAGGGTAAGAGGAATCACTTCCAGGCATGAGAAGACGGAACCGAGGCCGATCCAAACTTCGGAAGAACCGTTGTAATAGTAATGATGTCCGATCCCGATGACACCGCTCCCCAGCAGGATCGTCAGTTGAAAATAAAGCGTTCTGACGGTCGATTTTTTCGTAACCAGGTTCATTTGCACGAGCAAAAAGCCGATGACCACGACGGCAAAGACTTCAAAAATCCCTTCCACCCAAAGATGGATAATCCACCACCGCCAAAAATCCGACATTGTAATATTTGTGCCGGGATTAAAGAAAAAGGCTGCACCGTAAAACAGCGGAATGGCGATCGAAGAATAAAACAGCAGATGAATCAAACCGCCTTTATCAGATTCCCGCTTGAGGCCGCTCTTAATGCCTCTGAAAACGATAAACAGCCATATCAGCATGCCGAGTGCGAGAATGACCTGCCAGAAGCGGCCGAGTTCAATATATTCCATTCCTTGGTGGCCGAATAAGAACCAGTTGTTTCCTAAAAGGCCTTTCGCTCCGAGCCATTCGCCGGCCATGCTTCCGCCGACAAGGACGATCAGCGCCCAAAACAGAATATCGACAAGCAGCCCCTGCCTTTTCGGCTCGCGGCCTCCGACAAGCGGCGCCGCATAAATGCCCATACCGAGCCATGAAGTCGCAATCCAGAAGATCGCCAGCTGGAGGTGAAATCCCTTAGATATGCTGAATGGCAACATATCCCTGATCCAATCGATCCCAAAAAAGCTGTCCGGCTCAATATAATAGTGGGCAAGCAAAGCTCCGAACATGGCCTGAACAAAAAACAGCAGCGACACAACGGCGAAATATTTTCCGGTTTTAACCTGTGACGCCGTAAGCGGCTGTTTATCCAGATCAAATACCGGAAACGCCCCTTCCTGGTAAGCCTCTTTCATTCCAAGCTTGTAACGGTAAAACACGAATAAAATAATGCCGACAAATAAAATCAGGATGGTGACGCTTGCGCCGCTCCACCAAACGGCGGCAAATGACATCGTGTTTCCGGCATCTTCATCATACGGCCAGTTGTTCGTGTACGTAATGTCGTCGCCAGGCCTTAATGTACTGGAAAGCCATGCCGTCCAGAAGATAAAATCGGAGATCTGCGTGATTTGGTCTTCGCTGTCAACCCACGCTCTGTCGCGTTTAGGCATGTGGCTTTCTTTAATTAAACCGGGCTCAAGCCCCCAGCCGTCTCCTTTTGTAAAGACATTGCGGTAATGATCACGCACTTGCTGCAATCCATAAACCTGCGCATCTGTCAGCTTCAATGTATCTGACGCGCGATTATAACGGTTTTTTCTCATTTCGCGGATGACTTGATTCCGGATGGTGGACTGCTTTTCATCTGAAAGTTGTTTAAAGCGCTTGCCGTATCGTGCCTCCGCCTTAAAATCCTGCATCCCTTCCGTATAGATTTTCAGGGCTTCGGCCGTGTAATCAGGCCCCATGTAAGATCCGTGCCCCAAAATCGTGCCATAATCCATCAGCGCGTATTTTTGAAATACGGCCTGACCGCCTGAAATGGACGATTTGGTCATGAGCACCTCTCCGTTTGGCCCGGACACTTCAACTGGTCTTGGTGCAAGTCCTTTGAAGATCCAATAGCCTCCCAAAAGCAGCACCGAAAAACTAACGATTAAAGTAAAGACGAGAACAGATTTCAAAAAACCGTTTTTCGATGCTTTTTTAACGGGCACCGTCTTTCTTTGAACTTCCATTGCGGTTCACTCCTTTTTTGATTTTGCATGTCCTAAGATACTGGATATGCAGCACACCGGTTGTGAACCAGATCACTTAAATAATGGCGGATTTGTGAACAAAATAAAAACAGGCTTTCCATCTGTTGTTCAATGGAAAGCCTTCATCTTATCCTTCAATTGCAGCCGTTCAGCCAGTCTGTATCATGTATGAAAATTCCGCTCCTGTCAGCTGTCAGCAGATTTTTCTTTTTCATTTCATTTAATGTGCGGTTAATCGTTTCCCTTGACGTTCCGACCATGTTCGCAAAATCCTGATTGGTAATGGGCAAGCTGATGTAGACCCCTTTTTCTTGAGGAATGCCGTGTTCTGCAGCGAGCTTCATTAATACATGCGTCAAGCGGTGCTGGACATCTTTTGAAATAAAACCCTGGATCCGCTCTTGCAAATCGAGAATCTTTTTCCCCATGATTTGCATCACTTTTATTGTCATTTCCGGATATTTCATCAAAAGTTCATTAAAATCAGCGATGCGGATTACGATCAACTCGGTTTCCTGAACGGCTTCGGCTGTTGCCGGGTATGGGGAGCGGTCAAAAAAGCCGACATGGGGAAACATGTCCCCGCTTTGCAGAATCGAAATCACTTGCTCATTGCCGTCTTCATCGATTTTAAAGGCTTTAACAAGACCGGATTTAATGAAGAATACCGCTTCCCTCTCTTCCCCTTCCATAAAAACAAACATTCTCGGCTGATAGGTGCGCTTGACCGCGATTTGCTCGATTTGTTTGAACTCTTCATCATTCAGCCCGCTGAAAATCATAAATTGCTTCAGAAACTCCATTGGTCTTTCAATCCCTTCGGTTTTGCTAAAGGAGAGCGCGTTGTCACAGACGGCGCTCCAGCGCAAAGAGCTCTTCTTCAATCGCCGCTGCCTTCTCTTCCACGACTCTGCGGCTGTCCTTCAGCGCCTGATTATAAAAGTAAGGGCCCAGCTTTTCCTTTACGAATTCAAACATTTGAATCGCCGCGATGTCTCCAACCTCTTCTCCCCTTTCTTCAACATAAAAGCGTTTGATTTCCTCGATGATCGCTTGCTTTTCTTCTTGCGTAAGCTTTATAAACATAAAAGCGGCACTCCTTTTTTTATTTTCATGATAAACGAAAAAGTCCGCAAATGAACCATTTATTTTTTACATCCGTTTACTATCCCTCACTTACCGATATTAAACACGAATCAAACGAATGACCGTGTGACGTAATTCACAATGTTTTTAAAAGACTTTTTGTAAGATAAACATGCTGATTGATTTATTCATTTTTCCCTTTGAAAGGAGCAAAAACGCAATGGTAAATCGTCAAAAAATACAATTACCGCTGCAGTCATTTAGTTTAGTCGCAGGATTTATGGTTTGGGTGTTGATTTCCTCTTTAATGCCCCACATTAAGCAGGACATCGCCCTGACAGACAGTGAGATCTCCCTTGTCACGGCCATTCCGGTCATACTCGGCTCGCTTCTGAGGATTCCGCTGGGATACTACACAAACAGATTCGGTGCGAGAATCACGTTCATGATCAGCTTTGTGCTGCTTCTGTTCCCGATTTTTTGGATCAGCACAGCCGATTCGCTGTTCGACTTGATCCTTGGCGGATTCTTCCTCGGCATCGGCGGAGCGGTCTTTTCCATCGGGGTCACATCATTGCCGAAATACTACCCTAAAGAAAAACACGGGTTTGTCAATGGGATCTACGGCGCCGGGAACGTCGGTACAGCGATTACCACGTTTGCCGCTCCTGTCGTAGCAAAGACAGCCGGGTGGGAAAATACGGTGCGGATGTACATCGTGTTAGTCGCCGTATTCGCTTTATTGAACTTTATCCTTGGAGATCGAAAAGAAACAAAAGTGACGGTTTCTGTAACAGAGCAAATGAAGGCAGTCTACCGAAATCAGACATTATGGTTTTTAAGCTTGTTTTACTTCATTACATTCGGATCTTTCGTCGCGTTTACGATTTATCTTCCGAACTTTCTTGTTAATCACTTCGGGCTTGATCCCGTTGATTCAGGGCTTAGAACCGCCGGATTTATCGCTGTCGCAACTTTTCTGAGGCCTGTCGGCGGCTGGCTCGCGGACAAATTCAACCCGCTGAAGCTGTTGATGTATGTATTTGCCGGCTGTACCTTGTCAGGGATTTTATTGGCCTTTTCACCCAGCCTCGGACTTTACGGATTTGGGGTATTAACCGTTGCCGTGTGCGCCGGTCTTGGAAACGGGATCATCTTTAAGCTTGTGCCGCTTTATTTTTCAAATCAGGCCGGCATCGTCAATGGGATTGTATCAGCGATGGGCGGCTTGGGAGGATTCTTCCCGCCACTCATCCTGTCAAGCGTTTTTCAGGCAACCGGCCATTATGCGATCGGATTCATGGCGCTGTCAGAAGCAGCCCTTGCCAGCTTTGTGATCGTGGTCTGGATGTATTTTCAGGAAGTGAGCAAAACATCGACCAAAACGAAGACGAACCATTTATAAACCTTTCCTGCAAAAGGAGCCTTGAGCTGATGTGCTCAGGCTCTTTTTTGGGACTTTATTCATAAGTTCACAATATTGTTTATATTTAAAAGGTCACTCAGCCTTATTTAACGTTAAAATAAGAACTGCTAAAGGGGTGACGCTCAATGAATATTTCTGTTAGAAAATCAGACACAGATTTGCTCTCAGACGATCTGCATCACTTGCTGGAATCAATCAGTACACGACGAAAAATCAGGCAGGACACATTCCTTTTTCAAGAAGGGATGGATGCGGAGGAACTGTATCTTATTCAGTCGGGACTTGTCCAAATCGGCAAATTGACGTCCGATGGCAAAGAACTGACACTCAGAATGTGCAAAAAAAATGATATTGTCGGGGAGCTTACGCTTTTTACAGAAGATGCGAAATATATGCTGAGCGCAAAGATCCTCTCTGATGGCGAAGTGTTGGTCATCAATAAAGATAAGCTTGAAAAAGAACTCATACAAAACGGTGCACTGACGTTTGAGTTTATGAAATGGATGAGCACGCATTTGCGAAAGATTCAATCGAAAATCCGCGACCTTTTGCTGAATGGTAAAAAAGGCGCGCTCTACTCCACCTTGATCCGTCTCGCAAACAGCTACGGCATCACAAGAAGCGACGGGATTCTCATCAATATTGTGCTGACGAACCAGGATCTGGCGAAATTCTGTGCCGCCGCAAGGGAGAGCATCAACCGCATGCTGAGCGACCTCCGGAAGAACGGTGTCATTTCAATTGAGGACTCGGGAAAAATCGTCATTCATCAGCTCAACTATTTAAAACGCGAAATCGACTGTGAAAACTGCCCGCTCGACATCTGCAATATCGACTGAAAAAACGAAAACAAACAAGGACATGAAGCACAGTGTCCTTGTTTTTTACGTTTGCAGCAGAAAAACGATCAACACGGCCATAAAGAAACAGGCATTCACCAGCTCTGAGATTCCGATTGTCTTAATCGACAGTTTCCTTCCATGTAAAAACCACGCTCTGAAACTGCTCGGCACTACACCAAGCACGGCCCATCCTGCCCCCGCGGCCAGCGAGATGAACGGCAGGAATATGTGGTATCCCCATGAATAAAGTTTAAACCGATTGTTTTTCTTTTCGCGGATCATCGACTTGACATAAAAGGCGCTCCCTGTGAAAAACAAAACGGACTGGATAAAAACAAACAATGCTTCACCATCAAGCTTCCCCGCTCCCATCCAGAAGCTTGCAAGCCCGCCCGCGCTGAAAACAAGGATTGCAGCAATATCATTTAAAAGCGCCCTGTCGTTGTTTCTTTTCGCATAATAAAGATTGATGAGAAAGAGCGGAAACAGCGGCAGCCCGAGAAAAACGAGCCGCGGCTCCAGCCAGACCGAAATAAGCAGGAAAACGATGGCCGGAATGCCGTAGATGAGAACCCATTTTTGATAGTAAACGATATTTTTCTTCTTCACCATCATCGTAGCCGGAAATGCCGCTAGATATAGAAACAGCCATCCGCAGAACAGCGGAATATGCTTTACATCCGCGCCCCCGGCGAACATGCCGAGAACAAACGGGATGACAAGCATCGCCCAGGCGCCGTGCTGCTTCGGTATGAACACTTTCATCACGCATCCTCCCTTCTTTTCTATTACATTATAAAAGTTTCGTCTTTTTTACACAGTGACATTTTGCATACAGGCGTGTGAAATAAATCACTGCGCCCTCCAGCCCGGCGCTTTATACTAAATGCTAATATATAGAAGGAGGATATACCATGGACCGGTTTGACTACTTATTGTTTCTGAAAAATCTTCCTATGTTTCTCGGGGTACCCCTTCCGATCATCAAAAGGCTGCTGAAAAACGGGAAGGTGATCGATATCCAGCCATCTCAGCATTCGCGATCGTTCCTTCATTCGCAATCCGTCTATTTTGTTTTAAAAGGGGAAGTTCATTTTTCTGACAGAAGACTTCCAGAAGAATCCCGAACGATCGCCGAGTGGGAAAAAGGCGATGTTTTCCCTATTGATCAAAAAGGCGAACCTTTCGTATCTCCGTTTATTTCAGTCAACACTGCCGCAGAAACCGCCGTACTTGAAATTCCATTTCATACTTTCAAAAAAATGATGACTTATAACCGCCAATTACAGACGAACTTTCTCATGCTGCTTCAGCAGAATTTGTATTTTTCCTACCAGCTTTTTTTGCGTTACCTCAACTCCTCCGCAGAAGACGACGCGTGAGAAGGGCCTCCCCCTTCTTTCCCTTCCTTTTCTAAATGTGATCTACTTAACTTTTTTTCTTTTTCATTTCCGCTACGATACACATGAATGCAAACGAAAGGACAGATGAAAGATGATACATTGCGATTTCGACAAGTCTCCGTTTATCGTCATTTGGGAGCTGACAAGAGCGTGCGAGCTCAAGTGCCTTCATTGCCGGGCATCGGCTCAAAATAAACGCGATCCGCGGGAGCTCACCCTGAAAGAGGGAAAAGATTTAATTGATCAAATTCATGCGATGGACAATCCCCTCCTCGTGCTGACAGGGGGTGACCCTTTAATGAGAGACGACGTATTCGCCATTATTGAGTATGCCGTCCAAAAAGGGGTTCGCGTCTCCATGACCCCGAGTGCTACGCCGAATGTTACAAGAGAAGCGATTCAATCAGCAAAAGAAATCGGCTTATCCCGATGGGCGTTCAGCTTGGACGGCCCGACCCGAGAGATTCATGATCATTTTCGAGGAACGGACGGTTCCTTTGACCTGACCATGAAGGCCATACGCTACATTCATGAATGCCATCTGCCTCTGCAGATTAATACCGTTATATCCGCTTATAACATCGATTACCTGGATGAAATGGCAAAGCTGATCGAAGAATTGAACTGTGTATTATGGAGTGTATTTTTTCTCGTCCCGACAGGCCGCGCGAAGCGGGAAGATATGATTTCGCCGGTGGACCATGAAAAAGTCTTTCTTTGGCTCAGCCGTTTGGCAAAAGAAGCGCCTTTTGACATCAAAACGACAGCAGCCCAGCACTACCGACGGGTCGTTATTCAACAAAAAATGCGGGAAGCGAAAGACCCCAACATGAAAATCCGCTATGAACACGCATTGCAGAAAGGGAAAATGGATGCGATCGGCGGATTGGGCCGGGCTCCGAAAGGTGTGAACGATGGCAACGGCTTTATGTTTATCTCCCATATCGGCGATGTATATCCAAGCGGACTCCTGCCGTTTAAAGCCGGAAACATCCGCGAACAGCCGCTGGCTGAGATTTATCGCGAATCACCGATCTTTAAGGATTTGCGAAATCCGGACGGATTTAAAGGAAAATGCGGCGTCTGTGAATTCCGCCATGTGTGCGGCGGTTCGCGCTCACGTGCCTATGCTCTGACAGGCGATTATCTGGAAAGCGACCCGAGCTGTATTTATATTCCGAAGGCTTTGCGCTGAAAAATGTGATGTACGTCACATTTTTTTCAGCATACTTGTATTACGGTATAGATGAGAATGATCATCACTATCAAAGGATGTGATCCCTCTGCATAATAAAAAAATTGATTTGAACGATTCCGTATACGAACTTTGCACATTGCATCCTGAACTAAAATCCGTGATGAAGGAAGCCGGGTTTAAAAACATAACGAAGCCCGGCATGCTGGAAACAGCCGGGCGTATCATGACGATTCCGAAAGGCGCGCGAATGATGCAAATCGAATGGCCGCTTGTCTTAGACATATTGAAAGCGCACGGATTTGACCCCGTTTGGAAAGGAGAAAAACAATGAGCGAAATGATTAACAACCGGGAAACGCAGCAAGGTCTGCCAGAGGAAAAAAAGCAGCTTTTGAAAGAAATCATCATCGACCTTCATAAAGGAAAACCGCTTGCCGACGTCAAAAAACGGTTTGAAAAGGCGTTCGGTTCAGTCAATGCTGAAGAAATCGCTCAGCTGGAACAGGCGTTAATGAAGGAAGAAGGCATTACCCCCGAAGAAATTCAAGAGCTTTGTTCCGTTCACGCCGCTGTGTTTAAAGGATCGATTGAAGACATTCACCGAGCTGACGCCGATAAGCAGCCAGGCCATCCCGTTCATACTTTTATGAAAGAAAATAAAGAAATCGACCTCCTTTTGAACTTTAAAATGCAGCTTCATTTGGAACGTTTTGAAAAAGAAGATCACCGCGACAACATTCTCAAGCTGCTCACAGACTTAAACTTGCTCGCCGATGTCGACAAACATTACAGCAGAAAAGAAAATCTTCTCTTCCCCTATTTAGAAAAGTACGGAATTACTGGGCCCAGCCAAGTGATGTGGGCTGTCGATGATTTTATCCGCAAGAGCATCAAAGAAGTGAAGCGTTTGTTGGAAGAGTATACGCCGGACAAAAAAGATGAAGTCATCCGCGAGCTAACGTTTATCATTCAAGAAGGCACGGAAATGATTTATAAAGAAGAAAATATCCTCTTGCCGATGGCGCTCAGAACGCTGACAGAAGACGAATGGCTGAAAATCGCGGCTGAAAGCGACGAGATAGGATATTGCCTGACTGCTCCGGAAACGGTGTGGAAGCCTGAACGCCATCAGCTCAAAACAACAGAAGAGGCGGCTGACGGATATGTCAGGCTCCCTACTGGTATTCTGTCCGTGGCCCAGCTTGAGCACATGATGAACCATCTTCCGGTCGATATCACCTTCATCGATGAAAACGATGTGGTCCGCTATTTTTCACACGGAAAGGAACGGATTTTCGCAAGGACAAAAGCCGTAATCGGCCGGACCGTCCAAAACTGCCATCCGCCGGCAAGCGTCCACATCGTCAACAAACTTCTTGACGACTTTAAATCAGGCAAAAAAGACGTTGAAGACTTTTGGATCAAATTTAAAGACAAATACGTGTTCATCCGCTATTTTGCCGTACGCGATGAAAACGGCCGCTATATCGGAACTTTGGAATTCACCCAGAACATCGCCCCGATTCAAGAGATTACCGGGGAAAAGAGAATTTTGAACACGAGCGATTGACCCATTCGACAGCCCGCTTCCATGCAGGCTGTTTTTTTGTCCTCCCTCTCCCCTCCTGAAAATGTGACAAATTTGTGAAAACCCGAAACCATGTGACAAATTTAACAAGGTCCAGCGCCTCCTCCATATATAGTGAGGGTAGCATCACTGACTCAGAAGGAGTGAACCAGCAATGAAAAAAAAGAAACAGAGTCCCATTTTCAGGAGATTAAATTATTTCTCTCCTATTGAACGCCATTCCAATCAACACAGCCAAACCACTTATGAAGACCGGAATTGGGAAGATGTATACAGAAATAGATGGCAGCATGATAAAGTGGTTCGCTCTACCCACGGGGTGAACTGTACAGGCTCCTGCAGCTGGAATATCTACGTCAAAAACGGAATCGTCACATGGGAAGGGCAGCGACTCGATTACCCTTCGACTGGCCCTGATATGCCGGACTTTGAACCGCGCGGCTGTCCGAGGGGAGCGAGCTTTTCCTGGTATATATACAGCCCGCTCCGCGTGAAATATCCGTATGTACGCGGTGTGCTGATCCAGATGTGGCGCGAGGCGCTAAACAGCAGCAAAAATCCGCTGGAAGCATGGAAATCAATTATCGAAAACCCTGAAAAAGCAAAGGCCTATAAACAGGCGCGCGGAAAAGGCGGATTTGTCCGCGCCGAATGGAGCGAAGTCCTGAAGCTGATTTCGGCTTCCCTTCTGTACACCATTGCCAAATACGGTTCTGACCGAAATGTCGGCTTCTCGCCGATTCCAGCCATGTCGATGCTCAGCCACGCAGCAGGGTCACGCTTTATGTCCCTGATCGGCGGGCCGATGCTGAGCTTCTATGACTGGTATGCCGACCTCCCTCCTGCTTCACCGCAAATTTGGGGAGATCAAACCGACGTTCCGGAAAGCAGCGACTGGTACAATTCAGGCTACATCATGACATGGGGTTCTAATGTGCCGCTTACCAGAACGCCTGACGCTCACTTTTTAGCCGAAGCCCGCTATAAAGGGGCAAAAGTGATTTCGATCAGCCCGGACTTTGCCGAGTCCTCAAAGTTTTCCGATGATTGGCTGAGCATCAGACAAGGCACGGACGGCGCACTGGCCATGGCGATGGGCCACGTCATTCTCCAAGACTTTTATGTCAACCAGAAAACGGAGCGTTTTATTGATTATGCAAAACAATATACCGATTTCCCGTTTTTGGTGACTTTGAAAGAGGAAAACGGAACGTTCACAGCAGGCCGCTTCCTCCATGCTAAAGATATCGGGCGTGCGACAGAACATGATGAGTGGAAGCCTGCCGTTTGGGATGAAGACACAGATGGATTTGCGATTCCGCAGGGCACGATGGGCTCCCGCTGGGACGGCCAAGGAAAATGGAATCTGCGCATGGTTGATGAGGATTCAGAAAAACCGATCACACCTCGGCTTTCCATGCTTGGACACGAAGATATGATCGGCACGGTCAACATTCCTTACTTCTCACATGACGGCAATAAAGTGCTTGAAAGACCGCTTCCGATCAAAAAAATGATTCTGGACGGAGAGGAAGTTTTTGTTTCTACCGTTTTCGACCTGACGCTCGCCAACTATGGCGTCAACCGCGGAATTGACGGACAGACGCCGGCATCATTTGATGATCCTGAACCGTTTACACCGGCTTGGCAAGAGCCGATTACCGGCATTAAAAGTGAAATGGTGATCAAGATCGCGAGGGAATTCGCGCAAAATGCGATTGACACAGAGGGCCGTTCAATGATCATTGTCGGCGCCGGTATTAACCATTGGTTCAATTCAGACACCATTTACAGAGCTGTGCTGAACCTTGTGCTTCTCGTCGGAGCTCAAGGGGTTAACGGAGGCGGCTGGGCCCACTATGTCGGCCAGGAAAAACTCCGGCCGGCCGAAGGATGGCAGACGATCGCGACGGCCAAAGACTGGGGAGGCCCTGCCAAACTGCAAAACGGAACATCATTTTTCTACTTCGCTACCGACCAGTGGCGCTATGAAGATCAGGAAATCAGCGGGCTTGCTTCCCCTATCGCAAAAACATCGCGCTACAAGCACCACGCCGATTACAATGTGCTGGCGGCAAGACTCGGATGGCTTCCTTCGTATCCGACGTTTGAGAAAAACGGTATCGATCTGTATAAAGAAGCAGAAAAAGCAGGCGCTGAGAACGCTCAGCAAGTCGGAAGCTATATCGCCAGACAGCTTGAGGAGAAAAAGCTCAAGTTTTCAATTGAAGATCCTGACAATGAAAAGAACTTCCCGAGAAATCTATTTGTCTGGAGAGCCAACTTAATCTCGAGCTCCGGCAAAGGTCATGAATATTTTCTGAAGCACTTGCTCGGCACGACTAACGGACTGATGAACGATGATCAGGACAGCGTCCGTCCCGAAGAAATCACATGGCGTGACAAAGCGCCTGAAGGCAAACTCGACTTACTGGTCAATCTCGATTTCCGGATGGCGGGAACAGCCCTTTATTCAGACATCGTGCTCCCTGCGGCCACCTGGTACGAAAAACACGATCTCAGCAGCACGGATATGCATCCGTTCATCCACCCGTTTAACCCGGCAATCAGCGCGCCGTGGGAAGCAAAGTCTGATTGGGATATTTTCAAAGCATTGGCAAAAGCGGTTTCCAATCTGGCTGAAGAAATGGACATGGAACCTGTAAAAGAGGCTGTTGCGACTCCTCTTCTCCATGACACTCCACAGGAAATGGCGCAGCCGCTCGGGAAAATCAAAGATTGGAGCAAAGGCGACTGCCCTGCCGTTCCCGGCAAAACAATGCCGCAAATTCATGTTGTGGAACGGGATTACAAGCAGATTTTCAATAAGATGACATCGCTTGGGCCGAATGTTGTCAAACAGCCGTTTGGTACGAAAGGTATGAACTGGTCTGTTGAAGCGGAATATGATTCCCTCAAAAAAACGATCGGCGTCGTAAAAGACGACACGATCGCCAAAGGCTGTCCTGACATCAGTGATGCAAGACAGGCTGCGGAAGCGGTATTGACCCTCTCTTCCACTTCAAACGGGAAAGTAGCCGTTAAAGCGTGGGAATCGCTTGAAAAAATAACGAATCTTGAGTTGAAAGACTTAGCTGAAGAACGGGAAGAGGAATGCTTTACATTTGAGCAAATTTCGGCTCAGCCGAAAACGGTGATCACCTCCCCTGCTTTCAGCGGTTCTGAAAAAGGCGGACGGCGCTATTCTCCGTTTACAACGAACGTTGAAAAACTGATTCCGTGGAGAACGCTGACCGGCAGACAGTCTTTTTACCTTGATCATGAAATGATGACCGAATTCGGCGAGAACATGGCGACATTCAAGCCGATCCTGATCCACCGCCCTTTCTTGAACAAGCGTCCGGATCAGGAAGGAAAAGAAATCGTTTTAAACTATTTAACGCCGCATAATAAATGGTCGGTTCACAGCATGTATTTTGATTCCCTGCCGATGCTTACCCTTTTCAGAGGCGGGCCGACAGTCTGGATGAATAAAGACGATGCGGAAGAAACCGACATTCAGGACAACGACTGGATCGAATGCTTCAACCGAAACGGAGTCGTCGTCGCACGGGCCGTGACATCACACCGGATTCCAAAAGGAATGGCCTTTATGCACCATGCCCAAGACCGGCATATCAATGTACCGGGAACAAAGCTGACGAATAACCGCGGTGGAACCCATAACAGTCCGACCCGCATCCATGTCAAGCCGACGCAGATGATCGGAGGCTACGGCCAGCTCAGCTACGGATTCAACTACTACGGGCCGACAGGAAATCAGCGCGACCTCAATGTCGTGATCAGAAAATTGAAGGAGGTCGATTGGCTTGAAGATTAAAGCTCAAATCGGAATGGTAATGAACCTTGATAAATGCATCGGCTGCCATACATGCAGCGTCACATGCAAAAACACATGGACAAACCGTTCCGGTGCAGAATATATGTACTTCAACAACGTCGAAACAAAACCGGGCATCGGCTACCCTAAACAATGGGAGGACCAGGATAAATACAGAGGCGGCTGGGAGCTGAAAAAAGGCAAACTTCAGCTCAAATCAGGCGCCAAAACAACGCGGCTCATGAATTTATTCTACAACCCGTACCAGCCGACGATCGATGACTACTATGAACCTTGGAACTATGATTATGAAACGCTGACAAACAGTCCGGAGAAAAAACACCAGCCTGTTGCAAGGCCGAAGTCTTCTATTACGGGAGACTTCATGAACCTTGAATGGGGTCCGAACTGGGAAGACGATCTTGCCGGCGGCCACATTACAGGCCTTCAAGATCCAAACGTCAAAAAAATGGAAGAATCGATCAAGACTGAATTTGAAGACGTCTTTATGATGTATCTGCCAAGGATATGCGAACACTGCATCAATCCTTCCTGCGTCTCCTCCTGTCCGTCGGGAGCGATGTACAAACGCGAAGAAGACGGGATCGTTCTCGTCGATCAAAATGCGTGCCGCTCATGGAGACACTGTGTATCATCATGCCCTTATAAAAAAGTGTATTTCAACTGGCAGACGAACAAGGCGGAAAAATGCACATTGTGCTTCCCTCGTCTTGAAGCAGGACTGCCGACAATCTGCTCTGAGACATGCGTCGGCAGAATCCGCTATCTCGGAGTCATGCTTTATGATGCAGATAAAGTCGAAGAAGCGGCTTCAGCCGAAAATGAAAAAGATCTATATCACTCCCAGCTGGAAATTTTCCTTGATCCGAATGATCCCGCTGTCGCAGAAGAAGCAAAAGCTCAAGGCATTCCGCTGGAGTGGATCGAAGCAGCGCAAAAATCTCCGATCTACAAAATGATCATCGATTGGAAAATCGCTCTGCCGCTGCATCCTGAATACCGGACATTGCCGATGGTATGGTATATTCCGCCGCTCAGTCCGATTATGAATATGTTTGAAGGAAAAGGAACGGCCCAATCAGCTGAAGATATCTTCCCTGCCATTGATGAAATGCGGATTCCGATCGAATATTTGGCCAATTTGCTGACTGCCGGTGATACACACCATATAAGAACGACATTAAAGAAAATGTCTGTGATGCGTATGTACATGCGAGCGACTCAAACGAACAAACAGATCGATTCAGCCCTGATTCAAGATACCGGATTGACTGAAGAGCAGATTGAAGATATGTACCGTCTGCTTGCGATCGCCAAATATGATGACCGCTTTGTCATTCCGCAAACCCATCGCGAAGAAGTCGCGGATCTGTACATGGAACAAGGAAGCTGCGGATTATCGTTTGCCGGAGGACCCGGCTCTTGCCAAAACATATAACACTGGAGGGAAGCTTCATGAATGGAACAGACAAACAAACCGTTTTTGCCGCTCTTTCTCACCTCCTCTCCTACCCTGATGAAGAGTGGAGAAAAGAACGTTCCGAATGGCAGCAGATCATCGGCGAAATCGAACATGAAGCGCTGAAAGGGCATCTGCTTGCCTTTTTGGAAAGCGCGGCTTCCTATTCGTCTGAGGAATTGATCGAAACGTACGTATATACGTTTGATTTCGGCAAAAAAAACGAACCTTTATGTCACCTATTTCAACTCCGGTGAACAAAGGGAGCGCGGAATTGAATTGCTGCAGCTGAAAGATCTGTATCAGCAGTCCGGTTTTCAGCCGACAGACAAAGAGCTGCCGGATTATCTGCCGCTCATGCTTGAATTTGCTGCAGTCGCCGATCATGAAAAAGCTGCGGCTGTATTCCAAAAATACGCAGCGAACCTGGAAGAATTAAGATTGCAGCTTTCAGAGAATGAAAGCATCTATACGCCGTTATTAGACGGATTAATGATGATTTTAGAGGAAATTGGTGTTGAAAGGAATGTACAGCCATGATCGAACAAATCCTGTGGGTCATCCTCCCCTATATCGTCATCACCATTTTTATCGGAGGGCATATATACCGCTATCAACATGATCAGTTTGGCTGGACGGCCAAATCAAGCGAAATGCTCGAAAAGAAAAAATTGGCGCTTGGCAGCAGCCTTTTTCACTGGGGAATCTTTTTTGTCATCGGCGGGCATGTGATGGGAATTTTAATTCCGGAAAGCCTTTATCAAGCGCTCGGCGTATCAGAGCATATGTACCATAAAATCGCGATCGGTTTCGGACTGCCCGCGGGCATCGCCTCGCTGTCAGGACTTATCATATTGACCTACCGCAGATTCACGGACAAACGAATTCGAAAAACGAGCTCTGCCGGTGATTTCATCACGCTGGTCGCTTTGTTATTCGTCATGACGACTGGGCTTGCGGCAACCTTCTTGAACATCGATTCAAAAGGATTCGACTATCGGACAACAATCAGCCCGTGGTTTCGCAACATTTTCTTATTCAAGCCTGATGCCGGACTTATGGCGAGCGTGCCCCTCTGGTTTAAGCTTCATATTATGATGGGCTACGTCATTTTCATCGTCTGGCCGTTTACTCGGCTCGTCCACGTATTCAGCATGCCGCTAAAATATTTGACAAGAAGCTATGTTGTTTACCGAAAACGGGCGCCCCGCAAAAGCATTTAAACATTTTCCCTAAAGCCAAAACGGCTTTAGGGATTTTTTTCTCTATAGGCAAGCTACCCTTATTCCCTATCAATCATACGATAAAGCAAACCATCAGAAAGGAGCGTTTTTATTGTATCCATACGATCCTTCACTATATGATCCGTATCGCCAGCAATTTCCGCCGGGGCCGCCTCCAGGAGTTGGAGGACAGCAGCAACAGCAGTTTCTCCCCCCGCCGCCGAGCCAATTTCCGCAAGACACCGGCCCTTCGGTATTTGCCGTTGATCCCGGCGGAATCAGAAGATGCCTGTTCAAATATACATTCATCCGCTTAAGAAACGGCAGCCGCTTTTGGTTCTACCCGGTTTTCGTCGGACGTTATTCGATTGCGGGCTACCGCTGGAGACCGCGTCAATTCCGCTGGGTTTACTTCGGTATTGACTTGAACGAGATTACCTCATTCAGCTGTCAGTAAAAAAACAAGAAAAAGGCGCCCCAAGGACGCCTTTTTTCATATTGTTTATTTCGATTGCAATGTTTCCTTCTCGTCTTCCCAAGCCTCTGTGTTTTTCAGACCTGGAATCGAGCTTGCCTTAAAGACAGGGTTCTTCCCTGTTTTACGCTGATCAGTATAGTCTTTCAGCACTTTCGCGGCAATTCCGGAAAGAAGCAGAATCGCAATCAGGTTAATGATCGCCATTAATCCCATAAATAAATCCGCCATGTCCCACACAAGTTGAAAACCGGATACAGATCCGAAGATGACCATTGCGACAACAGCTGTACGGTAAACGGCAAGCGTCGTCTTGCTCTTTTTAATAAATTCAATATTCGTCTCACCATAATAGTAGTTTCCGACGATTGAGCTGAAAGCGAACAGGAAAATCGCCACTGCGACAAACGCAGGCGCCCAGCTTCCGACATGATGCTGCATGGCTGCTTGTGTAATTTGAATGCCGTCAAGCTCTTTGCCCGGCGTCAGATTGAACAGCAGAATCATAAAGGCTGTCGCACTGCAGATAACCATCGTATCAAAGAATACGCCAAGCGTTTGGATAAAACCTTGCTTCGCCGGGTGAGAGACATTGGCAGTCGCCGCTGCGTTCGGCGCGCTTCCCATTCCGGCTTCGTTTGAAAACAAGCCGCGCTTCGCACCGATAATAATGATGCTGCCGAGCGTACCCCCTGCAATCTGCTCGATCCCGAAAGCATCTTTCACAATCATCGCGAAAACGGCCGGTATTTGAGAAATATTCGTCAGCACGACAAATAAAGCAAGTCCAAGATAAATGACCGCCATAACCGGAACGATCAACTGCGAAACTGTCACAACGCGTTTCAAACCGCCGAAAATGATAAATCCGGTCAATACCGCCAAAACAATTCCGACCGTTGTTTTATCAAGGTTGAAAGCCCCTTCCATCGAACCGACGATCGTATTGGCTTGCACCGCATTAAAGATCAATCCGAATGTAATCGTAATCAAAACGGCAAAGATAATGCCCATCCATCTGGCGCCCAGCGCTTTTTCCATGTAATAAGCTGGGCCCCCTCTGAAATGATCGCCGTCTTTGACCTTGTACACTTGAGCCAGCGTACTCTCCACAAAGCTGGAAGCCATACCGACAAGCGCGACAACCCACATCCAAAAGACCGCTCCAGGTCCTCCTGTTGCAACAGCAAGCGCGACACCGGTCAGGTTACCCGTGCCGACACGCGAAGCGGCGGAAATAAAGAAAGCCTGCAAAGACGAGACGCCTTTTCCTTTCTCCTCCTTTTGTCCGACGATACGAAACATCTCGAAGAAATAGCGGAATTGAACGAATTTCAATTTAAAAGTAAAGAACAGGCCTATTCCTATTAATATATAGACTAAATAAGTCCAAATAAAACCGCTTGGGACATTGATGATTTCGCTTAAAATTTCTTCCATAGCACCCTCCTGAAACAAACGAATTTTGTTTTGATGTTAAGTTTTCTAACATGATAGGATTATATCATAATAATGACACAAGAAAAACTAGATAGAATTTTCTGTCTTTTAAACATAAAGGCTGTTAACATCATTATTACTTTAGTCCCAATGCTCATTATAGCAGAGTATCATCTTTATTCATATATAAAAATGCGCTTTCATTCCAAGTGCGTTGCGAAAAATCTCATATTGTCAATAAATATTTGCCAACTGTCACAAAATAATCATCTTTTCTTATAACATAAAATATGCTAAGATGATGAGATACTAAGGGGATGAGATCAAATGAAAAAGACATTGTTTCTGCAACTGTCCATATTCTTTTTAGTCATTGCGAGCCTTCATTCGTTCTCAATGCCCCAGATGCCGGCAAATCACCATACGCAAAAAGCCGCTGTTTCAGGAGACGAACTCCATGAACTGACAGCCGGCAAATATGGTGAAGAAAAGGCGAAATCATTGTGGAATTCACTCGGCTTCGGAGCTGAATCCATCCTTCTCTTCATCTTAGCTGCGGCTTCCGGCCAGGCGTTCATGATGAACAGGCGGAAAGAGCATCTGAAGGCATTTATGCTCGCGGTGTTCTATCACTCTTCTTATTTCGATAAAGCGCATGTTTTAAAACCATAACCATACGAAAAAAACGGGAGGTTTTAACATGTTATTTATTATAAGAACGGTGATTATTGGACTATTTTCATTAGCAGCAATCAATTTGTTTGTTTTTCAAGGAATTGAATTCATGCACGCGATTACCGACCTTTTCAATCGCCAGGACAGCTGAATTTGAAGCGATTTGAAAAAGCTAGACAATAAAATTCATGAAACAGTTTGATTGGCATGAGTCCGGCACTGCACGGATTCATGCCTTTTCATTTGGTCTTCCTTCGTCTTGTGATTGCAGTAAAAGCGGAACAATCCTATTATACTTAAATACAGCTTTTCCATCTTCTTCAAAAACAATTAAATTTTTTCGAAAAATTTTAAACATTTTTTCAACAACTGCCGGGATTTTATTTCAAATCTACAAATATAAGATATAATGTTTCTGTACCAATTAAATACCAATTACTTATAGAAAGAAGATGTTCATATGAGTAAAGTATCTGGAAAAATTGCTTTTGTTACTGGCGGAGGCCAAGGAATTGGCGAAGCAATCTGCAAACGTTTGGCGGAGGATGGGTTCGCTGTTGCAGTTGCCGATTATAATGTAGAAACTGCAACACAAGTTGCTGAGGACATTAACCAGCATAACGGTAAGGCAATTGCAGTTAAAGTGGATGTTGCTGATCGGGACGATGTTTTTAAAGCAGTCGATGAAACGGTTAAACGCCTCGGCGGTCTTGATGTGGTGATCAATAATGCAGGTCTTGGACCAACCACACCTATTGAAAGCATTACATATGAAGATTATCGGAAAATCTATGATGTTAACGTCGGCGGTACTTATTGGGGAATTCAAGCAGCTGTAAAAGCCTTTAAAGAACTTGGACACGGCGGGAAAATCATTAATGCTTCTTCTCAAGCCGGTCAAGTCGGTAACCCAGGCTTGGCAGTTTACGGCGGAACAAAGTTCGCTGTTCGCGGGATTACGCAAACGGCGGCAAAAGATCTAGCTGAATTAGGCATTACGGTTAACGCCTTTTGTCCGGGTATCGTAAAAACGCCTATGATGATGGGGATTGCACAGCAAACCGCTGATGAAGCAGGCAAGCCATTTGAATGGGGAATGGAACAATTCGCTAAAAATATTGCATTAAAACGCTTATCAGAGCCGGAAGATGTAGCAGCATGCGTTTCTTATCTTGCAGGGCCGGATTCAGATTATATGACCGGCCAGTCTCTTATCATTGATGGCGGAATGGTATTTAATTAATTTTAAAATCATATTCAATATGGAGGGCGGAGTTTTCCACCTCCATATTGAAATAACAAGCTAGAGCTGATATGTCACGGTTCGTCCAATCACGCCCCGTTTAAAAATTTGGACCAAAGAGCGTCTTCCCTTTTGAAACCCCCTGTTTCAAAATGAACTAGTGCGAAGATTTCCCCTGCGATAAGCGGCACCCAAGATAGCTCTTTTCGATTCCCCACTCCAAGCCTCATAGGTTTATTTGCGCGCTTTTTCCGCCAATTTGTTTATTTCCTCCATTTTTTTCGATTTCCTCTAAACTGCGACCTCGAGTTTCAGGGACGCGTGTCCGGATAAATACAACTCCAAGTAAACAAATAACACCGAAGATTGCAAACACAGCTTCTTGAGACATCGAAGCGGTCATAATAGGAAATAGCAATCCAACCAAGAAAGAGCCGATCCAGTTAAATGATGAAGCTATTCCAGACGCGCGCCCGCGAATGACCAGAGGGAAAATTTCTCCAACGATGACCCAAGTTAAAGGAGCCCACGTGAATGAATAAAGTGCTACATAGATACTTAAAAAGACAACCATCATCATCGGATTTGCATTAGGAATTAATATATTCAATATTGCCGGCAAAATAAAGGACAGCCCCATAACGGTTCCGCCTACTGTTAATAAAGTACGGCGATTAAATTTATCAGCGATCATGATGAATAGCAATGAACCTAGCACGAGAATAACACCTTGAATAATCGGCCACATCAACGCTGAACTTGCCGCATTCCCTGTTGCTTTTTCTACAATCAAAGGAATGTAATAAAAAATTGCGTTAGCACCCTGGAATTGTTGAAAAGCGGCAACACCCACACCAGCAATTAATAAAAAACGATATTTATTACTTAAGAGTGTAGCCCATGATGCTTTTTGATTTGCCTTTGTTTCCTCTCTGGCAGTTTCTTGTATTTGTGCTATTTCAGAATCAATCTCTCCTTTGTTAGAGCGAATATAGCTCAACACCTTGCGTGCTTCATCAAGTTTATTGTTCTTGATTAAAAAACGAGGTGATTCAGGTAACTTTAACATTCCAACATATAAGATCACAGCAGGTACGGCAGCCAAACCAAGCATCAACCGCCATGCCATTGTTTCCGGCAAATCTTTCAATAGAAAATCAACAATGTAAGAAAGCAACATTCCAGAACAAATCATGGTTTGATTAATTCCTGACAGCCGTCCGCGTAAACGTGCAGGCGCCATTTCCGACATATAGGCCGGGACCAATGCAGAGGCAGCACCAACGGCCAATCCTAATAAAACCCGAGAAATAATTAAAAACAGTACCCCATTATGAGGTGCTATTCCTGACAAAATGGATCCAACAACAAAAATGACAGCGGAAATTAAAATCATTTTGCGACGTCCCAAACGATCAGAAAGTTGTCCGGCCAGGGCGCCTCCAAAAATAGCGCCTAACATGACCGAAGAAGTAATCCAGCCAATAACCCCGGCGTTGTCTTGAAGGTTCCAATCGTGTTGCAGAAAAGGCAAAGCACCCGTCATAACGCCGATATCATAACCGAAAAGAATGCCGGCAAAAGCCCCGAAAAAATAAATGAAGCCACTTGAGATTTTCTTTTCATTAACCATTTAAGTTCCCTCCTCAAGGTTGAAATTATATTGTGTAATCCAGCCACCAAAATTATCGATGGCTTTTTCAGAAATCATTAAAGTGTTTCCAAACTGCAAATACATGCTAGGATATTGGTGGGATTTCTCACTAAACCTCATGGTTTTATTCGCCTATTATTAAACGCTTTCAATTTTTCCGGAACATAACGATAACGCTTACAAAATCATGAATATTTTGATATCTGATATCCCTATTTTTCACCTCCAAGGAAGCAGAGCCTCCTCGGAGGTTAGAGGCATTACTTAATCACTACATATTCCAGGTCAACCAGCTTTGCATAAGTGATCATTTGGTCTGTTGTTAAATTCAATGAAACAACTGTATGGTGACCGCCGCCGTTTTCAAGCCACGCTTTCACTCCATCCTGAAAGTTAGGCTTCACTTCCCAAAGCACCCGTGCCACCGGAAGGTTTGGTGCCGGAACAGTTGGTTCAAATGCAGAAACTTCGTTAATCAACAGTTTGTAATGCGTACCAAAGTCTGCCATCGAAACAACCACACCATCTCCTGCTTTTCCGTCGAACACTAAGCGTGCCGGGTCTTCACGATCACCAATACCTAATGGAGATACGATAATTTTCGGTTTGTTGCTTGCTAAAGATGGGTCAACTTCAAGCATATGTGATTGAAGGATTGATTCTTGACCGGCAGCTAATTCATATGTGTAATCTTCCATAAAGCCGGTTGATTGGTTACGGCTCATCACTTTGAGTAAACGATCGAGCGCTGCAGTTTTCCAATCTCCTTCACCAGCAAAGCCATATCCTTGGGCCATCAAACGTTGGACGGCAAGACCCGGAAGTTGTTTCATCCCATATAAATCTTCAAAGTTAGTTGTGAAGGCATTATAACCACCATCATCCAGGAAACGTTTAATGGCGATTTCATAGCTTGCTTGTACTTTTACGCTCTTCTCCCAATCTTCCTGACTGTAAGTACCATAATCAAATTCATAAAGGTCTGCATATTCAGCAAACAATCGATTAATTTCTTCATCTGTAACCGCATTCACGTATTGAACAAGATCACCAATGCCAAAGTAATCAACTGTCCAGCCAAATTGAATTTGTGCTTCAACCTTATCCCCTTCAGTAACAGCAACGTTACGCATGTTGTCACCAAATCGGGCGACCTTGATGTTGAAGCTTTCGTTATAAGCAACCGCTACGTCCATCCATTCCGCAATTTGCTGTTGCACTTCAGGGCGTTCCCAATAACCTACGACAACTTTATTTTGTTTTTGCAAACGGGCATTGATAAAACCATATTCACGGTCCCCATGAGCAGATTGGTTTAGGTTCATAAAGTCCATGTCAATCGTTGTCCACGGAATACTTTCATTAAATTGTGTCGCTAAATGAAGTAACGGTTTTTGTAATAATTTTGTTCCGCGAATCCACATTTTTGCAGGTGAAAAAGTATGCATCCAAGTGATAACACCGGCAACTTCGTCACGATAGTTCACTTCTTTCATGATGCTTGTGATTTTATCTGCACTAACAGCTAAATCTTGCAATACAAGCGGGTATGGCAATACAGCGCTTTCATTTAATGCATCAGTCACGGCTTGCGCGTGCGCTCTGACTTCTTCAAGCGCTTCTTCCCCATAAAGATGTTGTGAACCTACGACAAACCAGAATTCTTTTTTTCCTTGTGTTAACATCATAACCCTCTTTTCTTAAATGAATAGTTTGATAGAATTGATTTTACTTTTGACCATAATAAGCATTTTTACCGTGTTTTCGTAAATAATGTTTATCTAAAATACATTGTGGTAATTCTTTTGCAAAATGATTTAATTCTCGGGTAAATAAATTCATTTTCGCGACTTCATCCAACACCACACTATTCAATACTGCTGATTTTACATCTTTGCCCCAAGTAAATGGACCATGACCATGAAGTAAGACACCGGGAACAGCTAAAATATCTAACCCGCGCTCTTCAAATGTTTCGATAATGACATTACCGGTTTCTACTTCGTAACCTCGATCAACCTCCTCTTGTGTCAAGTATCGGGCACATGGCACGGAACCATAGAATGTGTCTGCATGAGTGGTCCCCATCGCCGGAACATCAAGGCCTGCTTGAGCCCAGATTGTCGCCCAAGTTGAATGAGTGTGTACAATTCCTCCAATTTCAGGGTAATGCTTATAAAGTACCGCGTGAGTCGCTGTATCTGATGAAGGCCTCAGCTCTCCTTCAACAATATTGCCATCTAAATCAACAACCACCATATCACTAGCTTTCATTGTTTCATAATCAACACCACTAGGTTTGATAACGAATAAACCAGTTTCACGGTCAATGGCACTTGCATTTCCCCATGTGTATTTCACGAGGCCGTATTTAGGCAAGTCCAAATTTGCTTGTAACACTTCTTCTTTCAGTTGTTCTAGCACGTCAACCCCTCCACTTTCCACTCATTAAATCAAATGATCCACAGCGGCCTGCTCAATCATTAAACCTTTTTTGTACCGTTCGATAAATGCTTCAAATCCTTCAACATCTAATTGATCAGGGTAAATTTCTTGCCCGGCATCCTCTTCAAAGACTTTTTTGTCGAGGAAATCTTCTAAGCTTTCTTGTTGATCTTTGTTCATCATGTAAGAAGCAAGAATAGCCATTCCCCACGCACCGCCCTCTCCGGCAGTTGCCATAACTGATACTGGCGTATTCATTGCAGCTGCAACAATTTTTTGTCCGACAAGAGGGGTTTTGAATAAACCGCCGTGAGCTAAAATGCTATCAATATCAATATTTTCCTCTTTGGTCAAAATATCCATTCCGATTTTCAAAGCTGCAAAAGCTGCAAAAAGGTGTGTCCGCATGAAGTTTGCTAAATCGAAACGGCTCTCTGGTGAGCGGACAAATAACGGCCGGCCTTTTTCTAGTCCTGTAATATTTTCACCAGAGAAATAACCGTAGCTTAGTAAGCCACCGCCGTCTAAGTCAGCCTCCAATGCTTTATTCAACACCACTTCGAATAATTTATTCATTTCAACCTTTTGTCCCATTGCCTCAAAAAATTCACGAAACAACCCTAGCCAAGCATTCAAATCGCTTGAGCAGTTATTCGCATGAACCATTCCAACCGGACTGCCGTTTGGCGTTGTTACCAAATCAATTTCTGGATATACTTTCGAAAGTTCTTTCTCTAATACAATCATGGCAAAAACTGAAGTTCCTACTGAGATGTTTCCAGTGCGTTTCCTCACACTATTCGTAGCAACCATTCCTGTTCCAGCATCGCCTTCCGGCGGACAAACCGGGATACCTGGCTGTAAATTTTTTGATTGATCCAGAATTTTCGCGCCAATTTCGGTTAATTCGCCTGCTTGCTCGCCTGAAATATAAACTTCAGGAAGAATATCCTTTATACTCCAAGGATAGCCTTTGTTCGAAATCAGTTCATCAAACTGCTTGAGCATCGATTCATTGTAATTTTGCGTTGATTCATCAATTGGGAACATGCCCGAAGCATCTCCAATGCCAATTGCTTTATTGCCAGTCAGCAACCAGTGAATGTACCCAGCTAAAGTGGTGATATAATCAATGCGAGGCAAATGTTTCTCTTCATTTAATATCGCTTGATATAAATGAGCAATACTCCACCGTTCAGGGATATTGAATTGAAATTGATCAGTTAATTCTTTTGCTGCAGCACCGGTTGTTGAGTTACGCCAAGTTCGAAACGGAACAAGCAGCTCCCCTGTGTTGTCAAAAGCCATATATCCATGCATCATTGCAGAAAATCCAATAGAACCGATTTTGCGAATGGTGATGCCATAATTTCGTTCAACATCATTCTTCATTTCACTATAAGCTGTTTGCAACCCAGTGATAATATCTACTAAGTTGTACGTCCAAAATCCATCTTCCAAGCGGTTTTCCCACTCATAACTTCCAGATGCGATTGTTTCAAAACTGCTATCAATCAACACTGCTTTAATACGTGTGGATCCGAATTCAATTCCAAGCGATGTTTCTCCCTCAGTTATCGCCTGCTTGATGTTTACTTGATTCGCTTTCACGTTATCCCCCCTCTGATAGCGATTTCAATATTATTCGAAAGAAGGCATTTCCCTTTTCGCTTAACTTAATTACAGACTTAGTATATTTTTTGTACGTACATTTGTCAATCAATAATATAATATGTTCATATAAATATCACAACGATATTTATATTCTTTTTCTCTTCATGCTTATAATAAAAAGTATTTGTATAACATGAAATTTAAAGAAAAAAATTAGAATTACTTATTCATTTTCACGAAAATAAGGTGAAATCTTTTCATTCATTGAAAGCCATGATAAAATATGTCCACACAAATCATTCAATTAAAAAAATTAGAATGCGAACAACTATGAAAGAAGTGAGTGAAATGAAACCAAAGTATAAGATCATCATTAATGATATAAAAAGTAAAATCCTTTCAGGAGTTTACAGGGTAGGAGAACAAATTCCTACTGAATCCGCCATACAAGAAGAATACAAAGTCAGCCGGCACACTGTTCGAAAGGCGATTTTAGAGCTGGCGAACGAGGGGTTTTTAAGAAGTGAAAAAGGGTCTGGCACTTATGTAAGTAATCAGTATCAATCAAAACCTGGAGGGAATTCCAATAATAAAATAATCGGTGTAATTACGACCTACATTTCAGATTACATTTTCCCCTCAATTATTCGCGGAATTGAAGGGAGATTGAATGAGGCTAATTATTCGTTACTATTAGCTAGTACAAATAATGATGTCGAACAAGAAAAAAAAGCTTTGGAAATGATGTTGTCATTTGGCGTCGATGGTTTAATTGTTGAACCTACGAAAAGTAATCTATACAATCCCAATATTGCTTACTATTTATCGTTTAAGGAACAGGATATTCCTTTCATCATGATCAATGCTTATTATGAAGAATTAGATGTTCCTTTTCTTTGTCTCGATGATGTGCAGTCCAGCTATCTCGCAACAAAAGAATTAATATCAAAAGGACATACACAAATTGGTCTCATTTCAAAAATGGATGATTTACAAGGAAAGTATCGAATGAAGGGGTATATAAAAGCGCTTGGTGAAGCCAAATTACGATTTCAACCAGAGCATGTGCTTTCGTACAATACAGAGACGAAGCTGGAACTATACACAAACCTGAAGAAGTTTCTAAATGAAAAGAGAGACGTGTTGACTGCAATTGTTTGCTATAACGACGAAGTAGGGTTGGAAGTAGCAAATGTATGCAGACAACTTAATATTTCTGTCCCGGACAAATTGTCAATTATTGGACAGGACAATTCGTATATTGCCAAAAATGCGAATATCAAACTAACAACATTGACACATCCTCAAGAACAAATGGGACACGATGCAGCTGATTGGGTCATCAAGAAATTGCAAGGAAAGAAAGACTTACCAAACGAAACCTACTATCAGCCTGTGTTAATTGAAGGTGAAACCGTAAAAGAGTTAGATGTACAATAATCTTGGTGTGATCAAGGAAAACCCAGTCCATGTGCACTAAAGGCGTGAACGCGGACTGGGTTGTTTTACTCTGTTATTAATTAAGCAGCAGAGAATTTTCATGTATTTGACGCTTGCTCCAAAAAGAAAGCGAAAATCTCACCGATACGGGAAAAAGCTTGTATCACAAGAAAGTAGCCTAGCATTTAAAAATGAACCTGTGTAAAGTTTATCTGGCATGCTCTTTTTCTGCAGCATTCTTCGTTGTCTTGCAGAATGGCTCTATTCTTGATAGGCATGTGGTGATATCCCTAGAATTGGGCGCAGGTCGATTTCACTCCCGTTCATGTTTGCTGATCCATACATCCGTTACTTCCCCTGCCTCATCTTCGTCGATGATGAAAGAACCGTTGCTGTACCGGTCATGAAGCTTGATATCTTTGACAAGCATCTCCTCTGTGATGCCTTTTTCGGTTTGAAGCGTGATTTGAGCATGATATGAGCATGCGAGCAGCCCGGTGATGCGGTGAGGTTTTTTCTTCAATTCCCTCAGCATGAGAACCCCTCGTTTCGCCCGTGACGTTTTTTCAAATTCAGTGCGGTTCATCCGCTTAATAGATCCGCGCTGGGTCACGAGCACAAGCACATCCGATTCCTCTAAAACCTGCCCGCTGGCGACAAAGTCGCCGTCTTTCAAATTGACGCCTTTGACACCGGCCGCCCTTGCACCGACGACGCTGACCTCATCTTCTGAGAACCACAGACCGTAGCCGGAATGTGTCGCGATAAACAAATCTTTCGTTCCGTCCGTTACATGAACATCAACCACTTCATCGTCGTCTTTTAAGTTAAGAGCGACCAATGCTTTTGAATAGCGCTGTGCTTTATACTGCATCAGCTGAGTTCTTTTCGCCATTCCGTTTTTCGTAAAGAACAGCAGGTATTCAGATTCGGTAAACTCTCTGACAGGGATCGCCTTGACGATGGATTCATCGCTGTCGATCGATATGATATTTGTGATGTGCTGACCCAAGTCTTTCCATCTGATATCAGGAAGCTGGTGAACCGGACAATACACATAGCTCCCTTTATTTGTAAATAAGAGCAGTACGTCTGTCGTATTCATTTCCAGCTGACAGAGCAGACGGTCGGTATCTTTCATGCCGAAGTCCTGGCCGTTTGATGCAGCAAAAGACCGCTGGCTCGTTCGTTTAATATAACCGTCTTTCGTCACGGTCACATAAACGTCTTCAGACGCCACCATCACTTCAAGATTGATTTTGATTTCTTCAATTTTCTCCTCGATGACAGAGCGCCGTTGACCGGCATAGATTTTTTTCACCTTTTTCAAGCTGTCTTTGATCACTTTCAAGAGTTTCTTGTCATTGGAAAGGATCTCTTCCAGCTCTTTGATCTTCTGGTCGAGTTCTTTTGCTTCTTCCTGGAGGGCCGTAATATCTGTGTTTGTCAGCCTGTACAGCTGCAATGAAACGATCGCTTCAGCCTGCGGCTCTGTAAATGCGAACTTTTCGATCAGATTGTTTTTGGCATCGCGCTTGTCATTGGAGGAACGGATCGTCGCAATGACTTCATCCAAAATGGACAGTGCTTTCATCAATCCTTCTACGATATGATGCCTTTCCTTCGCTTTTTTCAGCTCATACTGAGAACGGTTGGTGATGACTTCTTTTTGGTGGCCGATATAAGCGTCCAAAATTGATGTGAGATTCATCAACATCGGTCTTCTGTTATGAATAGCCACCATGTTAAAGTTGTACGGAATCTGCAAATCCGAGTTTTTGTACAAGAAATTTAAAATACCTTGTGCATCCGCTTCTTTTTTCAGCTCAATCACGATTCTGAGTCCTGTCCGGTCGGTCTCGTCACGGACTTCGGAAATCCCTTCGACCTTCCGTTCAATCCTGAATTCGTCCATTTTTTTCACTAAATTCGCTTTGTTGACTTCAAACGGAATTTCAGTAATGACAATTTGCTGGCGGCCGCCTCTGATGGTTTCGATCTCGGCTTTGCCCCTGATGATGATTTTACCTTTTCCGGTTTCATAGGCTTTTTTTATGCCTTCTTTACCCTGAATGATTCCTCCGGTCGGAAAGTCCGGTCCTTTTACGAGCTCCATGAGGTCATCCACACTGCAGTTCGGCGAGTCAATCCGCCTTATCACGGCATCGATCACTTCCCCGAGATGATGCGGCGGAATGTCAGTCGCATACCCGGCGGAAATCCCTGTCGATCCGTTGACAAGCAGGTTCGGGAACATCGCCGGAAGGACGACGGGCTCCTTGCTTGTATCATCAAAGTTTGGCACAAACTCGACCGTTTCTTTGTCAATATCTCGCAAAAGCTCTGAAGCGATCGCTGCGAGCCTTGCTTCTGTATAACGCATCGCAGCCGGCGGATCACCGTCGATGCTTCCGTTGTTACCGTGCATTTCAACCAGCACGTTGCGAACCTTCCAGTCCTGGCTCATCCGCACCATCGCTTCGTAGACCGAACTGTCTCCATGAGGATGATAGTTCCCGATTACATTACCGACCGTTTTTGCGGCCTTGCGGAAATTCTTATCGTGCGTGTTCCCTTCCGCATGCATGGCGTATAGGATTCTTCTTTGAACAGGCTTCAGGCCGTCCCTGGCGTCAGGGAGCGCCCGATCCTGAATAATATATTTGCTGTATCGGCCGAAACGGTCGCCGATCACGTCTTCCAATGGTAAATCATGATAAATCTCTGGCTGTGCCATTTATTTAAACCTCCTCAGCGACCGATAAATTCTCGTTTTCTAAAATGTTGCTTTCTTCATCAAGTCCGAAGGCGACGTTTTTCTCAATCCATTTTCTTCTCGGCTCAACTTTGTCGCCCATCAATGTCGTCACGCGCCTTTCCACACGGGCTGCGTCATCGATTTTAACCCTGACAAGCGTTCTTGATTCGGGGTTCATTGTCGTTTCCCAAAGCTGGTCAGCGTTCATTTCGCCGAGACCTTTATAGCGCTGAATCGTATATCCTCTTCCGACTTTTTTGAGGACGTCGTCCATTTCTTCATCAGACCAAGCATATTCAATGATTTCTTTTTTGCCAGACCCTTTGCTGACTTTATAGAGCGGCGGCAGCGCGATAAACACTTTTCCGTGCTCGATCAGCGGCTTCATATAGCGGTAGAAAAAAGTCAGGAGCAGCACTTGGATATGAGCGCCGTCTGTATCCGCATCTGTCATGATGATGACTTTGTCGTAATTGATGTCCTCAATGTCAAAATCAGCGCCGACCCCTCCGCCGATCGCATGAATAATCGTATTGATCTCTTCATTTTTAAAAATATCGGCCAGCTTCGCTTTTTCCGTATTGATAACCTTTCCGCGGAGCGGCAGGACAGCCTGGAATTTCCGGTCTCTTCCCTGCTTTGCTGATCCTCCGGCAGAGTCACCCTCCACGAGATACAATTCGTTTTTGGACGGATTCCTTGATTGTGCAGGCGTCAGCTTGCCGGAGAGCGTCGCTTCGGATTTCTTTCTTTTCTTTCCGCTTCTTGCCTCTTCTCTTGCTTTTCTCGCAGCTTCTCTTGCCTGGGAGGCTTTAATCGCTTTTTTGACGAGCAATGTTGCCGTTTCCCTGTTTTCTTCAAGGAAATATGCGAGCTGCTCGGAGACGATCGCATCAACGGCTGATCTTGCTTCACTCGTGCCGAGCTTTCCTTTTGTCTGTCCTTCAAATTGAAGAAGCTCTTCTGGAATCCGGACGGAAACGATGGCTGACAGGCCTTCCCGGATGTCCGTTCCTTCAAGGTTTTTGTCCTTTTCTTTTAAAAGGGCCACCTTTCTCGCATATTCGTTGAATGCTCTTGTCATCGCCGTTTTCGCACCGGACTCATGGGTTCCTCCGTCCTTTGTTCTGACATTATTGACGAATGACAGGATGTTTTCGGAATAGCCGTCATTAAATTGAAACGCGAAGTCCACCTCGATGCCGTTGTGCTCCCCTTCAAATGAGACCACTTCAGAAAGCGCGTCTTTCTCCTCATTTAAATAAGCGACAAAAGCTTCGATTCCGTTTTCGTATAAAAACGTTTCTTTTGTTTGATCGCGTTCATCGATCAATTCGATTTTTAATCCTTTTAACAAAAAGGCTGATTCTCTCAGACGCTCTGAAAGCGTTTCAAAGTTAAAAGTCGTTGTGCTGAACATCGTAGGATCAGGCTTGAAATGAATCAGGGTGCCGGTCTTTTTGGTCGTTCCGATTTTATCAAGGGATGTCACCGGTTTGCCGCCGTTTTCAAAACGCTGTCTGTAAACATTTCCGTCCCGCTCAATTGTGACTGTCAGCCACTCAGACAGGGCGTTTACAACGGATGCACCGACGCCGTGCAGCCCCCCGCTCGTTTTATAGCCGCCTTGGCCGAACTTTCCTCCGGCATGCAGCACTGTCAAAATAATTTCGGGAGTCGGTTTGCCGAGCTTATGCATTCCTGTTGGCATTCCCCGGCCTCTGTCTTGCACCGATATGCTGTTATCTTTATGTATCTTTACTATAATATGATTCCCATGGCCCGCAAGGACTTCATCGACGGAATTATCGACGATTTCATATACGAGATGGTGCAGACCCCGGCTGTCTGTCGAACCGATGTACATACCGGGGCGTTTTCTGACCGCTTCAAGGCCTTCGAGCACCTGTATGGAATCATCATTATAGTCAAATTGCTGTTTCTTAACCAAATGCATAAACCCCTTTCAAAAATCAAACATTGCTTATAAAGAATAATACACACTCTGTCATGTAAAGCAAAGTATTATCCGATTCTTTTCCAATCGCTTCAAGCATTGTCGGGAAAATGTTAAATGAATGCCGTTTTTTTTGCACAGCCGTCATTTTACACGATTCGCCCCCTGGAGGACAAGGCTTTTCCACCAGCAATTGGAAAATCATTCTTAAAAAAACTGTCCAAGACTTATTGTAGCCGTTTTTCACAGCAATTCGCAAACATATTCTCGCATAAAAAAGACAAAAACCCTTGAATAAACAAGGATTTTTGTCTTTTTTATGCCGATTTTGTTAACGCGTGTGCCACTTTTATACACAAATCCATAATCACCGTATAGCCTTTTTCGCTCAGAAGCCGATAAGCTTCTTCGTTGACAAGCCCCTGCTGCGCCCAAAACACATCTGCGTCTATCTCCAGGAATTCCTTTGCGACATCGGGCAAATGTTCGGATCTTCTGAACACATTGACGATATCGACATGTCCTTCAATGTCTTTTAATGATGCCACAGCCTTGACGCCCAGCGCCTCATCTATGGACGGATTGACAGGGATGATGTCATATCCCGCGTCCTGCATCGCTTTTGATACCATGTACGATGTTCTTTCAGGATTGTCGGACAGGCCGACTACCGCGATTCGTTTACTGTTTTCAAGAATGCTTTTGATTTCCTGTTTAGAAGGGTTTTCCATGGCGATCACTCCTTTTACGTTCAGTTTACACGAAATCAAAGGCGATAATCAAAATTTTCATATGATTAGGGCGCATTATCTTGTATGATATATACGGTACTTCTAAAGAAAAGCCGTCATGAAAAGCGCCTCTCATGTTAAAATAAAGAGAAGGGATCATCTAAAAAGGAGAAATGAAATGTTAATTGCTTTATTATTTGTTTTAGCCTATCTACTCGGCAGCATTCCGTCCGGCTTAATTGTCGGAAAGGCCGCCAAAGGAATCGACATCAGGGAACACGGCAGCGGCAATCTTGGCGCCACCAATGCATTCCGGACACTTGGGGTGAAAGCCGGCTCCATCGTGGTGGCTGCGGATATTTTGAAAGGGACGCTCGCCGCCTTTCTGCCCACCATCCTCCACATCGGCGTACACCCTTTGTTGGCCGGTGTAGCCGCAGTCATCGGGCATATGTTCCCTGTGTTCGCCAAATTTAAAGGCGGAAAAGCTGTCGCTACTTCCGGAGGCGTATTGCTTTGCTATCAGCCTTTTCTGTTTCTCACAATGATTGCGGTGTTCTTTCTGTTTTTGTATATCACAAAATATGTATCGCTTTCTTCCATTTTAACCGGCTTGTATACAACGGTTTACAGCCTGTTTACGAAAGATCTTTTATTGGTGGCAGTCGTCGCCTTTCTAACGGCGTTTGTCGTATACAGACACAGGACGAACATTAAACGCATTATGGATAAAACCGAGCCCAAAATCAAGTGGATGTCCGGCAAAAAATGAGCCTATCCGAAAAACATTATATTTTCATGATCGGACAAAATCGTTATATACTATAAATAGATTCAGCATGCTTTGAAACAAATGATGAAGGAGTGCTTGCCCGTGAATTTGAAAATTAATGAAGAGGCGCTTAAATGGTATAAGGACGAGCTTGATTTAAAAGAAGGAGATCAGGTTCGCTTCTTTGTCCGTTACGGAGGCTGCAGCAATGTTCAAAAAGGCTTCTCCCTTGGGGTTTCAAAAGATGAGCCGCAGCAAATCGGTGTGAGCGCGGAAAAAGACGGCATTACGTTTTTCGTTGAAGAAAGCGATGTATGGTATTTCGACGGCCATGATCTGCTTGTCACCTATAACGAATCTTCGGAAGAGCCTGTTTTTGAATATCAGTAAAAAAGAGCATTTTATAAAACTTGCAGAGAAACTCTTGTTTTTCTGCAAGTTTTTTTATTTTTCATCTTAATTAAAGTACCGAAAAAAGCCTTCCAACACATAGACTGGCTCGCCTGAGTGTGCGGCAGCTGCACACCGTACGCTGCGTACACCTCCCGAATAACCGAGTGAGTATAGATTCTGTATATCTAAAATGCAGTTCGTCTAAAATAAACCGGCAAGGATTTTCCCATATTATACAGAGTCATTGATATCGAGGTGTTTGACATGGTTTACGGTGTGATAACCTTTATTTTGCTAGCTGTTTTTCTGATCTTTTATTTAACGGACCGAAGAAGGATCATCAACGGTTTTTTATTCAATCTATTTTTTTGTTCATTTCTTGTTCTATCCTACTATCTGGCATACGTTGTCGGAATCGGTTTTTTCAGACTGTTCGTCATTGTACCGCTGCTGATCTTTTTCTTTATCCTAACGTTTGGTCTATTTGCTTTAATGATCGGGTTATTTCTGAATGCGAGAATTCTTATCAAAAGAGAAGGACGGCGATTGTCTAATTGTTTGACTTTAATTTCCGGGTTAGGCATTATCATATTTTTCCTATTATCCGTGATTGACCCCGCTCGTTTTTTATCGCCAAATGTTCAGCCATTGTTTGCGGGATCATCGCTTATTACGGTCTATTTCTTTTTTCATTTAACAAATTTCTTAACAGCTTATTTTCTATATCAATTTAACAGACCGAAGCTTAATCAGGATTACATCATCGTTCTCGGGAGTGGATTAATTAACGATACAGTACCCCCGCTTTTAGCAAGCAGGATCAATAAGGCTGTCGATTTTTATTGGAAACAGACAGCTATTGCTTCTCCGCCAAAAATCATTTTCTCCGGCGGGCAAGGACCTGATGAAAATCTTTCTGAAGCCGAAGCTATGCAAAGATATGCTATAAAAAAAGGGATACCTGGAGAGCACACTTTGAAAGAAGACCGTTCTGTAAATACATATCAAAATATGCTTTTCTCCAAACAACTGATGGACTCATTAACAGACGGCAAATATAACAGCATCTTCACAACAAACAATTTCCATCTGTTCCGTGCCAGCCTATATGCAAAACGAGCAGGCTTGAAAAGCGATGGCATCGGTTCAAAGACCGCTTTTTATTATTGGCCGAACGCCATGATCCGTGAATATATCGCTGTTGTTGTGATGAATCGTAAACGGCATAGCATTGTCGTGGGAACTATATTGGGCATTTCTATCCTTTTGACCGCATTTAATTTTTTCATTGATTAAAAAATGGCAGTCTCAATTGATTATGATGGGTATTTTCGAAGGACATCTTCACCAAAAAGATGTCTTTTTGCTTGGAAAATATAATTTCACTGCACTGATGCTTCAAATATCTTTTTAATAGTCAGCATAACAGCGATTGATAGAATGGAAAACGATTTTCCCCCTATTTCGCAAAAACCTCCCCTTCTTTTATCTGCAACAAGCCACAACTGAAAAGTGATTTTCTCAAATGCTAAAGCCTCAATTTACCCTTATCAGATCTAATGGTGAACAGATTCTTTTTTCTTAATGCTTCTTCCTACTTCAAGTAGCTGTTTTTTTGGTGCGCTTGGACTTTAAATGCTTACAACAGTGAAAGGAATATGTAAGATAAATCAATGGTTTCGTTTGGAGGTTTTATATATGATGGGTTCGAGGTGATAAAAGATGAAATGGTTTTTAGGGATTTTAACGGTAGGACTGATGATTTTGGCCGGGGGCTATTTTTTATATTCCGGATATTATTCAACGGAAGCTTATTACGTCAAAATTACAACAGATCCAAAAGTCGTTAAAGAAAAAACAAGTGATGGATACACATATATAAATTATAACTATGATGTTACGGGTTATGATAAAGATGGAAAACCCAAAAACCTAAAACTCTCTTCTCAGGAAAAAATGCAGAAAGGTCAGTATTATATTATTCATTGGGAAGACAGAAGAGAAATCATATCCAGCAAAGAAAAAGCAAGCGAGAAGCAAATAGATCAGGACATCCTGCACAAATTAAACAATCAAAGTCAATGAGACGCTCACTCTGCTCCCTAAAACTTCTTGTTTTAGGGACTTTTTCACGAAAAATAAAATGACTGCGGCCTTATCAAGGCATGAAAAACACTAAGGTACGACATCTTGAAACTAAAGATATCGTTCCGACTTTTTCTCCTTCAATGTTTGCTCGTCAGGATGAAACAAGCAAGGACAATCCTTGCTTGTTTCAAGGGTGTCCGGGTTTCTCTAAAACACCGGATTATTCGAGCCTGAAACGCTTGATATGGCTTGAGAGCTTTTCTTGTTTTAAAATCTCGATCTGCTTCTCTCCCAATAAATCAAAGTGAGGAAATTTGCTTCTTTTATGGATCCACTCTTTTTTCAGTCCGTACTGTTTGCCCCACTCTGCAAGCTTATCAATGTTGCCGCATCCGGCTTTTGTCACGGTATTGACATCCGGATACCTGTCATCGAGCCAGTAATGCGTGAGGAACGCAACTTCGCCGTTTAAAACGGCGCGCTTCCATTCGTTCAGCTCGTTTCTTTTAATACCGAATGCCATTACTTTTTGGCCTCTTCATAAGCTTCATGCCACTTTGGATAAAGCTTACGGAACTGAACCGGTTTGAAGCTGTCCCCGTCAACGCAAATATGGGACGATGTGGCCTTCACAGCGGTTTCACCAGCGGAATTGAAGATTTCATACCCATATACCGTTTTAAAGCCGTTATATTCTTCAATCCATGTATGTACCGTCGCGGTTTCACCGTAGCGAAGAGGTTTGACGTAGCGGACATTGATATCCACGACAGGCGACAGGATGCCGTCTTTCTCCATTTCGGCGTAAGAGAAGCCGAGTTCTTTAATTAAAGCCGTCCGTCCAACCTCCATCCAAATCAAATAATTGGCGTGATAGACGACGCCCATTTGGTCTGTTTCGGCATAGCGGACTTCTATTTCTTTTTTTGAGACGTACAAATTCCTCTACTCCCTTTTCACAATATATATAATCCAATCTTAGCATATAGAATGGGCAAAAACACGACAGACGGCTTCATGCAAAAAAACCAGGTCGCCCTGGTTTATTGATGATATCCGTTTTCGCGGTCTTCCGCCTCGTCATGGATTTCATTGCGCATCGCCTCAATGCTCTCATTTCGGCGTTGATTTTTTTCGCGGATCTGCTCCTGTTCCGCCTGGTTGGCAAAAGACAGCTGCTCCTCAGACTCCTCGATATTTTCGATTGTGTTCTGCACCATGTCTTGAAGCTTCTCCACGTTGTCTGATCTGTCATCCGGATGATGTTTTTGGTGTGTCATGCGGGTCTCTGCCTCCTTTTCTTCTTTACTCGCCCTTTGTCTGCATAATGATCGGCGTTTCTCCTGATTTATCATGCATCTTTTTTCCTTTGTTGCGCTTATATTCTACCGGTTTTGTCCCAAGATGGCTCGGGGCAAATTTAGACTGTTTGTCATGTTCCCTCGGCATGTCTATCCCTCCTTTTCAGCATTAGGATTCTCAAAAAGGAGCGTAAACATGAATCGATTTTTAAAAAGTCACTTCAGCTTAAATTTCTCTTCAAGCTTATCTTCCAGCCGATCAAGAAACTCCTGGTTGGTCATGAGCTCCTTTTTGTTTTCCAAGACAAGTTCTTCAAATGTCCGCCTTTTCGTTTTTTTCATGTTGAATCACCTCCAGCTTGTTTTCATTTTCACCATTTTTTGGGCGATATAAGCAAAAAAGCCGGGATTTTTTATAATCCCAGCTTTTCTTCCATATTCTTTTTCGACATCGTCCCAAGGACGATATCTTGAATCATTCCGTTTTCATCAATAATAAATGTTGTCGGATACGAAAAAATCTCGTATTTCGCATTGATGCCCGTTCGATCTAAGACGATAGGGAAATGTAAACCGTGCCTTTCGGCAAACGTTTTGACCGACTCTTCGTTTTTCTCGGAAGAGGTAAAGTTGACGGCCAAAACGGCAATGTCCTGATTTTCGTTTTGGAGTTCTTCCATTGCAGGCATTTCTATTTCACACGGTTTACACCAGGTGGCCCAAAAATTTAACAGCACTTTTTTTCCTTTAAAGTCTGATAAAGATACATCGTTTCCATCCTTTAAAGACGGAAGCGTAAAATCAGGCGCCTTGTCTCCTTTCGCAATGCCGATTTCGGCTTCCTTTTGCCCTGTGAAGTTCCATACCGCAAGACCGGCCAAAACGAAAAGAAACGCGGCAGCCAGCAATTTTTTCATCATCGGCATCCTCCAATTCAGGATCACGCTGAAAAAAGAAGAGAAAGCTAAAGGCTTTCTCTCCTCATTCAATTACTGTTTCATTTTATTGCGGAGCACCATTTGCAGGATTCCGCCGTGACGGTAATAATCGATTTCTACTTCGCTGTCAAAGCGTACAACAGCTTGAAACGACTTGACTGTGCCGTCTTCGGCAATCGCTTTGACTTGAACGAGATCCCGCGGGCGAACCGTCTCACTCACGTCAACTTCAATCGTTTCTTTCCCGGTCAAACCGAGCGTTTCAGCGTTTTCTCCCTCTTTAAATTGAAGCGGAAGAACGCCCATCAGCACAAGGTTGCTTCTGTGAATTCTTTCAAAGCTTTCTGCAATGACGGTTTTGATGCCGAGCAGATTTGTTCCTTTTGCCGCCCAGTCGCGGGAAGAACCCATTCCGTAGTCTTTTCCGGCAATGACGACCAGACCTGTGCCGTCTTCTTTATACTTCATGCAGGCATCGTAGATGGACATTACTTCTCCGGTCGGCCAATACGTTGTATAACCGCCTTCTGTACCCGGAGCGATCTGGTTTTTGATTCTGATGTTGGCGAATGTTCCCCTCATCATGACTTCATGGTTTCCGCGTCTTGAACCATATGAGTTGAAGTCTCTAGGAGAAACGCCTTTTTCCTGCAGATATTTTCCGGCTGGCGTGTCTTTGCCGATCGCTCCCGCAGGAGAAATATGGTCTGTCGTGACAGAATCTCCGAATTTGCCGACAATGCGCAAGCCTTTAAGCGGTTCAACCGTACCAGGCTCAACTGACATGTTTTCAAAGAACGGCGGGTTTTGAATGTAAGTGGATTCTTCATCCCATTTATACAGGGCTTCATCCGTTGTTTCAATCGCATTCCAGCGTTCATTGTCATCAAACACGCGCTCATATTCTTTTCTGAACAACTCAGGAGTAACGGTTTGCTTCACGACGGAGTTGATTTCGTCCATCGTCGGCCAAATATCGTTGAAGTATACGTTTTGACCGTCTTTTCCGACGCCGATCGGTTCGTTTTTCAGGTCAATATCTACCGTGCCCGCCAATGCATAGGCTACGACAAGCGGCGGAGACGCCAGGTAGTTTCCTTTGACAAGCGGATGAATCCGGCCTTCAAAGTTACGGTTTCCGGAAAGGACAGACGTAATCAGCAGGTCATTTTCGGCAACCGCTTTTTCGATTTCAGGCGCAAGCGGTCCGGAGTTCCCGATACATGTCGTACAGCCGTATCCGACGATGTTAAATCCAAGCTCGCGCATATATGGAAGCAGGCCTGAATTGACTAAGTAGCCTGTTACGACTTTTGAACCCGGAGCCAGGGATGTTTTCACATAGTTCGGTACTTTCAATCCCAGTTCAACCGCTTTTTTAGCGACAAGGCCCGCACCGATTAAGACATAAGGGTTTGATGTATTTGTGCAGCTGGTGATCGCCGCAATCGCAATCGCACCCGTTTTCATGACGGCTTCTTCGCCGTTTTCAAGCTTAAATTTGATTTCTTTGTCAGCCTCACTCGCGTTTAAACCGAATCCCTGGTTCCCTGCAGGGCTTGCCAAATGCTTGTGGAATGTCTCTTTCATGTCAGTCAGCGGAATGAGATCCTGAGGACGCTTCGGACCTGAAAGATTCGCTTCAACTTTTGACAAGTCAATTTCAACGATATCGGTAAATACGGGATCTTCCTGATCAGGCGTGTAGAACAATCCGTTTTGACGGCAATATTCTTTCACCACATTGATATGTTCTTCATCACGGCCTGTTAAACGCATGTATTCCAATGCTTCCTCATCAACAGGGAAGAAACCGCAAGTCGCGCCGTATTCAGGAGCCATATTTGCGATTGTCGCACGGTCTGCAAGCGGAAGTTCTGCAACACCCGGTCCGAAGAATTCGACGAACTTTCCGACCACGCCTTTTTCACGCAGCACCTGTGTTACTTTAAGCGCCAAGTCCGTCGCCGTCGTGCCGTTCGGCAGCTTTCCGACAAGCTTCGCTCCGATTACTTCAGGTACAGGGAAATATGAAGGCTGGCCGAGCATGCCCGCTTCAGCTTCAATTCCGCCGACGCCCCAGCCGAGAACGCCGATTCCGTTGATCATCGTTGTATGGGAGTCAGTACCGACAAGCGTGTCAGGATAAGCGACAATCTCACCGTCTTCTTCCACAGCATGGACAACGTTTGCCAAATACTCAAGGTTCACCTGGTGAACAATACCTGTAGCAGGGGGAACAGCCTGATAGTTATTAAACGCTTTCTTAGCCCAGCTTAAAAATTTGTAACGCTCTGCATTTCGTTGGAATTCAAGGTCCATATTAATTGTCAATGCATCTTCCGTACCCGCTTTGTCAACTTGTACGGAGTGGTCGATGACAAGGTCTACCGGTATTTCAGGATTGATTTTATCCGGATCTCCGCCGACTGAAGCCATCGCTTTTCTTAATGAAGCAAGGTCTACAACGGCTGGAACGCCGGTAAAGTCCTGCAAAATAACGCGGGATGGTTTGAAAGGAACGTCAATATCCTTTAATTCGGCAGTGCCCCATTTTGCCAAGTTTTCAACGTGTTCCTTTGTAATGACTCTCCCGTCTACTTGACGAAGAACGGATTCGAGCAAAACTTTAATGGAATAAGGAAGTTTTGATACGTTTCCGATTCCTTGATCCTCTAATGCTTTTAAAGAATAATAGCTGTACGTTTTGCCTTGTACTGTAAACGTTTTTCTTGATTGAAAAGCGTCTTTTTTTGCGACTTGTTGCTGATTCGCCATTTCTCCAAAATCCCCCTTTAAAGATCAAGATCATACGCCAGAAAAATCGGCATATTTCACCACAATTTTCTCACAATTTAATCTTAAAACAATTTTAAACATAAGTAAATATCAATGTTTTTATTAAATTCAATAAGAATGCCTTATATAAGGAAAAAAGTTTATTTTACTGGAAATACATTTTTTTATACAATACACCCGCTAAGGCTATACTACAGTCTGAGGTGATCGAAATTGGCCAAACGAAAAGCAAATCATGTCATCAATGGAATGAACAATGCTAAACGCCAAGGAAACGGCGCGGGATATATTGAAGATGACCAGCATATTCTCACTGAGGCGGAACGCCAAAACAACAAAAAACGGAAGACCAATCAATAAATCCTAAAAATCCTTCATGAATGGCTTAGGAGGTTAAGACATTGACAAATAAAAACGACGGCAAAGATATGCGCAAAAACGCACCGAAAGGAGCTCAGCCTGGGCAGCCAGAGCCTTTGAGCGGAAGCAAAAAAGTTAAAAACCGGAACCATACGAGACAAAAACATAATTCCAGTCACGATATGTAACATTTTCCGCGTCTTTCACGGCGCGGTTTTTTACTTACCTCTCTGGCGATGCAACCCCCTTCGAATCGCCTCCTTCACATGAATTCACAGCTGTGCATAATCTAACGGTAAGGCTAGGTATGGAGGAATGATCAAATGACAAATACAAAACGTTTCGATTCCGCAGATTTTGATAAAGAATGGATGAAACAGTTTGTTGACGACCCTTTTCTCCTCTATGATGAGACTTTTCCGATCGACCTTTATGAAACGAGCACTGAATATATAATCGAAGCAGATTTAAGCCGCTTGAATGCCCGGCACCTTGACATGACGTTTTCCGGCTACGATTTCAAGCTTGCGGTTAAAACCGATGAACAGCATTACGAAAAATCGCTGATGCTTCCTTTCTTTTTGAATGACAAACAGATCGAAGCGGAATGCGAGAACAGTATTCTTGCAGTTAAAATCAATAAGGAAGCAAGCCAAGATGAAGTTTCGCTTTCATTTCATATTCCTTTTATATCATACATGCACAACAAGCAGAACCCGGACAGCGCGTAAAACACTTTGCCATCCGGGTTTTTTTCCGTTCGTTCGTCAAATATCCGCTAGCAATTCTCTATGGCCGATTAGGGAATTGCTATACAATAGATTATGTTCTAGCACCTCTTTTGATCAGGCCGGTGTCCCATTTTATATTATTTTTTCTATGTTCTTCTAAAACGCCTTCATGTAAAATAGGTTATAGACAAAGGAGTGATGAGAGATGCTGGAAGGATGGTTTTTATGGCTGATGCTCGCTTGGATCGTCATCATGATCGTCCTCTTGTCAATCGGCGGTTTTTTCATGTTTCGCAAATTTTTAAAAAGGCTGCCTAAAGAAGATGGGAAATCTGAGCTGGACTGGCAGGATTATTATATTGAACAGACAAGGCATTTGTGGAATGAAGAAGAAAAAGAACTGCTTGAAGAATTAGTTTCTCCCGTACCCGAACTGTTTCGCGATGTAGCAAAAGCGAAAATCGCCGGAAAGATCGGAGAACTCGCATTAAAGGAAAAAGCAGGCGCAATCGACCGGGATTTAATCGTCAGAGGCTATATTATGGCCACACCGAAAAAAGACCATAAGTTCCTCGTAAAGCGTTTAAAAGAAAAGAACATTGATCACTCTTCCTATCAAGAGCTTTTTAAATAAACAAAACCTTTCCTGAAAGAAGGAAAGGTTTTGTTTTAATTGACCTGTATGTGATTTGACGCTTCAATCTGGCTTGAAAGCTTTCTGAACGATAAAAACATGGCAATCCGCCAAGGAACGATCATCCCGAAAGCCAGAATCCAAAACATTCCGCTCAGTGCGCCGTAATCGATCGTTGTGCTTAATATGCTCTTCATCGCGATCCGGATGACGAGCAGCGCAATTAAAATAAACACAAACGATTTGGAGCGTTTAATATAGATTTTATCATCGCGGATTTCAAATTTTGAGGTTTTAATTAAGAAAATAGAAAAGATCATGCCCACTGTGAGAGCTTCCAAAAATTCGGCACCGGTCACGTGGAACATCGGAAATAAAAACATGAGAGCACCGGTGCTCATAAAAATCGGAGGCAGTATAATTTTTTTGGCCGTAGCCGGTTTTTCAGATGACTTGATTCTGACAGCCATGACAATGACGGCCATCACGACGGCAAGTATAGATGAAACGACGATCATCATACATATCATCCCTTTTTCTAAAGCTAATTTCTCTACTTGTTACTATACTCCAAAACGAAGAAAAAAACCATGTTCAGGTTTTTCAGCTGCAAGGATTTCCGAGCACGTGGCGAATCGCTTCGACGACTTTCGTCTCCTCGAAAGGCTTGACGATAAAGTCCTTGGCTCCGGCTTCGATCGCTTCAACAACGATTCGCTTTTGCCGCATGGCCGTACACATGATCACTTTCACCTTCGGGTTCAGCTGGATCATGTCCTTTAAAGCTTCAATCCCGTTTTTCACAGGCATTGTAATATCCATGATAACCAAGTCCGGCTGCAGCTCTTGATAAAGCAAAACAGCTTCTTCCCCGTTCCCGGCTTCACCCGCGACTTGCAAGTCTTCTGTTTCAAGTATTTCTCTGATTTTATCTCTCATAAATTTTGCATCATCAACAATTAAAACCCTTGTCATACTCCCCTCCAACATCATTATTCAATTTTGCTGTGAATAAGTCCTATTATAACAAAAAACCAAGGCGGTCCTTAGCCAGGTATCTAAAAGCCTCTGAAATCGCCGAACAGGCCTGACAGTACGATAATGATTTTCGTCATCCAGTCAAAGAACAGCAGGATTCCGACTGCAATCATTGCAATTCCGCCGATCTTCATGATGATGAGCTGATGCTTTCGAAGCCATTTCATCTTTGTCATGAAAAAAGACAGGAGCAGAAACGGCAGGCTGAATCCGAGCGCATAAAGCACCATATAAGGTACGGCCGACATCGGGTTCGTTCCGGCGAGTGTGATGACCGCTGCAAGAATCGGACCGGTGCAGGGCGTCCAGCCGGCGGCAAATGCCATTCCGATTCCGACAGAACCGAGCAGGCCGCCGGGCCTGTTTTTAAAATGGAGGCGCCTTTCTTTCATTAAAAATTCAGGCTTAAAAACCCCCAGTGTGACAAATCCAAAAAAGATGATGAATACCGCGCCAAGCTGCCTGATGAGCTGATGATAATCCTTAAAAAAGGACCCGACAAGCGATGTGCTGTAGCCGAGAGCCACAAAGATCATCGAAAAGCCAATCAGGAAAAAGATCGTATGTATCAGGCTCCTTTTTTGAAACATAAGTCTGTCAGAATGGATTTCACTCATGCTGACACCTGTAATATATGATAAAAAAGCGGGATACAGCGGCAGGCAGCATGGCGAAATAAACGATAGAAACCCTGCACCGAAAGCGAGAATATAGTTGATATCAGCCATCTCTTTCTCCCTTCTATTTTTTGGAATACTATGAAAGAAAATCATTTGATATGACAATTACATTTCAATTTCCTAACATATCACAAAAAAGGATGTTGGTTTCACGAATTTCTTTATATAATCAATTTTGACAATTTACCCTTATCACCTTCAGAATTGAAAAGGAACCTATATATGGATATAATAACATTTAGTAGGCAACAAAAAGATGATTTTTACAGAAGAAAGGATAAATTCCTGTGATGAAAGAAAATCTGCTTCATGAAATTGAGGAAAAAAGAAAAGAGCTGCTAAAAATCGTCATGACAAACGGCATGACTTCACATATCACCATTCAGCACAGCCAGCAGCTGGATATCCTTCTTTTGGAATACCAAAAACTATCTCTCGGACATACACAATAATCATAGATCAAAATAAAAAACCCGGAAGCGGGTTTTTTATTTTATAACCATGTTCCTTCTATGTCATAATCGCATTCGTATTATTTCGTTTGATTTTCCATGGCTTTCATCATTTGATTAATTTTCTTCTGGGATGGTTTCATACCCATCTGCATCATCATCATGCGCAGCATTTGTTCATTAATTGGCGGATTTTTTTTCAAATAGTTCATCATATATTTACGAGCAATAAAAAATCCGAGTGCAACACCTGCGAGCAATGCTAAAACGCCCACTAGGATGACAACCCATAAATCCATTTAATTTCCTCCTTCATGTTGTCTCGTATAAAGTGTACTAAACCAAACGCTATTATACAACATCTACAGTCCAAAATCTTTTTTTTATACAAAATTTCTTTCTTTCACAGGGTTCAGCCAGCCGTAACGTTTCATATTAAAATCCATCGCAAGGAAACACGGACTTACTTTCCGCAAAACCTCAAAGAAAACCGTTTCGGCATCGAATGGACCCTTCGCCAAAATCTCAATATGTCGGTCTTTGATAATAAAAGAAGCGCTTCCTTTTGGAACAATCAATCTGTATACATAGTCAACTTGTGTATAGTCTTCCCGGCAGAGGTTCATTTTCATTCTTTTGTGTATATGGGCTGCGGGAATCGGTTTTGTAATGAACTCGATCTGCTTGGCGGCTAATTGAGACTTTTGATCGGGGCTCGTCCAATGATAATCGTAAAACAGCTTGAACATGACAGACTCTCTTCCAAAATAATGGCTGGCAAATTCCTCTTCTATCAAATACGTATAATAATGGCGTTCCATCACTGTCTCATCCCCCTGTATCGAAGAATATATGCTTTCTATTATACAAAAGGGGGTTAGAAATAATTGTCTGATGATGATAAAAGAAGCGACTAATTTTGTCGAAATGAAAAAAAGAGAATGATCCGCAGATCATTCTCTTTCATATGCCCGATTAGCGATTTAACAGTTTTTTCACCCGGTCAACTACATTCGCAGGCGTAAAACCGTATTCTTTCATGATCGTTTCGCCGGGAGCTGAAGCACCGAAATGGTCGATTCCGAGAATGTCCCCGTCAGTGCCGGTATATCTCTCCCATCCGAGCGGTGATCCCATTTCAATTGCGAGACGCTTTGTCACATCAGTTGGAAGAACAGCGTTTTTATATTCGGCCGGCTGCTTGTCGAAACGATCCCAAGACGGAACGCTGACAACGGATACGTCAATGCCTTCTTTTTTCAGCTCGCTTTGTGCGTCAAGCGCAAGGCCAACTTCAGATCCGCTCGCAAGCAAGATCGCTTGCGGTTTTTCGTTTTGGCTTTTCGAAACGACATATCCACCTTTTTCAACGCCTTCATAAGCTGCTTCAGGAGACTGATCGATTGTCGGCAAGTTTTGACGTGTCAACACAAGCGCAGTCGGCTGACTTTTTGATTGAAGCGCCAGTTTCCAGGCTGCTGCTGTTTCATTTCCGTCTGCAGGTCTGATGACGGACAAGTTCGGCAGCGCACGAAGTGATGCCAACTGTTCAATCGGCTCATGAGTCGGTCCGTCTTCTCCGACGGCAATGCTGTCATGTGTAAACACATATGTGACAGGAAGCCCCATTAATGCAGCAAGACGGATCGCAGGTCTCAGATAGTCGGAGAAAACGAAGAACGTTCCGCCGAATACGCGAAGGCCACCGTGGAGAGCCATTCCGTTCAAAGCTGCTCCCATCGCAAATTCACGTACACCGAACCAGATATTTCTGCCGGCGTAATCTCTCGCTGAAAAATCTCCGCCGTTTTTGATTGTCGTTTTGTTGGAGCCGGCCAAGTCAGCGGATCCGCCAAAGAAGAACGGCACTTGTTGTGCGATTCCGTTTAATACTTCCCCTGAGGATGCACGCGAAGCAAGGCTGCTTCCTTTCTCATACGCAGGTACTTTCTGATCCCAACCTTCAGGAAGCTCGCCCTTCATCGCAAGTTCAAGCTCTTCGGCAAGTTCCGGGTGGGCTTTCTTGTATGCGGAGAACAGCTCGTTCCATTCCGCCTCTTTTTTCTTGCCCGCTTCTTTCACTGTTTCGTTAAAGTGTTCGTACACTTCAGAAGGGACATGAAAATCTTCTTCGTATGTCCACTCATACGCTTCCTTCGTTAATTTCGCCTCTTCTGAGCCAAGCGGAGCACCGTGAACGCCGGATGTTCCCGCGCGGTTTGGAGAGCCGAAACCGATCGTTGTTTTCACTTCAATTAATGTCGGCTGCTTTTCATTTTGTTTCGCTTTTTCGACGGCCGCCGTAATCTCGGCAATGTTATTGCCGTCTTCAACATAAAGCACTTCCCAATTCATCGCTTCAAAACGCCGCTTCACATTTTCAGAGAATGAGCGGTTTAATTCACCGTCAAGCGAAATGTCATTTGAATCATAAAGCACGATGAGACGGCCGAGTTTCAAATGTCCCGCAAGCGAAGCCGCTTCCGATGAAATTCCCTCCATCAAGTCTCCGTCACCGCAAATGCTGTATGTATAATGATCAACGACGCGATAGTCGTCACGGTTGTAAGTTTCCGCAAGGTGACGTTCAGCAAGCGCCATTCCGACAGCCATTCCGATTCCTTGGCCAAGCGGGCCTGTCGTCGCATCTACACCCGGAGTATGTCCGAATTCCGGATGTCCAGGCGTTTTGCTTCCCCATTGGCGGAAATTCTTGAGGTCTTCAATTGAAACGTCATATCCGCTTAAGTGAAGCATGCTGTACAGAAGCATTGATCCGTGTCCGGCGGACAGCACAAAACGGTCCCTGTTAAACCAATTCGGATTTTCAGGGCTGACATTCATCATTTTTGTCCAAAGCGCATAAGCCATCGGAGCAGTCCCCATCGGCATGCCGGGGTGACCGGATTTAGCTTTTTCAATCGCGTCTATGGAGAGTGTTCGTATTGTTGCGACAGATTTTAATTCAATCGTTTTCATTATGATCCCCTTCCTGTATGGACTCTACTTTCTTATCATAAATCTACCCATCGGTTTTCACAACCATTTCAGCTCAAAAGCAGTGAAAAATGACGAATCTTTGCCTTCATTTTAAATTGTAGTATATACAAAAAGGGAATACGATATCGGCGTATTCCCCAAATTAATGCAATCGGCGGTTTCTTTTTTCCTGTTTGAGCTTTTCAGGCGTCACATCATTACCTTCAGGATCAACAATCGTCACAGTTTTCAACGTGTTTTTCATAGACGCGCGGACGCCTTGAAGATATTCCTGGCGAAGCTTCTGCTGTTCTGCTTTTTCTTCGTCTGTTAAAGATCCGCTCTTTGCTTTTTTGGCAAGCTCGTTAATTCTGGCTATTTTTTCATTAGAAATCATAAGATACTCCTTTGATTCGGTATATATCCATCATACTACTAAATCCGCTTTCGTTTGACAACAGATTAGTCTGCAAGGCCGTCCTTATACTCCTGGTAGCGACGGTGAACGGTTGCTTTTGAAATGCTGTATCCGAACCCTCTCAACACGGCTGCAATCTCCGCAAACGTCAGCTTGTTCTCCCTGAGCCTGACGATTTCTGAAAGAGGCGCTTCGATCCGCTCTCTCCCGCCGCCTTCATTGCGGTGTTTCAGATTCCTCTCCGGGCGGTAGCCGTTTTCGACCGCCTTCTTCATTCCCCGCTTAATCTTCAGGTTATGTATTTTCCGCTGGTATTCTTCGACAACGCCGACAATCTCCAAAACCATCGAATCCGCTTCGGAAAGCTCAAGCTTTCCCCGGTGAGCCAGCGTGTAGATTTGAACGCCTTCTTTATATAAACAGTGAAGAAGGGCAATTTTGGCATTCCCTCTTCCAAGCCGCGTATCATCCTGTATTAAAACCGCGTCAATGTCTGATGTTTTGATTTCCTCGAGCAGATCGAAGACGCCGTCGCGGTCCATCTCATATCCGCTCGCCTGTTCGGAAATGACGTTCACGACGTTCATCCCGTGCTCAGCGGCAAGCGACTGGAGCTCTTCAGCCTGCCGTTTTAATGAGGTTTCCTGCTGCTCCTTCGCAGTGCTTACCCTGGTGTAAATAATCGCATTCATGGAAATCCCCTCAATCATTTATTCTACAACTGCAAGCTGATATTGATCGGAGTGCTGTTTGGCTACCGGCAGGACCAAAACATCGCCCGGTTTAATAACGGATGTCGGCAGATTGTTTTTATCGGCGACCCATTCGATGAATTTTTGTTTGTCAGCGGGTTTTCCGCCTTTGATCCGGTCGGCCAGCTCCCACAATGTATCGCCTTCCTGCACTTCTATTTTAACATATTGCTTTCTTTCTTCGATTTTACCGGCAAAAGACACAAACAGAATACAGCAGCTGATCACAGCAGTAAACAGACTGACAAAAATCAATGATTCTCTTTTCATATCCATCACCCCAGAATGTTTGTTCGGTTTTATGATTTCAGTATACATACGAACAAATGTTTCTGTCAATCGTTTTTTTCGAACCTATGTTTGTACTCAAAGGAAAAACATGCTATAATCTAGCTAAAATCGACGTTTTGAGGTGCAAAAAATGACGAAGCTATCAAAAAGACAACTTGATATTTTGCGTTTCATTAAAGAAGAAGTGAAACGCAAAGGCTATCCGCCTTCCGTCAGGGAGATCGGAGAAGCGGTCGGCCTGGCGTCAAGTTCAACGGTCCACGGCCACTTGGCAAGGCTTGAAACGAAGGGATTGATCAGAAGGGATCCGACGAAGCCGAGAGCGATCGAAATTCTCGATACAGAGGAAGAAATTCACATTCCGAAAAACCAGGTTGTCAATGTCCCGGTCATCGGAAAGGTGACGGCCGGTACGCCGATTACCGCAGTCGAAAACATTGAGGAATACTTTCCACTTCCAGACCGCCTGGCGCCGCCGGATGAGCATGTCTTTATGCTGGAGATCATGGGCGAAAGCATGATCGATGCCGGAATTCTTGATCAGGATTATGTGATAGTCAAACAGCAGAACACCGCAAACAACGGAGATATCGTCGTTGCGATGACCGAAGACGACGAAGCGACTGTTAAGCGGTTTTTCAAGGAAGAAACCCATATCCGCCTTCAGCCGGAAAACCCGACGATGGAACCGATCATCCTCCAGAATGTGACGATTCTCGGAAAAGTCATTGGCGTATTCCGCACGGTTCATTAAAAAACGGACTCATCAGCAAAACCGCCGGTCGGCGGTTTTTTTTACACGAAAAAACAGGCTCACATCCATACGGAAATGAAGGATGCGAGCCTGAAACAGAGGGATTGATCATATGCTTACATTACCATTATCCCCCAAACGAGTTTTCCTGTCAACAAAAATGTTTCCTAGAGGAAACATTTTTCGTTGTCTCCCTATTATCGAACGATAAACAAAATTCTCGTCCCGTCAGCGTAACCGCTCAGCCTGTTCCCGACCCAGGAGCCGGCTCCGCGGTTATCCGATGAGCTGACATATCTGACCGACGCTCCTTTTCCCCCTTCTTCACACATGGCCATCGGCCATTCGTCACGGTCAAAGCCCGGCTTAGTCGGAATCCCCTTTAATGATTCCTGACGGCGCTTATCCGCTCCAGATCTTTCAATTGTGCAGACATCTGAATGGCCCGCTTTGATCGCATCGCTTATATGAGCACCGGTTTCAGGATAGCGCGATGCCGGAAAATACAATACGTCATCATACCTTGCAACGCCTTCGGCATGCTGAGGAGAATATGCAGCCCCTCCCGAAAGCCCAAGCAGCACCAATGCGGAAAACAGCAGATGAATCGCCCATTTTTTGATCATGACAAAAACAACCTCCTCTTGTATATGCTGGTGTCACTAACAGATTAAGAGAGAATTGTTTTTGCTTTTCGGGCTCTTTGTGAAAAAGACGTTTAGATTGTGTAAATAAACGTAAGTTAAATACTCGGGTCATACCCGTGAAAAACTGCATGTACTTTTTGCGTCCGCTCTAAACGTATACACGGCTGCCGTCAGGAAACATGCGGCTGCCGGATAGCAAATTTTTTCATCGTTGTATTTTTTAAAAATGATTCATTCACACAACAAAAAAACAGGCGGAAAATCCGCCTGTTTATACGGCAACTTCAAATGTCAGCTTGTCGCCGTGCTTATAGTCAATTAATTTAAAATCATCGATTGTAAAGTCATAAAAGTTTTTGATGTCCGGGTTGATCCACAGCTTCGGCGCTTCATATTGCTCGCGTTTCATCTGAATGTTTAAATTATCGATGTGACGGGTATAGATGTGACAGTCGCCGATATTGAAGATGTATTCGCCCAGCTCATAACCGAGGACTTGGGCGATCATGCGCTGCAAGACGTTATATTGGAACACATTGAACGGGTTGCCAAGCGCCATGTCATTGCTTCTCGCTCTTACTTCCAAAGAGAGCTTTCCTTCTTTCACATACCATTGCGTCTCATAGACGCAGGGCGTCAAAGCCATGCCGTCCAAGTCATCGGGATTCCACAGCATGGTCAAATGCCTGCGTGAAGACGGATTATGCTTTAACTGATGGAGCAAATAATCCACTTGATCGGCTTTCTGCCCGTTAACCGTTCTGTTTTTCTTCGCTAATTGATAGCCGTAGGCTGCTCCGATTGTGCCGTCTTCAAGCCGCCATTGATCCCAAATACGAACCCCCATATCGTTCAGAACTTGGACATCATTGGATTTCAGCTGCCAGATCCAAAGCAGCTCTTTGATGGCCGTTTTCCACGCCACCTTCTTCGTCGTCAAAATCGGCACTTCCGAATTGTCAAACCGCATTTTTTCGCTCATGATGCTCAGCGTATGAGCCGGCGTTCCGTCTGAATCCCACTTCGTCCGGACCTGATATTCTTCATCGGAGATCCCTGATTCAATAATTTTTTGAATGATTGCATTGTATTGCTGGTCATAATGGCTCATCTTATCCTCTCCTCTTTCCACATGATATGTATAAAATGAGTTTTTTTCAAGATTTAAGATCATGCGCGGGTTTGATAAATCTCCAACGCTTTCTTGATAACATTTTTATCGTATCCGGTGACATCATGGATTTTCTCAGTCCAGCCTTCGATTGTGTCCGGCTTCGCTTCTCTGTATAATCCTTTGCTCGTGCTAAGATATATGTCCCAGCCGCTGAATTCCCAATGCGCGATTTCATGTTGAAACGGAATTCTGCATTCCAGTAATGGCGCAGGCTTCAATGCCGCTTGCGAGCATTCAGCTGCCTCCCAAAAAACGGACATGTCAACAGGCTCTGTAGAGTAGACTTGAGTTGACACCTTTCCGTTCGGCCGATGGTAAAGTACCTTAACTCCGCCGGTTGTCGGCTTGACTTGAATTTGTGCTGCCGGGAAAAAACCGTCCAGCTTTTCACTGGTATAATCTTCACATTCGCAGTCGATCAGAATCGGCTGCAGCCATTGATCTCCCAGATCACATAAAAAGCGCCGTCCTCTTTCATCAAGCGCGATGACTGCGGCATGCGCGCGTTCTGTTTTGAACGAACGGCCGATCGGAAAAGCTTCCACTCCGTCTTTTGTAAACTCGTCCAGCAGCCAAATCGAAAGGTCAAAGCAATTGCCGGCAATGCCGTACTCTTGGTGGTGTTCCTTCATCATTGAGACGTTCCGCTGTTTCTGATCCCCTCCCTGATGATAAAACCATGCCTTTGTCAGCGTTTCCATCGGAAAAGCGTCGAATCTTCTCCACGTACGGAGAATGGCATCCGGAGCAAACATCATCTTCCCCCCTGTCCAGAAGCGATTGTTAACACTATTATATACGGGCGACCGAGACGAAAAAAATCCCTTAGCAAGGGATTTTTTCGTTTTATTTTCCTTTCTCATCAGTCGGAATCTGGATCAGGGAATTCGATCCTGTCGCTTTAGGCATTTTTCCGTCCCATTTTTGGATCCATTGATACTTGATCATTTCATCTGACATCGATTTTTTAATAATTTCATTATACTCGGCAATACCTTGGGCTTCGATCTTTTTCTTTTTCGCTTCCGCTTCGGCGATCTTCAGCTCTGTCTGCGTTCTTTCCAGTTCCTGCGAAGACTTCACGCGCGCGTCAATCGCTTCCTGGGTCGCTTTATCAGGCTTTGGCACACCGAGTGTTAAATCGTCAATGACAAAGCCGAGCCCCTTCATATCATCTGCAAATGTTTTTTGGATTTCTGCGGCGGCATCAGATGATTTTTGTCCGTATGTATCAATGACGGAGTATTTGGAAATCGACTTTCTTGCAGCGTCCCACAGCCTTGTTTTCAAGTAGCTGTTTTCGATTGATTCAATATCGACCGCTCCGAATTTATTAAACAATTCTACGACTTTATCAGGCTGAACGACATAGTTGTAGGCGATGTCCATTGAGATGTTTTTGCCGTCAGAAGTAGCCACTTGAATATCCTGATTGTTTACAGTCTGCATCCGCACCGGATATCTTGTGACTTTGTCAAACAGTCCGACTAAATGCCAGCCTTGATCAAGCGTTTCCGATTTCACCCCGCCATTCGGGGAATAAACGACGCCGACATATCCGTTCGGAATTTTCTCGATGAACAAGGAAGCTGTGAATCCTCCGATAATTAAAGCAACAGCGACAATGATTCCGCCGAGCAGCGTTTTGTTTTTATTCTTCTTTGGTTGTTTTTCATTCATCTTTGTCATCCTCCAGCGTTTTCTTTATTTTGCTCGCCCCGCTTCCGACTTTTTTAAAAAGCGGGCTTAACATAAGCCATACGCCAAACCCTATAATGGATAGCAATATGATCGAACCAATCATGACTTTCACTTTTGTTTCACCTCTTTTGCATTTGTTGATTGATCGTATGACTAAATAAAATCATTTCACTTATGTTTACGTTCATATGAACTTAAAGTTTCATTTTTTTAAAATGTAATAGAAAAAATTTTATCATTGCAATTGCGAAATCAATGGCATCGTTAAAGGATATGTCGGATATCTTACTCTTTATGCCGCGTATATCATGGTGTGTTCGCAGTCAAATGAAGACGAAGCGGCATGCCGAACCAACTATCAGCTGGGCACATACTAAAAAAAGAGCCAAATGATTGGCTCTTTTAAAAATATTAAATTCAATTATTGTTGATTGCCCTTTTTAACCCATTCAGCTACTGTCACTGTGCGTTTAGCTTGATGTTTCACTGCAGCTTCCACGTCTTCAATCATCTTCCCGTTTTGATCGACTGTAACACTCGTTCCATATGGATTTCCGCCAGCCCCGAAGAGGACAGGATCAGTGTATCCCGGAGAAGCAATAATAGCTCCCCAGTGCATCATTGAAGTATATAAGGACAAGATTGTTGCTTCTTGACCACCATGTGGATTTTGAGCGGAGGACATTGCGCTTACAACCTTATTTACTGTCTTTCCGTTTGCCCAAAGTCCGCCTTGTGTATCAAGAAACTGTTTCATTTGGGATGCCATATTGCCAAAGCGTGTTGGTGTACTGAATATAATAGCATCTGCCCACTCTATATCTTCTGAGGATACGACTGGAATGTCCTTTGTTGCATCAACAGTGGATTTCCACACTTCATTTCCCTCAATGGCTGATTGCGGAGCCAATTCTTGTACTTTTAAAACTTTGACCTCAGCACCTGCTTCTTCTGCACCTTCTGCAGCCCATTTGGCTAATTGATAGTTTGTTCCGCCCATACTATAAAAAACTACAGCTAATTTTACATTTGACATATGATCCAGCTCCTTTGATTTTCTAAATAGTTTGTCTAAAAATCCCATGTTTTAACACCTGCTTTTTTGTTTTCTTTTCGGCAAACCTTTTAAGAACCACCCCCTTGAAGTGTTTCGCTGCCATTATTATTCCTTGCTAGAATAAACTTAAAACATTTCAATTTAATGAATCTCAACTTCAAGATATTATGGATGGTTATATTACTTCGGTCTTTTTCTGGTGAAGATTTCGCCAATCTTTGCGTAATCATGCCCGGCTAAACGACTGATGGCGCCGAGGCCTCTTGGATCGATTTTTCCATTTTCATAGATGCCGCTTTCGATATGATATTGAACGACTCTGCCTATCATAAAATCGCATCCGTCAGAGTGCTTATCTCCCAACTCTAATGAATACTCCAGAACACATTCCATACGCACTTTTGCTTCTATCACGCCCGGCACCGAGACTTTCATACTTTCAACGGGGGTTAACTCCGCTAACTGAACTTCACTTTGACTTGGTGGTAGGCTGGCGGCCGTTAAATTCATTTTTTCAACATTTTGTTCATCAACGATATGGACCACAAATTCTTTGCTGTTCAAAATGTTTCTCGCTGTATCCTTTTGGCTCCCTTCAAAACGTTGAATAGAAAGGGAGATCATCGGAGGATTTGAAGATACAATATTAAAGTAGCTAAAAGGAGCTCCGTTTAAGACGCCCTCTTCTGATAAACTTGTAACAAATGCAACCGGTCTCGGTATAATACTCCCGATTAAAAACTTGTAGTTCTCTCTTTCTGTTTTTGTATTGGGATCAATGGACAGCATCGAATCACTTCCTTACAAAAATTAATCCAGCGCCTTCACTGTTACAGGAATTAATCTTCTTTCTAACTGCTCTCTGTAGTGTTCATACTGGGCCGGCAGCATTAACTGTTCTCCCATTGTTTCATACGATTCATCATGGGCGAATCCTGGTGGATCTGTTGCAATTTCAAATAAGATTTCCCCGTGTTCTCTGAAATAAATCGCGTTAAAATAATTTCTGTCTTGCACAGGTGTAACACGGTATCCGTTTTCCGCAACATATTTTTGCCATTCCAATTGATCATTGTCATCAATGGCTCTCCAGGCAATATGGTGAACTGTACCCGTCCCCATTTGTCCGCTTCCTATAGTTGTTAATTTCAAATCAATTATATTTCCTATGTCACCAGCAGAACGAAAACGTACAAAATCTCCTTCTTCTCCAACTTTTTCAAGTCCCATGACCTTTTCTAATAATTCAGCCGTTTTTTCGGGTTGTTTGGATAACAGTGTTGCTCCGCCAAATCCTTTGATTGCATTGTCCGGTGTTATTTCCCCTACTTTCCAGCTGTTCTTTTCCCCTTGTTCTCTTTCGACAATTTCCAGATGAAGACCATGAGGATCATCGAACTCCAAGTATTCCTCTCCAAAACGGTTCATTTTTGTATAAGGCACATTGAATTTTGCTAATCTATTTTCCCAAAAAGCCATTGCACCTTTAGGAACGACGTAAGAAGTCACTCCCACTTGACCATCTCCAATGACTCCTCGACGGGCACCTGCCCAAGGAAAGAATGTAATAATCGTTCCCGGTTTCCCGCCTTCATTGCCAAAATAGAGGTGGTATGTTCCCGGATCATCAAAATTAACGGTTTTTTTCACTAAACGTAAACCAAGAACGCCAGCGTAAAAATCCACGTTCTCTTGCGGATGGCCGACAATCGCTGTAATGTGATGGATTCCGCTTGTTTTCTTTTTCATTCCACTTCACTCCTCTTTCATGAAACATAGCTTTATGATGAGAAATACGTTACAAATTCATTTACAGGTTTTCTAAATCCCCGTGGTTTTTCTGCTTTTTATTTTTTCCTTCCCGAGGGTGATCATCATGACAACTTCATATTGTTCACTTATATTCAACACCTCTTTAACCTTTAGATGAGCCCAGGATCTTGTTATGTCATGAAGCTCATGTTCAGAAATAGAATACCCAGTTCAATATTTATTTCTCATTATCATGAATTCATATATTTCGAATTCGAGATATTATCATAAAAAAATTTACATGCTTTGGGCATGGAAGCCAAGTTTTTTTAACTTTTCAATTAGAACTTCTTTTTCTTTTATGTCTAAGCCGCCGAAAATGCCTTTCATAGCTGTTTTATGTTTTGGAAAAAGATTGTTCATCAGTGCAGTTCCTTCATTCGTTAAAGCAGCGTATGTTATACGGCGATCTTTAGGACAAGGCCTTCTCTCTATTAACTTTTTCTTCTCCAACTTATCTACAACATAGGTAATGCTGCTGCTTGCGATTAATACTTTTTCGCCTATTTTTTGGATCGGCTGATCGCCTTTACTATAGACTAATTCTAGAACAGCAAACTCAGTTGGGTTTAGTCCTAAACATTTAATATCCTCTTCCACACGCTTTTTAATCGATTGCAGTGCACGAGACAACACAATAAATGCCTTTAAAGACAACTCCTCTTCGTATCTCTCCATTTCCTGACTGCCCACGGTATTCATCCTTTTTAATTATCTCGAATTCGAGATAATTGTATAATAACGATTTGCTGTTGTCAACTTTTTAAAACGGGTTTAAAACGGGTTATTATTATTACGAGTTAAAACCGATGAGACAGAATTGTTAAACGGGTGCAGTTGATTTGGGCGTACCATTGACCAAGCAGGATTCGGATCTAACACAAAAAACCGCCGACTCAAGGTCGGCAGCGCCGGCTGTTTCAGAAGTCTTGTCATACATGAAATAGTTTGTCTTTTATCTGGAGATGCAGCTTCGGATTCAGCAAGAAAATAATCGACTGAAGCTGTTCCTGTTTATTAATCGAGGGATCCGCGTGGTGTTGATGGTTGTATCCGTTAAAGATTGCAATCAGCGTGGTGGCCATCACCTTCGGATTGAGCTGTTTTTGAACGATGCCTTCTTCCTGAAGCTGCTCGATCAGTTCGACAAAAAACTCTCTCCACTGCTCATACAGAAGGGCTACTTTTCTTTGAATCTCAGGATATCTATGACTATTTGCCATAAATTCCAAAAACAAAGCTGTCGAATGCTCTTTATTTGATGTTTGAATCAAGTGTTCAATCCCTGCGAGCAATCCCCTCAGCGTCTTTTTTCGAAAACAATTCATGCTGGTTTGAAAGCGATCTTCCATTTGCTCATTCATAATATGGAGAAACAGCATCTCCTTTGACTTGAAATACAAATAAAACGTAGCTTTAGAAAATCCGGCTTCTTTCATAATTTCATCTACAGAGGTTGCCGAATATCCATTTTGGGCGAACAGATGATATCCGGCTTCTACGATCTTTTGAACCGTATTCTGTGTCTTCTTTTTCATTAAGCTGTCCTGTCCTCTCTACTTCTCTAATTAAGTTAACCATCTATGTATTGAGATATACTGGGAACGTCAAGGACTCGTTATGTTAAAGAAAATTGGAAAAAGACGCTTAAAATCTTTTGCTCAAACATACACTTGCAGCCTAAGCGGACGTTCTTTCATCAAGCATAGCAGTGACATATAAACACCGCCAAGTGACATTAGCCCGGTAAGTCAACAAGGTCAATCGCCCTAACAGGCCGGTAGCCGTATGTTCCTTTCCTTGCAAAATTCCCAACATTCATTCTAGCATTTACTGCTAAAAACTTCATATATATTGTAATTTATTTAATTGGATTTTTCTGTTTTTTAAAAGCCTCTATGAAATACCCGGGGTCCGCATCCACTTCATAAGCAAATACCCCCTGGTTCGTATGGAGGTAAAGCAAACCGGCCTCGGAAAAAGGTCTGTATGATACATCGTGGACGTGCTCAAGGCGATACTGGCGGCTTGCAGTTAAAATTTTATCGTTGTACAGGTACATTTGATTATGCTTTTTTGTATAGGTTTGCCGGTTAAAATCAATCGTCCGTTCTGTTTTGTAGTAGCTGACAGCCGCGATGGCCTGATGGCACCCGTCTTTCATTTGAAACCTCCATTTGCTATTCGTTGATTAATTTGGACATGACATATTCATCAACATATTGTCCTTTTACTTTCAAAGCGTGCTTTTTAGTGCCTTCAATGATAAAACCCATTTTTTTGTATAAACGCACGGCGGCTGTATGATGGGTCATGACAGTCAGCTCAAGTCTGTGAAGCTTTTCTTCACAGGCCCATTTTTCCAATGCCTGAAACAGCTTTACTCCAATACCTTGTCCAATATATGTTTGGCGTATGCCGATGATGATATGGGCACGGTGGCGTGTTCTCTGAACCTGTCCTCTGACTGCTGCAACATATCCGACTAAGCTTCCGTCATCAGCCGCACAAACAAAAACTTCACACACGCCGGATTGGATCTGTTTGATTTGACGTTGTGCCTGAAGCTTTCGTTATCGATCGTTTCACAAAGCTTCAGATAGTTTTCTGCATCTAAAGCTGTTAATTTTCTGACATGCAAGAAAGGCCCTCCAAACAGTTTTTAGATTATCTATATATTCTGAATTATAATCGCATGAAAAAGGCTATGCAAACCGCAGGTGCCAAGATCGATTCGCGGCTTCATCAAAAAAAATAGCAAAACCGCCGGCATTACTTTTCAAGCAGCCTCGGTTTCGCAGGGTCGCACGCAGGTTTTTGCGTATTTGTCGATTCGGCGATTTTCATTAAATAATAGCATTCTTCCCTCATCATGTGGTCTGCCATCAGCGCGGAGAACGTACCGAGCATCTGATCTGTAAGCTCCAGCTCCTCCACTTCTTTCAAAAAGGTACGAAACAGCTCAATCTCAAGCTTCACGTCTTTATTCATCCTTCTGAGAGCGGGAAAAGATTCAACATTCGCTCTGAGATACCCCGTCAATTCAACGGATTTAATATAGAACTGTTCAAAGTGTTTGACAAACTCCCTGCTCTTCTCTTTCAACCGTTTTTCCACCGCATCCAGGTCATCGGCAATTGCTCCAGCATGTCCGGCGGCATCCATCAGCCACAGCATATGGTGGTGCAACTCGTGGAAAACAGGCGGCACTTCCCGTTTTTTTAAGTATTTTAGCACAAGCAAGTACTCCTCCAGTTCATTTACCATATGGTTGATAAAAGTCGGAGGAAGGTGAATTTTAATATCGCCTGTCAGGTGCCTTTTAATGATGGAGAGTTTAAATTTCCTGAATTGAAGGGCATATTCTTCAGCTTCAAGCGTTAATGAATACAAATCAGGCGAAGCATTCACTTTTTTCAGCAAAACATCAAACGTCTGCTTGAACTGCTTCGCCTTTTGAATATCTTCTTTTTCCCTTTCAGCCAAAGAATCCAAAATAAAACGCGCATGATCACCCAAAACCTGAAGCCAAAATTTATGTTCAAAAACGGCCGTCTCCTTATAAGTTTTCAAGCTTGCGCCTCCCTTTAAATACCATTCTTCACTATGGCTATTCGCTGCAAGCCCGAAATATGATCATGCAAATAGAAGCTGATCAATAAAGATTCGGAGGCAGTATGTCATCCCGGGGATGTTGAATAACCGATGGCGGCGTATCATGAATATATGCAGGCGCAGGTTTTAGCACCGGTTTTTTTCGCAAGGGGCTGAGGATGTTCAACATACTGAAAAACGCCTTCCCCATCCATGCTCGGTCCCTTCGCCCATCTGCCTGTAGCGCTCTCGTTGCCTCTTGAAAAATTAAATAATACATGGGAGACTTCCCTTTTTTCCAGATGGCGCGGAAACGTGCTTGGGACGACGACATTTTCTTTCGCTTCCAGTTCTTTAATGGCTGCAAGCCACTGGTTTTGATGCATCGTATCCCTTGCAATCAGCCAGGACAGCATATCTTTGACACCGCGGTCCGTCGTCTCTTCATAAAGGCGGACCGCCTGCAGGCGTCCCTGTGATTCCGCGTTTAAATTTGCCCGAAAGTCGGCAAGCAAATTTCCGCTTGCAATAATATAATCGGCAGTCCAGCGGTTTCCCACACTGTCGGCCGGCATCGCCCCTAATCCTGATACGATGGCATGCTGCGGATTCATCCCTCCGAGAATGGCACCGAGCACCGGATCTTTTGCAGCTTTTTCAAGATCGCCGACCGGCGCACCGTCCAAAAGCCTTGCAATCATCGTCGCCAGCATCTCGATATGGGCGAGCTCTTCAGCTCCTGTATCCATCAGCAGATCTTTGTACTTGCCGTTTCCTCTGACACTCCAGCCTTGAAAAAGATATTGCAGAGCTACTGATATTTCCCCGAACTGTCCTCCCAGTATTTCCTGCAGCTTTTTCGCAAATAATGGATCGGGTTTTTCAGGCTTTGCATGATACTGCAGTTCTTTAATATGAAAAAACATAAGATCGCTCCTCTCCTGAGCTACCTTATGAACGATAAGAACAATAGGTGTTTGTCTATCCCTTTTAAATGAGTTTCTATGAACCGCTAAGAAGGTCTTCAATCCACATATCAACTTGCCGCTCAGACATTCCTCCGACATACATCCGCTCTGGTCTTCCTTCCCGATTAATGAATATACTTGTAGGCAAATAATAAATTTCCCAAGAACGGTAAACTTCAGCCGATTGATCCAAAGCGACCGGAAAAGTTAAGCCATGGCGGTCGACAAAGCTCTTTACTGCACCTTTCGATTCACGCACATTGACAGCGATGATTTCAAAACCGTCTCCTTTAAAACGGTCATAAGCTTTTTGCATGACCGGCATCTCCTCTTTGCACGGTGTACAAAAAGTCCCCCAAAAGTTAACAAGTACCGCCTTTCCCCGTAATTTTTTCAGTTCGATGTCACCGCCCTCTAAAGTCGATAATTTAAAATGTAATGCCTGCTGATGAAGGGCAGTGCCTGCCTGTTCATTCCGGCCTCCGGCAATATGCTGATAAAGAGCAAAACTAGCCGCACAACATAGGAGCAAGAGGATGGCGCCTCTCAATAAAAGCAGCGTTTGTTTTTTCATTTTTTTCTCCCGATATGTTAGCCCTAATATGAAAAAAGGACTCTCCTCTGCTGGGCTTTCTTTATGATGAGTAGTCCGGCATTTCATGCTCAAAGCCGTAAAAGCCTGTAATTCCAACATCTCCGCAGCCTGACACTTTTGTGATATCCAGGAAATGATTGCGGTGCGGCGTCCCGCTCACTTTATCTGCAGCACTTAAATGAAGATGATTTCCAGTAAATTCTTTCTCGCTTAAAGTGATCGCATGTCCTGTTAACGTGATTCTCTGCAGCTTGATGTTGAGTGTACAGCCTTCTGCATTAAAAATCGTAAACTTATAATACAGCCATGTCGGGTAGTAATTTACATTGGTGCTGTCCGCCATAAAAAATCCCACTTGATCTTCACTCATTGTCATGGTCGTCTTTTTCTCATCTTTTGTAACCGCGGCATCAGCAGGGTGAATATGAAAACTGCAGGCCATCATGATTGAAAACAACATCAAAAATAAAATTTTTTTCATTGGCGCCCCTCCCTTTTTCCATATTATAAACTTTATTGAATAAAAAGGATATTGAAATTTAATCTCCCGTTTCAAGATGAGTGTGCCGAACGATCCCTTACAAAAGTGTAATGTTCATGTCACGTTATTCGATTTTTTTATCAGACAATAAATCTTAGAATGATAAATGAGGTGAAATTGTGAAAAAGCATATCGTATGGATCAGCCTGATGATCATATTTACCGCATTATTAAGCGGATGTAACTTAAACCGTGTGGGAACAGACGAATATTATGTTCACATTACCGGAAACGGGAAGGAAGACACGTCGAAGTTTGACGACGGCGAGGAATACTCCGTCTTCAAATATGAACTGGCCGGTTTTGATGAGGACGGTCAAGAAAAAACAATGGAATTCACAGCTGATAAAAACCTTCGTACAGGCGCGTTTTTACGGCTTTTCTATTCTGAAAATAAAGGCGTGAAATCGTGGGAAGAGGTTGAAAAAGACGATATTCCCAACAAAGCCAAAGATCGATTAGGTGTGAAAAATTAAAAAACATGCGGGAGATGGCGGCGCCATCTCTTTTGTTTATCCTTGCATGCCTTCCTTTTTGCTTTTTTTAAGTGATAAAAATTCATCCTGAAAAATGCACATTCTAATAGCGTTACGATAATAGCCGTCAACGAAAAACTCATCCTGCAGCTCGCTCTCGATTGTGAACCCTGCCTTTTTATACAAGTGAATCGCTTTTGCATTATCTTCGTCGACGATCAAATACAATTTGTGCAAATTCAAAACGGAAAACGCGTAGTTCATCGCCAAATACGTTGCGCTTGACGAATACCCGTTCCCTTGATGCTCTGGATCAATGATGATTTGAAACTCCGCCCTTCTGTGAATATAATCAATTTCGACCAGCTCAACCAATCCGATCATCTCAGTCTCTTTCTCTATGATAAAGCGCCGTTCGCTTTGGTCATGAATGTGTTTGTCAAACAAATCCTGCAGCTCAACAAAAGTCTCATACGGTTCTTCAAACCAATACGACATAATCTTCGCATCGTTGTTAAGACGGTGGACAAACGGAAGGTCTTCTCTTTCGAGCGGACGCAATTTAAGCTGATTGAACATATCAGCAACCTCCAATATAAATTAAAATTTAAGATGATGTAAGGCGCAGGCCGATCACCCCGATTATAATAAAGCCAAGTGAGATGAGCTGCGGAGCGCGAATCCGCTCCTTAAACCAAAATAAGCTGACTGCCGTAATGCCGATGCTGCCGATCCCGGTCCAAACGGCATAGGCAACACCGGCTGAAAGTGCCTGCATGGCTTTCGAAAGGCAGAAAAAAGACAAAGCAAACCCCAATACCATGACAATAATCGGCCATTTTTTTCTTGTGCCGTCTACATATTTCATAGCGATGGCGGCAATGACCTCTTCGATTCCAGAAATCACCAAAAATAACCACGGCATGATCAATCACCCCCTGACTGGGTATTGTTCTCTTTTGTAAACATTTTCATGCCAATAATGCCTCCCAACAGCACGATCAAAAAAAATATTTGCCCTCCTGAAAAGGGTTCGCCCATAAAAACACCCGTCACATATGTGCCGGCCGTTCCGATTCCGACAAATACGGTATAAGCCGACGCCATCGGAATGTTCCTGTAAGATCGTATCAGCATGAGAAAACTTGCCGCGATCAGTACAAAGATCATCAGCCAATCGGCGAAGGAATCCGCATGTTTAAGACCTGAGGCCCAAACCACTTCCAAAAAACCCGCAATAATGACGAGGAGCCAACTCAATGATAACACCCTTCCTGTTGTGAATGAACGTCAGTCATTTTTAGGCCGATAAAAAATGAACAGCTGCAGCCGGTCATTTTTCACTTGGTTCCTATGCTTCTCTTTAGAAAAGTAAATATTTCTTTTTTGAACACACTGAGCTCTTCGTCTTTTTCCGCCCCGATGTAATAACGTTCCGCTGTGTTTTCGACAAAGTTGATAATCGTTCTGGCCGTCCAGCGCACATTGATGTCCGGAATGACCTCGTTTTTCTCAACTGCTTTTTCAATAAGTCCTTCAAGCCAGGAATAATAAGGCTGATAGATCGCCTCCCATTTTTCCATCGAATGGTCAAAGGCAAGACCTGAGTAGCAAAGAACGATAATATCCTGATGAAGTTCCGTCATGTTGAACGTCTCATCAATCATGATGTCCAAGGCGGTCCAGAAAGACATGGTTCCGTCGACCTTGCTCTTAATATGGTCCAAAGAATGTGTCAGAAGATTTTCCGCGATCGCTGGAATCAGCGCATTTTTGGATGAGAAATAAAGATAAAAAGTGCCCTGCGCAGTGCCTGCTTTTTTCACGATATCTGAAATCGACGCCTTATCCAGCCCCTTTTCAGAAATGACTTCAATGGCCGCCTGCAAAATCTTTTCATATTTCCCGGACGTTTGCTTTGGCATGTTGCAGACCTCCCTAAAAATGAATGACTATCATTCATTTTAGTGGAGCGGCTTTTCATTGTCAACCGGGCGGCGCAGGACTTATTTCCTTAAACTTTCTTTAAAATCCTAAGCATAAGCTGGCTTTGGATATGAATCCCTTTTATACTTTACACATATACCGAAAACAGATGGAGTTGATATTGTTGAAACCGCTGATCAAGCTGGCATGCGGAGCTGCCTCTCTTATCGCAGCCGTCCTCGCAATATGTTTTGCAGTGAAACGGAGCAAAGACAAACATTAGGAATTAGGAAAAGTTCTCAGCAAAAATTTTCTTTTGCTAAAAGTTTTTTTGTTGATCTCCCTGTTCATTTTAAAGAGAAATGCAATGCATAGTGATCATGAAATCGAACAATCGATTAGACCTCCTACAGCTTTCTATGAATCTTTTTGGACTATTATCCTATATGAAAATATCCACACAAAATATAACACTTGGAAAATCAATATGATATAATCATCACTCTAATGAGTAAATAAAGAGCTTTTTTAAATATATAAACGACGAAGGAGCTATAGAATGGAACTTACGATCACCAGAGCACTAAGCGAACTCAAAATGTTGGATAAAAGAATCAAGCGGGCCGTAAATGAGAGCACATTCGGAGGCTTGATGATCGGAAAGAAACTGCCGAACGGATTTCGGACAACCGAAGACTTGGAAACTAGGGCGAAAGCCGATTATCAATCAATTGAAGCCTTAATCAAAAGGCGAAATGCCATTAAGTCTGCCATTGTTGTATCCAACGCGACGACCAAAATCGAAGTGGCCGGAGTCAAGATGACTGTGGCTGAAGCCATCGAAAGAAAAACCTCCATCAGCTACGACATTCAGCTTTTGGATAAGCTGAAAGAAGTGTACGCTGATTTAGTCGACGAGGCCGAGAGCGTCAATCAAAAAGTAACAGAAAGACTAGACAAACATCTGGAGACTCTTTTCGGAAAAGACGGCAAAGTAAAAGCGGCTGAAAACCAGGAAATCGTCAAATCTTTCCTCGCTGAAAATGAAGCAAAAATCATCGATCCGCTGAATCTAAAAGAGAAGATCGATTCCTTGTCAAAAAAGATCGAGGACTTTGAAATGGAAGTTGACTTTGCATTGTCCGAGAGCAATACACTCACCAAAATCAAAATCGATTAACGGCCGATTGTTAGCCAACCGAAAACCGATAAAACTAAACACCTTCCGAGGGAAAGGTGACTCCCTCCTTTTATTTCATCTGCACAGCCAAAGAGACGCTGTGCCAACATTGAGATAAAAGCTCAAAGCTCAACGTTCAGCGTTTACAGCTTAAGTATCAAAGCTCTTAACAGTTCAAAGCTTACGCCTTAAAGTTAAAAGATCGATAAAATCTGGGAGAAACGGCTGCTTGAGCATTTGTTTACCGGCTCAGTCGGTTGCCGCTCAGCAGGTTGGCTAACAATGGATATCAATAACAAAAAAACGTCTATATAGACGTTTTTTTAGTGGATTCGCAAATCAAAGGATGCGCTCAATCTTTCTGTTTGTCCTTTTCTATATGCGCCCAAAGATAATAAATCACCCCGCCTGCTAAAATAAACACAATCCCCAAGTACCCTTGCTCTGAGGGAACAAAAAATTGAAATAAAAACGCTAAAATTAAAGCCGGTACCATAATCATGAAGTATTTCTTTTTATCCAACATGTAAAACACCCTTACATTGATTTTAGCTAACGATACGATATAAGTGCTGTTTGGTTTCAATTTTTAAAGATTCCGCTCTGATTTATGACATATATGAATCTAGAATTATGACGAAAACCTCAAAGGTCTTTTTCTTTTTGCAAAATATAATGGCCGCGGGCAGGTTTTTTAATATCTGGGCGATGTTTCATTAAGCTCTTCATAAATGTTGTCATGTTTTTAATCGGAAAGCCGGTTTCTTTCTCGATTTCAGTTTTGAGCTTAATGCCTTTCAAGCCCTCTTCATAGCGGCTTAAAATGTTTAAGGCAGCCTCACGCTGTATGGTTGTTTTTGATTGGAAAATAGTATGAGATGGAGTTTTGATGGGTGGATGTTTGTCAACGGCAATCTGGGATTGTTTTAATTCCTCTGCTGCAGCGCTTGCCAAGTCGATTAATGAAGATTTTTTGTTAATTGCGGGATCACTCTCCTGATCCAATTCACGCAGCTTCGAATAAATGTCTTGTCGTTCTTTCCGCAATTCCCGCATCACCTGAATCTCCGCATCACCTAGCTGTTCAAGTCTCAAACGCAACGCTTCTCTTTCGTCGAACATATCTCCCACATCCTAAAATTAAGATTCCATTATAGTTTATAGGACTTTTTTAACTTTAACAATTTATTTAAAAATAAATTCAAGAAAAGTTCTTTTTATCGTTAAAACGCATATGGAATATAAAGGATGATTACGTTATTGATGTTCTTGTATCAATCGGCATATCCTTCGTCCGTCTCCTCCAAATCATATGATCATATCCTTTCCCCCAATAATCCTTCAGCATATAGTCAGGCTCGCCGAATTTCTTCTTCCATATTTTCTGTGCACCGGGATAACCGCTGTCCAAACAAAATTCCTTCACTCCCCGATTCAGAAAGGTCAAAAACATAACGTTGAACAGCAAAGACCCGATTCCGCGTCTTTGATAATCCGGGTGGACAAATACCGTCCCTACCTCATATAAATCCTTTAAAGCCCCATCCGTACAAATATCGATCAATTCGCTTGCAGGGCCATATTCGATTGTACCGATGATTTTATTCAGACGTTGATCTGAAGCGATAAAAAAGTGCCGGCTCTTCCCTTTGCTGTCTAAGTCTGCTTTCAAGTATTGCCTCTTACTTTCAATTTCACTTTCTTGATCATCAAGCAGATCGGATATCCCCTCTTTAGCAAAAGTATCCTCGACCACGATTCTGAAAAACTGATTCAGCTCTTCAACGTCGTCAATTTGCGGCCTTCTGATCTCAATTTCATTCATTTTAAATCACTTCCTTATTCAGTGATTGTCGTTTCATTTATACCACGGAATCTTGGTTAATTTCATTATTTCTGCGTTCTCTTCATCTCCGGTTTTCCACTCCACTTTGACTGATAACGCATGCCCGATGACATCCTCTTCAGGCATAAAATCAAAAGTCGCGATATGATCTTCCATATGGCCTCCGTCATCCATTTCCTCTCCGGTATACTCAGAAAGATCGTATTCTCCTCTATCATCATACTTTTTGCCGTCTATGTATAAGGTGATTGTATTCACAATCGTTCTTTTCGCATCTTCTTTCGCGCCATCCCAATACAAATTCAAAAAATAATTAGGCCCGATTGACGTTTTATCTGATTTCTCAATCGAAGCATGCCACAGACCGCTTTCCCCCTCTCCTTCATACACCACTTTCTTTCCGAAGATCATTGCACTGACATATCCCCCGCCAATTAAAAGCAGAAATGCGCTGCTGATCATCAGCAGCCGTTTGAGTCCATTTTTGTTTTTCATCATTTCCCCCGCTTTCATCACAATAGTAGTGATGACGGTGAAAAAAGTTACGCAAAAAAGGCGCCATAAACGGCACCTTTTTAAAATCATATTTCCCCGGAGTATTCAGCGCTTTTGACCAATAAATTGAATGACATGAGACAGGCCGTTGTGCCAAGCCCCTTCATGACGAACGACTTCCCCCATAAAAAAGTGGACAATACGCCAATCTGAAAAGGTTTGTAAAAATTCTTCCGGTGTATATAAAAGCTCCGGATCCTGCGGCCCGCCGCTTTTGTAAGGAATTTGGTGCGTCGAATACACTTCCGTCACGAAAAATCCCCCGGGCTTCACGGCTTTTTTTACTCCAAGAAGTGTTTTTCGGCGCAGCTCTTCTGGAAAATGTCCAAAAATACATACAATCTCGTCCCAATGCCCTTGATTCCAAGACGCTTCATTTAAGTCAACAAGCTCCGTCTTCACCGATACATGACGGGTTTCAGCAAGCTTTTTCGTTTTCTCCAACCCTGACTCGGCATAATCCCATGACGTGACGTTCATCCCTTGTTCTGCTAAAAAAACCGCATTGCGCCCCTCGCCTTCTGCAATGGCTAAAGCATCACCCGACAATTGAAGTTTTTTCTGCGAATCTGCCAAAAACGCATTCGGTTCCGTTCCATACACATAGTTCTCATCTTGAAAGCGCTCGTGCCAAAAGTTCATCGTTTTTGTTCTCCTTTTTTTAGAAGCTTTCATATCAATGATATACCCGTTTCTTTTAGATGATGCATCTCATTTTCGCTTCGCAGTCAAACTCGATACTCTCCTTCGAATTAACCCTTATCATTTGTTCGCAAATGAACAATAATCATGATGACGCCTAAAATGAGAAGCAAAACAGGATAAAACAATACAGATGATTGAAAATAAACCGAAGCTTCACTATTGCCATCTGCATCCATTATATAATGAGGAAAAGCAACAGATAACACCTGTAAGAAAAACAGCGTTAATAGACCCAGCAAAATTGAAACAAATCCGGAAACAAAGTACATAAAAAAACCTCCTATTCGCACATTTTGAAAATTGCCAGCTTTTTAATAAATTAAAGAAATTATCCCTCATGAAGCTGCTTTAATTTTTTTCGGATGAAAGAAATCGTATCTAATGCCAGCTTTTTACGACAAAGAACAATTCCGGCATGGCCGCAATTGTAGAGATGTCTTTCGGGTTTCCCCCAGCTCTCCCATAACTTATCAGCATCCTCTAAGTGAACATATTGGTCATGAACGGCGGAAATCAGCAAAATGTGATCTTTGTTAACTTTCGGCACAGCCTGACTGGGATCTGTAATTTCCCAATATGTTTGTAAATCTTCATATGTCACACCGTACTGTTCCAATTCTTCTCTTATGAATTTACCCGGAATGGTATTCCATATCGAGTAAGAAAGACGATTCGCATAAAATATCGATACCACGATGTCGATTTCAGTCTCAAGGGCAGCCATTAAATTTGTCATCCACCCGCCTAAACTGACGCCCACTATAATAACAGGGCCGGTTTTATTTGCTTTGATCCAGTGAATGAGCGCCCGTAAATCCACGACAGCTTGTCTTGTTGATTCAACTGTACGATTCAAATTCGCACTTATCATGAATTCACCGCTGTAAAGCGAATGTTCCGGCTCTCTTTCAAAATGATACGGAAGAGAATAGTAGTACATGTTCCAGCCTAAATCGTTCATCATACGATCATGAAATATCTTTTTTATTCTGTCGTATGAATCCATTCGCCAGCCGTGTACAAAAATAACATTAGGTTGATCTATATCATTCTTATTTAAAAAAACCTCGCCTTTTAAACTATCATTGACAGGGTCTCCGGATGGAATGATAGATTCATAGCTGAAATGTCCAGCCAAATAGTTTTTTCTCGCTTCATGAAGAGTAAAGGAGACATCAGCCGCTTTTGCTTGATAGAATTCGTCCCTGTCAATCGAATCCAATGAAAAAGCGGAAAAATGTTTTTCTTTACTTCTTTTCCTGTGCAAATCATATAACGCTAAACGATCGATCATCTTTGCCAAAAACACTTTTTGTCCTCCTGATTGGTATAAGTAATGGTGCTTTTTTGATTGAAGGCAGTTCCGCCAAGTCCTTTCACACAGACCATTGGCCATCTAATCGGCTGAGCCTGATGAATCCACGAAGCTGCCTTGACAAAAGGGGCTGTTCGCAACACCAAAGGTAATTATGATTGCTGCGGTTTATCGGGTAGAACTTGCTTTATTTTCACCAAGAGAACTGTATTCAAACAAGAATGCTGTTATAGTTGTTCTAAAAATGCTAATAGTTCTGAATCATTAATTTCAAAAATTATAAATTGAATATAATCTATTTTGTTCGTATCAGGGAAAAGAAAATGATTTATCGTAAATTTCGTGGCTGATTTCCCCAACATACCGGCAATACGCAGGGCGATGTCTACATTTTCAAAGTCAATATCAAAGGATGCAAACTCTTGAATCTCTTGATTCACATAGTAATTCTTTACTTTTGTCTCCATTGGGTTTGATGGGTTTGACGCGCAATTAAGAAATTTTCTTAGTTTTTCCGGCTCGAAATTCATCAATAGCCCCCTTTAAAGTATAGTGGATGCAACTTTTATGTAGAGTAAAGCCATTGCTCCGGTCCTTAACGATATGCCATACAAACTGTTAGGATTAAAGCAATTGGATACAAAGCCGATGCTAATCTCTGCTTCTTTTCATCAATATGAATGAAGTTTTTACGAGATAAAAATTTGCGAATCTCGGGTAATAATATCAAAATAACTTGGGACAAGAAAGACAGCTTTTGCATCAGGGTAAGTGGACTAAACGTAAACCCGACTCCCGCATTCCCTCCTATCGTTGTCCAGTACATATAAAAATTAAGGAAAGGGATGACGAAGCAAAATATAAGTCTATATTGATTAATATAACAATCGTATTTTTCAGCATTAATGCCTTTAGAAGAAAATCTAAATCCGTAGATGAAAAGAAAAAGTGTCCCCATACTTAATATCGGCTGCTTGATAAAATACGCCAATACAAAAGCTATTAAAAACATAATTTACTCCCTTGCAACCATTGTTAATCATCACCATTATACAACAAAGGAAAGAATTTCTGGACGAAATGATGAATTCAGCAAAACCTGCACGAGATCATATCAAATCATCTTTCCATTTTTAAATTCTAGGACAATCTTTTCTCATCATCTCCCTGTAATCTTTCTCCATACCGAAAGTAAGTTACTTTTCTCAGCTGCAGTAAAGTCGGTGTTTAATTTGAATTCAAACTTTTCATTCATGTGTCTCGGTATGACATGAAAATGCAGGTGCTTAATATCTTGCTGAGCAAAGTGACCGTTGTCTGAGAGTATCGTGTAATCATCACAAATACCTGAATGAATTAATATTTGAGGTACTTTAATTAAAGAATCCATTATTTCATTAGATAGATGGGGATCGTTAATATGATCGAGTCTTTCAATATGCTTATTTGGTATGATTATTGTATGGCCACATGTAACAGGATTTATATCAAGAAATGCTGTTACATCGTCATTTTTATAAACCTCATAACTTGAAATTTTTTGACTAACGATTTCACAAAATATACATTTGTCCATTTCACTACCCACACTTTGTTAAGTGTCCCTCTCTTTCTGAAGTTTTTTCGGATGCCCAAACTCACAACTCGTTAAGATCCTTTATAAACTAGAGATATTTGAAAAATGATCTAGCTATGTTTAATCCGAAATTCGAAATGATTACCTTCCTTTATTAATCCAAAGAATATTTTCCCTGCATGTTAAAATAGAGAAAGAAACCGAACTTTATTAATCGGTCTCTTTAATATTGATTTCTTTTCTTATAAACATTCCCAAAATACACCCGACAATTGCCGCTGCAACATTGAGTATAAGTTTATTCTCCAGGGATAAATTTTTGGAAGAATACTCAATATAAAAAGTCACTAAAAATACAGCAATACCCGCGAAAACCGGCGGCAAAAATCTAATAACAATCTCCCCTTCTGATAATCTAATCATTTGTCGGCAGCTTAGCATGCTACCTTATTTTATATACAGATAATAACATATCAACCTATATATAGATACAGTTCGATTGATACATGAGTTATTTCCTTAAGACAGCGTTTGGAGTTGCGATTGAAAATCAGAAATTCTTATTGCCCAGTAATGATCGATATAGTTAAAGATCTGCGGTTTTTTTAACTTCATTAATATCACTATAATTTTAAGGAGTCAGTTGGATGTTTATAAAATATAATGAATATGATTTATTAGAACTTTTTGAGAGTGAGCCAGCCAGTATAGCTGATGATCCAGAGGCCGGCGAATTTATTTATACTTATAAAGATAATCAAAACTTCAAGTTAATTTTGATGCTGGATGTTTATCAACTAACTTGCAGCCTGGATATAACCTATAAAGATTTCGCGGTATTTACAGGTGTTTTTCAAAACGTAACTAGCATTAAGAAAGTTGAAAATTTCATGGTTGTAAGTATTGGAGAAGAAGAGAGAATAAAAGTAAAATTCACTAAGCAAGTTGGAGTAGAATTACTTTAAGCTTTTAAGTTGTGTTGAAAAATAACTTTCTTGGCGGGATAAGATTGCATTTATCGAGTGCTGTTATTTATCTTCGTCTTTCTTTAGACTCTCCTTTGTAAAAGAACTTATAAAAACGTCTTTAACTTAATAAAACGATATCTCCTCATAGTCAATATCATTGATGAGCTGTCCAATCGTTGCAATGCGCTCATCTTCTAATTGTTTAATAAATTTCATATAATATGTTTCCCACTCGCTCTTTGCTTCAGAGCAGTCAGCAACAATGTCAATGAAATTGAGGATTCCCCCTCTTAATTCTTCATAAAATACAATTTTCGCAAAAATGGCCAATTCAAAATTCCCAAACGTAGCAAAAAGTGCGTTATATTCGTCGTCAAACAGACATCCCGAATTTAGCAAATCCAAATAATCATGCAGTGAAACAAAATGATCGCGGATCAGCGATATTTTTTCTGCTGTGTTTTTTCTTTCCATGATGCAATCCACCAATTTCCGCATTTCAATATCACTCATGCGATCATTTTCATTTAACATTAACGCTATTGGTTTTTCTCTCTCTTCAATTTCTCTGATGATCAACATTTTGAAGCCATCAATTTCCGCAGCGTTATTTACCCTTTGAATACATTCATTGCGATACAAATTGATATAATCAGTAATCGTTTGATCTGTCTTTAAATCCCGCTGTAACCGATCAAATGCTTCGTTAATCAAGTTTGCCCTTTTATCAGCATGGCAATCACTTAACAACCGACTCAACCTGTCATATTGAACTTCAGAAATTCTGACTTGATTGGCTTCGCCCCCGGATAGCAGTGAAAAAACAGCATTGTTTATCATTAACTCAAAAATATTAAAAAGTTCTATGCGATAATTAAAGCGGCATATTCTCCCGAAGTTTGTCAAGATATACATTAGATCTTGATGGTTAAAAAAGTGACAGAATCTCGTTTCTATCAGCAGTCGCTCTAAATACTGTTTAATATAAAAAACACCTTGCAGTTCCATGTTGTCAATAGCTAAAGGATAGTCAATGCTCGCCATCGTATTTTGAGCTTCAAAAATAATATTATAATGATTCATAAATACAGGTAACGATTCGTCAATGGTTAAATTATAAGCATCAACAGGCACATCTAACTTTAATTTTTTTACGTCTTGATACAATTGTTTAGCTTCTTCAAAATAACAGTGAAGTAATTCGACACCTTTGGTATATATTTTTTTTATACTATCAGAACGTAAATGTACTATAACCTCTTCAGGTTTCTCAAAATGGAGAGCATAAGCATCTATTGCATACATGAGGGAAACCATAATCCCTTCCGCCGTTTCTGTAGTAACCGACGTACTTTCCCCTTTGGTATACTGGCCTATCAATCGTTGCAGGATTTGCATAATCTCTACCTGTATCTTGTAAGCTTTTTCGCTGGTAATAACTCCAACCCTTTGGCCTTCTTTTAGAAGCGACAACATAAATTGGCTTTGCTTTAACTTTGATTTATCAATCGTAAAATTTGAAACCAAATCATAGCGATTTAAAGTATTTTCTTTTCCCATGTTATTCATCACCTTTATATAAAGACTCACTTCTCATCGTATTTCTTCTGAAACTCTCCGCGAGTTCCTCCATTTTACTTCTTAATAACTCTAAAGATCCCGCAGAAGGTCCGTTAAAACACTCCATCATCTGATGAATCAGTTTCATGTCACCTATCTTATCTTCTGTTTCATTTCTGAGATAATAAAAAATCTCCTGAAGCTCGATTAACGTTTCGACATCATGATCCTCATCCATATAGGGTGAAGCAGCAAACACCTCAATTAATTCCTTTAGTACTTCAATCCCCAGCTCTATACGTCCATGATCATGAAGCACTTTATTTCTATAAACGATTAATGTTTTGATATCGCTGGGTGTTAAGATCAAGCCATGCTCTTTTGTTTTTTCATTTAATTCAAGCAGTTCCATCATAGGTTTTGATTGAGGGGATAATTGAATGGAATTCAAAAAACGAGATAAGTTCATAACCTCTCTTCCTTTCAAAAGCATCTTTTTTAAAAAAACATTGACTTTTTATATCTTGTGTGCTATGATAAAATTAGGTGTTTTTTATAACAATAATTAATTTATTCTATTTACTTACATATGTCAATAGTTGTTTTTCAGCAGCATTGTTTCTTTCCCTCTTAAATCAGCTTTTTATTCCTCAAGACCAATTTAATTTCCCTTCAACTCAACAGATTTCGTTCAAAATTTTTATCTGCTTATACTTCATTCTATTAATTGTTGTGTAATTTAACTTTTCTATTTTTTGTCTTAGACCCGTAAATACCATCAGTGACGGTCCCGCCGCTTTCTGACCGTATTGCCGTCAATACCTTGCTCTCTTAGGGCTAAAGAACAGCCAACGTTTCCTGAACCTGACGTACAGCCGCTCCTTTCATTTCATGCGTTTGTCACTTTAAAGATGCCGACCAACAGTGTGTTGGATGATTTCTTTCCATTTGTACTAACTTTTTTCAAACTAAAAAGGCTGCAGCTTGCAACCTCATTTTGTTAACCTTTTTGTTTCAATGCCTCTTTCTGTTCTGGATATGATAGGTTTTCATTTCATTTTCGACAACAAAAGAAATAAAGACATTTCAATAAGGAACTCATACTAGAGAGTAAGTGAATGCCAGTGTTCATAGTGAGAACTCCGAAGGAACTATAATGTCCGAGTTGAAAACAAACGGTTTTGTTCTTCAGTCAAAGAATGAAATAAAGATGCTTATTTCATCGACATCTCAATCCTAAATGTGGTAAAATCGATGACAATGTTAACCATAAAAAGGAGGATTATGTGTATATGAGTATTATTATTTTGGCATCCATACTTTTATGGAGTGCATTAATCTATGAATTAAGTAAATCTCCAAAAAAGCAAAACAACCGAAAAATTGTATCTTTGATATCTTTGGGCTCTTTATCAACCTTAGTTATTACTATTTCGCTTTTTCAAAACCTCCCGTTTTAAAAAAATTGTTTATAACTAAATCGATCGTATATGTCGTCGGTGTGGTATTGTTATAAAAAAAATCCTTCTTGCAAGAAGGGTTTTTTATTCATTATTCTCTTCTTTATTATCCAATTCTGGAAAATCCTCAATCATTGATCGAATATCTTCAACAAATTCTTTCTCTGTATATTGACCACCCCCGTGTTTTAGATTATCCAGTTTTCCGCAAATAACCTTAAGGGTTCCCTTTGCGTGCTCTTCTTTAAGGCCGTTTACTTTGTTTATCATCTTATCCAACTCAAACATTTAATAGTTTCCCCTTCGCTTATTGTTCCCCTAAATATAACATATTCATTCCAATCAGTATTTGGTCACTTTTGCCGCGTCATTCCAAGCTGACCACACTTTTCGCCTAACACACGTGGTTTTACTCTTGGAATTCAGGTACAGACATGAAATATATTAAGAAAAGCAGCTGATGTTTACTCCCAATATCAGTAAGAAACTTGACCAAGATAGAATCGAAGATTACGAAGGTTATGTCTCATCGATTATGGAGTTAGATTGAAACTTCAAATTTTTTTGGTCATATTTTGGTCACCCAATCTTTTGACCAAAATTCAACCCCCCCTGGCACCACTGGTGCCAAGGGGGTTCCTAGATTAATACTGAGACATATACTGCTCGCGCTCCCAAGGGTGGACTTGTGTGCGGAACATATCCCATTCGATTTCTTTTGCTTCGACGAAGTGTTCGAATAGATGGTCGCCGAGGGCTTTGACCATGACTTCGTTTGATTTGAATTCTTCGAGAGCGTCTGCGAGTGTCGCAGGAAGGTCGACGATTCCGTTTTCGAGGCGCTCTTCTTTTGTCATCACATAGATGTTGCGGTCGATCGGAGCCGGTGCTTCGAGCTTGTTTTTGATGCCGTCAAGTCCTGCTACAAACTGTATACTCAAGTCTATAGTTATCACGAAAAAATTCCTCTTTTGACAGGTGAAGATGTTACAAACGTCTCCTTTTCTATTATAAACATTTTTGGTAAAATCAAGTTGTTGGTTAAAGAATTCAAAATGTGGGAGTGACCAGCAATGCTTTTGTTTTTTGGTAAGTTTATCTTGCTCTATTTGCTTTGTTCAGTTGCATACGCCTTTTTCAACGTGCTGTATTACAATATCGGCAAAAAATTTGTTTCAAAGACGGTCGATGGTACAAAATTGAATTGGGCTTTAAATGTTTTTGTTAAAAACGGCACGAAAATGGATAGTAGTGATTACTTTATTATGGCTGTCTTAGCGGCTTTATTGGCGATTTACTTATAAAAAAGCTCCTGGAACTAATCCAGGAGTTATTTTTATTTTGTTGGATATCCATTATTTTCACAGAAGGCTTTAATCTTCTTATGTTTTTTTGAAAACTTTTTGCATGCTTCTTTAATCCCATGTGTGTAAATGTCTTTTAAGAACTTTTGAGCAACACCAGCTAATCCCACAGCTGTTAAAATTGCAATTAACTCTTGCAACGAAATATATACAACCCATGGTAACGCAGGCACAAACATAGGCTTGATTTGATTATCGCCTTTTACCGCAACCTGTTTCCCTTCCTCTAAAAATTTCACTTGTTCTGTTGGCAAGTTTTCATAAAACATCGCCATATTTGTTACTTGATCTACAGAAAAACCAATTTGGAGTGCTTTTTGACGGTCTACAGAATATGTAAAATCATCATTGGTTTTCAATGCTTCTTTTACAAACTTTTTCGCTTTTTCCATGACTTTTTCATCAACATTTTGCACAACATCGCTAACTTCTTGATGATTGATCAAACTTTCTGTTGCATTTTTTGCCTGTACCGTAGCCGCTGGCGTAGTCAATACTACTGTGGTTAGGAGTGCAAATACTGAAAAAACCATTAACACCCTAGCCTTCATACTTTTCATACCAAAAACAACCTCCTATAGTTTATATTTACAAGTAATATATTAACATATAAACCAACTATATGGAAAAGCTCCTTTGGAAAATTTTACGAACTTTTAATTTTCTATCTGATAAAAGATTAGTATAAGAAGGTTCTCGAGATAGAAGACCTTGTCTTCACTGCAATAATGATTCAAGTTTTGCTTTCGTTTTTGGCCCGTAAATACCATCCGCAGACAGCCCGTACATCAGCTGGAACCGTTTGACCGCGTTTGCCGTTTTCGGCCCGTAATAACCATCTATACCGTTATTTTTCGCGCCCTTCTCCGGATAGAAATAGAGGGTAGCTAAGGCCTTCTGAATCTGGCGGACGGCCGTTCCCTTCATCAACGGGCTTTTTACTTTATAGATGCCAGACGGCAGCGGGTAGGATGATTTTTTGCCGTTCGAGAAAGGCTTTTTCTTTTTCGCTTCAATAGCTGCAAGCGCCTTTTCTGTCGCCAGTACGTAAATTCCATCCACCGCGATACCCGCTTTCTTTTGCAGGGCTTTAACAGCCTGCACCGTCTCATTGCCATACGAGCCATCGTCCCCATACTTCGGCAGTGAGAAGCCTGCGGCAATCAAACGTTTCTGCAGCGCCTTGACCTGGGAACCGGTCGCCCCTTTTTTCAGAATGGTCCCTGTGGATTTGCTTGACTGGCTCGTGGATGATGTTGTCTTTGAGACAGTTTTATTTCCAAGTAGGGCATCAACTTTTTTGAAAGTCACCAACTGACTTGAATCACTCACCCACAGCGCCGGACAGTTTTTGTTTGTCACATCATAATAGCGAACGATTTTTTCTGTAGAAAGGCGTAACGCTTGCACAGATCGGCGACCAATTCAACAGCATTCTGAACCGTTTTCACTGTGAATCCTGCCGTCTTTTTCGACACACATTTCAACGCTGTTTGACTTTGTATTGGCGTTCGGCTCAAAAAAAACTGACATAGCAGCGGTTTGATCATGGATGTGATAAGCGACTTCATTTTCAGGAATAATCAATTATGCTTCTTTTTGTCGCTTAATTGTCGTTTTCATTCTAACAAAATAAACAAAAAGAGAGCAGATTGAAATCTGCTCTCTGCAAAAATTTATGATTTTTCATTATCAGATAATCTTAGAACCGCAATACTCAATAATATTAAGCCTATAAACGTGCCGTATTTTCCGGTATCTATATCTGTAAGTGGGGCTACAATATATTCAATTAAAAATATAATAATAGCTATTGAGACCAATATACGATTCATTTGACATTATCACCTCAATTATTAACCATTTCTCCAAGGAAAAATAAAAATGGTACCAGGTACCCAATTATAAGAAATTCCGTACTTTCCATTATCAGATATTTTTTTTATAACATACTTACCAGCAAACATTGCCCCTGCAATTGCTCCAGCATATACTGAAATCCCAGGTACTTTCTTTACCAATGCTGTTATCCCAGCGATAGCCCCTGCAATACCGTCAGCATCCTCAACAATATTCAAGAATTTTTTAATTGTACATGAATTCAAATGCATCTTGACTAAAGGATATTCTACTGAAGCACCTTGTTTCCCTCTACATTTTGCTTGAATTGACATCTTGCTTGATTCCTTAGAAAGACTGACTGTAGCAGAATCAACTAGTGTTTTATGTCCATCAGTTAACAAATATTGATCAACTTTGATTGCCTCTTTAGAGGTTCCTTTATCTAATGTTTTTTGATCAATAAGATACTGTTTTCCACCGTATTCAAGTGTATAAGATGCTTCATCTTCAGACTGGCTTATAACATTAATTCCAGAAGCATTAGTTTTTGCCTTTTCATTCATCGATGTCTTAGCATAAGATGGAAGTGCAAATCCACAGACTAAACTTAATACAAGTAGCAAGCTTACTATTTTTGTTTTCAAATTATTATCCCTCCTTTAACGAGATTAACATAGTCATATTGAAAAATATACCACCTAACGATAAAACAGGAATTTTCACCCACACAAATGCTAACTGCAAAAAAGCACTCAGGTTATTCCGAGTGCTGTTGCTATACGATATATTGTACGCTGTTTTATTTCATAATAGGTGTCCTTTTTGAAGCTGAGTTCCATATTAATTTCTTTGACCCTGAGTTCTTTAAAATGCTGATTCCTTTTGCTTCCTCATATCTACAATAATGATCATGCTGTCGAGGATACTTTTCATTTCAGTATCCGAATAGTGTTAGTGAATAATCGTCATGCTTTCTTCCCCTTAAAATACAACATAGCCCTTTCATAGATTTCTAAAGAGAAGCTTGTCCGTTTCTTCATCCTCAAAATTCGAAACAGAGCTGTTCAGATCTCTCCAGCCGTGTTCAGGAGCGCCTCGGCCACAAAAGTATTCAAGTAACATCCGATATTTATTCTCATGTCAGCAAAAAGATTGACATGGATTCGATGAATAGATATGAAGAGTATATCTCCACGATAATGGAGTAATTTTTTTATTGATTTTTTGTGGGTGATTTGTGGGTGATTAATGTTCCCTCTTAAAATATTAGAAACACCCACAAAAACAAAAACCCCCTGACACCGCTGGTGCCAAGGGATTCCTAGATTAATACTGAGACATATACTGCTCGCGCTCCCAAGGGTGGACTTGTGTGCGGAACATATCCCATTCGATTTCTTTTGCTTCGACGAAGTGTTCGAATAGATGGTCACCGAGGGCTTTGACCATGACTTCGTTTGATTTGAATTCTTCGAGAGCGTCTGCGAGTGTCGCAGGAAGGTCGACGATTCCGTTTTCGAGGCGCTCTTCTTTTGTCATGACATAGATGTTGCGGTCGATCGGAGCCGGTGCTTCAAGCTTGTTTTTGATGCCGTCAAGTCCTGCTGCAAGAAGTACGCTCAAAGCAAGGTACGGGTTCGCAGAAGGGTCTACGCTTCTGACTTCTACGCGCGTGCTGATGCCGCGGGAAGCCGGGATACGGATCAATGGGCTTCTGTTTTGCGCGCTCCATGCCACATAGCAAGGTGCTTCATAGCCTGGAACTAGGCGCTTGTAAGAGTTGACAGTCGGGTTTGTCACAGCTGTAAAGCTTGTTGCGTGCTTGACGATGCCGGCGATGAATTGCTTTGCCGTTTCACTCAGCTGAAGGTCAGTGTCTTTGTCAAAGAAAGCGTTGGCTCCGTTTCGGAAGAGTGATAGATTGCAGTGCATGCCTGATCCGTTTACGCCGAACAACGGTTTTGGCATGAATGTTGCGTGCAGGCCATGTTTGCGCGCGATTGTTTTAACGACGAGCTTGAACGTTTGGATATCATCGCAAGCGCGGATGGCTCCAGCGTATTTAAAGTCGATCTCGTGCTGTCCAGGTGCAACTTCGTGGTGAGACGCTTCGATTTCAAAACCCATTTCTTCGAGCTCAAGTACGATGTCGCGGCGGCAGTTTTCGCCAAGGTCAGTCGGCGCAAGGTCGAAGTATCCGCCTTTGTCGTTCAGTTCAAGGGTAGGCTCGCCTTTTTCGTCAAGCTTGAACAGGAAGAATTCCGGCTCCGGTCCAAGATTGAAATCTGAGAAGCCCATGTCTTCCATTTCTTTCAAAATGCGCTTCAAGTTGTTGCGCGGATCGCCTTGAAACGGCGTGCCGTCCGGATTATAAATATCGCAGATGAAGCGGGCTACTTTACCTTTTTCGGCGGTCCACGGGAAAATCACAAATGTATCTAAATCAGGGTACAAGTACATATCGGATTCTTCAATGCGGACGAATCCTTCGATTGAAGAGCCGTCGAACATAACCTTATTATCAAGTGCTTTTTCCAGCTGGCTCACAGGAATTTCAACGTTTTTAATCGTTCCAAGAATGTCTGTAAACTGAAGGCGAATATATTTTACATTCTCCTCATTTACTAGTTTAACAATATCGTCTCTTGTATACTTTGCCATTCGTAAAACTCCTCCTCTAAAAGGTAAATGTATATAGCAATGCAGTTGCTAACAAATTAATGAAAAAACCTGGACATGTCTCCCTGGCGGAATGTCGTCCCTCTTTGGAAACGGCCTGCTTGGATAAGCTCGTTTTTCAGCAGTTTTCTCAGTTCTTCATCCGACAAGTTGTGTTTCTCTGCTTTTTTCGGCTTGTCTTGTTTGTCTTCTTTTTGTTCGTTTTCTGTTTTGGCGAAAATTTGTTTGATCCCCGCCATGTTTACACCTTGTTCGATCAAATCTTTAATTTCGAGCAGCTTATCTACATCATGGAATGAAAATAAACGTCTGTTCCCTTCACTTCTTGCAGGAAATACCAGTCCATTTTCCTCATAATACCGAATTTGTCTTGCGGACAGTTCGGTCAGCTGCATGACGATACCTATCGGAAATAAGGGCATTGAGCGGCGAATTTTATCACTCATCTCAATTTCCTCCTTTTCTTATATAAATTTATTATATGTGATGTTATATAATGTGTCAACACGATGTAAGGATTCTTTACATGAAAATATTCTTTATTTTCTTTACATTAACCCCTGCTTCATGAGCGTATCCACAGCACTGCATATCGCATTCTTCACATGGGAATAGGTTAATCCGCCTTGAACATATGCCACATAAGGCGGTCTTATAGGGCCATCCGCTGATAGTTCAATGCTTGCTCCCTGTACAAAAGTGCCGGCCGCCATAATGACATCGTCTTCATAGCCCGGCATATAGCTCGGATATGGTGTCACATGGGCGTTGACAGGAGAAGCGTACTGAATGGCCTGACAAAACGCGATCATCTGCTCCGGGTTGGAAAATTCGACAGACTGGATCAAATCGGTCCGCTTGCTGTCCCACGAAGGATTCGTCCTAAAGCCGAGCTTTTCAAGAAAACGGGCTGTGAACACGGCTCCTTTTAATGCCTGGGAGACGACATGCGGCGCAAGGAAAAAGCCCTGGTACATCTCCTGAAGGGTGTACAACGACGCACCGGCTTCACTGCCGATTCCAGGTGATGTCATTCTGTAGGAGCAGGCTTTCACCCATTTTTCCTTGCCGGCGATATAGCCGCCCGTTTTGGCGAGGCCGCCTCCCGGGTTTTTAATCAGCGAGCCTGCCATCAGATCCGCTCCAACATGGCACGGCTCACGCTCTTCTACAAATTCGCCGTAACAGTTGTCGACGAAAACGATGATGTTCTCGTTTATTTCTTTAACAAAGCGAATCATCTTCTCAATCTCATCAATTGTAAAAGACGGACGGTCTGCGTATCCTTTTGAGCGCTGGATTCCGACAACCTTTGTCTGCGGTGTAATGGAAGCTGCCACGCGGTCAAAATCAACGGCTCCTTCTTCAGTCAGCTCGACATGGCTGTATCCGATCTGGAAATCTTTCAAAGACCCCGAGTTTTCCTCACCTCTGACGCCGACGATCTCTTCGAGGGTATCGTACGGTTTGCCTGTGATGTAAAGAAGTTCATCTCCCGGGCGGAGAACGCCGAATAAAGCAATTGATATCGCATGGGTTCCCGAGATGATCTGCGGTCTGACAAGGGCCGCTTCACCGCCGAAGACGTCGGCATAGACTTTTTCCAGCGTATCGCGGCCGATGTCATCGTAGCCGTAGCCAGTCGATGGTGTGAAATGCGTATCCGATACTTTGTGCTTTCTGTAGCTTTCAAGCACCCTCCACTCATTTCGTTCACTGATTTCATCAATTGTTTTATGGATTTGAGCGATATCGGTTTCAGCCTCTACCGCCGTTTTCTTTAGTAGATCTCCGTGTTTTAATGTCTCAAACATGTTCTGCAGTGTCCTTTCCTACATATACTTCTTCAGCTCTCCCAAAATGTTTTGGTCAGGGAGAATATATCCTTCTACTTCATATACTTCGCGATCTTCGTCAAAAACAGTGCTGTTCGCCATTGTCTCAGACTTGATTCTCGACAACAGCCTTCCTTCTGAAGCGGGAATCCTTACGTCATACGGAACGAGCAGTTCCTTTTTCAGATAGTCTTCAACCGCCTGCTTAAACAGCCGCAAGTCTCCGTCTATTTTGGCGCTCGTCATGATATGCCCTCTCCCTGAAGAAGGGATGAAATCCGGCCGCTTCCGGTCTCTTTTGTTATAGACGGTTAAAACGGGAATATCGTCGGCTTCAAGTTCTTCAAGAAGGCGCTTGACCGTCGCTTCGTGGCCCTCGTAGTCTTCGTGTGAAGAATCGATCATATGAAGAATCAGATCGGCTTCTTTTACTTCTTCGAGCGTCGATCTGAAAGCCGCGATCAAAGTCGTCGGCAGATCCTGAATAAACCCGACCGTATCTGAGAGCAGCACGCTGTATCCGCTCGGCAGCGTCATTTTGCGGGTCATCGGGTCAAGTGTGGCAAACAGCAGGTTTTCTTCATAGCTGTCGGCGTCTGTAAGCCTGTTAAACCAGGTCGATTTCCCTGCATTGGTGTAGCCGACGAGCGCGATTTGCAGTACGCCGTTTTTCTTTCTTCTTTCTCTGTATCTGCTTCTGTGGCGAATGACGGTAGACAGCTGAACATTGATTTCATGAATCCGGTTTCGGATATGACGCCGGTCGGTTTCCAGCTTTGTCTCCCCTGGGCCTCTTGTTCCGATTCCGCCGCCTTGCCTTGACAGGTTGATTCCCTGGCCGCTTAACCGCGGGAGGGCGTATTGCAGCTGCGCCAGCTCAATTTGCAGCTTTCCTTCCCTTGTCCGCGCGCGTTTGGCGAAAATATCGAGGATCAACTGCGTCCTATCGATAATTTTCACGTCAAGCGTTGTGACAAGCGCTTTCAGCTGACTCGGCGACAATTCATCATTAAAAATTAAAACATCGGGCGACAGCTCTTCACAGAGCACCGACAATTCATCTACTTTTCCTTTTCCGATATATGTAGCAGCATCCACACGGTTCCGCTTCTGCGTGACCGTGGAAACAACCGTTCCATCGGCCGTTTTCGTCAGCGCGGCGAGCTCTTCCATCGAGTATGAAAAACGCTCATCAGATACGTGCGGAAGCTGGCATCCGACTAATATGGCTTTCTCTTTCATGACGTCCTGTCCGTTCAAATGATCATGTTCCTTTCTTAACGTTAGTCAATTAAGCAGTACTATCATAACAAACGAAGGGAGCGGTTGCCAGAAATCCTCGAAAATAAAAAAAGAACGCGCCATTATACGTGCGGCGCGTCTTCCTTCAAGTCGAGATCCTGGCTTTTGATGGTTATCAGATCATTCTTTAAATAGCAGTCTCCCATCAGCAGTCTCATCGCCTGCGACCGGATGGATTTTTCGATCAGGTTGCGGACGAAGCGGCCGTTGCTGAACTTCGCGGGGCTGACCGTGCTTTTGACGGCCATCAGATGATCTTTCAACTTCCATTCGGCCTCAGGACTGAACTGATATTCCCTTTCCGCCATCATCCGTTTCGCAATGTCCATCAGCTGGCTGACTGAGTAATCGGGAAAATCGATGCTGATCGGAAACCTTGACTGAAGGCCTGGATTTAATGAAAGAAAATGATCCATTTCCCGCGAATATCCAGCGAGGATTAAAATAAATTCGTTCCGCTTATCTTCCATATGTTTGACTAATGTATCGATTGCCTCCTTGCCGAAGTCTTTCTCTCCACCTCTGGCAAGGGAATAGGCTTCATCGATGAACAGGATTCCGCCCATCGCTTTTTTGATTAAATCCCTCGTTTTTTGCGCCGTATGACCGATGTACTCACCGACAAGATCGGCGCGCTCCGCCTCGATCAGATGGCCTTTTGAGAGAACATTCATCTCGTAAAAAAGCCTGCCGATCAGCCTGGCGACGGTCGTTTTTCCGGTTCCCGGGTTTCCTTTGAACATCATGTGTAGCGCCTGTTTTCCAGCTTTAAGGCCTTGTTCTTCACGCTTTTTATTGACGAAAATCCAGGCGTAGATTTCCTTAATATTGCGCTTCATTTCCTCCATCCCGACCAGGGTGTTCATTTCCCTTTCAATTTCCTTCAGAATGCTGTGTTTGGCTTCATTTTTTTGCAGTGCGGCCTGATATTCGGCTTCAGCCTCTGAATTGGCCAAAACCTGCTTTTGACCGTTCAGTATGATATTGATTTGTCCGTTGTTTTTATAAGTAACAGCCCTTTCCAACACACTCACCTCACCATTCTCTCTTTATATCCTATTCATGGCGCGCTTAAGCCGTGACAGACGCCCACATGACTGCGCATTCCGATGTTTTTTGAGAAGGACGGGGCAGGTCTTGTTGAAACCTGCGCTTTCCCGAGAAATACTTTATTTCTTATTGTATTCAGGTAAGCTGTGCGGACAAACCAATTTTTTATTTCTGTTTGCCTTTTTGGTGAATGCTTAACGGGTTGACATGATGATGTACTGAACCAGCTGTAGGAATACGTTAACAGTGATAAACCCCGACTAGGCTCTTTCGCTTTAATATAGTTATTTTTCATAATAATAAGCTTTGACCCAATAATAGTTTCTACCCTTATTTTCACACCATTCAACAAATCCTTTTGATTGCCCTTCTTTAAACATCACCCAGTCATTCAATAGATCTTGATAATAGTTAAGTGCTTCGTTATTGTTTTTTCTTGTTTGTTCACATTCTACTTTGTTATTTAACTGCCGGGACTTAGCAAGAAGTACTGTATCTTCTTTAATATCGCCAAGATATAAATCTTCAGATATATGATGAAATGAATACCAAAGAGCATTCAAATAAATATCGATTAGCGTTAATAGGGATAATTGATCATTGCTGCCACCACGTCTAAGTGCGTTGTTTAAGTAATCGACACGTTTTTCAGTATTTAAAAACACGCCATACCATCTATATGGTCTTGGATCTTCGGGATTACTCTTCATCCATCTCTCAAGTAAAGGCTTCAAAAGTTCCTCCTCCAAAGGATAAACGAGTATATGATGAATATTATCTGATTCTTCAAATAAGGCAAATAGCCAACTGGCAAAATGCTGTTGTACATTATTATCCCACGTCTTTGCTTCATCAATAAAGGCGGACAATGCTTTAAAGGATTCCTTTCGCAACCCTTTTTCTTTGAGGAAACAAAACTTTTTAAATAATGGATATGCATCCAATCTGTCATTTTTTAAGACATTTGTTAAGACATTTACCATTTTCACATCTCTCTTTGCTCAGAATAAAACCGTAATTTTTATTCAAAATCTCACTTTTTTGTTCGAAAATGAACAATAATTAATATTACACCTAAGATCATTAACAATACAGGATAAAATAACACAGATGATTGAAAATAAGCTGAAGTCTCTTCATCACTAATCCCATCAATCACATAATTAGGAAAAGCAACAGATAACAACTGTACAGAAAATAACATTGATAGCCCCAGCAAACACGACATGAATCCTGATATAAAGTACATTTATAACCTCCAAAAAATAAAATAATTCCCTTCACTAAAATGCTATCTTCCCCAAAGTTTCCGTTAGTCTCTCTCTGATACTGACTAGTGTTTCAAGTTCATGTTAAGCGCTATATAATTCAGCATCAAAATATCCTTTTGCATATTCATTAAAAGCCTTCATATTTATTTTCCTACTTTTTCGAAGATCGTGATTTATACTCTCTTCTAATAGATGATTTTTTTACCCACCATTGAGTGCCCTTATTAGACCCGCTTAATACTTCTATTAATGCCAAGTTATCTTCTTCTAAAATTTTTATAATTTTTATTCTTTGATGCTTTGAAATAGTAATTGTCTCCCCTTCAACGTTGAATAAATTACCGGAGTTTTTCTCTAAATTCTCAATAGAATTAGCACCTGTAATAGACTGTCCGAGCCGTAATTCATCCCCTGCTTTATCGTCTCCTCCACTCCCAATCACGTATAGAGCTGCCATTACTACAAAAACCAAAAGAACGCCAGCAATTCCATAAAGCGCTTTTTTCATGAGTTCTATTAATTTATCTACGAAGTTGATTATTGGATTATTTATATATTGGTGTTGTCTGTTTTTCACTCGTGATTGCATTCTGCCCTCTTCTTTCTTATTTTCTTTATTGCGTCATGGTGATCATTAGGGTACTCAATATAGCTTCCGTCATTCCCTGAACAGCAAATGTCTTTTCCCAAATCATCTTCAGTTCCCCTTCAGTCACGTTTCCATCACCAAACCATGTAACCCGATTCTCATTTAAAAACACCTCCAAGTCATATTTCGGATAAGATTGATCCGATTTCAAACTCGAAGGTGTTTTTTATTTGTCTCATCTTGTGGGGCAGTCCGGCAGTTCCCTCGATTGTTTAACAAAAATGGCACGTTTCGTTTTCTGCACCATTCGTTTTTTGAACGCGGGCGTGAACATGCGGCGTTCTCACTGTGTTATATTGAGGCGCCTTATCTTATGTACGTGACATTCGTTTTCAGTCTAGATAAGCAGTGACGCTCCATTTATCCCTTCTACACTGACATAACACAGAAAGGGAAAATTAAATTTCTTATCTTTTATTAGATTTAAAACCTTTTGACACCATGTTTTTTCTTCTTTAGCCAGTCTGAATTTGCGATCAATCAAGATATAACGGCCAAAGTTTTTAGACATGCTATCCGATTCCTTGTTTTCTAGCTCCGCCATTTTGTTCAATTGGGTATCAATTGTTTTTTCTAAATTTTTGATTCGATCCTGAATCAATTTTACAGAATCTTCCTCTTCCAACAACCAAATCGAATATACTTTAATAAGAAATTCGTCCCTATTTATTGGATCTGAAGGAGATACAGCGATCCAATCTTCTAACGCTTCTTTTCCCTTTTCAGTGATGGAGTATATTTTTTTATCAGGTTTCCCTATTTGCTCTACATGCTCGTATTCAAGAAATTCTTCTTGTTCCATTTTATTTAGCAAAGGATATATTTGACTATGTTTTGCCGGCCACACTACCTCCAGGTACTGAACTAACTCATATCCTGAACAAGGTCTTCTGCCGAGAACGCTCAGAATGGCATACCCTAAAGTATTTATATCATTCACCTCAATCTTTAAATGGCGGTTACTTTATACTATTTTTAAATCCAAAGGTTAAATAAACCCTCATTAATACCCAAGTTATACATATAGTATACACCAAAAACAGCACTTATTACACCCGTCGTCATCCCTAGTGTTCCGCTGATTGCCCCTCGCTTCTTACTCAGCACAAAGGGAATTCCAATAATTGTTGTAAAGAAAAGCATACCAATAACTGTTCCTGCCCCGAATATAAGAATATATATTGCCGCTTCCTCTACACTCTTGACAGTACTTATCGTTAATAAGACCATGGCTCCACTTCCTGCAAGACCATGAACTAAACCGATGAATGTTGATCTTAAGTACGTTACGTTTTTATGGCGGCGCTTATGGTCGCCGCTGCTTTGATGGGTGTGGAGATGTTTGTGTTGATGCGTATGTACAGGGCTATTCTTGAAAGAAAGAATCGTTTTAACCCCTAAATAAACAAGCATGACTCCTACTAAAAATTCTAAGGACATCGACCATTTTTCTGATATTTGCCCCTTCATTACAATGACAATGATTCCAACTATAAACAATGTTACAGTATGGCCAATGCCCCAAAAAATGCCCGCTAAAGAAGCTTGCCATAACTTTTTACTTTGACTTGCAATTGTCCCGCAATCACATGGTCAGGTTCAATCGCATGCTTGATTCCTAAAATTAATGCCAGCATTAAAACCGAGAATAATGTACCTTCCACAAAATACAGCCCCTTCTTGAATCTGAAAAAAACCAACAATTGAACAGTTGCTGGTTTTTTAACCGTTAATATTTTCTTAAAAAACTCGGGGTTTTGTTAAACCATACTTGGTTGAGGAGATGATGAAATTCGGAAAACAGACTTTCGATGATCTGTGTTTGATTTGCTAATACCCGTACGGAAAACCCAGGGACAGGCAATAAAGATATGCCTATTTTATATTCTTTTGTCTGAGTATCCACGGCCTGATATAAACGATCAAGAAGGTCATGATCTACTTGTTCATTGATCACAATCATGGAACCTAAGTGAGAATAGCCTTCCATTAAACCCAGACCATCTATATTTTGTTTGGTCGGGCATAGTTTGATATGGTCATAGACTGCCAGCTCATTTTCCATATAGATTTCATTAATGAATTGAAGCATCTCATAGGTAAACTTTTCTCCACTAGGAGACCATCCAGGAGTCACAATATCTGAATAAAGGAACGTACATCCTTTTTCAATATATACTATATTTTTTTGTTTATACCGTGCATTTTGATAGCCGATAAGCGGATCGGGAATGTACTCAAGATAACTGCCTTCCTTAAGGTTAAATTCCGTTTCCTGATATGCATGTGTATGCGGTGTCTTATATATTTTAGTTGCCGATTGGGTTGTTAATGTTAATCTTGCTTGTTTCTCCAGTGAAATCTTCATTTGATAGCGATCACCGTCTAAATAACCGCCGCCGGGGTTTAAAATATAATAACAGGCTTGTCCTGATTCATCATGATAAATAGGACGCATGACTTTATACGCCCCCTGAAAATACACATTTTTCGCAATGGTCTTTCCATTTTTTTCTTCAGCGCTCAAACGCAAAACGCCTGTCCAGTCCCCCATCTTACTCCAGTCCTTTTAATAGTGCATTTTCCTTAATCCAGTCAATGACTTGATCAAGACCTTCATTCGTTTTTAAATTTGTAAAAGCGAACGGCTTGTCTCCGCGGAAAACCTTCGTATCAGATGCCATAACGTCCAGATTTGCTCCAACGAAAGGCGCTAAATCTGTTTTATTGATGATAAACAAATCAGATTTAATCATTCCTTGACCGCCTTTTCTCGGTATTTTCTCCCCTTGGGCCACATCAATAATATAGATTGAAAAGTCAACAAGTTCAGGGCTGAATGTAGCTGCCAGATTATCTCCACCGCTTTCAACGAAAATAAGTTCAACGTCTGGATTCTTCTTCACTAGCTCATCAATGGCTGCAAAGTTCATTGATGCGTCTTCGCGTATTGCCGTATGAGGGCAGCCGCCTGTTTCCACACCTATAATCCGATCTGCGGGAAGCACCCCGTTGTTCATTAAAAACTTGGCATCTTCTTTTGTATAAATGTCGTTTGTCACAACTGCCATACTCATTTCATCTTGCAAATGCCGGGTTAATTTTTCGACTAACATCGTTTTCCCTGCTCCTACAGGTCCTCCTACACCGATCCTAATTGGTTTCATACCTAACACTTCCTTTTTTATTAAGACATGAAAATACGAATATTTACACGCTCGTGCATCATTTGAGATAATTCTAAACCGGGAGAAACAATCCCGAATTCTTCTTCATTTAAACTTTGAATTTTTTCTGTTGCTTCGATTAAAACAGTCTGAAATTCTTGAATTGTCTTTTGACCTGCCACTTGCCCTAGAGGGACGGCCCGTACCGCATTTTGAACAAGATTTGAGACTGCTGAATACAAATAGTACAGTGTAGTCGTTGATGAAGGGACACCAAGATGATGACCTACAATCGTAAATACAATGGAGGGATGTCCAAACGATTGCTTTTGATCTATACGCTCCCGATATGTTGAAAGAATGGGTATATCATATAGGGATTCAATAAGATTTAACATCCGCTCGCCCATCCTTTGGGTTCCTTCTCTTGTTTCACGCGGCAAACTTTGAACAGTCAACATGCGATCTAATTTCCATACTGTTTGTAAATCTTCGTTCTCTAAAGCTTCATATACAAGACGGGAAGCCAACCCATCTGAATAGATGAGCTGCTCGTTTACATACGTATGAAGCCATTGTACGAACGTTGCTTGATCATGGACTTTATCTTCTTGAATATAGGTCTCAAGACCATACGAATGACTAAAAGCCCCTATAGGGAAATTTGAATCACATAGTTGGAGTAAAGATAAAATATTAATCATGGCTATGACCGATATGGCGGAAAGCCTGTTTTACTTTTCGGTCTTCACGTTTATATGGAATTTGCAGGTCTTGAAGTAACTCTTCTACAAGATAATCATATTGAACAAGCATTTCGTCCTCTTCAAACTGCGCCGGCAGGTGGCGATTTCCTAATTGATGAGCGATCGTTCCCATTTCATTCAAGGTGCGCGGTTTGATAACTAATAAATCATCGGACAGTACATCGATGACGACCATATTTTTATCGTCCATATACAAAACATCACCAGCGACAAGGTCACGCGCTTCTTTTAAGCGTATTCCAATTTCGTTGCCATGATCTGTTTTCACCCGTTGGATTCGTTTTACTAAATAAGCACTTTCAAGGTAAACTTTTTCAATATGGCGTTTTTCAATTTCCTCTTTTTCCATGTTTTCAAGATTTGTTACGATTTGTTCAATGATCATGACTCTCACCTCAGAATAGGAAATATCGTTGACCCATTGGCACCTTATCAACAGGGTCACATGTAATTAATTGGCCATTTACTTTTACTTCATATGTTTGTGGATCGACCGTTATTTCAGGAGTTTCGCAATTCAGCTTCATATCTTTTTTCGTTAGTTTGCGAATACCGCGAACCGGAAGAATGATTTTTTGCAACCCAAGCTTCTCATGCACTTTGTCATCGAAAGCTGCCTGGGAAATAAACGTAATGGAAGTGCTGGACAACGCCTTGCCAAACTGCCCATACATCGGACGGTAAATAACAGGCTGCGGTGTCGGGATAGAGGCGTTAGCATCTCCCATTAAGCTCTCTGCAACAAAGCCGCTTTTCATCACCATTTCAGGCTTCACACCGAAAAATGCTGGATTCCAGACAACGAGGTCGGCCATTTTCCCTCTCTCGATAGAACCGACATATTCAGAAATACCATGAGTAATGGCAGGATTAATTGTATATTTGGCAATATAACGTTTTACGCGGTTGTTGTCCGAAAGCTCGCTGTCGCCCGCCATTGTTCCTCTTTGTTTTTTCATCTTATCGGCTACTTGCCATGTACGTAAAATGACTTCTCCAATCCGTCCCATCGCTTGGGCATCCGAACTAGTCATACTGAATACACCCATATCCTGGAGAATATCCTCAGCTGCAATCGTTTCGCGTCTGATACGTGAGTCAGCAAACGCCAAATCTTCCGGAATAGATGGATTCAAGTGGTGACAGACCATTAACATATCTAAGTGCTCATCTACCGTATTGACTGTATAAGGTAATGTCGGGTTCGTAGATGACGGCAGAACATTGTTAAAGCTGGCCGATTTAATTAAGTCAGGAGCATGTCCTCCCCCTGCACCCTCTGTATGGTACATATGAATGACGCGATTTTTAATAGCTGCCATTGTATTTTCCATAAATCCGCCTTCGTTTAATGTATCCGCGTGAAGGGCAACCTGAACATCATATTTGTCAGCCACACTTAGCGCATGATCGATAGCTGAAGCTGTAGCGCCCCAGTCCTCATGAACTTTCAGTCCAATGGCACCGGCGCGTATTTGCTCTACCAGCGGAGCTTCTGAAGCGGCTTGTCCTTTTCCTGTAAACCCAACATTAATCGGCATGCCCTCTGCCGCTTCAAGCATTCGGTGCATATGCCACTCGCCCGGTGTAACCGTGGTAGCCTTTGAACCTGCAGCAGGGCCTGTTCCTCCTCCAATTAGGGTGGTAAGACCTGAAGCTAATGCTGTTCTGATTTGCTCCGGATTAATAAAATGGACGTGAGTGTCAATTCCGCCCGCAGTTACAATCATACCTTCAGCAGCAATAACTTCTGTACCAGAGCCAATCACAATATCCACATTGTCCATGATTAGCGGATTACCTGCTTTCCCGATTCCAGCGATTTTGCCATCACGAATTCCAATGTCCGCTTTATAAATACCAGTGTAATCTAAGACAACAGCATTCGTAATGACAACATCTGCTATTCCCTCTCCACGTATAACTAAAGGGTGTTGTCCCATTCCATCACGAATAACTTTACCGCCGCCGAATACCACTTCATCTCCATATGTCGTGTAGTCTTTCTCAATTTCGATGAGCAAATCTGTATCTGCCAGACGAATAGAGTCCCCTGTAGTCGGGCCGTACATTTCAGCGTATTGCTTTCTTGGCATCTTGAAGCTCATGATTGGTTCCCCTCTTTTTCTAATGATCCGTCCACTTTATTATTAAATCCGTATACCCGGCGTTCGCCGGCGTAAGGCACTAATTCCACTTCTTTTTCATCCCCGGGCTCAAAACGCACAGCTGCTCCTGCCGGAATGTTTAGTCGCTTTCCAAATGCTTCTTCTCGTTTGAATTGAAGCGCTTCATTCGCTTCATAAAAATGAAAATGTGAACCTACTTGAACTGGGCGGTCACCTGTATTCGTTACATTCAATTTGGACGCCGCTCTTCCGACATTACAAATGATATCCGTTTCTTTTAAAAATAGTTGCCCCGGTTCCATTTCAATAGCCTCCTATCCATTTTATTTAATTGGACTATGTACAGTTACAAGCTTTGTGCCGTCTGGAAATGTAGCTTCTACCTGGATATCATCAATCATTTCCGGAATGCCTTCCATTACATCTTCCCGCGACAAAATGGTTGTTCCATATTCCATCAACTCCGCAACTGTTTTTCCATCCCGTGCTCCTTCCAACACTTCATACGTTATCAGGGCTACTGCTTCCGGGTGATTCAATTTTAATCCCCGTTCTTTACGTCGCTTCGCAAGATCTGCTGCCACAACAATCATAAGCTTGTCTACTTCACGCGGTAATAGTTGCATCACAAAACCTCCCTGTATTTTTATTACGACCAAACGGTGAGCATTCATTATAAGGGGGAGCCAGTTCATTAACATTCTGAGCTGAAAGCGCAAAAACTAAAAAACTGAAAATATATTTGATTCCCCTGCTTCTGTTTTAAATGTATATCATTTTTTACATATATGTCAATTTATATATTCAAAAATTTATATATGATACATTGAAGATATATAACCTTGAAAAGAAAGGAGAATATTCATTATGCGAAAAAACAAACATCATTTATTAAGCGAGGCGGTGTTTTCCCGTTTAATAACAGCTTCTCTCAAAGGCATCTCTCAAGTCATCCTGATTGAGAATGTTATGACCGGCTTTCTAATCCTTATAGCCATTACTATTTTTTCCTATTATTTAGGTATAATCGCTTTGTTGTCCGCTATTATCGGTACTTTAGTAGGGAAATTGGGAGCGGCAGATGAAAAGATTATAAATGAGGGTCTATTAGGATATAATTCTGTGTTAACAGGAATGGCATTGGCATCATTCTTAACTGGCCCTTACATGTGGCTTGTCGCTTTAATTGGATCAGCCTTAGCAGCCATTTTTACAGCCGCCATGATGCATTTTACGAAAAGAACCGAAGTTCCAATTCTTACATTCCCCTTTGTTATCCTGACATGGTTTATATTGCTGGCTTCATACAAATTAAATGGGGTTAAATTAAGCTCTGCCCTGATACCTCAGGATTTAACACACTGGGAACTAAAGACAGCAGGGGGAGTCAATTTAGTAGACGGGGTCTTTCATGGAATTGGACAAGTATTTTTTCTGAATAACACAGTATCCGGGATTTTAATTTTTCTAGCCGTATTTTGGGCAGGAAGAAAACTGGGACTTTATGCAGTTATCGGAAATGCAGTTGCCATCATCATTGCATTCCTTTTAGGAGGAGAGCGTTCTCTCATAACATTGGGTCTTTACGGGTATAATGCAATTTTAACAATCCTGGCCGTATCTGCCATTTTTAAAAGTGAACATAACCGGTTTTCATTTTTGTCAGGGATCATTTCAGCTTGTCTGACGGTGCCTATAACAGCGGGACTCAGCACTTATCTTTTGCCATATGGACTCCCTGCCCTAACAATGCCGTTTGTTCTTTGTTCATGGCTGTTTTTAGGTGCAAGAAAGGTTCTGCAAAACTTATAAGCATTGCCTATTGATGATGTAAATCAGCCGCTTAGTGGTTACGCAAGAAATAAAAGTCATGGAAGAAACCCATGATGTCTTACTATACGAATCTACTCGCGTTTAGACATTAATGAATGATAACTTGTGAAAAACGATGGTGAGCTAAAAACTTACAGGAATGCCGGGACTTTGATAGGAATGTTCCATTTCATTGACACTCTCACTTCAGAAATATCTGGAATCAATCGATTACCACATGAAACAGACTTATTTTTCAATAATGATGCTATGAGAGCGTCTCCGACATTATTCGCTAGATAAGACCCTTAGGCCAGTCAGTCTGAAGGTGTGCTGCGGCCGCTGTTCAGCTCTCCCATGTAAACTGTGAAAAACTCATATTGGCGCAAGCATATTCTGATGGTGCCGCGGAAAACTGTTCCAGCTTTGTTTTCATTGATCAACGAGAGGGGCATAAATAAAGAGGATTTGGACACAGAGAGGTGAAAGTAACTGATTTGGTTAATGAAAAAAATTCTGTCTCAGAAAGAATAAGAATACAAACGATTGAGACAGAATTTTGTCTTACGGTTTACTTATACACGTAGCAAGTTCCTTGTATAACCGTAACACATGTATATGTTTCATGATAAGATTTACCTTGGCTGTCTCTAAAGAAAACAGTTACAGTATTGTTGCCATTCCATTGGAATTGATAGGCGTCTGGATACTTGTCTCGAATCGGAGTTAAATCCGGCGCAGCACTTGCAGGTAATCCGGATACCAACAGAGCCCCAGCAACTGCAACCGCTCCCGCTACTTTTTTGAGTTTGTTTTTAAACATAAACACATCCCCTTTTCGTTTTGTTTAACTATTAAATGCTTGTCCATTTAATAGACACCTTGAGCTTAACACCAAAAGGATGAAAAAATTGTCAAATGGTGTAGAATTGAAAAATAATTCAAAAATAATACACATTTTTACAATTGATTAGCCATAACTTTAATCACTTTTCACTTAGGATTTACTTTAATTGCATTCCTCAGCATCAATCCTTCCATTTTTTCTAGAGGCAAATCTGGTGCTGGGAGTATATTTGAGAGCCGCTTCTTTACTGGCTTGAATATATTGGTGAAATCCGGAAAACTAATCGATATTTCAGAAATGAAAAAGACCAGCCCATAAACTCACAGTGAGTTTCACGAACTGGTCTCTTTTAAAGGTTCTATATATTAATTTAGCAGTCTCAGAGTTAAATTGCTACCCTGTCAGCAACATGATATGCTGTATTTGTTGATTGATCGTAAGAAGTGCCCAATAAACCAACTGCACCTAATAACAGAATAGAGCAAATTAGCAACTTAGCTTTCATGTACTGTCCCACTCCTTTGTATTTGTCTTCTTGCCTCAACTACTCTGCGGTAAAACTCAAGTGAATCATGTAGCATTTCTTTTCCTTGTAGAAGTTCTGCCGTGATGACTCCATACTCTTCTATGTCTGCATACATACCTTTTTCACTGAAGAACTCAAAGGATTCTCGAACTGTGTCAAGGTCAAATGATAAATACAACCCGTAAATCATTTTCAGCTTTGTAAGGAATTCTTGGTCCTCAAATTTTTGAGCCCATTCCATACCCTCAAAGTACCGATCTTCTGCTTCAATCCACTTCTCTTGTTTCGCTTTAACGTGCGAAATATTAAAGAGGGCTTTTGGCAAAAAGCTGTGCTTTTCATTTTTATAAAGTTCAGCAGCCATTTGAAAATGATTTTCTGCTTTGTAAAGTTCTTCAAGTTGATTATAACATATTCCAATATTCAAGTGTGAAGAACCAATTAAATAATCAACTTGTAATTCCTTTGCATCTGACAGTGCTTTGCTGGTATGCTCCAGGGCTTTTTCAGGATTCATTTTATCCAGCCAGTTACCAGTCATTAAAAATTGGCATTGTACTCTACGCTGTCCATATGTTGGCTGTTTTAAATAAATCTTATATGCATGATTAGCATAATACATTGAAAAATATGTTTGTTTCATATAGTAATAAATTTCTGACAATTTGAAATAAAATTCTGCCTTTTCAACATCATCGCTTTCAAATGAATTCAATTGATTTTCGGCATTTTGGTAGTAAGCTAAAGCATGAAGAAGTTCTTTCTGTCTAAAATGATACATTGCTGTGAAGAAATAGTAATAATATTCGAGCATACCATTCAAATTTCTCCCGCCTTTAGTCTTTTCCCTTAACTCTTCATAATGAACCTGTATATCTTTTGCTGCTTCTGGACAAATGTAATCCAACATCAGCTTATGACGGAATTCAAGCAATGAAAAATATATAAGGACATCCTGATTTTCTTCCATTATAGCGATCTCTTGTTTAACCTCAGATTTCATTTTTTCAGCTTCATCAACCCAGTCATTTTTAAGAGCTACATACCAATAATTCATTTTCGTTGCCACTAGATCATAAGGTATTACGCTTTTATATACCAAAATAAAAACCCCTTTCTTAATCATTTTGAAATATTCGGCATTTAAACGTATGAATTTTCTTACATTTTTAAACTTTCTTCTTTATCCCTTATCATGTCTGAACGATTGGTTTTACTTAGTTTCGTAAGAGTTAATATCGCAATTCCAGCTAGAATTTCAATCAGTCCGCCGAAAGCGATAACTTTTCCTGCACCAAAGGCAGCAGCTGCATAGCCGCTAATTAAAGCCCCTAATGGTACCATCACATGAGAGATCATTCTAATAACAGCAAATACCTGCGGCTGATCTTCATCTGCAACTGAGGTTTGAATAATGGTGTGTTCAGGTACGTTTATGGCACTAATGGTAGCCCCCAAAACAAATGCTGCGAGAAGAAGTAGTAATAAAACTGAATTCATTCCTGTTATGAAAAGTGCAATTCCTTCTATAATTCCAGCGGAGACAAACAATAGTCCATATCGGTTCACTCTTACTTTAGTTAAGATAAACCCCATTAAAAAGGCTCCGGTAGCTGTTGCTACTCTTATGAAAGAATGAATGACCGAACCGCCGCCTAAATCTTCTGACAGATAGATCGCTGAAAGCGCCTCCCAAGGAGCTGAACCGATATTCAACAAAATGCAGTATACGGCTAGCGGAAGCAAAATATGATGATTTCGAACAAGTACAAAACCTCTTTTTAGCTTTTTAAAATATGCGCCTTTTGGTTTCTGTTCCTGAGCCCCTTCTTCTTTCGAGCTAAATTTTATACACAGAACTAAACAGGCTGAAGCGATGTAAAATGGAAATATAATAAGCATTGTATAAGCAGCGCCTATTACAGCAATCAATATACCGCAAACCATTAACGAGACCAATTTTACAATTTGGGCTGAAGATTCTATGGTGGCATTAGCTTTTTGAATAAGTTCATTCTTAACAATTTGCGGAATCATGGAAATGGATGCAGGATCATAAGAAGCCCCAGTTGCCGAATGTATCAGCATTAGTGAAATAATGAACCATAATGGTGAAAATCCACTAAAATAAAAAATTGGAATGATCAGCATCAATGAAGCCCTTGTTATATCTGCGGAGAACATCCAGAACTTAAGAGTTTTTGGTTTCATAAAAGGTGAAATCAACGGTCCTATTAAAGCTTGGGGAAGAAGGGTGACAGCTATTAGCATACCTGTTCCGACAGCCCCTTTTCCATCTAAAATGAGAAACCACAAAATAGAAGTAAAAGCAAAGCTGTCTGCGGTTATTTTCACCATTTTAGAGACAAACAGAAAGGAAAAATTTCTTTGCCACACAGTGGAGCCACTATTCATTCCTCAAAAAATCCCCCTTACAAAAATCCCTCATTTTTACAGGTCTCTCACCAAAGCATATCCTATATTTGGTTTCTTGGTCAATGTAGGAGAGGAATAATTTAAGAAACATTAAGGTAAAAAGGGCTTTCACAATTAATCGTCTCCCTTCTAAAACAAAAACCCCGCCCTTTTTAGAGGTGGAGTTTTAAATCTTGGCTTTTCCTTACCAGTTATCTATTGCTTCTTGAAAACTGTCTTGTAAATAATCATCAAAGCTAGAATATCTTTCAATCTCCTTTTTGCTTATGTCATCCCACCTTATTACACAATGATTTTCTCCAGTATTGAGACAATAAACAAACTCGTCCACATTTTCAATAACTAAGTATTCCTCAGGTAAACCAAATTTTCTAAATCTTTCTGTAGCATCAACTACTGAAGCATATCCATTTCCCTCTACTCCTAAGACCTCAACTCCACATATTCCTCCTGAGCCATATGCTTTAACAAACTCTTTATATTGCCTTGGAAATTTGCATCCTAATTTCTCTTCAGCCCTCGAAATATCTTCATCGGGTACTGCTCCGAAAAAATCATCTTTTTCTATATATTCATTTATCATCATTGAAATTTGAGTATTCATTACATATATTTAACTGAACCTAAAAATTTAAATTCACCGCCACCAATAGATACCTTCTTTTTGACACCTTTATAGTCGAAATTATATAAGACCACCGCATTATAATTTTTTGTCAGGTGCTCTCCACATACTGAAATAAATTCGGGGATAATCGTATGATCGTAAGAGAAGTCTTCTAATAATCGACTTACTGAGTTACTAGACTCTTCATAAAAATCTGCTTCACGAACAGACTCGTCGTACCTTTCTATATTAAAGCTATGAGCAAATATTGAAGGAATAAAATCACCATCTTCAGTATAAGAAGTTTTAAGAATCTTTTCTAATTCTTCTGGAGAACTGATACTGCCTACCCAAAGTGATACAAACTCTTCTTTTTGCATAAAGCTACCTCCTCTTCTATAGCTGCGCCTTTAGTGCCGACGACAGACGTAGCAACCATTCCGGTAGCCATATTTAAAACATCTCACCCGGCTTCTTCCCAAAACGCCTATAATTCCGCCCTATTCCTTGCTGGGTTTCTCCAATTTGTTCAAAAACCTTGAAAGGCACTGCCGTTCAAGGTGAAAAACGCATCAAATTTTTGGAACTTCAATCAAAACCCCTGGTGACTTATCAAGTAAAGCATCGGGAATATGCGGGTTATTTTTTTTCAACTTAAACCTATGAACCCTTGTTATTTCAGGATCGAATGAAATATTTTGAGAATTAAACTGCAAATTTATAAGCTTTTGATATGTTTGAATTAAAAAATCCTTCCATTCTTCTAAAGCAGATGCTGAAACATCGTCTGGGCTTTCGAGCATACGATAACCGTCTGCATAATGGAACATTAATAACCCCGTACCATAATCGCAATTTTCATTCTCTAGAATTGCTTTTGGAACTTCAAAACCACTATTCCAATTATAATTCGCTGCAAAAACATGGAGCAACAAAGGGTCATCAATGTTTCTTACCCGACTTATTGCGCTGTCTTTTTCTGTATTATAAAGCAACTCTTCGAGGAAATTAATATCTTTCTTCTTCATTACTGTTTTACCTCCTAACACACATACTACATATCTTTGTTTGACATAGTTTGGATCTAATCAATCTCATCCCCAGCTCACAAGAAAAAGCTCTCTTTCCAGAGAGCCTTTGTACCCCATCAAAATTTATTTCACAATAATACGCATTTATGACCAGCTTCTTTCGGACAAACCACCGAAATACTTATCTAATTTATAGAAGGTGTATTTTAAATATCAGCAAGAAATTTTTTTCTCAAAGACTCAATCATATCAATTTCACCATTATAATCTACGTTACTTACAAAGGATTCATTCATTTTTTCAAAAAAATAGTCCGCCCCTTCAATTAAAGCAAGAAGGAAATCTCTTTTAGGTACGGCAGCTTTAATTTGAGTAGGAGCATCTAGTTCAAAAAGTAATAAATCATTAGCTAATGATCGCATACTTAAACGTAACGGCTGATCTGGAAAGTAAGTTTCACCATATCCTGTGCTCAAAACATTCTCGATTACATTTAATAAATATGCCCACAAATCATCAACTAAGTCCCATGTGGTTACATCCATCAAAATTTGATCATTAAATTTTATTATTATTGCGCCTTCAAGATAGTCAAAATCCAATATACGTTCTATATTTTTTAAATCATAGATGTTCTTAATATCTACAAAATAATCATTTTGCTGAGATTTCAATATCGATAAATCAGTAATTGTTCTATCTGGTCTGCGAATTAATGTATTAATATAAAACAAAATTTCCACCTACTCTACTGGATAGAATTGACCTATTCGTCCTTTTTTAAAACCAACTACATATTTTACTCCGTTATACGTTCCTGTTATTTGCTGCTTACCTGTTGTTCCCCTAAAGTCTTTTTCAGTCAAAACTCCTCGGTTTTGTTTTAAAATAGATTCTATAGCGTTAGCTATATCTTCTGTAGACAAATCCTTCTTGAAAAAAGACTGTGTCGCTTTAACTGATCCATCCCAATATTTAGGATGATGCCTTTCCAAAATATGCTTCATCCCTTTTTTATCTAGTAAGAACCGTCGATTTCCAAATGTCATTTTTCTGCTTTTGAAATTAGACAAGGCATTAACGACTTTTTCGGAAGTGGCTTTATTTATTCCGATATCGCCTTTCTCAACATTAGCAAGTTCCTTTATTCGTCGAATAAGCTCTTCTTTAAAGTTACTGCCTTCAATAGCATTATAAGGGAGTTTCCCCCCACCAGCAAACTGAACTTGCGGCGCAAAAGGGTTGTGTATTTGAATTCCTTTTATGTTTGAAGCGACCCTTTGCATCGATTTCTTGAAAGACGCTACGCTTTTTTCCAAAGCTTGTTTCGATACTTTTTTAGAAGCTTTAGTTGCTTTGGCAGCGACCTGCCCTACCTTCCCCGCTTTGGCGGCTTTTGCTGCTTTGTCAACGCCTTTAGAGCCAACAATCGATGTCCCGACCATTCCAACGGCATAGCTAAACCATCTGGCTTGGGTGTAAGAATCACCATTGACGACATCTCGTTGATACGAGTCTTCAATTCCTTTTTTTATAATATTGAATGTGACATCAGGATGATGAAGTGTAAAGTTAATGCCCTCAATCGTTTCGTCTGCGTGAACGACCATGTCCCATAGGCCTACTGCAGTATCGACGACTGCATTTTTGAGTCCTTCAGCACTTCCTTTAATTGCGTTGCCAAAATCACGAGCGCCTTCAATTTGATTGAAATATCGCTGTTGCCAAGGGGAAAGGTTCTCGTAGCCAATTTCTGTGGCCATCTCATAAAACTCTGAAGCCGTTGAAAAATTGTAATCATCAAGCTTCTTCTTTAGTTTAGCAATTTTATTATCCTGTTTGCTAACCTCGCTAGCTTCTTTTTCAAGCTTTGATCTCTTATCCAGCTTATCCAACATGACGCCCATCGCTGTGTCTTGTCCACCACGTAAAGCATCCATCTCATCCGGTTTTAAAATCGAGCCTTTTTGATAGCCGGTAATTTCAATTTTAGGCCCTGTGTACATTTTTTCAAGCCTGCTTATGTATCTCTGCATCGTTTCCAGGTCGTTTTCAGCGGTTTTAAGAGCGCTTGTCTGTTCCCTGTCGAACGTATGCAGCTTTTCAATTGTCTGATTGATTTCCTTTAAGGATTTCTGATTCTGTTCATGAAAATCGGTGTCATTCAAACCAGGCAAATCGACAATATGACTGACCTTCGCGATCGTGGCGTTCGATTTAGACACCAGGTGTTTGGTTGTTCGATTGGCCGCATTCAATCCTTGTTCTAGCTCGTGCTCAAGAAAGGTTTGCGAAATAAACCCGTTATGGTTTGGTTCCAGCGAATTCAATGCGGTTTTCATTTTCTTCAGCGTGGAACTGTATTCCTCTATGAAAGTATCATAGAACTGTAGAAAAGGGGTGTGGCACTCTTTGTAAAAGGCACGGATCGCGTCGCCGCCTTTTCCTTTTAAAGCATCATCTAGTGATGCGATTTCCTCAACGCTTTTTTGGACTTTGGCGAATTCGTCTGATTGATGTTTTAATTGTTCCAGGGTTTGATCAATGGCTTTGTGTAGCGCCTGAACATCCAAAGTCTTCATGGCACTCTCCTCTAATACTAAAGTTACAATCATTTTAGAGTTTACCACTTTATAGAAGTGAATTGGGGAATAAATCCTGATCATCCATGAAAATGATTCCTTAGAATTAGAAAAAAAACTATTCAAAAAAGACGACCAAAAATCCGGTCGTCATGTTCTATAATAATTCTCAGCTGTGTAATATCTCCACTCCCAAAATGGCTGCCCATGACACATAACATATCGGTCTAAAAATATCTCAAAATTTAAATCGAGAGGCTTATACTCAAGACCATCCTCAAGTAAATAAAGGTAGTTGGGATCTCCTTCCTTGAGCCTGTCTCTGTCAATCATTAGATCGCACTCTTCCAGCAAATGTCCAATTGGAATACCGTTAACATCCGCATAAAATTCCTCATCTTTCAGTTCTGTATCAATTTCCTTGATGTTAAATAAATGCAGACCTCCGCCAATATTCACTCCATCTAAAAGACTATCAAAAATTCCAGCTCCATTATGTAGAGTTAAAAATTTTTTATAATCATCAGGAAGAGATAATTGGTGATGTGTTTCGAAAGCTCGTATATCGCTTTGAGAGGCTCCGCTGCCAGAGAATGTGACAAGAGCATCTGTAATTTCACCTTCAGAGCCAAGAATCCTAATGACTCCATTTTGATCTAATAAGCTCTTTAAACCATGCACGGTATTCTGAACAAAACTTGTCAAGTGCATCCCCTCGCATTTACAGATTATTTATTTCTCCAACAACATGAATCTTTCTTATGAGCATCTATTTGAAGAGGAAGCAAATTGTTCAGGATGTCGTAATCATCACAAGTTTGTCTTTTAAGGATTTCCAATTACCGTATTATGTGAATTCGGATTAATTAAGGTTATTTTATTTAAAAGTTTAGGGGTACACAGCAGCAAACCAATAGCTGCATGAAACAGCCTCCTTGCAAATCTAAACCCGACTTTCACTTGAACAAAAGGTACAGTCTTATGCTCAAATGTTTCCTCTGAGGCACAACTAAATCACTCCAGAAATATAATATCTTTTATTTCCGCTCTAAATCTTTGCTTTTCACTTCCTTTAATATCTCCCTAAGCAACTGTTGAGTTTCCTCGTTTTGTTTGCGATTTATCTTGTTTTCCTTTACCAATACGATCATGTAACATAAAAATAAAATGATAGCGGAAAGGATAAGCTAATTAGGCAGCAGCACACTTAACATTTTATATGGAAACCTCCTCTTAAAAGATGCCAGTCAAACGATATGAACACCTTTTTTCCATTGAATATCTGAACCCCCTTTTTGCTTGAAGTGAACAGTTGCACTTTAATAACTTGTTTACATAAAACAACTTCCTCAAGCGCCGCTTACTGATCACGTCAATTTTTAAAATGGAGTTTTTTATTTCTTCAAATTTTGACAAAAACAGGGCAAGTCTTGTTGAAACCTGCGCTTTCCCGAGAAATAATTGTGCGAGTCAAACCAATTTTTCATTTCTGTTTGCCTTTTCTGTAGATCAGCCATCCGGCCAGAATGATCAAAAGGCCTGATGCGTCATAGGCAAGGTCGAATAAGAGGCGGTTCGGGCTTAGCGGGTTGACGTGGTGAATCTGAAGAAGATGATGATTGATGATGCCCTCGAGGAAATTAAACCAGCCCGCTCCCAGCAAAGAGGCTCCCCAAAAGATGTGTTGCGGCCGGCTGCTGCTCAAGTCACCTCTGTTCCACAACAGGATCCCGCCGATAAAAAGAATGACGAGCGAAAACAGATGGAACAGTCCGTCGCTCATAATTTGGTGAGAGCGGTCTGTGTCCATGTACACGCTGTGCCATTGAAGTAATTGGTGAAAAACAATGCCATCGATCATGGCGATGATACCCACACCGAACAGAAAAGGTCCCCAAAACGCTTTTTTGTTTTTCATATGATTTGTCCTCCTTTACTTGCTAATCTGTTATGTACCCGCCGGCTTAAAAGATCAAACCGGTTATGTTTACATTCTCTCCTGAAAGCGATTATCCTCTTTTTACCATATGAGTATTTAAAAAGCTGATCCGAAAAGGTGTCTTCATTCCTTTCAGATCAGCTTTTTTATTTATGAAAGGCGGGAAGCCCGCACACGATTTGTTTCCATTTCATTAATGGTAAGTGTCTCAGGGTCAATCACGACACCGTAATCTTGCAATGCTGATTCAATGCTGACAAACTCGTTGAAGACGTCGTCCAGCACCTTTTCGGGTTCACGTTCCAGCGGATTTCCCCAGCCTCCGCCGCCTGCACGGTAAAATTGGATGATGCCGCCCGCAGGCATTTTGACTTCAAAAGCCGTTTCCTCGATCTCTTTGGCTTCGTCTGTTCCATACCCGACGATCACCTTGTTGCTTGGTGCATCGCCAGCTCCGCAGAAGCCTTTTGTTGTATTTCGGACCCCTGCCATCATGACGCTTGTGCGGCTTTCCTTTAAGTGCTGGATCTGAACATCCAACCCGGGGGTGCCTCTCCATCGGCCTGCTCCCGTAAAATCGCTCGTATATTCATGCTTTAATACACGGCTCGGGTATTGAACTTCAGTCATTTCAATAGATGGCAGAATAACTCCTGTCATAACAGGCGGATAAAGCCCCCATCCGTCCGTTTCGTATGCAGCCCCCGCACCGCCGGTATAGCCGTAAAAATTCAGGTTCACCCACGGCTTCCCGTCGTCGTATTTTCCGTGGGAATAAGCGAGAGGAAGCTTATGGGCGTTCACTCCGACGCGTTTTGGCGCACATTGGGAAATGGCCTGGAGAACAGCCTCGGCTATTTCTGCTCCTACGCACGCAGTTGCGTGTCCGCACGGTGCCGGCAGCTGCGGGTTCACAACTGTTCCTACAGGTGCAGTTACTGTTACCGGATTCATATATCCTTCATTGATCGGAATATCCTCATCACAGCAAGTCGAAATACCGACAAAAGCAAATGAAGTCGTATTTGAAAGCGGGCTGTTGATGAAGCCCTTTACTTGCGGAGAGGAGCCGGTAAAGTCAATGTGAAGATCGCTGCCTTTGACGGTCACCGTTGCGCGAACCTTAATATCGCGGTTGCCTTGAAAGTCGTGGTCAGCAAATGTTTCACCGACATAGGTGCCGTCCGGCCAGCTGGTGATTTCATCGCGAACCCTGTTTTCTGTATATTGAATCCGGTTGTCAATGGCCGTAATCACCTTCTCGGCGCCATACTTATCCAGCATCGTTTGGATTCGGGAGGCAGCGACCTTGCATGCCCCGATCATCGCGTTTAAGTCGCCTTCAAGCCAATGGGAAAGCCGGTTGTTTGCAACAATTAAATCGAATACATCCCTGCGCTTTTCTCCCCGCTCATAAATTTTTAATGGCGGAATCCGCAGCCCGTCATGCCAAATATCTTTTGAGCGCGGATTGTACCCTCCGGCAACCGGTCCTCCATTATCGGCCATATGGCTTCGGACAGCAGGAAGCAGGATTGGCTTGCGATTATAAAAAACCGGCATGACGATTGTCCAGTCAAGGCTGTGCGAGCCTCCATGATACGGATCATTCACCAGGAGAATATCTCCGGGATGAAGATCGTACCGAAAAGCGTCCAATAAATGGTCAACTGCGCCTACTACCGCATAAAGGTGCAGCGTACAGCCCGGGGCTTGCGCGACAAGGCGCGATTTTTTGCCAGAAAGGTCAAAGACGCCCGTCGTAAAATCGTGTGCTTCGTTAAACAATGGTGAACGGGCCGTTCTCGTAACAGTGGCGCTCATTTCCCTGGCAACCGCATCAAGGGAACCGCCGACCACCTGTGATAGAATAAAGTCCTGATTAATCATAGCTGCTCCTCCTTTTGAGAGTACGTAAAGACGAGGAGCTCGCCTTTTTTCACATGTTGGTTTACCGTGCTTTCATAAAAGATTTCGTCACGATCTCCCGTTCTTGACAGAGACCCGTATTCTCCCCTTTCACTAAAAGGCAGAAGAAGGTTGAAATAAATATCGTCCTCCTGGTTAAGCAGAGACACTTTCATTTCCTCCCCATTGTCCGTCCACTCCCGGGAAACCATTTTAAAACCGTGGTAAAGCTCCAATTCCTCTGCAGAGACAAGCATCCGTTGACCAAATAAAGCAGGCGGCCCGAAGCCTTTTGAAGCTGATGGATACCCGGGCGCCAAAACGATTGATTTCGTTTCAGCTTCCGCGCCAAGCTCCGGATAAAAAACGGCCTGCGGACCTGTCCCGTAAATCGGCGGAAATTCTTCATTCGTGCTTTGTCCGTTTTGAATGGCTTTATATACCGCTTCAGCGATGAAATGGCCGGTAATGCTTGGAGCTAATGCTGTCGCTGCAGGAAATTCCGGATCCAAAATCGTACCCAGCCTCGTCTTCGTTTGAAAAGGTTGAAGCGTTCCTTCATTGATCGGTATTTCATCGGCAATTCTCGCCAGGAACGGCCAAACGGCAAACGCCTTCGTTAAAGCGGCAGGCGAATTAACCGGCTTTACGGATTGTACCGATGATCTGCTCAAATCGATTTCAACCGCATCGTCCTTCTTTGAAATTTGCACATGAATTGTACTCTTGCTTCCTTCGGAAACTTCAAACTCCTGGACAGCGCTCATTTCTGTTTCAGGCAGACAAGAGACATGGTGCTCAACCCTTTTGCGGCTGTATTCAAACATGCTGTCGATCGATTCGGTCACTGTTTTCTGGCCGTAGCTGCCAAGAAACGTTTTCAATTGCTGTTTGGCGCCACGCAAACATGTATACATGGCTTCCAAATCCGCTTTAAAAGAAGCGGGCACCCGGCTGTTTGATAATAAGAAACGAAGAATATCGGTCTGCAGAACGCCTTGCTTATAAAGCTTAACAGGTGTAATTCTGATATTTTCCTGCCATACTTCAAATGCATCGGGATGGAATCCGCCCGGATACTCGCCGGCCAAATCGATCATCTGAGCGCGGACAGCGGGGAAGAGTACGAGCTCCCCTTCAAGAAATAACGGCGCCGCCATGGTGAGCGACTGTCCTTTCGTTCCGCCGCTGTATGGATCTGCGACGAGCAACACATCTCCATCTGCGATATCAAATGAAAAATAGTCGAACAGATTTTCCACGCTTTCTTTTAATGCGAACAAATGTTCAGGCTCATATTGATGTTGAACCGCGATTTTCAGCTCATTCGTAAAAATCGCTGTAGCAAATGCCCGGTCTTGAGAAAGCAAAGGGGAACGGGAGATTCGCTGCAAATTATCCCCGATTTCTCTGCCGATCGATTGCAGCTTGCTATAAAGAATTTGAGCTTGGATCATGCATTTCCACCTCTAGTCGTCTGCTGAGAGTGCTTTACTTCAATGACACAGTTGCGGTAAGAATCGATTAGAGCCTCATGTCCCGGATAAACAACAATGGTCGTACCCCATTGCTCAATGATGGCCGGACCGACAATCAAGTTGCCCGGCTCAAGCATTGATCCGTTGAAAATAGGCGTCCTCGTCGGTTCGATGTCAAAATACATATCGCGTTCACCTGTTTTCGCTTTTGAAGGGTCCTCCTGCTCAAACGGCTCCTCTTTAAGCTTTAACGGCTCTCTGACGCCAACCAGGTCAAGGCGGAGATTTAAAATTTCAATGTCGTGCTCGGGATCTTTATGGGCAAACATTCTTTCATGAAGGTCATGGAAATCTGCCGCCGTTGCTTCAAGATTCAATTCTGTAATCCTCCGCGTCCTCGATTTTACCGGTACGGTTACTTCATGGACTTCCCCGGCGTAGCGCATATCGATAAAGCGGCGGGTTTCATATTGATTGGTGACCGACTGGCCTCCAAGTTTTTCGCGGGCCGTCTGTTCCATCTTTTCAAAATCGGCATTCATCGCTTGCAGGTCAACGTTTTTCAGACTTTCAAAGCGCGTCCTGAGCTCCGTTACTTTAAGGTTTGCTGCCACATCGCCGAGCGCACAGAAGACCGGGGCAAGGGACGGAACAATAACGGTTTTAATGCCGAGGTCTTCCGCCTGCTTGCCTGCATGGATGGCTCCGGCGCCGCCGACAGCCATTAGGGCGAAATTCCTTGGATCATGACCCCGTTGTGTCGTCACAAAGTGGACTGCATTTGACATATCGCTATTGACGATTTGTGAGATTGCAAGAGCGGCTTCTACTGTCGAAATTCCGAGCGGATCGGCAATCTGTGTGCGGATCGCCTTTTCAGCCAGTGAACGGTCAAGCTTCATTTCTCCGCCTAGAAAGTTATCTGGGTTAATATAGCCTAAGAAAACATTCACGTCCGTAACTGTCGGTTCTTCTCCGCCTCTTCCGTAGCAGGCCGGCCCCGGATTGGAGCCTGCGCTTCGCGGGCCGACTTGTAAAGCTCCGCCGCTGTCAATCCAGGCGATGCTTCCGCCGCCGGAGCCGATCGTGTGAATATCCATCATCGGCAAGGCAACCCGGTATCTGCTGATCCAGTTCTCAGTCGTGATCGCCGGATTTAACTTTTCGATAACCGAGACATCGTAGCTTGTTCCACCCATGTCTACGGTAATGACGTTCTCGTAGCCCGATTTTTCTCCGATAAAGGAAGCAGCCGTCACTCCTCCGGCTGGACCTGAGAGAAGGCCTCCTGCGGCAAATTTTCCGCTTTGAATGACATTTTGGACCCCGCCGTTAGATTGCATGACAAACAGTTCTCCGGCAAATCCGTCTTCGCGAAGCCGTTCGTCAAGATGGTTCAAGTAGCTTTGCATGGAAGGGCCGGTAAACGCGTTGACAATGGTCGTGCTCACCCGTTCAAATTCCCGAATCTGCGGCAGCACTTCATACGATAACGATACAAACATGCCGGGAGCTTCCTCATGAATAATCTCTTTAACGCGGATTTCGTGCGAAGGATTCATGAAGCTGAACAGAAAGCATACAGCAATCGCCTCGATCCCCTCTTGGATAAACCCTCGGACTGCCCGGCGGACGGCTTCTTCATCAAGCTCAGTTACGACATTTCCTGTATGATCCAGTCGTTCAGGAATCCCCACACGATATCTTCTTGGGACAATTTGATAAGGTGCTTCCAAGCGCGGAGAAAACACGCTTTCTTTGTACGCGCGACGGAATTCGATTTCGTCCCGAAAGCCTTCCGTTGTGAGAAGCCCCACCTTTGCTCCGTTATATTCCAGCAAAGCGTTAGTAGCAACTGTTGTTCCATGGACCACTAATGGACTATTGGCTAACAGGTCCTTTACGTCTATTCCGATGATTTCAGCCATTTTTTTAATTCCGTTCATGACACCATCAGACTGATCAGGGGTTGAAGGCGTCTTCGTCGAAACCATTTTCCCTCCCTTGTTGACAGCCACTAAATCTGTAAACGTCCCGCCGACATCAATTCCAAATACCCATTGGTTTTTTTCATTCATCATTGAAAACCTTTCCTCCTTATCCGCTTAAAAACCAGACGATTCCTCTGTCGCTTCTCCGATTTCGTAACGGAGATTTAATTTTGTGAAAATAAATGTAAAAACGATATAAATCAAAAATGCAAGTACAGTAGAGTTAATCGGTCCGATGCCGAATGTTACCTTTGAAGCGGTAAAACCTCCGATGATCACCGAAAGAATCGCCGCAACATTCAGCTTCGAATAAGTTGTTCCAGCCCCGAATCGATATTGTTTTTTCTTGATGACAGGTGCTGTGATCCAATGATCTGCGATCATCACGCCTGCGATCGGCGGAACATACAAACCTAAAAATGTTAAGAATGGCACAAACATATTCTGGACACCTAATAATGCAATCATGATGCCGATCACGCCCATGATCGCCACAAGTGCTTTCTTAGGAATGTTCACAACATTGCGAAGCCCCAGAGATCCGGTATACAAATTGTTATCATTCGTCGTCCACTGTGCAAAAACGATGATGAAAAATGCCAAAAATCCAAGTCCGAGCTTGCTCATCGCGGCAGGAATATTCGGTGTTGACCCGATATCCGGAACATTCGCAGCAATGGCCATTGCCGCTCCTGCAACAAGACAGAAAACACCTCCAAGGAAATAACCGACAGACGCACCTATTCCTCCTGAAACCGCTCCTTTTGCATATCTCGTCACATCAGGAAAAACAACCGCACCCAATGCAGCATTTCCAACTACGATTGTAATTCCGGCAAATATCGTCATAGGGTCCCCTGTCGGATGAAACGTCAGCAAGTTATGCCAGCTTCCAGAATAATTGACAGCACTCACGATGCCCCATATAGAAAAGATGACGACTAAAGGTACAGCGATAAAGCTTAAAGCGGCAAGTCCGCGATATCCTATAAAAGCGGTAAGGATCATTAAAATACCGCCCCAAACGATGGCGACTTCAGGCTTTGCAAGCCAAACACCCGGAAACATTTCAGAAATGGTCGTGCCGAAAAAAGCAACCTGCCAGCCAAACCAGCCGATTCCCAGCGTCAGCGCCAAGACGATTCCAAAAAGGCCCGATCCGTAGCGTCCAAAAGCCTGACGGGCAAGAACGGTTGTCGATATTCCGTATTTTGCACCCATTACACCTTGAAAAAAGCCATAGACCGCAAGAATCAGCATACCTAAGACGGCAGCCAAAACGGCGTGCGCAAAATTCAATCCCTGGATCAGCGCTCCTCCAGTCACAATCGTCGACAATGAGATAATCCAGGCACAGCTTGTAATCGTAATGTTAAAAATCGATTTTCTCTTATTTTCAGGCACTGATGTAACAGCAAAATCATCAGCATTTGTATAGGAAGGTTTTTTACTGTTGTTTTCCATTTTCATGCTCCTTCGTTTCATCATGTAGGTTGTTACATCATATTCGTATCAATCGTTACCCCTCGTTTTAACGTATTGCCGATTGTACATGCCCTTTCAGCAGAGGTGATTAATTTCTTTTTATAGTCGGTCGGAAGATGCTCGGGCAATTTGACGCTAACCGTACATTTTTCAACACGGGACGGGCCATCGGGCGCTTTAGCGGCGGAAACAGAAACTGAAAATTCATCCTCCTGCACTTCTATGCCGTCCCTTTCAAACATCCTTTGCAAAGAAATGGTGATACACATCCCTAATGAAGCTTCCAACAGCTCAATCGGCGAAAGGCCGTCTGAATTCGGAGTGAAAGACCCCTTGGCCTGCATACCGGCTTCATGAAAAATCCCAAACTCTCCATTTGTTTTTTGGATAATAGACAAATTTAATTCCTCCTTTGGCCAATCAGCCCGAAAAATTCAAAATGAACCAATTCTTCAGTCATTTCATCAACTGAAAACTTAGGGACATAATTCAGATCATGCTTTGGTCCAAACAGCCATTTTGATAGTGTGCCCAACACAAGACTTGTTAACATGGTGGCCTGCAGATCAGTATTATGGGAGGAATTTAGCATGCCAAGCTCTGTAGCCCTTTGGATGTTCTTTTTAAATGCTTGTTCAACACTGATCAGCGCCTCTTCGATTGCCTCCCTGATTTCCGGATCGGCGCCTTGTCCCTTGACTAATAAAAACGTCATTAAGTTTCGGTTCTCCTGTGCAAACGTAAAAATTCTTTTCATAAGGGCTGTCGTGGATTGGATCATATCATCTGTAAGAGCAAACGTCTGCCTGTAGCCTTGATGAATGGCTGCAAGAAGGTTTTCTTTCCCCTTGTCTATGATTTCCTTGGCGATTTCTTCTTTGCTTTTGAAGTGCCAGTAAAAAGTTCCCTGTGCAACGCCAGCCTGTTTTACGATGTCTGATATTTTTGTCGCATGATATCCTTTCGTAGCAAAAATCTCAAGCGCGATATGTAGCAATTCCTCTCTTGTATCCGTATTTCCCAAGTGTTTTCCTCCTTACCCTGAATCTCGATTGACAAGTCAGTCAGTTTTAGGGCCGTTATTCCTATTGGATTTGTAAGAATAATCTTATACAATGTTCTTTTCCTAGTCAAGTTGCTAACCTTTCCATTTTTCGCGCAATTACAAAATATGAGCAAAGCAAAACCTCTATTTCATTCTTTCATCCCTCTCACGGCCACTGGATCAAACGGCTTTCGGTTTATTTTTTTAAGAGATTTACAGTTTCATCGACTAATTCTAATAACGTTTTTTTATGATGTGATGATGAAACTTTTTGACAATCTAATTCCCGCAGCCTGGAATAAATGTCTTTCCGCTCATTTTGGAGTTCGCGTATGGCTTGTATCTCGGCATTGTTCAGTTGTTCCAGTCTTAATCGGAGCGCCTCTCTTTCGTTGAACACATTCCCACCCCCTAACAAAATATTACTTGTAGTTTATAGGACTTTTTTCAGTTTAACAATTCTTCTTTCATGAAAATTTGCTTGTACGATTTGGATGAGGTGAATTTTGCCGGGATTCCAACTTACTTTTTATGGAGAGATTTTACGGCTTTGAACACGAGGAACCGGACTTACAAACACCAAAGAGAACTCAGCCGGAGTCCTCTTTGGTTTTTTTATCGCTACATCACCTTATTGAATCTCAAAATCTTCTTGAAACATGATTTTCAAAAAAGAAAAACATGATATAGATACAAAGCTGCAAATTTTGAATTCTTTTCATCAATCAGCACTTGCATCATGAACTCCTTTTCGCCAAAATACAAAGTGTCCCTCAAAAACAGCAAGACTTTCAGCTTTGAAATAATCGTTCCAATTACCGCAAAAAGGAGTTTTTAAAAATATGATCATTTTAATACTTATAGCCGGGATTTTGGCCGGAATGGCCATTCCTGTTCAAACCTCAATTAATTCACGGCTAGGCATGAAGATCGGGTCTCCTTACGGGGCGGCGGCCATATCTTTTTTTGCCGGTACGCTTATCCTGGTCATTGTCGCCATAGTGACAGAGCGCCATTTTTTGTCTATCATCGGACTTCTCCCTTCCATCCCCTTGTGGATCCTCATTGGAGGCGGATGTTTAGGCGTTTTTTATTTAACTTCAAATATTTTGTTGCTTCCGCGTCTTGGATCAGCACTGACAGTTGTCGTCACTTTGCTTGGGCAGATGGTGATGGCTCTGGCCATCGATCACTTCGGATGGTTTCATATTCCCGTTCATGAATTAAACTTTCCTAGAATCATCGGCATTTTGTTCATCATCTCCGGGGTTTTCATTATCAAAAAATATTAATAGCAAGGGAGTTCATCACCGATGAAAAACAACACTATGAACGTTTTTCTTTACATGATGCTCGGGCTTTTTGCCGGAATGGCATCACCGATTCAAACATCTATTAATTCAGAGCTGAGAAATGCTCTCCAATCACCTTTTATCGCTTCACTTATTTCGTTTTTGGTTGGAATGGTCATTCTTCTCTTTCTTACGTCGATCATTGAACATCGGCGGTTATTTCATTTAAACAATTTACATACAGCAAAAACCTTTATCACGGGCAGCCCTTGGTGGCTCTGGACTGGCGGAATACTTGGCGTCATCTTTATCACATCCAATATTTTGCTTTTGCCGATTGTCGGAGCGTCACTTACTGTTGTTTTGGCTTTAAGCGGCCAAATGATCATCGCCCTCATCATCGATCATTTTGGCTGGTTCGGAACCCCCAAACACCGCTTAAATGTGCAGCGCATGCTGGGAATTGTCCTGATGATCACGGGAATTATCATCATTCAGCATTTTTGATGCCAGTCATTTTTGCACCTTCTACTTGCTGGAATTCAGGCATTCGTTTTTCTTTAAAATGAATAAAAGGGCGGTGTCCGCCCTTTATTTACAGCAAGTTAGTTTACATAAAACATTTACAGTAAACCGATTTTAAGCAAATAAAAAAAGCCATTTTATTCAAATGACTTAAGTGAAGTGCTGCAATTGCCGTATGCAAGTAAGAAAGTTTTAAACCACACTCCTCAAAGTGGGTGTCTGCAGAAACGTTCCTGTCGTCCTTTCGAGGAAGGCATGACATTCCGGTTCCGATATAAAACTCCCTATTACAGCTTAAAGGTTAAAACTTAATTATCATTACGTACAATGCAGCGTAATTGAATTATATGATAAAAACATTAAAAATGCAACCTCTTGCCTGAAGAGAATATGACGCTCTATAATAAGTTGAATATTTACAAAATTCTGCAATATTGTGGCGTTCGTACAACCCTTCATGTCCATCTGTTCATAGACTGTCTATTGAGGTGATGTCTTGTGGTAAAAATTTTTATCGATCCCGGCCATGGCGGGTCTGATACAGGTGCTTCAGCTAATGGTTTGCAAGAAAAACAGTTAACATTGCAAACCGCCTTGGCTTTAAGAAACATGCTGCTGAATGAATATCAAAATGTTTCAGTCCTGTTGAGCAGGACAAGCGACCAAACCGTCAGTCTGACGCAACGCACGAACGCCGCGAACAGCTGGGGAGCGGACTACTTTCTATCGATTCACATGAATGCCGGGGGCGGGACAGGTTTCGAGGATTACATTTATCCCGGCGTCGGCGCACCTACCACCACCTATCGGGATATCATGCATGAAGAGATTTTAAAAGTTGTCGATTTCAGGGATCGCGGCAAGAAAACGGCCAATTTTCATGTTCTTAGAGAAACAGCCATGCCCGCACTCCTTACGGAAAATGGCTTTGTAGACAATACAAACGACGCCGAGAAACTGAAGTCTTCCGCGTTTATTCAATCCATTGCCAGAGGCCACGCCAACGGACTCGCAAGGGCATTTAACCTTTCCAAAAACGCAGCAGCTCTCTATAAAGTGCAGATCGGCGCTTTCAGGACCAAAGCCAATGCCGATTCGCTTGCCGCTCAAGCGGAAGCGAAAGGGTTTGATGCCCTTGTGATTTACAGGGACAGCCTTTACAAAGTGCAAATTGGCGCTTTTTCTTCCAAAGAAAATGCCGAAGCGCTCGTTCAGCAAGCCAAAAACGCCGGATTTGACGCTTTCATTTACCAGGAATAGGGACAATCATCAAGAAAAGCCCGCGATCTGTCTCGTATAGATCGCAGGCTTTTTTTATGCTTTTGCAGCTTTACTTTGAATCGCCGGCTTTTGCGTTTGATTCGATGCATGGCTGTTCAACACCATTCCGATAATCACAAGTGCCATGCCGCTCCATGAGATGGCACCAGGAAGCGGACTTGAAAGAAGCAAAATTTCACCAGCGGCAGCAAACAGCACTTCAAACGATTGTGTGGCCTCGACAGCCCCTAATTTTCGCATATCCCCTTTTACAAGATCGGTTGCGGCAAAGAACAGCACAGTTGCGCATATTCCGGAAAAGACAGCCACCAAACCTGACTGAATGACTTGTCCCCGGCTGGGCGCACCCGCCGATGCCAGCCCGTACAGTGAGAGGATCAGCCAAAACGGAAGGCTTGCCAACGTCATCCCCAATACCCGCTGATAAGCATCAAGGCGCCCGGCGCATGCTTCCATCATTTTTCTGTTCCCAAGCGGATATGCAAATGAAGCCAACATAACCGGCACGACGCACAGCAGCATCTCATGCAAAGAAAGCTGTGCCGCATGCTCAGCCTGCATCAGCGCCACCCCGATTAAAATGATCAACGACATCGCCAGCCCTTTATAGGGAATTTTGCCCCTCATCTGTACGGGACCTGTTTTTGTTTGGATGGTTTCGTAAAAAAGCGGCGCCAAAAGGGAGCCGGAAATAATCGTGATTTGCCATGTTCCTGCAATCAGCCAGCCCGGCCCGTAAGCCGCCGCAAAACAGAGCGGCGCATAAAAGAGGCCGAAGCCGACGATGCTCCATCTCAGCCAAATGCCCGGTGCTTTTTTGATTTCCTGAAAAAGTTCTTTTACGTTCCCCCTCAGCCAAACAATGACAAATAAAAGAGGCGCCATAAAGATAAATCTTAGCGATGCGCTCCAGATCCAGCTTCCCCCTTCAAGCTCCATCGCCCTGTTTAAAACGAATGTAAAAGCAAAAAAGAAGGCTGCAAAAACGCCCAGTATAATCGGCCTCACAATCCCCTCACTCCTTTTCCTGATGTCCGGCCAATCGGTCTCCGAGACTGAGCCAGTTTTCCTCGGCAAGCTTGATGGCCGCATTCCGATCCCCCTGTCTGCAGGCATCGATGATGTTCTGATGCTGTTCGACAGATTTCAAGCTGCCGATCGAGGAAAACTGCGACATCTCAAGGCGGTAAATTTTTGAAGAAATTCTCTCCAATGCCCGGGTAATTTCCGGGTTTTTTGATGCTTGTAAAAACACCTCATGAAAAGCAGCATCCGATTCGATTGCTTCGATAATGTCTTCTTTTTGAATCGCTTGCTGCAACGTTTGATTATGCCTCTCCAGTTGATCAAGGTCTGAATCCGTTAAAAAAGGAAACGACAGCTTGACAGCCAGCGCATGCAGTGCTGCAGTGACTGTAAAAGCATGTTCAGCTTCCTCGCGATTTAACGGTGCTACACGTGTTGCTGAACCCGGAACAGTTTCAACAAGTCCTTCATCTTCCAGGCGTTTGAGCGCCTCCCTGACAGGTGTGCGGCTGATGCCAAACTGCTCTGCAAGCTCCTGATCATGCAAGCGCTCCCCCGGCTTTAGTTCCAAATGTACGATGGTGCGCTTCAGCGTTTGATACACTTCTTCCCGAAGCGAAATTCGTTTGATTCGTTTAATGTTATTTTTCATCATAAAACCAATATATCGGATTTTGGTTTTATGCACAACCAAATTTTTTATCTAACCCCTTTCTCTTTAGCGGCGTATTTTCTTTTCGCCTGGCAATCTTTGCAGATGCCGTACAGTTCCAATCGGTGATGTGTCACTTTAAATCCGGTCAGCCGTGCCGCAATGTCTTTTACTTTCTCCAGTTGCGGACAATGAAAATCGACGATTTTCCCGCATACTTCGCATATGACATGATCATGTTCCTCTAGAGCCAGATCAAAACGAAGCGGATCGGTAAACCCCATTTCTTTTATAAGGCCCTCTTGTTTAAAATAGCGGATGGTGTTGTATATCGTCGCTGTACTGACGGCAGGATATATCTCCCTCAATGATTGTTGAATTTCAGCTATTGTAGGGTGGTTCCTGTTGGCTAAAAAATAATGGTAGATGGCCAGCCGCTGCGGCGTCATTCGAATGCCTTTCCGTTTAAGCTGCGCCATCGCTTCCTGCTTTACATTCGTTTCGTTTTCCATACCTCTTTCGTCACTGCCCCTTTTTTCCCTTGAATCTTCCGATATTCTTTGCCTGGCTGCCTTAGAAACGGAGTGCTTTAGATGTGATGTTCATTTAATAAACGTTCTCCTTGATCCGATCGAGCGCCTGCCAAGGCATCAGGGCACAGTTATGGCGGGCCCGTAACGGATGGACGCCAATCAGGGAAACGGCATCTCCCAGCAGATCCTCTGCCGGTTCTTCTCCTTTTCTGATCATATTTTCCATCGCTTCACGCATTAGCCCGGCTTCTTTTAACGTCTTTCCTTTTATCAGTTCAGTCATGATTGATGAGGAAGCCATGCTGATGCTGCACCCATCTCCGATAAAAGCTGCGTCTTCGATCTTTTCATTTTTAATGTCGATAAACAAAGTCATCACATCACCGCATGTTGGATTTTTGTAATGGACGTAATACGCGCTGTGTTTATCGATTTTTCGAAAATTTCGCCTGTATCTTGCATGATCCATAATGACGGACCGATACAGCTCTTCCAGTTTCGGCATGAAATGATGCTCCTTCCCTTTTAAACAGTTGTATTTTGGTTGAAAGAACAAACGGATTTAGTTATACTTCCGTTATTAAATCGTAATCATTACGATTTAATAATAACCGATCAAGAAGCTCACCGCAAATGAAAAGACACAATGAAACTGCCTCTTCTAATAAAGAGACAGATCGGTCAAACGCAAAGGGGGAAGATTTATTATGAAGGAGCCAGACCGCATTCAACTCGATTCTTTTCAAATGACAATTTTATCTGATGGAGCATTTCGAGTTTCAAGGGATTTCTTTTTGGCGGGAGGAGACCCTCATGAAGCAGAACATTATCCTGAAGAATTTGAAGTAGCGCTGAACTTTATCTGCCTGGAAACGAACGAAAAACGGATACTGATTGATACGGGATTTGGCGAAACAGGCGGACAAGAAAGCGGGCACTTGATTCATCACCTGACACAGGCGGGAATTATGCCTGACTCCATAGACTATGTCATTTTGTCACACAGTCATTTAGATCATACGGGAGGTCTTCTGAATAACGGGAAACCCGCTTTTCCAAACGCTGTTCATCTGATCAGTGAAGCAGAATGGCTGTACGCAAAACAAACGCCGGCTTCTAAACAGTTTCGCATTCTCTCCACTGTCCGGCCGCTTCTGAAGCTGCTGACAGAAGATACCGAACTGCTTCCCGGACTGAAGCTGATCCATACGCCCGGACATACGCCTGGACACTTGACTATTGAATTACAGACAAAAGACGGGGTCTGTCAGATCATCAATGACGCATTTCACATTCCCGAAAGCATCTCCAATCCAAAGCTGCGGGTTTCGCTTGAGCATGACCCTAAAGAGGGAGAAAAGACAAGAAGACTGCTGGCCCGGCAGGCTTATAACGGACAGGTCCTGCTCCACGGGTGTCATTTCCCCTACCCTGGTTTCGGGTTAATCGAAAAGCAGGGCTCACTTTTTCAATGGAAACCGGTCCAATACGAAAAGAAAACTCGCTGAATCAGCGAGTTTTCCCATTTAAACTAAGATATCAACGACAAACTGTGACCAAGATTCAAGTCTGTCATAGACGCTTTTATCTTTCAGATCACTGGCTTTCATCCACCGGCCGGCAATCTGCTCCTTTTCTTTAACTTCAACGTGTGCGCCCGGTTTTAACTCAAGCGCTGAAAGGATTCCGATATGTACTTTTCCGACGCTGTTTTCATCATCATTAATCAGTCCGAGCGTCACCATTTTTTCTTTATCTGATTCCTCAATCAGAAGCTCTTCATCAAGTTCACGGTCTGTGTTTAACTTCAGAATACCGGAAAAATCAAGCCCTTCGGCAAAGTTCATGTGGCCGCCGAAGCCGAGTGACAGCTTGTTGTGAAGCCGCGCTTCCCCTCCGCCTTCGAGCCGCTCGTATACAAATATTTCGTCTTCTCTTTTGATGACAACATAAGGGATCGGCTGTTTAAACGCAGGATCTTCTTCGGCGTCTCCCCTTCTCATTTCACTGAAGTGCTGTTCAATATGCGCCATGATCTTCCCAACCTTCTCACCGTCGCTGTTGACGCCTTGGAAGGTCAGCGTTTCATTTGCAAATACGTTTTCCCGCGGAACCACGAGAATGATTTCATCCATTTTTCCCATTGTATCCGTTTCCTCCTCAAAGTGAAAAGAGCAGATTCGTTCTGCTCTCATTTTGCCGTGTATCTATAACTGAAAGGCGGGGCTTGGGCGCGGATGCGCCCTTTTAGCCCGGCCGGCTTACTTATCGTCAAAGTAAAAATCGTCGTCTCTTATCGGTTCAACTGTTGCTTTTTTGTAGCCGTTTCCTTTCATTGAGAAGAAGTCGTGTGACTTCGTTTTCGTATTCAACCCGTTCAACACGATCGGATTGATCTCTTCTTCTTCAAAATAAGCTTCAAAGCCAAGGTTCATCAGCGCTTTGTTGGCATTATAGCGGATGAACTTCTTCACGTCGTGTGAAAGGCCGACCTGGTCGTACAGATCTTCTGTATATTCAAGCTCATTTTCATAAAGCTCTTTTAATAGATCAATGGCAAACGCGTACAGCTCTTCTTTTTTCTCAGGTGTCTGCTGATTGTAAATCTCCTGAGCGAGCAGGCCGACATAGACGCCGTGAATCGCTTCGTCCCGCAAGATCAGGTTGATGATTTCGCCGCTTTGCATCAGCTTGCCCTGTCCGTAAAAATAAAGCGGGTAGTAGAAGCCGCTGTAGAACAGGAAGCTTTCTAAATAAACGGATGCGACCATCGCTTTAAACAGCGAAATTTTATCGCCCTGGCGGATTTTCTCATAGAGTCCGACAATGACCTGAGCTTTTTTCTGCAAATATTTGTTTTGTTTAACCCATTCAAAGACTTCGTTGATCGTCTCTGTCGGGGCAAGCGTCATGAAAATGTTTGAATAGGACTTGGCGTGGACCGCGTTTTCCATCATCGCCATGAAGTTCAGCACCGCTTTGCGCTGATGCCCTTCTACATGCTCAGCGACAAGGGGCATTCCCGTGTTCCCCTGCTCTGTATCGAGAAGCGTCAGCCCCGCGAGCACCTTCATGTATGTGTCCTGTTCATTTTTACCCAAGTACTTCCATGTCAGAAGATCTCCATTAAGCGCAATCTCTTCCGGAAGCCAAAATTGCTTCACATTTTGGTTGTAAAACATTTGGGTAAAATCATCTTCATGCTTTGACCAGTTTGCTGCATCATAAATTTTCGTCACTTTCGCATACTCTCCTTTAATCAAACGACACAAGAAAGGCAGCCTTCTTGCCCTGTATCCTTCGTTCTTGCATAGTAAAGTGTTTTGATTCCTTTATGGTGGGCATAAAGATCGATCCGGTTCAGATCGCGTGTCGTCATTGTATCTTTCAGGAACAATGTAAAGCTTATGCCTTGGTCAACGTGCTGCTGAATCGTCGAGATCATGTCGACAACTCTGAACATGTCCATATCATACGCTTCTTTATAGTAGAACCAGTTGCTCGGCGCAAGTCCAGGCATCGGATAGTACGTCTTGGAGTTGCCGTAAGTTCTTTCTTCAATCCGCTCCATGATCGGCATGACTGATGCCGTACTTGACTGTACATATGAAATGGACCCGGTCGGTGCGATGCACAGTCTGTAGCTGTGATACAATCCGTGTTCTTTGACAAACTGTTTCAGCTGTTCCCAGTCTTCTTTTGTCGGGATGTGCATGCCTTCAAAAAGCTTGGCCACTTTTTCGAATTTAGGCGAGAAATCTTGTGTAACATACTTTTCGAAGTATTCACCCGTTGCGTAAGCCGAACCTTCGTAGTTATGGTACGTCTCACCTTTTTCTTTGGCGATTTCGGCAGACCGTTCAATCGAGTAAAAGTTCATCATCATAAAGAAAGTGTTCGCGAAGTCCCTCGCTTCCTCACTTTCGTAGGCGATATTGTTCTGTGCCAGGAATCCGTGCAGGTTCATCGCTCCAAGGCCGATGGATTTCATCGCTTTGTTCGCTTTTTTGACCGCCGGTGCGTTCGTGATGTTCGTCGTTTCAGAAACGTGCGTCAGCGAATCGGTTGCAAGCTTAACCGTCTGCTCAAGCGATTTGTTTTTCATGACGTTCAATATGTTCAATGAACCAAGGTTGCAGGAGATGTCAAGGCCGATCTCATCTTCTTGACCGTAGTCTGTGTATGAAGAAACCTGTGAAGCCTGAAGAACCTCTGAGCAAAGGTTGGAAAATTTAACCTTGGAAATATGATTGTTCGCATGCGCGTTGTTGACATTGTCCTGGAACATAATGTACGGATATCCTGATTCCGATCTTAACATCGCAAGCTTTTCGAGCATCTTGCGCGGGTGGATTTTTTCTTTTTTGACGCGCGGATCTTCCACAAGCCGGTCGTACATCTCGTTCATGTCCATTTCATCGAGGTGCTCGCCGTACGCTTTATAAACGGTGTGCGGATAGAATACGTATGCCGCTTTATCCTCTCTTGCAAGCTCGATGAATTTATCTGGAATGACGACTCCGATGGACAATGTTTTCACCCGGACATCCTCATCAGCGGAAATCTTCTTCGTATCGAGGAAATCGTTGATGTCACGGTGGAAAATGTTTAAGTATGCAGCCCCTGAGCCTTGTCTTTGTCCCATCTGATCAGCGTAACGGAATGCGTTGTCAAGAAGCTTCATCACGCCGACGACGCCTTTTGTCGCGTTTTCGACGTCTTTGATCGCTTCGCCTTTCGCACGCAGTTTTGAAAGGTTCAACGATACGCCTCCGCCTAGCTTTGACAGCTGCATTGAAATATCAATCGCTCTCGAGATGTCGTTCAAGGAATCATTGACTTCCAAGAGGAAGCAGCTGACCAGCTCTCCGCGGCGTTTGCGGCCGGCATTTAAGAACGTCGGCGTGCTCGGCTGATACTCCTGGTTGATCATCATTCTGACGAATTCCTTCGCCTTCTCCTTATCCCCGTTTGCAAAAAATAAAGCTACGATAGAGATTCTGTCTTCATAGCGTTCAAGAATTTTTTTCTTGTCGTTTGTCTTCAGCGCATAGTCATTGTAAAACTTAAAAGCGCTCATAAAGGACGGGAATCTGAATTTTTTAGCGTAAGCCTCTTTGAACACTTCCTTGATTTCTTCGAACGTGTAGCGGCTTAAAAACTCTTCTTCATAGTAGTCATTCTTGATTAAGTAATCGATTTTCTCTTTCAGATCATGGAAAAATACCGTATTTTGGTTGATATAGTCTACAAAATAACTATGTACAGCTTCTTTATCTTTATCAAACTGGAATTTCCCGTCTTTTTGGATCATGATCTCATTGTTTAACTGGATCCATTTTGGCACTTGATTTTGTGACAATTCTTTCTACCTCCTGAGTAAACAGTTCAACGTCTTTGGCCGTCCCGCTGAGCTCAAATTTGCCGAGAATCGGAACCTGATACTGCTTCGAGATTTTTTCTGCGCTTTTCGCAAAATTGTCTCCCCACACTCTGTTTCCGCTTGCCGCAACTCCCAAAAGAAGATGGGCGTTTTTCTCAAGAAACATCTCAGTCGTTTTCGGAACTTCCCCAAACCCTGTCGTGTACGTGATCAAAACAAACGGTTCGTCTAGATACTCCTCTGTGCTGACTTTCCGTTTATTGCGAAAAGGCGTCTTATCCACAAAGCGCTGAACGTTTCCCGTTTTTGAATCAAATACGATCTGAATCATCATTATCACGACCTAGTAAAATTGTTTCCGAGTCTTTCAACTCGAACCTTACACAATATATAGTATACTATCATTCAAGAAAACACAATATATTGTGCTCGGGTTGATGAAAGTTCACAATTTGCTTCAGCTTAGGAGGCCTAAGGCCAAAGAAATATGAGTAGAATGAGAGCCGTTCGCTCATCCTACTCACAAACCGAAATCTATCATAACACGAAAAAAATTGAGTTAGTAGACTAGACTTTTTCGCTTATTTTTTGTAAGTGTCACAGCACTTGTTCTCGCATACCTCTTTAATATCGGCTTCGATGCCGAGTTCCTTAAGAACCGACTGAACAGCCGTCATGATCGACGCTTCCCTGACAAGTTCTTTTCCATTGACGAGAATACTTGTGCCGTATTCATAGCAGGAATCATCTTCACACGTCTCTTCCCAATGGTTGATGACGATCTTAGGTTTCATTGTTCGCTCATTCCTTTTCATTTTCAAACTGAATTGATGTAAACACTACTTAGTTTAGCGATTAGATGCCGCTTTGTAAATTTGAATGCCTCGGTCTTTCACAGGACGTGATGACGGCGGCGTTTTAGACAGGATGTCAGGCAATTGGTCGCCGTTCCTTTTATTCCCAGACTCCTGCTCGGACCGGCAACGGCCGCAGTTGATTGTAAAGTCGCCTCGAAAACGACAAAATCCCAAAACAGTAAACTGTTTCAGGATTTTGTCAGGCAATCTGAAAAGACCATGCCAGGCATGGTCTTTTAGCCGTAAATCGCTATTCGAGTTCGAGTTGAACGTTTTTTTGCGGTGCAAATGTGGAAATGGCATGTTTGTATATAAGCTGCTGCTTTCCTTCCGATTCAATCAACACTGTAAAGTTGTCAAATCCTTTTACTTGTCCGCGCAGCTGAAATCCATTCAGTAAAAAGACCGTGACAAATGTACTTTCTTTCCGAATCTGATTCAAAAACTGATCTTGAATATTTATCGATTTCATGTTTCTGGTCCTCCTTGTTTCTCTATACCATACTGTTTCGATTAAAGTTCGAGCTTTCCTGCTATGTAAGTGAAAATTTCCTGTTTTTTCTGCTCGATATTGACAGGGGGCGTCATGTCATACCAGGCGACATCCATTTGATTTCTGAACCATGTCAGCTGTCTTTTGGCGTAGCGTCTCGAATTCCGCTTCAACGTCTCAACCGCCTCTTCCAAGGACGCTCTGCCTTCAAGGTACGCATAAAGCTCTTTGTACCCGATGGCCTGAACAGACTGGCAATTTCTTATGTTTTCATCATAAAGCTGTTTCACTTCATTCAGCAGCCCCTCATCCATCATCTGGTCTACGCGGCTGTTGATCCTGTCATACAGCACTTCCCGCTCCATCGTCAAACCGATGAGAGCCGTGGTGTATAAAAGCTCTTTCCGCTGTCCTTCCATATGTTCAGACATCGTTTTTCCTGTCGTATGGAAAATTTCAAGCGCCCTGATGACCCTTCGTTTATTGTTTGGATGAATGGCTTTTGCCGCTCCGGGATCGCGCTCTTTCAATAGACAGTGAACATATTCGGCTCCTCTCTTGTCAGAGAGCGCCTCCATCTCCGCTCGGAACTCAGGGTCGCCCGCTTCCTCTGTGAATGAATAGTCGTAAAGGACAGACTGGATATAGAGCCCTGTCCCCCCCACAATCATCGGAAGCTTCCCTCGCCTGCCAATCTCTGCGATTTTTTGTCTGACGATCTCCTGATATTCAGCAACCGAGAAAGATTCCGTCGGTTCTTTAATATCGATCAAGTGATGCGGAACCCCGTTCATTTCTTCTTCTTTAATTTTTGCTGTGCCGATATCCATTCTTTTGTAAATCTGCATCGAATCTCCGCTGATAATTTCCGCATTCAAATGCTCGGCAAGCATCACGCTTAATTTTGTTTTACCGACAGCGGTCGGTCCGATCAAAACGATGACCGGCGGTTTCGTTTTATTCACTGCTGATCACTCTCTTTAAACAAGCTCCTCCCATTATACCATTTCACGTTCAAAAACATCCATTTCATTTTACCCGTTTTCATTGCTTTCCAAACATTCCCTCACCACCCTATCGGCTCATTCCCCACAATTTCTCTAGTGGAACCTTTAAAAGTATGCCGGTGCCTCTCCTTTATTCCATCGCTTACATACACGACTCCGCCAAATCTGATCGGGGGAGCCGCAGAATATGCCAGATAGGTCGTGCCCCCGATTTCATGATAATGCGTGCCGTCCGCCCGCGGAATCGCGGGCCCCGTAATCGCGTAATACCTGTGATAATGTCCCTTATCGAAAGAAGTGATGCCGGAATAAAAATGAACGTGCCCATCTGTATTGCTCCCGTTTGCCGGCTGGGAAAAGCCTTCAATTAGGTGGTAATGGCCATTGGCAGTCGATGTTCTCGCCCTGTAGGCGTGGGCATGGGGAGGCGCTTTTGACCAATCCGACTGATACAGCGTCATGTTTCATTCACTCCTTTTTAAGGGCGGCTTCACTAAAAAATACGACGGGCGCCCAAGCAAAAACGGCTGGGCAGAATACAGTGATGTTAGTCAGGTTTCATTTTATTATTGGAGGGATTTTTTTATGAATCATTTCGAGCACGCTCCTGTATACGGCGACGACAACCAGCGCATCATCGGCAGACCTTTCTTTGGCGGACCTTTTGGGCGCCCGTTTTTCGGCCCGCGTCCGTTTTTCGGTCCGGGCCCCTTCTTCGGAGGTTTTTTGGGCGGACTTACTGCCGGAGCGCTTCTCGGCCCTTGGGGATATCCGTATCCGCCGTATCCTTACTATCCTTTTTTCTGACAGATAAAGGCTCTTCCAGGGGCCTTTTTACATAACTTTTTTCTTGACTTAGAACTTTTGCATCAATTAAGATGGATTTTACCAACCGGTTAGTAATACGGGTTTTTTTATGTCTAAAAAAGAAGAAATCTTTGAAGCGGCCTCATGACGATTGCGGAATACACCTTTAACACTTTAAGATCGTTTATGGGCTGCGTTTTTTGATATTCGAATGAAAACTAACTTTGTACAAGCGCCCTTGCTGCGGCAGCATGTCTTAAACTGCAGCGTGAGTTGTGTGAAAAGAGCGCTGGCAAATGGTCAAAGTCTTTTGTTTCAATTGGAACTGCTGGCTGACGAAGAGAAAGCTCTCCTTTTGAATCATGGAATAACATTGATAGAGGAGGATTTCATATGATTGCAGGCTACATTTTTCTGCTGATCGCCATCTTGTCAGAAGCGGCGGCAGCCGCCATGCTGAAAATCTCTGACGGGTTCGCGCGCTGGCGGCCGTCGGTTCTCGTAGTGATCGGCTACGGTCTCGCATTTTACATGATGTCGCTCACATTGCAGGTCATCCCGCTAAGCCTCTCCTATGCGACTTGGAGCGGAGCTGGCACCGTTCTGACTGCAATCATCGGCGTCTTGTGGTTTCAAGAAAAGCTGAACCGGCGAAATATCGCCGGCATTATTTGTCTCGTGTCAGGCGTTGTCCTGATCAATCTGTCATAAGGAGGAGAATGTCATGAAAGGCATGATCTTTTTGGCGGCTGCCATTTTGTCCGAAGTATTCGGAAGCACGATGCTGAAGCTGTCAGAAGGCTTTAGCGCCCCCCTGCCCGCGGCCGGTGTCATAATCGGTTTTGCGGCTTCTTTTACGTTTCTGAGCTTTTCATTAAAAACACTGCCTCTATCTGCGGCTTATGCGACTTGGGCCGGCACCGGGACGGCTTTGACAGCTGCGATCGGGTATTTTATATTTCAGGAGCCATTCAATCTCAAAACTCTTATTGGGCTTGTATTGATCATCTGCGGCGTCTTTTTGCTCAATTCAAAGCATGCTGACGCCGCAGACCAAAAGGCTCAGCTCACGATCGAAATCTAATCCGCTTTGGAGACGACAATCTTCGGGTCTAATTCAATGGCGACATTGCCCTGAACCGCCCTTGATATCATACAGGATGTCTCCGCCTTTTCAGCCAGCCTTCCGGCAAGTTGGACCTCTTTTTCCGCCGCTTCTTTCGGAAGGCGGATCAGAGGTCTGTGAATGATTTTTTCGTACGTAAACACCCCGCCTGTCACATCGACAACAGCCTCGGATTCCATCGTCAGGCTCTCTTTTTCCAATCCGCTTCTTTCCATCATGGCTGCAAGCGTGATGATATAGCAAGTCGCAGCGGCGCCGAGCAGCATTTCGTCAGGGTTTGTCCCTGCCCCCGGACCGTCCATTTCCTTTGGAATTGAAATTTCTGTTTTTAAATTCCCGCTTTCAATCCTTCCGATGTCGTTACGTTTTCCAGGCCAGTCTGCCTGAAGGTAAAAATGATGTTTAGCCATAAAAAATACCTCCTTTTTTTATCCTGCTTAAAGTCTACCGGTATTTGACCTTTCTGTCTGTTGATTTGCCTAAAAAACCGGTAAACCGTGACAGCCGTCTAACACACGGGGCATGAGCGGAACATAGAATACAACGAAAATCCGCGCAAGAAAGGACGAAAAGAAATGGAGAATGTAGAACATTTACAGCAGACACCGGCTCCCGAACAGCATATGCATATCCCCCAGTATCAGCACGCCGAAGCAGCCGTGCACCACATCAAATGTCCGTTGTTTCCGCACTTGAAACATAAGACGTTGTGCACAGTTGCGCCTTTTGTTCATTACGGTTTAAATGAAGCGCAAACCACTTCCTATCACCACGCCATGGAAGAAGTAGCGGCAATGGCTTATTTAATGGGCATGGGTATGGACCCTCACTTGGCCTACTGTACAGTTGAGTCATGGGAAATCAACGAAACATTCTACTAATTAGACTGAACGGTCAAAAATAAAGAGAAAAGACCGTTCAGTCTCAGGAACGGGTTAAAGCAGACGCCAGCGTCCGGCGTGTTCATTGGCGAAATCAGCCAGTGAACGCGGTTTTTTTTCCCGTGATGCGTTCCACTGTATCTGTGATGCGGTTTTCTTTGCCATTCTTGATTTTCTCGTCTAGTTCCGACATGAATCCGGCATAATCGGGAGATAATCCTGCTTTTATATACCTTTCCCTCAAAGCGGACACTTCGACATTGACATGCCTGACGTCGCGGCCTGCCGCTCTGCCGATGATTGCCGCGGCTTCAGCATAACTCAAGGCTTCCGGCCCGGTCAAGATATGGCTCGTATTATGCGGCTTTTGATCAAGCAATGCGCGCACAGCCACTTCAGCAATATCGTCTGCCTCTATAAACCCGACTTTGCCGCTGCCTGACGCCGTGACGATTTCATTTTTCTTCCGAATCGAAGCGCCATGCTGATGGTCAAAATTCTGCATGAAATATGAAGGCTTTAGCACCGTCCATTCAGGAACATATCGCCTGACCGCGTGATGAAGCTTCCCGAATACGGGTCCGTCTTCATCAATAATGGCAGCGCTGAGCAGAACAATGCGGCGGACGCCGGATGCCGCTGCCATTTCCAAAAACGGCACAACGAGCGGCGACGGTTCGAATACACCGACAGGCGCAACCAAATACAATGAGTTCGTGTTTTTTAATGCGTCTCTGTAAGTTTTTTGATCATTCCAGTCAAAATACACATGTTCCGTTCCGGCCATTGCAGGCATTCTCCGGCTTGCGATCCGGACACCGGCCCCCAAACGTACAAGCCGTTTGGCGATTCGGCTTCCAGTCGTGCCGGTTCCGCCGGTAATCAATATTTTTTTCTCCACTTTTATCACTCCTTGTTACGTCATTAAAAAGTCTGCAGCCGTCCCCCGAACGATTCGATGACAGTCAGAGGATTCCAATAATCTTTGTAGTGGACAATTTTGCCCTCTTTCATGTTTACAAGGCTGATGTACTGTTGGTTATAAGGAAGCCCCGTCTCGCACACCGTGCCTTCACATTCAAATTCGACAGCTGCATAGCCCGTATTTGCCATTTGATGAATAGTGGGTGCTGTGAAGCGGACAATATCGATCTTTTCGGGAAAATCCTTTATATATTCGTAAATCGCCGACTTTCCTTCTAGTTTTTTAGGAAAACCTGGCGGTGCATATGGATGCTCAAACACCGCGTCTTGATCCCAAAGCTGTATCCACTTTTCCATATCCTTTTCGAGCATCGACTGCAAAAATTGTTCCATCACATCGGTTATCGTATGCGCCATTTTCTTTCCCCCATTATTTTTTTGACCACTTGGTCTAAAATAGTGATAAAAACGAGCGGCAGCCCATCTTCCTTGACGAAAAAATTCTTTAATCAAGAACAGACAGGCTGACATCGATCAAATCCTGAAGGGCGTCAAAGTCCCCCGTTAACTTCGCCTGAAACGTGAGCGACAGCCGGGTTTGATTTAAAAAACGGGCAACTGCTGAAAGATCTTGACCTCCCTTCTTTAGTTCCCCCTGTGACTCGGCCCGGACAAGCGCTTTGTAAAAGGCGGTTTCCAGTTGCTTTGTCTGCTTATCAAAGTATTCGGCAACCTCTTGATCACGGGGAATTTGTTCAATTGCACTGTTGATGATATAGCATGCCTTTGAGCGCTCGGGGTCTTTCAGAGCGTTTAAGCTTTCCTGAAAGATCTGCCGAACCGATTGCTTCACTGAGCCGGGGCTTTCAAGCCTGGCGATTACTTGAGCATTTTTATCATCAAGATATCTTGTAAGAGCGGCAATAAACAGATCCCGTTTCGTGCCGAATGTATTGTACAGACTTTGCCTGGCAATTCCCAGGCGGCTGAGCAGCTCTTGCATCGATGCGCCTTCATAGCCGAATTGGCCGAAAACCTCCATTGCTTTATGAAGGACGAGGGCGGTATCGAATTCTTTGCTTCTTCCCAAGCCTTTATCACCTCCTTTATTTGAAGAATACACTTTTTAGATCGATCAGTCAAGAATTATCCGCTTCACGGATCTATTCACCATTCCGATTGAGAAAATCGGCGCATGATCCTTCAGCGCCGGTCATAGACATAGCATAAAACCCCTGTCACATACAGAGGAACAAAAGGAAGTGTGCCCGTTGTTTATTTATACGGTTCAGCCGGGAGATTCATTATTTGTCATCGGTGCCAGGTTCGGAATTTCGATTGACCAGATCCGATTGGTAAACGGGTTGGTCGAAACAAACATTGTCCCCGGACAGGCTCTTTTAATACCGCTTTATACATATACGGTTCAGCAGGGAGACAATTATGATTCGATTGCCCGCCGGACGTTTGTAACCGCCGAAGCATTGCAAAAAGCAAATCCGTCTGTAACGCCTGCCAATATGAGGCCGGGGATGAAAGTGACGATTCCGGAATTACCGAAAAAACCGATCACCGCTTTAGGATATTACACATTGAGAAACCCAGGCTTAGACCAGGAATTGATTCATAATTTTGCCCCCTACGCCACATATCTGGCATTTTTTGAATACCATATTTCAAGCGACGGATCGTTAAGCGAGCTGAATGATTCACCGGCGGTACAAACGGCCTGGAGGCGGCGCGTTCCTCCCCTCATGACAGTCACCAATCTGACAGAAACAGGCTTTAGTCCGTCTCTTGCGCACCGCGTATTAAATCAGCCTGTCGTAAGAAACCGACTCATCGACAATATTGTTCAAACGATTTCCAGAAAAGGATATGCTGGCGTCAATATTGATTTCGAACAGATTGTGGAGGAAGACAGAGATTTATTTTCAGGTTTTCTCCGCCTGTTGAAAGAGCGGCTGAAGCCTTCCGGTTATGTGTTGACGGTTGCCGTTCCGCCGAAAACAAATGAAAATATCGCCTGGCTGAAAGGGTATGACTATGGCGGAATCGGCGCAGTGAGCGACCTTGTCTTTATCATGGCATACGACTGGCACCACGGAACAAGCGAACCCGGCCCCGTCGCTCCGATCAATGAAGTCCGGCAGACGATTCAATTTGCCCTTCGCCATATTCCAAAAGAAAAAATCATTCTCGGCTTTCCGCTTTACGGCTATAACTGGACGCTGCCCTATCAGCCTGGTACCGTATATCCGGGAATCGCCAACCAAGGCGCCGTTCATCTCGCCATGAAGCACCAGGTACCGATTCAATATGATACAAAGTCTGAGTCCCCTTTTCTCCAATACACAGATGAACAAGGCAGAAGGCACATCATATGGTTTGAAGACGCACGCAGTATTGGAAAAAAACTGCAACTCATCATCGAATACGGACTTGGCGGCGGCGGTGTCTGGCAGCTCACGCTCAGTTTTCCGCAAGGAACCTGGCTCTTGACCAAATTCTTTCGCGTCAGAAAAGCCTGACAGCAACATGTAATTTATTGTAAAACAGCAAACAGAATAATCCCGCTAACGAACCTTGATACTAATGATGTGTCCTTCACACCATAACAAATCTGAAAGGAATGTTTGCAATTGAATAATGGGATTCATGAAACATTGGAACTGCATGAGCTGTTAATGTTTAAAAACCTTTGCCTGACTAAGTCATCAACAATGACGGGAATGGTGCAGGATCAAGAGCTTCGCGACATCTTGGAACGGGATGCTTCCCAAACAAAGCATCAGATCGAGCATTTGCAAGGACTGCTGTCAATGAGAGGTGAAACCGTATGAACGAATTCATCCAAAACATGACAGGAATGGGCGCGATGACTGAACAAGTGATAGCGACCGACTTTTTAATCTCAGCGAAAACCGGTGTCAAAAACATTGCCACTGCTATCACAGAAACATCTTCTCCAGAAGTGCGTGAAACGCTTAAGCAGTATTTAAACGACGCGATTGATACTCATGAACAGATCACAAACTATATGATGTCAAAAGGTTATTACCATCCTGCCAATTTATCTCAACAAATTCAAGTTGATACCAAAGCTGCCGAAACAGCTAAAGATCTTCCGCAACTGTAATGAAAACGCGTGAATCCCCCGCAGTCCATACGCGGGGGATTCTTATTTAAACGGTTTCTTCTTTTTTCTCATCATAATCAATGACTGCCTTTGGAAGGGCCGTATATTTCGCCCAGTAAAATACCGCAATCGATCCTGCTGCGATCAAGATTAAATCGACCGGCGTCCTCAATAGGCCCACGCCGTTACCGAATGAGCCGAGATACGACAAAATCAAGAGCATGACATAATAACCGACAATCCACCAGCTTGATTTAAGCTGCTGTGCAAACGAAACATCGTCTTTGGGAACATATTTTTTACACGCGCAATAAACGGCAAACATCACGAGCTGCGATCCGAGCAGCCATGACACGGTGTTCCAGCCTGACCAATAGACGATATACGACGCAAATACGAAGGAGACAGGAGCAATGACAGCCATCCCCTTGATTTGCAGAGGCTTGTTGAGCTGCTTGGCATTCACATTCAGCGCTGCCGCTGAAACCGGAGCAATCGCATAGGAAAGAATCAAGGCTACAGAGCAAACATTGACGAGCGCGTCCCAAGACGGAAAAGGAAGCGTCCAAAAAACGGCGAGCGCGAACGACAGCCACAACGACGGACGCGGAATTCCCGTCGATTTATTCACCTTGGCAAACACTTTGAACAACGTGCCGTTCCGCGCCCATGCATAAACCAAGCGCGACGTCGTATTCATAAAAATATTGCCGTTTCCGCCGGGTGATAAGATCGCATCCAGAACGACAAGAGTGGCAAGCCAGCCCATCCCAAGAAGCACCGCGATGTCTTTGAATGGAAGAGAAAATTCCTTGCCGATCGCTTTCCAGCCGTCATTCAGCATATCAGTCGGGATTGCTCCGATAAACACCACTTGCAGTATCGTATAAATGCAAGCCGAAACAATGATGCAAATCAGCAGAGCGACCGGGATGTTCCGCTGCGGATTTTTCACTTCACCGGCGACCGAAACGATCGGATGAAGACCGAGGTATGCAAACATCACCCCGCCGGTCGAAATGGACGCCTGCACCCCGTCAAAGCCAAACGGGGCAAATTCTCCCGCAAAGTTGGCCGACTTAAAATGGAATATCAATACGACAATGATCGTCAAAGGAACAAAATACTTAAAAACCGAAATGATTAAATTTGATTTCGCAAACGCTTTGACACTCCAATAATTGAGTAAAAAGAACAAACAAAGCAGCACAAACTGCAAAAGCCAGCCGATAATCGTCGGCGATTCAGAACCTTTTATCGTCAAACCGGGAAACCAATAAGCTACGTATTGCCTGACAGCGGTCACTTCGATTGAAATCAGGCTTGTATAGGCAACGATCGTGATAAATGAAATCAAGTATCCGACAAGGTGGCCGTGGGTATACACCGGATAGCGGATAATCCCGCCCGTCCGCGGCAAAGCAGCTCCCAGCTCTGCATAAACGAGGCCGATTAAAAGGATAATGACACCGCCGATAATCCACGAAAAGCTTCCCGCGGGCCCGGCTTTTGAAGCGACATTGCTGACGGCAAACAGCCAAGCCGAGCCGAATATCGCTCCCATGCCGATCAAAATCAGGTCAAGCAGAGAGATCGTTTTTTTGAAATTGCCCTGATTTGACAAATCACTTCCTCCTTTTTAATACATTTAATAGAAGGTAGTATGTTCAAAAAGCGCCTCTGTATACTTTTCCCGCTTCCTTTCGGCTGCAACAAAAAACCCGGGGATTTCCCGGGTTCCTTCATATGGTTATTTCACTCCTGCCGGTGCTAAAAATGACTCAATTTCATCTGCGGCTTTCTCGGCTCCTCCTGCTTGTTTAATGTGCTCTTGCATGTCCTTTACGCGTTTCAGGACATCCAGGTTACCGTCCGTCTGGGAGACGGCTTCCCGCAATGAAGCAACTGTTGTGTCCTCCGGCTGCAAATGCTTGCCAAGCCCGAGTTCTTCGACGCGGCGGGCAGTGATTTCCTGTTCAGGCATTTGCGGGACGGCAACAAGCGGTACACCGGCATTCAATCCTTCCATCGTACTGTTCATACCCCCATGGGTGATGAAAAGCTCTGCTTTCTTCAGGATTTCCAGCTGGGGAACGCGCTGATGAATCGAAAAGTTATCAGGTATGTCGTCAAAGCTTTCAGGATCGATTGTCGTGCCGACAGCCATGATCACCTGCCACTTCGTGTCCCTGAATGCTTCGATGCACATATGATAAAATTCCGGCCAGGCATTGAACGCCGTCCCTAAAGAAATCAGCATGACAGGACGGCCGCTGTCCGAAATAACCGGCGTGTCTTTTTCCTGAAACTTGCGTTTGGCTAGAGAGGGACCGACAAAAGAGAACCGTTCATCAAACGTTTCGCCGTAAGGCTGAAAAGCACGAGGCATAAATACAATGTTCAATTTTGCCGGTTCGAACATCTCTTCAAAATTAAATGACGGAAGATTCGCATTTTTCAAAGCGGCTTCTTGCTCAGGCGTGAGCTCGATCTTAAACTCTTCAGACATTGATTTGAATGAAAAATGTTCGTTCTGTGCATATGTAGAACAAAGGCGAACCGCCTCTATTCCAAACTTCTCAGCCAGCATTTTTCCCGCCATGGCCATAAAGTCAAAAAGGATGAGGTCAGGCTTGTCATTCTCATAAAGCGCTTCAAGCTGAGGAAGAACCTCCTCCATTTCTTTCATAAACATCATCGGAGCCTGTGTCATATCCTTTTTATTTTTCATCAGCTCCCGAATTTGCTGCGGATCGATATTTAAAGTTGAGCGGTAGTTGAGCGGCTCTGCCCCAGTTTCCTCAACAGCTTTCACAAACTCATCCGTTACCGGATATGTTACCCGATAACCGCGTTTGACAAGGCTTGCCGTTAAAGCAAGCGTCGGATTAATATGCCCGTGAGCGGGAATATTAAAAATCGCGATATGTTTTTGGCCCATTTTTTAACCTCCCGTTATTTTTCGCTTCATAACAGTAACGATGATTTTAAATCTCTTTCACTATGTTAAACAACATATTATAGATAATAAAGGAAAAACCCTTCAAAATTAAATTAAAATTAAAAAATACTAATATAGTCCTTTTTCTCACAAAAAAACACCAAACTTTAGACCTTAGTTTAAGGCCGCACTCGACTTTATTCCCCTTTTCGATACTGCCGACTTATATTTCAATCGTTTTAAAACAAAAAACAACCGTCAAAACAGCACTCGTTTTAACGGATGTCATGAAATTGCCATATTTTAAATTTAGTTTAAATTATTCTGTAAATGATGGTAAATACAAAAAAATTTTTATAATGTTATTTTGTCGCGCTTCCTGCTTCATTTCCTTTCAAAACTATCGTTTATCGTTTCCTTCTCCTCATAATTAGATATGAAAGGACTGTTGTTATTGGTATATACAGCGGAACATCTTGATGATTATTTAATGGAACAAGCATCCAACAATCATTTTCACGGCAGCATTTTGCTGGCAGACTCAAACGGTATTCTGCTATCGAAAGGATACGGTTATGCTAATTGCAAGGACAAAGTGAAGAATAAACCGTCTACACGCTACCAAATTGCTTCGCTGACAAAGCAATTCACAGCCATAGCGGTCATGCAGCTGCAAGAAAAGGGGCTGCTTCGTACTGATGATCCGGTACAAAACTATTTAGAAGGCTATCCGAACGGCGACAGCATTACCATCAAACATTTATTAAGCCATACGTCCGGAATTCCTGATTTTCTAGAGGAAGAATTGCTCGATATTGAGCTGGAGCGCGCACCGTTAGACCAATTTATCGGCCGGTTTATTGACAAACCGCTCGAATTTCGCCCGGGACAAAGGTTTAATTACAGCAATTCAGGATACATATTACTCACAAAAATCATTGAAACAATCACAAATGAAGCTTATGGAGATGTCATTCAAGAATTGATCTTTGACCCTTTAGGCATGAAAAACTCCGGTTTCTTCGCTTCCCCGGAAGATATTTCGCCCACAGTCGGATATTTATGCCTGAATCGCGAAATGATCAAAGCGCCTATCGTATACGGCTACGGGGAAAGCGGGCTGTATTCAACCGTTGAAGACTTGTACTTATGGGACAGGGCGCTTTACACTGAAAAGCTTGTCACAAATGGCGCTTTGAAAGAAGCGCTTTACAGCTGTGTCAAAAAACCGGCTTTTACAGCCGAAGGCCCTTCTCCGGCACTCATTCAAAACAATTCGATCGGATACGGATGGTTTATTAATCATCAAAACAAGTATAAAATATGGCATGATGGAGAAATCCACGGTTTTATCAGCTCGATTAACCGATACATAAACGAGAAAAAATTGCTGATTATGCTCAGCAATTGCAACCTGTCAAAAACAGACGAGATTTTGGCAAACGTGGAACAAGCTTTATTGCAAATATAGAAGCTAAAAACAAAGAAAGGCAGCGGGAGCGGTATGATCAGAAAACTATTCACTATCATCATCATGGCAAGTATCATCGCGGTCGGATTCGTCTGCAAAGATTCCTGGCTCGGCATCATCAGGGACGGAGGCATTTATTCGGTGCTATTCAGCATGCTGCTTGTGGCGGCCTGTGTATTTTTCCCGATCGTCCCGTTTGCGCTCATTGCCGGATTAAACGGCGCTTTGTTCGGAATCGCAAACGGCGTGCTGATCACGCTGACAGGGTCGATGCTCGGCACCATGCTCTTGTTCTTCCTCTCACGTTACGGATTCAGAGATTTGGCTCGCAAACGCTTAACGAAATACCCGAAAATGAGCGAATATGAAGCCTATTTTAACCAAAATGCTTTTACAGCCGTACTATTGGGCAGACTGATCCCCGTTATCCCCGCCGTTGTCATGAATATTGTCTGCGGTTTAAGCAAGGTGAAATGGGCTGTCTTTTTCGCGGCTTCGACACTTGGAAAAATCCCTAACGTTCTCGTCGTCTCGATCGCAGGTGCCAATTTCAGTGAAAACAAGCTGATCTCTATCGGTGTCTACGGCTTATACATGGCGATCATAGCGCTTGTCATCTACAGAAAGTATCCCCATCTGACTCAAAAACATAAAGAGACCAAACAGACAGGGAAGCCTTCTTGACCCGCTGAGGCGGCAATGATAGCCGCCGCCTTCGTTTTTCGGTTGAACGTCAGCCGATTACAACAGCCGTACCATATCCGATTAGTTCGGAGGTACCCTGGCCTGCAGATAGTTCGAACCTTAGACCGACGATCGCGTTTGCTCCGAGTTCTTCAGCTTGATTCACGAGCCGTTCCCTCACAGCTTTTTTCGAATCCTCAAGCATTTGGGTGTAATTTTTTAATTCTCCGCCAATGACCGACTTCAATCCTGACAGAATATCTTTTCCGATATTCCGCGACTGAACGATGCTGCTGGTGACAAGCCCTTTGACTTCGACGATATTTTGATTCGCGATTGTATCTGTTGTGACGATGATCATTCATATCCTCCCTTTTCCTATACTTACTAGCTACCATACCATATACGCCGGAAGCGTGCAGTTATTTATCCATCATATCGGCTGGATTTTTAAAATGTTAAGTTTTTTATGCAAAGTTTTACCACATTGCATAACCGCATCGTTTCAATCGCGGGATTTCCGCAAAATGGAAAATGACTCGAAAGAAGTGAATATAGATAACTTTATAGCATTGTTAATTTCAGATTCACAAGAAAAATTGAGTTTCTTTTGAATGCACTTCTTCATGTTAACACTCTTTCATCCCAGTTGATTCTTCTTCCACTTCCTTATTTTAGTCCTGAAGTTTTTAAATGGAGCCACAGAGTTGACGTGAATGAACCTTATAGCGGGCCACTTCGGGTTTTCACCTGTCCAATTCAAAGTACCTTGGGTGAATAATTCTTCATCCGTGAGCGTATCAATCCAAGACTGAAGTTGTGCCTCTGCTTTCTTGAATTCTTGGCGAAGCTCAGTTAACGAAAAGTGAGAATACATATCGTAAAAAGATTGATAAAGAGCACCCAGTTGGTTCCATTTATAATGAGGAGAGGGAGTGACAACGGTTTTTCCCAAGCGCTCATCCCTGTCCCAGCTCATCAACAGGTTTAACCATCCGAGCTGATAAGCAAGGATTTCCCCTGGCGTTCGATCTACATCTTGATCCCGAACATCTCTAAACTGATCGGGGATATCGTCAAACTCCCCATCTAGTAACAAATAACGCTTATGAATTTCTTCTTTTAAATGTTTCTTGGACTCGTACACCGTAATCCCTCCTTGATATCAACTATAGTGTACACTACACGGATTGTCCGCCTTATTTTAAAACAAATCATGAACTTTTAAGAGCAGTTTGGGAGACTTCCCTTACATTGCATGTATATTAATTTGTTCGACGGTTCCCGCTTCAATATGAGGTAATGTGAATCGGCTCCCCTGCCGTCGTCTCTACGTCAACCTCTCTTGATACCCAAATTCAATTCAAATGCCTCCATGCATCACTAGAATCGGCTTCCCTTCACCTATTCGCGAATATTCAATTGTCAGTCCGTCAATTTCAAAGGTGCCGATGCTTCTTTCATAATTTCTTCATCCTTTACTTTCATCATGTTTCAGAAAATCCATACAACATAAAAAACGGCTGGGCGGTCCCGCCCAACCATTCGAATATGTTAAGATTTTTTGCGTTTGCAAGTCAATAAATATAGCAATCCGCCAGCCCATACAAAGACTGTGAATATGGCAAACGAGCGGCTGAATACAGCGCCCCAGGCATTGTCCATTGCCGGAAGCGCAGAATAGCCGAACCCGCGCACTGCCATCAAGCCTCCTGCAAATGCGACGCCTATTCCTTCAGATAAAAAACAGGCAAAATTCAGCATCCCCATTCCAGCGCCTGCAGCCTCTTCTTCCAAGCTTTCTGCGGCACTATTGGAAATCGACGTCTTCACAAATGAAAGACCGCCAAATATAAACACGAGCAGCATCGTCATCAACCATGGTGTCCGGTCACCGAACTGTGACGCGGCCGCTATGGTTGCCAAGATCAATAACCATCCAAGAGTAAAAACAAACCGGCTGCCGAAGCGATCGGTAAGGGCTCCCCCCGCGACGCCGAAAAAGATAACGCCCACACTACCCGGAAGCATAATGCCGCTTCCGATAATATCGGCATTTAAACTGAACAAGACTGTCATCATATATGGAACGATAGAGACGATTCCCGCAACGCTTCCCAATACGACACATCCTGCCAAAACGACGCCTATATATCTGCGATTCTTGATTAAAGACCGGTCAATAAAAGGATGTTCCGCATATCGGGTATGAACCGCAGCTCCAATCAAGCAAAAAATGCCCGCCGCTAAATAAAAGACATGATACAGCGATATATATACAGCGAACATCACAATGCTGATTGTCAGCAGGACGATCCCAATGATATCCAGATTTGCTTTTACAGCGGCTTCAGCAGGCATATTTCTGAGGAAGAAAGGAATCGACATCAGCGCCGCCATCGGAAGAAGGAACAGAAACGACCAATGAATATGATGTACAATCATTCCGCCGATAGCCGGACCTATTCCCTCGCCCATTGCCACTAGTGATCCGACAAGGCCGAACGCTTTGCCCCGGCCCTCCGGACGAACATAGCGTGTAATGATGACCAGGATAAGCGCGGGTACAGCGGAAGCCCCGGCTCCTTGAACAAAGCGCGCAAAGATCACGGCCGTGAAATAAGACTGAGCCGAAAGGCCTATTAATGAACCTCCGCCATAGATGATTAGTCCGGCCACAAACAGCTTTCTGACACCATACATATCAGAAAGCCTGCTGTAAACGACCGAACCAGCAGCAAAGGAAATGATAAAACTCGTATTCACCCAATTTGCCGCGGCAGGCGACACGCCAAATTGATTTTTTATGTCCGGCAATGCAACATTAAATACGGTTTCGTTCATCACACTGAAGAAAGCGACAAAGCTAAGCCACCAAAACGCCTTCTTTTGATGCTTGAAGGACTGCATTTTACTGTTTTTCAATTGAATGATACCCCCAAAATTATAGGGGAATCACGCAGTTTATAGGGTTAATGATGCGCTTTCCCCTCGAATGTTAACCCATTTATTTTTTTGCACTTCATCATTCATGCGCCTCCTCATATTTGATTTTTAAATTATACAATTGATCAACAAAGGGATCAATGTAAGGAACATAAGCTGAACTTTCACATTGCAAAAAAAGGCCAATGAAGAATACCGGTGCAGTACCCTTCATTGACCTTTATTCGTGACATACTGAGCAAGCAAGCCAGCCTTGTCCTGTGCTTTTCCGAAAGCTTAATCAAATTCCCTGTTTAATAATTTTTTCAGTTCCTTTTTTTGTTTTTTCGATACGAGAATATACAAAATATCGCCTGATTTAATTTTCGTTTCTCCGTGCGGCGTGACCAAATCCCCGTTTCGGATGATCGCATTGATCAGGGCATCTTTCGGAAAGCTGATGTCTTTCAGTGCCTGCCCGGTGATGGCTGTTTGGTCATCGACTTCAAATTCGATAATTTCGGCGTTCGCCTTGCCGATGGAAACAAGCTCGAGCGAATGCGGCGCTTCGACTTTCTGCGGTCCGTTCAATTTCAATTTTTCTGCGAAGACCGATATGGTTGATCCTTGGATCAAAGCAGATGTTAAAACGACGAAGAATACGACATTGAAGACCAATTGGCTGTTTTCAAGCCCCATCGTCATGGGGAATGTTGCGAGAACGATCGGAACGGCCCCTTTTAATCCGGCCCACGACAAGAAGATTTTTTCGTTAAAATGAAAGCCCATTTTGATGGTCGACAGAAAAACGGCAACCGGTCTGGCGATAAAAATTAAAATCAGCGAAAGCAGGAAGCCTTTGAAAATGATATCGAAAGATAAAAATTGGGCAGGAAAAACCAATAATCCTAGAATAATAAACATCAAAATCTGCATCATCCAGGCAAAGCCTTCATTAAACCTGAAAATAGAATGTCGGTAAGTCAAATCTTGATTTCCGATGACAAGCGCAGCAATGTAGACGGCAAGCAAGCCGCTCGCCCCGATGACATCTGTAAGACTGTAGGTAAGAAGCGCAAAAGCAAGAGCAAAGATCGGATAAAGTCCGCTTGAATCCAAGTTGATTTTATTGATGGCAAAGCTGGCGAACCGCCCGAGTACATATCCGAGCAAAAGCCCCATTCCCATCTGCCAGAAAAATGAAATCACAAGCATGAAATAAGATGAATGATCAGCCGTCAGCAGCTGGATGAGCGATAAAGTCAAAAACATCGCCATCGGATCATTTGTACCCGACTCTGCTTCCAGTGTAGAGCTCAATCTGTCTCTAATATTCTGACCTTTCAAAACGGCGAAAATCGCGGCCGCATCTGTAGAACCGACAATCGCTCCGAATAAAAAGCCTTCCATCCAGGAAACATTAAAAATCAGTTTGGCCGCAACCGCAACCACACAGGTGGTCAGCAAAACGCCAATCGTTGCGAGCGACAATGAAGGAACGGCGACCGCTTTGATTGAAGACCATTTTGTTTGCAGACCGCCTTCAAAAAGGATGACGACGAGTGCGATAACTCCGATCAGCTGGGCTAGCTCGGGATTATTAAAATAAATAATTCCGAGACCGTCGCTCCCCATGATCATCCCGACAATCAAGAACAAGACGAGAGCGGGCACTCCGAGCCTAGTCGAAAATTTCGTTGTCAGTACACCGATAATCAGCAATAAGGCCGCTAATAAAATAAACTGCTCCATATTAATGTGTTCCAACCATTTATCCTCCTCCCAATCTTAACCGATACTGGTGCTGTCCCCCGTTCTTTTACCCGAACAGGCACCCTCATAAAACGTATGTAACAAACGATGTTCGCGTATGCTCGTGTATGGGACCGTCCTTCAGTCTTCACTCCGTCCGTGAAACTTTGTGCCTGCAATCGCAATAATCCCAATAATGATTGTGATTGGAATCCAAATCACGGCAAACGGATGCGCAGGCTCAGCAAGTGCGGCGATGACGGCCCCCAGGCAATAGAGCACAATCGTCAAAGCGCGAAGCCATGCGTCCTTATGGATGACCTTTTGGTCGTTTTTGCTGAGGAACCGTTTTGTCACATCTTCGAAAAAGTTTGCGAGCGTCCCCGTTAGGACAGTAGTGGAAATCCCTGCAATGCCGAGCTTTCTGGCTGCTGTAGTCTGAAGCCCCATCGCCATGCTTAACAGCAAGATCAAAAAGTGTGGCGAACTTTCATAGAAAGTCAGACAAGCAAATAGAAGCAATACGGCTGCTTCAACAGCAAGTGCAATCGTGACGCCTGACGGCCAGAACGATTTTTCTTGTTTTCCGACAATGGCTGCTGAAATAATCACGCCGATGATAAATCCGAACAATGCGATCAGCGAGTACACGGCGGTCGCATGAAGAGAATTGCCGATTGATAATCCTAACAGTACGATATTCCCGGTCATATTAGCAGTAAATACGTGACCGATACTTAAGTACCCAATCACATCTACAATACCTGCTGTCAAACAGAGAAGCAAAAGCATGATGTTTCGTTCAAGAGCAGCATTCAATGTGATTCAATCCTTTCGAAGCTATTCTGCCCGGCGGAATGTTAAACCATTCCATCCGGTATGTCATGAGCCTTTCCTAAGGGAAAACTCGATTTGGGGGCTTTTTTATTGTTAGAAAAAGAGGGGTTCTTAACGAAAAAATGCGGGCGATCCGATCATGCACCTCAGCAAAACACTTATCGCTCATCGTGTTACATCTACAATTCAATTGTATCATAAGCATTAAAATTTTTTATAAATGAAGTTCTTAAAAACTTGTTTTTAAGAACCGGGAACACATTTCTTACTGTTTAGGAAGCAGCCGATCGGCGTTTATTGCATGATCCGTCTGTTTGCCTTAAATAAAAACGAACGAGCCGCCTTTTAAAAGCGACTCTTTCCCATTCCTTCAATACTTGCAAAGTTCATGGTTACACGCGGGAGGACTGATTCACTTCATATGCCGCCCGTATTCCCGATTCAATCGCTCCCTGCATCCACCCGTGAGTGAGGGAAGCGTGCTCCCCGGCAAAATACACCCTTCCCTCAGGCATAGGAATATAAGGATACAGCTCCAATTCCTGACCAGGTTCGAAAGCTGTAAATGCTCCCGCTGAAAAAGGATTTTGCGTCCAGCTGAAAGAAGCGCCTGATACAAACTCGGAATACACGATATCTCCATATATTCTCGCTAAATTTTTCAGCGTATAGCGGATCCGCTCTTCTTCCGGCTGACTGTCCCATATCAGCGCTTCATCAGCCCACGTATAGCTCGCTAAAATAACAGCATGACCGTGTGCCCCTATGCCGCTGCTTGGGTAATATGAAAAGCGAATCGGCAAATCGGTAATGGATCTCCCGCCGCGCTGCCCGACTCTTTCCCAAAACCTGCTCTTAAATTCGATTCCTATTTTTGTCGCGGCAATATAGTTAAGCTCCCGAATCGCTCTCCGCTTATGGTAGGAAAACGAATCAAACGGCTCAAAGGTCACAAATCGCAAAGTTGAAAAAGGAATTGTTACGATTGTGAAATCACTTGTCAGAGCTGAATGTTCTGCCGACTGTTGGTGGATACAATGGGCTGTCACATTGTTTTCAGTTTGAGATATTTTCATCAATTTATGACCAAATAAAATATCGCCCTTTAATTGCGGAAGAAAAGCTTGCGTCAGCAAGTCCATGCCACCTGTAATCTCATAGAAACGAGACGGCGATGTAAAAAAGATCGATTCCCTTAATACTTCGACAAGTGACAATCCCATGTACGCTTCCATGTCCAAAAGCACACCAATCATATCAATGGAGCCGTGTGAAAAATGAGTGTTGAGAAAAGAGCCCAACGATTCGTTTCTGTATTGTTTTTCAACAATACGCCAATTTCTCGCCGGATCTTGGCTGATAAAATTGAGGATAGGCTGCAATGCAGAAAGCATCAGCTGTTCAGCCGTTTTCCCCTGCTCATGGGGAGCAGCCGGGAATCTTAAAACACCCGGATATCTTTCAAACTCATGAAGACGAGTTTTCACGCCGTTGACGTAAAGAATATCCATGGGGGTTCTGTTGATAAACTCATTGACAGGCAGATTAAATTTCTTAATGTATTCTATCGTTAAAGTATGAATATCGGGGATGCGCATCGGACCGGCATTGAAATACAACCCTTCGCTAAAGGGCGCACGGGAAGTAAAAACACGTCCTCCCGCTCTGTCATTCGCTTCCACGATCGTCACTCTGTGCCCGGCACTCTTTAATAAAGACGCTGCGACAAGCCCGGACAACCCGGCACCAACGATCATTACTTGCTTGGGATACTGTGTTGTTTGAAGGCCGTTTCTAATGATATAAAGCATGTCTCCCTCAGTTAATTGAAAATTCAATTTACTCAGCGCCCTTTTCGGTGGATTTATTGCATTATATTCCGTTTAAAGGACGCCAATCACCATTTTCATCCTCTCTGCACGAAGACTCCGCATGAGGGCGCAGTTGCAAATGGGTCAACTATTTTTAAAAATGTAAATCAATATCCTATACCGAATTGATAAAGATACATAGGATAAACTATGTATCTTTAGGGAGGTGAAACATATGAGCGGAGGTTACGGATACGGAAGCGGTTTTGCTTTAATTGTTGTCCTGTTCATTCTCTTAATCATCATTGGTGCCAGCTGGTTCGGCGGTGGTTATGGAGGCTATTAAGTTCTAAAATGGTTCTGTTTTAAAAAGCAATAACCTATGACCTTCTCCTTATTTTACATGTTCTCCCCTCTTGCTTATCGTTATTGACTCCATTATGAAAGGCTCTTTTTAAAAAGAGCCTTTTTTTAATACAATACAGGAAAACGCCCCTCTATTGAGCTTCACTTTGCTCCAAAGAAATTCTATTTTCCACTATGCTTTTGTTTCGCTTTTTGCTTTCTGAGTAAATACTTTTGTTCTTTTTCCTTTTCCCGCTGCTCTTTTGTCAGCCGCTGTTTCTTTCGTTTTCTTGCTTCCAGCTCTTGTTTTATCGCTTCTTGCGCCTTATGAGACACACCAGCATTTTTCAATTCTTTAGACACTTGCCGCTGCAGCCTTTTCGGATTTATTTTGCACGGGCGGCGGGCGTCCAGCCTAACTCCTTCCTGATCTGCTTGTGACAGTGCCTGTAAAAGTTGATGATGAACAAAATGCAAAACTTCCGAATCCTTCGGCTCTTTGCCAAACAAATGCCGGACGGCTCTCAGCTTACCTTCAATCACAACTTCAATGACTCCTATCCAAAACTGACCATCATAGTAAACCGTTAATTTCATAACGATTCCCTCCTCCATCAACATGTACTTCAGAGAATGACGGACATCCCGAGGAGGGGAAGGTTACTGGCATGATCAATCATGCATCCGGACTACCAACCGAATCGTGTTTTTTCATTCTCCGCTAAAAATTTTATCAATTTTTCCAGCTTAGGAAAAGGGGTAAAGTTCTTTTATATTCAGTACAATAATATAATGCAAACCCTCCCCTGAGCCAGATAGGCTCTGGCTGAAAAAGAAGCTGCTCAGATCTCATTGGCACCGTTTAACCTCTTCTATTTGCGTTTGACTTGAAAAAGAGATAAAATGATTTTTAAATCGTAATAATTACGTTTTGTTTGCCGTATTGAAAGAGAGACCATATAAATAAACAACCAAAGGCGGCAAGAGAAGGCTGAAATATAGAGAGCTTGCGAAAGGAGTGAAAAGCTCAAGGTGACGATGAAATGCGGAGCTTACCCCACCGTCTCCCCGGTTATCGGTATCACCTTTCGGGACAGTTATCGACCGGGGCTTACTTAGTTCTTTATCATTTTACCGTTTGCAAATCGTAATAATTCTGTTTTACTCAGAGGAAAGATACATATGGCGACATGGGATTTAAGTAATATGAAACATCATATCTTTATCTGCAACGGCAGCAGCTGCAATCGGGTCGGAGCTGAGGAACTGACTCAAGTGATTCGGCAAGAAATTTCAGACCGGGAGCTTGACGATGTCATTCATACAACGCGCACGCGGTGTAATGGAAGATGCCAAGATAAGTGCGTGGTCATCCACTATCCGAAAGGAACATGGTATAAAGATTTAAAAACGGAGGATGTCCCCCTCCTGATTGACTCGCTTTGTACCAATGAAGATTATCAAGAAAAAGCAAGCCATTTGTATGATGGCCAACGTTTCGAACGTTCATCTGGCGTCATCGCCGGGATTCCAAAAGACAAAGAAAAAGTAATCAAAGTATCAAAAAAATTGTAAATGAGGTCGAATGATCATGCCTTTAACTAAAAAGAAAATTCCTGTCACTATTCTCACTGGATATTTAGGCGCCGGGAAAACCACACTTTTAAATCGAATACTTACAGAAAAACACAATCAAAAGATTGCGGTTATTGTCAATGAGTACGGAGAAGTCGGGATAGACAATCAGCTCGTCGTTGATTCTGAAGAAGAAATTTTGGAAATGAACAACGGCTGTATCTGTTGCACGGTCCGCGGAGATTTGATTCGCATTCTGAGAACTCTTGTATTCTCAATGGATCAAGGGAAAGTTGCATTTGATCGAGTTTTAATCGAAACAACAGGACTGGCTGACCCTGCCCCCGTTGCCCAGACCTTTTTTATGGATGAACTGCTATCCGACATATTTGAAGTTGACAGCATCGTCACGGTAGTAGACAGCAAGCATATCGCCAGACATCTGGATGATCAGGATGAAGCTCAAGAACAAATTGCTTTTGCTGACGTCATCATCCTCAATAAAACAGATTTAGTATCAAATGACGATTTGGAATCCTTGGAGCAAAGACTTGTCAACATTAATCCTACGGCTAAGAGGCTGCATGCCAGAGATTGCAACATCAATTTAAAAGATATACTGGGGATCAATACATTTGACGTCAATCGAAAAATTGAAATCGATCCTCATTTTCTGGAGGATCATCATCACCACCACCATGATGATAAAGTGTCTTCTATTGCTTTTCGGGAAGAGAAGCCTCTTGACTTGGCAAAGGTAGATCATTGGATGAGTTATCTCGTACGGGAAAAAGGCGAAGATTTATTGCGTTATAAAGGGATCCTTTCTATTAAAGGGGAAGAATATCGAATCGTATTCCAAGGGCTTCATATGCTGTTTTCAGGACGTCCGGACCGGAAGTGGAACGAAAACGAGACAAAACAAAGCGAACTTGTTTTCATTGGAAAGGACTTGGACAAAGAGGAACTGGAGCGGCAATTTAAAAATTGCATCGCAAAGTAACATTTCTCGCTTTGTTGGCCCTCTCTTTGCTTAATAGAAAGACCCGAGATTTGATTTTGCGAGTCTTTTTCAAGGGCAAAATGAGGTTTTAAGCAGGTTATTTGCCTGCTTTTCTTTTTTTATAAGGACTTCCCTGTGTCCCCTGACTATCGGGCTGCATAGTAGTTTACAGCCGCTCTTTTGGGAAAAGGCCCTCCATTTTGGCGGATATAAAACAAGCACTCAATCAAAGGATTAAGTGCTTAATAAGACATGAGAGAAAATACCAATATAAAAAAGGTCAATAGACCTAACTCTAGAAGCCCATAATTAGGGTTTAACTTCAGTTTGCCATTCCTACTGTCACTTCTCCATCATGGTAAAACTCAATGACATAGCCAAGTTCACTATACATAAACGTATCTGAACCAACCGCAGTCACGTCATCAATAACAGTTAAGGCGTTTTCTAAAGTAGTCTTAACTGCCGGATCATCAGAAGGATTCCACAGAATAATGACAGAAGTGTCAGTTATACCGTTATCTTCTAACCATTTGAATAATTCATCAGAATATTCTATTCTCTTTTTGTTTTTTACCTTTTCCCAATCAATTCTTGCCCAACTTGTTATAGGAAACTGCTTACTTAGAGAATTAAAGTATTCCCCAGTGAGCTCTTCAGATAAAATTTCTTTTTGCTCTCCTAAAGCTTCTAAACACTCATCAAATAAATCCAAAATATCCACCTCTATCTGTTAAGATGCTTCAATAGCGCTTTGAATGTCTTCTCGTCACCATCAAAAGGAATATAATATTTTTTTGCTTCTTTTTTTCCCTTTCGGAAATCTTCAATATTTATATGAGGTCCCTTTTCGGGATCGTAATCCAAACGCCACCTTACTTTTTTGTCACTAGATCTTCTGCCGATAATTTTACCATAACCTGCGCTTACTTCTAACCTCCCTACAAGTGGTTTTGAGTCCGGCCCTAGATCTCCAATAATCTCCATGGCTTTATTTCTAGCTTGCTCGTAAGTTTTTACCTTTGGAAGGGCTATTTCTTTTCCACTTTTAGAAGGTTTCCCAATAGATTTAGAGGATTTAAATAAAACACTCTTCTTCTTATCCTCAAGCAGCTCTCTCAGCAAAGGCGTATTTTTCACATTAGGGGCCTCTCCCGCTCTTTGGAGCATCCCTTCTAATGCAGGAGTATAGCGATTTTTAGGCGGGCTGAAATGTTGTTTAAAAGAGTTAACACTTTTCTTTGCTGTTTGGGCTGCAGCCTTGCCAGCTTTGCCGAGACTTTTTGAGCCTGATACGACAGTAGGCCCGGCCTCTGCCAACCCCCATATCGTACCAATCGCATAAGCAATATAGTGTCCGCGAGAATATGAATCCCCATGTACCATCTTTTCATCCCAAGAATCTGCAATTGATTGCAACATACTTTCAAAAGTGGCTTTGTAATCATACTCAAGTACTGAATTTACAGTTGCTTTTGGGTTTTTAACAAAGTTGTCTGCGTGTCCAATAAGAACTTTACCTGTTTCAATCGTTCCTTGGATCGTATCTTTTGCAAATTCATATCCTCCAACCACAAAGCCTTTCATACTTTCTAAGACATGTTTTCCATCTTCCAGAGTTCCTTTAATTGGATCTGCTCTGAACTCATAAGCTTCTTCAATGGCAGTAACATAATTCATCTGTTCAGATGTAAGATTATCATATCCAATCTCTCTAGCAACTTTGAGAAACTCATCCGGATCATCATACAACTTTTCAAGTTTATTCTTCAACGTATCAGTATGACTCATAGGTTCTATTTTGCTGGCCTCTTTTTCAAGCTTTGATCTCTTATCCAGCTTATCCAACATGACACCCATTGCTGTGTCTTGTCCACCACGCAAAGTATCCATCTCATCTGGCTTTAAAATCGAACCTTTTTGATAGCCGGTAATTTCAATTTTAGGCCCTGTGTACATTTTTTCAAGCCTGGTTATGTATCTCTGCATCGTTTCCAGGTCGTTTTCAGCGGTTTTAAGAGCACTTGTCTGTTCGCGGTCAAAAGTGTGCAGCTTTTCAATTGTCTGATTGATTTCCTTTAAGGCTTTCTGATTCTGTTCGTGAAAGCCGCTGTCATTCAAATCAGGCAAATCGACAATGTGGCTGACTTTTGCGACCGTGGCGTTTGTTTTAGATACCAAACGCTTCGTTGTGCGGTCGGCTGAATTCACCCCTTGTTCGAGCTCGTGTTCGAGAAAGGTTTGCGATATAAATCCGTTATGATTCGGTTCAAAGGAATTCAGCGCATTTTTGATTTTTTTCAATGCAGACTGATATTCCCTAATAAGAGTTTCGTAAAACTGAAGGAATGGAGTATGGCATTCTTCATAAAAGTTACGTATCGCGTCTCCCCCTTTCCCCTTTAAAGCATCATCAAGTGATGTAATGCCCTCAACACTTTTTTTAACTTTGGCAATTTCGTCTGATTGATGTTTTAATTGTTCCAGCGTTTGATCAATGGCTTTGTGCAACGCTTGAACATCCAGAGTCTTCATAGCATTCTCCTCTAATACTAAAGTGACATATCTCGAGATATTTTACCACTTTATAGAAAAGAATTGGTGAATAAAACCTGTCAATCCATGAAAATGAATCTTTTAGATTAGGTCATTGAACCTATTTGTTAAGGGATTGAAATACATAAAAAAAGCCGCTAATTAAACGGCTAAAAGGATATTCCAAAAACTCATTTTTAGATTAAATAACAAAATAATGATTGGGTGCGCTTGTGATGTTTCTTGAAGCTGTGTTGATATCATCGTTGTTCGAAAAATGACTGAGAAAGCCAAGTCCAATTATCATAATTCCTAAACCGATCTTCATTTTAGACTTCATACAAACATTCCCCCTTCAATATTTGCTTTTGAGCATAGACCATCTTTTTAAGACAGATGAGACTATCCTCTGTTTTTCCATTATAATCTAGATAGGTGCCGGCTAACAATGCCAGCTCTTCCAAATACGGAAATCCTTTGCTTGTTTCCAGTCGGTTGAAAATTTTAAAAAGTGATGTAGTTTCACCCCGTCTTATATAAAGTGACTCGAGAGCTTCAAAAAGGCTTATAAACAGATGATCTTTAAGCTCCACAGCACTTCTAAGCCCTTTTCGGTAATAATCCTTGGCTTTATCATGCTTATTTTGTTTGAAATTGATTAGTGCCAAGTCGTGATATGCTTGCGGCAAATTTTTTGATTTTAATTTTTTATATTGAATGAGAGCTTGTTCAATATATCTTGCAGCCTTGTTTAAGTTGTCCATTTTGTGATAGCAGTTGCCAAGGTTGTAAAAAGCAGAAGCGTATATCTGTGGATTTTTCTTTTTTAATAGTTCTGCGCCTCTAAGTGCTTGATTTAGGTGTGGAAGAGCCTTTTCATGATTCTCTAAATCATCATAATTCCCAGCAATGACAAAATGACACTGAATAAGGCGAACAGAATAGAGTTCATATTTTTTGTAAATGTTATATGCACGCTCTGCAAAGTACATCGAAACGTGGGTCATTTTCATGTGGTAATAGACTTCAGCCATTTTAAAGTAAAATTCCGCTTTTTCAATCGAATCTGATATAGCAGGAAATTGACGTTCCGCTCTTTTATAATAAGTAATTGCCTTCGTATATTCTCCATTCCTAAATTCGTACATCCCTCGAAAAAAATGATAATAATACGTAAGCATATGATCTAATTTTCGTTTATTCCCTTCAATCCTCTTTAAATATTCTGATAATTCCATCTGTTTTTTACCCGAAGGTGCTATATATTCAATCATTATACTGTGGCGGAAAGCCATCAACTGATAATAGATTAGTAAATCCTGATCTTCTTCCATAAGCTCTATATCCCTTTCAACTTCAGCTTTAAGCATTTCTGCGTCTGTCACATTGAATTTTTGAATATGCTGGTACCACTCAGTAATTTTCATCCCCACTTCTGCAGATGAGATTCTAACCAACCTTTTCACCCTTCCCTTAACTATACTAATGATGTAAATTTTAACAATATTTCATCATTCGAAAAAGACGTTCGGGCCACCGCAATTAAATTTTCGGTTCCCCCCGCAACAGCAATTTGAGAAAGGATTAAGAACTATTGATTTAATGGGGGTGATTTTAGGTGATTAAAGTTAGATGCTATTGCGGCTTTTTAAAAGGGAGCGCTATATAATCCCAAGAGCTGTCGAAAATTTGTAAATGGCTCGCCGTTTGACCAGATAGTATTTGTCCTTTTTCAACCCCATCTCCATATAAATCTCAATGTCCTTTATTTTTTGAGAGCAACAGGCTGGGAATTCATATACTTCTACCTAATCATAAACTTTATATAATGGCCTTTTTTGAACGTTGAAGATTGCATCACCGATTTCTAGGCATATATACAATTATGTATAGACAAACTTCCAGTCCAAAAATAGTCGAATATAATTCTTTATTATAAATCGTAAGATAAAAAGGAGTGATAGGGCTTGTTTTATGATCAATATCCTGTAAACCCGTTTTCATTCCCATCTTTTCATCGGCCATTTGGAATTGAATCCAGTACCTATGTTCGGAATATGCGAGCATTTAGAGATCTTGACCACCTTCGCAGAAATATTGTTCGTTTATTGGGCAGGATGGGGTATGTATTAGTCAGAATTGGAGTGGATCAATTTAATAATCTAGGAGTTACAGGCCAAAGACCCGGTACAGCCTACCAAGAGCTATGTGAAATCTGGATTTATCATAAACACCTTGAGGGCAGAAGTTACGAGGAAACCGTTCTTGCTGAATGTACTACTGATGAAGAGGCTAAAAGACATGTCGATCAGGTTGTCGCCGCGCTACAGGGAATGGTTCGACCTATAGAGCCTTAATTGTTAGAATTTGCTTCATTAAAGTAGAATCAGAATCACATTCAAACCATGCATCATTAGGGGAAAAGGGCCGACAAAGGAATAGAAAAAGTCCATCATTTTGTCGGCTTCAATCGAGTATCGAGTGCTGAAGCTATTGAAAAAATGAAGAAAAATAGCAATGGGCTTTCAGTCTTCAACTATTTTTTTATTTCACATCAGTAGAATTCTCATTAACCTAGCTTGAAGCATCAGGTAGCCGCAATTATCCCAGCGCCCGCGATGAACATATTATATCAATTACTGAATCCCAAGCTGTTGAGGTAGGATCAATAATTTTAAAATGTTCCACATATGGAAGCACAATTAATCTAACATTACTGCCTTGTTCGGTTGCCTTGAAATAGTAGTCCTTGCTTAACTTTATTGGAACATGACGATCCTTCACTCCATGAATTAAAACATGATCGGTTTTTATCGGCAACAACTCAATTGGAGAAACAACTTTATAGCGTTCAGCTACCTCTTGTGGTGACCCACCCATTAGTGCGGATACATGACTTTTCATTCCTTTTTCTTCGTGAAATTCCCACATTTTTTTTAAGTCTGTTACTCCAGCCAAACTTATTACTTTCTTGATAGACACTAACAGCTTATTAAACATTTGATCTGATTTTGTTTCAGTTCGAGAGGCTAGCCAAAGTGCTAAATGAGCTCCTGCCGAATGACCCATAACAATTACATTTGACAGGTCTAAATGATAAGATTCCTTTACCTGTGACAGATGATTTATAGCATCAATTACATCGTTAAATGTCCCTTTCCAACCTCCTCCTTCTTCCCCTACTCTACGGTACTCAATGTTCCAAGTGGCATATCCCCTACTAGTTAAATCCTCAGCAATAAGATTATTTTCTTCTAAGTCATATTTCGACTGCCAAAAACCCCCATGAATCAAAACAACTACTGGGCAAGGCTTTTTCCTTTCAGGCACCCGTAATACACCGTATTGCGAGTGATGTTTTCCATAAGATATTTTAACTTTATTAGACATCATTCTCCTCCCCCTTACGTGAGGCATCTGCAAAGGATCCGAAAGCCCCCATCCGATCGATGCGAAATCGAGCGGGGCTATAGCTGTAGATAAGCAATAATATCTTTTTTTAGTTCTGTCCTTATCGCTTATAAACCAATTTTCCTCATCTAAACATTTTGCGTCGTAATGTTCTTCCTGGAAGTCGTGATCTTCATCAATCAAAGCACTAAACATGTCCTTTTCCAATTAAAATCAAGCCATTCCTAATACGTTTTGATGTTGTCCTCGCTTTTTCAGGTTGACAAACTGATTTCAGGCGCTTTGATGTTCCTTGGCCGCTTTATAGTCTTAGTCAATAGAAAGTTTTCCCCTATACGGAAAAGAATTGATGAATAAATTCTGTCTCTCTGTGAAAATGAATCATTTTATTCACGCTGATAAGCCTAAATCAAAATTCCCCTTCCGAAAAACTTATAAAAAAGGAAAAAGATTGTCAAAGTGACCCATTCTGTAAAATAAACCATATGAAGAAAAAGAAAAGGCTACATACTCATTTTTTAAAAATTTTAAATAGACAAAAGAAAGGATGTAAAGGTCATTGGAAGTTAAACTCGCATCTGAAAAAGTTGCAAAGATGCTTAATCAATGGTACGGGATGATTAAACGCCATCAAATCACAGAAGCCATAGCAAAGTCTCATCAAGCACCTGAGTGAAGATCAAAACCTGCTGCTTTACTTTAATTTGTTAGACTTTAGATATAAGTTGATGACTGAAGAAATTGAGGAGTCCAATAAGCTTTATCAAAGTATAAAAACGATCGGAGCGGAAAATACAGATAATATGATTGTCTATTATTCTTTGTTTTTTTCAGGAGTTTATGAATTCTATAAAAAAGATTACGTTGAAGCCATCAACTTCTATCAGCTTGCCGAAGCCAAACTCCGCAATATACCCGACCAGATTGAGCATGCAGAATTTCATTATAAGATTGCTGAAGCTTACTACCAGATAGATCAACACCTTATTTCAATAAGCCACACCCAAAAAGCAAGAAGCATTTTCAAAGAATACCCGGATTATAAACTTAGATCTGTTCAATGTGAGATGACCCTTGGCGCTAATTTATATGACATGTACAGGTTTAGTGCAGCAGAAGAGCATTACCAAAAAGCGTTGAATGAAGCAAAAAGCGCAAAATACTATAGATTGGTTGGCATATTATATCATAACCTTGGATTAATTTATGACAAGAAAAACATTTCCGGGTTAGCTGAAGAATATTTTAAAAAAGCGATCGAGATCACAGAACATATTGAGTCAATAAATGGAGCCCGGACCCTTTATATGATGGCAAGCCTGTTGTATAGAAATGACAGAACAAAAGAAGCCAGAAGCTGGTATGAGAAAGGCCTTGAACATGTAGATTCAACAGGCGAAGATGAATACCAAGCAAAATTAAGATTAATTCACTCTTTATATGACCATCATAATGATGCTGCAGTGAACGAATCATTACAATACCTCGAACAAAAAAATTTATGGCCAGATATTTCAGAACTTGAAGAACAAATTGCAGAATATTATTTAAAACAAGGAAATTTATCCAAGGCTGTTGAATATTTAAAAAGAGCATTAAAAGCAAAAAATCAAATTTTGAAAGTAACGGAGGCGTTAGCATGAAAAAATTAAGTATCATCGGCGTATTAAGCATCCTTACACTCACTTTTGCTTTTGGCACTTTCGAAAAAGCGAGTAACTTTGGGGAAGAGCAAGAGTTTCATGTTGCCGAAAAAGCAATCACCGGCTAAAAATTAAATCAGTGTTTCAGATTAATTGGTGAAGCGGACTCCTAAAGGGTCTGCTTTTTTGTTCTTAACAGCCCTCGGGATTATCCGAGAGCTGTCGTGAGATTGTAAATTGACCCGCCGTTTTATTTGATAGTATTTCTCCTTTTAAGGCCATCTTCATATAAATCTCAAGGAGCCTTTTAATCCTTCACATTGCTTTTCATTAACCATTCTACTTCCGTTAATTCTTGTTTTTGAACGTCTTTTGTGTGTTTTTTTGTGAAATGGACCTCAAGAGCTTCTTCGTTTTCCCAAATCTCCCAGAGCATGATTTTGCGTTCTGATGGTTCAAGAGGATACGCATGGAATTTAATGCATCCTTCTTCTTTGTTCGTTTCTTCCTCAAGTATTTTGAATTCCTTCATTATTTCATTGAGGTCTTTATCACTGATAATTTTTAAGCATGCCGTTATGTAATGCATCCAAATTCCCCCTTCAAATCATTTATATACCCACCTCTTTAAAATAATGAGGGAGATAAACTCCCTCGCCCCTTGACCGAGATGCTTTTCGGTTACCTCATTTACTTCCTCAAGTCTACCTTCTTCGCTTAGCTTTCCATCGTTTCCATCCTTAATTCGATCAACATCATATTGGTCACATACATATTTCGTAGCATATTTTGAGAAAGCATCAACTTCATCAACAATTATGGTTTGATAAGCTTCTTTAGCCTTTTCGGGATTTTTTGTAAGCTGTTTGTTCACTTTTTTGAAATCTCCCCAGCTATTAATCGGCATGAAAGGGACTCCAGCAATTGCGTTCAATCCTTTTTCAAACGGAAGATAAAGTGGCTTTTTCATTCTGGTACTTTGCTTTGTTTTCCCTAAGTTGTAGATCCGTATATCGTAATAACTTTTCCTTCAAGTCCTTTTGTTACTACAGAAATCTGAGGGTTAAAAATGGCTATCGACATCAATATTCTCCTTTTAATTATTTTTATATTGCTTTCTTGATAGCCATTAATTATTAAAATGGCACATCATCTTTAGAGATCGATTGAGAAGAGCCTGTGACTACTTTCCCTCCGAATCCAGTTTTCTTCTCATTTTTATTGCTTTTCTTAGTGTCATTCTTCATTTCCTCTAGTTTAAGCTCTCTCTCAGTCAATGCTGCTTTAACTGCTGCTTCGTCAAAAGCTGCTTTATCGTCTTCGTCATAATGAGACTTTAGGTTCTTTTTGAAATAAGATATGTCTCGTATAATATCAAAAGGGACGCCTTATTACAATTTGTCAAACGACAGGAAGAGTTCAATAAAATGATGCTGGAACGCATTGAGCTTTTTGAGAAACGGCAGAAGAAAAGAGACGAAATGCTGATGAAATCCCTTCGCGAATCCCAGGAAACTCAAAAAATGCTAGCTGACGCTCGCGAGAAAAAATGGTGGCAATTTTGGAAGTAAATATCCTTTCCAAACAAACTTATAGTAAAATGACCTAATAAAGAGATGTACGTTTCCCTGATGCTCTTGAAAAGATAAAAAGGGAGGATAGTTTATTGTTTTTTAAATCAAATGAAAATATAGATAAAACAAGTGTTAATATAGCTTTTTACTGCTCATTCATTTATTGGTCAGGATTTTTATTAATCAATAGCATTCTTGATTTATTTAATAAGAGTATAAAAATAAATTCATTTTTGTTGTTAATAACAGGATTAATAGTTTTTTTTGTCAGTGAATTTGTAGCGAAATGTATCAGAAAAACAAAGAAAAGCAAAAAATAAAAAAAGTGTGAGCATAAAGCTCACACTTCATTCTTTTTATTGAGATCTACAACTATATGTATTTGTTGCTCCTGAGCCCATTTTTGTAATAATGATACCTTTTCCCTTAGAATTACAAGAATTTATAACACTCATGCCTAACATTGGGACAGCTGCTAACATTAGTGTAAGGGCAGTCGGACTTTTAGCGAAAATTTTAGCTATAGCCGTAGCTGTGGCCCAAAATCCGCTATTATAACCAACTGCATTACTCAATTGCTTTATTTTCGAGTTACTAATTTTATATTCTTTATAATTTATACCCAAACCCATTGTAGTGAAAGTTTGTTTCTTCGGGTTACTTAACTTATTTTTATTTAACTCACCAACATATTCACTGAATATTACAAGCGCATCGTCACTTGTCAAAGAAGCAGATGTTTGATTTTTATAACTCGCAATAGAGTCGTACAACTTCTTAGCTTCTGGGGTCAGTTGGTTTATTTCTTTTTGAGAATTAGCCGGCAGATTTTCCATATCCAGCTTTGCATCTAATTCATTGATAGCCCTAACTAAGACTCTAGTATTTTCTACTTCCTTCCCAGATACACTTATCATTTCATCACTAGATATCGTTTTACCTTCAAACGACTCTGTACTAGCTAAAGCACTGAAAGGCATCATACTAAACAAAAGCACTGATGAAAATAGAATTCCAAAAGATTTTTTCAATTAAATTCTCCTTTTTTTCTATATTTAGGCTGCAACCAATACCCACATTACAACAAAATACTTGTAAATGTAAACAATTTTGGAGAATATTCGAATTTATGACACACTTAAAATCAAGTATGGTTTTTAAGATTAGTGATCCGGAATTTTTAACATTCCTAAATCAAAAATAAAAGGAGCAGACCACTACTTACAAATTTCGGAGAAACAGCCGTTACTGTGGCATTAGTGAAAGCTGGAATTCCATTAGCTGATGCACAGTTAATTGCAAAGGTTGTTTATAACTATACATTAAAACAAAAGAGTGAGGCTTATAACCTTCACTCTTTTATTTTAATTAAGTAAGGAGTGCTACACCATGAAACTACTTGTAATGACGCTATCAATTTATCTTTTGTTTTTTATCGTCTTTTATTATGTAAAGGGGAGAAAAGAAAGAAGCTGAAGAAAAAAACACAAATGAAAAATTTTTATTATCTATAGTGATAGGAGCTTTGGTTTTATCACTAATTCCTACTGTAGTCATAATGGGGATAATCTTATTTGCAATCTGTGTTTAGGTTTGTATTTATATAGTAGCATCTTGTGTTCTATTGGGAGTATCGATAACGACAACTTTAAATTATCATTAGGATTAACTTTATTTTTTCTTTTATTAGAATGTATTTTCTCTAAAAAATCTAATCGTATCTTTAGGGCGGACATCGATAACCCTTTTCCATATCCCTCATTCTCCTTCCCGGCTCCGGCCGCTGATTTGTGTAAATGCGAATTAATAAACCCTGATACTTCTATTTTGATTTTGTCTTTATCCCCTAAACGTTTACGCATATGACACTTAATTTTAATGCTCTTTTCTCCATGTCTTTTCGCTGTTTTGGCGAGGCTGCATTACTTGTATTCAAAAATAAATCCCTCTTCTTCTTTTGGAACTTGTGAACATTCGTTTGTTTTCGGCTTAGAATTGACATATATATCCTCGCTTAATATTTTATATTCTTTACCCTGTTTAAAAATGGGATTACTGTGTTCATTCTCAAAAAAACATCTCTTTTAAAAACAACTAAATCCATTCTAATCACCCTTTCCTTATTTCGCTTCATCATTTAACAGCTAACAGTGCCTTCACTTCATTGTTGACGCCCACGTTTTCAGTGTATTACCAAGATCTAAATATTGTAACGCTCCTTCATTTCTTCAATTTTACAGTTAATTTTCAGCAACAGATCTTATTCGCTTTTAATGTCATCATCTGTTATACCTTCACGTTGCATATACTCCAATAAAGCGTGCTTCAATGTGTATAACTGTTTGTATGAAAGTTTTGTTCTAACACCACTCATCTTCCATCTCCATCCCTTTTCTTATTACAGTTCAATCCCTTAATTCTCGCCGAAATCCTCAATGTGCTCCTTCAGGATATCGTCTAATTGATCATCTTCAATACCGAGAATAATTTTATCTATTTCCGCATCAAATAGAGCCATTTCTTCACCAACACCGTTTTCTAATTGAAGTCTCATAAAGATTCTAAATGCTTGCCTTGGATTCATTTTATTCTCCTTGTCCTCGTTATTTATATTTTTAATTGCCTTTTAGATAATCGTATATTTTGATCTGTGCGGTCTTTTATGTATGAATTCAGGAATATCAATACGCTTATTGACTTTTGATTTAGTTCTTACAAGAACACGGTTTTCAAGAAACTGAACTTCTTCCACTTTCTGAGCATGAGACTCAAAGTAAAAATCAAAAATCTCTTTAAGAGTCTCATCATTAAGATTGTAATTCATCATTGAACCTCCTTAATATCTGTACTTTAACGTTTAAGCGACACACAAAATCCATATATATGGTAATTCATTCGCTATTTCTCCCTCCTAAAAAACCATATAATGTAATTGTAATAAATTCAAAGGAAATGGAGATGGTTTAAATGAAATTAAGAAAAGTATTGACTGGTTCTGTTTTATCTCTTGGATTACTCGTTTCTGCTTCTCCAGCTTTTGCTGCTACCCCATCACCTATGGTTAAAACAAATAACGTTGTCAAAGACGAAATAGGTGTAAAAGCCTTACACACAAAATACATTTATCATCACAATATCAATGATTTTAAAAATATTGAACGGGACGAAAACGGTAGAAACTGGTATTTGAAAGGTATTGAATATATAGATGGATGGTATAGAGGGGAGTACCAAGCAAATTTTTGATCTTTTGAGGGGGTTTCCCCCCTCTTTTATTATTTTAGACCATTTTCTTTGTGCTCAATGCTTCCAGTTACCCTCTAAGCACACAATCAAATCAGCGATTGATTGTGTGCAACTATCATTTTTAATCTTCTCTACCCTTATTTTCACTTCACAGTTATCAAGATGCCATTTAACCCACACTATGTTAAACCTGTTGCAACCTCCCCCAATAAGGGGAACGCTGGCGGCTTAATGCCTATTTAACGTCGCCACCACGACTGTTATACGATGTCTGCTGTATCCTTTTCATTATGAATATCCTTTTAATTTATATTTATTTCTATTTTAATAATCTTTTTTGTGTCATTACCCAGTCACCTATCTTTTCAACAACTTCACAAAAATCATTATCCTTATTATTAAATCACCACTAAATATATTGAATAATCATGGTGTGGAAATGGAAGTGCTAGGGGAATATTTGTTTACAATGCTTCTTATACCAAAATCAACAGATTCAATGTACTTGCATAGCCTATTCATTACACAGTCGCTCTCAATCACAGGGTTAAACCTTTCAAATAGCTTAAGGAATTCATGTTGCTCCTTTGTTTTTCGTTTTACTTTCCTTAGCCTCAAGGCTAATTCCAAACTTCTGCTTGCAAGTGATATCGTAGGTTTTGACATGTTTTTTGTACTTGTTCTTTGTGCCTTTATACAAATAGATAAAGAGGTAGGGGTGCTTATCCAATAAGATTTTATTGTGAAATTCCTTTTCCAGTTAGATGAGCATAGTGACGGTCTAATGACAGGTGCTAAAGCTGGAGCTAACCTTTCTATTTATGAGTCTGGTAAAGGCCGGATTATTCTCAGTACAATTACATATTGAACTAATTATATATTATTTTTGGGAAGGTCATGGTGGGGGTTGCTCCCACCTCCCTCTTGATAAAGAGGTGGAGAATTGATAATTGATCAAGAAATTAAAGTGAAGGCAATGTACAGAAATATAGAACATTATAAAAGCATAGGCTATGAGATCAATAAAGGTATGCAAGAATTATCGGTTAAAGTCGAAGACCTGCCTATAAATAGTCACTTAAAAATTAAAATACGTTGCGACTATTGCCAGTGCATATTCGAAAGATCATACAGAGATCACATTAAACATCAATCAAAGTCATCTATCAAAAAAGATACATGTAAAAACTGCAGAGGTTTAAAGATTAAAGAACATATGCTAAAAACCTATGGTGTAGAAAGTGGCATAGCCTTTCATTATAATTTTCTCGAAAAATGAAAACAACTGCGAAATTTGTCTAATGGCTGCCTTATGGGTTTCCACTTAAAAAATGGCTTCTCTTTGAGATGAAGCCCTTTTTCCCTATCTTGAGAATAACCGGACGATATACGCGCCGCTTCCTGATGTTCTGGACACTAAACTTTTTAATGGGTGTTGAAACAATCCGTCTAAAAGTGGTCAAAATGTGGCCAATAAAATGAAAATCGCTCACAGCCGTTGATGTAGCAAGGGCTGTGAGCGATTAGATATTTACATGACCCGTTTAAAAACAGCATTCCGTGAACATTCATTTCCTTTCGCTTTCTAAACAATTCTAAGTTTGCACAAACATCACTTTTACTATTTTTTTATGTTTTTTCAAGACGTTTTGAAAAATTTGTGGTCATTTTGGTGGTCACATTTAAGTATGTGGTCAAAAAGCAACTACACTGCCAGTGTAAATGATGCCTTCTGAAGACTATATTCAATCTGATAACCCTTTCACTTTCAAGAAACATTGAACTTATTAAGTTTACTAGACCGCTTTACGAAGAGTAAAATAGAAAGAGCATAATATGTAGTGAATAAATTACAATTCTTAAAATTCATCAAATGAGTTCACTATTTTTAGCGAATTTTCAGTTATCATTCTTTTTAATCCTTCTCCATAAGAAAGGGTCGGGCAATCGTGGATTTTGTAATTTTCGCATCCGTAAAATGATGATAGATTTTTATTGTTTAAGATTAAATGTAGTCTTCCCCCACAATTTTCACATTCTATGTATCTTTCTGAGAATTCATCAGCAAATTGATTAACACCCAAAACAACACCTGTCACTTTTTTTACACCTGCGTTATATAACGTTTTCGCACACTCTAACATTGTAGCACCAGTAGTAAAAACATCATCAATGATTACCACATGTTCTAAAGGTTTGGTGATATATGCTTTGAATTGATTTTTAACATTGATGAACCTTTGTTCTTTGCCAAGGTTTTTGTGAGATGGATAATTATTTATACAGTTTAAATTAGGTGACAAATCCGCAAATTCCAAATCACTTGATAGCATTTTAACTATAGGGGCAAGCCTATCCCCTTTTTCTGGTCTGCTTGGTACTCTTGTTATTCCGCTTACAGGATTTTGTTTATTAATAAATTTAATAATAGGTTGATAGATTGATTTAAATAATTTATTTTGCGAGGCTTCATTTTTACTTTTTTTTATTCTTTTAGATAATTGAATAGATTCATATAAAGAGTGTTTCGGCCCAAAATACCTTCCCGCTGAAATTATTTCAACATTTGTTTGTTCAGATTGAGCAAAAAACCTAAATACATAACCCGAACTACTTAAATTGTTATGTTGTGTCATATATGTTGACACTATTTCAGAGAAGTGCCCAGTAGATATCTTGAATAATTCCGGAATAATTTTAATATCTTCAACTTTTAAATCAGGTAAATGTCCAATATCCTCATATAATATATGAGGATTTTCATTGTATAGTACTGTACCAATAGGCAAGTTAATAGCAGGCTTCAACTTCTGATGGCTTTTTGTAACAATTAACATTTGGTATGACTCAAGGTCGGTGTGATTCATTGCACTTTCAATTAATTTTCGCGGACCAAACAACCTGTCTTGAATCGTTTCGTGTAATACTAACTCTTGTGATGGAACATTTTGCTGCAAGGCTTCATCACATTTTATAAAAATTATTTGTTTTCCCAAATCATTAATTTCTTTATAAAGGTAACTTATTTCTTGTTCTGTAAATGCCTCTAAATAAAGCAATAGGCACTGTAAATCATTCGTCTTTAGAAACATATTTTACTGTTACCTCACTTATATTTACTGGCGATTCTTCAGGGTCTTTATTGTAGTTTTGAAATAAAGCATTATTATTTGAAGCTAATTGGGACAATAGGTCATTAATTGTTGAAAACTTAAAAGCACCTCTCTTTGCAATATATTTATTTGGCCATTTTAATCTTATATCATCAAGCGCACTTTGCGGAATAAAAACTAAACGTCCTTGTTTGAGAGCATAATCTGCTTGAATTAATGAACCACTTGTTTCTCCAGCTTCAATTATTACAGTAGCTAGTGATAAGCCACTCATAACGGCATTTCTCATAGGAAAATTCCATCTTTGTACAGACATTGAAGGCGCAAATTGGGAAATAATCAATCCGTTTTCTTCTATTTGTTTTTGGATCTTCATATTTTCTTTTGGATAATACTTATTTAGTGGTGTTCCAATAACAGCTATTGTAGGATTCCCCATACTCAAAGCACCCATGTGAGCGTTAGCGTCAATTCCTTTAGCTAAACCTGAAGCCACCACAATTCGATTTAAACCCAATTTTTCAGCTAATTTTCTAGCCCTTAACGCTCCATTTTCCGAAGGATTTCTCGTTCCAACAACTGAAATAGCATTAAACTTTAATAAATTCGGATTACCTCTCATAAATAAGAACATTGGTGCTTGGTCAGTTTTGGCGAGAAGGGATGGATACATATCAGTCCCTATTTTTACTATTATATCATCTTTTTGTAAGGTATCAAACCCTCGTTTAACTTTATCTGCTTCAAATTCAATATCACTTTTTAAGAAACCTGTCACTTCTGATAATTTACCACTAATGCTACTTATATCCTGAGTTAAATCTATTTCATTCTCTAAATGATTGTATATAGGATCACACTTCTTTACTTTATTCTTAAAGAGAGCTAGAAGCGTAAAATAACAAATCGCATCGTTAACCACTTCCTTACTATTCATTTCTTCAATACTATTCAAAATTTTGTTGTTTCTATATGTTTTTTCAATTTCAAATTTTCTTTCATATAATTCATCTTTTAAGAACAACGACCCTGCCCTAGAGGACTTTATAGGTTGGATCTTTCCAGATTGAGTTAACTGATGGAGCCTCTGAGTGCTTATATCTAAGTATTCAGCTGCTTCTTTAGTTAAGAGAACCTCTTTTGAAATGAATTTTTTCAATTCATCTATATTCTCAAATTTAATCATAATAACCCTCCCATTATGTATAATAGGATTTTACACAAGTTCTTGATGATTATCAAGATGATTATCATCAAGATCTCTTTAGATTTCGGAAAACCTTGATTCTAAAAACCTTGACATTTGCTTTGCTGAATAAGCCTGTTATCTTTTAATCCCCTTGAGAAAAGTTTCAAACATGATTGATTTAGAAAAAAACTGAAGATTTATTATATGTCGAAGTATCGTGTTGATTAATACTAATAAACCTATGGTGAGGAAAATATTGAGCTAAATCACTGCTTTCTAAGCTGAAAAACTAGCAAAAATAAGGAAACTGACCTTGATGACAATGAATGTTATAGATTAGAATGTCAACATTTTTAAAATGTTTAAACAGTTAATGACGCAGGTGGGTAGAAATAATATTCAGAAATTAATTTTGAGTCTTCTTTTTAGAGGATCCTTTAGTGTTCAGGGCGGCTTTATCAATGACGGCTATTGATATCTCCATAAACCCCAATATATGCTAATAAGATTCCTACATTGCTTTAATTGTTAAAAAAAGTAAAAATGTATAATATCCCTTAAAAACGGTTAAACAAATATTAGTCAACTTAAAATTTAAAAATGAAGGAGAAAAAAAATGAGAAATATTCACACTGTTCCACCGTCTCCTGAAGTTATTACCTATTTAACAAATGACTTCAACAAAAATTGGAAGGATTTGGGTTTTTCTTACAGTCAATTTCTTTATTCACGTGGGTATACGAACCATGCTCACACTATTCACGGTATGGATGATCATATCATAGGGGTAGAAGATAAAAGAGATATTGACTTAATCAACATTCCTCGAACACCTGTGATTGGAAAATTAAACGTAATGGTCTTATTAGTTGATTTTCCAGATTTACAAGGAACATTGTCTAAAGAGCACTACGAAGACTTACTTTTCTCCAGAAATTCATATCCATCGGGAAGTATGGCAGACTACTACCATGAAGTAAGTAATGGAAAAGTTCAAATTCAAGGGGAGGTACACGGTTGGTTTAGAATGCCTCAAGACTATAAATATTACACTAACAAAAATTCGGGAATAAAGGAAGCTTACCCCCGAGATGCAAGAAAACTTGCAGAAGATGCTGTAGAAGCTGCACTTAGCCATGGAGTGAATTTCAGCTCAGATTTAGATAATCTAAGAAATGGTACTGTCACAGCACTATTTATTGTTCATGCAGGACAAGGCGCTGAAAAATTACATCCTTCCTTAAGCGGAGACCAAATTTGGTCACATAAGTGGAACATGGAAAAGCCGAAAGAAGTGGCGCCAGGCCTCAAGACAGTTACATATTTAATGGTTCCACAAGAAGCTTTACTAGGGGTCTGTGCACACGAACTTGGTCATTTAGCTTTTCAATGGGATGATTTTTACGATCCTAACTATGATGAAGATCAAGATTACTGGGACGGTAACGGTATGTGGGATTTGATGGCTTCTGGTTCATATGCTGGCAGAGAGTTGTATCCTGTTCATCCAGCTGGCCTCCATAAATTACAGCATGGTTGGGTTAGTGTTGAAAAAATAAATGAAACTCGTAAAGAAATTCTCTTAAAGCCCGTTACACATACAGACGGCAAGGTATTAAAAATCACGAGTCCGGGCTATAAAAGAAATCAGTATTTAATATTAGAAAATAGATGCAGAGAAAAATTTGATCGTTATTTACCTGGAGAGGGGCTTTTGGTTTGGAGAATTGATGAGGAATTAGGGCAAGAAAAAAGTACTTCACCAGGAATGTTTTTAATTCAAGCAGATGGAAATAACGATCTAAGTGATCCTTATGATAGAAACTCAGGTGATTCAGGTGACCCCTTTCCTGGGGTAAAAAACGTAACGGAACTTTCTGATATAGGGAGCGGCATATCAACCTCTTTCTCTGATGGCCCTTCAGGCGTAAAGCTAAAGAACATTTCCTTCAATCCTGTGAGCAAGCATATTCAGCTTGATGTGATAATCGACCATTAATAATTAAAGTTACTTGTTGAATTGGTTTTAGAATGAGGCCCTATATAAAAAGAAGAGCCTCATTCTAAACTTTATTTTATACGTATCTTGTTCCCAGCATATATTTTATTCGCACTCTTAATACCATTCCAATTCTGCAGCGTCTTTATTGATGTGTTGAATCTTTTGGAGATTCCGGATAAAGTATCGCCGGATTTGATTGTGTAATACTGTTTTTTAGTCGATGCTGTTGAAGCACTGCTGCTAATCTTTAATTTTTGGCCAACATAAATTTTATTAGGGTCTTTAATATTATTCAAACTCTGAAGAGCTTTGACAGTCGTGTTGTATTTCTTCGCGATAACTGAAAGTGCATCCCCTTTTTTAACAGTGTAAACCATCTTCGTTTTAGCTGGCTTTTTGTTTGAAACAGGTTTTACAGTAGTGGCAGCTTTTTCAGTTGCCACAGCCACCTGTGCCCGTAACCCGTCACGATAACAAATATTCATATCAACATTACCAGAAATACCTGACACCTTTCCGCTAGAAGAATACTGCCAGATATCCGCATGACGGCCAAGTGTGCTGTTATAACGAGCAACCCATAATGCAAAAGGCTTCATTTTAGATTCATCAAGACAGTACTTGCCGCTGTAAATCATGGCGAAGTAACCGGCTTTTTCAACTTCCCGTAAAAAGGCAACTGCTGCATCTGTCAAAACTGATTTACTGACATTCCGCTGATTGACTTCAAGATCAAGCACAAGCGGATATGTGAGACGGACCTTATTAGCAACTGACAAAAAGAACCTGGCCTCTGCCAATGCTTCTGACTTGGAACCGAATCTTGCAAAGTGGTAGGCTCCCGTTTTAATCCCCACAGCGTTAGCACCTGAAATATTCGTTACAAATTTATTGTCCTTTAATGTTGTCCCTTCTGTTGCTTTGATAAAGGCGAATTTAATACCGTCCCCCGCAACTTTCTTCCAATTGATATTACCTTGCCAGTGTGATACGTCGATTCCTTTGATTCCCATTATTAAAATCCTCCTTTAAATTATTAAAAGGCTGCCAGCCGGCAACCTCATTTTGTTAATCCTTTTTGTTTCAAAACTTCTTTTTGCTGCTTTCCTTTACCGGTGACATAGTTGTTTTTAAACCAAGCGACCAACGTCGTGAAGATTGTAAAAATCGTAGAGCCGGCCAAGTATAAAGCATCTGCAAGTGTATTGACCTGGTCCTCGTTGATCGGCAAAGCTGTCTTTCCAAGCATGATCAACGTCTGGTTAACCAATGCAATAAAAAGAAGCACCGTCCTGATGACCGTGCCTTTGTCTAAGTTTTTCATATTGTGTTTTCCTCCTTATTTCTGCAGTAAATTATAAAATACAGCGATTGCCCCGCCGATGATGCCGGTGCTTAACGCTGTAATGATCGCGCCAGTGATGCTGCGCTTGATCCAAGTTGTGTTTTCCTCGATCTTGTTCAGCTTTTCATTGATAGAGATAATCTGCTGGTCATGTCGGTCAGTCGTTCTTTCGAGAGTAGTGATCCGCTGATCTTGTGTTTTTTGATCTGCTTTGATCTCTTCGATTTCTTTCTGTAAAACATCATAATCATTCGGTTGCGCCATGTCCCCTAATCCTCCTGTTCTCACATCGTTTCCACCTCCTCCGAGGCAAAATAAAAACACCGTTTACGGCGCGAACTTACAAGAAATGAGTAACCACAAGGTTTTTAATTTTCACGTCTGTTTCCCCGTTATTGCTCAACATAAGCCGCGGAGAGGCAGCTAATAGATCAACCTTCTGAGCGTCCCGGTCATTATTTTCTAACACAATGACATCTTCATAACCCTTCAGTGTATAGTTGCTTGTTCCCGGGATAATGTAAGTCATTCGAACACTCAGATTCGTCTTTTCATAAAGATAAATCGCGAGTCCAAGCTGATGACCTGCCACATCAATATTTAGATAGATGGACTCTCCCGCTTTGATGACCTGTTCTTCTAAAAAGCTTTCTGAAGTAATAGTTTTCAGTGCTTTTACAGGGAGACCATCAGCTGGAATGTCTAAAGAAGGCGCCTCAAATCCTCCTGAAACCCGGACATCCTGTTCACCTGATCCAAGTGATTGATATAGGGCAAAATCAGACTGTTCCAAGTTGCCGTTAACATATCGAAAACGATAATACCTTTTGGATAGATAAACCCATCCTGTGTCACCTAACTCATGTTCTTTTACATCGATAGATTTCACTGTGGACCAAGAATTCCCGTCGTCACTTTCTTCAACATATAATGACCCAGCTTTATCTGCAAAAGCATGGCCCCTCACTTTAGAGATGAGTACATCTCCCAGCCGGTCCTGGCCATATTGGTTATAAACCTCTGTAGCTTTAAGAGGCAGATTGGTCAACAGCTCTGCACTGCCGCTGACATCCATATTAGGAACTGTAAAATCTGTATCCCCCTCCCGAAATGGTTTCACCGCACCTGGTCTTGAATCGGCATCCAACGGAAACAAAAAATTGTATTTAGCCAATGTTCATCCTCCTCTGTTTATATATATCTTTAATCTGGCTAATCGAACGGATGAAGCACGCGCCCATAGATCACCCCCTAAAAGGCAAAATAAAAAAGCCTATATGACGGCTTCCGGCGGGTATTCTTCATTAAAGATTTCTTTATATTGCTCAGGAGACACAAGCCTTTTATCTACACCATCTTTGAAGTCTTCTGCAGTGCAGTCTTTATAATAGAGTGCTTGTTTCACCATGTCTGTTGTGGCCCAATTATAGTAAAGTGCCAACACCCAAAAGTTCATTGCTGCTCCCCCCCTTTCAATCGAAGCGATTCAATCTTAAGTTTTGCCAATTCCTGACCCATAAGTTTGTATGACTCCTCGAGGACTTTTCGCGCCAGCCTCTCCTCTGTCAACTGACGGCCAAGGGACTCTGTTAAGCTTGGCGGCGTATAGAGCTGACTCTTTTTTGATTCTTCCCACCACAACTGCAGCTCTTCTTTCGTCGGAATAGGCGCCCTTAAATTCCATTCTTCAATATAGGATCCATTCCCATCGTTTCTCAAGACAAAATCCTTTTTTGGGATGGCCTCAGGATACTTGTACATGATGGCATCATATAAGATCATAAGCTCACCTCCTACATATTCGGGTAATTCCGACCACCTAATTCTAAAATATCGAAATAATTAAGCACCCCATCGCTGTCCATGAGATAACGGGTCTTGGTTCCGGAATAACCTGCATACACGTAAATTTCGATATAATCTCCTTCATCAAGTGGAACGCTTACTGTGCCTGTCACCGTCGCATGAAATTCAGTTGAATCACTGTTATCTTTTGGAGATGGAATGATGAAGCGATTCATCAATTTATATTTAGTGCCGTTCTTGTAAACATAAAGCTCAAAGTTTGAATATTGGAGTGAGTTTTCAATATACAGACTTGCGCCCACCAGGTACATTCCTGAATGACTGGCCTTAAACCTGTTGTTTTTCGTATCAAACAATTTATGGCTGTCTTTGATAATGCGATTGAATTTGATTTTCTGGAGTTCCCCTCTTATCAAAGCTTGTCTGCCTGTCGTCCCCACGTTCGCATGGGCAAAACCAGATATTTTTTCCCATTGGGTCCAGCCAGACTCATTCCACCAGTGCCGAATCCATGTCCCCGTATTATAGTAATAATCAACGGTTTCATTTGCGGTCCCATAAAAGTATTGAGTAAAACGATAGTTCGAACGCTTTTCGTTTTTCACAAATCCATAGCTAAGTGGATAGCCAGTTTTATTGCCCTGGCCAATATCCATTAACGTAATGCCGAGAGGATATTCACTTCCTGCAGTCCGGGCATCTTGAATCGCCTCTGAATCTGGTAAAACAGTCAATTTCTCATTGGTGAACGTCTGATCCGCGTATGTTTTCGCATTCTCTTCAGCGCGATCCGCTTTTTCCTGGGCAGCATCTGGGATTTCCTTGGCATTCCATTCTGCTCTTTCATCTGCTGTAATATGAATCGTTTCATCGCCAACATGCCGATTAAATTCAGCTTTTGAAGCTTGCTGCACATCTTCTACATTTCCAAGCCCGATTTGGTCCTTTGTCGTGCCATGCGGATTATTCAGGTCATTTTTATGGGCAGCCAAATCGGTATGCGCCTCTTTAATGCCTTTTTCCCAGCGGTTCACATCATCCTCATTTATCGGATCGTCTGGCAGCCAATCCGTCTTTGCTTTATAAGCCATTTATTCCACCACCTCAAATGCAAATCGGAAATCGAGCGTGCGGTTGGTGCTGACATCCAGATCGGGGGTTCGTTCTGTAATCACATGGTCTTGATCATCGATGACCTGGACACTTTCAATGTGACTGACATCTTCCTCACGTTTGGTCAGTACAGTGACAGTCGTGCCATTGATCGTGATGTCTGCAATCTCAGTTTCTTTCCCATTCAACAATACCTTTTTGATCTTGCTTTTCAGATCGGCAGCCACGCGCGCCCTGTATTTTTTTGTGATCATGTTAAAACCACCTCATTATTATCGAGAGTGACAGAGTAACCGACCCGGAGTTCCTTTATTTTTCGATACCTTCGATGATTCATGATGAACGTATCCTCAATCTTGAGCTGTTCATTAAAGCCCGGCCGAAATGTATATGCGAGGTGAGCCGGCTTTATATTTTCAAGTGTTTCAATAAGCTCTCTGACATTCTGCAAGTCGTCAATGTTGATATCTACATTAAAGCGGTTCTCCTTTGGAAGCAGCTGAACGCGAGCCGAAGGATTCTTTAAAAATCGGTTTAAAGCTTGTTCGATAGCCTGATAAGTAGCTGGCGGAATATTAGATGTCTTCGATATCAGCCGTAGTCGCCTTATCTCTATAGAATCTCCAGATTCTCTGGCCACATTTAATAAAGCTTCCCACCGATCAAGGCCCCATGTCGCTGTTGTAATGAACAGCTGATCTGTCAGATCAAAAATATCATTGTTCTGCTGCTCAAACTCCGGAGCCTCCGCTTGTAGAATCTCGCTCATTTCTCTGACTTTTGTGAGGAACGGCGGCAAATAGTTCTCCATTTCTTCAATCTTGCTCAAGGATCGTCACCGTCCCAAGCTTTGGAATGTCTTCGTCCTTCAGCTCTAAGTTTTTCGTGTCCCCATTGATTTCCACACCGGAATAATCGCTGACAGACTCCGCGTTAAACACAATGTTATTGATTTTCGAAAGCCGGATAATGCTTTCTGTAAAGGCGATATCCTTAAAAAAGCTTTTCACTTTTTCTTCAATTTCTTTTTGAACATCTTCAAGTGTGTAATCAGGTTCGGGAACAATAACGACTTCAATATCAATCGTTTTATATACCGCACTCTCGACGGTGACCGTCGCCCCGATCGGAGCCTGCCCCTCCCCGTTTCCGGGATCGGGATCAATATAGTCTTTTACCTTATCGACTAAGGTATCTGATGCAGGTTCCATTTTGGCATTCGTAATCACGATTTTAACCGTTCCGTCTCCATCCCAAAGAGGAAATACCTTCGCCCGACCAACGCCGTCTACCTCTTCCGCCCATTGCTTATAATGCATTTTATTTGCACTTACGGCTTCCCGCCGGACCCGGACGGAATACCGAGTATACAATTCTTCGTCTGTTTCCTCTTCTTTGCCTGGTACCAAGAGTTCCCCCATGACAGCTGAATCAAGTCCTGGAATTGTATCGAGAGAAAGAAGAGGACGCCCGTCTAAATTTGCGTTTCCGGCTTCTCCCGCAGTTTCACATTCCAAATATCCATCCCTCGTATATTTGAAATACAGATTGTCAATAAAGAAGCGGGAGCCTACGGGAATGTTAACGCCCTTTGTAAATCTTGCGGCCCTGACCGCTTTTGTTGCTGGCTGCCTTTCCAAACCGGCTTCAGTGGCCCGCCTGTCTAAAAATTCACCTTGGGCAGTGTCGGCGAAGACCAATTCCAACACCGTGTCCAGCCAGATATAGGATTGAGCAAGTTCTGCAGCCGCTGGCGCCAGCGCATTCCAAATCACACTGTTTTCCCGTTTATCAATATCAGCTGGGACACGATCAAGCATACGCTCCATAATCTCATCAAACGTCTGATCTTCAAACATCTTCGCCAATCACCTCCTCAATCTCCAAGGTTCCTTTATCTGTTTCAACCGTAAATGATACAAGAAAGGCGTCCTCTATTTTCTCGATTTCAAAATCTTTGACGGCCGTGATTCTTTCGTCAAAAATCAGAGCCTCCTCGATCAGTCGCGGGATCTCCATTTCCTTATAAGCATCGGTCGTTTCATTGTCAGAAAGAACCTCCTGCAGTTCATTTCCGATATCATGGCTATAGATCGGATAACCATAACGTTCCGTTCGAAGGGCTATATAAACCATTTGTTTAATGGCATCAAGTCCTGATATGATTTCATTCGTTATTCGGCCGGAATCAAAATCAATTTTGTATGTTTTTGAAGTCTCAATGACGTCACTGTCATCCTCGATATCTTCAAATTCCACTTCCGGGGAAAGCGCCATGTCAGACACCTCCTATATCTTGTCGATCACAAAAAAAGATTGCCCGCCTGGCATGGCTGCAATCATTACGTGGTCACCTGTATTCAATTGATTGTAAAAACGGATGGTCTTTTTCTCTCCGTCAAGCTCTATTTCCCTTGTATGTTCCATTAAATGTTCAGCCACAACTAACAAATCAGAGGGAATCACCAATTTGTCATTATCCCGAATTTTAATACTGAGAGGTGAAGCTGATACGATTTCCGCGGGCATCACATCGACAGGAGATTCTGCATTCACGGCTCCGAGAGCCAATTCCTTTATGGCATCACTTAATCTCATGATGCCGATGCTCCACTGGGCATATGGTTTTTAGGGACAACATCAATCGTCATCGTGTGTTTGGAACCCTTAAATTCATGCTTGTCTGTATCGACCCAATACTTTTGTTTAAGACCGATCTCCGGGATCGAGATGTAAACCGGCATGCCGCTTTGAAGATCCGGAATCCCAAGTGCCTGAATGCTCTTCAGCTCCTTTTTGACACCCTTTTTCTGTGACTGTCTAACTTTGGCCCGCTCTTGAAGCTGCGCCTGGTTGATGTTATCCGATACCGTTTCAACATACTGCAAAACACCGTATTTTTTTATGCCGGTGCTGTCGCTTGCAGCGGCCGTATAAGTTTTGTTGTCTTTCTGCCGGCGCATTTTAACGCGTGTTGCCGTATCATTTATGGATGTACTGTACTGATAGTCCATAATATTGACGCCGGTTTCTAATACCCAAATTTCCGACGGGTCCGGCCATGCCCGCAAACCGAGCTTTCCTTTGGATGAATAGAGCTGAAAGTTTTTTCCCGTTTGCTTCTTGGTCTCTTTTAAGGCCTTCAAAATAATGTCATAGAGCGATGTATCGTCTTTAATGACTAGGGATTTAATTGTATACCCTGTATTGGCGATCGAAGTCTTTGGGATTTGAAAATCATTGGCGATCCGGTGGACAATTTGATCCGCCCGTTTGTTTGAAAAAACATAGACATCTTTATTTTTCACAAGATACTGCAGCATATCATAAGCAGTGAACACTAACGTATGTTCATCAGGTATCCTGGAAAACACAATTCCGCGGAACAGCTCTTTGCCTTTCCACTTGAATAAAACCGTGTCGCCTTCCTGGACACTATAATATTTTTGATTACCTTGTTTGACAACGATCGTCGCTTGAATAGAGCGGGGAGCCTGGTACCGCTGCCCTTCAAGGGAAACACTTTCTGTCACCAGTTCCCGCCATTCCGTTTCTTCTACTACGAATAGTTCAATCATATTCGTTCACCCCACCTGTTTTCATTGAGGTATTTTTAGTTTCTGGCCAGGGAAAATCCAATGACCAGGCTGCCTTATGTTTCGTTTACTCCGCTTGATCATCGCTATTTTATTCGCATTCCAGATTTTCCGCCACTGCAGGCTGTTTCCATAAAATCGGCCAGCAATATGCCAGAGGGTATCCCCCTTTTTTACGGTGTATACTTTCGGCGCTGCCTTTGACGGCCGTTTCTTTTTCGTCTTCTTTTTTTGTTTGATCTTTCGCGGAGACGCTGTTTTATATTCCTTTAAGGTGATATCGAAATCACGATCCCCAATGTCTTTTTGGCCTTCATGATGAGTAAAAGCATCGATGCTGCAATTTAAATTGATCTTCGTTCCGGTAACGAGAAAACGAACCGGCTTTTTATTTTTCATCCACCGTTCGATCGTGGCAATTGCATTTTCCGGTGAAGGGAATCCCTTATATTCAGCCAAAGGGGAATACTTCTTCGGAAAATAAGAGGAGAACGAAATAGTTTTGGCATTCGGATCGTTGATGAATGTCAGCTCGCCAAATTTGGCCACTTGAACGGTTTCATTTGCCGTGTTGTTGGTTACGTCTATTTTTTCAGGAAGCACGGGGAAGCGCAGCTTTTCCTTCCCCTGAGATAGCCAAAATTCATAAACAGATTTAGTCAAAAGCTACACTTCCCTTCGTTCCAATATTGATGTCCTCTTCTAACTCATCAACTAAGGCCTGTTTGATTTTATCAATTAAGCGTTCCACATCTTGATCATTGTGAAAATGCTGATCGCCACTAAAATGGATGTTGATTTCTTTGGTTCCAGACGGGACGACAGTGGCAGCCCCAGTTTGGCCAGATGTGGCAATATCCACTTGATCAGATGACATGCCAGGTTGTTGAGCCGATGGATCGATCACATCAAGACCAAGAGCTTGTGCTGCCTGGGAAAGCAGATAACGACCGCGGATGCCGCGCTCTTCTGGAATAATCCATTCCCGTTTTCCACCTTCACCGATGCGAGCAATTTGTTCATTTGTGATTAACCCCCCGTTCGCGTAACCCTTATAGCCACCGCCATTTCGCTTACTTCTCATCCCTGGTGTATTAAATACAGAACCGTACCGAGCTTTGATGTAATTGATGGCAGCCACCGCATTATGAATCGGGTTCCAAATATCATTTAACCCTTTCATCTTATAGGCGTTAAAGGTTGGATCAATGGTTTGCATTAATCCTTTTGATGGCGTGCCGCGCTTGGCGTTGCTGTCCCACAGGTTAATGGCCCGCGGGTTTCCGCCTGATTCATGCATGGCCATTTGAGATAGTGGGCCAAGCCAACTCATCGACGTGCCTGTGATCATAAGTGCCTTCTGCAGCCAGTCTTTTATGTTGCCGCCGACTGACCCCATCCCTGCGAAGGCTGCGGCAAGAGAGCCGGCTTGTTTTTCGGCGAAGCTCTTCACATCAACTGAGCTTAAACCTTTCACGACACCGACAGACGCAAAACGCCCGAGACTCATCATGACTCGGGATGGGGAGTGAATATCCAACTCATCGCGGAAAGCTTGTTCCACTTTCTTGGCCAATTCCTTGGCAGCTTCTTTTACTTCATTCTCTTTTGAATTCATGCCGGATACGAAATTGCCAATCATGCCAGATCCCCAGCCTCTTGATGACTGTTTCGAATCAAGAAACGGCTTATTGATATGGGTGTTGACATATTGGTTTGTACCTGTAGGCGTAGCATTCTGGCCAGCCGCAAATCCTCTGACAGTATTCACACCCCATGAAGAAGCTGTATTCACTGTGTTTTGAAATGGCGTCTTCACTTTTGACTGCAGGAATCCATCTGTGCCGGTAGCTGTTGCATTCTGCCCTGAAGCATATCCGGTTACAACATTTTTCCCGAAGGATGGGGAGCTTGTAATCAGGTTATTAAAAGGCGTTTGAATGTTTTCCTTCTTCCAGTCTTCTATAGAGACAACGTTTGAATTGAGTCCTTCGTCAAAGCCTTCTGTAAATTGCTGACCAAAAGACGATGCTTGATTCGTCATGTTTCCCGCATTCATTGATGGCGATACAGAAGCAGAATAGGAAACTGCACTCGAAATAGGTGCGACAGTTCCGGCATCCGTAGAAACAGAGTCGATATCATCAACAACCCGCATACCGAGTTGAGTTGCCGCTTGTGAGAGCAGCAGCTTTCCGCGGCCCCGGTTGTTTTGAGTTGGGATAACAAATTCGTTCCCGGCTTCGCCGATCCATGAAATGGTTGGTTTTGTGATATAGCCACCTGTAGCATTTTTCTCAGGTTTATCTTTTGGCTTCCACCCTGTCTTTTCTTCACCGATTTTTTCAAATACTGATTTATCCTTACCATAGACAAGATTATCCCAGCCTTCTTTTATTGACCCTCCGAAACCTTTAGCTTTATCCCAGACTTTACCGACCCAACCAAACGCTTTTTCAAACGCTTTAGAAATATCATTGGCCACTCCAACAATTGGCTCTTTTACATTTTCATCAAACCAATCAGAAATATCGGTCCAGTATTTGATCACTTTATTTTTTGCCATCCAAAAATGACCGTAAATTTGGATAGCTGCTTTAATAAGATTTTTAATGATCGGATGCCAGACGTTCTCAGTGAACCATGTCGAAACAGTGTCCCATGTTTCCTTGATCCAATTCCATGCTTGGACAAGCCCCTTCCAGATATCTGTTGCGGTCTGAATCGCAGGCTCCAAAATTGGATCCCAGACATTTTCAACGAACCAAGTCGAAACAGTATCCCATGTTTCAGAAATCCAGTTCCATGCTTTGACGAACCAATCCCACACATCTAACGCAAATTGGACAACGTGGGACAATATTGGATCCCAAACATTTTCGACAAACCAGGTCGAGACGGTTTCCCATGTTTCAGAAATCCAGTTCCAAGCCTGAACAAGCCAGTTCCACACATCTATTGCGAACTGAACTACATGGGACAATATTGGATCCCAAACATATTCCATGAACCATGATGAAGCAATTCCCCATACCAGCTGAATGGTATACCAGGCTACCGCAAAGAAGCCTACGACATTGTTTATAACTCTTACTCCAATATTGTATATAGGCGTCCAAACGTTATCTTGAAACCATGTCTTTACGGTTTTCCATGTATCCTGTATCCATGCCCACGCTTGTTTGAACCAACCCCACACTTGAATGGCAAAATCGACGACAGGTTTCAGAAAAGGATTCCAAACATTTTCTTCGAACCACGTTGTGACGGTTGACCACGTATTCTTAATCCAGGTGAGCGCATCATCAAACGTTTTAGAGACAGGGTCGGATACATTTTCCTCAAACCAATCAGACACCTTTTCCCAGGTCTTTTGAATGTTGGTCCAAGCTTCTGACGATTTTTTCACAATAGTATCCCATGTTTTCATGATGCCGCCATCATCAATCCACTTTCCAATGGATTGTCCAAAGTCTGAACCGCCAATGCCGCCGGCGACACCACCAATAACACCACCGATTGCGGTTCCGACTCCTGGCGCAATTAAGGTTCCGACGGCAGCCCCTGCACTTGCTCCTCCAGCTGATCCTGCCAAGCCGCCACCAAAACCGCCTAATTTTTCACCAGCATTGTCTTTATTCATGCCAATGAGTTCGGTTGCAGCAAGCGCGGTTCCTAAGATTGGGACGCGTTTACCGACTGATTTGGCCCCTTTTCCTGCTTTGCTCCAGAACCCGCCGCCTCTCGTTTGATTTGGATTTGACGGAGAAACCTTCTCTCCTTGACCAAACCAAGGGTTGCGGTATTCTGGTCCTCGACGGCCTCCGCCAGCTCTTTTATTTCTACCACCAGGGGTGAGAGGGCCTCCTGTATTTCCACCGGAACCCGGTCTGTTTTTTAGCCACTTGTAGCCTGCGAAAACACCAGAAACAAGCTTTCCAACAGGCTTGAGAAGACGTCCCACCTTACCGATAAAGGCTAAAGCGAACGCATCAGCAAGAAGGGCCCCACCAACAGAACCTTGACCGGTGACCGCATCCCAATTTAATTTAGCGAGCTTTTTCGCAATCTGCATCGACAGCTCAACCGGATCCAAAGCATCCACAAAGCTGACAACAAATGTCCGGCCGGCTTTTGTTCCGGCATTGACGAATCCATTTTCGGATGATTTATCATCAATTCCAAGCAAACCATTGATAACCCCATTAATGATGCCGCCGTAAGTGCTGCCGAGATTACCAGCCATTTTAATTAAGCCAGGTTCTCCCGTCTTTTTCCACCATTCTCCGAAAACATCCTTCGTATTGTCGAGAACAATATGCCAGCGGGTTTCAAAATCCATATCCCTGTATTTCTGCAGCTGATCAAACCGTTTTTTCAGCTTAGGATCCTCTTTAAATTTAAGCTCCAGCTCTTTCTTTTGTTTTTTCGTGAGCTCTCCAGGAAAAAGGATTTTAAACTGTTCACCGATGAAGCCAAATACATTTTTTGTCGGATTCAAGAAGCTTTCCGCAAAGGCCTTTCCTGCCTTCTGAGCTTTATTTGTAAGGTCTGTCAGTACAAAAGAGTATTCACCGCGCCATTCTCTAAACGCTTCAAGAGCCGGCTGAAACGCCTCCGCCAGCCCTTTTCCCCATGGCATGAGAATGGAGTTATTGATAAAGGATTTAACCCCTAAAAATAAGTTAGCGAGATTGTCAGACATCTTGACCATCATGTCATTGTATTTGCTGAATTCTTTTGTGACCTGCGGCCAAGTTTTAGAAATGTCCTGTCCACTCTCTGCTAATTTCTCAAGTTTGCCGCGAACCTCACCCGATATCGCCCCCATTTCTTGCAGGGCTGCCGTAGCATCCCCGATGGGACGGCCAGACTTGATCCCATCATAGAGGCGTCCCATCCAAAGAGCGACTTCCGAGAATGGCCGCTGCACACCTGCAGCCACGTCCCCGACAAGCTTCATCCCTTCAGCAGTAGAAAGGGCATTTCCTGTAAAGACCTGCAGCACCCGGCTTGATTCAAATATTTCATCCCGGGTAAATGGAGTTTGACCAGCGAATGTTGTTAATTCGTCCAGCCTTTGATTGGCTTTAGCTTGGCTCCCAAGTAGGGTTTCAAATGCAGTCGTCATATTCTGACGATCGGCGACCATCTTTAAAGGAACAACAACCCCTCCGGTTGCCCCGGCTCCTACACCGAGAATTCCGAGTGTTGAAGTTGCCGCAGAAGCGATCGCCTTCAAAGGCTTAGTCGCAAGGTCTAACACTTTGACAGTGGCGGTCCATGTACGATTCAAGTGTTGGTTCGCAAAAGACGTAACCCGACGGGCAGGCGCTGTAAACCGATCAATCGCTTGAATGCTTGATCTGTAGTATTCCGGTATTTCACGCCTGGCACTTGAGACAATTCGATTCACGGTTTTCGTCACCATGTCTACCGCCCGAACCGTGACATGATAACCTTTTCCCAGCTGATCTTTGGCATACCTGGAAATACGGCGAATGACAGCTGTCGCCCGATCATTTGCCTCAATAAGGATTCTGCGAGAACCAGATAAGTGCCGATCCAAATATCGCCTCAGTCGCAGAATCTGCGGTGTTGCCCGGTCTACCACTTTCATCATGATTTCATGAGTACGCGGCATCCGCCGCGCGATAAACCGATTCATTTTTTGCATGGATCGGGTAGCCAAATCTTTCACAGAAAGGACAAGCTGATGAGACTTGCCGATATCCTGAAGGATGAACATATGAATTCTTCTCAATGTTTGGCTGGCCCTATCTCTTACCCGAATGACAAAAGGACGCTGTTCAGTCCTTTGTCTGAGTCTATCAATACGAACCATCTCACCACGAATCGCACGTAGACGGGAGGTCATGCGATCCTGCAGATCAAAGCGTGCAGTTAATTTGGCCATAATCTATTTACCTCCCTTCTTTGCCTCTTTCTCTAAAACTTCAAGCTTGTGACCGATAAGTCCAAATAAAAACGCCTTAAAATGTCGCGGCGCTTCATAGACTTCTAACAGTTGGGATGGAGAATAATGAAGCTCATGCATGCAGTAATACAAATACACGGCCTCCTTATTCCCATCCTTGATTAGTTTTTTACAGCGGCTTCTAAATCTTCTGGATCGTCTTCAAAGCCGTTGATTTCGATTGCTTTGTTGAGCCAGTTCGCATATTCACCGCCGACAGACAGCACGCGCTTGGCGACTTCTACTGGATCAGGTGTTTTATATGCCTCTCGCAACTCTTTTGAACGGAAATCCGGGTAAACAGTAGACTCAACCGCAATTCGGGCATAGAAACGTTGAGTGTCCAGGTCTTTCACGCGACCCCGGCCTTTCACATTTTTATAAGTTGTGTTCTCTTTTTCTAACTCATCGATGCGCTCTGTCGTGATGGCTTTGAACACAAAAGGAATAACGTTCCCCTCTTTATCTTTAAAACGCTTTGAGATAGGCACCTTTACTTCTTCTGCTTCCTCTGTTTGTCCTGGCATAAAGAAGGAAAGATCATATACTTTTTCATTTTGTTTTTCGCTCATGTGTATTAGCTCCTTTTCATTTTGTCTTTAGGCAATAAAAAAACACTCTCGGTGTTTGAGAGTGTTATGGTAAAATATTCTTTGTGCAAAGTTTTCGGCTCACTCAAGGGAAGTTGGCTCATCCCCTATGGAAGGGGGTGATGCTTATGACAACATACGAAACAATCTCATTAATGATTGCTTTTGGCATGTTAATTGCCGTGTTGTCTAAAAAAGAAAAATAGACTTCCCTTGAGACCCGCAAAAGTTTAAAGGGAAAGTCTATTTTAAAAAAGACGATTTTGAGCCAGCCCCTTGAGGGCCACTTTGTACATTTGACTCGACTGTTGGCCGCAGTCGGGTCTTTTTTAGTATATGCATTTTCTAAAGAAGTAATACCTCAATCATGTTGTAGTCATTTCACAGTCTTATACTATAATATAGCATATTTTATCCTAAAAGCGTACTTTTGAAAACAAATTCGCCCCAAAAGTTCTCTTTAAGTAAAAATTCAAAAAGTGTCTGTGGTTCTTAAAATCAATCCGACAAAATTGAAGAGCACTGTCTTTCTAACAAATTTGATAAAACGCATAAATAATTCTTCAAGTAACAACTAATCATCGTGCACTTAGTAAGAGTCTACTTTTTTTCTTGGACTCTTTGTATAATAAGTCATATAACCAAAAAGGAGGTGTCAAAATGAAAATAACACTATATGAGATGTTAAGCTTAATGATCGCAAATAACGCTTGCTTAATCTCATTGTTCACTCTCATATTGATGTTGACAAAAAAAGATCCTACTAACTCGTAGTAAGATCCAAAAAAAAAACAGAAAGAACAAAATTTGTTGACCGTACGGTGTAGCAGCACCTGCGGTCTTTTTTGAAATGCACTTAAAAATATTAGTTTAAACATCTTATTGAGATGAAAAAACCAAACTTCGCAATACTTTTGTTTAATGAAAATGTAATGCATTTCACTAATATTATTATTACATCATTATTAATTAGTTACGTCAATAGGTATACTTTTTGTCAATTGCGGCCTTCTTTGGTTTCAGTCGGTTAGAATATTCTAGACAAAAATTGAAGAAAAATTGTAATGCATTTCATCTAAAAATCAAAAAATATTACATAGCTCTCACTTGAATTGCAATACTTTTAAAAAGTGTCATTCAATTTCTCAGGAAGATCAAAATCTTCAAAAGTGAACGGCACTTCCTCCTCAAGCGCTTCTGAGTCCACGTCGAGACCTGCGATTTTGGCGGAGTCAAAGTTCACATCAAACAGTGTGACACGTTCTGTTCCGCGGCCGGAAGACTGGTCATCTAGGACGGCCTGCAATGTGAAGTATGGATCTTCTCCCTTTTTCACATAGTTCAGCATCAGCTGCACAAATCGTGATGTAACTTTGTAGAACGTGGCTGTTCCTGTTCCATTTGCCCCCGTTGTTTTATGCCCTGTCATACGACGACCCATGACATTGACCTCTGCTTTGTTTTTCTCCACGTTTGCTTCAAATGTTTTAATAAAGGCCAGTTCTTCCCCGTCCAAAAACAGACGGCCTTCTTTTCCTGAAATCGTGTTTTGAGCTTTAAAAGCCATCTTACTTCACCTCCACATTGAAGTAGAATTTTTCAGCTGCGTCAACCGGCTGAACGGCCAGGTCAATCAAGAATCCGTCACGGTCCTCATTCAGCTTGATAGTCAGATCATTTTCTGAATCAAAGCCTATAATCCCGTCTCCATCTTCAAGTGTCGTCAGGTATTGAATGATGAGCGTTTTGACATACTGCAAACCATCATCAGAAGCCGGGATATCGCTGCCGGTTCCTTTTCTGGATTTAATGAGTGCTTTCAGTTCCCGCGTGAGATCGTTATTGATCGCATCCAGAACCCGGATGATTTTGTTTTTTGAGAATTTCTTGTTTTTCTCGGCAGTAAAGGTCGTAAGAGAATTAATATCCTTTTCAACGCTGACAGATTTATCGCGAGCGTCAAAAGTGAATAAAAACTCCCCATTGTTCAGCTTCTCAATGACTGTGTCATCGTCAAGGCGGTTCAGGACATCCACCGCGCCTTCGTATTCAACAAAGGTCAAGGATTGATTGAAAGAAGCTCCCGCGCTGGCCCCGGCAACCCATGCTGTAGCCTGATGCGGCGCAATCTCTGTACCGTCTTCCAACAGCACACCTTCTGTCACATTGATAATGCCTTCATAATCGCCTTTATAACCGGAAAGGACACCTTGAACCTTGCGCCCCTGCTTATCGCGTAAACGTTGAATAAAGGATACGAATGTGGCTTTCAGCTGATCACTATTTTTCACCGGTAATGCTATGGTATCGAAGTATTCTGTCTCGGCTGCCTCCAAGAAGTCCATATAGTCTTCATTCGATACACTTTTGTCTGTGCCGCCAGACAACCGGACTCCGGCAGAAGTGTTTAATTTTCCTTCTTCCTTGTCACCTTCAGCCCCTGAAAGCGGAATTGTAATGGTCAGTTCTCCTTTTCCAGTGAAAGTGACGTATTGGTTTGACTTGAGTTCCTCTGCCTTAGAAACCGTTTGTTTATCGACTTCAGACTGATTAAAGAATGTAGTGACATCATATTTTGAAGAATCCAGGACATTTTCGCTGACTTGAATAATAATGTCATTGCCCTTTGTGCCGCCATAATTGGCCGTAGCCTTTACACCTTCGCCGATATCACCCGTAGCCCGGTTTCCTTCATTCAGACGATACAGGAGAACCGTCTGTGCTTTTTTCTTAGCCTCTCTGAAAAGGAGGAGGGTTGGATCATCAATTGGCAGACCGACTTTCTTATTCAGGTCCTCAATGCTTGAAATTGAAATGAACTTTTTCGCTTCTCCCCAGCTCGTTTTAACAGGTACAGCCGCAATCCCACGCTCACCAAGAGAAACGCGTTCCTGGGCTGTCGTTTTAAAATTAAAATAAATGCCGGCACGTTCTTTTTCCTTGCCGGGCGTAAATGTTCCGCCATTCATTTAGTTAGCCTCCTTCCGAAGAAATTCGCGAATGCGTTTCTTCGTCTCTGTTTTTGTCACTTGCTTCTGATCTAAACCAAAAAGAGCACCGTCCAGAACTTCAGGTTTAACCCCAAATAGCTCTTTACTGTGCTCCCGTAAGTCTTGAATATGAAAAAGAGATTCAGGGCGGCGCGTGGCATTCTCTTGCCCCTCAACCTCTTCATTTTTTGATTTCTTTGTATCCATTTATTTCACCCCGCTTGTAAAATCAAAATCTTGAAGAGACGGCTTTTCATCTCTTTTGTACCAATACCGGCTGTTCCATTGAACAACCAACACAGCGACCCCTTTATCGGATATTCGTGATTCTATCCGATTGATACGCAAAGATTCCCCCGTCTCCGTTCCTTCGGTATCAACAAGAGGAATCGTGCTGCGCCTTTCCCTTACAGCTTCAGCGATCTTCTCAGCTTCATCGTGGGCCTGTTGTGAATCCTTATGAAACAGCTTCACATTGAGGCTGTACGTTTTCATATACGTTGACACTGTGTCATTCCCATCCGCTACAGAAGGCGGCGGGAAATAGAGAGACGGGGTTTTAATTTGAATAGGAATCTCCCGGTCATATATTTGGACGGGAAACACCCGATAAAAGAAGTTCATAATGGACCCAACTTCATCGTTCAAGCCATCACCACCTTTAGAATTCATCCAGCCATTCCTGAAGCTTGCGGTCTAAACTTTTTTCAAACATTCGCTCAAAGATCGCCAGGGCATTGTCCCAGAACCCGGATCCGTCAATCCATTGAAACTTCAGCAGCATTCCAGTTTCCGCAGCGGGATCATATTCAAAGCGGTCACCTTTCCATCGCCCAGGAACCCACCGGCGGTCGAGATTCTTTGATGGATCAATTGTAAAGTGCCCATCGTTTACAAAAGAAGCATAGTCCAAGTTGGTCCCTACATCCAATGTCAGATTGCCGGCTGTCGTAGAGAAAATATTGTCTGCGTCACCCTTCTCAAAGGAGTTTAAAAGGCGGCGCGTTTCGACGGTTTCAGTTTTCATAATTTCATCTTGCACAATATCCAAAAACTCATAACCCATCGCCTCAAGCCAGAGTTCATATTGACTTTGAAGCCCTCCGTCAATTGCGTCATCGAGGGCCTGAATAAATTCATCTAAGCCGTCAATTCTCATAGATCGTCACTCCTGACTGCCATCACTTCGATGTGATGATTTTTAATTTTTCTTGGCTTCTGCAGCTTATAAGAAGTTCCTTCCCAAATCACTTTGTCATTGAGTCGAATATCCGCTGAAGCTGGAAAATGAACCAGAAAGGAGTGAACGATCAATGTATTCGGCTCCTGCTGCACAACGGATTGATTTTTCTCCGTAAAGTAACAAGCTTGATCTAAAATATCCGGTTCATCGGGATACGAGAATTCTGGCTGGCCATCCTGAACCGGAACACCATACCGGGATTCCGCCGGCTGTCCCTCTTTTAGATGGTAGATGTCACAGCGGTGTGTTAAGAGCCGGCTGTAGCTCATAACGCCCTCACCCTAAGGAGAACAGATCCTTTACCATCAGGTGGGACATTTGGATCCTCAACAAAATCTTTTAATAGATTTGCGACATCTGGCTTTTGAATGGTCTGACCATCTCCAAGCGTATAGGAATAGTCTCCGATTTTTTCAGATTTATAGCCCTTGACGATAGATTCATCAGAATTAATCAAAGCGAAATATTGCGCCAGCTTTAATAAGGCCAGCTTGACTTTTTCCGGCAGCGGCTGATATTTCTCACCAGAGAAATCATGGCCGACGATGCTTTGAATTTCGGTTTCTGCCTCCAAAATGTCATGCTGAAGCAGATCCTCAGGCCGAGCCTTGACCGCTTCGAAAACAGAATAGGCAATCACTTCGTCAGGAGTGATCAGCATGCCGCGTCACTCCCCTTGTTTCTGCAGGATGAAGGCAATCCTTTCATCTGCGTTTTTGAATGCTGTTGGATCGCCACCAAGATCAGAGATAATGTCCTCTTGTCCTGCCTTCGTCATGCCTCGCAATTCTGATTCTGTGTATGTTTTTGAAGCAGAGGACACCGCTGATGTTTTAGCGGCCGTTTCCTCTTCCTTCGATTCGCCGCTGTCCTCTGCACCATCATCCTTGGACTTGCCGTCAGTCTCAGGGTCTTCTTTCTCTTCTTTTTCTTTGATCAATTTGCAATCAAATTGCTCATTGTCTTTAAGATAGAGATACACCGATTCCTTGACGTCTCGCTCTGCACCCAGGGTAAAAACATGGTCCATAACATCGTAAGTTTTCCCTTTGATCAGCTGCGCTTTATAGGTATCTGCCATGCGTCTTCACCTACTCTTTGACCTTGATGATTTTGGCTACCGCGTCCTCTTCCTCAAACACGCTGTCCAGTTTTGCTGTCAAAACAATAATGAATTTTCGGCGGCGGATATCTTTATCGACTTCAATCCGGATATTACGAGAGAAGCCGAGCACGATGTTTTTCGGATGCGTCAAAATGACATCTGATACGTCGATCGCTTTTTCTCCTTCGCCGGTGGAATATGGCTGCATGTTTGCAATTCCCTTGATCGGCACACCAAAAGCAGAAGAAAGCCCGCCTTGAACAGCAGCATCCCCCAGGTTGGTTTGACGGTCAGCCACTTTATCCTTCCATTCAACTTCAATGCCAGGTGAAGTATAGAAACGGAATTCCTGCGGCACACGCAAATATTTAGGTGGTACAGCCTTATAACCCCGTTTGAAAATTTGCCGTGACAACTCTCCCCCCGCAGCATCTACAATGTGAGATTGGGCCTGCTTACGGATTCCATCAATTTGTGCAAGGAATGAATCATCTGATTTCGAATCACCGTTAATGATTAATTCCTCTATATCTACTGCTGCACGCTCGGCCAGCATTTGCATAATCGTTTTTTGCAGCCCATCTTTTTCGATGTTGTTTTCAAGTGTGTCATACGTAATGTGGGCTTCCGCGATAACTTCTTTTGTGTTCAGGCTGATTGTGCTTGTAGTTGGAACAGCCCTTTCATCAGAAGAAAGCGACTTTCCTTCCTCCGCTGCCCTGAGAATACGCTGGCCAAAACCGATCTTCTCAAATTTCTGTGTATCATGGTCCATCGGAATGACACGGGCATCATTTAAAATTGTTGGCGTATCTTGCACCATACGGATAAACGTTGACGCTTGAGTTGGGTTCATCAGCCCGCCGCTTTTCAGTGATGCGAGCGTCATTTCTGCCTTGTTGATAATCTCCTGGTTTCTCATCATATTCCTCCTTTAAAGTAAGCCGTCCCAAACGGACTTTTTCACTTCTTCTTTTTCTGATTCTTGATCAGATCCCGCTTGTTTTGAAATTCCGCGGCTCTTTTCCACAGCTTCTAAGCGTTCTTGAATAGGTGAGAGCTTTTGTTCAAGCAGCTCATCCATTTGTTTGATGACGGTCTGTTCTTGTTTGTCATCCTCTCTGTCGCCCGCTGCAGGCTCAGCTTCCTTTTCTATTTCATCAAGTCGCTTGGTGATCGGATTTAATTTGTCATCAAGCAATTTCTCAATATCCTCTTTTTTCAACTCGTCTTCCTCCTCTTCGACTTCTGCCTGACTCAACAAATTGCCGAGTGCAGCATGAGCACTTTTGATTTCATTCAGGTTGGATGCCGAAAACTTGCGACCGGCTTTTTCTACAGAGGTTTCTTCCTCCTCGCTTTTGCCTAAAAAGAAGTTTTTCAGCAAATTAAAAAGCCCTTTCTCTTCATTGGCAGAAGGAGAAAAAGGCTTCTCTTTTTGTTTCTCGATTGTCTCGGCGGTCCCGGCCATTGAATACCCGGTTATCTCACCTTTTTTGATCTGTTCCCAAACCTCATCCGAAGCTTTTGTGACAAGTACCCATGATCCTTTTTTAATGGTCTCGCCATTTATCTCAAAGTCCGCCGGCGCGACATAGGATTCAACCACTTCACCGACGCCGCCTTGAAAATCATGTTGCTTATCAATCTCCCTGGCATCCTTCAGGAAGCCGTGGGCAGCTTTTTCAATTTCTGCAGCTGTCATGAAGTCACCGTGTGCGTCTGGTGTATCTGGTTCATATACAATGCCGTATACAAGCTTTTTTTCATCATCCGCTTTTGTCAGGACCTTGATTTCTTTCTGAAAGTCCGGCTGTTTTTCTGACTTCATAAAAAAGAACTGCTTTTGATTAGCAGCCTTGTCTACGTATGAAACGTGTGTGATTTTTGCGTTTATCAATTCTCGTGGCAAGTTGTTCACCTCCTTTCAAAATAAAAAGACCTTTCAAAAGAAAGGTTTTTTCATCAGACTTTATTTAGATTCGTTATCATCAAATTTTGAGTTTACTCTACTTAAATTTAAAGCTAGAGTAGCCAAAGTTTCCTCTCGCTTTTTATCATCTTTGATATTAGAAATTAGATAGTTGCTAAAATATAGGTGATTAGTATTTACATATCTGTTATGGAACTCTGTCATTGTTTTTATTGTGTTTGTATGCATTTTTAAATAAATAGCCGCTATAAAATTAGAAAGTATAGCTCCCAATGCACCTATTGCAGCAACAATCATTTTGGTTTGGACACCCTTTAAAATATCACTTGCCAGTAAAACAAAGGTAACCCCAATGACAACAAAACCTAATATGATACATATTATACCTACTTTAAAAACAATTTTGTTTTGCTTGAGGTTAAGTTCATAGTAACCATTTAAATCAAAGTGGTGTTGTCTAAAAAGCGTTTCACTTCTGGACTCTGGAGAATCAAGTAGCGATAATTCATTTTTTATCACCTTAATAAATATATCCTCCTGATGTCGTTTGGGATATAAAGCATATACAACCCCTCCCATACCCAAAGTGATACCTATAGCTCCTAAATGAGAAGGATCATCCTTAACCGCAAAAATATAACCAATAGCTATAAGTATCATCGTTATTCCTACGTATAGACTAAATCGACTTAATCGTATAGCATAATCCTTTTGCTGCTCTAGCTCGTTCTTTTGCCTTTTTAATTGAGACTTTAATTGTTCCGTTAACTCTTTCTCGAAATTATCCATATAGTTAACTCCTATTTCCATTGCAAGCTAACATATATATTACAATTTTTTATAATTTTTTCAATAGCTCTTGTCTAATCTCTTCTTTTTCCTCAGCTGACAACCCTAAAATGTTGTTATCAACCACAGGTGATAAAACACAATGACAGTTGACTCGTTCCTTTGCTGACAGCTTTGAATCCCTCGGATGCATGCAGGTTTCACCGCTCCCCGGGATCGTAAATTCTTCATCTACTCCAACAATCATTCCATCGAGAGCCATATGATTTTCCCGAGGATTGTTTTTCTTTCCTCCGCTGTGCCTCCACTTTTTCCCGATGATAGCCGGCGATTGAGAATAAGCCTCCTGCTGCGCCGCAGAGGAAGCGGCAAGCACTTCAGTTATGGCAGTTGTCCGCGCTCGCGATCTATCAAACTGCGGCAAGTCCCGGAGAGTCAATTCAATGTCCTGAATAGAAGAACCGTTCTCAATGGCTTCTGTCAGAACATTTTCTACCGCTTCATGGGTATTTAATTTCATGATCTCGGCCAGCTCTTCGGACCAGCCTTTGATCCAATTAGTTGAACGACTCGAAAGAGCTTTAAACCGGACTTCGAGATCCAATGAATCCATGATGACAGAAGCCAGCTCCTCAATGGTCTGCTGAAGGAAACCTTCTGTCAGCTCCTGAAATTGCTCCTCGAAGTCATCCCCTGCAAATAGATTCTGCGTAAAATACACCAGAATGGCTTCTAACGTCTCTTTTGAGTCTTTGCTTACAAAATCATTCAGACCACTTAAAAACTTCTTACGCTGGCTTCTGAGTAATCTGGCGACCTTTTTTTCATATTCCTGGACATAACCGGGTATTTTAGAAAGGCCGGGGAAATCAGGTATAACCTCCACGAGTGATTTTTCATCATCTTCCTCGGCTTTTTGAATAAAGGTGTTCAGACTGTTTAATAGCTGATCGGTCTTATTCATTTTGCTTCAGCTCCTCGAGGACATCCCTCATATCCTTCAGCAACATGATCAAATCCTCTGACCGATTGTCTTTTGATTTTTGAAAAAGAGCCTGCAGCGGATCAGAAGAATTGTTTTGTGCTTTCCCAAGCGGCCGACTGTATTCATCCTCCGGCCATTCTTCAAGTGTTTTCCCAAGCACACGGCCAGCCAGATCCCGCAGATCGTTGGGAGATACAGCACCGGCATTAATAAAAGGCCCCAACACTTTGGCAATCTCCATCGGATCACGGAAGTCTGGACCTTTTAAAGTAAGCTGAGCATGATAAATATTCAAATCAGACAGAAACAAATTATTCAGTTTGCCGGTTATGATCTTCCTTTCCGGCTGAAAGACTTGTTCTTCTGTAATTTTTCGAGCGGTGTCCGCGGTCGCCTTGTTATACTCGTGTGCTTCCCCTGTATAAAGCGGCGGCAGGCGGAAGGCAGAACGCAGCTTGCTTCTGCTTTTCTCGTCATATTCAAGGAATAGGGCGTCTTGCTGCAGAATTTCGCCCAGGGACTTAATATCAACTTTGACGGAGGAAACATCCTCTTCCCCGGTAATGCCCTTTTCAGTTGGTATTCCCTCTACTTCAAGCAGGAGGAATTTATGAGCGTTTTCTGTTCCTTCAAGGTCATTCATGTACTCCTGAAGCTGTTGATAAGAGGATTCAGAAAGCATCCCGTTTTCAACTGTGATGGCTGCCGGGATATGGCGCCCTTGCTTAAAGTACATGTAATTCAGTTCTTCCGCTTTTCTGGCCCCGTATAGATTTACGATATGCCCAATCCAACGGGGAACGCCATAAGCACCGCTGCCGAGCTTGAAGTGAATGACTTCGTTAGCTTGAAGCTCCTCTGGAGTGTTGTCTTCGTATTTGCCAGTCCGCAAATTCATAATTCGCGGATCCCCGTATTCCTTGAAGAAGACCTGTTTTCCATCTACCATCTGAACGTACTTCCGGAATCTTTTCTTCCGCTTCATCGTTTTGATTTCATTGTGCTCCCGAAATGTGAATTCTACTTCGATAGGCTCCGTATAGTGGCACACCCTCATGTTTTTAACGTCCAGATATTCAACTCCCGCTGGTTTCCCGGCTCCGTTGCGGAGGACTTCTAGAAATCCGTTCCCGGTTTTCTCCCGGTCTTCTATAGCATACCCGACAACAATTTCGGCCGATTCGTCAAAATGAAGGTAGCGGATAAATTCCTCAAGCCGTGTCCAGTCATTTTCCGCAGCCTGCTTTTTTTCAGACTGTACATCATCCCCATTGATATCAAAGGTGTATTCCACATCAAAACCAAAGCCGAGAATATTCGTTTTGTAGGCATGAATGCATTGCTGCAGGATCGTCGAATACTCTGCGATGCTTTTCAGTTCCTTCAAATTGTAAGGAGGAGCAATGATGTCATTTCCTCGATAGGTGAACTGATCTTCATAAATCTGTTTGGTCGTTTCGCTCGGCGCATTCGCTTTGAACACAGTGGCTTTCACAGATTGTTGAGCCATGCTTTACCTCCTCTCTCTATTTGGCCGCGGCCGGATTTTCGGTTTCTCCTTCAGATCGGTGACCTCGTAATCATCGAGGGCGTACCAGATGGCTGAAAGAGTGTGGGGATCGATCTTGAATTCATCTTCAATGATGTTACCCAGCTTGTCCTTTTTGTAGGTCAGCGGCTTGAGTTCAAAAATAGTGTTTTGACATTGATCGGAACAAATGATCTTTTTAAACCGCTTGATTTTTTTCGTATACTGCAGGCGCGAACCCTGGTATTTATGAGCTCCCACCATATTGAAACCCTGCTGCCGGAAATACTGAATCGTTTTAGGCTCCGCTGAATCAGCTTTGATCAACTCCTGGGTTTTCTTGAATTCTTGGAGTTCCTCTGCCGTTCGATCATCCGTCATTCCTCGCTTGTAATACTCCCAGTAGACATAGAGATATTTTTTCTTATGGTCCACCGCAAGTCGGACAACAGCGTTATAGGATTCTTCAAAACCAAAGTCCATGCCTACCCGCTTGATGGGACGGTCAATGTTCGAGATGGCCTGCATAACTTCATCGTGTGGCCACTCTTCAAACTGAGGAAAAACCCGAACCCCATTCACACCAAAATGACCTTTCCTGGCGATGCGGTAAAGGTCTGGATCGTATTCTTTCAGTTCATCCAGCTGCATTACATAGCTTTCTGGTAGAAACAAATTATCTTCCGCCGTGGAATGATGATAGTATGTGTCATTTAAGACGATCGTTCGCTGTTCATAAAGCTCTTTATCATCCAGGACAAATCGATTGTTCAGATCGTCTTTAAAGAAATGCTTATACGTCCAGTTGTCTTCCCCGACCGGATTCGTGGAAAAAATCATATGAAGCGGTAGCGTAGGATGCCGCAGACGGCCGAGAAGCTCTTTGAAACCTTCATATTTGACCTCTGAACATTCCTCAATCCAAATGATCGAGATGTTATTGATCGATTTCAGTTTAGCCGGTTTATCCAGCCCCTTGAAGATGATCCGGCTGCCATTCGGAAACCTGACCTGCATTGGGGATGTCATACACCTCACAATATGATCAATTTCTAAATCATTGATGATCTCTTCAAAAAGAGAGAAAGTGGAATCCCGATGAGTGTCATACACTTCACGAATGACTAATACTGTCCGTTTTTCTTCAAAAAGCTTCAAAATGAGCTTGAGAGCAATGTGATAGCTTTTGGATGATCCGTAACCGCCGACGAGTAGCTGAAATTTTTGATTCCAGTCAAAAAGAAAGTCTTCGAAATGCGGATTGACTTCTTTTACCGTCATTTGCCGTCACCCTTACGAGTAATTGTGATATTCACAGAATTGTCCACAGGGCGAGCAGTCAAGCGTTCAAGCTCTGCCTGTTTCGTCTCGTTTGAAAGATAGATACCACGGAGCTTCAATTCATGCTCATCCATTAAGCGGATCATATCGTATTTCTGGCGAATGGCCTTCAATCGCTTATCCGTAACCCGGGTGAGTGCCTCTTCAATGTTCAAAATATCGTCAATAGCCCTCATCTCGGTTTCTTCAATTTCAGTCACAACAAGACGCTCATTCATGACCGGGACCGGCTTAACAAGTCCGTTTTTATCCGGGGTTTGAACAATGTCCTTGACCTTGCGCATTTGTTGCAGCACGCGGCGCTGTTTTTCAGACAGACCGTTTTCTATCCGGCTGATCCGCTGCATCATTCTCCGCTCCCGAAGGCTTAACTCCCTGATCGTTAAATCAATTTGAAAGAGCAGGTCCGTTTCGATTTCTCCGAACAGCCGTCTCTCATCCTCGTTTAAAAAATCCCACATGATGGTTTCATATTCGCCGGTACGGACGGAATTTTTATTCCCTTTTGGAGCGGCACCGCCCCTATTCCCTTTTGCATTTTCGTTTCCAGGGGGTGCCTTTCCACCCTTGTTTCCTTTGGCGTTTTTATTCCCTTTTGGAGCGCCAGGACGAAAAGGAGCGCTCCCATTCAATTTAGGAGCGCTCCTTTTGAGTTTTTCTTCCCATTTATCTGTTGCTTTCCACTTGCGGACGGTGCTGCTTGAGACGCCCAATTCATCCGCGATGTCTTTTAATTTCTTGGTTCCGCTGCTTTCTTTCCATAAACGGAACGCTTCGTCACGCCTTGGATCACGCGGTCTCGCCATTACATTTCACCCACCTCCGCAACCTGAATTGAGTTTGAGTTTGTTTTTAGAAGTTTAAAAGCATCCGACCATTAGATGCCTAATCAATGTACATTTTTATTGTAGCATCATATCTAATAATGCTTGCGCCCATCTAGGATCATCGACCACAGTTCGAAAAATTTTAAGTACCCCTTGTTCTCCAATATCATATATTTTTCGAGCGAGTTCTTTCAATTTGGATTCGGAGGGTTCACTCTGGGATAGCTCTTGTTCTAGTTCTGTTGCTACTTCTTCAACTACATCTATTGATTCTTCCGAAAGTAGATTCGCTTCCCTTACTTTTTTAATTATTTCTTCTTTAATATTTTTATAGTGTATAGATTGATGAATATCTTTACCAATAGCTATATTCCCCCCCCTTTCGGCATTAAGGGTTCCATAATTAATAATATTAAGTTCAGCACTTGGAATTTCTTTTCTTCCATCAACTTGATCTTCAATTAAGTCATTTAATTTATAATTTAATTCTCTTAAACACGGATAAGCAATTTGAGAAATATATCTTTGTATATTTTCTTGAGGACTTCTTTGTTTAAATATTTTGAAACCCAAACTCTCGAGGGATATTTCCTCCTCAGCAACTTGTTTAAAAACAGTTAAAACATAAGCAATTTGCTCATCCACATTCGATGGTAAATTTAATTCAATCCTATCAAAGCTTTTTACATGTATATGTTCCAACTTAATAGGTATAGAAAAAAAAGGTACAACAATAGAGTTAATAACAGGATTACCTTTACACAAACCCATTAAAGTTTTAATTCTTGATTTGTAAGTAGTATATCCAGCTTGTAAGATATCCTGAACTGTTGATTCAAAACTCCTAATTGATCTTAAAACTTCTTTTTCTGAAAACTCCATAATATCCCCTCCTCCTTATATAATATAATAATTTTCAAGTAGCTTCCAAGCACTCCTTTTCATCTATAAACTCTCGTCCTTCTGAAGCTGTATATCGAGCTCGATGAGCTTTTTTAAATCTTCAACAGTGTTCACCTTAATATGGCCGCTTTGAAAATCTTTGACCCATTGGGTGATACCTGCCTGAATAATTTTTCGGTATTTCTCTTTAGATTGACTGATGTTTTCAAGCAATTCAGCACTATGAAGGAGAAGCAGTTCTTCTTTTTCTTCATCGCCATAAGAACGTATGTTTGTATTTTCTGTTGCCATTTGCCTGGTCCTCCAATAGAATAGAGATGAGAGCGTGATTTTCCCACAAAACGCGGCCGCGTCTTCATCACGCTCTTACCAGGCTGATGGCCTTGGGTAAGGGAGGGTGTTGTCAGCACCCTCTTTTTTATTTTTCAAACCACTGTTTGTAAATTTGTTCCGATATTTTTTTCATCATGACCGGAGGAACACTCATCCCACAAACATATTGAACAGATGCGTCCATAAAATCATAATCCAGTGGGAAAGATTGCATCAAAATGATATCTCGTTCAGAGATATAGTAGGGCTCATCATAACGGACAAAGACCGAACCACTCGCGAGAGTAGGCGGGACAAGGCTATTTTTCACTAAAATCGTATTGAAATTAGATTCTTTCCCTTCAATCCTTTTCGTGATGTCTCCCACATTATTATCCGACGGCCGTCGCTTCACCCATCTTTTATAAAGCTTTGATGTTTCTTTAAGCCTTGCACCATGGCCGCTTCTGAATTCTTTATATACAATCGGCGGCTCATTGAAGGACAATTTAAGTGGCAGTAAATTCAAGTCCTTCCTTCGGCCAATAAAAAAGACCCGCTCTCTACGTTGCGGGACTCCCATTGTGGCAGCATTCAACAAGAACAGTTGAACATCATATCCAATTTCCTTTGCCCGTTCAATCACCAGCTTCACATAACCTTTTGCATTTCCACTGACCATTCCTTTGACATTCTCGGCCACAAAGATTTTTGGCCGCAACCTTTCAACAGCATCAAGGTAATGAAAAAACAGATCATCAAGTGACTGTTTGGCCTGTCCTTCACGAAAGGCTTTTTCTTTTCCCCAAGCCTTTTCCCGATCACCCGCAATAGAAAACACGCTGCAGGGCGGGGAACCATCAAAAATATCTAAATCGAACAACTCATCAGGCAGATTTTCCATTTTGTTAAAGTCTCTGATGTCCATAAGAAAAGGATATTTCGGATTATGATTCTTCCTGTAAATCTTCATCATTTGCGGATCGATCTCACAGTTCCCCAAAAGATCGTAACCGGCGAGCTTATAGCCCATAGAGGAACCCCCGCCGCAAGAAAATGTGCTGAGTACTTTAAGGCCATTTTTCTTGATGTTTTTTAAATCGGCCAACTTCCAACGATATTCTTTCTTTTCCATGTAATCACCTATTCATTAAATGAAAATCCGCATTTGGGGCAGGTATGTTGGAAATGATCATCTTCATAATCATCTAGGTCTAATTCCTGGCTGTCATTGATTTTTCCTCCGTTGCCTTCATGCTCAGCCAGCTCTCCCAAGATTTCATCTATTTCACTTTCTGAGAAGCCTGTAAGGGATAGATCAAAATTATTGTGCTGCAGGTCTTCCAAAACCTGTTCAAGTTTGTAATCATCCCAGTCACCGCTGATCTTATTTAAAGCCAGGTTGAGCGCTTTTTCCTCAGCCTCATCCAGATTTACAACTGAAACCAAGAGAGTCTTTGGATTTTCTTCTATGAGGATTTTAAAGCGTTGGTGGCCGCCTACAAGGTTGCCAGTCCTTTCATTCCAGACTAATGGTTCGACTGCACCAAAACGTGTCATAGACTGTTTAAGGGCTTCATATTCTGGATCCCCCGGCTGCAGATCGATGCGGGGATTATATGCTGCAGGATTAATTTTTTCAACCGGTATTTCTCGAATGTTCATACACTTACCTCCAATAAAAAAAGCGCCCCCGCTCATTAGCAGTGCCGCTCTTCGCTTTATTACCTATTATTCGCTCTAAGACAAAATGCTTTGCCAAGACCGTGTTATTTCATTTCCGCTTTGCTTTTCTAAGAATTTCACGATCACCATTTTCTTTAATACTAGTACGACCATGTAACCGCGGATCAAGATCAGCTCGATTAACGATGCGCGTTTTTCCTTTGTGAGATTTTCTAGCTTCTTCAGTTGCAGCTCTTGCCCCCTCTTTAACTCTTTGTAAGAGCTCTGGATTCTCTATGGCTCCAAAAAAAGCATCCGCAACCTCACTGCCATTGACCTCGGTCATCCGCTTCTTAAATTCTTCTTTATCCTTCCTCAAACTTAAACCTCCCGATTCGCCATGTTTTCATTAATTATAACACAATGGAATTTCTTTCTACTATTTGCGGCGAATGCGGCCGCCTTGTCGTTTATAGGTGTCTTTCCTGACTCCCATGAGCTCTTCCCAATGCCATCTCGTTAAATGTTCATCTTCCTTCGCTGAGGAGCTTAATACTTTTTTAAGCTGCTGCTTCATGTCAGCTGATAAAGCATCTCTCATCTTCATGTTTCATTCTCCTTACCGAATAAACACCACCTTGCGCTATTCGCTTTTTTGAATTAAAAATGGCTCCGGCTAATCTCCAGGAGGACGCAAAGATTATAGGGAGCCATGTGAAAATGACTTCCTTTGCAAACGGGATCTCACCGTTTACGTTCCCCGTGACTATCGCGCGCAATCCTGCATAGACTCCAGCCGCTCCTCCTGTGAAGCTGACGACCTTCATCATCATTCGATACATCCGGGTACACACTTGATAAGGGAAAGGTGCGTCTCCCATTCTGGCCAATAAAAAAGCGGCCACCAATCAGCTGCACAACATCCGTGTGCAAAAGATCAGTGTCCGCAGGCTCTCCTTCTTGGACTCGATATTCACGTTCGTTTTTCTTGTCTCTATCGTATGACAAAGTGGAATATAAAAAGTCCCCCATTTTATCCCCCTTTTTGTCGGATTTTTCTCGGATTTGAAACATAAAAAAAGCACTCAACCAAAGTTAAGTGCTTAATAATTTCTACTATCCACAGAAGGCTATATCAACGCAAAAATGGTGCAAAAATTTAAGTTCATCATAAAAAAACTTCTCTTTATTCCTCTTCTTCATACTCTCTTAGACTGTTAATTAATTCAGTGAAATTATCACATACATAGGTTACCGCTGCTTCTGGATTCTCAAATGCTTCTTCGTGATCCCAAAAAACCACAGTTGGGCTTGTTTCAGAATTTCTATAATCAAAGCAAAATAAGTTGCCTCCTGCATCAGTTGCAAAGGGAATAATGTTGTCAACTAATCTATCCTTAACATTATTGACTGTTTTATAAAGATCAATTGGCCTCTCTGGGTCTCCAATGCTTAGCAGGTTATTAATCGATTCTCTAAATCCCGCAATAACAACAACACGTTTATCTACTGGAGAGCATCCATTGAATTCTTTTATGTATTCTTTATAATCTAATGGAAATTTAATGTTAAGAGTTGCTTCAAGACTATGAATTTGCTCATGAGTTGGTTCTTTAAACGTACTGCGCTTTCTCCAGTGAATATGCTTCATAATTGACCTCCACATTTATATTACGGGTAGTTTGTCTTGGCCAACTATGTTGATAGTCAAAAGGATTTCCCCACAATCCAAATACCACAAAAGAAAGAAGGCACCAATTGCTCAAGAAAGACTTGTTCTTAACGCTTCTTCTAACATTGAATTGAAATTTTCGTATTCGTTCATTGTGGTTCCTGAAGGCTTATCTAATTCTAAATATTTCCCTTTGGCAGTGTCTAGACAGTACAATGAGACATCTGAATCTCCGAAGAAAAGATACCTTTTTTGCCAATCATTCTCATGCCAAAGTTCATTTGTTTCTATAAATCCATGTATTTCTTCATCTGCTTCATGTTCACTTATAGAACTGTCTACCCCATAAATCACCAACCCGTTAAAATCAAGTCCATTGACAGCACTGAGGAACTGTTTATATCCCTCAGGTAGCACGGCACTATAAAATTTTTCTTGAACGTTTTGTTCCAGTTCTTTTATGACGTCAATAGAGGCTGGTTTATTGAGATCATCTCCATATTTTCTCTCTATTTTCCGGATCTCTTCTAAATGTACTTTCCACATTAAAACTTCCCTCCCGTTACTTTTCAATAGGATAAATTTCCCCACTTGGTATTGGCCAGTTTTTTATTTTCTTTGTTTGTCCAGGAGTCAATCCTCTTGTTAAAGCATTCTGCTCATTAGTAATTGCTTTATGGAAAGGATCGTTTTTCATTAAAATTAAGTTATCCATAGAATTTGTGCCCCCATCATCTAATGGAAGTTTATGATGAACTTGCCAACCTTTTGGATTTAATCCATCCTGCATTCTTGCTATATCTGAATCAGACAAACCAGCATTCTTAAGCTGTTTCAATTTTTGAGGGTCATTAACCAGGCTTTTTAAAAACTTCTTTTTCACAGAGCCATTAAAAGTGCTTCTAAGTTTTTTTGTCTCTGCAGGATCTCTTTTAGTATAGGTTATTTCTTTAACTTTCACATTTTTCAGATGGATCTGTTCTCCCTTTAAGGAGCCCACAAAGTCACCATTCTTATCGATTGATTTGAAAAGCACACTTTTCTTTTTATCCTCAAGGAGCTCTCTCAGCAAAGGCGTATTTTTCACATTAGGGGCCTCTCCCGCTCTTTGGAGCATCCCTTCTAATGCAGGAGTATAGCGATTTTTAGGCGGGCTGAAATGTTGTTTAACAGAGTTAACACTTTTCTTTGCTGTTTGGGCTGCAGCCTTGCCAGCTTTGCCAAGACTTTTTGAGCCTGATACGACAGTAGGACCGGCCTCTGCCAACCCCCATATCGTCCCAATCGCATAAGCAATATAGTGTCCGCGAGAATATGAATCCCCATGTACCATCTGTTCATCCCAAGAATCTGCGATTGATTGCAACATACTTTCGAAAGTGGCTTTGTAATCATACTCAAATACTGAATTTACAGTTGCTTTTGGGTTTTTAATAAAGTTGTCTGCGTGTCCAATCAGAGCTTTACCTGTTTCAATCGTTCCTTGGATCGTATCTTTTGCAAATTCATATCCTCCAACCACAAAGCCTTTCATACTTTCTAAGACATGTTTTCCATCTTCCAGAGTTCCTTTAATTGGATCTGCTCTGAACTCATAAGCTTCTTCAATGGCAGTAACATAATTCATCTGTTCAGATGTAAGATTATCATATCCAATCTCTCTAGCAACTTTGAGAAACTCATCCGGATCATCATACAACTTTTCAAGTTTATTCTTCAACGTATCAGTATGACTCATAGGTTCTATTTTGCTGGCCTCTTTTTCAAGCTTCGATCTCTTATCCAGCTTATCCAACATAACGCCCATCGCGGTGTCTTGGCCACCACGCAAAGCATCCATCTCATCCGGCTTTAAAATCGAGCCTTTTTGATAGCCGGTAATTTCAATTTTAGGCCCTGTGTACATTTTTTCAAGCCGGCTTATGTACCTCTGCATCGTTTCCAGGTCGTTTTCAGCGGTTTTAAGGGCGTTTGTTTGCTCGCGGTCAAACGCATGCAGCTTTTCAAGTGTCGTGCTGATTTCCTTTATTGCTTTCTGATTTTGTTCATGAAAACCGTTGTCATTCAAATCCGGTAAATCAACGATATGGCTGACTTTTGCGATCGTGGTGTTGGTCTTAGAAACCAAATTTTTTGTTGTGCGATCAGCGGCATTTAAGCCATTCTCCAACTCGTGTTCGAGAAAGGATTGAGAAATAAATCCGTTATGGTTGGGTTCCAGGGAATTCAGCGCGCTTTTCATTTTTTTCAGCGTAGAACTGTATTCCTCTATGAAACTGTCATAAAACTGTAGAAAAGGGGTGTGACATTCCGCGTAAAAGGCGCGGATCGCGTCGCCGCCTTTTCCTTTTAAAGCATCATCAAGTGATGTGATGCTGTCAACGGCCTTTTTGACTTTGGCGAATTCGTCTGATTGATGTTTTAATTGTTCCAGCGTTTGATCAATGGCTTTGTGCAACGCCTGAACATCAAGAGTCTTCATAGCATTCTCCTCTAATACTAATGTGACATACCTCGAAATATTTTACCACTTTATAGAAAAGAATTGGTGAATAAATCCTGTCAATCCATGAAAATGAATCTTATTGAGTAGGTCTTATACCCTGACACGTTCGACTTGTTATTTTCAAATGCCAAAAAAGGAAAATCATTGTCAAAAAATGATCCTTTATGTAAAATGAATCATATGCAGAAAAAGGAAAAGACCAGACATTAATTTTTTGAATATTTAAAAACAACTATATGAAAGGATGCTGGGGGCATTGGAAGCTAAAGTTGCGTTTGAGAAAGTCGGTAAAATGCTTAATGATTGGTATTGTTTTATTAGACAAAACAATATTCAAAATGCTACTAAACTGCGGGAAGAAATTAAAAATATACTGCCTAATATGAAGGAAAATCAAAATGTGCTGTTATATTTTAACCTTATAGATTCACGATTTAAACTGATGACTGAGAATTACAAAGAATCTGGAGATCTGTTAAACGATATCAAATCAAAAGCTTTAGAATCCTGTACTGATGATATGATTCAGTACTATTTCTATTTCTTTTCTGGATTGTATGAGTTTTATAAAAAAAGATTTACCAAAGCCATTAATTTTTATAGAATCGCGGAAAGTCGTCTACATAAAATCCCTGACGAAATCGAAAGGGCAGAGTTCAATTATCAAGTTGCCATTGCATACTATGAAATTCGGCAAAATTATTTTTCCTTAAATCATGCTGAAAGAGCATTAGAGAGTTTTAAAGCAAACGGTATGTATTCCAATAGAGCAGCAACGTGTCAAATGGTTATTGCCTGTAACAAAATGGATTTACTTCAATACAATGAAGCTGAAGACATTTTCAAAAGAGCAATTAAGGATGCTGCTCAAGCAAATGAAAAAAGGGCTGAAGCCCTGGGATATTTCAACCTTGGCATATGTTATGAAAGACAGGAAAAGTTAGACGAGGCCCGACAATCCTTTGAATCAGCATTGGATATTCCAGAGCATCAAAGATCAGTTTATTCTGTCCGAAGTATGTATATGTTAACCCGGGTGCTCTGTAAAAAGGGTCTTATTGAAGAGGCGCAAGAATGGTACAAAAAAGCAATCTATGAAGCTGCTAAAGCTGGAGAAACAACATATGAAGCCAAACTGAATATCATAAAATCTTTATATATGGATTTAAACGAGACATCATTAGAGAAAGGATTTAATGTTCTCAAGGAAAATAACCTCTGGAGTGATGTTGCGGAGTTGTCACAAAATGCAGGTAAACACTTCAAAAAGAAGGAACACCAGGTACTTGCGGCGAAATATTTTGAGGAAGCATTAATTGCCAAAGACCAAATCCAACGATTAACGGAGGGGATTGACTGATGAAAAAATTCCTGATCACCCTGGCTACAGTATCATTAACAAGCTTTATGTTATTAGGAGCTGTTCATACACCGAGTGACAACTTAGTCAAGACAACAACTATAAAAGTAGCTGAAAATGGAGCTTTCGGATAAAAATTCGCGGACTCATAAGAGTCTGCTTTTTTTGTTCTTAACAGCCCTCAGATTATCCCGAGAGCTGTCGCTAAATTATAAATGGCTCGCCGTTTGACCTGATAGTATTTGTCCTTTTTCAACCCCATCTCCATATAAATCTCAATGTCCTTTATTTTTTGGGGAGAGAGATACTTGGCCTTTATAATCTTTAATTCATCATCATCAAGGCTTTGTTTAAGCGCCCTGTCCATCTGACAAACTTTCAATTCATTTAAAGAGTGCTGGTCCCTGAGCTGCGGGAAAAGGTTATTCATCCCGGCCTCTTCCCGTTCTTTCCGGTTTTCAAGCTGGACCTTCAAAGCCTTATATCTTTTAAGCTCCTTTATGATCGTGTTTCTGACTTCTTTTTCGTCTATAGGCGGCAGAAAAGTCAATTGTGTAGCTGACATGCTAAATCCCTCCTAAAAACAAATTAGACACTAAACAAACGCATCAAGCGTTGGTTCAGTGTCCGCAGGCTCTCCATCTTGGACAATTTAGGTAATCTTCTTCTCGAGAGTGATTCATTTAATTATTTTAAAGGCTCACTTCCCCCTTTTCAGTCGTATCAAGTTTGCTTTCTTTATTTGTCCGAAAACAACAGGCAAGTCTTAAGAACGACTGGCATATCTATAAATGAGGAAGGGGGAGCGCAATGGTTTTCCGAAAAAAATATCACCCAAGATTTAGAATATCACCTAAGGGGCCAATCTCTCCAAAACATTTATTTTTGTTTACATGTTTGATTTTCTTTTTTATGAATATTGTTTCGCTTTGGTTTATAACCACAGTTGTGGAACCATTAATAATGAATGTCGCTAAACACGAAGTTAAAGATACAGCAACAGAAGCAATAAATGAAGCAATTCACAATAACGCCAAAAATATTGATATTAATAAGTTAATTATTATTCACGAAAGCAGCGATAAAGCTAAACCAACATATAGCTTCAATCCCTCTATTTATAATGAAGTTTTAACGAATCTAACTTCAGGAATACAACATAATCTTGGACTCAAAGTAAACCAATTAAAGGAACGGAATTCCTTATCAAACAAAAATAAATCTGTGATCTATTACATCCCTATAGGTGCAGCAACTCAGAATGCATTGTTTGCAAACATAGGACCAAAAATGCCAATTAAAATGACTCTTCTTGGCAGTGTTGAGCCAGAATTAAAAACCAAATTAACGAGCACTGGAATAAATAATACTTATTTAGAGATATTTGTTCGTGTTAATGTTGAGATCCAAGTTGCTATTCCTTCTTTAACTGAAGATACCTCAATAGTTACTAACATTAAAGTAGGAGACTTATTTATTCCTGGAGAGGTACCTGATTATAATGGAAATGGTTCACCAGCAATTTCTTTACCTCCGAAAGAAAATTAAAACAAATCGAGAGTAAAACTTATAAGGTAAATACTTGAATTCTAACCATTTCATGATACAATAACTAACAAGGAAGGAGGTAAAAATATGAAAAGATTGATAATGTTGGCTGCCCCTCTATTACTTTTGGTTTTTCCAAGCTCAGTTTTAGCAGAATCACCACAACAAACCCCATCTAATGTAATCATTAATCCTGTTGGTGCAGGTGAATGGGACCTTATTGGCACAGAGTATCCTTATATTACACCATCAGATTACAAGACCAAAACATACGGCTCTGGTGGAGGTAATATAAAAATAACAGTTTCGAATGCACAAAATAAAACAGTATCAGTAGGATTATATAAATCTAACGGCACATTAGTTGGCAGCTATCAAGTTAAAAGTGGGTCTCAATCAACCAAAACTTTTACTTGGAAAAGTATAAGTAAAGGCTCTTATTACTTCAAAATAGGTTCAAACAAAAGTTTTTCCTCTACAGTAAGAATTTACGATTGAGCATCATTTGAAAAAATGCAGGAATGAAGGATTTTCCCTTCATTCCCTTCTCGTTTTTATTGCTCCAAAGTATTTCTATCAATCATGTGGGCTGGCAATTCCCAAGGATTTTGCATCTCAACATCTCTATCCTTTTGGAAGAACCAATGGACAATAACATTATTCAAATGAATATGCAGCTCTGCTTTTGGTTCATAGTGAATTACAAAAGCCACTGATCAATACAAAAAACTTGTTTATTTCTGTAATCTTCATTACGGTAGCTCCATCTTTAAACCCTGGCGGGTGGCATGGTTCGCTTCGCCCAAAATATAGGTATTTGAATTAACGGTGATTGATTTACTGACTTCATATTATTCAATCTAGAGGGGCAGAAGCCCCCTTACTTGATATAAAACGTCTTGGATTCAAACGTCCCGATATAGTTGTTTTTCTTCGCATCCGTGTAGCAATCAAGCTGAATGACATATGACCCTTTCCCGGTGCGCTTCCGAATCTCGTTGACACTGAAAGACTTTAACGGCGTTGAGTGCTTGAAGTATCCCCGCTGTACAAGGTTTGTATCAGTCAAGCCGCCGCCCGAACGTTTTTTATACACGCCCGTTGAGTAGTAAAGTGTGCTTGATCCTTTCTTTTCGGCTCGCCAGTCAACTGTTTTCGCTCCCGAATAGTAATTAGTGTCATCCGTAAAAACTCGCGCTGTATGGCCGAATAACTCTGTTTGCCAAGGCGACCAAACAGCCGCCACAGATTGTGAGAATAGAAGTGAACCAGCAAGCAAGAGTGACAACGCAACAATAGTTTTGAATAGGTTTTTCATCGATTTTTCCTCCTTTTAGTTTTCTTCCACAATCACAACAGCATTGTTGATCATTATTCGCTTGCCGTTCAGATCGAATTTGACTTTATTTCCATAGTCGTTGATCTCGACATCAAACATCCCTTGGTAAGTTTTGATCTTATTCCCGCTCTGGTCGTAGACGGTTGCTGTCCGCTCCAAACCGTTATGTGATGAATCAATATCTTTCACCATTCTGTCCCATGACTCACAGCCAGCTATAACTGCTATAAGTAGCAAAACCGCAATAGTTGCAATGAATTTTTTCATGTTTAATCCCCCTTTCAATCTATGACGTTTCCTTTTCCATCTAAATCAAAGTATTCATTTTGCATAACGCTATAGCTGACCTCTTTGATATTCCCCTCTACGATCTCGCCGTTTTCATAATTGCAGGATTGGCCTTTCATGAAAATTATCCCGCTTCTTAATTCAGAAATATCTATTTCGGTTGCGATGATAAACTCGTATTCGCCAGCTAATTCAATTAATTGCGGCGTTTCTAACTTCTGATAATCTTTCAGTTCTAAACCCCTCCCTGGCAGGGACAGCTGCGCGGCCCCTGCTTTTTATCTGAATTTGTATGACGACTCAATCTGAATCCTGGAAAAATCACCTTTTGCCGTTTCAATGATCGTTTTTCCGTGTTCCGGTGCCTCGGCTTCATAAGCTTCACCGTTTATGCCATCTAAAACGATGACAGTTACTTTTCCACGCTGAATTTTGCTTTTAACTGAAAAATCTTGATTGATGTCTAACACTATTGGACGGTTCACCTGCATCGCTCCCTGTGCTATGATAGAAGTGCCCATATTGTGTACCATAGCCGGAGCGATCGCTTCGGTTTTTTTATTGGTTAATTTCAATGATGTCGCTCTCTGCTTTTTTCTTGGTTCCAAGAACGACATAACCTGGTTTCTGCATATAATCTGTGACGTACGTGACCACAACATCCACCGATTGCCCAGTAAAAACACCGTCTTCCCATTCATGCAGACACAAGCTATCTCCTTCTCGAAATCCCCTGTCATTTTTTCTAATTTCAAAGTTCTTTCGTCCATCTTCTATAGCTTTAAAATATAGTGGCAAAACTTTAAGATGATGCGTCACACTCATTTTTAAAACTCCTTCCACATTTCGGACAGAAAGGTCCATTATATTTTTCTGTGGCTAAGTTATACCAATAACCCCTTTTTACTGACGTAATTGATTTACAGTTAAAACAGAGAAAATGCTTGTATGTGAAAATTCGTTTGATTTTCTTCAGCATTTTACTTTCCACCTTTCAAAGTCGGTAGGCTGCTGATATTTAAGGAATATAGAGGAGGCGGCTTGTCCCCCTCTATGCAGCGGTTGATCATGCGGCACCGTGTTCCTCATCTTCCTGGTCATCCTGATTGTCGTTTGCATCAGGAGAATCTTCTGCTACAGGCACATCGTTTTCTTGCTTGAACAGCGGCTCCGCTTCTGCGTCCTGGTCTTGCTTCCAGTCCCACCATGTATCAGCAAGCGGCGCAACTTTCGCGAAATATTGATCCATTAGATCAACAATTTTGCCTGAAGATATTTCAAGCTCCGACGCCAATTTGCTATAGGATTCACCTTCAATTTTGCGCTTCACGAAATTAGGAAAATCGCTCGGAAATTCCTCAAAATTAGGCGCCATTCCGCTGGTGATAAACTCCTCTATAATGGCTCGTTCAATCTGTCGTTTTTCTTTTTTGGTTGGAATGTTTTCTTTAGGCAACCCAAGCTCAGCCTCAAGTTGTTCGGGCTGCGGCTCAACCTCTGATACTACTCCATGCTGATCAACCTTATAGCTGGTTGTGGGTTTGTTCGTGTTAGGATTGATTTCAACGTTATAATTGACCAGTGTTGATTCCAGTTGAGATTCCACTTTTTGATCAATCATTTCAGAGAGGTGTTGAATCTTCCCGTCTAAATCCGCACTATTGACCTCCAAGGTAATTTCCGTTAAGCCCTTCGGTTTCATATTCACCTTTTTTACAATTGCTTTGAAATCAATGAAAGACATAATTGTTCCTCCTCCTGGGATAATGGGGTAACTTTAATTTCAATTCTTGGTTTCTCGCTATAAAATTTACTGACATGCAAATCAACAATCTGGCTGTCATCTTGCCATAGCACTTTGTTCAAGCCGTCCTTGATACCCTTGATATAGTTATCAACGTCCGGCTTTTTGCTGGGCCGGAGTTCTCCTCTTTCAGCTGCAGCGGCCTTTTTCTTGCTAAAACTCTTAAGAGTCGATTTATAAACCTTTACTTCTAACTCCAACGGCCCTTTGAATAGATTAGGAGGGCGATGATCAGAAGCGGCCAATTTCACATACTGCTTGAAATCTCTTGATTTCTTAGGATCATACATCCGCACCATTCCGTTGATAGTCGTCGCACGGGGACGACCTTGCGCAACTGGTTCTCCGTAAATCGTGAATTCAATCATTTCTGTGGCTCTCCTATTCTGATAAATAATGTGAGTGGCAGAAAGGTCAATCTGACCAATCTCATTCCGTTGACTAAATGAACTTCAAAGCCGATGTTCCAATTCAGAAGCACGATGGCAAGGAAAAACCTCGGCATTATCTCATGACCTCCCGGCGTCGCTCTGCCAACTCGTCAAACCATTTTCTATCTCCCAAATCCAAGGCAAGATCAATGAGCACTTGAAAATCTTTGTCTCTCAGTCGTTCATCGAGTTTCGTTACAGAACGGATAGAGACTCGCGATAGAGTGCCAGAAGGGATCTGAACTAAAAGAACATCTTGTGCTTTGTCCACCACAAATGCATTTCCTTTGTATTTTCGTGTACTTAAATAAACCCAATCGCCAATTCTAATCAATAACCTCTACCTCCCGTCATCAGATAGCCAGCTATGAAACTTTGAATCTTCTCTTCTGGCGTGAATAATAATAAATGCTAAACATCGTAGTGATTGAAACACACTCATCAATCTCCCGCCTCGCATGACATTTTACGGCCAAAATCACATTTCACTTTTATGTGAAGCCGCTCAAGCTCGGCAAGCGGTAGCTCATAGAGCTGACGGCCATCATCTGCTTCATATTGACCATATCGAATAAGATCATGAATCAAATAATCCTGCCGCTCACTGGCGGCGGTTATCGTTGATTTTTCAATCAAAAAACATTTCTCCCTTCTTATCCAACCAAACCGGCATCCATCTGCCTGGAAAGGTTTAAAAACCTTCCGTATTCTTTGATAAAGCTTGCTTGTATTATGCCGGTCGGACCGTTCCGCTGCTTGGCAAGATCAATTTCAATAATGTTTTTCAGTTCAGAATTCTTGTTGTAGTAATCATCGCGGTACAGAAACATGACGACATCGGCATCTTGTTCAATGCTTCCGGATTCCCTTAAATCGGACATCATCGGCCGCTTATCTTGCCGCTGCTCAACTGCCCTGGATAACTGAGAAAGAAGAATGATCGGTATCTCGAATGTCCGGGCCATTTCCTTCAATTCCGCGGTAATGCTCCCGACTTCTAAATCCCTTCTTTCAAATTTTCCAATCGACTTAATGAGCTGAAGGTAGTCAATGACAACCAAGTGCTTTTTATTACCTGTGTTTTCTTTTTTCGTCTTTCGTATTTTCGACCGTATATCAGCCAGTGTTTGGGCTGGTTTGTCGTGAATATTGATATTCCATTTTTCATATTCTCCAATGGCTTTGGTTGCATTCTCATAATCGCGATCGCTAAAGAATTTTCGGGGGTTCTTCCACTTCGACCCCTCGATATTCCCAAGATTACTTAGAAGGCGGTGAGTCAATTGCTTATTTGGCATTTCAAGCGAGAAAATATCTGTAACACCTGAATTATTTTCGCAATTTGCTTTCCCAAGACCCAAGGCAAAAGCAGTTTTCCCCATAGAGGGCCTCGCTGCCAAGATAATGAGGTCACCGTTTTGCCAGCCTCCGGTCATTGCGTCCAGATCCTGTAATCCAGATGGGATCCCCGTAATATCCTCTTTTTCTTCGTGCATGTCATTGTAAATCTCCATGAGGACATCCTGTTTCGTTCGAGTTTTTTCAATGCCGATTTCCTGAAGTTCCATTGCTCGTTTGTACAGCTCCGTGATCCCGTCGTCGGTCGGAGTGTTTGCGAACTCAATCGCGTTTTTTTTCATTTCTCGTAATCTATAAGCATCGTAAATCAATGTCTGATAAGCCAAGAAATTGGCGGTGCTGGCCACTGCACTACCTAAGTCCGTTAAATATTGAAGGCCGCCTACTTGCTCAACGGAATCGCCTAATTTTGTAACCGTGGTGACCATATCAACGGACTTACCGAGCCTTTGAACCTCACGCATGGCCTTAAAAATGACTTGATGTCTCGTTTCAGAAAAATGCTCGGGCTGCAGAGACATTTCTTTAATCAGGTCACCTTCTACGAGAATGCAGCCGAGCAGAGCCTGTTCAGCCTCAACGTTTTGGAGAATATTTTGCATGGCGTTCCCACTCTTTCTGTTTTGCTAAAAATTCGTTTTTCTCTGGCTGTCTGACTTTAATCTCAGCAATAGATGGTGGAAATCGATTGTTTAAAATATGCTCGTCCACTTTCGCGAGAACCGGTTCATATGGCAATTTGCTAAGATGATCAATCCAGAGTTCAATTCGCTTTTTACCAACATCACCGGTTAAATCAAATTTTGTATAAGCAGCAGCTATTCTTTGCAGGATCTCCATTGCCTGGTTCACTTCCACGTTTATCCCCCCATCTGAATACCGCGCTCTCTGGCGTATTCGGCCAAAGCATCAAAACTGTTCTTGATTTTCTTATTCGGGAACTCTTTGACATTCGATTGCTCTCGCTGAAGCTTGGCCAATCGATCAAGAATGCCTTTTTCACAGTAAGCAAAAGATTTGATGGTATCGGCACGATGTTTCGGCTTGTATTCGTCGAATATTTCATCAATCCATTTCAGGATGTTCTCCAAGGGAATTTGGTCTTTAAGAAGTCTGTTGATTGACTGCGAATCCATAGGCGATAAAAACAAGCTGCCTTTCCGCTGCAGAAATTTGTTTTCAATTTGTTGAAAAGCTGAGAGTTTCTCTTCCTCTTCTTCTCTTCTTAAATTCTTTAATTCTTGTTTTTGTTCCGCGATCGTTCCGTGATCGTTCTGCGGTCGTTTCGCTAAAGGTTCATTATCCGTTTCGTGAAACGATTCATCTGTAAGGCTAAACCCTTGATACAATTGATATTTAACGATGGTAAACAACGTTCCGCTATCCGTTTCACTAACGGTGATCATTCCGTTTTTCACGAGTTTTTTCACAGAACGTAAAATGGTGCTTTTTGAGACTTTTTTAAACGCCCGTCCTTCTTTAAATTCAAGGTCGTCACATAATTTTGAATAGGATCTTATGTACTGACCTTTTTTTAGCTCTATACCATTAATTTTTATTCCGTCCTGATGACTTGCCTTTAGCAGAAGTAAGGTGAACAGCCGAAATGTCGTTACATCACTCCATATCTCATGATCAACTATCTTCCGGTGCAGCTTAATCCATCCCTGCACGTCAATCTCCTCCTTTCTGTTTACAAAGAGCTGTCATGCCGCTGATGCGGACTAAATATAAATTAGGTTCACTTGCCCTTAAGTATCCCTCAACATAGGCGCGGAACAATTCAGCCCGGTTAGAAGCCCCTTCCGTCATCCACTTGTAACAGAAGGGAATTGCCACCTTAATCATCGAATGGGGACTCATCCTGCTTGATGTTTATAGGCTCGCTATTGAATGGATCAGCGTCGTCCTGCACGCTTGGTTTTACTTCTTGATTTTCTTCTTTTGTCTGTTCGGGTTCAGGGGCATTGATAACCGGGACATCTGAACTCCCGTGAACTAATTCATCATCATATACTGACTGTGCTTCTGCTGTTATATCCTTACGAACCGTCTCATCCTGAGAAACTTGTTGCTGAATTTCTATGCTTATCGGAAGGTACTTCCACATACGGCGAATGACAGTTTTCTTTGCCATTTCTTCATAGTCAGTTTTCCATGGGCCGTTATCCTTCGATTTACTCCGTTTACGCACGTTTTCAACATCTTGCTTGCTGAATACTTCGAATTGATAACCGCCGTCTTTAAAATGGGCAACTGCATAAACATGAGTCATAGCCCCTCTATTACCTGTCGCGGGTTTATGGATCAGCTTGGGATGCAACCCCAATTCATAGACAAAATCATCGTCTTCATGGACAGTATGAGCATATATGCTTTGTATATGTCCTGATCGCCTAGCAAGATCAATCATGCCTTTATACCCAATGATGAACTGAACCTCTTTTACCCATTGATCTGGCGCTCCATTTTGACCTTTAATTTTTCTATTGAATGGTACAAGGTAACAGTGTCCTACTATCCCAGGTTCGAGTCCTAACTGGGCAGACTGCATAACTGCACCAAGTAATGAAGCTGGTGAACACTCTTGCAATGCTGGATTGTTCCTAATTGTTGTCAAAACAATTCTTGTAATTCGCTCTGGTGTAATGTGTTTCGGTAAAGCTTTTTGAAGCTCTGGCTGCAGTTTCTTAAGATAACCTGCAATAGTTTTAGGTTCTTCCTCTGATTGTGTTTGAACAGCATTAACTTTATTTGCTAACTGATTACGAATATCTACGTTTTTAGCCATTTTCTTTAAGCTCCTTTACGCTGAATCTTCTATGAGTTGAAGGTTTAGTGAATTTTTCAAAGAGTTCAGGGTGTTCAGCAGCAAATGCTTTCTTATCAAAGCGGTTAGCCGTGACAGTTTTCCAGATGACTCGGACATTGCCGGCATTGCCCGTCTCATACTCTCCAAGCATCCCCTTTAATTGATTTTCTACCTCTTTCAGCTGTTCTTTTACTTTATTCTCTTCAGCCTTGGCTTCTTTATAGCGCTCAATCAGTCCATTCGCCGCATGAGGAAGTTCTTTTTCATCCTCAAGACCAATAGGGTACATATGGGTTAAAAGCTCTGTGGAAGCCTCAGAACCATCAAACATAGGTGGAATCTCATTCAGAACATGGTTTTCCCAAAATTCCTTTTCAACCTGAATGAGGTATTTGATAAGCTCTTCGTCCCGTTCTACCTTCTTATAAACGAATTTATTTCCGCCGATTAAAACAGCAATCCACCAAGCTTTAAAACCTGTCACCGCCATATAATGCTGGCATTGGACCAGGTAAGCGTCCGGAACTTCCTCATCATCCCACTCGTTCTTGAGGTATTCTGACGCCGTTTTACATTCTAGACCCACTTGTTCACCAACAATGAGCCTGTCAACATTGGCAAGCATAAAAGGATAATCAGGATGCTGCAGAATGGCCTTGCGACGGCGTACCTTTTTACCCGTCCGCTTTGAAAACTCTCGGGCAACCGTCTCCTCGAGAATATTGCCCCAATATGCTGCCTCGCCTGATGAGTCCTCTTTCGGAGCCTGCCCAACCTTATCCAGATAGACAGACATTGATGTTTTCCACTTACTCAGCCCGGCAATGGCCGCGGCGTCAGATCCACCGATGCCCGCTCGCCGCGCTTCAAGCCATTGTTCCTCTGTCATGTTCTCTGTTGGCATGTAAACCTGCGCCAGCATCAAACACCCACCCTTCCACGGAAGCTATTCAACTGAAGGTAACGGTCAAATTGTTCCTTTGTATCGAACTGGAAAGCAGGTTTTCGATCTTTCACAGTGATTACACCCTTTACTTCTGATAAACGCCATTGATCAAATCGATCTGAACTAAAACTAATGATTCTATATGGTTTTGCCATGTATTGAAACCTCCTTGTTTTTCATGAGGCATTTTGATAAACTATCATCAAGAATATTGTGTATTGTGAAAGAGACCCCAAACCCTTTCACCACCCACTTGTGCAGAGTGGGCTTTTTTTTATTTGCCGGTATAAAATTCAAATGCAAGCTCCTCTTTTAAATAGCGCGGCAGGTTATCGATAAAGATGATTTCGCCTTGATTTTTATCAAAGACATAATCATCATGAGCCAGCGATACCTCTTCACCATAGAAATCCCTGACTTTCTCATCCTCTTTTGGAACAGATGCGGGATAGCCCGTACGCTCAATTTGAGTGATGATTGGATGATCCATTCGATTTCCCCCTTATAATTTGTGTTTGTCTAACGTCTCGGAAAGTTCGCGAGCGATCTCTTCTAATGCACCCTGAAGCAAAGTGATGTCGTCTGAATCAGATAGCAACTCAGCTTTGGTCTTTGCTACACAGATCGCCATACGTAGTTCTCCAGCAACTTTTGTTGTATAAAGCAGTTCCTCTACAGAATCAAATGTTGCACCCATAATTTCACCTTCTTTCTGATGCTTGCGCGCATCGTCACAGCCAGGGACAGTATATGGAGGGTATACAAATGGAATGGATACGTCCCTAGCCATGACGACAAGCACAAGCTGGCTTGCCGATTTTCAGATAAAGTTTTATAATGAATTCACAACGTCTTTGGTTGAAGCAGTGAGCGTGCCGGCTTGCTGCTTTTTCATTTGTAATGCCCTTCTGATATCCGCTTCTACAAGTAAGAGAAGAGCTGGATTTTCTCTCATTCTCTTACAGTCTTCACGAATCTCTGAGCCTTTCTTTAACTGGCTTACAGTAAAAACAAACTTCATTTAAAACATCCTTTCCAATTTTTCAATTAATTCAGTAGGAGATTGAGACTGTTCCATAATCTTCATAGCATCTGAAAATTTCCGCTTGTTTTCTCTTAATCTCTTAAGCTCGTTATGGGATTTTTGTATATCTCGAATCGCATTGTCGACTTTTTCTGAATCCCCTTCATGTACTGCTCTAATCAACATCCCAGCTAACTCCTCGATGCAAATAATCTCGACTATTGCCATTGTCAAATCTGATTCAAGAAACTGATTCATTTTCACGATGTCATCCATCCTCTCGCTCTCCAAGTGATCTGGCGCTTTCGGTAACATTCTTTAAGAGAAATCCCATATTCTTTACAAAGTAAAGCAGCTAAATTTTTAGCCCATGCTTCTACATCAAGAAGCTCTTTTATAGCTTCTATCACACGCTCTTTTTCTTCTGCAGTCACAATTTTTGGGTTCTTTACAAAGCTGACTTCATGAAGGGTTTTAACGATTTCTTGTGCCTCATTGACCATGATTTCTTCAAAAGCCAGACGATGTCTTTCAACACTATCTCCTGAAAAAACAGGCGGCGCACATCCATCCGAAAAGTGATGCATGATGCCCATTGCAAAGAACGGTTGATCAAATTTTTTTAACGCCGCTTCCGCAATATCAATAGACATTTTTCTGCGATCATTTTTCATATGGCTGACCATTTGTTCAGACACATTCAAGTCATTAGCTAACTGACTTCCGGTCATCTTCTCAGCTTCAAGAAGATGTCGTATTGAACGGCTAATCACTGACATTTTCCATTCCTCCCTGGTATTTGTATAGAATCCCTTATTTTCTTATACATTTAAGGGATGTAAAGTTTATTTAGGATACATTGCTGGCGGCTATTCATTTAATTTATAAATGGGGGAGATACACCTTTGAATAGGCTTATGCTGTTACACCTTTCTTAAAATAATCTGTATTTTTTTCAACCCAACGTGTATTATTGTTTATCCATTCAAACAACATATGAGTAGGAACCTTTTTGCCAATGAGATCATTCACAGGAAAATCAGGCCTTTTAAAAAGCTCAGCAATTTTTGTGTCCTTTATCTTGAGTACTTCCTTCACTTCTGATCGAGTCAATACATGTGGAAGTTGTTCGGTAACACTTATTTTTTCTTTAAGAAGTTCGAAAGCTCTATCAGCGATTTGAGAAGCAATTTTTTCAATGAATTCATCATCAAAATTAATATTGACCATAGAGATACCTCCTACGCGGAATGAGACTCACGACTCGAATTGTGTACTGTATCTTCAAAAAAAAGAGTCCAGTCAAACCCAAGAACGTTGGCGATATTTTTTGCATTAGGAACACTAGCATTTCTGTCGCCTTTTTCTATTGATGCATAAGTTGTTCGTGCTATTCCAGCTCGTTTGGCAACCTGTTGTTGAGTTAAATTCATTTGTGTCCTTATATCTTTTAACCATTGGCGATACTTTTTTGATTTAGCCATTATCAACACCTCCATTACTCGCATTGCGTCCTGTGATTAAAATATAATACACATTAAGTGTCATGTAAACCCCTTTTTTAAAAAAATTACTCTTTTTGTGTAATATCCTCAACTACGCTATTTGTGGAGTTATAATACAAAATGTGTACTAAATTTTCGAGGAGAATCGATACATGGCTTTCTCAAAAAGATTAACTATGTTAAGAAAATCAAAAAATTTGCTTCAAAAGGAAGTCGCTGACAAGATTGGTGTAGCTAGAACAACTTACGCATCTTATGAGCAAGGCAAAAGAGAGCCCGATATCGAAACGATAAATAAAATCGCAGATTTTTTTGATGTTTCGACCGACTATCTTTTAAGGGGAATTATCAACCAAAAAGTAGATAAGATTATGAATGATCCGGAGACATTAATTGCTGCTCGGGACGGGGATATCACTAAGGAAGAAGCTCGCGAGCTTTTAGAGTGGTTATTGAAAAAAAGCTTTGATGATGAAAACAATTAGTGCTTCTTATTTTATTCCTTTTAGATTAAATGTTATCAAATAATTCTTTAGATGTTCTATTTCAAGTCAATGAAAAAGAACATCTAAAATAATATAGATACAATACAACAATATAAAAGGGGTTACAAAATTGAAGAAATACTATATGTCATTCATTGCTCTACTAGCAGCCCTAATGCTTTTAGTTGCTTGCAGTAACAATGAAACGTCATCATCTAAAAATGAAAAATCATCTCAAAAAAGCGAAGCAGAAGGAGATTCTCTTAAAACCGATGGCCCTTTAGAAAAAGTGGGTCAATGGAAGACGGAAAAGAACGGAACCAAAGTTACATTAAAAAAGATCGCAAAAGTTAATAAAACCTTTAATTTAGACCCAATTAAAATGAATCTTGACGAGATAAAGATTATTGAAAGATCTAATCTTCAAGCAAGCGATAAGGAGTTATTAAAAGAAAAAGGGATCAAATCCAATAAGTTCTTAACAATTCAATTTACATATAATATTGAAAATAAATCAGAGCAGGAGATTCTTTTCCAAGGAATAAAGATTATTACCACTAATACAAAAAAACAAATTGATGCCTCTCGTGACGATATGATTCAAAGCAGAGAGGAAACCGGGACGGGTATTTTTCATGGACAGGTACGTAAAGAAGGATATATAGTGGTTCCTTGTCTAAATACAAATCCGGATGACTTAAACTATATAAACATAAAAATTGGAAACGTTCTTAAAAATGAAGACGCATCAATATTGCATGAAGGAATTACTGAAAAAATAAACTTTTAAACCCGTTTAATCGGGTTTTTAAATCGCCAAAAAAGAGAACATACGTTTTCATTATGCAGGGGGATTTTAATGTACTACCTTTCAAAATTAGAAGAAGAAGTTCAAAACATATATAAAAAAATAAACATATTGGAACCTTCCCAAGTCGATATGGAAGTTATTGCTGATAGATTAGACATTCAAATTAGGTACATGCGTAACAAGTGTGGGATCTTTAAGTTTGGTTTAGGTAAAGTGATTATTTTAGATAGTCTTAAAAACAAGCAGCAGCACTGGGAAGATTTTTGCCATGAGTTAGGTCATATAATGAAACACGCTGGAGCTCAATTCAAAACACCACTTTTATTAAAGGAAATGCAAGAAAATCAAGCTAACTCTTTTATGTATCATTTCAGTGTGCCAACTTTTATGTTAAATAAAATTCAGTTACCGCCCTTGAAAAGAGACGCAGTACAACTATTAACTGACCTCTTTAATGTCACCCCCCCTTTTGCAGAAAAAAGGTTGGAAATGTACTTGAGAAAATTGTATAGCCTGAAATCTCAATCTTTTTTTGTACAGAAAATTCAACAACAAGCTTTATAAATAAGGTGAACACTTTAATTCTCTGGGAGATGATTTAATGGCTTATTTTAGAAAGGTATCTGCTAAGAATAATAAGGGTTACACTTGGTCATTCACTTTAGATCTCGGTCGAGATCCTTCAACAGGAAAGCGAAAGCAAATAACAAGACGTGGATTTGAAACAAAAAAAGAAGCGGAACAAGTGGCAGCTACTATTACTCATGAAATAGAAAAAGAAACATTTATTAGAGAAAAAGATATTCTGTTTAAGGATTTTATAACAGATTTTTTGGAGCTCGTCGCAAAAAGCTCTGTAAAACCGTCGACCTTCTCAGGCTATACCAAAGTAGTCAATAAACGGTTAATTAAAAGCTTTGGACATATGAAACTCAAAAGCCTTACCCCCCACCTCATAACAAAATATTATAATGATCTTTTAAGTGAGGGATTGACACCAGAGTACATTCAATATATACATTCCATCCTCAAATCATCATCTAAGGTAGCTGTGGAATGGAAGTATATAAAAAATAACTTTATGGATCATGTTAAAGCGCCAAGGCGTACTAAAAAAAATGTGGAGACTTGGTCGATTGAAGAATGTAATACGTTTCTAAACAGAATGAGGCAGCAAAAGGAGCATATCTTTATGCTTTATTATTTAGCCCTATACACTGGTATGAGACGGGGTGAAATATTGGGATTAAAGTGGCAGGACATTGATTTTGAAGACAAAAGGATATATGTACGTAACTCTCTGTATTATGTTTCTGGTCAAGGACTTGTCTTGCAATCTACTAAAACGAAAAGCGGAAATAGAAACATAGCCATCACAAAAGAAGATATTGGAGAATTAAAAGCATACAAAATCAAGAAACAAGAACAACTCCTACAGGTAGGAATGAACCTTACAGGAAATCATTTTGTAATCTCCGCGTTTGGTGGTGAACCAGTAAACCCAAATACAATCCATAAACAATTTTTATATGACATTAAATTGGCTGGTGTTAAACGGATACGATTTCATGATTTGCGCCATACCCATGCAACAATAATGCTTGAAATTGGGGAAAATTCAAAAGTTGTATCTGAACGGTTAGGACATGCAAATACCTCTATAACTCTAGATAAGTACAGTCACGTAACACAGAACTTACAAAAATCCTCTGCAGAAAATTATTCAAAAGCACTTAGAACAGACCAACTTGACAATTAATGTGGTCAAAATGTGGTCAAAAAATATACTAATCGCTCATAACCGTTGATGTATCAAGGGCTATGAGCGATTAGAAATTACATGACCCGTTTAAACATCTTCTCCATCTCATATGTCGAGTAGTGAATGATGATTGGCCGGCCGTGCGGGCATGTGAATGGGTCGGATGTTCTGCGCAGCTCATCGAGCAGGGCGATGATTTCGTCGTCCCGCAGATGATGGTTGGCTTTGATGGAGCCTTTGCAGCTCATCATGATTGCGGCTTCTTCACGCAGTTTTTTGATGTCGATCGTGCGGTCATCAAGGACCTGTTGAATGATGTCTTCAATGATCGTCGTTTCTTCCCCTTTTGGAAACCAAGTCGGGTGGCATCGGACGATATAGCTGCCGGCGCCGAACGATTCGAGAAAGACGCCGACTTTGGCTAAATCGTCCAAGTGCTGGTCGATCGTCAGCGCTTCATTTTTTGAATAATGGAATGTCAGCGGCACAAGCAGGTCCTGGACTTCCGATTCGACTTCCCCGACTTTTTCACGGAAATATTCGTATTTAATCCGCTCCTGTGCGGCGTGCTGATCGATGATGTACAGCCCGTTTTCATTTTGGGCGAGAATGTAGGTGCCGTGCATTTGGCCGATCGGATACATGATCGGCACCCTTTCTTTTGGCGTCTCTTCGTCATGGGCGTTTTCGCCTGCCTGTTCCGGTTCGGCTTGTACGGCCGGTTCGGCTTCCGCCGTATACTCTTCCGCTCCAGGCCATTCAGGTTTGGTGTCTTGCATAATGCTTTCTTCGCGCTCTGCGGGAGCGGGAGGAGGCGGGTCTTTGACTACCGAGCTTAATTTCATCGCCGAAAACGATGGCTCCGGCTTATATTCTCTTTCAATATCAGGATCAGAAAGAGGTGCCGGCTCTCGTACCTGGTCGAAATCAAGCTTTTGCTGTTCCGGTTTATTGATCAGAGGTGCGGTTTTTTTCGGAACTTGCACGCTTGGAATGAGCTGCTGCTGTTTAAAGACGTCTTTGATGGCGTCGCGAATCAGTTCGTGAAGCTCCGTCTCTTTGCTCAGCCTGACCTCCAGCTTTGACGGATGCACGTTGACATCCACAAGCAGCGGGTCCATGTTGATTTCAATAAACGTGATCGGATGGCGGCCGATCGGAAGAAGCGTATGGTAGCCCTCGTGGATCGCTTTCACGAGCGGAAAATTTTTAATGTATCTGCCGTTGACGACAGATGACATGTAATTTCGCGATGCACGCGTAATTTCAGGAAGGGCGATATAGCCTTTCACTTCAAAATCAAGAGATCTCGCTTCAAGCGGGAGCATTTTTTTGGCAACCGCCGTGCCGTAAATCGCCGCAAGCACGTGGCGGACATCGCCGTTTCCGTTTGTCTGCAGAAGCGTTTTCCCTTGATGACGCAGCCTGATCGAAACTTCCGGGTGGGCAAGGGCAATTCTGTTGACCACATCTGTAATGTTGCCAAGCTCCGTATGGATCGTTTTCATATATTTCAGCCTTGCCGGCGTATTGAAAAACAGATTGGTAACCGTAATTTCGGTTCCTCTGCGGCTTGACGCTTTTTGCTCGGAAATGATTCTTCCCCCCTGAAGCGTCAAATGGGTGCCTGCTCCTTCTCCGGTGCTCGTTTTAATGCTTAAATGTGAGACAGACGCGATACTTGGCAAAGCTTCTCCGCGAAATCCGAGCGTTCTGACGCGAAACAGATCGTTTTCGTCTTTGATTTTGCTTGTGGCATGACGCAAAAAAGCCGTTCTGCAGTCTTCTGCATCCATCCCTTCGCCGTCGTCAAGCACTTTAATCGAGGCGAGACCCGCTTCTTCAACATCGATTTCAATCACGGAGCTGTTCGCATCGATTGCATTTTCGACAAGCTCTTTGACGACCGACGCAGGCCTTTCCACTACTTCACCCGCCGCGATTTTATTCGATAAATCGTCTGGCAGCTGAACAATTTTTGCCAAGTTGGATCACCTCTTTATTACTTTAATTTTTTTTGCAGCCTGTACAGTTCATTCATGACTTGTATAGGCGTCATATCGAGCAGATCCATCGTTTTAAATTCGGCTAAAACAGCCTGCTCTTTTTTGGAGAGCTTCGTCTCTTTTTCTTTCGGCTTGTCCGTTTCAAAAAATGACAGCTGGGCCGGTTGATCTGCAACAGTTGCCGCGACTTCTTCCGCCGCCTCTTTTACCGTATTCGGAGCCGTTGATGGAACCGCTTCTTTGGCGCCGGATTCAAGCTCTTTCAGGATCGTTTTCGCCCTGCTGATCAAACCGTCGGGCAATTCGGCAAGCTGCGCGACATGGATACCGTAGCTTTTATCTGCTGCGCCTTCTTTTATCTGGTGAAGGAATACGACCTTTCCTTCGTATTCTTCCGCACGAACGTGAACATTCTTCAAGTCGGCAAGCTTTTCTTCAAGGGATGTCAGCTCGTGATAGTGAGTGGAAAACAAAGTCTTCGCGCCGATGTGCTCGTGAACGTACTCGATGATCGCCTGCGCAAGCGCCATTCCGTCGTAAGTAGACGTACCCCGGCCGATTTCGTCAAATAGAATCAAGCTGTTTTTCGTCGCATGAACGATCGCATTTTTGGCTTCAAGCATTTCCACCATAAACGTGCTCTGTCCGGATATAAGATCATCCGCAGCACCGATTCTTGTAAAGATCTGATCAAAGATCGGCAGCACCGCTTTTTTGGCAGGAACAAAACAGCCGATCTGCGCCAAAATGGAGATCAGCGCCATCTGTCTCATATACGTGCTTTTCCCTGACATATTCGGCCCGGTGATTAAAAGCATCTGTCTGCCTTTACCCATTTCGCAGCTATTCGGAACGTAAGACTGGCTGTCCATCACCTTTTCTACGACCGGATGCCGTCCGTCGATCACCTGAACGACGTCCTCGGAAAACTCCGGTTTAACATAGTGGCGGCTTTCGCTGATCGTCGCAAAACATTGGAGCACATCAAGCTCGCTCATCATTTTTGCCAGCTGCTGCAGGCGCGGAATATATTCCTTCACCTTGCTGCGAAGCTCGGAAAACAGCTCATACTCCAGCTCGCAAATATTGTTTTCCGCTTCGAGAATCAGCGCTTCTTTTTCTTTCAGCTCCGGCGTGATGTAGCGTTCTGCATTGGTCAGCGTCTGCTTCCGTTCATAGCGGCCTTCTTCAAGCAGATGGATGTTGGCTTTCGTCACTTCAATATAATAGCCGAACACCTTGTTAAAGCCGACTTTTAAAGAACGGATTCCCGTGTACTCGCGTTCCTGCTGCTCAAGCCTTGCGATCCAGTCCTTTCCGTTCTTGCTTGCGTCCCTGTATTCATCCAGCTTCGCGTGATAGCCGTCTTTGATCAAGTTCCCCTCTTTTAATGAAAGCGGCGGATTCTCGTATAGCGCATCTTCCAAAAGATTCAAAAGATCGCCGCACGGATCGATTTTCTCGGCGCGCGCTTTTGCTTTCGGATGGTCGAGGGAGCCGACAAGCTGTTTGATGGCCGGCACTTGTTTCAGCGATTCCTTTAGCTGGATCAAATCTCGGGCATTGACGTTGCCGTAAGCGACCCTTCCGGCGAGCCGCTCGAGATCGTATACTTCCTTCAGCCGTTCGCGCAAATCTTCCCGCTCAAACAAATGGGCGATCAGCGTTTCGACGATTTCCTGGCGCTCTTCAATCTGTCCCTTTCTGATCAGCGGCCTGTCGATCCATTGCTTTAACAGCCGCCCTCCCATTGCCGTTTTCGTTTCATCCAAAAGCCAAAGAAGCGAGCCTTTTTTGTTTTTCGAACGGATCGTTTCCGTCAGTTCAAGATTGCGTTTCGAATACAAATCGATTTTCATCGCTTCTTTGAGCTCGTAAGCCTGAACGTTTTGAAGGTGGTCAAGGCTTCTTTTCTGCGTTCGCTTCAAGTAGACGTAAAGCCTCATAAACGTATCGACAAGCTCTTTGGACGCCAGACAGTTCACAATGTCAGGCCATTCATCTGCTTGTTCATCCTCGAAAGAGATCGTGGCGCCGCAGCGCTCTTTCAGCAGCGCGACATCTTTCTCGTCAAAGTTGCGGCTGACGACGATTTCCCTTGCTCCGACAGAGTAAATCTCGGAAACGACATCATCAAGCCTTTCGATAATCGTCACTAAGTTCTCGCCCGTCGTCAAATCAGAAAAAGCGAGCCCGTATGTATGCTGAAATTCACTGACAGAGGCGATAAAGTTGTTTTCATTTTCATGAATTCCTTTTCCGTCCATCACGGTGCCGGGTGTGATCAGCTGCACGACTTCCCTTTTGACGACTCCTTTGGCCGATTTAGGGTCCTCCACCTGCTCACAGATCGCGACTTTATAGCCTTTTTTAATGAGCTGTTCGATATATGAAGAGCATGAATGATAAGGAACCCCGCACATCGGAATTCTTTCGCTCGATCCACCGTCTCTGCTCGTCAGCGTGATTTCGAGTTCCTGAGACGCCTTTTTGGCATCTTCAAAAAACATTTCATAAAAGTCTCCAAGACGAAAAAATAAAAAGGCATCCTGATACTCTGCCTTAATCTTTAAATATTGCTGTATCATAGGCGTGTAGCCTGCCATATTTAATCCCTCACTATGTATAAACGTTTCTATTGATTCCAACACTCATTATACCATAAAGATTCATGCTGAAAAAAAAGAAACTAGGGTGGTGTTTCCCTAGCTTCCTTTTATTCTTCTGGATCTCCGACCAAAAACTCCGGATTGATGTCCTCAAGTTCTTCATCAAGTTCTTCTTCCCACGCCTCTTCCTCATCGCTTTCCGTCCAATCAGAATTGACCTCAACGACGACCTTCGTCTCGCCGACAACCTCTGATAAAAATTCCCTTTCCGCCTGTACAACCACTTTGTTTCCGTTCGGAGAAATGGTCACTTCAAGGCAGTTCGGCTGCTGAAGCACCTTCGCAATCACTTCGTGTTCATCATCTAAGTAATTTTTGTCGCGATACCGGAGCTTAATAACATCAACATAGGAAACGCGTTCTGTCACAACTTCGGTTTTGGTGTTGTCCGCATATGAATACCAGACGTTGATATCATATGTCCCTTCAATTTCCACGGTTTTTCCGATTTTTTCGGCGTCATACTTATGATTGATAATCCAACCGCCTAAAATACTGGTTGGCTTTTGCGAAGGGGAGATTGTATGAGTGGACTGGGTGAATTTCCGGCCTTTCGCGACCACCGCTTTAGTAATAATTTCCCTGTATTCAGACATTCGGTCATGCCTCCTTGTTTTTCCTCGTATTATCCTATGCTGGGCATTCGTCTAATGTGCGTTCCTTGAGAAATCAAAATAACATCCCATATAATGAATCTGTTTAAGTGTATGCAGATAAAAGGATAAACTTGACTTAAATCAGAAAAGAAAAAGACAGACCGAAAACCGAATCTTTTCAATTAGCCGTCGCGGCGGGAAATTGCATTCAAAAAAACGACACCTTTAAAAGGCGCCGCCAAATTATAGAGAACAGCTCGGTGATGAATTTTTTACTCTTGAACCGGTCTCGCCTTTCAGCAGGTCTCCACCGGTTGATGTGATGATCTCGTTTGTCACTTGGTTTGATATTGTATGCGCGACGAGCTGAAGAAGGTCGTTGACTTCCATTTGGGAGTCTCTGAACTCTTGAATGATCGGGATCTCGTCAAGCTCTTCCTGAAGCGCGTCAATCTTTGCTTCCGTTTGTTTAAGCGCTTCGTGCTTTTCGTAATGTTTAAAGTTGACGGCTTGCTTTTGCAGGGCTTTGATTTGGTTGATAATGCCAGTTATTTTGGCATTCTCATTAATCTGTGCCTCCGCTTTTTTGAAAAAGTCGACTTCTTCCGTTTCGGCAATCATTTTTGCGAGCTCCCGCGCTTTTGCAACAATCTCTTTTTTCGTATAAAGCGTCACTTTATTTCACCTCGATTGCTTCTCCTACCATTTCTCCGTCAAGCGACCAAGTTTTCGCCTGGTGGATTTTCACGTTGACAAGCTGGCCGATCGCTTCTTTTGGTCCTTTGAAGTTAACAAGCTTGTTTTTCCGTGTATAGCCGGCAAGGATATCAGGGTTGTTTTTACTTTCACCCTCTACTAACACTTCGACAACCTGCCCCTCATATTCCTTCATTTTCTTCGCGGAAATTTCGTTGACCACTTCATTTAATCGCTGAAGCCGTTCTTTTTTCACGCGCATCGGAACATTGTCTTTCATTTTTGCAGCTGGCGTTCCTTCGCGAGGCGAGTAAATGAACGTATAGGCGCTGTCAAATTCAACTTCTCTGTATAAGGAAAGCGTTTCTTCAAATTGCTCATCAGTTTCGTTCGGGAAGCCGACGATAATGTCTGTTGTTAAAGACGCGTTCGGCATCGCTTTTTTAATTTTGGCGACAAGCTCGAGATAGCGTTCCCGGTCGTATTTGCGCGCCATAAGTTTCAAGACATCCGAGCTTCCGGACTGAACAGGCAGGTGGATGTGGTCCAGAAGGTTCCCGCCTTTTGCGAGCACATCGATCAGATGATCGTCAAAATCACGCGGATGGCTTGTCGTGAAGCGGATTCGCGGAATATTGATTTTGCGGAGCTCATCCATCAAGTGTCCGAGTCCGTATTCCATATCCTCGAAATCTTTGCCGTAAGCGTTGACGTTCTGTCCGAGAAGCGTGATTTCTTTATAGCCTTCAGCCGCAAGTCGTCTCACTTCCTGAATGATTTCTTCAGGACGTCTGCTTCGTTCTTTTCCTCTTGTGTACGGCACGATGCAGTACGTACAGAACTTGTCGCAGCCGTACATGATGTTGACCCAGCCTTTAATTTTGCCGGTGCGGACTTTCGGAAGGTTTTCAATGACATCGCCTTCTTTAGACCACACTTCGATGACCATTTCTTTTGACAGATAAGCTTCTGACAAAAGTTCCGGCAAGCGGTGGATATTGTGTGTACCGAAAATCAGATCGACGAACGGATGTTTCTTTAAAATCCGGTTGACGACTGATTCTTCCTGGGACATACATCCGCATACGCCAAGGATCAAATCCGGATTGTCTTTTTTCAAAGCTTTTAAATGGCCGATTTCACCGAATACTTTGTTTTCCGCATTTTCGCGAATGGCGCATGTGTTTAACAGAATCACATTAGCGTCTTCAGTCGAATCCGTCGGCTCATAGCCGAGGGTCATGAAAATACCGGCCATGACTTCTGTATCGTGTTCATTCATCTGGCAGCCGTATGTGCGGATGTAGAACTTCCGTCCTTCACCCATCCCTTTGTACTGCTCGGAAATTTTAAAATCGCTATGGTATTTAACCTCTTCTTTGCCGCGTTTTTTCGCATCTTTTAAGGAAGGCGGAACATAAACAGCTTCGAAGTACTTGCTGTAATCCTTCTCGGATTTTTTGTCCGATGGATTGACCTGTCCGCTTTCAATGCGCTGTTTCTCATTCATGTTTTTGATCTCCTTTCAAACAAAGCTCCACTCTTCAGTATAAAGGTTCTGGGTTGTCAGCACAACCCAGAACCTATCATTGTACACTAACTGAAAATGATTATCAATGGTTATTTGCTTTGTTTAAAAAGAAATCGACGAGTTTAAAGCAGACCCGCTTTTTTGGCGCCGGTTTCAATGATTTCAAGGGCTTTATCAAGTTCTTCTTTCGAATGCTGGGCGGTCATGATCGTTCTGATCCGCGCTTTGCCTTTCGGGACGGTCGGAAATACAATGGCCTGGGCAAATAAACCGAGCTCGAAAAGCGTGCTTGAAAAGCGGCATGCCTCGGCTTCATCACCTATTAAAATCGGCGTGATCGGCGTTTCGCTCTTAATCAGCGGAAGGCCGATTTTTTCAAGCTCTTTTTTGAAGTACGAAGTATTGTCCCAAAGCTTTTTAATTAATGAAGGTTCCTCCATCAGCACATTGACCGCTTCAATGCATGCCGCAGTGACGGCCGGCGGATGGGAGGTACTGAAGAGAAACGGTCTGCCTTTATGCTTTAAATAGTCGATCAGCACCTTGGAACCGGCCGCATAGCCTCCTAAAACACCGATCGCCTTGCTGAGCGTGCCGACTTGAATGTGAACCTTCCCGTCCAGCCCGAAATGGTGAACCGTTCCGCGTCCGTTCTCGCCGAGAACGCCGGACGCATGCGCGTCGTCGACCATGACAAATGCGTCATACTGTTCAGCGAGCCGGACGATTTCGGGAAGCGGCGCGATGTCTCCGTCCATCGAAAACACGCCGTCTGTAACGATAAGCCGCATTCTGTAATTCATTGATTTTTTTAAAATCTTTTCTAAATCTTCCATGTCCGCATGCTGATATACTTTTTTGCCCGCTTTGGTAAGTCTGATGCCGTCAATGATGGAAGCATGGTTTAATTCGTCTGAGATGACGATATCATCTTTGGTAAGAATGCTTGAAAGAATGCCTTGATTTGCGGTGAAACCGGACTGGAATACGAGCGCAGCTTCAGTATTTTTAAATGAAGCGAGCTTCTTTTCGAGCTCATCATGCATGGTGAATGTTCCGGCTATTGTCCGGACCGATCCCGTTCCAGCTCCGTACCGTTTTACCGCCTCTTCGGCCGCTTTTTGGAGGCGCGGATGTGACGTCAACCCGAGATAGTTATTGGATGAAAGCTGAATGATGTCTTTTCCCTTCATTTTGACAGTTGATCCTTGCAGCGATTCGATGATCGGCAGTTCCTGAAAAGTTCCGTTTTCTTTCATTGTATCAAGCTCGGAAGCTAAAAAATTAAATTCTTTCATATCCATCTCTCCCTTCACGGTATCAATACGACTTTTCCGCATTGCCCTTTTCTCATCAGTTCAAAGCCTTTTTCAAACTCTTCCATCGGGAAACGGTGGGTGATGACAGGCTTGATTTGAATCGTACCGGACTGGAGAAGACCGCTGACCTGCCTCCACGTTTCAAACATTTTGCGGCCGGTAATTCCCTGAACCGTCAATCCTTTAAAGACGATATCATTTGTCATATCGATGCATACGGGATGCTCGGGCAGACTTAAGACATGCACCCGCCCTCCGTTCGCAGCCATTTTTAAACTTTGGCGGATGGCCGTCGGATGGCCTGACATTTCGCAAACCAAGTCCGCCCCTTCACCGCCTGTTAAAGCGCTTACATTTTTGAGCGGATCTTCTTTTTCAACGGAGATGATATCGGTTGCCCCCATTTGCAAAGCAAGGTCGAGCCTGTATTCGTTTTTATCGATGGCGATCACTTGTGACGCGCCTGACGCTTTTGCAACTGCCACGGCCATCAATCCGATCGGTCCGCAGCCGACGACAGCGACTTTCACTCCAGCTGTCATTCCCGTCAGAACCGTATGCACGGCGTTTCCGAGCGGTTCTTGAATAGAAGCGAGATCCTCAGGCATGCCGTCCGGATTTTTCCAAATGTTTGCGGCAGGCACTTTGACATATTCAGCAAAACAGCCGTCTGTATCGACACCGAGAATCAGCGTTTTTCTGCAGACATGCTCTTTTCCGGTCAAACACGGCAGGCACTTTCCGCAAACGATGTGCGTTTCTGCCGAAACATACTCCCCTTCTTGTACCGCAGTCACATTTTCCCCCACTAGTACAACCTCGCCGGAAAATTCGTGGCCAAACACATAAGGCGGTTTCACCCTGCTTTTCGCCCATTCATCCCAATTATAAATATGGACATCCGTTCCGCAAATCGATGCGGCTTTGACTTTGATCAGCACCTCGTGTTTGTCGATCTTCGGTATCGGGACGAGCTCGAAGCTGGCGCCTGGCTCCCCCGGCTTCTTGATAAGCGCCTTCATATTTCCGTCCAAGATGAACAGACCCCCTTTGCAAAATCGCTTTACAAAAGGATTGTAGCACGATAATTCATATTGGTAAACACCTGTGTCCTCCTGATAAAAACAGATGAACACCCTCTGAAAAATGTATGATATTTTTTTAAAATGGGATGCGGCTGAAGAAATTTTGAAAGAGAAATCCGTCGACTTGACTTGGTGTATATGAGCGCTGCAAAGCTTCGATCAGATTCCCGTAATCTTTGTGGGCTTCCAGACCCGGAATGACCCGGTCGATGCCGTCAAAATCAGATCCGAATCCGATATGCCGCTCACCTCCCAAAGAGCAGACATGGTCAATATGTGAGAGGATATCTTTGATCACAGGCGTTTTTCCGTTTCTCACGAATTCAGGGACAAATGTCAAGCCGATGACGCCGTTCTTTTCAATAAGCGCTTTGATTTGATCGTCTTTTAAATTTCTCGGATGAGGGCAAAGGCTGTGCGCATTCGAATGAGAGGCGATCGGATACGCTGCCGTTTCAACCGCACCCCAAAAGCTTTTCTCTGATAAATGGGAGAGATCGGTCCATGCCCGGTTTTTGTTCGCCTTGCGAATCAGCCTTTCCCCATAAGAAGTCAAACCTGCGTTTCTTTCTTCTAAAGCGCCGTCTGCGAACGTATTGGCCCAGTTCCACGTCAGGCCGAAACTTCTGACTCCGAGCTGAAAAAAGATGTCAAACAGCCTTAAGTTTTTTGAGATCGGCTCACAGCCTTCCATCGTTAGAATGATGCCGGTTTCATCGCTTTTGAGCTTGTCGATATCGGCTTTATGTTTGATCAGTTTGATCCGCTTGTACTTTGCAATTTTTTCGTGAAACAGCCGGATCTGCACGAGCGCCATTTCAAGCCTTATTGTGTCGGGTACGGTTTCGGGCAGAAAAATCGCCAGACACTGCACTTTCGCCTTTCCGTTTAACAGAGCCTGAACCGGCGTTTGAAGCGACGGGTCACTGTACTCATTAAGCTTCGGATTTTTCCACAGCTTCAGCAGCAAATCAGAATGGGCATCAAAAATTTTCACGTTCATCCTCTCCCGGCTGCATTTTTCAAAAACGGCTAAACCAAAAACAACCCGCTTACGTGAAAGTAAGCAGGTTGAAGCATTTGAAAAAGAGTGATTTTTCTATCAGCGAGGCTCTACGATTAGCTTAATCGCTGTTCGTTCTTCACCGTCAATTTGAATGTCCGTAAACGCCGGAATGCAAATCAGATCGACACCGCTCGGTGCTACAAATCCCCGTGCAATCGCTACCGCTTTAACAGCCTGATTTAATGCTCCGGCTCCGATTGCTTGAATTTCTGCAGCTCCTCGTTCCCTCAAGACTCCTGCGAGCGCACCTGCGACCGAGTTTGGATTTGATTTTGCTGAAACCTTTAATATTTCCATTCCTGCTCCCCCTTAAGTTTACAATGGATAAGTGAGTGTTCATTAGAACAATCATTATTAGATGTTGCTATTTTCAAAGCCATCCCCTTTTAATTGCTTTTCAAAAATAGCAGGGTACCTTCCATTTTTACTATATTCACTATAGGACCGGGATATTCCTGCTTTCCTTTTAATATTTTTCTAAAATGATTTTCTGTTCAGTCATTCAAAAAACATGTGGTCATCATTAATTAATATCCGGTCAATTTTAACGGCTTTCTTGTTCTGTTCGTCAATGTCAATGACAACTCCGCTCAGTGTTGTGCGGCCTTCGGCAATCTCAAAACGAACGGGCAGGCTCGTTTTAAATCGTTTGATAATCGTCTCGCGGTCGACGCCGAGAATTCCGTCGTAAGGCCCTGTCATCCCTACGTCTGTTATATATGCCGTGCCTTTCGGAAGAATGCGGTTGTCAGCTGTCTGAACATGCGTATGCGTTCCGACAACTGCTGAAACGCGGCCGTCCGTATACCAGCCGATCGCCTGCTTTTCGCTTGTCGCTTCGGCATGAAAATCGATAAAAATGAACGGTGTTCTTTTTGACGCTTCTTCTATTAATTCATCAGCTTTTCGAAAAGGGCAATCGATCGCAGGCAGAAATGTGCGGCCTTGCAAATTGATCACAGCCAGTTCCTTCGAACCGTTTGTTTTTATGTATGTGATGCCTTTTCCAGGCGTGCCTTCGGGAAAATTGGCGGGTCTGACGATCTGCGGCGCATCATCAATAAAATCAAATATTTCCCTTTTATCCCATGTGTGGTTTCCCATTGTGAGAACGTCGGCTCCCGCTTGAATGAGCTGGTGGTATATTTTTTCGGTAATGCCTTTTCCGTGTGCGGCGTTTTCTCCGTTGACGATGACGGCGTTCGGTTTATATTTCAGCTTCAGCTTCGGCAAATAGGTTTTGATCATGTCTCTGCCGGGCGAACCGACAACATCTCCAATAAATAAAATTCTCATAATTTGACCCTTTCTTTTTTAAAATAGGTTTTAATCATAGTGTTACACAAGGAAACAAAAAAATAAAGTGGCGCATTCGCACCACTTTATTTTGCGTATTCAACGGCTCTCGTTTCCCTGATCACGGTTACCTTGATGTGTCCAGGGTAGTCAAGCTCGTCCTCGATTCGTTTTCGAATATCACGCGCCAAACGATGGGCTTCAAGATCGTTGATTGAGTCAGGTTTGACCATGATCCGCACCTCTCGTCCCGCTTGTATCGCGAATGATTTTTCAACACCTTCGTACGATTCAGAGATTTCTTCCAGCTTTTCAAGCCTGCGAATATAGTTTTCGAGCGTTTCGCTTCTTGCGCCTGGTCTTGCGGCGGACAGCGCATCGGCTGCGGCCACGAGCACGGCGATGATGGAAGTCGGCTCCTGATCTCCGTGGTGAGATGCGATACTGTTGATGACAACTGGATGCTCTTTATACTTAGTGGCCAGTTCCACACCGATTTCAACGTGGCTTCCTTCCACCTCATGGTCAATCGCTTTCCCGATATCATGAAGAAGTCCTGCCCTTTTTGCGAGCGTCACGTCTTCCCCGAGCTCTGAAGCCATCAGGCCTGTCAGAAACGCCACTTCCATTGAATGTTTCAGTACATTCTGTCCGTAGCTCGTTCTGAACTTCAAGCGGCCGAGGATTTTGATTAAATCGGGATGAAGACCGTGAACTCCAACTTCAAACGTCGTCTGTTCACCCATTTCGCGGATGTAATCATCCACTTCACGGCGGGATTTCTCAACCATTTCTTCGATTCTGGCAGGATGAATGCGGCCATCCTGAACGAGTTTATCAAGAGCGATCCTGGCTGTTTCACGCCTGATCGGATCAAATCCTGAAAGGATAACGGCTTCCGGCGTATCGTCGATGATCAGATCGATCCCCGTCAATGTTTCCAATGTACGGATATTACGTCCTTCACGTCCGATAATGCGGCCTTTCATCTCATCATTTGGAAGGTTGACAACTGAAACCGTCGTCTCGGCCACATGATCTGCCGCACAGCGCTGTAAAGCCAATGAAAGAATATTTTTCGCTTTTTTATCAGCCTCTTCTTTCGCTCGATTTTCACTTTCTTTCGTCATGATCGCGATGTCATGGGAAAGCTCGTTTTCAACCCGTTCCAGAATGATTTGCTTCGCTTCATCTCGCGTCAGACTTGAAATACGCTCCAACTCTGACTGCTGCATACGAATCATTTCATCCACTTTGCTTTCCATCTCTTCAATATGTTGTTGTCGTTCATTCAGAGAATGATCTTTCTTCTCCAACATCGCTTCCCGTTTATCTAATGATTCATCTTTTCGGTCAAGGTTCTCTTCCTTTTGAAGTAAACGGTTTTCTTGTTTTTGAAGCTCATTTCGTCTTTCACGAACTTCTTGTTCAGCTTCTATCCGAAGCGTATGAATCTCGTCCTTTGCTTCAAGAAGGGCTTCTTTTTTCAACGCTTCAGCATCCCGCTTTGCGTCTCCAAGAATTTGTTCGGCTGCATTTCGCGCACCTGAAATTTTTGCTTCGGCAATGATTTTACGAACATAGTAGCCAACAACTAAACAGAATAGGCTCAGCAAAATGGAGATGAGAATTGCTAAAGGATTCATAACTTTCACCTCCTCTTGCTATGAACTTGTCTTGCTAAAAGTAAGTGTCGGCATGTACATTGTACTTCTTCTCAACATACAGAACCTTCACAGGGAGTGAAGCGGCTTCACAGCCCTTGTCAAGTTTAAATGTTTATCAATCATGTTAAGAAAAACAAGTGATACAATTTCATTGTAATTGTGTGGGAAATACTTGTCAAGCTTACGGTCTTAACGTTTCCGGATTAAACGCCTTTTCAAACGGCGCGGATGAAGGTGATGGACAAAGGAGCTGCGTCTGAATGCGCAGATGAAAGGAAAAGGCTGCCGATCGGGCCGGCAGCCTTTCACATGTTTCATGATTAAAATTCGAGTTCTTCTTGAGCTTGGGCCTCGTCTTCCTGAGCAGGAGCAACGCCTCCAGTGTCCAAACCGTAGTGCTCCCGGATCTGTTCTTGAATCATCAAAAGGATGTCCTTGTTTTCTTTCAGGAACTGTTTGGCATTTTCACGGCCTTGTCCAAGACGTTCCTCCTGATAAGAGTACCATGCACCGCTCTTCTGAACGATGTCAAGCTCTGTTCCGAGATCGATGATTTCCCCTTCTTTTGAAATCCCTTCCCCGTACATAATGTCCACTTCGGCAGTCCGGAATGGAGGGGCCACTTTGTTTTTCACGACTTTGATTTTCGTCTTGTTCCCCATGACATCGTTGCCTTGTTTCAGCTGCTCTGCGCGGCGCACTTCAAGGCGGACAGAAGAGTAGAATTTCAGCGCTCTTCCGCCTGGCGTCGTCTCAGGATTTCCAAACATGACGCCGACTTTTTCACGAATCTGGTTAATAAAGATCGCGATGGTCTTCGATTTATTGATCGCTCCGGAAAGCTTACGAAGCGCTTGAGACATCAGTCTGGCCTGCAAACCGACGTGGGAATCCCCCATATCTCCTTCGATTTCAGCTTTCGGCACAAGCGCTGCCACAGAGTCGATGACAACGATATCCACCGCTCCGCTTCTGACAAGAGCTTCGGCGATTTCAAGCGCCTGCTCGCCCGTATCAGGCTGTGACAGCAAAAGCTCATCAATGTTGACGCCCAGCTTTTGTGCATAGACGGGGTCGAGCGCGTGCTCGGCGTCGATGAACGCCGCCTGTCCGCCCTGCTGCTGAACTTCGGCAATCGCATGAAGCGCCACCGTCGTTTTACCGGAGCTTTCAGGCCCGTATACTTCAATAATCCGGCCGCGCGGGTATCCGCCCACTCCAAGAGCCGTGTCGAGCGCTAATGAACCGCTCGGAACTGTTGAAATTCTCGTTTCAGTTTGTTCGCCGAGTTTCATAATCGAACCTTTACCAAACTGCTTTTCTATTTGTTTAAGCGCCATATCTAAGGCTGCCTGACGATCACTCATTCTATTTTCCTCCTTTATCACTTCCGCTATATCTACTATACCTTGTTTGCGCGGATTTGCCAAGAAAAAAGCGAACGCATATTCGATTTTTTTAAGAGGAAAAAATCGATCTCCTAAAATGGAATGACTTTTTTCATAAGAAAGATATACCGAAAATCCGGTTTCCGCTTATTTTTCCATCATTTTCAGCAACAGATGGCAGCCGTATTTGGCAGAACGCTTTCGCACCGCAGATCTGGATCCGGCGAACTGAAATTCGAACGCTTCTTCAGCCTGGTCCTTCACGGAGATGCCGATAAACACCTTTCCTGCCGGATGGCCTTCTTGCGTATTCGGCCCGGCTACTCCAGTAAAGCTGATGCCGATATCGCTTCCTGTTTTGACTCTGATGCCTGCGGCGAGTTCTTTTGCGCATTGCGCGCTGACCGCACCGTAGCGCTGCAGCGTGTCTTCAGCAACGCCGGCCGCTGAAACTTTCAATTCGTTTGTGTAGCAGACGGCACCGCCTTTGAAATATTCGGAAGCGCCGCTCATTTCCGTCAGCCAGGTGGAAAAAAGCCCGCCTGTAAAGCTTTCCGCAGCGGCCAAGGTCATTCCCTTGCTCCTGCATGCTTTCGCAAGCTCTTCTGCAAGAGATGTATCATCATACCCGTAAAAGAACTCTCCGACCCGCTCCAGGATGAGGTCTTCCGTTTCTTTTAACAAGCGGTTTGTCTCCTTCGGATCCGCATGCTTTGCCGTGAGCCTGAGCGTGACTTCCCCGTCGGCCGCAAGCGGGGCGATTGTCGGATTAGTCTGCGCATCGATGAGATCTTCCAAATCGGTTTCAAGCTGGGATTCTCCGATGCCGAAGAACCGCAGCACCCTTGACACGATCTTTTCCTTCGAGCCGAGCTTTTCCAAAATCAGCGGCTTCGCTTCGTTTTCAAACATCGGCTCCAGCTCTTTCGGAGGTCCCGGCAAGAGCATATAAAAGCGCGATTCATGCTCAAGCAGCATTCCCGGAGCCATCCCGAAGCGGTTCGGCAGAACATCGGATCCTTCGAGGATCAACGCCTGTTTGCGGTTGTTCGGCGACATCTCCCGGTTCGTTTTTCTGAAGTAATCCTGAATCGATTCGAAGGCTTCATCGTCGAGCTTAAGAGGGCGCCCGACAACTTCAGCGATCGTTTCTTTTGTCAAATCGTCTTTCGTCGGTCCGAGGCCTCCCGAAAAAATGATGAAGTCAGACCTTTTCTGAGCTGTCTGAATGACTTGTTTAAGGCGTTCCGGGTTATCTCCCACCGCCGTGTGATAAAAGACGTTAATGCCGATTTCGGCCAAATGCCTGCTGATAAACTGAGCATTTGTATTAGCGATTTGTCCGAGCAGAAGCTCAGAACCGACAGCGATAATTTCCGCTTTTCTTTCCAACTTCATTGTTTCCACTTCCCCACGTTTAGTTCGATGTTTTTAAAGCATCCCAGTTTTTAGCGAAATAATCCCATCCTGATACGACTGTGAAAAAGACAGCCACCCATAAAGCAAGCGATCCGAACGGGAAGGATACAAGCTCAAATGGAAGATTGTGAAGCAAAAGAGCAGAGATGGCGATGATCTGAGCCCATGTTTTCACTTTTCCAAGCATGTTGGCCGCGACGACTTCCCCTGTTCCCGCAAGGACGAGCCGCAGTCCCGTTACGGCAAATTCCCGGCTGATAATGACAATGGCCATCCAGGCCGGAGCAAGATGGTAATGCACCAGAATAATTAAAGCGGAAGACACGAGCAGCTTGTCTGCAAGCGGGTCAAGAAATTTTCCAAAGTTTGTTACAAGGTTCAGCTTTCTCGCGTAATAGCCGTCAACCCAATCGGTGACAGAAGCAAAAATAAACAACAGTGCGCCGATCAAATGGGTGACCGGAATCGACTCGCTGCCGAAGGAGACAGCCCCCCACTGAAACGGCACAAGCATGATGACCATAAAAACAGGAATTAATGCGATTCTAGAAAGCGTGATTTTATTCGGTAGATTAAACATAAAGGTTCCTCCAGATATGTATGTTTTCCTAATGATGATGAACGCAAGAAAAAGTCATCTGTGCAATTAAGATGACTTTTCCTCCTTTTTATTTTGAATCGTTATGTTTTGTGTCATCACAGTCTTAGGATCGAGCTTGTAAGAAAGAACTTCTCCGTTGATTTTAATTTCAACGCCCGGCGCATATCCGATCCGCAAATCAATTTGCGATTGATCGGTAATATTCTTTTGAAAGGTTTCTCCTTTTTTCATCATTCCTTCTTTAAGGGAGCTTCCTTTCTCGTCGCGCACCCTGACCCATGAGTTTGCGTTTGCCTTTACTTCAAGCTCCAGCTTGTCGGATCCTGATACTTCATAAGTTGTGGAAGAGCCTTCGCTTGCGGTCGCTTTCATGGTCAGCTTGTCGTTCTCATCAGACTGCTGATCCTTTTTTTCTTTGTCGCCTTCAGCGCTGTCTTTCTGCGCATCCGTGTTCTGTTGATTTCCCTTTGTCAGCGGGGAATCTTTTGAGACGTCATACTTGCTTTGCGATTCCTCTGTCTTAGGCTCTTCAGCCTGCTGGTTGCCTCCGCCGTTTACAGCCTGAACGATGACGTAAATGATCGCGATCACAACGATAACGCCGGCTGCCACAAGCAGGGTAGGCAAAAGTTCAAGCGCTTTTGAGGCAGACTTGGGCAGCTCTCTCTGCGGCTTGATTGAAGAAAGCTTCTCAGAAACCTCATCATTGTAAGAATTAGGGATATCTTTTTTAAACTCTTCAAACAAGAGCTCCGAGTCGAGGCCGACAGCTTCGGCGTACTGCTTGATAAAAGCCCGCACATAAAATTTTCCCGGAATGATATCATAGTTTCCTTCTTCAAGGGCCGTTAAATACCTTTTTTGGATCTTTGTGGCCGCCTGAAGATCGTCCAATGACATCCCTTTTTCCTCTCTGGCTTCTTTCAGCCGATTTCCTAGTTCAGTCACAACAAACACCTTCCATTTTAAAAATCAAAGCCGGAAAAACCTGAATGGTCAAACATCTGCGGTTCTTCAGCATGTTCATATGTAATCACCTCATCGGGGCTGTTACGCAATTCGATGATGTAATCAAAATCGTCCATCGTATATTCCGTATTTTGCACGAAAATGTCCGGATGCTCGACAACTTTGGTCGCCGGCAGCCGCATGATCTCACTGACGAGCTGCAAATGGCGTTCAGATCCTCTTCTCGTCGACACAATGCCGTCCAAAATGAAAACATTCTCCGGACTGTACTCATCGGCAATCAGCTGGCTTCTGATCGTTTGCTTCAGCAGTGTCGAAGAAACAAAAAGCCACCTTTTGCTTGCACAGACGCTTGAAGCGACAATTGATTCCGTCTTGCCGACGCGGGGCATTCCCCTGATCCCGATCAGCTTGTGCCCGTCTTTTTTAAACAGCTCAGCCATAAAATCGACAAGCAAGCCAAGCTCGTCGCGTTCAAACCGGAACGTTTTTTTATCGTCTGCATCCCGCTGGATATAGCGGCCGTGCCTTACAGCGAGACGGTCGCGAAGCTTCGGCTCGCGGAGCTTCGTCACTTTAATCGTATCCATCGTGTTCAGAATCGATTCCAGTCGCTTAATCTGATCTATATGACGGCATTTTAACAAGAGGCCTCTTCTTTGAGTATCGACGCCGTTAATGGTCACAATATTAATTGAAAGCATCCCCAATAAAGAGGATATATCTCCCAGAAGTCCGGGACGGTTGACTTGTATTTCATATTCTAAGTACCATTCGAGCTTTGCCAAATGATAACCTCCCTACCCATCATCGTGGCAAAAATTTACCTTCCTTTATCATAAAGCATTTTGTCTCAATTAGAAAGCAGAATGTTGTGATTAAATAAGAAAAACGTCCGTTTCCCATAATCGGGAAAAACCCGCTGTAACGGCGCCTGGATGATGTTTACCCTATCGGGGCGGAAAGCAAACAACAAAAGCGGTGCCGCTGACAAAGCCGCGCCTATAAAAAAGAGAGAGTGAACACACTCTCTCCTTAATGCGAGCCGTTGTTTTCAACAAGCTTAACCATCACATTCGCAATGGCGCGCTGCTCTTCTTCGGAAGCCACGCTCCAAAGGTCCGCGAGCACTCGTTCTTGATGGTTTTTTGAATCAACCTCACCGGCCAAATAATCGCCGATCTCATATGCGAGATCTGAGATGGTTTCGTTTGACATTCCTCTTTCTTGGGCATAGTTCAAACGGTCGCCCAAAAAGTTTTTCCACTGATCCCAATTATCCAGTACGGACATATCAGGCCCCTCCATTCTCTTGAAGTTACAGCCTTATTATTCTCTGGGGGACCGCAAACTATACATGTTTTTAACAATGCCAGCCGCCATTAACTGACAAAATTTGACCCGTGATATAAGATGCCTTAGCCGAGAGCAGAAACAGCACGGCGTCGGCAACCTCTTCGGCTTCGGCGAGCCTTCCCATCGGAATCTCATCGGCGATCATCTCTTCTTCCTCTTTTGAAAACGAGCCCATCATCCTTGTTTTCACAGCGCCCGGAGAAACGGCGTTGACTCTGATGCCGCTTGGCGCAAGCTCTTTTGCAAGGGCTTTGACAAACACATTTTGCGCGCCTTTTGTCATGCTGTATAAAACTTCGCACGACGCCCCTGTTTCACCCCAAATGGAGCTGACGGCTACAATGGCACCGGATTTTTTCCTGATCATCGCCGGCAGCAGATTCCTCGTCAACAGAAACGGGCTTGAGACATGAAGCTGCACCATGTCCTGCACAGCCTCATCAGTCATGTCTGTCACAAGCCCGCGAAAGCTTTGACCGCTGTTTAAGACGATGCCGTCAAGCGCCCGCCCGCCGATGGAAGCGGAAACGGCTTTTGCGCCGCCGGGGTCGGATAGGTCGCCGTGAATGATTTCGGCGTGAATGCCGTATGTATGTGACAGCCTTTCTGCAAGTGCTGCGGCTGCCTGCTCATTTGTATGGTAATGGAGGAGAAGATCATACCCGTTTTGCGCCAGCTTTTCGCTGATGCTTTGCCCGATTCCGCCGCTTGCACCGGTGATAAGAGCGAGTTTTGTCATACTATGTTTCCACCTTTCCGTTCAAAAGAAGAAAGGTTCAGCGTGCATCGGAAAATCTCCTGACACGCTGAACTTTCAGACCTTGCTTTATGATTTTGGAACGACTTTGCAGACGGTGATTCTGTCTTCTTCGATTTCTTCCTGAATGACGCGGTGAACGTCCTCAAGCGTAATCGATTCGAGTACAGTGACGATATCAAACAGACTCGTCTCCAGAAAAGCGTACCGTGTAAACTGGTTGGCGATATACTCAGGCGAATTCATCGATTTTAAGAAATTGCCGATTTTTTTCTTTCTAGCCAGCTCCAGCTTTTCGGCTGTGATCGTTTCTTTCGCCTTGAACAGCACTTGTTTCAGCTCCTCGGCAAGCTTGTCGGGCTCAGGCGTATCGCCGCCGACAGAGACGAAACCAAATCCGTGTTCTTCAGTATAGTCATAGCTGAATGTCTCATCGATATATCCTTTTTCATAAATTCTTTCATAATCGCTGGAGCTTTTGCCGAACAGGCACTCGAGAATGAGGTTGATGGTCAGCTCATGCTTCAGCAGGGCTTCTCCCGTATTCATCGGATGAGCGCTTTTTAAACCGACGAGACATTTTGAGCTTTGAACATTCATTTTAATTTCCTGTTCTTTTTTGAATACTGCTCCAGGCTCTTCAACTTCTTTGCGAACGATTTCAGGCTGGTCTGTATACGGCTTTTTCTGCTGATTTTCGCGGACCTGGCGGATGATCGCTTCGGGATCGACCGGACCAACGACAAACAGCAGCATATTGCTCGGGTGATAGAACGTCTCATAGCATTCGTACAAAAGGTCTTTTGTAATATGCGAGATGCTTTCGATCGTGCCTGCGATATCAATCCGGACAGGATGCTCCTGGTACATGTTTTCGATCAAGCCGAAAAACAGACGCCAGTCTGGGTTGTCGTCATACATGTTGATTTCCTGCCCGATGATGCCTTTTTCCTTCTCAACCGTTTTTTCCGTAAAGTAAGGGTCCTGCACAAAATCGACGAGCGTTTCCAAGTTTTCTTCCACGTTGGACGTGCTCGAAAACAGGTAGGCCGTTCTGGTAAAGGAGGTAAACGCATTTGCCGAAGCTCCCTGCCTGCTGAATTGCTGAAAAACATCGCCGTCTTCTTTTTCGAAGAGCTTATGCTCCAAAAAGTGTGCGATTCCGTCAGGCACACGGACCATTTCTTCTTTTCCAAGCGGGACAAACTGATTGTCAATCGATCCGTATTTTGTTGTAAAGACCGCATATGTCTTGTTAAATCCTTCTTTCGGAAGAACATAGACATCGAGGCCGCCAGGCATTTTTTCGTAATATAATGATTCCTTCAGCTGTTTAAATTCGATCGTTTTCGTCAAGATGCTCCCTCCGTCCCTTTGAGAAAGTACGTTGTATCCAAATCGATTTTCTTCCCGACTTCGATAATCTCGGCTTTTCTGACGTTGTCGATTCGTCCAAGCCAGTCTTCAAGAGAAAATTCGGTTTGGGCGGCAGCCTGCTGATAAATAAATTCGACTAAGCCGTACGGTGTATCAAGCGTTTCAAGAATCTGGTTTTTAATGACCGCTTTCGTCTGGTCGATCGCTTCTTCTGTAAAGCTGCCTTTTTTCATTTCCTGGAACTGCTCCTTGATGATGTCGACGGCTTTTTGATAATTGCCGACTTCAATCCCCGACATCACCATCATCAGCCCTTTAAAGCTTTCGATTCTGGAAGCCGCATAATACGCAAGGCTGGCCTTTTCCCTGACATTAATAAACAGCTTTGAATGTGAAAATCCGCCAAACAAACCGTTAAACAGCTGAAGCGCCGGATAATCATCATCCGTAAAATGCGTTCCCGTCCGAAATCCCATGTTCAGCTTGCCTTGCTTGACATCCGCATCCTCGACGACTTCCTGAGGCTCCTTTGCGCGGATTTGCTCAAGCTTGGGAACGGGTCTCAGCTCCCGCTCGTTTACTTCGAAGTATTTGGAAATGTACGAATCCACCTGCTGTTCATCCACATCCCCAACGACGTAAATGTCGAGCTGGTCTTCTGTGACCGCTTTTTGATAAGCTTCATACAGGCTTTGAGGCGTGATGCCGTCCACATCATCAAGCTCTCCGTTGACGTGAAGCGCGTATGGCTCATCTTTGCACATCACCTGAATCAGCCTCAAATTTGAATAGCGCATTTTGTCGTTATATACCGCCTGTATTCTTTGCTTTAGTGTGCGTTTTTCCTGAGACACGTACAGCGGCAGAAAAGCTCCGTCTTCAAGCGCCGGCGAAAAAATGATCTCTGACAAAAGCTCGAGCCCTTTTTCCAGAAGCGGTGTCTGATCCTTTAAAAATTTTTCGTTTGCGATATCGAGCCTGAATGTAATAACATGCATTTCCCCTTTTTTGGAGAGATCGCATGATACGGAAGTGCCGTAAAGTTCATCAAGATACATTCTGAGTTCTGAAGTTTTGGGGCGGGTGCCCGTTCCCCGCAAAAGCACATGCGGAAAAAGCGCCCTCTCTGTCACATCTTCCTTTGTTAAAGGAGCAAGCATTTTAAAAATAATCGAGACGGTTTTGAATTTTTCCGTTTTGACGATGTGGCTTGTCAATCCGCGGTGCTTTCTTTTTATTTCGTTAAGGTATGTCATATAGAACCTCCTTCGTCCTTGTTTATATTATGTATTATGACCACATTTCAGCATATGCGCTTGGACTGTATGGTTGTAATTATATCAACTGGAGGAGATTTAAGGAAACTAAAAACCTTATGAAAAAGACGGTGCAGATTTACACCGTCTTTGCCGCTTCACTTTCGTCTTCTTTCGGGTCGATATTAAACAGCACAAGCGCTAAGGCGGCTAAACCGCACAAAAGCGATACGATGAATATCAGCCAATCCGCATTTGTCATCATATAGGCGAAAACCGGCGGTCCGAGCGCAACCCCGATAAACCGCATACTGTTGTAAAACGAAGATATCGTGCCGCGTTCTTCTTTTTCAATTCCCTCGGTAATCAGCGCATCCAAAGAAGGGAGTGCAATTCCGATCCCGATGCCGCCGATGGACATAAATAAAAACAGCGGGTAAAAGCTGTGGTTCCACCACAAACCGGCAAACGACAGAGACAGCAGGACCATGCCGGTCAGTACGCAGGCCTTCATTCTGATTTTGTCGTTTCCGATCAGCTTTCCGGCAAGGTAGGAGCTGACGGAAAGGAAAAGCAGCGGAATGCTGAGAAGCGCTCCTTTTGCAATCCCGTCAATTTGATGCTGCTTCTCCAATGTATCCGACAGGTAGAAGAGAACTCCGAATAAAAGAAACATAATGATCCCGCCGATGACAAAAATGGAAACAAGCCATCGTCCTTCCCGTTTAAATATCTCCTTTACGTTTTTTGCGAAGTTTTTTAATGTTTGCTTTTCATCATCTTTGTCCTTCGGTTTGGGAACAAAGAACAAGACGAGAAAAAAGCTGGCAAGAGACACGACCGGAATAAACCAAAATGGCATGTACCAAACCCAAGATGCTAAAAAAGCCCCTAATATCGGGCTTAATACTTTACCGGCAGTATTGGCCGTCTCTATATCTCCGAGTCCCGCGCTGATTTCTTCATCATTTTGAAAAAGATCGCCGATAAACGGCATGACGATCGGCGCTGCGCCGGCTGATCCGATACCTTGAAGGACGCGCCCGGCTAAAATCATCGCAAACGGATCTTCGAAAAAAGTTGAAGCCAAACCTGCCAAAGCTCCTCCAGCTCCCGCGATTACAAGACATGGGAGCATGATCTTTTTTCTTCCGAACCGGTCTGACATATAGCCGGTAATCGGGATGCATAAAATCGCCACGATAGAGTAAACCGTGATGATCAGCGACACTTGGAACGAAGAAATGTTTAATTTTTTTTCGATCATCGGCAAAACCGGAATCAACATCGAATTGCCTAGCGTCATCACAAGCGGGACCGAAGACAGCGCAACAATGCTTTTCATGTCTTTTTTTCTGCTCAACTTTTTTTCACCCAATTCATCAGTATTTCCATCTGTTATTGTTCCGTGTTGCGGGCTTATTTATGTATGGGCGCTAATGGGCAAAAAAAAACAGCCGCTCCTAATCGAGCGCCCGTATATCAAAAACGTTTTCTGACGACGTGAAATCTGAATTTATCGGCCCGAAAATAGTTTAAAGAATATAAAACGGGCTTATCGTTTTGGTCATAATGAGTCTGTTTGAGCAGCAGCAAAGATGTTTCAGGATCGCATTCGAGAATTTGAGAAATGGTGTCGTGATACCCGATCGGCACAATATCGGCAACAGCATAGCTGATCACGGCGCCGGATTTGTCCTCAAGCCATTCAAACATCGATTCCTGCTCGTGTGAAAAGCCTTCCGGGAGGATATCCACAGGTATTTTATCAAGACAGTAGACAACAGGCATTCCATTTGCCGTTCTCACCCGCTCAAGCAAAAAGATCTCGGTTTCTTCCGCATATTGAAACCGGAGCATATCTTCTTCGGTAGGAGCGGTAACCTGTGAAGACATAAAAATGGTTCCCGGCGTCATGCTTGCCTGCTCGATCATTTTTGTGACGCTGTTCAGCTGCTCAATACCAGATAGAAATAACGGTCTGGCATTTACAAAGCATCCGACCCCGTGCCTTCTGATGATGACGTTTTCTTCTTCCAGCATTCTAAGCGCTTCACGCAAAGCCGTTCTGCTCACACCAAGCATCTTTGACAGCTCAAACTCAGACGGGAGCCGTTCATTCTCGCAAAAGACCCCATTTTGAATATCATCTTTTATCCGATCAATCACTTTTAAACATAACCGTTGATTGTCAGCTTTTATCGACATGTTTTCCCTCCGTCTGACAGATCAGATTCAAATTACCTTTAATTGAGGATAACTATATCATGTTTTGTCAAATAAATAAATAGACGTTTTCCAGTTTACATAATGAAATTATGTAAAACAAGAACTCTCTTCTTAAGAAGAGAGTTCTTCATATTGCTCTTTTGACAAGAGGACTTCACGGGGCTTTGAACCTTCATAAGGGCCGACGATTCCCCGCTCTTCCATGGCATCGATAAGCCGCGCCGCTCTTGTGTAGCCGATGCGGAATCTCCTTTGCAGCATGGACACGGACGCCGTCTGCATACTGACGACAAGCGCAACCGCTTCGTCGTAAAGATCGTCTGTCACTTCGCTGACCGTTTCCTGCGTCTCTTCTGGAATCATTTCTTCTTGGTATTGGGCTTTTTGCTGGGTGATGACGTGATCGACAACTTTTTCAACTTCTTCATCTGACAGGAAGGCCCCTTGGACGCGGAGCGGTTTGTTGGCGCCGACAGGCAGGAACAGCATGTCCCCTCTGCCGAGAAGTTTTTCAGCGCCTCCCATATCAAGAATCGTTCTGGAGTCTGTCTGCGACGATACGCTGAAAGCGATCCTTGACGGAATATTGGCTTTAATAACCCCTGTAATGACATCGACCGAAGGCCGCTGCGTCGCGATGATCAGATGGATTCCCGCCGCCCTTGCCATTTGCGAAAGCCTTGTGATCGAGTCTTCCACATCAGAGGAAGCGACCATCATCAGGTCGGCAAGCTCGTCCACGATCACAATGATGTATGGCAGCTCCGGCTGCTTTGCTTCTTCTGCGGCATTCATCCGTTTAATATAGTCGTTATACCCTTCGATATTTCTCGTTCCCGTGTGAGAAAACAATTCGTAGCGCCGCTCCATTTCGTTGACGACTTTCTTCAAAGCCTGCGATGCTTTTTTCGGATCTGTCACGACGGGCGCGAGCAAATGCGGAATCCCGTTGTAGACGTTGAGCTCGACCATTTTCGGGTCGATCATCATCATCTTCACTTCGTGGGGCTTTGCCCTCATCAAAATGCTTGTAATAATCCCGTTGACACAGACGCTTTTCCCGCTTCCTGTCGCTCCTGCAACAAGAAGATGGGGCATTTTGTTCAGCTCTGCCAATACAGCTTCTCCGGAAATGTTCCGGCCGAGTCCGATCATCAGCTTTGCATCCGGCCGGTCATTCAGTTTCGATTCGAGCACTTCTTTCAAGGAAACCATCGCGACTTCCGCATTCGGGACTTCGATTCCAATCGCCGATTTTCCGGGAATCGGGGCTTCGATGCGGATATCTTTGGCCGCGAGCGCAAGAGCCAAGTCATCACTTAAATTGACAATTTTGCTGACTTTGACGCCCACATCAGGATAGACTTCATATTTCGTTACGGCCGGGCCGAGATGAACCTGGGTGACTTTCGCCTTAACTCCAAAGCTTTGAAACGTCTTTTCCAGCTTCCTGGCATTGTCGTAAATATTCTTTTTATCCGCCTGCTGCCCTGTGTGCTTCGGCTCATCCAGCAATTGAATCGACGGAAGCTGATAATCCTTGTTTTCAAGCTCTGTGAACGTGATCTCGGGCGCGCCTGTAGCCTGCATGTCCTCACCGGCTTCAGGCTCAGGAGAATGCTCGGCAGGGGCAGGCGCCTGAGCTTCGTACGCTTGAACTTCGGGTTTTTCATCACGGTCGGAAAAGCTTGAAATAATCGGTTCTGACTGAATCACCGGATCTGGATCAAGCTCCGCTTCTTGTACAGGCTCTTCAGACACTTTCGGTTTTCTCTGCGCCTTTTGTTTTTTTCCTGATTTCTTTTTGGGCGAACTGCTTTTCAATTGTTTAATGTCTGCTAAAAAGGCCTGCCACTGGTTTTTAATGAAGGAGGCGACCGGGGTCATCCATTTGATCAGCGTCTCCTGCAACGAACGGTCCGTAATCAAAAGAAGGCCGATCAAGATCAGGAAGACGGCGATGATTTTAGACCCTGCAGATGCAAACAGAAAGTATGACGCCGCAAATAAAACGGCTCCAATCATTCCGCCTCCAAGATCAGGTGATCCTGTCTCGCCTTTTACATCCATCAGAAACAGCTCCCACGTATTTTGGATTACGCTCGGAGACTGAACGATTCCCCTTTCGGTCAAATGCTGAAACAGCTGGACATGGGAAAGAAGCAGCATGCTTGCGATGATGCAGTAAAGGCCCGCTTTTCTCCTTGTTAAAAAACTGGGTGTTTTCTTCTTCCAAAATAAAGACACACCCGTTAAAAAAAGGCCGAGAAAGCAAAGGATGAACCATTCACCGGCGAAAAAGCGGAACATGTAAATGAACGTTTGCCCTGCTACGCCAAGCTGCAAAACCGCAATAATCGAGATGGCGATACAGATTAATCCGTACAATTCAAATTTAAGATGAATCCGTTTTTTTCCTTGTTTTTGTTTCTTTGTTGATTTTCGTTTTCTTTTTGCCATGTTCCATCACCTTACTGCGTGTTAAAAAATGTAAAAACAAAGAGAAAGCAGCCTTTTTTCGGCTGCGATTTTCCTCTGGATTCCCCTATTATAGCATATTTATCCTTGCGACACTTCAGCTATTTATAAAATGTCAGTTTAAGCGTCTGCCCAGGTGCTGTTTCTTGTTTTAAAAAATCCATCGGGTTCGTGCTGAGAACTTGGACGACTCTTGCTTCCTCTCCGTTCATTTCGACTAAAAGGGGCACGCCGTTGACATCGATCTGTTTTAAGTTCGAGTTTTCCGCCTGCCCTGCGAACACGATTTCCTGCGGCATTGTCGTATACAGAATCATTGGATCATCCCTTCCTGGGCGCCTTTGTTTTGTTCGATTAATTCATTCAGCTTTTGAATCGCCTGTCCGACTCCGCCGGTTTCATCGATTAATCCGTATTTCACGGCATCGTTTCCTACGACATTCGTCCCGATATCGCGGGTCAAATTGCCTTTTGAAAACATCAGTTCTTTAAATTTGTCTTCCGATATGTTCGAATGACTTGTCACGAAATTGATGACCCTTTCCTGCATTTTATCGAGATACTCAAATGTCTGCGGCACACCGATGACAAGCCCTGTCAGTCTGACCGGATGGATCGTCATCGTCGCTGTTTCAGCGATATAGCTGTGGTCGCAGGACACCGCAATTGGAACTCCGATTGAATGTCCGCCGCCCAGCACGATAGAGACCGTCGGCTTTGACAGAGACGCCAGCATTTCCGCAATCGCAAGACCCGCTTCAACGTCTCCTCCGACCGTGTTTAAGATGATGAGCAGCCCTTCGATTTTAGGATTCTGCTCTACTGCAACGATCTGGGGAATCACGTGTTCATATTTTGTTGTTTTATTTTGGGGAGGAAGCTGTACGTGACCTTCAATTTGCCCGATAATGGTCAGACAGTGAATGTTGGTATCCTGACCCATTTGCGGGAGTGTCGTTTCGCCGAGCTGCTGGATTTTGTTGACGAGACTGTCTTTTGCGTCCGGCTTAGCCGGCTGCTCCCCCTGGCTGTCCCCGTTTTGTATCCGGTTTGAGTCCATCTGGCTCACCTCTTTCTCGAGTTTCTTTTGTATTATGGACAATGGCGTTTTTTTCATTCAACGCAAAAGGCATGAAAAAAAACCAAGAGAAATCTCTTGGTTTTATACTTCCATGATGATTGGAATGATCATTGGTTTTCGTTTCGTTTTTTCGTATAGGAACTGGTTTAGTGCGTCACGCATCGCCTGTTTTAAGGCGGACCATTCGACGACGGCGTTTTCTGTGCTTTCGTTGACGAGTTCCCTGACAAGTTCCGTCGCTTCAACGATCAGCTGTTCAGATTCTCTGACATAGACAAAACCTCTCGTGATAATTTCGGGTCCTGATACAAGATGTTTTTTCTTTTTATCAAGGGTAATCACAACGATTAAGATTCCGTCCTGGGACAGAAGACGGCGGTCTCTGAGCACGATATTGCCGATGTCGCCGACACCGAGTCCATCGATCAAAATATTGCCTGAATGCACTTTATCGCCGATTTTCACGTTTTGTCCGCGGAATTCCACGACGTCTCCTTTTTCAATCAGGAAAATGTCGCTCCGTTTCATACCGATTTCTTCGGCAAGCTTGGAATGCGCTTTTTGCATTCTGTATTCACCGTTTACGGGGATTAAATACTTCGGCTTCAGCAGGTTGAGCATCAGCTTCAGTTCTTCCTGACAGCCATGGCCTGATACATGGACGCGTTTTTGGGCGAAAACGACCTGCGCGCCCGCTCTTGTTAAGAGGTCGACCGCTTTGGAGTAGACAAGCTCCTGACCCGGAATAGGGGAGGATGCGATCAGGACGGTATCCCCTTTCTCAATGTCGAGCTGCTTATGCCCTTGTTTTGCGATCCTGGTCAATGCGGCGAGCGGCTCTCCATGGTTGTCCCCTGTCAAAATCGCGACTTCTCTTTTCGGATACTTTTTAACTTCCTGGACAGGGATGAACAGATCTTCATCTGCCGTGACATACCCGAGCTTCATCGCCAGCTGGAGTATCGTCGAAATATTTTTTCCTGAAACCGCAAGCTTCCTGCCGTTTTGGAGCGCAGCATCAATGACCTGCTGAATCCGGTTAAAGTTAGACGCGAACACGGCAATAATGACGCGGTTTTCGGCATTGTACATTACATCGGATATCTCTCCGCCGACGACTGCTTCTGAAGGCGTATAGCCCGGTTTCTCAGCATTGGCACTGTCGGAAAGCAGGCACAGCACACCGCTGTTGCCGATTTTGGCAATTTCGCCGATGTCGCTTGTCTGGTTTAAAACAGGTGTCTGGTCAAATTTAAAATCGCCAGTGCACACGATGGACCCGAGGGATGTTTTAAAGCTGACACCGACGGAATCCGGAATGCTGTGATTTGTTTTAAAGAATGACACCTTTGTCGATTCAAATGTAATAACAGATTTTGAATGAATTTCTCTTAAATCGGGCTTTTTGTTTACACCGTACTGCTTCAGCGTTTCCTTTAAAAGGGCGAGCGTCAGCTTCGTTCCGTAAACAGGCACAGAAAGTTTGTTCAGGCAGTAAAATACGCCGCCGATGTTTTCCTCATGCCCGTGTGTGAGAAAAATCGCCTTTACGCGGTCAGATCGTTCAATTAAATATGAAATGTCAGGAATGACCACATCGATACCCAGCATTTCATTTTCTGGATGCATGAGACCGGCGTCAACCACGAATATGTCAGAATCGATTTCAATGACATAAAGGTTTTTTCCGATCTCTCCGACGCCTCCTAAGGCGATAATTCTAATATTTTCTGTATTTTTTTTCAAATTGTAATCCTCCTAATCTAAGTACCCGTCCACCATCACTTGTCCCTATTATACCTGAATCTAAATTTAGAAAACAAGAACCATTATGTATATGACAAACGGTCATCCCCTCCAAAAGAGAATGACCGTTTTCGTCCGTATTGTTTTTTACAGGCCGTTCATCAGGCTGCTTAAACGGAGTCGTTCATCTTCATTTAGCGGAATCAAAGGGAGCCGGACGGACCCGACATCAAGACCCTTCAGCTGAAGAGCCGTCTTTAATGGAGACGGATTCGGTGCGGCAAAAAGCCCTTTCATCAGCGGAAGCAGCTTTTGGTGGATCAAAGCAGCCTGAGCCGTGTTCCCCTCTGTATAATGTTTGATCATTTCCTGCATTTCCGGTCCGATGATATGTGATGCAACGGAAACGATTCCTCTCGCTCCTACGGACAAGGCCGGCAGTGTCAGGCTGTCATCTCCTGAATAAACGGCAAAGTCCTCAGGGGTTTCAGCTACGATTTTTGTAATCGCATCTAAGTCGCCGCTCGCTTCTTTAATCGCAATGATATTCGGGATCTCCGCAAGGCGGATCGTCGTTTCCGGTGCGAGCGAAGCAGCCGTTCTTCCCGGTACATTATAAAGCATGACAGGCAGTGACGTTTCCTCCGCAATCGCTCTGAAATGGCGGTACATGCCTTCCTGAGAAGGCTTGTTGTAGTACGGAGTGACGAGCATGACGGCGTCAGCGCCGGCTTCTTCAGCTTTTTTCGTCAGCTTGATCGACGCTTTCGTGTTGTTGCTTCCCGTGCCGGCGATGATCGGGACGCGGCCTGCCGCTTCCTTGACGGAATATTGAATGAGCGCTACCTTTTCTTCTTCGGAAAGCGTCGGCGATTCTCCGGTTGTTCCGGCAACCACCAGGGAATCCGTCCCATTGTTTATTAAATAATCGATCAGCTTTGACAGTTTTTGAAAATCGATATTTTCATTTTTGTCAAAGGGCGTAACCATTGCGGTTGCGATATTTCCGAAATTCATTTTTTTCACCTCATCATGATTCAATCATATTTATTTTGACAGTTCAAACACTTCATGCAACGCATTCACGGCCGTCGCCATATTTTTCTCGTGCACGAGCACCCATATCGTCGTATGGCTGTCAGCAGACTGCAAGATCGGAATGCCTTTTTCTGATAAAGCGGTAACGATTTTTGAGGTAACGCCCGGAACGCCCATAATTCCCGCGCCAACTGCTGACACTTTCGCGCAATTTCTTGTCACGGCCGGTTCATAGCCCAATTCTTTCAGGATGCCAGAGGCGCGGTCGGTCATGTTTCCAGCCACCGTGTAGACAATTTCACTTGGTGTAATATTGAAGAAATCGACGCTGATGCCGGCATTCGCCATCGCTTTAAACACTTCAGTCTGTACGTTATATTGTCCTTCTTTTGCCGGGACTTTAAACTGTGTCACGTCTTTCACATGGGCGATGCCAGTGATAAGCCGCTCAAAAACGTCGCTTCCGGCTTTTGAGTTGTGATGGCTTGTGACGAGCGTGCCCGTCTCGTTTGAATAGGTTGAACGCACGCGGATCGGCACTTTCGCCTGCATTGCGATTTCAACGGCTCTCGGGTGGATCACCTTGGCCCCCTGATAGGCTAAATTACAGATTTCCGTATAGGTAATCACAGGCAGTGGCTTCGCTTTCTCAACGATGCGCGGATCAGCGGTCATGACGCCTTCGACATCTGTATAAATATCGATAAATTCCGCGTCCAGCGCCGCACCGAGCGCAGCGGCCGATGTATCGCTTCCGCCGCGGCCGATCGTTGTAATGTCCCCTTTTGCAGTCGCGCCTTGGAAGCCTGCGACGACAACCGCATCATGGTCGGCCAGCATGCTGACAAGCCGCTCCGGCTTCATTTCGAGAATCTTTGCATTCGTATGGTTGTTGTCCGTTAAAAAGCCCGCTTGCGCACCGGTTAAAGCAGCTGCTTTAATCCCGTTTTCCAAAAGCATGCTGGCGAACACAACAGAGGAAATCGTTTCTCCGCATGATAAAAGCATATCCTGCTCGCGCTCGGTAATCGTATCCTGTCCGCCGTAAAGCAGATCAAGCAATGAATCAGTCGCATACGGATCGCCTTTCCGGCCCATGGCCGATACGACGACAACCGCTTTGTATCCTTCATTGACCGCTTCCTGAATATGGCTTAAGGCAAGCTTTCTGCCGCGGTCATCTTTTACAGACGTTCCGCCGAATTTTTGAACGATGATTTTCACTTTATTTCACTCCAAGTTGATTTCGGACGTAACAGAAGAGAGCAGGCTTTCATTTTTGCCTCACTCTCTTCTCACATCCCGTTAGAAATCTTAAACTAAATTTAAAGCTTTTAGGCTTTCTGCGATTTGTACGGAATTCCATGCTGCGCCTTTCAGCAGGTTGTCGGAAACGATCCACAGATGGAAACCGTTCGGGCGGTCAAGGTCTTTTCTCACCCGGCCGACAAACACGTCTCTTTTTCCTACTGCATCTGCAGGCATCGGATAGACCTGTTCAGCCGGATCATCCTGCAGAACGACGCCTGGAGCTTCTTTTAACAGATTTTTAATATCTTCTGCTGTCACATCATCACGGTCTGTTTCGATGTAGACGGATTCTGAATGCCCTGTTGCAACCGGCAGTCTGACACATGTGGCTGAAACTTGAAGCTCAGGCATGTGCATGATTTTTTTCGTTTCATTTATCATTTTCATTTCCTCAAACGTAAAGCCGTTTTCCTGAAATTTATCGATTTGAGGAATAGCGTTAAATGCGATTTGGTAGTGTTTTTCATCACTCTTCACCGGCATGATCTCAGGCTCGAACGGTTTGTCGTTCAAAATGGCTTCGGTTTGCCCGTAGAGCTCTTTTACCGCTTCGTTTCCGGCTCCCGACACCGCCTGATAAGTCGACACGATGATTTTGTTTAAACCGAAAGCCTTGCGGATCGGTTCGAGCGCAACAACCATCTGGATTGTTGAACAGTTCGGATTTGCAATAATGCCGTTGTGCTTGTGCAAATCTGCCTCATTGACCTCAGGTACGACGAGCGGAGTGTTTTGGTCCATTCGGAACGCGCTCGTATTATCAATAACGATCGCCCCGCGTTTGACAGCCTCGTGAGCAAGCGCCTGCGAAACGCTTCCCCCAGCGCTGAAAAGCGCGATGTTGACGCCTTCAAAGCTCTCTGGACGAGCTTCTTCTACAGTGTACTCTTCGCCTTTGAAAGTCTGCTTCGTACCTGCTGAACGTTTTGAGGATAATAAAGTCAGTTTATCCAGTTCAAAATTCCTGTCTTCTAGTGTTTTTAACATTTGCTGTCCTACAGCGCCTGTCGCACCAACTACTGCTACATGTAATCCTCTGCCCAATTGTAAAACTCCTTCCACCTTAATCGTCGTAAACGATTGGTTGACTATGCATTTTACATTTTATTTTAACATAGATGTGTGCCGTGGTGATTGATATTTTTTGTTACAACTTTATTTTCAAAAGATTTATTGATCACTGTGGACCAGGATAGGCTGCATTTGTTTATGGGAGAGCGCTTCTTCGACCGCCGGCACTAAAAGATCCATTTTGGCGACGAGCGAATTCGGCTTTTTATAAGGATCATCCTGGCCGAACGGAATAAAGTAAACGTTTTTTGCCGCCATCAGCCTCATCAAGTTGACGCCGTTCAAGCCGAGCGCATCATTCGTTGAAATACCGAGGACGACGGGACGGGAGTTTCTCATCGTCGCCTTGGCCGCCATGAGAACCGGACTGTCCGTCTGGGCGTTTGCGAGCTTGCTCATCGAATTTCCCGTCAGTGGCGCAACAACCATGCAGTCCAGCGGAGTTTTCGGTCCGAGAGGCTCCGCTTTCGGAATGGAATCAATGACTTTAAATCCAGTTAGTTCCTCTATTCTCCTGACCCATTCTTCTCCTTCTCCAAAGCGTGTGTCCGTCGACTTGACAGTATGTGTGACGACCGGTCTCACTTCAGCTCCATTGTTGATCAGCGCTTCGATTTGCGGAAATACAGCATCATACGTGCAATGTGAACCCGTCAGACCAAATCCGATTCTTTTTCCTTTGATCGACATTATGACAGCCCCTTTCGGTCGGTTGTTAATTCAGACAAAAGGTTGCACAAAACATTGGCAATAATCTGTCCCGCCGTTTTAGGCGCGACGATCCCGGGGAGTCCCGGAGCAAGCAGCGCTTTAATGCCTTGCTTTTCAGCAAAATCAAAATCGGTGCCTCCGGGACGGGTTGCTAAATCGAGAATTAATGTTCTGGGTGTCATTCGTGAGAGGACGTGTTTATCGAGAATCAGGCTTGGAATGGTATTGATGCAAATGTCGATATTTTCAACATGCTCTGCAAGTTCGTTTGTGTGGAAAGGAGTGAGGCCCATCTCCAAGATTCTGGCGAGGTGGGCGGAGTCGCGCGCTCCGACTTTTACGCGTGCTCCGAGCGCCGAGAACGACCGGCTGATGCTCATTCCCGTCCGCCCGAGCCCGAGAACCATCACATTCGAGCCGTGAATCGTAAAGTCTGTATGCTGTATGGCCATCATAATGGCACCTTCGACTGTAGGTATCGAGTTGTAAATCGCAATATCGTCTCTTTCAAAGAGCTTGACAAGACGGCGGTTTGCCCCTTTGGCCATGCCGTCTAAATACTGGTTTGAAATCCCTGAATAAATCGCACAGTGAGGCGGAGTTTTTTCTAAATGTTCCTGTTTTAACACCACTTTTTCATTGGAAAAAACAGTCGCAACCGTTCCTTCCATCGATGTGCCTGATACAGGCAGAATAATGCTGTCTATTGTGCCAAAGTCGAGTTCGTTCAGCTTTAGTTTTGTAGCTCCGGTAAACCCGTGATCAAGCTGGTCAAAACCGATTAAAAAGACCTTTGCATCCTGTTCCGTCAGCTTGCGGATGATCTCGAGCTGCCTTGCATCGCCGCCGATGATTGCAATCGTTAATCCGGTTAACATGGCTCTAACATTCACCTTCTTTTTTGACAAGGATCTAATTCATAAGCTAATTTCATCATATGACAAAAAGGAAATAGCGGTGAATTGAAATCCAGAAAAACAAAAAGCCCGCCCCAAGGGACGGGCGGGTGTTCTAGGCTTGCTTATTCTTCTTTTGTCACGCTGCTTTCCGGCACATCCAAAATGATCATATCCGATCCGATTTTTTGAATTTGCGACCAGGGCACCTTGATGTCATTCCCCTGTTTTCTGCCAAGTCCGAACCATTTTACAGAAGGGATAATAAGAGCGGTAATCTGTCCGTCCTGCTCATTGATCTCAAGATCCGTCTGCCCCAGTACGCCAAGCCGTTCAGCCCGCTTAACATCGACGATTTCTTTTCCCGAAAGCTCACTCAGCCTCATGAAAAAACCCCCTTTTGTTATGATGTATGAACCGATAACAAAAAACATGCCTGCCTAAAAAGACAAGCATGTTTTAACGAGGTATTATTTCGGCAGCTCACCCGACGGGCTGATCAATGCAGACGAGTAATCATCGGTGAAAATCCGGTTGGCAAGATTGTTCACACGCTCAAGGCTGACGGCATTCAACTTTTCGATGATTTCATCAAGCGTCCGGTGTTTGCCGAGCAAAAGCTCATTTTTGCCGTTGCGGCTCATTTTGCTGTTTGTGCTTTCGAGACTGAGCATCAGGCTGCCTTTCATTTGCTCTTTGCTGTTTTCAAGCTCTTTCGGTGTAATTCCGTCGCTTTTCAGCACATGCAGTGTTTCATGAATCGTTTCTGACAGAAGCTGAAGCTGATTTGCGCCGGTTCCGGCGTAGATCGTCATCATGCCGCTGTCTTCATAGGAAGTGTGGTAGCTGAACACGGAATATGCAAGACCTTTATCTTCCCGGACATCCTGAAAGAGGCGGCTGCTCATGCTCCCTCCCAAAATATTATTGAGAACGATCAAATCGTAGATTTCCGGGTGACCTGCTTCCAGCCCGTTAAAGCCGAGACAGAGGTGAGCCTGTTCGGTTTCTTTTTTGCGCGTCATTTTCTCATGATGAAAATCCGGTTTTGTCATGCCGGTTCTTTTGCCTTTGGCTTCATATGAGCCAAAGTGCTTTTCAGCTTCTTTTATAAAAGCTTCCGGCACATTTCCGGCTATCGAAATGACGACGCGGTCAGGCGTGTAATATTCGTCCATATATTTTCTGAGCGAATCTCCGTCAAATTCAGCAAGCGTCTCCTCTGTGCCGAGGATCGGATAACCGAGGGAATGGCTGCCGAATGACGCTTTGCTCAAGAGATCGTGGACGATGTCGTCAGGCGTGTCCTCATACATTTTAATCTCTTCATAGACGACGTTTTTTTCTTTTTTCAATTCTTCCTCGTCAAATGATGAATGAAAGAACATGTCAGAAAGCACTTCCAGAGCATAGCTTGCATGCTCATCGAGAACTTTGGCGTAATAGCACGTATATTCCTTTGAGGTAAACGCGTTGACCTGTCCGCCGATTCTGTCGAAAGACTCTGCGATGTCCCTTGCAGTGCGCGTTTTAGTCCCTTTGAAAAACATGTGCTCAAGAAAGTGCGAAATACCGTTAATTTCAGGTGTTTCATGTCTTGATCCGGTTCCAATCCAAACTCCGATGGCCACAGACCGGACAGTGGGATTGTTTTCGAATACGATTCTTACCCCATTTTGACAAGTATACCGTTTAATCAAATTTGTTCCTCCTATTCAAAGAACGGGCCGCACATCCTATTCTTCAACAAGCCTTTTTTCATTCATCAGCTGTGAAACAGTTCCGATTTGATAGCCTTTTTCATGAAGGTTCTGTATCAAAACGGAAAGACTTTTTGCAGTTGGATCTGTCGGATGCATTAATATCATGGCGCCGTTATGTACTTTGCTTAATACCCGTTGCTGTAAGACGGCCGGCTGCGGTTTCTGCCAATCGATCGTATCAACTGTCCACATGATCGTTCCCATCCCCATCTTGTGAGCCTGATCCACAACCTCTTTGCGGAAGCTGCCGCTCGGCGGGGCGAACCATTTCGGCTTGACGCCGAGCGTTTCCTCTATTTGTTCATTTGTCATCCGCAGCTGTTCTGAAATACGTTCTCTCGTCAGTTTGCTCATATCCGGATGATTGTATGAATGGTTTCCGATTTCATGTCCGCCGTTTTGGATGGCTTTTGCGAGCTCGGGGTGATGTTTCACCCATCTGCCCTCCAAAAAAAAGGTGGCTTTGACACGATGCTTTTCTAAAACGGGAAGCATCTCCTGCAAATATTCATTACCCCAAGCGACATTGATAATAAACGATACCATCGGTTTATCCGGGTGTCCGCGGTAGATCGGCTCAGGCTTTAAGGATTCTAAATGAACATCAGGTTTCACTTGATCATAAACGAGCAGCTTCTCATCAAATGCTCCGATCCGTTTCATTTTTTTGTACGATTTTTCGATGTTTACTTTTAAGCCGTTGTAGCCGGGAATCGCTTTCCATATTTGATCAATTTTCGCATTCTGGGCCTTTACTTCATATTCAGGCGCTTTTTGCAAAAGCTCCTGGTACAATTCGTCCTTCTGAGCGGCAACCGTGACCGCATCTTTTTTCATCGCATCTATGTAATGTTGTGAATACGGACGGTTCATCATCTGATAGGACATCAGCAAAAGAAAGAAAAAAACGGAAACACGAACAATCGTTCTTTTCAATTGTATTCCTCCCTTCCCCACAAAATATGTGAGAAAAGGACAAGATAGAACCGGACCGTTTTCACGGCTTAAAACAAAGAAGCCGGGTTACCCAGGCTTCCTTTTGCTTTGAAGACGAAGACAGAAGCAAGATAAAACACCGTTTTTTACGATTTTTGTTCTTCTTTTTCCTTCTGTTCACGCAGTACAGCTTTTCTTGATAAGTTGACGCGTCCTTGTTTATCGATTTCGGTAACCTTAACAAGGAGCTCGTCGCCGATTTTGACGACATCTTCGACTTTTCCTACCCGTTCGAGCGCAAGCTCTGAAATATGGACCAAACCGTCTTTTCCGCTGAACAGTTCAACGAAAGCTCCGAATTTTTCAATCCGCTTTACTTTACCTAAGTAAAGCTGTCCGACCTCAACTTCTCTGACAAGGTCTTCGATGATTTTCTTCGCTTTTTGGTTCATGCTTTCATCGGTGGAAGAGATGAAGATTGTGCCGTCTTGTTCAATATCGATTTTAACACCTGTATCTTCAATGATCTTATTGATTTGTTTTCCGCTTGGTCCGATGACGTCGCGGATTTTATCCGGATTGATCGACATCGTCAAGATTTTCGGCGCATAAGGAGAAAGCTCTTTTCTTGATTCAGCCAATGTGCTCAGCATGCTTTCAAGAATTTCCATTCTGCCTTTTTTCGCCTGCTGAAGAGCCTCTTCCAAAATCTCTCTTGATAGGCCTTCAATTTTAATATCCATTTGCAGAGCTGTGACGCCTTTGGAAGTTCCCGCTACTTTAAAGTCCATATCTCCGAGATGGTCTTCCATACCTTGAATATCGGTTAGGACCGTGTAGTTGTCACCTGATTTAACAAGACCCATTGCGATTCCGGCCACCGGAGCTTTAATCGGCACCCCTGCATCCATCATAGCAAGCGTGCTTGCACAAATGCTCGCCTGGGAAGTTGAACCGTTTGATTCAAGCACTTCAGAGACGAGGCGGATGGTGTACGGGAAGTCTTTTTCAGACGGAACAATCGGCTCAAGCGCACGTTCCCCGAGGGCTCCGTGCCCGATTTCGCGGCGTCCCGGTCCGCGCATCGGCCCTGTTTCCCCGACGCTGAACTGCGGGAAGTTGTAATGGTGCATAAAGCGTTTTGATTCCTCGACACCGAGACCGTCCAAAATTTGTACATCGCCAAGCGCACCGAGCGTACAAATGCTGAGCGCCTGCGTCTGCCCCCGTGTGAAAAGGCCTGAACCGTGTGTTCTCGGAAGGAGTCCGACTTCTGAAGAAAGCGGGCGGATCTCATCGACTGCCCGGCCGTCAGGACGAACTTTTTCCTCCGTGATCAGACGGCGCACTTCATTTTTAACAAGTTGCGACAAAATGTCTTTCACTTGTTTCAGCGTGTCTTCATCGTGTTCCTCTTCTTCAAACTTGGCCAAAACCTCGTTTTTCACTTCGCTGATCGCGTCCTCGCGCGCGTGCTTTTCATGAACCTGGATCGCTTTTAAGAGGTTTGATTCGGCCATTCCCCGCACTTTTTCTTTCAGATCGGAATCGATCTCATACAGGGTGATTTCTGATTTTTCTTTCCCGACAGCGGCGACGATTTCCTCCTGGAACGCAATAAGCCGCTTGATCTCCTCGTGACCGAACATGATCGCTTCAAGCATGATTTCTTCCGGAACTTCGTCTGCTCCTGCTTCAACCATGTTGATCGCATCTTTCGTTCCCGCTACGACGAGGTGAATGTCGCTTTTTTCAAGCTGTTCAAGTGTCGGATTAATAATAAATTCGTTGTCAACCCGGCCTACCGTCACTCCGGCAATCGGCCCTTCAAACGGGATGTCCGATACGGACAGCGCAAGAGACGATCCGAACATTGCCGCCATTTCCGACGAACAATCCTGGTCAACACTCATGACGATGCTGACGACTTGAACTTCATTCCGGAAGCCGTCTGCGAACAGCGGACGAATCGGCCGGTCGATTAACCGGCTGGCGAGAATCGCTTTTTCGCTCGGTCTGCCCTCTCTTTTAATAAACCCGCCCGGAATCTTTCCGACGGCGTAAAGTCTTTCTTCATAATTCACGGTTAACGGGAAGAAATCTACGGTTTTAGGTTCTTTTGAAGCCGTTGCGGTGCTGAGCACAGCGGTGTCTCCATAACGCACCATGACAGCTCCGTTTGCTTGTTTTGCAAGCTGGCCGGTTTCTACCGTCAGCTTGCGGCCGGCCCAATCTATGGAAAAGACATGTTTCTCTTGTCCCATTCTTATATGAACTCCTCTCTTCGGATAGTTTTTACGTTACTCCTATTATGAACGAAATGAATTGAACATATCAATGGCAAAGTGCTATGTAAAGAATGAATCGTGTCATTTAAAATCATTTATATGAACAACGCGTTTTAGAGTTGCCGGATATTCGTTCTTATACGATAAAAAAGCGGGAATCCTCCCGCTTTTTACGATTATCGACGTAATCCTAGTTTGTTGATCAACTCACGGTAACGAGTTACGTCTTTGTTACGAAGATACGTAAGAAGATTACGACGTTTACCTACCATTTTAAGAAGACCGCGACGTGAGTGATGGTCTTTCTTGTGAGTGCGTAAATGCTCGTTCAAGTTGTTGATTTGATCTGTTAGGATAGCGATCTGAACTTCCGGTGATCCCGTGTCAGATTCGTGGGTTTTGAACTCATTGATGAGTTGTGTTTTACGCTCTTGAGTAATTGCCATCCTGTTTCACCTCCATATAATATTAGCCCCGATTACCTAGCAAACGCCGGTGATTCGATTTGCCAAGTGAACGGTTTTAAAGCTACAGACAATATGATACTAGAAATGCGGGCCTAATGCAACCATTTATGATGAAGTTTAGCTATTATCACCATTGTTGACGCGTATTGCCGTTTCCATACATCTAGATTTCGGCCGGCTTCCGCTCTCTGAAGAAGCGGATCGCTTCTTCTTTGTCTCTAGAAATCTGTTCGACAAGCTCGTCAACGCTGCCGAATTTTTTTTCGCTCCTCAGCCGCTTATACCATTCGACCTTAATTTCGGACCCGTATATGTCACGGTCAAAATCGAATAAGTTGACTTCGATTGATGGCTGCCCCGGCCGTTTTTCGTAAAACGTCGGCTTGTATCCGACATTGCAGACGCCGTTGTAGACAGCGCCGCCGATTTCGGCTTTAACGGCATACACACCTGTCGGCGGGACGATGTATGTGTCTTTAAGGCCGATATTGGCGGTCGGAAATCCGATCGTTCGGCCCCTTTTATCGCCGTGGATCACAAAGCCTTTCACATGGTACGGCCTGCCGAGCAGTTCAGCGGCGTACTCGACGTCTCCGGCTCCCAGGACGGTGCGGATTCTCGTGGAGCTCACCTTTTGGTCCTGATTGGAGTATTTTGCGACAGACGTGCTTTTGACACGGCCTTTCGCATACTCCTGGAAGTTTTCCATTGTGCCTTTGCCGAATTTCCCGAAGGTAAAGTCAAATCCGGCTACAACATGAGTAACGTGAAAGCCGAGTATATATTGATCGATAAATTCTTCAGGCGATAGAGAAGCGAATTCAGGGGTAAATGTGACAACGTATAAAAAATCGACCCCTAAATCTTCAATGATGCTGATTTTGTCCTGCAATGGCGTGATTAAATCTTTTGGCTCCCGGCCTTTTTTGAGCACGGCAGAAGGGTGGGGATGAAAGGTCATCACCGCCGTTTTGACCCCTTCTCTTGCCGCGGTGTTTTTTGCTGTAAGAATCACTTGCTGATGTCCCAGGTGAACACCGTCAAAATAGCCTAATGCCATAACTGATGTCGGAAAATCCTCACGCTTCAAGTCGTGTGGGTGGGAAATATGTATCGTCTTCAAGAACGGTCACCTTTTCTATTGTTCGCTTTTTTGCACGAGTACTTTTGCCGGCTTCAACAGGCCGGTTTTGGTCGGATGCGGATAATAGACGGCTGTGCACCGGCCTGCTTCCGTAAAGACCGCAATGCGGTCTTCGCTCGTCAAATGAGAAAAGCTGCCGGGCGTTTCAAGCACCGCTCCATTTTCCACTTTCTTAGCTAATGTATCACTAATTATCCATTTCGGCAAATGATCAAGCGCACGTTCGATGGGGACGAGCTTTTCAGACAATGTTCCGCCAGCAATCAAGCCTTCAACGTCTTCAAAGGTCAAGCATTCATCAAGGGTAAAAGGGCCTGATGCGGTCCTGACCAGGTTGGACATATGCGCGGGATATCCGAGCTTCTCCCCGATTGTTACCGCCAAGGTCCTGACATATGTACCTTTTGAACATGTCACAACAAACCGGAAACGGGCTTTATCCTGCTCATGGCGAATCTCGGATGTCAGTTCGATATGATGGATGGTGATGGCTCGCTTCGGCCGTTCAACCTCGATACCGGCCCGCGCGTATTCATACAGCTTTTTGCCGCCTACCTTGACAGCGGAATACATCGGCGGGACTTGCTCAATCGTTCCTTCAAGAGATCTCAGGACGCTCTGCACGGCCTGTTCATCAGGCGGCGCTAAGACGGGTTTCTTTTCCGTGACTTGCCCCGTCTGGTCTTCTGTCTCCGTGGAACAGCCAAGCGTGACCTCTGCATCATATGTTTTGGACTTTTCCGTCAAATACTCGACGACTTTGGTTGCTCTCCCGACGCAGATCGGGAGAACGCCCGACACCTCGGGATCCAATGTGCCGGTATGGCCGACCTTTTTTGTTTTCAACAGTTTGCGGATCTTCATGACGCAGTCGTGCGAAGTCATGCCCACCGGTTTATGTAACAGAAGGACTCCGTTATACATTCGTGTTTCTTCGCCCCTTTCTCATTTGGAGCTAAAAAGGACAGGCAGTCGCCCGCCTATCCTTTTTCAGCTTATGATTCTTCTTTGTTTGCGTTCAGCTCGTGAATCAATGTTTCGATACGGTTTCCGTAATCGATCGATTCATCGAACTCAAAATGGATTTCAGGTGTTTTGCGAAGCCTGATTCGGTTTCCAAGTTCGGAACGAATAAAGCCCTTTGCTTTTGCCAGGCCCTTGAGCGTTTCTTCCCGTTTCTTTTCATCGCCTAAAACGGAAATATACACTTTGGCAATTTGCAAATCACCTGAGACCCTGACATCAGTGACTGTTAAAAATCCGATCCGCGGATCTTTCAGCTTTCTGCCGATAATGTCACCAAGTTCTTTTTTCATCTGCTCACCCACACGGGTAGCTCTCATCGTCATGACCATACCACCTCTACGTTAAAACCACTCTGTTCTCGTGATCGTCCGTTCAATTTCCGGAAAAGAGTCGATAAAGCTTAAAACCCGTTGCAGCTCTTTTTCCGTTTGCACGCGAGAGGAAGAAACGGCGGCGATACCAAAGCTTGTGCGCTGCCAAGTGTCCTGGTAGTCAATTTCTGAAACAGAAACGTTGAACTTTGCGCGGATTCTTGTGATCACCCGCTTCAGCACCGCCCGTTTTTCCTTGAGTGATGATGCATCGTAAATGATGCATTCGCATTCAACGAAACCGATCACTTTCTTTCAATTTCTTGCATGACATACGCTTCGATCATATCGCCTTCGCGAATGTCGTTGTATTTCTTAATGGTGATACCACATTCATATCCTTGTGAAACTTCTTTCACATCATCTTTAAAGCGTTTCAGCACATCGACTTCCCCTTCATAGATGACGACGCCGTCGCGGATTAAGCGGATTCCGCTGTCACGTGTGATCGTACCTTCCGTTACATAGCCTCCGGCAATCGTTCCGATTTTAGAGACTTTGAATGTTTGACGGACTTCAACCATGCCGATCACTTTTTCTTCATACTCAGGATCAAGCATGCCTTTCATGGCTGCTTCGATCTCATCGATGACTTTATAAATGATGCGGTGAAGGCGGATATCCACATTTTCGGCTTCGGCGGTACTCTTAGCATTTCCGTCAGGTCTGACATTAAACCCGATCACGATTGCATTTGAAGCAGAAGCTAAAATAATGTCTGATTCGGTAATCGCACCTACGCCTGTGTGGATGATTTTGACTCTGACGCCTTCGACTTCTATTTTTTGCAGTGCTGCAACGAGAGCTTCAGCAGAGCCTTGAACATCAGCTTTGACAACGAGATTAATGTCTTTGACATCGCCTTGTTTAATCTGTTCAAACAAGTCATCAAGGCTGAGCTTCGCTTTATCGCTGCGCTGTTCTTCAAGCTGTTTTGTAGCGCGGGCTTCGCCGACTGAACGGGCTGTTTTTTCGTCTTTGAACACAAGGAACTGATCCCCTGCGTTCGGAACTTCGTTCAATCCGGTGATTTCAACAGGTGTTGACGGCCCCGCCGATTTAACGCGTCTGCCGACATCATTGACCATCGCGCGAACGCGTCCAAATGTGTTCCCGACGACAATCGGATCTCCGACGTGAAGCGTTCCGTTTTGAACGAGCAGTGTTGCGACAGAACCTTTTCCTTTATCAAGCTCGGCTTCGATGACCGTTCCTTTTGCTCTGCGGTTCGGATTCGCTTTGAGCTCCTCGACCTCGCTGACGAGCAGGATCATTTCGATCAGCTCATCGATTCCCTCTCCTGACAGTGCTGAAAGAGGAACGAAAATCGTCTCGCCTCCCCATGCTTCAGGAACAAGACCGTGCTCTGTCAGCTCCTGCATCACCCGGTCAGGGTTTGCCGTCGGTTTGTCGATTTTGTTGACAGCGACGATGATCGGCACTTCAGCCGCTTTCGCATGGTTGATCGCTTCGACCGTCTGCGGCATGACCCCGTCATCTGCAGCTACGACGAGAATCGTAATATCCGTAACTTCCGCACCGCGTGCGCGCATCGTTGTGAATGCGGCGTGGCCCGGAGTGTCAAGGAAGGTGATCTTTTTGCCGTTTTCCTCGATCTGATAAGCGCCAATATGCTGTGTGATGCCTCCGGCTTCGCCTTCGACGACCTTCGTTTTTCTGATGCTGTCAAGAAGCGTTGTTTTTCCGTGGTCGACGTGGCCCATGATTGTTACGACAGGAGGACGGATTTCAAGGTCTTCTTCTTGATCCGGCTCTTCGTATTTTTCGAGCTCGGTTTCTTCAAGGACGATCACTTCTTCGACGTCGACGCCGTATTCTGAAGCGATCAGCTCAACGGTATCTTTGTCAAGATCTTGGTTGATCGTTGCCATAGTGCCGAGAAGCATTAATTTTTTAATGATTTCTGACGGTTCTTTTCCGAGCTCTTCGGCAAGCTGCCCGACCGACATTGAGTTGGTAAATTCGATTTTTTCAGGCAGTTCTTTTTTCGGCTTGAACTGCTTCTCCTGCGGAGATTGATGATTTTTACCGCGCTTGTTCTTTTTGTTATTGTTGTTGTTGTTTTTCTTCTTGTTTTTATTGTTAAATTGAGTATTCTGCACGTTATTCTTCTTTCCGTCTCGATTTTTGTTTGGCTTACTTCCGGCATTCTGTTTTGCGGCTTCTTGCTGCGGCTTTTGTCCGCCTGTACCGGCATCCTTTTTATTTCCCGCAGGTTTAGCGCTCTTCTTGAATTTTTGATCGAGCTGTTTGATCGCATTTTCTTCGATCATCGCCATATGGTTATTGACTTCGATATTCATATCTTTCAATGCCGCGATAATATCCTTACTTGAAACATTTATGGCTTTTGCATATTCATAAACTCTCATTTTAGCCATTCGTTCACCCCCAAAAAAATTAATCGAGCTTTCGGAGCAACGTATTCGCAAAACCTTGATCAGTGACAGCAACAACCACACGGGATTCTTTGCCGATTGAACGGCCCAAAAGCATACGATCTCCGACTTTTTTCACCGGTACATCGTAGTGCCTGCATTTGTCGGTTACTTTTTTCTCCGTGTTAGCCGATGCGTCGTCTGCAAGCAAAACAAGCTTTGCGCGCGAATGCCTGATTTCTTTCACAACCAGGTCTTCTCCGGACACGACCTTTCGAGCTCGATTCGCCAGACCCAGCAAGGAAAACCATTCTGATTCCGACATTTATCTAATTCTCCTTTTCCGCCAGTTCCAGCAGTTCATCAAAAATCTGATCATCAATCTGTGCTTGAAGCTGATTTGCTAAGCTGTTTTTCTTTTTTGCAGTTAAAATGACGTCTTTATCAAGAGTAAGGTAGGCTCCCCGGCCGTTTTTCTTGCCGGTCGGGTCTACGGAAACTTCCCCTTCTTTCGAACGGACGACGCGGATGAGCTCCTTTTTAGGCTTCATTTCCCCTGTTACGACGCATTTTCTAAGCGGGATCTTCTTTCGGCTTTTCACCAAAGGTCACCTCTTATTCATCCGATTCTGGAGTTTCGCTTTCAAAGAAAAGCTCTTCCGGCTCCTCTTCTTCAAGCTCCCTTGGATAAATTCCAAGCTCTCTTGCATCTGTTTCGCTTTTAATATCGATCTTCCAGCTTGTCAGCTTGGCTGCCAGGCGGGCGTTTTGACCTCTTTTTCCGATGGCGAGCGACAGCTGGTAGTCAGGAACGACAACCGTTGTCGCCTTATCCTCTTCATTGACGATGACGTCGAGCACTTTTGAAGGGCTCAGCGCATTGGCGACGAATTCAACCGGGTCGTTTGACCAATGAACAATATCAATTTTCTCGCCTTTCAATTCATTGACGATCGCCTGAACGCGCTGACCCTTCGGTCCGACGCAGGCGCCGACGGGATCGATGTCGGGATTATCCGTGCGCACGGAAATCTTCGAGCGGTCTCCCGCTTCTCTCGCCACGGATTTGAGCTCGACCGTTCCATCGTAAATTTCCGGGACTTCGATTTCAAAGAGACGTTTTAATAAACCTGGATGAGTTCTTGAAACGTAAATCTGCGGACCCTTCGTCGTTTTTTCGACTTTTGTAATGAACACTTTGATCCGGTCATGGGGCTTGTAGACTTCATTCGGCATCTGTTCTGAAACCGGCAGAAGGGCCTCGATTTTTCCTAAAGAGACATAGATGAACTTATTGTCGATCCGCTGAACGATGCCTGTCATGATATCTTCTTCGCGATCGATGAATTCAGAATAGATGACGCCGCGCTCCGCTTCGCGGACGCGCTGAGTCACGACCTGCTTTGCCGTCTGGGCAGCGATGCGGCCGAAATCCTTCGGCGTCACTTCGATTTCCACGACATCTCCGACAATGTAGTTCGGATTGATGTTTACGGCATCTTCAATCGAGATTTCAAGGCGCGGATCATATACTTCATCCACGACATCTTTGCGGGCGAAAACGCGGATTGAACCGGTGTCGCGATTTAAATCTACCCTGACGTTCTGCGCCTGGTTGAAGTTCCGCTTATAAGCGGAAATGAGCGCAGCTTCAATTGCTTCAATAATAATGTCCTTACTGATTCCCTTTTCTTTTTCAAGAACAGTCAGGGCATCTAACAACTCACTACTCATGTTTATGGTTTCCCCCTTAAACAGTCAAAAATTAATTGAACGAAACAGCCAGCCTTGCTTTGGCTACTTTATCATATGGAATATTGATCGTTTTCCGGCGCGTTTTGATCATCACCGCGACTTCCACGTTTTCACCGTCAAATGCGGAAAGTTCGCCTTCAAACTCTTTATTGCCTTCAATAGGTTCGTACGTTTTAATATATACGTTTTTTCCGAGCGCTTTCATGAAATCGGCTTCTTTCTTTAAAGGCCTCTCAGCTCCAGGTGACGATACTTCAAGAAAATAGTTTTGCTTGATCGGGTCAGCCTCGTCGAGCTTTTCACTAAGAGCTTCGCTAACCTTGGCACATTCCTCGATGTCCACGCCGTCATCTGAATCAATAAACACGCGAAGAAACCAGCTCGGACCTTCCTTGACAAATTCGATGTCAACGAGTTCAAGCTGAAGATTGTCTAGTATAGGCTGGACCATTTCGCTGACGGTATCGATCACTTTGTTACTCATACTTTTCCTCCTTGTGCAGGCTCCCATTCATCAGCTCCCTCGTAAAAACCCTGCTTCAAAAGCAGGGGATTTTAGAAAAAACGATGAACATGTCGAGACAAAATTGCCTGTTCAATACAAAAGAGCGGGTTTCCCCACTCTTCGCCTCGGCTATCGTTAGCATTTCCAATAAAACTATACCATAACCATATTTTTATTGCAAATCATGACAGCGTTTAGTCTGACGCATTTCGGAAGCGGATGATTTCTCATTCATCCGCTTCGCATGTTCTGAAATGACAGAAGCGGCAGAGCTCGGATAAACGATCCGAAAACCGTCATAATCCGGATAAAGGGTCCCGTCATCCTGAATACCGGTCAAAATCCAAAATTGGCTGCCCGCTCCGCCCTGCTTTTCTATGAGTTCAAGCCATGTTCTGTAGACGTCGTCCCTTCTGGACTTATCCTGATAGCCGTACTCTTCTAAAACGACCGGCTTGCCGATTTCTTTTCCATCGCAAATATGGTCTGTGATCCACTGATTTCCCCATTCGGCCGTTTTGCCCCAATGATCCGGATAGAGGTGATATGTGCCGTAATCAATATGCTTAAGAGCAGTCAGCCTTTTCCAATCCACACCTTCTCCGCCGCTGTAATGCCAATCAGGGTGCCCTTCTATATGATAAAATCCTTCATCTCCAACTGCTACAAGATGGTTCTGATCTAGGATACATAATTTTTATACGCCTCTTTAATGTCCGGATGAGTATAAAAGGCGTCATGTCCATCCGCCTGAAACCACCTGACATATTGATTCATTCCGCCGAAATCATCCCAGTTGTTCACAAAAGGGATGACTAGTTTTATCCCTGTCTGTCCCGCTTTATAAATGGCATAGTCAAGCTTTGAAAAGCCTGATTCATCATATATGCCCGGCCTTGGCTGCATGACGGTATTTTCCTGCGGCTGGCCGTCAAGAAATCCCCAGATGCGGATCACTTTCAATTTCATCGCTTTCATATCTTCAAACACATCGTCGACCATTTTTTTAGATTTATAATGGAAATAATAGTTATTCGTCCCGGCAAAATAAAAGTCTTTTCCATTTAAAATGAACGATGTTCCGGATGTCACAACAAAAGGAGACGCAGCTAGTGCCGGCCGGGGATTGCCAAATTGAATGGCGGAAAGCGCAAGCAAAAACGGTATCAGCAGTGTCAAAAAAAACTTTTTCGTCATCATTATTTTTCCCTGCTTTCATAAAGAAGATCCATGGACGGCGCCATTCAGAGATTAGCAGGCCGTTCAAGGCGTGACTTTCACCTTCACGACCGTCTCGACGCCTTTCGGCCACAGTTCAAATGTAAAGGTGGAATCGCTTTTCAAATACTTTAAAACCCGCTCTCTCAAATACAAATCCCCGTCTTTTTCGTAAAAATCCTCGTCATAGTTCAAGTAGGGCGTCCATGACCATACTTCTTCAAGAACCGGCCTTCCTGTAGAATCGACGACTCCTTTAACCGTAGCCAGCTTCGTTCCGTTCAGTGACGCCGGGATTTTGAGATCACCGCTGATTGCCGATTGACTGACGGTGAATTCGCTTTTTTCAAGCTTCGGGTCATCATAAAGAATGATATCCATAACCTGGCTGGCTCCTTTATGAAACGTAAACGTGAGCTGCGCTTTTACCCCAGGCTGCCCGGACCCGTTCAGCAGCTTTGCCAAGCAGGATTCCTTAATAGAGACCGTTTTTCCGGCATTATCAACTGTATAATCACTGCCTTCCTTTAATGGTTCGGATTTCTGATAAATGCCGGTCAGCACATTGCCGGTCAGCTGAATGTCCACCGTCTGATCGCTGAGGTTTTGACCTTTTTTTATAAAAAGATCTGCCGGTTTGATGATCGCATTGGGAACGCCGCGTCCCGCCTGAATGACAATCTCTTTAACAACAGGATCGCGCCACTGTCTCTCAGTCCGGTCAAACTGGTCATTCCCGTTGTCCCACCACATCGGGACCATTTGATATTTGTGGGCAAGGCGGACAAACGTATCATGATAGAGCCGCTTTGAATGATTTTCATTGGCGCCGAGGGTACCGTATTCGCCGATGATAACCGGGTATCCTTCCCTTACAAATTTTTCATAAACCGGTTTGATATCCTCCTCCATCTCGGAGATTTCGGCTGCCGATCCCCAAGTCGTCCGGCCCCACCAGTTTGATACGTAATCCCACGGAGAATAGTAGTGATATGTGAGGACAATCCGGTCATCATCAGGCGGTTCAAATGAATGAAGCAATTCATCTTTGTTATCTTCAAGCCCCCCGACGATCACGAGCCGCTGGCTGTTGTTTCCGCCGGTCGAACGGATGATGTTCAGCATCTCGCGGTTAAGCAGATTCATTTGATATGCGTTCATTCCAGTCGGTTCATTGACGATTTCAAACAGGAGGCGTTCACTTTTGTTTTTAAAACGCTCGGCAATTTGCTTCCAGACTTTCCCCAGCTTATCTAATGTCTCCTGCTGGCTGTTTCCCATGCGGCTGATCCATAGCCAAGAATCGTGGTGAATATTTAACACGACATAAAATTCTCTTTCCAACGCCCAATCCGTCACTTCTTCCACCCGGTTCATCCAAGCGGTGTCGATCAGATACCCGGGAGCGCTGCCGATGTGGGAGTCCCATGTCACCGGAATCCGGACGCTTTTAAACCCCGCGTCGCGAATATCATCAAAAGTATGCTCGCGAACCGGCGGATTGTTCCAAGAGCCTTCTGTCGGAACAGCATCCAGCGTGTTGCCAAGGTTCCATCCGGGACTCATGTTTTCCAAAAGGTCTGCCGGGGTGATGATGCTCTGCTTTTCTTGCTTTACTGGCCCGCTTGTTCCCGAAGCTTTCGGAACTGTGGATAAAAGAACGGTTCCCATGATCAAAACGAACAGAATGATCGACTTTAAACACAAGGCTAACCATTTTTCTCTCAAACTTTTGAACTCCTTTTTTATTAGATGATCGTGCAAAACACTGGCTAAAATCCCTCAATTTAAAAAAGGCGGCTGAACGCCGCCTTTTCCCAAACGTTCAAGCGCATATCAATCTGACATTCTCTTACAGATTGTTATGCATTTCCGATTAAACGGTCATACTCAGCGTAAGCTGTCGCCATATCGACCTGAGACCAGAAGCGGTGATACACAAAAGTCGGCAGACCGTTTTCCCATTTGCCTGTATTCGGATTCCACGAGGTCTGATATTTATTTTCCAAATAAGGCCACATCGGATCGTTTTTAATTTTCGGACGGAGGTCGGCATGACTGATATAGACGCCGTTACCGCCCTTTGCCGGATCAGACGGCACAGTGTTGGAACCAGGAATGGTGTTGCCCTGCCCGTTTTTGCCGCTCCAGCCATTCGGAAAATAGACTTCCTTCGTAAAGTAGCGGATATAATCTTCATGTTCTTCCTCTGCTGCGATACCGATTCCGTCATTTTTATTCCATGCTGCTTCAAGCAGTTCTTTTGCCACGTTTTTGGCCTTGTTTCCAAGAGTGGTAAAGCCGCCGGTTTCGGCTTTTGTTCCGGCTGCAAAGAAGACAAGCGTTTTAATATAGCTGCCGAGAACACCGACATCTTGAGAAGGATTCTTCGTCGTGACATGCAGTCCCGGATTTCCGGTAAATGAATCAAATCCCTTCCACGGATCAGGCTGGCCGCTCCATTCAAGGTTTGCCGGAATCCAAAACTCGCCTGGATCGGATTGTACGGCGATCTGCGGGTTTTGGCCGCCAAGGACGCGTTCTCCCGCTTCATTTAAATAATAGCCTTCTTCATCCGTAACAGGCCGTTCGCCCACAAACACATAATCAAGCGAATACGCGATCCATTTTTCAATCACATGCTTTGCCATTTGGAAGTTTTCAGACGATTTGTCACCTTTCTCTGCGAAAATATAATACAGTTCCGCCACCCTTTCCAGCGGCCAGACTTGCATCCCGAACCAATTGTTAGAAGGCGGATCGTGATATACAGGCGCTTCTGTGTATGCCATTCCGTAAAATGTGCTGACATTCTGCGGATATGCGCTGTAGCTGCCGTTCCAGCTATTCGTGGCGCCGCCTGCAACAGCTCCTTCTGAAGAAAGCAGCCATGTGTAAAGTTCAAGCTGCCTTTTCAGCGCCTGTTCCCAATCGCTGCGCGCTGTGGATGAATTTGGAACCAATCCGCCTTCAGCTGTTGACAGTGCATAAGAAGCGACAGGGTTTTGATAACCTTGGTGCACATGACTCGCACCGATCCGCCACGCCCAGTTGGCATACTGTCCCAATCCGCCTCCCCAAGCAGTGTACCATGCCATTAAATAATGACAGGCATTTTTTCCAGTTCCGCGGGAAGGCGAGCCGTCAGCAGCGCTTCCAATCTCTTGAAAGTATTTGTCATACATGCCGTAACGGAGAAAGTCCCCCATTTTTTTAGCTTTTTCTAAATACTTAGTATTGCTGTAGCCCCATTGCCTTGCCCAGTACATCGCCTGAACAGCGCGCGCATCGGCGTCGGTCGCATTAGTGTAGCGCCATTGCGGGGCAGGAGCCTGATTTTCTTTTGTAAACAGACTCATTAACCCTTCATTCGGTTTTCCAAACGTCTGATTATCTTGAGAGGGGTGCGGAACCGTTTCCCAAACAGACTCCTGTTCACCGCGCTGGTAAGTGTTCACATAAACGGCGGTGTGTGATGGGTTCAACAGGTTCCCGAATCCATACCAGTTATCGACATCAAGCAGCCAGTGCATTAAATACGTTTCATTGCTTCCGTATGTGGATCTAAGCTCACTGTCAAGCGGATCGTTTCCGGCCGGATATTGTCCGGTCAAAGCCGAAGGATAAAGATCTGGGTAGCGGTGTTCGGCGGCATATGTGGCAGGGCTTGAGGGGTTATAATAGTTCATCGTCGGCTGTTCTTCGTTTCCATCGCCTTCATTGACCGGGATGATATATTTCTCCATATTGTCCCAGGCGGCTTCTAGCTTTGACCAGTCCTGTGTGTATCGGCCGTACATCGCTTCAAGCCAAAGCCAATAACTGTATGCTTCAGATGTTGTCATATGGCCGTAATCAGGCGCTTCGCATATGAGCGTTTCAACTGAATGATAAGGAATGCCTTCAGGCGAAAAATAGCCGTTTTGCGGATTTTTAATTTGCTCATACAATTGCATAAAGCGTGTTTTATTGTCCATGATGCGTCCTCCTTTTGAAGCTTCAAGCTTTCGTTTCATATGATGGGACTGCCGGGGATTGAATCCGGGTGTTTTTTAGTCAGGCTCATTTCCAAAAACAAGCCGGCCTTCATCATATACTGGTATATACCGGGTTTTTGCCAGCGTGTGTGACAGCCCCCGGTAAGAGTGGTCATTTTTCGGATTCCAAAAAGACGTCCCCGCCGGAGCCGCTAGGCGGAACTGAACTTCTTTCTTATGGGCGGATTGACCCCCAGGGTATATCATAACCCCGCTGAAGCTGACTTCCGTATAGTAAATGTGTTCGCCGATGTGATATGGCTTCAGCTGGGACACCGACGCCCCTTCGTTGTATCCGGTTGAGATCTTTATATCTTCCGAAGAAAATCCGGCATTCACCGCTTCAGTCAGGTCCACGTAATAGCGGAAAGACAGCTTATCGGTTTTCTTTGCCGGCCATCCTGATCGGTTATTAAGCTGCACTCTGATTTCTGAGTAGTTGTTTCCCGAGCTGTTTATGGATGCCTCCGCAAAAAATTCATCTTCTGGTGTTTCCTTTTCGGGAAAATGAGGCAGCGGTGATTGCCCGGCACCATACAGTTGAAACATTTTGGCTGCATTGCCCGTGAAAGCCGCATTGTAATCGATCGCAACTTCGTTTGACACATAATCATTTGTTTCGTCCCGGTACGAATCATCTTTTCCCGGTCCGCCTACTAACGCGCCGTAAAGGGTATGGCGGTGGTTTTCAGGCACATTCATATGATCGGCCCATGAACCGTGTGCGGTGCGGTGATGCGGGTGCTTCGGCGGATTTGTTCCGTACCCGACGATAAAGCTGCGCTGTTGCGGATTATCCCCAAGCATATAGTTCATTTGCTGAACCGCAAAATCCCGATACCTTTTTGCTTTGCCGGCATCTTTTACCCAATCTGAATAAACAAAAGCGAGAAAAGCGGCGTTTGAAGCGTAGCGCAGCGATCCCCACTGCTCAAGCCATGCCAGCCCGCCTGGTGTATAAGTGATACGCTCTGTGCTTCCATTATGATTGTAGCCTGTCGACCAATAATCAAGATTGCGTTCGACAGATGCGGTAAATCGGGATTCGTTCGTCAGACGAGCGAGCAGCAGCTGTGCTCCGTAAGTGACGTCATCCCAGGAAAGCGTCCAGCGGTAAGGCCAGTTTGCGGGATCGCCCCAATCTGAGACCGAAGCAAGCGCTTTATCCAAATAGTTTTGTTCGCCGGTTGCCAAGTAGAGCCAGACAGCTCCCCAAGTCAGCTCATCTTTATACCCGCTCCACGAATTATAATATTGCTGCGCGTCTGTAATGCAGTCTGAATATTTGCCGCGGTAGCGGTCGGCAAAATCGTACAATTCCTTGGCATGGGCCAATAGTTTATTTGAATAAGAAGCGTCTGTCGGCTTGAAAATGATTGATGCAGAAGCTAGGGCTGCTGCTGTACCGCCGGCAAGGTCTGAACCGGGACAGGCTGCATCTATCTTATAAGCCGGCCGCTTCATAGGCATTACTTCGGCCGGGCCCCACCAGGCATGATCTTGGGCCCCATGGCCGACTTGGCCCCAAAACTCATAAGGGCCTGTATGCGCTTTAATAAAATAGTCTGTCGCCCATCTGATATTGTCTAATATCGCATCAAGCTGTCCGGCCGCTTCATAGGCATCGCGGTACTCATAGACGGACCATGACAGAACGGCCGCAGAATAAGCCATTGGAAGGCCGAACTTCACGTGATCTCCTGCATCATACCATCCGCCTGTCAAATCATGGCCGACATCTTTTCCATCCTCAAGCGCAGAGTCCCCTCTCCAATTCAGACGGCTGCCTTCCGGAAGCTTTCCGGAGCGCTGCGCCTCATAGAAAAGAATTGATTTTTGCAGCAACTCCGCATAATTTTGGTTCTCTTTCGCAAATGCAATGTCCGCCTTGCCGAAAGCCGGCATGAACAACATCGCAAACGTAAGCAGTAAAACAAAGAAAAACGCTTTCATTTTCAAAAAAGCTTTCTCTTTCAACGGACTCCTTCCTCCTCATTTTGTTTTCCTTCAAAACAGCCGATGTTTACATGACACTCACCTCCTTTAGTGACGGACAAATGGTGTCTTTCGGTAAGCGGAGAAGAGACTGATTGAATTTTTGAAATTTGAAGATGTGCTGCAGATTCACGCAGGTTCAATGTTTGCCGGAGGAACGAAGAACTTTGTTTGTTTAATCAAGAAACTAACTTCTGTTCACTGAAAAAGTGAACTTCTTTATAGAATAATATCATTTTGAAAATATTAACATTAATGTATTTTTATTGTCAATTAATCTAACAAACTTTCCGCACTTTTCGCGCCTCTGAATCTTCGAAGCACGCGCTGGGTTAGAAAACAAAAAAGAGACTGCCGAATAAGTCGGCAGCCTTTAAAATAAAGACAGCTGGTTCTGATCTGGGAGCGACTCGAGACAGCCGTGGCGCTCCAAGTATTCCATGATCGTTTTTGACACCTTGCCTCTTTTTTGCAAATCTTCTTTGGAAAGAAATTCGCCTTCTTCCCTTGCTTTGACAATATTCAAAGCGGCGTTTGTTCCAAGCCCCGGTATTGAATTAAACGGCGGAATCAAGCTGTTTCCGTCAATGATGAATTCGGAAGCGCTCGATCTGTATAAGTCGACTTTTTGGAAAGAGAAGCCCCTTTCGCACATTTCAAGCGCCAGCTCAAGCACCGTGAGCAAACTTTTCTCTTTCGGAGAAGCGTCAAGGCCTTTAGAGTTGATGTCATCCATGACGGCTTTAATCGCTGTCGACCCTTTGATCATCGTTTCGATATCAAAGTCATCGGCCCGCACCGTAAAGTATGCTGCGTAGTAGAGCAGCGGATGATGGACTTTAAAATAAGCGATTCTGACCGCCATCAAAACATATGCCGCAGCGTGGGCTTTCGGGAACATGTATTTGATTTTTTTACACGAGTCGATATACCAGTCCGGAACATTATTATTCTTCATTTCTTCTTCCCATTCAGGTGTCAGTCCCTTACCTTTACGGACAAATTCCATAATCTTAAAGGCGAGGGATGGCTCAAGCCCCTGGTAGATTAAGTACACCATAATATCATCACGGCAGCCGATCACTTCGCTCAGTTCACAAATATTATTGTGAATCAGCTCCTGCGCGTTGCCGAGCCATACGTCCGTACCGTGTGACAGGCCGGAAATCTGAACGAGCTCGGAAAATGTCGTCGGCTTGGTGTCTTCGAGCATCTGTCTGACAAAGCGGGTTCCGAATTCAGGGATGCCAAGCGTTCCGGTTTTACAGCCGATCTGCTCTTCGGTTACCCCTAAAGATTCTGTCCCTTGGAAAATTTTCATCACTTCGGGATCATCGGTCGGAATCGTCTTCGGGTCAATCCCGCTCAGATCCTGGAGCATACGGATGACCGTCGGATCATCGTGTCCGAGAATATCCAGCTTCAGCAGGTTGTCATGGATGGAATGGAAGTCAAAGTGCGTCGTCTTCCATTCGGAATCGGTGGCATCCGCCGGAAACTGGATTGGTGAAAAGTCGTAAATATCCATGTAATCAGGCACAACGATGATTCCGCCCGGGTGCTGCCCTGTCGTCCGCTTGACGCCTGTACAGCCTTGGACAAGGCGGTCGATTTCCGCCCCGCGCATATGCAAATTGTTGTCGTTAGCATACCCTTTGACATACCCGTAAGCCGTTTTTTCGGCGACTGTGCCGATCGTTCCCGCACGGTAGACGTTATCCTCTCCGAACAGGACTTTCGTGTAGTTGTGGGCGTGCGGCTGATATTCGCCCGAGAAGTTCAAGTCGATATCAGGAACCTTGTCCCCTTTAAACCCCAGAAACGTCTCGAACGGTATGTCGTGGCCGTCTTTTCTGTAGGCCGCTCCACACTTCGGACAGTCTTTGTCAGGCAAATCAAATCCCGAACCGACCGATCCATCGTTGAAAAACTCGGAATGGCGGCAATCCGGACAGACGTAATGCGGCGGCAGCGGGTTGACCTCGGTAATTTCCGTCAATGTTGCGACAAGGGAAGAACCGACCGATCCCCTTGAACCGACAAGATAGCCGTCATCAAGGGAGCGTTTTACAAGCTTATGAGAGATCAGATAGATGACGGCGAATCCATGGCCGATAATGCTTTTCAGCTCTTTTTCGATCCGCTTTTCGACGATTTCCGGAAGGTCGTCGCCGTAAATGCTTTTTGCTTTCTCATAGCTCATGCGGCGGATTTCGTCATCTGCGCCTTCGATCTTCGGTGTGTAAAGATCGTCTTTGATCGGCTTGATTTCTTCGATTCGCTCGCTGATCAAACGGGTGTTCTTGACGACGATTTCTTTCGCTTTTTCCTCACCCAAAAATGAAAAGGCCTCAAGCATTTCATCCGTCGAACGGAAATGAACGTTCGGCAGTTCGTGCCTGTTGAGCGGATTTGCGCCGCCTTGTGAGGAAACCAGAATCTTGCGGTAAATTTTATCCTCAGGGTTCAGGTAATGAACATTCCCTGTTGCTACTACTGGAATATTCAGTTTCTCGCCGAGCTTTGTGATGTTGGCGATGATTTCTTTTAACGCTTTTTCATCCCTGACGAGTTCAAGCTGGAGCAGGTGCCGGTAGACTTCAGGCGGCATGACTTCAAGATAGTCATAAAATGAAGCGATGTCTTCGACCTCTTCCGGCGATTTCTGCATCATGCCTTCGAATACTTCGCCTTTGTCGCATGCCGAACCGATTAAAAGGCCTTCTCTGTACTTTTCAAGCTGTGACCTCGGGATCCTCGGCACCCTGTAAAAATAATGGATATGTGAAAGCGACACGAGTTTGAAAAGGTTTTTCAAACCTGTCTCATTGACTGCCAAAAGGGTCGCGTGATATGGCCTTGAACGCTGATAGGCATTGGACTGCCCCATATTTTCATTCAGCTGATCGTGGTACATGATATTTTTTTCGGCCGCGTCTTTCAGCATTTTCACAAGGAGATAGCCCGTCGCTTCGGTATCATAAATCGCCCTGTGGTGCTGGGTGAGCTCGATGTCAAACTTTTTACAAAGCGTATTCAGCCTGTGGTTTTTGAATTCCGGATAAAGAAAACGGCCCAGCTCAAGTGTGTCAATGACCGGGTTCTGCACTTTCTCCGAATTCAGCAGACGCTTGTAGGCGACATTGATGAAGCCGATGTCAAAGCTTGCATTGTGAGCGACAAGCGTGTGATCTCCGACCCATTCTTTAAAATCTCGGATGACCTCTTCGGCTTCAGGCGCATCTTTCAGCATATCATCGGTAATCCCAGTCAGCTCGATGATCGTAGCCGATAAAGGGCGATGCGGGTTTGCAAACCTTTCAAAGCGTTCGATGATCTCCCCGCCTTTTACTTTTACGGCGGCCAGCTCGATGATCGTATCATAGACGGCCGACAGCCCCGTCGTCTCGACGTCGAACACGACATATGTCTCCTCTTCAAGCAGACGGTGCACCGGATTGTAGGCAATCGGCACGCCGTCGTCGACGAGGTTGGCTTCAAGTCCGTAGATCATTTTCACGCCATGCTTTTTGCTCGCCGCGAATGCATCAGGAAACGATTGGACAACAGCGTGATCAGTGAGCGCGATAGCCGGATGCCCCCATTTTTTCGCCTGTTCGACAAGCTTGCCGATACTTGATACGGCATCCATCTGGCTCATCGGTGAATGGAGGTGGAGCTCGACACGTTTTTCGTCCTCCGGTGCTGTATCCTCACGGGTTTTCCCTTTGATTTCATTGACATCGTTGGCGATCATCACCAAATCGCGGACGAATGTATCGTTTTGTATGCTTCCTCTCGCCTTTACCCACATCCCTTTTTTCAGGGACTTCATCAAAACAGCGTCCTCTTTTTCACGTGCGAACATTTTGACGAGAATGCTGTTTGTATAGTCGGTTATCTTAAAGATACAAAGCGTTCTGCCGCTTTTCAGCTCTCTTGTTTCAGCGTCGAATACATAGCCTTGCACCGTAATTCTCCGCTCTTCATCCATGATGCTGTCAAGCGTTCTGATCTCTTCAGAGTCTTTAATCTGGTAGCCGATCTGAAGAGGGCCTGACGGCGCTTCATCGTCTTGGGCTTCCTTATCCTGCTTTTCCATTTCGATTAAAGCCTGAAGGGCTCTCTCTTGATCTTCGGCCATTTTTTGCTCTCTGAATTTCTGAATCTCTTGATCTGACACAAAGATTTCTGTGTCGAGCTGGAGCTCAGGAAAACCGAATGTGCAGTAGCTTGACTGGATGAGTGAGCTGTATTTCTTTTTTAAAGCGGATGCTTCTGTATCTGTTTTCGTTTTAAGCAGGATTTTGTTCCCCGTAAGCTTGGGCTTTTGGTCGTTCAAAAGCGTCAAAATCGGCGGGGAAATACCATCGAGTTCCTGGATGCAGCGCGTCCAGTAATCCTGAACAAGCTGCTCGTCAATCGAAGGGTTTTCCGCCTCGATGGAACAGGTGACCTGAGCGATATGGGAAAAGGTGCGGGTCAGCTGGGTGTGAAACCGTTCGAAGATTTGATAAGGCAGGACATTTTTCAATTTAAAGTGAAAGTGCCATGTCTTCTTGTTTTTATGAACGGTCAGCTTTATGATTTGTCCGCCTTCAAGGTGACGGATCATCGTATCTTCCGTTACATTCAGCTGCTGCAGAAGAATTTGAAACTGTCTTCTGTTGACAGAAAGCTGGTCTTCCAAGACAGATTCCTCCCTAAAAGAAAATCATAATTGAAGGTACCTTGGGACGATTCCCGAGGTACCTTCCTTTACTCTAGTTTAACATCTTTAAGAGTGAGAAGATAAGCTCTTGACTTGTTTTTCGATAAAGTCCAAAAGCTCTTCAGCGGCGACTTCAAATGATTCTCCGGTTTTGCGGATCTTCACTTCGACAACGCCTTCATCAGCTCTTTTTCCGACCGTGATGCGGATCGGCAGACCGATCAAATCGGAATCTGCAAATTTAACGCCGGCCCGTTCAGCACGGTCATCAAACAATACGTCATAGCCGTTCGCTTTAAAATCTTCATACAGCTTTTCGGCAAGCTGAACCTGCGCGTCATTTTTCATGTTAAGCGCGAGGATGTGCAGGTCATACGGCGTCACTTCCAGCGGCCAGATCAAGCCTTTATCGTCATGATGCTGCTCAACGATGGCCGAAAGTGTCCGGGAAATCCCGATTCCATAGCAGCCCATCAGCATCGGCTGAGCGCGTCCGTTTTCGTCAAGGTATGTTGCGTCCATCGCTTCAGAATAGCGGGTGCCGAGTTTAAAAACTTGTCCGACTTCGATTCCTTTTGCAAAACGGATCGTTCCGTTTCCATCCGGTGAAGGGTCTCCTTCCTGGATCAAGCGGAGATCGGCGAATGTCACATTGTGCGCATCCCTGCTGATATTCACGTTTTGATAATGGTAATCTGTTTTATTCGCTCCTGCTGCTGCGTTTGCCATCGCCTTCACAGCAAAGTCTGCAAAGATTTCGATTTCACGGTCGAGCCCCACCGGTCCGACAAAGCCAGGCTCAGTACCTGTTATCTCAGCAACCTCTTCGGCGCTCGCGAATTCGATCGTTTCTGCTTGGAGCAGATTCTTCACCTTAATATCGTTGACTTCATGATCCCCTCTCGTCAACACGAGGACAAAACGTCCGTCTGCTTTCATGAGCATTGATTTCACGCAGTCTAACGGGGATATGCCAAGAAATGCGGCAACTTCTTCGATCGTTTTGACCGAAGGTGTGTGGACTTCCTGGAGCTCTTTCATTTCAGCCTGCTCGCCAGCACCGGCTTCCTTCACTTCAGCCATTTCGATGTTGGCAGCGTATGAAGACTGATCAGAATACGCAATTGTATCTTCACCGACATCGGACAATGCCATAAATTCATGGGTATCCTTTCCGCCCATCGCGCCTGAATCTGCAATGACCGGTCTGAAATTCAAGCCGCAGCGCGTAAACACATTCGTATACGCCTGGTACATATCATTGTACGTTTCATCAAGGCTTTCGGCGGAAGAATGGAAGGAATACGCATCCTTCATGATGAATTCCCGGCCTCTCAACAGACCGAAGCGCGGGCGCTTTTCATCGCGGAATTTCGATTGGATCTGGTAAAGGGTCAGCGGAAGGCGCTTGTACGATTTCACTTCATCTCTGACGATGCTTGTGATGACCTCTTCGTGTGTCGCGCCAAGGGCAAATTCGCGGCCGTGGCGGTCTTTCAGCCTCATGAGCTCAGGACCGTACGTGTACCATCTTCCCGATTCCTGCCAAGTTTCCGCCTGCTGGAGAGCAGGCATCAGCATTTCGACGGCATTGATTTTCTCCATTTCTTGGCGGACAATGCTCTGGATTTTATGAATGACTTTATTGGCAAGAGGCATATAGCTGTATACACCGCTTGTGTTTTGTCTGATAAACCCCGCTCTGAGAAGAAGCTGATGGCTTTTTGCTTCAGCATCAGCCGGCACTTCGCGGAGCGTAGGAATTAAAGTCCTGCTCTGTCTCATTCGTTCGCACCTCATTTGTTTCAGTTGGTTACTTTTTGAGTCGGGAACGGCGTCCCTAAAAAAGAGCCTTTTAAAAGGCTTGGCTGCACTTAAAAAAGGCAATTGGTTTTACAGAAATAAGCGCTGGATATCGTTCCATGTGACGACAAGCATTAAGAGCATCAAAAATGCGACGCCGACAAAGACGACAAACGCTTCTTTTTCTCGGTTGATCGGCTTTCCGCGGATCGCTTCAATAAACAGGAACAACAGTCTGCCGCCGTCCAGCGCAGGGATTGGCAGAAGGTTGACGATCCCGAGGTTAATGCTTAAAAATGCGGCCAGCTTCAGCAGATTGATAACGCCTGTCTTGGCCACTTGGTCTGTCATGTCATAAATGCCGACAGGACCGGCCAGCATGTCGATTGAGAATTGTCCCGTGACGAGCTTTCCGAGATTGGTCACGATGCTCTGCGCTACTGTCGCCGTTTCGGTCGCACCGTAGGAAATTGATGTCAGGATTCCTGTTTTCACCGGGTTGTAAGCGCCGAATCTGCCGACGGTTTCGTCCCCTGCCTTGACTGCTTCAGGTGTTACGTATTTCGTCACCTTGACGTTGTCGCGCATCACAACGATTTTCAGTTCTTTTTCAGGGTGTTCCCTGACCGTGTTGACAATATCCGTCCACGATTTCATGTTCTCCCCGTTGATCGTTTGAATGCGGTCTCCTTCCTGGAGTCCCGCTTCCGCCGCCCGTCCGTTGTCTATCAACTTGCCGAGCACCGGCTCGTCAGACGGCACTCCCTGCATCAGGCCGAGCATTACGAGAATGACATAAGCCAAAATAAAGTTCATGATCGGGCCGGCCGCAATCGCCTTTATACGCTGCCAAACCGTTTTTGAATGGAATTGGCGGTTGTAAGGAGCGATCTGGACTTCTTCCCCGTCTACGATGAAAAAGGACGTTTCACTGACAGAAAAGGATGAGAGATGATCTTCATTGCCGTGCTCATAGCCCGTAATCCTCATCTGATGCTCCAGGTCAGCCTGCTCCACTTCGATGACCAATGCGTCAGGATACTTTTCTTTTTGGTTGATAATGATCTTTTCGACTTTGTTTTCGCTGTCGAACAACAGCCCGACCGTATAACCGGGCTTCACTTCAATCATCTCAGGATCTTCACCGGCCATTCTGACAAAGCCGCCGATCGGAAGAAGCCTGATCGTATAAACGGTCTCATTTTTCTTAAAAGAAAAGATTTTCGGACCGAAGCCGATAGCAAACTCCCGGCACAGTATTCCGGCTCTTTGAGCAAGGATGAGATGACCAAGCTCATGGAAAAATACGAGCGTTCCAAAAATAAGAATAAACGCGATCACAGTATTCACGAACATACCACCTTATGTGAGTAATGTTTGGACAAACTTTCTGGCGTCTTTGTCCACTTCACGGATCTCTTGAAGGCTCGGCTTTGCGATCACCTGATGGCGTTCCAAAGCTTTTTCAATGATGTCTTCAATCCCGAGAAAGGAAATCCTGCCTGAAAGAAATGCCGCAACGGCTTCCTCGTTGGCCGCGTTTAAAACAGTCGGCATTGTACCGCCTATTTTACCTGATTCATAAGCGAATTGTAAGCAGCGGAACCTTTCAAAATCAGCTTGGGCAAAATTCAGCTGTCCGACTTCCCAGAGTTCGAGTGATTTGGCTTCATCAAACGGCAGGCGTTCCGGATAGCTGAGCGCGTATTGAATCGGCACTCTCATATCAGGTGTGCCAAGCTGGGCGATGACGCTTCGGTCGTGGAATTCCACCATTGAATGAATGATGCTTTCTTTGTGAAGGAGGACATCGATCCGGTCATAAGGCAGATCAAACAGCCAGTGCGCTTCAATGACCTCGAGCCCTTTATTCATCATTGTAGCCGAATCGATCGTGATTTTTGCACCCATCGACCAATTTGGATGATTGAGGGCTTCTTCCACTGTGACCCCTTCAAGTTCCTGCCTTGTTCTGTCCCTGAAGCTGCCGCCTGAAGCCGTGACGATCAGCCGTTTAATATGCTTCGGATTTTCCCCCTGGAGCGCCTGGAAAATCGCAGAATGCTCGCTGTCGACTGGCAAGAGCGGGACATCGTATGTTTGGGCGTGTTCTTTCACTATATGACCGGCTGTCACGAGAGTTTCCTTATTTGCAAGCGCGACTGTTTTTTTATGCTCCATCGCCTTTAAAGTCGGCAGAAGACCAACGCTGCCGACGAGAGCATTGACGACGACATCCGCTTCCGGACTAACGGCCGCTTCGATTAAAGATTCCTCCCCGATCCCTGTTTTAAAGGTGTAAGAAAAAGAATGCTGTTTTAATGCTTCATATGTATGCTCATCCCCTACAGATACATACTTCGGTTTAAATGTTTCAATGATTTCTGCCGCTTTTTCGGCGTTTTTTCCGAAAGACATGGCGGTCAGCTGAAACTTATCGTCATGCGCTTTGATCACATCAAGCGTCTGTTCTCCTATGGAGCCTGTCGCCCCCAATAGACATATGTTCTTCAAAATTGCCGCACCTCTGTTTCTTTCTAGCTATCAGTACCCTTTTCTATCATAGCCCGAACGGCTGAAAAAGAACAAGCAGGAAGTATAGAACCGGCATGACAAATAAAAAGCTGTCAAAGCGGTCCAGCATTCCGCCGTGTCCCGGAAGGATCCGGCCCGAGTCTTTCACTTTGTAGTGTCTTTTGAACGCAGACTCGGCCAAATCGCCGATCTGACCGACGATTGATAAAAGCACGGTAATGATCAGCACAAACAGATAAGCGTGCGGAAAACCTGTGGCAGCCTGATAAATCGCGGAAAAAACGACCGCTGTCAAAATCCCGCCCCAAAAGCCTTCAACCGTTTTGTTAGGGCTGATTTCAGGCCAGAGCTTCCGCTTTCCAAACGCCTTTCCGATAAAATAAGCGCCGGAATCCGTTGACCAGACGACACCGATTGCAAAAAAGACATAGCTGAGTCCGATGTTTCTGATTTCAATAAAGTAATAAAACCCGAATCCGATATAAACTGCTGCCAGCGCCACGAATGCCGCTTCGTCAAAAGTAAACGAGTTTTTGCTGAGCACCGTGTATGCCAAAAGCAAAAGGACGGCCAAAAAGACGACCTCCCCTTTGGTTATGCCCAGCCCCGCGTCTTCCGCATATTGGCTTGGATACAGCAAAACCGCCAAAAGCAGCAGGCTGATGATACCCGGAGCGCTGATAAGCTTCAGGCCTTTCATTCTTAAAAGTTCAAATAGAGCGAGTATACCTATTGCATAAACTAGCAGGGTGAACGGCAGCTTGCCGAAAATCACGAGCGGCAGAAAAACCGCTGCCGCGATCACACCCGTCAATATTCTCTGTTTCATCTGCACCATCCTCTAAATTCCGCCAAACCTTCTCCCGCGACGCTGATATTCTCCGATAGCCTGAAGCAAGTGAACGTCTTTAAAATCAGGCCACAATACATCGGTAAATAAAAATTCGCTGTAGGCAAGCTGCCAAAGCATGAAGTTGCTCAGCCTGATCTCGCCGCTTGTGCGAATCAGCAAATCAGGGTCCTGCAAAGCTTCTGTCATTAAATAATCGGAAAATAGCTTTTCGTCGATTTCCTCGGTATTCAATGTGCCTTTTTTCGCTTCTTCGGCAATTCTCTTTGCGGCTCTGACGATTTCTGCACGTCCCCCGTAATTCAATGCAAAATTAAGAATAAGTCCGTCATTGTTTTCCGTATCACGGATTGCTTTTTCAACCGCGCGGATCGTGTGGGGCGGCAGTCCTTCCCTATCGCCTGTCAAGCGGACCCGGACATTTTCTTCGACCAGCTCCGGGAGATACGTTCCCAGGAACTCTTCAGGCAGCTTCATCAGAAAGTCAACCTCAAACTTAGGACGCTTCCAATTTTCCGTCGAAAAGGCATACAGCGTCAACGCTTTGACACCGAGCTCATTGGCAAGCTTTGTCGTCTGTCTGACTACCTTCATGCCTTCGTGATGACCCGCGATGCGGGGCATCGCCCGTTTCTTTGCCCAACGGCCGTTTCCGTCCATAATAATGGCGATATGTTCAGGAATTTCTCCTTTTAAAATATTTTCTTTTGTGTAACATTCCATGTTGGAAGCAGCTGAATGCTGATTCTTCCAATTTTTGAGTATATTGAGCATGAGAGTCCTCCATCACCCAAAAGGTTGCTTTCCTGTTATATCGTTCTTGATAACAACAGTATTAACAAAAAAACCCCCTGTAAACATGAGAGGGTCTTTTCACTATTATCTATTGTACAGAGTTTTTCATTAAACTTCCATGATTTCTTTCTCTTTATCTTTTGTGATCTCATCAATTTTTGACACATATTCATCTGTCAGCTTTTGTACGTCTTCCGTTGAAGAGCGCAATTCATCCTCAGTCATTTCACCATTTTTCTCTAGTTTTTTCAGATCGTCATTGGCATCGCGGCGGATGTTGCGAACCGCGACTTTAGCATCTTCCGAATATTTTTTCACGAGCTTGGCAAGCTCTTTTCTGCGCTCCTCAGTTAGAGGAGGGATCGTGATCCGGATGATGTTGCCGTCGTTTGATGGAGTTATGCCGAGGTCGGCTTTTTGAATCGCTTTTTCAATATCGCCGAGCGCTGTTTTGTCATACGGTGTGATGAGAAGCATGCGCGCTTCCGGAACCGTAATGGACGCGATCTGGTTTAAAGGCGTCTGCGCTCCGTAGTATTCAACTGTCACTTTGTCCAGCAAAGACGGATTTGCACGTCCTGCACGTACAGTCGCCAATTCGCGCTGATAAGCGCCTATCGCTTTTTCCATCCGTTCTTTTGTTTCATTCATCACTTGAGTTGACACGTTATTTCCCCCTTACGATTGTACCGATTTGTTCGCCTAAAACGGCTTTTTTAATATTTCCTTCTTCCATAATAGAAAAGACGATCAGCGGGATGTCGTTATCCATGCAAAGTGAAGAGGCGGTTGAATCCATGACGGCCAAACCGTCTTTTAACACATCGAGATAAGACAATTTTTCATATTTTACGGCTGTTTCGTCAGTTCGAGGATCGGCATTGTATACACCGTCGACATTATTTTTAGCCATTAAGATGACGTCGGCTTCGATTTCAGCCGCTCTGAGCGCTGCTGTCGTATCCGTTGAGAAGTATGGATTGCCTGTACCGGCAGCGAAGATGACGACGCGCTTCTTTTCAAGATGGCGAATCGCTTTTCTTCTTATGTATGGCTCAGCGACCTGCCGCATTTCGATGGATGTCTGAACTCTTGATTGAATGCCGAGCGTTTCAAGGCTGTCTTGCAGCGCAAGGGAATTCATGACCGTTGCAAGCATTCCCATGTAGTCCGCTGTTGCGCGGTCCATTCCGAGATCGCTGCCCGTTTTTCCGCGCCACAGGTTGCCGCCGCCGACGACGACCGCCACTTCAACATCAAGCTCGGCGATTTCTTTCACCTGTTTGGCGATGGACTGGATCACGGTCGGGTTGATGCCGTTTCCCTGTTCACCCGCAAGGGCTTCTCCGCTAAGCTTTAATACGATACGATTATACTTTGGTTTTTCCATATTAACCTCCAAGTGCATGCTTGCCGTTATTTATTATGCAAGAGAAAAAAAGGTTTGTAAACTGTTTTAAAAATAGGGACACAAATTGTGTCCCCTATTTTCTTTGAAAAGATCCTGCCGTGTGTTTTAAGGCAAGCGGCTTTTCAATCTTATTTTTTCACTTGGTTCATAACTTCTTCAGCAAAGTTTTCTTGGCGTTTTTCGATACCTTCTCCAACTTCGTAGCGGACGAATGTTTCAACTGTTGCATTTTTCGCAGCAACGACCTGTTTCACTTTTTCATCCGGGTTTTTAACGAATGCTTGATCAAGCAGGCAGATTTCTTCGAAGTATTTGTTCAGGCGGCCTTCAACCATTTTTGCGACGATGTTTTCAGGCTTTCCTTCTTGAAGCGCCTGCTGAGTCAAGATTTCGCGCTCGCGGTTCGCTTCTTCTTCTGACACTTGGTCACGGGAAATGAAGCGAGGGTTTACAGCTGCAACGTGCATCGCGATGTCTCTTGCTGTTTCTTCGTCAGTTGTGCCGTTAAGGACAGTCAATACGCCGATTTTTCCGCCCATGTGCAGGTATGCGCCGAATGCAGCGTCATCGCCTTTTGTCAGGACAGTGAAGCGGCGAAGCGTGATTTTTTCTCCGATTTTAGCAACCGCGCTTGTGATGTATTCTTCTACAGTTGAACCGTTAGCCATTTTTTGAGCCATAGCAGCTTCAACGCTTTCAGGCTTTTCAGCAAGAATGTGGTCAGCAAGGTCGTTCAAAAGCTCTTTGAAGCCTTCGTTTTTCGCAACGAAGTCCGTTTCGGAGTTCACTTCAAGAATAACGCCTGTGTTGCCGTCGGTTTTGATCAAAGTCAAACCTTCAGCCGCGATGCGGTCAGCTTTTTTGGCAGCCTTTGCGATTCCTTTTTCTCTTAGAAGATCGATCGCTTTATCCATGTTGCCGTCAGTTTCAGTTAACGCTTTCTTGCAGTCCATCATGCCTGCGCCAGTTTTTTCACGAAGCTCTTTTACCATTTGTGCAGTAATTGCCATTTTTGATTTCCTCCTTATATATCAAACAAAATATGTAAGTGTTGATCTGGTGAAAAAAAAGGTGATAAAAGGCAGACCCCCTTATCACCTTTTGACCAGGTTAAGCAGTTGTTGTTTCAGTTGTTTCTGCTTCTTTCGCTTCTGTTTCAGCTACTTCTTCACCTTGTTTTGCTTCAAGGATGGCATCTGCCATTTTAGAAGTCAGCAATTTAACAGCGCGGATGGCGTCATCGTTCGCAGGGATGACAACATCGATTTCATCAGGATCACAGTTTGTGTCAACGATTCCGATGATCGGAATGTTCAGCTTGCGCGCTTCTGCAACCGCGATGCGCTCTTTGCGAGGATCGATGATGAACAGTGCGTCAGGAAGCTCTTTCATTTCTTTGATTCCGCCGAGGAATTTTTCAAGACGCTCTAATTCTTTTTTCAATTGAACGACTTCTTTTTTAGGAAGTACGTCAAATGTGCCGTTTTCCTGCATTTTTTCGATATCTTTAAGGCGTTTGATACGCTTTTGGATCGTTTCAAAGTTTGTTAACGTACCGCCAAGCCAACGTTGGTTGACATAGTACATTCCAGAACGTTCCGCTTCTTCTTTAACAGAGTCTTGAGCTTGCTTTTTCGTACCGACGAAAAGGATTTTTCCTCCGTCAGCTGCAAGGTTTTTCGTGAAGTTGTATGCTTCTTCAACTTTTTTGACTGTTTTTTGAAGATCGATGATGTAGATTCCGTTACGCTCCGTGAAGATGTAACGCTTCATTTTTGGGTTCCAGCGGCGCGTTTGGTGGCCGAAGTGAACACCAGCTTCAAGCAATTGCTTCATAGAAATGACTGACATGTGTTATTTCCTCCTAATATAATGGTTTTTTTCCTCCGCTTAGGTCATTTTTATGCAGGACTGCACGCGAGAACCGCACAGCACCGCTTGCATAAATCGTTAAGCGTGTGTAATTAACACCAAGAAATAATATAACATAAGCTTTCTCGACAATCAAGAATCGTTTTTCAGCTTTCCGCGAAATTTTAAGAAAAGCTCGATTTCTGTTTTCCCGCTTTTCAGCTGTCTTGCGATTTCCTCCGGAGAGAGCCCCTTTTCATATAATGCGAGAGCTTCTTCTTCATAGGATACGGATTCCTGCTCTTTTTGATTGAGCTCATCCTCTTCCTGCTCCACCTCATTGATCATCGCTTCGATGTGAAGCGGCAGATCGCGCGATTCGTCCGCTTCCGGAAGGGCGGGGGTTTGAGCAGGAATGTCAGGCTGTGTTTGCACTCTTTGCGGCTCTTCTTCGGCATTCGCCCGAATCTCGCGAACGAGTTTTTCATTTTCGTCTTTTAGCTCCATCAAAAAAGCGGTCAATGTATTCTCGGTTTCTTCCAAAAGCTGTTTTTGCTCTTTCTCCGCCGCCTTAAAAGCGCTGAGCCTCGCATTCAGAATGATGACGAAATAAATCAATATACCGTGGAGCGTAAAGCTCACAAGCCATAATATTGTTGACATATTTTTCACTCGCTAACCATGAAATTTAATCAAAAAAAGACTTCCCTGTCGGACGCTTAAAAAATGCTGCCGGTTTCATGCCGGCAGCTTACATGTTATTGTACCACTTTATCCAGCAGATGCTTCAGTTTCAAAAGCGCCTTGGAGTGAATCTGTGAAATGCGGGAAGTCGACAAATTCAAAACCTGTCCGATTTCCGTCAGGGTCAGCTCTTCTTTATAGAATAAGCTGATCACGAGCTGTTCTTTTTCTGAAAGCTCGTTTATTTTTTCCGCAAGCTGGGAGATCAGTTCGTCTTTGAGCATTTTTTCTTCCGGCGTGCTCGTTTTGTCGTCCCTGATCATCACCTGGACGTTCTCCCCGTCTTCATGGTCGTGAAGCTTCTCATCAATTGAAAGGAGATTCGCAAAGAAACCTTCATTGATTGTGGTCACGACGTCTTGCTCGCTCATTCCCAGCTCAGCGGCGATTTCGCTCGGCGAAACATTTCTTAAGTAGCGCTGTTCGAGCTTTTCGATCGCAGCTTCCACTTTCTTCGTTTTTTCACGGGATGTTCTCGGAAGCCAGTCTTCTTTGCGAAGGCCATCGATAATAGCGCCTCTGATTCTGAAGGAAGCGTATGTATCAAACTTCAAATCCCTTCCCGGATCAAATTTTTCAAGGGCGTCATACAAACCCAGCATGCCAAGGCTGACCAAATCGTCTTTATGAACGGACTTGGGCAAGCCGACGGCTATCCGGCCGACATGATATGTCACAAGCGGCATATAGCGGCGGATTAAATCATCGCCTGCCTGAGGATCTTTCCATTCTTTCCACCGCGACCAAAGCATCTGATCTTCATAGTTCAAGGATTGCATCTTTATCCCCCTATATTGCATATTAAATCATCGTTACACCTTGTTTAACTGTCCGGATGACAAGTTCGGCTGACTGCGGATCGAACTCGATCGTTCTTCCGCTGTTTCCGCCTGTATCCTCGCTTACAATCGGAATGTTTAAGAGAGATAGATGTTTTTTAATCGCAAGCACATTTCTTGGCCCGACTTTCATCAAATCATTTGTCATCTTAAATTTAAACATTTCGGCTCCTCCGGCCATTTTCGCTTTCAAAGCGTATTTTCGGCATCCGGCTTCAAGCAGCATCTTGACCGTCGCTTCGACAGCTGTGTCCGCGTACTTTGCCACATTGATGTCCGGTGTCTTGGATAAGGAAGAGTCGGGAAGCATGACGTGGACGAGACCGGCCGTCTTCGCTTCCAAATCATAGAGCACGAGTCCGACGCACGAACCGAGACCCGATGTCCTGATCTTGTCGGGAGTGCGGACTATTTTCACATCGGCAATTCCCACTCTGATAATCGATGTTTCTTTTTCTAAGATTTTCATAGAGCTGCACCCAATGCATGAAAGAGCTTTTCAAAAGAATCATAGTCCGGCAGAAGGAACAAATGCGCTTTTACTTTCCGGTTGTGCTCCTCGTCAAAAATGGAGTTGTCGATCACGATAACCTGGTCTCCAACTTGGCTGAGCTCGATCAGCCCTTCGCTGATGACGGCTCCGAACATATCAAGCGTCAGTTCAGGGACGCTCGGGTACATTTGCCGGTTTGTCAAATCAGCGAGAGCGGTCAAATAAGATCCCGCCATAATATTCCCGAGTTCGTGCAGGGCGGAGGCTCCGATATCATTCGGCGTCATGCTGTCAATCTCGAATTCCGGATTGCCGACAAGCTCCCTGATCAGCTGCTCGGCCTCTGAAAAAGGCATGATCACGAACATAGAACCGGGAAAATCCCCTTCCATGCGCAAAAAGATGCTTGCGACAGGAAGGTCTGCACCGCCGAATAGGTTGACAAGCTCATCAAACGACATCAGCTTGACAAACGGCACTTCCATTTCGATTTTCCTGTTCAGCAATAGAGCCAGGGCAGAAGCGGAATGACCCGCTCCGATATTCCCGACTTCCCGCAATATATCAAGATGCTCTTCTCTAATTCCGTTAAATACGCTCATCATAGGCTCCTTATTTCTTCACATTTTCAGAAGCGGCGGCAAGGCTCGACTTCCGGTTTAAAACAGCTTCAGAGTCAATCAGATTGAGAAGTCTGGACCCTTGCTTGACGATGCCTTTAATCCATTGCCTGCCGTCTTTTCCTACCGTTTCGGGAGCCGATTCAATTTCCTCTTCCTCGACAGTGATGACATCGTTCGCCTCGTCCACCACCCAGCCGACTTCAATGTCCTGATGGGTGATGATGATGATTCTCGTTTCATCTGTAATTGTATCTCCAGGCGCTTCAATCCGCTTTCTTAAATCGATGACAGGCGTGACAACACCTCTCAAATTAATGACGCCGCAAATATACGGTTCCACTCCCGGCACCCTTGTTGGCTGCTGCCATTTTTCAATGGACATCACTTCGGATACAGAGATGGCATACTCTTTATGATTTACTTTGAACACAATCATTTTTTCACCGGTGGTAGTCTGTGTGGTCAAGAGGATCGCTCTCCTTTCGCTTTCTATTTGATAAGGGCGTTGCAGTCGATGATCAGGGCTACTTGTCCGTCTCCCAAAATCGTTGCGCCGGAAATGGCAAAGACGTTTGTTAAATAATCGCCGAGTGATTTTAGTACGACTTCCTGCTGGCCGATAAAGGAGTCGACAACAAATGCCGTCAGCTTGTCTCCTTTTTTCACGACGATGGCGTGAAGCTGATCAAGATCATCCGAAGAATCCTCAACATTAAACTGTTCTTTCAGGTAAACCACCGGTACGATATGGCCCCTGAAATCGATCACTTCGCGGTCGTGCGTCTGAAGAATATCTTTCTTATCGATGACAGCCGTTTCTATAATAGAAGAAATCGGTATCGCAAACGTTTCGTTTTCAAGTTTGACTAGCAGCACGGATATGATCGACAGTGTAAGCGGAAGCTGAATGGAGAAAAGCGAACCTTCGCCTTCGCTCGACCTGATGCTGACAGAACCGCCCAAAGATTCCAGCTTGCTTTTGACAACGTCCAAGCCGACCCCGCGTCCTGAAATATCCGAGATTTGATCTGCGGTTGAGAATCCCGGTGCAAAAATGAGTGCGTCGATTTCATGATCTTCGATCGTTTCGGCGTCACGTTCGGTAATGACGTTGCGTTCAAGCGCTTTTTCAAGCACCTTTTTGCGGTTGATGCCGGCTCCGTCATCCTCGACCTCGATAAAGACGTGGTTCCCGCTGTGATATGCTTTCAGACGGACTTGACCCGTTTCAGGCTTACCATTTTTCACCCTGACTTCAGGCGCCTCGATCCCGTGATCAAGGCTGTTTCTCAAGAGGTGGACAAGCGGGTCGCCGATCTCATCTATTACCGTTCTGTCAAGCTCGGTTTCCGCCCCGAAAATCGACAGCTCGATCTTTTTATTTAATTCTTTTGTCAGCTGGCGGACCATGCGCGGGAAGCGGTTGAACACCGTTTCTACCGGAACCATTCTCATGTTGAGGATGATCGATTGCAGGTCGCCTGAAATTCTTGTCATCCGTTCGACGGTATCTGTTAATTCGCCGTGTTCAAGCTCTTTGGCGATCTGCTCTAAGCGCCCTCTGTCAATGACCAACTCCTCAAACAGGTTCATTAATGAATCGAGGCGGTCGATGTTGACGCGGATCGTCTTCGTTCCGCCGCCTGCTGCAGGTTTCGCCGCTTCTTTTTTGCCGTCCGGCTGCTTAGCCGGGGTTTTCTCCGCGTCTTTCGGTGCCGTTTCTTTTTCAGGCGCTGCAGGCGCGGCTTCTTCCTGTGCCGAAAAATCGTTTTTCAGCTCGGTTACTTCAATTTTTTCGATTTCAGATACGCCGTTGATTTTGTTGAAAATCTCTTCTTCCCCGTGTTTGCTTAAAAAGCACACGACGAATTCGGAATCAAAATCTTCCGACTCGAGAACTTCCGTTTCCGGAATCGTTTTGACGACTTCGCCGATTTCGTTCAGCTGTTCAAATACCATGTACACCCGAACTCCCTTCAACAGGCAGTCCTCTTTCAACGCAACATTGATTTCGTAACATTTAAAGCCTTGTTCCTCAGCTTCGGCGATGACCGTCCGCTGAAATTCGTCATAGGCCCATTTCGTTTCAGACGACGCCGCTTCAGGCGCTTCTGCCGATGCGGCCGCCTCCTTGTTTGCGCCTGTCACATCAAGCTTGGCGCAGACTTCTGAAACGTCTCTTTTGCCGTCGCCCCCTTCAATGATCGAAAGGACAATCGCTTCAAGGTCATCGAGCGCTTCAAACATGATGTCCATCCACTCTGACGTAATGGTCATTTCTTCATTTCGGATCGCGTCCAGCACGTTTTCCAGACTGTGCGTTAAATGAGCCATATCTTCATAGCCCATCGTAGCGCTCATCCCTTTCAAGGTATGAGCCGCTCTGAAAATATCATGGACAAGCTGCAGGTCTGTCGGATTTTTTTCGAGTTCGAGCAATTTTTCGTTACAGGTTTGCAAATGTTCTCTGCTTTCTTCAATAAAGACGTCTAAATATTGATTCATATCCATATGAGTCACGCCCTCTCTTTTTTCATATACGTCATAATGGCTGCGGCAATCTCATCAACATGCTTGATGTCGTTTGCAAGCCCGTTGTTAATGACCGATTTCGGCATTCCGAAAACGACGGACGACTCGGCTGCTTCGGCGATCACCGTTCCGCTTCCATGTTTCAAAAGGCCTTTTACGCCTTCTGTTCCGTCGCTTCCCATCCCCGTCATAATGACGGCGATTTTTTCAAACTCCCGAAGTGAGGCCAGGGAATGGAACAAATAGTCAACAGAAGGCTTGTGACGGCTCTCTGTGTCGCGGTCATCGAGCGTGATCACCAATTCGCCCTTTTCAAGGCCGACTGCCATGTTTTTCCCTCCGGGGGCAATGTAAACCCAGCCGTCTTTCGCTCTCTCACCGTTTTCAGCCTCCTTCACGGTTACTTCTGAGAGGTGGTTCAGCCTGTTCGCTAATGAGGCTGTAAACCCCTTTGGCATGTGCTGAACGACAAAAACAGGCGCCTTCAACGTTTTGGGAAGCTTGGGAAGCACTCTTTGCAGCGCTCTCGGTCCCCCTGTCGATGTACCGATGCAGATGAGCTGTTTTCCAGCCCGAACACGGACTGAATCGCTGCCGCTCACCGGCGGCCGCTTTGCCGTCTCGATGGCGGGTTTTGAAATTGGAACAGGCCGGCCTTTCAGTTTCACCCGCCCTGCTGTCAACACTTTCTCAATCAGCATGTCTCTTACTTTATATAAATCAATTGAAATTGAACCCGACGGCTTTGCGACGAAATCGATCGCCCCCAGCTCAAGACATTCGATCGTGATATCAGCCCCCTGCTGCGTCAGACTCGATACCATGACAACCGGAAGCGGATCGCTCGCCATGATCCTTTTCAATGTTTCTTTTCCGTTCATCACAGGCATTTCAATATCCAATGTGATCACATCCGGGCGGAGCTCCTTGATTTTTTGGAGCGCTTCCTCGCCGTTTCTTGCCGTTCCTGCTACAGCAATCTCGTGATTGGATGTTAAAAACTTGGTGATCATGTTTCTCATAAAAGCAGAGTCGTCAACGACAAGAACACGAATCATAATGTATTGCCCCTCCTCAGGAATGAAGATAATTTATCGATAAAGGACCGGTTTTCGCCTATTTCCGTTCTGCCGTTATCAAGCAGCGATTCTGCCAGCAGGTAAACCGCCCTGCTCGGCTTGGAACGCGGGTTCTTCATCAGAAACGGCTGCTGCTCCACAACGGCTCTTGGTACCAGGGGATCCTCAGGAATCGGCCCTGCATATGCAAGCTTTTGCTGTAAAAAAGCGTTTACCGTGTTGGAAAGGCGGAGAAAGGCGGAAATTCCGTCTTTTTGGGTTGTACAGCGATTGACAGCGACTTTCAGCTGAAGATCGCGTCCCGTTAATGCCAAATGCTTGATCGCGCTGTAAGCGTCCATAATGGATGTCGGCTCCGGCGTGGTGACGACCAGAATTTCATCCGCTGACAGGACGAATGGCAGCTGATCTTTTGACAGCCCCGCTCCCATATCAAATATGACATAATCGAAGCTTATCAAAGCCCGCGTTAATTCTTTCAGAAAGAACGCCCAGTTTTCCCCGTTCAATTCGAACATCGCATCCAGTCCCGTTCCGCCCGAAATGTATTGAAGGCCACGCGGACCGGCTGACAAGGCGCGCTCAAACGGTATTTTTTGCTGAAGGAGATCCATCACGGTGCAGAGCGATTGCCGGCCGATCAAAATATCGATGTTCCCCATTCCGACATCTAGATCGATCAACAGCACGCTCTTTCCTTTTTCTAAGAAGGCGAGAGCCGTATTCAGCGATATATTCGACTTCCCGACGCCTCCTTTTCCACTCATAACAGCGAGCGTTTTCGCTTTTGGATGAGCGACAGGGGCGGGCGGTTCGGCGAAGCGCTGCCCCATCCGCCTTCGTAAGCTTTCTGCCTGATCCATGTTCAACACCCCGTAAGCAGTCTGACAAATGATGCATTTGACAAGTAGCGGATATCTTCCGGAACATTTTGTCCGTTTGTCATATAGCCGAGGCCGATTCTCGATTCGGCGAGCAGATTCATGACGCTTCCCAATGAATCGGTTTCATCCACTTTTGTGAATATCAACTGATCGATCGGAATGCTTGAGAACTGCTTAATGAGCTCCTTCATATCCTCGTACTTGCTCGTCGCGGACATGACGAGAAACGCCTGTATCTTACGCTCAAACGGAATGATTTCCTTCAGCTCCCTGACATATTGCCCGTCTTTGAAATTCCGGCCCGCCGTATCGATGAAGACGTGGTCAAAATCGGCGAACTTTTGCTGGGCCGCTTTAAATTCTTCTTTCGTGTAGCACACCTCGAGCGGCGCATTCAGAAGCTCGGCATATGTCCTGAGCTGTTCAACCGCTGCAATCCGGTACGTATCCGTCGTGATAAAAGCGATTTTTTTCTGCTTTTCCAGCACGGAAGAAGCGGCAAGCTTTGCCAATGTCGTCGTTTTGCCGACTCCGGTCGATCCGAAGAGCACGACATATTGGGAATGAATCGCCACGTCCTGTTCCCGATTATCGGGAAGAAGATCGGCCAAAGCATCTGTTAAGTGGGCCAGCGCCTTTTCATCCGTCCATTCTTCGCCGTTTTTTAAAGAAGTGCTGATCAACCGGCCGAGCGCTTTCGTACGGATGGCCGGCGATACCCCTTGCTTTGCCAGAAGCTGGTCCGCCTTTTTCAGCGGCTCAGGCAGCACATCAACAGGCTGCTCATGATGCCGCATTTCCAGCAGTTCTTTCAGCTCTTTCACTTGGCTTGCCAAATCGAGGTGGTCCGGCTGCGGGACAGGCGAAGGGCTTTGTTCACGTAAAACTGGCTTTTGCCGCTCCGGTTTCCTCGCGTCGGAAAAGTCCTGGTCGACAACCGCAATCACTTCAACCCCGGCTTTTTTCACAAAGCCGAGAAATTTTCTCGTATGAATTTTTTTAGAATTCAAGATTACGGCGTCATTCCCGAGCTCTTGTATAATTTGCTTTGTGGCTTCCTGCATAGAACCAGCTACAAATTTTTTAATTTTCATTGAATATCCACCACTCCGATGCTTTGAACTTCTACATTGGCTTCCAGTTCGTTATAAGAAAGAACCGGCAGATCAGGGAAATAGCGCTCTAACAGCTGTTTGACATACATTCTGACAGGCGGTGAACATAGAAGGATCGGCACTTCCTGCCTTAATGAGAGCTGTTCGATTTCTCTTGCTACAGATTGAATGATATTTTCGGATAATGCAGGTTCAAGAGATAAAAAGTTGCCGTGTTCAGTCTGCTGAATTCCTTCCGCCACGGCCTTTTCGACACGGCCCGAACACGTCACCACTTTCAGCGTCTCATTTTCCTTCGCATATTGGGCGGTGATCTGCTTGGCAAGCGCCTGTCTTACATACTCGGTCAGCATATCTGAATCCGTCGTCAGCTTTCCGTAGTCGGCCAGTGTTTCAAAGATTGTCACCAAGTTCCTGATCGATACTTTTTCTTTCAGAAGTTTGGCCAGCACTTTCTGAATATCACCGACAGACAGCGGATTCGGCGAGACCTCTTCGACCAGTACAGGATAAGATTCTTTCAAGTGGTCGATCAGCTGTTTTGTTTCCTGTCTTCCGATCAGCTCATGGGCGTGCTTTTTCACCTGCTCTGTAATGTGGGTCGACACGACTGAAGCCGGATCGACAACCGTATATCCGAGCATTTCGGCCTGATCTTTCTGAGATTCCGGTATCCATTTTGCCGGGAGGCCGAAGGACGGTTCGATCGTGTCAATTCCTTCGATCTGATCGTCTTCGCCTGTCGGAGACATCGCCAAAAAGTGATCGAGGAGAAGCTCGCCTTTTGCGACTTCGTTTCCTTTAATTTTGAGCCTGTACTCGTTCGGCTGAAGAGCGATGTTATCCCTGATTCTGACGACCGGAATGACGAGACCGAGTTCAAGCGCAAGCTGACGCCTGATCATGACGATTCTGTCTAAAAGGTCGCCGCCTTGATTTGCATCTGCAAGCGGAATCAATCCGTAGCCGAATTCAAATTCGATCGGATCAATATCGAGCAGATGAACGACGCTTTCGGGACTTTTTAATTCGTCCACTTCAGCTTCTTCCTCAAGGATATCCTCCACTTTTTCCTTCTCTTCACCGGCTTTGGAGAGCGTATAGCCGCCGATGGCGAGAAGAAGAGCCAGAGGACCTGTCAGGAGAATGCCGATCGGTGTGAAAATCCCGAGCAGCAAAATCGTTCCCGCCGTCACATACAAAAGCTTTGGATAAGCAAACAGCTGGCCTGTAATATCGTGTCCGAGGTTCCCGTCCGACGCTGCTCTTGTGACGACGATACCCGTCGCCGTTGAGATCAAGAGCGCAGGCAGCTGAGATACGATCCCGTCGCCTACAGACAAGAGCGTAAAGTGTGAAGCGGCTTCCTGAATGCTCATTTGTTTTTGCAGCATGCCGATGACAATTCCGAAAAGGACGTTAATGAGGACGATGATGATCCCTGCGATCGCATCCCCTTTCACGAATTTGCTCGCACCGTCCATCGCGCCGTAGAAGTCGGCTTCACGGGCCACTTTCTCACGGCGCACTTTCGCTTCCTGTTCGGTCACCATTCCGGCGTTCAAATCGGCATCAATGCTCATCTGTTTCCCCGGCATGGCGTCGAGCGTGAATCTGGCAGCAACTTCAGAAACCCGTTCCGCCCCTTTCGTGATGACGATAAATTGGATAATGATCAAAATGATAAAGACAACGAGACCGACCAAAACGTTTCCGCCGACAACGAAAGACCCGAACGTCTCGACTACTTTTCCCGCATCTCCGTTGGACAGAATCGAACGTGTCGTCGATACATTCAGCCCGAGGCGGAACAGCGTCAAGAGGAGCAGCAAAGAAGGAAATATCGAAAATTGCAGCGGTTCTTGCATGTTCATTGTGGTGAGAAGCACGATTAACGCAAGAGAAATATTCACGATAATTAAAACGCTCAACAACCATGGTGGAAAGGGTATGATAAGCATTGCCACAATGAGGACAACGCCTGATAAAACTGATAAATCTCTTGCTGACATGCTGTTTCTCTCCTTTTAAAACTGAAAAATTCACTAGATTTTTTGCTTTGTTTTGTAAACATACGCCAGGATTTCGGCTACGGCCTTAAAGAATTCTTCCGGAACGGCCTGGTCGATCTCAACCTGGTCATAAAGCGCCCTCGCCAAAGGTCTGTTCTCGACTGTCATGACATCGTGTTCTTTGGCGATCTGCCTGATTTTCAGAGCCATCAGATCGACCCCTTTTGCGATGATAAACGGCGCATCCATTTTGTTTTCGTCATATTTCAGCGCGACGGCGTAATGGGTCGGGTTTGTGATGATGACATCCGCTTTTGGCACATCCTGCATCATGCGGCGCATCGCCATTTCCTTTTGCTTCTGCTTGATCTTCGACTTAATCAGAGGATCGCCTTCGGTTTTTTTGTATTCGTCTTTAATGTCCTGTTTTGACATGCGAATATTTTTTTCATAATCAAATTTTTGATAGAGGTAATCGAGCACCGCGAGAAAAATCAGGGCGACTGCAGCGGAAACCCCCATTAAAAAGGTGAGCCAGCCGACATATGACAAAGCCTCGCCCGCGGACAGCGCCGGGATTCTGAGAATTTTGTCAAAGTTCAGCCATAGAACGGCGAATGTCACGCCGCCGACAATCACGATTTTTAAAATCGATTTAAGCAGTTCAACGATCGCTCTGATGCTGTAAATCCGCTTGAATCCTTTAAGCGGGTCAAGCTTTTTCAAATCAGGCTTGATCGCTTCAGGGGAAAATAAAAACCCGACTTGCATATAGTTGCTCAAGACCCCGGAGACGACGGCTGTCAGCAAAAGCGGTGCCATAATGAAGCCCGATTCAAGCACAAGACTTTGAAACAGGCCGGGAATATTGGCGACTGACACCTTCATCGTGATCAACTCTTTGTAATACTTTTCGATCAGTGCGAGCAGGCGGTCTCTCATAAAAGGTCCGACGAATAAAAACGCTAAAAACACGATAAGAAGCGTAACCGCTGTATTGACATCTGCGCTTTTGGCAACCTGTCCTTTTTTTCTGCTTTCCCGCCGTTTTTTCGGCGTCGCTTTTTCCGTTTTTTCACCTGCGAAAAATTGCAAATCCAACGTCAGCTTCATCATGCCACCCCAAGCAAAGTTAATAGATCTCTCATTGTCCGAATGGCAAATTCGAAGACGTGCTGCATCATGCTGAACATAACGGCCATGCAGATGATGAGCATGATAAAGGTGATTGCGATTTTCAAAGGAAGCCCGACGACAAACACGTTGAGCTGCGGCACCGTTCTCGCCACAATCCCCAATGCCAGATCGACTAAAAACAAACAAGCCACAACAGGCGCAGACAATTGAAATGCTGTTATAAACATCGTGTTGAAGCTCTTTGCAATAAACTCGGCAAATCCTTCGCTTCCAAACGACAGCGCCATCTTATCGACCGGGATGTATTGATAGCTGTAATAAATCCCGTCAAGCAGGAGATGATGCGCATTCAGGCTCAGCATGAGGAGCAGCGCCAACGTATATAAAAACTGGCCGACAAGCGGGCTTTGCGCTCCTGTCTGGGGATCGATCACATTCGCCACCGCAAATCCCATTTGAAAATCGATGAATGATCCGGCGATTTGAACGGCCGAGATCATCATGTAGGCGATCAGCCCAAGCAGAAGCCCGATCAGCGCTTCCTTCATGGCCAACATCATGTAAACTCCGTCAACATCAAGCTGAGGAGGCTTTTCAATCGCCTGAAAACTGACGAGCGCAAGAAAAAATGCAAAACCTATTTTATGAACGGCAGGAATTGACCGATAAGAAAATAGAGGCACCGTTACATAGAATGCTGTGATTCTGACAAACACAAGTAAAAAGGCTGGAAATGATTCAATTATTGACATGTTAAAACTACCCTGCAAAACGGTTTAAATTAGAGAACAGCTCAGTCGCGAATGACAAAATCGTCGACAGCATCCACGGGCCGAAAATGACGAGTCCGACCAAAACGGCGACGATTTTCGGAATGAATGCAAGAGTCTGTTCCTGTATTTGGGTGGTTGCCTGAAAAACGCTGACGATCAGCCCGACGAGAAGAGCGAGCGCCAAAAGCGGCCCGCTGATAAGCAATGTAACGTATACAGCCCTTTCAGCCATCGATATAACAAATTCTGAATTCATGTATTAGCACCTACTCTAAAAGCTTTGCAGCAAAGATTTAACGATTAAATACCAGCCATCTACAAGCACAAACAGCAAAATCTTAAACGGCAGTGAAATCATGACCGGCGGAAGCATCATCATCCCCATCGACATCAAAACACTTGCCACAACCATATCGATAATCAGAAACGGTATAAATATCATAAATCCCATTTGAAACGCGGTTTTCAATTCCGAGATGACAAACGCGGGAACCATCGTTGAAAGCGGAATATCTTTAATGGATTCAGGCGTCTCCATCTTTGCGTAATTCATAAATAAAGCCAGATCCTTCTGTCTTGTATGCTTGCTCATAAAGGTTTTGATCGGGGTTTCCGCTTTTGTGTAAGCTTCATCCAAGGTGATTTTATTGTTCATTAACGGCGTCAGCGCTTCTTTATTAATCTCGGAAAAAGTCGGCCCCATAATGAAAAATGTCAGAAACAGTGCAAGTCCGATCAGCACCTGGTTTGGGGGCATTGACTGTGTTGCCAGCGATGTCCGGACAAAGGACAATACGATGACAACCCTTGTGAAACACGTCATCAGGATCAAGATCCCCGGAGCGATCGAAAATACTGTCAAAAGCAGCAAGAGCCGGACGCTGGCGCTGACGTTTGCCGCATCGCTTGAATTAAATAAATCCATAAACTCATTCATGTTGATTTTGGCCTTTCTTTCTGCCTTCTGCGCGATTTTGTTTCAGTTCCGCGAGCTGTGCTTTTAACGACTCGGAAAAAGATGCCGTGCCGCTTTGCTTTTGCACGCCTGGAACTTTGACTTGATCCATCCATTTCTGCCATTCAATCTTGCTGTTCATCGCAGCTTCATGCTGCGTGAGAATTTCTTTATATTCCCTTTCATCATCGATCTCTTTCAGCAGCTGGATATTATCGCCGACACCGACGACCAGCACCCTGTTCCCTACTTTAATCAGCTGTACGGACTTGTTTTGCCCGAGCGAAGTTCCGCCGATGTTTTCGACATACTGGAAGGGTTTTAACAGGCGGTTGCGTTTATTCATGAATTTGACCAAAGCGTAGATCAGAAAAATGACGAACAGTAACGCGCCGATCATTTTCACAAAATCAAATATGGAAACGGAAGGAGACGGGGGTTCGGCCTCCGCCTCTTCCTTAAGAGAACTTTTTTCCTCGGTTTTGTCTTTGTCTTTTGCTTTTTCTTTCTCTTTGCCCGCACCTTTTTGCTCAAACAGATGGTCAACGGTCTGATCCCCCGATTCCTCTGCGAGAGCCGGAGCGTACGGCAGCACGAGAAAGGCAAATAGACAAAGGCCGGCTATGAAAATAAGAGGTTTCTTAAACAAGTTGTACACCCTTTAGCTTAGCGTTTTATTGATCGCTTCCATGACGCGGTCAGCCTGGAACGGTTTGACGATAAAGTCTTTCGCTCCCGCCTGAATAGCGTCGATAACCATCGATTGCTGGCCCATTGCCGAACACATGATGATTTTTGCCTGCGGATCGATTTCCTTGATTTCTTTAAGAGCCGTGATTCCGTCTTTTTCCGGCATCGTGATATCCATTGTGACAAGATCAGGTGAATGCTCTTTATATTTTTCAACAGCCTGCGCTCCGTCTTGCGCTTCTGCGACGACTTCAAAGCCGTTTTTCACTAAAATGTCTTTAATCATCATTCTCATAAATGCTGCATCATCAACTACTAAAATCTTGTAAGCCATTATTAATCTCTCCAATCAATCTGTTATTATCGTAATTTGCTGATTCGTTCCGCCTGACTTAAAATGTCTGTCACCCTGACGCCAAAGTTTTCATCGATGACGACGACTTCGCCTTTGGCAACGACGCGCTGGTTGACCAGGATGTCGACAGGCTCGCCTGCGAGTTTGTCAAGCTCAATGATACTGCCGGTTGACAGTTCAAGCACCTCTTTGACGCTGCGGTTTGTCCTCCCCAGCTCGACTGTGACGGACAAAGGAATATCCATGAGCATGTCAAGGTTTTGAAGGTGCGGCTGCGCGTCAGTCTGAGGGGCAAAGGATTGAAACTCTGCCGGTGCCACCTGCACAGGCTCTGAAACTTTTGCCGTCCCTTGCCGTTTAGGCGCAGGCTCCTGTCTTTGTGTCTGAGCAGGTGCCGGACTCGGACTAGGCGCCGGGTTTTCCTGTACGGGCGGCTGCTTTACCTCTTCAGTCTGCACAGGCTCTTCTCCGCCGTCCTGATTCGTTAATTCATCGATCAGGTCTTTTGCAAAGGTCAGCGGATAAAGCTGCATAATATGCGAATCGATCAGTTCTCCGACTTTCAGTCTGAAAGATACTTTGACGAGCGGGTCCTCTTTCGGAATTTGCTCTGTTCCTTCCCCTTCATTCACATCAAGGAGGTCAACTTCCGGCGGAGAAATATCAATCTTCTTGCTGAAGACGGTGGACATCGACGTCGCTGCGGAACCCATCATTTGGTTCATCGCTTCCTGAACGGCGCTTAGATGAATTTCGCCAAGCGACGGATCTGCGTTCGTCCCGTCTCCACCCATCATCAAATCAGCGATGATCGCGGCATCTTCCTGCTTGATGACGAGAAGATTGTTTCCTGAAAAACCTTCCGTATAGCTCACACCGATTGAAACATACGGGTGCGGGAACTCATCATTTAAATGGCTTTTTTCAATCACCGAAACAGTCGGTGTTGTAATTTCGACTTTTTGATTCAATAAAGTGGACAAAGCTGTTGCAGAGCTCCCAAAGGAAATGTTTCCGATTTCCCCGATCGTATCCTGTTCCATCAGGGACAACCCTGATTCCGGCTGCTCTTGAGCCGTATCATCGCCGCCTTTAAGCAGCGCATCAATTTCATCCTGTGATAACCTATTGTTATTCTCCATATTCTTCACCTCTTATGTCGTGATCTAGAATTTGAATCGCAGTCTTTCGATTCATTCGGCCGGCTTGTGCTAGAAATTTCGGTTTATCTCCGACCAAAACAGTAAGAGGTTCTGCTACTGATTTGTCCAAAGTGATACAATCTCCAATTTCTAAATTTAAAAACTCTTCAATGGTTAATTCCGATGATCCGAGTTCTGCGACAATTGGAATTCGCGCCGTCATAATCCGCTTTTCTATCGACTTTGTTTCCTCCGGTTTTGGTTCAATTCTGTCTGATTGCATCCAGTAGTGAACGGAAAGCTTAGGAATGATCGGTTCCAGGACGACGTGCGGGATGCACAGGTTGATAACCCCGCTGATGTCTCCTATTTGCGTGTTCAGCGAAATGACAACGACCGTCTCATTCGGCGATACCATTTGCACAAACTGCGGATTCACTTCAAAATCGGACATTTCCGGCTCGATTTCCGTGATGGATTCCCACGCATCTTTATAATTCGAGAGGCAGCTTTCAAATAAATTGGACATGATTTTCGTCTCAATTTCCGTCATGCTGTCAATTTTGTTGTGGCTCGAACCGATCCCGCCCATCACCCGGTCCATCATCGTATAGGCGATGGTCGGGTTGATCTCCATCATGATTCTTCCTTCAAGAGGGCGAACCTCAAACAGATTGAGGATCGTCATATTCGGAATGGATCTGATGAATTCCTCATAAGGAACCTGATCAACCGAGCTGACCGAGATCTGGATATAGGTTCTCAGCTGAGCCGAGAAATAAGTCGTTAGCAGCCTTGCAAAGTTATCATGAATCCTTGTCAAGCTGCGGATCTGATCCTTTGAAAAGCGGAGCGCCCGTTTAAAGTCATAGACTTTTACTTTTTTAACGGACTCTTCTTTTTTCAGCTCGTCGGCGTCCATTTCACCGGTCGATATCGCTGAAAGCAGTGCATCGATTTCATTTTGGGAGAGTACTTCTCCTGCCATCTGTTTTCACCTCCATGGTTCTGTCATCTATGTTCCTACTGCAGATTAAAGGAGGTAATGTATACAGTTTTCACTTTTCCCTCTTTCATGTAGTTCGTGTTCAGCTTTTCTTTCAGCTGCTCTTTAAATTTTTCTTTTCCTTTTTGTCCTTCAAGATCATCTGCGTTCGTGTTTGCCAAAAGGGAGATGACTGAATCTTTAATTTGGAAATCCCGCTTTTCAAGCTCTTCTTTCGCTTCTTTCGAATCGGTTTCAAGCTTGATTGACAAACGGACCACATTGTCCGATTTCAAGTTTGTCGTGATTTCGGCGACTTCAACTGATGATTCGACCACTTCATCGATCGAAGGTTCTTTCGTTTGATCTTTTTCACTTGCGCTTCCCTTAATGACAAAGAACGCAGCGGTTCCTAACACAGCAATTGCCAGAATAATCGTCAGCATAATTCCTAGAAGTTTTTTATTCATTCAGATTCCTCAATTCTTTGGTCACAAGAAAGTATTTGGATTTTTTGATAGAATGACACGATTGTATCCACAACTGTATCTTCATCTTCTTTGACAACAAACTTTTTTCCGTTTGACAGCGTAATTGTCGTATCCGGAAAACATTCAATTTGCTCAATGAATAGCGCGTTCAGAATAAAAGGCTGTCCGTTTAATCGCGTAACTTTGATCATGTGTTATCAAGAGGCGCCTTTACGAGGGCGCCTCCTTCCCTCCTATCGCTTCAGATTGACGAGTTCCTGAAGAATTTCATCAGAGGTTGTAATGATTTTCGCATTGGACTGGAAACCGCGCTGCGCGATAATCATTTCGGAAAACTCTTCTGAAAGGTCGACGTTCGACATTTCAAGCGCACTCGTTTGAATCTTTCCTGAGCCGCCTTCTCCAGGCACGACGACTTGCGGAGCTCCAGAACTCAATGTTTCGCGGTAAAGGTTGTCTCCCGCTTTTGACAAGCCGGATGTGTTGCTGAATGTCGCAAGCGAGATTTGGCCGGCAGTCTGGTTCTCGTTGTTTTGATCGACATAAGACACGGTTCCGTCAGGTGCGATGCTGAAGCTTTGCGCGTCTTGCGGGATATTGATTCTTCCGTTGTTGGCCGTTAAGACGAACAGCCCATCAACAGTGACGAGGTCACCTTCATCAGAAAGGTAGAAGTTTCCGGATCTTGTGTAGTATTCTTCTTCTCCTGTTCCAACTCGGAAGTAGCCGTCTCCTGTAATGGTCATGTCAAGCTGGCGGCCTGTTGTTGAAGGCGCTGCGTTTGTGTGAATGATATCGATCGATCCGATCGTTGCACCGAGCCCGACCTGCTGGCCGTTGACAGAACCGCGATTTGCAGTAGACGACGACGCACCGGAAAGCTGTTGGCTGACAATATCTTTAAACGTAACCCGGCTTTTCTTATAGCCTGCCGTATTGACATTCGAAATGTTGTTTGCCACGACATCAAGCTTTGTCTGAAAGTTTTTCATGCCGCTGATTCCTGAATATAGTGAACGTAACATAATTATTCCTCCCTGAATTATCTGTTTTTATTTGTCAGAATGGCTTACCGCCGTCACATTCCACGGATTGACTTCGGTTCCATCGTCAAGGACAAGCAGATACTGTCCGTCTGAGCTTTTAACTGATTTGACGAGCGCCGTTTTCTCTTCGCTGTCTTCGCCTTCATAAGTAACTTCTTTTCCGATCCAGCTGACATACATCGTCATCGGGTCCTGAAGTCCGACAAACGTCGACATCGTTGAGTTTAGATTCGTTAGTTGCTCAAGGCTTGAAAAGGTCGCCATTTGCGCAATGAATTCACGGTCTTCCATCGGATTTAAGGGGTCTTGGTACTGCAGTTGTTTCATGAGCAGTTTCAAAAATTCATCCTTGCCAAGGTTGGAGCCGCTCCCTGCTTTCTCGGCTTTTTTTGCCTCGGACAAATAATTGGATGTCGTTGATTTTGTGTTTGTTGTCCCTATGGCAGTTCTTGTATCAATTGAAGTGTCAGGCATTAGATCTCCTCCTCGCTGTCCTGTGATCGAGTCTCGATAAGATCATCCAAAAACTCCTGAAAGCCCTCATTTTCCTGCTCTTTTTGCTGATCTTGCTTCGGCTGCTGCTGGTTTTTCTGTTCGTCCGCCAGCTGTCCGAAGGTCTGATCACCGTTTTGAAGCGGTACACCGAAGCGGTCAATTTGTACAGACATGTTGGGCAGCGCCTGTTTAAGATGCGCGAGATTGTGTTCGAGCAGCTCTTTAGCCGACTGGGTCGATGCGATGATTTTGCTCGAAAACATCCCGTGCTGTTTGACGAGTTTGATCGTGATAAAGCCAAGATTTTCAGGATTCAGGCGGATCGTGAAACTGCCTGTCGATCTGCCGAACGGTGTATACTTCATCTGTTTCCATGAGCTGAGAATTTGTTCTGAAAAGCTTTTCGGCTGAGCGGAAGATTCCTCTGCCGCCGAAGTTTGGAGACCCTGGATCAGCACTGCGCCTGTCCGATGATTGGCCAGTACAGAGGGTTGAATCGGCTGTTCCTTTTGGCCTTGCTTTCCTTCAGTTTGAATTTCCCTTCCGTTCAAAACAAAGGACAACGGCTTCTCAGAAAGAGAGACATCGGTTTTTTTGCTCATGAGCATTGCCTTTAGTTCGCTTTCCGCCATTTTCCACTCTTTTTGATCCGGTTCAGCGTTTGCGTTCATCATCTGCTCCATTACACTTTTCAAGCTTTTCAGCTCGGCGTTTGACATGGACAAAAGCTGCGACTCACCCGGATCTTTTGTGAAAAATTGGCGTTTAAGTTCATCAATCAGCCCTTCTGTTCCCGCCTTTGTCTGAAAAGCGGCGAGAAATTCCGGCGCTTGTTTCAATATTTCTGCGATTTGTGAAGTTTTGAGTGCCGGTTGATTTTCATTTACGATCACAGCGAGCAGCTGCTGAATCTGACCAAGAATTTGCAGGTCAGTCAGTTTCGGCTCTTCTGTCCCGCTTTCGTCAGCAGGCACAGCTTCAATAGCATCAGCTGTTTTGCCTGATTGTCCAGGCAGAGCGGCATTTTCAAGCAGCTCTTTTATTTGCTGTAACAGCTGTTCTGCCAATGCGAGTTCATCCGGAGATGGATTCAGCTCTTCAACATGCTGGAGGGAATTCAACCAGTCTTCATTGAAGGAGCCGCCTTCATTATTTAAAAGCCATTGCTTCAGTTCATGCAAAAGCCCTTCCAATGACGTGTCCTGAGAAGGTTCTTCTCCCTTTTGAAAAGGGGAAAGTGAGCTGTTTTCCTTTTGGAGCACATTTTGAAAGAGTCCGCCCAGAGGCGTCCTGCTCGTTTTTGCAGTTGCGGTATCCGCCGCAGGCTTGGCATCAAAAGAGATTGCGTCAAAAAGCCTCAAGCTATTCCCCCCCTTCTTTTTTCTTGTCATTTTTCGCTTCGTTTTTCACAAGCTTTTCTGTGAATACAGCCGCTTTATCAGGAGACATTTTGGAGAGGATCTCAGTCACTTTCTTTTTGCTTAAAGAATCTAAAATGTTGATTGCCTCTTCTTCTTTTAATTCGCTTAAAATTTTTGCAGCTTTATTGCTTTGCATGCTTTCATAAATTTTGACGACTTTTTTTCCGTCTCCTTGACCTTCGGTGTTCTTTTCTTTCTGCTCTTTTTCATCTTTTTCCGTTTTTTCGAACGAGCTGATTTTTTGTTTCAGCCTTTTAATCTCTTGATCACTCGTTTTCAAGTCACTCGTCAGCGTTTCGATTTCGCTTTTTTGTTCATCGATCGTCTTTTGGAGCTTTTCTGCTTTGTTCTCCTGCTGCTTTGCTGCGTGATCTTTGTCCTGATCCTCGCCGTTTTTCACAAGCTCTTTAACAACGGGGATTTTGGAGGCTGCATCCTGGAAATTGACGCCCAAAAGCCACATGCCGACAAACGCTGCAACGATTAAAAAGATCAGCGGAATGACGATGACAAACAAAAATGTCTGAAATTTACCGGCTTTTTTTTCTTCGGTCATCGTTTTTCTACCCCTAGCTTCCTTGAGTTATGTACTGGGCAATGGAGATATCGTCCATTTCCTTTAACTCATTTGCTTTGTTTTGCAGCGAATACATTTCAAACTGCTTTTCTTTCATTTTTTCAAATTTTTTCAGCTCGATATTTTTTTCCGTCAGATCGTGCTGTTTTTCATTCATTTCATTTCTCTTCATCATGACGAGCTTTTGATAATGGTAGATAGTCGTTTCAAGATTTGTGACAAATTGCTGATAATGCCGCATTTCCTGAACGCTCATTCCTGTCTGCATCTTGATTTCCTTGTTTTTTTCTAGCGTTTCTTTTTGGTTCATGCTTTCATACAGCTTTTCCGCGACCTTTTCGAATTCGGAAACTGAGTGCTGATATTCAGCGAACGATTGGTCTTTTTCATTTTCTTTAAGCTCGAGGAGCTTTTGAAATTTAAATGAATAAGCCATTCTTAATCCTCTCTTCCTGTAAGACTCTTTAATAAAGAAATGCTCTCTTCCAGCGACGCCGCTTCATCCACTTCCTGCTTGAGGAAGCTGATCAGCTTAGGGTGGAATTGTATGGCCTCATCAATTTCTCTGGAAGACCCTTTTTTATAGGCTCCTATGTTAATCAGGTCCTCTGAGTTTTGATAGGTTGACAGCATTTCCCTGAACCGGTTCGCTGCTCTTATATGATCTTTCCCGGCGATGTTTGACATCACCCTGCTGATGCTTTTTAAAATGTTGACTGCCGGAAACTGGCCTTTATTCGCAAGGCTCCGGTCAAGAACGATATGACCGTCCAAGATTCCCCTGACAGTATCGGCGATCGGTTCATTCATATCATCACCGTCGACAAGAACCGTATAGAAAGCAGTTATTGACCCGTTTTCCGTCGTTCCTGTTCGTTCTAAGAGCTTAGGTAAAATAGCGAACACTGAGGGTGTATAACCTTTCGTCGTCGGCGGTTCGCCCGTCGCCAGGCCGATTTCCCTCTGAGCCATGGCAACCCTTGTCACCGAGTCCATCATGAACATCACGTTTTGTCCTTTGTCGCGGAAGTACTCGGCAATCGCTGTTGCTGTATAGGCCGCTTTCAGCCGCATCAATGCCGGCTGGTCCGAAGTAGCCACTACAACGATCGTGCGCTTCAGCCCTTCTTCGCCGAGATCTTTCTCAATGAACTCTCTGACTTCGCGGCCCCGCTCTCCGACAAGAGCGATGACATTCAAGTCTGCGGCCGTCTCTCTTGCTATCATGCCCATGAGCGTGCTTTTTCCGACGCCGCTTCCGGCGAATATCCCAACACGTTGTCCTTTTCCGACGGTCAGCAGACTGTCGATTGATCTGACGCCGACCGCCATTTTTTCTCTGATTGGCGGCCTTTTCATCGGATTAGGCGGCGCCTGTTCTGTCGAAACTTGAGCCAAACCTTTCGGAAGCGCGCTGCCGTTGAGCGGATTGCCGAATGCATCGACAACTTGCCCGATCAAGCCGGAGCCGACTTTGACTCTGAGCGATTCTCCCGTCGCTTCGACAATGCTGCCGGGTGCAATATTGGCCGCTTCCAAATATGGCATGAGAAGAATATTTTGGTCTTTGAAGCCGACGACCTCAGCTTTGATGGCCTTTGGCCCGTCACCTTTTGTATAGATTTTGCAGACATCGCCGATTGAGCATTCAGGTCCTTTGGATTCAATCATCAGGCCGACCGCTTGTTTGACTTTTCCGTAACGTTTGTAGGAGTCTGCGGTTTCTATACATTCAAGCAGCTGCTCAAGCATCACTGGACAACACCTGCCGTTTCAAGCAGGCTGAGCAGTTTTTGTTTCAGCTGCTGTAATTGAGTGTCGATTCCTGCATCAATTCTTCCGAAAGCCGTTTCAACATAGCACGTTCCCTTTGGCGCTTTTTCATCGGCGTATATCGCGAGATGGGCGCCATATTGGAGGAGCTGCTCAAGTTCGTTTTTGTGGCTTTGAACCTCTGTGTAATACTCCGGATCCACATAGACGGCAATGTCATCGAACTCCTTCATTTCGGACAGCACCTGTTTGACGAGGGCTGAAAAAGCTTCTTTGTCGTCAGCCTTTTGATTCCAAACTTTTTTAGCCAGCGACACGGCAAGTTCGACAATTTCTTCGGAAGATTGTTCGATTTTTTCTTCATAGTCACGCCTCGCCGCTCCGACGATGGCGTTGGCTTCATCCAAATAGGATTGATAAGTGCTTTGGGCCTCGGCCTTTCCCTGTTCAAACCCCGCTTGAAAGCCTTCTTGTTTCGCCTGGTCTATCAGCGCTTCGCGTTCTGTTTCCCAGCTTATCCTTTCCTCTTCGATTTGCCGTCTGACCTGTTCGAGTTCAGCGTTCGCTTTTTCGTATATTTTCCCTGCTTCCTGTCTGGCATGATCGAGGAGGAATTCCGGATCCTGTCCGGTATCAAGTTCAGTTTCTGTTTCAGGAAGTTTGACTTCCTTTAATGAAATCGTCCGCCTTTCTTTTGGCGGTATTGATGATAATCGCTGTTTAATAATGTTAGACAATGATATCATCTCCTCCGCCTCTGGCGATTACGATCTCACCTGCTTCTTCAAGTCTTCGGATGACGCTTACGATTCTGGATTGAGCTTCTTCTACGTCACGCAGACGCACAGGGCCCATGAATTCCATTTCTTCTTTAAATGTTTCAGCCATACGCTGCGACATATTGCTGAAGACGATGTCTTTGACCTCTTCGCTGGCCACTTTGAGGGAGAGAAGCAGATCGTCGTTTTCCACATCGCGGATAACCCTTTGAATGGCGCGGTTATCAAGCGTAACGATATCTTCAAAGACGAACATCCGCTTTTTAATCTCGTCGGCAAGCTCAGGATCCTGGATTTCAAGGGAGTCAAGGATCGTTTTCTCTGTACCTCTGTCAACTCCGTTCAACACTTCGACAACGGCTTCAATGCCGCCGGTCTGCGTGTAGTCCTGAGTGAATGTGGAGGATAGCTTTTGCTCCAGAATCTGTTCGACTTCATTGATGATTTCCGGCGACGTCCTGTCCATGACAGCGATCCGTCTTGCAACCTCTGCCTGCACATCCTGATTTAGTTCTGATAATATCTGACCGGATTGCACGGGATCGAGATAAGACAGAATCAATGCGATCGTCTGCGGATGTTCATGCTGGATAAAGTTCAGAATCTGCTCGGGATCCGCTTTTCTGGCAAAATCGAACGGTCTGACTTGAAGAGACGATGTCAACCTGTTGATAATGCTGGCGGCTTTGTCTTCGCCGAGCGCTTTGTCAAGCACCTGCTTGGCGTAGTGAATGCCGCCTTGTGATATATATTCTTGAGCAATAGCCGTTTCATGAAATTCCTGAATAATTTCATCTTTTTTCTCTGGTGATACAGCTCTGACATTTGATATTTCAAGCGTCAGCCTTTCGATTTCTTCATCTGTTAAATGCTTGTAAACGGAAGCTGACACATCAAGCCCTAAGGATATCATGAGAATGGCCGCTTTTTGTTTGCCTGTAAGCCTATCTTGTTTCATTTTTGCCATTTCAATACTCCTCCTAATCCTCGGTCAGCCAGCTGCGCAACAATTTGGCGAATTCTTCAGGCTTATCTTTCGCCATTTTTTCAAGCTGTTTTCGTCTGACAGTTTCTTCCGTCTCTTTTTCATTGTTCACATCAGCAACACGAATCGGTTCCTGAGGCGTTTCATACCATTCTTCCTCGTATTCGTCATCTCTATTTTTACGTCTTCTGACAAGCCAGATGATGAGGCCGATTACAGCAACAAGCGCTGCTCCGCCTGCGATGTAAATCCACATCGGTATACCGCCTGTTTCCGTTCCTTCATCGATTGTCTGCTTGCCGTCGAACGATTGGACAGAAACAACGATTTTATTTTCAATATCCTCATCTGTCAGCGGCTCTTCTTCATACTTCTTGTCGATCGATGTTTTCACAATGGTTGAGAGGATTTTTTTAATATCATCTTCTCTTTCAGCAGGCAGTGACTGCGGGTTCTTCGCATCAGGCGGTTCAACCATGACCTGGACGCCCAGATCTCTGATTTTGTACGGACTTTCGGCGATTTCTTTATGAATTTTGTTGACTTCATTGTTGATTCGTTCTTCGCTTTTTTCGTAGTCTCCGTTGCCTGTTCCGCCTTCTGTCTCCGCATAGTTTGTTACATCGTTTTCACCTGTTCCGTTGACGCCTCCAGCTTGCGCTCCCTGTCCGGAATACGTTTCACTGACGCGCTCTGCGCTGACCGTGATCCCTTCCATATTTTCTTTGTCGACAGGTTCAACCAGATCTTCCGTCCTGTTTTCTTTTGTGAAGTCGATGTCGGATGTGACGGATACAACTACTTTATCCTGTCCCATCATCGTGCCGAGCATGGTTTGAATTTGTCTCTGCAGGTCCTTTTCGATCTGAGCTTTGACTTGCCTTTGTGAAGAGTAGCTGTCAGCGTATGAACCTGAATCTTTGCCGGTTTGATCGTAATACGTGGAGTTTTGATCCATGATCACGATGTTTTCCGGATCAAGGTTCGGCACGCTTTTCGATACGAGATGATAAAGGCCGTTGATTTCATTTTGATCAAGCGTGTGGCCGGGCTTCACCTGAAGAACAATCGAAGCGGATGCTTCCGGCTTTTCCTCTCCGACAAAGACGGATTCCTTCGGCAGGTTAATCATGACCTTTGAATCTTTAATCCCGTCTATTCCTTTGATGAGGTTGGAAAGCTCGGTTTGCGTTGCTTTCACTTTCAATACGTCAAATTCGTTGTCCGTCATACCGAAACCGGCATTTTGACCAAAGAACGAATAATCGATGCTTCCGCTTTTCGGAAGACCCTCTGCCGCAAGATCGACTTTCAGCCCGTCGACTTTTTCTTCCGGAACTTTAATGACTGAACCGTCAGCTGCAACCTCAGATGGAACACCTTTTTCATCGAGCACTTTTTTGATTTGGCCGGTTTCTTCAGCTGACAAGTCTTTATAGAGCGGCACCATTTTATTCGACGAAGCAACAATTCCAATGATGATTGACAGGATCACTGCCAGAGCGACGATGCCGATCATCAAAAACTTCTGCAGCTTTGATCTGTTTTTCCAAAAATCTGTTATTTTCGTTTTGATTTGCAATAAAGTACGATTCATCTTACTCCCCCGGTAGTTACACTAATTCTCTTCGCTTTCAGACTCCTTTCTTACATTTGCATTCTCATGATTTCCTGATAAGCTTCAACCGCTTTGTTGCGGAATTCCGTCGCAGCCGTCAATGTAATATTTGCCTTCTGGGCTGCAACCATCACTTCATCAAGGTTGACATCCTGACCGAGAGCAAGCGCGTTTGTCAGTTTATCAGATTCATTTTGAGATTGATTCAAAGCATTGATAGAATCTTTCAGCACGTTGGAAAAGCTGACTTGGTTCTCTGAACCGTCCTGCTTGTTCGTGATCTGATTTGTTGCATTCGTTCCCGCCTGCACGGGTTGAATTCCAAATGGAGAGATTCCATTAACCATTCGTGTCATCACCCTACTTTCCGATTTCTAGTGCTTTCATCAGCATTCCTTTTGTCGCGTTCATCGCTGTGACATTCGCTTCATATGACCTTGTGCTGCCCATTAAATCAACCATCTCTTTTAGCGGATCGACATTCGGCATCTGCACGTATCCGTCTTCGTTTGCGTCGGGATGCGTCGGATCATAAACGAGTTTAAACGGTGTTTTGTCTTCGGTGATCTTGGTCACCTTTACCCCTTCACCGACTCTCGCCGATGCATTCATCGATGATTGGAGCACGGATGAAAAAGATTCGCCTTTCGGAGCCGTCGATACAAGCTTTCTCCTATACGGCTGCCACTGTCCGTCGACCAGCTTCGCTCTTGTTGTGTCCATGTTTGCCAGGTTGGAAGAAACGGTATCCATTCTGACTCTCTGTGCAGTCAACGCCGAAGCTGAGATGTTGATGCTATTGAATACCCCCATTATTTACCTCCTGTAATCGCGGTCCGCAGTGAGTTGAATTTGCCGCTTATTCTTTCAACCAGCGCTTGATACTGGATTTGATTTTTCGCCATTTCACTCATTTCCTGATCAACGTCCACGTTGTTCCCGTTTTCCTGATAACTTGTATTCTTTCTCGACACAACTGAATAATTTGACTCATTCCCTTTGAAGTCAATGTGTCTATAGTCTGTTTTTATAGCGTTAATTCGGGAGGACTCCTCATTCAGCACATTTTTGAAGGATACTTTTTTCGCCTTGTAGTTCGGTGTGTCTACATTGGCCAGATTGTTCGTTATGACTTTTTGCTTAATGTTCGCTTGATTCAAGGCTCCCTCTAGTCTATGTATTGTTCCTGAAAATATATCCATCGCCAAATACCTCCAATCTTTTTCCATCTGTCTCAAAATCTTGTCGAGAATTGTAAAAACCATAAGCCTATTGTAAGGAATAATAGGCTTAAAGTCTATGATCTGGACGCAAAAAAAAATCGTAATAAATATCTATTTTATGAATAGGTATTTCGACCTAGATTATAAGAACTATGTAATGTTACGTTTGTTAAAGTTTCAAAACATTATGTTAGTATATTTTTTATTCAAGCAACGCATTGATTCAGCACCGCATTTTAGTTGTTTTTGATATGAAAAAATTACGATAATATAGTTTAAAACGTGAAATAAAAAAAGCCGCAGAACGGCATGTTCTGCGGCTTTCATCTTTTAATGAGACTTTAGTTTTTCTAATTCCATTAAAAATTTGTTGTTCAGGACTTTAATGTATGTGCCTTTCATCCCTAATGACCTTGATTCAATGACACCGGCGCTTTCAAGTTTGCGCAGCGCATTGACAATGACCGAGCGGGTGATGCCGACGCGGTCTGCAATTTTACTTGCGACAAGCAGACCTTCATTTCCGTCAAGCTCTTCAAAAATATGTTCAATTGCTTCAAGCTCGCTGTAAGATAATGAACTGATCGCCATTTGAACGACCGCTTTGCTGCGTGCTTCCTCTTCGATCTCTTCAGCTTTCTCTCTGAGAATTTCCATTCCTACGACCGTTGCGCCATATTCGGCAAGGATCAGATCGTCATCCTCGAATTTCTCCTGAAGGCGGGACAGAATCAAGGTGCCGAGTCTTTCGCCTCCTCCGATGATCGGAACGACTGTGGTCAGACCCGCTTGGAACAAATCGCGGTTTTCCACAGGGAAAGCCGTATATTCGCTGTTAATGTCAAGGTTGGATGAAGTTTCCGGAATGTTGAACAGACTTTTTGTATAGTCTTCAGGAAACTGGCGCTCTTCAAGCATTTTTTTCATCCGGTCATTTTCGATCTGCTGGTTGATCGAGAAACCGAGAAGCTTTCCTCTGCGGCTGACGACGAAAATGTTCGAATCAATCACATCGCGAAGCGTTTCGGCCATTTCTTTAAAATTAACCGGCTTCCCTGCCGCATTTTGCAGCATTGCATTAATCTTTCTTGTTTTTTGTAATAAAGCCATAATAAATTGATCCTCCTAAATTACTCTTATTTAATTGTTTATAAAATAAACTGGCTTAAATCCTTATTCTTAGCGATCGAACCGAGCTTTTCTTCAACATATTGAGGCGTGATGACAACTTCCTCCATCGTTACATCCGGAGCCTCGAATGACAGTTCTTCCAAAAGCCGTTCCAAAATGGTGTGAAGCCTTCTCGCCCCGATATTGTCTGTGTCCTGGTTCACATGATAAGCCACTTCTGCAATCTTACGAATAGCATCGTCAGAAAATTCAAGAGATATACCTTCCGTCTTCAATAAAGCCTTATACTGCTTTAGAAGAGCGTTGTCAGGCTCAGTTAAGATTTTCACAAAATCATCGATGCTCAGCTTTTGAAGCTCAACGCGGATCGGAAAGCGTCCCTGCAGCTCTGGAATTAGATCTGAAGGCTTCGCCATATGGAATGCACCTGCAGCGATGAACAGCACGTGATCCGTTTTGACCGCACCGTACTTTGTCATGACGGTAGAGCCTTCTACAATCGGAAGAATATCGCGCTGCACGCCCTCTCTTGAGACGTCGGCCGATGAAGAAGCACCGCTCTTTTTGGCGATTTTATCGATCTCATCGATAAAGATGATTCCCGACTGTTCGGCTCTCAGGACGGCCTCCTGGGCAGCTTCGTCCATATCGATGAGCTTTGCCGCTTCTTCATTCGTCAGCACTTTTCGTGCTTCCCTAACCGTCAGCTTGCGGCGCTTTTTCTTTTTCGGCATCAGGCTGCTGAGCGCATCCTGCATGTTCATGCCCATCTGTTCCATACCCGAGCCTTGGAGCATATCAAACATGGATGGCTGCTGCTCCTCCACCTCCACGGTGACATAATGGTCTTCAAGCTCGCCGAGAGCAAGCTGATGTGCAATCCGCTTCCGGTTGTTTTCGATATCCGTGTCTTCATGCTTTTCCGCTTCATTCGTCTCTTGATCCTGATTACCGCCAAACAGCATTTCAAAAGGATTTTTCGCACCTGACTGTTTTTTCCTTCCCGGTACAAGCAGGCGGACGAGGCGTTTATTTGCGTTTTCTTCGGCGATGCCTTTCACTTCGTTCATTTTTTCCTCTTTGACGAGGCGGATTGACGTTTCCACAAGATCCCTGACCATCGATTCAACATCTCTGCCCACATAACCGACTTCCGTGAACTTCGTCGCTTCGATTTTGACGAACGGAGCGCCGACGAGCTTCGCGATTCGTCTTGCAATCTCGGTTTTTCCCACACCTGTCGGACCCATCATCAATATGTTTTTCGGAACGATTTCTTCGCGCAGTTTTTCATCAAGAAGACTTCTTCTGTAGCGGTTCCTCAATGCCACGGCGACCGCTTTTTTCGCATCGAGCTGGCCGACGATGTATTGATCAAGCCTTTCGACGATCTGCCTAGGAGTCAGCGGCTTTTTTTCCATATGCCTCATATCCTTTCTATTCAAGTTCTTCTACAATGATCTGATCGTTCGTATACACACAGATTTCGCCCGCGGTTTCAAGTGAGGCCCTCGCAATCGCTCTTGCGTCAAGCTGGCCGCCTGCATGACGTTTCAACGCCCTTCCGGCTGCCAGGGCATAGTTTCCGCCTGAGCCGATCGCCAAAATGCCGTCGTCAGGTTCAATCACCTCGCCTGTTCCGGAAACGAGCAGCATGCTGTCAGCGTTCATGACGATCAGCATCGCCTCAAGCTTTCTGAGGACTTTATCGCTTCGCCACTCTTTTGCAAGCTCGACTGCCGCACGCTGTAAATTGCCGTTGTACTCTTCAAGCTTCGATTCAAACATTTCAAAGAGCGTGAAAGCGTCCGCAACAGAACCGGCAAAGCCGGCAATGACTTTCCCGTTGAAGAGCTTTCTTACCTTTCTAGCGGTATGCTTCATGACGACAGCCTGACCGAACGTAACCTGGCCGTCTCCCGCCATCGCGCTTTTTCCGTTGTGCTGGACGGCGAATATCGTCGTTGCGTGAAAAGATGACATAAAAGAACCTCCTTTATTTCCCTTTATGTGCCCGAGGGTGATGAGACATATATGTCTTTCTGAGCATATCTTTAGATACATGCGTATACACCTGGGTTGAAGAAAGGTTTGAATGCCCAAGCAGTTCCTGAACGCTCCTGAGATCCGCACCCTCATTTAACAAATGGGTGGCAAAAGTATGGCGGAGCATATGCGGATGTATATGTAATGTACCCGAAGTCTTTTTGACCAGTTCTCCCAAAATGTAACGAACCCCCCTCGGGGTTAAGGGCCCGCCCCTTTGATTCAAAAAAATAAAAGGGCAAGGCTCTTTCGCTTTTAACAGCAGGATGCGTCTTCCATTTTGCAAATACAGATCCAAAGCCTCCCGGGCGAATGAACCAAATGGAATATACCTTTGCTTCCTGCCTTTCCCGTGAACCAAAACCGTATCTAAAAACAGATCCAAATCGGATTCCTTCAGGCTGCAAAGTTCGCTTACCCGCATGCCTGTTGCGTAAAGAAGTTCCAAGAGCGCCTGATTCCTTTGGCCGAGCGGTGTACTCAAGTCCGAAACCTCAAACAGTTCTTCAAGTTCTTTTTCATATAAAAATTTTGGAATCCGTTTATCCTGTTTCGGAAGACTGACAAGCAGAAACGGGTTTTCTTTTACCATCTTTTCCCTTAATAAAAATTTATAGAAGCTTCGCAGAGCCGAAATTTTCTTGCTGATCGTCCTGCGAGTAAGCCCTTTTTCATGCGCTTCCGTCAAGAAAATTCTCACATCCGGATAAGTCACGTCTTCAAAACCTTTTATGCCCTGAACTTGTAAAAAGCGTTCAAAGTCTTCAATAGAAGAAATGTAACCCACAATTGTATATTTTGAATAATTCTTTTCTATTTGTAAATATTCAATGAATAAAGTTAAAAAATTCTTAACATTTGCCATCATTACACCTCTTCGAAAAGGGCTTTTAAATGTTATCACATAACAAGTTCATCTGGCAATGAATAACTATAGCGTTTTCGAAATATTTTGAATTGTCTCCAATGCGCGCGAAGCATACTGTTCATTTCGTTCCTGCTTGTTTTTAATTTTAACCCCCAATTCCTTGAACAGACCGAAGTTCGCATTCATCGGCTGGAAGTTTTTCTTGTTTGTTTCCGTGATGTAATGGGCCATGCTGCCGATCGCTGTTTCATTTGAAAAAGTGACCGGTTCTTTTCCCTGGATGAGCCGAGCCGCATTTATTCCGGCAACAAGACCTGAAGCCGCTGATTCAACATACCCTTCAACACCTGTCATTTGGCCGGCGAAAAACAGATCGTCCCGTTTTTTAAACTGGTAGGTCGCTTTTAAAAGACTCGGCGAGTTGATGAACGTATTTCTGTGCATTACGCCGTAGCGGACGATTTCAGCTTGTTCCAGTCCCGGAATAAGGCGGAGTACTTCCTTTTGGTCGCCCCATTTGAGGTGGGTCTGAAAACCGACGATATTGTAAAGCGTGCCGGCTGCATCATCTTGGCGCAGCTGCACAACGGCGTATGGACGCTTTCCTGTTTTGGGATCTTCAAGACCGACAGGCTTCATCGGGCCGAACAGCATCGTTTTTTTGCCGCGCTTCGCCATGACTTCAATCGGCATGCAGCCTTCAAAGAAGATTTCCTTTTCAAATTCTTTCAATGGAACAGTTTCCGCAGACACAAGGGCGTCATAAAATCTGTCAAACTCTTCTTCAGTCATCGGACAGTTCAAATACGCTGCCTCCCCTTTGTCATAGCGGGATTTCAAATAGACTTTATCCATGTCAAGGCTGTCTTTCTCAACTATCGGCGCAGCGGCGTCATAAAAGTACAGATAGTCCTCTCCTGTCAGCTCCCGGAGCTTCGCGGAAAGCGATTCTGACGTCAGCGGTCCTGTTGCAATAATAGTCGGTCCTTCCGGTATTTCCGTGACTTCTTCATTGAGCACAGTCACATTCGGATGATTCTTTACTTTTTCGGTAACGTTTGCGGCAAATTCATGCCTGTCTACGGCAAGCGCACCGCCGGCAGGAACAGAACATTCGTCAGCAGCAGCGATGATGGCCGAGTCAAGAACCCGCATTTCTTCCTTTAATACACCGACAGCGTTCGTTAATGAATTCGCCCGAAGCGAGTTGCTGCAGACAAGTTCTGCGAATTTATCTGTATGGTGTGCCGGCGTTTGTTTAACAGGCCTCATTTCGTATAAACGGACATTGATACCTCGCTTGGCAAGCTGCCATGCAGCTTCGCTTCCGGCAAGTCCTGCACCGATGACATTTACTGTTTGATTCATATTCACATCTCCTAATTTATGAGTTGACTTCATCTTTTAACACAACAAAGAAGGTGAGCAAAGCCCTGCTCACCGCTACTTTTGTTGTTCTTCCTTATAATCGCAATTCACGCACTGCACTTGAACGCCTTTTTTGAGCTTTTTCTCGACAAGCATGTCCTCACATTTCGGACATTTCCGTTCAAGCGGTTTATCCCATGATACGAATTCGCATTCAGGATAGCGGTCACAGCCGTAAAAAATACGGCGTTTTTTCGATTTGCGCTCGACGATGTTGCCGGTTTTGCATGAAGGGCATTTGACCCCGATCTCTTTTACAATCGGCTTGGTGTTGCGGCAGTCCGGAAAATTGGAGCAGGCCATAAATTTGCCGTAGCGGCCCATTTTATAGACCATCGGGTGGCCGCACTCTTCACAGTCCACACCCGCATACTCCGGTTCGATTTCCACTTCCTGCATCTCGGCTTCCGCCTTTTCAACGCGTTTTTCAAAGTCCTTGTAAAAGGAATCGATGATCTGCACCCATTGAATGTTTCCGTCTTCAACGTCATCAAGCTCTTTTTCCATTTTGGCGGTGAACTCAACATTAATGATCTCAGGGAAAAACTCCATGATCAAGTCAAGCACGATTTGACCGAGTTCAGTCGGGATAAAGCGTTTGTTATCAAGGGCGACATACCCGCGCTTTTGAATTGTGTCAAGCGTCGGCGCGTAAGTCGACGGACGGCCGATTCCCAGCTCTTCAAGCGTTTTGACCAGCCTTGCTTCCGTATAGCGCGGAGGCGGCTGTGTGAAGTGCTGTTCGGGTTCGATATCTTTTGAAAGAACGGTGTCGCCTTCAGCGAGATCCGGAAGCATCTTATTCTTCTCTTCCATCTGATCGTCTTTTCCTTCAACGTACACCTTCATGAAACCTGAAAACTTGACTTTACTGCCGTTCGCCCGAAATGTCAACCCGTTGTTTTCAAGATCAACGCTCATCGTATCGAGTGTCGCCGGAGCCATCTGGCTTGCGACAAAGCGCTCCCAGATCAGCTTGTATAGTCGAAGCTGGTCTCTTCCCAATACCGCCTTCAGATCGGAAGGCTTTCTGAGCACCGAGGTCGGCCTGATCGCTTCGTGGGCATCCTGGGCGTTTTCATTCTTTTTGGCAGGTTTTCGCTTGCTCCCCAAAAATTCTTTTCCGTACTGTTCGCCGATGAATGATGCCGCTTCTTCTTGAGCTGTATTCGAGATGCGGGTTGAATCCGTTCTCATATAAGTGATTAACCCGACAGTTCCTTCTTTGCCGAGATCGATTCCTTCATAAAGCTGCTGGGCGATCATCATCGTTTTCTTTGCCCGGAAATTTAATTTACGCGCCGCTTCCTGCTGAAGCGTCGATGTTGTAAACGGGAGCGCAGGGTTCCGCTTCCGTTCTTTTTTCGTAACCTTTTTAACCTCAAATTTGTTCCCTTTGATCTGGGAGAGGATTTGTTTTACATCTTCTTCGCTTTTCAGCTGGTGCTTTTCGCCGTTTATTCCGAAGAAACTCGCTTCAAATGTTTCTTTGCCTTTGAGAAAAGACCCTTCAATGGTCCAATATTCTTCAGGTTTAAAATCGTTGATTTCTTTTTCTCTGTCAATGATAAGGCGGAGTGCAACAGATTGGACACGTCCCGCACTCAAGCCTTTTTTTACTTTTTTCCATAAAATCGGGCTGATTTTGTACCCTACAAGGCGGTCCAGAATTCTTCTCGCCTGCTGGGCGTCGACAAGATCCATATTGATCATGCGCGGATGCTTAAATGAATCTTTGATCGCATCTTTTGTAATCTCATTAAATACGACGCGGCAGTCGGAATTCAGATCCAGATCAAGGCTGTGTGCCAAATGCCACGCGATCGCTTCCCCTTCCCTGTCGGGGTCGGCTGCGAGATAGACTTTTTTTGCCTTTTTGGCGGCCGTTTTTAATTCTTTTAACACGGGGCCTTTCCCGCGGATCGTGATGTATTTTGGTTCAAAGTTCTGCTCGATGTCAACGCCCATCTGGCTTTTCGGCAAGTCTCTGACGTGTCCCATCGAAGCTTTCACTTTATATTTTTTTCCTAAGTATCGCTCAATCGTTTTTGCCTTTGCAGGCGATTCCACGATGACTAAGTATTCGGACATAACATTATCCCCCTCAAGAGGTGTTCTCTCTCTTTTCAATTTAGCCTTTTTATTGTATTCAGCATAATCGTCGTTTATATAATCATTATTTTTACGAAAAGTGTCTGATTTAATCCTTCTATATGTTGAACGCCGATTAAAGCGTTTAAACTTGAAATCCTCACTATTATTAAATATTACAATACAGTTTGTCAAACGATAATTCTAAACAGGTTCCGGATATTGAGTGCGTGAAGGCGGCAGTTCGCTCAAAATATCTTCAATATTCAATACGAGTTTCGCCCCTTCCTGGATCAGCCTTGAAGGACCGAAAGAGTTGGCGTCAAAGATCGGACCAGGCACGGCGAACACCTCCCGCCCCTGCTCAAGGGCTTGATATGCTGTGATGAGCGACCCGCTCTTTTCCTTTCCCTGGACGACAACGATTCCTTCCGTTAATCCGCTGATCAGCCGATTTCGCATCGGAAAGTGCCATTTTTGAGGTTTAACGTGGGGAGGGTGCTCTGATACCAGCAGGTGGTTTTCGGCCATTTGACCGGCGAGCTGGCGGTGTTCACGGGGATATATGCTATTGAATCCGCCCGCGATGACGCCGATTGTCCTTCCCTTTGAACAGATGCTCTCCTGATGGGCAAGACCGTCAATTCCTTTTGCAAGGCCGCTGACGATCGTCCAGCTTTTTTTGCAAAGCTCCCTGACAAGGTGAACCGCTGCTCTTTTTCCGTATAATGACGGGCTGCGGGTTCCGACGATTCCGATCAGTCTTTGTTCATTGAGAAGTTTAACATCTCCTTTTAAAAAAAGGACGGGAGGCGGGTCATGAATGGTTTTCAGGCTGGCTGGATAATCGGGGGAACATATGGCGGCCATGCGGACTCCGGCCGCTTCGTAAGAACGGATGAGCCGTTTAACATTAGACAGTTCTTGTTTCGCCAGTTTTCGTATGGAGCACAAGTCTGATCTTTTTAATGAAAGCTTCGTTAAAAGATGGTTTTTTTCGCCCGTAAGAGACAAGGAAGGATCCTGCTTCCACCACTTGGTCAGCAGAGAAGGGGAGAGTGTGCCGCGAAGGCGGAGCAATATCAAAAGCTCGCTGCTGTCGTTCATTCAAAAACCTCCAAACATTTTTAAAACAAAACAATCTGAAAGTACTAAACGATTTAACCAGTTATGAAAAAGCAGGAATAGACCAATCGGACTATTCCCGCTCATGTTAAGATCAATGTGTTTTACACGTTTCGTAAAGGCCTTTTTCCTTCAGCACTTTAATCAATGTTTCTCCCATAACAGAAGGCGTTTCAGCCACTTCGATTCCGCAGGCGTTCATTGTTTTGACCTTTTCGTCCGCTGTTCCTTTTCCTCCGGAAATGATGGCGCCGGCATGCCCCATACGTTTGCCAGGAGGCGCTGTTTTTCCTCCGATGAAACCGACGACAGGTTTGGTCATGTTGGCTTTCACCCATTCGGCCGCTTCCTCTTCAGCTGTTCCGCCGATTTCGCCGATCATGATTACCGCATGTGTATCAGGATCTTCATTAAACGCCTTCAGCACATCGATGAAGTTCGTCCCGTTGACAGGGTCTCCGCCGATGCCCACTGCCGTTGACTGGCCGACTCCTGCTTCTGAAAGCTGATGAACCGCTTCATATGTAAGGGTTCCTGAACGCGACACAACGCCGACATGGCCTTTTTTATGGATATATCCGGGCATGATCCCGATTTTACACTCCTCAGGCGTAATGACTCCTGGACAGTTCGGACCGATGAGCCTTGTTTTCTTGTCTTCCATATACCTTTTAACTTTTACCATATCCAGCACCGGAATGTGCTCAGTAATACAGATGACAAGATCAAGCTCAGCATCTGTCGCTTCCATAATCGCATCGGCTGCAAAAGCCGCAGGAACGTAAATGACAGACGCATTTGCCCCGGTCTGCTTTACAGCCTCTTCGACCGTGTTGAACACAGGCACCCCTTCAACCTCTGTTCCGCCTTTGCCTGGTGTGACTCCGCCGACAATTTTCGTTCCGTATTCAAGCATCTGCTTTGTGTGAAACAAAGCGGTTGAACCCGTTATCCCCTGAACAATGACTTTTGTGTCTTTATTAATAAATACACTCATTTTGGTCCCCTGCCTTTCTTACTTCACTAAGGATACGATTTTCTGCGCGCCGTCAGCCATTGATTCCGCAGACGTAATATTGAGTCCTGAATCATCGAGGATCTTCTTGCCGAGATCGACATTGGTGCCTTCAAGGCGAACGACAAGCGGCAATGTCAGACCGACTTGTTTCGTCGCTTCAACAACACCTTCTGCAATGACGTCGCATTTCATGATACCGCCGAAAATATTGACAAAGATCCCTTTGACGTTTTGATCAGACAAAATGATCTTGAACGCTTCCGTTACCTTTTCAGCTGTCGCGCCGCCTCCAACGTCAAGGAAGTTGGCCGGTTCCCCTCCGTAGTGCTTGATAATGTCCATGGTCGACATCGCAAGCCCCGCTCCGTTGACCATGCAGCCGATGTTTCCATCGAGCGAAATATAGCTTAAATCATACTTGGATGCTTCGATTTCCTTCGGATCTTCTTCATCGAGATCTCTGTACTCCAAGATGTCTTTTTGTCTGTATAGCGCATTGCTGTCAAAGTTCAGCTTGGCGTCAAGGGCCATGACTTTTCCGTCACCTGTGACGACGAGCGGATTGATTTCAGCAATGGAACAGTCTTTTTCAGTAAACGCCTTGTACAATCCCATCATAAACTTAACAGCCTGGCCGACAAGCTCTTTCGGGATATTGATGGCGAAGGCGATTTTTCTCGCCTGGTAACCCTGCAGTCCGACAGCCGGATCGATCACTTCTTTGACGATTTTTTCCGGCGTTTTTTCAGCGACTTCTTCAATTTCCGTGCCGCCTTCTTCGGATGCCATCAGCACGATGCGTGAAGTCGCCCTGTCAAGAACCAGACCGACATAGTATTCTTTTTTGATATCGCAGCCTTCTTCAATAAGTAAGCGTTTTATTTGCTGGCCGTCAGGACCCGTCTGGTGAGTGACAAGCGTCTTCCCCAACAATTCTTCCGCATAGGCTTTGACTTCTTCTTTTGATTTTGCAATTTTAACCCCGCCAGCTTTACCGCGTCCGCCGGCGTGAATTTGAGCTTTCACGACATAAACCGAGCTGGACAGCGCTTCCGCTGCTTTGACCGCTTCATCTGCTGTAAATGCCACTTTACCTTCCGGAACAGCCACTCCGTATTGTCTGAGTACTTCTTTCCCTTGGTACTCATGGATATTCATTTCCCATCCTCCTAACTTATGTAGCAAAAATAAAAATAGACTGCGCTTTCATTTTATATAATCATAGATCGATTGTCTAGGTTTCGATGAGAAATCGTAAAATCCTTCTAAACATTCACACTTTTATTTTATTAAAAATATAAAATTAATAGAGGAAACGGCTTTTTTTCAAAAGTCATTCCCTCTTTTTCATTTTTTCATCAAGCGTATAGACGAATGAAAAGATCTCGGCGACGATTTCGTAAAGCGCTTCAGGAATGTGATCGTCAAGCTCCAAGTGGCGCATTAATTCGACAAGCGTCGCATCTTCCTGAATCGGAACGCCGGCTTTCTGCGCCTCTTCAATGATCTTCTCCGCCGTGTATCCCGATCCTTTGGCAACCACCTTCGGCGCCTTATCCTTCATTTCATCGTAGTGAAGCGCAACAGCTCTTCTTAATGGAACAGATTCTTCCTTCATATTTTCACATCCACTGCGCTCTCTGTAATTTGTTCAAAGCGGGCGTCCAGAAAAGGAGCAAGCTTCATGTTTTCCCGTTTTTTTGCTGTGACGCCTGACAAGCTGTAGCCCAGTTCTTTCAGATTTTCCTTTAAAGCGGGGACCAGCGGTTCAAGCAAAGGCTCCAAGTCGAATCCTGTTTCAATTGTAACCGTCATGACGTTTTGCTGGATTAAACAATCGATCACCGTCTCTTCCAAGGCCTCCAACTGAAGGTAAAACATAAGGCGGCACTGGGAAGGGTCGATCTTTCCGTCGTCCTTTTTCTGCCCTTTTAAGAAAACGGTCAAATCCTGAACGCCGTTTTTTGAAAACAAAGGGTACGACAGAAAAAGCTGGCTCTGGGCAGGCTGATCATTTTGCAAAAACAGCTGTCCGTTTAAACGGTGAAAGATTTGATCAGCTTCCTGTTTTACAGGAGCGGGAAGATCGGAAGCATGCCTCATTTCATTCAGCACGAGCTTTAAAGATTGAAGGCCCTGATCTTTGTGAACAGCGCCGTTTTCCATCGCTCTCAACAATGAGAGTTCATCTCTGACGCCTAAAAGGTCTTTGATCTTGAGGAGAACGGAAAATACATCGGCTTTATTCGTTAATGCAGGTGCTGTTTCTTTCATGATATGCTGCAATAATTCCGTCTCTTTTGGCGTGAATCCGCCCGGAACGGCCGGAGCTTGTCCTAGAGATCCGCTCGATTCAAGCGCTCTGATGACGCCTGCCGCTTCTTTTACAATATGCGTCCCGTTCGTTTCGGCTTGTGCCGCCAATTTAGCGAGCAGGTCTTTAGCTGCCGCGATTTCTGCTTTTTGCGGCTGCTGCTGAACAGCTTTTGCTTCTTGTCCTTGGGTGCCGCCGGCGTCAGCTTTTTGCAAAGGATTCCCGACTTCTGAATGAACCTGCGGCTTTAATGGCTGAACGCCCTGCAGTTCTCCTTTTTCGAGCGACCTGACGTGTTCTGCAAGCTTTTGAATCAGCTTTTCGGCATGCACCTCGGTCTCCGCTTGTAAAACAGGCAAAAGCGCCTGCTTCAGCTTTTCCATGCCTACGGATTGCTGAGTGGCGTTCGTGATCATATCAAATGTTTTGGCAATCTGCTCGTTCAGCGGTACTGGGTTTTTGACGGCCAAAATCGAATCGAGCACGCCGGGATGGACGGGAAGTTCGCGTTTAAGAGCGAACATGACGGCATCGGCGCCTTTTTGGGCGTCAGACTTCGGCAGATTTTCAAGCCACTTGATGGCGGCTCTTAAATCGTTTTCCCTGATCGGCTGCTGCTCCTTCAGCAACGCTCCGACCAGAAAGACAGCTTCCTTCGTCCGCTTCAGAGAAAGCCCGTTCAACAGCTTAAAAGCGGCATCCTGCACTGTCTTTGGGTTTTTGTCAAACGCTTCAACGACCTGAAGGCGGCCTGTCGCTTCATCAGGCTTCTTTTCATACGAAAACCAGTAATGAGCGCCCGCTTTCAGGGGTGCCTCAAGCTTCCCCTGCCATTTCGTATTGCCGATTTGTATTTCGGCGAACTGCTCGCTGATAAAGCGGAGCACTTTGCCGAGCATCAGCCTTTTCTGATCCGTCTCCGTTCCGCTGATCCGCTGGAGAGGATCAGCTTGTTCAAATTGTTTTCTTAAGCTGTTATGTACATCGTTCAGCATCATCAAAGTCATTCTTCCTCCGGAACGTTATTCATGTGCTTTAACAGGGGCGAACGATCTTCGGTGTATCGGCGACGGGCCGTATTTGGCAAGGGCATGCAGATGCTCTTTTGTTCCGTAGCCTTTATGCTTTTCAAAGCCGTAGAGAGGATACTTTGCGGCGTATTCATCCATCAGCCTGTCTCTCGTCACTTTTGCGATGCATGCGCCTGCCGCTATCGATGCGCTTTTTGCATCCCCTTTAATGATCGATGACTGCTCTGTTTCGACTGCAAGCGACATGGCGTCGATTAGAAGATAATCCGGAGCGACGTCCAGCGCTTGGACCGCTTTCAGCATCGCCGCTTTCGAGGCTTCATAAATATTCAGCTCATCGATCTCATCAGCGTCAGCGATCCCGACGCCGACTGCTGCAGCTTCTTCCATAATGTATGAATAATAGTCTTCTCTTTTTTGCTTTGACAGTTTTTTCGAATCTGTCAGCCCTAATATTTCACAGTCTTCTTTGAGGATGACAGCGGCGGCAACAACAGGCCCTGCGAGAGGCCCTCTGCCCGCCTCGTCGATTCCGGCGATATATTGATAGCCCCGCGCTCTCAGCGACCGTTCGAAAGACGTCATCACCTGCCACTCTTCCTGCATGGCCGAAAGCCTTTCATTTTTCTTCAGCCAGGCGTCGACAAGCGCTTGGACGCTTTTCCGCCCATCATTTTTGCACTGCTCTATAAAAGGGTCTTTTTCATCACTCACCGATTGAAGATGTTCTTTAATTTCTTTGACGGTTAATGTTTTCACTTTCTCTTCTCCCCTAATGTTCTTATCGGCGCATCTCCTGCAAAAATAAAGGCCCGCTCTTTTAAAAGCGCGCCTTTTTACATATCCTCCGGCTTTTCAAAAGAAAGCGGACCGAACTTTTCGGTGCGGATATCGCGGATGATGACTTCTGTCGTCTTGTCGTAATTGATCTCGCCTCCGGCCATGAGACAGCCGCGTTTTTTTCCGATCTCATCAAAAAGCGCTGCAATCTCTTCTGGAATCTCTTCCAGATCATAGCGCTTTTTTAAGCGCTCAGGGTAATTCTCTTCCAAAAAGCGCAAACCGTAGACGGCGACATCCTGCAAGTTGATAATCGAATCTTTAATTGCACCTGTTGCCGCAAGCCTCAGCCCGACAAGCTCGTCCTCAAACTTCGGCCATAAAATCCCCGGGGTATCGAGAAGCTCGAGCTCTTTTCCCACCTTCACCCACTGCTGCGCCGTTGTGATCCCGGGTCTGTCGCCCGTTTTGGCGATGTTTTTTTTCGCCAGCCGGTTGATTAAAGTCGATTTGCCGACGTTCGGAATGCCGACGATCAACGCTCTGATCGCGCGCGGCTTTACACCTTTTGCTTTCATTTTATCAAACTTTTCTTTCAGCAGCTCTTTTGAAGCGGGAAGAATTTGATTGAGCCCCTGTCCGTTGACCGAGTTGATGGCGAGAGAAGGAATCCCGTCTTTTTCAAAGTGCTGCTTCCAAGCCTTCGTCACGGAGGAGTCCGCTTTATCCGCCTTGTTGAGCAGCATGATCCTCGGTTTGTTTTTTAAAATCTCTTCAATCATCGGGTTTCTTGAAGACATCGGAATTCTGGCGTCGACCAGTTCGTATACAATGTCGATCAGCTTGAGTTTCTCCGTTACTTCCCGCCTCGCTTTGGCCATATGCCCTGGGAACCATTGGATCACCATTTGTCTGACACCTACTTTCTGTTATTGCTATTCTTTTAATGGTGTGGTGCATTTATACTTGTTTGACAAAAAAAGAGCTTGTTATGGTTAACAAGCTCTTTTCGTTCGTTATCTTTATCGTCTGATTTCTTTAATACGAGCCGCTTTTCCACGAAGTTCGCGCAGGTAATAAAGTTTCGCACGGCGTACTTTACCATGACGGACAACTTCGATTTTCGCGATTTTCGGTGTGTGCAATGGGAATGTACGCTCAACTCCGACACCGTAAGAAATCTTACGAACTGTGAAAGTTTCGCTGATTCCGCCACCACGACGCTTAATCACGACACCTTCAAAAACCTGGATACGCTCACGGTTACCCTCGACAACTTTAACGTGTACACGTAAAGTATCACCAGGACGGAACGCAGGCAAATCAGTGCGCAATTGTTCTTTTGTGATATCTTCAATCAATTTTTGCATCGTCTTCAACTCCTTCCAACAGATGCTCTTGCGCGAGTTAACCGGCACAGCGGAACATCGTTTTCAAACTTAAACGAGCGTTCCCGTTCAAGTCACAAGTAGTATCATACCACACCTTTTTTCCGGGTGCAATAGAATCTACCGGTTTTTCCATTCAGAAATCCATTTTCGCTCTTCTTCAGATAAAGGATAGTTTTCCAGAAGGTCGGGCCGCCTTAAAAAAGTGCGCCTGAGAGACTCCTTCCGCCGCCATTCTTTGATTTTCGCATGGTTCCCGGATGTCAGAACGTCCGGCACCTTCAGGCCTTTATAATCTGCCGGCCGCGTATAATGAGGGTGTTCAAGAAGCCCCGTGCTGAAAGAGTCTTCAAGGTGCGATTCTTCCTTGCCGAGCACGCCCGGCAAAAGCCGCACAACACTGTCTGCGATCATCATCGCCGGCAGCTCTCCCCCTGTCAAAACGAAATCTCCGATCGAAATTTCGTCTGTAGACAGGTGCTCTCTGATCCGCTCATCATACCCTTCATAATGCCCGCAAATGAACATTAAATGCTCTTCCTGCGCCAGTTCTTCAGCCTTCTGTTGGGTATAGCGTTCCCCTTGGGGGCAGACGAGGATGATTCTCGGAGACCCTTCGGCTTCAGCTGTCAGCTTTTCGACCGCATCAAAGACAGGCTGCGGTTTCAGCACCATTCCTGCTCCCCCGCCGTATGGATAATCATCAACGGTTTGATGCTTGTTGTCGGAAAAGGCCCGAAAGTTCACCACGCGAAAGTGGACAGCGTCCTTATCCTGAGCTTTTTGCAGGATCGACGAGCCGAGCACACCTTCAAACATTTCCGGAAAAAGCGTTAAAAAATCGATTTTCATTCGTCAAGTAACCCTTCCATGATATGAATCTTGATCGTTTGATCCGCCACATTAATCTCTTTGACAACGGCGTCGATATAAGGGATAAGCGCGTCTTTCTTTCCCGGTCTGGCCACGACCCAGACATCGTTGGCGCCCGGCGTTAAAATTTCTTTGACCTTGCCGATTAAATCCCCGTCTTCCGAAAAAACATCGCAGCCGATGATTTCGTGAAAGTAGTACTCGTCTTCCGCCAACTGGCTTAATTGGTCTTCGGGAACTTTAATCAAGGCATTCTTTAAGTTTTCGGCTTCGGTGAGCGTTTCAACCTCTTTAAACTGCAAAAGGTGGAACTGTTTATGAAGCCTGTGGGCGCTGACGGTCACCTTGACAGGCTCGTCTGTTCCTTCACGGAACAAGTAGAGCGCGTTTCCGGGCTTGTACCGTTCCTCAGGAAAATCGGTTCTTGAAATGACGCGGACTTCGCCTTTTACCCCATGAGTATTAACAATTTTCCCTACATTAAACCATTGTTTCAGCATTTCTTCACCTCGGACGAATTTCAATGACGATCCCGTCTTTAATCACGATTGTTTTTCCCGTCGTCATATCATGCCAATTATCCCCGACTTCAATGTCCATTAAAGCGTCGATTTCTTTTTCCTTTACTTCGCTGCCAAGCGGCAGTGTATGGATTTGATTGATTTGAAAAACGATCATTTTAATCTTGTCCTGACGTTTTTCAATTTCTTTTTTAAATGATTCAGTCGCTGCCGGATTGTGGTGTTCCTTTTCGTGCTTCCTGAGCTGAAAATAGAGCTGGTTGCATTCGCGCTCAAGGATTTCCTTTCGTTCTTCAAAAGAAGCCAGCAGCTTTTTTTTGCTGTTTTCAGTCAAAACCTGCATAACGGTAACACGTTGGATAATTTGCATGGCATCATCACCTACTGTCCCGTGATTTTTCCTTTCCCTGAAATCCGGCAGCCTGGCATAAGCTGACAATCGGAATCGTTCATCTGTTTCTATTTTTCTTACATGTTAAAAAAGGGGGAGGTTTTCACCCTCTCCCCTTAGTCTGCGATCTCAAGTTGAACTTTCTTAGAAGACTGTGCGCCTGCCGCAAATACGACAGAGCGTATCGCCCTTGCAGTGCGCCCTTTTTTGCCGATGATCTTGCCGGTATCCTCTCTGTTGACAGACAAGCGGAACATCGTCCGCTCTGGATTTTCCTCTCTGAAAACCTGAACGTCATCCGGATGATCCACAAGCGGTTTGACCAGTGATACAATCAGCTCTTCCAAGTGCAGATCACTCATTATTTGCTTTGTTTAGCGTTGTGGAATTTTTCCATAATGCCTTCTTTAGAGAACAGGTTGCGAACCGTGTCAGATGGTTTAGCTCCTGTTTGAAGCCATTTAAGCGCAAGCTCTTCGTCAATTTTGACTTCCGCTGGTTTTGCAACCGGGTTGTAAGTTCCGACTGTTTCGATGAAACGGCCGTCACGCGGTGAACGAGAATCTGCTACAACAATACGATAGAAAGGAGATTTTTTTGCTCCCATACGTTTTAAACGAATTTTTACTGCCATTTTACTAGCACCTCCGAAAATATTTCAACAAGATAGTATATTAACAATGATAAAAGTGTTTGTAAAGTGTTTTTTCTTAACAACGTTTTTATCATCTGAAAACAGGTTTACATGAAGGGCAGTTTAAACCCTTTTTTCTTGCCTTTTGTCATGTTTGTCATCTGTTTCATCATTTTTTTCATTTCTTCAAATTGCTTTAAAAGACGGTTGACTTCCTGTACGGATGTCCCGCTTCCTTTCGCAATCCGTTTGCGCCTGCTTGCATTGATGATCTCAGGCTGCTCTTTTTCCTTCCCGGTCATCGACTTGATGATGGCTTCGATATGGCTGAGCTGTTTTTCATCAACCTTAACGTTTTTTAAGCCTTTCATTTTGCCTGCGCCGGGCATCATTTGAATCAGATCTTCAAGCGGCCCCATATTGCGGACCTGTCCGAGCTGTTCCAAAAAGTCGTCGAGCGTAAAGCTCATATTTTTCATTTTTTGCTCGAGTTCTTTCGCCTTTTCTTCGTCTACGTTGGCCTGGGCTTTCTCGATAAGGGTGAGCACATCGCCCATTCCGAGAATTCGCGAGGCCATCCGTTCGGGATGAAACGGCTCCAGTGCATCAAGCTTTTCGCCCATTCCGGCAAATTTGATCGGCGTGTTGGTCACGGCGCGGATCGACAAGGCCGCCCCGCCTCTTGTATCACCGTCAAGCTTCGTCAGAATGACACCCGTCACACCGAGCTGTTCGTTGAAGCTTTTGGCAACATTTACCGCATCTTGACCCGTCATGGAATCAACGACAAGGAAAATCTCTTCCGGCTGAGCTGTTTCTTTTACCTGCTCAAGCTCATCCATCAGGTCTTCATCAATGTGAAGGCGTCCCGCCGTATCGATGAGAACGTAGTCATGATGATCTTCTTTCGCCTTTTCGATGGCCTGCTTGGCAATCTCAACCGGACTGACCTTGTCACCCAGTGAAAATACCGGCATATCGAGCTGTTTGCCGAGCGTTTCCAGCTGTTTGATAGCCGCCGGGCGGTAGATGTCTGCTGCCACGAGCAGCGGGTTGCGGTTATGTTTTTTGCGAAGCAGGTTGGCGAGCTTTCCGGTCGACGTCGTTTTACCGGCCCCTTGCAGACCGACCATCATGATGACGGTCGGCGGACGCTTTGCAGCGGCAATCTTGCTTTCCTCGCCGCCCATCAGCTCCGTCAGTTCTTCTTTTACCACTTTAATGACCTGCTGTCCGGGCGTCAGGCTTTTCATGACGTCTTGTCCGACAGCTCGTTCGCTTACCTTTTTCACAAAATCTTTCACGACTTTAAAATTGACGTCCGCTTCAAGGAGCGCTAAACGGACTTCGCGCATCATGTCTTTGACGTCTTGCTCCGTTACTTTTCCTTTTCCGCGGATTTTTGAGATCGTTTGCTGCAGTCGGTCGGCTAATCCTTCGAATGCCATATTAAGTGCCGCCTCCTAATCTAATTTCTCAAGCGCGTCGATTAGGGATTCCGCTTCGGGCTGACCGTCAGTCAGCTTTCTCAGCTCTTCAAAAATCTTATTGCGCTCTTGAAATTTTTTAAACAAAAGTAGCTTTTCTTCATATTGCTCAAGCATGGCTTCGGTCCGCTTGATATTGTCATAGACCGCTTGCCTTGAGACATGATATTCTTCAGCTATTTCGCCAAGGGAGAAATCGTCTAAGTAGTAAAGCGACATGTAGCTTTTTTGTTTTGATGTCAACAACGACTGATAGAAATCGAATAGGTAATTCATTCTCGTTGTTTTTTCAAGCGTCATGAGACTCTCCCCTTTGTTAAGTCAAATCCCTTTACGATACATTAGTTTACGCTGAAATATTTGATCTGTCAAGTTTTTATCTTGTCATACATGACGGCGAAAAAGAAAACCCCGGCGAAGGGGTTTTCCGCGCCTACTCTTCTTTCTCGATCAGATCGGAAAACAGGCCGTATACATATGACTCTGCTTCAAACGGCTGCAGGTCATCCATTTTTTCTCCCAGTCCGACAAACTTGACCGGAATCTGGAGCTCGTGGCGGATGGCGAGGACGATGCCGCCTTTTGCCGTTCCGTCGAGCTTCGTCAGCACGATGCCGGAGACATCAGTCGCTTTGGAAAATTCGCGCGCCTGTGTCATCGCGTTCTGTCCTGTCGTCGCATCCAGTACGAGCAGCACTTCATGAGGTGCATCAGGCACTTCGCGCTGAATCACGCGCTTTACCTTTTCGAGTTCTTTCATTAAGTTCACTTTATTTTGGAGACGTCCTGCCGTGTCGCAAAGCAGAACATCGGCGCCGCGCGCTTTCGCGGCTTGAACGGCGTCATAGATAACGGCCGCAGGGTCCGAGCCTTCAGCCTGTTTGACGACATGCGCGCCGACGCGCTCTCCCCACACTTCAAGCTGATCGATCGCGCCGGCTCTGAATGTATCTCCGGCAGCAAGGACGACATTTTTGCCTTCTTTGATGAATTGATGGGCAAGCTTGCCGATCGTCGTCGTTTTGCCGACGCCGTTTACGCCGACGAATAAAATGATGTTTAAGCGGCCGTCTTCGACGCGGAGCTCTGCTGCTTCCTGCTCCCCGCCTTCATAGATTTCGACGAGCTTTTCAGAAATGACGGACTGAACCTCTTTCGGGTCCTGAATATTTCTTCGTTTGACCTCGCTTTTCAGTTCGTCAATCAGCTCCATCACCGTTGAAACGCCGACATCAGCGCTGATCAGAACCTCTTCAAGCTCTTCAAAAAAATCCTCGTCCACTTTCCGGTAGCGGGAGACAAGCTCATTGACCCGCTCCTGAAACGTATTTCTCGTTTTCGCCAGGCCTTCTTTAAATTTGCCTGAAACCGAATCGGTCTGCTGTGTGATTTTTTCTTTCAGTTTTTTAAAAAAGCTCATGTCCTGTAACCTCGCTTTATTGAACTAGTTCTTTTGTTTCTTCAAGCTTGACTGAGACCAGCTTGGAAACGCCTGATTCCTGCATCGTCACGCCGTAAAGAACATCGGCTTCTTCCATCGTTCCTTTTCGGTGGGTGATGACGATAAACTGGGTTTCATGGCTGTATTTTTTCAAGTATTGGGCAAAGCGGAACACGTTCGCTTCGTCAAGCGCCGCCTCGACTTCATCCAGCACGCAGAACGGAACCGGTCTGACTTTGAGGATCGAAAACAGGAGCGCGATCGCCGTCAAGGCCCGTTCCCCGCCGGAAAGCAGGCTCAGGTTCTGCAGCTTTTTGCCCGGAGGCTGAGCGATAATATCGACGCCCGATTGGAGCAGGTCATTCGGATCTGTCAGCTTGAGTTCGGCTCTTCCGCCGCCGAACAGCGCCCGGAAGACGTCTTCGAAATGAGAACTGATCTGTGCAAATGTTTCCGCAAAACGCTTCGTCATTTCCTCATCCATTTCCTCGATAACCTTAAAGAGCGTATTTTTCGCTTCGAGCAGGTCGTCTTTCTGCTCCGAGAGGAAGAGGTAGCGTTCATTGACCCTTTCGAATTCCTCAATGCTGCCGAGGTTCACCGTTCCCAGCTCTTCGATTGCAAGCTTGATCAGCTTGACGCGCTTCCTCGCCTCTTCAGGGGAAAGCTCCAAAGGATATTTTTCCCTCGCCCCTTCAAATGAAAGTCCATACTCTTCCCGCAGGAAAGAGAGCAGGTTGTCGAGTTCGACTTCCATGCGGCCGAGCTTGACTTCTTCGTCTTTTAAGAGGCCTGCCATCTGCTTATACTGGCGCTTCATTTCTTTCAGTTCCAGCTCTTCGGTTTCAAGGCCTTTTTGCAGTTTCATCCGCTGCTCTCTTCTTGATGCGATAAGCTCTGCGGTTTTATTTTTGTCGTTCAGCTTCTTTTTCGCAGCTTCTTCAAGTTTTTCCTCCCCGGAAGTATTGGAGGACATTTCTGTCGTCAAGAAAGAGAGATCCTCTTCGGCAATTTTGAGCGCTTCCGCATTCTCGGCATACTCTTCTTCAAGCCTTGTGAGCTTTTCCCGTTCATTCGCACACGACTGTTCGGTTTTCGCCAGCACCACTTTCAAATCGGTCAGCTCGCTTTGCAGCGCTTCTTTCGTCGAGGTCTGTGTCTGTTTCCGCTCCGTCATGGCTTCGATTTCGGAATCGAGGCGCTTCAGCCCGCCGGCGATCGATGTGAGCTTTTCTTCAAGCTCTTTTTTACGCCGTTTCTTGTCTTCGTCCCCTTCGAGCAGAGCCGATTTTTCCTGGTCGTAGAGCTCCAAATGGCTGTTGACGTTTTTCTCGGCGATTTCGAGTTCGTACAGACGCCCTTTGATTTCCTGCTGTTCGGTTCTTAAGCCTTCCCCGTCCTCGCGGAGTGACTGAAGTTTGGCATCAAGCTCTTGCATCGTCTGCTTCAGGGCTTTCACTTCTTTTTCGAGCAATTCGGTTTTCTCTTCCATCTCGGCGAGACGTTTTGTCTGGGCTTCCAGCTCCCTGTTGCGTCCCAGAAGCGAGCTGCTTTTTTTCTTAACGGCTCCTCCCGTCATTGAACCGCCCGGATTGACGACATCCCCTTCAAGGGTGACGATCCGGTATCTGTGGCCGAGCCGTTTGGCAAGATCGTTGGCGCCTTTTAAATGCTCGGTGATCAGCACGGTGCCAAGCAGGTTTTGCACGACGGTCCGGTAGGCCGGATCAAACGAAACAAGCTCGCTGGCGATGCCGATGAACGACGGATTTTCTTTCGCCGCTTCGATATCTCGCGACTGAATGCGGCGCTCTTTGATGACGGAAAGCGGGAGAAAGGTCGCCCTTCCGAACGAATGCTTTTTCAAATATTGAATCGCCCGTCTGGCGGCGTCTTCATCGTCAGTGACAACATGTTGGGCCGTTGCGCCGAGCGCGATTTCAATCGCTGTTTCATACCGCTCGTCCGTCTTTAACAGCTCGGCAATCGCACCGCGAATGCCCGGAAGCTCGCTCTTGGCCTTTAATACTTCTTTGACGCCTTGATAAAACCCTGAGAAGTCCTCCTGCATCGCTTCAAGCATTTCCTTTTTGGAGCGCGCCTGCTGAACGTATTGATAAGCTTGGTAAAGGGCGGATTCCTTTTTCTCGTACTGGCTTTTTTTCTGTTCATAGCTTTTTTGCGCGTCCCTGAATGCTTGAATCTGGCTGTGAAGGCGCTCGTCGACGAGGCTGAATTCGTGTTCGGTTTTCATCTTTCGGTCGGCGATTTCCTTCCGCTCGCTTAAATATTTTTCATTGTTTTGCGCGAGTCGTTTTTGCTGCGCCGCGGATTGGGACATTTGGTCTTCAAGAAATTGAAGCTCGTTTCGGACGGATGCCTGTTCGTTCAAGAGCTCGAAATAATCGCTTTTCAGCTGTTCGATTTCTTCTTCTACATTTTCGCTGTATCCGGATAGAGCCTGATTCTTTTCTTTCACCTTTCGGGCAAGCTCTTTTGCTTCGGCCTCGAGCTTTTCAAACACAAGCTTCTGCGCGGCGATTTTTTCTTTCAGGCTTCGCTCTTTTTCACTGCGCTGGACGAGCGCTTCTTCAAGCTGAGCTCTGTTTTGCGTCGCGTTTTTTTTGCGTTCCTTCAGCACTTCTTTCCGGCCTTCAAGCTTCTCCAGTTCCTCGCTTGTCAAAAGCAGCACTTGCTGAAGCTCATCGACCGATTCGTCGAGCGCTTGAATTTTGTCTCTTGCCTCTTCGATTTTGGCTTCCTTTGCCTGGATGGCCGCAGACGAAGACATCTCTTCGTCTTTCGCCTTTTCGACTTTCTGCTGAAGGGCTTCCCATTTTCCGTGAAGCTCTTCGATATCATACGCCGTTAACGCGATTTCGATTTTTTCAAGCTCATCCTTTTTTTCAAGGTAGTCTTTGGCGATCGAAGCCTGCACTTTCAGCGGCTCCACCTGCCCCTCGAGCTCGTGGAGGATGTCTTCGACACGGTTCAAATTGTCCTGTGTCTCAAACAGCTTGTTTTCGGCTTTTTTCTTTCTCGTTTTGTATTTTAATACGCCGGCCGCTTCTTCAAAGATGCTTCTCCGCTCTTCAGCCTTGCTGCTTAAAATCTCTTCGACTTTGCCTTGGCTGATGATGGAAAACGCTTCTTTTCCAAGCCCCGAATCCATAAAAAGATCAATGATATCTTTCAGACGGCACGGCTGGTTGTTGATGAGAAATTCGCTTTCCCCAGATCTGTAGACTCTTCTCGTCACACTGACTTCGTGAAAATCGATCGGCAAAAAGCGGTCGTCATTGTCAAGCGTCAGCGTCACTTCGGCAAGATTCAGCTTTTTCCGCGAATCGCTGCCTGCAAAAATGATGTCTTCCATTTTACCGCCTCTGAGCGATTTGGCGGACTGTTCACCGAGCACCCAGCGGATCGCGTCGGTAATGTTGCTTTTTCCGCTGCCGTTCGGACCGACGACAGCTGTCACGCCTTTTACAAAATCTACAGAAATTCGTTCTGCAAACGATTTAAATCCTATCACGTCTAAACGTTTGAGGAACATGGTGATCCTCCTTATGTATTAAAGTATTACAATTCTATCATAACCCCATCGAAAAGGCTTAAAATACATTGAAATCCCCCTGAGTTTTGCAAGGGGGATTTATTGTTTCATATGGTGTTTTTGCAGCCTCGCGAGCGCTTCTTGAGCGGCATGCTGTTCTGCTTCTTTTTTGGAACGGCCGCTTCCCACCCCAAGTACTTCTCCTTTTAGCGATACGTTTGCTTCAAATTCGCGGTTGTGCGCCGGTCCTTTTTCCTGAAGGATTTTATACTCCAGAATACCTCGTCCGTCGCGCTGTACAAATTCCTGCAGCTGGCTTTTAAAATCCATCACATGAGAAAAAGCACCATCGTCGATTTTAGGGAAAACGTACGCTTTCAGAAAGGCCACGACAGCTTCGAGCCCCTGATCCAGATAGAGCGCACCGATAAAAGCTTCAAACACATCGGCTAAAAGCGCCGGACGCTTTCTTCCTCCAGTCATTTCCTCTCCTTTTCCCAATAGAACAAGCTCTCCGAAAGAAAGCTCATGGGCCAGGGAAACTAAAGAAGGCTCACATACGATCGCCGCTCTCAATTTCGTCAAATCACCCTCGCTCATCGCCGGGTATTTGGCGTATAAAAATTGAGAAATCGTCAGTTCCAAAACGGCGTCTCCTAAAAATTCAAGCCTCTCATTATCTTCATATGGCTTCTTTCGATGCTCATTCACATAAGATGAATGTGTAAATGCTTGATATAAAAGCTTCTCGTTTTGAAATTGAACCGAAATCCGTTCCTGAAACTTTTTAAACTGCTCCGCTTTCTTTTGAAACATTTTTTTGTCTCTGAAATGTGAATGTTTTGACATAGCAACCTCCATATGGGCACATCAAGTTCACCTCACCTCCTATGAAAAGGCAGGTTCGTGTATCATTGGGCAGCAAAACATTAAAATTAAAGCCGCATTTATAAAGGGATAAAGCCCCGTCTTTAAACGGGACTTTAAATGAGCTTACTGCTTACTATTTATGTAGTTCACAGCGTCACCGACTGTTGCAATCTTTTCAGCATCTTCGTCAGAAATCTCCATATCAAACTCGTCTTCAAGTTCCATGACAAGCTCAACTACATCAAGGGAATCAGCGCCTAAATCCTCTTTAAAAGAAGCTTCAAGAGTGACGTCGGCTTCATCCACGCCGAGGCGGTCTACGATGATTTTTGTTACACGCTCTAATGCGTCTGCCATAGCTATTCACCTCCCCTCAAGTATTATAGTTGATTCGTTTTTAAAAAACCAGAGATAATTCAATTTTTGATTTCGTTTAAACCATAGCCATTCCGCCGTTGATGTTCAGCGTCTGGCCGGTCATGTAGCTCGCATGGTCAGATGCGAGGAAAACAACGGCGCTGCTGATGTCAGACGGATCGCCGAACCGTGCAAGCGGAATCTGCTTCAGCATTTCGTCTTGAATATCTTTTGTCAGCTTGTCCGTCATTTCCGTCGAAATAAACCCCGGAGCGATTGCATTAACGGTGATATTTCTTGACGCAAGCTCTTTCGCCAGCGTTTTCGTCAAGCCGATCACGCCTGATTTAGCCGCGACATAGTTGGCCTGTCCGGCGTTACCGACGACGCCTACAACCGAGGTGATGTTGATGATCCGGCCGCTTCTTTGTTTCATCATCTGTCTTGTTACGGCTTTTGAACAATTGAACACACCTTTTAAGTTTATGTTAATGACGTCGTCCCATTCATCTTCTTTCATTCTCATGAACAGATTATCTTTTGTAATACCCGCATTGTTGACAAGGATGTCAAGCGTGCCGAAGCGGCCGACCGCTTCCTTCATCATCGCCTGAACCTCATCCGCATTGGAAACGTCTGCTTTAAAAGCAAACGCATCGCGGCCGAGCGCTTTGATTTCGTCTACAACTTCGTTCGCTTTCGCTTCATTGCCCGCGTAGTTGACGACGACATTTGCTCCGTTTTTCGCCAGGTCCAGGGCGATCGCGCGGCCGATCCCTCTTGAGGCTCCTGTAACAACGGCTGTTTTATTCTCCAGCATTTTCGTTTTCCTCCTTCAACGTTTGAACGGCAAGTTCAATTGTGTTCGGGTCTGACACAGCAATCGTTTTGACTCTGCGGTTCACTTTCTTCACAAGCCCTGACAAAACCTTTCCGGGGCCGATTTCGATGAACGTCGTCACGCCTTCGTCAATCAGGCGGCTGATTGTTTCTTCAAATCGCACAGGAGAATACAGCTGTTCAATCAGTTTATTCTTAATGTCGTCTTTATCTGTTACAAAGTCGGCTGTTACGTTGGAGACGACCGGAATGGCTGCATCGCTGATCTTGCACGCATCAAGAACTTCACGAAGCTTATCAGCTGCCGGCTTCATCAGGTCGGAATGGAACGGCCCGCTGACTTCGAGAGGAATCGCGCGTTTTGCGCCCTTTTCTTTGGCAAGCTCTGAAGCGAGCTCGACGCCTTTAGCTGTTCCCGAGATGACGATCTGCCCGGGGCAGTTCAAATTGGCGAGCTGAACAAGGTTTCCTTCTTCGGAAACTTTGTCCGTCACTTCTTTCAGCGCCTGGCTGTCCATGCCGAGAATGGCCGCCATCGCGCCTTCACCTGCGGGCACGGCTTCATTCATGAATTCGCCGCGCTTTCTGACGGCATAAACCGCGTCTTTAAACGACAAGGCGCCGGCAGCTACCAATGCGCTGTACTCGCCGAGGCTGTGCCCTGCCGCATAGTCGGCTTTAATGCCGTATTCCTTCAGTTTTTGAAGCGCTGCGGTACTCGCTGTTAAAAGGCTTGGCTGCGCGTTGTATGTAAGTGTCAGTTCTTTTGCATCCCCTTCAAACATGAGGGTGCTCAGTTTTGTTTCAAGCGTTTGATCCGCTTCTTCAAAAATCTTCTTTGCATTCGGTTCTTTTTCATACAATTCGTGTCCCATGCCGATATGCTGCGAACCTTGGCCCGGGAATAGAAAAGCAATCTTGCCCATATGTTAAAACCTCCAGACTATTCATCTGCTTTTTGTTGAATTTTTTCTTCGATAAATTCAGCGACATTTTGGCTGACCATCTCTCTGGCCTGGCGGATCGCGTGATAAACGGCCCGTCCGTCAGATGATCCGTGCGCTTTGATGACGGGCGCCTTTAAGCCGAACAATCCGGCTCCGCCGTATTCAGAGTAATCCATCTTCGTTTTCATTTCTTTCAGCTTCGGCTTCAGCGCAGAGGCGGCGAGCTTCGCCGTGAAGCTCGAAGTCAGCGTCGTTCTCAGCATTTTAAAAATGGACAGCGCCGCGCCCTCGACCGTTTTCAAGGCAACGTTACCGGTAAAGCCGTCTGTCACGATGACATCAGCGACTCCGTCCAGCATGTCGCGCGCTTCCACATTGCCGATGAAATTCAAATCGGTTTCCTTTAATTTTTGAAAGGTCTGCTTGGCAAGCTCATTTCCTTTTTTGTCTTCGGTTCCGACGTTTAAAAGTCCGATGCGCGGATTTTTGACGCCCAGCACCTGTTCTCCGTAAACAGATCCCATAATGGCATATTGAACGAGATGTTCGGGCTTGGCGTCCACATTCGCTCCGACATCAAGAAGGAGAAAGCCGTCTCCGGAGACAGTCGGCAATGTCGGCGCCAACGCAGGCCTTTCAATCCCTTCAATCCGGCCGACGATAAAGAGCCCGGCCGTCATAAGCGCTCCGGTGTTTCCGGCGGAAATGCAGGCATCCGCCCTGCCTTCGGCGACTTCTCCGGCCATCAGAACCATCGATGAATTCTTCTTTCTTCTGACGGCTCTGACAGGTTCGTCTGTCGCCTCGATGACTTCTTCCGCGTGCTTGACAGTGATCCGCCCGTGCTCCGTTAAATGGGCAGCAATTTTTTCCCGGTCGCCGATCAGCGTAATCTCGAGGTCTTCAAAATCTTCGACCGCTTTCATCACGCCTTCAATAACCGCTTTGGGAGCATTGTCTCCTCCCATGGCATCTACAGCAATTTTCATGACTTACGCGCCACCTTCTATGATTGTTTTGAACGATACATGACAAATTCGCCTGAAAACACAGGCTCTTCGGCAACATAGCTGTTCACTTCAACAACCGTTCTGCCTTTATCTTTATCAAGCTTTACGACTTTCGCTTTTGCAACGACCCGTTCGCCTTGCTTGACCTGCCTGGTAAAGCGGATGTCCGCTTTGGCCGTCAATGCGAGCTCATCGTCGATGAGGGCGACGGCGAGCGAGTTGGCCTGGGCAAACAAATGGTGTCCCCTGGCGATTTGATTTCGGCTGAAAACGTGCTCCGTTCTGATCTCCAGAATGGAAATCGCGTGCTCATCCAGCTCCAAATCAATGATCTCGCCGATGACCTCGTCGAGCGGGAGAGACTTGACTTCATCTTCAAGAGATTTCTCGGCAACACTTTTGATTCTTTCTCTCAGTTCAGGTATGGAAAGTTCCAAACGGTCCAAGCGAATCGTCTGAATGCTGACGTTAAATTTCTCCGCTAACTCCTCGTCCGTAATAAACGGGGTCGTACGAATCGTCTGCTGCAGCAATTCTTGGCGTTCTCTCTTACTTTTTCTCATGTTTTTAAACACCATCCGCGCAATTATGACTAGGTACTAATAGTAGTATATAATTTCATAGATTGGAATGCAATCTTTCTTTACCCGCCGACAATAAATTTTCACAGGACTTCCAGGTCAGCTCAGCTTTTCTCCTTCCATCACCCCGCTGTTTTGCAAGTGTTCCCGCAGGCTTTCATATTCGGCATCCGTCCAGAACGCCTTTGAAGAGACAAGTTCTGCAGCGTCTCTTCTTGCCGTTTCCAGCGCGCGGTAGTCGTGAACCATGTCAGCGACTTTAAACTCCGGCATCCCGCTCTGTTTTTTGCCGAAGAAGTCCCCGGGTCCTCTGAGTTCAAGGTCCTTTTCAGAAAGCTCAAAGCCGTCGGTCGTCTCAGACATGATGCTCATGCGCTCTTTGCCCGTTTCAGATTTCGGGTCTGCCATCAGGATGCAATACGACTGGTGGTCGCCCCGCCCGACCCGGCCGCGAAGCTGGTGCAGCTGGGAAAGACCGAACCGGTCGGCATCATAGATCAGCATGACCGTCGCATTCGGAACGTTTACGCCGACTTCAACGACGGTTGTGGAAACGAGAATCTGGCATTCGTTTTTGCTGAACTGCCTCATCACCTGTTCTTTCTCGTCATTTGAGAGCTTTCCGTGCATGAGACCGATCTGCCACCTTCCTCTGAAAGCATGGGTCAGCATGCTGTGCACATCGATGGCGTTTTGAACGTCGAGCTTGTCCGATTCTTCGATCAAGGGACAAATCACATATGCCTGTCTGCCTTTTTTCAGTTCTTTTTCGATAAACGCGAGAATTCGTTCGAGCATGTCGTGCTTCACCCAATAAGTCTCGATCCGCTTTCGCCCAGCCGGCATTTCATCGATGACGGACACATCCATTTCCCCGAAAACCGTAATCGCCAGTGTCCTTGGAATCGGCGTCGCCGTCATAAACAAGACATCGGGATCTTTCCCTTTGCTTCTCAGTTTTTTTCTTTGCTCGACACCGAAGCGGTGCTGTTCATCGGTGATCACGAGACCGAGCTGTTTAAAATGGACATCGTCCTGAATAAGGGCGTGCGTCCCCACCAAAATATCAATTTCTCCTTCTTTTAATCTTTCTAAAAGCTCTCTTCTCCTTTTCCCTTTCACAGAGCTTGTTAAAAGCGCAACATTGACATCGTACTGCTCAAAGAGGGATACCAATGAATCGGCGTGCTGTTCCGCCAGTATTTCGGTCGGCACCATCATCGCTCCCTGGAATCCCGAAAGCAGCGAGGCGTATAACGCAATCGCGGCGACGGCCGTTTTGCCTGATCCGACGTCTCCTTGTAAAAGCCGATTCATTTTATACCCTGAAGCCATGTCCCTTAATATGTCGTCGAGCGCTTTCGCCTGCGCGTTTGTCAAAGGAAACGGGAGGCTTTTGACAAACGAATTGACGTCTTCCGTTTTAAAGGTGTGGCTGATTCCGACGGACGCTTCCCGCTCGAACTTCCGTAAAGCCTGCATTTTCAGCTGAAACAGTAAAAATTCTTCATATACAAAGCGGCGCCGCGCATGTTTTAAAGCTTCCCTCGACTCGGGCTTGTGCATCGCCTTCACCGCCTCCTGGTAAGACAGAAGTTTATAGGCGGTCCTAAGCTTTTCCGGAAGGGGGTCTTCGGCAGACGGCAAATGGCTGCGGACGGCTTCCTGAATCAATTTCCTCATTGTCTTTACGGTGATATTTTCTTTGACGGAGTAAACGGGCTCAATCGACTGGTCACCTTGGTGCGGCCCGTTTTTCAGCTCCTGTACCATCACGGATTGTCTGTGCTTGTCCCATTTTCCGGTTACGGTAACGATCGAACCGATCGCAAGCTTTTTTTTCAAATAAGGCCTGTTAAAACAAACTGCTGTGATCAAATAGTTTCCGACCAATAGCCGGAACGTGAGGCGGCTCCGCTTTTTCCCGTAATAGGCAAGAGAAGGCTCGCTGTGAACCTTCCCTTCTACCGTCACTCGTTCGTCGTGTGCCACTTCTTCCAAATCGCGCAATTCATAATCGTCATATCGGTACGGGAAGTAGTTTAAAAGATCAAGAACCGTATAGATTCCGAGCTCATTTAACGTTTTTTCCGTTTCCGTCCCGACGCCTTTTATAACAGATATACTAAGTTGCAGATTGTGTTCCACGTGCAGCTGACGCTCCTCCGAATATTTTTTTCTCCAATTCTTTGCCCGTCGGTGTTGCAGCAAGACCGCCCCGGCCTGTTTCCCTCAGTGCCGTCGGCATCGTCTGCCCGATTTTATACATCGCATCGATCACTTCATCGCATGGAATGCGGCTTGTAATGCCGGCAAGCGCCATATCAGCCGCGACCATCGCGTTGGCTGCGCCCATTGCGTTCCGCTTCACACACGGCACCTCAACAAGCCCTGCGACAGGATCGCAGACTAGACCGAGTACGTTTTTTAAAGCGATGGCCATCGCTTCGGCGCACTGTTCAGGGGTTCCGCCCGCCATTTCGACGATGGCGGCAGCCGCCATGCCCGAGGCCGAGCCGACTTCAGCCTGACAGCCTCCCGCGGCTCCCGAAATGCTCGCATTGTTGGCAACGACGAATCCGAACGCTCCCGATGTAAATAAAAAGCGGACCATCTGCTCTTTCGTCGGCTGAAGTTTCTCTTTTACCGCAAAAAGCGTCCCCGGGACAACGCCGGCCGAACCGGCCGTCGGCGTTGCGCAAATCGTTCCCATCGCAGCGTTGACTTCATTTGTCGCAACCGCTTTGCTGACAGCGTCAAGGATGACATCCCCTGACAGCCCTTTGCCCGATTTGAGGTAGGCTTGAAGCTTAACGGCGTCTCCCCCCGTCAATCCGGAGTGCGACACGACGCCTTCAACACCTTTTTGCACAGCATCTTCCATCACGGTCAAGTTGGCTTCCATCTGCTCGAATATTTCTTCCCGCGTCCGGCCTGACACCTCGATCTCCTGCGCGATCATGATTTCAGAGATGGACACGTTCTTTTCTTTTGTCAGCTGAATTAATTCTTTTACATTTCGAAACATATCGTCTCACCCTCCTTTTATTCAGCGATCTGGGTCACCTCAATGATGTTCGGCAGCGCTCTCAATTCTTCAAAAACAGCCGGATCGATCGTTTGATCGACCTCAATCGTCATGAGCGCTTCCTGGCCGACGTCTTTGCGGGCCACTTCCATATGGCCGATGTTGATTGCGAACTTTGCAAGCACATTGGCTACGCCTGCAATCGTTCCGTAGCGGTCGTTATGGACGACTAAAATAGCAGGGTGATTTCCCGACAATCTGAGCTCAAAGCCGTTCAGCTCAATGATTTCGATTTTCCCCCCGCCGATTGAGATGCCTGCGAGTTCAAGGGAGCCTTCATCATCAGAGATGAGGATGCGGGCTGTATTGGGATGCATTGGAACCGCTTCTTCTTCCCGGAACTCGATGGCGATTCCCTTTTCTTCAGCTAGGCGGATCGAATCTTTGATTCTTTCATCAAATGTATCAAAATCCAAAAGGCCGCCGATGATCGCAACATCTGTTCCATGTCCTTTATACGTCTCGGCAAAAGAACCGTACAATGACACAACGATTTGTTTCGGCTCCCTCCCAAACACGCTTCTGGCGACTCTGCCGATTCTGGCCGCGCCGGCCGTATGAGAACTTGACGGACCGATCATGACGGGCCCGATAATATCAAACACACTTCTGTACTTCATCCTTATCCCCCTTTTACACACAGATTCCCCCGCTGTACGGAGGAAAAAAAGCCGTTTTTTTTAGACTAATCGATCATTCCCCAATTGGCAAGCAGACAACGTCCGAGCGGGCTGATGCTTTAAAAAAAGCCAAAAGAAGAGAAGGGCTTTTATCATCATGCCCTTCTGCCTTTGATCGATTATTCAACAGCCAGAATGTAGGAATACAGCGGCTGTTTTCCGTCGTGCACTTCCACTTCAACGTCTTCGTACGTCTCGCTGATAAAGGCTGCGAGTTCTTCGGCCTCTTCTTCCGGCGCGTCTTCCCCTTTGATCACAGTGACGATTTCACTGTCTTCATCGATCATGCCTGCGAGCAGCTTTTTCGCTGCTGCTAACTGGTCTGATGCCGTCTCAACGATTTTACCGTTTAAGATGCCCATAAAATCGCCTTTTTTAATATCGATGCCGTCAATGTTAGTGTCTCTGACCGCATAGGTGATTTGTCCGCTTTTCACCTCGCCGATCGCACCGAGCATAGCGGCTTCATTCTCGTCCGCTCCAAGGGCCGGGTTGAATGCGAGGAGCGCGGCCATTCCTTGAGGAACGGTCTTCGTCGGGATGACAATCACATGTTGTCCGGCAACATCCGCGGCCTGGTTCGCCGCCATGACAATGTTTGAATTATTCGGCAGAATCACGACCGTGTCCGCGTTGGCGTCTTTTATCGCCTGAACGATGTCTTCCGTGCTCGGATTCATCGTCTGACCGCCTTCGATGACCTTTGTGGCGCCGATGCTTTCGAAAAGTTCGGCGATTCCTTCTCCCATGGCCACTGTGACGACGCCGTACGGCTGCTTTTCAGCCGGCGCTTTTTCTGCCGGGGCAGCTGCCTCCTGTTTGTTCTGATTGAGAATCGCGCTGTGCTGCTCTCTCATGTTTTCGATTTTCATGTTGATTAAGCTGCCGTATTTTTGAGCATAAGTCATGACTTCCCCCGGATATTCGGCGTGGATGTGCACCTTGGCGATATTTTCGTCTGAGACGACGAGCAGTGAATCACCGAAGCCGCTTAAATCCTGGCGGAACGCATCTTCATTAAAGTTTCTTTTACCGCTGTCGAGCTTTACCATAAATTCCGTGCAATAGCCGAATTCGATGTCTTCTGTATTCATGTGGCTTTGAGCGTTTTTATGGTGCTCCGCGCTGACAAGATCATCCAATGACGGAAGAGCGGCCGCTTTTTCAGAAAGCTTTTCTCCCTTTAAAGAAGCGAGAAACCCTTCATACACGTAAAGAAGCCCTTTTCCGCCGCTGTCGACGACACCGACTTCCTTTAAAACCGGAAGCAGCTCAGGCGTCCGCTCCAATGAAGCCTCCGCTTCATTCACGACGGCTTCCATCACCTTGATGATATCGGTTTCAGTTTGAGCGGTGAGCACTGCTTTTTTTGCCGCATCTTTGGCAACCGTCAAGATCGTGCCTTCGACAGGCTTCATGACGGCCTTGTAGGCAGTGTCCACTCCGGCCTGGAACGCGGCGGCAAATTCTTTGGCGTTAATTTCCGATTTCTGTTCAATCGATTTGCCAAAGCCTCTGAACAGCTGGGATAAAATGACGCCCGAGTTTCCCCGCGCTCCCATCAGAAGCCCTCTTGACAGGCTTTGTGCCACTTTGCCGATATTGGCGGCATCGATCTGCTCCACTTCTTTTGCACCGGATGTCATCGACAGATTCATGTTCGTTCCTGTATCTCCGTCCGGAACCGGAAATACATTTAACGCATCAACTACATTTGCGTTTTGAGACAGATGGCGTGCGCCGTACAGAACCATTTCTGCAAAAGCTTTTCCATCCAGATTTCGTATAGACACTCTTGTTTTCCTCCTAACTACGGGTTCGTCACTCGTACTCCTTGAACGTAAATATTTACGGAATCCACTGCAAGACCCACTGTATGGTCGAGCGTATATTTGACTTTTGTTTGAACATTATGTGCCACTTCTGAAATTTTTGTTCCGTAGCTGACAATGATGTACATGTCAATATGAATACGATCTTCTTCTTGGCGGACGATGACGCCTCTTGCAAAGTTTTCTTTTCTGAGGATTTCAGTCAGTCCGTCTTTAATTTGGTTCTTGGATGCCATACCTACGATCCCGTAGCAGTCGATCGCTGCGCCTCCCGCAACCATGGCGACCACTTCGTTTGATATATCAATCTGTCCGTATTTTGTTCGGAATTCAATGGACACGTTGGTTCCTCCTTTTCGAGTCTCGCTTCTGACCTCTGGTTAACATCATTCTACTATAAGGACCTTCTTTTTAAAAGAACAGGCAGGCTTCTCTCCAAACCTAACCCTACTTATACTACAGCGCGTTCATTTTTTCAAGATGTCAAGGGATTTTTCTTGAAAGCAGAGCAATCAATAGTTGCAAACGGTTTTCAGCTGTGGTAAATTATTAAAGTATCTGAAGCATCACAGGTGATCAACTGATAATGAATGATGATGTTTTTTTTGATAGTTAGGAGGGAAACAAATGGCACGTAAATGCGTTATTACAGGCAGAAAATCACGTTCTGGCAACTCTCGTTCTCACGCGATGAACGCTTCTAAACGCACATGGGGCGCTAACGTTCAAAAAGTGCGCATCCTTGTGAACGGCAAGCCTAAAAAAGTATATGTATCTGCTCGAGCTTTGAAATCTGGAAAAGTTGAGCGTGTATAAGAAAAAATAAACGCCTGCCAAGAGCGACTGTACGCTTTAGGCAGGCGTTTTTTCGTTCTTTTGCTTGCCATCCGGGGAGAGCCCTTTGACCCGCTCCGCAAAAAAAGCGCACCCGGCGCTTCTTAGTCTTTGCGAAACGAGCCAAGCATCGCCCGGACGATTCCCCCTAAAAACTTCGGTAATTTAATGGTGTAAAATTTCATTCCCTTCCCTCCTCAAAGAGTCCGCAACCGCATCCACCTTCAACATCGGATCCCAAACACAAAGCGAGCGGAAGCGCCAGGATATTTAATCAGTGCTTCTTATCATTATTAATATGCCTTCAGAAAACGAAAAAGCACCTTGTGAATGGATGAGTTCGTTACTAATACATAGTGTCGAACCTAGAGCAATATGACACTTATTTAAAGAATACTTAAATCCTTCGAGGGAAAGGTTTTTTACCGTCTCCGTAAACGGCAGGAATGAAATGTACGGTTTTGTTTGATCACGCATGACGGTGTAAGAGCCTTGGGGGTGCATGCTGATCGTATTTTGGCGGTCGATCATGACGGTCTTGACGTTTTGCTTCATCGCGGTGTAAAGGAGATGCAGATTCCCGAGAAAATGGTCTGCTCTGCCTCCCGAAATGCCGAACATTCTAATGCATGAAGGCCGCTGTCCGACCGCCCAGCTCAACGCAAGGTCCAAATCCGTCTGATCTTTTTCCGCCTGATAAATATGGAGGCGGGGAGCCGCCTTTTCAATAGCCTTTTTTTGCTCGTCTGTGATGCTGTCAAAATCCCCGAACGCTTCATCAGGCACGATCCCCGCTGCCAAAAGGGTTACAGCGCCTCTGTCAACCCCGACCCAAAGCGCATCGCCGTCCTGATACTGCAGCAAGTCGGGAATGAGATGATCGGGACCTCCCGCTACAATATTGATCGTTTTCATCGCATTGTCCTTTCTGTAAACGCCGTAAAAAAAGAGCTCAGCTTGAGAAAGCCGGCTCTTTTTCATCGGGAAACCTTACCCAAGCGCACCTTTTATATCGGAAATGGCTTTTTTGCGGTCTTTTTCGTTATAAACGGCAGAGCCCGCAACAAGCAGATTTGCCCCTGCTTCGATACACTGTCTTGCCGTCATTTTGTTGACGCCGCCGTCCACTTCAATCAGCAGGTCGGCGAGCCCTTTTTGCTCGGCCATCTCCTTGACCTGCCTGATTTTCGGCAGGACTGAGGAAATAAACGACTGTCCGCCGAAGCCCGGATTCACTGTCATCAATAGTACGAGATCAAGGTCTTCAAGCACATGCTCGATCTGCTGCACAGGGGTATGCGGATTCAAGACAACACCCGCTTTGACTCCTTGCTCTTTGATGAGCTGGATCGTCCTGTGAAGGTGCGGGCACGCTTCAACATGGACGGACAAAATATCGGCGCCCACTTTTGCAAAAGCAGGTATATAGCGGTCAGGCGCTTCAATCATTAAATGAACGTCGAGCGGAAGTTCTGTGATCGGGCGGACGGCTTCCACTACAAGCGGCCCGATGGTCAGGTTGGGAACGAAATGGCCGTCCATCACATCGATGTGGATGAAATCGGCGCCGCCTTGTTCAACATCCCGAATCTCTTCCCCTAGACGGGCAAAATCGGCTGAAAGAATCGAAGGAGCAACATATACCATATCTTAATACCTCGGCTTTCTGTCTTTGATCTCTGTTAAAAATTCAACATAATGGTCGTAGCGATACTGGGCGATTTCACCGTTTTCCACGGCGCGTTTGACGGCGCAGTTCGGCTCTTTCATATGCAGGCACCCGCGGAACTTGCATTCGGCGCTTTTTTCGCTGATTTCCAAAAACGCAGACCCTAAACCTTCAGCTTCAATACCGGCAAACTCAAGCGAGCTGAAGCCCGGGGTGTCCGCGACGAGCCCGCCGTTTATATCGATCAGCTCCACATGGCGGGTCGTATGCTTTCCCCTTCCCAAGTGAGCGGAAATCCCGGCGGTTTTCAGTTCAAGCTCGGGGCTGATCGCATTTAAAAGCGAAGATTTGCCCACGCCGGACTGGCCGGCGAATACGGTGATTTTGTCTTGAAAATGGGAGACGATGTCTTCGATGCCGCTTCCGTTTTTCATCGATGTCGTATAGACGCTGTACCCGATGTTCCGGTAGTCTTCGGCATAATGGTGAATCCGCTCTTTGAGCGCGTCATCATCCACGAGGTCCATTTTCGTAATGCATATGATCGGCCTGATGCCACCCGCCTCAACCAACACTAAAAAACGATCCAATAGCGACGTGCTGAATGTCGGCTCTTTTGCCGAAAACACGAGAACCGCCTGATCCACGTTGCTGATCGGAGGTCTGACCAATTCATTGAATCTGTCTTTAATCTCGAGAATGTAGCCTTCTTTATCGTTATCGGCCTGGTAGACGACATCGTCGCCGACGAGAGGGGTGATTTTATTTTTTCTGAAAACCCCTCTTCCCCTGCACTGAATGATCTGATCACCATCCAAAACATAGTAAAATCCGCTTAATGCTTTAATGATTTTGCCCTCAGGCATATCGCACCTCCCTTATTCATCCTCAGGATATTCAATCGTTTTTGACCTGACTACTTTATCGTTGATCGTTACTTGATAATACCCTTTTTGCCCGGGCGCAATCCTGAATTTGATCGTCCGCTCTGCCGGCGCCGTGATTTTAAAATTTTCATAGACGTCGGAAATGCTGTGTTCTTCATCATCGATCGAAATTTGGACGTTTTGTTCTTCGCCCTCCGCTCCCGGTTCATAAGGGATATCAATTTTCTCGGTCACCGTTTTGACGGGTTTTTTCTCAGGTCCGAGCGAAAACGTAACCTCGACTTTGTCTCCCGGCTTGACGGATGCCCCCGCCCCCGGCTTTTGTTTGATGACCTGACCTTCCGGCACATCTTCAGAATGCGCCTCCTTTTCGACAAGGACAAGCTGATGGTCGTCCAAATAGCCCGAAGCCGCCTGTTTGCTGTATGTTTTTAAATCCCTTAAAGTAATGGCTTCCGGACCGAGGCTGACCGTTAATTTGATCTCGTCGTCGGCGGCAACGATTTCGGTGCCGGCTGCGGGGTCCTGTTCGATGATGGTGCCTGCTTCTTCTTCATGGTGCACTTCTTCTGTCTTGATGTTTTTAAAGCCCTTTTGCTCGAGAAGCTTTTTGGCGGCGTCGACTTTCTGGCCGACCACATCTTCCACTTCTGTTTTCTCTTTGCCTGAGCTTTTATAAAGCTTGACAGTTGAGCCTTCCTTTACGATATCGCCGGCTGCAGGGTCCGTTTTCACGATCAGCCCTTCTTCAATTTTATCGTCGGCAATGTCTTCAGCATTCGGATCCACTTCAAACCCTTCGTCTTCAAGCTTGATGACGGCTTCTTCATACTCAAGGCCTGCTACATCGGGAACGGCTACATCTTTTGGAATAAAGAGCGACGGAAACACCGTCAAAGCCAAGACGGCTGACACAACGAGAACGAAAAACACCGTCAGCAATATAAGCGGCCATTTCTTTCTTTTTTTCTTCTTGTTTGCTTTTGCCTGCTTCTTCTTTTCTTTCTTTGATAACGGAGCCGCTTCCGCTTCTCCGTCGCCGGACTTGTCACCGCTCTCGTCTTCCGGCAGGTTTTTGATGATCGGAACAGCTTTCGTCATCTCATCATCAGCTGGAATCGTGAATCGCTTTTCGTTGAGCCTGTCCGGGTCGAAAGCCGTTTTTAAATCGGATTCCATCTCTTCGGCCGCTTCATAGCGGTGGAATGGATCTTTTGCCATCGCTTTCAGGACGATGTTTTCTATGCTTTGCGGCACAGCCGGGTTCCACCTTTTCACCGACGGCGTTTCTGATTGCAGATGCTTCAGCGCGATGCTGACCGCCGATTCTCCTTCAAACGGCATACGCGCCGTCAGCAGCTCGAAAAGCACGATGCCGAGCGAGTAGATATCGGATTTTTTCGTAGACAATCCGCCTCTCGCCTGTTCGGGCGACAAATAATGGACAGAGCCCAAAACCGAGTTGGTGTGCGTGATGGTCGTCGAACTGAGCGCCATGGCGATGCCGAAATCGGTCACTTTAATGTGGCCCATATGGTCGATCAAAATGTTGTGGGGCTTAATATCCCGGTGAACAATCTGGTTATCATGAGCGTGTGCGATGGCGGATACGATCTGCTCCATGATTTGGACCGCTTCTTTTGGATGAAGCGGGCCTGTTCGGTTTATGTATTCTTTCAGGGTCATCCCCTCGACATACTCCATCACGATATAATAGATGTCATCTTCTTCTCCGACATCATAAATGCTGACGATATTCGGGTGGTCGAGGCTTGCAGCGGACTGCGCTTCCCTTCTGAACCGCCTGATAAAATCGGCATCGTGAACGAAGTCAAACCGCAGCACTTTTATCGCGACTTCACGGTCGAGGATGATGTCCAGCGCTAAATAAACGTTCGCCATCCCCCCGCCGCCGATGGCGCGCAGGATTTCGTAACGTCCGCTGATCCGTCTGCCGATTAACACTTGTCTTCACCTTCTTCTATTTGAGAAGGAAGTTCCAATAGCGCGACGGTGATATTGTCCTCGCCGCCGTTGTCATTGGCCAGCTGAACGAGCTGTTCCGCTTTCTCCTCCGCAGAAGAAAGAGCTGTAAGCATATCCTTCAGTGACTCATCGTCTACTTTATTCGTCAGCCCGTCAGAGCATAATAGAACTTGATCGCCCGGTTCGATTTCAAAAGTATGGGCTTCAACCTTCACTTCCGGATCAGTGCCAAGCGCTTTTGTCAGCACGTTCTTCCGCGGATGGTGTTCGGCATCTTCCTTCGAAATCCCCCCTGTCCGCACGAGTTCATTGACAAGCGAGTGATCTTCCGTCAGCTGTATGAAATGGCCGCCTTGCAGGAGATAGCAGCGGCTGTCTCCGATATGGGCGACTGTCAGCGTTTTTCCCGTGTATAAAGCGCAGACGACCGTTGTTCCCATTCCCTGGCACTCTTCATGCGCCCTCGCATGGTCGAAAAGTTTTTGGTTGACGGCTGAAATCTGCTCTTTCAGCCAAGCTTCGCATTCAGCCGGCGAAGCCGGGACTTCTTCGGTTTCCTCCCAGATATCCCGAAGGGCTGAGACGGCCATCCTGCTGGCAACGTCGCCGGCCAGATGACCTCCCATTCCATCGCAGACAACAGCTAAAACCAGTCCGTTTTTTTCTGTGAAAATGCCGGCATCGTCTTCATTGTGCTGGCGTATTTTTCCCCTGTCCGTTTTTAAGGCTGTTTTCAACCTTGATTCACCTCGTCTCTTCCTGGCGCTCCTTTGCACGAAGCTGTCCGCAGGCAGCGTCAATATCATGGCCTTGCTCTCTTCTGATCGTGACATTTACTCCATGAGACTTTAATGTTTTTTCAAAGGCGAAAATCTGTTCTTTCGGTGTTCTGACATAGTCTCGTTCAGGTACATAGTTGACCGGAATCAAGTTGACGTGGCATTTGATTCCTTTTAGCAATTCAGCCAGCTCTTCCGCGTGTTCAACCTGATCGTTAACACCGCCGAAAAGCCCGTATTCAAACGTAACCCTTCTGCCGGTTTTCTTAATGTAGTAATCGACCGCTTTCATCAGCTCCGGCAGCTTGTAGGCTCTGTTGATCGGCATCAGCCGGCTTCTGATCTCAGTGTTCGGGGCGTGCAGAGAAATCGCAAAGTTGATCTGCAGCTTCTCGTCTGCAAACTCATAGATTTTCGGAATGATCCCGCTCGTTGATACGGTGATATGGCGCGCCCCGATATTCAGCCCTTTATCATGGTTGACGATTTTCAGGAATGCAAGCATTTCCTGAAAATTATCGAACGGCTCGCCGATTCCCATAATGACGATGGAACTGACGCGTTCATCTGTTTCATCAAGCGCCTGCTGCACTTTGACAACCTGGGCGACGATCTCTCCGGCTTCCAGGTTCCGCTTTAAGCCGCCGAGGGTCGACGCGCAAAACGTACAGCCGATTCGGCAGCCCACCTGTGTCGTTACACAAACAGAATTGCCATATTCGTGCCGCATTAATACGGTTTCGATCGTGTAGCCGTCATGAAGCTCAAATAAAAACTTCATCGTTCCATCTTGTGAAGTCTGCTTGACGGCCGTTTTCAGCGTCGTTAATACGAAATGCTCGTTCAACTTTGTCCGCAGCTCTTTTGAAAGGTTTGTCATCTTTTCAAATGACGTGACTCTCTTTTCGTAAAGCCATTCGAATATTTGCGCGGCGCGGAAAGGTTTTTCGCCGTTTTCCGAAAGCCAGCTTTTCAGTTCTTCTATTTCAAAAGAATAGATGGACGGTCTTTCTGTCCGCAATTCTTTTCTTACTTTTTGTTTCGATTCCATTATTGTGATCCCTTCTTTCTCATGCTGCAAATAAAGAAGCCGTCCGTTCCGAAGTAGTGGGGAAGGATTTGAATGCTTCCATCCTTGACATACGGCGCCGCTTTTTCGGGCAGCCGCTCGGCGAGGGTGGGGTCTGCTTCAAATTCATCGTGTTCTTTCAAAAAAGCATGCATGACTTGTTCATTTTCGGTCGGGTCCATTGTGCATGTGCTGTAGACCAATGTCCCGTCTGTTTTCAATAAAGGTGCGATTTCGTTTAAAATCGCCAGCTGAATCCCAGCGAGACGCGCGCTGTCTTCGGGCGTTTTGCTGTATTTGAGATCCGGTTTTCTGCGGATGACACCGAAGCCCGAACACGGAGCGTCGACGAGAATCCGGTCAAACTGCTCCGGTTCGAAGGCTTCGCCGGCTTTTCTGGCATCCAGCGCCCTTGCTTCAATGTTGGAAAGCCCGATCCGGCCTGCCGCTTCTTTGATCAGCTTTACTTTATGCTGATGAAGGTCAAGGGAAATGATCTTTCCCGTATCTTCGAGCAGTTCGCCGATATGAGTGGATTTTCCTCCCGGCGCTGCGCAGGCGTCCAGCACCGTTTCTCCCCGCTCAGGACCGAGGGCTCGCGCTACCAGCATTGAGCTTTCATCTTGTATGGTGACTTCGCCTTCTTTGAAAAAAGGAGTGGACGCAATCGTTCCTTTTTGCAGTTTGACAGCGTCTTCGGACAAGTCGCCTTCTTCCGCCTCAATCCCCGCTTCATTCAGGCGGGAAAGAAGCGTATCCCGGTCGTGTTTCAGCCTGTTGACGCGGATCGTCTGCTTCGGCGGGATCATGTGAATCCGGCAGATTTGTTCTGCCGCTTCGAACCCGTAGGCATCGGTCCATTCCCTGACAAGCCATTCCGGATGGCTTGTCTCAACCGCAAGGCGTTCAACCGGGTCGGCAATATCAGCAAAAGAAGGCACGCCTTCTCTCTGAACAGAGCGCAGAACGCCGTTAACAAATGAAGAAATTCCTTTATGCCCGCGTTTTTTAGCGATTTCAACAGCTTCAAAAAGGGCGGCCCGGTCAGGGATTTTCTCCAGGTATTCCATCTGGTACAGCGACATTCTCAACAGATGGATGACCCAGTCTTTCACTTTTTCCGGTTTTTTAATAAACGGCTTCAGCATATAATCGAGCGCCAGCTTGTTTTGAAGGGTGCCGTAAACGAGTTCTGTCAAAAGGCCTCTGTCTTTGTCGCTTAAATCGTTCGCTTTCATGACAGACTGAAGCAAAAGATTGCTGTATGCCTGATTCTGGTCAAGCTTAATCAGTGCATCAAGCGCGACTTCCCTCACATTATTTTTCATCGCTATGACCCAATTTCATTCCGGCTTGAAGACCCGCTCCCCTGACAAAATCTTCGGCCTTCATTCTTTTTTTGCCCGCAGGCTGCACTTCCGTTAATTTTAACGCGGTGCCATTTCCGGTAGCGACGACAATGCCGTCTTTTTCAACGGAGACGATTTCTCCCGGCTCTGCCTGTTTTAAGGCTTCGCATTTTTTTGCAGCCCATACTTTCAGCGTCTGGCCGCTTAAAACCGTGTATGCGACAGGCCAAGGATTCAAGCCCCTGACTTGGTTGTACAGGACTTCGCCGGGCTTTGACCAGTCGATCAGTTCCTGTTCGCGTTTAATGTTCGGCGCATATGTCGCTTCCCGTTCATCCTGTTTTTCAGGGGTTGCCGAACCGTCAATGACCTTCGGAACCGTTTCGGAAAGAAGCTCAGCCCCGGCCTTGCTCAGCTTGTCGTGGAGCGTGCCGACATTATCGGTTTCTTCGATGTCAACTTCGACTTTGGCAAGCATATCGCCTGCATCCAATTTTTCGACCATGTACATGATCGTCACGCCCGTTTTCTCTTTGCCTTCCAGAATGGCGTAATGGATCGGAGCTCCTCCGCGCAGCTCGGGCAGAAGAGAGGCATGGACATTGATACAGCCGTATTTCGGATAATCGAGGAGCTTTTTCGGCAGGATCTGCCCGAATGCCGCGGTTACAATTAGATCGGGTTCAAGCGCCAAAATCCTGTCCGTCTCCGCATCTTCCCTCACTTTTTCAGGCTGGAGCACGGGAATGCCGCGGCGCAGCGCTTCCTCCTTGACAGGCGGAGGGGTCATCACTTTTTTTCTGCCTTTCGGGCGGTCAGGCTGGGTGACGACACCCACCACCTCATAGCCGTCATCAATCAATGTGCTGAGCACCGGGACGGAAAAATCCGGCGTTCCCATAAAAACGATCCTTGTCATCCAATCATCCTTCCATTTCCTCAAGTTCTTCCGCATCATAATAGCGCGTAACTTTTGATGTGAATAAAATACCGTCCAAATGGTCGATTTCATGCAGCAGCGCCCGCGCCAAAAAGCCTTCAGCTTCAATCGTGAACGGTTTTCCGCGGCGGTCGAACGCCTTGACCTTTACATAATCCGAACGCTTCACTTCACCGTATAGATCGGGAAAGCTCAAACAGCCTTCAGGGCCCGTCTGTTCGCCGCTCTCTTCGATGACCTCCGGGTTGACCAGTTCAATTCTGCCCGTGTCATCGCCGATATCGACGACTGCCGCTCTTTTTAAAACGCCGATTTGCGGGGCGGCAAGCCCGACTCCGTCCAGCTCAAGCATCGTATCATACATATTGTCGAGCAGTTTCTTTAATGATTTATCAAAAGACGCAACGGGTTCGGCAGGGGTTTCAAGAACCTCCGCCGGATACGTTACGATCGGTTTTACTGCCAATCTAGAAGCCCTCCATCACACTGTTATTTTTACATCATCATATATGGATTCATGTCGATCGAAATCATCAATTGCTTTTGTTCAATATCTCGTTTGTAATGATCCATAATGTTTTTAAGCAACGATGTAAGCTGGTTTTCCTGTTTGTATTTTATCACGCATTGATAGCGATATCTATCTTTGATCCTGGCGATCGGCGATGCGACTGGGCCGAGAATCTTCGCCTCGCTTGAAATGTTCTTTTTTAAATAGTTGGCGATTTTTTCAGTCACGAGCGCCGCCTTCGTCACTTCTTCGTGCGATACGCTGACGAGCGCCAAATAATAATAGGGAGGATAGGCCTGTTCCCTTCTGTGCAGCATCTCCTGCCGGAAGAACGTTTCATAATCGTGCGTTTTCGTGAGCTGAATGCTGTAATGGGACGGGGTGTACGTCTGAATGATCACCTTGCCCGATTTTTCGTGGCGCCCCGCTCTTCCGCTCACCTGTGTCATCAGCTGGAACGTTTTTTCAGCGGCTCTGAAATCGGGGATGTGCAGCATCGTATCCGCGCTCAAAACACCGACGAGCGTGACGTTTTCAAAATCGAGCCCTTTGGCGATCATCTGTGTTCCGAGCAGAATATCGGCTTCACCTTTGCCAAAGGATGTGAGCAGCTTTTCATGCGCTCCTTTTCTCGAGGTTGTATCGACGTCCATGCGGATCACCCTTGCAGCCGGCAGTACCTTCGTCAATTCTTCTTCGACCCGCTGTGTGCCTGTGCCAAAGTAGCGGATATGCTCGCTTCCGCATTCGGGGCAGCTTGACGGCATGCCGGTTTCATAGCCGCAGTAATGGCACTTCAGACGCTGTCCATACCTGTGGTACGTCAACGAGATTTCGCAATGAGGGCACTGGATGACATATCCGCAGTCCCTGCACATGACAAATGAGGAATATCCCCTTTTGTTTAAAAACAGAACGGCCTGCTCTCCTTTTTCAAGGGTTTCCTCAAGTCCGGCCATTAAGTCTTTGGAAAACATCGAGCGATTTCCGCTGCGCAGTTCCTCCCTCATATCGACGAGAGACACGTCAGGCATGACTTGGTGATTGACGCGGTGCTTGAGAGAAAGAAGCTTGTACACGCCTTTTTTCGCCCTTGCGAACGATTCGAGCGTCGGCGTCGCACTGCCGAGGACGACCGGACAGCGGTGGTATTCGGCCCTTTGAATCGCCGCTTCTTTCGCATGGTATCTCGGCATCTCTTCCTGCTTGTACGATGTTTCGTGCTCTTCATCGATAATAATCATGCCGAGATTTTCAAACGGCGCGAAAATCGCCGAGCGCGCACCGACGACAAGCCGGACTTCTTTGCGGTGGATTTTCCGCCATTCATCATATTTTTCTCCTGTTGAAAGCCCGCTGTGCAGGACGGCTACCTGTGAGCCAAAGCGGCCTTTAAAGCGGTTGACCATCTGCGGCGTCAGCGAAATTTCCGGAACGAGAACGATCGCTTCTTTGCCGGCTTCCAGCACCTTTTCGATCGATTGCAGATAGACTTCCGTTTTTCCGCTTCCGGTCACTCCGTGAAGAAGAAACACATCGTGCCGCTTGTCTTCGATCGCCTCTGCTATCGCCTCATAGGCCTGCGCCTGCTCTTCAGTCAGCGGAAGCGGTTCGGTTTTTTTGAACATTCTGTCCTGATAAGGATCCCTGTAAACCTCCTCTTCGCTTTCCTTTAACAGCCCCTTGTCGATCAGCGCTTTTACGGACGCGGAAGAGCCTCCCGTTTTGCCGATCAGCTCTTTTGCCGGAACAGCACCGGATTCTTTGCGGTCGATGAAAAACTGAAGGACCGCTTTTTGTTTGACAGCTTGCGGGGAGAGGCCGTCAAGCGCTTCTTTTAAATGTTCTTTCGCACAAAGGGGAGCGATCATTCTCCGCGTTTTTTTGTTTGTTTTCTGCTTTACTTTATAGGCCACTTCAAGGTTGCCCTCTTGAACCTGGCGCTGAATCAGCTTTAATGTCCCATGGTCATCTATATCGGAATAAGAAAGTGTTTCTTTTTGCAAAAACAGGGTTTTAAGCGGTTCGGGAAGCGGCTTATCACCGATCACCTTGATTTCTTTGCCGTATTTTGCTTTCATAGCCGCGGGGAGCATCGCCTGAAGAGCCGTAATTTTAAAAGAAAGTGTTTTTTCTGTCAGCCAATCTGACAGCTCAAGCAGCTCCTCCGTCAAAACGGGCGTCAGATCAAGGATATCCTCGATATCCTTAACCGAACGGCCGGCGAGCTCAGACGATTCTTTCACGCCGGTGACAAATCCCTGAATTTTGCGGGCGCCGAACGGAACAATCACGCGCATCCCTTTTTTAATCATCCCTTTGAATTTGTCAGGAATGCGGTAGTCAAACGGTCTGTCGATATTTTTGGTTGTAACATCGACGATCACTTCAGCGAAATTCATGAGGACGTTCCGCTCCGGCCGGCAAGCTCAGCGGCTTCCTTCAAGACTTCGGCGGCAACCTCCCGTTTTGACATCAGAGGGTGCGCCGTCTTTTTACCGTCTCGGTGAAACACCGTCACGATGTTGGTTTCCGTTCCAAAACCGGCGCCTTCGGCCGTGATATTGTTGGCGACAATCAGATCGAGATTTTTTTTCTCCAGCTTTTGTTTGGCATAGTCTTCGACGTGCTGCGTTTCAGCTGCAAAGCCGACCAAGACTTGCTTTGTTTTCCGTTCTCCCAGCGCTTTTAAAATATCCTTCGTCCGCTCAAGCTCAATGACGAGACCGCCGTCCTTTTTCTTCATTTTTTGATCGTGAATATGCTTTGGCCTGTAATCAGCGACAGCTGCCGTTTTGATGACGATGTCGCTCTCATCGAAAACAGATAAAGCCGCTTGATACATATCTTCTGCAGACTGAACATGAATAACGTCAACTCCTGCGGGATCATCAAGCGATGTCGGGCCGGCAATCAGCGTTACGCACGCTCCCATTTTCGCCGCTTCCTCAGCGAAAGCATAGCCCATTTTCCCTGTCGAACGGTTGGAGAAAAAGCGGACGGGATCGATTTGTTCTCTTGTCGGGCCCGCTGTAATTAAGACACGCTTTCCTTCAAGCAAACCGCTGTTTTCGTTTGAAAAATACGACTCGGCCAACTGGACGATCCGTTCGGGCTCTTCAAGTCTGCCTTTGCCGATATAGCCGCACGCAAGGTAGCCTTCACTCGGCTCGATAAACCGGCAGCCGTCTTTGTAAAGAACGCTGATGTTCCGCTGAACGGCCGGGTGGTCGTACATATGGACGTTCATGGCCGGAGCGATCCAAACCGGCGCAGTCGTCGCTAAAAGCGTCGTCGTCAGCATGTCATCGGCAATGCCTGAAGCGAGTTTTCCGATCACATTGGCCGTTGCCGGAGCAACGATCACAAGATCCGCCCAATCCGCGGCATCGATATGGGCGATGACACGGGGATTCGGTTCTTCGAACGTGTTGGTATATACTTCATTGCGCGAAAGCGCTTGAAAGGTGAGCGGAGACACAAATTCACAGGCGGATTTTGTCATGATGACTTTCACATTGGCTCCTGCCTGTACGAGCTTGCTCGTCAAGGCGGCCGCTTTGTATACTGCGATTCCTCCGCTTACTCCCAGCAGGATGTTGCGATTTTTCAGCATCGTTTTTTCTCCCCCTTATGTTCTGTTCGCCGGCCTGAAAAAAATAACAACCTAGTGTATAGGTTGCTATTTTTAAGGCTATTAGCGATTTTCCTTTTCGAATGTAAGCAGTCCGGCATCAATTTCTTCCAGCGCTTTGCCTACAAATTTATGCGACTTCGGATTTTCGATCTGCGCGTCTTTGTTGATCTGCATTTCGCGGGCGCGTCGGGCCGATACGGTAACGAGCGTGTATTTTGAATCCAGTTTATTCATTAAAGAGTCAATTGACGGATCTAGCATAATTATTCAACCTCCAGCATTTTCTTATATCTTGGAGCAACGCGGTCGCGCCGTAAATGTTCGGCGAGAACGATTGCTTTGATTCTTTCGCACGCAAGCTCAATGCTGTCATTTTCGACAACATAATCGTAGGCGTCCATCAGTTCGATTTCTTCCTTCGCCGCTTTCATCCGGTTTTCGATCAGGGCTTCTGTTTCTGTCCCTCTTGTGACAATCCGGTTTTTCAATTCGGCGAGACTCGGAGGCGCCAAAAAGATAAACAGGCCTTCAGGAAATGCCTTTCTGACTTGCAGCGCACCTTGGACTTCAATTTCGAGAAAAACGTCCCTGCCGCTTTCAAGGGTCTGTTCGACGTAGTCAACGGGTGTTCCGTAATAGTTGCCGACATATTCGGCCCATTCGAGCAGCTTGTTGTTCTCGATCATCTCTTCGAACTCTTCGCGCGTCTTAAAAAAGTAGTCGACACCGTCTCTTTCGCCTTGCCGCGGTTTTCTTGTCGTCACCGAAATCGAATATTCAAATTTTGTGTCCTCCTGAGCAAACAGCGCCTGCCTGACTGTTCCTTTTCCGACGCCGGAAGGGCCGGAGAGAACGATTAATAAACCTCTTTCTTTCATAAAGCTCTTATCCCTGCCCTTCATCCATAATTTCTTCTTTAACGGAAAGCCTTTGTGCTACTGTCTCAGGCTGGACGGCAGATAAGATGATATGGTCACTGTCCATAATGACAACCGCACGGGTTCTTCTTCCATATGTAGCATCTATAAGCATGCCGCGGTCTCTGGCATCCTGGATCATCCGCTTAATAGGCGCGGACTCCGGACTCACAATCGAGATCAGCCGATTCGCGGATATGATATTACCAAAGCCGATATTGATCAGTTTAATCGTCATCCTATACGTTCCCCCTGTACTTGGACGTCTCTAGTTTAACCTGCAGAGAACATCCGTAAACAATACGCACAATCGCTATTCTATATTTTGCACTTGTTCTTTTATTTTTTCAATAGAGCTTTTCATTTCGACCACATGTTTTGTGATCTGGTGATCATTCGCTTTTGAACCGATCGTGTTCGCTTCACGGTTCAGCTCCTGGACGAGGAAGTCGAGCTTTCTCCCCGCGGCCCCACCCGCTTCGCAAATATCGCGGAACTGGCGGAAATGGCTTTTCAGCCTCGTCACTTCTTCCGTGATATCCGATCGGTCTGCAAACAGTGCGACTTCCGTCAGCAGACGGCTTTCATCGAGACCGTCTGTTGACCATTCTTCAAGGCGCGCCTCAAGGCGTTCCCGATAGTGGCCGACGACCTTGGGAGCAAGCTCTGCAATGTCGTCTGTCAGCTTTTCAAGCCTTTCAATATGCTGAAGGCAGTCATCCTTCAGCCTCAGCCCTTCTGCTTCGCGCATGCTGCATAATTCAAGAACGGCAGCCTCGACCGCTTCAAGAAGGACTTCTTCAAGCTTGTCGTTTTGGATCGTCTCTTCTTCAACTTGGATGACATGGTCAAACTGAAAGGCGTCTTGAAGCGTGATCTCTCCAGAAAGCCGGCAGCGCTCTTTCATTTCGCGCGCGGCTTTCTGGTACTCCTCAAGCAGCGGCCAGTCAACCTGGATTTTCCGGGTGACCAGAGCCTCGTCGTCAACGGACACGAACAGCTCCAGCCGCCCCCTTTGTATATGTTTAAAAATCGTTTGCTTTATTTTGTCTTCTAAATAGAGCAAAGGTCTTGGCATGCGTGCGTTTACTTCTTTAAACCGATAGTTGACAGATTTCAGCTCAACAGCTGCTGTCAGCCCATCCTTCGTTTTGCTCGCGCTGCCGAAACCGGTCATACTCCGTATCATAAAACACACCCAATTCCGTATAAGTGAAAAAGACTTCTTTGATTTAAATTTACGCAAGATGAAAAGGCAATAGAAACCTCTATTACCTTTAAGATTATATCATACAAGCCTATTTTTTTCTTGTCAAAAGTGACCCGGCCAATAAAAAAGTTGGAATCGCCGACATTCCGACAATCAGGAGCCAGTCTGCCATTAAAATCGGAACCGTATGGAAAATCGGCTGCAGCGGCGGATAATAAATAACGACAAGCATTAAAAGAATCGAAGACAATACTGCGCCGAGCAAATAAATGTTTTCAAACGGATTGCGGTCAAAGATAGACCGCTCGCTCCGGCAGTCGAACACATGGATCAGCTGTGCAAGGACGAGCGTTGCAAAAGCGACCGTCTGAGCATACTCAAGCGCTTCCGGGTTGCGATTGTAAATGAACATAAACGCCCCGAGTGTGGCAATTCCGATTAAAAAGCCGCGCGATACGACCTTCCAGCCGAGCCCCCTTGCAAACACGCCTTCTTTCGGACTTCGCGGCTTCCTCTGCATCACATCGTCTTCAGGCTGATCCATGCCGAGCGCCATGGCAGGCAGGCCGTCCGTCACAAGGTTGACCCATAGAATCTGTATCGGAACAAGCGGCAGCGGCAGAGCGAGCAGCATCGCAAACAGCATGACCAAAATTTCGCCGACATTGGATGCGAGCAAATATCTGATGAACTTTCTAATATTTTCATAGATATTGCGTCCTTCCTTGATGGCCGATTTAATCGTCGCAAAATTATCATCGACAAGAATGAGCGATGATGCCTCCTTGGCAACATCCGTTCCCGTAATCCCCATCGAAATGCCGATATCCGCCTGTTTAATCGCAGGGGCATCATTGACTCCGTCTCCAGTCATGGCGACGATGTGGCCGTTTTCCTGGTAGGCGGTCACGATCTTCAGCTTATGTTCGGGCGACACCCTTGCAAACACGTAAACATCGTCAACAATTTCCGCCAATTCTTCCTGCGAGAGCTCGTTCAGCATCTGGCCGTCCACGACCTTTCCGCGCGGCGGCAATAACCCGAGATCTTTTGCGATGGCTGTTGCCGTTATCACATGATCGCCGGTGATCATCACTGTTTTGATCCCCGCTTCCCGGCACTCTTTAATCGCTGTTTTCACTTCGGGCCGCGGCGGATCGATCATCCCTAACAGCCCGATGAAAGTTAAGCCTGACTCCGCTTTTTCGAGCGAGAGATTTTCTGTTTCTTTGATCGGTTTATACGCGACAGCAATCGTCCTCAGCGCTTGGGACGCAAGCGTTTCCAGCGCCGCGCTTGTTTCGGCGAGTCTTGCCTTTGTGAAGATTTCGCGCTTTTCGTCCGTCAGCGTATGCGACGAACGCTTCATCAATACATCAGGCGCGCCCTTTGTGATGACAAAGCGCTTGCCGCTCTTATCTTCCGCAATGACAGACATCATTTTCCGCGTCGAATCAAACGGAAACTCCTCGATGATTTTAAAATGTTCGTCAACATATCTGTCCGTAAAACCCGCTTTTCGTGCTGCCGTCAGCAAAGCGCCTTCGGTGGGATCGCCGTCAAGACGAAACTCCCCGTCTTTTTCGATAATCGAAGATGAATTGCATAATGCGCCGAACAGAAGGACCTGTTGGAGCGGTTTATGATGCCTGGCTTGCACGTCGCGCCCGTTCATGGTGAAGGAGCCTTCGGGTTCGTAGCCGATCCCTGACACGTTCCACGTTTTCCCGCCTGACCAGACATGGGTGACCGTCATTTTGTTCTGCGTCATCGTCCCGGTTTTATCGGAGCAAATTATGGACGCGCAGCCGAGCGTCTCAACCGCGGGGAGCTTTCTGACGATCGACTTTTGCCTGATCATCCGCTGTACGCCGAGAGACAGAGCGACCGTGACAATGGCCGGCAGCCCTTCAGGTATGGCAGCGACGGCAAGGGAAACGCCCGCTAAAAACATGCTGTATAGGTCATGCCCCTGGATGACTCCGGCAGCAACGACAAGCAGCGTCAGGAACAAAGCGGCGACAATCAAAATTTTGCCGAGCTCTTCAAGCCTTCTTTGCAGCGGGGTCGCCGTATTCCCGGCAGATTCGAGCATATCGGCGATTTTTCCCATCGCAGAGTTCATTCCCGTGCCGATAACGACGCCGGTGCCGCTCCCCCTTGTGACCAACGTTCCCATGAAAGCCATATTCTTCAGATCGCCCAGCGATACGTCGGACGCCTGAAAAGCTTCTGCCTGTTTAGACACGGGAAGCGATTCACCCGTAAGAGCCGATTCTTCTATTTCAAGGCTCTTTGTCTCGACAAGCCTGAGATCGGCGCCGATTCTGTCTCCGCTTGCAAAACGGACAACATCTCCCGGAACGAGCTCTTTGGAAGGGATCTTTACCCATTCCCCCTCCCGGAGCACAGCCACTTGAGGAGCCGACAGTTCCTTCAAAGCCTCGAGCGATCTTTCCGCCCGTCTCTCCTGAAAGAAGCCGAGAATGCCGTTTACAAAGATGATCGCAATGATCGCGATGGCGTCAATATACTCCCCGAGGAAACCAGAGATCAACGTGGCCGCAAGCAAAACAAGAACCATGAAGTCCTTGAATTGAGAAAAAAACAGTGCGATCGCCGATGTTTTTTCCCCTTCCTGAAGTTCGTTTGTTCCGTGTCTTTCCAGCCGCTTTTCGGCCTCTTTTTCTGTTAAACCTTTGCCGATGGACGTTTTTGTTATGTTTAACAATTCGGTTTGTCCCATCTCGTGCCATTTCATTGAATCGTCCACTCCTCCTGCCCTAAAGGTTGCTCTTGGTATATCCATCTCTATAAGTCAATTTATTCAGACTCGTCCCAAATCATGCTATAATTATTGAATAGACGCTTTACGAAGAGGATTAACGAGAAAAGGGAGTTTTTCATATGTCTTTTGACGGCATTTTTACATACGGAATGATCGAAGAATTAAATGAAACGATTCGAGGCGGACGAATTGCAAAAATCCACCAGCCGTTTAAGCACGAGCTGGTGTTTCATATCAGAGCGAACGGGCAGAACCGCAAATTGCTGCTCTCCGCCCACCCGAGTTATGCGCGGGTTCACCTGACAAACGAAACCTATGACAACCCGAGCACCCCTCCGATGTTCTGCATGCTCCTCCGGAAGCATCTGGAAGGCGGCTTTATCGACCGAGTCGAGCAAGTCGGCATGGACAGAATGATGGTCTTTCATATCAGGAGCCGGAACGAAATCGGCGACACGCTGACAAGAAAGCTGATGGTTGAAATCATGGGAAGGCACAGCAACATCGTGTTAACCGACGGAGAAAAAGATGTCATCATCGACAGTTTGAAGCACCTGTCACCTTCGGTGAACAGCTACCGCACCGTGCTTCCGGGATACGATTACATTCTCCCTCCCGCCCAGAACAAATTGTCACCGCTGGAAGCGGAAACTGAAGATATTCTCCGCCATTTGAATTTCCAGGAAGGCAAACTGGACAGGCAGATCGTCGATACCTTTTCCGGCGTCTCGCCTCTGTTTGCGAAAGAAGCCGTCTTTCGCGCGGGCCTTGCCAACAGGGCGACACTGCCAAACGTCTTGACAGAGATGTTCAGCGAAATCAAAAACCGGCGTTTTCAGCCCCAGCTTATCACGACAGAAGATGGAAAAGAATATTTTTACCTTCTTGAGCTGACCCATATAAAAGGCGATAACAAACCCTTTCATACGCTGAGCGAACTTCTTGACCGCTACTATTTCGGAAAAGCGGAGCGAGACCGCGTCAAACAGCAGGCTCATGATTTAGAGCGTTTCGCGGCAAACGAAAAGAAAAAGAACGAAAACAAAATCAAAAAGCTGAAAAAAACGCTTGAGCAGTCCGAACACGCGAAGGATTTTCAGCTGTACGGAGAGCTGTTGACAGCGAACCTGTACCAGCTGAAAAAAGGAGACAAAGCGGCGAGAGTCATCAACTACTATGATGAAAACGGCGGAGAAATCACGATACCGCTCAATCCGAATAAAACGCCTTCCGAAAACGCGCAAAGCTATTTTACAAAATATCAAAAAGCGAAAAATTCGGTGGAAGTCGTGAAGGAGCAGATCAGATTAGCAGAAGAGGAAATCGCTTATTTCGACCAGCTGATTCAGCAGCTTTCGTCTGCCTCTCCGAAAGATATAACCGAAATCCGCGAAGAGCTCGCCGAAGGAAAGTATTTGCGGGCCAAACAGCAAGGAGGCCAGAAAAAACAGAAGAAACAGGCGCCGACGCTCGAAACATACGAATCCAGCGCAGGAGAAACGATTCTCGTCGGCAAAAACAACAAGCAGAACGAATATTTGACGATGAAACTTGCCGCCCGCGACCACATCTGGCTTCACACGAAAGATATTCCGGGGTCGCACGTCGTCATCCAATCGAGCGATCCGGACGAGCAAACCATCCTTGAAGCAGCGCAGATCGCTGCCTATTACAGCAAAGCGAAAAACTCGGCTTCGGTTCCTGTCGACTATACAAAAATACGCCATGTCAAAAAGCCGAATGGCGCAAAGCCCGGTTTTGTCACCTACGACAGCCAGCAAACCGTTTTTGTAACACCTGACGAAGACTTGATCATCAAGCTGAAAAAATAATGCTAAAAGGCCTGAACCTCACTGGTTCAGGCCTCTTCTTTTACGGAGAAGCTCGTCGATCTCTTGGACAAGCTCATCATCGATCAAATCATCAATCTGTCCGGCCAGTTTGATCGTGTGACGCGGGCTGGCTCCGTTTGTCGAGACGGATATGGTGATGTTTCCTCTGTTGATTATTTTCGGAACATATACATTTCCAAGCTCCGCTTCACTCGCAACATTGACAAGCTGATCAGGAGCAGCTGATGCGGCGATCCGCTTGTTCACCTCGTGATCATCGGTCGCGAGAATGATCAGAAATGCATCCTTGAAATCGCCGGGTTCCGCTTTTTTCTTCTTCCATTCGATGCCGTGCTCTTCGATCAATCCGAGCATCTCTTCTGATACTTCGGGGCTGATGACGGTTGCAGACGCACCTTCTGCCAGCACCGTTTTCAGACGCCGCGCCGCGATCTCCCCTCCGCCTGCAATGACTGCGGATTTGCCTTTGATGTTAATGTGAAGCGGCAGCATCTGATGCTCCTGTAAAATCAAAGCGGCCGGCTTTGTTGATAACCGCTTCCTCAACGCGGTGCAAAAAGGCATTTTTCACATGAGGGTGGAAGCCGAGGTAATCCGTCAGCACGACGTCCGGATTGGTTTCTTTCAGCTTGGCGGTTTCCCTTTCAATCTCGTTCATCAGCATACCGGTAAACAGCAAATACGGTACGATAAATGTCGTTTTTCCGTCCCGTTCTTTAAGCTGTTTAAACACATCCTGATAGTGCGGTTCACAGGCTGTCATAAAGCAGGGAATGACCTCGTCAACGGGCGCGAGGTCTCTCAGCCGCTCGCAAATGTCATTGACATCCCGTTTGACATCCGGATCAGAGCTCCCCCTTCCGATCACCACGACTCTTGCATGTTCATATGGCGTCCCCGTTTCTTCGATCCTTGTAAAAACCGCTTTGACGACTTCCTGATCGACGCCGATCGGCTTTCCGTAAGCGACGCTGACGGAAGGATACTGCGAAGAAACGCGGGCAAGCTCCTCAGGGATGTCCCTTTTGGCATGCGCGGCTGTCAAGAGGAGAAGCGGCACAGCCGCGATATGCGTCGCGCCCTTTTCCACACACGCTTTAAAACCGGTTTCGATATCCGGTGCCGCCAGTTCCAAAAAAGAAATTTCCTGAATGGGGGCGGACATGGTTTCTTTGCAGCTCTCCAAAAAAGCGGCTGCCTCTGTTTGAGCTCTTTTCAGACGGCTCCCGTGGCCGATATATAAAATCGCTTGTTTCATATTAAAGCGCCTCGCTTAATGCCGGATCTTTCAGCTCGGGTTCAAACCAGCTTAACTGTGAGCTGAATTGAACGACATCCCCGATGACAATCAGGCTCGGGTTTTCAATTTTTTCGCTTTCGACTGTACCTGCAAGCGTTTCAACCGTGCAAAGCACCGTTTTTTGTTTGTCCGTCGTTCCCCAATGAATGAAAGCGGCAGGGGTAGACGGATCTCTGCCGTTTTCGATCAGAAGCCTTTCAATTTGCTTCACGTTTTTAATCCCCATATAAATGACAAGCGTATCGATCCCTGTGGCTAGCGCTTTCCACTTCTCTTCAAAATGTTCATCTTTTTGATAATGTCCTGTCACGAAAGCGACGTTTGAACTCGCTTCCCGGTGTGTCACTGGAATGCCCGCATAAGCAGCGGCGGCAATCCCCGAGGTGATTCCCGGCACGATTTCATAAGCAACTCCGTGTTCAGCGAGGGTTTGCGCTTCCTCGCCGCCTCTGCCGAATACGAAAGGATCGCCGCCTTTCAGCCTGACAACGATTTTCCCTTTTTTCGCATACTTGACGAGAAAATGATTGATCGTTTCCTGCTTCATCATGTGGTAGTCCGGAAGCTTTCCGCAGTAGATGAGATCCGCTCCCTCCTTGGCGTGCTGTAAAATCTGTTTATTCACAAGCCTGTCATACAAAATGACATCGGCTGTCTGGATGGCTTTTAAAGCTTTGATCGTCAGTAAATCGGGGTCTCCAGGACCTGCCCCAACGATATATACTTTCCCCATCTTAGATCTCCCCCCGATCTGATCAACGTCTTCTTCAATCATTATAAATCATAAAGAAAGCGTTTGGTGCCTGAAAATATCACAAAAACCAAACGTTTTCTTTATGAAATAGGAAAGTGCATGTGCAGCACTTTCCTATTTCACCCGCATTTTATTTCGTTTGATCTTTCACGTATTGGACGAGCTGATTTTTGCACTCTTCCCGATTATGTGCGCCTGTATCAAGGACTAGCTCAGGCGTTTCAGGCTCTTCATAAGGCGAATCGATCCCCGTGAAAAATGGAATTTCTCCGTTTCTCGCTTTTTTATACAAGCCTTTCGGGTCGCGCTCCTCGCACGTCGCCAAATCGCATTTCACATAGACTTCATGAAACTCATCTTCCTCGACGAGCTGTCTGACAAGCCCGCGGTCTTCTTTAAAAGGGGAAATGAACGCCGTAATGACGATCGTCCCCTGTTCGACAAAGAGCTTCGCGACCTCGCCGATCCGGCGGATGTTTTCCTTCCGGTCTTCATCGGAAAACCCGAGGTCCTTGTTCAGTCCGTGCCTGACGTTGTCGCCGTCGAGCACCGTGACCTGGTAGCCTTGTTCAAACAACTCACGCGCTGCGGCATTGGCAATTGTTGATTTTCCTGAACCGCTCAAGCCCGTCAGCCAAACGATCGAGCTTTTATGTTTATTTTTCTCATGATATTCCCGTTTTGTAATGGACGCTTCATGCCAAACAATATCTTTATTTACCAAGAGATGCTCCCCCTTAAGAAACCCCGGCCGTTAAGCCTTTGATTAATGTTTGAATGACTTCTGGACGGCTGAATGTGCTCGGCGGGAACTCGCCGTTTCTCAGCATGCCCCTCACCTTTGTACCGGACAAAATGACATGATGTTCTTTGCTGTGAGGGCACGTTTTCGCCGTAGCCATTGAACCGCAGACATTGCAGTAGAAGCTGTGTTCGAATTTCAGCGGCGTAATGCCGATCTCTTCCGGCGCGAACTGATCGAACAGTTCCTGCGCTTCATATGTGCCGTAGTAATCGCCGACTCCGGCATGGTCTCTTCCGACGATAAAATGCGTACATCCGTAGTTCTTTCTGACAAGCGCATGGAAGATTGCTTCCTTCGGCCCCGCATAGCGCATCGCCGCCGGAAAAACGCCGAGAAAGACGCGGTCTTTTGGATAGTAGCCGTCAAGCAGCACCTGATAGCTTTCCATGCGGACATCAGCCGGAATATCGTCTGATTTTGTTTCCCCGACGAGCGGATTGAGGAAAAGACCGTCTACTGTCTCGAGCGCCGTTTTTTGAATGTATTCGTGCGCTCTGTGAACCGGATTTCTCGTCTGGAATCCGACGATCGTTTTCCAGCCGAGTTCTGCGAATTTTTTTCTTGTTTCCAAAGGTTCGAATGTGTGGGCCGGGAATTGCTTTACGCTCCGTTTAATGAGAGTGATCGGCCCGCCCACATAAACGCTGCCGCGGTCAAACAATTTTTTGACGCCCGGATGCTCGAGTTCGTCGGTTTTATAGATATTGACGGCTTCCGTTTTCTTGTCCGGCGTATAGATGTCTTCGATCTCGATGACGCCGTATGTTTCCCCATTATAGGTGAGGCGGACGGTGTCCCCCGCTTTTAAGCTTGAAGCTTTTTGCTCGTCAACAGGCAGAGCGATCGGAAGCGTCCATACTTCGCCGCTTGACAGTCTCATATTTTCGACAACGGACAGATAGTCTTTCTCTGTCATAAAGCCTTGGATCGGGCTGTACGCACCGATTCCGATCAGCTCCAAATCTGAAAAAGCCATTAAATCCAATTCTATTTCCTGTGCGATATGTTGAAAATCGTATGCTTCATTGACGCGGTTAACCAATACACCGCCGTGTGGTGCTAAACTCATAAACTTGTTTCCCCCTACTTTGTGTTTAAATTCCTCCGCCTTGTTCATGGACGGAGCTGTGCTCTTTTTTGACTGCTCTCATCAGGCTGATCGTCCCGACAGATGCCAGAAGGACGCTTGTGACGACGATGAGAGCATAATAGTCTCCTTTTAATAAAAGGCTGACCAGCATATAAGACAGGCTTAATGAAAGGAACGGCGAGACGACCCATACTTTCAGCATCGTTTTGACCACTTGTTTATGAAAGACATTGCCGCCGTTTTTTGCCATTCCCATCCCTATAATAGAAGATGATGTGACTTGCGCAAGCGGAACCGGCAAACCGAAAATCGAACTGATGATGACAAGCCCGGCTCCTGTTCCGGAAAGGATGATCCCCTCTCCTTTTGAAAATTTCGTTATTTTTTTGCCGTTTGTTTCAAGAACGCGCCTGCCCAGTAAAAGGGCGCCCAGCGCGACAAACAGTCCGCCGTAGAGCGTTCCTTCCCCGACTGTCAAAACATGCGCCGCCACCAGAGGTCCGACAGCATTTGCGACATTGTTCATGCCTGCTGAGAAGGCTTCAAAAAACCCGGTGATCAACAGAATGACCGCCAAAACCTTTGCTTTCTTTCCCGAGGCTGGACGTTTGATCGTTTTTTTCATGATGTTTGCCATCGCAAATGTAAAGGTAAAAGCGACGATTGGTACAACGACCCAAAATGAGACGATGACAAGCAAAGATTTCACATATAAAACCTGGTAAGCGACACCTACTCCGACAACAGATCCGACCGTCACTTCACTTGTCGAAAGCGGGATGCCGAGTACATTTGCGATAAAGAGCGACAGTGCCGCCGAGCCGATAATAATGCAGACGATTTCAAGCGAAATCACCCGTTCGGGAATGATGCCTGAGCTGATCGTTTTCACGACGTTTCCTCCGCCGATGACGGCGCCCGAGAGAACGCCTGCTGCACAGATTATTAGTGCGTGAAACTTCTTTTTGACGGCTTCAGATCCATAGGCGATTCCCATTGAAGCAGCTGCACCGCTCGCTCCGATATTCATCGCAAAAAACATGCTAAATAAAATGGCGGCAAGTTCCATGACTCATCTCCTTACTCGTGTAATCCGCATTCTGTTTTAGCCGATCCGTTCCAGCGGCCTGATCGAAGATCATCCATTGTAAAGGCCGGAGAGGTGCACGGAGCGCAGCCGATGCTCGGGTAGCCTTGATCATGAAGCGGATTGTACGGGAGATCGTGCTTTGTCACATATCTCCAAATATCCTTCCACGTCCAATGAATGAGCGGACAAACTTTGATAGACTTGAATTTTTCATCTTTGTTCAAAAAATTCGTTTTGCTCCGCCCGGGCGATTGCTCGCGGCGCAGGCCCGACAGCCACGCCGGGTAGCCTGAAAGCGTCTCGCGGAGAGGAATGACCTTCCTCATTTCACAGCAGGAATTCGGAGCGGTCTTCCATAGTTCGTCCCCATATTCTTTCGCCTGCTCTTCGACGGTAAGCTCCGGTGTTTTCATGATAATCTGAAGGCCTGGATATCGTTCTTTGACAGCGTCGATCGTTTCATACGTTTCTTTAAAATGAAATCCCGTATCAAGGAAAACGATGACCGCATCTTTTTTCACCTTATAAATCAAATCGATCAGGACGATTCCCTCAATTCCGAAGCTGCACGCATATACAAGCTGATTTCCGTAATGTCCGTATGCCCATTTCAAGACGGACAGCGCTCCTTTATAAGAGTCATCTTCCTGAAAAGAGATATTTGGTTCTTCCCATGTGCTGTAAGTAAAAATTTTCGGTTCCCCCTTTTTTCGCCAACAAAAAAACGGCTTCCAGCAGAAAAAAACTGTGAAAACCGCCTCTAGTTTGTCTAGTCAGCTATTTCAATCTTATTTTTTCATTTTTTTCGATTTGAATGACTTTGCCGTCCTGAACAACGAATGTGATCGATCCGTAATTCATGTCTTTCAGCATGTCTTTCATTTTGATGATCACCTTTTCAAGCTGTTCATCTGTCTTCACTTCTAGCTCCTCCTCTGCCCCTAAAAATTAAAATCTTTCTTCCAAATTTGAAAGAAAGACGAGGAACTCCGCTATTCCTTATCTCTCAAAATGAGGGCATTTTGCTGGAAGTAGCACCTTACGCTTCACACGCAGGTTGCCGGGTTTCATCGGACCAGTCCCTCCACCGCTCTTGATAAGTTTGCTTTTGTTATTTTAAAATTTTAGCACAATTCGAACAAAAGTCAACCCGACTTTTTTTATAGGATTAATAAAAAATAAAAATAATCCGATTTTACTATTTTTAAATCTGTAAAAAGACGCAAAAAAAGCCGTTCTCCCATTAGGAGAATACGGCTTTTATCATTAATCCATCCAAGACTTGCTTTCAGGATCCGCCTTCCATTCTTTCAGTTTGGCGGCATCCTGTTCGCTGATATATCCGCCGGCAAGCGCAGCCTCTGTCAATGTATCGTAATCAGTCAGCGTACGGTATTCAACGCCCGCTTCGCTGAAGGCGGCGGCAGCTTTAGGAAGCCCGTAAGTGAAAATGGCGGCGACACCGAGCACTTCACATCCCGCCTCTGTGAGAGCGGCTGCCGCTTCAAGGACGCTTCCTCCCGTTGAAATTAAATCTTCAATTACAACGACTTTTTGTCCTTTTACAACAGCGCCTTCAATTTGGTTTCCTTTGCCGTGCGCCTTCGGTTTGCTTCTGACGTAGCACATCGGCAGGCTCAGCCTGTCGGCGGCAAGCGCGGCATGGGGGATTCCTGCAGTTGCCGTACCGGCGATCATTTCGGCTCCGGGAAACTTGTCTTGAATCAGTCCGGCAAGCCCTGAAGCTATATCATCCCTTACTTCCGGATATGAAAGCGTCAAACGATTGTCGCAGTAGATGGGCGACAAGATGCCGCTCGCCCATGTAAACGGCTCGTTCGGGCGCAGGAAAACCGCTTTGATTCTTAATAAATGGTTTGCAATGTCTGTTTTCATGCCTTGGTTCCCTCCCACTCATGTCCTATTCTTCTGTAGGCTGACACAGGATCTTCTGCCTGTGTAATCGAACGGCCGACAACGATCGCCGACACGCCTTTTTCCCTTGCGTAGCCAGGCGTCGCCACCCGGACCTGGTCGTTGTTTTTGTCATCCGCCATGCGAATTCCGGGTGTCACGGTCAGAAAATCTAAAGACGCGGCCCGGTAAATGTGTTCGGCTTCATGGACGGAGCAGACGACACCGTCAAGTCCGCTTTCTTTAGCCAACTTGCTGTAGTGAACAACTGTATCGAGAAGCGGCGTTTCAATCAGCAGCTCTTGCTGAAGCATTTCTGAAGACGTGCTTGTCAGCTGGGTCACAGCAATTAATGAAGGGCGTTTTCGGCCTGCCGGAGTCCCCGCTTCAAGGCCTTCAAGCGCCGACTCCATCATTTGCTTTCCGCCTGCTGCGTGCACATTGACAAGGCTGACGCCAAACCCCGCCAGCCTTTTCATCGCCTTGTATACGGTCGTTGGAATGTCGTGGCATTTTAGATCAAGGAAAATGCGGCAGCCGCGCTCCTGTAACTTTTCAAGGATGGCCGGCCCTTCCTGATAAAAAAGCTCCATGCCCACCTTCACGAAAAGCTCTTCTCCATGAAACCGGTCCAAAAACGCATATGTTTCCTGTGCTGATGCAAAATCAAGCGCGATGATGGGCGGCGTATGTTTCATCCTTCCAGCTCCTTCCGATACACTCGTTCAACGAACGGTATCCGTATTTTTCTAAAACGCGCGGCAAATCGGCGATGATTTCGGGACAAACAAACGGATTAACAAAGTTTGCGGTGCCGACGGCGACTGCGCTCGCACCCGCCAGCAAAAACTCAAGCACATCTTCCGCTGACTGGACACCGCCCATGCCGATGATCGGAATGCTGACTTTTTGGCTGACTTCATGCACCATTCTGATGGCCACCGGTTTAACAGCAGGGCCTGATAATCCGCCGGTTTTGTTCGCCAAGATCGGCTTTCCCGTTTTTAAGTCGAGCCGCATCCCGATCAGGGTGTTGATCATCGTCAAACCGTCCGCTCCCGCTTCTTCTATGGCAAGAGCGATGTCGGTAATATTCGCGACATTCGGCGACAGCTTCACATAGACGGGAACGCTCGCAACCTCTTTCACCGCTTTCGTCAGCTCACTGGCCATTTCCGGCTGCGTACCGAAGGCGATCCCTCCCGTTTTCACGTTAGGACAGGAAATATTCAGCTCGAGCGCATGAACATTCGGCGCTTTGCTGATTTCTTCAGCCACTTCAACATAATCGTCGATCTGCGAGCCGGCGACATTGGCGATAATCGGTGTATCGAACTGTTCGAGCCACGGCAATTCGTGTTCCATGACAGCCTCTAAACCCGGATTTTGCAGACCGATGGCATTAAGCATGCCGGCTTGCGTCTCGGCGACGCGCGGCGTCGGGTTCCCGAAGCGCGGTTCGCTCGTCGTCGCTTTAATCATGATCGCACCGAGACGTGAAAGATCGTAAAAGTTCGCAAATTCTCTCCCGAATCCGAAGCAGCCTGAAGCCGGCATGATCGGATTTTTCAATTGAAGGCCCGGCAAATTGACTTCGAGCATCATAACAGCACCTCCTGGGCTTTGAAAACAGGACCATCAAGGCATACCTTCACATAAGATGTTTCGCTTTCTTCCGTATGGCAGACACAGGCAAAGCAAGCGCCGATCCCGCATCCCATGCGCTCTTCCATTGACAGATAAACCTCTTTATCCGGATAGCGCTGTTTTAAAGCTTTCAGCATCGGCGTCGGTCCGCAGGCCATTATGCAGTCAAACTGAAGCCCCTCGTTTTCAATGACATCTGTAACAAATCCCTTTGAACCGCGGGTGCCGTCTGCGGTTGCCACATACACACGCCCGAAACGGCTGAATTCCTGTTCGTAAAAGACGTCTTTTGCAGAAGCAAATCCTAACACATGGATCGCGTGCACCCCTCTATTTGTCAGCTGTTTGCTCAGCTCGTAAAGCGGCGGAACACCGATCCCCCCTCCGACAAGAAGAGCCGTTTTCCCCGGTTCAAGCGATTCAGCCGGAAAACCGTTGCCGAGCGGACCAAGGACATCGATCTGATCTCCTTCCTGTTTTAAAGACAGGAGACTCGTGCCTTCCCCATCCTTGCGAAAGATGATGGTCACCTGCCGGGCAGCTCTGTTGATGTCGGCGATGCTGATCGGCCGCCTCAAAAGCGGCGTGAGGGAATCTGAGACCTTGATGTGAAGAAACTGGCCGGGAGCGCCGCAAACTTCGGCAATCTCCCCTTCCAGTACCATTTGATAAATATGATCCGCGATACACTTGTTTGAACGGACTGTCATATACCCTTTTCTCATCTGACGGCCGCCTTTTGCTCAATTCTAATCGCCGGCATATGATCGGCGCGGAAGCTCATGCTTTCAAGCACCCGCAAAATCGCTTCCGCCGTATCAAGGGATGTCAGGCAGGCAACGCCGTTTTCAACGGATTCGCGTCTGATTCTGAAGCCGTCCCTTGCCGGCTGCTTCCCTTTTGTCAGCGTATTGACGACGAACTGCGCTTCCCCGTTTCGAATGACATCAAGGAGATTTGTGCCTTCTTCGCCGATTTTCCCGACGGTTTTAACAGGTACGGATGCGTCTCTTAAATAGCCGGCCGTTCCTTCCGTAGCCAATATTTTATAGCCGATCGCATGGAACCGCTTGGCGATCAATAGACCTTCCTCTTTATCTTTATCAGCAACTGTCAGGAGAACAGAGCCGTAATTCGGAATTTGGATGCCTGAAGCGATCAGTCCTTTGTACAGCGCTTTTTCCAAAGTACTGTCTTTGCCCATGACTTCCCCGGTCGATTTCATTTCCGGTCCGAGCGTGATATCCACTCTCCTCAGCTTTGCAAACGAGAAGACCGGCACTTTCACATATACGCCTTCCTGCTCTTTTTGAAGGCCTTCAGTATAGCCCATATCGGCAAGCTTCCCGCCGAGAATCACTTTTGTTGCGAGATTGGCCATCGGAATGCCGGTGATTTTGCTGAGAAACGGCACCGTGCGGCTCGATCTCGGGTTGACTTCAAGGACGTAAACCTCATCTTTTGAAAGGACAAACTGAATGTTGAGCAGGCCGACGATGTTTAAGCCTTTTGCAAGCTTAATCGTGTATGCTTCAATCTTTTTCTTGATGTCCTCTGAAAGGGATTGCGGCGGGTAAACGGCAATCGAATCCCCTGAGTGGACGCCGGCCCGTTCAATGTGCTCCATAATCCCCGGAATGACGACCGTTTCACCGTCAGAAATCGCATCCACTTCAATTTCCTTTCCGGTCAAATATTTATCGATCAAGACAGGGTGCTGCGGATTGATTTTCACTGCATTCTTCATATAATGGAGAAGCTCTGTTTCATGGTAGACGATCTCCATCGCACGCCCCCCAAGTACATACGATGGGCGGACAAGCACCGGATAGCCGATGTTGGCTGCGATTTCAACAGCGCCTTCCACAGATGTCGCCGTTTTTCCGAGCGGCTGAGGCACATGCAGCGTTTCAAGCGTCTGTTCGAACTTGTCGCGGTCCTCGGCGCGGTCCAAATCCTCAAGGGATGTTCCAAGAATGGCGACGCCCCGCTCCGCGAGCTCGTCGGCAAGGTTGATCGCAGTCTGTCCGCCAAACTGAACGACGACGCCTTTCGGCTGCTCCAAATCGATGATATGCATGACATCTTCAACAGTAAGCGGCTCAAAGTAGAGCTTGTCGGAGATGCTGAAGTCTGTTGAAACCGTCTCAGGATTGTTGTTAATAATGATTGCTTCATAGCCGGCTTCTTTGATCGCCCAAACCGAATGCACAGTCGCATAATCGAATTCGACCCCCTGGCCGATCCGGATCGGGCCGGAGCCAAGAACGATAACGCTGTTTTTGTCTGTTCTGACCGATTCGTTTTCCTCTTCATATGTGCTGTAGAAATAAGGTGTCTCCGATTCAAATTCGGCCGCACATGTATCAACCATTTTATAAACAGGCGTGATGCCTGTTTCTTTTCTAAGATCATAAAGCTTTCTTTCAGGCATCTCCCAGAGAAGGCTGATGAAGCGGTCTGAAAAACCGAGCTCTTTCGCTTCTTTCAAAAGACCCAGGTCGCCGCGCCCGGCTTTCAGCTTTTCTTCAAAGCGAATGATTCCCTCAAGCTTGTGCAGGAAGAACAGGTCAATTGCCGAAAATTCGTGGAGATCGCTGACCGTGTATCCTCTTCTAAACGCTTCGGCCAAGTAAAAGAGACGTTCGTCTCCCGCTTTTTTAATCCGTTTTTCAAGCACTTCATTCGAGATCTCACCGGCATCTTTCAGCTCCAGGTGATAGACATCCGCTTCAAGAGAACGGACCGCTTTCAGGAGAGATTCCTCCCACGTTCTTCCGATCGCCATCACTTCGCCTGTCGCTTTCATCTGCGTGCCGAGCTTGCGGTTTGCCGATTCGAATTTATCAAACGGCCAGCGCGGTATTTTTGAAACGACATAGTCGAGTGCAGGTTCGAAAGACGCGTACGTTTTTCCTGTCACAGGATTCATCATTTCGTCAAGAGACAAACCGACGGCAATTTTAGCGGCAAGCTTTGCGATCGGATAGCCCGTCGCTTTTGAGGCAAGCGCTGATGAACGGCTGACCCGCGGGTTTACCTCGATGATGTAGTACTGAAAGCTGTCCGGGTCAAGCGCCAGCTGAACATTACAGCCGCCTTCGATTTCAAGCGCGCGGATGATTTTCAGCGATACATTGCGAAGCATTTGGTATTCGCGGTCGCTCAACGTCTGGCTCGGCGCTACAACGATGCTGTCCCCGGTATGAATCCCGACCGGATCGATGTTTTCCATATTGCAGACGACGATCGCGTGATCGCTCGAGTCTCTCATGACTTCATACTCGATTTCTTTGTAGCCGGCGATGCTTTTTTCAAGCAGACATTGGTGAACCGGGCTCATTTTTAAGCCGTTTTCAACAATTTCCTTCAGCTCGTCTTCGTTTGAGCAGATGCCTCCGCCTGTTCCGCCGAGCGTGTATGCCGGCCGGACGATGACGGGGAAGCCGATGCGCTCGACGAACTCGCGCGCTTCCTCGAGCGAGTGGATGATCTCGCTTTCCGGAACCGGTTCATTCAACTCATTCATCAGGCTTCTGAACAAGTCGCGGTCCTCCGCTTGTTGGATCGCAGCCAATTTCGTGCCGAGCACTTCAACACCGCACTCAGCCAGGATGCCGTGCTCGGACAGTTCGACCGCCAAGTTGAGGCCCGTCTGCCCGCCCAATGTCGGCAAAATGGCGTCCGGCCGCTCTTTGCGGATGATACGTGTTAAGAATTCAAGCGTCAGCGGTTCGATATATACGCGGTCGGCCATTTCCGTATCCGTCATGATCGTCGCCGGATTCGAGTTGACGAGAATGACTTCATAGCCTTCTTCTTTTAAAGCGAGGCAGGCCTGTGTACCCGCATAATCAAATTCCGCCGCCTGCCCGATAATAATCGGCCCTGATCCGATCACCAAAATCTTTTTGATATCTACGCGTTTAGGCATACCGCTTCCCCTTCTTTCTCTGTGGTTTCAATCATGTGTAAAAATTGATCAAATAAATGGTTGGCGTCTTCCGGTCCCGGTGAAGCTTCCGGATGGTATTGAACCGTGAAAGCCGGTTCGTGTTTATGTTTAAGCCCTTCGATTGTGTCGTCATTAATCGCGACATGCGTCACTTCAAGCGGCGTGTTTTCAACGGTCGATACGGTATAGCCGTGGTTTTGAGCCGTAATTGATACTCTCCCGGTTGCAAGCTCTTTAACCGGATGGTTGGAACCGCGGTGTCCGAATTTCATTTTCGCCGTCTTTGCTCCGCAGGCGAGGGCAAACAGCTGATGGCCGAGACAGATGCCGAACAATGGAACCTTGCCGAGAATGTTTTGAATCATGGCAATTGCTTCGGGTACGTCCGTTGGATCTCCAGGTCCGTTTGACAGCATTACGCCGTCAGGCTTCAGCTGCATCACTTCTTCTGCTGTTACATTGTGAGGAACGACGATCACATCGCATTTGCGCTTGTTCAGCTCTCTTAAGATGCCGTGCTTCATTCCGAAATCGACAAGCACGATTCGCTTCCCCCTCCCAGGGCTCGGATATGCCGTTTTTGTTGAAACTTGGCTGACCTGGTCGGTCGGAAGGTTCGTTTCTTTCAGCTTTTGAACCAAAGCCTCAGCATCTTCTTCCGGGCCGGCAAAAACCCCTTTCAGCGTACCTGCCGTTCTGATCATTCTTGTCAGCTTTCTCGTGTCAATCCCCGAGAGTCCCGGGATGTTCTTCATTTTTAAATATTCATCAAGGGTATAAGCAGAGCGCCAGTTTGACGGAAGTTGACATAACTCTTTTACGATAAACCCTTTCACATAAGGGGTGATAGATTCAAAGTCGTCTCTGTTGATCCCGTAGTTCCCGATCAGCGGGTAGGTCAGTGTGACAATTTGTCCGCAGTATGACGGGTCTGAGAGGATTTCTTGATAGCCTGTCATCCCCGTGTTGAAGACGACTTCTCCCATGGTGTTTTCCAGGCTGCCGAAAGCTTCCCCTTCAAAAATTGTTCCGTTTTCTAGTACAAGACGTCTTTTCATTTTACAAGTCTCCCCTCTTGGTAAACGAGTTTTCCCTTTGCCATTGTCATAACCGGCCAGCCGAAGCAGCTGATGCCGTCAAACGGCGTGTTTTTCCCTTTAGAAAGAAAGGTGTTTTTATCAATTTTTTCTTCGCGTTCAAGATCTATCAGCGTAATATCCGCGGACCGCCCGGCTTCAAGCTTACCGTAAGGAAGTCCGAACGCCTCGCAAGGTTTGACCGTCATATAATCGAGGAGCTGTTTCAGCGTCCAGTTTCCCGTTTTGACAAAGTGCGTATAAAGAAGCGGAAAAGCCGTCTCCAAGCCGACAATCCCAAATGGCGCCAGGCTCATTGTCTGTTGTTTTTCATCTTCTGTATGAGGGGCATGATCCGTAGCGATAAAATCGATTGTTCCGTCTGTAAGCCCCTCAAGGAGCGCTTCTCTGTCTTCCGGACTTCTGAGCGGCGGATTCATTTTATAATTTGTATCAAGACCGGGAATGTCGCTGTCTGAAAGGAGCAGATGGTGAGGCGTCACTTCCGCTGTCACACGGATTCCCGCTTTTTTGGCGTCGCGGACGACCCTGACCGATTCCTTCGTGCTGATATGACAGACATGGTAATGGCAGCCTGCCGCTTCGGCCAGAAGAACGTCCCTTGCGATGTGAACGGCTTCGCATATCGAAGGAATCCCGTTTAAACCGTTGGCTTTGGCAAATTTCCCATCGTGGACACTGCCGCCGTAGATCAGTGAATTGTCTTCACAGTGGGCAACAATTGCTTTATCGATCGAAGCCGCTTTTTTCATCGCTTCATACATCATCCCCGCCGTTTGAACGCCGACGCCGTCATCAGTAAACGCAAACGCACCTGCGTCTTTCAGCCCTTCGAAGTCGGTCATTTCCTGACCTGTTTGTCTGATGGTGATGGAAGCGTACGGCAGCACTCTGACAGATGCCGTTTCGTCAATGCGGTTGACGAGCCACTCCATCTGCTCTTTCGTATCGGGGACAGGCCGCGTATTCGGCATTGCGGCGACAGTTGTAAACCCGCCTCTTGCCGCGGCTTTTGCACCTGTTTCGATCGTTTCTTTCTTCTCGCCGCCCGGCTCTCTGAAGTGAACGTGAAGGTCAACAAGCCCCGGCGAGACGAAAAGCCCATCCGCATTGATGACCGTTTCTCCCAAAGCGGCCTCTAGGCTTCCGATTTCGCTGATTGCATCGCCTTCAACCCTGATGTCGCACTGTACTTTTTCACCTTTTTCGTCGAGTATGAAGCCGTTTTTAATTAAATAAGACATAAGCCTGATCTCCCCTTTTTTTGTTTTCGCCGTTTAGAAGCGCTCTTTTTAAAACCGCCATTCTGATATATACACCGTTTTCCATTTGTTTGAAAATTCTCGACTGAGTGGATTCGACCAGCGCACTGTCAATCTCGACGCCTCTGTTAACAGGCGCAGGATGCATGATGACCGCGTCTTTTTTCAGGAGCTCCGCCCGCTTCAGCGACAGTCCGAAAGTTTCAAGATAATCGCGTTCTGCCGCCTTTTTCTCATGACGTTCGTGCTGAATTCGGAGAAGCATCACGACATCCGAATTTGCGACCGCTTCATCAGGCGACACATATGTCCCGTAAGGATTGTTGTTATCCCGCCATTCTTCCGGACCTGAGAAAAGAACCTTTGCTCCGAGCCTTGTCAGCACTTCGGCATTCGATCTTGCCACTCTGCTGTGTTTGATATCTCCGTGTATGGATACCGTCAGTCCGGCAAATCCGCCCCATTCCTCGTAAATCGTCAGCAAATCGAGCAAAGATTGAGTGGGATGCTGACCGCAGCCGTCTCCGGCATTGATCACCGGAATGCCGACATGTCCGATAAGTTCATCGTAATAATGATCCTGAGAGTGTCTGATCACACATACATCAGCGCCGATGGATTCGAGTGTCTTGACGGTATCGTACAACGATTCTCCTTTTTGTACGCTTGTTGAAACACCGTCCAGGTTCAGCACATTCATGCCGAGTTTCTTTTCAGCCACTTCAAAGCTGAAGCGCGTTCTTGTGCTCGGTTCAAAAAACAGATTGGCAGCAAACTTTCCGGAGAGGACGGAATCGAATTTCCTTTTTTTCAGCTCTCTCGCCTCTTCAATCAGCTCGTGAATATCCTCAAGACTAAGCTCATTCATTGCGGTCAAGTGTTTCATTTTTTCTCCCCCTCAGGCTTTAATTTCCTGTAAAAAAACCCCAAGCCACAACGGCTTGGGGTACAGTGAACCAGAGAATGCGCTTTTTTGCACTTCTCTCTCCGTAACCCTTTCAAGCCTCTCTGGACTTCATTTAAAAGGTTTTTAAATATGCTCTTCTATTTCAATCCCGTCCTGATCTCCCTTTGATTCAGGCAGGACAAGGTTTAAAACCACTCCGACGATCGCTGCAAGCGCCATGCTTGACAGCTCGAACCCTGAGATTTTGATAAATGCGCCGCCCACTCCGATGACGAGAATGACGGATGAGATGATCAGGTTTCGCTTATTTTCCAAGTCAATTTTGTTATCAATCAGCATGCGCAGTCCGCTTGATGCGATGATACCGAACAGCAGGAAGGAAACGCCTCCCATGACTGCAGAAGGGACAGAGCTGATCAGGGCCGAAATTTTGCCGATAAACCCGAAGCACAGTGCAATAACAGCCGCTCCGCCGATGACAAATACGCTGAATACTCTTGTGATGGCGAGTACGCCGATGTTTTCTCCGTAGGTCGTTGTCGGCGGTCCGCCGATGCATGATGCCAGCATCGTTGCGACACTGTCGCCGAAAATCGAGCGGTGAAGCCCGGGCTTCTTAATGAAATCCTGACCGACGACTTTGCTTAATACCATTTGGTGGCCGATATGTTCTGACATTGTCACGAAAGCAACGGGCACCATGGCGATTCCAATTCCGACAGCCGCCGCGCTCGGCGTATAGTCGACAAACGGAATGACGAAATCTGGAACAGCAAACCATTTGGCGTCAAGGACCATCTGGAAGTCGACGATGCCTTGGGTCAGGGCGAACAAGTATCCGCCGATAATTCCGATCAAGACAGGAATCAGGCTGAAAAATCCTCTTAAGAAAATCGCGCAGATTATGGTGAGCGCGAGTGTGAATCCTGCGACGCCAAAATGTTTGGCGCTGTAGACGAGCACTTTTGCTCCCGAATCTTCATACATGGCCATATTGACAGCCGTGCTTGCCAGCCCGAGTCCGATGACGATAATGACCGGACCGACGACAACAGGCGGCAGGAGCCTCATCAGCCAGTCCGTTCCAAGTTGCTGGATGAGCAGGGCGATCAGCCCGTAGGCGATGCCTGCCATAAATGCGCCGATCATGGCCGCCCCAGGGCCTCCGGCGGCTTTTGCTGCGATAATCGGGGCAATAAATGCAAAGGATGAACCTAAGTAAGCCGGGATCTGTCCTTTTGTAATCAAGAGATATGCAAGCGTTCCTAGCCCGCTCGTTATAAGGGCCACGCCTGGGCTTAAGCCTACAAGCTTTGGCACGAGGATCGTCGCTCCGAACATGGCAAACAGATGCTGCAGGCTGAAAGTTATCCAATTCAAAGGTTTTGGTACTTCTCTGACACCAAGGTTCACTTTTTTCTGACTCATATTTTTTCCTCCTGATGGTTGACTCACTGTCTTTGATGTCTTTATATCCTGAAAAGATTGTGCCCATTAAAAAAGCCTCTTTGCTTAAATTGCGCAAAGAGGCAGACAAAGATCCGCCGCATGGTGAGGCGGCATCTTTCGTTCTATCCCTCTTTGCAAACTCACTGGAATGCATTTAAAAAAGGATTGTCATTCACTTTTTATAAATCGCCGCAAGGTCGCGTCCGTCAACTTCTTCCAATTGAACCATGACCTTTTCGGTTTTCGATGTCGGGATGTTTTTCCCGATATAGTCGGCTCTGATCGGCAGCTCTCTGTGGCCGCGGTCGACAAGCACCGCGAGCTGGATGGATGAAGGCCGCCCGACATCGACGAGCGCATCCATGGCCGCTCTGACTGTCCGTCCCGTGTAAAGCACATCATCGACGACGATCACCTTTTGATCGGTGATGTCCGCCGGAATGTCCGCTCCGTTGACAAGCGGCTCTTCATTAGACGTTTTTTTGGAGAGATCATCCCTGTAAAGGGTAATGTCGAGCTCTCCTACGGTGACTTTGTTTCCTTCGATTTGCTCAATCCGTTCGGCAAGCCGTTTGGCCAGATAGATGCCTCTCGTTTTGATTCCGACAAGGATACAGTTGTTCATTCCTTTGTTTCGTTCAATCATTTCGTGGGCGATTCTTGTCAGCGCCCTTCTGATCGCCTGTTCGTCAAGCACAACAGCCTTTTCTTGTTCCTGCATGGCCAGCACCCCGCATCTTTTAAAGGATAAAACAAAAACCCCTTCTGCATAAAGGCAGAGAGGGGTCTTGAAACGAATTCATTGATTCGCTTGTCCGGTATCCTTCTCAGCCTCTCTGGACTGTGTTAAAGAATCTGATTTAACTGCATTTATTATTTCAAAAAAGAAAACGTCTGTCAACGTTTATTTCGAATTTTGTCGAGGAGATTTTTCATGTCATCAGGCAGAGGCGCCTCAAATTCAACATATTCTCCGGTACGCGGATGGTCAAATCCCAATACGCCCGCATGCAGCACCTGGCCGTTGAAATCGACCGTCTTTTTCGGGCCGTATTTCGGATCTCCCGCCAGAGGAAAACCGATATATTTCATATGCACGCGAATTTGATGGGTTCGCCCCGTTTCAAGCTGGCATTCAACAACAGTGAAATCGTCGAACCGTTCGATCACTTCAAAATGAGTGACGGCATGCTTTCCATTTTCCCTTGTGACCGTCATACTCTGCCTGTCTTTTTTATCCCTGCCGATCGGCGCGTCGATCGTCCCGTGGTCATGCGGGATGACGCCGTGGACAAGCGCGGTGTATTTTCTCGTCACCGTTTTGTTGACAAGCTGATTCACGAGCGATTCATGCGCCATGTCGTTTTTGGCAACCATCAACAGACCTGAAGTGTCCTTATCAATCCGGTGGACGATGCCCGGCCTCATCACGCCGTTGATGCCTGACAGATCGTCACAATGCGCCATCAAACCGTTGACAAGCGTCCCCGTCAGATGGCCGGGAGCCGGATGAACCACCATTCCGCGCGGCTTGTTGACGACAAGAACGTCCTGATCCTCATAATAAATATCAAGATCCATCGGTTCAGCCATGACATCAAGCGGTTCCGGTTCTGGAACATGGACTGACACCGCATCCCCATCCTGAACTTTATAATTGGCTTTGACCGCATTTCCGTTAACCAGCACGCGGTCTTCTTTAATCCACTGCTGCACCTGAGTCCGCGACCAATCCGCTTCAACTGCGGTCAAGTACTTGTCAATCCGTTCACCTTTATGTTCTTCATGAACGGTCATATCATAATGCTCCATGTTACAGCTCCTTCTTCTTCTTTCCGTCTAACAGCATTTGTATAAATAAGAGCAGGACACCGACGCATAAAGATGAATCGGCAATGTTGAAAATCGGATAATGATAATTGACGATCGTCACGTGTATAAAATCGACAACTTCTTGCCTGAACACGCGGTCGATAAAATTGCCGACAGCACCGCCAAGCATCAATCCGAGAGCGGTTCCGAGCAGGATTTGTCCTTTGGCATGTTTTTGAATGTAGTAAACAATGCCGATGATAACCGCCGTGGTAATGATGTAAAAAAACCACATCTGTCCGGCCAAAATGCCCCATGCTGCGCCTGTATTTCTGTGCGACGTAATTTGAAAGAAACCGTCGATGACGAGAATGCTTTCACCGTACTCCATTTTGCTGACGACCAGCCATTTTGTAAATTGATCGATACCGATAATGAGCACTGCAATTATGTAATAAGGCACAAACCGTTCCTCCAGTTTCTGTTTCTCTTCATTTAAGCATTTTAACAAGAAAAAGAAAAGGAGTAAAGGAATATTCATTGACATCCTGCAAGAGGGCAAAAGCCCTCCCCTCTTGCAGAATGTTATGAGTAGAGCGCCCGGTTGAACGTCTCATCCGTCTCAGCCCAAATAGGAAGCGTCTTTTTTTCAAACTGGGCATGATATAAAAAATCGTTCGCGGTGCGCGCCGTCGGCAGAATAGCCATTTTTTCCAGCGGAATTGCCTGATTCGTTTCTTCGCAAATGCCGTATGTTCCGTTTTCGATTTTTGAAAGGGCCAAAAGCACGTCCTGAAGCTCTTCTTTGACATGATACATAAGTGTAACCTGCTGATACGAATTGATGCCTTGAGAATCCTGCTGAAAAAAGGAGTATTCAAAAAGCCTTGCTTCCAGTTCTTCCTTCATTTGAAGAAGTTCGGTATGAATTGCCGCCAGCTGATCGTTCACGCCTACATCAACTCCTGCTCTTATCGTTTGTGACCTTAGTGTTACCGACAAAGCCGGTATCCAAGCCCAAAAGATTTTTCCTGACGTACAAAACGATGTCAGCAATGGCATCCTTTCTCCGGACTTTCCCAGGATGTGCGTTCAGACAGGACGCCTGGGCAGGCCTGATAAGGTTTGGCGGCATATTAAAAGCGGTTCGGAAAAACTCCGAACCGCTTCGTGGTTAATTTTGATAATACGTCTTCACAATTCCGGCACAGCGAGGGCAAAGCTCCGGATGATCGGCATCCTGGCCGATTTCTTTGGAAACCATGCGACACCGCTCACAAGTTTCGCCTTCTGCCTGAGCAACGACGATTTTTCCTGTGTCAAACGTCTGCGCACCTTCAGGCGCTTCGGCTTCCGTTCCGCCGATGAGAAGCTCTGACACGATGAACAGCTGTTTGACGTCTTCCTTGATCGAAGAAAGCAGCGCTTTTGCTTCTTCATTTGGATACAGCGTCAAGCTCGCAACCGAAGATTTTCCGATGATCTTTTCATTACGCGCTGTTTCAAGCGCTTTAAGAACATCGCCGCGAAGCTTCATGAAGCTGTCGAACTTCTCTTCCGTCTCTTTTGCATTTGGAATGTCTCTTGTTTCCGGCATATCGGTAAGCTGCACGCTTTTTTCCGATACGAATGTGAAGTGGCTCCACATTTCGTCAGCAGTATGCGGCAGGATCGGCGCGATCAGCTTGACAAGCCCGAGCAACGTTTCGTAAAAAACGGTCTGCATGCTGCGGCGGTCTTTATGATCGGCGTGTTCAATATAAACGACGTCTTTGGCAAAATCCATATAGAATGAGCTGAGCTCGATCGCGCAGAAGTTGTGGACAGCATGGTAAATGACCGCAAAATCATATTCTTCATATGCTTTTTTGACTTTTTCAATAAGGCTGTTCAGCTTGATCAAAATGTACTGATCGACTTCGCGAAGTTCTTCCACAGCGATTGCATCTTTCGCCGGGTCAAAATCAGCAATGTTTCCGTGAAGAAAACGGAACGTGTTGCGGATCTTCCGGTACACTTCTGCGACTTGCTTTAAGATCGCGTCAGATACGCGGACATCTGCTTGATAGTCGACAGATGCGACCCACAGTCTTAAAATATCGGCCCCGAACTGATTCATGATTTTTGCCGGAACAACGACATTGCCGAGTGATTTGCTCATCTTGCGGCCTTCTCCGTCAAGGGCAAAACCGTGTGACAGCACGCCTTTATATGGTGCTTTACCCGTTACGGCAACGGCTGTCGAAATCGATGAGTTAAACCAGCCGCGGTATTGGTCAGATCCTTCCAGATACAAGTCCGCAGGTCTTACAAGATCATCGCGCTCTTCCAGTACGGCCTGATGTGACGAACCTGAATCAAACCAGACATCCATGATGTCCTGTTCCTTTGTGAACTTGCCGTTCGGACTTCCCGGATGCGTAAAGCCTTCCGGAAGCAGTTCATTCGCTTCTTTTTCAAACCAAATGTTCGAACCGTGCTCCCTGAATAGTTCAGAAACGTGGTCGATCGTTTCATCCGTGATGATCGGCTCCCCATTTTCGGCATAAAATACCGGAATCGGCACGCCCCATGCGCGCTGTCTTGAGATACACCAGTCGCCGCGGTCGCGGATCATATTGTAGAGGCGCGTTTCGCCCCATTCAGGCACCCATTTTGTTTCTTTCACCGCGTCAAGAAGCTCGTCTCTAAAGTCTTTGATAGAAGCGAACCATTGGGAGGTCGCGCGGAAAATGGTCGGTTTTTTCGTTCTCCAGTCGTGCGGATAGGAGTGGGTGATGAAATCGAGCTTCAGCAAAGCGCTTTTTTCTTCGAGCTGTTCTGTAATCGGTTTGTTGGCCTGATCATAAAACAGTCCTTCAAAACCAGGGGCTTCGCTCGTCATATGTCCTTTTTCATCAACCGGGCAAAGCACGTCAAGTCCGTATTTCTGACCGATGATAAAGTCGTCTTCACCGTGTCCCGGAGCAGTATGAACACAGCCTGTACCGGCATCTGTAGTTACGTGTTCACCGAGCATAACAAGAGAATCTCTGCTGTATAAAGGATGAACCGCGACGATATGTTCCAGGTCTTTTCCTTTAACAGTTTGAACGACTTCATGATCTTCAAAGCCGATCGCTTTTGCCACGCTTTCAATCAATGCGCTTGCCATCACATAGCGCGCGCCTCCGGCAGCAACGACGCTGTACTCCAATTCAGGGTGTACGGCGATGCCGAGATTGGCCGGGATCGTCCACGGCGTTGTCGTCCAAATGACGATTTTTTCGCCGTTTGTTAATACACCTTTTCCATCTTTCACATCGAATGCAACATAGATAGACGGCGAGCGTTTATCATGGTATTCGATTTCAGCTTCAGCCAGAGCGGATTCGCTTGAAGGGGACCAGTAAACCGGCTTCTTCCCTTTGTAAATATAGCCTTTTTTCGCCATTTCGCCGAATACTTTAATTTGCTGCGCTTCAAACTCCGGCTTAAGGGTCACGTATGGGTTTTCCCAATCTCCTCTGACACCGAGGCGCTTAAATTGCGTTTTTTGTCCTTCGATTTGCTGCCATGCGTATTCTTCGCAAAGCTTGCGGAATTCGGCTACCGTCATTTCTTTGCGCTTCACTTTTTTGTTTTTCGTGAGCGCTGTTTCAATCGGCAGGCCGTGTGTATCCCAGCCCGGAACATACGGTGCATGATAGCCGCTCATCGATCTCGAACGGACGATGAAGTCCTTCAGTACTTTGTTGAGCGCATGGCCCATATGAATATCGCCGTTCGCATACGGAGGTCCGTCATGAAGCACGAACATCGGCCGGCCTTCGGTTCGTTTCTGAACGAGGCTGTAAATGTCCATATCTTCCCATTTTCCCTGGATTTCAGGTTCACGGTTCGGCAGGTTTCCTCTCATCGGAAAATCTGTTTTCGGCATTAAGAGCGTATCTTTATAATCCATTACCATTCCTCCAAAACATCTTTTCTAAAACAAAAAAAGCCTTTTCATCCCATAAGGGACGAGAAGGCTTTGATCTCGCGGTACCACCCTTTTAGACAAGCCGATTCGGCTTATCCGCTCAAACATCGTAACGTGATGGGACGTCCTTTCCTACTGGACGGTTCAGAAAGGAAACTTGAGGGCTGATTCACAACGATTCCAACAATCCCGGGCTTACACCGCCCCCGGGTCGCTTTCATTGTTTACAGAAATCAATGTCTGTCCCTCTCAAACGTTTTTCACTCAATTTATGAACGTATTATATGCGAACGGATGACGATATGTCAAGAACGCAAATGAAATTCTATTCTTTTTCATCCATGACGGCGTCTACTTCGTATTCAAGCAAATGATCCCAGTCGTCGTTTTTCAACAGGTCAAGCTGCGCTTCGATCAACATTTGGAAACGGGTTCTGAACACTTTTGACTGCTTTTTCAGCTCTTCGATTTCCATCGCGATCTTTCTCGATTTTGAAAGAGACTCATTAATGATCCGGTCAGCGTTTTTCTCAGCTTCACGAATGATGAGCTTCGCTTCTTTCTCGGAATTGCGCTTTACGTCTTCTGCTGCTTCCTGTGCGACAAGGATCGATTTATTCAACGTCTCTTCGATCGTCGAAAAATGGCCGAGACGCTCGTCAAGCTCGTTCACCTTTGATTCAAGCTCATTTTTTTTGCGCAGAATGATCTCATAATCCTTTCTCACCTGGGCCAGGAACTCGTTCACTTCATCTTCGTCATAGCCGCGGAACGCTTTTGTAAATGTTTTATTATGAATGTCATTTGGCGTCAAAGGCATGCTGCCCACCTCCATTATTTTTCTTTATGTACACTTGTCCTAGTCAACATTATAAAGCAAAATTCGACCGGGCGGAGAAAAAACTGTTAAAACGCGTCATTTTTGTTTTTCAAACGTCAATCTCCATTTGCCCTTCTTCGTTTTGCCGTCAATGTTTTTCATCCTGAACCGGCCAAACCCCCGGATCGAAACCATATCCCCTTCCGCCAGTGCATATGAAGGGTCTTCAATGACTTTCCAGTTCACTTTCACGAGGCCATTTTTCACGAGAACCTGTGCTTTTTGCCGGGATTGCCTGCTCATTGCCGAGCAAATCGCATCAAGCCTCAAAGATGAAACCGTATCATCCCTTATTTCGACATCCTGCTCCGGTACTTTAAGCTTAGAAAGCGGAATTTTTTCAAGGGAAACTTTCACCTTGCCGATTTGTGTCAGCTGGGTGAAAACAAAATCAGCGACTTCTTCCGAACAGATAAACTGCCATGTCCCGTCCGAAAAGATCAGGTCGCCGAACTTTTGGCGCCTCAATCCGATGCCCATCAATGAGCCGAGAAGCTCGCGATGCTCGATGGAGGCGAATTTTTGCGGATAGATGACTTCCCAGCCCTGAAGCTGAAAATCTTCGGCAGACGGCTCGGCATATTCAGGGAATAGTAAAGCCCTCTTTCGTTCGGCCTCAGGGAAGCCCCCGAAAAATTCAAGCCTCACTTCGTCCGACTGACCGATGACAGATTGCAGGATCACCTGTTCCCGCGGGTCCAAAAAATCGGTCAGCTTCATCCGGTACTGTTCCGCCACGATTCTTTTCCACTCAAGAGCCTGGTCGATAAACGGCTCTTCGTCTTTTCTGAAATGCTGGTAAATATCGCTCATTGTCTTTCCTTTCTATGTAAAGAGGCCTGGCCTACAGCCAAGCCCGATACTCGGCCCGCAAAGATTGAAGGCACGCTCCTGAACCACGGCGCCGCTGCCTGCGGTAAGTCTTACGGGAGATCGGCATAATGTCTTTAAAAAGCGCCGAGCATTCTGAAAACCGCAAGAAGCCCTGCATCTGCGAACCGCAGGATGAAAATCGCCACGAGCGGAGAAATATCAATCATCCCGAGCGGAGGAATAATCCTTCTGAACGGTTCGAGATAAGGCTCGCAAAGTGAAGCAAGCACCCGGCCGAATGAAGACTCCCTTGCATTAGGCACCCAAGACATAAAAATGTAAATAATGAGCGCAAACGAATAGACGGTTATAAGCGTGCTTAAAATTTGATAAAGTAGGATCATCTGCGATTTACCACCTCTGATGTTCTTCTTCTATGAGCTCGGAAATCGTGCCGGAGACATCGACGTTTTCAGGCGTGCATAAAAAGATGTCCGCTCCGATCCGCTGAATATCGCCGCCGAGAGCATATACAGTTCCGCTCAAGAAATCAACGATTCTTTTCGCCTGATCGTGCTGAATGCGCTGCAGGTTCACGACGACGGCGCGCCGGTTTTTGATATGGTCTGCGATTTCCTGGGCTTCCGCGTACACCCGAGGCTCACTTAACACTACTTTAGAAGATTTCTGAACGCTTTGCAAACTTACGACATTCTGCTTCCCAGCCGCTTTAGACTGGTAGGCGGTTCTGTCTTTCGATTCATGCTCTTCAGGGATTTCCTCCCTGTCTGTTTCAATGTACTCGTATTCGTATTCCTCATCATCCAAGGAAAAAAAGTTTTTAAATTTGTTTTTCAAACTCATGATTGTCCACCTCCAGTTTCATTTCCGACTAAGGAAGATCCGATTCTGACGAATGTCGCGCCTTCCTCGACTGCGATCGTATAGTCGTTAGACATCCCCATCGAAAGCTCGCTGCACGGGGCGTTCCATTGACCGAGCCCGCGAACCTCGTCGCGCAGCTCTCTCAGCAAGCGAAAACAGCTTCTGATTGCCGTCTCGTCATCCGTAAAAGGAGCCATCGTCATTAATCCCGCAATCCGGATGTTTTCATATGCAGACAGTTTTTTTACAAAAGAAAGAACCTCTTCTTTTGCCATACCGTGTTTTGAAGATTCAAGAGATGTGTTGACCTGAACAAAACAGTCAATCGGTTTTTTTGCCCTCTTCTGAATCTCGTCGGCCAATGAAAGCCTGTCTAAAGAATGGATATATGAGACATGATCGATGATTGCTTTTACCTTTCTCGTCTGCAGGGTTCCGATAAAATGCCATACCGGTTCGCTGTCTTTCAGAGCGTCGAGCTTGTGAAGCAGTCCGGTATCGCGGTTTTCTCCCAAATGTCTGATTCCTGCATCAAGCGCTGCCTGCGCCCGTTCCGGGGAAACATATTTCGTGACAGCGATGACGGATATTTCGTCGGGCGTTCTTCCCGCTTTGATACACGCTTCGTTGATCCTGTCATTTATATGTCGTAAATTGCTTTTCACATCCACCTGTAAGCTATACCTCCTTTAATCCGATGAAGGACATCATCCGTCCGGTTTTTCCCCGGTCTCTCCGATGGGAGAAAAACAGTGAATGCTCGCAGCTCGTACAAAGGGAACTCACCTTGATCTGGCCGTTTGGAATTCCGGCGTGTACAAGCAGCTGCCTGTTCACTTCTTTTAATTCGAGACGGTACTCCCCTTCTTTTATCGTCAAAAAGGCTTTGTCTTCTTGCTGAAGAGGAAGATTCCTGATTTTGTCTATTACATGATCGTCGACAGTGTAGCAGCACGAGCCGATCGCAGGCCCGATCACGGCGTGGATGTCTGCGGGATTTGATCCTTCCCGGCTGACCCACGTGTCAACCATGCTGGCTGCGATCCCGAGCGCGGTGCCTTTCCAGCCCGCGTGAGCGATTCCGGCCAGCGAGCGGACCGGATCGTAAAAATAAACAGGAACGCAGTCGGCAAAGCAAAGCGCCAAAAACAGGTTTGGCCTGTCTGTATAAAGTCCGTCCGTAGCCTTCAGCGCCGTATCGTATCGGAAAGCGCCGCTGGCGCGATCGCTATCCGTCACTTTTTGAATCCGGTCTTCATGCGTCTGATCGGCAAATACCCAGTCGTGCAGATCGGTTTTTAAGTTGTCGGCAATCTGTTTTCTGTTATTGATGACATGCTGTTCATGATCCTGAACGTGCAGCCCTGTATTCAGTGAGTGAAAAGGCGGTTCGCTTTCTCCGCCGTTTTTTGTCGTAAATCCGGCTGTGACGGCTCCGCCGGTTTCCGCCGTCTGATTCCATTCCTCAATCAAAAGCATTGACGGAGCATCAAGACGAAAGGGGTTATATGTATTCATGGTGATCAGCCTTTCGACAAACATCGTAGTCTTTCATCATATCGCTCCTATTTTAACACATCTTGATGCATTCGTTTAGTTTCGTTTCAAAAAACTAAACGAAATGTATTGTTTGCAACATTTATCGCCGTTTTTGCAGACGGTCTCACCGTATACAATAATGTTGAAAAAGCAGGCGGATAAGGGCCCGCCGATTGATCAGGCATCATCTCATATGCTTGATCAGCTTAAACGCACAAGAATCACATCTTCTCCAATTTTAACAATATTTCGCCACGGAATGACGATTTCCTCTTCTTTTCCGAAAAATCCGAAAACTTTCCCCGTTCCTCCGATGACAATCGCCTGTATTTTGCCTGTCGTTACATTAATATCGATATCGCCGATGCTGCCGAGCTTTTTCCCGTTTGATACGTTAACGACATCTTTTATCTGGAAATCAGAAATGTTCATCATGTCCACCGCACGCCTCCTCTGATCAAATGTCCTTTTAAGATTATATGAAAGGCAGTCCTTTATTTAGACTGCCTTTTCAGTGGTTTATTTCGTTTTTTTCCTGCCGGCTAAAATGTCGAGATGGACGGTCGTAACAGCGGATTCTTTCTTTAAAAAGGCATTGATCCGCTCCTTTTCTGCGCGCCATGATAATGGCGTCATCTTGATGAGCGGCGCGAGAAGGCTTTGGTCTAAACGTTTGCTGTAGGCGATCTCCGTTCTGTCGATCAGATCGAAATGAGACGAGAACCGCTCAGCCGCATCCTCGCTCGTATAGGCTTGTTTGTCCAAGCCGTCATACAAAAATCCCCGCAGTTCTTTCAGATAGCCGCTTTTCGGAATCACTTTCAAAACGATGCCGTCATCCGATAACAGCCGCTCGAATTCCGCGTAATTAGAAGGCGACAATATATTGAGGATCGCGTCGAATGAACGATTCCGAAACGGCGCGGCAGCCAGATCGGCGACACACCAGATCGCCTCTCTTTCTTGCTTAGTCGCAGACACAATCCCGGCTTTCGCCAAATCAAGCCCGACGCCAAGGACAGGCGATCCGGAACGCATTTGAAGCTTTTCAACGATCCGCGCCAAATGCGAACCTTCCCCGCAGCCGGCATCGAGGATGCTGACAAAGTTGCAAAACGGGAGGCCTGCTTGTTCGAGACGATCTGTCAAAGCGCCGCTAAGCGGTTCAAAAAAGCCGCGGGCGGCTAACATTCTTCTCGCTTCAAATAATTCTTTATCATATTTAACAGAAGGAGCATGCGTTGTGACATTGACATATCCCCCTCTTGCGATATCAAACGTATGTCCGTTTTTACAGATCAGGCTTTTTAAATCGGTGACCGCCATATTCGTTGCGCATATCGGGCACTGAAACATCGTTTCATGCCTTTTCATGAGCGATGCTCTTTTTAATTTTTTATTCATCATTGTTACACCTCATTCATTCACATTTAGATCAATGAAAAAGGCATAGACAAATAAACCCGCACCTTCGGCATTTTTTAAAGACGAAGGTGTGGATGGTTTAAGCGTTTGTCTATACCTTTCATTATCTGTAGCGAATGAATTGAATGATCATAATGATGAACCCCTCTTTAACATGACGTTCTCTATTATCTTACCAGCTTTTTCAAGAGGATGAAAGCTGAAAAAGAGCCTCCAAACAAGGAGGCTGCCAAAGAACCAGCCGTTTTAAATGCTGAGGTTTAGAGGCTTTTTCTTGGACAAATACGGTCTGCCGTCCGTCCATACCGCCTGGACGGGCATATCGAAAAATTCGGACAAAACCTCGCCGGACATCATCTCTCTTGTCTTCCCCAATGCAAACACTTCACCTTTTTTCAACAGCAGCGTTTGGCTGAAAGCGGGGAGAATTTCTTCCGCATGGTGAGTAACATAAAGCATGGACGGTGCACTGTCTTTTTTGGCAATTTGTTCAACCGTCTCCAGCACCTGCTCCCTCGCGATGAAATCAAGACCGGTTACAGGCTCGTCGAGAATGAGCAGCTCTGGATCGGCCATCAAGGCCCTTGAGATCAGCACCTTTTGTTTTTCTCCCTGAGAGAGCGTTTCATATCTCCTGTCCGCATAACGGATGGAGCCGAATTCCTCCAGGAGGGCGATCGCTTTCTCCCTGACAGACTGTGAAGGCGATTCATAAAGGCCGATCGAAGCGAAAGCGCCGCTTAAGACAATTTCAAATGCACTGTCTTCAGGATACAGCTTCTGCTGCAGGGCCGCTGACACAAGGCCGATTTTTTGGCGAAGCTTTTCGTTCAGCTCCGTTTTTCCAAATTCGCGCCCTAACACGGTGACTTTTCCTGTTGTCGGAAAATAATAAGCGCACAGCATGTTCAACAGAGCGGTTTTGCCGGCCCCGTTCAATCCGTATAGCGCCCAGTGCTCCCCCTTTTCCACCGTCCAATCAATATCCTTTAATATCCACTCTCCGTTTCGTTTTAGTGAAGCATTCTCAAGCTGCAAAACCATTTGAAGTCCTCCTTTTATGTAAATATTCTGATAAATTAAAATATAATTCTTTTATTATAGCTTATTTATATAACAAAGTGAATGAGAGATTTTCCATTTTTAGCATGTGAAAAGCCGCAGATTGACTGCGGCTTTAGTGAATGTTCTTATTCATTTGTTTAATGGCGGCTTTTTCCAGCCTTGAGACCTGGGCTTGGGAGATTCCGATCTCATCAGCGACTTCCATTTGCGTCTTGCCTTGGAAGAAGCGTTTTCTGAGGATCATTTTTTCCCGTTCATTCAGCCGTCTCATGCCTTCTTTTAAGGCGAGCTCTTCGATCCATTGCGAATCCTTGTTGCGCTCATCGCTGATTTGATCCATGACATAAATCGGATCTCCTCCGTCATTGTAAATCGGCTCAAACAAAGATACGGGATCTTGAATAGCGTCAAGCGCAAAAACGATTTCTTCATGGGACACTTCAAGCTCTTTCGCGATCTCCTGAGCCGTCGGCTCCCTGCTTGTCTCACTGATCAGCCGTTCTCTCACTTGCAGCGCCTTGTACGCGATATCCCTGAGTGACCGTGAGACGCGGATCGGGTTGTTATCGCGCAAATATCTGCGGATTTCTCCGATGATCATTGGTACAGCATATGTTGAAAACTTAACATTGTGGCTCAGATCAAAATTATCAATTGATTTCATTAGTCCGATGCAGCCGACTTGGAATAAGTCATCAACATACTCTCCTCTGTTGTTAAACCTTTGAATGACGCTTAAGACAAGGCGCAAATTACCGTTAACAAGCTTTTCTCTTGCTGTCGTGTCTCCTTCATCCTGCATTTGCTTGAACAACTTTCTCATCTCTTCGTTCTTCAGTACGGGCAGTTTTGATGTATCAACCCCGCAGATTTCAACTTTATTTCTCGACACTTTTTTCCCTCCCTACAGGAGCTGCTGTACAAAGTTCAGTATCTCCTCGGGTGGGAAAAATATGCATCGTTAATTTCCAAAAATAAGAAGATCAAGTCGAAAACCCTTGGCTGTCAACACTTCAAATTTCATAAAAAAATTAAACCATTTTGTTGAATTCTTTTCGCAGCCTTTTAATAATTCTTTTTTCAAGCCGGGAAATATATGACTGGGAGATGCCGAGCATATCGGCAACGTCTTTTTGCGTTTTTTCTTCTCCTCCGACAAGCCCGAAGCGGAGCTCCATGATCTGTTTTTCTCTGTCATTGAGCTGTTCAAGCGCTTTTTTCAGCAGCTTCTTATCAACGTTTGCTTCGATATCTTTTGTAATAATATCGTTTTCTGTTCCGAGCACATCTGAGAGAAGAAGTTCATTTCCGTCCCAATCGATGTTCAACGGTTCATCGAATGATACCTCTGAGCGAATTTTATTGTTTCTTCTTAAATACATCAAAATTTCATTTTCAATACATCTGGAAGCATATGTAGCCAGTTTGATTTTTTTCTCGGGATTAAAGGTATTCACCGCTTTGATAAGGCCGATCGTGCCGATGGAGATTAAATCCTCGATATTGATGCCGGTATTTTCAAATTTTCTCGCGATGTAGACGACCAGCCTGAGATTTCGTTCAATCAAAATCGCCCGTGCCGCCTGATCACCGTCAGGCAGCTTATGGAGAAGCACCTGCTCTTCATCTTTTGACAATGGCGGGGGCAGCGCTTCGCTTCCGCCGATATAATAAATTTCGTCGCTTTTCAGCCCCAGTTTCATTAAAAGTTTGTACCACAGATAGGTTAACCTTAATTTTAGTTTTTTCATCTTCCTCCCCCTTCTAAATAAACGTCTTCAGGAGTATGATAATGTAACAGACTTCGAGTTTAAGAAACGTGTTTGACCGGGTTTCCGGCGAGCATTTTCGGATGGACGATGGCGTCAAATTCGCCGTCCGCGGAAAGCGGTGAGGTGCTGATTCCAATCAGGCATTTCGGCGCTTCAATCACCTCCCTTTCCGAAAAAATGAGCACATGATCCGGCTTTAGGCAGAGCAGAAACTGATGCTGATGGCCGACCCCGCGGTAGGGAATCAGGCGGATCCGCCCGATATACGGGAGTGTTTCATCAAGTTTGCCGACGGCATCAAGCGGGCTCATTTCCTTGATGATCACACTCGCTTCTTCTCCCAATACACTTTTCAATTTTTCAATATTGACGATCATGACGGGCGTTTTTGTGATCGGGTCGTAGAGTTGGTTTCCGGAGTCAATCAATCCGGTGAAATGAAGCGTATGTTCATCAATGCCGGTCTCTAGGCGGACGCGTTCTTCATATTGAATTTTCTTCGCTTCAGCATCTTCAAAACGCTTTTTTGAAAACAGCCATACAGCCGGAAAACCTGCACCGACAAACAGCCAGCTGACCGGGTCTCCAAAACCGGACCAATTCGTCATAAAGACGCCGTTTTCCATGATCGAATCCGTTTCAAGTAAAGAATGCGCTCCAATAATCCCTCCTCCCATTAAAAAAGTAGCAAAATAAAAAGAAAACAAATTTTGCAAAAAAAACCGGAACCGCTTAAAACCAAATGTCAAAAGAACGATCACAACCGAAAACGACAGTTTGCCTGCAGGATGAAGGACGTACGGCGAAAAAGGTGTAAACATAAACAGAACGATGCTTGACGCGACAAACGCCCCTAAGATCAGCCTCCGCTTTTTAACCCTTCGCTTTAAAATAAATGCGGTCATCATTAAAAGCAGCAAGTCAAAACAAAAGTTTAACAGCCATATCGCATCTAAATAGATTTCCACATCCTTCCCCTTTCTTTGGACTCGGTGACCATATTGTTTGTTTTCCTAAGTATAAATCAAGCCCAAAGGTAAAGTCTGTCAATTAATGTTGCGCAAATCGTACATTTTTTGAAGTTTTCGTACTGAATTTGTCGATCATAAAACGAAAAAAAACGCTGCCATTAAAGACAGCGTCTTTTCACCTTTATTTCAGCTTTTCATTGATGTACAGTTTGCCTTTTGCCGTTTGTCTCGTTTCATTGCCGTAATCATCCCGGACGATGACCTCGATTTCCGCTCCTTTTGCTTTTGCGGTTGAAGTCGCGGTCCAATATCCTTCATACTTGCCTTTTGAGACTTCTCTGATCGGCAGCTCTGTTACGTTTTGGGCAGCCGTTTTGAAATTGGTAAGTGGCATTCTGATCACAAAGACAGCATCCAAATCAGCGGCGCTTTCAAACTCGATTTTCACGGTTTCTCCCGTTTTGAGCTCGAGGTCTTCAGCCGGTTTCAAGCCGGTGATTTGCGGCGCTTCAAAGTTGACATCCACCGTGACTTTTTTGGTCGTTTTGTTGCCTGCCGCATCCGCTGCCGTTACTTTGATTTCATTTTGGCCGTTGTCAAGCATAATCCTTGCAGAATACTCGCCATTGTCAACAGCCGCTTTTTTGCCGTTTACATGAACAGATTCTAAGTGGTCGTCTGATACTGTTCCTTTCACAGTGACAGTCTCTTTATTGAGTTTTGATCCGCTTTTCGGCGTGTCAATCGTAAGCTTCGGCTTTTTCTGGTCAAGGACGATCCGGACCGGGTCTGAAGCATCCGTCGTTCCGGAAGCCGATGACGATTTGGCGGTGATCACATTTTCGCCTTTATTCAGCGGAATCTCTTTTGAGAAAGTGCCGTCTCCCGCCGTTTTCGCCGTTCCGGCTTCTTCATCTCCGTTAAAGAGCTGAACGGTCGTGTTCGGAGACGATGTCCCTTCGATGACAGCATTCTTTTTGTTGGTAATGAATCCGTCTTTAGGCGACGTAATCACAGGCATCGCCAATTCATAGTCGACCAAAGCGCGGATCATGAAGTTGCCTTGGTCTGATGGCGCTTTCGACCATGAGCCGTCCGTATACTGCCAGTTGCGGCCTGAATATTCCCCGTCTTCATCTGTAGCAAGTCCAGGTGAGTTGGCCAGGTCCTCTGTCTGGACGTACACGAGGTAAAAGTCTTTTCCGACGAGGATGCCTTCATCGCCCAAATCAACGGTCGTCCATTCACCTGTGCGGAGCGCTTCAGCTTTGAACGGGCCGGCGAGTTTTTTGCCCGGAGAGCCTTTTTCACCCGACGCATCGTAGACCTCGACTGCAAAATCAGTTCCGCCCGGATCCGGGAATTCTGTATCCCAGAATTTGAACAAGCCGCCTTTCAGCATGGCTTTTTCCTGCCCGTTTTCGAGCGTCATTTTAACGGCCAGCCCGTTGCCGGATTCATAGAAAGCCCAGGCGTTTTCCCCGGTTCCGTCATCATAGCCGATTTCCCCAGGATAGCCGATGAAAGGATCGAGCTCGATATCTTTCGAGACATCTCCTTTTAAATCAACGGAAAACTCGCTGCTGTAATATCCGTTTGCAGAGACCTTTACCGTATACGAGCCTTCATAGGCCGTTAATGAATAACTTCCGTCGCCGTCCGTCTGAACCGGTTTTACGGATGCATCTTCAACGATATACAGCTTTGCATGTCGGACGGGTTCGCCCGTTTTTTTGTTTTTTATCGTTCCGGTGAGCGTCCCTTTCTTCAGTTCCTTTAAGACAAAGTCTGCCGTCGTCGTCTTGTCGGCCTCGATTTTTACGGTTTGCGCATTTGATTCATATCCGTACGCTTCCGCTTTCAGCGTATACGTTCCAGGTGCATGAGCCAAACTGTATGCGCCTGTTGCTTGGTTGGAATATGTCGATTTGCCCGTCTCCAGCACGCTGACCTGAGCCCGCACCGGAAGAACTGCAGGAGCTGCTTTTTTCGTCTCAGAATGTTCTTGAACGGTTTCTGCCGGTTTTGCTTTTTTCGGATCAATCGTTTGTTTCTTCGTTTTCTTATCCTTCATTTTAGCCGGCTGTTTTTCAACGCCCAGTCGTTTTTTCGTGCCTGCGCTCTTCACTTCCTTCACAAGCGCTACATCATCGATATAAAGCCCGTCACCTTCAATGCTGTCGTCAGATTGTAGGTTGAACATGATCTTAATCGTCTGTCCCCCGTATTCCGACAAATCGATCTGTCCGTCTTTCCATTCTGACGTCCTGCCGCTGTACTCAGCAGCCGGGATCCATTCATCTTTCCCTTCAGGCTGTACGTAAACGAAACCGTAATCGAAGTCCTCTTCAATATCGTGCCAATATTTGTATGTGAGATAAAGTTTTTGATTTTTTGGAACGCTGACAGGAGGCATAAGAAGATTCATATTGGCCGAACTTTGATACGGCCCTGTCAGATTTGTTGCGAATACGTTTTTTCCCGATGCTGCGGCATTCGGGCCTGACTGAGGAATACCGCGCTCCCATGAATTCTTCACACCTGATGTGATCCAGCCGTTGGCAGCATTCTCGAAATCTTGTTTATACCCTGTGGTCACAGCCGGAGAAATCGGGATTTCGTACACTTTGGATTCCGTTTTGTTTCCTCCGAAATCGGTGACAATCCATTTGTAGGAAAGCGTTTTCCCTTCAGAAACGGATACGGCCGCCTCGTACGTTCCTTTTTTATAGTCGCCGGAAGTTTGTTTGGCAGCGATCGTCACCCAATCGGAATCATCGGTTTTATAGCTTAATTTGACCGATATGATGCTGACATCGTCTTCCACATCAACTGAAAGAGGCGTTTCTGAGCCTGAGTAAATTTCCTTGATCTCTTGATGGTTTAAGACCGGCGGATTTTTGTCTTCGCCTTCTTTTCCGACTTGCCCTTCCGCTTTGCCCAACCCTTCTGTGACGGCGGACACCGCGTCAAACACGTTCACGAGCCCGTGGCCGTATCCGTTGTTCGGCGATTCGGTAAATTTGCTGTCTGTGAGCGGTGTTGCGGTTTCCATCAAAATCTTTTCGATCCCATCAACGGTGATCGACGAATCGGCCTGCTTGATAAGTGCGGCCGCGGCTGCGACATGCGGTCCTGCCATTGAAGTGCCGTCCCAGCCGTCTTGATAGCCGCTTCCAGGGACAGAAGAGCGAATGTTGACCCCAGGTGCTGTTACTTCAGGCTTGGTCTCATCATACGGGGAAGGACCTTGAAGTGAAAAATCGGCTAAGCGATTATCGATGTCTGTCGCACCGGTCGCGAACGCTTCGGGGTAGTTTGCCGGATTGGCAATCGAAGCAGGTCCTCCCGGATTGGTGAAATCAGCGTTCCCCGCAGAGAACTCAGGGAAGATGCCGGCAGCTCGCCACGCTTTTACGATATCCCTGTAAAACTCATCAATCCCGGCTCCCCCTGACCACGAGTTATTGACAACATCCGGAGCCATTTCAGGGTGCGGGTTGCCATCTTTATCTTTCGGCGCCAAAATCCATTCACCCGCTGCAAGGAGGTCTTCGTCCGTTCCGCCGTCATCCGAAAAAGCTTTCACGGCAATCCACTTTGCACCCGGCGCCACACCGATTTGGTTTTGGCCGTCAGGCTCTGATCCGACCATCGTCCCGGTTACATGCGTGCCGTGCTCCAGGTCGTCAAAAGGTTCAGAAGCGCCAGAAACCGCATCATACCAGCTGAATTCGTGATCAGGCTGATCGGGATGCTGCGGGTCATATCCGCGGTATTTTTCTTTCAATGCCGGATGATCCCATTGCACGCCCGTATCAATTGACGCGACAACCGTGCCCGTTCCGTCATATCCCAATTTCCAGGCTTTTGGCGCGTCGACTCGATTGATATTCCATTCGATTTCTTTTTCATCCTTAGCTGCCGATTTTTTCACAGACTGTTTAGCCGGTTTGATCAGCTGCCTTTTTTCGTTCGGGAGCACTTTCTCTACTTCCGGAAAAGCCGCTACTTGTTCCATGACCTCTTTCGTCGCATGGACGGCCATCCCGTTGACAATATAATAGGAGCGGATTTTTTTTACTTTCCCTTGTTTTTCCTGCTTTTTCAAATAACGTTTCAAATCGCTTTGCGTCTCATCCGCTTTGACTCTTAAAGCGGAGACGACAGCCGAGCGCTTTTGATATTCTGTTTTAGCCGCGCTCAGCGACTTTTTCTTCGCATTCTTTTCCGCCTGCTTGGCCACCTTTGGAGTATCGACTTGATCTTTCAGTTTGATCAAGAATGTGACTTGATCTTCTTTTTTGAACTGTTTGACAAGAGATTTCGAAATTTTTCCCTTCCCTGCAACTGCTTGTTCTTTCATCGAAGTGAGCGCAGGCTTTGCCGCGGCATCTGAAACGGCGGGCATGAACAGCGAGCCGATTAACAAACCGCTTAAAATGGTGGAAAACGCCTTTTTTCTCAGCTTTCTTTTCAAATGAACATCCCCCTTTTTGATGAAATTGGCTGGACTTGTCCGTCCTCCTCTCCTTGTGGATGCCTTGTCTGACCTTGATGTAACTTAAATATAGTAAAAACTGGTTAATTTTTTTGTCGGTATTTGTCAAGATCATGTTTAAAATTAGATAAAAAAGGACAAAACCGTTAAAGCGGTTTTGTCCTTTTTTATCATTTTGTTTTTTTAGCCGCGTCAAAAGCTTTTACAGCGTTGACCAAGCCGTATCCGTAGCCGTTGTTCGGCGATTTTTTAAACGTTTTGTCAGTCAGAGGCGTCGCCGTATTCAGCAGGATGCGCTCGATTTCATCGACTGTGAGGTCCGGATTGGCTTCCCTCATTAAAGCGACGATCCCTGATACATGCGGGGTCGCCATCGATGTTCCGCTCATCGCAGCATACTTGTGTCCCGGATAAGCAGAGCGGATGCTGACGCCCGGTGCCGAAATATCGGGCTTGATTTCGTCATATGGCGAAGGTCCTTGCAATGAAAAATCGGCTAACGCGTTTGCGCTGTCAACTGCGCCTATCGCGAAAGATTGCGGATAGTTGGACGGATTCTCAACTGAACCCGGTCCGCCCGGTTCCAATTCGCTGACATTACCTGCTGCGAATGCAGGAAAGATATCAGCTGACCGCCAAGCTTTGACAATATCCAAATACCATTCATTGAGTCCGCGTTCACCCGCCCAAGAATTGTTGACGACATCGGGAGCCTTTTCGGGGTGCCCTTTTCCTTTCGCATCTTTCGGAGCCAAAATCCATTCTCCTGCAGCCAAAAGGGATTTTTCGTCTCCACCGTCCTCTGAAAAGGCTTTGACAGCGATCCATTTCGCAGTCGGTGCGACACCGATCTGGTTTTTGCCGCCGGCTTCTGAGCCGACCATCGTGCCTGTCACATGTGTGCCGTGGCCCAAGTCGTCATATGGCGTTTTCTTATTGCTTGTCGCATCAAACCAGTTGAACTCATTGTCTGGACTGTTCGGTTTAGAAGGGTTGTAGCCCCTGTACTTTGTCTTCAACGCCGGATGATCCCACTCAACGCCGGTGTCAATCGAAGCGACAACGGCTCCTTTGCCTTTATAGCGCTTTTTCCAGACATCAGGCGCATGAACCTGCTGAATGTTGGAAGCGGGGGAACGATCCGCAGACGTTTTCGATTCTACCGTGGGTTTTTCAGTGTTGCCGAGCTTAATTTTTTGATTTGGCAGCACTTTTTCAACCTCCGGAAATGAAGCCGCTTTTTCCATAACATCCTTTGTCGCTGTCACGGCAATGCCATTTACAATATAAAAAGATTCCACTTGCTTTGCTGTTCCTTTTTTCTCTTCTTTTTCTAAAAACGATTTTAAGTCTTTTTGCGTTCTCTCAGCTTTTGTACGCAGGGACGTCAGCACGGCTGAACGTTTGATTTCTTTTACTTTTTTCACGGTCATCACGCTTGCTTTCGCCCGGTTTTCAGCCGCTGTCGCCGCTTGCTGAAGATTCGCCTGGTTTTTCATTTTGATTAAAAAAGTCACTTTATCTTCTTTCTCAAAACGTTTGTAAAGAGCGCTTGATATTTTGTTTTGTTCCTTGGCCTTCGCTGTCGTGCCTGTTTCAGCCTGCACAGCGGCCGGAGCGAGAAGTGAACCGATGAGTGCAGCGCACATGAATGTGCTGAATAATGGCTTTTTCTTCACATGACATCCTCCTTTAAGCAATAGCAAATATAGTCGTTTCTTGCGTTTCTTTGTCTAGAAACAGAAACTATTAATAATGGTAAAAGAAAAGACTTATAGACATTGTCGTATTTTGTCATTTTTCCTTTGTCGGTTTGTAAATTCGTTCTTTTTACATATGACTTGTTCACTGTTCATAGTTCGGCCAGATGACAAGCTGAAAGGAAAATCCGTGCATCCGGGAGAAAAGAGAGAGGTTAGATGCAAGGCTTTTGAGGGAGGCGCTTCGATCAGAATGACAATTGATGCTTTTGGAGGGGAGAATCCGTTCCAGCGCATAAAAAAAGCCGCCGACTTCTTGTCGGCAGCTTTCCAATGTATTATAGACGTTTTAGCGTTTATTGCGGTTTCTTAAGAAAGTCGGGATGTCAAGCGTATCCTCGGCAGGCTGTGATTGGCTGCGATGCGGCATGCTAGGCTCCTCGCGCTTCGCCTCCCGTTTCGGAGCAGGCTGATGATGCTGTTTTAAACCTTGGTTTAAAGGTCTCTGCGGCTTAGATGCATCTTGATCCTGTTCGATAAAGCCGGTCGCGATGACCGTAACGACGATTTCGTCTTTCAAGTTTTCATTGATGACAGATCCGAAGATCATGTTAACGTCCTGGTCAGATGCAGCTGCCACAATGTCCGCTGCTTCCTGAACTTCGTAAAGGCTTAAGTTGGTTCCGCCTGTGATGTTCATCAGCACGCCTTGGGCACCGTCAATCGCCGTTTCAAGCAACGGGCTGGAAACAGCTTTTTTAGCGGCTTCTGCAGCGCGGTTCTCACCTGTCGCTACACCGATACCCATCAGTGCAGAACCTTTGTTGGACATGATCGTTTTGACATCGGCAAAGTCAAGGTTGATCAGTCCAGGTGTTGCAATCAAGTCTGAAATGCCTTGAACACCTTGGCGGAGAACGTTGTCCGCTTCGCGGAAGGCTTCAAGCATCGGTGTGTTTTTATCGACGATTTCAAGAAGACGGTCATTCGGAATGACGATCAGGGTGTCGACGGCTTCCTTCATTGCTGTAATGCCGCCTGCCGCCTGAAGCTGTCTTTTTCTGCCTTCAAAAGTAAACGGTCTTGTCACAACACCGACCGTCAATGCGCCTAATTCCTTTGCGATTTGTGCGATGACAGGTGCCGCGCCCGTTCCTGTTCCGCCACCCATTCCGGCTGTGACGAACACCATGTCTGCACCTTTCAGCGCTTCTTCAATTTGTTCTTTGCTTTCCTCTGCGGCTTTTTTGCCGACTTCCGGATTGGCTCCGGCGCCGAGCCCGCGTGTCAGCTTCGCACCAATCTGCATTTTCGTTTCCGCTTTTGACAGGTTGAGAGCCTGGGCATCCGTGTTGACTGCGATAAACTCGACTCCCTGAACGTCATTTTCGATCATCCGATTGACGGCATTGTTACCGCCGCCACCTACTCCTATTACTTTAATCGATGCTAAGCCGTCTATATTTGTTTCAAACTCTAACATGCTAAATCCTCCTAATCCGTCGAATGACTAATCTCTATTCCCAAAAGAAGTTAAATATTTTCTTCATTTTGCTCGGCTTTTTCTCAGCTTGAGCGTGCTGCTTGGATTTTGGCTTCGGTCGCTGCTGCACTTCTTTTTGATGTGTTGCCGCGACTTCTTGAACCGCTTGTTCCGGCATCTTAAACCCTACTTTTCTGCCTTGGATTTTTGCGTTGCGGTAAGCGAATTGGATGAGGCCGACTCCTGTCATGTATTGAGGTTCTCTTACACCGATATAATTCGGGCTAGCCACTCTGACGTTATTTTGAAGAACATCCTGTGCGAGGCTGAGGACACCCGGCATTCCAGCCTGTCCCCCTGTAAGCACAAACCCTCCCGGCAATTCTTTTATTCCCATGTTCCGCAGTTCCTCTGCCACGAATAAAAAGATTTCTTCGAGCCTGGCTTCTATAATGTCTGCCACTTCCCGCTGAGAAAAGGTTTGCTTTTGGTCTGTCCCGATCACGGCGACTTCAAATGTTTCCTCTTCCGACGCTTCTTCATAGAAAGCATGTCCAAACTGCTTCTTCACCCGCTCAGCTTCGTCTGTGGAAGTGCGCAATCCGATTGAAATATCCTTGGTGATGTTTTCTCCTCCCAGGGGTATGACGCGGGTCGCAAGAAGATGTCCGTCCTCAAATACGGCAACCGTTGTCGATCCTCCCCCGATGTCGATTAAAGCCACTCCGAGGTTTTTTTCGTCCTTTGATAAAGCGACAGATCCGGCGGCCAGCGGCTGAAGGCAAATATCCGTTATTTCAATTCCCGCTCTTTCCACACAGCGCAGCAGGTTATGTAAGATCGTTTTAGAGCCCGTGATCAGCGATCCTTCCACTTCAAGGCGGACGCCGAGCATCTTTTTCGGATCTGTAATATCGCCTCTGCCGTCAACGATAAACTGTCTCGGAATCACATCGACGATCAGCTGTTCAGGCGGGATGGAAACGACTTGAGCGGCCTCCATCACCCGGCGCACGTCTTCAACGTGGATCTCTTTATTCTCGCTTGAGACAGCCACAACACCGTTCGTATCTTGAATATGGATGTAGTTCCCATTAACCCCGACGATCGCGTGGGTCAGCGGAAAACCTATCATTCTTTCTGCTTGTTCAAACGCTTTTTTTATAGAATGAACCGTTTCATCTATATCAACGATTGATCCTTTTTTCAGCCCCTCTGAGGGAACATTTCCGACTCCGATAATGTTAAGAGAATCGTCTGACATTTCACCGACGATCACTTTAATATTGGACGTACCGATGTCTAGACTGACGTAAAGTTCATTGTTGTTCATTCTATGGCACCTCCTCACATTTCAGTCAATTCTATTCTATTATTTGCCGAACAACAATACAATGAATCTGGTTTTACAAGTGTGTAACAATCAATACAAACCAATACGCTTCGTTTTTAGTTTTAGGATTACTGTGAATATTCGTGATATCCTATGTATATCCTCTTTTAAATCCGATTTTTTTTAATTTTTTCTCCTCGAGGCCGTCCATTTGGCGAGCAGTATTCTTCTGATGACCGCGATGTTTTGAAAAAGCCTCACGCCAAATGCAAACATACCGACTAAATACAAGTCTACACCAAGATGAACGCCCAGAAAAGCCAAACTTATGGCGAGAATAATATTGAAGAAAAAGCCCGTCACAAAAACTAGTTCATCGTATACACTTTCCAAATGGGCCCTTATTCCCCCGATCAAAGTATCAAGGGATGCAAGAATCGCCAGGGACAAATAATTTGAGTATTCATCCGGAATGGTGAAGTTCGTGCTGAACCCGATTGTAATTCCGAGCAAAAGCCCTAAAACCGGAAGCCACATTAGGAATTCTCTCCTTTTGATTTCTCGAGCGGTTTCAATGGCGCAACTTGCATTGAACCTTCGTAAGCTTTGATTTTGATTTGTTTTTCAGGCCTTTTGATTTGCAAATCCAGATTTTCTCCCGCGAACAGATCCTGCAGGGATGAAGCATTCATTCGGCTATATAGTTTATCGGCGTTTTTGCCGATGACTTTTACCGTTATCGGATAGTTGTCCAAAGGATATCCGTCGATTTTGGTTGTTCCGTTGATATCCCTGATCACCGTCGTGTTGACAACCCTTCTGTTATTGATCGATATTTCTTCCGCTTCATACATATTCAGTTCATTAATCAGCTTTTTCAGAAGGTCTGGCGGCGGATTTTGAATGGATTCTCCCGTGAGTTCTTCCGAGAAGAGCTGAGAAATGGTGATGATGATTCCGTTCCCTGTAACATCTGTGAAGCCGGCCTGTTTTTTTAAGTTTTGAAGCGTTTCATTCAACGCTTTTGTCCGCGAGGTTTCTTCTTGATGACTGTATGTGTTCAGCATTTTTTCATATTTGTCAATTTCGCTGATCAGCTCAAGCTGTTTTTTCTGTTCTTTCTTCAGATCCTCCCTGAGGTCCCAAATGTCCCGCGTATCGCGGACTTTCGGCGCTTTCAGCGAATTAAACTGTACGGACAGCATAATTCCGAAAATGAGCATCAGGATGCTCAAACTGATGAAACGATTATTTTTCTTCAACGTCCGCCCACCAACTTTTCAACGTTCATTCCCCCTGCTTTAAAAGGGGCTCCATCTCGATTTGGTCTTGTTTTTCGATGCTGACTGAAATATGATCGCGGCTCAGCTGGTCCACAAGTCCTCCTGCAATGTTCAGCGCCGGCATCAGCACATCCGGATCCCCGATGGCCGAAATGACAAACGGCGCGGGATACTGGTTGCCGTCAACCGTGATGACAGGACCGTTGCACGATATGTAAGAATGATGTGTCACACGCTGTCCGTTGATCGACACCGCGGCCGCCCCGGAAATCCACAGCTCATTGAGCAGGCGGAATATGTGGCTTTCATGGACGATATAGTTGTTGACATTCTCACCTTCCGGTATGTAAGAAGCGTCTTTCAGCGTCACCTTGATTCCTTCGCCCTGAACGCCGATTTCCCCGACGAACATTCTGTACCTTTCAACATCTTCGACAATATTGTAATACTCTTTTTTTTCCTTTTTCAAAGCCGTCTCTGTTTTCTGTACTTCCTGCTGTTTTTTGTAAAGCTCCTGTTCCAGCTTCTTATTTTGCTTTTCCTGGGAAATCAGCCGGTCGCGCAAGGAATACTCCTCTTTCCAATTTTCAGCTGTTTCTTCATGGTCTTTGTTTTCCCTGGCGAATTGATAGGAGAAAGACAGCAGGAATCCGAGGACAAGCATGGCGAGTGAAAGATTGACTGTGTGCCTCTTCAATTTCCGTCTCCCTTTTTGCTTTCATCCGTTTTTTTTCAGAGGTTCAAAATAGGTCGCGACTTCCATATGGATAATGCCTTTTTCCCCTTTCGGCAGCTCTTTTACGATCGCCGGATAGCTGTTCATTTTCTGTCCGAACGTTTTCAGCGAAGCCGTCACGATATAGCCGTCGTTCATATACAGTCTGATCAGCCAAGGATTTGATTTTTGAGGCGTATAGTTAATCTCGGAAATCGATTTTTTCACGGAATCGGAAAGCTTGTTCAGCTGTTTTGCCATTTGAACGAGCTTTTCGTCTTCCTCCCAGTTATTAAGGGTCGGTCCGATGTCAGTCGGCGTCACCTCTTCAGGAAGCACCGTGCCGTTTTCAAGCACGGAGTAGTACACATTGTGTTTTTGCAAAAACGCAATGCTTTTATACTCTTCGATGGAGATGGCGATTTTGTTGGGCAGCTGTTTAGAGATTTCGGCTTTTTTGATCAATTTATTCTGCTCGATCTTTTCTGCGGCTTTTTGCTTGCTCAGACTCCAGAATTCCGTCTGTCCTTTATGGATCGAAGACAGGGAAATGATCTGGTCTTTTGAAACGTTTTTGTTTCCTTTGATCTCTACCGTCGAAACTTTGCTGATCGGCGTCTGCAGGTAAATGATGATCAGCATCATCGTGAAAAAGAGCAGAATAAAGGTGATCAGCCGGCGGTTTGCCTTTTGCTTTCGCTGTTCTTTGATTTTGGGAATCCGTTCTTCTATATTCACTACTTTTTCTTTATCAATACCGGGTTTCACGTAGGCTCACCTCAGGTTAATAAAGCAGACAAAAAGACTTTTATTTGCTTATTTTTGTTCGGAAAAATGACGCGCTTTTCGACATATGAAAGCACGGGGCAAGCTAAAAAGCTTCCATTTAGCGAAACAAACGACATACTAGGATGCCGTTTGCTTGTTTGTTTCATACATTATATCATAAGGCGATCTGAAGTAGAGAGGCCGTTTACCGTTTTTCTCCGATAATTTCGACCTCAGTGTGCATGTCGATATCGTATTTTTCTTTAATCGTTTTTTGAATGAATGCAATCAAATCCAGGACGTCTTGTGCTGTTGCGCCGCCTGCGTTGACGATAAAATTGCCGTGCATCTCTGAAACCTTTGCCCCGCCGATCTGATGGCCTTTCAAACCAGCCTCTTCTACTAGCCGGCCCGCATGTTCAGGCAGCGGGTTTCTGAAGATGCTGCCTGCGCAAGGGTTGGACACCGGCTGCGTTTCTTTTCGGTAGTCTTTGTTTTTCTGCATCTGCGCAACGATCTCATCGCGTTCTTTTTGCTCCAGCTGGAGAACGGCTTCAAGACATATGCCCGGCCGCTCGTTTTGCAGGATGGACGTGCGGTAGCTGAACGCCATCTCTTCATTCGTCAGCCAATCGATCGTTCCGTCTTCAAACAGGATCAATGCTTTCACCAATACCCTGCTGATATCAGAACCGTGGGCTCCGGCATTCATGTAAACCGCTCCGCCGACCGAACCCGGAATGCCTGCGGCAAATTCAAGGCCGGAAAGCCCTTTTTTGCTGATGCCTGTCGCAAGCCTTACGACAGAGTAGCCGCCGCCGACCGTTACTTGCTCGCCGTCGATTTCCATATGGTCAAGCCCCTGTCCGAGCTTGATGACAACGCCTCTTATCCCTTCATCAAGGACAAGAAGATTCGAGCCTCTGCCGATGGCCGTCCACTTGACGCCGTGCTTCTTGATCACCTTCATCGTATCTTTGACAGCTTGAATGTTTTTCGGAACCACCAGCACGTCAGCCGGTCCTCCGATTTTAATCGTAGTATGGTTGCTGAGCGGCTCGTTTTCCAGAACTTTGCCGACTTCAAGTTCTTTTAATTCTTGTATCACCTTATCCATCGAAAACCTCCAAAATCCTTCTGTCTTATCATTTTGCATGATGTTTCAGTTCTTTCAGCACATTGTACAAGCGTTCGGCCGCGTCCGGCACGCCAAGCGACTTCGCGCGGCTCTTCATCTCTTGCAGCGTTTTTTCGTCTTGTAAAATATGATCGATCGCCTGAATTAAGCGGTCTCCATTAAGCTCTGATTCTTTTAAAACGACAGCGGCGTTCTGCTCCCCTAGTGAGCGTGCGTTCACTTCCTGGTGGTTGGCCGTAACGTACGGACTCGGAATCAAAACGCTTGGAATGCCGAGCGCGGTGATTTCCGCTATTGTCGTTGCTCCCGCACGTGCCACGACGACTTCGAACTCTTTTAAGTACTCGGGCATTTGATGGAGAAATGGCTGAACGACCATATTCGGAGCGGGGCCTTCTTTTTTAAGCGCAGCTGTTACTTTATCATAGTGAACTTCCCCTGTGACATAAAGAACCTGGTAATCCCGCTTTTTTAATTCGTTTTGCATCGCGATAACCGCTTCATTGATCGGAGTGGCACCGCGGCTGCCTCCGAAAATAAGGACCGTTTTTTTGCCTTCTGAAAGGCCCAAAGTGGTCATGGAACGGCCCCCTTTTATAGAGACGACTTCAGACGCCCTCGGGTTTCCTGTAAAAACAACTTTTTCTGCAGGAAAATGCGGTTTCGCTTCATCAAAACAAATGGCTACCTTATCAACATATTTGGATAAAAACTTATTGGTGAGTCCGGGAAGGCTGTTTTGTTCGTGGATAATCGTCGGAATCCCCAGTTTTGAAGCGGCGTATACCACGGGTCCGCACACGTAGCCGCCCGTGCCGATCACCGCGTCGGGCTTAAACCGTTTTAATTCTTTTTTGCATTCTTTTACACCCTTTAAAAAGCGCATGACGGTTTTGACGTTTTCAAATGACAGCTTTCTTTTAAAACCCGTAATTTCAATCGCCTTGAAAGGGATCCCTTCCCGCTCGACGATATTTTTCTCCAGGCCTTTTTCGGTTCCGATATATAAAAACTCAACATCTTCATGATGCCGTTTCACTTCTTTAATAAACGCAAGGGCGGGGTAAATATGGCCGCCCGTTCCGCCTCCGCTAACAACAATCCGCATCTGTTCTCCCCCTTATTCCTTATGTACACGCCGATAACCCTGCTATCTCGCAACAGGGTTATCGCCAAAATCTAGTATCTAGAATACCTGCTGACATTCAGCAGCACGCCGACCGCCATAAGCATCAAGGTCAGTGATGAACCGCCATAACTTAAAAACGGAAGCGTGATGCCTGTAACAGGAATCAGGCCGGTCACGACGCCAATATTGATCATAACCTGAATCGCTATCATCGAAATGACGCCGACGGCGACAAAACTGCCGTATAAATCGGGCGCACCGAGCGCGATTCTGATGCCTCTCCATAATAGAACGCTGAAGAGCAAAAGAATCAGCGATCCGCCGATAAAGCCGAGCTCCTCTGATAAAATCGCGAAAATAAAATCTGTCTGCGGCTCAGGCAGATAAAAAAACTTTTGCCTGCTCTGGCCGAGGCCGAGGCCGAACAGCCCGCCGGGCCCCACCGCATAAAGAGACTGAATGATTTGAAAGCCGCTCCCCAAAGGGTCCTCCCAAGGGTTCAAGTATGAAGTGATCCTTTTGATCCGGTACGGCGCCGACAGCACAAGGCCGACAAAGCCGCTCAGACCCAGAAGACCGAGAAAAACGAAGTGTGAAATTCTCGCACCCGCGACGAAGATCATAATGATGCATGTGCCGACCATTACGGTTCCTGTTCCAAGGTCAGGCTGCATCATGATGATCAAAAAAGCTGAAAAGACAATACCCAGCGCCGGCACAAAGCCTTTTCTAAACGATGTAATATTCTTTTGCTTTTCAGATAAAAACTTGGCCAAAAATGCGATCATCGCGAGCTTCATAAACTCGGACGGCTGAATGCTGAAAGCGCCGACTCCGATCCAGCTCCTCGACCCGTTCCGTTCCATGCCGATCCCGGGAACAAGGACGATGATGAGCAGAAAGAAACATACTATGATCAGTATTTTCGCATAAGTTCTCCACGTCCAGTAGTCGACATTCATGATGAAAAACATGGCGATGACTCCGATGCCGGCAAATAAAAGCTGCCGTTTCGCAAAGAAAAAGGAGTCGTCGTATTTGTAAGTCGCCCATACTGCACTGGCGCTGTATACCATAATCAGTCCAATTGTTAAAAGCAATAGCGTAATGATAACCAGCAAAAAATCCGGTGACGTTTTTTTTGTTTGCAAAGCCGAACACCCCAAGCTCTAATTCTTAGGGCTATCTTTACGAGACAAGCCCTTATTTAAGCATATGCACGGCGTTTACAAACATGTCACCACGTTCTTCAAATGTTTTGTACTGATCCCAGCTTGCACAGGCCGGGGACAGAAGAATGACATCTCCTTCGTCTGACAGGCTGAACGCCGCAGTTGCTGCTTGTTCAACATTATCGACACGTTTAACCTGTTGTATTCCCATTTCTTCGGCCAGCTTCTCAAACTTCGGTGCGGTCTCGCCGAATGTGATCACCGCTTTGACAAAAGACATATGCGGCTTTAGTTCATCGAATTCATTTCCGCGGTCAAGCCCCCCTGCCAGCAAAATGACCGGCTTTTGAAAGGCGGACAGCGCTTTTTTGGTCGCAAGAATGTTTGTCGCTTTGCTGTCATTGTAAAACAGTCTGTTTTTGATCGTCGCGACGTATTGCATCCTGTGCTTTACACCGGTAAAGCTCGTCAGCACCTTGCGGACGGCCTCATCGGAGACGCCTGCGGTTTTAACAATGCAAAGGGCGGCCAAAATGTTCTCCAAATTGTGCTCTCCCGGCAAAACGACGTCTTCAAGCGGCATGACCGGTTCACAGTTAAACATGATCACGCCGTCTTTCACGCACGCTCCGCGCTCAAGTGTCCGGCGGACCGAAAAATACACCTTCTCCGCTTTTGAACACTCGGCAAGCCGTACGACTGTCTCATCGTCCAAATTGACAACGGCAACGTCTGTTTCCGATTGATTTCGATAGACCTGCTGTTTGGCAAGCTCATAATTTTGGCGCGAATGGTGATAATCGAGATGGGCATCAAATACGTTTAATAACAATCCGATTTTCGGTCTGAATTGATAAGTCCCCATGAGCTGAAAACTCGACAGCTCTGTCACGATCCATTCGTCTCCGCCGGCCTGATTGGCCACTTCGCTTGCCGCCGTGCCGATATTACCAGCAACGAGCGCTTTTTTCGAATCGGCTTTCAGCATTTCATAAACAAGCGTTGTCGTTGTCGTCTTTCCGTTTGAACCGGTAATGCCGATGAACGGAGCATCTGTCAGATGATAGGCAAGTTCAACCTCCGTCCAGACCGGTATGCCCCGCTTCAGCGCTTCTTCGACCATCACGTTTTCATAGCGGATGCCCGGATTTTTAATCAGAATGTCGATCGAATGAAGATCAAACAGTTCCGTCGGATGAGAGCCGCAGACGACTTCCACCCCTTTTTCCGCGAGAATCCGCGCAGGTTCATTCTCCTCAAAAGGCAGCTGGTCATTCACGACAACCTTTACGCCTTTTTCATGAAGGATCGAAGCGGCAGCATATCCGCTTTTCGCCAGCCCCAGTACGAGCACATTTTGATTTTGCAATAAATCTTGAGTATCCACTTATAACCACACCTCGATGTAAATTCCTAAGACGGCAAGCAGAAGTCCCGCTGTCCAAAAAGTGACGACAACTCTCCACTCAGACCATCCGACAAGTTCGTAATGATGGTGAAGAGGGCTCATTTTGAAAATTCGTTTGCCGGTCGTTTTAAATGAAATGACCTGCAAAATGACGGACAGCGTTTCAATGACGAATACGCCGCCGATGATGACAAGCAGGATTTCCAGTTTCGTTAAAATCGCGATCGTCACAATCGCCCCTCCGAGGGCAAGCGATCCTGTATCTCCCATAAAGACTTTCGCGGGGTGCGCGTTAAACACGAGAAATCCTAACACCGCTCCGACAACAGCAACCGCGAAAATGGCGACATCGTATTGCGACTGGTTCCATGCCAAAATTGCAAACGCACCGAACGCGATGGCAGCAGTACCCGACAACAGCCCGTCAAGCCCGTCAGTCAGGTTGACAGCATTTGAACCGCCGACAAGCATAAAGATGACGAGCACCGGATAAATCCAGCCGAAATCAAATGACAGCTCTGTTCCCGGAATGCGGATGTCAGTCGGCAGCCCTTGGAAGTGGTAGACGGCATAGAATACCAGAGCAATCACGATTTGGCCGATCAGTTTTTGTTTGGATGTGAGTCCAAGGTTGCGCTTCATCACGACTTTAATATAATCATCCAAAAAGCCGAGCAAGCCGTATCCAACCGTAACAAACAAGAGGAGGATCATGTTCATGCTGACTTCGGAAAATTTCATTGTCATGACAATGGTCGTCGCGATAATCGACAATATGATCATGACGCCGCCCATCGTCGGCGTTCCCGATTTTTTCTGATGGGATTTCGGACCTTCCTCACGGATGCTCTGCCCGAATTTCAGCCTTCTTAAAAACGGAATGAAAATCGGAGATAAAAGAACGCTGATTAAAAAGCCCATGATAATGGTAAATAAAATTACTTGTTCGAGCATCGTTCTTCTCTCCTTTCCGCGTGATATAAGTAGCAGCATACGCATTTATCATATTCACTGTTTTTTTTCATATGTTGATTTATTTCATCCATCATTTCAACAACTCTTTCCTGTAGTTCTTTTTCGGTTATTTCAGCTCAAGAATGGCTCTTTTGGCCACCTCAGCATCATCAAAATCAAAGGTTTGACCGCCGATCTGCTGATAGGTTTCATGGCCTTTGCCTGCGATCAGGACGACATCGCCTTTTTTGGCGTTTGCAATGGCAAAAAAGATCGCCTGCTCACGGTTGACGATGCTGTGATAGTAAGCCCCTTTTACGCCTTCCTCCATATCGTTTAAAATGGCGAGCGGGTCTTCGCTTCTCGGATTATCGGCTGTAAAGACCGGTTCATCGGCAAGGTCAACGGCAATTTTTGCCATTTTCGGACGCTTCGTCTTATCGCGGTCCCCTCCGCAGCCGACGACGACAAACAGCTTTCCTTCAGTTAAGCCTCTGCACGTGTTCAAGACATTTTCGAGGCTGTCAGGAGTATGGGCATAGTCGACGATTACCGGAAAGTCCTGGCCGGCGTCCACAAGCTCAAATCTTCCTCTGACGCCTTTCAGCCCTTCAATTCCTTCTGTGATCGTGGCAAACGGGATATCCGCTGCTAGTGCGATCCCCGCGGCCGTTAAAACATTGTAGACGTTAAAGAGGCCGACAAGCGGAATCGTTACTTGTGCAGTACCTTTGGGCGTCACCAGATCAAAGGTTGTCCCTTTCGGAGCCATTTTGATATTTTCAGCCATGACATCGGCATCGTTTTGAATTCCGTATGTCAAAAGGTGTGCTGACGTCACTTGGGCGAAATACGCTGAAGCAGGGTCATCCGCATTCAGCACGGCCCACTTCGGTGTATCGTGGTTAAAAGATCCGCCGAGCTGAGAGAAAAGCAGACTTTTCGCATGTTTATATTCTTCCATTGTCCGGTGGTAGTCAAGGTGGTCCTGAGTCAGGTTCGTAAATGCGGCGATATCGTAATCACACCCGTGGACCCGGCCCATGTGGAGAGCGTGTGAAGACACTTCCATGACGGCTGTATCCACATCCTGATCAACCATTTTTCTAAACGTTTTTTGAAGTGTGACGCTTTCCGGCGTCGTATTTTTTGCATCGAACGTTTCGTCATGGATTTTCGTGTACATCGTGCCGATCAGTCCTGTGCGGCTTCCGGCTTTTCTAAAGATCTCCTCCACCATGTGAGAAGTCGATGTCTTGCCGTTTGTGCCTGTAATGCCGATCAGCTTCAGCTGCTTCGTCGGCTGTCCGTAAAAGGCGTCCGACAGCACGGCTAGCGCTCTCTTCGTATGGCGGACGATGATCACCGGCACATCGGCGTCCACTTCCCTTTCCGCCACGATAGCGGCAGCCCCTTTTTCAGCGGCTTGCCGGGCATAGTCATGCCCGTCGACTGTATAGCCTTTTATACAAACAAAAAGACTCCCTGTCTTGACTTCCCTGGAGTCCATCTCAATTGAAGTTATATCAGGGTCTTCTTGGCCGGCATAGGAAGGTGCATTTTTTAAATATGTAAGAAGCTTTGTTAATTTCATCGTATCAAACCTCTCAAGTCTAATCATTCTTCATTCGTTGTCATATGTTCCTGCGTTGATTAACCGCACGAGCTGCATGCAGACATACAGTTCATATTTTAGCGTAAAAAAGAGGATACATCCAGCTAATCCTTTAAAATCTATATATTTTTTAGGAGGAACGGCCCCCGGTCATCAGCCGGTTGCCGCTCCTTATCATGATCCGAATTAATCAGAGGCTCCGTCTTTATTGTCAAGGTAAATGCGAATGGTCGATCCTTCTTTTACTTTTTCGCCCGGCTTAGGGGACTGCTGAACGACGACATCGCCTTTTCCGGAAGCTTTCAGCCTGAGGTTGATCAGCAATGGTTCAAGCTCTGTCACGGAAAGCCCTATAAGGTTCGGGACCTCGATCAGCTTTTTGTCCAGCCATTGATATTTGCGTTCAATCTGATCTTTCCGCTTCTTAACGCCGAGCTGCGGAAGGCTGTCTCTCATGATGTTTCCGACGATCGGCGCTGCAACTGTACCCCCGAATTGAATCGTGCCTTTCGGATTGTCGACGGCGACGTAAACGACGATGCTCGGATCATCTGAAGGAGCCGTTCCGATAAACGAGACGATGTGATTGTTTTTTAAATATTTCCCGTCCTTGACTTTTTGCGCCGTACCGGTTTTGCCGCCCACCCGGTAGCCGTCGACAAAAGCGTTCCGCCCCGTCCCCTGGGCGACAACGCTCTCCAGCGCGTAACGGATCTGTTTCGATGCCTCTTCAGAAATCACTTTTCTTTTGGCGATCGGCGTCTGTTTTTTCACTGTTTGTTTTGTTACGGGATCAATCCACTCTTTGGCAATATACGGCGTATACAGCGTTCCGCCGTTGACAGCTGCAGAAACAGCTGCGACCTGCTGGATCGGTGTCACCGATACCCCCTGGCCGAAAGCGGTTGTCGCCTGCTCTACAGGCCCGACGCGGTCAAGCGGGAATAAGATGCCCGTTCCTTCGCCTTGTAGATCGATCCCGGTTTTTTGTCCGAAGCCGAAATTTTTAATGTAGCTGAACAGTTTTTCTTTGCCGAGCCGCTGACCAAGCTCAACAAATCCCGGGTTGCACGAATTTTGGACGACTTCAAGAAACGATTGTGCGCCGTGTCCGCCGCGCTTCCAGCATTTCAGCCTTGCGCCGTCCACTTCAACGGAACCCTTATCATAGAAGTGATCTTTTTGGAGGTTGACTTTGTTCTCTTCCAAAGCTGCGGCAAGCGTGATGATTTTAAAAGTCGAACCGGGCTCATATGTGCTCCATACAGGCAAGTTCCGATTATAGACTTTAGGATCGATTGATTTGTAGTTTGCGGGGTCAAAGTCCGGCCGGCTGACCATCGCCAATATCTCCCCGTTTTTCGGGTTCATCGCAACACCGACCATTCCGTCCGGGTTATACTTCGCTTCTGCGATATCAAACTCCCGCTCCATAATCGTCTGCACCTTTGAATCGATCGTCAGCTTCATATCAAGCCCGTCTTTCGGCGGTGTATAGTCATCCGCCTCCCCCGGCATCCTCTTGCCTTTTGCATCAGAATAAAATTTCACATAGCCCTTTTCACCTTTCAACTCTTTGTCATAAAAAGCTTCGAGGCCAAGCAGACCCTGGTTGTCAATGCCCGCGAATCCGAGCACATGGGACAGATAGCTGCCGAACGGGTAATGGCGGATCGAATCTTCTGCAATGTATACGCCTTTCAAGTTGAGATCTCTGACTTCTTTTGCTTTCTCATGGGAAATTTTCCGGCCCTCGGGATTGATCCTTTCAATTGACGTTTTTTTCGTGACATGTTTGTACGCTTTTTCTTCCGACATATTCAACACGCTGGCCAGCAGTTTGCTCGTTTTGATCGGATTTTCAACCTGCTTCGGAACAACCAAAACCGATGGCGCGCTTTGGTTTGTCGCCAGCTTGACGCCGTTCCTGTCCAATATTTCGCCCCTTTCCGGCTCAAAAGGAAGGTTCCGGCTCCACGAATCTTTAGCTAATGTCGTCAGTTTATCCCCCAGAACGAACTGAACGTATCCGAGCCTTGTATCAATAATCAAAAAGATGATCACACCAAAAAGCAGAACGAATATTAAACGTTTTCTGACCGTTACATTGGAAACGCGCAAGAGACCGTTCACTCCTTATTTAGGCTTGTTTCATTTTATGCCTTGGAGCGTTTTGATAGAACGGCCCTTATTTTTATATGCTCAGGAGGCGGCCGCGCCCAAACGGAAGGCTATCGACTCTGAGCCGATAGCCTTTTAGACGGGATCTATTCGTTTTTCAATCTGACTTTTACGACCGAGTTGGCTTTTAATTCTTTGCCTGCTTTTACATTTTGGCTTTTCACATAACCCTGGCCGCTCGTTTCGATATGAATGCCTGCCATGGCGCCGAAGCGGAGAGCGTCACGCTTTGACCAGCCCGTCATATCAGGCAGTGTGATTTTCCCGTCGGCCTTCAGGAAGACCCTCTGATTCGGCAGGACGGCTTCTCCCGCTTTCGGGTACTGTTCTTTCACAGCCAAGCCATCGCCGATCGTAACCGGAACAAGGCTGCTGTTTTGCGCCTCTTTTTCGGCGGATTTGGCTCGTTTGCCGGTGAAATCAGGCATTTCCAGCTGTTTTTCTTCCTGCTTTTCTTCTTTTTTGGTCTCTGTCGGTGTGATATTTAAATAGTGAAGACTGTTTTTCATCACCGGATTGAAAATTTTTGATACCGGAGCAGAGCCTGTTTCCGTAGCCTTTAATTGCGGCTGCTGTACGGCTACATAAACGAGAAGCTGCGGATCGTCCTTCGGCGCCATGCCCATGAAGGAGAACACGTAGTTTTCGCGGCCGGTCAAATATCTGCCGTCTTCTCCGGCAATTTGCGCCGTACCGGTTTTTCCAGCGACATCAAATCCTTCGATCTTGTACGGCTTCCCCGTCCCTTTATCAGATGTGACGACTTTTCCCAACAGGTCGCGCACTTCTTTTGCCGTTTTGGCAGAGATCGGCTGTCCGACTTTTTCCGGTTTATTTTGGTAAATCGTTTTGTTTTTGTCAGAATCAACGACATGATCGATGACATAAGGCTTCATCATTTTTCCGTTATTCGCGATCGCTGTCGCGGCCTGAAGCTGCTGGATCGGCGTGACCGCTGAACTTTGTCCAAAGGCAGTTGATACTTTATCACGCAAATATTCAAAATTGATTTTGCTGTTCGCTTCTCCAGGCAGGTCGATGCCCGTTTTGTCGTAAAAATGGAATTTCCGCAAATATTGATTGAAGCGGTCTGTGCCGAGTTTATCATTGGCAAGGATCGCAAACGCAACGTTTGAGGAGCGTTCAACACCTTCATTAAATGTGATCGTTCCCCAGCCGTTTCCATCGTTATGGTCTTTGATCGGCTTATCTTTTTTAGAAACCGAATATGATCCAGACTTATATGGTTCTCCTCCATTATATACGCCTTCTTGGATGGCTGCCGCCAATGTGAAAATCTTCATCGTCGAGCCTGGCTCAAAGCTGTAGGAGACAAGGTCGTTGTAATAGTTCGTGACATCGCGCACGTTCGGGTTGAAGCTCGGCCTTTGCCCCATCGCGAGCACTTTGCCCGTTTTCGGATCAACGACCGCCGCCATAATCTTCTTCGGCTTGTATTCTTTTTGGACGGTCGTCATGCTGTCTTCCAAAAACGCCTGGATTTTTTGATCGATCGTCAAATACACGTTGTCTCCGTTGTTTGGCGCTTTAATATTTTCGTTGCTGTTCGGCAGGCGCCAGCCCGTTCTGTCGGTGTCGTACGTCATGTATCCGTCCGTTTCTTTCAAATAATTGTTGAGCGTTTTTTCAAGGCCCATCATGCCTTGCATTTCACCTGTTTTTGCGTTGATCTGCGAATAGCCGATGAGATTGGAAGCGAAGATTCCGTTTGGATAGTAGCGCTTCGTATCGCGGGTGAACACGATGCCAGGCAGCTTCAGCTTTTCGATTTTTTCTTTTTGGGCATATGTCAAATCCCGCCCCGCCGATCCGAATTCAACCTGAAACGCTCCTTTTTTATTGAGAATATCGAGCACTTTCCCCTCATCCATACCGAGAATCGGCGCAAGCTTCTCAGCCGTCAGCTGCTTGTTTTTCACGTATTGAGGTTCCATCTTTTTGCTCATAATCGCGACGAGCTTGTATGTCGAAGTGTCTTCGGCAAGCACTTTTCCGTTCCGGTCAAGGATCGATCCCCGGTGGGCTTCGATCGTCCGCTTTTTCTCATACTGTTCGTTCGCCTTCTGTGCAAGCACTTCGCCGTTCACTTTTCCCGTCGCTTGAATAAACGCAAATCGTCCTACGATAACAAAGAAAAAGAGGGCAAAACAAATACTGAGTATTGCCGCTCCTCTGTTCATGAATTTATTTTTTTTCGGCATTGTGCATCATTCCTGTATGTCTTTCACTTTTTTATCACCTAATTTAAGGCCTTTTTTCCGGGCGATGTCCATGATACGGTCCGGCTCTTTCAGCATATCGGCTTCTTTTTCGAGGTCACCAACTCTGCTGCTTTCCGTTTCAACCTTCTTTTCGAGCTTTTGAATTTCAATATTGGTCTGATACGCGGCAAAAGCCTTTGAAATCATAAAAAGTGAAGCGCTGAGTACAGCCAGGGCAAAAAGCACAATCAGTACCTTTTCCCCAAGCGTGATCGATGCTCTTCTCCGGATGATAACGGATTGTTCTGCACTGTTTGTCTGTCGTTGCTGTTTTTCTACTTTATAAGCCAAATTGCTCATAGACTGATGACCTCCTTTTAATTCGTACAGCTCACTCTCGTGCTTTTTCCGCGATGCGCAGCTTCGCTGAGCGCGCACGGTTATTGTGTTCAAGCTCCTCTTCAGAAGCTGTGATCGGCTTTCTGTTGACTAACTTTAATTTCGGTTCAAACTCCTTGGGGATCACGGGCAGTCCGTGAGGCAGTTCAGGAGGCGATGACATCTCTTTAAATGTCGATTTGCAGATCCGGTCTTCCAGCGAGTGGAACGTGATGACCGATACCCTTCCGCCCGGCTTCAGTACCTCAATCGCCTGTAAAAGCGCTTCTTCAAACACTCTCAATTCATCGTTTACGGCAATTCGAATCGCCTGGAAGATCCGTTTAGCCGGATGCCCGCCGCTTCTTCTTGCCGGTGCGGGAATCGCCTCTTTGATGATATCGACAAGCTGGCCTGTTGTTTCAATAGCCGATTGTTCTCTTGCTTTTTCGATTTTCCTGGCGATTTGCTTGCTGAACTTCTCTTCTCCGTATTTAAAGAAGATTTTCACGAGATCCTCATAAGGCCATTCATTGATGACTTCCTTTGCCGAAAGGCCCGCCGACAGGTCCATTCGCATATCAAGAGGTGCATCATGATGATAGCTGAAGCCCCTTTCAGGTGTATCCAGCTGAGGAGATGAGACGCCTAAATCAAATAAAACACCGTCCACTTTCGTGATGCCGATTTCGTTTAGACGGTCTTTTAAATACCGAAAATTGCTTTTTATGAAAACGACTTGTCCTTCATGATCCGCCAGTTTTTCCTTCGCGTGGCGGAGTGCGGTTTCATCCTGGTCAAAAGCGACCAGCTTTCCTTTTTCAGACAGCTGTGAAAGCAAGTATTCGCTGTGACCGGCACCGCCTAATGTACAGTCTACATATGTACCGTCTTCTTTTACATTTAAACCGTCAACTGTTTCTTTTAATAATACTGTTGTATGCTCAAACATTTCTTTACTAGTCCCACCTTTATTCAAATGAACTGATTGCAGAAGCGCCGCATGCGCAAAGATTCATTATATATCAAATCCGATCATGTTTTCAGCTATTTCGGCAAATGAATCTTCCTGCTCTTCTACGTATTGTTCCCAAATCTCTTTGCTCCACAATTCAATTCGATTTGAAACTCCGATGACCACGCATTCCTTCTCAAGCTTTGCATAATTTAAAAGCGGTGATGCAATGTTGATCCGGCCCTGCTTGTCCAATTCGCATTCGGTGGCTCCGGAGAAAAAAAAGCGGGTAAAAGCGCGTGCATCTTTCTTCGTAAGAGGAAGAGCCTTCAGTTTTTCTTCGATGAGTTTCCATTCGGACATCGGGTAGCCAAACAGGCACTGATCAAGCCCGCGCGTCAGAACGAACTGCTCGCCGAGGCCTTCTCTGAATTTCGCCGGAACGATCATGCGGCCTTTTGAATCAATCGTATGCTGGTATTCACCCATAAACATGATCTCGGCCCCCACTTTCGTTCCTCAACTCACCACTATCCACCACTTCTCTCCACAAATTTATTTTACACTGTTTTAGAACAAAAAAAAACCCTGAACTACTCAGGGTTTTTTAAAAAATTATTTCAAAGTTTGACAACTTGATGCATGTTTTGAAATGAATATGGCAAATCCTTGTATTTTTCCAAGAAATTCGGACCGTATTTGTTCAAATAATACACGATGTTCCAAATTCTCTCCTGCGGAGCGTCTAAAGGCTTGATGCTCGTTTGAATTTTGTCAAAATCACGCAAAATGTAGTTTTCTCTTTCTTCAATCCTTTTGATAACCGTTTTCTCCAAAAATTCGAGCTGGTCTTGAATGAAGCCTGAGTTTTTTTCTAAAAGGGGGCCGAGGCTCCCGTCGATTTCGAGGGCTTCAGCGCGAACAGCGGAATGGATGTTTTCGATTTTTTCTTTCGCCTGTTTGACCGAATCGGTAAAACCGCTCGGAACCTTATCTTCAAAATACTGCTCTTTTTTGGCGCGCGCTCCCTTTTCAATCGATTCACGGAGTTCGATTCCCCGCTCGCCCAGCTTTTTTTCGATGTGCCGCTCAAGGAATGTAACCTGAAGCCTCGGTATGACAGGCGGCATTTTATAGCCCATAACCTGAAAAGCGCCTTTCAGCTCGCCCCAATAATTGATCTCTCCGGGACCGGCGATGAACGCCAATGTCGGAAGAAGGTATTCCTGCATGAGCGGCCTTGTTACGACATTATTGCTGAACGCTTCCGGCTTTTGGCAGATCAAATCGCAAAGCTCTGCTTCAGACCACTGAAGGTGAAGCTCTTTTATAAAAAACGCCCCGTTTTCTTTTTCGATTAAAAAGCGCTCGCCGTCGTGCTCATAAAAAAGGTTCGCATGCTGTGCGGCTCCTTCAATAATCGGTGTGTAGCCTAGTTGTTGCATGAATTCCTGCTGCCGTTTGACAGAATCGGTCAGCTCGTCGTTTCTGTTCAGTAGCTGCCGGAAAAAACGCGCTTCAAGGGCTCTGATGCCCGGGTCGCCGGAATTCAGAAGGATCAGTCCGTCTTGTTCAAACATGCCGGCAACAAGATATTCGAAAAAATCGGTGAAGGAAAGAGACTGCCTTAAACATCGGCGCAAATGGCCGAGAAGATCATTCGTATACTCCGTTTCTTCAAATGAGGCAAAAATCCCGTCCAGCCACTTTTCAGCTTTTTCGGCATCGAGCGCCGTTTTTGACGCCTGGCTTTTTTTCCAGTGAGACTGCGGGAGCTTGTGCTTTTTCACCTTGCCCCCGTCAGAAATGTAGACGTGATTGATTTCTTCCAGATCGTGGTCTTCCCCCGCAACCCAGAATACCGAAATGACCGGAACGTTCAGCTCTTGTTCTTTTTGCTTTGCAAATACAAGGATCGATACGATTTTATGTATAGTGTAAAGAGGACCCGTTAAAAGGCCGGCCTGCTGCCCTCCGACAACGACGACGCTTTTCGGATCGCGAAGCCGCTCGATTGTTTCATTCATGCTTGCCGATTGAAATTTGCTGTGATAGTCGAGCAAATAGTCAGCTAAAGCATCGCGGTCATACGTCCGGGAGGAAAGGTCATCCAAACGGACACTCCAACTTTCATTGCTCAGGCCGTAATCGAAAAACGGCTCTATCTCCTTTTTTCCATTTATATAGTCTCGAACAAAAGGGTTTTGACTTTGTATGGAAAGTTCAGTAAGCTGCATCTTTAGAACTTCCTTTCTCCAGTAAATAGTTAGCTTTCCGAAACGAGTATAGCACGTTCCGCGATTCGGTCAAAAGATTTAGCTCCATTCGTTTTCAAGCGCCTTGATACTGTGATATAAAAAGGTAAGATGCGGAGCAGACTCCTCTGACTCTTTTGCCCGCTTCAGCAGATAGCCCATAATCGCATCGGCTTCCGTTTTTCTTCCGGCCAGCACATCGGCAAGCATCGAAGACGTGTTGCTTTTTGTCCGGCGGCAGACGGAAAGAACATGGTCCCATGCTGCTTGGCGTTCTTCAAGTTCCAAAATCCGGCTCGCTTCTTCAAAGACGAGCTTCATATAGGCCTCATACATCGGCTCTTCAAGCAGTGCGCCGTTTTCCACCCGCAAAAGAGCCGTCAGCGGATTGATGCACGCATTGACAATCAATTTTCCGGCGAGTGTCTTATACCAGTCTTCGCACCAAATAAAAGGGAACGCTTCATGAACTGAAGCGAGCTCTTTTTTCAGCCGGGAGGCGGATGGGCTTCGGAACGCGCTCCATTTTACGGCCCCTTTTCCCGTGTGCCGGAATGTGCGGTCATCCACCCTGACTGCGCCGTGTTCCACAGATCCCGTATAAATGCGGTGGCCCGTCTGCCATTTATCAAGCACGGGAATATGGGCCATTCCATTTTGCAGGAACATGATATCACGAGGCGCGGCCTGTTCCAGTTCCGGCAGAACGCCTCCGAGCTGATGCTCCTTTACGGCAACAAAAAGAAGATCGCAGTCAGGATCAAGTTCAGTCCTGCCTCTGACGTTCCTGATCATCTCTTGTTCGTCTTCAAGAAGGCGGATTCCCTTTTCTTCAATCGCTTCAGCCTGTTCCTTTCTCCGAGCGATCACCGTCACTTCATGGCCGAATGAAAAATAGTATGCAAAAAGGAGGCCGACCGAGCCTCCTCCGATGACTCCGATTTTCACATGCTCACACCCTGATTTTTTCATATACTGTATATCATAGCAGAAATTTTCGCCGTTGACTTGTAAGTTGTTTCAAATATTCAGAACCATTTCGCTTCATTATATTAGAAAATTTTTATCATTTGGATTTTTTGAAAAAAGCGTTTACAATAGAAGTAGACCACAAACAAGGGGGTAACATAATGGTCAAAGTCGAACGTTTGCTGATCAATTACAAAACGCTTGAAGAATTTAAAAAGTTCAGGGAGTACGGGATTCAAGAGCTTTCCATGCTGGAGGACCTTGAAAGCAACATGATTGAAAACGACAGCAATTCACCTTTTTACGGCATCTATTACGGGGATCGGCTCGTCGCAAGAATGAGCCTGTATAAAGCGGATGGAAAAACCAACCAATACTTTGAAGAAGGCCAGGATTACCTCGAACTCTGGAAGCTTGAAGTTTTGCCGGGGTATCAGCGCAACGGCTACGGTACGATGCTGGTGGAGTTCGCCAAATCATTCGGACTCCCGATTCGCACAAGCCCGCGTGTCAAATCATCCGATTTTTGGAGCAAGATGGGCTTTACACCGGTTAAATACGATATGGCCCGGGATAAAGGGGAAAATCCGCTCGTTTGGCATCCTGCGAGCGAACCAAATCAAAGTTCTGAATCAGCCTAAATGAAAAAAGCCGGCCGAAAGCGGATGGCCGGTTTTCTATTTTTCAAGTGGCTCGAGATTTTCATTCGACTCCGGCTGGAGCTTCACCTTTTTGTTTCGTTCGCCTTCCTGAAGAACGACCATTTTTCGGGCTCTCTCCATGATTTCAATCAAGGCTTTATAGTCCTCTTCCGTCAATTCAAGCCGTTTTTTCAGCGATTGATTTTCGCTTCGCAGCTTTTCAACTTCTTGTTTCAGCTCATTGATTTCTTCAGCGAGCTTTTTCTTCTCATCTATAAAGTCTTTTTGAACAGGGGCTTCTTTCAGCTTTTCAAGGTATTGAATAACATCATCGAGCGTCAGATTTTCCGCATTGCTCCCGGAAACCGTTTTGACAGATCCAGGAAGATTTGCAGAATGGACGCCTATTTTTTTGCGCAGCTCTTTACGCTGCTTTTTTGCCAGTTCAATACCTGATTGGTATTGCTTTCTGACAAAGGAATTCCAGCGGAATCCGCAGGCAGCGGCCGTTCTGCTTAAAGCCTTGCCCACTTCTTCAAAGGCTGAAAGCTGTGTGCCGCCTTCCCGAATGTGCCTTAAAACAACCTCAGCCAGCAATATATCTTCATCCTGTGTCCATGCATCCTGCCTTGTAATCGTCAAATGTTATCCCCCTCCATGACTTTATGAATTTACCTCATACATATGCGGCTGATAGAGTAGATAGACTATTTTCTTTACAGGAAATAAAAGGATGAAGGGAATAAAAAAACACAAGACCTGAAGTCTTGTGTTTTTCATTGTTGACGATTAGTTGCTTTTTACGTCTTTTCCTTTGTATGATCCACATGCTTTGCAGACGCGGTGTGAAAGTTTCATCTCACCACAGTTTGGGCATTCTACCATACCAGGCACTTGCAATTTAAAGTGTGTACGACGAAGTCTTTTTTTCGTTTTAGAAGTTCTTCTAAAAGGTACAGCCATTATTCCCACCTCCTTAAAGAGCGTTAAGATTCATCATCTTGTTTTAAGAGCTTCTCGAGTCCGGCAAGTCTCGGATCGATCCGGTCTTTCCGGTCATCTTCTGTAATGACCTGCCAATCCTTGCCCTCCTGCGGAGCACCTTCTTCTTTTTGAACAGACTCACAAAAGATTTGCATAGGGATCTCAAGAAGGATTTCTTCTTTCACGACCGGAGTCAAGTCGATGAGGTCATCCTCAACAATATGGACGTCTTCATCTTCCAATTCCTCGGTCTTATGAAATATAAACAGTTCTTTTGTAGAAATACTGAATGGATAACGAACATCAACAAGCGTTCTTGAGCAAGGCAAGATCATCTCGCCTGAAATGGTAAAATCAAATGCAGCCTGCTTTGAGCGGAATTCCGCGCGCCCTTTCACCCGCACCGGTGAAATGCTGCGTATTTCCGAGCTTTGAGAGAGTTCGCTTAAATCAACTGTTTCATCAAATTCAAAGTCTTTCTTCGGCATTTGATTCAACTGATGTATCGTCCATTTCATTGTATCACCTCTAAGTGAGCAACAAACATGATTATAGCTTTCATCATGTTTTTTGTCAATATTTTTTCTTTACAGATATGCGCCTGCGCTTTTCATTCGTTGACATTGTGAACAACAATTCATAAACTTAGAAAAAATGCTGTTTTTCGCTAGGCGTCTGGACATTCCATGTGTAAATGTATCATAACTATTTCAAGAGATGCAAGAGAGGTGAAAAAATGAAAGCGGTCGGCCTTGTTGTGGAATACAACCCTTTTCATAACGGACATTTATATCATATAAAGGAAGCAAAATCGGAAACCCGGAGCGAGGTGGCGGTTGCCGTTATGAGCGGCTCCTTTTTGCAGCGCGGCGAACCCGCCATCGTCTCAAAGTGGGCGCGAACGAAGATGGCGCTCGCATCTTTTGCCGATGTCGTCGTTGAACTTCCTTACATATTCGCTGTTCAAAAAGCGGAAACGTTTGCTGAAGGCGCCGTCGCGATTTTAAATGAGTTAGGGTGTGCTTCTTTGTTTTTCGGAAGCGAGCACGGCGATATTGAGGCGTTTCTCAATACAGCCGCACATACGATAGAGCACGAAGACGGGCTCAACGAAGAAGCAAAAAAACAAATAGCGTTTGGGCTGAGCTACCCGCAAGCGATGGCAAAGGCGTTCCGGGCTGTAACCGGAGACGGCAGAAACATTGTTGACCTTTCAAAGCCGAACAACATACTCGGATTCCATTATGTGAAAGCCATCGTTCAAAAGCAATTGAGCATGAAGCCTGAAACCGTCAAGCGCCGATCCTCGGGCTATCACGATTCAGCCTTCCCGGAAGCGGACCGAATCGCAAGCGCCACAAGCATACGCAAATCGATCTTTGAAACGGGAAGCCTCGCGAACAGCCGCTTCTACCTTCCAAAGCCATCGATCGACGAGCTTGATGAATACGCCCGGACTTTCGGCATGTGGCACTCGCCCGAAGATTATTTCCCCTTTTTGAAATACAGCCTCCATACAATGGATACAGAAGAGCTGAAAGGGATTTATGAAGTGGAAGAAGGACTTGAGCACCGCGCCAAAAAAGCGATCCGAAAAGCAGGCTCATTTAAGGAATACATGGAGCTTTTGAAAACGAAGCGCTATACGTGGACAAGGCTGCAGCGCATGAACACCCATATCCTCACAAAAACGAAGAAAGCCGACGTCAAGCGCATGTTAAGCGAACCGTATCCGGCATACATCAGACTTCTCGGCATGACAAAAAAAGGACAGGCCTATTTAGCGGAAAAGAAAAAAAGCTTGAGCGTACCCCTTATTACAAAGACGGGATCTTTTTCCCACCCTTCCCTTCAGCTCGACATAAAAGCGGGTCAAGTATACAGCGCCCCGCTCAAAGAGCCGGGGCGGACGATGCTGACTGAACAGGAATATTCCCTTTCGCCGATCAGGTATGACGAAGACAGCCGGATATTTTTGCGCAAATAAAACCGCCTGATGTTGCTCATCAGGCGGTTTTCACTTTATCTTCCAAATAATGAATCGCATCATCCATCGTGTCGACAGGGACGATTTTCATATCGGTTTTAATATCTTTTGCCGTTTTGACCGCTTCTTCGTAGTTAGATCCTTTTTTTCCGCCTTCGTTCGGAGCAAAAAAGATGTCGGCTCCCGCCTTATCTGCGGCAACGACTTTCTGGCTGATGCCGCCGATCGGACCGACTTTGCCTTCGTCATCGATCGTTCCGGTTCCCGCAATATGGTGTCCTTTCGTCTCGTCTTCTTTTGTCAGCTGATTATAGATCTCCATTGACATCATCAGCCCCGCCGAAGGACCGCCGATGTTTTCAATGTCCATATCGACCTCCGGCTTCACCTTGACATTGCGGTCTGTGATGAGGGATACGCCAAGCCCGGCTCTCTTCGGATCTTCTTTAAATGTTTTCAGCTTCATCTCATATGTTTTTTCTTCTTTATCCCGTTCAACTACGATTTTCACGGGGTCTCCGGCTTTTTTTGATTCGATGTAGCGGACGAAGCTCTCCGCTGAACGGAACGTTTTTCCGTCAGCTTTTTTAATTTTGTCTCCGACTTGTATTTTTCCTTCTGCAGGCATGCCGCTGACGACCGTCATGGCATATACGCCGTTAAACGTGTAGCTGACTTCTTTTCCGGCCCGCTTATAAGCGGCGATCATCGCATTTTCCTGGGAATCTCTCATCATTTGCAGCTGGCGCTTCATATATTCCTGATCAGATTCGCCTTCTTGTTTGAAATTTTCTTCCGGAAGAATTTCGTGATAAGGGCGCACTTTTGCCCACATGTATGTAAGCGGATTTGCAGGGCCGACTTTCACTGTCATTAAAGAAAAGCTCCCTTTTTCAGGATAGCCGTTATCAACTTTAATTAAAGGTTTCAGCTCAGTCGCTTCGCCGGGTTCTGTAATGTAATAAGGCAGCTTCACAAATGACAGCGCGGCCGTGATGATAACGATCAGTAATGCGATGCGTATAATTCTTTTTTTCAGCATGTATATGTAACCCTCCATCTTTATTTTCACCGGCTCACATCTTCGGTCCGGTTCCAAATTTTCAGCCTGCATGAATTCACAGATGTATGCCATACCTTCTATTGATGCTTATTAAGGAGAAGGGCTTCAGCAAGTCTCAAGCAGCTTCCGGTTCATTTGTATCGCCGATCTGCAATCTGGTGGTCTAAAATGAGGACCAGCCTTCGTATAATGATAAAGAAGTTTCACGGAGAAGGCTTCCGCACAAATCGGGCAAGCTTTTCGTTTATTTTATCATGATCCTGTTTCCAATGTGTATTCACAGCCGCAAAGGGGGTTAGAAATGGACATGTCAAAGGTAAAGACACTTATGATTGCCGTTTTGCTGCTTTCGTTTACAGCCGCCGTCATCACCCATCCGCAAGAATCATTTGACGCTTCTAAAAGTGGACTTGCCATGTGGTGGGAGGTCGTATTCCCTTCCCTTTTGCCTTTTTTTATTTTATCAGAGCTCTTGATCGGATTTGGTGTCGTCAGGTTTGTCGGGCTGCTGCTCGAGCCTTTCATGAGACCGGTGTTCCGCGTTCCCGGCGTCGGAGGGTTCGTGCTTGCGATGGGAATGGCATCAGGAAATCCGGCCGGTGCAAAACTGACTTCAAGGCTGAGACAAGAGCGGCAGATTTCACGGGTCGAAGCAGAGCGGCTCGCTTCGTTCACCAACTCATCTAACCCGCTGTTTATTTTCGGAGCCGTTGCGGTCGGCTTTTTCCATAATCCTTCTCTCGGCGTCGTGCTTGCGGCAGCCCATTATTTGGGCAATTTCGCAGTCGGGTTGACGATGCGTACTTACGGAAGAAAAGAAGAGAACCGCACCGCTGTGCGAAAGAAGCTTCCTTTGCCTTCTATTAAAGAAGCCTTAAAAGCGCTCCATCAGGCAAGACTTGAAGAAAAGCGGCCGCTCGGCAAACTTTTGAGCGATGCTGTCATCTCTTCTGTCCAAACGCTGTTAATGGTGGGCGGCTTCATCATTCTTTTTTCGGTTTTTAATAACATTCTTTCTGTGATGCACATCACCGACATTCTTTCGCACGCCACACGAATGATTTTGACTGCTCTTCAATTCCCCGGTGATTTTGATAAACCGTTATTATCGGGATTGTTTGAAATTACGCTCGGCAGCAAACTGGTCAGTGCCACGGATGCGGCGCTTCTCCAGCAAGCGGTGATTGTCAGCTTTATTTTGGGTTTCAGCGGCTTCTGCGTTCAGGCGCAGGTTGCAGGCATTCTTGCTGAAACCGATATTCGCTTTAAGCCGTTTTTTATCGCCCGCATCCTTCAGGGAATTTATGCAGCGATCTTTGTTCTTATTCTTTGGAAGCCTCTTTATACATCGTTCTATTCTCCGACGGAGCCGGCCTTCTCCTTTCTGACGGCCGGGAAAACGGAATCTTTCTTTCTGCAGATGTGGAACGCGTTGGCAGAGATTGGTCCGCTCCTTACGATCGGCACCCTTCTCATTTACAGCATTCTTTATGCCAAGTCTTTCACCCCTGCTAAAAAATGAGCAGCCGGTTACGGCCGCTCATTTTTTGCAAACTTTTTTTCAAGTGCAGCCTCGACCGCTTCCGGCACGAGTTCTGCGACTGAACCTTTATATTTTGCCACTTCTTTGACAATGCTTGAACTAAGGAATGAGTATTGGTTATTCGTCATCATAAAAAACGTTTCAATATTTTCATCAAGCACTTTGTTCATCGAGGTTCCCTGCATCTCGTATTCAAAGTCAGATACCGCTCTAAGCCCTCGCAGGATGACGTTCGCCTGCTTGCTCTTTGCATAATCAATCAATAGCCCCTGGAAAGATTCCACTTGCACATTCGGGATATCCTTCGTCACTTCGCGAAGCAGCCCACAGCGTTCTTCCACCGTAAACAGCGGCTTTTTCGAAGAATTGTTCAAGACGCATACATACACTTTGTCAAACACTTTCGCCCCGCGCCTGATGATATCCAAATGTCCAAAAGTCACCGGATCAAAACTTCCGGGACAAACGGCAATGCTAGCCATCCCCATTCCCTCTCTTTCTGTATATGGTCACGCCTGTTAAGCCGTATATTTCCTGACGGGCAAGCTGAAGTCCGCCCGCCTCGGTCGGAAGGATAACTTCCTTCCCATGCTCAGCTACAATAAAACCTCTGTCAGTCAGCATATCCGCTTCATCAATCTTCGATAAAAGCGCTTCCAGCTTTTGTTCTCGATATGGCGGGTCCAAAAAGACGGCGTCAAAGCTTGCGCCCCTTTTCACCAGCGCATGGAGAGCCCGTTCAGCGTCATTCCTGTATACCTCGGCCCGTTTTTCCAAGCCCAGTGTTTTCAAATTGCCTTTTACGGTTTGAATCGCTTTAAAATCACGGTCGACAAAAATGAAGCGGTCAAACCCCCGCGACAGCGCTTCAATCCCCAATCCGCCGCTTCCCGCGTACAGATCAAGACCCGTGCCGCCTTCAAAATACGGGCCGATCATATTAAAGATGGATTCCTTTACTTTATCAGTCGTCGGCCTTGTCGACGTGCCGGGAACCGCTTTTAAGGCACGTCCCTTATACGTCCCAGAAATCACTCTCATACTTCCACCACTTTTTCTTAAAACTCGAAAAAAATCATTCCTATCTTATCATAAAGTGTTTTCTGGCACAAACACCCAAAGTACAAATTCATATGTATAGCAAAAAGGCTCAGTGGTGATAATAATAGCAACAGCATCGATTGATGTTGTTGCCAACCGCGGAGAAGACTTACGTTTCCCCATAAGTTCTTCCTCCGGTTTCTCCTCTCCCTTTGCCTTCTCCTTGATTTTTAAGGAATAGAAGGACCCCGCAGAGGTATTTCTGCGGGGATTTTTTTAAAATAAAGCAAGTTAGAGCCCGGCTTTATAGTCGTATTCTTTCGCTTTATCCTGCTTGGATTCAAACTCCATTTTCAAGAACGGTTTGTATGAAAGATCCACCTGTTTGACAAAAGAGTACGAACGTATTTTAGCGATGATTCTTTCGGCATCTTCCATATTGCAATAAACCACTACATATTTCAGCCGCTTTGAAACGTAATGAACATTTCCGAATTTCCTGAGCATTTTCGCCTGCTTCAAGGAGTGCAGCCAAACGATTAAGCCTTGACGCCTGATTTCCAAATTGTTCACCTGCCTGTCGCTCTGTGCATGAAGTTCTAAAAAAAACGAGACTCGGGGCGACCGAGCCTCATCAGGAAACTTTACAGCCGCAGCTTCCGCCTGACCCGCAGCCGCCGCCGCAAGATGAAAGATTATCAAAATAAGGGTTTCCAGTCGGTACTTTGATATGTTTTGATACAGCCTGACCGATTTCCACGCTGACTTCATCTAGGATAGATTGCAGCTCGGTTTCCGCCTTTTTAAATTCGGCTACTGTATTGTGAAGGTCAAGCTCCCGTTTGATTTCCCTCATTTTCTTGGATATCTCTTTATAATCAGGATGATACTTGCCAAAGCGCTGCACATCCTCATACTGTTCTTTTATTTTCGTAAACGAAGCGATAATACGTCCGGCCTCTTCATCTTCGCGGAGACGCTTGTAGCATTTTCTGTAATGTTCAGCCGCCTCTGATTGAAGAATCATGTTGGCCAAATCATATGCTTCATTTTGAAGCCGCAACGATTCCATTGTGGCAAACATAGACATGCACCTCCAGCTATAGTGTATCACAAAACAGCCGTTTTCAAAAATGTCTGTGCCGCCTCCAAACTATTATTTTCCAAAAACTTCGCTTGCACAAGCTGCATCGCGCCATTCTGAAACGCCCTTGGGTTTTGGTTTATGGGTGGCGCAGCCGGCCAGCAAGAGGCACAACATGATTACAAGCCAGCACTTTTTCATCACAGATCAACTCCTTTACACCTAGCTTTGCCAGAATGACGCGATTTATCATCATAAAAAAAAGACTCAGGCTTTAAATTAATCCTGAGTGCGCATCGCATGAAACATTTGAAGCATCATCTGGGCCATCTGAATGCCGCCCGATAGCTGGTTGACCCTGTGAGGAATCGTTTTTTCATAAAAGTTCATCATATCGAGATGAAAGGCTGACAAGTCATTCGGATTCCGCGAAAGCTTGCGGTACCAGACCGGCTGCTCACGGATGAACCGGCGGCGCTCTTCATCAGCGAACACATACTCCTGCACTTCTTTACGCATGTCTGACTCCTTCCCTAATCTTTTCGGAAAGAAAACGGATGCTCGCCGCCGCTTTGATTCTGCTGTTTTTGGCTTCCGCCCGAAAACTGGCTGAGCAAGCTTTGCAGCGAAGAAATAGACTGGCTCATTTTATTGATCTGCTCATTCATTTGATTGGCATCCATCTTTCGGACGGCCGTCACCATTTTTGAAATGAAATCGTTTTTGCCGCCAGCAGAAGGCTCCTTTTCTGTCGAAGCTTCTTTTTCCTTGTACGGATCCCAAATCGAATCGTCTTCCCCGAGCAAAACCCAGTTTTCATATACTTCCTGCCAGCTTTTTTCTTGTTTCCGGACTTCGGAAATCAACTTAGGATGCCGTTTAATAAATTGCTTAAATTCATCAATGGATGATTGCGCGTTTTGATTTGCCAACGTCTACACCCCCTCCGAAAACATATGCCTGCTATAGTGTAATCCGCCCCGGCAAAATGTGTTCGCCTAAAAATTCCTCTTTTTATAGGAGTCCGTGCGGAAGAGTGAGCAGCAGACCAAACATTAAAAGTTTCATGGTTTTCTCTAAAAACTAAAAACCCGGGTATGATCCCGGGCTCTAGTGCCATTCTTTAATAAAGTTCTGCGTATAATATTTCTCGTCCACCCCGACTCCGAGATGAGTATAGTCGGCATTTAACAGCGCTTTTCTATGTCCTTCGCTGTTTAACCAGCCTTCAACCGCCGCAGGCCCGTCGACATAGTTGAGCGCGATATTTTCCCCCGCCTGCTCAAAGTTCACTTTCCCTTTTTCCAGCCTGTCTTTGAGCGTGCCTTCCGTTTCTGACACATGGGAGAAATAATGGTGCTCTTTCATGTCGCTGCTGTGGCCGTATGCCACTTTTGATACGCCTTCATCCCAAGAGAGCTGGGAAAGACCGTGTCTCGCGCGGATGACATTCGTCAAATCAAAGATCTGCTTCTCATTTGCTTTCTCGATTTTTTTCCAATCCGATTCTGTCAATGCTTGAGGTTCGATCAGGGTGCCTCTGTAGACAACTTCATACGGCCTTTGCTTGATGAAAGTCGGCGCATCAAATGCCCTGATGCTTGACAGCGTTCCCTCGAATTTATCCATATACAGCTGAACATAAATGTCTCCGACTTTCACCGTCGGCCTTGTATTCATGTCTTCCTCAGAAAATTCGAAACGGTATGAACTGCCTTTATATTGAACATTGACATAAGGGGCGATCTGGGCGGTTTTGAAGACTTCCCTTGACGGCCGTCCAATTTTAAACGGAGCGGTGTTCAACCCGTCGCCTGTCGCAAACAATGTCACGGCCTTGCCGCCAAGCAAGCCGATTTGAACGTACTGTTTTGCCCCTTGGCTATAGACCCACCATTCATAATCATATGCTGAAGGATCGACCCTGTCCGGTTTCCCCAGTTTCTTTTCGATCGTCTCAGCCGACTCTCCGATAAAAGAAAGCAAGCCGGAATCGGGAATGTTCAAGGATTTCTCTTTTTTCGCATCCTCGTTTGAGACTTGCGGCTTGTCTTCCTTCACAATTTTCTCAGGTGTTGAACCGTATTGAATAAACAGCGTGTATGAAGCCGCAACGATGAGAAGGATCACAATCGCTCTTAATATATTTTTCAAACTTTCACCTCCGACTGACGGATCAATCTATCCATAAAACGGCGCACCGCATCAAAAACTTGCCTTTAGTGTCATTTAAACAGAACTGACATGAATTTTCAATGATAATACAGCCTATTAAGATGTGCGACAAAATATGTTTTAATGAAGAAAATCTCCAGGCCTCTCTTCGTTTTCCGATATAAATGTCAGCGCGTCGCCAGCCTGCCGGTTTGATTTTTTGTGGGTTGAAACATCGCCTAGCGTAATGATGCCCGCAAGCGTCTTTCCCCGTGTAACCGGGACCCTCCTGATCTGATAATCTCCCATGAGATCAACCGCTTTTTCAATTGAATCGTCTTCACTTACCGTAATGAGATCCGTCGTCATGACATTTGTAATTTTTTGCGAATTTGGTTTTTTAACGGCGATCCCCCGCAGCACCAAATCCCGGTCAGTAACGATCCCAACCAGTTCCAAACCGTCATCAAGCACAACCGGAATCGCTCCGACATTTCCGTCTTTCATTTTCACGGCAGCCTCGTACACATTATCAAGAACTGTACAATATAATATTTCCTTTGTCATAATATCTTTCACACGTGTCAATCAGAAGACCTCCTCTTGTCTTTCGTTTGTTCATATTGTCGTCAAGCCGCCCGCGATTCATACTGTTCACAAAAATATTTATATATCGGCTAAAGCCAGGATTGAAAGTTTAACGCTTTCATACTATGATTGTCAGTAAAGGTAATTTTTTAAAGGGGGTTTTACGGGATGAAATTTGAAGAATCCGGTATCGAAGGCTTGACTGCTGACCTTAACCGGTTAGACGACATCATGGAAAACGAAGGGTTCGTAAGAGCTGGCCAATGGGATTATGAACGCGTCACATATGACCGCAAATTCGATATGGTGGAAGGCAGGTACTACCTCCGCGTGTTCGGATATGCCGTCGAAGGCGATGTGGGCGCCCGGCGCGCGGTCATCAAACTGATGACACCGCTTCTGGGCAAATATTATTATCCGCATGGAGTGGAATACGGGGAAAACGAACATTTCCCGCCGCAGCTCCTCAAAACAAGCAAGACGGTGCTGAATTCAATCAAAGAAAAAGTTTCAGCGCTTGAAGTGTAGCAGACGTACATAAAAAGGGTACAGCCCCTCTGATGAGGCTGTACCCTTTTTTCATCTTAATGAACCGTAGACGGCGAGTATCGTTCTTCTTCCAGTTCCTTTTCGTCTTTGGCTCTTTCCTTCCTCGCCCATCCGAAAAAGATAATCGCCAAAAATGTCCCGTACACGATTTCCTGTAAGATTTTCATGACGATCGCGCCAAGCTGCTGATCTTCCAGAACAGGCATGCTGCTGAACATTTCCGGACCTGTAAGCGTCATTCCGCTCAGCGTATCGAGAGGAACGCACAGTTTCATTGCCTCCGCCCATGCGGAAGGATCTGAATATGTCGAATACAGGGTCGTATCGCTGAACATGATCAGCGCGCACGCCGGTGTCAGCAAAATGCCGTCAGCCATAATGTAGCCGAGTTTCAAAAGTCCGTTCATTTGCGGAAGCTCCTCGACCTTGTGAACGAGCGGCCACCACATGAAAAACGCCGCAATGAAGATCAGCACCGTAATGACGGCATGATAAACGGCATCTGTCTTAATAAAATCAAACACCAAAGGAATGTGATACATCGAAAATAAACCGTTAAACACGATAATCGCGATCAATGGTTTTGAAAAAAACCGGAACAGCGGCTTGACGACCGGCAGAAAAATGACCTTTTTCCAAAACCAAGGCGGTATGCCAAGGATGATCAAAGGCGGTACGATCAAATACAAAACCGCCATTTGCGCCATATGCGCGCTGAACATAATATGTCCCAGCAAATCAATCGGACTGCCTTTAGACGCGTATAAAAGAAACATCGCCGTCACGAATAAACCGATTTCTTTCCTGGATGCCCGCTCTTCTTCTGATCCAAATCGTTTCATCAGAAAAAAGTAAAGGACGGTTATGAAAACGACAGCCCCTAGGAAATAGGGGCTCCACAGGGCGCGAAAACCGAATATTTCAAGGCTGCCCAACATGAGGCATCCTCCTTTCTGTATGTCGGTTCGATTACCACCAGATAAGCGTCACAAAAGCCAAAACGGTAACAAAAGCGACCAAAACGCCCGAATAAAGGAACAAAGTCGGCGCTTCATGCCCCCGCTGACTCATATGCATGAAGTAGTACAGCTGAAATGCAACCTGAATGACGGCCAGCAGCAGAATGAACGGCACCGTAAACCATACGCCTGCATCTGAGGCGACCGTTAAAAAAGCGACAAGGGTCAAGCCGATCATCAAACCGAATGAAATAACCTGATATCTCATGTCCTCCGCGTTTTTCTTTTTGCGGTAGGCAAGATCTGTTTTGGGATTCCCTCTGTTTTCGTTATTCACCATTTTTATCCCACCATCCCCATCAAGTATACAACGGTAAAGATAAACACCCAGACAACGTCGATAAAATGCCAATAGAGGCTTGCGACAAAAAACTTCGGCGCGTTGTAAAGGCTTAATCCGCGGCGCGCATTTCTGATCATCAAAGAAAGAATCCAGAGCAGCCCGAACGTAACGTGCGCACCGTGCGTGCCGACTAGCGTATAAAAAGCGGAGCCGAGAGCCGAGCTTTGAATGGTGAACCCATATTCGTGAATATAATGGGTGAATTCATATATTTCAAGCGCCAGGAAGCCTGCACCGAGCAGAACAGTGATTCCGAGCCAAACCTGCATCTTTTTAAAAGCAAAGTTCTTCATATGATACATGGCATATACGCTCGTTAAACTGCTCGTTAAAAGGAGCATTGTCGCCAGAAAGACCAGCCCCATGTCAAACATCTCAGTCGTTTTCGGCCCTCCTGCATTTGAATTCTTCAGCGCAAGGTATGTTGCGAAGAGAGACGCGAAAAGAACCGTCTCTCCTCCGAGAAATAGCCAAAAGCCGATAAACTTATTTTTTCCTTCTAATGTAGCTTTTTCAGGAGAAGCCGGGAAGGTTTCAGCCGTTAATTTCTCTTCTGTATGCATTATGCCTTCACCCCTTTGTCGTCATCATCCATCAGTTCTTCTTTATGAATATGATACCCGTGGTCATCAATTACAGACCGGAGAAGCATCATAAATAATGTGATTCCTAATCCAATCAGAATGACAGGCAGCCCCCAGGCAAATTCCGTCCGGTACATGAAGCCGAAAGCGGATATAAACAGCCCGAGTGACATGATGAACGGGAGAATCGATCCGTTTGGCATATGGACGTCCTGAAGCGGCTCCGCGGCGGTCATTGACTGCTTGCCGGCTCTTTTTTCGATCCATAAAGCATCAAGGCCTCTGACCAGAGGCAGCTGTTTAAAGTTGTATTCAGGAGGCGGTGAAGAAACGGCCCACTCAAGCGTTCTTCCGTCATGCCAAGGATCGCTGCCGACTTTTTCCCCTTTGGCAGTCGTCACGATAATATTGATCACGAGTATGATGACAGCAGCCGCCATAAACACAGCTCCGATTGAACTGATTAAGTTCGCCATGTCAAATCCCTGATTCGGCAAGTATGTGAACACGCGTCTCGGCATTCCCCACAACCCGAGCCAATGCTGGATGAAGAAAGTCAGATGGAACCCGATGAAAAAGAGCACAAATGTTATTTTGCCCAACGCTTCGCTCAGCATTTTCCCGAACATTTTCGGCCACCAGTAATGAGCGCCGGCGAGGATGGCAAACACCACTCCGCCGATGATGACGTAATGGAAGTGAGCCACGACAAAGTACGTGTCGTGGAACTGATAGTCAGCCGGTGCAGCAGCAAGCATGACACCTGTCACCCCGCCCATGACAAACGACGGGATAAAAGAAATCGCATAAAGCATCGGCGTTGTAAACTTAATGCTCCCGCCCCAAGCCGTGAGCAGCCAGTTGAAGATTTTAATTCCGGTCGGGACGGCAATGGCCATCGTCGCCACCGCAAAAATGGCGTTCGCCACAGGCCCGAGTCCCGTTGTAAACATATGGTGGGCCCAAACCATGAAGCCTAAAAAGCCGATCAATACGGTCGCAAATACCATTGAAGAATAACCGAACAGCCTTTTTCTCGCAAAAACCGGAATGATTTCCGAAAAGATTCCGAACGCCGGGAGTACGAGAATATAAACTTCAGGGTGTCCGAAGATCCAGAACAGATGCTCCCAAATGATCGTATTACCGCCTAATTCCGGATTGAAAAAGCTCGTTCCGAACAACCGGTCCAGCATCAAGAGCGCGATGCCTACGGTCAGCGGCGGGAACGCGAATAAAATCAAAGCCGAAGCGACGAATGTCGTCCATGTGAAAAGCGGCAGCCTCATGTATGTCATGCCCGGCGCCCTCATATTGATAATCGTCGCGAGAAAGTTAATTCCAGCAATCAGCGTACCGATCCCGGCAATTTGCAGACCGAGAACATAGAAATCGATCCCGTGCCCTTCGGAATGAAGGGAAAGCGACGCGTAAGACGTCCAGCCGGCATCGGGTGCCCCTCCCAAAAACCAGCTTAAATTCAGAAAGATGCCGCCGAAAAGGAACAGCCAGAAGCCGAGCGAGTTCAAAAATGGAAACGCAACATCCCTCGCGCCTATCTGCAGCGGAACGACGGCGTTCATCAGTGCGAACAAAAGCGGCATCGCTGCCAGGAAAATCATCGTTGTACCGTGCATCGTCATGATCTCATTGTAGACTCCGCCGCTCATGATGTCATTGTTCGGTATCATCAGCTGAACCCTGATCAGCATCGCTTCGATTCCGCCGAGCACAAAGAAGAACCCGCCGCCCAGCAAATAAAGGATGGCAATCTTTTTATGATCGACAGTCGTTAAATAGTCCCATAATACAGCCCCAAAACCTTGCTTTTTCTTAAGCGTACTCACAATGTAACCTCCCTCATTCTCCCTTTGAAGCGTTAGTCTTCCGTTTTTAACCCCTTTAAATATTCAGTCAGTGCATCAAGTTCCTTGTCGCTCAAATCAGGGTATGTGCCGGTCATTTTGTTGCCCGGTTTTATGCTTTCAGGATCCTTGAGCCACGCTCTCAAGTTTTCATTGCTGAATTCCTTCACGCCGGCGATCGTCGACCGGTCTCCAAAAGTCGCGAGGTTCGGAGCCGTTCTGGCCGCTTCCGCCCTTTGGTCTTTTGAATCGGTCGCATGACAGCTCAGGCAGTTTTTCTCTTTGAACACTTTTTCTCCTTCAACAGCGAGATCGGTTTTCGCCCCCGCTTTATAGTTTTCCATATCGCTCATCCATTCCTTGAACTCATCCTTCGAAACCGCTTTAACTTTAAAGTCCATTAAAGCATGGGAAGGTCCGCAGAGCTCGGCGCATTTCCCGTAGAAATAGTCTCCGGCTTTTTCAGCGCGTTTTGAATCGAACGTTAAGAAGAATTTGTTTTCATTGTCTGTGTTCGTATCAATCTTACCCCCGACTGAAGGAACCCAGAATGAATGTTTGACATCGGAAGCTTTCAGCTTAAAGTAAACGCGTTCATCGGTCGGCACGACCAGCTCCTGGCTCGTCACCACGCCGTAGTCAGGATATTCGAATTCCCACCAGTAAAGGTTCGCCCGGACATTGACGACCAGCGCCTTCTCCGGATCCCTGTTTTTCTTATCCATCGGTTTTGTATCAGCAAGATCAAAGGTCTGTGCGACAACAGGAACAACCAGGATAAGAAGGAGAAGAATTGGAATAACAGTCCATAAAATTTCTAAATTGCGGTTTCCTTCAACCTGTTTCGGGATGTGGTCATCACCGAGCTTAGATCTTCTGTACTTGACGATGACAAATACGAAAATGAAACTTACCACCACTACAACAACAACCATGATCAGCGTGCTGAGAATCATTAGGAAATACTGCTGATCAGCCACCTCGCCCGCCGGCTGCAGCGTTGATATGAACGGTTCTCCGCACCCTGCTAAAACGAGCGCCAAAATAGTGAACAGCGACATCAGACGCCATTTCTTTAACATTTCTTCCCAACCCCTTTTCAATCAATCCTTTTGAAACTTTCACTGTTCAAACGTTTATAGGACACCTATTCATTCATCTGACTCCCCACTTAAATTAAAGCACTTACATTTCCTCATTTCTTAAATAATGAGGTTTTTTACTCAAAATACCATCTATGTATGAACGTAAAGCCGCCTTGTTAAACATAATCGAAAAAAATCGATAAGGCGGCTTTTACATGATTGTTGTCTGTTTGAAGTGTTAAGTGACAGCCTTCAATGTGATGAATTATAGAGTTCTATCCAATTTTAAAAAGTGTGAATACGACCATGGCAACGAAGAATATGGTCAAGTAATTTAATGAATATACAAACATGAGCGTTGCCCACTTCATGATATTTTTGCTTCTGTAACCGACCAGACCGCAAACGAGCCAGCCGATATTGAGTACCGTTCCCAAAATGACGATCGGCAGTCCGAGTCCGCCCAGGAAAAACGGCAGCGGCATTAAGCAGGCAATCCAAATGATGATTTGCCTTTTCGTCACTTCAAAACCGTGTACAACAGGCAGCATCGGTATATTTGCAGCTCTGTATTCCTCCGTTTTCTTAATCGCAAGCGCCAGAAAGTGGGGAATCTGCCAAATAAACATGATTAAAAACAGCACCCATGCCTCAACTCCGATGGAGCCTTGGACAGCGGTCCATCCGATCAAAGGAGGAACAGCCCCTGACACACTTCCGATAATCGTATTAACGGTATAGCGGCGCTTTGACCACATCGTGTATAGAAACACGTACGTAAAGACGCCGACAAAGCCTACTGCGGCAGTTGTCAGATTGGTCATCAGCAGCATGATAAAACCGAGCGCAGTCAGCAGAATGCCGAACCACAATGCCTGTGAAGGCTGGATTTTACCAGTCACCGTCGGCCTTGTTCTCGTCCGCTGCATAAGCTGGTCAATATCACGGTCATAATAGTTGTTGATGACGCATGATCCTGCGATAATAAGCGAGGATCCCGCTAAAGTGAACAGCACGATATCAAGGTTTCCTAGAAAGCTCAGATTTGAAAAGTAAAAAGCGAGCCACAAGCCCGTAAAAGTTGTTATCAGGTTCGAGTAAACAATCCCGACTTTGATAAGGGCGAGGAAATCTTTCCATGCTGTCGTCTCTTCTATTTGTCCATTCATTGCTGTATCAGCTGTAATTCTTGTTTCAGCCATAATACTAACCCCCCTTACTCAAACCTTCATCACGTCAAGAGAAGCGGTATATTCATAAAAAACCTACAACTCTATCATACAAGATTACCGGTTGGAAAAAAACAGCCTATTAAATATTAATCGACAAACCGGTTTATATTTGTGAACTTTTTATGACTTTCTTTACAGATGAAGGAAAAGTTGTGAACAAGAGCGGAAAACCACTGTCATTCTAATATAGTTCTATCAAACGAAGCCACAATTATCAAGTCTTCAAAACCAATAAAAATGTGAACGCCTTCTATTGCATTTTTGTGAACAATAATCATTATGAATTGCAGCAGAACATCAATTCGCTTACACTTGAAGGTGGTAAATATCTTTTTATTAGTCAGTTTGCATTAAAAAAGGAGAATTGAATTTATGAATAAAGCATTAAAAGGCTTGGGAATTATCACAACTATCGCCATGCTTTTCGTGCTGATCGGCGGCGCCCTCGTCACAAAGACGGGTTCGGGAATGGGCTGCGGCAGATCTTGGCCGCTTTGCAACGGAAGCATATTCCCGGCTCTAACCCTTGAATCGATTATCGAATGGAGCCACAGGTTTGTCAGCGGCACATCCGGCGTCCTTGTGCTGGCTCTCGCCATTTGGACATGGAAAAAAATCGGCCATATCAGAGAAACGAAATTTCTTGCGGTGATGTCGGTCGTCTTCCTCATTCTTCAGGCGCTCCTGGGCGCTGCGGCGGTCGTCTTCGGGTCTTCGGCCCTGATCATGGCTTTGCACTTCGGAATCTCGCTTATTTCCTTTGCATCTGTTCTGCTGTTGACGCTCCTCGTGTTTGAAGCTGACAGCAAGCAGAAAGCCGAATCGTTTTATATAGGAAAAACCATGCAGTTTCATATGATAGGAATCATTATATACACATATGTCGTCGTTTATACAGGCGCATATGTCCGGCATACGAAGTCAAGCCTTGCGTGCCTTGACTTTCCGATGTGCAGCACACAAAACGGCTGGCTCCCAGGGAAGTTTCACGAATGGGTGCAGATGGGACACAGGGCTGCGGCGCTTCTTCTGTTCGCTTGGATCATTGCGGCAGCGATACATGCGGCCAAACAGTATAAAAATCAAAAACGCATTTATTGGGGCTGGATGATTTCCCTGATCCTGATTATCCTTCAGGCTGCCTCAGGAATTGCGGTTGTCTACAGCAGGCTGGATTTGGGATTTGCACTCGCCCACGCTTTCTTCATTTCCTGCCTGTTCGGAATCCTTTGCTACTTCCTGCTGCTTGTTGCGCGCTATCGCAGACAGGCGCAAAAATAACAATAAACGGTTGATCCCCCGCCTGTTGCGGGGGATTTTTTCATAAAAAAAGGCCGCCGACAAAAGTCAGCGGCCGCACTTTTATTTTTTCAGCTCAATGAGGAGGTCGCCGGTTTGAATGGCTTCTCCGTTTGTCACATGAATGTTTTCAACAGTTCCTGAAAACGGAGCCTGAACGGTCGTTTCCATTTTCATTGCTTCATTGATCATTAAATGATCGCCCTTCTTCACTTGGTCCCCTTTGCTTACAAGAAGCTTAATCACCGTTCCCGGCATGGACGCCGCGATATGATTCGGGTTTGAACGGTCGGCTTTCACCTTTTGATGAACGGACGATTTAATGCTTTCGTCTTTAATGACCACTTCGCGAGGCTGGCCGTTCAGTTCAAAGTAGACGACTCTCGTCGCATCAGGACGCGGTTCGCCGATAGAGACAAGTTTGACGATCAGCGTTTTCCCTCTTTCGATCTCGACTTCGATTTCTTCGCCAAGCGTCATGCCGTAGAAGAAGGTCGGTGTATCAAGCACTGAGATGTCCCCGTACAGTTCCGCTGTCTTAACATACTCGGTAAACACTTTCGGATAAAGCGCATATGCAACAGCATCCTGATCGGAAAGCTCCAGATCATGCGTTTCCTTAAACTCCGCTTTTATATCGTCAAACGAAACGGGTTCGAGAAGTTCTCCAGGGCGCACTGTAATCGGCTCCTGCCCTTTCAAAATCAGCTTTTGCAATTTCTCAGGGAATCCGCCGTGAGGCTGGCCGATATACCCTTTAAAAAGCTCGACTACTGAGTCAGGAAAATCGAGTGATTCTCCTCTTTCGTAAATATCATCTTCCGTCAGGTTATTTTGCACCATGTAAAGTGCCATATCCCCGACGACTTTAGATGACGGCGTAACCTTTACGATGTCCCCGAACAGGTGGTTGACCCGGCTGTACATTTCTTTCACTTCATTCCAGCGATCACCGAGGCCGACTCCCTTAGCCTGCTGCTGAAGGTTGCTGTATTGGCCGCCAGGCATTTCATGCTTGTAAATTTCGGTATGAGGCGCGTTCATGCCGCTCTCAAACTCGCTGTAGTATTTTCTGACAGACTCCCAATATTGAGACAGCGACTCTACCGCATCGACATTCAGCTGCGGACGGCGTTTATCGCCTTCAAGCGCATGATAAAGCGAGCTTGCGCTTGGCTGTGATGTCAGGCCCGCCATAGAGCTGACCGCTACGTCGACGATGTCGACGCCTGCTTCTATCGCCTTCGCGTACATAAAAATACCGTTGCCGCTCGTGTCGTGTGTATGCAAGTGGATCGGAATATCGATCGTCTCTTTCAAAGCTGACACCAGTTCGTATGCTGCTTGAGGTCTCAGCAGGCCGGCCATATCTTTAATGCCGAGAATATGCGCCCCCGCTGATTCAAGCTCTTTTGCCATTGACGTATAATATTCAAGGTTATATTTTGTTCTGTTCGGATCGAGAATGTCTCCGGTATAGCAGATCGCGGCTTCGGCAAGTTTGCCCGACTCGCGCACTGCATCAATGGCGAGCGTCATCCCTTTAACCCAGTTCAAGCTGTCAAAAATGCGGAATACATCGATTCCGGCCGCAGCGGATTCGCTGACAAACTTTTTAATCAGGTTGTCAGGGTAGTTTGTATACCCGACGGCATTCGAAGATCTCAACAGCATTTGAAACATCGTATTCGGAATTTCCTTCCGCAGCTTCTCAAGCCTTTTCCACGGGTCTTCTTTCAAGAAACGGTAAGCGACATCAAAAGTGGCGCCGCCCCACATTTCAAGGCTGAAAAGCTCAGGCCAGAGCGCAGCTGTCGGATTGGCGATTTTCTCCAAATCATGCGTTCTGAATCTTGTCGCAAGCAGTGACTGATGGGCATCGCGGAACGTCGTATCAGTGAGAAGCACTTCCTCTTGATCTTTCACCCATTTGACGAGCCCTTCAGCTCCGCGTTCATCAAGAATCTGTTTTGTTCCGCTCGCGATCGGCTGATCGACATCCGTTTTGACGATCTGGGGTTTGTCGAACTCCGGCTTCTTCTTTTTATCAATGCCCGGGAAGCCGTTGACCGTTACGTTCCCGATATACGTCAGCATTTTTGTTCCGCGGTCTCTCTGCTTAGGAAAGACAAAGAGTTCCGGCGTTGTATCAATAAAAGACGTGTCGTATTGCCCTGTGAGAAATTTTTCGTGTTTCGCCACGTTTTCAAGGAAAGGAATATTCGTTTTGATTCCCCTGATCCTGAATTCCTGTAGGTTGCGGACCATTTTGGCCGCCGCCTGTTCAAACGTCAGAGCCCAGGTTGAAAGCTTAACAAGCAGCGAGTCATAATAAGGCGTAATGACAGCGCCCTGAAAACTGTTTCCGGTATCAAGCCTCACCCCGAAACCGCCGCCTGAGCGATATGCCATGATTTTGCCTGTGTCAGGCATGAAATTGTTTGACGGGTCTTCAGTCGTAACCCTTGACTGGATCGCATATCCGTGCAGCGTGATGGCATCCTGGTTCGGAATGCTGATTTCGCTGCTGCCCAGACTGAGTCCGGCAGCAATCAGGATTTGTGTCTGAACGATATCGACACCCGTCACCATTTCCGTAATGGTGTGCTCCACCTGAACACGCGGGTTGACTTCAATAAAGAAAAACTCATCGTTCGCAACTAAAAATTCGACCGTACCGGCATTGACATAATCAACATTCTTCGCAAGCTTAACGGCAGCATCGCAAATCTTTTCCCGGAGGGACTCAGAAAGCGAAACGCTCGGCGCTATTTCGATAACCTTTTGATGACGCCTTTGCACAGAGCAGTCACGGTCGTAAAGGTGAACCACGTTACCTTCTTTGTCTCCGATGACTTGAACTTCAATGTGCTTCGGCTTTTCGATCAGCTTTTCGACATACACTTCATCATTACCAAAAGCGGCTTTCGCCTCTGATTTTGCCCTGTTATAGGATTCCTCCAGCTCCGATTCGTCTCTGACGATCCGCATGCCGCGGCCGCCGCCGCCAAGCGACGCTTTGATGATAAACGGATATCCGAACTCCTCCGCAAATTGTTTGACCTCCGCGATATCAGCCACTGGGCCGTCGCTCCCCGGTATGACGGGAATTCCTGCTTTTTCAGCTTGTTCACGGGCTTTTACTTTGTCTCCAAACATATCGAGGTGCTTGGAGGTCGGTCCGATAAAGATGATGCCTTCCTCTTCACACCGCTTGGCAAACTGAATGTTTTCAGACAGGAAGCCGTAGCCCGGATGGATGGCATCCACATGGTTGCGTTTCGCAATCTCGATGATCCCTTCAATATCAAGATAAGCATCAATCGGCTTTTTCCCTTCGCCGACCAAGTATGCTTCATCGGCTTTGTATCTGTGGTATGATCCGCTGTCTTCTTTAGAATAGATCGCTACCGTACGGATATTCAGTTCTGTGCAGGCGCGAAATACGCGGATAGCGATTTCCCCTCTGTTTGCAACAAGAACTTTTTGAATAGACTGTTGTGACATGTCGTTCCCCCTCATCCGCTGTTTTAAGTATGTATCTATTCTAAATGAATCGGATGGACATTGTACACGCTTAGTTTTTTAAAAATTTATACTTTTTTTATATTGATTTTCTTTGGTTTTTGTAGTATCGACAGGCTGTTTTCGTTTGAACCGGTCAAAGTATTCATTAAACATGCTGATGTTCACCAATATCCCCGCGCTTGCCATCAGCAGAATGAGCGATGACCCTCCATAGCTGATAAACGGAAGCGTCACCCCTGTCAAAGGAATCAAGCCGGATATGCCGCCCAGGTTCACGAAAGACTGGATGGCGATCATGCTTGATATCCCGATCGCAAGCAGGCTTCCAAACGGGTCGTCGCATTTTCTCGCAATATAAAACCCTTTTAAAACGATGAAAGCGAGCAGCAGCACGACAAAAAGGACGCCGAAAATGCCGAGCTCCTCGGCGATGACCGCCATAATGAAATCGGTGTGCGTTTCAGGCAGATATCCATACTTCTGCACGCTTTCGCCGAGACCCAGGCCGAACAGCCCTCCCGAACCGATCGCCAAGTAGGAGTTGACGACTTGAAAACCAGATTTCTGTGCGTCTTTAAACGGGTTTTGGTAGCTTTCAAACCGATTCATCCGTCCTTCTGTTAAAATGCTGTCCCAGTTGAAATAAATGAGCGGGCTGACGAGCACAAGGACAGCCCCGGCCAAAAGTACGAGCTTTAACAGCGTTTTGCCGCTGAATCCCGAGCACAAAATAATGCACAAAGCGATTAAAGCGATGATAAAGGCCGTTCCCACATCCGGCTGAGCAGCGACCAGGGCGCAAATGAAAAGCGTGATGATTGCGGGAGGGGCGATTCCGGCTCCCAAGTTGTCAATATAGCTTTGCTTTTTGGCATAGACGGAAGAAAGATACAAGATGACGGTCAGCTTGACAAACTCCCCCGGCTGGATGCCGTAATTCGAAACCCTGAACCAGCTTTGGGCATTCCCGGCCACGTGTCCGACAACGAACAGCCCGAACAAAGCGACAACGGAAATGAGCAGCAAAAACTTTTGGAATTTTTGATTGGCAAAAGCCTTATACGGAAAAAGCGCCGCGCATAAAAATATGACGGTTCCGAGCACCAAAAACATCAGCTGCCTGTCAAAAAAGTAGCTGCTGTCTTGTCCGTACCTTGTCACGGCTGTGATCATGCTTGAGCTGTACACCATGACGAGCCCGAACCCGCACAGCAGGAATACAGCGAAGATTAATGAATAATCATAGGATTTGAGCATTCTTTTTATCATATTATTATCCTCTTCCTTACTTGCCTTCAAAATGTGTTTGTGGTAACTCCTTCGTTATTTTACTACACTTTCTTAAAAAGCACGAAAGATACCCTTTTCATAAGACTTCGAATCTCGTCTGAAAGAAAAGTCCGTCTGTTCCAAGACAGCCGTTCTATTTTTTTATCGGCATACCATGCGTCTTCGTTTATTCGGCACGAACAGCATTCATTCCTTCATCAGCGGACGTTTTCTTTCTCATTCCATAACAAAAAAAGCCTGCCGGCAGTTTGTTTCTATCGAAACGTCGTCGACAAGCTGACTCAGACAGAAAGATTCTTCTGAGGTGTTCATTTATTTTTTTGTAAATGCATCATGTAATGCAGACAATTCACGTTCCAGCCTGTAAAGCAGTTCTTTACCCTCTTCTTCATCCACTAATCCAAGGCGGACAGCAAAATCAATTTCCCTAGAGAGTCCGAACATTTGTGTATCTAAAACCTCTTCATAAAGAGGACATTGAGGCATCGTTAAGTTGTCCATTTGCACTTGAATCAGCTTTAAGATTTTATCAGCATCACGTTTTAACAGGGCAAGTGCTTTTTCACGATGGTCGACTACAATCTCAGACGCCAAAAGTATCCCTCCGTTCCCCAGGCGAGTACCTAATTCTTCTATTTATGATAAAGCCTCAGCCGAAAAAAAGCAAGCTATTTCTGTCCTTTCGCCGTTTTTCAAAGACTCGCATTTTAAGCTTCCGCTCACGTTTTAAAAAATGCTTAAACTGTAGTTCGCCGATAACAGCTCTAAAAGCCGGATTCCGGCGATGCTGTTTCCCTTTTCATCAAGCGAGGGCCCGAAGATGCCGATGCCGAAACGGTATGGGGATAGACCCATGATTCCCCCTGAAACCCCGCTTTTGGCGGGTATGCCGATTTTGATTGCGAATTCGCCGCTGGCATTATACATTCCGCATGTCACCATAAATGTTTTGCAAATTCTCGCGATATCCTTCGGTATGATTTGTTCTCCCGTTTCGGGATGCTTGCCGTTCAAAGCAAAAACAGAACCGATTTTCGCCAAGTCTAAGCTGTTCATTTCAATGGCGCACTGCTTTGTATACACATCCATGACATCCTCAACCTCAGCCTGAAAAATACCGTGCTCTTTCATGTAGTAGCACATCGCCCTGTTGACCATCGAGGTTTCAAATTCAGATTCGGCGACCTTCTCACAAAAGGTAATATTCCGGTTATTTGCCAGTTTTTTAATAAAATCAAGAAGCCTGCCGATCTTATCGGCATTCGTCTCTCCTTTAATCATGCTTGTCACCACCAATGCTCCGGCATTTATCATCGGATTCAGCGGCTTCCCCGGGTTGACGGTTTCAAGTTTGATGATGGAGTTAAACGGATCACCAGTCGGCTCTTGTCCTACATAATGAAACACTGTTTCCGGGCCGTGATCGAGCAGGACGAGAGCAAGCGACAATACTTTTGAGATGCTTTGCAGAGTGAAGGCTTTTTCCACGTCTCCCGCTGATATACACGTCCCGTCCGTAAAGTAGACCGCCGCCGATAAATCGTCCTCCGATAATTCAGCCAAAGCCGGTATGTAAGATGCAACCTTTCCTTTGTCGGTCATTTTTTTCGCTTCCGTGACAAAATATTCAAGCTCCTCATTATCCCGGCAATTCAAGTTTTTCCCCTCCATCCGAGCGTCGTTGCTGTTATCTTTCCCGGAGAGGGCTTTTGTTATGAGAAGTGACAATTTGAAAGAAAGCGCTTATAATTTTTGTGAGGGAGTGGTAGAGACATGAGCATTGTAACGATCACAGGAAATGTAAAGTATCAGATTACGCTCGATCCGAGCGTTTGGATTTTTGATGACCGAAAATTCGATCTCGATCAGTTCTTTTCAGATTTCAGAGAGGTAAAAGATGACGACCTTGTGATTGACCGGGAACGGCAAATCAGGGAAGGTGCTGTATCGCCGCCGACACTGAAATCAGAGAAAAAATATGAAAAGGAGAAATTGCTTGACGGCACTTTCGGGATCAAGCTTGAACCTTTTTTGAAAAATGCGGAGGTGACAGGCTCCGCCGTCAAATGTCTCTTCAAAACAGAAGGTGAAGACGTTTCCGTTCCGATCGAAGAAGCGGGCGGCATGATTCTCTGCTTCAGCAACAATGGCAAGCCGCTTGGCGAAGACGGGCCTGTACACGTTTATTTTCCCGACGGTTCAAACAGGATGACTCCTGTGAAACGAGTAAAAGAAATTCACATTGTTTAAAGCTACAACACTGCAACGGGTGCGCCGGAGGCGATGAAAAACTCCGCCTCCTCTTTCCCGGCCGGGCTATCGGCTCTTGCCGGCAACCCGGCCCGCGGGCCATACAAGTTGCAACCCGGGTTAAACGCCCGGTTTTTTTTATTTACAGCAGATCGGCTGCAAGCCTGGCCAGCCGGGAGCGCTCTCCTTTTAAAAGCTTCACGTTTCCGGAAATTTTTTGATCCTTAAAGCGCTCGACAACATAGGCCAGGCCGTTGTTCATCGCATCTAAATAAGGATGGTCGATCTGTTCGGTGTCTCCCATCAATACGATTTTACTGCCTTCCCCGACGCGGGTCAGAAGCGTTTTGACTTCATGCTTGGTCAGATTTTGAGCCTCATCAATGATGATGAATTGGTCAGGAATGCTTCTGCCCCTTATATATGTGAGGGCTTCGACTTGAATGGAGCCCATCCCCGCTAAAATATCATCAAGCTCCCCCGGCTTTTTTGCATTGAACAAGTATTCCAGGTTATCAAAAATAGGCTGGACCCACGGACGAAGTTTTTCTTCTTTTTCACCCGGAAGATAGCCGAGATCTTTTCCGACAGGAACGATCGGCCTTGTGACAACAAGTTTTTTAAAATTCCCCAGGTCTTCTGTCTGCAGCAGCCCTGCTGCCAACGCAAGCAGGGTTTTTCCTGTGCCGGCTTTTCCAATCAGGGTGACAAGCGGAATATCTTGTCTTAAAAGAAGTTCCAAAGCCATCGTCTGCTGTACATTTCGCGAACGTATGCCCCAAACCTGTTCCTGATCGAAAACAAGCTTTTTAACGGCTTTTCCGCTTTGATCTACGATCCCTACGGCAGAGGATGATCCGCCGAGCGCGTCCTTCATAACGACAAACTGGTTCGGACGCAGCATCTCACTGCTGATTTCGTGAAGCGGCAAATCGTGATGTTCAAAAAAGGAATTCATCTGATCCGGGCGAATGTACACGTCCGTATAACCGCTGTATATATCATCATTGTCGACAACCCTGTCGTGCAAAAAATCCTCTGACATCAAGCCGATGGCATCGGCTTTGACACGGATCAGCATATCTTTGCTGACAAGGATAACCGGCCTGCCGTCTTCTTTCGTTTCCTCTTCCAGGCTGAGATTTTTCGCTACGGCTAAAATACGGTTGTCGCTTGTTTTTTCGATAAAAATTTCTTGAAGCTGCTGAAAAGAGCGATGGTTCAGCTCGATTCTCAAGCTTCCTCCGTTTGGTAGGGGAACATTTTCATACAGCCTTCCTTTTAAACGCAAATCATCTATCAATTTAGATACGCGCCTTGCATTCCTCCCAATTTCATCCATGTAGCGTTTCTTTGAGTCGACTTCCTCCAATACGACAGCCGGGATGACAACCTCGTTATCTTCAAAAGAAAAGATTGAATTCGGATCCTGCAATAACACATTCGTATCCAGCACATAAATTTTACTCAATCTTCCGCCTCCTGATCAGGATTTTTAGCCTTTTCTTTTCAATTGGGTTAAAAGCTGATGGAGCGCCCGCTAAAATATATGTTTTTGTGAATAAAGATAGAAGGTTAATTCAACAATAAAAATTAATGAAAGCATTTTTAAGGAGGCAACCTCAAGTGCGAATCTTTTTTTTGATCCTAATTCAAACCGTTATGCTGCTTTCAGCCTGCGGCATTCAAAATAATGCCCGAAATGAAGCGAACGAGCTTCCCGGCAACAAACCGATTCAAGTAAAAAACAGCTCCCAAGAGCCGGTGAACCGTAAAGACGGGCAAGCCATCTCGCGGCGCCTTGTGAAGATCACTGAAAGCGTTCCGGGTGTCAATGATGCGACCGCCGTCGTGCTCGGCAGGCTAGCCGTCGTCGGAATTGATGTGAAAGACAATTTGGAGCGCAGCAAAGTCGAATCTATTAAGTATTCCGTGGCTGAAGCGCTGCAGAATGACCCTTACGGAGCAAACGCCGCCGTTGTCGCAGATCCCGACACCGTCAACCGCCTGCGGGCAATGGGCAGGGAAATTCAAGCGGGACGTCCTGTCAAAGGGATTCTCGACGAGCTGGCAGCCATCGTCGGGCGCGTCCTTCCTGAAGTGCCGAACGACGCAACAGACAATCAGCAAACAAATCCTACAAAATCCAACAACGACCAGCTGAATGACAGAAACCAGAAACAGCTTGAAAAGGAGCAAAATAAGCAATCGAACAAGCATATGAAAAATCGGCAGCCATAACTTTTAAAAGCCTGTGCCACTGTTTTCTTGACGGCACAGGCTTTTTCCTTTTTTCTAAAGGAGAAAATTTATTTGTCCGATTGATTAAGGTATAATGAATCGTAAGCGAGGTGAATCAAGTGAGGGTAAAGTGTTCATTGTGTGACAAAATCGAAAAAATCGATGATGACACACTCATTGCCAAACGTCTCCGAAACCGGCCGATACATACTTATATGTGCCATGAATGCAGCGAACGAATTAAAATCAAAACCGAAAACCGGATGAAAACCGGCCGTTTTAAGTTATATCCGCACAGAAAAGATAAAGAGCAGATCAAGTCGTAAAGCATGGACAAGCTCCATGCTTTTTTATCGCCTTTTTTGTTACATCAGTAACAAAATTAAAGATTATAGTTGATAAACATTTTCATTTGTAGTATTTTAAAATTGTTTCATGAGTAACAAAAAAGGAGTGATTCATCATGGATTTTGATGTACTGATCGCAGGCGGCGGCCCCGTCGGTCTGCTGACGGCTTCCGAGCTGGCTTTGGCCGGTGTCCAGACCTGTATTGTCGAACGGCTGAAAGAGCCTTCTCCATTCTCAAAAGCGCTCACACTGCATCCGCGCTCAATCGAGATACTTGAAATGAGGGGGCTTGGAGAACAGTTTAAGGAAATTGGCAAACCGATTCCTTCGGGGCATTTTGCCGGTCTGAAGACTGGATTGGACTTTTCTGCGCTTGACACGCAAGCCAATTTTACATTGTTCATCCCCCAATACGAAACTGAGAAGCTGCTTGAGGAACATGCGCGAAATCTCGGTGTCTGCATCCTTCGCGGTCATGAAGTTCTCGCTGTCCGCGAGCATGAGGAAACCGCCGAGCTCGTCGTCCAGGGACCCGACGGCCTGTCCTTTCTAACCGCTTCCTATATCGTCGGTGCTGACGGAGCCGGAAGTATCATTCGCAAACAGGCGCGCATCGCTTTTTCCGGAACTGATGCAAATATCACGGCAATGCTTGGTGATGTGTCGCTTGAAAATCCGCCGGAATCTCATTTTTATACTTGCGAGAACCGTGAAGGTGCCGTTGTGATCGTGCCTTTAGACGGCGGCATTTTCCGCGTCCTCATAACGGCGCCGCACATGCCTCAAGCTTTGCTTCACGAGCCCGTCACACTGGAAGAATTAAAAACAGAACTCAAGCGCATCTGCGGCACGGACCTTGGAATGGACAGCCCGGTTTGGATGTCCCGCTTCGGAAATGCCAGCAAGTTGGCGGAGCATTACCGTTCCGGCAGAATTTTCTTGGCTGGAGATGCCGCGCATATTCATTTTCCCGCGGGAGGGCAAGGTTTAAATGTCGGGCTTCAGGACGCGATGAACCTTGGCTGGAAACTCGCGGCAAAGATCAACGGACGGTGCCCCGACTGGCTGCTTGACAGTTACCATAATGAAAGACACCCTGTCGGGGAAGCGCTGCTCGTCAATACACAAATCCAAACAAAGCTGTTTGATTTTACACGTGAAGGCCTGTACCTCCGCGAATTATTATCCGGCATTCTCGGATTTTCAGACGTCAATCGCTATCTGGCAGAACAAATTACGGCGCTCAGCGTGCAATACGAAGCAGATGAAAAGATGCCTGAACATGAGCTGAACGGAAAACGTCTCCCAGATATCGATCTGACCCTTTCAGATGGTACTGTCAAACGGCTCTACACTTTTCTCCGTGATGGACGCTTTTTATTAGCAACATTCGGGATAGAAACGAAGGAATTTTCCATCCTTCCTCACGTCCGGCGTATACAAGTGAAAGCAATTGACGGCAGGCCTGAATGGAATGGGGTAAAAGCAGCGCTGATCCGTCCCGACGGTCACGTGGCCTGGGCTGTCGACGAATCCATGGAAAACGCGGAGCAATTGATTGCCGATGGTATCCACCGCTGGTGCGGGAACTCTCACATTCAGTCTGTTTAATCATTTTGTTTCATGCGCAACAAAATGATATAATCAAAGCAGAAACATCGATTAAAGGAGCCGATTTTCTGCATGGAGCATTTAACACACGCAAAACAAGAAATATTCGATCTGTACATCAGGCTCATTCATCAGCAAGAGCAGCAAGAAACCGTCATGAAAGAGCGCATCTCCGCTGAAATGAAAAAGATGGAACGCGAATTCGGAGCTGAACTGAAACTCAACATGTCTGACATCCATACGATCAGCTGCATTGGCGACCACGAACCGATCAACGTCACCTCGATTTCCGAGAAGATGGGATTTTCAAAAGCGACGGTCTCAAGGATCACCGCAAAGCTGACCGAAAAAGGCCTCGTCAGCAAGACACAGCTCAGCGACAATAAAAAAGAAATCTACTTCCGCTTAAGCCATAAAGGGAGAAGTATTCATCACCTTCACCAGCGTGAGCACGAAAAAATCGAACAAAGGTTTAAACGATTTTTAAGCCGGTATTCAGCAGATGAGATTCTTTTTGCCAGGGCTTTGTTTCGGGACTTATTAACAGCGGATTTTCTGGCGGATACAGAAAAGACATAGCCTTCTTTGGCTATGTCTTTTCTACGTATTCGCCCCCGTCTGCTCTTTTTTCGAACGGTGCAGACGGATTTTGTAAATCGAAAGGATTAAAACGGCTACGATCAGCCCTTCTCCAACCGGCAGAAAAACGCCGAAAAAAGTTAAAAACGTACAGCCTAGCGCCAGAAAAAAGTAAATGATCGCCGTTTTCAACAGCGGCAGCCGTTTGGCGAACCCCAGTTTAAAGACGACCGCAGACAGGACGAAGATGGTGGCATAAAGCCACCACATTCCCGCCTCAGGATTCTGGTCCACTTTATAAAGAGCGGCAAAAAACGACAGCCGTTCACTTACATCAGTCAAAAAGATTCCCCTCCCCTTTGCTTAGTTGGGTTGCTCTTTTTTTAGGTTCTGCAAATGTTACGACAATCCTGCCAGCTTTTTCTTTTTCGCTGCTTTTTCGCGTTCGTTTTTGTCGAGAATTTTCTTTCTCAATCTGATGGATTCAGGCGTGACTTCGCAGTACTCATCCTCGTTCAAGTATTCAAGCGATTCTTCAAGCGACATGATACGCGGTTTTTTCATGCTGACCGTCTGATCTTTCGTCGCTGAGCGCACGTTTGTCTGCTGCTTCATTTTATTGATGTTGACGACAAGGTCGTTTTCACGGTTGTGCTCGCCGACGATCATACCTTCATATACTTCTGTGCCCGGCTCGACAAAAATCACGCCGCGTTCTTCAACGCCTTGAATGCCGTAAGCTGAAGCTTTCCCGGTATCCATTGAAACAAGCACACCTTGGCGGCGTCCGCCGACTTGCCCAGGCTCAACAGGCTGATAGCTGTCAAACGTATGGTTTAAAATCCCGAAACCGCGTGTAAGGGAAAGGAATTCGGTTGAGTAGCCGATTAATCCGCGTGAAGGAACGTTGAAAATCAGGCGGACCTGCCCGTTTCCGTTATTGATCATGTCGATCATTTCACCTTTGCGCGCGCCCATTGATTCCATTACAGATCCGGTATGCTCTTCAGGCACATCGATTTGCACACGTTCAACAGGCTCACAGCGAACGCCGTCGATTTCTTTAATGATGACTTCCGGCTTCGATACTTGCAGTTCAAAGCCTTCACGGCGCATGTTTTCGATTAAAATCGACAAATGCAGCTCACCGCGACCGGATACGACCCAGGCGTCAGGAGATGGCGTCGGATCGACTCGAAGGCTGACATCTGTCTGAAGTTGCTGTTCAAGGCGCTCTTCAATCTTCCTGGCCGTGACATATTTTCCTTCGCGACCGGCAAAAGGACTGTTGTTAACCGCGAACGTCATTTGAAGCGTCGGCTCGTCAATGCGCAGAACCGGAAGCGCCTCTTGATGCTCAATCGGGCAGACGGTCTCTCCGACATTGATGTCTTCCATTCCTGATACCGCGACAAGGTCGCCGGCTTTCGCTTCTTCAATTTCGACCCTTTTCAAGCCCTGGAAACCGAAGATTTTCGTTACGCGGAACGGCTTGATAGAACCGTCAAGCTTCATTAAAGCAACTTGCTGTCCGACCTTCATCGTTCCTCTGAACACGCGTCCGATTCCGATACGGCCGACATAATCATTGTAGTCAAGCAGAGCGACCTGGAACTGCAAAGGCTCCTCATGGTTATCGACAGGACAAGGAATATGGTTGACAATCGCTTCGAATAAAGCTTCCATATTTTCATCCTGCTGCTTCGGATCAGCTGAAGCGGTGCCGTTGATCGCAGAAGCGTAAACAACCGGGAATTCAAGCTGTTCTTCATTGGCATCAAGCTCGATAAACAAATCGAGCACTTCGTCAACGACCTCTTCAGGCCGGGCAAAATCGCGGTCGATCTTATTGACAACAACGATTGGCGTCAAGTTTTGCTCAAGTGCTTTTTTCAGCACAAAGCGGGTTTGCGGCATGCAGCCTTCATAAGCGTCAACAACAAGCAGAACGCCGTCGACCATTTTCATGATCCGCTCAACTTCCCCGCCGAAATCTGCGTGTCCCGGAGTATCCAAAATATTAATGCGTGTATCTTTATAGTTAATCGCTGTATTTTTCGCTAAAATCGTAATGCCGCGCTCTCTTTCCAAGTCATTGGAATCCATGGCGCGCTCCGCCACGTTTTCATTTGCACGGAATGTGCCAGCCTGATGGAGGAGCTGATCCACAAGCGTCGTTTTTCCATGGTCAACGTGGGCGATAATAGCGATATTGCGAAGATCTTCTCGAAGTTTCACATTTTCATCTCCTAAAAAATTTAGATAATCTTTCATATTATAACTGACGAACGAAGTTATTTCAATTTCTTTCAAATATCCAGCTTCGGTTGACCCTTTCTATTCAGCGCGATTTTCTGTAAACTAAGAGTAGACTTCATACTAAGGGGATGGGAAAACAGTGAAACAAATCAAATGGATATTCTTATTATTCGCACTTGCTGCAGTGATCAGCATCATGATGATCGGCGTTGCAGTCGCCGAAAAAAGCGCTGCCGGCGTCGCAATTGCCGTCGCAATTCTGATCGTCATTATGGGGAGCGGTTTTACTCTCAAAAAAAGAATGCGCGAAAAAGGCCTGCTTGAATAAAAAAGAGCCCCTTCCGGCTGAAGGGGCTTTTGATTATTAAATTCCAAAAAAACTGGCGGCAGGTTACCCGCCAGTTCTTATAAAAAGAATAAATAAATCAAAAGCATCAGCAAGTAGCCTCCGCCAAAAAGCGCTGCCCCTTTGAGAATCAGCCTTTGATAGTATTCTTTCCTGAATTTTTGTTCTTCCGCTTCTCCTGCTTCCGTTGGCAATCTGTCGTCATCATGAAAATTGACAGGTTCCCTCATCATGTCATACATTTCCCGGCAATCTGCACACGTTTTGATGTGCGCCATAACCAAATGTTCCGTTTTGCGGCTGCAATCGCCTTCTATGTATAGAGGCAGTAAATCTCTCACAAGATGACATTTCATATTGTTAAACCTCCCTGCCTTCCAAGCTTTTTTTCAGCTCAAGGCGAGCCCGGTGAAGATTGGTTTTTACCTTTGACAGTTTCCAATCGAGCACTTCCGCTATTTCCTCATAGGAAAGCTCCTGAAACTCTCTTAAAATAAGTACGGTCTGGTAATGTTCTTTCAGCCGGTCAATGTGATGTTTCAGCTCCTCCTGCCTTATGGCGTTTGCCAAATGGCGCTCAGGCATTTCAAACGTGTGCTGTTCCATGTCGCCGCAGGCCGTCACATCGGAAAACCGGATTTTTTTATCTTTTCTGTACCAGTTGATAAACGTATGATGCGCGATCGTATACAGCCATGTTTTGATCGAGGAATGGCCTCTGAAAGACTCCAGGCCCGCAAAAGCTTTCAGAAACGTATCCTGTGCCAGGTCTTTCGCCGTCTCAAGCTGATGGGTTCGCCTGTACAAATAGTACATAATGTCATGATAATATTCCCTGTACAGTTCTTCAATCGTCTGTTTTTTATTGGAAGCCATTTAGAAAAAAACCACACCGTCATCCAAATCGAAAGGAGCAGGAAAGCACCATACAACGAGTAAACAAAAACCATGATATGACGGAGCTGCTGACGATCATCTGCCTTTTGTATGCCGGGAAGCGTTCTATTCTCGACTGCTGCCTCTTCAGCCTGGCCTTGAAAAAGCTGCTCATGCTCTTTCATCCAGATCACGGTTTCCTCTTCCAGTTCACCTTCTTGATAGAGCTCATACAAATCAAGAAACACCGCTTTTTTTTCTTCACTTGTCATCAAATTGTTTCACCTCATTTGTTACGGCATCAACCAAGTATGCATCATGTTCGTTTGAGCCGAACGGCTGGATGATGACAAGCCACGCATACCGGCTCTTTTGATCCCCGTCTGAAACAATCACAAGCTTCGTCCGTTTATAATAAACCAACCCTTTTTGATAGTGTTCAGACACTTTCCGAAAAGCCTTTTCCCCGTCTGCATATGTGTAGGGGGGCTTTTCATCCGCTTTGCGAAAATATTTTCTCACAGTCAGATAAGCTCCCTCTTCATGCTTCGTCATGGTCCAGCTCGTATTTAATACAGCATCGCTTTCTTTTTTCTGAAATTCTATCAGATCCTTTTCTAACTCCACCCTTTTCAGCTGAGAAAGGTCTTGATCAAATAATGAAAGCAAGCGTTTTTCGAGCTCTTGTCCGCGATAAGGCAAGGCGCTTTCAGATTTGAACGTAATAGCCGTTAATGCACCTGTTACAGGATGGAACGCCATCTCCGTTCCGTCGCTTGTCTTCACGTTTATGGATGCCGAGTTGAGGCTGGATGGAAATAATAAATCAATATCTGTCAGCTGATAAGCTGAGACGGGTATACCCAGCTTACGATAGACCGCTTCAACACCCCGCTCGATATCCTGACCAGAAACGCGGGCTTGTTTCACGCTTTCTAAGTTGTAAACAGACGTGTCCTCGGAAAAACCTATCAGTGTTTCCTTCCTCCAAGTAAACCCCATTGTGCTTAATTCAGGATCCTGGCCTTCACGGTAAAATTCAACAGTAGCTTCGTCGTCATCACGGCTTACTTTTGCCTTGATTTGTTTGTCAAGTTCGCGGCCGTGTTCCCGCAGAAATTGCTTCGACCGCTTGATATACGCCTGATCGGACAGGATATTCCCGCTAGGCTCTTTTTGATTGTAATAATTGGTGATCACCCCCGTCCAACCGTCAACGTACGCCTCGTAATCCTTCGTTTTAAAATGATAAACGTTGTGAAAATCCTGGTTGGTGGCTGACAAATAGATCAAGCTGTCCGTCGGAAAAAACGAGCTGACAGTCTGCTTCGCTTCTTTAACCGAAACAGGTTGAAAATTGGCATCAACCACGTCTGAAACCTCAGGGTGTGAGATTGTAAAAGCGGCATCTGCCAAATTGTAAAAAGGGTTAAGAAGTAGTGTGAAAAATACGGCGGTGCCCGCGGCTAAAACACGCTTCACCATCAAAAAAGGCTTTCTCGAGCCATTCAGCAAGTGATATGTCATAAGAAAACCGAGCATGGTCAGAAATACGTTCAGCGGAAAAAATTCGTAGCCGAGCTTTTTGATGAAGAAACCGCCGATCGTCACAATGTAAAAAATCAAAAGGAGAACGTAACGGTTTCTTTTCCAATAAAGCTGAAAAAACAAGCAGATCATCAGCCCCGGAACCCCGATGAGCAGCACCAATACAAGCAGCAATTGTTCGAGATCAGCCCCGTTTTCCTTTAAATAGACAGCAGAGCCGAACAGCGATTGGAAAAACGGCATCGTCATCACCGCAATGTCAAATGCAAAAAACAGCCCCTTGCCCCCTTTTTCTGCGAGTGTCATCATATAATGAAATGAGACAAGCAAAATATAGCCGAACAGCAAAAACTGCATAAAAGGCAGGAGCGCATCTTGTTCTTCTATGTACAGGTTTGAAAACTCAGCGGCTTTCATTTGGTGAGCCAATTCAAACGAAAGGGCGCCTACCAAAATCAGCCTGAGCGCGATGCCTGCGTAAAAAAAGAGGCGCCGCCTGCTCACTTTCGGATGAAATGACACGACATACAGAAGGGCAAGGCCTGTCAAACACCACTGAATGACAAGCATGCTCTGCCTGCTTAAAATAAAATAACGTTCAAAATGGAGCACATAATCACTAAATAGTTCAATCAATTTCCACCACAATTCCTTTACATCAAATTAAGGCCTCATCATCATAAACAAACGAAGTAGCATTATGTTTCAAAAAATCATAAAAAAATGAGACCTGTTGTCAAACAAGTCTCATTGAAGCATCAAGCAAGGGGCAACACCATAATCAAATATCGTTTTCCCTCTTTATCTTTTTCCGTTTTCAGCTGTTCAAATCCCGAACGGGCGAGCATGTTCAGCCACGCGTCCTTTTCATATGGCACCGCCGCAAACAACGCTTTATGTCCCTTTTCTTTCAAACGTTTGCCGATCGTTTCAATCACTTCTTTTGCCCGGCCTTTTTGGCGGAAATCGGGATGGACAAGAAGCGTTCCGAGCCAAGGCTTGCCGTTAGAAGGCGCCCATTCGAGATGAAAGCTCAGAGCCGCCGGCAGGCCCCTGTCTTCCCACACGAGCCATTCACCGTTATACATCGCATAAGCACTCATATAGCGTTCCAGGCTGTTTCCGTCAAGCTCTTCCTTCGTCCACCCGGGGCTTGCTTCGGCCAGCTCCTCAAAAAAGGCGAAATCGGAAGAAGAGAAAGACCTGCTATTCATGCGGCAAATATTCGTTGAAAATCGCTCGATGAGCTGCCGGATTGCCGGCTACGATGCTGTGGTTTTCAAGAAAATTGAGCGGCTTCCCGTCAATTGTCGTATATGTTCCGCCGACTTCATCAAGCAGGATGCAGCCGGCGGCGTAATCCCAAGGGGCAAGTCTCATCGTCACATACACATCCATTCTGCCGGCTGCAACATAAGCAAGTTCCAAAGCCGCTGAACCGTATGACCGGGTCCCTCTGACGCGCTTGACAAGCGGAGATAATACGCTTGGATCGATCCGTCTGTTCTCGGTGATCCATGTCGCATTGATGGCCAGAATCGATTCTTCAAGCGGCACTTCTTTCATCTTGCCGAGCTTTGTATCATTCATGTAAGCACCTTCGCCTTGAAAAGCATGATAAAGCTCGTCGTGAGTCACATCATAAATCAAACCGATTTTGCCTTTTCCGTTTTCAAAAATGCCGATTGAAATCGCAAAATTGCGTTTTTGATGAATAAAGTTCATCGTGCCATCGATCGGATCGATGATCCAAACGATGCCATCCAAAGATGTAAGCTTGTCCCCCTGGCCTTCTTCGCCAAGAATATGATGATCCGGAAAAACCGATTGGATTTTTTCAATGAAAAAACGCTCTGTTTCCTTGTCAATGTTTGTGACAAGGTCATTTGGATTCGATTTCGTTTCGATTGTCATCTTTTCTTTCATTGACTGCTGAATTCTCTGACCAGCTTCTTTCACCCAGCTTTTCGCCAGGCGGTCGATTTCCTTCCAGTTTGTCATCACACTACCTCTTTTCTATGTATACCTGTTGATTTATTCATAGCATACTGATATTAGCCGGGAAAAATCAAGAAAAATGACAAATGATCAGGCGGCCCAGATAAAAACGAACCTCTCAAACGGTTCGTTTTTATTATGGTTTCAACCATATAATCTAATCCATTCTTTTCTGAGTCGTTCCAGTTTGCGCTTGCTCAACTCGATTTGGGTTTCATCCTTTTTTTCCATGGCTTCAAAAAGCGTTGCAAGTTCATAATCGACCTCAAGCCTCCAAACAGCGGCCCGATTGTCTTTTTCCTCTTTCAATCCTTGTTTCACAATTGGTTTCATGTGCCCTACGCCCCCTCCAGAGAAAATTGATGTCAAAGAGAATCCTTCTGGTTTTAGTCCTAAGCGTGATTTATATTAATTTCTTATTCATATCGTATGAAGTGCTCAAACATTCGCAACGTTATTCTAAAAATTGTGTGTTTACCTAACGATTCCCCAAAATCCGCGAAGCGAAACGTAATTTTTTGTTTGAAAAGCCGACTGTGATACAATATCTTTACTGATTGGACAAGGAGGAACACAATGAGCAGTCTGCGTTTTACTGAAGAGGATTTTCGTACATTTACAATAGAAGGTTTAGATGCGCGGATGAGCGTTCTGAAAGAAACCGTGCGCCCGAAACTTGAAGGGCTCGGCGATCATTTTGCGCCTGTACTGTCCGCATTGACAGGAGATGAAATGTTTGTCCACGTCGCAAAGCACGCGCGCCGCTCGGTCAATCCGCCGGACGACAGCTGGGTTGCTTTTGCAAACAATAAGCGCGGCTATAAAAAGCTGCCTCATTTCCAAATTGGTTTATGGGAAACCCACGTGTTCGTATGGTTTGCATTGATCTATGAGTCTCCTCTCAAGCAGGAATACGGCCAGCTGTTTAAAAAGCATCTGCCGGACATTGAAAGCAACATTCCAAGCCGTTTTGTCTGGTCGGCCGATCATACGAAACCGGGCGTCATAAGACAGTCTGAGATGGACGATAAAGAGCTGGAGAACCTGTTTGAACGTCTCGTCAACGTGAAGAAAGCAGAAGCACTTTGCGGTATTCAGCTTGCAAAAGACGAAGTGCTGCAAATGAGCGAAGAGGCGTTTCTATCCGAAATCGAAGCGGCTTTTGAAAAGCTCGCCTTCCTTTACCGCCTGACGCAGAAAGTATCGGTTTAAACAAAAAGGGATGGCCTGTTGTGCCCATCCCTTTTTGTTTTGGATTTTCTCATTACATTTTAATTTTCGTATTTTCCGTTTGTTCCTTTGCTTTTTTGACTGCCTGATACGGAGAGTAATCGCTCGCTTCTTCAAACTGGCTGCAGAGCTTTTTTTCCTCCGCTTTTCCCGGAACGATTTCTTTAAAGCGGCGGTAAGCACTCATTAGTACATCGCGCTCAACGCCTTTTTCATAAGCGAGCTCAACCGTCTGAAAAAACGATATAACGTCTATCGCTTCCTCTGTGCTCCAGTCTTCATTCATCGGATATTGGTATCCTTCTTCCATTTGGTTCATCTCCTTGTGCAGTTCGGCCTGACGGCTTGTTTGGCTTTAGTATTGGTTTTCTTTTTTGCGACTATCCAAAGGGACAGAGAAGCCTTAAAGATGATAAAATGTTCTTTACATTCTTTCAAGAACATAATATAATTCATTTGTTTTATGCCATCAAGCAAAAACGCAAAATAACTCAACGATTTTTGATAAAGAATAGTCTTTAAGGAAATAGCAGGTTTATCATGAAGGTGGGAAAACAATTGTTGCAGCACGAAACACCCCTATATACCGGATTAAAAAAACACGCCGGCAAAAACCCGATCCAGTTCCATATACCCGGGCACAAAAAAGGCTCCGGGATGGACCCTGAATTCAGGGCGTTTATCGGAGAAAACGCATTAAGCATAGATTTAATCAATATCGAGCCTCTCGACGATCTGCACGCACCGAAAGGAATCATCAAACAGGCGCAGGATCTGGCGGCTGAAGCATTCGGAGCCGACTACACGTTTTTTTTCCGTCCAGGGAACGAGCGGCGCCATCATGACGATGGTCATGGCCGTATGCGGCCCCGGAGACAAAATCATCGTGCCAAGAAATGTTCATAAATCGGTCATGTCAGCGATCGTCTTCTCAGGCGCAGTACCGATCTTCATCCATCCGGAAATTGACGATGAGTTGGGAATTTCACACGGAATCACCCCTGAATCAGCGAAAAAAGCGCTGCTTGAGCATCCTGACGCAAAGGGGCTTCTAGTCATCAACCCGACTTATTTCGGCATAGCTGCAGACTTAAGAAGCATCGTGGAGCTGGCTCATTCATTTCATATCCCTGTGCTTGTTGACGAAGCACACGGCGTTCACATCCATTTCCACGAAGATCTGCCTCTTTCTGCCATGCAGGCCGGAGCGGATATGGCGGCGACGAGCGTTCATAAGCTCGGAGGATCCCTTACACAGAGCTCGATTCTCAATATGAAAGAAGGTCTTGTTTCAAAAGAAAGAGTTCAATCGATTTTAAGCATGCTGACGACGACATCGACCTCCTATTTATTGCTCGCTTCACTTGATGTCGCAAGAAAACGCTTAGCCACAGAAGGACACGAACTGATCGAACAAACGATTAAGCTCGCTGATGAAACAAGGGATCGCATCAATGAAATCAACGGTATTTCATGCGTCGGGAGGGAAATCCTCGGCTCCAAAGCGGCTTTTAACTATGATCCGACCAAATTGATCATATCTGTGAAAGACCTCGGGCTGACCGGGCATGATGTGGAAAAATGGCTGCGCGAGTCATGTCAAATCGAAGTGGAGCTTTCTGACTTATACAACATCCTGTGCATTTTTACACCGGGAGACCGGAAAGAGGATGCGGATGCGCTGATCAAAGGCTTAGCCGACATCGCTCAGCAGGCCGCCTCTGCTGCGGAAAACAGACGCAAGCCTGAAGTGCTTCTGCCAAACATTCCAGCGCTTGCAATGACACCGCGTGACGCTTTTTATGCAAATACGGAAATCATTCCGTTTAAAAAAGCCGCCGGCAGAATCATTGCCGAATTTGTGATGGTTTATCCGCCAGGGATACCGATCTTCATTCCAGGCGAGATCATTACCGAGGATAATATCAACTACATCGAAAAGAACCTCGAAGCAGGGCTGCCTGTTCAGGGACCGGAAGATGACACCCTCCATATGATCCGCGTCATTAAAGAACAGCAAGCAATCCTGTAAAAAACAGAAAAGCATGCGGCACTGTAAATGGCCGCATGCTTTTTTCTATTCTTCCTCTCTAAGATGGCAGTTGCACTGTCCGCACGTTCCGTAAAGAATCGTCACTTTCTCATCTTCAAAATGCTGAATGGTTTCATTGCAGTCTTGACAAACGATCGTGCCCATCTTTCATTCCCCTTTTCTTTTCAAAATGGAAGCGTTTAAATTTGTTACCTTTATAATATTATGTCACATTAATATTGTCAATGGTTAATTGTATAACACATTTAAATCATTTTTGCTCTTTTTTCAAAAAAAAGGCCATTCATGTTATATATGTATTCCTGCTTAAAGCTTATGCAGAACGCTTCCCTGCTGATTCCGACTATGTACCCATCAAATCCGTTCAATCTGCAACGTCTCATAAATAAAACAGCAGTTATCAATTGTGTAACAAATGGGTAACAACGAAAGATTATTTCAATTATCATGATAAAATAGGAATTGTTTACTAATCGAACAGGAAAATCGGCTTGCATTATATAGAGAGGTGAGGAGACGTCATGTGGTTTCGAGCGATATTCACCGCCGCAATTTGTTTCCTTTTTTTGACGAGTGGATGTTCTTTATCTCACATCATGCCTGACCATGAGCAGCAGCAAAGCGCCAACCAACGCCACCTCAAGCTCATCTTTTTTTCCGATGACGAGCATATGGGGCAGGAAGTGGCTTACTATGATGCGCTTTTGGATTTAAAAAAAGAATTTCCCGAACAGGTTTCAAATATGGAAATTTCACATGAAAAAGGCCAGTGGAAAAAAGAGGTTAAAATCTTTCCAAGCTTGCTGCTTGTTCATGATAAAAAAGTACTGGTTAAAATTGAAGGAAAAATAAAAGATAAAGATAAAATTGTAAAGCTTCTTCAAAAAGAATTGAAGCATTAAAAATCCCCTGTGTATGTGCAAGGGGATTTTCTATCTTGAGCGATTAAAATACATAAAAAAAACCCCCTGCTGGGGGTTTTTCATTTAATTATTTTACAACGTGAATCGGCATGCCAATGGCAACTTCTGCAGCTTCCATTGTAATTTCTCCCAATGTAGGGTGAGCATGGATTGTCATGGCGATATCTTCAGCAGTCATGCCTGCTTCGATTGCCAAGCTCAGCTCAGAAATCATGTCAGAAGCACTTGCTCCGGCAATTTGTGCACCGATGACTAAACCGTCTTCTTTGCGTGTTACAAGTTTAAGGAAACCGTCAGTTTCGTTTAATGACAGCGCACGTCCGTTTGCAGCAAACGGGAATTTGGCTGCAGTCACTGCAAGACCTTCTTCTTTAGCCTGTGCTTCAGTGTAACCCACAGATGCAAGTTCAGGCTCAGAGAAGACGACCGCAGGAATTCCGAGATAGTCGATTTCCGCTGCTTCTCCGGCAATCGCTTCAGCAGCGATTTTACCTTCATAAGAAGCTTTATGTGCAAGCGGAGGACCTTCGATGATGTCACCGATCGCATAGATGTTCGGAATGTTTGTACGGCATTGTTTGTCCGTTTTGATGATGCCGCGGTCCGTCATTTCAACGCCTACTTGTTCAAGTCCAAGCTCGTCCGTGTTTGCAACGCGGCCGACAGTGACAAGTACGTAGTCCGCATCGATCGTTTGCTCTTCGCCTTTCACTTCGAACGTAACGGTTACGCCGTCAGCTTTTTCTTCTACGCCTTTAGCCATAGCTTTTGTATGGATTTCAACGTTGCCTTTTTTCTTCAGGTTACGTTTAACAAGAGAGCTCATTTGCTTCTCAAAGCCTGGAAGGATTTCTTCTCCGCCTTCAAGAATGACAACTTCAGTGCCGAAGTTTGCATATGCAGTACCGAGCTCAGTTCCGATGTAGCCGCCGCCGATGACAACGAGCTTCTTAGGAATTTCTTTCAGTGCAAGCGCGCCTGTTGAATTCAGTACGCGGTCGCTATATTTGAAGTTTGGCAATTCGATAGGGCGAGAACCCGTTGCAATGATCGCATTTTTGAACGTGTATGTCTGAGCTGAATTCTCATCCATCACGCGTACAGAATTGCTGTCTACAAAGTACGCTTCGCCTTTTACGATGTCGACTTTGTTGCCTTTCAGAAGGCCTTCAACACCGCCGGTAAGCTTATTAACGACAGAGGCTTTCCATTCTTGAACTTTTGTAAAGTCAACTTTTACGTTTTCAGCAGTGATCCCCATCTCTTCAGAATGCTTTGCATTCTCATAGCGGTGGCCTGCATTGATCAGCGCTTTTGAAGGGATACATCCGACATTCAGACATACGCCTCCAAGATTGCCTTTTTCAACGATTGTTACTTTTTGTCCAAGCTGAGCAGCGCGGATGGCAGCTACATAGCCGCCAGGTCCCGCACCAATGACAAGAGTATCTGTTTCAATAGGGAAATCTCCTACTACCATTACATTACGCCTCCATTAAAATTAATTGTGGATCGTTCAGCAAACGCTTGATGTGATTTAATGCGTTTTGTGCAGTTGCGCCGTCGATCATACGGTGGTCGAAGCTTAGAGAAAGAGCCAGAACAGGTGCAGCGACGATTTCGCCGTCACGAACGACAGCTTTCTCAGCGATGCGGCCGATTCCAAGGATCGCAACTTCCGGATGGTTGATAACCGGTGTGAACCATTGACCGCCGGCAGAGCCGATATTCGTAATTGTGCAAGAAGCGCCTTTCATTTCAGCAGGAGCAAGTTTGCCGTCGCGTGCTTTTGTCGCAAGTTCGTTGATTTCATTTGAAATCTCAAAAACAGCTTTGCGGTCCGCATTTTTAACGACCGGCACAAGCAGGCCTTTGTCAGTGTCTGCCGCAATACCGATGTTGTAGTAGTGCTTCTGAATCACTTCATCTGTATTGTCGTCAATTGATGTATTCAGGACTGGATATTTTTTCAGAGCTGATGTTAAAGCTTTTACCACGTAAGGCAGGTAAGTCAGCTTAATTCCTTGATCAGCCGCAACTTGTTTAAACTGCTTGCGGTGAGCGACAAGGTTTGTCACATCGACTTCGTCCATTAGTGTAACGTGTGGAGCGGTATGTTTTGAGTTGACCATAGCTTTTGCGATGGCTTTGCGGATTCCGCTCATTTTCTCGCGTGTTTCAGGGAATTCGCCTTCAGGCACTTGAACCGCCGCTGCAGGTTTTTGTGCAGCAGGCTCTGCTTTTTCTTCAGCTTGAGCAGCCTGAGCGTTTCCGGCAGTTCCTCCGTTTAAGAAGCTGTCGATATCTTCTTTCAGAACGCGGCCGTTTTTGCCCGAACCTGAAACATTCACGATATCAACGCCTTTTTCACGGGCATACTTGCGTACAGATGGCATTGCAATGACGCGCTTATTCGGATCTGCATCCGCTTGCTCGTTTGCTTCCGCTGCTTCTGCTGGTGCATCAGTTTCTTGTTTGTCAGCTTCTTCCGCTTTCACTTCGCCTGATTCGTCGCCTTTGAATTGAAGATCTTCGTAACCTGGTGCATCAAATGTGATGATTGTCTGCCCAACGGTTGCGACTGTTCCCTCTTCAACTTTTAATTCTAATACTTTTCCTTTAACAGGTGAAGGAATTTCTACAACTGCTTTATCGTTTTGGACCTCTGCCAAAACGTCATCTTCGTTTACCTCGTCGTTTGGCTTGACGAACCATTTTACGATTTCGCCTTCGTGGATTCCTTCCCCGATATCCGGAAGTTTAAATTCAAATGCCACAGTTTTCGACCTCCTAAGATTATTACGTAGTTGATATAATGGTCAGCCTGCTTATTTAGGCTGACTGTCAGTAGACGGCTACAGTTTCTCCGACTGACTGTGGAAATGCATGAAGGGAAAAAGGCTGGTATCAGCTTTTCCCTTATTGTTCAGATCTTATTAGAATTCCAATACTTTTTTCGCAGTTTCAAGCACGTCTTTATGGTTTGGAAGCCATACGCTTTCAGCTTGAGAGAATGCGAATACCGTATCAGGAGCAGTGACGCGAAGCACCGGAGCTTCGAGGCTCAAAATCGCGCGGTCGTTGATTTCGGCAACAACGTTTGCAGCCACTCCAGCCTGTTTTTGCGCCTCTTGAACGACGATCGCGCGGCCTGTTTTTTCCACAGATGCGATGATCGTGTCGATGTCAAGCGGGCTGACTGTGCGAAGGTCGACAACCTCAGCAGATACGCCTTCTTTTTCAAGCTCTTCCGCAGCTTTTAATGACTCGTGAACCATCGCTCCGTATGTGATGATGGAAAGGTCTGTTCCTTCGCGTTTCACATCGGCTTTGCCGATTTCAATTGTGTATTCCTCTTCAGGAACTTCCTGACGGAATGAACGGTAAAGTTTCATATGCTCAAGGAAGACAACCGGATCGTTATCGCGGATCGCGGAGATTAAAAGTCCTTTAGCATCGTACGGAGTTGAAGGAATGACGACTTTAAGTCCAGGCTGCTGTGCAACGAGTCCTTCCAAGCTGTCCGCGTGAAGTTCAGGCGTATGAACACCGCCGCCGAACGGAGAGCGGATTGTCACTGGTGAAGTCCAGCGGCCGCCGGAACGGTAGCGCATCCGTGCCATTTGTCCGGAAACTGAGTCCATCACTTCGTACACAAAGCCGAAAAATTGAATTTCCATTACAGGACGGAAGCCTTGTAAGCCTAAGCCGAGTGCAAGGCCGCCGATACCAGATTCAGCAAGAGGAGTGTCAAATACGCGATCCTCACCAAACTCTTTTTGCAATCCTTCAGTCGCACGGAACACGCCGCCGTTAACACCGACGTCTTCTCCGAAAACTAAGACATTTTCGTCATTTTTCAGTTCTGTGCGTAACGCATCAGTGATTGCTTGAATCATTGTCATTTGCGCCATGGCTTACTTCGACTCCTTCTCTTTATAAATTTCCTTTTGTTCTGCAAGGTTGTAAGGAAGCTCTTCATACATGATGTCGATCAGGTCGGTCACTTTTTGCTTCGGCTCTTCGTCAGCTTTTTTGATCGCCTGCTTGATTTCTTCTTTCGCTTCTTCAATTACCTTGCTTTCTTCTTCTTCAGACCAAAGGCCTTTGTTTTCCAAGAATTTGCGGAAACGGACAAGCGGATCTTTCTGCTCCCACTCATTCTCGATTTCTTTCGTACGGTATTTCGTCGGGTCGTCACCGGCCATAGTATGAGGACCGTAACGGAAGCAAAGCGTTTCGATCAGGGTAGGGCCTTCGCCGTTTACAGCGCGCTCGCGTGCTTCGCGTGTCGCAGCGTATACAGCAAGGGCATCCATGCCGTCTACTTGAACGCCGACGATACCTGCAGCCGCAGCTTTTTGTGCGATTGTTTGAGCTGCTGATTGCTTCTCAACAGGTGTAGAAATCGCATAGCGGTTGTTTTGAACAACGAAAATAGCTGGAGCTTTATACGCACCGGCAAAGTTGATGCCTTCGTAGAAGTCACCTTGGGAAGCACCGCCGTCTCCAGTATAAGTGATCGCCACAGCCTGTTTGCCGCGTTTTTTCAAGCCGAGTGCAACGCCAGCCGTCTGGATATATTGCGCACCGATAATAATTTGCGGTGACAGCGCATTGACATCATCCGGCATTTGGTTGCCGCGGAAATGTCCGCGAGAGAACAAGAATGCTTGATAAAGCGGAAGTCCGTGCCAGATCAGCTGCGGAACATCACGGTAGCCCGGAAGAACAAAGTCTTCTTTTTCAAGCGCGAAATGCGTAGCAATTTGAGACGCTTCCTGACCGGCAGTCGGCGCGTAGAAGCCAAGGCGGCCTTGTCTGTTCAAAGAAATAGAACGCTGATCCAAAATGCGTGTATACACCATGCGGCGCATTAATTCTTTTAATTGATCATCAGATAGATCGGGCATTGCCGCTTCATTAACGACTTCGCCTTCTTCATTCAAAATTTGAAACGTTTCGAACTGCTTTTTAATGGCATCGAATTGCTTTTTGCTATCAACGATTGCTTTTTTCGTTTTTGCAGCCATATAAAGTCACCTCTTCCTTTCTTTTGACAGTCATAGACGTGTATCCCTTATACATACAGAATTAGGGTGTCCTAAATTGACGGGCGCAACTCATATTTATTTCTTATTAGCCGCTTTGATGGTTGTCGAAACTTTTATGTAAGGACAGCACAACGCGTTCTAAAACTGTATCATTTATAGTTTATGACAAACTAATACAACAAGTTCCACCAAGGCTAAGTTTACACCAGTCGATCATACTCGTCAATCGATTTCATTCCTGAAATTCAATAAATGTATTCGCTTTACTGAATTTCTGTTTCAGCGCTGTTCAGACTGTTTCAAACTGTTCTAGTATAGACAGCATTCTGTATTACAATAGCAATACAGATTTTGTCGAAAAAAGAGGGCTGAATATTCAGCCCTCTTTCATCTCAAACCCCGCAGCCTTGTAAAAATCTTTTCTGGCTTTGTTGTAATCCTTTGTATACTCATTGAAATGTTTGCTTTCTTTCAGCACTTTGTCATACGATTGATTGATTTTTTTCAGCTGTGCCTCAAGGTCATCCAGTTTAAGACCTTTGTTTTTGATCAGCTTGTACAGCTCTTTGTCAAGGCCGATTGCTTTCTGATAAGCGTCATAAAGCGAGTCGTAGGCTTTGTAGCGCTTTTCCATAAAAGAAGCAGCGTTCTCAGCTTTTTTCCTGACCTTCTGATCTGCGATTTTTTCCGCCGACGCTTTATTCGCTTCAAACTCCTGCTTTGCTTCGTCTATGCTTTCTTTCTCAGAATTCAAGTGCTTCTCGCGGTTTCCGGCTTTCTTGAGCGCTTTGTCGGAGAGCGCAGCGATCCGGTCAAAATCATCCATATTGAGCCTGATCATTTCCTCGTAAAGCTTAGATTCAGCTTTTTCCAGACTTTTAAGGGAACCCTGCTCTTGTTTAAAAGGCTCTTCCAATTCCACGATCTTCTCCAGCGAGCCGTGAAAAGACTCGACAGGATCTTTCCAGAGACAGCCTGATAGTACAAATGCTGCCGTGAAAAGAACAACGATGCCTGCTGGCACCCGCATGTTTGAAAATTTCACTTCGAACTTCCCCCAATCTCGACAAATTCCACTATAAAATGAATTCGTTTGTTTGACAACAGAAGTCTAAAGCGTATGGACAAGCCGATATCAGATCGGTATGCCGCCGCCTTCGCTTTTAGACCAAAACATTCAGGGAAAATTCCTTGAAGTTGGGCATTCGACTATACAACCGTTGGACTTTTACATAATTTATATTAGACGCCCTGCCTACCAAAAAGAAAAGGCTGGCGTAAAATAACGGAGGAGGTCTTCATATGTACGGTTATTGCTGCCCTGGATACGGGTACGGCGGCGGTTATGGATACGGCTACGGCCGCACATTCGCTTTGATCGTCGTTCTCTTTATTTTGCTGATTATTGTAGGGGCCGCTTATTTAGGCTGCTAGCCCCTGATGAATCCGTCATGACCAGCCTCCTTCGGCTGGTCATTTTATCATGCACAGAGATTGCGCGAAAAGAGCAAGATCCGCTATACTTTACATAATGAATCGTTGGGAGTGAAGATGTTGATCACAATGGAAAACATTGTCCGCGACGGGCACCCCGCTTTAAGAACCGTCGCCGAAGAAGTTCAATTGCCAGCTAGCGAAGAAGAAATCAAACAGCTGAGCGACATGATCGAGTTTGTCAAAAACAGCCAGGACCCTGAAATCGCTCAAAAGTACAACCTTCGTCCTGGTGTCGGCCTAGCCGCTCCGCAAATTAATATCAATAAACGAATGATCGCAGTTCATGCCGAAAATGAAGACGGGACACTTTACAGCTATGCGCTTTTCAACCCGAAGATCGTCAGCCACTCTGTTCAAAAATGCTATTTGACAAGCGGCGAGGGCTGCCTGTCCGTCGACGAACCGATTCCCGGATATGTTCCGCGCTATGAACGGATCCGGGTCAAAGGAACGACACTTGATGGCGAAAACGTCGACATCCGCTTAAAAGGATTTCCGGCAATCGTATTCCAGCATGAAATCGATCATTTAAACGGCATTATGTTTTACGACCATATCGACAAAGAAAACCCGCTGAAACAACCCGAAAACGCAACGCCTGTCGGCAGATAATGCACATAAAAAAACGGATCAGACAAGATCCGTTTTTTTATGGTTTCAAAAGCCCGAGGGCTTCTACCGCGTATTGAATGCCGTCTTCATCGACGGGCTTTGTGACAAAGTCGGCTATTTTTTTCAGCTCAGGCACAGCGTTGCCCATCGCCACTCCGGTTCCCGCAAACTCGATCATCTGCAGGTCGTTCAGACCGTCTCCAAACGCGTAAGTATCCTCTCTGTCGAACGGAAGCTTTTCAATGACTTTTTTGATTCCTTCCGCTTTCGAACCGCCAGAAGGCAGCACATCTGTGGAGCGCTCGTGCCAGCGGACGAGATCAAACTCCTGAAACCGGCTGTACTGCTCTTCCTCGTCTTGCTTACAGAACAAGAGGACCTGAAAAATGTCCCTACCTTTAAAATAGGCGCGGTCCTCTTCCGGCGGATTGACTTTTAAGCTGCCGATTCCTTCGTGGACGAACGGATGGCCGGCAGATGTAGTGCGCATCCCCTCTTCTCCCATGAAGACGAGGGGATGGCCGCAGCTGTCCGAATGCGCAAGCAGCGCTTCCAGTGACTGTTCGGCAATGGGGTTTTTATAAATGACCTCTCCTTCAAAAACGACATATTGTCCGTTATAAGAGACAAAAGAATCGATGCCCAATTCTTCAAGCACAGGCCTGACCATAAACGGCGCCCGGCCTGATGCGATGAAAACATGATGGCCGTGCGCTTTTAAATCGGAGACAGCCTGTTTCGCGGTGTCGGGAATCCGTTTATCATGATCATAAATCGTTCCGTCGATATCAAAGAAAATCAGCTTTTTATCCATGGCAGTGAATCCTTCTCCCTTAGCTAGTATGATTGATGGTTCTCCTGTACCATCATACAAAAACTGCGTACGCGAGAAAACCTTTTCACTCCAAAATCAAAACAAAATCAACATGCCAATAATATCCATGTAACAATAGACGGATTCATCATATAATAGAACTAAAGAGATACGGTAGTGACCGGACAAGTCAGAGAAAGGAGGAATCCGTATGCTACGCCGACTGCGGAAAAAATTAAAAAAACAGCTGAATGGCATGATGCGCAGAAAGTCGATTGCCTAAAAGGACCTTCACTCATGTGGAAGAGTCCTTTTTTTCTCAAGCGCTTTTCTTATGAGGCAATTTCGAATATAATAGAAAGATGAGTCTAACAATCGGCAGTTAAGGAGAGATTTGGATGATCTATAAGGTATTTTATCAAGCAAGCAATGACGAAGTACCTGTTCGTGAAAAAACAGATTCAATTTTTGTGGAAGCTCAATCTGAACGTGAAGTCAGATCTAAATTAAAACAATACAACTACAATATTGAGTTTATACAGCAAGTTGAAGACGCTTTTTTAGAATATGAAAAGCAAAGCGAAAATTTTAAAGTATTGGAGTTATGAATGAATGAAATTTGTAAAAAATGATCAAACGGCTGTATTTGCCCTTGGAGGACTTGGGGAAATCGGCAAAAACACGTACGGGGTCCAGTTTCAGGACGAGATCGTGCTCATCGATGCGGGGATTAAGTTTCCGGAAGACGAGCTCCTCGGAATCGACTATGTCATCCCCGACTACACTTATTTAGTCAAAAACGAAGAAAAAATCAAAGGTCTTTTTATTACGCACGGCCACGAAGACCATATCGGCGGAATTCCGTACCTGCTCAAACAGGTGAACATTCCCGTTTACGGCGGACAGCTCGCCATCGGCCTTCTCAGAAAGAAGCTTGAAGAGCACGGTCTGCTGCGTCAAACAAAGCTTCATATCATTGAAGAAGACGATATCGTCAAATTCAGAAAAACGTCGGTTTCTTTTTTCAGGACGACCCACAGCATTCCGGACTCATACGGGATTGTCGTAAAAACACCGCAAGGAAACATCGTACATACCGGTGACTTTAAATTCGATTTTACACCGGTAGGCGAACCTGCCAACTTGACCAAGATGGCCGAAATCGGAAAAGAAGGCGTGCTTTGTCTGCTTTCTGACAGCACCAACAGTGAAATCCCTGATTTCACGATGTCAGAGCGCAAAGTCGGAGAAAGCATTGATGATATTTTCCGAAAAGTTGAAGGGCGGATCATCTTCGCAACCTTCGCGTCAAACATCCACCGCCTGCAGCAGGTGATCGAAGCAGCTGTTGCAAACGGACGGAAGGTTGCCGTATTTGGACGAAGCATGGAATCGGCGATTGAAATCGGCCAAACGCTCGGGTATATTAAGTGTCCGAAAAATACGTTTGTTGAAGCGAATGAAATCAACAGGCTTCCTGCCGGCAAAGTGACGATTCTTTGTACCGGAAGCCAAGGTGAACCGATGGCTGCGCTATCCCGAATTGCTAACGGCACACACCGGCAAATTTCCATCATTCCCGGGGATACGGTCGTATTTTCATCATCTCCGATCCCGGGCAATACAATCAGCGTCAGTCGCACAATTAACCAGCTTTACCGGGCGGGTGCTGATGTCATCCACGGAGCTGTGACTAACATTCATACATCAGGACATGGCGGACAGGAAGAGCAAAAGCTGATGCTCCGCCTCATCAAGCCAAAGTTTTTCATGCCGATTCACGGTGAATACAGAATGCAGAAAATGCACGTCAAACTTGCGACAGACTGCGGAATTCCTGAGGAAAACTGCTTTATTATGGACAACGGCGAAGTGCTTGCTTTGACAAGCGAAGAAGCCTCAGTCGCAGGTAAAATCCCGTCAGGCAATGTCTATATTGACGGAAGCGGCATCGGCGACATCGGGAACATCGTGCTTCGCGACCGCCGGATTCTTTCTGAAGAAGGGCTTGTCATTGTCGTTGTCAGCATCAACATGAAAGAGTTCAAAGTGTCCGCAGGACCTGACTTAATTTCCAGAGGATTTGTCTACATGAGAGAATCCGGTGATTTAATCAACGATGCCCAGGACCTGATTGCAGGACACCTTAAAAAAGTGATGGAACGCAAAACGACGCAGTGGTCTGAAATTAAGAACGAGATCACAGACACGCTCGCTCCGTTCCTCTACGAAAAAACAAAACGCCGCCCGATGATCCTTCCGATTATTATGGAAGTCTAATCGCGGCTTGAGCAAAAAAAACGGATGCACCGGTGTGCATCCGTTTTTTTATGGTTGAATCGGGATATGCCTGAACGCTTTAACATCAAACAAGCCTTCTGTCGTCATTTTAATGTCGGGGATAACAGGAAGCGCTAAAAAAGAAAGCGTCAGAAAAGGATTAAACGCTCCTGAAAATCCTGTCTCCGTTAATGCTGCATGAAGAGATTTTAAGCTTTCGTTTACCGTCTCAAGCGGTTTGTCCGACAAGAGGCCGGCAATCGGCAGAGCGACGGATTGAAGCTCCTTCCCTCCTTTTGCAATGGTGAGGCCTCCCCCGATTTCTCCGAGACGTTCAACCGCTTTTAAGATGTCTTGATCATTTGTACCGACAGCGATTAAATTGTGGGAATCATGAGAAATCGTTGTCGCGATGGCGCCTTCTTTTAGACCGAAGCCCCTGACAACGCCGAGTCCGATTCCTTTAACGCCGCGATGGCGCTCAATCACTGCAATTTTCAACAGATCGCTTTCCAGATCCGGCTGAAAAAAAGCGCCGCTTTTCGGCTTGGTCAGGGACAGCTTTGTTTCAAGCTGATTGGGGATAATGTCAATGATCCTGATTTCACTCCCTTGAACGATCGGAATTTCCAGATCATCCTCATGTAAATCAGGGAGATGGACAGATTTGAGCAGAGCAGGTGCCGCTTTGCCGTCCGTCCATTCGCTTTGTTCTGCCCCGCTCCAGATCACGCCGTTGATCATCGTCTTTGAAATGCTGACGTTCTCAAAATCGCTGATGAAAAGGAGGTCTGCGTCATAACCCGGGGCAACCGCTCCCTTCGTCTTTAACCCGAAGCATTCCGCTGCATTGAGGCTGCCCATTTGATATGCGAGAAACGGGTCAAGTCCCTCTTGAATTGCAAGCTTGACCTGATGGTTAATGCTTCCTTCATCGACCAGTTCATCCAAATGCTTATCATCCGTACAGAAAAAGAAGCGTCTCGCATTTTTCTCATTAACCGCAGGCAAAACATGACGTGTATTCTTTGCCGCAGAGCCTTCTCTCAGCATGACGTACATTCCTCTTCTGACCCGTTCAAGCGCCTCTTCAGGTGTCGTGACCTCATGGTCTGTCAGCACGCCCGCCGCTCTGTAGACATTGACGAACCCAGCTGACAAGCCGGCCAGATGTCCGTCGATCCGCTTGTCCGCTTTATGGGCATCCATGAGTTTTTGCACCATATCCGGCTCTCCCGCTTCAACGGCCACATAGTCCATCACTTCCGCAAGCCCGAGCACCTCTTCGCGGCTGTAAAAAGGATGTAAATCCGCAGCGTTCAAAACCGCACCCGATTTTTCAAATGGTGCCGCAGGCACACAAGAAGGGAGCATAAAACGAATGTTCAGCCTTGTCATCTTAGCCTGCTCCAACATGAACTCAAGACCCCTCACTCCTGAGACATTCGCGATTTCATGGGGATCGGTGACAACGGTTGTTACACCGTGGGGAATCACCGCTTTGGCAAATTCGGGCGGCGTCACCATTGAAGACTCAATGTGGACATGACCGTCGATAAAGCCGGGAACGATCATTTGTCCTTCTGCGTCAATGGTATTCTCCCCCTCATAATCGCCCAAACCGACGATGGCCCCGTCTGTGATAGCTATGTCTGTCTTCAACCATTCCTGATTAAAAACATCCATGATCTTTCCGTTTTTAATTACAGTATCCGCTTTTTTGCGATGACTGGCGGCGCCAAGCCGGTGAATGAACATCTCATTGTCCAAAGATATATGTCCCCTCTCATTTTTATATGGATATGGTTCAATATCGTAGCCGAATCGTTTGAAACAGTCAATGAAAAGATCAAAAAAACCGCGGGCTGTGGGGTTCCCGCGGCTGATCGATGGCATTTTAATGTTGAAAGACTTTTTTTTCAAATCTCTCAATGTCAGGATTTGAGCCGATGACGATTAAAATATCGTCTTTTTGAATCTCTTCGGTGGCAAGCGGAGATACGATGACTTCTTTCCCCCGCTTGATCGCGACAATATTAATTCCGTATCTGGCCCGGATATCAAGGTCAAGCAGCGTATTTCCGGCCAGTTTGCCGTTCGCTGCGATTTCGACAAGGCTATGTTCATCAGAAAGTTCAAGATAATCAAGCACATTGTTGGAGACGATGTTGTGGGCGATTCTTTTTCCCATTTCACGCTCCGGATGAACGATCCGGTCCGCTCCGATTTTGGATAATACTTTTTCGTGATAATCGTTTTGAGCTTTGACGGTAATCATTTTCACACCAAGCTCTTTCAAAATCAGCGTTGTCAAAATGCTCGCTTGAATGTTCTCCCCGATCGCTACAATGACGTGGTCAAAATTGCGCAGTCCAAGGTTTTTCAGCACTGATTCGTCTGTAGTGTCTCCTATCACAGCATGTGAGGCAATTTTGGCGTATTCGTTTACGCGATCTTCATCTCTGTCGATCGCCATTACCTCAAGCCCTTCTTCACTCAATGCTTTACAAATGCTGCCGCCGAACCGGCCGAGTCCAATTACTGCAAATTCTTTTTTCATCGGTAATTCCTCCATGGGTCAATCTGAACAAATTCTATCATATGAAGTGGAATTTTTCCTCTTTTATTTTATCGTTGCGCGGCTGCAGCATCCTTGCTGAATATCGTTCTCTTCGGATGCCGCCCCTTTGTCGATCGGAAGCAGGATGTGGAATGTGCTTCCCTCGCCCAATTCGCTGTCGATTTTCATTTCTCCGTTGTGAGCGCCGATAATATTCAGGCAAATCGTCAGCCCAAGACCCGTCCCTTCTTCTTTCGTTGAGAAGAAAGGCTCCCCGAGCTTTGCCAAATCGGCTTGGGAAATGCCGCCCCCTTCGTCTTTGATGCTGATTTTCACATAGTCACCTTCAACCTCCGAGGAGATCGTGATTTTTCCACCGTCAGGCATCGCTTCTATCCCGTTTTTTATTAAATTGATGAATACCTGTTTGATTTGATTTTCATCGCCGTTTATTTCCCACTCCTCCCCGTGCTGAAACGCTTTTTCGATCTTAATGTGGGAAAGCACGGCGTTGGTCTCAAGAAGCGTTGCCACCTGCTGAAGAACCGAATTGATGTTGATCTTTTTAAATTGAACCTGGTGCGGTTTGGCCAGTACAAGCAGTTCGCCGAGCACGGAATCGATTCGTTTAATCTCAGAGAAAATAATGTCAAAGTAATCTTTCCGGTCGGGATATTCCGCTTTCATCAGCTGCAAAAATCCGTTTACCGATGTCAGCGGGTTCCTGACTTCGTGAGCGATTCCCGCGGCGAGCTGCCCGGCCATCGCCAGCTTCTGAGACTGCATAGCCAGCCGCTGATTCGACTTGAACAATTCCATCTCCGCTTTTTTCCGTTCCGTCACATCAGTCAGCGTCCCCAAGCTGCTCGTAAATTGACCGTTTTTATAATAAAGTTTATAGTGAACTTCGCCCCAGAACTTGCTTCCGTCTTTGCGATGGTAGAGCACCTCGATCCTGCCTTCAGGCTCCTTGTTCTTCAGCTGGGCGATCAGGTGATTCGAGATCCGTTCTTCATGGTCAAAGTAATCGTTGTACATCGTTCCAAGACTCTCTTCAACACTGTATCCGGTCAACGTTGTCCACGCCTGATTCAAAAATGTAATGTATCCTATCCGGTCCGTCTGAAAGACGATTTCCTGAAGGTTATCCATGATGCGGTTGGTTTCTGAAGAAAGCTCTTTATATTTCTTTTCGCTCTCCTTCAGTTTATAGACAAGCTGATTGGACTCATCGATATAAAGCGTGAGCCACCAAACGCTGATTAATGTCACCAGTGTAAACAGCAGATCAACCGTCCAATTGATTTTATTTCCCAACACCCCATAGAATAAAAAATTCCAAAACATGATAAAAGTCATTGCCAGCACGGTTGCAATGATTCGTCCTTGATATCTTTTCATACCCCCACCTGCCACTTGTATTTCTCAGTCAATTGTAACATTCTTTACACCACATTTGAGAGGATTGTTCGAAGTATTTATCGTCTCTATGGCTGAATTTTTCAGTGACGGCGGTTTTATCTTCTGCCGACGCAAGAAAAAGCCCTTCTGATGAAGGGCTTCAAATCTTATGCTTTCACTTCGTTTAAGGCAGCTTTTATTTCTTCCAAAAGCAATTCGGCCCCCTCAGGACTCAGCGTAATTTTCCCGTTTCCGTACTCGCGGTTTTCAGAAGTGATTTCACCGGTCATCAGGCACACACCGTGCGGTTTATATTTTTTCAGGACAATTTTATCTTGGTCGACAAAGAATTCGATGCTGTCCTTGATCGAAATATCCAAAGCTCTTCTCAATTCAATCGGCATCACGATCCGGCCGAGTTCGTCTACTTTTCTCACAACTCCAATTGCTTTCAAAACTTTCGCCTACTTCCTCTTTTGTTTCTATTTTTCTAAGATATTGTCTTAGCATAACGATAGACGAACGAAGACTGAAAAAGGTTTCCCTTATTGAACGTTTCTTTGACAAAAATTCGGTCATAAAAATGAATATTTTTCTCATCATGTCAATATGAGGACAGCATTTTACAGATTGGTTTCAAACTCGTCACAAACCCCCAAAAATCGCCGATCATTTGAGAAAATTTAAATGAAATTCATTTTTTCAGCACGAAGAAAATTTCGTTTTTCGGAAAAATTTTAAATAGAGATTGGGTGAAAACATGTTTCAAACAACCGAGATCGGAATTGATCTAGGCACAGCTAACATATTGGTTTACAGCAAAAACAAAGGAATCATTTTAAATGAGCCTTCCGTTGTCGCCGTGGATACGGAAACAAAGAGCGTATTGGCGGTCGGAACAGAAGCCAAAAACATGATCGGAAAGACACCGGGAAAAATCGTCGCGGTCAGACCGATGAAAGACGGAGTCATCGCCGATTATGACATGACGACAGACCTCTTGAAGCAGATTATGAAAAAAGCCGGAAAGAACATCGGCTTTACTTTCAGAAAGCCGAGCGTCGTCGTCTGCACGCCATCCGGTTCAACCGCGGTTGAACGGCGTGCGATCAGCGATGCTGTCAAAAACTGCGGAGCCAAGCAAGTCCATTTGATTGAGGAGCCTGTCGCTGCCGCCATCGGCGCAGACCTGCCTGTCGATGAACCTGTCGCAAACGTTGTCGTCGATATCGGCGGCGGCACGACAGAAGTGGCGATCATTTCATTCGGAGGCGTAGTCTCATGCCACTCGATCCGGATCGGCGGCGACCAGCTTGATGAAGACATCGTGTCATTCGTCAGAAAAAAATACAACCTGCTGATCGGTGAACGGACGGCCGAAGAAGTCAAGATTGAGATCGGCTACGCATTGATTGACCATGAGACGAAAACGATGGAAGTCAGAGGGCGCGACCTTGTCACAGGCCTGCCGAAAACGATTACCCTGGAATCAATAGAGATTCAGAAGGCGATGCGCGAATCGCTCCTTCATATTATCGAAGCCATCAGAGCGACGCTTGAAGACTGTCCTCCCGAGCTGAGCGGAGACATTGTCGACCGGGGCGTGATTTTAACCGGAGGAGGCGCGCTATTGAACGGCATCAAAGAATGGCTATCACAGGAAATCGTTGTGCCCGTGCATGTTGCTGCAAATCCGCTCGAGTCTGTCGCCATCGGAACGGGCCGCTCTCTTGAAGTGATCGATAAATTGCAAAAAGCGGCTAAATAATTTTTGTTTTCGCGTCTTTTTTCCCTGCTTCTTTCATATCGTGAGGAATGGAGAAACGATAAGGAGGAAGAACATGCTTAGAGATATGGGAAGACGCCTGGCCATCACCGTTATTTTAAGCGGTATTATTCTCGGGGGGATGAGCATCTCCCTTGCAAACATGCCAAGCTCGCCCCCCGGCCAAACGGCCAAAATCAACCGTTAAAAAAGATGCAGCCTTACCGGGCTGCGTCTTTTTTTCTTTTCAATCAAATATTTGATATGATGTTATGGACAATAAAGGAGGTTTTGCCAATGAATTCGTTTACTGATAAACTGAGCAAATATGCGAAGCTTGTAGCCGAAGTCGGTGTAAACGTTCAAAAAGGACAGAAAGTCGTTATCAACGCGTCAACAGAAGTACGCGATTTTGCACGGCTCCTCGTCAAAAGCGCCTATCAAATAGGGGCAAAAAATGTAACGGTCCGCTGGCAGGATGATGAGGTGACAAGGCTGAAATATGAGCTGGCCCCAGCGGAAGCCTTTGAAGAATTCCCTGAGTGGGAAGCGAAAGGTCTGGAGACGCTCGCTAAGGAAGGCGCCGCTTTTATTTCCATTGTCTCTTCAAGCCCTGATCTTTTGAAAGGCATCGATTCCAAAAAAATCGCGACCCAGCAAAAAGCCGCCGGAAAGGCGATGCATACATACAGGCAAATGATTCAATCGGATAAAGTCAGCTGGACTGTCGTCGCAGCACCTTCACCGGCCTGGGCCAAAAAAGTATTCCCTGACGCAGATGAAAAGACAGCGATGCAAAAGCTGTGGAATGAGATCTTCAAAACGACCCGCGTCGACCGTGAAGATCCTGTCCAAGCGTGGAAAGACCACGATCAAACTTTGCGCGATAAAGTAAGCGTCTTAAACGACAAGCATTACCAAGCCCTTCATTACCAAGCAAAAGGAACAGATTTGACGATCGAGCTTCCTGAGAAGCACCTGTGGGTCGGCGCCGGAAGCACTAACGAAAACGGCATCGAGTTCATGGCCAATATGCCGACAGAAGAAGTATTCACCGCTCCGAAAAAAGACGGAGTGAACGGCACTGTTTCAAGCACAAAGCCGTTAAGCTACGGCGGCAATCTGATCGACGGCTTTCAGCTGACATTTGAAAACGGACGGATCACCGATGTCAAAGCTGAACAAGGTGAAGAGATTTTAAAAGAGCTGATCGAAACGGATGAGGGTTCACACTACTTAGGCGAAATTGCGCTCGTTGCCCACGATTCGCCGATTTCCAAGTCCAATATTCTGTTTTACAACACGCTGTTTGACGAAAACGCCTCAAACCACCTCGCAATCGGCAGTGCGTACGCATTCAACATCGAAGGCGGAAAGCAGATGTCGCGCGAAGAGCTGGCGAAAGAAGGATTAAACGAAAGCATTACACATGTTGACTTCATGATCGGTTCAGGAGAAATGAATATAGACGGAATCACAGCAGACGGAAAAAGAGAGCCGATTTTCAGAAACGGCAACTGGGCGATCTAAAGCCTTCCGCACAAAAGGACCTCAGAAGTTTTCTGAGGTCCTTTTATATCATTTCCGCATGCTGCCAGCCTTTCTAACTTCCGTACATAGATGGAGCTATAAAGCCGTCCAATGCCCCGCCTCCTCATGATTTGGGCAAACTGCTTAAATGTTCATGCTTCAGCTTCCAGCTTCCTGACTCGTCCTTTACAAATACGTTTGTCGCACGGCCTGCCCCTTGAACCGGTTCACCCCTAAAAAACCCTTTCCATTCGTATGTATAAAGACAGACGGCCTGTTCGTCCGTTTCCGTGATCCAACTGATATGACTGGCGCTGTATACTTCGTTTTCGATTTGCTTCCAGGCGTTTTCAAAATAACGCTGAATTTCCTTAACGCCCGAGCACGTTTCATCCGAGAACCAGTACACAGCGTCGGGATGAAGGAGCTTTTTGACATTCTCAAACTCATGTGTGTTTGTTGCTTGAATATATTTCTCAAGAGCCTTGCGGCATGACACGGCAACCATCTCCCTTTTTATAAAAAAACCCGCTTTTTAAGGCGGGTTTTCTATCATTACGCGTAAAGTTCAGCAAGCTTGTCCTGAACCGCTTTGTCTTCCAAAAATTCATCATAGCTCATCTGTTTATCGACGATTCCGTTTGGCGTGATTTCGATGATCCGGTTGGCAATTGTTTGGACAAACTGATGGTCATGAGATGTAAACAGCATAGCGCCTTTAAAGCTGATTAAACCGTTATTCAGCGCTGTAATGGATTCGAGATCCAAATGGTTGGTCGGCTCATCAAGCATCAGCACATTGGCGCCGGACAGCATCATTTTGGACAGCATGCAGCGGACTTTCTCTCCCCCTGACAAAACGCTTGCTTTTTTCAGCACTTCTTCCCCGGAGAACAGCATCCGGCCCAAAAATCCGCGCAGGAAGCTTTCGCTTTGGTCATGCGGCGAAAATTGGCGGAGCCAGTCGACAAGGTTTAAATCGCTGTTTTCAAAATACTCGCTGTTGTCTTTCGGGAAAAACGCCTGGGATGTTGTGACGCCCCATTTAAACGATCCGCTGTCAGGCTCCATTTCCCCGGCAAGGATTTTAAAGAGCACAGTAGCGGCAAGCTCATTCCGGCCTGTAAAGGCGATTTTATCTTCTTTATTCATCATAAAGCTGACCGAGTCAAGCACCTTGACACCGTCAATCGTTTTCGACAGGTCTGTGACAACAAGCACATCGTTTCCAATTTCGCGTTCAGGTGTGAAATGTACGTACGGATACTTGCGCGATGACGGCTTAATATCGTCAAGCGTAATTTTTTCAAGCAGTTTTTTTCTTGATGTCGCCTGCTTCGATTTTGAGGCGTTGGCGCTGAATCTGGCAACGAACTCCTGGAGCTGTTTGATCTGCTCTTCTTTTTTCTTATTGGCTTCCTGATTCATTTTAAGCGCAAGCTGGCTTGATTCATACCAGAAATCATAGTTTCCGACATAAATTTGAATTTTGTTAAAATCCAGGTCGGCGATATGCGTACATACTTTATTCAAAAAGTGGCGGTCATGCGATACGACGATAACCGTATTCTCAAAATTGATTAAAAACTCTTCAAGCCACTGGATCGCCTGAATATCCAAGTGGTTGGTCGGCTCATCGAGAAGAAGGACGTCAGGCTTTCCGAACAGGGCCTGTGCAAGGAGGACCTTCACCTTTTCGGAACCGCCCAAATCCGCCATTTTCTTCGTATGCAGTTCTTCAGCAATGCCGAGGCCTTTTAACAAAATCGCAGCTTCCCCTTCGGCTTCCCAGCCGTTCAGCTCGGCGAATTCGCCCTCAAGCTCTGCGGCGCGGATTCCGTCTTCATCTGAAAAATCGGGTTTCATGTAAATCGCGTCTTTTTCCTGCATGACTTCATAAAGGCGTTTATGCCCCATGATCACGACTTTCAGCACTTCATGCTCTTCATACTCAAAGTGGTTCTGCTTCAGGACGGCAAGGCGTTCGCCCGGGCTCATATGAACCTCGCCCGTCTGAGGCTCGATTTCACCTGATAATATTTTCAAAAAAGTGGACTTTCCGGCGCCGTTTGCTCCGATCAATCCGTAGCAGTTACCCGGCGTAAACTTAATATTTACATCTTCAAACAGCTTCCGGTCCGCAAACCGCAAGCTGACATTTTGAACAGCTATCATTTAAAATCCTCCATCTATACTTCATTAAAAAGAGTATAACACGAAAATTCCGCAAGAGAAATGCTTTGCTTTTTTACGATAAAGTTTTAAAGAAAAATATATCAAAAAAACACTTGTTCACACTTTCTTTGTGACAATATGTTACAATTATTGAAGAATGGGGGAAGGAATAATGAAATTAAAAGATGATCCTGATATCATCAGGTGGATCAATTCAAGGCCGCGCCAAGCGCTTTTCGTGTCAGTGGCCATGGTGATTTCTACGATGTCTATCGGGCTTTTCAAAGGGTTTGATATGTGGACCTCGGACTTTTTGATATTTTCCTGTCTGCTGATCGGCTTCGGCCTCCTTGTGGGATGGCTGCAAAAGATATATTATAAAAAGGTGATATTTGAAGAAAACTCGGATCGTTAGACGGAGGAAGACATGAAGCTTATCACTTTGACGGAATACTGCATGTTTATTTTTTTCGCAGGGGTTTATCTTGCCGTAACAGGCTTTACAGCACGGGATGTGGGCCTTTACATCGGGATTGCCATGATTTACGTGTTCGTTCATATCGCGGCGAAACGAATGCTGTCAAAAAGGGGAAAAGAAGCCGCGGAAATCAGAATCTTATACAGCGTTCTTCTGATTATGGCCTCTGTGTTCGTTACCGTACTGTTTATCGCAGTACTGGCATCATTATCCGCATAAATCAAGCAAAAATGCCTGATTGTCCAAATGGACATCAGGCATTTTTCAGTCTGTTTTTCGGATTTCGTTGAACGGGAAAAACACAAATTGTGAAGTCCCGGCCACTCGTTTTTTATCGATCAGTCCGAGTCCGTTCCGGCTGTCCATCGATCTCTGGCGATTGTCTCCCATCACGAAATACTTGCCTTCCGGAACCTTCACAGGGCCGAAATCGCCCGTCAGTTTGACGCCGACTGCTTCCGCCTCTTTTCTGTTTTCCGAAAGATACGGCTCAGACACCTTTTTCCCGTTTATGTACAGCGTGTCGTCTTTCATTTGCACGGTATCTCCCGGCAGGCCGATCAAGCGCTTCACATAATGGACATTTTTTTCATCGCCGTCGATAATGACGATATCTCCCCGCTTAAATTCGCCTACGTATTTAACCGTTTTATAGACGAACAGCCGCTCTCCGTCGTGCAGCGTCGGATCCATTGATGTACCTTCGACTAAATACGGTTCGAATAAAAATGCCCTGATCAATAACGCCAGAACGACTGCGATAATAATGGCTTTTACCCATTCAAAGAGAGAGTTTTTATTTTGGGTGGATTTTTCTTCAGTCAAAACGCTTCCTCCTAAAAACAGTCTGTCACAGCATACATGCAAAATAAAGCTTTCCTATACTTTATCACAAGTTCCTGCCGAATACATAATTCCCGCGTTCACTTCCGGCAAAAACGGTAAAAAAGAAAGTGCCACACAGGGATTACTGTGGCACTTTCAGCACTTATTTTTCAGTTGGAACCGGCTTTTTCAAGATGCCGAGAATGAGAGCCGTCACAACCGCACCAATCAAGATACTGAGGAGATACAGCAGCGCATGGTTCGTCGTAAAGAAGAGAACGAATATTCCGCCATGCGGCGCTTGCAGTGTGACATGGAAAAATTGAGACAAACCTCCGGCAACTGCTGATCCGATGATAGAAGCAGGAATGACGCGCGCCGGATCGGCTGCCGCAAAAGGAATCGCACCTTCAGTAATAAATGACAAGCCCATCACGTAGTTGGTAATTCCGGCTTCGCGATCCCGTTTTGAAAATTTATTTTTAAAGAAAGTCGTTGCAAGGGCAATTCCAAGCGGAGGCACCATACCGCCCGCCATGATCGCTGCGTGAGGTCCAAAGTTTCCAGCTTCAATCATCGCGATACCGAATGTGAAGGCCGCTTTGTTGATCGGACCGCCCATATCAATCGCCATCATACCGCCTAAAACAATACCCATTACAACAAGGTTTCCTGTTCCAAGACCTTCAAGCCAATGTGTCATGCCATCCATAATATACTTGACAGGCGTATTGACAACATAATGCATGATGATTCCGGTCAAGAATATTCCAAACAACGGATAAAGAAGGACAGGTTTTAATCCGTCAAGCACTTGCGGCAGACCAGCGAACACTTTTTTCAATAGGACAACAATATAACCAGCCAAGAAACCGGCAATCAGTCCGCCTAAGAAACCGGCGCCGGCTTGCGTCGCCATGAAACCTCCGACCATACCAGGCGCAAACCCCGGACGATCCGCGATGCTCATCGCGATAAATCCTGCCAATACAGCGACAATTAATCCAAGTGCTTGAGTTCCGCCTATAGTATTTAATACAGCTGCAAACTCATTATAAGTGGGATCTCCCGGTTTGGTCGCGTTAATTCCCCAGAAGAATGAAACCGCAACTAAGATCCCGCCCCCGACGACGAATGGCAGCATGTTGCTGACACCGCTCATCAAGTGTTTGTAGAAACCGCCGCCTTTTCCTTTGGCAGCTCCGTCTTCAGAAGCAGATGCACCGCCGCCTTTACCCTGATAGATAGGCGCGTCTTGTTTCAGCGCCTGCTCAATCAGCTCTTTCGGACGTCTGATTCCTGCTGTTACAGGTACTTCAATGACATGTTTGCCTTGAAAGCGATCCATTTCAACCTGCTTATCGGCGGCGACGATGATCGCAACCGCATCTTCGATTTCCTGCGCTGTCAGACCATTTTTAATACCGCTTGAACCGTTCGTTTCAACTTTGATATCAACGCCGAGCTCTTTCGCTTTTTCTTTCAAAGCATCGGCGGCCATGAACGTGTGGGCGATCCCTGTCGGACATGCTGTAACCGCAAGGATTTTTCCTTTTGCTGATGGTGCAGATGCTTCTTCGGCCTGCTCTTCTTCTTCATCATCTTTATCATGCTGATTGATGATGTCGATGATTTCGTCTTCGGATGAAGCTTCAAGCAGCTGTTTGCGAATCTCTTCCCTCATAAGCAAAGTCGACAGTCTTGACAATGCTTCCAAGTGAGTGTTATTCGCGCCGTCTGTAGCAGCGATCATGAAAACAAGATGGCTTGGCTGGCCGTCAAGGGATTCATAATCGACGCCGTCTTTTGAACGGCCGAACGCGATCGCAGGCTCTTTAACGCTTGCCGTTTTCGCATGAGGGATGGCGATGCCTTCGCCGATACCGGTGGAACTTTGTTTCTCACGGTTGATCACGGCTTCTTTGTAGCCTTCTTTATCATTCAACTTGCCCGCCTGATCCAAAACGCTGACGAGTTCTTCGATAACGTTTTCTTTCTGGCTGCTCTCAAGGTTTAACTTGATCGTATGCTTCGTTAGTAGCTCTGTTATTTTCATAACCTTTCCTCCTTTAAATCGCTTTGACTTGAACTTCCGGAAGCAGCTTGTGAACGAGCTCTTCCGTTCCCAGCTCCTCTGAAAAGGCGGTTGCGCTTCCTGACGCGACACCTAAGCGAAAAGCTTCTTTGATGTCGAGCTGTTTTTCAATGCCTGCGAGAAAGCCTGCAACCACTGAATCTCCGGCGCCGACTGAGTTCACGAGCTTTCCTTTAGGTACGTTGGCATGGTAGACGCCGTCTTTTGTAAATAAAAGTGCGCCTTCCCCAGCCATGGAAACGATCGCGTTTTCGGCCCCGCGTTCAACGAGTTTCTTACCGTAAGGCACCGCTTCTTCCGCTGAAGTGATGGTTGTTCCAAACATTTCACCGAGCTCGTGATGGTTCGGTTTCATTAAAAGCGGCTTCATTTCTGCTGCTTTTAGGAGTGCCTCACCCGAAATATCAACGACAACCCGGACATTTTGCTCTTCACACTTTTCTGCAATCTTTTCATAGGTGTCCTGCGGCAATGAAGAAGGAATGCTGCCAGCCAATACGACAATGTCCCCTTCTTTCATCGCTGAAAACTGGTCTAAAAAGGCCGCGAAATCTTCTTGGCTGATGACGGGCCCCTGCCCGTTGATTTCCGTCTCATCCCCGGTCTTCAATTTGACATTGATGCGCGTGTCTCCATTCACCTCATGAAAAGCCGTTTCAAGCTTTTCTTCTTCGAGAAATGATTTGATGTACCCCCCGGTAAAACCGCCGATAAAACCGAGAACTTTAGAAGGTACATGGTGTCTGTTCAGTACGCGTGAGACATTGATTCCTTTGCCTCCGGGATATTTCGTGTCATAGACTGAACGATTCAGCCCGCCTACGGAAAATTCTTCAACGTGAACAATATAGTCGACCGATGGGTTGAGAGTTACAGTGTATATCATGTTTTCACTACCTTTACGACAGTTTTTTCTTGATAGTTATCAAATGAATGTTTTGCAGATCCTGCTGTAATGATAGTTGCTTCGTCTAAACCGGCAAAGGCAGAAAATGAAATTTCCCCAAACTTGGAAACGTCAGCTAAAATAAATGCTTTTTTCGCCTGGTTGACAGCTTTTGTTTTCAAAAGCGCTTCTTCAGGATCCGGAGTCGTAAATCCCGCTTCTTTATGAATGCCATTGACGCCGATGAAGCTTTTGTCAAACCGGTATTGGCTGATGGCTGATAAAGCCGAACCGCCCACGATTGCTCCGGTTTTATACTTCACATACCCGCCTAATAAATAAAAAGTAATGCCTTTTTTACCTAATGCCTCAATGTGCATGACTCCATTTGTGACCACGATAATATCCATCTCCGGATCGATAAAATCGATCATTTGCAATGTGGTCGTTCCGGCATCAAGGTAGATACAATCGCCTTCTTCAAGAAGTGAGGCCGCTTCTTGAGCGATTTTTCTCTTTTCATGAAGGTTTTTGGATGATTTCTCTAGCATGTCAGGCTCTGTACGAATATCGGAAAGCCTCGATGCCCCTCCATGAACACGCTTTAAATATCCGCGGGCTTCCAGCGTCGACAAATCTCTTCTGATCGTTGACTCAGATGCGTTCGTTAAATTCATTAAGTACTGGATTTTCACGACATCATGCTTTTCAATCTCGTCAATAATCAGCTGATGCCGTTCGGGAGTCAACACATTATCACCCCTTTTGGAAACGCCTTCATTTAGCTTACAATTACATTGTAAACGCTTTTTCGACATAACTCAACAAAAATCTTTCAAATTCATTCAATAACCATCAAAATCTTTCACATTTTAACATATTATCGTGATATGTACCGTTTGTAAACTGTATAAACTATAAAAATCCGCAAAAATATGTGACATTATTATTATCTATTCCTTCAAACACCATTCAGAAAAACCTCATGCTCGCCGCATGAGGTTTTACAATAATGCATCAGCCTAATGAACGTTCTAAAAATACTTGCCATAAGCCTAATAAATAAGACAACATCAGCATCATAATAAATATGACGAAAACGCCGATCCAAGCCGCCCGCTTTGAAGCGCCCGCTGCTTTTTGCAGTCCTACCGCCACCAGCACATACGCCCAGATTGTAAAAACATCAAACATCTCCAGGACGCTCAGAAGAGGCTCTTCGGCCGGAATATATCCATCAAGAGATGAGAACGAAAACGCGATCTCAGAATTCGAAGCATAATACACCAAACCGATGATGACGTCTCTGATAACAGGTACAAATGTGGCAAAGACAGACAGAGACACCATGCAGGCAAAATTGGTGTTTCCGCCGCCTATTTTAGCAATCAGCCACAATACTAAAGCGCTGAGCACGAAGAATATGACAGACTGAAAAACATTACGGGCGGCTTCTAGTCCAGGATCTATATCCAAACCAAGAAACTCACTTAGTTCCCAACAAACAAGATAAACGGAAAAGGCGGATAACGCCAGCACGATGATCATCGGCAGCCAAATTGCGGGCCTTTCTCTCATTCTTTCAAACTGACGGACAGGGCTCGTGATGATACCGAACAGTGACGGTTTTTTTACTTGAGTTGCTGTTTCTATATTGGCTTCCACTCTAAAATTCCTCCTGTAATACCTCTTTCATAACATAATGATCAATTTTTCAGCACTTTTAAGTCTATCATTAATGTAAGAAAAGTATTTTTAAATTTAGTTTAATTTTCGCATACAAAAAAACCGCCTCTAAAGGCGGTTTCAGCGTGTCGACAAACTCTCGCATTCGTTGTCAGGCCTGCTAAGTCGATGCTCATGAGTAGGAGCGGGTGTTTCAAAGTGACGCTTATCGGCTGACGGCTATATGCCGCTTTACTCATACCTCAATGCATCAATCGGATGAAGGCGGGCCGCTTTATTGGCCGGGATGAGGCCAAAGATAACCCCGATCGCCATGCTGAACAGGACGCCTCCGAGGACCACCTGCCAGGAAACGAGCGGCGGCCAACCGGCAAAAAACGAAACTAGGGCGGCTCCGCCGTATCCGAGGCCGATGCCAAACACCCCGCCAATCAGCGTGATCAAAGACGATTCTATTAAAAATTGCATCAAAATCTGGCCTCTTGTTGCACCAAGCGATTTTCGAATCCCGATTTCCCTCGTCCGTTCCGTGACCGACACCAGCATAATATTCATGACGCCGATCCCGCCAACGAGTAAAGATATGCCTGCAATTGAGCCGATGAACATCGTCATAATTGTTGTAATCTGGCTGATTCCGGCCGCTATGGCCTCCATGTTCATCACTTCGTACGAGTCCGTGGTGCCGTGATTGTTGTTGACGGCCGCGGCAGCCTGCTTTCCGACGGCTTGCAGATGGTCGGCAGATTCAGCTTGAACGGAGACAGAGTCATAGTCGCTGATGCCGAAGGACGATTTTAACATTGAAAACGGAACATACATCTCATTCATCCCCAACGCAAGCAGCCCGGTTTCTTCTTTTAATACGCCGATGATTTCAACGGGCTGGCCATTGATCCATACGACGCGGCCGAGAGGCGACTGCTGAGAAAAAAGTTCCTCCGCAAGTTTCGGCGAAACGACGGCGACCCTGCTTCCGGCATTGTAATCCTCTTCTGAAAACTCTCTTCCCTTTTCGACTTCCATCGAGTTGATGCTGATATATCCGTCATTAATGCCGTTTACAGCGGCATCCGTTTTTTTCATCCCGGAAACGGACATTCATAGACTCGGTAGTTTTCGCAACGACATGCTTCACGCCTTCGAGTGACTTTAAACTTCTGATGTCTTCTTCGGTGAAGCCGGCGTCTAAATAGGCGTTGGGATTGGACGTCAATTCTTCATTGCTGGGCTGATAATAGATTTCGACCGTGTTGCCGGGCCCGCTGATCGTCTGCTTGAGCATTTGCTCTCCTCCTTGCCCCGCTGCAACAACGACAATAACAGAGCCTACACCGATAATGATTCCGAGCATTGTTAAAATCGAGCGCAGTTTATGGGAAAGGATGGAACTTAACGCCATTCTCAAGTTTTCGATGAGATTCATTGCACCGTCCCCCTCCGCTCTGTTTCCGGCGAGACGATCACACCGTCCCTCACCATGATGATCCGGCTTGTATAATCTGCAATCTCCGGTTCGTGGGTGACGAGCACCACCGTCGTTCCTTCCTCATTCAATTCGGTGAATTGCTCCATGATGTCCCGGCTTGTTTTCGTATCGAGCGCTCCGGTCGGTTCATCGGCCAATATCAGCTTCGGTTCATTGACGATCGCTCTTGCGATGGCTACACGCTGTTTTTGGCCGCCGGAAAGCTCGTTCGGCAAATGGCGCATTCTGTCCTTGAGCCCGACTTTTTCAAGCGCCCGTTCGGCCCGCTCCCGCCGCTCTTTTCTTGGAATGCCGGAGTAGATCATCGGAAGCTCCACATTCTTTATGGCATTCAGTCTCGGCAGAAGCTGAAACTGCTGAAAAACAAAACCGATTAAACGGTTTCTGACGCCGGCAAGCTCCCTTTCACCATATGATGAAATATCCTCGCCGTCCAGCCTGTAAATACCCGATGTCGGGCGGTCAAGACAGCCGATAATGTTCATGATTGTCGATTTTCCAGAACCGGAAGGCCCCATGATGGACAGATATTCACCCGGCTCAATTTTCATATTGATCTCCCTGAGAACATCAATGGTTTCCCCTCCGATTTGGTAGCTTTTTTTCACGCGGGAAAGCTCAATCATTGAAGCTTCACTTCCGTTCCGCTTTTCATGTCCTCGGCCGGGTTTGCGATAACCCGGTCCTTGTTCGTCAGACCGCCGGTAATTTCAACGACGCCATCTGCTTTCTCGCCGGTTTTGACATTGATCCGTTTCGCCTTTCCGTCTCTGACGGCATACACGTATGATTGATCATCATCCTGCTTGACGGCATCTTCAGGAAGAGCCTGAATGGTTCTTTTGTCCGTCTGGATTTTGAGAATCATATTGAAGCCGGGCTTTGCTTTAGGACGCTCCCCTTTTATTTTGACTTCAAACGGATATTGAACAGCTTGTTCCTTTCCTCCCGCAGCACCTGCAGACGCCTCTTCTTCGGGAACCAATCCGACTTGAGAGATTCTGCCCCGCCACTCTTTATTTTGGATGACATCCGACGTGATGGTCACGTTCTGTCCCTTTTTCACTTTCAATGTGTCATACTCTGACAACACGCCTTTAACGACAAGCTTGTCCTCGTTACCTATATGTATAACCGGCTTTTGAATATCCGATTGCTTTAAGGCGGCTTGTTTATCAGCGGTGATCACTGTCCCGTCAATGCCGCTTTTTACTTGCAGCGCTGCAGATTTTTTCGCGAGCGTTTCCTTTTGCAGGTCGGCTTGTTTCAGCTCAAGCTGAAGCGATTTTTCTTCCATTTCAAGCTGGGACCGTTCGTCATCCATTTGCCTTTTGGCTTTTTCCGCTCCCAGCTCAGCCTTCAGCTCGTCTTCCTTGCTTTTTAGACTGCTGATTTTTCGCTTTACCTGTTCAAGCTGGAGTTCCTTCGATTGAATGGATAAAGCATTCTGTTCTTTTTCCAGGCGAATTTCTTCGTTCGTATAGGTGAAAAGCACATCTCCTTTTTTCACCTTGTCGCCTTCTTTTACTTTGATGTCGGCAATTTTCCCTTTTTCGGGTTCAAAATATTCGTATTGTTCGTTGGCAAACTTTAGGGCGCCCGGAACCATGACTTCAGAAGAAATCTCTTTCTCTTCCAATTTGACGGTTTGGACCGCTGTTTCAGCCCCTCCGCCCGTTTGCACCGAGCGGTAGAGGTTGAGTCCGATAAAAAGCGCAGCAGCCCCAACAATGATAATGCCGATCCATATTTTTTTCATTTACATTGCTCCTTCAAATGTATCGAAGAAATTCCTCGCGATTCCGCCTGTTAAAGCGAGCAAAATGGAGATCACAAATAAAATGATCACACCGGTCCAAGCCGCTTTTTTGGAGATGCCCCCAACCTTTTGGAGACCCAGTGCAACCAGTGCGAGCGACCAGATGGTGAAAATATCAAATACACCCAATACCGATTTGAGCGGCTCGTCTGCCGGGATGATGCTGCTTAAAGACGTGATGGCGATCGTGGGATCAATATTTGAATAATAGATCACAAGCCCGCCTATGAATTGCCCGATAGCCGCAATAAAATATGTAAAAACAGACAGCGAAAACATGTGAACAAAATTGGTTGTTCCTCTTCCGATTTTGACAATCAGCCAATAGATTAAAGCGCTGATCAGCAAGGCAATCACAAAGCCGATGATCCCGCCGATGATCCCGCCGATGATCCCGATTCTCTTCATAGTGGCTTCAAATGTTTCATCATCTCCCGGCATTTCCGACAAATCGGTAGATAACACCGTTTTTTCGCTGAGCATATACGCGCCGGTAACCGACAATAATAAAACAATAACAAGCGGAAACCAGACAGCCGGCTTTTCTCTCATTCTCTCAAACTGTTCTCCGGGATGGGTAATCAATCCGAACAATGACGGATTTTTTACTTTTTCAGTTTCTAAATGCGTTTCCATATGTATCCCCCTTAAAAAATGAATTACCAGTTTATACGCAGAATCATCTAAAATGTTTCACCTCTGTTTTCTCAAAAAAACGCCCCGGCCGCATTTCAGAATATGCGGCCGCGGACGGTTTCAGTTTAGTTTCGCTGAAACATTTGATACTGCGCTTTCACCAGCTCATAATACATTCCACGTTTTTCGATTAATTCCTGGTGATTTCCTTCCTCTATTTTCCGGCCGTGGTCAAGAACCAGGATTTTATCCGCATCCCTTATCGTTGAAAGCCTGTGAGCGATCATAATAGCCGTTCTGCCATGGAGCAGGGTTTTCAATGCAGCCTGAATCTTGACTTCCGTTTCTGTGTCAATACTTGCGGTTGCTTCATCAAGGATCAGAATGCGAGGGTCTGCCAGGAGCGCCCTCGCGAATGAAATGAGCTGCCGCTCACCTGCCGATAATACATTGCCGCGTTCTTCCACTTCTGTGGCGTATCCATTCGGAAGCGCTGAAATAAACGAATCGGCCCCGACAGCTTTTGCTGCTTCGATCACTTCTTCATCGGCGGCATTCGGACGGCCAAAACGAATATTTTCCATAATCGTTCCGGAAAAAATAAACGTATCCTGCAGCACGATGCTGATTTGCGAACGAAGATCGGAAAGCGAGATATCGGTAATCGGTATTCCGTCCACTTTGACAGTCCCGCCTGTTGCATCGTAAAACCTGCTGATCAGATTCGCGATCGTCGTCTTCCCTGATCCTGTATGTCCGACAAGCGCGAGCGATGTTCCCGCCGGCACCTCAAATGAAATGCTGTGCAGCGCCTTGCGATTCCCGTCATAAGAAAATTCCACCTGTTCAAATTCGATCCGGCCTTTTAATTCTTTAATTTTGACCGCATCTTCCTTGTCTGCGACACTCGGTTTTTCATCCAGAAATTCAAATATCCTCTCTGACGAAGCCATCCCCATCAACAGCTGGTTGTAGACTTGGCCGAGCCTTGAAATCGGCTCCCAGAACATTCCGAGATAGAAGGCGAATGAGACAAATACACCGATCGTAATCGTTTCATTGATGATTAAGCTTGTGCCGTACCAGATTAAAATGGCCGTCCCGACGGCGTTTGTCATTTCTACAAGCGGGCGGAATGTCGCATTTTTTTTCGTCGCTTCCCGCCAGGCTTCAAAGTTCTCGCTGTTGACGCCTTCAAAATACATCATATTCTCTTTTTCCTGCGTAAATGCCTGAGTGACCCGGATGCCTTGAATGCTTTCATTCAAATGGGAATTCAGTTTGGACTGCTTTAAGCGCACCTTTTGCCAGGATCGTCGGATTTTCCTTCTGAGATTGGTTGAAATGAAGAACATAACAGGCAGCGTCACCATGATGGCGATGGTCAGCTCAGGACTGAGCGAAAACAGAATGACGATAATACCGAAGAGGAGCAGGATATCCATCAATAAATTGATGACTCCGCTCGTAAATAATTCCTGCAGAGAATTGATGTCATTCATGATCCGGACAAGGATAGAACCTGCCGAACGCTCATCGAAAAAGCGATGCGACAGCCGCTGAACATGCGTAAATAAATGCTGTCTGAGATCATAAATGACATGCTGGCCAAGCTTGTTCATCCAGCGGATTCTCAACACATTGCTAACATAATTGACAAGATATAATCCACTGATGACGGAGATCAGAATCGCAAGAAGATTCATATCCCGGCCTGCGATTGCTTTGTCGAGCGCATAGACGCCGATCAAAATCGGCACCGTCAGCCGGATCGCCGCCGAGATCATGACCGTTAAAAAGGAGAGCGGCAGCAGATTTTTTCGGTAAGGCTTTAAATATTTGAGCAGCCTCCACATCTGCGCCCAGTTAAAAGGCTTTTCAATGATTTGGTCTGAAGTATAAAAAAAACCGGTTCATCAATGTTTGTTTTTTCGCCTGATTTTCCATAGCAAGAGCCTCCTATCCTGCAAAATGCGGCTCATTCAACACATTTTGATCTTTATACTGCAAATCAAAAATCCGTTTGTATAAACCGTTTTCTTCCAATAATTGTTCGTGTGTTCCCCTTTCCTTAACAACACCTTTATCGAGCACAAGAATTTCGTCGGCATGCTTTAAGGATGAGATTCTGTGAGCGATGATGAACGTCGTCCGATCCCGCATCACTTCCCGCAATGCAAGCTGAATACGGTGCTCCGTTTCCATGTCAACGGCACTCGTCGAATCATCGAGGATGAGAATGCCCGGGTTCAGACAAATCGCCCTCGCAATCGCGATTCGCTGTTTTTGGCCACCGGACAGTCCGAGCCCCCTCTCGCCGAGCATCGTATCGTATTGGTTCGGAAGCTCCATGATAAAATCGTGCGCCTGAGCTCTTTTCGCGCTTTCGATGATCTCTTCCATTGATGCATCAGGATTTCCATAAGATATGTTTGATCTGATCGTTGATGAAAATAAAAACGATTCCTGCGGGACGACGCCGATATTGGAGCGCAGCATTTTTAATGAGTAGTGTTCAAGCGGCTTGCCGTCGATCATGATCCGGCCGGATGTCGGCTCATAAAAGCGGCTCAGCAGTTGAATGATACTGCTCTTTCCTGACCCCGTCGCACCGATTAACCCAATCGTTTTGCCGCGCTCGGCTTGAAAAGACACTCCATGCAGTGCTTCAGCGTTTTCTTTTGTATATTGAAGGGAAACATCGCTGAATACGACATCGCCGTTCAGTCTGCCGTTTTTCACCGCATGTCCGCTGTCGGTGATTTCCTCTTTGACATCAAGAATTTCCAGCAGCCGCTCTCCTGATGCTTTCGCTTGTGAAAACAGGTTGATGACATAACCGAGGTTCATGATCGGCCACATCAAGTAATTGACAAGACTGAAAAAAGCGACAAGCTCCCCCGGTTTTAAGCTGTTTTGCATCACGAGCCAGCCGCCGAACGACAACAGGGCAACGAGGCAAATATTGCCGATAAACTCCATCAGCGGAAAGAATTTAGACATGATAAACGAAGCGTTTAAGTTTTTATTTCGAAAATGGTCATTTGAATGAGTAAAGTTTTGAATCTCAAAATCTTCTTTTGATAAAGATTTAACGGTATTCATGCCGCTGATATTTTCCTGAACTTTCGTATTTAAACGGGCGAAAGATTTTCTTATGTTCCGAAAAGCCGGATGCACTTTTTTATCAAACCTGTAGACAACCGCTCCTAAAAACGGCAGAGAAGCAATCGTTACCAGAGTCAGCGGCACAGAATAAGAAAACATGACAGACAGACTGAAGGTGACAAGCAGGATAAAGCGAATCGCCTCAGCAAAACCGAAAGATAAAAAGAATCTGATGCCTTCGACGTCAGCCGTAAGCCTCGACATTAAATCTCCCGTTTTAGCGCTGTCATAATACTTGAACGGCAGACGCTGCAACTTCGCATACAGCTCTTTTCTTAACCGGTAGACCGAGCGGATTCCGAACATATCTCCAAGATACTGATGAAAAAAAGTAGCTGCGCCCTTCGCCGCCATGACAGCGATGAACCCGAGGCTGATCCATATGACCAAACCGTACCTTCCGCCGAGAATCACTTCATCAATTGTCATTTGCAGAATAATCGGGTAAACAACAGTGATCGCCGTCATCAGAAGCATCGACACAAGCGACCACAAGAACATTCTTTTATAAGGCCAATAAAAATCTTTTAGTTTTTTAAGGGACTCCATTTGCACCAGCACCTTTCCAATTCATGTAAAACAAGGACACATCATCTAATATATCGGTTTGCGAAATAAAATTCCACCGATTTTACAAAATTCAGACTTATTATGGAGTTTTCCTCCTTCTTCCGCTTGAAATAAATCCTTTTTAAAATGTGACAGTCAATAAAAAATAGTTTCTTGTTGGCAAAGGAAATTTTTTGATGAATGAAGGAAGATGATGTAAAATAATAGAAAATGTTATCAAATTATGAATGACGGAGTTGATTGCAATGGCGAAAAGAGAGGCTTTAAAAAAACAGCTTCTCCTCTTAGGTGAATTGGAACAAAAAATCTGGAAGGACTTCCGGAAAGAACGCGAAGGGATTTACGCAAGGTTAGGAGAACTTGACAGACAAATCCAGCGACATAGACGTTCCACTAAAGAGTATTATGCAGCACATTGCGTAGACATTATTAAACAGCAAAAAGGAAAAATTGTAACGACAAAAGAACTGAAAATGAAACTGAAAGAAAGAACCAATTTTAACGTTCACCGTATTAGTGAGCTTTATGACTTGATTCAAAAATTAGAACCAAACATTTCGAAAGAACGGCGCGGCTGTTTTATTTATCTGGAAAACGGTTCGAAAAAAAACGTCGGTCGGTAACAGGCTCTATGCCTGAACCGACCGACGTTCTCAACCTCCGCTGACCGGGGGAATAAGAGCAACCGTATCTCCAGACTTAACCTCACTGTTTCCTCTTCTGTACACTTCGTTGACAGCGATCATCGCTCGGTCCGTCCCCTGAAGATTGTAAGTTTCTTTTAAAAACTGTCTGATGTCGTCTGTTGTCGTTTTTTCTTCATCTATATCAACGCTCTGCGCACCCGCTTGTTCGGCAAGCTGGGCAAACAGTAAAATTTTAATCAAAGGTCAGCACCTCTTTTTCTGTCGGAAGCCGCTGCTTCCAAATCTGGTTTCCCTTCCGGGTATTCAGTTGTCTCAAGCTGGTCGCCGATCCAAGTCTCGCCGTCCTCCCAATGTTCTTTTTTCCAAATCGGCACGATTTGCTTTATCCTTTCGATCGCATATTCGTTCGCTTCATATGCCGCTTTCCGGTGAGGTGACGACACCGCGATCACCACGGCCGCGTCGGAGATGTCCAGCCTGCCGATGCGATGGGTAATCGCTGCAGCTGTGCCAGGCCATTTTTCATTGATTTCTTTCCCGATCTGAGCAAGCATGCTGACCGCCATTGGAACATATGCTTCATATTCGAGATAGAGTGTCTTTTTTCCATTTGTCCATTCTCTCACTGTTCCAATAAACGTCGTGATGGCACCGGCTTCCCTTTTTTCAACTTTTTTGACGATATCTTCGATGACAATCGGCTCTTTTGTTATAACAAATCGTTCAGACAAACGCCTTCCTCCTTTAGATGATTCAGAATAAAAGCCACGGCGCTCGGGTCTTCAATATGAAAGGATGGAACATCCGTTTTCGGCTCGCTCTTTTGATAAATGACGGCGATGATGCCGTCCAATTCCTCCAAGAGCTGACAGTCCGCTTCGTTTCTGACCATGACAACTTTTTGATATGGCGCATGTTTAAATCCCTCGATGAGAAGACACTGAACCGCTAAAACGCTATAAGCGGCAATCAGTTGATCAAGCGTCCACTCGCCGCGCGCCCTCAGCTGAAAAACGCCTGCTCCTTCGACGCCGGACGCAGCCGCTCCAGCCCGAAAAAAGCGGTCGGAATCCTTTCCCTCGGCGAAAACATCCGGTTCTCCTCCATGTCCGTGGTGTTTCAGGCAGCCAATCTTGACTCCGAGCTGACCGAGCTTTTCCGCCAGTTTTTCAACGAACGTCGTTTTGCCGCTGTTTTGGTACCCTACGATCTGGAGGATTGGAAAATGTGCGGCCACAGCTCTTCACTTCCGTTCTCATCCCGGTATAACAGAACATGCACTCTTGCCCCGGCCTCATAGCCTCTCGTTCCGCCCGGCAAAACCATCAGCGCATTGGCATCTGCCAGCGACGTGACGGCGCTCGATTTATCTAGGCCGACAGGCTCCGCATGAAGCGCCCCGTCTTTAATGGATACAAACGAGCGGACAAATCTTGTAAACGGATTAGGCTTTGGAAAATCCTTGCTTAAAACCGCTTCTGCACATAAAGAATACGGCTTTTGATGATGCAGCCAGGTGTGGAGGGACGGCTTGACAAACAGCTCAAATCCAACGAAGCAGGCTGACGGGTTCCCGGAGAGCCCAAACAGCAATTTGCCGTTTAATTGAGCAACAGTCGTTACACTTCCCGGACGCATGGCCACTTTATTAAACAGGACCTCGGCCCCGAGCTTTTCGTAAATTGCCGGCAGAAAATCAAAGTCCCCTACGGACACCCCTCCGGTCGTAATCAGAAAATCCACCTTGTCCAAAGCTTTTTCCACCGCTGCAAAGCTTTCGTCAAATCGATCAGAAATCTTCCCTAAATAAAGGGGGGTTCCGCCTGCTTCTTCAACCTGGGCGGCCACCATGCCTGCATTGCTGTTGCGGATTTTTCCGGGAACGAGGGGATCGCTGACATTCAGGAGCTCCGTTCCGGTGGCAATGATGCCTACCACAGGCTTTTTGACTGCAGGTACCACTGCATATCCGAATGTTGCAAGCAAAGCGACAACACCCGGCGTGATCCGGGTTCCTTTCTTCACAAGCACTGATCCTTTTCTCGCATCTTCTCCGGTTTTTGAAATATTTTCTCCCGGCTCCAATGAGCGTTTTAACACCATATAGTTTTTACCGTCTTCTGAGTAGGTTTTCGTCAGCTCAAGCATGACTACCGCATCAGCGCCCTCCGGAATCTGCGCTCCGGTCATAATTCTGACAGCTTGAAAAGGACCGAGCGTTTTACCTGACACGGCTCCGGCTCCAATGTGATCAACCACCTCGAATTGCAGCGGATTTTCCCGTGAAGCACCGGCGGTATCGCAAGCTCGGACAGCAAAGCCGTCGTACGGCGAACGGTCAAAAGCGGGTACGTCGTGATCAGCCTTTACATCTTCGGCTAAAAATCTATGGAGACTCTCCTCAAGATGGATCCACTCTGTATCTCCCTGCTTCCAGTGCCGAGAGACACGCGCAGCGGCTTCAAAAACTGGAATGGGCGTTCTTTTTTCAATCATTAAAAAAACCTCCTGTTGTTACATTCCGATGACTCTCGCCAATATGGAGTTGGCTTCTTTTATATCATTTGTGCCGTGAACAAGGGCTCTTCCATCGTTAAATATGACGATTCTGAATGTCTCGTATTGTACATGCAGCAAATAATCATTCGCATCCACTTTTCCGATGCCCGAAAGTTTTTTCATGAGTTCCTCTTTAGGCAGCCGTTTTAACATATCGCTGCGAATTTGGACGGTCTCTCTTCCGCACAGAACGTCGGCTTTTTTTTGGCTCATGTTGCTGAGGAAAGGAAAAACCGGCGTTTCTCCGCACGAAGGACATGTCTCATTGCGGCCGATCTCCATTCGAAAGTGGGTGTTCGCCCATAAATCAAACGTGACAAAAGCGGTTTCAAGCGCATCTTGGTTGTCCGTTAAGATTTTTAGAATTTCAGCTTGCTGATAAGCCGACACCATTTGAACGGCCGGCGAAATAATCCCCGACGTGTCGCATGTAGCCCCGCCAATCGGAACATCTTCAAACAGGCAGGCAAGGCACGGCGTTTTTTTAGGAATAATCGTCATATACATGCCCTGACTGCTGACACAAGCGCCGTAAACCCACGGAGTGCCCGTCTCTTGGGCAAGGTCATTGATGATCATGCGGGTCTCAAAGTTATCCGTTGCATCGATGACAGCATCCGCTTCTTTGATCAGCGGTCTGAGTGTTTCCACGGTGCCGTCGGCAACATATGTACGAAGCTCAACATCGCGATTGATCTGGGAAAGACGTTCTTTTGCGGCTGCCGCTTTCGGAAGCCTTTCCTCCGCGTCTTTCTCTGTATAGAGCTGCTGCCTTTGCAGGTTGCTCCATTCCACATAATCGCGGTCTATAATAGACAGTGTACCGATGCCTGCGCGTACAAGCCCCTCGGCAGCCGACGTGCCGAGCGCCCCGGCTCCGACGATCAAAACATGGCTCTGCCTGATTCTGTCCTGACCCGCCTGTCCGATGTTTTGATATCTGATTTGTCTTGAATACCGTTCATGCATCAGGATGATCCCCTTTACTTCCTTTTCTATATCATATCATTTTTCCGTCCGCTGTTTTTTGAAAAACACTTTCCGAAAAACCCTTGCAATCTATAATAAAATATTTCATCCCGGAAAGAACGGTTCTATTTTATCTAAATCCGACTTTTTATTGACATTTATAAATTCCCACGGCTCTGCCCCGACCCTATCAGCTTCAATATACTTGACGCGGATGCGGTCGAGGAAACTGCTGATCTTCAGCTCGTTCTGCTGAAGCTGTTCGAGGAGGACGGATTTCACCCTTCTGCTGTAGACAGCAACAAGCGGCTGCGCCCTTCCGTCTGCGACCGGCACGACGGCGTCATCCGCCGGGGTCATCTGCCGTTTTAAAGCCGATATGGTCTCCTGCCGGACAAGCGGGGTATCACAGGCCGAAAAAATATAGCATTCCCCTTCCGCCCGAACCATGGCTGTGTACATACCTGCAAGCGGCCCTCTCCCACTGAACGGTTCGATATCTTCCAGCACCGCTTTTTCCCCGAGTTCTTTAAACCGCTCCGTCAGCCCCGGACGGCTCAATATCAGGACATCGCCTCCCAGCGCATGTTTGCACCATTGATAAAGCGGCTTGCCTTGCCAGCGGGCAAACGCTTTCGGTTCCCCAAAACGGCGTGAAAGGCCCCCCGATAATATGACATGTATTTCTTTCATGCAGCTCAACCTTCCTTCGCGTGTTTCTGCCTGCGAACATCATAGCAAAATTTTAGAAATCCGAACAAGTCTGTAAAATCTCTTTTTCAAAAGGCATGCCGTGTTTCATTTATGCATATTGTAGTTGTAACATTAATAGGGGGCTGGTCACCATGAAAAAAACAACGGGTTCGCTGCCTTATTTTCATGATTTATCACAGGAAAACCTTTTTTTAAAAGCGGAGCTGGCAAGGTCACATCAATTGATCCACGAGCTTGAAGCAAGCTATTTTCATCAAAAAAATCATAAGCTCAGCCAGGAAAACGCAGCGCTGAAGCAGCAGCTTCAGCAGCTGTCAATCGAACTGGAGCGGATTTCGGCAAACAAGGAAGACGAGTCGGCCGAAACGCTCAACCGGATAAAAAGCGAACTGCTGGGTAAAATCGTTGTTCTTCAGGAGCTCCTTCAAAAAGAAACCTATGCAAGAAAACAAGAGATAGAAGAAAAGCACCGCCTTCATTTAACAAATGTAAAAGCCGAAGAAGAGAAAAAAAGCTTACATAGCCAAATAGAATATGAAAAGCTTCATGCGGAAAAAGAAAAAACGCTGAGGGAAAAAAAGGAGCATGAGCTCGAAAACGCTGCACACGAAAATGCCCGCCTGAAAGACGAACTTCATGCTAAAGGTCTTCAGCTCAAACAAATCGAAACAGATGTTGCGGTATTAAAAGAGCGGGTGACAGAAACGAAAAACCGCCTTTTGGAGGCTGAAAAAACAAAAGAAGCGCTGTTTTACGAAACGATTTTATCCTATAAAAGGCAGCTCGATGAAAGTGATAAGTGGATCGCTTCTCATTTTGCCGATATTGATACATCTCAGCAGACGGAGAAGGCGCTTGAACAAAACGAAGAGCTTTTTGAACGGTCAGAGCAGATCGAGGCGGTACTTCAAACAGTTACGGAGCAAGTCGATCAGCTCCAACAGCAATTGAGCGTCATCAAACAAAATGACACGAAAATGGATCAGAAAATAACTGAATGGAAAAAGCAGACGAAAGAAGAAACAACCCCGCAAAAATGGGTCTATCAAATTAAACGCAAAGACAAAGAAACAAAACCTTTAAATTGAATACCACTTTAAGGAATAATTTGGATTTTATAAAAAAACCGCTTGAGTCGATTGTCTCAAGCAGTTGATTAGGGCGGCGGCGTATATAGCGGCCGCCTTGGTGTTCCTCAAAATGGAAACGCTATCTGGAAAAGCAAGGGTTTGACTATTGCTGCTCTGTCTCGGTAGAAATCTCACCCTCTAATATATATTGACCGCGGTATGGTTTTTTGACTTCCGGGTACATTTTAATCAGGCTTTGCATAAAGGTTGTCATATTAGGGATCTCAAGTCCGCTCTCTTTTTCGATTTCTTTTTGAAGTTCGGAGCTTTTGATGGCCGCATTATGGCGTTTTAATGTTTTAATCGCCGCTTCACGCAGTTTTGCAGCTTTTGAGCCTGGACGTGCTGTACCCCTTCTGCGCCTTGTCGTTCCATCTGGAATTCCGGCAGGCAGTGAGGAGGTTTGCGGAGAAGTCTGCTGCTGGTTCTTTTGAGATGCTTGCGGCTGCTGCTGTTGTTGCTGATAGCTCTTCATCTCCTGCGCAGCTAATTCAGCTAAAACAGGGAGAGATTCCGTTTTACGCTCCGGGCGAAAATCTTTTTTTGTATCATTAAAGCTGGATGGACGATCCAATTCACGCAGCTTTGCATATATATTATCCCGCTCAATTTGATACTCCCTAATCACCTTAACCTCAGCCTCATTCAGCTGCTCCAATCTTAAACGCAATGCTTCCCTCTCGTTAAACATACCGTTTATACCCTCCTATCAGAATAAATAAACCTTCCAATAAAAATATTAGATTACCAAACTAATTTTATCAACTATTTTTTCGCTTTTCTACTGTTGCTTTCCGTTAAGAAAATAGAACTAAATTTCCGGAAAACTTGAAGCCTGAGGAGTTTTCGAAGCATTTCGGCCTACTCTAAACCCATTGTCGAAAAATGGTAAATAATGAAGGAACATAGAAAATTACTTTTCAACGAAACATAATTTAGGAATAGACTCTACTGTTTAATCGTGATGGAAAGTGTGAAATATCAATGATTAATCCGGCTTATAAATCCAGAATATTCAAAATTGCCAGATTTCACTTGTCGAATTCGCAGTTTGTTGTGTACAGGGAAAGTCAGAAATACTCCTGAAACAAAAACAGGACATAAGACTCATCAAGTAAAATAAACAGTGTCTAATGATCCATTTGTCGAAAGGGGCGGATAGAGGAAATTTTTTTGCTTTTTTTGCAATGAGGAGCCGAATAAACAAAAAACCCCATGAAAACGGGGCTTTTCATCTTTATTCAGCAGACTGTTCTGTTTCGGCAAGAACACGGTTTACACGTTTTTCGAGCATTTTCATCCCGCTTCCTCCAGCTTGAAAATGGCGAAGCTGGCCTGTTTTATCAAAAACGTAATAAGCCGGAACATATTCATTTTCGAAAGCGTCAGTCAGCTTATGGTCGCTGTCAACAAAAACAGGCTGAGTAATATCATGTTCAGCGGCAACCTCTTTGATTTTATTCAAGTCTAAATCGTCTTCTGAACGCGGCATATGCACGGCCACCACGTTTAGTTTATCGCTGTAGCGGTCGCGGAACTCATTGACTTGCGGCATCGCCTCTTTGCACAAGTGGCAGCTGATCGACCAAAAATGAATTAATGTCGGCTTTTCTCCGATAAGCTGCTCTTTTGTCACTTCTCCGTTTAACCACTCTTTTGCGCCGGTCAGTTCCGGCATCGGCTGGCGTAATTTCATGATTTTTCCTCCATTGTCATTTTTGTCGATTAAAAAGGTCTAACAAATGTTAGACCTTTCCAATCTGATTTCTAATTTGAGAATAAAAATTAAAGAGTTGCTTGACCCGGTTTCCAGTTTGCAGGGCAAAGACCGCCTGTTTGCAGCGCTTGAAGCACGCGCAATGTTTCGTCTACATCACGGCCGATGTTGTTATGGAACACTGTTTGATATTGAAGTTCGCCTTCCGGATTAATGATGAACAATCCGCGAAGCGCCACACCTTCTTCTTCAATCAGTACGCCGTATTCACGGGATACTTCATGGTTTGTGTCGGCAGCAAGCGGGTATTTCAGCTGGCCGAGACCATTTTCTTTGCGGTCTGTGTTAATCCATGCCAAGTGAGTGTGGATGGTGTCAGTTGAAACGCCGATTACTTCTGCATCAAGGTCTTCAAACTCGTCATAGCGGTCAGACATTGCTGTAATTTCTGTCGGGCACACGAAAGTAAAGTCCATAGGATAGAAGAATAGAACCGTCCACTTATCATTCTTCATGTTTTCTTCAAGGCTTACTTTTCCAAATTCTTTGTTTGCAAGAACCGCTTCCATTTCAAAGCGCGGCGCTTGTTTACCTACCATGCGTTCTGCCATTTTATGTATCCCTCCAATTGTGATTTTTGGGTTCTGCTACCCATATCAAAATGAGAATTTAAATATTAAATTCTCATTTAGTTAATAACATCACATACATAATTCATTATAATACTTACCATATTTTTAGTCAATATTAATTGATAATAAATTTAAATTAGCGGTTGTTCTTTTTTTAAGCCTTTAAAAAAAGTGTAACATGCCTCCGGATGATGAAACAACCATTTAACAACCGACAGCCGTTTTTTGGAAAAACAAGTTAAAACCGAAGCTGGAACTTCGGTTTTATGTTTATTACTGAAGTTTTTGCTCAACCTGCTGACAGATTTCATCGGCAGTTAAACCAGTCGCCTGAATGACAGATGCTCCGGTCATCGTATCTGAAATCCCGAGCATGTCAGTGTCCAGACCAGTGACAACACAGCAGTCGCAGCCTTTTGCATCGTCTTCGGTTTTCATCGTTACAACCTCATACCCTTTTTCCTTCAAAGCAGCCTCGACATCAGAAAGAGATTGTTCGATTCCGATTTTTTTCGACATGAAGAAACACCTCCACCAATTAAGATGCCACGTTTGCTGATTTTTTATACCAGCCGCTTGTTCTAATTGGCTTTGGAAGAGAAATAAGCCGTCATAACGCGGACTGCCGTCTCAAGCGCTTCCTCTTTCGGCTGCAGTTTGGCATGGTGGAGTCCGTAAGGTGAATCGACGCCGAGCCAAAACATGAAGCCCGGATACTTTTTCAGCATATAGCCGAAGTCCTCTCCTGTCATCGCTTCTTTTGAACGGATGACCTCTGCAAGGCCGCTTTCAGAAACGAACTGCATAAAGTCTTCAACTAAACCGCTTGAATTATAGACCTGATAATATGCTGCCGGATAGCTGACTTTACCGTTGCATTGATAAGCCGTTTCCAGGCCGCTCACCATCGCCTCGATCCTTTTCTTCACCTGTTCCATTGACGCTGGGGACAGCGTCCTGATCGTCCCTTCAAGCCTTGCTTGCTGAGCGATAATGTTTTGTGCCGATCCGCCTGTAATCGTCCCTATGGTAATGACAGCACTGTCCAGCGGATCGACATTCCTGGCTACGATCGACTGCATTTGCGTAACGAGCGAACTGGCGGCGACCACCATATCTTCTGCAAGGTGGGGATATGCGGCATGCCCGCCCTTTCCTTCAAGTTCGATTACAAGCTCTGACGTATTGGCAAAGAGCAGCCCGCTTTTCGTTCCGATCGTTCCGACCGGGAGCTCAGGCGCGATGTGCAGCGCTGTGATCATGCTCGGCTCCCACTTTTTAAACAAATCGCTTTCAAGCATCGGTTCAGCGCCGCCCGGCCCTTCTTCAGCAGGCTGGAACAAAAACAACAGATCTTGTTTAACCGGGTTGCGGACGAAATGATCGATGATGCCGAGGGCAATCGTCATATGGAAATCATGCCCGCACGCATGCATCCTGTTCTGATGTACGGAAGAAAAAGAATATCCGGTATCTTCCCGAATCGAGAGCCCGTCCATATCCGCCCTGTAAGCCAAAATCTGTTCAGGGGCTGTCCCTTTAACCTTTACAAACAGTCCGGTTCTCCACTTTTCGATTTCAATCCGGTCTTCCGGATGCTTTAGTAAGTGGTTCAAAAGATAAGCCTGTGTCTTATATTCCTGAAAACCGAGTTCAGGAATTTGGTGCAGATCTCTGCGAATCGCTGCTAATTCGTCCAATTTCATCTTTCTAACCTCCCCGGCGATACGAAAATGCGTGGATTGTCACATCCACGCACTTTTCGCCGCCGCTTCTTAAAGCTGACGCAATTCCTGTTTGATTTCTGTTTTGCCTTTTGTTTTTTCATCGATGTCTTTGATTTTTTTCGCAGGCGTTCCGGCAACTACTGTGTAAGGTGCCACATCTTCCACAACGATTGCGCCGGCAGCAACGACGGCTCCTTTTCCGACAGTCACGCCTTCAAGTACGACGGCGTTTGCACCGATGACGACATCGTCTTCAATAACGACAGGTTTTGCTGAAGGGGGCTCAATGACACCGGCAAGCACGGAACCCGCTCCAATGTGGCAGTTTTTGCCGACGGTAGCTCGTCCGCCCAGCACGACATTCATATCGATCATCGTTCCTTCGCCGATTACAGAGCCGATGTTGATGGAAGCTCCCATCATGATGACGGCGTTGTCGCCGATTTCCACTTGATCGCGGATGATCGCACCCGGCTCAATTCGCGCTTTAATATTTTTCAAATCGAGCGTTGGGATCGCCGAATTGCGGCGGTCGTTTTCGACAACATAGTCTTCAATTTTACCTTTGTTTGCTTCGAGCGCAGCTTGAATCTCCGCCCATTCACCGAATACTACCCCAGTATGCCCTGTAATAAAAGGCTTGGCTGAAGCGCCGAAGTCAATTCCTTCAAGGTCGCCTTTCACATACACTTTAACAGGTGTTGATTTCTTACTATTTTGAATAAATGAGATAATCTCATTTGCATCCATCATTTTCATTATGTAAGTCCTCCTTCTCTTTTTCTCCTCATTACTGTATCAAAGGAAAGATTTAAAAACAAGAAAAAAAGGAAAGGGGGCGTCCCGTTTCCTTTTTTAGCAAATGTCATGCCGGCACTTCACATTTCTTTGCAAAATCCCTGCCGAATTGAAGCAGCATGTCTTCTTCTTCATCTTCCGGATTCATTTCGATTTTGACGGACGGAAGCACCGTGTCTCCGCCAAGCTCTTTGATTTTGTCCTCAAGTATGTCGACGGCACCGCAAAAATGCTCGTAAGAAGTATCTCCGGACCCGAAAACGGCAAACATCTTATCTGTGAAATCCATCCCTTCCATATCATCGTAAATATCCAAAAACTCATCCGGGAGATCCCCGTCGCCCCATGTATAAGCGCCAAATATCATATACTGATAATCGTTAAAGAGCGCCGCATCTACATCCATCGCTTCATGGCGGTCAACTTCGGCCCCGCCCTCAAGAAGGCCTTTCTCGATTAAATCGGCCATTGCTTCTGTATTTCCAGACATGCTTGCATAAACCAGCAAAACTTTCCCCATCGTTATTCCTCCTATAAAACGCTATAAAATCAGTGGGCTGCAGCAGGCTGTTCATAAGGCCTGACAAATTTGCATTCATAAAGACCCGCGCAAAAGAAGTTCTCCTTTTGATTGGCGACTCTGAATCCATGCCCTTTAATCGTGTCAAACCATTTCAGCTCTCTTTCAAAGAAATCAAGCCGGTAGATTCTTGAAAATCCGTCTCGGTCTTGAGCCGATGTGACATAGATGATTCCGTTGTCTTCGGACACATCCAGGAATGATTCTTCATTTTCAACAAGGCCCTGCCTGATTTGTATTTCATCATTCGTGTGGATGTTGACCAAATTGACGGCACCGTGATTTCCTTTTTTGGATCCCATCGCACAAACCAGCCATTCGCCTTCAAATGCGATCATCGAGGCGGTCATGCGGCCGGTTTCTTTTTTGATCAAAAAAGCCGATTCTGCTGCCAAATCGTATGCCCAAACACCACCGTGCACTTCATGAATCTGCGTTCCGATGTAAAGGCGCTCCTCATGGAGGCACAGAGAGCGGATAACGGGCGGATGACTCAAACCGGAAAACGGCTTGACGATTTTCCATGAGACGCCGAAATCCTCTGATATGTAAATGCAATGCTTCCCATGGGCACAAACAAAGCCGTCCGTTCTCCCTGTGATCGACCAAATCGTAGCGTTTGTCGGAAAGCTTGAGATTGACCAGGTTGCTCCTTGGTCAGACGATCTGATAATCGTTCCCCTCTCCCCTGCGCCGAATAAATAATCGCCGATATAGGTGATGGAACATATTTTGCTTTTTAATTGAAAGAGCTTTGTCCAGCCTTGCTCAAGTGAGTAGTGAAAAATCCCTTCCCGCTTGATGGCGACAAAGTAACCGGAATGCTTTGCCGAAGCGACGGCCGTCGCACCTTTATGAAACATGGGTCTCAGCCTGCCGCTTTTCGTGTTCTGCCCATCTTATAAAACCTTCGGCAAATTCCTTGCAGCACTCGGCATCTTCATCCGTTTCGGGGGCAAGTTCTATTTTCAAGGTCTCTCGATAAAGGTCGGCGCCGGTTCGTTCTAGCATGCTGTAAAACGTGTTGACCGCTTCGCAAAAGCGGGGGTATGCATAGTCGCCGGATCCGAAGCATGCCGCTTTCTTTCCTTTAAGGTCAAGCGAAGAGACCTCGTCGTAAAACGATTCCGCTTCATAAGGAAGATCCCCGTCTCCCCATGTGTAGGTGCCGATTAAAAGAAGATCGTATTCAGCCAATGAATCGGCATCGACATCATCCATTTCCTGAATTGCGACATCAAAACCGTTCTCCTTCAATGTATCTTTGATGATCATCGCGATATCCTCCGTGTTGCCGGACATGCTGGCATATGCAATTAATGCTTTAGACAACAGAATCACCTCTGAAATTGATAATGATTTTCATTATTATATAGATACACTTTAAATGATAATGATTATCAATGTCAATAAATCGCACAAAAAAAGCAGCCCTCTTTTTTGAGTCCTGCCTTTCTGATGTTTATTCAGTTGCCGTACATTCTTTCACAACCTCTACAAACGCCTGTACTTGCTTCAGTTGGAAAGCCGGCTCATAACCGAGCAGCCACGTATCTCTGCCGATTGCTTTTCCTTTAGCGTCAAGCAGCGGGATTTGATGAACATGGCTCCCGCTTCCGTGAAGCGTCACAGATGGAAGGATCGCATAGCCGATTCCGTGGAAAGCCATCTGTTTGCATGTTTCAATTTGGTCGACAATAATGGTCTGCTTTGGCGACGTTTTAAACTTTTGATGCCACCAGTGCTGAATTTCCTGATAGTACGTGCTGTCGCTTTTGAACTGGATGAACGGCCGTTCCGTTTTGGCAATGTCCTCAATGTTACGGATCTCTGTATCGACAAGGTACAATTCGTCCCGCATCAAGTAATGCTTCGGTCCTTTCCATTCCGGGTTTCCTCTGATAATGCCGACATGAACATGGTCTTCGTAGAGGCTTTTCAGCATTTCGCTGCTCCATCCGGTCACGAGCGAAATTTTCACGTTTGGATATTGTTTGACATAGGTTTTCAGAACGTTGGGAAGCCAATGCTGCCCAATGATCGAAGCGGCCGCCAATTTGAGCGTACCGTGAATCTCGCCCTCCAACTCATCGATATTCTCTCTCACTTTTTCCTGTTCCAATGTCACATCTTTTGCGAACTGGATGATTTTTTCTCCGGCAGACGTAACCGTCAGCCCTTTTTGCGATCTCAAAAAAATTTTCGTTCCCCATGATTTCTCAATGGTCTGCAGGCGTTGGGACAAAGCCGGCTGGGAAACAAACAGGCGTTCAGCCGCTTTCCGCATATTTAATTCTTCCGCCAGAACGACAAGCATGTGGAGCTCTTGAAGCTGCATGGACATTCCTCATTCCAATAAGTTTTTCTTATCATACATTTAATCAAACGGCTGTTTTTTAATCAAGCGGAAAGTCAGGCTTCGGAGAATGTGCGGAGGGTTTGGTGGAGCGCTGCAAATAAAAAATAGGCCGCTGCCGCGCCTATTTATTCAACGTTCTCAAATGCTTATTCAGCTGTTTTAACACGACACGCCTTGTAAAAATGCCTTCGAAAACCTGCTCTTCATTTTCGACACATACAAACGCGTTGTTGATGACCAGTCCGAATCCTTTTAAGATCGGGTCGTCAATTTTCAAGCGTGGGATGTCTGTCAGCATGACTTCTTCAACATGAATCTTGTCAAGCTTCTCAAATTCGATTCGTTCCAAGCCGAAGATTTTATCCATGATCATATTCGTTCCGATTAATCCGTGCAAACGGAAAGAAGCATCAAGTACAGGGATCGCGGTATATCCGGTTTTCGTCAACACGAGAAGGGCATGTTCCAGATTATTTCCGACTTGAACATGGGCTACTTTATCAGCATCGATCATAAACTGACCTACTGTCGTTTCAAGAAGTTCATCTGATTGCATACTAATCATGATTTTTCGACTCCTTTTCAGCTTTAATCCATCAACGCATATTTTCCCTATACTACAATAATATAAACGATATCAATATTTGTCGAAAACTTTCCTTTCTTCCAAGGTCAGTTTATCATTCCATATCCTTTTAGGAAACAAAAAAGATACTCTAATGAGTATCAATTGATATAATCTGACCTAATTTTCAGACCGGACACGGTCGTATAAGGTAACCAGTTTTTTATATGTCAGGCTATCCACATTTTTTGTACCCGTTTCTATATCATTGATCTCACTGCTTAGTAGCTCTACGGCATACTCATGGTCCAAAAGTACGTTCAGCAACAGTTTTCTCTCTTCTTCTGAAAAGCGTTCCATTCTTAACCAGCCCCCTAATTGATTTAGCTAGAGTCAGAAACAATATGTTCTCTCTAGTTTCTATAGGGCTAGAATATGAAATTGCAATTCAAACGTCAACCGCACATTTCGACATCTGTTCGATTTTCTTTCAAACAATTATTTTGTGTACCGGTTTGCATAGCTTGAAGCTGTATAGGAGTCAGGTTTAATTTTGGCACAGATTCCCATGGAGGTGATCCGGCCCGTCATTTCCTGGATTAAATCCTTTGTCATTCCTTTTTTTCCGATATCCAAATGAACTTCAAGGGTTAAATCTGCTCCCTCGTCTGTAAACGGAAGAAGCAGATCCATAATTTCATTAAAGTAATCATTTAAAAGATATGCGGCAATCTCTTGGCTGTAAGCTGTTTCAAGCGATATTTTCTCCCTGAGGCTATGTATCGGTCTGTTGACAACCGTGTTTTTCAGACAGCCCCACGCTCCTTTGCCCTTGCGGTGCAAATGGATAGCCGTGATAAACTTTGTGCAGTTCTGATGGATTTGCGAGTCTGTTCCGACGGACAGCAGATAGCTTGCCCGCGGATCTTGGCGTATGAACGCCTTCAGTCTCCCGATCACTTCAGGAAATGTCATTTGATCTTCAGAAAGATTATAAAAAAGAAAAGAATCAGCCATTGGAATGCCCCTTTTCATTTTTGATCTGCACCGAAGATGGAACGATTCGTCTGTCTGCTATCCTTTTTTGGTCGGTATATTTTTCAAGCTGAACCCGCAGCTGTCACATCTGTAAATTACATTCTGATTGGACTGGGCTGTCAGCACTTGATCCATATGCTCGGTTGTTTTGCAATTCGGACAAATAACGCTTGGAAAAGCTTTCATGCCATATCCTCCTATTGCTGAAGCAGTTCAAAGATTTCGATTGAAATCATATCGATGTTGTCAAACGGAAATGTGGTAGGCTTATCGCCTTTTTGATAAACTGTCAGCTCAAATGTTTGGTTTTTTTCAAAATATTTTACGCTGCAAATTTTTTCTCCGTTTACTTCAAAATTGCGCTGCGTCGGTTCTCCGGCAGCCTCCGCAGTCTCCTGCAGGCTCTGCAGTCTCGTGATGATACCCATTAATTGTGACATTCTAAAAAAGACTCCTTTCAAAAAAACAACTTCAGGATCAACAAGTATTAATTATAATACAAGTTCTACACGCATCATACCACAAAGTATCAGCCGATGACATTTTTCGTTTCTGATCATGAAAAAGAAAAACCGCTTTTCATAGTTTGAGTTTTCTTTTTTCATGTCATACATGAAAAATATTTTTTTGACTGCAGAGGAGCCTATTTTAACCACCAATTTAGATTTATGGGGCAACAGGATTGTCTTATTCCTGTCCCACACCTAAAGCCCAAAAATCCCGCAGCCATTTGCAATGCGGAATTCCACGCAAATAAAAAACTTGGCGGGGGCAGCGCCAAGTTTTTTAAAACCTTGATCTGATAGAGGGGTTGGGGAACAGAGAGGTTCATCTCTCTATAATTAAATGATAATGATTATCAGTATCATTGTCAATGAATTTTTTAAAAATTCTTTTTCTAGCTGAATAGTTCGGCCAATGTCCAGTTAACATCGATGACAAACAGCGGGAATACAGCGTGATCTTCTTCCTTGTTATCCGCAAAATTCGAGTTTGTTTCTTTCTCGTCCGGTTGTTCGGCCATCATGTCTTCTCCAGCCGGTTTTGTATCAGATTGGCCGATAGCCGTTACTTTGAAGCTGCCGCCGATATTCTTTAGCGTCACCGTCTGATAATTTTTTTGATATGAAACAGGACCGCGGTCTTGATCTCCAACACATTCGTATACGATATAGCTTCCGTCTTTCACCGCCACTTTTGTGTTTTCATCATAGCTGAAGAAAGGGATTGCCACTTCAGGCGCGTCTGTCCCGTAAAAAATCCACCCCGCTTGTTCGGGAAAGGCGTTCGCCTCCACGTACTTCGCTGCCATGGCGTGTTCCATATAAGGTTCCAAGAGGGATATCATGTCTTTTTTCGTTCTTTCCTTTTCGGTCAGCTGAAAATGGACGTCGGATACGGATTGAAGGGTCTCAAATAACGACGCTCTTGTCGGTTTTTCTCCGGCTTCGGCAAAATCCGCACAGAGGAATACAAAAGCCGCAGTCAATAGTCCGCACAGTAAGGATGACCAAACGTTCTTCATATGATCCGCCCCTTTTTTAGCATATATATTCACATTTTCCTTTATATACGCAAAACAAACCTCTCGGGATTCATTTTTTCGAAAAGAAAAAGCGGCGAAAGGCCGCCGCTTAAATTAATCCGTCTTGTTCGTATAAATATGAGTAGGACAGGTCAATGAACAGATACAATTCTTCATCCATCGGATAGGAAAATGTTCTGATCATTTCCCCCGTTTCGATATCGCTGTACAAATCGCTGAAAAACCCTTTTCTCATCGTTCTCATCCTCATGATATTCTCGAGAAAATAAGGGCGCCAGCTCCAGTTTTTGCCGATGTACTCAGGCTGAAATATCCATGCTCCGTCATGTTTAAACACGTTTTTCGTCAGCTGAATCCCGTCTTCATCGCACATGTAAATTCTAAAGCTGCAATCGGTCAGTTCTTTTCCGAGATTGAAGAGAAACTCATCGTCTGACTGAGCTGTTTTCTTTAGCGATGTGACAAGCTGATGAATCCGTTTGTAAAACTGCTCAGAGTGGTCGTACAAAATGGTTAGCTTCTTCTTCTCATGTGTGATAAATTGGTGAAACTCGGCATGCAGCCGGTCCTTTAATACATTCCGTTCGATAAATTCATCCTTCGGCACTTCAAGATACTGCCCCTGAAAATACCGGCCTCCGTTTCTCCATGCGTATTGCAGCTGAAAGCTCGCCTCAATATCCTCGTAAAGCAATGCGGCGCCGATTTTTCTGGCAAGGAGTGATATGCTGTAAAGCACATATTCATAGGATGGCGAAGGAGAAGACAGCTTGAGCGGCTGAAGGTCGATCTTTAACAGATCAGGGGAAAGAAGAGCGATTCTGTCGAGGTTGCTGCTTTCCTTTCCGATATTATCAACAGCGACTTTAATTCCGTATGTACGGTAATAGGTCAGCAAATGATGCAGCTGTTCAATATCCCCTTCAAACTTTTGCTCCGTGATTTCGATAACGAAACGGTTGAGCTCGAGCCCTTTATCCTGATATTCCATCAACAGGTCGAGGAACGATTCACCGTGATCCATCATCAGCATATTTGCATCTTGATTGACGAAGATGAGCAGGTCGCGCCCGCTCTCCAAAAAATGATCAAGCGCCTGGCGAATCACCTTGAGATCAACCTCTTTCTTGTATTCTTCAGGAATTGTCGGATCAGAAAAAAACGGCCCGAGACTCTTCACTTCAGATTCTACCTTGATACGCCCCAGCACTTCATAGCCGATCACCTTTTGTTCTTCAGCACTGAAGATCGGCTGATAGTATGGAATAACATCTTCAATGTTCGTTAAAATATCGAGTGGATCCAACATGGCATATCACCTGCTTCTAATCTTTGTCTGATTATACCATACTGGCCCGCACCTTTGAATTTGAAATCTTAAAACGGACGGGGATTCAGCCATTGGCCGCCGTCCATCGTCACACACTCCCCGTTGACATATCCCGCCTGTTCAGAAAGCAAAAATGCGGCGAGTCCCGCGATTTCTTCAGGGGTTCCCAGCCTGTTGAGCGGAACGCTTTTGATTGTCGCGTGCGCGGCTTCTTCCGATTCAAACAATTTTTCGGCACCGCCCGTCCTCTCGATCGGACCGGGCGCGATGGCATTGCACCTGATCCCGTATGCACTTCCCCACTCGACTGCAAGCGTCCTCGTCAGCGACAGGACACCTGCTTTTGCCGCCGCGGAATGAACGACACCGGCACCCGCGCCCCATGCATATGTCGCGACCATATTTAAAATCTGGCCGCGTTTTTTTTCCTTGATCCAATAGCGGCCGGCTGCCTGGCTGCAATAAAATGTGCCGTTCAGCACGATATCGATGACCGCCTTCCAGCCGTTGACCGACAGTTTTTCAGCAGGGCAGATAAAGTTCCCTGCGGCATTGTTAACCAAAGCGTCGATCGTACCAAAGCGTCCTGCCGTCTCTGTGATCATCTGTTCCACATCTTCAACAGACCTGACATCCATCCGGCATATAGCCACCTGCCCCGCAAATGTTTCAATTTCTTCTTTGGCCGCTTCAAGCGTTTCTTGCGTTCTGCCTGTAATCATCACATTCCAGCCTTCTTCGGCTTGCTTTTTGGCGATCGCTTTTCCCATTCCGCTCGACCCGCCGGTCACGATTACAACTTTTCTGTCCATATCCATCCCCCTTGTTATGAATGAGTATTCATTCATAGTTTATCATATAAGTTAAAAAAAATTAACAAAACACGCGGACTGTCCTAAAATGGCTTTTCTGGATGATATAATGTAGAGATTCTATTAAAGGTTGGTTGCTTATGAAAAATCCGTCCAGAAGACAATTTTTAAAAGGCTTCTTAGGCCTTGCTGCAGCAGGGCTCTTTACCGCTGCCGGCGGCTTGGGCTATGCGCGCTATCTCGAGCCGCACATGCTTGAAACAAACTTGATTCCCATTCGGCATCGTCTCATTCCTAAAGGGTTTGACCAGTTTCGGATCGTTCAGTTCAGCGACACCCACTTAAGCGAATACTTTACAGCAGACGAGCTTTCAAATGTTGTCAGCCAAGTGAACGCCCTTTCCCCGGACCTTATCGTATTCAGCGGGGATTTAATAGATAAACCGCATCGCTACCGGGAACACGAGCATGCTGTCAACGCCTTAAAAAAGCTTTCAGCCCCCTATGGAAAGCTTGCCATATTCGGAAACCATGATCACGGCGGCTATGGAACAAAAGTCTATCAGACGCTCATGGCATCAGCCGGTTTTCAGGTGCTGCGAAACGACTTCATGAAGCTTGAATTGATAGACGGAAGCGTAATAGAGATCGCGTCACTCGATGATTTGATGCTCGGCAGCCCCGACTATGAAGGCATCCTGTCAAAACTGAGTAAAAAAGCCTTCTCGATTTTGCTCGTCCATGAGCCAGACGCTGCTTTAACGGCAAAACAATACCCCGTCAATTTGCAAATATCCGGACACACCCACGGCGGACAAATTCAGATTCCCGTATTTGGTCCTTTAATCACGCCTCCGTACGGAGAAATTTATACGGAAGGGATGTATGAAACAGCTGGAATGAAAATCTATGTCAATCGAGGAATCGGCACGACCAGGCTGCCGCTCCGCTTTTTATCAAAGCCTGAAATCACCGTGTTTCAGCTTGAATCCACTTAATCCTTAACCGGCCTTTTGGCTCAAAATGAAAGGCATCTGCATACATTAAGTAAAAGCATTCCCGCTCATTTTATCCAATCCTCATTAAAAAAACGAAACTTCCCTAGCCTCTTTCCGTCTATATATTAGCAGCGGAAAAGGCTCTCTTTTCGTTTTGAAAAGGAGATGTGCAGATTATTGCTGATGTACCAAGTAAAACCTGGAGAAACTCTGGAAAGCATTGCCGCCGATTTCAGAATGACCCGGCAGTCATTGCTGCAGGCGAATCCGGGCTTAAACGGCGGCCAAGTGTCCGCAGGCCAATCGATTATCATTCCCGGCATTAGAAACCCGGACACAATCCCTTACCGGATTGTCGTGTCTCTCAGCGGGAGAACGCTCAGATTATATGAGCAAAACAGACTTGTAAAAACATATCCGATTGCCGTCGGAAAAATCCTCACACAGACGCCGAGAGGCGAATTTGTCATTGTCAACCGGCAGCCAAATCCGGGCGGCCCGTTCGGCGCCTACTGGCTGAGCCTCTCAAAACAGCACTACGGCATCCATGGCACGAATAACCCGGCGTCAATTGGCAAAGCTGTTTCAAGGGGATGTATCCGCATGCACAATCAGGATGTTCTGGAACTTGCTTCAATCGTACCCAACGGAACCCGAGTGTCCATTACACCTTAGACCAGTACATTTCCAGACAAATGCAATTTGAACAATACAACATCTTGTATTAAGATATAATGGGACCTTTAGGGTAAGGAGCGTATATATGGATCTTTTTAAAAATCGTAATTTCGTCCGACTTTTTTTCGCAGCTTTCGCTTCTCAAATGGGAACGACAGTCGGAAACATGGCTTTCGCTTTTTTCTTGCTCGACCGGTTCAGCAGCCAGCCGGCCTACACGACAATCGCCGAGCTGATGTATTCCTTGCCGACGGTTTTTGTATTCTTTATCGTCGGGGTGGTCGCTGACCGTTTTGACCGCAAGAAAGTCGCGGAAAACTGTGATTGGATCAGAGCGGGATTGACTGTCGTTCTTTTCTTTGTACTGTATCTTCAGATCATACCGCTTGTGTTTTTAGTTCTATTTATCAGAAGCGCGGTTACAAAATTTTTCTACCCGGCCGAAGCAAGTTTGGTCCAGGCCATTTTAAGAAAGGATCAGTATGCAAAGGCAGCCGGACTGAACCAGATGCTTTTCAGCCTGTTTCTATTGTTCGGCGTAGGAATTGGAGCTTTTATGTACAAGACGATCGGCCTGCATGGTGCTATCGCTCTTGATTTAGTGAGCTTTATCGTATCCGGCTTTTTAATCCGTTCCTGCGATATTCCGCTTGAAGCGCGGCAGCCGAACGGGCAAAAAGGCTGGAAAAACATGACCGTCAAAGATTCGATGCACGATTTTAAGGAAGGCATCGTTTATATATTAAAAAATAAATTGCTTGCCTCTCTCGTATTCGGATATTTTATCTTCGGACTTGTCAGCGGGGGACTTTCGGTTCTGCCGATGTTTAAAATGAAGTATGAGCTGTCCCCTGACAGTTATGAGTGGCACACATCCCTCTTTACAATCGTACTAGGTATCGGACTTTTGACAGGGATTGCCGTCGCCGCTCTGCTTGAAAAAAAAGTGAAGCCGGCATACATGATGTCAGTCCCGATTTTTATTGCGGGTGCCTTTATCATTCTGCTTGGCTTTACAGATCAATTGCCCGTATATTACTCGGCTGCGTTTCTTGCCGGGATATGCATCGGACCGATCAACACAGCGCTTGGCGGCTGGATTCCCAAAATCGTCCACCCAAGGCTGATGGGAAGAGTCAGCGGATGGACCGATCCGCTGACAATGATGGCGCAATCCTCAGCGCTTGGCGTGATCGCTGTTCTATTCCCGGGAATCATCGCCGATGTGGATTATATATATTACGGTTTGGCGGGAATTATTCTGCTGGCGGCGATGTACTATTTTATCGTCCTGCCTAAATTAAGCGCCGAGAACGCGGAAATCGACGTTCAAGCGGCGCTGAAGAGACAAAAAAATACAAAAGCGAAAATGAACTCTGTTTTATAAAGATGAAAACGCGCGATTCCTTAAAAAATCGCGCGTTTTTTCTATGAGATATTTGCATTTTCTGTTCTATTTCGTATAATTTAGACATAAGCCTTGCAACTTTAGGAGGTGATCTAGAAACGAATGGATAGGAGAGAAAAAATGGACGACCATAATCATACGAAAGAATTAAAACCGACAGTTGAAAACCTTTCAAAAGCGATTTATACAGTTAATCGCCATGCAAAAACCGCGACTAATCCCAAATACCTGTATCTTCTGAAAAAGAAAGCTTTGCAAAAGCTGCTTAATGAAGGAAAGGGTAAAAAGGTAGGCCTTCACTTTTCGAAAAATCCAAGATTCAGCCAGCAGCAGTCAGATGTGCTGATTTCTCTCGGAGACTACTTTTTTCACATGCCTCCAACAAAAGAAGACTTCGCAAGCCTTCCACACTTAGGTACATTAAATCATTCGTATCGGAACCCTAAAGCTCATATGTCCTTGAATATAGCGAAACAGCTTCTTCAAAACTACACGGGAATTAAGGAAAAACCGCTCGTCACAAACCGGAAGCGCCCTGCCTCAAAGCCCGTCTTCAAGAAGCTTGGCGAAAGCTATTTTTAATAAAAAAAGCCTCAAAAAGAGGCTTTTTTTAGTTCTTGAAAATATATTTATCAAGCTTTTCGATCAGTTCGTTGAGCTCTGGCTTGCTGATTTGTTCGTCAGCTCCGACTTGTTCCCCTTTATGGCGAAGATCGTCTGTAATCAAAGAAGAGAAAATCAAGATCGGCAGCTCCGAACTCAGCGGGTTATCTTTTAACAGCTTTGTGAGCCGGTGTCCATCCATCTGCGGCATTTCAATATCCGTGATCATGAGATCGACTTTTTCGTGAAGGGCTGTGCCGTCTTCCATCAATTGAAGCACATGTTCGTAAGCCTCTTTTCCGTTTTCAAAAGACACGATGTTGTTATACCCTGCTTCATTCAGCTTTTCCACCAAAAGCCGCAAGAGGAGCGGAGAGTCTTCGACAATCATCAGCTTTTTGTCAGTCCGTCTCTGATCAAATTTTTCATCTTTCATTTGATAAGGGTCCGTACCTGACTCAGACTCAAGATCAAAAATGATTTTTTCGTAATCAGGCAGGAAAATCATTGTGCCGTCGAGCTTAATGATGCCGGTAAGGTGACGGTCCATTCCTTGATTTAAAGCGGTCGGCTTCTCGATTTCTTCCCACGACACCCGGTGAATCTGCGAAACCGATCCAGTGTGAAAGACGATTTTCCGCTTGTTGAATTCCGTCACAATGTATTTTTCTTGATGCTCGTCCTCACCGTGTTCGACGCCGAAGAAAGAGAATAAATCAATGACGGGAAGAATTTCCCCGCGCAATGTGATCATGCCCTCCATATGCTTGTGCGAATGAGGCACTTTCGTAATGTCAACCGGCTGAATGATTTCTCTGACTTTCATGACATTTATGCCGAAAATGTTGAGACCAACTTCGAACTTCACGATTTCTAATTCATTGGTTCCCGAACTTAATAAAATTTCCTGTTGGTTTGAAGACACTGATATCCCTCTCTATCCTACTTTGTGTTTACTTTTTATATCGGCGTCTTTTGTTAAAAGTTGATGCTCTGGGTTAAGCTTTTGCCTTAACATTTTGATGAATGATCAGGCCGATCGCTGCCAATAACACTAAAGATCCGAAAGCCATTCTGCTGGCCATGTTCCCTAAATCCCTGAACAGCAAAGTAATCGATCCGTACAGGACCGGACCGAAAATGGAAGAGATTTTCCCCGACAAAGCAAACAATCCGAAAAATTCGCCTCTTTTATGCTCGGGCGTCAGTTCGATAATCAGTGTCCTTGATGCGACCCATGTGCCTCCAAGCGAGATACCGAAAAGGCTTCCCGCAATCCAAAACAAGACTGTTGACGTCGTGCATGCTCCAATCGTCAAAGCGGTGATCATAATGGCGGCGACAAGACTGACTGCGTGTTTAGCGCCGATCTTTTTTGTTACAAAGCCGAGCAAAAATGAACCGATGATGCTTGAGACCGTTGAAACAAGGTAAAGTAATACAAATTGACCGGTCGTAAAACCGATGACCGTTTTTGAATAAACCGCCATCATGGCTATTGCTGTAGCAAGCGCATCATTCAGGAAAAAGTAGGCGATCATGAACAAGAAGACCGGTTTGTACAGGCGAATGTCCTTGAACGTCTGCACGATTTCCCTGTATCCGCTGAAAAACGATTTTTTTTCTTTCGGTTCCGGTTTTCTTTTCTCTTTCGTGAAGAGCAAATACGGAAGTGAAAAAAGTAAAAACAAGAGAGCCGACGGGATGAAAGCACGGTGAAAATCCTGGTTCCCGACCAGAAGGTAAACCGTTAAGCCGGCCAAAGTACCGATATATCCGATCGCAATCCCGAATCCTGATAAGAGAGGAATTTCTTCTTTTGTACCCAAATCAGCCAAAATCGTATCATAAAACACCAAGCTTGAATGATAGAAAAACTTTGCGGTCACAAACATGACAACAACAAGGATCAAAGATAACGGAAGCCCGTATATGTCCTTCTGAAACGAAGCGCCCGCAAAAACCCCCATTAAGATGGTGCACAAAACACAAATCATCGTAAACAGACCGATGTATTTTTTCTTTCTGCCCGTCCGGTCAATCAACACCCCGAATAAAGGCGTGAAAATGACGAGCAGGAAGCTTGCGGCTGCGTTCGAATAGGAGATAAAAGTGCTTGCCACCTGATTCATGCTGGCGTTTTCGCCGACTGCCTCCTGCAAATAAAAAGGAAAAAAGATCGTCACAATGTTTGATGAAAAAATCGTGTTTGCAAAATCGTATAACGCCCAAGATAGAATCGGCAACGTCAAAAAGAGCTTGATTCCCGTTCTTTGCGCCCGCTTTACAGCTTGTTCACGTTCCGGCTGAGTATCCATCTGGATTGATGCCTCCTTATTTTTATTCCTGCCGTGAAACATTTTCCTGAACAAGACAGCACGCATTCATGCTGAAAGCGTGCTGTCTTTTACCCGTTATTTTTTTACGACAATGGTTCCTGCCAACATATCATGAAGCGCCTGGCGCCTTTCTGTGAAAAAGGCCATAATGTAGCCGACCAACAAAATCGGAGAAAGAAAGCTTTTGGCCAGAAACCTTCCGGCCGCACGGCCGAAAGAGATTCTTCCGCCTTCTGCTTTCGCCACCTGAACGTTCATGATTTTCTTGCCGAGCGTCCCTTGCCATTTGGATGATTCCATCAGCGTGTAATAAAGAAAATAAACAATAAAAGTAATACTTCCAACGATCGCTATGGTTTTGAACATGCTGATGATAAACGTAAAGATTTCCTGATCGCTCAAATACTCGGGATCAGTCTCCATCATGAGCATGATATCCGAATTTCCCAACATCAACGCCGCTGTTAAAACGTACGTGAAAATATATGCGGGAATCCCGAGAATCAATCCGTCGAGCAGGGAAGCTACAAAACGCGCGCCGATTCCGGCATACTCGCTCCTTTCAGGAGCAGTTTCGTGTTTGTCTAATTCCAATTCCAATGTGCTTTTCCTCCTAACATCTTGACTTCTATATACTACTAAGATTCGCTGAATATTATCAATACGTATCACGTTTTTTTAAAGTTAAATTAATGTACGGCTCACAAGTTTTTCATTGACTTTGACATTTATCGTGTTACAATGGTCAAGGATTTTTCAGGAAAGGTGTTTATGATGGGAACAATTGTAACGATTAAAAATCATGAAATGACCATTTTAGAAGGGGTCAGCCGTGCCGTTTACACAGAAATGCTCAAGGATGCTTCAGACAGTGAAGAACAAATATATATTTCGTGGAAAGAAGATGTTGACTTCGATTACGGCTACTAAACGAAATATAACGTAAGACAATCGTTTGATTGTCTTATTTTTCTATCTGCTGCCATCCGCATGTCCGCATACCTTGCATTGTTTTGCATATACTTGTTACGAGTTTTTATAAAATTGATTGATTAAAAGATGACAATTGGTCTGATGATGGTAAAATAAGATAAACCATAACATTTTTAAGGTGATGCTAAATGGAACATTTGCTTAATCCAAATGTAAAAGAAATCGAAATCTCAGGGATCCGCAAGTTCTCAAACCTTGTATCCCAGTACGAAAACGTAATCTCTTTAACAATCGGCCAGCCTGATTTCTTCACCCCCCACCATGTCAAACAGGCCGCCAAAAAAGCGATAGATGAGAATCAAACATCTTACACTCACAACGCCGGATATCCCGAACTGAGGCAGGCTGTACAGCTTTATATGAAGAAAAAAGCCGATTTAAATTATGAAGCGGAAAGCGAGATCATTGTGACGACCGGAGCCAGCCAGGCCATCGATTCGGCATTCCGCACGATTTTATCACCTGGCGATGAAGTCATTCTTCCGGGGCCGGTATACCCCGGATACGAGCCGATCATCAAAATGTGCGGAGCGTCTCCATTGATCATTGACACCACGTCTCACGGCTTTAAGCTGACAGCAAAATTGATCGAGGAAGCGCTGACGCCGAAGACAAAATGTGTTGTTCTTCCTTATCCGTCAAATCCGACGGGAATGACGCTGTCTGAAGAAGAGCTGAAGGACATCGCCTCCCTTTTAAAAGGTCGAAACGTCTTTGTGCTTTCGGATGAAATATACAGCGAACTCACTTTTGACAGACCGCACCACTCCATCGCGTCTGTGTTAAGGGACCAGACGATCGTCATCGGCGGACTTTCCAAATCCCACAGCATGACAGGCTGGAGAATCGGATTTTTGTTCGCGCCGAAGGAAATCGCCAAACATATTTTAAAAGTCCATCAATACAACGTATCATGCGCTTCATCGATCTCTCAAAAAGCAGCTCTGGAAGCCGTCACCAACGGGTTTGATGATGCGCTGATCATGCGCGAGCAATATAAAAAACGGCTTGACTACGTGTACGACAGACTTGTGACAATGGGCCTCGATGTGATTAAACCGTCGGGAGCATTCTACATTTTCCCGTCCATCAAATCGTTTGGAATGTCTTCCTTTGATTTCTGCATGTCGCTTCTTGAGGAAGAGGGGCTTGCGATCGTGCCGGGCAGCTCGTTTTCTGAATACGGGGAAGGCTATGTGAGGATCTCTTACGCATATTCTCCTGATACGCTAAGGGAAGGTCTTGACCGGCTGGAGTCCTTTGTTTTCAATAAGAGGCAGTCGATACAGACTACGTAAACAACGGCTTTTACGCCGTTGTTTTTTATTTTGGAAATGAAATCTTAAATGTCGTGCCTTTTTCTGCTTTGCTGTCGACTTCGATTGTTCCGTTGTGATTTTCGATGATATTGAAGGTGACCATCAAACCGAGGCCTGTTCCTTTTTCCTTCGTCGTCAAAAACGGCTCGCCGATTCGCTTCATGACATGTTCAGGTATTCCTTCTCCTTCGTCCTCCACCTCGACGATGACCGAATCTTCGGTTTCTCTGACGGTCAAATGGACCGTACCGCCGTTCGGCATGGATTCGACGGCGTTTTTGATCAGGTTGATAAACACTTGCTTTAATTGATTTTGATCCCCTTTAATATAGATATTGTCCGGGAGGATCGTATTGATCAAAATGCCGTTTAAGTTGGCCTGCGTTTCTAAAAGGGCCGTCACTTCGCGGATCAGCCTGATCAGATCTAGCTTTTCTTTCAATGCGTTTTGCTGCGGCTTTGCCAGCATGAGAAGCTCGCTCAAGATCAGTTCGATTCTGCTTAATTCGGAAAAGATAATATTAAAATAATGTTCATTTTCTTCCATCGTGGGCTTCATCAGCTGTAAAAACCCTTTAATCGCGGTGAGCGGATTGCGGATTTCGTGGGCGATCCCTGCTGCAAGCTGTCCGGCGATCGACAGTTTTTCCGAACGGACCATCAGCTCTTCGGTCTGCTTGCGTTCAGAAATATCCCTTAAAATCACCTGAACGGCCGTTTCCCCGAAAAATGTCGTAGGGATGCAAACCATTTCTGTATAGATGAGCCTTTTTTCAAATGTATACCACGTCTGCTTTATGATTTCAGATTCGGATTTTCGGTCTGTAATCCGTTTCAGCCTCGCTTTGACATCTTCGTGGTCGCACGGGTGCAGATGTTCATAAATATCTTTGCCGATTAAATCCTCATACGTTTTTGCTTCAAACAGACGAATGCCTGATTCATTCATAAAGACCCATCTACCTTTATGAATAACGGCTATCGTATCGATTGAGTTTTGAATCAAGAGCTGATAGCGCTCCCTGCTTTTTTGCAAAATGGTCTGGAATTTCTTCCTCGATGAAATGTCAATGAGCAGGAGCAGCTCCGCTTTCTGGTTTTGATAAATGGTCGGCGCCGCCTTGACTTCGAGGTGAATCTGCGTGCCGTCGAGCTTATGCCAAGTTTGCTCGATCATTCCGACATCAAGTCCCTGCTGCATCCGCTTGATACGGTTTTTGACGATGTCATGGTACTCTTTCTCGATAAAATCGTAGGAATACTTTCCGATAATTTGCCGTTTGTGCTCGGCTCCGAGCAGGTTGACCATGGCGTCATTGACGTAGACTATTTCCCCTTGAACGCTGATGCACAGAGGGTTTGGCAAGCCTTCCACCATGGCTTCGAATTCCTCTTTTGCCGGCAGCCTGGCAGCTTCTTCCGGTGTGTCTTCCTCTTTTATGGAGCTGCTTTTCTTAGAGGGACGGTCTTCAAACACTTTCATTTTGAGTACAATCTCGCGTTCTTTTTCTCCAACATGGGTCGTCACGAAATCGATCGATGCTTCGATCCAGATCATCGTGTAGTCTTTTTTCACAAATCTGAAGGTGCAAGGCAGCAAATGATGCTCATTGTAAAAATAGCTTTCTACCAGAAAAAGATCGTCTTCGTGTAAATAGTCCTTCAAATACGTACCGATCAGTTCATTCTGCTGGTAGCTTAAGAGTTCTTTGCAATTTGCAGATATGTATATAAAACGGCCGTTAGCTGACAGGACTGCCTGTAAATTCATATGGGGCTTATATTGCTCAAAACGTTTTGTTTTTTGTTCCATCATATCCCTCCTTTATACCCTATTCATGACCAGCATTCATTAAAACTATTTTGCTTAAAAGGATTCGCTAAAATACGAGAAATCTCCTTCAAAACTTCTAGCATTCGTCAAATTTTGATAACAAAAAAAGAACCCGGAAAAAATCCGTGTTCTTTTTTGTCTAATCCTTGCTGTATTTTTTTTGCAGATCGACATAGGCTTTGACGATTTTGGCGGCGATGTTTTTGTTCATCTTCGTTTTGTCGTCAACAGACGGGACGACAACGCTGAAGGCGACCTGCGGATTTTCTGACGGATAATAGCCGGCAAAGGTGATATTATAAGTACCTCTCCCCCACCAGTTTCGGTTTGTGCCGTAGTAGTGCGTCTGTGCCGTTCCGGTTTTGCCTGATACGTCAAGCGAACCGAATGCGCCGGCTGCAGTTCCCGTCTGGGTTACTCTTTTAAATCCTTGCTTGACGATAGCGATGTCGCTTTGGGAATTGTTGATACGATTCAAAACGTTGGCAGAGCGCTCTTCAACGACTGAACCGAGTTTTTCACTTTCAGGCTGGTGAATGCTTTTCACGACTCTCGGCTGTAACCTGTATCCGCCGTTGGCAATCGTTGAAACATATTGGGCGAGCTGCAAAGGCGTATACGTGTCAAACTGGCCGATCGCTTCATCAAGAAGAAGACCCCCGACTATTTTTGGGTTTGTCTGCATCCCGGCCGACTCTTGCGGCAAGTCGATGCCTGTTTTTACCCCAAGGCCAAATTGATTGAAATAATACCTCATTTTATTTAAGTCTTCGAGGTTTGCCGGAAGGGAGCCGCCAGGTTTATACGTGATCCCTGCCATTCTCATTGCCACATAAAACATATAAACGTTTGAACTTTTTTCCAACGCTCTAACCTCATCAGCCCAGCCGATGGTGTTTCCTCTGTAGGAGCCTTTTTTAACAGGCCCCGCGAAGCTCAGCTCATGATCTAAATATCTCTGCCCATGTGGCATGCCGTCCTGATAGCCGGCCAGCACGGTCGCGCCTTTGACGGCTGATCCCATTTCATACTGGGTCGTAAACGCGCCGATTGAATAGTCGGTGATTTTGCCGTCGATGATTCGCTTTCCGGCCATGGACAGGATGTCTCCGTTATTCGGATCCATCATGACGACGAACGCTCTGTCCAGCATGTAGTTTGAGCCGCGGAATTTATTAAGCTCCTCTTCGATAGCTTCTTCGACTTTCTTTTGGAGCTCCATGTCGAATGTCAGCTGCAGATCGTAGCCGCGTCTTCCTTCATCAACCGTTTCCTGGCTGATGACCTTGCCTGAGCGGTTTTCTGTATATTGCACTTTCGCTTTTTTCGGATTTAAATATTCTTCATATTGATACTCGAGATAGCTTTTTCCCACTCTGTCATTCCGGGCATATCCCCTTGTCAGGTAGAAGTCTTCCCGGTCCTTGATAAGCCCTTGCTCAGGCGTTGTGACGCCTCCGAAAATGGAGTAGAGCGTTTTTTCATAAGGATATTTCCTGGTCCAGTCCATGATGACGTCAACGCCGGGAAGCTCTTCAAGATGCTCGGAAACGCGTGAGACTTCCTCATACGTTAAATCGTTGGCCGGCATCTGTTTTGAAGCCTTCTCATCAAGGAGCTGCGCATCGTTTTTCCCCTCGGTTTTCGGGCTCATCGCTTTGACGATCTGCGGCTCATACGCATAGCCGCCTGAAAACCTTCTGAAAATCGCGGCGATTTTAAGCTCGTCTTTGTCCTTTTCCAGCGCTTTGATCTCTTCCGCCGGAACGCGGTCCACCTGCAGCTTGTATGTTTGATCAGACTTGAGGGTTTTCTCGCCGTCTTTCAGAAGTGCAGCAGCTTTTTTCGGATGTCTGGCAAGCCAGTAATCTTTCAAATCTCTTTCTTTCAGAAACGAAGTATCGATATCGATCAATTCTGCGAGTTTTTTGGCTGTGCTGATTTTTTCCTCCGTTTTTGTGCTTGTCATCATCGTATATGTGATCGCGGGAACGCTTTGGTTGTCGACAACCACCCGCCCGTATCTGTCATACATTTTACCCCGCGGCGCCGGGTATGACGCAATTTTCGCCTCGGTTTTCGAAGCTTCCTGCTCATACGCTTCTCCATTGACGATTTGCACGAGGCCCAGCTTGACAATCAGCGCAGCGAACAAAGTGAACACCGCAAAGAAGTACAGGTTGATCCGCCATAAACGCGAACGCCTGCTCTTTTTGATTTCAGCCGGATCATGTTGAGATTCTGTCACTGAAACTCTCTCTCCTCTCACAATATTCAATTTTTACATTAATTAACTGAGATATATTGTAACACTTTTGTAATGGTTGTTACAATCTAAAGTTTTTAAAAAAGCTGTCAATCTCTTTTTATATTAAAATTTAGCTAACACATTTAAATTTTACCACGTTTATGACAAGACGTGTAAAAGAGCGATCTGGTTGCATATTGGCAGCAAAGGGTTTTTCTTTTTTTATGTCAAAATTAACAATAATACCTTGTCAAAGGGAATATATGGATCTATTATTTCAAAAAAGCCGTGTTATGATTCTAGTGTACGAAACAACAACAACTACAACATTTAGGAGGATTACTGTTTATGAAAAAAGCTTTTCTTTTATCAGCAGCAGCTGCAGCAACGCTCTTCACATTCAGCGGCGTTCAACACGCTGACGCTAAAGAGCAGCAGCAAGTACAAGTCAAAACCGTTCATTCCATAAATGTAACTGATCTCAAAGGCAAACTGAATATCCAAAACATGAACCAGCTTTCTAAAGCTGACCAGGAAAAAATTCAGTCCCTGCTTCATTCTTATAAGAAACAAGCCACTCAACAGCCTAAAGCTTCTGCACCGAAGTCTTCTGCGCCTAAAGCTTCAAAGCCTGAAAGCACGCAGACTCAAAAACAGGAAGCTTCAAAGCCTGCGGCTTCAAAAGAGCAGACTTCACAGCAAAAGCAAAATACAGCGCCTTCATCTTCTTCTGTAAGCGCGTATGAAAAAGAAGTTGTTGAGCTGACGAATGCGGAAAGAAAGAAACAAGGGCTAAAACCTCTTACTTTGGATGAAAAACTGAGCAAGGTTGCCCGCACGAAATCTCAAGATATGAAAGATAACAATTACTTTGATCACAACAGCCCGACTTACGGTTCTCCATTTGACATGATGAAGAAATTCGGCATCACATACCGCACTGCCGGAGAAAACATCGCGAAAGGCCAAAAAACGCCTCAGGAAGTTGTCAAAGCTTGGATGAACAGTGAAGGTCACAGAAAAAACATTATGAACCCTAACTTCACGCATATCGGTGTTGGATATGTGAAAGACGGCAACTACTGGACTCAGCAGTTCATCGGAAAATAAGAACCAGCAAAAAACCACTTGCATTGAGCAAGTGGTTTTTTTTTCGTTATTTATATTCTGTCCAAAGCTTGTACACACTTTGGGTGCCGCTGTTTTCTTCGCCTTTTTCCACAAGGGTGTCGTAAAGGCTTTTCGCAAGCTCGAGCCCCGGCATTTTCTCGCCCATCAACTCCGCTTCTTCTAGCGCGATGCCCATGTCTTTAACAAAGTGTTTGACGTAAAAGCCCGGTTCAAAGTCGCCTTTCAGCATTCTAGGCGCGAGATTTGAGAGGGACCAGCTTCCCGCAGCGCCGGTCGTAATGCTTTTTAACACATTGTCGGGATCGAGTCCGGATTTTTTGGCGTAGGCCATCGCTTCTGCGACACCGATCATACCTGCAGCAATCGCAATCTGGTTGCACATTTTCGTATGCTGGCCGCTTCCGGCCGGCCCCTGATATTGGATGTTTTCACCCATGATCGAAAAGATCGGGTAGCATTCATCAAAGGCTTTCCGTTCTCCTCCGACCATAATGGCGAGCGTGCCGTTTCTCGCGCCGACGTCCCCGCCTGAAACCGGAGCATCTAAAGCGTAAAGTCCTCTCTCTTTTGCAGCATCCTCGATTTGTTTGGCGAGAGAAGGCTTGGAAGTCGTCATATCGATGAGGTAAGAACCTGTTTTGGCATTTTCAATAATGCCTTCGCTTCCAAAGTAAACTTCTTTAACGTCTTTTGGGTAGCCGACCATTGTGATGATCACATCAGACGACTGCGCCAGTGCTTTGACGGATGATTTCCATTCCGCCCCTTTTTCCACGAGGCTGTCCGCTTTCTGTTTTGTTCTCGTATATGCGCTGACGGGATAGCCTGCAGCTAAAATATGCGAAGCCATGCTGTTTCCCATTACTCCGAGTCCGATAAATCCGATCGTTTTTTTCATGATGTCATCCCCCTTAAATTGCTTTTACCATTCCGCCGTCTATCAGCAGAGTCTGTCCAGTCATATATGTATTGCATTCTGATAAAAGAAAGCTTGCATATTGTGCAAAGTCGTCAGGTTTTCCGTAGGAGCCGAGCGGAATCTCTTTCTCATAGCTTTCCTTCACCTGCTGCTCGGAAAGGCCTGTTTTCTCGGCTTTGAGCCGGTCAAGCTCTGCCACGCGATCTGTCGCGATTCTCCCAGGTGCGAGCGTGTTGATCAAAATGCGGTGTTCGGCCAACTCTTCCGCAATGGATTTTGTCAGACCGACGATTCCCATTCGAAACGTGTTGGAAAGCAGCAACCCCGGAATCGGTTGCTTAACTGATGAAGAAGCGATATTAACAATGCGGCCTCCATCCTTTTTTAGATATGGAAAAGCTTCGCGGATTAAACGGACATAGCTGAGCAGATGCAATTCAAATGACGAAGTCCAGTCAGCGTCTGTCAGATCCAACAGGCTGCCGCCCTTCGGTCCTCCGACATTGTTGACGAGCATATCGATCGTTCCAAATGTGTCAGCGGTCTTTTGAACGAGCGCTTTGATCCCGTCAGCATCTGCAAGATCGCATACTTGATATGAGATGGATCCGCCGCCGAGTCCATTCAGCTCTTCCGCAGCTTTTTTCAAGTCCGCTTCGTGTCTCCCGGACAACATGACATTTGCCCCTTCTTTCGCAAGGGCTTTTGCAATCGCATTGCCTAGTCCTTTGCTGCTTGCTGCCACAAGCGCCGTTTTGCCATTCATCTTTAAGTCCACAATCATCACTCCCTTCATATTTATAGTGTAACATGTATATTCTGAAAATTGGGATTGTGAGCGTTGAAAAAGTCCCTCTTTCAAAAAGAGGGACTTCTTTATTACACGTTAAACTTATTGATCGCATTTAATAATTCTTGATTGGCCTCACTCAGCGCTTCAGCCGATTTGGCGATGCTTTCCAGCGCTGTCAGCTGCTCGTTTGTCGAAGCGCTGACCTCTTCCGCAGCCGCTGCTGACTGCTGGGAAATAGCTGAAATGCTTTGGATCGAATCAGACATTTTTTGCTGTTCTCCGCTCATACCAGAGATTTCAGAGTAAATGTGGTCAATTGAATTGACGAGCGCCTGCATTTCTGCAGTAATTTTGCTGAGCGCTTCTCCTGTCTCATGAATCATTCCATTTTGCTCTTCATTCATCTTGCTTGCTTCCGTCATCGCTGAAACGGCTTCTTTCGTTTCCAGCTGAATCTGCTTGACCGTTTCGCTGATATGCTGTGAAGAGACCGCCGATTGTTCGGCAAGCTTTCTCACCTCATCTGCAACTACCGCAAAACCGCGTCCGCTTTCGCCGGCACGGGCTGCTTCAATGCTGGCGTTCAGAGCAAGCAGGTTTGTTTGATCAGAGATCGCCGAGATGGCTGTAACAACCTCTTCAATGTTTTTTGTTTTTTCTTCAAGCTGCAAAAGCATATGTTCCACTTTCTTCGTCTCCGAGTTGGCTTCATTTGATTTTGCAAGCAGCTGCCCGAGGGCATCGATTCCTGTATAGCTTGCATCTTCTGATGTTCTCGAAAGCTTCTTGATGCTGTCGGCATGATGTTCAATTTCTTTAATTTTGACAGATAGCCGTTCGGATTGTTCATTTACATTTTCGATCTCTGCCGCTTGTTCTGTCGCACCTGTCGCCACTTCTTCGATTGCTTTGGCAATCTCATCGCTCGCAGAAACCGTTTCTTTTGAAACAGCGCTTAATTGATCGGTCGTTTTCGATACTTTTCCGGACGAGGTTCCGACTTGCACAATCATTTCTTTCATGTTTTCGACCATCTTGTTGAAGTCTTTTGTTAACATACCGATTTCGTCTTTTGAGGCAGCTGCTGTCTGGACCGTCAAATCACCGCCCGCGACAGCCTTTGTTTTGGCAATCAGCTGCTTAATCGGGCCTGTGATCGTTTTGGCAAGGAAATAGCTTAAAATGATCGCCGCTGCCAAAGCAATGATTGAAACGATCATGACCATTTTGTTCATTTCCTGTGCGACCCACATCAGCTTCGCCGTGTCGAATTGCGTACCGACTTTCCAGCCCGTACCACCGACGGTCTGATAAGCGATCACAGTATCTTTGCCTACTTTGATTCCGTCTTTGGATGACGGGATGTCCCGATATGTTTTGTCTTTCGATATATCGTCACCTTGTTTTGACGGGTGGGCAAGCATTGTCCCGTTTTGGTCCAAAATAAATGCGTAGCCGTCATATGGCATCTTTTGATTTTCGATAATTTTGTTTAATGAATTCAGTGAAATATCTAAGCTGATGACGCCTAATACTTTATTGTCGACAACGACTGCTTTAGCCGCTGCGACCATCATCTCTCCAGACACGACATCTTGATACGGCTCTGTCCAGATCACTTGATCAGGCGTTTTGGCAGCCGATGTGTACCAGGGCCGGGTCGTCGGGTCAAAATCTTTATCAAATTCGGCTTTCGGGTATATCCATATATCTTTTTTTGAAGTCGCTATATACGCATTGGTGACAAATTCGTTTTTATCCTTGATTTGCTTTAATTCGTCGTTGATCAGTCTGCCCAATAATTTATTTTGATCATCTTCTAAAAATGACTGCGCCATTCGACTGTCGCTCATACGATTTAAAGCGATTTCATAGTTTTCTAATTGAAGCTCGATATTACCTTTGATCGAGTTAAGCAGACTTGAAGTCGATTCTTTTGCTTGATCTTCAAGCATTGATTTCAACAAATGTGTTGTGGAAAACTGTAGGACGATAACCGTCAAAATCAGCAGGATGGCAACAAATCCGGCAATTTTGACATGCAGTTTTTTAAACAAATGAAACCCTCCTTTACATGCACCTTCATATTCTTTTTATCGGCCAAAATTTCGCAAAATTAAGATAGCCTGCTAAAATAACGGTATAATGAAGGAAATATCAAAAGGAGTGATGGGCGATCTATAAACAGTTTTACGTCGATAACGGCATTTCTTATCAGCAGGTGGACATCCGCAATTACAACAACAAAGATATTCCCGATTTGATTGCACTCCAAAGAGAATGCTTTCCGCCTCCGTTTCCGGAAGACCTTTTGTGGAATGAAAAGCAGCTCCATTCCCATATTGAACGATTTCCCGATGGTGCACTTTGCGCGGTTTCCGAAGGCCGAATCATCGGTTCGATGACGGCGCTCATGACTGATTTTGATCCGCATCATCCTCACCACAGCTGGGACGAAGTGACAGACAACGGGTATATCGGCACACATCAAAACGATGGAAACTCCCTTTATGTCGTCGATATTTCCGTGTCCCCTCACTATCGAAAACTCGGCATCGGAAAGCGGCTGATGCAGTCCATGTATGAACTGACGGTCTTTAAAGGGCTCAAGCGGCTCATTGGCGGCGGACGGATTCCCCATTATCACAAGTCGGCTGAAGAAATGACGCCCGAACAGTATGTTCAAGCTGTATTGGACGGGGAAAAGCGCGATCCCGTGCTCTCATTCCTGCTCCAGTGCGGACGATCGCCGGTTTGCGTGATTCCCGGCTACATTGAAGATGAGGAATCGCTTCATTATGCGGTCTTAATGGAGTGGAAAAACCCTTTTTTAACATCTCAAAACAAAAAACAGAGCTTTTCCGGCTAAAGCTCTGTTATGTGAAATATTCGATTTTTGCTTCGGGAAAATAGTTATCAATATACGTTTCAAGGGCGCTGCGAAGCTCTGCTTCTTCATCCTTCTGGTATATATATTTGCCAATCCCGTATCTGCCCCATTTATAGCGCCGTTTTTCTTCATCCAGTTCGAGCTTTGTCTTTGGATAGTTTTTTTCAATGACTCTTTTTGCCGGCTTCGTGAATCTGTGCTGGATCATTTCAAAGGTAATGTCGCGCCTTGCATGCTGCGGCAGCGCACGATCGAGCTTTTCGAGTAGCACTCTGTAGCCTTCCTGCCAGCCGTCATGAATATAAATCGGAGCGATGATAAAACCAAGCGGATAGCCTGCTTCCGCTACTTTCACGGCGGCTTCGATCCGTTTATCCAAAGGGGATGTGCCGGGTTCAAAACTTTTGATGACATAATCGGCATTTACGCTGAAGCGGAAACGCGTTTTTCCGTTGTGCTTGGCATCAAGCAAATGGTCGACATGATGGAATTTTGTCACGAAACGCAATTTACCGTGGTCGGATTGACCGAAATGCTCAATTGCACGCTTTAATGTGTGTGTCAAATGGTCAATCCCGACAATATCAGATGTGCAAGAAGCTTCAAACCGCGTATCCTCGGGAGCGCGTTCTTTCATATACTGGTCCGCCTGATCAAGTATTTCCTCCACATTGACGTACGTTCTGATATACGGCTTGCTGCCCATTGTCGTCTGCAGATAGCAGTAATGGCAGTGACCCATACACCCTGTTGCAAACGGAATCGCGTATTCTGCGGACGGTTTTGATGAATCGAATTTCAATGTTTTTCTGACGCCGATGACCAAAGTGGATTTCGCATTTCTGTATTTTTGCAGGTGGCCTTCCCCCGGGATATTCCTCACCTGATTGTGTGAAGTCGTTTCCCTGATCTCAAGCCCCATGTTTGAAAATTTATCCCTCAGCTCTTTTCCCAGCGGGTATTCCAGCGCTCTCGGTTCAATATAGACGAGCTGGGGAACAAACGGTTTTACCATTGGAAACAGACACATCCTTTGCTTATTTCCGTTACTTTTTGCATTTAGAGGATGTGATATACCGGTAATATTTTCATACCCCGTCAAATAACTCACGGTAAAGCCGTTCCGCCTCTTCATATGAAGAAAAAACTGCATCATCTTCGGCAAAGGCGTGATATGTATCATACATAAACAATGCCAGTTCACCTTCGTGAAGCGGGTGATCAACGACTTCAGCTTCCTTTATATGCGCGACATTGGCGGCATGCGGGTTCCGGTAAATGACATAGACCTCATCACCCGGTTTGAATGGCTGCCTGGGCATATCAAAATCCCCCTTTCTAACTATTGGTCACATGTATTATTTCCGCCGCAGCCGAGATCATTCAGATCAACAAAAAAACCCGGACGGGCATTGGTTATGCCTGTCCGGATTTTCAATCGCTTATGCCATATTGAAGGTTTCTTTTACGAATTGTACAACCTCTTCTGTTGTGCTCATGGACAGAATTTGCTCTTTGAACGATTCCGTCTCTTTTTTAGAAAGCTTGCTGATTTGCGTTCTTGCCGGCAGGATTGACGTCGCGCTCATTGAGAACTCGTCCAGTCCAAGACCGAGCAGGATTGGGATCGCAATTTCATCTCCCGCCATTTCGCCGCACATGCCGACCCATTTTCCTTCTTTATGGGCCGCTTCAATGACAAGCGTGATCAGGCGGAGAATCGCAGGATTGTACGGCTGGTAAAGGTAAGATACCCGCTCATTCATCCGGTCAGCAGCCATCGTATATTGAATCAGGTCATTCGTTCCGATGCTGAAGAAATCCACTTCTTTAGCGAATTGATCAGCGATCACAGCTGTTGAAGGGATTTCAACCATCATACCGACTTCAATGTCTTCGGAAACTTGTTGACCTTCAGCTTTCAGCTTTTCTTTTTCTTCTAAAAGAATTGCTTTCGCTTCTTTAAATTCGTTTACAGTCGCGATCATAGGGAACATAATTTTTAAGTTTCCATATGTACTTGCCCGAAGCAGCGCACGAAGCTGCGTTCTGAAAATCTCTTGCTCATCAAGGCAAAGACGGATCGCTCTGTATCCCAAGAAAGGGTTCATTTCTTTTGGCAGTTCTAAATATGGAAGCTCTTTGTCTCCGCCGATATCAAGAGTACGAACGACAACTGATTTGCCTTCCATACGCTCAAGAACGGTTTTATAGGCATCAAATTGCTCCTCTTCAGTCGGAAGCTGGTCTCTGCCCATGTAAAGGAATTCAGTCCGGTAAAGGCCGACTGCTTCTCCTCCATTTTCCAGAACGCCTTTTACATCATCAGGTGTACCGATATTAGCGGCAAGTTCCACATGATGTCCATCATTCGTTACAGTCGGTTCATTGACAAGCTTCGCCCATTCGGCTTTTTGCGCCAGGAAGGCTTGATGCTTTTCTTCGTATTCGCTGATTGTTTCCTGGGCAGGATCAACGATGACATCGCCATTGATACCGTCAACGATCACAGTTACGCCGTTTTGAATGCCTTTTGTTGCCGCTTTTGTGCCGACAACGGCCGGAATTTCAAGCGAGCGCGCCATGATGGCTGAGTGGGACGTCCGTCCGCCGATATCTGTTGTAAACCCTTTAACAAAGTTGCGGTTTAGTTGCGCTGTATCAGACGGTGTCAAGTCTTCGGCTACGATGATGACCTCTTCGGAAATCAGACTCGGGTTCGGAATTTCAACGCCGAGAAGATGCCCTGTGACACGCTTGGTGACATCGCGGATGTCTGCGGCGCGTTCTTTCATATATTCGTTATCCATCGACTCGAACATTGTGACGAACATGTCGGCCGTTTCTTTTAAAGCGAATTCCGCGTTGACGGAGTCCGATTTGATTTTGTCTTTAATCGGGTTTAACAGTTCCGGATCGCTTAATACTAACAAATGTGCAGAAAAGATTTCCGCTTTATCTTCTCCAAGCTCTTTCAATGCATGGTTTTTAATGATTTCAAGCTCTTTTTTAGAACGCTCGATGGCGTCTTCAAAACGATTTACTTCCGCATCAGAATCAGAGATGTTTTTCTTTTCAACCGTTAGATCAGGCTCCTCAAGCCGATATGCTTTTGCGATCGCAATACCGGCTGAAGCGCCTATTCCTTTTAGTTCAAGCATTATTCGCCTAAACCTTCGCTTTTCATTGTTTCTTCAAGTGCGGAAAGAGCATCATTTTCATCAGCGCCGGAAGCAGAAATCGTAATTTCAGCACCTTTAGCAATACCTAGTGACATAACACCCATAATTGATTTAAGGTTGACGGTTTTTCCGTTATATTCCAAATTGATATCTGCATCATATTTGCTTGCTGTTTGTACAAGAACAGTCGCTGGACGAGCGTGGATTCCAGAATCTGCAGTTACTTTAAACGTTTTTTGTGCCATTTTTTATCAATCTCCTTTTAATTTAAAGCTTTTAGTACATTCACAATATTATATCATACAGCCGTACATGTCATCTGACAAGTACGGCCATTTTGTGAATTTATTTTTCAACGCGGACGATATCGTCCTGTGTCAGGCTGACATTGCCTTCTGCCTTTAAGCTCACGCTTTCGCCTTCTTGAAGGTTCGTGAACACGATCGGCGTCATCAGGGAAGGTACGCTGTCCTTCACTTTTTCAATGTCGACTTCAAGCAGTTTCTGGCCCGGCTCAACCCGGTCACCTTCAGAAACAAATGCAGTGAAGCCTTCACCTTTCAGGCTGACCGTATCGATTCCAAAGTGGATCAGAATTTCTCTGCCGCCGTCAGACTGCAGACCGATCGCATGCTTTGTCGGGAACACGTTCAGCACTTTCCCTCTTACAGGTGACACAACTGTGCCTTCTGCAGGAAGAATCGCGAATCCGTCGCCCATCATTTTTCCGGAGAATACTTGATCCGGAACATCTGTAATCGGATGAAGCTCACCAGCAAGCGGTGAAACGAATACTTCTTCACCTGATTCATTTTGAAGAGGCTCGACCATGACTTCTTCGATTTGCTGCTCTACTTCCTCGGCAGCGTTTGGTGCTTTTTCAGGACGCGGCGTGCGGCCTGACATAATGTCTTGCATTTGCGATTTTAAATTGTCGGATCTTGGTCCGAAAATCGCTTGGATGTTATTGCCGACTTCCAGCACGCCAGATGCGCCGAGTTTTTTCAAGCGCTCTTTGTCAACTTTCTTCTGATCGTTGACTGTGACGCGAAGTCTTGTGATACAAGCGTCAAGGTGTTTGATGTTTTCTTGGTCACCCATCGCCTCTAGAATTTGATAAGGAAGATCTCCTGCTGCTTCTTTGCCTTCATCAGCGGATTCTGCAGCTGCATCTTCGCGTCCAGGCGTTTTCAAGTTGAACTTGCGGATGGCAAATCTGAATCCGAAGTAGTAGACGACAGCCAGGACTAAACCGACAGGAATGACAAGCCACCAAGCTGTGCGGTTCGGCAGAATTCCGAACAGGAAGTAGTCGATCAAACCGCCGGAGAATGTCATCCCGATCTTAACATTTAAAATGTCCATCATCATGAATGACAGGCCGGCAAACACACAGTGAATCGCAAACAGAATCGGAGCGACGAACAAGAATGAGAATTCGATCGGCTCAGTGATCCCTGTTAAGAATGATGTCAATGCTGCTGAACCCATAATACCGGCAACAAGCTTTTTGTTCTGCGGTTTTGCCTCATGATAAATAGCGAGCGCTGCCGCAGGAAGACCGAACATCATGAACGGATACTTACCGGTCATAAATGTACCCGCTGTCAAATCGACGCCGTCTTTGATTTGCGCCATGAAAATTCTTTGGTCACCGCGGACAATTTCTCCCGCCTGATTCGTATAGCTGAAGAACTCGTACCAGAACGGCGAGTAGAAAATATGGTGCAGACCGAACGGGATCAGGGCCCGCTCAATCATTCCGAAAATGAGAGCTGCGACCGCTTCATTTGCTGCAAGCAAGTTTGTCGAAAAGCTGTTCAGCGCGCCTTGGATCGGCGGCCAGATAAACAGCATGACGAGTCCCAGCAGCAATGCACAAATCGATGTAATGATCGGAACAAAGCGCTTTCCGGCAAAGAATCCTAAATACTGCGGAAGCTCGATTGTGTAGAATCGGTTGTACATGGCAGCGGCCAGGACACCGACAATAATACCCCCGAATACCCCCGTTGCCAATGTCGGTATGCCGAGCATTGTCGTGTATTCCGGATGGTTTTGAGTAAAGAACTGTGCTCTTTCAACTGCGTCGCTTGGAATCGAACCGTTTTGAAGAAGCACTGCACTCATCGTGACATTCATAACAAGATATCCGATAATAGCGGCGATTCCGGCAACACCGTCGCCGTTAGCCAAACCGATGGCAACCCCGACTGCGAAAAGGAGCGCCAAGTTGGTGAACACGACGTCACCTGAACTTTCCATCACTTTCGCAACAAGCTGAACGGTGCTGTTCGTTAAGAATGGTGCGACTTTTGTCATCTGCGGATTTTGCATGGCATTACCAAGCGCGAGCAGAATCCCTGCAGCCGGCAGGATCGCAACAGGAAGCATCAGCGCCCGTCCAATTTTTTGCAGAACGCCAAATAGCGATTTAAACATGTTTTAACCCCCTCTAAGGATAGTTTGACCTTACAGCAAAAATTCATGACAACTTCGTTCAAAAGACTGCTTTTTCATCCAAATAAACCGTTTACATTTCGCCTTTAGAACGACAAAAAAGGCATGGGTGAAAGCGGGTACACTAAGAAACAAAAGACAGCGTCTTCATTTCTTCCCTTTTTTCACTCATGCCTGATCGAATCAGTAACACGTTATAAAGGCGTTATGAAATTTTATTAGTTAAACGGTACAAATGCAATGTCAAATAAACGGCTTCTGCCTCATGAACCGGTTTCTTGAGCGCTTGCTGCAAGATCTTGATCATCTTCCAAGCAGTATTGTAACACAGCGGATATTCCGTTTTCAACAATAACATTAATTTTTCCGGCTCCTGAATCGGCTCGTCCCGTTTAATCCTGTCGATCGTAAAGCGCAAGTGCCTGATCAGCCGCAAATAGTTCACACTTTCCCTGTTGACCTGCATCTGGAACGAATCCTCGATGACCTGGACAAGCCTGGAGATCAGTTGGGAATGCTGATTGACTTCAGAAAGCGGGCGGTTCGTCATCGCACTGTGGATATGAAGTGCGATAAACCCGATTTCGCCTTCAGGCAGCTGAATGTCTGATTTTTCATTTATCATATCGACGGCTTCTTTGGCGACTTCGTATTCCTTCGGATAAAGCGATTCCGTCTCAAGCAAAAACGGATTCTTCATATCAAATCCCTTTTCTAAGCGCTTAACCGCAAATGCGATATGGTCCGTCAACGCGACATGAATGTGTTCGTTCAGCGGCTGGCCGATTTTTTGCGCGATATGGTAGATAACATCATTGGCGATATCAACCATTTTTTCATCGACATAAGTGAGGAGCTTCTTATACTGCGATTGTTCCTTATCATTTTCCAAGATAAACATTTTTTCATAGTTCTCATGTTCGATAAGATCTCCGCGCTTTTTGCCAAAACCGATTCCTTTGCCAATCAAGACAACTTCTCTGTAATCATCATGGAGAGCGATTAAAACGTTGTTGTTGAGTACCTTTTCAACGGTAAAGGATCTGTTCACGATCCTCAGCTCCTTTTTGTCATCAATCTCTCATATCGTACAAAACTCATGAAAGCGCGTCAATTTATTTTGACCTTTTTGATGAAAAATGTCGAAATTTGATCACTGTCTGGAAAATGATTGATGTTTTGATTACATTACACAGTCGCCCTTTTGATCAGCTTGTATGGAACGGTCTGTTTTTCCGGGCCGGCACCGCCGATTCTTTTTCGCAAAAGGCGAAACGCATGCTTCCCCATTTCCTTTATATTAATTTTGATCGTTGAAATGCCCAGCACTTCACTGATTGGCTGGTTGTCACAGCTTAAAATGGCGAGGCTTCCGGGAATATCCACCTGATGACGTTGCGCTTCAAGAAACATACCGGCTGTTACTTGGTCGTTGGCGATAAAAACAGCTGTCGGCTTCTCCTCCATCTCTCTCCATTCAGAGAACAGCTTTTGCCCGTCGGTTATCGTCAGCGACCGCTCGAATACCCATTCTTCCCGGTAAGGCTCCCCGATCGCGGCCAAAGCTTCCTTGTATGCCTCAAGGCGAAAATGGCTGTTCATGCCATTTTTCCTTGCCAAACCAATGGCGATTTTTGTGTGCCCCTTTTCAATCAAAAAATCCAGTCCTAACCGGAAAGCATCTTTGTGCGGAATGCTGACCGTTGAAAAATACCGTTCGCTTGAGTCCTGGCACAGAATGAACGGACCGGTCTCATGCCAGTCCAAAAGCGCTTCATCAGACATCGCTTTTGAACAGAAAATCAGGCCGTCCACCTGTCTTTGTTTCAGCTGCTCCAATGCAAAAATTTCTTTTTCCAATTGATAATTTGTTTGATAAAGCGAAAAGTGAACGCCTTCCTTTGCAGCTTCTTCAGCGATTCCTTCCAGCAGCTCGCCGAAATAAGGGAGGCCGATGGTCGGCAGCACAACACCTATCATATTTGAAAAGCCTTTGGATAAATGAACGGCATGCATATTCCTTGCATATTCGAGCCGTTCAATCGTCTCAAGAACTTTTTGACGTTTTTCTTCTTTGACATACGGGTGGCCGTTGAGAACCCTTGAAACAGTCGTGATGGAAACCCCTGCGGCTTCAGCTATTTCCCTGATATTTGCCATTCGTTTCCCTTCTTTCTTTCAAATCTTTTCATACATGCCGGATCATTTCGCGTCATAAAGAAATTATATCGCTTGGAGACGTGGATTTTGATCGTTTTCGGAATTTTTTTCGGGGTTCTATAAATATGAAGAAAACAGTGAAGAAGATGTACGGAGAAAAAAACCGGCTGATATAAAAATATTTCACAATCAGCCGATACACGAAATATTTTTATCTAAACCATGCTTTTCCAAGGTTATTCATGAAATTGTGATCATTGAAAGGAACGTTTGCGCTTCCGAAATCCGTCGTGTTCAATGCGTTTCTTGCGGCAGGCGTCAAATCTTCCCATCCGATGAGAGGCTGGGTTCCGCCCTTTGCGTTGTCCACATATAAACTGTGGTTAATCGGTGCTTGAGGAGCATCATAGCGGATTTTCGGATGATCACCTTCCATGATCTTGTTGTTTGGAGCTGTTTTTTGAAATTTACCGTGCTGAGAATAAGCGATGGAAAACACTTTTGGATTTTGATTTGCCGGGTTATCGATCCATACGACGATTCCTTCCCAGTCATGTCGATGGCCGAATGCTTTAAAAGGCAGAGGTGAATCTTTAGGAAAATACCATGCGTACATAATCGCCCATACTCCATTGTACCATGCAGAGCGGGAGTACACTTGTCCCACGCTTTTGCTGCAGTGTCCTTCGGGCGCTCCGGTAGGCTCCAGGCCTCCGCTTGTATTGCCTTGTGCGTCAACTGCGGGAAAAGGCACGCAGCCGCTTCCGACCTTTAAATAAGGCTGAAAACGTTTGGCCGCTTTTTGAGAAACCGTCACAGGGGTTACTTCACTGAAGCCTTGCACTTTGTCATGATCAATCACTTTCGCGTCAGCTGCCGGTACGATACTGACAAAAGCAAATATCGACAAAAACAGTACATATCCTAATGTTTTCACTCTTTGCTAGCTTCCTTTCATAAATAATGGACTTCAAATCATTAGAGAAGTTTTTTAACGCTTATTTGTGTGGGGGTGAATCCGCAATCATTGCGGGGACTGAAATATCTGGATGAGAGATGAAATTGTCTGCGGCAGATTTAATTTGTCAGCGTTTGTCCCATTTAATCCCTCCCTTCTTTTGAGCTTAGTATACAAATTTTTAACATGAGAATAATGATGCAATCCGATTATCTTTTGATCAATCTAAATCCCCATAATAAAAACAAAAAGGCGCTGTAGATTCATTCTTCAAACGATCATCACAAGACTTTTTCAACGTCAATCATATTAAGCGGCTCGGCAAAATTCCTGAAAACCCTGACATCAGGGTTTTTTATTAATTTAGGGCTTGATATGGAAAGCGTTTCATAATTTAGAATGAAGTCAGCACCGGTGCTGAACACGTTTTCATTCCAGAAAGGGGAAGAAAAATGGGTATCTTCATTCTGATTCTATTATGTATCGTTATCGTACTGTCTTCAAAAGCAGCGATGAAACCGCTTAAAGAAAAACACGAGATCAAACCATTCCGTTCCTTTGACGATTTTTTCATTTCAAAGGATTGACGCGGGTAATAAGACAAACGATTCACGTCAGCATAAAAAAGAACCCGCGCGCGGGCGCGGGTTCCGTTTTTTAAGAAATGACAGTCAGCTCTTTTGGATACTTTGTCAGCGCTTCTGCTCCATCGGCAGTGACAAGTACATCATCCTCGATGCGCACCCCTCCGATTTCCGGCACATAGATGCCGGGTTCAATCGTGTATACCATACCTTGTTTTAAAAGCTCATCATTGTTATGGCTCATGGACGGATATTCATGAGGCGAAATCCCGAGCCCGTGCCCGAGACGGTGAGGAAAGTAATCGCCATAGCCCGCTTTTTCGATGATGCCGCGCGCTTTTAAATCAAGATCACCGATTCTGACACCGGGTTTGCTCATCTTAAGCGCCTCCGTTTCGGCCTGAAGCACCGTATCATATATTTCTTTTTGTTTTTCACTCACATTTTGATACACGAGCGTTCTTGTAATATCAGAGCAGTAACCGTCAATGATCACGCCTAAATCAAAGAGGACGAAATCGCCCGGCTTAAGCGTGCGGCTACCCGGGTTTCCGTGCGGCTGTCCTGACTTTTCTCCGAAAAGGACCATTGTGGAAAACGACATCCCCTGGACTCCTTTTTTCTTCAGCTCATACTCGATTTTAGCGACGACATCAATTTCCGCTATCCCCTCTTTTAATGCGGCGGCTCCTGCTTCGACTCCGTAATCGGCAAGCTTGGCCGCTTCACGGAGGATGCTGATTTCTTTTTCGTCTTTGATGACGCGGATTTGGTTCAGCCTTTCTTCTGCAGAGACAAGCTCCGCACCGTTTGTGACCGCCTGCAGCATTTCGGCGCGCGACAGAGCAAGCGTTTCTTTTTCAACCGCCACTTTTGAACATTGGCTGTTTCGCTTTTGAAGCGCTGAGGATATGAGTTCCCAAGGGTTTTGATGATCCCCGTATCCGATGATCTCATACGCCCAGCCGGCTGCTCTCGCCTGACCAGCCTCCATTTGCGGACAAACAAAAAACGGCTCTTCATCTTGAAAAATAAAAACGCCCATCAGCCGTTCGTGCGGTTCTGTATAAAAGCCGGTAAGATAAAATACGTTTTCTTTTGAATGAATAAAAGCCGAAGATATGTTTTTTTCTTTCAGCCAGGAAGAGATTTGTTCAATTCTTTCCATGCTCCTTTTCACTCCTTGAGACAGTTTCCGTACCATACATTTAACATGTAAAAGCATCACATCCATTGTATCAGTTTTTCCCGTCTCTTGCTCACCGCTTATGTATTGTGAGGATGCCGCCCGCTTCTATTATTGCCGCCTCTTCCTCAAACAGCCCTCTGATGTGAAAAAACGGCTGCCGTTAGCATGCAGCCGTTTCTTTATTTAGGATTTCAGCAGCCTGAGACCGTTTAAAATAACAAGCAGCGTGCTGCCTTCATGTCCGATGACACCGAGTGGCAGATCAAGAATTTGAAGAAAGTTGCTGCAGATTAAAAGACAGATCACACCAAGAGAGAAAATCACGTTTTGTTTAATGATCGTATTCATTTTCCGGGAGAGCCGAATCATTTTGGTCAGTCCTGTCAATTCGTTTTTCATTAAAACAACATCCGCTGTTTCCAGTGCGACATCTGTGCCTCCCCCCATTGCGATCCCCACATCAGCGGCGGCAAGGGCCGGTGCATCATTGATTCCGTCTCCCACCATAACGATTGTTCCGTATGTTTTTTTCAGTTTTTGCGCTTCCTCTACTTTTCTGTCAGGAAGGCATTCTGAAACGACGATTTTCAAGCCCGCTTCTCGTGCGATGGCCGCTGCGGTTTCAGGCTGGTCCCCGGTCAGCATCGCCGTCTGAACACCAAGCGCATTCAGCTCTTCGATCACCGCTTTAGCTTCCGGTCTGATTTGGTCTTTTAATGCAAAACACCCCGCGATTTTTTCGCCTTTTTTCACGAACACAATTGTTTTTCCCTGCTTGGCAAGCTCCTGAACAGCCGCCGTGAGAAATTGCCCGGCTGCCTCTTCCCCGACAAATCCAGCTTTGCCGATCAGCCATGTCTCTCCATTGTATCGAGCCTGAACGCCAAACCCTGACGTCTCCTCGATTGACACATTCGCGGGAGGCTCGATGCCTTTTGCTTCTGCATACTCGACAATCGCTTTGGCAAGCGGATGGCCTGACTGCTTCTCAATCGCAGCAGCAGCCTCCAAGCATTCGCGCTCCTCGATATCAGCAGCTAAAAGCATATCCTCCACGCCGGGCTTTCCGTTCGTAATCGTTCCCGTTTTATCCAATGCAACGATTTTGCTGTTGCCAAGTTTTTCAAGAAAAACACTGCCTTTGACAAGCAGGCCGTTTCTTGCGCCATTCGAGATTAAAGACAGCGCGGCAGGCATGATTGAAGCGACAAGGGCACACGGCGAAGCGACGACCATGAACACCATCGCTCTGTAAAATGTCTCGCTCCAGCTCCAGCCAAGCAGAAAATGTGGCAGAAAGAGCAGCAGTCCGACAGCAAGCAAAACCCCTTTAACGTAAATATTTTCAAACCGCTCAATAAACGCCTGTGACGGCGAAACACTGTTTTGTGCAGACTCAACGAGCCGAATGATCTTTTTGAACAACGAATCTTCATTTGTCTTTGTGACACGGACGGTGAGCGATCCGCTCAAATTGACTGTACCCGCAAAAACCGCGTCTCCGAGGGTTTTTTCCGCGGGGATTGATTCACCCGTTAGTGCCGATTCGTCGATACTCGTTCTTCCCGATTCGATCTCCCCGTCTGCCGCAATGCGTTCCCCGGGTTTAATAAGAATGAGGTCGCCCGCTTGAAGATCGGCCGCCGCCACGGTTCTTGTTCTTTCTTCTTCGAGCAAAACGGCTTCCTCCGGCTCCAATTTCATCAGCGATGTCAAATCGCGTTTGCTTTTATTTAATGTATACGTTTCAAGCGCCCCGCTGAGAGAAAAGATAAAAATTAACACTGCCCCTTCAGCCCAGTAGCCGATCAGCGCTGACCCGACCGCCGCAAAAATCATCAGAAGTTCAACATTCAGCGTTTTTTCCGCCAGCGTTTCTTGTATACCTTCTTTCGCTTTGGCAAAGCCGCCGATACAAAAAGCTAAAATAAACAGAACAACGGACAATGTTTTATTGCCGGACAACAGCCAGCCTGCAAGAATCAACAAACCCGACAAAAGCGCAGCAATCAATTCCCCGTGCTGCCTCCAATTTTCAAAATGAAACGTGTGACGGTTCTGCTGCGATTGTTTCCCGATCTTTAATTGCATCTCCAATATCCTCCCTAATTGAGAATGTAATTCATCGTCAATTTCCTTCTTAAAAAACAAATTGCCGCCTCATCGGCAGCATAAACATGGAGTATTTTATTTATATAAAGGGTATGACTGCTTCTTGTCCATTGAACACACCCTTTTCTATTTCCCATTATAGCACGGCTTTCTACGTTTTCAAATAATAATTATTATAATTTCTTCATGATATTAATTATCATTTAGATTTCAAAAAAAAAGCTGAACCCCCGGCTCAGCTTTTCCCGGCTCAGCTTTTCCCTGCCCATTCTTTCATTTGTTCCACAGTAATGGGTCCGACAACCGATTTCTCCAGCTCTCCTTTTTCGTTAAAGAAAAATGTTGTTGGAATCGTCATGACATTGTAGGCTTTCATCATTTCGCCCTTTTTGTCAAAAACGATCGGAAATGTCAGCTTGTTTGCTTTAATAAACTGTTTCACCTTCTGTTCGTCTTTTTCGGCATTCAGCAGATTCACGGTCACGAGCTTTACTCCGGATTGCTTGCTTTCATAGTAGGATTGGAATCGCGGAAGCTCTTCACGGCACGGCGGACACCAGGTCGTCCAAAAATGAACGATGGTCTTTTGGCCTTCGGCGGGAATGACGACGCGCTGCCCCTCCACCGTGTTCATCTGCATGACTGCCGGAGAAGCATATTTTGCAGAGGCCTGCGGCTGAAATACGAAGGCTCCGAAAAAAAGCAACAGGATGAGCGGATAAATAAGACTGATTCTTCGCATATGAACTCCCCTTCTTTTTAGTATTAGCTTCCCCGCAAAAACCAAAACTATGAAGAGGGTCAATCAGCGGCTTTCAATTCTCGGAGATCGGGATTTGTTTGTCAAAAAAAGCGTGACGCCCAGCTCTTTGCAAATCGTCACATAATGCAGCGCCGTCAGCAAAATCATTCCGGTATTCATCGCTAGGATGATCCCCGTCATCTGCAATGTCTGCATGGATCCGAGAACATACATCATCAAAAACGACAAAACACTGGCCCATACATTATGATAAAAGGCATCTTTGGCCAACCCCATTCCGATTAAACAGGCCTGAAACGGCATGGCAAAAAAGTGAAATAAAAAATACGGCCACAGCATTTTCAGGTAAAACGACGCCTTAACCGAATCGAAAAATAAGTGGGTCAGCGGATCTGCAAAGTGATACATCACCATAACGGACGGTATGCCGTAAAACAGCGTGATGAAGATCGCTTGTTTAATCCGTTTGATCACTCTTTCGTATTGTCCGTAAGCGTAGCTTTCGGAAATGCTCGGGATCATGACGACCATCAGTGAATGGGCGATGAAAGCCGGAAAAAAGCCGATTGTCATCGCCACCCCCGAAAGCATGCCGAACTGGTCGATGGCCGATGTTCTCGATACGCCAGCGGCAAGCAGCGTCCCCTTCACCAAAAAAGGTTCAACTGCGTTTGTCACAGCGTGAAAAACGCGCAGCCCCGTCGTCGGGATCGAAACAGTGAGCAGGCGCTTTAAAACATCGTTTCTCCGCAGGTGGATCTGCTGCCCTTTTTGAGCGGCGCGCCTGACCAAAACAAACTGAGAAAACAGATAAACAAACACGACCACTTCACTTGCAACAAGGACAAACAACGAGATCAGAAGAGAAGTATCCAATTCAAAGGAATACCATTGAAAAAATAAAAACAAGCCGATGAGCTGAAAGATTTTTTTCAGGGCATTCGCCGTTGCGATTTTACCCATTTGCTGAACGCCCATGAAGTAGCCTCTCGCGATCGACGTAAAGGCAACCGTAGGGATCATCCCGATCACAAGCCCTCTGATCAGAGGGTGGTAAGAATCAAAAACCGGAATAAATGGAAGAATGATCACTGCAGCTGCCGTGGAAAAAACCGTGCAGACCGCAGTCATCCGCAATGCATGTTTCAGCATGCTTTCGTGCAGCTTCGGGGTGGACTCGGCGATAAACTTCGATATCGATACAGGCAGCTCAAGGCTCGCAATCACCACAACTAAAAAAATGGAAGGCAAAACACTCATGTAGAGCCCCATGCCATGCTCGCCAAGCTCCCGTGCAAGAATCATGTTGATGACAAATTCAAGACATTCTGCAAAAAAAGCAGCTAGCGAAAGAAGAACGATTCCTTTTACAAAACGGTTCATGAGGTCTCTCCTTGTCTCACGGGTTTATCCCATCATATGAGACAAGTCTAAAAATTATTTTCTTTTTCATTGAAAATTGATTTTCATAAAGTATCAAAAACAAATTTTTTCTTGGGGGGTGAAAAGTGAGAAAGAATTGCATATAAAAAGCAGTCAAGGCGGATGGCCCTGACTGCTTTTTAGATCGCAAAGACATGATTGCCGATGCGCTTCACGACTTTTCTTGTTTTAATCCAGTCATCAGAAGCGATGTCGGGATTATAGAAAAATAAAGCGTCTGTTTCTTTTTTATTTTGATCTACCGCTTCTTCCACAGCTTCAACTGATTCGCGGTCTGCTTTTTTCTCGATGCTGCCGTTTAGAACGGGCTCAAAAGCGTTTCTTTGATAGATCACGCTTTTTACGCTGTCAGGAAATCGGCCGTCTTCCACCCGGTTCAGGACGACATTGGCAACAGCCACTTTTCCTTCAAATGACTCGCCTTTCGCTTCGGCATGTACAAGCCTTGATAAAAGATCTTTTTCTTTATGTGAAAGATCCGTCGTCTCTTCATCAGCTTCTTCTTTTTCCTGCTCCTCTTCAGCCGGCAGATGCGCGGCTTCAATGAAGCTTTTTTCATCTGTTAATTGAAAAGCAGGATTTTCTTCCTGTTTAAGGCTTTCCATCAGCCGTTCCATTTCCTGTTTATCTTTTTTCGAGAACAACATGACAGCTTGAGCATGTTCGATTCTTGCTGCCGGCAGCATGCAGATTAAAAACGCAGCTAGCGCAGCAAATTTCGATTTCATTTCCTTCCTCCTTGTCAAATCTTCATCGAAAAAAACATATGTTTTACACTAACAAGACGAATCGCTGATTTCATTGCCAAAATGTTGGCATGCCTTCCATCAAACTGTCCGGTTGTCACATTATTGCAGACGGCCGGACGATTTCATGCAGAAAACACCAAAATCTCCAGAAACATATGGCTTCACACAAATAAAAAAGCTTTCTCAGCCGGTCTGAGAAAGCCTTTTTCAGCTTCTTGCCTCTTTCATATATTGAAATATAATATCTCCGCCATGCTGGGCAATGCCGCGAAAATGCTTAAAATCTTCCTGCTTTGTTAAGATGGCTCTGAAAGAAAGAAAATCTTCTTTTTTTACGTGGAGTTCATGAATGCTCCCTGACCTTAATTGCTCGATCTGATCGATGGCATTTTGCTCTGTCACCTGTTCTCTCCCCTTTTCTCTCATCATCTTTAACTAATTAACTATAACATTAAGTCACACCGGGTACAACAATAGTGATGCCGCTTCCCAAATTGCTTTACTTCTCCAAGAAAATATTGCAAAATACTTTCAATAGGTTAATTTACTTTAAAGGAGAGGAAGTCACTTGAAAATTGCAAAAGTCGGGAACGTCATCGAATTTAAAAACGGACTCACCGGAATCGTAGAGAAAGTAAACGAAAACTCTGTGATCGTCGATGTTACGATTATGGAAAACTACAGAGACTTGGAACTGGACTCCTTAACCGTCGTCAATCATAAAAACTATAAAATTATTAAAGATTCCCTGCATTAATCAGCCGCCCTTTACAGCACATATTCACGATTTCCACGCAGCTTTATTTCCACAAGTTTTTCTGCAAAAGAAAAAACCGCCTGCCACCCGGGTCCGGCGGTTTTTTTCCTCTGTTCCCTGCATCGTCCCGAAGAAGTTTGCTATTTGAAGCATCGCGCCGCGCCGTAATCGATGCCGCTTTTTGATTGAACAGCTGAAAAAACCGGCGACCGTGCGGAATGAAATGAAATACCTGACCGCTTTCCGGCTCCTTAAAACATTATTTTAAAATAGATCTCCGTATCAGTACATTTTCAATTTCATGATCCGTTTAGGAAGACATTATCGTCCAAGCGTGCTTTTTCTTGGATTAAATCCTAAGTTTTTATCGATTCTATTGTCATTCAAGTAAATGCTGTAAGTCCCTGGTGCCAGCTCTTCCATGTCTTCAATATCCTGCACCACTTGATTATAAATGCGTTCACTTGGCCTTGTATGTGCTTTTTTCATATATAAATTTATATTGATATCACATGATTTTGGGGTGATTTCTTCATCTTCTAATTTTTCCTGCCAGTCTTGTTTGTTTCTTTTCGGGTTTTCTAAATATGCTGAATAAAGGTCATCCTTCCAATCAGCAGTTAAAGAAACAGCATAATAAGGCGTCTGATATCCCTTACCGCTTGTGTTATCAACGGCTGCCTGCGTTTTGCCTACAATCGGCTCTTCTTCTGTTAGCTTCTCTAAATAGTAATCTAGCGCGGCAAATTCGTCTTCAAAAGCCAATGCGTATATCGCGCTTGTAATTGAGTCTTTCACGTCCAACTCCGATGAACGGATCGCGTCAGTCTGCACCTCTTTCTTGTCCAAATCAATTTTAATTTTTGCGCTTGTGTAGAAATGCAATTTTCCGACCGATTCAGCATACACAGTAACAAATCCATGCCCTCCGACAATGTTATGGACTTTTACCTTTGTTCTATATTGATCCAAGAAATAATCTTTTACGGTTTTTTCAACCTCATCTCGATGCGCTTCTGCGATCTCAGCGGTTTCTTTCTGATAACCCCTGCTCTGAATATGAAAATCTTGTCCTGTGTAATCTTGGACGCTAATGTCAGACTCCTCTCTGTTCTGACATCCGCCTATAAATAAAAGTAAACCAATTCCAAGCGCTGCTGCTTTTTTATATTTCAAAACTGTATCCTCCAGTTCATACTGCAATAACCTTATACGTTTTTATTGAATCACGTTCCATGTTTGCTAATTATTAGGCACGCTTCATTATAAATCATTTGAAGTGTATTTTTGGTATTATGTATAAAAAATAAGACAATAGAACTAATAAAATTTGTGTCATTCTCGCTTTTTGAGTTCTTTAGTTCTAGGTAAAAGTTCTTTCCAAAAAGAATAGACATGCAATGATGCACGCCTAATCAACATGAATATCTTTTTATTATTGTGAACTTGTGCGTTTTTGAAAGTGGTTTCCCGATAACCAACTATGCATATTAAAGCTTTAATCCCTATAATCTTAAAATGAATTCACCTTTCGTTTATTACACTTCACACCAAACTCCGTAACAAATTATAATAAAGTGTTTTACAGCTTATCCTATTTCATCATGCTCGTTGTCTTCCCATCTTAAAAATGCCCAAAACTGTAATTTATCCATTTTTAAAGGAAACTTATGATTGATATACTCTTCTTCACAGTCCTTAATATGTGGAAAGTCAGCAAGTACCTCTGTACAAGCTACGCTCAGCATTTCTATTTCATCGTCTGTCGGTTCCCCGTTAAAATAGCCTTTCCAGTATAACGTTTCATTTTCTAACTTGACTGCGAGTCCCCTTAATTTGTATGGAATTGCCCCCAATAAAGCGTAATGGCAACTGATGATTAAATTATTCAATGCCGAATCCATATTTTCAATATTCACCTCAGTATAATAAGCTTTTTCTAAAGTATACCCTTCCTCACAAGATTGAGCTGAGCTAAATCGTTCCGGCTATTCATGGGAACGTTGTAGAAGTAAGGAAAAAGGTTCACTCATTTTAAAAGGGTTTTTTAATATCCGCAATCTTTTCTTTTATGGCGTACCCAAAACATTTATGACGGACTAATATCGACATCCTCATTAGGGAAATATCACGACAGGTTCATCAAAAATTAATATAGATTTCTCAGGGATCTGAGTTTAACGGGCACCGTTTATTTGGCTCCTCAGTCATTCGCTAACTTTCTCGTAATTCTCTTCGAAAATCTCTTTTTCCACCGGGTAAAGCTCACCCTTCATGCGTGTAACGATGTAATGCTTTACGGTAGGTTTAAAACAAATACTAGAAATGATATCACAACATTATTTATTATCAGGGGTAATAAAACTGATTAGTTAAACAAACGTGAGATAAAAATAGAAAAAAGCCCGCTCAATCGAGTCGGACCTTTTATTAATAATCGCAAATTTTATCTTTACATTCGGGCTTTCTTTCAGCATCGACTGTGAAGGACCCTACTTCGTCATTTGACTTATCATAAATACCCCATATTTTCTTTTGCTTATCACCATTTAGATACCCTTTAATATCAATTCCGCCCATTGGGTTCACTTCGTAGTCATCAGAATAATCAATTGACTTAATGTCCTCATAAGCGATATTCCTAATTTAACAGATAAGGATTATTATTTTCTTAGCCAAAACACATATAGTAGCAATAAAATGAAAGAAGCTTTCAAGGATAGAACACCTATAGAGAGTAAATCAAATAAGGCTTATTACGTTGATAAAATTAAAAGGGACTCTGACACCGGACTCGACGCGTATGTATTTGTTCAAGCGAAGAAAAAGGACGGTAAATGGGTTAAACCTGACACACCAAAAAACGTCGTCGTAGCCTTCGCGGGAACAGATCCTAAGAACCAATTCTTCCAAGATGTTATTGACGCTGACGGCGGGAACGTTGTAATGGGAATTGACCCGAAAAAGAAGGAACACTACATAGTCGAAAAAGATGCGAAAGATACTTCTAAAACACTCGGAAAATATAACGGAACTCCGACACAAGACTCGATGCTTAGCACCGGTAACTACAAGTTAATTACGAAAACGTCCCAAATCGGGCAAGCTGACAATCTGGTGCGGGAAGTTAAACAAAAGTATAAAGGCACCTCGACGGTCATTTCAACAACCGGACATTCTCTCGGCGGCGCAGAGGCTGAATACAGTGCGGTCAACAATAATGTCTATGCCGTAGCGTTTAACAGCCCTTCAATCGTCCACCTACACTCTGCGGAGCAGCAAAAAAAAATTAATAACGGTGAATATGACCGATCCATAAAATCGATTATCAACCCGGATGATATGGTCGGGGCCGGCTGGTGGAACGAGTATGACCGGCACAACGGTACGACAATTTATACAAAGGACCCTGAATTATCAAATGCGGTGCGCGAGGCGAGAATGCAGGGCGATGTATTCCAACAAATCGGGCAAAACGCTGGGTATTTCTTTCAGACCGCAATCTTAGGAATGCCTGATACGCATTGGGTCGGAAGTAATAACTTCACCTTCGACGAAAACGGCAACGTTCAAAATATAGAGGGCGATGAGCTCGTTTATGACAAAAATTTAAAAGCGATGCTCCCACCGGAAGTTGCATCCGGAAGTGGCGCAATTAAAGTAACACCCGCAGTTGCCAAACAGCTCGCGCAAAAAGTAAATGTGATGATCAACGATCTGCGGACGATGAAACGCGAAGCCGAAAACGCTTATCAGGAAGACGACGCTGCGATCAACGACCTGAAACACGATACCTACCGTCAAGTCGGCCACGGTCTATACGACAAGCTGACACTCGAAGATGTAAACAATACGCTGAAAAACCTGGCGCAGTCGTTTGACAAAAAAGGCAATCCGCTCTTTTACGATGTTCATGCCGAAAAAGCGTACATCGCCTCATTACAAAATACGATTTCAGATTTAGAAGACATCAGCAGGTACCTTGCTCAGATCGCAAAAGATTTTAAATCAAAAGATAAAATGCTGGCAAACTGGCTTAAGCTTTAGGAGATGACATAATGGAAAATTTCAATAAACTAGCCTCACTCAACAACTTAAACGGTGATCAAGAAGATACGCTCCTCATACGGCGCAATCAGCTTCAAATGCTGAAAACGGGCATGAGGGTATCAGCCGCAACGAAGCTTGAAGGCATTAAAACGACACTAAGACCGAAGCTTAAGATAGACGATATACAAAAAGAAATGAACAGCGTCTATTCATCGCTTCTCTACAGCTTTGAAGGAAAAGCGCAAGAGGCGCTTGCTCAACGAATCAGCCAAAGCGCCCAGCAGCTTATTAACACGGAGCAGGACGGAGAAAGTTTTGTGAATGGATTTAAGACGAGATGAAGGCGCCTTAATTGGCGTCTTATTTTTATTTAAATCTAACAACATTCTCTTTTCTGTTTTCACCACACTAATCGTCTTCGGTCTTCACCTCAAATAACTCCTCGACTTCAACCCGAGTCTTCACGTTATGGGCAAAGACATGCCAATCGGAAGCTGTTTTATTGTCTCCTTGTTGACACATATTCCTTTATGGTACGTTTGAGCTTTTTCACCCTAGGATTTATTTGACGATATGGTTCTGCTGAGTTCCGGTTAACTATCGCATAACCAGCGTTTTTCAATCCATTGACTGTCTCGAACCTGCGTTCATATAAGCTATCGTTCGAAAGACGCTTTAAGCTTGATCTTTTCGTTTGGCGGAAGCCGCAAAGGTCCAAAAGAGGTGATGTATACTCCGCTGACGTATTTCTTTGCATAGCTTTATAAACGCTTGTCTAAAATCAAAAAGATATCATACCATAACAACAATAAAATCACCTTTATCAATAATTTTTTATTGTAAAACAATAAATAATGTGTTAAATTCAAATCGACAAAATAAGTGAGGTGCTCTTTATGAAACGTGGATCAACACTCTTTTTAAAGATAGCTGTTATTCTTATTGGAATCCCAGTTCTTGCTTTGTGCATATTTTTCGTGCCGAAGATAGCGAATTTTGCAGCTGATTTGTATCCAGATATTTCTTATCTGAAATATCTCGTTTATATCGATTTGTATGCAGCGGCGATACCTTTTTACTTTGCTCTGTATCAAGCCTTTAAACTTTTAAGCTATATTGACCACAATAAAGCTTTCTCGAAATTGTCTGTACGGGCTTTAAAGAATATAAAATACTGTGCAATCACCATCAGTATTTTATTAGCGGCAGGCATGCCGCTCTTCTATCTCATCGCGGAAATGGACGACGCTCCTGGTATCATACTAATCGGACTGGTCCTTATTTTTGCTTCAATGGTTATCGCCGTCTTTGCTGCTGTTCTCCAAAGGCTATTGCAAGAAGCGATTGATATAAAATCAGAAAATGATTTAACAGTCTGAGGTGAAAACAATGGCAATTATTATCAATATTGACGTGATGCTTGCTAAAAGAAAAATGAGCGTAACGGAACTTTCTGAGAGGGTTGGAATCACAATGGCGAATCTTTCTATATTAAAAAACGGAAAGGCAAAGGCTATTCGATTATCAACTTTAGAGGCGATTTGCAAGGCTTTAGAATGTCAACCCGGAGATATTTTGGAATACCGAAGTGATGAAGACACTCATGATTAAAAATTTAGCCTATTCGGCGGTGATCTTATGCGCATACCCGTAAATCTGTTTAGCTGCAATACTAAGCTGGCCTCGCATATATTCAGAAAAAAACTTTGGAGGCACACATGATGAGAGCACTAAATCAACTCGTTCGTTTTGGTTGGGAGCAGTCCTTGTCATGTTTATTTCCTGTCGTTATTTTTGCCTCTTTGGCAATTACACAAATCATTCCTCTTCCCTTCCTGCCGCGGTATGACTGGCTGCTCATCATCTGCCTTCTCATGCAGTGGTGGATGGTGTATTCCGGGCTTGAAACACGGGATGAACTAAAGGTGATCACATTGTTCCACCTTATTGGACTAGCTCTTGAACTTTTCAAGGTGCAAATGGGCTCCTGGTCTTATCCAGAGGAAGGTTATTCCAAAATCTTTGGAGTGCCTTTATATAGCGGCTTTATGTATGCAAGTGTCGCCAGTTATCTTTGCCAGGCGTGGAGGAGGCTTAAGGTTGAACTGGTTAAGTGGCCGCCGTTTTTCGTCGTTGTACCTCTTGCCGCTGCGATTTATTTGAATTTTTTCCTCCATCATTATTGGATTGACGTCCGCTTTTGGTTATCTGGACTTGTAGTAATTGTCTTTTGGAAATCATGGGTCATATACGAGGTTAATGGAATTCGTTACCGTATGCCGCTCGCACTTTCTTTTGTGCTCATCGGATTTTTTATATGGATAGCCGAAAATATCGCAACGTTTTTTGGAGCCTGGACATATCCAAACCAAACCAGCGCGTGGAGTCTCGTTCATCTAGGAAAAGTGAGTTCATGGCTCTTACTAGTGATTGTCAGCTTTCTAATCGTGGCCACGTTAAAACTGGTTAAGGAGAAAGATTCCACTAGAGTTGATGCCGGTCAATTTTTATAACTCTTTATTTTAAAGGGTATCAAGGAGCTTATGACGCCATAGTTGGCGTCTATTTTTAGTATTCGCAATCTTGGTCTCTGCATTCTTTTTGCATAACTGCAACAAGCTCATTATCTTATTATTTGTCGGGATGTATATACCGTCATGTTTTCTTCAATGATTTTCCATATGTATTTTCGCAGTTTTAAACTCTTCAATTTCTTCATTTTATCGGTCGCACTTGGCTATGTATCATTATTATGTATCTTTTCCCCCTCAAAATAGAGCGCCTTGATTTGCCTGCATTAAAGTTCGATTAAATCAAGCATTTAATGATGGTACACCTCTGTGTATAATTAGAAGAATATTTTGATATTTATTGTTTTTAAGGGGTGGGATAGTGATGGAAAAACACGAATATGATTGGGTGAAACAAACAAGACAGATTTTACTAGACCAGTGTAAAGTATTGAATAAAAATGATTTTACAAAAGAGTTTGGATTTGGTTTTCAAAGTATAAGAGATTCTTTAGTTCATGTGGCTGGTTGTTATCATGCTTGGCTGGGTTCTTTTGTGCTTTCAAAAACAACTTCACCACTCATAACAAAGGAAGCACTCCATAATATGCAGATAGAAGATATTCAACGTTATTTTCAACAGGCTGATATATATGTGGATACTGTGTTTGAACAATTCACTGAGAAATTTGATGATTTTATCGAAAAAGAGCCTTCTTGGAAAGCGGGCAGTGGAATCGTAAAAAAAACACCACACCAATTACTAGTCCATTCTATTACGCATGAGTTTCATCATAAGGGGCAAATTGTAGCAATGTTACGGTTGCTTGGTTATATTCCTAATAATACAGATATTTTGGGACTGCCTGAAAAAGAATTTTCTATAGATCAATAATAGATAACAACTGCGTATCTGTTACGTTCAGGCCACTGTGTGGACTAAAAGATATGCTGGACGGCCTGAAAATAGATCACGCCTTATCTCAATTTGTCAAACAACAAGAGGAATTCAATAAAATGATGCTGGAACGCATTGAACTTTTTGAGAAACGGCAGAAGGAAAGAGACGAAATGCTGATGAAATCCCTTCGTGCATCCCAGGAAACACAAAAAATGCTGGCCGCCGTCCGCAAGAAAAAGTGGTGGCAATTCTGGAAATGATCTTCCTTGTTTATTGAATGAACTAGTGAAAATATGGGGTGAAACTTTAAAACAAAAAAGTGATAATAAGAGAAAAACTCTCATAATGGAAGGATAACTATCTGAATGAAATTAAAGAAGTTAACAAATTTACCTCGGATATCTATAATAATTCCTTTCACACTCGTGATAACAGCGTCTTTAATTTTTTCTAAAAGCTTTTTCAATAATAAAGAAATACAAACTCTCTCTCAAAATTGCTTTAATTCAGGAGGGAATCCCACTGTAGAATTAGGGACTCTTAATTTAGATTATTCATTCGAATGTATAAAATAAAAGTTAAAACACGCGACAAGGGATTGCGCAAGGAAGACAATGCGCTGCTTCTTTCGTACATGGACGGCCAGTATGCCGGCGTTATGGAATTTATGCCTTAGGATGCGCGGCGGAAGCTACACGCTGAGAGAAAAGACGTCGAAGAAACGGAGAAGTACGTTTATATTGAGCCGATTGGGTGCCGCGTCAAACACCGGGTCAAGACTGAAAACGGATTACTGCGGATTCCTTCGTTCCATGAATGGCGTTGAATTGAACGCACTATTGCCGCATTCTAATAGTAGGAGGTTGAGGCCGAATTTACGAAACAAGAGGCTATGATACGACGATTGTTTACGATTATAAAGAGTATTCTGACGTCCATTACGGGGGCTGCGATAACTGCGACTATACGATGTTTAAATTTCGGTGAAGGACGGCGTTTTCCTACGCGAGTGCCGTCAGTTCGGTATGAAAAAAAGCATATAAAATCTCTAAGACACTGGTTTTCCGGTGTCTTTTTTATTTACAAGACATCATCCCATTCACATCACACTAACTTTTCCCTATTTTATAACATTATGTAAGCCTCATGAAAGTCTTTTCCTTATATTGGTACAATTAATCTATCAACTACATATTCAAACAAATGAAAGGGAGATGCGAAGATGAAAAAACTCGTCATAACAACGACCGTTGCTTGTATGTTCGGCACATGTTTAGCGCCTTTTTCTTCCGAAGCGCAAGCTAAGACAGACTCACAAATTCAACTAGACACGTTGACAATTGAGGAAGAAATGGAAACGCAACAAATAGCCGAGGACTTAAAGTTCATTTTTGGGGAAGCCTCCTCAGAAGTTGACGGAAAGTTCGTCATTAATAAGGATATGGTCGCGGAAAAATTCGGTCAATCGTCCGTTGCTACAGTGGAAGCATTTGTTAAACTTGTTAATGGAGAGGGGCTAACTGCGGAGGATTTAAAAGGCGTTCCCGATCCCCAAGCTAATTCTAGTCAATTTCAAACGGCTTCATGGTGGGGATGTCTTAAAGAAAAAATCATTGATTTTACCGGCTTAGGATTTATTGGCGGCGGCCTGGAAAAGATGCTTAAAAAGAAACTTTGGAAAAAAGCCGCGACTGAGATAATCAAGATTGTCGGGAAAAATGCAATCCGCGGTGGCGTCCTTGGATTAGCCGGAAGTCTTGCATGGTTTAGTGTGCGGTGCATCGGAAAATAAAGAGAACAAAGGGGATGTTATCACATGAATATGGCTAAATACGGGTCATTCTTTATAATTACTTTGGTGCTGCAATTGATTTTGTTTTTTGTTATAAAAAAAGACACAGGCGTGACTATTATCGATATGGTGGTAATGTCCTTACTGTTAGCGCTCTTCTCATTTATCTTAGACAAAGTCCTTAGAAAAGAAAAATCAGCATGAAAATAAAAGACAGGCGCCAATTACGGCGCCCTTTTTCGTTTATACGAACGATAAAGGTTGCGTAGTTAGAGGCGAACTAGCGAACGAAGACGTTAACGAGGCGAGCCGAGATTACATCTTTTTCACAATATGAATTGCGTGTCATATTATGCCCACGCCGTTAAAAGTGATAAATCAACTTCTAAAAAAATAACCCCGTCTATAAAGACGAGGTCACTCCAGTCACACATCGATCACAAACCCTCACTTCTCCTGCACCTCTTACCGATTATCAATCGTCTCCGGATACAGATCATGATTCATCATCCGATACTCGGCCATTTTTTCATACTTTGTACCGGGCTTGCCGTAGTTTGTGTACGGGTCGATCGAGATTCCGCCTCTCGGGGTGAATTTGCCCCAGACTTCGATGTAGCGCGGGTCCATCAGCTCAATTAAATCGTTCATGATGATGTTCATGCAGTCTTCGTGAAAATCGCCGTGATTTCGGAAACTGAAGAGATACAGTTTCAAAGACTTGCTTTCTACCATTTTTTTATCAGGGATGTAGCTGATATAGATCGTGGCAAAATCGGGCTGTCCGGTTTTCGGGCACAGGGATGTGAATTCAGGGCAGTTGAATTTCACGAAATAGTCCCTGTTTTCGTGTTTATTCGGGAAAGACTCAAGCACTTCCGGAGAATAGTCAAACAAATAATTGGTGCCTTGATTTCCAAGAAGGGTTACGCCTTCGAGTTCTGAATCTTTTCTTGTGGTCATCATTCATCTTCCTTTCTTCAATCAAACGCCTCGTTTGTTACCCCAGATCAGGGTGTGGAGCTGCGGGAGAACGCGGACGCGGTTCAATTCAGGGTCGCGCGTGACCGCTTCTACCAGCTGTTCATACTTTTGAAGCAGCCGTTCGACGAGCCGCTCTTGGTCTTCTGTATGAACGTCGTCATTTCCGACTTGGAGAAAGAACGGGACATCAGGATAACGCTGGTGAACTTGCTTTGCAAATTGAAGGTCTTCCGCCGTGAATATGACGACCTTCAAACTTGCCGCTTCCGCCCGGCCGTGCTCTTTCAGTTTTTCAACAATATGATCAAGCTTGTTAAAATCGGTTTTCATATTGGAGCTCGGCGGCTTTGGCGAAATTGTTAAATCATCGATTCCGGCAAACCAGTCTTGATAAAACGTCCCTTGCGTCTCAAGCGCTGTCCGTATACCGTTTTCTTTTAAAAGGGAAATCAGTCCGTCCAGCTGTTTTAAAAGCGCCGGGTTGCCTCCTGAAATCGTAACGTGCGAGAAGGCGTTTCCGCCGATGTCTTTAAGAGATTCGTATACTTCTTCAGCGGTCATCCATTTGATGTCTTTTTTCGCCGAACCGTCCCAGGTAAAAGCTGAATCGCACCAGCTGCACGAATAGTCGCAGCCGGCTGTTCTGACAAACATCGTTTTTTGCCCGATGACCATCCCCTCTCCCTGAACCGTCGGACCGAAAATTTCAAGTACGGGAATCGGCTTAGCCATTGTGAACACCCGGTTTCGGACGGTAGACGACATAGCTTGTCGGCGTTTCCCTGACAAACACCTGAACGCAATGCGGACGGTTTTTGAGATCTTTCAAATAAGCCTCTGTTTTATCGTAAATCGTTTTCGCCACCACTTCTGTCGAAGGGATCCGATCCGCGCTTTCACCCGAAAATTCCTGATGGTCATTTAAAAGCGTATGATCGTATTCCCCGTGGATCAATTTTTTAATGGTGCTGAAGTTGACAAGGAATCCTGATTCATTCAATTCATCCCCGGCAATCGTGATATTGATTGTATACGTATGGCCGTGGACTCTGCTGCATGCGCCCGCATCCTCTCTCGGAATAAAATGCGCGGCTGACATCTGCATATCTTTATTTAGTTCAAAAGAGTAAGGATGGCTTGGTTGCGGGTAAATTTGTGTAAGCACTGTTAAGCTCGCTCCTTTTTCATTTTCATATATTCATTGTAGCCATTCGCCCGAAGCTTGCAGGCCGGGCATTCGCCGCAGCCGTCGGCAATGATTCCGTTGTAGCACGTCAGCGTCTCGTTTTTCACGAAATCAAGCGCATCAAGCTCATCGGCGAGCTCCCACGTTTCCGCCTTGTTCAGCCACATCAGCGGCGTGTGGATGACAAACGGGCGCTCCATCGCCAAGTTGACAGTGACATTGCAGGATTTGACGAACTCATCCCGGCAATCCGGATAGCCGCTGAAATCCGTCTCGCATACACCTGTTATGATGTGCCGCGCGCCGACCTGGTAGGCGAGGATCGAAGCGAACGATAAAAACACGAGGTTGCGTCCCGGAACAAAAGTGGACGGAAGTTCGCCTTCTTTCGCCTCAATCTCGATATCATCCCTTGTCAAAGCATTCGGCGCGAGCTGATTTAACAGTTCCATATCAAGAAGGTGATGCTTGACGCCAAGCTTTTCAGCGATCTTTTTCGCGACTTCGATTTCCTCTCGGTGCCGCTGATTATATTGGAAGGTGACCGCTTCCACCTCCTGAAATTGCCGAAGCGCCCACAAAAGGCAAGTCGTACTGTCCTGACCGCCGCTGAATACGACGATCGCTTTTTCCTGTTTCATAATTCCTCCTTCTCCGCTTTCCGTCAGTATTTCATAAAAGAAGAGATTCACTGATATCTAAACGAAAAAACACCTTTCTCTGTGAGAAAAGTGTTCTAGCAAAAAAACAATAAAAAAGGCCATACCCCAAGGATACAGCTTTCCTTAGTTTTTTATAGAGGGTTTTGCTAGAACCTCTCCCGCAGTTTCAAGCGGATTTTGTTTCAATTTTCCTTCGCCATCTTATCACAAATCGCATGTTTCGCCAAGTGCAATGCCTGCCATTCAACGCTCAGGCACCCTTTTGACGATCAAAAAGAATATAAAGACGAGGCTCAGCTGGCCGAACAAAGGATAAATGGTCGATATCAGTTTTCCGTAGCCGATTTGTCCCGTCAAGTAGATTGTCAGCAGGATGAACATAAATACATACAGGCTTTTCATATGAAGATATTCATTAATCTGCTTTTCAAGACCATATAAATTGCCGATGACCGATGTGAAGACTTCCCCGAAAATGATAAACAGATAGATGATATGGACAGAATGTTGGACAATGAATACAACCTGTGCCATCGGAACTTCGTATAACAGGACATCAGGCAATGTTGAAAGAGACAGAAAGCTCGCGATCAACACAAGGGTAAGCAGACACCCTCCGATTAATGCTCCTTTTATAATGAGCCGTTCAGATTTCAGTTCAGAAGCGATCGGCACGAGAACCGCCTGTGCGAGCGACAAATTAAAAGCGCCGTACGAAACAGCGGATAAAATCCAATCGGGTTTTGCCGCCGAGAATGCCGCCAAATTGTGGATCTCCGGCCCTCTGAAAATAAACGAATCGAACAGGACGATGACTGTGAACAGAAGCAGCAGCGGAACGACAATGACATTGACGCCGAATATCCCTTTAACGCCCTTCATCATGACAAACAGACTCAAGGCAATCGTCGCAATCATCCCCGCTTGGTTTGAAAAGCCGAGCTGTTCCTCAAATATCGCCCCCGCTCCGGACAGCATAACAGACGTCACGCCGAGCAAAATCACGAGCATGAAGACATTGACAAATTTCCCGAGCGTATGGCCGAATAAATATTGATTCAGCTCCTGATAAGATTTGGCATTGATTCTGACCGCAATCAGCATCATTTTTGCGCCGAGAAATGTAAACATCAGTCCGCTGATCAAAATTCCGGCTAACCCCGGCCAGCCGAATCTTAAAAAAAACTCGACGATTTCTCTTCCAGTTGCAAATCCGGCTCCGACGACCGTTCCTACATAAACAAATGCCAGCTGAAAGGCTGATCCATGTGATTGACTCATACGACTCCTCCGTAAACGAATTCCCTTTCTACACCATATGAGCCATGTCCTTTAAAAAGAAGGACAACTTCTCATTCAGGAACAAAAAGAAAAAAGCATAGAACTTGAAAGTCAAAGAAGGTCAATGTATACTAATAGTCAGAAATGGTCAAACTACAGACCATTTTTTCAAAGTCAATTGGTCAAAAAAAGGTCAAATTCAATAAAGGGGGTTTTGGCAAATGCGTTGTCAACATTGTCAAAAAAATGAGGCGACGATTCGCCTGAACATGCAAATCAACTTTACAAAAAAGCAAATGGATTTATGTGAAGACTGCTATAAAGAGCTGACTCAGCCTTCTATGTTTTCAGGAAATCATTTTTTTGGCGGAGGAGGTTCTTTCTTCAGCCAGCCATCACAAGCGCAGACGCAAACCGCTGCCAAAAAAGGCTTGCTCGATGAACTTGCCGTCAACTTAACGAATGCCGCAAAGACAGGCTTGCTCGATCCGGTGATCGGCCGCGATGATGAAGTGGCCCGTGTAATCGAGATCTTAAACCGCAGAAATAAAAACAACCCTGTCTTAATCGGTGAACCGGGCGTTGGTAAAACAGCCGTTGCTGAAGGACTTGCTCTCAAAATCGCCGAAGGCGATGTTCCAAATAAATTGAAAAACAAAGAACTCTACCTGCTTGATGTCGCTTCCCTCGTAGCAAACACCGGCATCAGAGGACAATTTGAAGAAAGAATGAAACAGCTGATGAAAGAGCTGAAAGAACGCAAAAACGCGGTCTTGTTTATTGACGAAATTCACCTTCTTGTCGGAGCAGGCTCTGCCGAAGGCTCCATGGACGCCGGCAACATTTTAAAACCTGCGCTTGCCAGAGGCGAACTGCAAGTCATCGGCGCGACGACGTTGAAAGAATATCGCCAAATCGAAAAAGATGCAGCATTAGAGCGGCGCTTCCAGCCGATCATGGTGCATGAACCGACAATTGAGCAGACCGCGGCGATTTTAAACGGGCTGAAAGAAAAATACGAAGCGTATCATGATGTAACTTACACGGATGAAGCGATCAAAGCCTGCGTCGTTCTGTCTAGCCGCTATATTCAGGACCGTCATCTTCCCGATAAGGCGATCGACCTTTTGGATGAAGCCGGTTCAAAAGCGAACTTGAAAATCGACACGGTCAGCGGTGAACAAGCTTCCCAACGCCTGAAAGAAATCGAAGCGGAAAAAGCTAAAGCGCTGCAGGAAGAAAACTATGAGCTTGCAGCAAAGCTCCGCGATGAAGAAGAAGCACTGCACAAAAAAATGGAAAACCATGCGGAAGAAAAACGGGCAACCGTTAAAGCTGAAGACATTCAAGCGATCATCGAACAAAAAACCGGCATTCCGGTCGGCAAGCTTCAGCACGACGATCAGAAGAAAATGAAAGAGCTTGAAGCAAACCTTTCAAGCCGCGTGATCGGTCAAAAAGAAGCGGTAAAAAAAGTGGCAAAAGCCGTCAAAAGAAGCCGCGCCGGCCTGAAATCAAAAAACAGGCCAGTCGGTTCATTCCTGTTCGTCGGCCCGACAGGTGTCGGTAAAACAGAACTTTCTAAAAGGCTTGCGGAAGAACTGTTCGGCTCGAAGGATGCCGTCATCCGCCTCGATATGAGCGAATACATGGAAAAACACGCCGTATCGAAGCTGATCGGTTCACCTCCTGGATATGTCGGCCACGAAGAAGCCGGACAGCTCACCGAAAAAGTCCGGAGGAACCCGTACAGCATCGTTTTGCTTGATGAAATCGAAAAAGCCCATCCCGATGTTCAGCACATGTTCCTGCAAATCATGGAAGACGGACGTCTGACAGACAGCCAGGGACGGACGGTCAGCTTTAAAGATACCGTCATCATTATGACAAGCAATGCCGGAGTATCTGAAAAGCGGACAACCGTCGGTTTTAACCGGGAAGAACAAGTAATGGGCGAACAATCAATGATCGATTCCCTAAGCAGCTACTTTAAGCCGGAATTCCTGAACAGATTTGACAGCATCATCGAGTTCCAGCCGCTCGAAAAAGAAGATCTGGTCAAGATCGTCACTCTCTTGCTGGAAGAGCTTGAAGAAACGTTAAAAGAGCAAAACATGACGCTTGAAGTTTCAGATGAAGCAAAAGAAAAAATTGCTGAAATCGGATACCATCCGGCCTTCGGCGCCCGCCCATTAAGACGAACCATTCAAACAGCAGTCGAAGATCAAATGACCGATCTGCTGCTTGAAGAAGAACATATCAACGGTTTTGCGGTTATCGTTGAAAACGATGAAATCTTGGTGAAACCAACCGCATAACACACATAACGGCCTCCAATTGCGGAGGCCGCTTTACATACAACGTAAGAATCACAAAAATTCTATTTTTTAACATTAAATAACCCTAAAGTCCCTTTTCACCATGATTTTGAAACAATTTAAGAAACACCCTAAAGTTCCTATCACGCAACACCGATATTAACGATAGAAAAGTTAGTTAAAGGAATTGGTGAAAAAATGGACAAAACATCGTTAATTGGAATCATCTTAGCTATCATCGGAGTAGGTGTCGGCATGGTCATGAAAGGTGTCAGCCCTTCCGTTCTCGTCAATCCCGCGGCATGGCTGATCATCCTTGTCGGTACAATCGCAGCAGTTGTGATCGCTTTTCCAATCCGCGAGATCAAAAAGGTTCCCAAACTCTTCGGCATCTTGTTCAAAGAGAAGAAGATGATCGAAATCAACGAATTGATCCCGATGTTTTCCGAGTGGGCACAAATCGCAAGACGTGAAGGACTTCTCGCTTTGGAAGCAAATTTGAATGAGATCGATGATGAATTTTTGAAAAACGGCATGAGCATGGCAGTAGACGGCCAAAGTGCCGAATTTATCAGGGACGTTTTAACTGAAGAAGTTGAAGCAATGGAAGAAAGACATCAAGTCGGAGCGGGCATTTTTACCCAGGCGGGCACATACGCGCCGACACTCGGCGTTTTGGGCGCTGTTGTCGGACTGATCGCAGCGCTTGCGGATATGAGCGACACTGAAGCGCTTGGACATGCGATCAGCGCCGCTTTTGTCGCGACCCTTCTCGGGATCTTCACCGGATATGTACTATGGCATCCTTTTGCCAATAAATTAAAGCGGAAATCCAAACAGGAAGTCAAAGTCCGCGAAGTCATGATTGAAGGCATCCTTTCGATCTTGGAAGGCCAAGCGCCAAAAGTCATTGAACAAAAGCTTTTGATGTATGTCTCTCCAAGCGAACGCTCCAGCATCGTCATCCCAGAAGGAGACAAAGGAGACAGCAACAATGGCTAGAAAAAAGAAGCACAAAAAAGACCATGAAGAACACGTGGATGAGTCTTGGCTCATCCCATATGCCGACCTGCTGACACTGCTTTTGGCCTTGTTCATCGTACTGTTTGCCATGAGCTCGATCGACGCCAAGAAGTTCGATATGCTGTCTAAATCATTCAATGCCGTATTTACCGGCGGAACAGGAATGATGGATTATTCCAGCTTCACCGAGCCGAAAACGAGCACAACCGAAGATGGAAAAAGCCCTGACCAAGCAAAAGATCTCTCTCAAGATCAAAAAGAAAAAGACAAGCAGTCGCTGAAAAAAATTCAGGAGCAGGTCAACCGGTTTATTAAAGAGAAAAGTCTTGAAAAACAGGTCAATACGAAGCTGACAGACGAAGGCCTCCTCCTTTCCATCGAGGATAATATCTTTTTTGATTCCGGAAAAGCGGAGATCCGCCAGCAGGACATTCCGCTGGCCAAGGAAGTATCCGACCTTCTCGTCTTGAATCCGCCCCGCAATATCGTAATCAGCGGACATACGGACAATGTGCCGATTCGAAATTCTCAATTTAAATCAAATTGGCATTTAAGCGTGATGCGGGCAGTCAATTTCATGGGGCTTTTAATCGAAAATCCCAAGCTTGACGCCAAGATATTCAGCGCGAAAGGCTACGGAGAATTTAAACCGATCGCTTCAAATGACACCGAAGAAGGAAGAAGGAAAAACAGACGCGTTGAAATCCTCATCCTGCCGATCGGCCAGGAAAACTTGAATAAAAAAGAATAGGAAGCTGCCTTTTGGCAGCTTCCTTATTCTTTGCCCTTATAAATATTTCTTGCGTTCAGTCCGACTTTTTTCAGCATTTCGATGCAGGCTTCTTTCTCCTCATCGCTTAACACGCTGATCATGTGGTGAAGCTCTTCTGCATGACCCGGAAAAATCTTCTCCAGGAGCTTGGTGCCTTTATCTGTAATTTGCGCATAGGTCACCCTGCGGTCGGTCGCACAGGCTCTTCTCGCAATCAGCTCCTTTTGCTCAAGCTTGTCAACCACATATGTAATACTCCCGCTCGCCAGTAGAATCTTATCCCCTATTTGCTGAAGGGGCTGATCCCCTTTATGATAGAGGAGTTCTAAAACGGCAAACTCGGTTGGATTCAGACCATGATGATGAATATGTTTATTCATATGATCATTAATGGATCTGTACGCTCGAGATAATACAATAAATAATTTCAAGGACTGTTCCTGTTCTCTATTACTCATATCTCTCATCTCCAAAGAAACAACTACAGGAAAACATTAATAAACTATGAGGAAAATGTCAACTGTTAACATTCAAACCATGTTATGATGAGTAGGAATCGAACATCAAATAGATATATCCGGAAATTCCCCGGTATTGTGTCCTATTTTCACGGTATTGGTTATCTTTTCTATAAATCGGCTCTCACTAGTGATATAATACCCCTATTCCTGTATCGATTGGGAGAGAGTAAAAATATGCGCAATTTGAAAAATCTATGGAAGAAAGTCAGGCTTTATTTGATCTTGGTAATGATCCCCGCCTTCATTATAAGCTTTTTTGTATACGAACAAGAACGAGAAAATATCACTGAAAAGCACCGTCAGACTGCGACTCTCATGCTCAATATTCACCGCAACCAAATCAACTACCTGATCGGCGAAACAGAAGCAAGGCTCAGCTCCCTTGCCACGGCCCTCAACCACCCTGTTAATGAGCAGCATATCAAACGAATCCTGACGGAAACGTATAAAAAAGAACCGCGTTTTTCGGCTTTATACCTTTTAAATAAAGACGGCGATGTCATGGTGAGCACGTCTCCCGTCAAAGAAAAAAAGAAGGTTTCATACAAGAACATTCTGCAAAAAGCGGAAAAATCAAAGAAATCCGTGATCACAGACGATATACATACAGTGTCGGACAGGCTGGAGCTGAATATTTTTACTCCTGTCTATGACAGCGAAGGCAGAACGACAAATTTTCTGCTGGCTTCGATCCGCGTCGATTATCTGAAAAATATCATGAACGTCCTGAGCCCTGAGCTTTATATCAAAATTCTCAACCAGAAGAATCAGATTGTCTTTACAGCAGGCCATTCTCCTCCTGAGAAGCCGGACGGCGGCACCGTCGATGCTTTTTTGGATCAGATCGACTGGAAGCTTGAAGTTTATCCGGAACCGGTCCAGCTTGATGAAATCGTTCACAGTCTTCTGCTGTCATTTTTAAGTATTTTCATTCTGCTGAATATTATGTTCCTCATGCTCCAGTATGTGCTGCTGAAGCGGCGGACCAAGCAGGAGCGCGCCCAAAATGAAGCCCAGAAGCTCGAATTAATCGGCACCCTGGCAGCGAGCACCGCTCATGAAATCAGAAACCCGCTGACAGGTATCAGCGGCTTTATCCAGCTCCTGCAAAAAAAATATCAATCAAAAGAAGATCAAATGTATTTCTCAATCATCGACCAGGAAATCCGGAGGATCAACCAGATTGTCAGCGAGTTTCTCGTGCTCGGAAAGCCGACGGCAGAGCAGTGGCAGCTTAACGCCATGAATGAAATGATTGACGAAATCATGCCGATTATTCATTCTGAGGCAAATTTATATAATGTGGAAGTGGAATTTCAAGACTATGGAGAAGACCCGGCTTATGTGTATTGTAAAAAAGATCATATTAAGCAGGTTGTCTTGAACGTCGCCAAAAATGCTCTTGAATCGATGAAAAACGGCGGAAAGCTGCTCATTCAAATCGAACATCATCAAGAGAAGGCGCAAATTATTGTGAAGGATATCGGAGAAGGCATTCCAAAAGAAATGATGGAGAGTATTTTCCAGCCTTTTGTCACGTCAAAGGAAAAGGGAACCGGACTCGGCCTTGTCGTGTGCAAGCGCATCATTTCCATGTACGGGGGAACCATTCAGATCGAAAGCGAACAGCATAAAGGAACGACTGTAACGATTACGCTGCCGACTTCAAAGGAACAGGTTGACTGAGGCTTCCCCGTTCCTGCAAAGAGCCTGCCTTTCACGGCAGCTCTTTTTCGTTCAGTCACTATGCCGTATATTTTTCAACGGTCAGACAGTCGATGCAGCCTAAAAAATCCTGCAGCAGATGGTCCGACGCATTTTCATTCATAGACAGTTTTTGATATTCATAAATTAATTGATCCAGCTCCTGGCTCCGCCTGATCGTTTCATCCCCTGTAAATCCATAGATTTCAGCGGCTTCAACCATCATTTGCCGCTTCTTGCTGATGGAAACGAGCAATGCTTCTTTTTCAACATAATTTTGCATACGCTTCACCCCTTACCGACATATCGTTTCTTAGAACCATCCAGATTTTGCGTACTTGAGCATTATTACAGATTATACTTATTTTGTAAACCTATTTCTCAAAAAATTATTTTGAAATCGAGTATAATAGAATTGTGGAATTAAAGGTGTAATACCCATCGATGAAATACGGCAAACACCTTTAAAAGAGTTCATGAGGATAGAAGGAGGTCTAAATGATGAAAAAACCAGTGTCAAGGCTCCGAACCATCTTTGCCGTGAAAGAAGCGTATTCAGGCCTCTTATTGTTTTTTAAGGCATTTAGAGCCTGGAGAAAGGGAGACTTCCCCTTATTCCCGAAAAAAACGATTTTACTGGCCGCGCTGGCATTGATTTATGTGCTGTCTCCGATCGATTTGATTCCCGATGTTCTCGCAGGTGTCGGCTGGCTTGATGACGCGGCTGTGCTCGCTTTTCTATTCAGGCAAATCACCAAAGAGCTGGACGGATTTGAAATACATCTAACGGGAGGAATAAACGGCAATGGCAAACAATAATATTCTCGGTATCAATCATCTCTTGTTTTCAGTCTCTGACCTGTCCGTCTCTATTTCATTCTATGAAAAGGTGTTTGATGCCAAGTGGCTCGTAAAGGCCGAGAAAACCGCTTATTTTGACCTGAACGGCATCTGGCTCGCATTAAACGAAGAGAAAGACATTAAGAGACAGGAAATCCATGACTCTTACACCCATATCGCCTTTTCGATTCAACAGGAAAATTTGCCGTTCTGGGAAAAGAAATTACGCGATTTAGGTGTAAACGTGCTAAAGGGCAGAAAACGGCATGAAGGCGACAAAGATTCAATTTATTTCTCAGATCCGGACGGCCATAAGTTCGAGCTTCACACCGGCTCTGTATTTGACCGTCTTCAATACTATCAAAATGAAAAACAGCATCTCTCCTTTCATGAAGGCCACATCAAGGCCCTTTATGACAGAAACAAATAAAAAAGCGTCCACACGGACGCTTTTTCATTATTGGCTCACACTCTCTTTCTCATAAATCGGCACCCAGCCCTCTGCCGTCACAAAGATTCTGACAGCCACGACTTTTCGGTCTTCCTGAAGCGTGAAATAATGGCGGGTGTTTTCAGGAACGGAGATCAAATCTCCCGGATTTAAGAGGACATCAAAAAATGTGCCGTCTTTTCCTTCTATCGCAAAGATGCCGTGGCCGCTGACGATAAATCTGACTTCATCGTCTGTATGATGATGTTCCTGTTTGAAATTTTTCAAGAGCTCATCGAGTTTCGGATTTTGGTCGGAAAGCGAGATGACATCGCTCGCTTTATAGCCGCGGCGTTCTGAAATGTCTTTGATTTCAGCGGCAAAGACGTCTAAAATCTCCTGTTTCTCTTCATCGGTCAAATCGTATTTTTCTTTTAAGCCGGCCGGCAGCTTTGTGATATCCCATTTTTCATAAATGACCTCCTGCCCCTTTAGAAATTGTTCTACTTCTTCCTGCTTTTCAATGGTCGTGTTTTGTTCATCATGGATTCGAATTGTTGCCATGCTTTCTCCCCCTTTTTAATTAACGTGGTAAGCCTGCAAAGCTTTCAGTTTTAAATGCCAGCTGAACAGGAATTCATACGCTTCAAGCATCCGCTTTGTCTCAAATGCCGTTTTTCCCCAGACGGTAATGCCGTGGCTGCGAATCAGCACTGCCCCTGAATCGCCTGAAAGGTGTCCGGCAAAATCCGCCGCCAAATCCGGAATATGAGCGCTGTTTTCGATAATCGGGATCGCAACCTCCGCATTTTCCTCCCAAAGACCGAGCGCCTTTATGATTTCCTGGCCTCTGAATGTCGCTTGCTTTTCTTTTGCGTAAAGCTCTGAGATGACATTGTTGTCAATCGTATGGACGTGAAGACAGCAGCCCGCGTTTGTATTTTGATAGACACGGGTGTGCAGCAGCGTCTCCGCCGACGGTTTCAGCGTATGTCCGGTCTCAGCCGGTCTCCCCTCTTCGTCCGCCAGCAGAAAATCCTCCGCGGATGCTTTTCGCTTATCTTTTCCGCTTGCTGTGATGAGAAATCGCAGCGGGTCTTCTGATACTTTGATTGACAGATTGCCGCTTGTCGCAGGGAACCAATCCCTTTCCGCAAGCTCTTTTTTTACCTCGGCAAGTTCGTGCCATTTTTGCTCAGGGTCCATTCTTTCACCTCCGCGGTCTCTTCAAGTATTCGCTTTACATCACGGAAATCACCGAATCCCGCATGCTTCAGGCCGAGCCCCTCACATTCCCGCAGCAAATAATCGCGCGCGATGCACAAGTCGGAACATTTGGCAGCTTCAACATCTGTAACAGAGTCCCCGATCATGACAACAAAATCGTCCCGGCCTTTCAGCCGGCGGATGATAGAAGGCTTGCAGCAGCCGCATTCATTTCCGCAGCTGCCGTCACACGGATACGGCCAGCGGATCTCGATATTGCGTCCTGAAAAGCCGGCCTCATTGCAGTAAATGCGTTCCTTTTCGACAATGCCTTCAAGCAGAGGATAGACGAAAAAGTCCATCCCTCCGCTCACGACGTAAAACGGAAGACCCTGCTCATCCAGGAAAGAGACAAACTCTGTAAACCCGGGGCGGATCTCGGCTTGTTTCATTACATATTCCATAATGTCTTCTTTCAGGCTTGACGGCAGCAATTGAAACATTCTGCCGACCCCGTCCTTAATCGATATGTCCCTGGACAGAACCCCGTCTTTTAAAGCGAGCCACTCTTCTGGAGCAAATTGTTTCATAATGCTGATGATGTTGTCGTTCGTTGTAATGGTTCCGTCAAAATCGCAAATGATAAGCGACTGCCTCATACGGAAACCTCAACCCTTCCCCATTTTTCAAGGGCGAGCTTTAAATCGGGAGAACGCTTTGCTTTTTCTTCGACTGGCTCCGCTTCCAGGACGGCATCAATGATCGCCCGAAACGCCCTTCCTCCGCCTGCCGCTCCGTTTGGATGACCGTGAATCCCCCCGCCTGCGTTGATGATATGGTCAATGCCGAAGTCTTTCATCAAGAGCGGCACCATGCCGGGGTGAATACCGGCCGACGGGACGGCGAATGTCGGTTTAAAAACGTCTTCCTTCGTGCATTCATCATATATGGCAAGCGCATCCCGCTTCGGCAGAGCAACGCTTCCGTACGGTGAAGGGAACAGGCTGAAATCAGCACCCGCATACCGGTTGAGCTTGCCGAGCAAGAGCGAATGGGAAAAACCGTAATGCGGCGACGAAGTGAGTGCGCCGCTTACTGCCGGGTGCGCCATGATCGGCAGCGGGATGTCGTCGTCTTCCGCAAGGCTTTGCAAAACATCGAGCCCGTAGGCAAACACATTCAGCAGCAACACATCGGCTCCGAGCTCGGCTGCTTTTCTCGCCTTCGATTTCAGCTCCATTGTCCTGCCCGTCAGGTTGACGGCATACAGCGTTTTGCGCCCTGTTTCTTCAAAAGCTGCCTCAAGCACTTTTTTTCCTTCCGTGATTCGTTTTTCAAAGGGGGCACTGCCTGTTTCGAATAAGATTTCATCGTCCTTGATCAAATCCACTCCGCCGAGCGCCTGCTGTCTGAGCTGTTCCTTCAAGTCTTCCATATCGCGGCCGATGACGCCTTTAAAAATGCTCATCAACAGAGGCCTTTCAAATTCGCCGATTTTTTTCCGGATCCCGTATACGCCGAATTTCGGGCCCGGCAATGATCGTTTAAAAGACTGCGAAAACTCCAAATCCGCCAATTTGATTTTTCCGTCGAGAGACAGCTTTCCAAAAACGGTCGTCAGCACAGCGGGAACGTCGCTTGTAAAATTGGCTTCCGGATAAGCGATGGTGACCGTTGCCTGTTTTTCCCCCAGCGCGCTTTCTGTTTCTTCGACCTTGACGACGCGTCCTTTATGCTTTTTCAGCTGTTCCTGCTTTAAGAGCGGCAGATCTGTCCACGACCCGACCGTCAGTCCGATCGCGATTTGCTCGGCCCGCTTTTCTGCGTCACATCCTTGATCTGTCAAAACATATGTTGCCAAAAGTTCACTCATTCTGTAGCTCCTTCCTGCTTCATGCATATAAAAAACCTCTTTTGCTGCTTTAGCTAAAAGAGGTTTCGCATTTCAGGTTCGAATCCTTATCTCTCAGCGTCAGCTGCAAGAATTAGCACCGTGCTTAAAAAGTCGGTTGCCGGGCTTCATCGGGCTTGTCCCTCTGCCTGCTCTTGATAAGAATATTGATTTTATAAATTATTTTGAATTATCCCATCGTTTTTCCCGGTTGTCAATGACTGTGGCCGGTCTTTTTGAATATATTCAGCTTGGCAATGCGCGAAGCCGCTTCCCGGAGCCGCTCTTCGCTTGTCAAGAGGCCGACTCTCACATAGCCTTCTCCGTATTTGCCGAAGCCGATGCCGGGCGCTGTGACGACATTCGCTTTTTCGAGAAGCAGATCGGAAAAAGCCTCAGATGTATACCCGTCAGGGACAGGCATCCAGGCGAAAAAAGAACCTTGCGGAGCATCCGCGTGCCAACCGATTTCGCGGACCGCACGAATCCATACATCCCGCCTTTTTTCGTAGCGCTCATTTTGCTCCTTGACACACGCTTGGTCTGATAGAAGCGCGGCTGCCGCGGCGTCTTGGACCGCTTTAAAAAGGCTGACATACATATGGTCCTGATAAAGGTTCAGCGCTTCGATCACAGATGCGTTGCCAACTGCAAACCCGACCCGCCATCCAGCCATATTATACGTTTTGGAAAGCGTGTAAATTTCGATTCCTGTGTCTTTTGCCCCCTCCGTTTCGAGAAAGCTGACAGGCCTCTTGCCGTCGTAGCCGATCGCACCGTAGGCAAAATCGTGGACGACGCAAATTCCGTTCGACTTGGCAAACCGGACAGTCTCTTCGAAAAAAACAGGCGTGGCTTGGGCACCGGTTGGATTGTTTGGATAATTTAAATACATGAGCTTCGCATTTTCTTTCACTTCCTTCGGAATCCGGCTGTAGTCAGGCAGAAACTGATTGCCCGCTGTAAGCGGCATCGTTTCCATGTTCGCTCTTGCCAGCTCAACGCCCGACCAGTAGTCGGGATAGCCGGGATCGGGAACGAGCACGGCATCCCCCGGATTTAACAAACATTGCGGAAGCTCGACAAGACCGGCTTTTCCGCCGAACAATACAGCGACTTCGCGTTCGGGATCGAGCTCTACGCCGTATTCCCTTCGATAGAACGCGGCTGCCGCCTCCTTGAGTGAACGGCTGCCGCGAAAGGAGGAATACTGATGGTTTTTAGGGTTGCGAACGGCTTGCGCCATTGTATCAACGATGTGATCAGGTGTCGGCTGATCGGGATTCCCCTGGCCGAGATTAATCACATCATGGCCGGCGGCGATTTTTTCATTCACCTTTTTCACCAAGGAAGCGAAAAACTGCTCAGGCAGCTGTTTCAGCACATCTGAAAGCTCAAATTTCATATGATTCACCCGCTTTTGAAAAATTCTTGAAATGATAGTCCATCATCATATATTGTTAAATGTAAAATGTAAAGAAAAAAATGAGGTGATCCAGATTGAAGCTGACAATTTCATGTCTGCAATTCGATATCGCATACGGCAATCCTTCTGAAAATTTTAAAAAAGCGGAGCAGCTGATCGAACAGGAAAGCCGGAAAGCGGATGTTCTTCTCCTTCCCGAGCTGTGGACGACGGGTTATGATTTAAAAAATCTCGGCTCCATCGCAGATGAAGAAGGCAGGCAAACGAAGAGATGGCTGCAGGAAACGGCAAAAGCAAACCGTGTCCATATCATATGCGGCTCTGTCGCCGTTAAGAAAAAAAGCGGTGTGTACAATATCATGTACATCGCAGACAAAAACGGACATTTGATCAAAGAATACAGCAAAGCTCACCTTTTCCAGCTGATGGACGAACACCTTTATTTGTCAGCGGGCTCAGGCGACGGGAGCTTCGAGCTTGAAGGGATCCCGGCTGCGGGGTTTATCTGCTACGACATCCGTTTCCCGGAATGGATCAGAAAACATACGAAGGAAGGTGCGGGCATCATCTTTGTATCGGCGGAATGGCCGCTCGCCCGCCTCGATCACTGGCAAAGCCTTTTAAAAGCCAGAGCGATTGAAAATCAGTGCTTTGTCGCAGCCTGCAACCGAGCGGGAAGTGACCCGGCAAACGAATTTGCGGGCCACAGCATCATCATTGATCCGCTCGGCCGCACCCTCGCTGAAGCAGGGAGCGGTGAAGCCGTCATCAGGACCGAAATCAACCTCGGGGACATTGAAAAAGCGCGGGGGCAAATTCCGGTTTTTGAGGACATTCGCAGAGATTTATATTAAAAAAGTGTTGACAAGAAAACTGAGATGCTGGTAACATTTTCAGCAACTGACCGAACTGAAATTTCAAAATTTTATATTGATTTCTCTTATCGAGAGTTGGGTGAAGGACTGGCCTAATGACCCCAACAGCAACCGACCGTAATACCATTGTGAAATGGGGCGCGAAATTCTGCGCCGCTAGGGCACGGTGCTAATTCCATCAGACTTTGAATTCTGAGAGATAAGAGAGGCGAACGCGACAAATCAGCCTCTTTCTCTCGATGAGAAAGAGGCTTTTTTATTGTTAACGACATTTAGGGGGAATCACACATGACCGTAACGAAAACCGCAGCATACGAAACTTTGACCGAAAGCTCCGCGGCCGCGCTGGCCGTCCGCCTCGGGCTTTTTCCAAGCAAAAGCACCCTGACATGCCGGGAGATCGGGGACGGAAACTTGAATTTGGTCTTCCGCGTGTATGACAAAGAGCAGCAAAAAGGGCTGATCATCAAACAGGCGGTGCCTTATGCGAAAGTCGTCGGCGAAAGCTGGCCGCTGTCGCTTGACAGGGCGAGAATCGAAAGCAGTGCGCTGATCCGCCAAGCCGAGCATGTCCCGCACCTTGTCCCGAACGTGTACTATTCTGACACCGAGCTTGCCGTTACCGTATTGGAAGACCTTTCTCACTTGGAAATCGCCAGAAAAGGACTGATTGACGGGAAGGATTATCCCCACCTGTCGGAAGACATCGGAGAATTCCTTGGAAAAACACATTTTTACTCGTCTGAATATGCACTTGACCCAACAGTTAAAGGGCGGCTTGTGAAGCAGTTTACGAATCCGGATCTGTGCGATATTACAGAAAGCCTTGTGTTCACAGACCCTTTCTTTGATCATGAGACAAACGATTTCGAAGAAGAGCTTCGCGATGAAGCGGAAGATCTTTGGCGCAATGAAGCATTAAAAATTGAAGCGGCAAAACTGAAACAGCGCTTTTTGTCTGCAGAGGAAACGCTGATCCACGGCGACCTTCATACAGGCAGCATTTTCGCAAGTGAAGAAGCCGAAACGAAAATCATCGACCCTGAATTTGCGTTTTTCGGCCCGATCGGGTTTGACATTGGACAGTTTATCGCCAACCTGCTGCTGCACGCGCTTTCCCGCGAAGAAAACAGGCGGGCTCCTTTATACCGCCATGTCGAGACCGTCTGGCATACGTTCAGCCGGACATTCAGCGAAGCATGGGAAAACGATGCTCTTGACGCTTGCAAAAATGAGAAAGGACGCCTTGAATCAGTTCTGAAGCAGGCGTTTGAAGACGCAGCAGGCTTTGCCGGCTGCGAAATGATCCGCCGGACGATCGGCCTTGCCCATGTGGCGGACCTTGAAACAATCGTTCCGTTTTCCCGGAGAATCAGCCAAAAAAAGCTCGCCCTTAAAATAGGCGCAGCATTCATAGAAAAACGCAGTGGTTTCCGGACGCCAAAAGACTTGATTGAAGCGTTTCGGAACGCACTTAAGGAGTGAATGACATGCCTGAACAATTTGCGGTGCCCCGCTCTGTCGAATGGGAAGAAGCATCGGTAAAAATTCTGAACCAGCAAAAGCTTCCCGAAAAGACGGAATACCTGCACCTCACAACAAAAGAAGACGTCTATGATGCGATTCAAACGCTGAAAGTGAGGGGTGCACCTGCCATCGGCATTACAGCCGCCTTCGGACTCGCCCTTTGCGCACAAAGCATCAATACATCTGAGGTTTCCGCGTTTCTGGTGGAACTCGGAAAAATCAAAGATGAACTCAATCAGGCAAGGCCGACAGCCGTCAATTTATCCTGGGCTCTCAATCGGCTGGTAATAAGTGCGGAGGACGCAAAATCGGTCAATGAAGCAAAAACAAATCTGATCCATGAAGCCATTCAGATCCAGGTTGAAGACGAAGAAACGTGCCGGCAAATCGGACAGAATGCACTGCATTTGTTCAAATCGGGTGACAGCATCATGACCATCTGCAACGCCGGCTCGATTGCGACAAGCAGGTACGGTACGGCCCTTTCCCCGTTTTATCTTGCCAAAACAAAGGACCTCGACCTTCATATTTATGCCTGTGAAACGAGGCCTGTCCTGCAAGGGGCGCGCCTGACGGCGTGGGAGCTTATGCAGGGGGGAATTGACGTGACGCTGATTACAGACAGCATGGCTGCCCATACGATGAAAGAAAAAAACATTTCAGCCGTCATTGTCGGAGCGGACAGGATCGCGAGAAACGGAGATACAGCCAATAAAATCGGAACATACGGCTTGGCAATCCTCGCCAAAGCCTTTCAAATCCCGTTTTTTATCGCCGCTCCCCTGTCAACTTTTGATGTTTCGATTTCATGTGGCGACAACATTCCGATTGAAGAACGCGATCCGGATGAAGTCAGGCTGATAAACGGAACGCAAATAGCTCCGCAAGAGGTGCCAGTGTTCAACCCTGCTTTTGATATCACGCCGCACGATTTAATCTCTGGCATCATTACGGAAAAAGGGATTATCACAGACAGGTTTGAAGAAGAAATTGAAGCGCTGTTTTCCGCTGAAGCCCTTACTTAGGCCGCTTTAGCGGATTTTAATCGATTTGATGATGTCTTTCTTCTGCTCTTCGGTCAACACGTGCAGCTTGACGAACAATTCCGCGTATCCTGCTATTTTGTTCGGGCGGTTCGTTTTCACTTATTCGTCCTCCTTTTTTACCAAGACCAACATTTTTAACTTAATAAAATTATATGTCGCTGACGAAAAAAAGAAACGGCGTGCTCGTATATTATTTTCCCTTATACGCAATATTTTCGATGTCGAGCAGCACCGCTTTTTTATCCGTTTCATTTCCGGAGTACCCCGTTAAAGAACGATTTTTGCCGATGACACGGTGGCACGGGATCAAAATCGGCAGCGCATTTCTTTTATTGGCCTGGCCGATTGCGCGAACCGCTTTCGGATTCCCGACGGCGCACGCGATATCTAAATAGCTCCGTGATTCACCGTACGGGATCAACTGCAGCGCCTCCCACACTTTTTTCTGAAACGGGGTTCCATCCTGGCGGAGAGGAAGGGTGAACGTCTTCCGCTCCCCCCTGAAATATTCTTCGAGCTGGCGCTTTGCCTCCTTCAACAATTCCGTTTCGGTCCGGCGAAGCTCCAAGCCGTCTTGCTGGAGCTGTTTTAGTTCATCTTTTTCAAATAGCAAATGCGTAATGTGGTGATTTTCCTCGACAATGTAAGCTTGTCCAAAAGGCGAGGTCATTTCAATATAAAAGCCCACGATGCGATTAAGCCTCCTCCTCATGATGCTGTCTGATCGGGAGAGTCAGATGGAATGTCGTGCCTCTCCCTTCTTCACTTTCAACTTCGATTTTTCCATTATGCTCTTCAATAATTTTATAACTGACCATGAGCCCGAGTCCAGTGCCCCGTTCTTTTGTCGTGTAAAAAGGTTCGCCGAGCCTCTTCAATTTGTCTTCTGTCATGCCGATTCCTTCGTCAGCAAGCGAGATAATGATATGGTCGTCTCCTTTCGGTTTGATCGACACATATACGTTGCCTCCGTCAGGCATCACTTCAATCGCATTTTTCAAAATGTTGATAAATACCTGTTTCAGCTGATTCGGCTCGCAATAAATCAGCGGAATGCCGCCTTCGCACTTCAGATGCATCTGAACGTTGTCAAGGTTTGCCTGTGCGTGCAGCAAATCCATTGTGTCCTGCATGATTTTGACGATATTTTTTTCTTCATACATAATCGCCTGCGGTTTTGCAAGGATGAGAAACTCCGTAATAATCGATTCAATCCTTTTGAGTTCTGATGTGATGACATTAAAGTAAAGCGCGTGATCCTCATTTTGGATGCTGCCTTTCAGCAGTTGGATAAATCCTTTTAGCGCCGTCATCGGGTTGCGGATTTCATGGGCAATTCCGGCTGCGAGTTCGCCGACGACGTGAAGGGTATCAGACTTGCGGAGCCGCTCTTCAAGCTCTTTTCGTTCTGTCACGTCTCTGAGCATCGCCAAGTTCATATTTTGAATGATATTTCTTTTAAATGAAAATTCAAGAATCCGTTTTTGGTCGCTCAGCAGGAATGGGATGTCATTGTCCATTTCTTCTAAGGAAATCGTTTTAGCGGGAGAAGCTGCGTTTTCTATATGATAGCCGGAGATGACATCAAGTAGATTGGACGTTTTCAGCTGTTCAAGAGGGGTGCTGAGAATTTTTCCGGCAAGGGGGTTCGCATCGATAATGTCGTACTGGTTGTTGAAAAGAACGATTCCGTCCATTGATCCGTTGAATACTTTTCTGAACTTCAATTCGCTTTCCCGCAATTCTTGTTCCATTCGTTTTCTGTCGCTGACATTTCTTAAAATGGTTAGGTCCTGGCTGTCGAACATGATCCGTTTTGACGTGAACTCAAGCTCTTTATATTGTCCGTTTGCCATACGAAACAGCAGTTCCGCCCGGATTTCCCCTTTTTGATCATACTGCTTTTGAATGGCATGGTACCTCTGATCGGTTTGATCAATAAAATCGGTCATCTTCTTGTTGAGAAGCTGTTCCATCGGCAGTTCGAAGATTTTGCAGGCCGACTGGTTCGCTTTGACGATGCGGCCGTCGTTATTCATCAGTATAATGGCATCCATCGCATTTTCAAAGACTTCTCTAAAGCGTTCTTCGCTTTTAAACAGCTGTTTTTCCATCGAGCGCTTCTCGGTAATATCCCTCATAATCGACATGTAAAAGCCGTTTAAAATGTTCGAGGTTATCGTAAGCTCAAACAGCCGGTCTTCTCCTGATCTGAGCCGGACAGGAAGCTCCCCTTTTGCTTTCCCTCTTCTGAAAAGAGCATTCCAGATTTTATCGAGCCGCCCCTTGTTTTCAGGGGATACGAATTGAGACAGCTTCAGTTTTGAAAGCTCTGTTTTTTCAATTTCGAAGCTCTGGCAAAACGAATGGTTCGCATCGATGAAACAGCCTTGTTTATCAAAGATGACGATTCCTTCAACCGCGCGGTGAAACAAATCTTTAAACAGCTTTTCATTAATGGTGCGCTCCCGCTCCAATATTTTTTTCGATGAAATGTCCCTCATGACGACAAAATAGCAGTCTTCACCGATTCCTTTGCTTGCAGTAAACTCGATATATTTGACAGATCCGTTGTCAAGCCTGATGGCCACTTCTTTTTTCGCATATCCCCGCTCCAAAAAGCGTTGAATGCTCTGGTTCAGTTCATCCGGCGGGACGGCGTGCAGGAAGTCGAGCGCCGACCGGTCCAGCAAATTCTTTTTTTGGCTTTGCAGAATTTTGCAGGCGGCATCATTCGCCTGGATGATGTTCATCTGTTTATCCAATATAAAAATAGCGTCCAGCGTCCCGTTAAACAGCAGCTCATACTGATACAAATCCGCTTTCAGCTTGGCGTTCTCTTTCTTCAGTCTGTTCAGCTGGTTTTGCAGATTTAAGGATTCATTCAAATCAAGAGTTTCCTCCATTTATTACACTCCTTCTTGAAAACCTGTCCTCCAATTATTCTACAAACCGGAAAATCTTCCTTCATTTGTTTCGAACTTTTACAACCTTTCCGCCTATTTTACAGGAAGATGACGATATAAAAGTTCCTTACTGTTCAATTACATCGACCTAACAATAAGACTTAATGCATAGGAAAACACATGCTTTCTATTTTAAAATTTTAAAATGAGGCCAGACTGGTGGAAGACGTCATTCCGGAAAGAATGTTCCGGGGTTCAGACGCTTCCCGCACCGGCGTCTCCTGAAAATGTTTGTGAAAGGGTGATGTTATGGCGACTTCGCGCGACAGCTATTTCGACAATGCAAAATTCCTATTAATTTTTCTCGTCGTATTCGGACATATAATCAGGTCCTATATTCATGATAATGATGCTCTGCTTCATATTTATAAATTTATTTACACGTTTCATATGCCTGCTTTTATTCTCATATCAGGCTATTTTGCAAAAGGGTTCAACCGCCCCGGCTATGTCAAAAAAATCGCCTGGAAGCTGATTGTTCCTTATTTGATTTTCCAGGGAATCTATACGCTGTTTTATTCCTTTATCGATGATCAAAGCTTAACGGCCGCAAATCCGATTGAACCGCAATGGTCGCTTTGGTTTTTGCTGAGCCTGTTCTTTTGGAATATCCTGTTGTTTCCATTCACAAAACTGCCGGCGAAATGGGCGTTTGCCGCAAGCTTTGCGATCGCCGTTCTTGTCGGATATATCGACTTGATCAGCAACACGCTCAGCCTGTCCCGCACGTTTGTTTTCTTCCCGGTCTTTTTGGCGGGCTATTATTTGCAAAAAGACCATTTTAAAATACTGAGAGGCTGGAAAGGCAAGCAGGCCGCTCTAGCCGTTTTAGCAGCAACGTTCGTTTTCTACTTTTTTGTAGACTTCGATTACTCCTGGCTGTTCGGGTCCAAACCCTATTCGGAATTCGGCGATGTCGGGATAAAAAGCGGGTTAAACCGAGTGGCGCTCCTCGTCATCACGTTCGCTTCAACCTTCGCGTTCATGGCGCTTGTGCCTGAAAGGCGGTATTTCTTTACCCTGTGGGGAACGCGCACATTTTATGTCTATCTGCTGCACGGCTTTATCATCAAGTCGTTCAGAAAAACGGGAGCGGAAGAATGGCTTGCCGATTATCAAAGTCTGACACTATTAATCATCGCCACGGCGATTTTAACTTTCTGCTTATCAAGCGGATTTGTGAAAACGGTCGCCCAGCCATTCATCGAATTGAAAATGACGAATTTAATGAGGATGTTGAAAAAAGACAACGGATATAACCCTTATTTAAAATAAATGAAGGTCCAAATCGTTTCCGATTTGGACCTTTCTCGTTTGATCCGCAGTTTTAATCTTTATCCCGCTGCTGTCCGTCCGCCTTTTTGTTCTTCTTTTTATTGTTCTCGATCACATCAATCAATTTAAAGGCGTTGACATCGCCCAGTTCGTTTGAAAATTCCTCTTGAAGCACATCTGGATTCATCGGTTTTTTATGGTTTTGCATATCCTTGCTTTTTTGATGTTTTTTCATTGGCGTGATTCTCCCTGCTTCCCTTGTTTCGAGTTGCGGTTGGCGCCCCTGTCTCCGTTTTCGGCATCATATTGGGTCATGTATTGATGATCATGCATGCTTTCAGCAGGCGTTTTATTGTTAAGAGCCGCTTCATTTCTGGCAACTTTTCTTTTCATGATGACATTCCTTTCTTTTGTCGTTTCATCCATATCCTTTCCGTTTCCGTACATTCCACACATCCAGTTTTCGGCAAAAAAATAAGCACCCTTCAGGGTGCTTATTTAAACACTTTTTTCACTTTATTGACGACATATGAGCTGCCGCCGCGATCTGACACATCCTCGATCATCATCGTGATTAAAAGGTTTTTGTTTTTGTAATCATAAGCGGTGAACCAGCCGTTTTCTTTACCTTTTTCGTCTTTCTTCGTTTTCAGCTCGGCCGTTCCCGTTTTCCCTGCGATCGTGAGCCCTTTGACAACCGGCTTGTAAGCCGAGCCGCGAGGGTCTTCTACAACGCCTTTCAATCCTTTTGTAATCGCTTCTGCTCCGCCTGTGGGCAGTACGTTTTTATGCCATATTTCTTTCTCTTCGCCGTCCTTTTTGATCAGGTGCGGCTTGATCAGATTACCATCGTTCAAGAAAGGCGTATAGCTTGCCGCGAGGTGTATCGGCGACATCAGCATTTGCCCCTGTCCGTATCCTGAATCGGCAAGGAGAATATCCGAGTCGATTCCTTCGTTTGATATGGAGGAAGACTTCGTCGGGAATTCATAATCAAGTTTTTCCTCGAAGCCGAATGATTTCAGGCCTTCGACAAATTGATCCTTCCCTGTGTCAAGGGCGGTCTGCGCGAAATAAATGTTGTCGGAAGTGATCAGCGCGTTTTCCAGGTTGACATCGCTTAATCGATCGGAAACCCGTGTGACTTTATATCCGCCCCATGACGAATCTTTCTGCCATTCCTTCCCTTCGATCTTCTTAGGTTCATCCGCTTTGATCGCGTCATTTTTCAGACCGATTGAAGCCGTGATCGGTTTGATCGTTGAACCCGGAGCATAGGTTTTATTAAATTTAGAGGTGAATGGCGCAGACGCATCTTTGTTGAGTTTTTCCCATTCTCCTTTTTTCCAGCCAAACAAAAACCCGTTCGGATCGTATGAAGGCGCGCTGACAAGCGCCAACGTTTCTCCAGTCTGCGGCTCTAACGCAACGGCAGCACCGGAGTCATCTTTTAACTGGTTGTACAGTTCTTCCTGTTTGTTGATATCGATCGTGGTATGGATGTCTTTTCCGTCTTTTGCATCCTTTGAGGCAACCGTCGCGTTTGATTCAGGAATCGAAATCGTCCAGCCGATTTCTCCTCTGAGTTCTTTTTCATAAATGTGTTCGAGACCGACGATTCCGAGCAGTGAATGCTCGCTGTAGCCTTCTTTATTCTGCTTTAATTCCTCTTCGGTAATCGGCCGTATGTAACCGGTAAGATGTGCGGCTTTTTCACCGTAAGGATAGTATCTTGATTGCGTGTCTTGTTTCAAAACCCCGGGAAGAGAGGTCGCTTTTTTAAGAAGCTCTGTGCTACCAGGCTTCACTTTTTTCAAGGGAACGAATGATTCGTCCGTCACCCAGCTTGCGGACAGCTGTTTTTCGATGTCTTCTTTTTCCATGTCAAGCATGTTCGCGAGCTTTTTGATGACACCATCTTTATCATCTCCGAGCTGCCCCGGAACGACGCCGATTTCAGGCACTGTCGCATTCGTAGCGAGTTTCTTTCCGTTTCTGTCATAAATGATGCCTCTCGCTGGTTCCTTGGCGGTAATCCGGATGGTCTCCCCTTCCTTCAGCTGTGAAAAAATAAAGGATGGGTTCCAGTTGACTTTCCATGACGTGTCACCGTCTTTTTTTTCTTTGACAAGCTTTGCCTTCCCTTCAAAAGAAACGGGGCCGGCCAATGTATTCATGCTGACTTTATACGGTATTGTCACTGCATCTTTTTTCTCTTTATTTTTTTCATCTTCATCGTTATCGACGGCTGAAACCTTCAAATCGGAAACTCCGATCTGTTCATAAATGGATTGATTGCGCTTGATGAAATCGTCTTTTGAAATCGATTTTTGCGCTTCAGCCGACAGCTGTTCATACATTTCTTCAAATTTTTGATCGTTCCATTTGTTTACATATTGATCCATGCTTTCTTTTGCTGTCGGCTCGTTAGAACAGGCTCCGGCGAGCAATAGAAATCCGGCGGCTATAAACAAATGGATGACTCTCATTTTCATCGTTGCTTCCCCCTTTTTTTCAATCCGCCATTTAAGCATTATATCATACAAATAAATACAGCGACCGACTTTATGATCATAAAAAAAGACAGTTTAACTAAACTGTCTTTCTTATCCGATAATTATTCTTTCCTTTGGATAATGGTAGTTCGCTTCGATTTCTTTTCTGCCGAATAAATAAAGCAGCGTGACAATGCCGATTCGGCCGATGAACATCAGAAGGATGATGACACTTTTGCCGATCGTGCTCAAATCTGAAGTAATGCCCATCGACAAGCCGGTCGTACCGAAGGCGGAACACACTTCAAACAGCAGTTCAAGCAAAGAATGTTTTTCCGTCATTGTCAAAATGAGTGTCGAGCCGAAAACGAGAATAACCGCCATCAGCGTCACAATCAATGACTTCATTAAGTCCGCCTGGTGCAGTTCACGTTTGAAAATCTTCACCGATTTATTTCCCCGCGCGAAGTGATACAGCGCCAACAGGTTTAAGGCAAAGGTCGTTGTCCGGATGCCCCCGCCGACAGAGCTTGGCGAAGCGCCGATGAACATGAGCATGCACATAAACAAAATGGTCGTATGCGTGAATTGGCTGATGTCGATCGTCGCGAGTCCGCCGCTCCTGGTCGTCGTCGACTGGAACAGCGAATAGAATATGACTTCGTGCCACGATTTTCCTGAAAAGGCAAAGCGCGCTTCCGTGGCGAATATGCCGATCGCACCTCCAATCACTAAAAGGAAAAAAGTGACTGATGTCAGTTTGGTAAACAGGCTGAAAGTGAATTTGCGCTCTTTGCTGAGCAGAAAATCCTTTACCTCAATCAGCACCGGGAAGCCGATCGCACCCAAAATCAACAGCATGATGACGATAAACTGGACAAAATAATCGTGCTGAAACGGAATCAGCGAGTTGCCGGTAATATCAAAACCGGCATTGGTCGTTGCGCTGATACTCGTAAAAAATCCGTGTATAAAGGCTTCCCCAGGTGTATCAAAATACTTTAAAAAGTAAGTGCCGAGAATCAGCCCGCCAAACAGCTCGATCAGCAGGATCAAGCCGAGCACGTGCTTCATCAGCTTGACAAGGCCCGATAAGTTGGATTGATTTTGATCGGTCATAATCAGCCGGCGCTCTTTCAAACCGATCCGCTTGCCAAAAATCAGCCAGACGAATGTTCCGAGCGCCATCACACCGATCCCGCCAAACTGCAGAACAAACGCCAAAATCCATATTCCGGCCGTGCTGAATGTATCAGCTGTATCAACAACCGTCAAACCGGTTACGCTCACTGCGCTCACCGCAGTAAAAAGGGCATCGATAAATGACCATTCCACATCATTCTTGTGTGCAACGGGCAGACTTAATAATATAACGGAAACCGTCACCGCCAAAAAATAATAGAGCGCGATCAGCTGTACAGGAGACAGCACGCGCAGTAGTTTTTTCAATAAAACCTTCATAATCGTTCCTTCTTTTCAATATTCAAAAGTTGCGCTTCTTGTGTATAACGTGTTCCATTTTAAAGGAAACATGCTCTTATGTACAGCCGATTTTCGATTTTTAAATTTAAAAAGCAAACCCCCTTGAAAAAGGGGGTTTGCATATTGATTATTTTGCTTCCAGACGGCGGATTCTGTCGCTTAAATCAGGGTGTGTTGAGAAAAGCGATGTGTGCTTTTTCCCGTTGATTTTCAAAGTGGCAACAGATGCCTGCTCTTCTTTGACTCTTGAAGTGTACTGCTCAAGCGAGCGGAGCGCGTGAATCATCTTATCCTTGCCTGCAAGGTCTGCTCCTCCTCTATCCGCATGATATTCGCGGTGGCGGGAGTACGCAAACACGACAAGGCTTCCGAGAATGGAAAACACGATTTGGAATACGATGACCGCGATAAAGTGAACGATCGGCGCCAGCTCTTCACGGACAACGCGTGAAACAGCCCATGCCGCAATCCGGGCGAAGAAAACAACAAACGTGTTGACGATTCCCTGAAGGAGCGTCATCGTCACCATATCGCCGTTTGCAATATGCGCGACTTCGTGAGCAAGAACGCCTTCCACTGCGTCGTCATCCATTTCCTGAAGAAGACCCGTCGATACAGCGACAAGCGAGCGGTTTTTGGACGGCCCGGTCGCAAAGGCATTCACTTCGCGTGAATTGTAGATGCCGACTTCAGGCATCTTTGTCAGTCCGGCAGCGCGGGACAGCTTATATACCCGGTCAACGAGCTGCTGCTCTTCGTAGCTGAGCGTTTGCTTATCAGGATTCAGCACCTGAACGCCCATCGCCATTTTCGCCATCCATCTTGACATCAAAAGCGACATAAAGGAGCCGACAAAGCCGACAACCGCACTGAATACGAGAAGCGCAACAATATTGATGCCGCCGCCAGCCGTGAAATACGTGCCTACGCCTGTCAGCGAACCGATAATGGACAGCACGATACCGATCGTCGTAATAACTAAAATGTTCGATAAAAGAAAGAGAAAGATTCTTTTTCCCATGATTACCTCCATGTTATAATAAGATCAAATGAACTCGTATAATAAAATTATACGGCATAGAATTGAAAATGCAAGTGATAAGACGTAAGATAATGTTTATATTGTTTGCTATTTCATTTTAATACATAATGAGGTGGAATGATGAAACCTTTTAAACTGACTCGCCTGGAAATGGCCAAACTGATGTACGCTTTAAAAGGGCAGCTGGATGTCAGTCCGCTTGCGATTCTTTTGAGATCGGCCGATTTGGCGCCCGATGAGCCGGAAGACAATTTGGACATCCCCGAATTCATTGTCCGGTACGAACGAAAAAAACCAAAAACGGAACACGGGCTTTCCACAAATGAAATTGTTGAACTTGGAAATTTGTGCGAACTGACATCCTTAAAATCGACAGCCATCCAAAACTGGATCAAACGCGATATAAAAGATTTGATGGGACATCCGGAACTGGGCAAAAAATATTCCATCGACCAAGCCGTCATCCTTCTCATTGTACGAGACTTAAAATCGGTTTATGACTTCGAAACGATCCGTCCAATCTTAACAACGGTTTTTAATACGATTACAGACCGCTCAGATGATGTGGTGAGTCCGCTGCGCTTTTATGAAGGGTATGCGCGGGTTCTCGATTATGTGTACCGGATCAAAGACTATACGCTGAATGAATCGGCGCTCGAAAAAATCGTCATCGAGCAGACTGGACAGCTCCGCGGTTTTTATCAAGATCTGGCCGATCCCGAATGGAACAAAGCGAGAGATATCACCGCTGTCACTGTGCTATCCGTTATCGCTTCGCACATACAGGCGACCGCCCATTCCATGATTGACAGCGTCTTCTTAAAATATGGTATGAAGTAATCGCCGCTGACCGGTGCGCCTGGCTATTGAGCCAGGCGTTTTTTTACACCTTCAACAATTGCCAGCATAAAAAGCCTCAGTCCATTTCAAACTAAACAAGCAGTACCAATTGAAAAAGGAGTTGAGAATCATGGCAAGAACGAATAAACTCGTCGTTCCCGGGGCGGAGCAGGTTTTAGACCAGTTCAAATATGAAATCGCCCAGGAGTTCGGCGTCCAGCTCGGCTCGGACTCGGTCGCTCGCTCAAACGGGTCTGTAGGCGGGGAAATGACAAAACGACTTGTACAGCAGGCACAAGCTCAAATGAATGGGCATACTGACAAATAAATACCCTATGGTTTATTCGCCGGGCCCGCTCGGCGGATATTCTTGTTGATTTGTTTGGTCAGAAGGTTTTTTCTCCTTTTGATAAGGAGTTTTAGGGCTCTCTTGATTTGTGCCGGAACCGCTTCTCTGCGTTCCTTCCTCCGACTGCTGACCGTCTTTGTCATTATGGTTATGTTCTTGAGGGTTTTCGGTATTAGGGGATTTTGACTCCTTTTCTTTTTCCATTTCTTGATCAGATTGAGAGTGATCTTGATCTGAAGGTTTTTCGCCGTCCGGATGATCTTCCGTGTCTGATTCTTCATCATCCATATGTTGTTCCGGCTGATCTTCTTCTTTCACAGCTTTCTCTTTTTCTCCTGTATCTTCTCCCTGATTTTGATCATCTTTGTTATCTTCATTGTCATCATCTTTGTTTTTGTCTTCTAATTCATCTTTGTGGGAACGGATATAACGGCCTGTTGAGATGCCTTCTTTTTGTGCTTTTGCACGCGTATCCAGGTCTGATTCCACCGCTTCCATCTTATAGTTCTGCTGCTCGTATTTTTTCGCTACATGATCGATTTCGCTTTTTACCGTCGCCTTATATGTGTCATCTTTATTGTTTTCATATACGGTGGCGATAAGCACTTCTTTTGATTCGGTGACATAACCGCTCTTATCGCTGTCTTCGACAATTTCACTGATCACTTCTTTAAAGTCAGACTTTTCCCAATTTTCTATACTGCTCATTAAGTCCTTCCCATCCTCGTTCAGCGGCACCAAATCGATAACTTCACAGTTTTTGTTGAGTGTCAATTCAAAGCTTGGATTGATATCGATCGTCATATAGGCGTATGCTTTATTGTTTAAAACATCAGGGATGATCATGAAAGCGAGCAGCATGATCGCCGCGATTGAAAAAACGCCTGCTTTCAGCGGACGGAGCGAAAGCAGATCAAAAAAGCCCGCACGCTTCCTCGACATTCTCGTCTCCGCGGGAAAAGCAATTTCCTGACCGATTTCATAATCTTCCTCTGTGCTCTTTGCTTTTAAAAATTGTCCGTCAGGGGTTAGCAATGTGACGAATTTTTTATTTTTTTCTACAATAATTCCTCTTCTCATGAATTGAGCACCCCTTTTAGATAATCTTTAAGGTAAACATAATCGCCCGTTATAATGATCGCCATAGCAATGATATATTTGCGGTTTCTCTCTACGGTTTTTCTGCTGACAGCCACCAGCTTTTCAAGCTGTTTGACGGGAAGCTGCTTTTTTTCAAACAAGATCTTTTTTAACTCTTCATGTTCGACTAGCGTATATGCCACTTTGATGGCGTTTTGCCTTGCATCCGTATGTTTCGGGGAATGCTCCAGCAAATCGGAAAAAGACAGGCCAAAACTTTTAAGCCTTTCTTTAAAATGGAAAATCTCCTCCCGCCTCTGCTCCTGTTCGAGCATGCGGTTGAATTCATAAATGGAAAGCTCCGCTTCAATCATGCTTTGAGAGGATTCCTGTTCTTCTCCTTCTTGCATGTCCATATTGATATTCTGGGCATTTCTCGCTTCTTTTCTGATATAATCAATGACTTTGCGCTTAATGATCAGCTCTGCAAATGCCAGCAGAGAATTTCCTTTATCTGAAGAATATTTTTCAATGGCTTCATTGAATGCAATCAAGCCGATGCTGAATTCATCATCTTTTTCATCTATATATCGTTTGCACACGGATGAAACCGTTTTAGCCACAAAAGGCTTATACTGATGGATAAGCTCGTTTTGCAACTGCTGATTTCCTTTTTGTATGCTTATTACAGACTCTTCTAATGATTGTTGTTTCTTTTTTCCTGTCTTAAACAAAAGGCTAAGCACTGGTTTCACCTCAGTTCCTCCCTATACTACTCATTAATGATAGCTAATTTGATAGGGATTCGCAAAGGAGAAAACGCGGTATTCATTTCTAATTTTTCAATTGTGACAATGATTTGTTTGATCTCCTAGAACAATTCGTGATCTGTTTGACGATTAAGGGGGTTTTCCCGCCGTTTTTGTAACACGCCTGTTAATAAAATGAAATCTTATTTCGGTTGGACTAGGGCAATCATCCCTGGTGCTTCCCAGTGCGGGCAAACAAAAAAGACCGCCGGTGAAAGACCGGCAGTCTGGCGAAAGCTGTTTACTCCTCTGCAGCTTTATTCTCGTGTTTGTTCGGATTTGTCATAAACCATCCCCCGAGCGCAATAGCGATCAGCACCGCCCAGAAGATGAACTTCCAAGTACCTGAATGAATAAAATGTTCAGAGACGATGTTGATTTGCGGGTGTGCGAGCGTATAGAGCGTCAGTTTCACACCAACCCAGCCGACAATCAGAAAAGCAGCCGTTTCCAGGCTCGGACGTTTCTTTAACAAGTTCACAAATTGACTTGCAGCAAAACGCATAATAATCAGTCCGATAATCCCGCCGGCTAAAATCACCATGAACTGTCCGCCGTCAAGTCCGCCGATTTGCGGCAGGTTCGTTGCCGGAAGTGTGACAGCCAGCGCAACCGCCGCCAAAATCGAGTCGACGGCAAACGCGATGTCCGCCAGCTCAACTTTGATAACCGTCGGCCAAAAACCGCTTTGCTTCGACTCTTTCACCTTTTCGTCCTTTTTGAAAACATGGGTTTTCAAAATATGGTGAATGGAGATGTAAAGCAGATAGACGGCGCCGATCGCCTGCACCTGCCAGACGTTGACAAGAAAAGAGATCGCAAACAAAGCGCCGAACCTCATCACAAACGCGCCGGCCAACCCGTAGAAGAGCGCTTTTTTTCTGTCTTTTTCAGGCAAGTGTTTAACCATGACCGCCATGACGAGGGCATTGTCCGCGGCCAAAATACCTTCCAGCCCGACTAGGATGAGAAGAACCCAACCATATTCAAGTAATAATGCTGCATCCATTTTATAATTCCTCCTAAGTGATTGTCTCTTTCTCTTATTCCCGCTAATGCAGCAGGGTATTTTCAGAAAACAAAAAAGACCTCTGCCAACATTAGGCAAAGGTCTTGCTAGACATGGTTATCATTGATTAAATCATGCCAACAAAGCCGATGGATGAACATCCATGAACTGACGACTTTGTTTCCGGTTTTAACATCCGGACGCTACTCCCCTTTGGGATAAAAGAAAATATTGAATTATAAGATAATATTAACCTCATATGCGCCCGGCTGTCAATCCTTATTTTTATTTAAAAAAGTTGAAACGCTTTGCGATTTGACTTTCTTCCGCCTGCCTTTCACCCAAAGGTAAAGAACGAACAAAACGATGAATCCGATGCCGACCGGAAGAAGGTATCCGTCCAATAGGCTGCCGACTTTGCTCCAGTTTTCGCCGAGGTAAAAGCCTAAATAGACATAGACGAACGTAATCGGCGTGATCGCAAGGAATGTATAAATACAAAACACCCACACGTTCATTCTAGCGAGTCCGCACGGAATGGAAATCAGCGTTCTGATGCCCGGTATAAACCGGCCGCTGAATGCGACAAACCCCCCGTGCTTTTCAAAAAACCTGTCCGATTTTTCGAGCGCTTCAGGCTTAATGAAGAAGTATTTGCCGTAGCGCTCCAAAAACGGCCGCCCCCCGTACCTCCCGAGCCAGTAAAGCGTCAGCGGACCTGCGACACCTCCCAGTGAACCTGCGGCAACGACCCCGATCAGCAACATATCGCCTTGATACACCCAGTAGCCGGCAAGCGGCAGAACGATTTCAGCCGGCACGAATTCGATGCACAGCGCCAGAAAAATCCCTAAATACGAGAGGCTCTTAAACGCCTCAGCCAATGATAAAATAAACTCCTCGATATCGACCACAACCTTTGACGATTGATAATTTCAAGTTCCAAAGAACGTACAAAAACGATTTTAACACAATTCAGGAAAATTGAAGAGCAAAATGGGAAGTCCTCCTTAGAAAGAGCAGAAGGATATCATTTTTTATTGGCGAATTTCATTATATATAGTATAATTCACGAATTATACCGGATGTAGCGCTATTGCCGCTTTTTTTATGTCAACGGTTAAGAGTACGGCAGTCTGGCCTTTCATAATACAGTATAGAAATTCAGATTTTTCATCATAGTACAAAAAGGCGGAGAAGAAAGTGACAGAAGTTTTTGGTGAATATAATGGATGGTTCGTTCTTTTATCCTATATCACTGCGGTTTTGGCAGCATACACAGCCCTTGATTTATCGGAACGGGTCGTCCATACAAAGGGCAGGAAAAATATCGGATGGCTTTTGGCCGGATCCCTCACGATGGGGCTTGGTATCTGGTCTATGCACTTTATCGGGATGCTGTCATTTCAGACAGCCGAAGAAATGAAATACGATTTGAGATTCGTCTTGCTTTCGATTGTTGCCGCTTTCGCAGGCTCGCTCATTTCATTTTATGTTGTGAATGGAAAAGAACCGACGAATGCAAGACTGGCGGCGGGCTCCCTTGCAATGGGAAGCGCGATCGCCTCCATGCATTTTCTCGGGATGGAGGCGATGGAGAATATGACAATCGTCTATCATCCCGTTCTTTATGCCGCCTCTTTTGCAATCGCCATTTTCGCCTCCTTCGCTGCCTTAAAACTGTCAGTGGTATTCGCCAAAAAAACCGGCTCCTTTCGGATCTTGTTCATTAAAATCGGAAGCGCGCTTTTAATGGGCGGCGCCATTTCCGGCATGCACTATACAGGAATGGCAGCAGCTACGCTTTTCATGACTGACGGCCGTGATACAGGCCGCGAAGGAATCGATACAATTGAACTGGGCATTATGATCGTACTTGTCAGCCTGATGCTTCAATGCTTCTTGATTTTCGGCGCCTTCACTGACAAGCGTCTGCTGTTTCATATCGAGAAAATCAAAGATAATGAGGAACGGTTCCAGTCCTTAATTAACCACAACATTGATCCGATCTACGTGTTTTCGCTTGAAGGCAAGATGCTTTCCGCCAATTCATCGGGATACAGCCTTCTTGAAAAAATGGGAGTTGAGCCTGAGCGTCTGTCTTCGTTTTTTCGAGGGGAGGATCATGACAGACTGCTCAACTGGTTTCTTCAAGTCCAAAATGAAAAACAGGCCCTTAACCGCGATACGGAAATCGAAATAGCTGAAAAGCGTTTTGATGTAAATGTGACGCTGATACCGGTGTACGTCAGAAAGCAGCTTGACAGCATTTATGTCATTTGTAAAGATATGACAAACCAGCGTGAAGCAGAACGCAAAATCCATAGAATGGCTCACTATGACGCGTTGACAGATTTGCCAAACAGACGGTATGCAGTCGACCATCTCGCAAATGCTCTGGAGCGGCAGAAGACGGGGACGGCCGTATTGTTTTTGGATTTAAACCGTTTCAAAGTGTTTAATGACGCCCTTGGCCACGACGTCGGAGATCTGCTGCTGGTGGCAGCAGCACAGCGTTTGGCGCATTGTGTGTCTGATGAAGGCTTCATCGCCCGGTTAGGCGGTGACGAATTTATCATTGTCGCCCCTTTACATGGAACCGATCAGCTGACCAGGCAATTGATCAGTCAGTTTGAAACGCCTTTTCACATTAAAGAGCACCGTCTCAAAACATCCGTCAGCATCGGAATCGCCGTTTCCCCGGCCGATGGAACAGACGGTGATGAGCTGATGAGAAAAGCCGACATGGCCATGTACGCCGCGAAGCACAAAAGCAAAAGCAGATATCAATATTTTTCTTCTTCTCTCGCCAGAAAGAACAGACCGTCTTTGCAGGAGGAAACCGAGCCGAACTAAGCGCTTTCCCCAAGCAAATCACTGTATCGCCGCAAGCATCCGGGCCGAAGCCTGGATGCTTTTTTTTCGCGCTGTTATCCATAAGTTGCTATTCATGAAACAATCTGCAGAGAGGCATCAATAAAAGAAAAGGAGTTGAACCGAACCGATGCATACGATGTGGAAAGGCTCAATCAGCTTCGGCCTTGTCAATATCCCCATTAAACTGTTCGCAGCGACAGAGGATAAGGATATTAAATTAAGGTCGCTTCATAAAGAATGCCGCGCCCCGATTCAGTATGAGAAAAAGTGCACAAACTGCCACCAGGAAATCGCGCCCGACGACATCGTCAAAGGCTACGAATATGTTAAAGGCAAATACGTCGTCTTATCGGACGATGAGCTGAAACAGCTCAAAGAAGAGCAGGAAGACAAAGCTGTCGAAATTGTTGATTTTGTCCAGCTAAAGGAAATCGACCCCATCTATTTCAACCGTTCATATTTCGTCGGACCGGGAGATAACGGTGTAAAAGCGTACTCACTTTTGCGCGAAGCGCTCAGAAAAACAGAAAAGATCGGAATCGCCCATATGACCATCCGCTCCAAAAAACAGCTCGCCATTCTTCGCGTCTACGAGAACTGCATTTTAATGGAGTCTATCCACTACCCTGATGAAGTCCGAAACGCGGCCCACGTACCCGGTGTTCCGGAGGAAACCGCGGTCAACGAAAAAGAGCTGCAAACCGCGATTTCACTAATAGACGAGCTGACGACGACATTTGCGCCTGAACAATATGAAGATACGTACAGACTTGCGCTGATGGATAAAATCAAAGAGAAAATCGATCATAATGAGGGTGTCACACCAAATGCCGGAGCCGCCGCTCCGCGCGAGGATGTCATCGATCTCGTGAGCGCTCTCCAAGCCAGCATCGAACGGACAAAAGCGCCTGACCGGGAAGCGGCAAAAACGCCTGTTGCAAAAGGAACCGGGGAAAAAAAGAAAAAAACGTCGCGCAAAAAAGCATCAGAGGCAAAATAAAAAATGGGAATTACGATGCAGCCCGTGTTGACCACATCCGCTCCTTCAGGCGGCAATTGGCGGTATGAAGCCAAGTATGACGGGTATCGGGGGCTTTTAAAAATTTCTGCGGCCGGCGACGTTTCGCTCATCAGCAGAAACGCGCAGCCGCTCGAAAACACATTTCCGGAAATTACGGAATTTGCAAAAAGCATGATCGAAAATCTCAAAGAACACTTGCCGATCACGATTGACGGGGAAATTGTGTCGTTGACAAACCGTTTTCGTTCCCGATTTGAATACGTCCAAAAAAGAGGGTTAAGCAAAAAGGCCGAGTTGATTGAACAAGCTGCCGCGAAGAAACCGTGTCAGTACCTCGCTTTTGATTTACTGGTCTTTAAAGGAGAAAGTTTAACCTCACTCCCCTATACCGAACGAAAACGCGCGCTTTCCGACCTGATGAAAGAACTCGGCTTGCCGATGGCTCCCGATCCGATGGCTCACGCACGAATTCAATACATCCCTGACACTTCAGATTTCCATGCTCTATGGAATGCTGTTAAAAGGTTTGACGGCGAGGGAATTGTTGCGAAGAAAAAAGACAGCCGCTGGGCTGAAAATAAAAAAACAGCCGAATGGCTCAAGCTCAAAAACTACAAAAAAGCAGCTGTATTTATGACAGGCTACAACATGGCAAACCGTTATTTGACAATCGCCGTCTATGACCGCGGTCAAATCAAAGAAGTCGGTTCGGTTTCCCACGGACTCGGAGAACAGGAAAGAAACGCCATTCTTTCAATCGTCAAGCAGTACGGAACCGAAACAAAGCCCGGCGAATATACCATAGATCCGTCGATTTGCATGACGGTCCATTATTTAACGATTCATTACGGGACATTGCGCGAGGTGTCGTTTGTTTCTTTTGAATTTGACATGGCTTGGGAAGATTGTACTTACAAGCGCCTGCTGCTTCATTCAAGAAACGTCCACCCCGATTTGCAGCTGACAAGCCTTGATAAAGTCATCTTTCCTAAAAGCAATAAAACAAAAGCGGATTACATCGGATATCTGAATGAAATCGGCGATTTTCTGCTTCCGTTTCTCGACAATCGGGCGCTTACCGTTATCCGTTATCCGCACGGTTCCGGCGGAGAATCTTTTTTTCAAAAAAACAAGCCCGACTACGCACCCGAATTTATCACGACCATTCGGGTTGACGAGCACGAGCATATCATCTGCAGTGATTATTCAGTTCTGCTGTGGCTTGCCAATCAGCTTGCGCTGGAGTTCCATATCCCTTTTCAAACAGCGGATACGACCCGTCCGACCGAAATCGTTTTCGATCTCGATCCGCCTTCAAGGTCGGAGTTTCCACAGGCCGTCAGAGCCGCGAATGAATTGCACCGTTTATTTGAACAGCTTGGCCTCTTGTCTTTTCCAAAGCTGTCGGGAAATAAAGGGATACAAATCTATATTCCGATTTCAAAAAACGCCTTTACTTATGAAGAAACCCGCCTTTTCACAAGCTTTGCGGCTTCTTATTGCGTCTCACTTTTTCCCGATCTGTTCACAACCGAACGCCTGATTAAAAACAGGGGCGGAAAACTCTATATTGATTATGTGCAGCACGCTCCGGGAAAAACGATCATCTGCCCGTATTCCACAAGAGGCAATGAGATTGGCACAGTGGCCGCACCACTGTTTTGGGATGAAGTCCATTCAGACTTGGCACCCTCAAATTTTACGATGGAGGCTGTCATCAAACGCACAAAGGAGCTCGGATGCCCTTTCGAAAGCTTCTTCAGACAGCCCCAAGACAAACAGATCAAAGCTATTCTCGATCACTTAAAAGAAATTGACCGTTCGGAAAATTGACTTTTTCAGCGAAACAATAGGTGCTGGCTGTGGATTCCGGCTTTTTTTAAAAGGGCCATCAGCTGCTCCTGTTCCTCTTTTGTCAAGCCTGAAAAAGCCCGCGCAATTCTCAGGGAGTGGATCGGATAAATCTCATCGAGATATGCCTTTCCCTTCTCTGTCAAATTCGCATAGACAGACCGTTTATCTTTCGGGTCCTGCTCTCGTTTGATGAAACCGTTTTTTTCCAATTTGTCGATCACATAGGTTACGTTTCCGCTTACAAGGAGCAGCCTCGAGCCGATTTGCTGCAGCTTTTGGGCTCCCCTCGTATACAAAAGCTCCAATACAGCAAATTCTGTAGGATTAAAGCCGTGTTCCTTGCTGTCCCGAATACTATGTTCTGAAACGCTTTTAAAAGCCCTGGCAAAAACCTTGTACAGCGACATAGCACGGTGAACTTCTTCCTCATTAAACGAAAGTCTCATATCATCTACCTCTTATACTATTTTCTTAAAATGAACCCGGGAAATGAAAACCCTTACAAATGTAGAAAAAGAAAGGGTCATGCTTTTCCCATATTCTATAAGTATATATTTTCGTTATTCGAAAGAAAACTCCTGCTTATTTTTTTTAAGATATTAAAAAGAAGCCCGTTTTTTCAAAATGGCCGATTTTGAACACGGGCTTTATTTTTCCGGAAAAAATAAAAATATTCTTTTCTGAGCTCCGTAATCGTCATCCTCTGCAAAACATCCTGATTATACTCACCGAGTGAGCTCAGTTTTTTTGAGTAATGGTTTCTTTCCTTTTCCAAAGCGTTTTTTAACAACCTGCTCATGATCTTCTCCTTTCATTTTCGTGTGTTGTAATATAAGAATAGACCTTATTTATTAACCAGGCTTTAAGGCCGTGTAAAGTTTGCTTTCACTCCCACTTCCGGATTTAAGAGGACTTTTGATAAAAGCCGTTCTGCACTGCCCTCAGCAGCGGAAACGCATCCTTTCCGGCAAGATTCATTAATGTCTCGAGCAATTCGTCTCTTTTAATGTCTAAAGCAACGATTTCTTTGGCGAGTGAGACCGCTTTGTGTTCCTTCATCCAATGATTCCCCCTCATCAGTCTGTATCTACAGCATACAAAACACTTTTACCCCTTGCATGGTTCCTGTAAACTTTTCTTCCGCGATTTTTTTAAAAGTTTTTCAACAATGTTAGATTTTCTAACAAACGTCAGGTTTTTTCGCGCGTTTTCTTATATAATACAAAAAAAGTCATCTTAGGGGTGGGAAAATGACAGTCGAAGATCTTTCTTATAAAGATAAAAAAGTGATTTCTATTGGCATTGTCAGCGAGCTGACGGGTTTGTCGGTCAGGCAGATCCGCTATTACGAAGAACGCAAGCTGATCTATCCGCAGCGCTCTTCAAGAGGCACGCGCAAGTATTCCTTTGCTGACGTCGAACGGCTGATGGAAATCGCAAACAAGCGGGAAGACGGTGTTCAGACGGCAGAAATCCTCAAAGATATGCGCAAAAAAGAACAGAGACTGAAAAACGACCAGCAGCTCAGAAAGAAAATGCTCGAAGGACAGCTTAACGCTCATTTTAAATACAAAAACCGCTAAAAAAACGAATCATACCCTCCGGATGATTCGTCACCTGTTTTCCTGCTGTTTCGTTTCCTTTATGTATCCGATGAAATCAATCATAACGCCTTTATCTGGATCATTGCGTATCCGAAACGCGATCGTTCCGGGCTGACCGGTATTTTCCATCTTGTAAGCGGCATGAAACACATGGATGCTCGCTTCAGAAATTTGAAAATCATCAGCACGAAGCCCGGAAATTCCCCATTTCTGTTTGTTTTCCAGGATTGTTTCCGGAGAGGGGGTTGCGCCCTCCACGTACAACCGCTTCATCTTTGACACATCATCGTTCAATATCGCCTCAAGCATACCCTCGACTGCGACGAGCCGCCTGTCTTTTCCTTCATCTTCATTCTGACAGCCGGCAGCAACCATTGCAACGGCTAAACAAATCAGCACAGCTGCAAATCTTCTCATACCAATCCCCCCTGATCTCTGCCTAAAATATATAGGCTTTTACGGATTCTGGCAAGCAAAAAACCCTCCCTAAAAAAGGAGGGCTGCTGTCTTACAGTGAATGAATGAATGCAGTTGCAATACCGAAGTAGATCAGCAGTGACAAAATGTCATTTAAAGTTGTGATAAGCGGACCCGATGCAATCGCAGGGTCGACGTTGCACTTGTGAAGGATGATCGGGACGATCGTTCCCGCCATCGTTCCGATGATCAGTGTGGCAAAGAGCGAAGTCCCTACCACAAATCCGAGCAGCAGATTCCCCTGCCATACAATCGCGATTCCTGTAATCACGACCGCACAAACAACGCCGATAATAATGCCGGCCTTGAGCTCCCGGAAAATCAAGCGGAAAATCGTTTTTTTATTGAGTTCTTCTTTTGACAGCCCTCTGATGACGACAGCGAGAGACTGCGTCCCGGTGTTACCCGTCATTCCTGCGATCATCGGCATAAAAAAGGCCAATGCGACAACCTGCTGCAGTGTGTCTTCAAAATAGCTCATGATGCTGCCTGAGATCAAACCGATGAACAGAAGCAAGATCAGCCACGGCAGACGTCGATATGCAGCGACATACGATTTTGTATCAAACGTGATTGCTTTACCTGATGCAGCAAATTTTTCGTAGTCTTCATTCGCTTCTTGGATGACGATGTCAATAATGTCATCGACCGTTACGATCCCGACAAGCTCATGGTTTTTTTCTACAACGGGAATCGCCAGAAAGTCGTACCGCTCAATGAGCCTTGCGACTTCTTCCTGATCTTGAAGAGCGTCCGCTGAGATGACCCTTGTAAACATTAATTCCTGAACCTTCTCATCGGGTTCTGCCAAAATGAGATCCCGGTATGAGATAACCCCGACAAGCTGCTTTTGTTCATTGATAACGTATAAATAGTTGATCGACTCCGCGATTTCCGCAAAGCTTTTCAGCTTGACAACCGCTTCTTTTACCGTGTAATGCTGCGGAATCCAGACATAGCGGTTTGTCATGATTCTTCCCGCTGTTTCAGGCGGGTAGTTCATCAGAACGCGGACCGCTTCAGATTCTTCCGCTTCCATACTGGAAAGAAGCTGGTCTTTCAGCTCTGAGTCCATTTCCTCGAAGAGCGCGGCAAGGTCGTCGTTGTCCATTTTATTCATCACATGGATCGCCTTTTCCTTGCCGACCTTGTTCAGAACGACAAGCTGCTCTTCTCTGTCCAGTTCGCCCATGAGATCGGTAATGTCTTCAACCGTTAAAAAAGACAGATACCGGCCGCGGTGCTTTTCGGGCATTTCCTTAAACAGAATCGCCATATCATAAGGCTGCAGTTCCTCTAAAACGTTTTGAAACTCTTTTCGTTTTCCGTCTCTCAGTAAAATAATAATGCGTAAAATCAGTTCATCATATGTCATGTTTTTTACCATGGCAATCTGTACCTCCCTTTTCAGGAGATCCTTATATCACCATAGCAAAAGGGGTGAAGTATAAGGATCTCCTCATCAATCAATGTGTGATGCTGTAAAATATTTCTCGTATGATTAAACCGCCTCGAATGGGGAGAATCCATACTTCCACCTCCTTGTTTAATACGGAAAGTTCACTTTCCTCAAAAAATAAAAAAACACCTATTTCATTGAAATGAAGGTGTTAAAAGCCATACAAAATAAAACCCTAACGCCTTCCATCGTAGAGCTTTAGCACTGTATGGCATAGGCAGCATGCCAGCTGCATTAAAAATCACCTTAGATCGATGATTTCTGTTGACCCATTGGCGTCTTTGGACATTTTTGGGCAGCAGCGTATCTCCATACAGGAGCCTCACCTAACGAAGAGCTGTATTTACCGGACACAATGAGATTACAGAAAAAAAGGATAACTGTCAATAAGAAAAGCAAACTTAATGCTCTCTATTATGGTTGATTCCCTTTTTCGTCAAAATTAAACCAGCTCTTTCGCCGAGATGCCGAGCTCCGTTCTTACTTTTCGCTATCCTGTTCAAGGTCGTCCTTTGACAGCAGGTGATAGTTTTCGTGCAGCAAAAGCGCGTATTCTCCTTCATATTTTGGATGCGGCACAAACTCCGCCTGCTCGATTGACAATTCGTCTCTTTTTTCGTTTTCTTGTTCTTTCACCCTGTATCAACTCCTTTTTTTAATAGGATATCCTTTTGCCGGGATAATATGATGAAGCGAAATCTCATATATATAGTGATTCTCTCGCCCTTTCGTCGATTTCACAGGTCTTTTCGCTTACAATTCCAGCATTGTTCGCAGTTATTCGACTTTTCTCCTCTATTATCTATATTTTTTAACTTTTCATAAAATTCATACAAATGAACCTTTTTTTAACAAAGTGAATGTTTTACAATAAAATCACGCACCTTGTAACCCATCTAAAGCAGCATATAACAGGGAGGGCTTTGAAATGCAAATGCGATTAATTCCTTATGTCACTGACACAAAGCTGATGGACGTGAACGAATTGCCGGAAGGAATCGATGCGATTAAGGCACCGGAGCTGTGGTCACAAGGTTTTAAAGGAAAAGATATCACTGTCGCAGTGCTTGATACAGGCTGTGACGCAACCCATCCCGATTTGGCAGACCGAATCATCGGAGGCAGAAACTTTACTGATGATGACAATGGAAAAGAAGATCAATTTCATGATTATAATGGACATGGCACCCATGTGGCGGGTACGATTGCCGCAAACGATCAAAACGGCGGCATCTCCGGCGTGGCACCTGAAGCGAACCTATTAATCGTCAAGGTGCTCGGCGGTGAAGACGGCAGCGGCGATTATGAATGGATCATCAACGGGATCAACTACGCCGTCGAACAAAAAGCCGATATCATTTCAATGTCGCTCGGCGGACCTGCCGACGTTCCGGAATTGAAAGAAGCGGTGACAAACGCCGTGAAAAACGGAGTGCTCGTCGTCTGCGCCGCCGGAAACGAAGGCGACGGCAATGACCGTACAGAGGAGTACTCATACCCTGCTGCATACAACGAAGTCATCGCTGTCGGGTCTGTGTCATTGACGCGGGAGTCTTCCGAATTCTCAAATGCGAACAAAGAAATTGACCTCGTTGCACCAGGAGAAGAAATCCTCTCTACATTGCCCGATCATCAATATGGAAAGCTGACGGGAACATCGATGGCCACACCGCACGTCAGCGGCGCGCTCGCTCTCATCAAGTCAGCTGAAGAAGAGGCGTTTAAACGGAAGCTGACAGAACCGGAACTGTATGCTCAGTTAATCCGCCGCACGCTTCCTCTTGATTACTCAAAAGCGCTGATCGGCAACGGATTCTTATATTTGTCGGCGCCGGAGGTACTGGCGGAAAAAGCCGGCGAAGCAAAACTTCTTTCCCTTTAACAGCCTAAGGAGGCTGCCGACAATGTCGGCGGCCTTTTTCATGGCTATTGATAAGGCTGAATCTTTTTAATTGCAAGAATTCAAAAATTATTTTGACTAAAAGATCGTGACGGTATATAATCTACTAAACAATTTCATCGCCGGGAACATGGTAATCTAACGAGGTTAGATTTTAAAAGGGAAGTTTGGTGAAAATCCGACGCGGTCCCGCCACTGTGAATGAGGAGGTTATTTCATAAAACCCACTGTTTCTATACGGGAAGGGGGAAATAACCGTCGATTCATGAGCCAGGAGACCTGCCTGTTCTGACGCACCATCAACCTACGGTCGATAGGAGGTGTTCGAGTTGACGTAACAATCGCTACGTTTATTTCTCGTTCGCAAAATGCTGTTTTCAGGCATTCACCTTCTCATTGTCCGAAGTGTGAGTGTCTTTTTTTATTGAACACTAAAAGGAGGAGACCAGAATGACAAATGTAAAAACGAGTAGCTTGGGATTTCCAAGAATCGGCTTGAACAGAGAATGGAAAAAATCGCTTGAGGCTTATTGGAAAGGAAACACAGACCGTGAGACCTTTTTAAAAGAAATGGACGAACAATTTTTAGCAGCCCTCCAGACCCAGCTTGATCAGCAAATCGATATCATACCGGTTTCCGACTTTACCCTGTACGACCACGTTCTTGACACGGCGGTGATGTTCAACTGGATTCCAAAAAGATTCAAGGATGTACATGATCCGTTAGATACTTATTTCGCAATGGCGAGAGGCACGAAAGATGCTGTATCGTGTGAAATGACAAAATGGTTTAACACAAACTACCATTATATTGTGCCTGAATTTGAAAAAGGCGCACAATACCGCGTGACGAGAAACAAACCGCTTGAAGATTATAAAAGAGCAAAAGCAGCATTGGGAACAGAAACGAAGCCCGTCATACTCGGCCTTTACACTTTCGTAGCCCTTGCAAAAGGCTATGAACAACAAGATATCAAAGATATTTATAGCCAAATGACGCCTCTTTACATCCAAGTTCTGAAAGAGCTTGAGCAGGAAGGCGGCAAATGGGTGCAAATCGACGAGCCTGCTCTAGTGACGGCTTCACATGAAGAAGCGGCTGCAGTCAAAGAAATCTATCAGACGATTACAGAGGAAGTCCCTGGAGTGAATATCCTTCTGCAAACCTACTTTGATTCGGTTGACGCTTATGAAGAGCTGATATCGTTTCCTGTCGCCGGGATTGGTCTTGATTTTGTTCATGATAAAGGGAAAAACTTCGAGCATTTAAAAGCGCACGGTTTTCCTAAAGACAAAGTCCTTGCCGCCGGTATTTTAGACGGGCGCAACATTTGGAAAGCCAATCTCGAAGAACGCCTGGACCTGACGCTTGAGCTGATCCAGAGTGCGGGTGTTGACGAAGTCTGGATTCAGCCTGCAAACAGCCTGCTTCACGTCCCTGTCGCAAAACACCCGGACGAGCAGCTTGCCGATGATCTCTTGAACGGTTTATCTTTTGCAAAAGAAAAGCTTCTGGAGCTTACACTGCTGAAGAACGGACTTGTTTCCGGAAAAGCGGCCATCCAAACGGAAATCGATGAAGCGCACGGGCACCTTCAAGCTCTCAAACAATACGGTGCAGCGACAAATTCGGCCTTTGCCGAAGAAATAGACAAGCTGACCGAGGAAGACTTTAAACGCCCGACAGCTTTTGAAGAAAGACTGCGGATCCAAAATGAATCTCTCGGACTTCCTCTATTGCCGACAACGACGATCGGCAGCTTCCCGCAGACAGCGGAAGTGCGGAGCGCGCGGCAAAAATGGCGGAAAAAAGAATGGTCTGACGAGCAGTATGAAGTATTTATTCAGAAAGAAACAAAGAAATGGATTGACATTCAGGAAGACCTCGGACTTGACGTTCTCGTTCACGGAGAATTCGAACGGACAGACATGGTTGAATATTTCGGTGAAAAGCTCGGAGGATTCGCCTTTACCAAATACGCCTGGGTTCAGTCATACGGTTCCCGCTGCGTCCGTCCGCCGGTCATCTACGGAGATGTCGAGTTTAAAGAGCCGATGACGGTAAAAGAAACAGTTTACGCCCAATCCTTGACCTCGAAGAAAGTCAAGGGCATGCTGACAGGTCCTGTTACGATTTTAAACTGGTCCTTTGCCCGCTATGATCTGCCGAGAAAAGAGATTGCCTTCCAAATCGCCCAAGCTCTCCGCAAAGAGGTTGAAGCGCTCGAAAAAGCAGGCATTCAAATCATCCAGGTCGATGAACCCGCCTTGAGAGAAGGCCTGCCGCTTAAAGAACGGGATTGGGACGAGTACCTTAAATGGGCTGCCGAAGCGTTCAGACTGTCCACTTCATCAGTAGAAGATACGACGCAAATCCATACGCATATGTGCTACAGCAACTTTGAAGATATTGTAGACACGATCGAAGATCTTGACGCAGACGTCATTACGATCGAGCACAGCAGAAGCCACGGCGGATTCCTTGATTATCTGGAACAGCATCCTTACCTGAAAGGACTCGGGCTTGGCGTCTATGATATTCACAGTCCCCGCGTCCCTTCCAGCGATGAAATGCTCACGATTATAGAAGATGCGCTGAAAGTCTGCCCGGCTGACCGCTTCTGGGTAAACCCTGACTGCGGTTTAAAAACGAGACAGCCTGAAGAAACGATCGCAGCGCTTAAACATATGGTTGAAGCAGCCAAACAAGCAAGAGGCAAACTCGCTCAGACTGTTTAATTCCACAAAAAATCCAACACAAACGCCGCCTGTTCACACGGGCGGCTCTTTTCATGTCCTCAGCCCTTTTTAGGCCGAAAGAACCGTTATATAAGGTACGTCCGCCCAAAAATCATTAAGACTTTTGATTCATTCGTACGATTTCCTTCCGTATCCTTTTCTTTTAACATATTTGTAGTAGATGATGGAAGGGAAGGAAAATATGTAGTGATTGACGATGGAATAGCGTTAGAACGAAAAATCAAACGAAAAATATATCAGGAAGACATTCACTCTCTTCAGCTATACGTAAAAGAAGTGACTGCCGCCATTGACGAGCTGAGGCAGGAAAGTTCTTCTATTTTAAAAGCACACCAAATGTATATCAACGGATGGCGCGGACAGGCGCGCGAAATGTATGACGCACTTTTGGACGATCTTGACCGGGCGGAATCGCGCGTGTATGACAGGCTGAGGGCCATTAAGGAGCAGGCGTCCGAAGAAATTGAGCGGCTTCAGCTGAAAGCCGAGGAGCTGACATGACGATCCGGCTGAACATCAATGATCTGCACGCGCTCGCCCGCCAATTTCGCTATTCCCACCAGCGAATCAGCGATTTAATAAACCTTTTGAACCGCCATTTTCATGTTCTTTTCTCCAGCGTGAAAGCAGCAAGGACATACGGGATCGATCAGGCGCAATCCGAAATGGAACATGAACTCAATGGATTTTTACACACGCTCGATGATTTGCAGCATCTTCTGCACTTTACAGAAATCCGCATGAAAAAGACCGATCAAATGCTTGCAGAGAAGCTCTTCCAGAGCGGCGGGCGTCTGGCAGGCTACCTGCCGATCATGTCTTTTTTGGCTGCGGCAAAATGTTCCCCTGACAGCTACAGACTGACCGCGCCGCCGCTGTCTGAACCGCTCGCTCTCATGAAGCAGATCAAACAAAACGGCCTGTCAGGACTCTTTACGAAAAAACGAGCCGCAGCATATATTCAGTTAGATGAAGAAGGACAGCAGCAGCTGTGGTCAGCACGCCGCATGATCAGCCGCACAATCGCCGACAACCTTTGCCTTCTGGCGTATCAGCAAATCGCAAAAGGCCCGCTTTCTCTTACGGTCTTCCTTTTCGGAAAAAAAGCGGAAGCAGATGCGGCAGATGTCAAAACCGTTTGTCTTTCAAAAAACAAAACGATTTCCGCTGCCACGCTCCACAGCTTCAGTGCCAAAATGTATTCCGGCTAAGAGGCTCGGAGCGGACTTTCACAGGATATGATGACAGCGGCGTTCAGGCAGGACGCCTGGATGGTTTGCCGCCGATCCTGTGAGCACCGCCTTTGCAGGCCTGCAAGGGTTTGTCGACACGCTAAAAGCCTGATTGTTGAAATCAGGCTTTTTGGCATGCCTACCAGGTGGCATTCTTTGCTTCTACTCTATGTTCCCCGTCTCCTTCTCTTTCGATTGTGACCTTTCCATCATCAGAAACTGTTACAACTGCAAGAGCTGTGTCATGAACATAGCTCGAGTTCCATAGTTCACTGACCGGCCTCTTTTTTAACAGATTCAAAAGCACCAAAATAAACACGGAATGGCTGACAATGAGGACATTGCCTTCCCGATGGCGGTGGAGAATGAATTCATACACCCGGCTGACCCGTCTTTCAAAATCGTAAAAGCTCTCCCCTTCATCAGGCATGTATGTTTCAGGCGCATTAAAATACGCTTCCAGCAAGTCAGGATCGCTTTGTTTGATCTCATCATACGTTTTTCCTTCCCAGCGGCCGATCGAGATTTCTTTTAATCTGTCGTCTGTTATAAAGGGAACACTGCGGTTCTGCAGCATAGCCCGCGCAGAATCAACAGCCCGGCCGCTTGGACTGGAATATGCGGCTTGGAATTGAACAGCTTTCAGCCGTTCGCCGAGGGCGTTTGCATTTGCCAGCCCCAAAGCCGTTAAATTGGAGTCTTCCCAGCCTTGCATTCTTTTTTCAATATTCCATTCCGTCTGACCGTGTCTTGCAATATACAATGTAAGCAAAACATCATCCTCCGTTCATCATTCTAGCATTCATTGTATGCGATGGTCCGTTCGAAATCAAACATACTGAATATTCTGATGCGCGTTTATTTTACAAGATTCATCAGCTATAATAAGAAGGCAAGACAACCAAGGAGGATACAGAAATGAATCATGAAACATTTTTGCAGCGCGCAATCGACCTTGCGGTGGAGAGCGTGAAAAGCGGCACGGGCGGACCTTTTGGCGCTGTGATTGTCAAAGACGGCCAAATTATTGCCGAGGGAAAAAACAATGTCACAACAAGCAATGATCCCACCGCGCATGCTGAGGTAACGGCTATTCGGCTCGCCTGTGAAGCACTTGGAGATTATCAGCTGAACGACTGCATTCTTTATACAAGCTGCGAACCGTGTCCAATGTGCCTGGGAGCCATCTACTGGGCGAGACCGAAGGAAGTTTACTTCGCCGCTCAGCATTCAGATGCCGCATCGGCCGGTTTTGACGATTCTTTTATTTATGAAGAAATCACAAAAACGCAAAGCGAACGGACAATTCCTTTTTATAAAATGGACCTTCAAGCAAAGCTTGAACCCTTTCTCACGTGGGAAACGACCGATCAAAAAGTGGAATATTAAAATAAAGAAAGCTTCCTGATGAAGGAAGCTTTTTCATTTTGAAGCTGACGGCTCATACCATTCAAGCTTTTGATCTTCAGATTCCAAATCAAGGCTTTCCGCCTTTCCATCCTTTTCAATTTCAAGCCTGACGATTTTCCCTTTCAGTTTTTCAGGTGCTTCGGCGACATCCCTCTCAAAATCGGCTGTTTTCTGATAAGTTTTTTCCCCAGCTTTTGTTTTGATTGTAATGTTTTGTTCCGATTCGCTGACAAACGCGGCAATGATTTTTCGGCTGCCGTCATTCTCCTGTTCATATACGCCGTTTTGGTCGGCTTTTGACTGCGGCATGAGCTCAGCTTCTTCGGCTTCTTGCGTTTTTCCGTCCACCTCTACCTTCACAAGCTTCCCGATTAAGTCATCATGGTCTTCTTCGCTGTGAAAACGGCTGCTTTTCGGGACAATCAGTTCCTTATCCTTTATTTCGAGCGTGATTTGGTCGTCTTCGGCATGAACATACTTGCCTATCAAATCAAAATCTTCTTCAGACCGGATATTTTTGTCAAGAGAATATGTTTTCAAATCAGGCGCTTTCTGTTTGGCCGTATCAGCCGAGGGTTGATTTCCGTTGTTCTCCTTCGCTCCGGTTCCGCATCCTGCAAGGACGAAGGCGGCAGAGAGCACGGCGAATACAAGCGCTTTTTTAAGATATGCCATTTGCTGCTCCTTTCTAAAAAAGAAAGCAAACAAGCTTTGTTTGCTTTCTCGTTTTCATCTTTCCCGTTTGTTTATTTTACTTCAAGGCTGACGTCGATATTTCCTCTCGTCGCTTTTGAATAAGGGCAAAAGTCATGAGCGGCTTCGACCAGCTCTTTCGCTTTTTCTTTGTCTACCCCGCCTGAGGTGACGATCAGCTTGACGCCGATTTTAAAACCGCCGTCACTCTCATCCTTCAGCAAGCTCACATGGCCCTCAACCTCAGAATCGATGTTAATGCCTTTTTGTTTTGCGACATGCTCCAATGCGCCGCCGAAGCACGCCGCGTATCCCGCCGCAAAGAGCTGTTCAGGATTTGTCCCTGATTCGCCTTCTTTTTTTTCATTTGGCATGACAATGTTGTGATCCAAAACCCCGTCATCTGATGTGACATGTCCTGATCTTCCGCCTTTTGCCGTGACTTTTGCTGTAAATAATGCAGTCATCCTGATTCCTCCTTACGTTTTTTTCCTCTACTCTTTATATTTCACAAAATGAGTTTTTTAAACATCCGTTTTTGTTTTTTCGGGTTTTCTGCAGAACAATGGGAAAAAAACGAAAAATCTTATACAATAAAAAGGAACATAAAAAAGAGTTGGTGAAACGATGACAAACGAATTTGAACATATGAGGCTTGACAGACAGCTTTGTTTTCTCCTTTATGCCAGTTCGCGTGAAATGACGAAGCTTTACAAGCCGCTGCTTGATAAACTCAATATTACGTATCCGCAGTACCTCGCACTCCTTTTATTATGGGAGCACGGGGAATTAAACGTCAAAACAATGGGCAAGCTCCTTTATCTCGATTCCGGCACACTGACGCCGATGCTGAAGAGGATGGAGCAGCACGGGCTTTTAACAAGGGAGCGGTCACCTGAAGATGAACGGTCTGTGGTCGTCAGACTGACAGCAGGCGGCCAGGCACTTCAGGAAAAAGCGAGCAGCATTCCGCAACACATGATCGCCCAGACCGATCTGTCGGCTGGCGAACTGAAGAACTTGAAACAAACGCTTGAATCCCTTCTGGCTTCATTGACGAAAAAAACAGATGCGCTGTAAAGACAGCAAAAAGGCGCCTTCATATCGAAGGCGCCTTTTTTTAAGAAATGACTTCAAGGCTGACATCAACATTTCCGGAAATCGCTTTTGAATACGGACAAACGGTATGAGCTTGATGAACGAGTTTTTCGAGCTCCGACTGTTCAACGCCGGTTCCTTTTACTTGCAGCGTGACACTGAGCTTATAGCCTCCATCTGCTTCATCTTTCAGAAGGCTGACGTTTGCCGTCACCTCTGTCTCCATTCGAAGACGCGCTTTTTGGGCGGTCAATTGCAATGCACTGTCAAAGCATGCCGCATATCCGGCAGCAAACAGCTGCTCCGGATTGGTGGCATTTTCGTTCTTCTTGGCTTTTGGCGTTCCCGGCATGGCCAGCTCCAGTTCAAGGACGCGGTCAGATGAGGTGACTTGTCCGTCTCTGCCGCCTTTGGCAGTAGCTTGCGAGGTAAATATAGGTTTCATGATTTATCGTCTCCTTTAATTTATATTGTGCACAATTAAATTTTATAAAATTAAATACGAAAACGCAACAAAAAAACATCCTGTCTGCATGTCAAGACAGGATGTTTCACTTTCATATCCGGATTTGCCCGTTTCCTTTAATGATATATTTAGAAGAAGTCAGCGCTTTAAGGCCCATCGGCCCCCTTGCATGAAGCTTTTGCGTGCTGATGCCGATTTCGGCGCCATAGCCGAATTCAAAGCCGTCCGTAAAACGCGTGGAAGCATTGTGGTAAACCGCTGCAGCGTCAACAGACGTTAAGAAAAACCGGGCGTTTTCCTGATTTTCAGTCAGAATCGCTTCCGAATGACGCGTGCCGTACTGCCTGATGTGCCGGATGGCTTCATCGATTCCGGCGACAATTTTGATGCTGACAACCGGCGCAAGAAACTCGGTTTCCCAGTCGGTCTCGCGAGCAGGAACCGCAGATGGCAGCAGCGCACATACAGCTTCGTCTCCCCTGATTTCAACGCCTGCTTCTTCAAGCTTTTGAAGCAGCGCTGTCGTATGCTTCTTCGCCCAGTCTTTATGGATAAGCACCGTTTCAATCGCATTGCAGACAGAAGGACGCTGCGTTTTGGCATTGATTACAACCTGCTCGGCCATGTCGGACCGAGCCGATTCATCAATGAATATGTGACAGTTTCCCGCGCCTGTTTCAAGGACAGGCACTGTGGATTCCCGCACCACCATATCAATGAGGTCTTTCCCTCCTCGCGGAATCAGGACATCCAAGCCGTCGTTTAAAGTGAACAGCTGTTTTGCCGCTTCCCTGCTTGTATCTTCAATGAGCTGAACGGCATCCTGCGGAAGCGCAGATTGTTCGAGCGCTTCTCTGATCACGCGGACGAGCGCTTGATTGCTGTTGATGGCTGATGAACTGCCCCGCAGGATGACGGCATTTCCCGTTTTCAAACAGAGGGTCGCGGCGTCGACCGTTACATTCGGCCGGGCCTCGTAGATCATGCCGACGACTCCGAGCGGAACCCTGACATTTTCAATGAAAAGCCCGTTGTCTTTGCGGATCGTTTCAAGCGTTTCCCCCACAGGATCTTCAAGCTTGATGAGCAGCATGACGGCGTCTGCCATATCATTCAGTCTCTCCGGCGTTAAGGCAAGGCGGTCAAGCAGCGCAGGTGAAAAGCCTTTTTCTTTGCCGCGAACGATATCTTTCTCGTTTTCTGCCAATATCTCATCTTGCTTAAAGCGGAGCGCCTCGGCGATGAAGGAAAGCGCCTCATTTTTCTTTGCAGTCGGCTGATGAACCAGTTCTTCTTTTGCGACTTTAGCCTTTTTTGCTTTTTCAATCACTTCGCTCATTCTTTCATCCCCTTATTCTTTAATACTTACCCAATCATTTCGATGGATGACTTCTATCCCTTCTTCATGATGGAACTCATCGCTTCGTTTCCCTTTCACCTCTTCAAGCTCTGCTGCGGAGTACAGCGTTTGGCCTTTTCCGGCCAAGCCGTTCGGTCCGTAAACTTCGACAACCGCCCCTTTCGGAAAATCCCCGGATATTGCTGTTACGCCGGCCGGCAGCAAGCTGCCGCCATTTTCGATAATCGCCAGCTCAGCCCCCTCATCAACGGTAATCTTCCCTGAGACAGGAGAGTGAAAAGCGATCCACTGTCTATGATTGTTGACGGAAGACAGGTCGGATTGGCCGATATAGGTGCCGTCCCCGTTTCCTTTTAAAATCTGAATCAGCTTATCATCTCCCTCTCCGGCGCCTATGAAAACATTGACGCCGAGTGAAAGAGCGGTTTTTGCCGCCAAAAGCTTCGACTTCATTCCGCCCGTCCCGACTTTTGAACCGGCGGATGCAGCGCAGCCCAAAAGTTCGTCCGTAATTTCGGGAATGTAATCAAAACGGCGGGCATCAGGATGTTCATTCGGATTCGAATCATAGAGGCCGTTAATATCCGTTAAAATGATGAGTTTGTCGGCATGAATCAGTCCGCTCACCAGGGCGGATAGCATGTCATTGTCCCCAAACGTCAATTCTTCAACAGATACCGAATCATTTTCATTAATAATCGGGACAAGCCCCCGTTCAATCAGTTCCATAATGGTCGCATATGCATTTCGATACCGTTCCCGTTTGGCAAAATCGTTTCTTGTCAATAAAATTTGCGCAGGCTTGATATCGCGGTCTGCAAAATGCTTGATGTATGTCTGCATTAACAAGCTCTGGCCGACGGCCGCTGCAGCCTGTTTCCCCTTTAGCGTGACAGGCCTCGCGGGATAGCCGAGCTGTAAAAATCCCGCAGCGACAGCGCCGGACGAAATAAAGATGACGTCGTGGCCTTCTTTTTTCAGAGCAGCTATCGCCCGAACATGGTCATTGATCTTCGCCTCATCGATGCTGCCTTTCGAATTGGTTAATGAACTGCTTCCGATTTTAATGACAATCCGTTGTTTTTTCACGTTTTTTCCCTCCGAGATGATCTGGCAGAAGCCAACAAAAAAAGCCCTTTTCGTCCAAATAAAAGGACGAAAAGAGCTTTCCGCGGTACCACCTTCATTGAATGCGCGAGAAAAAAGCGCACTCCTCTTTCCCCTTTAACGCCAGGGTATGCGCCCAGGTTTTCCCCCTGAGACTCCGAGGCAGGTTCAGCAGGTTTCATGTGGTGAAATGTTTCAGCATGCCATTTCACTCTCTTTCACAGAAAGAACTGCTTACTGGCCCTCTTCAACGCTCGTGATTTTTTATTATTATGCCTAGGAAAAACGCCTCTGTCAAGAGGGAGATCAAACAATTTAATTAAAGACGATCGTCTTGTTTCCATGCACGATAATCCGGTCTTCCAAGTGCCATTTGACCGCTCTTGCCAAAACGCTTCTCTCAATCGTGCGGCCGATGTTTTTCAATGCTTCCACATTGTCTCTGTGGTCGACCCGTTCGATATCCTGTTCGATGATCGGTCCTTCATCCAATTCGTTTGTCACATAATGCGATGTTGCTCCAATCAGTTTAACGCCTCTTTCATATGCCCGTTTATACGGATTCGCTCCGATAAAAGCCGGCAGGAATGAGTGGTGAATATTAATGATTTTGTTTGGATGAGCCGAGACAAAATCAGGCGTTAAAATCTGCATGTAGCGGGCGAGAACGATGACATCCGCACGGTACTCTTCAAGCCATTTCAGCTGCTGTTTTTCCACTTCTTCACGGATGTCTTTGTTCGCTTTCATGTAAAGGAACGGAATATTCAGCGATTCAACGGTTTCTCTTGCATCTTCATGATTGCTGATAACCGCTGCAATTTCCGCCATCAAATTGCCGCTCTGCCACTCCCACAGCAGTTCATGCAAGCAGTGAAGATCTTTTGAAACGAAGATAGCGACGCGTTTCAGCTCGCTCGCCAAATTCATGCTCCACGTCATTTGGAAGGACTCCGCCACAGTGGCGAATGTCGCTTTCATCTGTTCGATCTTTTTGCGGATGCCTTCGGCTTCAAACTCAATCCGCAGAAAGAACCGGCCTCCTTCAGGGTCTGTCGTATACTGGCTCGATTCAATAATATTCGCGCCATTTTCAAATAAAAAGGAAGAAACGGCGGCGACGATTCCAGGCTGATCCGGACAGCTGACCAGAAGGCGGGCCTTATCGTTATTGATTTCCTGATATTGCGATAACTGCTGTTTCATATATGCATTCATTTTCGTAAAACCCTCTTTGCTTGTAATTCGTAAACTATCTTTTCATTATACTGGAGTTTATTGAAAAATCAATTTACGGACGCCCATTTGCCATAAAGTGCACGGGCCGGACGCTAGCTTATCAGTTTCAGTCCGACGGCTGATCCCAAAATGAGCGCGATGAAAAAGATGCGTTTTCCGTCTTTCGGCTCTCCGTAAAACAGGATGCCGACAAGCGCACCTCCAACCGTGCCGATCCCTGTCCAAACTGCATACGCCGTTCCCATCGGCAGCGTCTCCATCGCAAGGGATAGCAAGAAAAACGAAGCGGCAAAACCGATGATCAACAATAAGATCCATCTCAGCCGCTTGTCTTTATGAAACTGGTTCATCATCGTCACGCCGAGCATTTCCAGTATACCGGCAGCGATGAGGCAGATCCATTCCATTATGACGCCTCCCCTTTCTCTTCATTTGTTACAAGCTTCAAGCCGATCACGCCGCATAGCAAAACACCGATCAGAGCAAGCTTGGCGATATTTGCCGGCTCATGAAACAAGACGATTTCGCAGACGACCGTTCCCGCTGTGCCGAGACCGGTAAATACGGCATACACGGTTCCGACCGGCAGCTTCTCTCCCGCCTTCACCAGTATATAAAAGCTCATCACGACGGCCGCCGCCGTGCCGATCCATTCAAGAGCCGAATCAGCGTGTTTCAGCCCCATGACCCAGCCAATTTCAAACAAGGCTGCAAGTATGACACTGCCCCATCTCATCAAAATCCCTCCAATTCATTTTCAGCAAAAGAAAAAACCCGGGTTATCGATGAAAACGATACTCCCGGGCTTTTATCCCTCCGTGTGCATATGAACAAATCATATGTGTTTTCTCTCGGACCAGACCACATCCGAATGTGCGGAACCCTAGAAAACTTTAACGCTATGAAGTTTGCTAATTAGCATCATACCAAATCATTCGAAAAAATCAACTGTTTTGCTTGCGGTACTCCCCTAAGCAGGCCTGGATATGCGCTTGGTGATAGCGGTTATGATCAGACATATGCCAGATTCCCCAGCGGATGGTCGAAAACCCTCCCTCATACGGAACCTTCTTCAACAAGTCTGTTTCCGAGAAGCCTTTAACGGTGCGTTTCAACATCTCCAGCACCTCGTCATACCACTCGATTAACACGGATAAGGGTAAGCCTTTTACCTCCGGCAAACGTCCGTTTTCATCTGTCATCGGCCCGTATTTCTCTTCCAGCTCTCTGGGAAATTCGCTTCCCTTCAGCCTGTATACCCAGCGAATATCGACATTGATTAAATGATAGATCAGCTGGGCGATGCTGTTTTTGTCGCCATGCTCCCCCTTATATTCCAGCTCCTCCCGGCTGATGCCGGAGACGATTGATTTCAGCCGTTCGATGTTTTCATTGACCGCCGAAAAAAGCACCCCGACTGTCGGCGCCATCTCTTCAACTGGAGATAAATCCTTTAAAAACGGCATAACTTCACTCCTCTTGTTTAAAGATATTTTTCAGCAGCCCTTCATTTTCAGGAGCGAGGAAACTGAAACCGTAGTAGGCAGCGACAGCCGACACCGCTGTCCATACCGTGAGACTCCCCGTCATCCAGAGCGCCGTTTGCCTTCGCTTGGCCCCGAAGCCCATGCACATAAACGCGGTTAAGTGGGAGCCGATAAAGAAAGGTCCGACGAAAGAAAGGCCAGGGATGCCGTAGGTCAGCCATATTTTTTTCGCTCTGCTTTTCCTTTTTGAGAGCTTATCGGTCTCCGTTCCCCGCTCCCCGCGTTTTCTTTCAAGCCACGCCTTCACTTTGTCAATTAAAAAAATAAGCAGCAGTACGGTTAACAGATTTCCGAATAGTGCGATAATAGCGGACGGAACCGGTTTAAGCCCGGCAACGATCGCTAGCGGCACGACACCGATCACTTCAAACCACGGAATCGCAGCCAAAATAAAGACGAGTACATAGCCCCACATCATATCCATATATCGGCCACCTTTCATGCTCTGATCATAAACATTGTGATCGCCAAAAGGCAAGAGTCTTTACCTTAAAAAATATCATGCTCTTCCGTATTTCATTCATATTGAGCCGTATTTTTGGCACGCTTTGTCTCAATGAACATGACGAGCAGCAGCCCGATGTAGGGAATATAAGTCTCTGCCATCATAGCTCCAGCTGAATCCCACTTCATATACTGAAACAAAAAATGCGTTCCGGCTAAAAGCAGCGGCAATATGGACAAGGCTGCAGCTTTCAACCTGAAAGACAAAAGTACGATCACGAGAAACGACAGAGCCATAATCAGCCAGCGGCTTCCCCCGTCAAACGAAAGAACAGGTGTCCCGAATTGCCGATCAATAAAAATAATCGCGAAAATCGGAAAAAACGTCAAAGCGGTGTACATCACCGTATACATGAAGGCCGTTTTCTTCCCTTTAAACGCTGAAACGCGGCCCAACAGCGGTAACATAGCCGCTGCCAGCAAAATATAAAGCGGATAGCCTGCCAGTACATAGACCGAATAATTGAGGCTGTCGTTCACGGCGTCACTGAATATAAAATAGGATATCGCGCCGATCAAAATGGCAAAGAACAACTTGGCGATCTCCCCAGGCCTTGATGAAAGCTCTTTTGACAGTGCTTGAACATATGACTTGGGAGAATCCCCAAAAATTTGCCGGACGGTTTTTCCTTCCTTTTCCCCTTCCAAGGCATGAACAGTCAGCTCATTCATGATCCCTTCGATTTCTTTGTCGCTTTTTCCTACAGACATTAAATACAATCTCATGTCGTCCAATACGTTTTGCATGTCTTTTGATAGCACGATTTCACTTCTCCTTCAGTTTTTTTTCGAGCAGCGCATTGACGTTCCCGGATAATGCCTTCCAACGCCCGATGAACGATCGAAGCTCCGCTTCGCCAAGGGGCGTCAGTCTGTAATATTTTCTCTTCGGGCCGCTCGCCGACCGTTTTAGTTCGGTCTCCACCCATTTTTCCTTTTGCATGCGCAGGAGAATCGGATAGATGCTTCCTTCGCTGATATCCGAAAAACCGTATCCCGCAAGCACCTTTGTCATTTCATAGCCGTATATCTCCCCTTCGGATATGACAGCAAGCAGACATCCTTCTAAAATCCCTTTCAGCATTTGCGTTGAACTCATAAGCCACCTCTTTTATGTATCTTGCAATACAAGATAGATGAATCATAACATATGGTATTTTGTATTGCAAGATACCCGAACAAAAAAAGCGGACACCATGTCCGCTTTGCGTATATTACTTCAGTTTTCCTGCGCCTGCCTGCGCTTCAACGATTGTCGGCACATCTTCTGCGTCGTCGATTTTTTCAAACAGCGTCGGCTTCCAGCCGGCCGATTTTTTGACAGACGCATGGTTTGCTTTGTTGTATGTGCTGACAACATCGATTTTTGCGACGCTTTTTTGGTTGTTTACGACCGTATCTTTTTCATATAAAGCGTCACCTTTAAAGACCTTCATCAATTTTTGAGGCTTCGTTCCTTCCGGCAGGTCGAAGTAGTTGTCCTCAGCATAAATTTTTGAAGAATAGCCTACACCCCATGAATAATTGTAGCTGTCTTTCGTGCTTTTAAAATAGTTGTTGTAAATGTGCACTTTTCCGTAGCGGACGCGCGGTGCCCGCTCTTTTATATTTTCGTAGAGATTGTGGTGGAATGTCACCCTTAAATGACCGTTGTCTGCTTTGTAGCTGTCGCTTGATCCGATAATCGTGTTTTTAGAATGTCCTGAAAATATGCTGTAGGATACCGTAATAAAATCCGACTGCTTTTTGATATCCAGCAGTCCGTCGTGATGCTGGAATTCACGCCCGAAATACGTTTCGTTCAGCTCATCAGGCTGATCTCCGTCATTGAATGAGCAGTGGTCGATCCAAATATTTTTGGACATTTCAATCAGCAGGTTGTCATATTCTGAATTCCAGTTTCCGCTGCTCCCATCCGTCGGATCCCAGCCAGGGAAGAAATCGTACGCGTTTTCGAATTCGATATTGCGGATAATGATGTTTTCCGCGTTTTTGACATAAAGGCCTCCGCCGACGATTTTCGCATCATCTCCGAGCCCGATTATCGTCGTGTTTGAACCGACTCTGATCAAGACACGCTCCCTCTGATTGTCTTTGGAGCGAAGCCTTGCCTCTTCAAGCTTTCCTGACGGCTCCTTTTTCCCCCATTTCTTCGGATCATAAGCTTTGAGATACGCTTCGATCGAATATTCAGGGTCTTTATAATCTTCATAGCCTAAAGGATTGTTGTCATCATCAACACTAAGATTGATTGTTCCCTTCACATAGATGATCTTCGGCGTATCATTTTCGCTGTTCTTTTTATTGTCTCCCCCTAATGCCTCAACAAGCTGCTTGCGGTTTTTGACCGTATATACCTGATCAGAAGAAGCGTCAGCGCCTCCGGTCGTTCCTTCTCCATAAGCGCCCCAGCCGTCTTTTGAGCCGAGGACGTCGCGTCCGTAGTCTGCCGCTTCGATTGGCACAGAAGTGCCGAGCAGCAGCAGGGCACCCAAAATCATTACACTAAAAAACCTTTTCATCAATTGCACCTACCATCAAAATTTTTTCACAAAAACTAATATATGCTATAAAAATACAGAAAACAACATATTTTCCTCCTATTTTTTGTGACACCATTTTCAACTTTCGTGACAAATGCCCTGTTTCATTTTACGGATGAAGAAAAGAACAGACTCTTAATATTTTTCTGAAATAGTACAAAATAAAAAAATCGCCTATTCGGCGAAAATTAATGGTCTTGCCCCGGTTTATAAAGATATGGATCATCAGTTAACGGGCTGCCGGGATCTTCCCTATCAATCATAATTTCATTTTTTTCGTTCAGGGTGCCGAGCGTAATGGTTGGCAGCATCGCTTGCTCAATCCCTTTATCCTCTAATTTTTGAAACAGCCATTCTTTCGTTTTTTTCAAGTATTTTAAATTGTGTTCGATGATTTCGCCGTCTAAAATAAGCGGAATCGGCACGAAATTCCGCTTCGTCTCCAAGCTGAGGTCCCGCGGCTGTACAGGCCTCGCTTCCGATTTGGGAATCACGCTGATCTGGCCCGATTCTTCAATCAGGGCGATGTCGATATCTTTCGGATCGGCATAGCCTTTTTCGCGCAATTTGCCGAGCAGTTCATTGACGGTCAGCCGCTCTCTTTTTAATCCCCCTTCATCAATATTGCCGTTTCGGATCAGCACGGTCGGGCTGACGACAAGAAACCAGCGCCATTTATTGTGTAATGACAGCTTTTCAATCAACAAATAGAAGATCAGAAAGGTAAGTGCATAATAAATGGACATTGAAATTTTAGAAGTAAGAATCGGTTCGCTGATGATCGTTCCAATCGCAAATGTCAGCAAAAGGTCGAAGTTCGTCATTTGCGAAACGGCTTTCTTCCCTGCGATTCGGAAAAGAATATAAGCTATAGAGAACACTAAAGCAGGCTTGGCTAAAAAAGTCCATACAAATTCAAGCATTTCACCCAAAACTTCTTTCCGTTTTTTGTCATTTATTTTGAACAAATATTGGGTTGTGTATTCATTGCACAGCAAAACCCCGGCAAACTGATGCTGAGCCGGGGTTTTGTTCGTATGTTTACCAAGGTTTGTCAACAGCCAGCGCCTGGGCCAGCGCTTTGCTGTGTTTGCGATGGTTTTTCCGTTCTTCGGCGCGCTGCCGGGCGGTCTGGTGCAGCATGATTTCTTCTTCAGACTGCGGTACAACTTGGGGAACGGCCTGAGGATTGCCGTCCTGATCAAGCGCCACGAAGGTTAAAAAGGATGTCGCCGCAAGCTTTCGTTCGCCTGTCAGCAAATGCTCTTTAATGACTTTGACGAATACCTCCATTGACGTTCTGCCGACCCATGTCACATAAGATTCAAGGCAGACTGAATCCTCCTGGCGGATCGGTTCGAGAAAATCGACGGAATCCATGGAAGCTGTCACGGTTTCACACCTCGAGTGTCTCGCTGCCGAAATCGAAGCGATATCGTCGATATAGCTCATCAGCTTGCCGCCGAACAAGGTGTTGTGATTGTTCGTATCAAGCGGAAATACCCTGCTTGTTTTGACAACTTTTGATTCTTTGCAGTATCTCTTTTCAGGTCCATTCATCATCCATTACTCCTTTGATGTCTACTAAGATGCGTTTGTAAAGTGGATTTTTTCTATATTAAACACTATTAGAATTCATTTGTCTAAACTTTTTTATCCGGCTGACTGTCAGATTTTCTGGCTAAAAGGTTTATTTCTCGCTGCGGGAAGGGAATAATGAAATGACTAAAGAGAGGACGGGGGAATCAAAATGGACTCAGCATTATCGAAAAAAAACCGCGGGGCGGGCTGTACAAGCGAATACGACGTCTTAAAAAAAGTGGTGTTATGCAGACCGGAATATATGGAGATTGCAGAAGTGATCAATGAAACACAAAAGTATTTTCAAAAAGATAATATCGATAAAACGCTGGCCGTCCGCCAGCATCATACATTGATAAAAGAATTGGAGAGCCGGGGTATTGAAGTCGTGATTCTGCCTGCTTTAAGCCAATTTCCGGAACAGGTTTTCACGCGCGATATCGGGTTTACGATCGGAGACACTGTGTTTTCCGCACAGCTATCAGCCGACATCCGCCAGGGCGAAGAAAACGTCCTGCAGGAATGGCTGGCAAAAGAACAGATCTCCTGGGCCGCATTTAATGAAGGCTATCAAATCGAAGGCGGCGACATCCTCGTCGACCAAAATACCATATATGCCGGCATCAGCCACAGAACGACGTTCTCGGCCGTCCAAGAGCTGAAGCGCAGGCTTCCCTCTTATGAAGTCATACCGGTTCCGTTTGAAGAAACGTTCCTTCATCTGGATTGCGTCTTCAACATTCTTTCGCCGACAGAAGCGCTTGTCTATCCAAAAGCCTTAGGAGAAAGAGAATACGGCGTCTTGAAAAAACGCTATGAGATGATCGAAATTACGGATGATGAACAGTTCCAACTCGGTACAAACGTTCTGTCCATCGGCAATAAAACCGTGATCAGCCTGCCTGTTAACCGCCACGTGAATCAGGAGCTCAGAAAAAGGGGCTATACGGTCATCGAAATCGACTTATCCGAGATCATAAAATCCGGCGGGTCTTTCAGATGCTGTACATTGCCGATTGAGCGTAGCTGTACGTAAAAGAGCCTCAGAATGAAGGCTCTTTTTTACGCTTTTCTTTTTAACTTTTGCATACTGCCAAAGTATAAGAAGAGCTTATCAAACACTAGAAGGTACATATTCACAAAGATAAATCCCGTTAAAGCGATCAATACCGCAGGAACAATTTTAAACAAAATTTTGATTGCAGGGTTTCTGAGTCGACCGGTATATATTGCTTTTAAAAGAAGTACATACAAAATTGGCAAAATGAAAAGCACTGTTGGCAAGGATATATTAGAAGGAATCTCGATGTTAGGCATAAGCATAATTCCTATAAATACCGCAACTAAAATGCCGATATTCCCCAGACCTCTGTTTATTCTAAAAGGTTTAAACAACGTTTTGCTTGAAGCTGTTAAAAGCCTTTTATAATATGGATGAATCTCTTCTGCCGTAAGCCAGCTATCTATTTCGAAAAAGCGGTAATTCTTTGGTTTTATAGGAGACTTCGCGGCAAGATCCTTTATTTGGGATCGCTTAAACTCGTACTCGCTCATTTTGTACCCGTCAAGCATTAATGAGTAGGCTTCGACTTCAGAAAAAGAGTCAAGATCTGTCCGGACTTTTGAAAGCAGGTTTTGAACTTCTTCGTTGACACCGTATGTGTGGTAAGGCCCTTTAAACGAGCAGCCTTGTCTTTCTTGATTTTTGATCGGGATCGAGTCAATTGACAGCCGCTTTTTCAAGTGCAACAATGCTGTCGTGCGATGGTATTTTTTCATATGGCCTGAAATCTGTTTTTCCCTCACCAGATCGGCGAGAATGCTGGCGCTTCGCCCCACAACTCCAGGGATATGCGTGGACGGTTCTTTTTCGCTTTCCATTTGCTTAGACGCGTCACTAATAATAAAATGAGTGCACTTAGGTCTCTCACTCAACAGAGTACTAATCCCTTGGTTATCATGAACACCCCCATCAGCAAGCTGCACCCGAATGCCTTCCTCATAAAGATCACTGATGGCAAGGGGGACAAAGACTCCAGGGACGCTTGCTGAAGCAGCAACAGCATGGCCCAGCCTGAAACAACTATGCTTGCATGGTCCGCGTTTCCGTTTATTTTGTTCTTCACACCGTGAATGACAGTTACTTTTACATAAGTCTTGATAGGATTTGACACGTTCCAATTTGAAATTTCCATCAACAAACAAAAGACTTTTATCCCTATCGATTTCCCCCATTCCCGAATTGGTAAATACCCAATTATGGCCGTTATTTAAAACAGTGGCATTCATCAATAGCTTGGGAATTTTCGCATTTTTTATAGTCGTGTTTATTGTTAAATCGTGCATGTAGATACATCGCTTGCATTCGCAAAACGCACCCACTGGTTTGAACATGAATTTTTCAAAAAGTTCGCCTGCATAGTCGCTGCGCGAGTAGTTTGGCAAACACATTTTCAAGTTTTTCAAAGGGTTAGTAAAGGTGCGAAGTCTGATGTTGCACTGGACTGCTCTGAGAAAATCGTTTTGTATCTCGACCATCATATTTTGATAATCTTCATCTTTTACTTCAGCTCCTTTTTTACTTTCATACAGCTTTTTTAAACGCAGGTAGTACAGTGTACCGATGATTGACCCTCCTGAAACTGCTGAAATCAAGTCAACGTGACGAAGCAGGCCTATATCAGCCATCCTTGACAAAACTCCAATATGAAAAAATCCGGCGCGAAATCCGCCGCCGGAGAGAGCCAAACCCAGTTTATACGTCTTATCTTCCAGCATCTTCATGTCTCCTTTTTGATTGTTATTATTCTTATAGAGAGCACGAATTATGCTGGGATTTGCTTCACCTCGCCTGCAGCGTCACCTTCAGGCCGTCGTCCTCTTTTCTCGCTTCGCCGTCATACAGATGGCAGGCGACAAAATGACCGTCATCGGCTTCTTTTAAGAGCGGTTTTTTGGCGGTGCAAATGTCCGTCGCGGCGGGACATCTCGTTCTGAAAACGCAGCCGCTCGGCGGATCGATCGGACTTGGCAGCTCGCCTTTCAGTATGATTCGTTTCCGCTTATCTTCCACATCCGGATCGGGAATCGGGATAGCCGATAAAAGCGCCTGGGTGTAAGGATGCAGCGGTTCTTGATAAAGCCGGCCGCTGTCGGTGATCTCGACCATGTGCCCGAGATACATGACGCCGATCCGGTCGCTGATGTGCTTCACCATGGAAAGATCGTGGGCGATAAATAAAAACGTGAGCCCTTTTTCCTTTTGCAGCTTTTTCAAAAGGTTGACGACTTGCGCCTGGACGGAGACATCAAGTGCGGATATCGGCTCATCAGCAACGATAAATTCAGGCTCAAGCGCAAGCGCCCTGGCGATGCCGATTCTTTGCCTCTGTCCGCCGCTGAACTCATGGGGATAGCGATTGGCAAAGCTTTTGTGCAGGCCGACTGCTTCCAGAAGCTCGTCCGCTTTTTCAAGACGCGCCTTTTTCCCTCCGTACAGGCCGTGGATTTCCATGGGCTCTGTCATAATCTCCCTGACCGTTAGCCTCGGATTTAGTGAAGCATAGGGGTCTTGAAAAATCATTTGAATTTTGCGGTTGTACTGGAATGATTCATCATCGCTCAAATTGTGGATGTTTTTCCCCCGATATGTAACCTCGCCCTCTGTCGGCTGATAAAGGCGCATCAGCACCCTTCCGGAAGTCGACTTGCCGCAGCCCGATTCTCCGACGAGTCCGAACGTCTCTCCTTCTTTAATATCAAATGAAATGCCGTCGACCGCTTTGACCGTTTTGCCCCTTCCGGCGTCAAAGTGCATTTTGAGACGGCTGACTTTCAATAAAGCGCCGGTTTGCATGCCAATCCCCCCGTTTTAATTAAAAATAGCGCCTGATGGCACACAGCTCTTTTTCATAAATTGTGCCTTTAAGAGGTATGACCTCAATCGATTTTCCCGTTTTTGGAGAGTGCAGCATCTCTCCGTTTCCGCAGTAAATGCCGACATGGTGAACCCGCCCTTTGCCTTCTTCATATGCGAAAAACAGTAGATCGCCCCGCTTCGGGCTGCTGAAGGACACATCTTTTCCGCTGTTCGCCTGATCGCCGGCATCGCGCGGCGCTGAGCAGCCGTTCGCCTTCAGCATATTGAAGACAAATCCTGAGCAATCGTAGCCAAAACCGCTCATTCCTCCCCAAAGATAGGGCAGGTTCAAAAACGCCTCACCGGTTTGAACGATGTCGTCTCCACTGCCTTTTACAGGTGTTTCGATATCCGCATCTTCTTTTTTCAGCCATCTGCGTCCGAGCGGTGTATCAACCTCAAACCAAATGCCGTCTGAAGACAAAACGGGCAGCTTAGTGAGAAAGCTCAGCTCAAGAACTTTCATTTTCTTGTCATCATATAGAAAAGCCGTCGGTTTTTGAATGACGGCGCTTGTCTCAGACTTCGCCGGGCTTTTTTCGGCCAGGCATTCCTTTGGTATCCAGCCCGGGTAGCCGCGTTCGTCTTTTGCAGACGGCTGCCCGGGAATGATGACGAAAGCCCAGCCTTCCCGCTCTTTTATAAGCTGCACATCTTCTCCGAAAAGCACCTGTGTTTGAACAAGGTTTGCCGTACACAGCTCAAGACGCTCATCGAAGGACATTGCGTCAATCCAGCTTCTTACATGTACGGGATTTGCCAGCATCAACCGGTCAATGCGGCGCGGTGCTTCCGGACTGGTCCAGACGTTGGCGACCGAGACGGTTGTCGTATAAAGGCTCATTCGTCTTCCCCCTCTCAATGGTTGACTTTCGTGATACCGAGTCCGGGAGCATCCGGTATCGTGATCGTTCCTCCATGATAGCGGATGCCGCCTTCAACAATATCCTTCTTCAGCATGAGCGGCGCATCAAAATCGAATTTTGTCACATTTTTCTGGCTTGCTGCGAAGTGGACGGCTGCTGTGATGCCGACCCTTGTTTCGATCATGCTTCCGGCCATGCATTCCACTCCGCACGCTTCTGCCATGGCGTTGATTTTCAACGCCTGGCGGATGCCGCCCGCTTTCATCAGTTTAATATTGATGAGATCGGCGCTTCTCGTTTTCAGCACGTGAAAAGCATCCCTTGGGGTAAACACGCTTTCGTCCGCCATAATCGGCGTATCGACAGCATCTGTCACCTGTTTCAAGCCTTCGAGATCGCACCGGTGGACCGGCTGTTCGACAAGCTCGATCGAAAGCCCCTCATCCTCCATTTTCCGAATGGCTTTAACAGCCTGTTTCGCCGTCCAGCCTTGATTGGCGTCCACACGGATCCGGACAGCGGCCCCCGCTTGTTTGCGGATTTCCCTGATCCGTTCGAGGTCTGTTGCCATATCGTTTTTTCCTACTTTAATTTTGAGCGTACGAAACCCATCTTTTACATAACAGGCCGCGTCTTTCCCCATTTCTTCCGGGTCATTGACGCTGACAGTAAAATCCGTCTCGATCTCCCGCCTGTATCCGCCCAGCAATTGATACAGGGGAAGACCGCAAAGCTGCGCCAAGCAATCGTAGACGGCTGTTTCTACAGCGGCCTTTGCGCTTGTATTTCCAACAATCAGCTTGTCGATGTCATGAAATATCGCCTCCGCCATTCGCAAGTTGCGCCCGGAGAGCGCCGGTGCGAATATCGTGTTGACTGCCCCCTCAATACTGTCAAGCGTCTCACCGGTAATGACGGCAGTCGGAGGCGCTTCGCCCCAGCCTGTCATCCCGTTCTCAGCCGTTAATTTGACAATGACGGCTTCCGCTGTGCGGACGGTTCGAAGCGCTGTTTTAAACGGTTTTTTCAGCGGCACGGCGATACGGTTTGTCGTCATTTCGGCAATCTTCATAGCAGCCTCCTTTTTCCATCAAGAAATTCCCGGATCGATCGTAAGCTGTTTTTTGTCGGCGTCAAGGACGGCTTGCGCCCCCACCGGAACGGCGATATTCGGTGAACAATGGCCGATGTTAAAGCCTGACAGCGCCGGTTTTCCTGCAGCGGCGATATAATCTTGGAAAACTTCTTTTAATGTAAGTGACTCACCGCGTTTTTTCGGGGAGCAGTTATGAAAATCGCACAGCAGGATGCCGACGGCGTCCGATAATTTCCCGGCCATTTTCAATTGATTCAGCATCCGGTCAATTCGGTAAGGCTCTTCATCGACATCCTCGATAAATAAAAGCTTTCCTTTCGTATCAATTTCATAAGGCGTACCGAGCGTCGTCACCAGAAGAGCGAGGTTTCCGCCGACGAGCTCCCCTTTCGCCGCACCGTTTCCGAGCGTTTCCAAAGGCGACAGCTCCTCTGTATAGGTGAGCGTCATTTTTTGAAACAGCTGCCGGAAGGAGCGCCGGGTGAGCGGATGCACGTCTTCTTTGCCGATGTCCGAACTGAGCATCGGACCGTGAAATGTAATAAGTCCGGTGTTTTGCCTGATCGCTGTATGTAAAAAAGTGATGTCTGAATAGCCCCAAAAAATTTTCGGGCGGCTTTTGATGAGTCGGTAGTCAATGTTCTCGGCAATCCTCGCCGTGCCGTAACCTCCGCAGGCACAGATGACAGCTTTGACCGAACGGTCTTCAAACATGTCGTGCAGATCCTCCAAGCGCTCTTCATCGTTCCCCGCCAAATAGCCGTGTCTTTCAATGGCTGAACGTCCCACTTTGACTTCAAGCCCGAGTTCTTTTAAAAATCGGACGGCGCGGTCAAGCTTTTCGGGGACGGGCGGACTGGCCGGCGCAATCACACCGACTGTATCTCCCTGCATTAATCTTTGAGGCGCAATATTCAACTGAGACATCCCCCTTTATGAAAAGTCCGCCCGCCTCTGTGCGGTGGCGTGCACAAAGAAAGTGGCAGACGGACAAGTTTGATCATGACGTTTTTTCGGCCCATTTCAGTTCAATGTAGCCGACCGGATGACGGACGATGCCTTTCACATTCTCCTTTTCCAAATGGACTTGATTATAGAAGTGGATCGGTATGATCGGCATCCCTTCAAACAGCAGTTCTTCAGCCTGATGCAGCAGCTCTGTGCGTTTTTCTTCATCAGCTTCATTTTTCGCCGCCTTGATCAGTTCGTCATACTCTGAATTGCTCCAGCCGGTTCTGTTCATTGCGTTACCCGTTTGAAAGCTTTCCAGGAAGTTGATCGGATCCGCATAATCAGCCAGAAAAGAGCTTTGGGAAAATTGAAATTTGAGCGCCTTCTGTTCTTCAAGGAATGTATTCCATTCCATATTGGCGAGCTTCACATCGACGCCGAGCGTACTTTTCAGCTTCTGCTGAATCGCTTCCGCCATTTTTTTATGCTCCGGTTTTGTGCTGTATGTCAGCGTAACGGCGGGCAGCTTTTCGTAGTTTTCTTCCTTCATGCCTTTTTCGAGCAGCTGTTTCGCTTCATCGGCGTCATATTTGAGCAAATCGCCGCCTTCCTCGCGAAAATCCTTGCCGTTCGGCCCTTTGATTCCCAAAGACACAAACCCGCGGGCCGGTTTTTCACCGTTTTTTGTGACATAATCGACAATTTCCTGCTGATCGACGGCCATCGCAAACGCTTTTCTGATCTTTTCATTCTGGAACGGTTCTTTATTGACATTGAATCTGTAATAGTAAAGACCTGCCTGATCGAACACCTTCACTTCGTCAGAACCTATCAGCTTCTCGCTCATTTCAGCCGGGACATAAGCCGTATCGAGCTCATTCGACTCGAACATTTGGTAGTCGGTATTTCTGTCATCGACCATCGACCATGTTACTTTATCAAGCTTTACAGTATCCCGGTCCCAATACGTATCGCTCTTTACCATCGTAAAGCTTTCATCATGCTTCCATTCTGTCAGTTTAAACGGACCGTTGCCGACAAATGTAGCAGCTTCTTCATGCCATTTTGGATTTTGTTCGGCGATTTTCTGAGGAACCGGGAAAAAAGCCGGATTGGCTACAATGCTTAAAAACGACTGCTGCGGACTTTCGAGTGTCACCTTAAGCGTTTTTTCATCCTCCGCTTTGACTTTGACATCATCCTTCGCACCTTTTCCGCTGTTAAAGGCCTCGCCGCCTTCGATAAAGTAGCCTAAAAACGCGGCGGAAGAGCCCGTTTTCGGATCGAGCAGACGCTTCCACGCATATTCAAAATCCCCAGCGGTTACAGGGTCTCCGTTCGACCATTTGGCATCATCACGGATTGTAAAAGTATATGTCTTCCCATCGTCGGAAATGTTCCACTTTTCGGCGGACGCCGCTTCCGGTTCATGGTCTGCGCCAAGCCTAGTCAAACCTTCCATCAGATTGTTCAGCGCCTGCCATGAGACATTATTAAAGCCGATCGGCGGATCGAAAGATGTCGGTTCATTTTCATTGTTCAGCCTCAGGACTTGTTCTCCAGCCGTTTCTTTCGCTTTCTTCTTCGTTTCCTGCCCAGCCTGTTCATTTGCCGTACATCCGAACAGCAGAATGACCGCAACTGCGGCAGCCAATACGCTCGCTAGCCTTTTCATCAAATCCCCCCATTGAAAATCGATTTCATGATTATGTTGTCAGCAGAGCCCGTTTTGCTCTTTCATCCTGAAGCCAGCAGCACACACGATGCCCCGCCGAGACTTCTGCAACGGCAGGATGGACCTTGCCGCACACTTCCATTGCATAGGAACAGCGCGCCGTAAACGGACACCCTTCAGGCGGAGAAAACAAATCTGGCGGCGTCCCGTCAATCGGAACGAGGTCTCCACCTTCAAGGTCAAGCCTCGGAACGGAATGCAGCAAGCCTTTTGTATACGGATGCTGCGGTTGGTAAAAAATATCCCTCCTCGCTCCCGTTTCCGCTATTTTCCCGGCGTACATCACGGCGATTCTGTCCGCCGTCTGTGCGACTACGCCTAAATCATGGGTGATTAAAATGATGGATACACCGGTTTTCCGCTGAATGTCTTTAAACAGCTCAAGAATTTGCGCCTGAATGGTAACATCAAGCGCGGTCGTCGGTTCATCCGCAATCAGAATCTCCGGTTCACAGATGAGCGCCATGGCGATCACGATCCGTTGCCTCATCCCGCCGCTGAATTGATGCGGATACTGCCTCAAACGCTCTTTCGGATTCGGAATCCCGACGAGCTCAAGCATCGAAATGACCGCTTTTCGAGCGTCTGTTTTAGACACGGGCCGATGTTCCAAAAGCGCTTCTGTCAACTGGTCTCCGACGGTCAAGGTCGGATTCAGGGCTGTCATCGGATCCTGGAAGATCATTGAGATTTCGGCCCCTCTGATCTTTCTCATCTCTTTTTCGGACAGATGGCGCAAGTCTTTTCCCTTAAAGCGGACCGCACCGTCTGTGATCGTTGCCGAAAACTTCGGCAAAAGCTGCATGATGCTTTGCGATGTCACGCTTTTTCCGCATCCCGACTCACCGACAATCGCAAACGTCTCCCCCTCATATAACTCAAAGCTCACGCCGCGGACGGCTTTGACCGTGCCGCCGTATGTCGTAAATGAAACATGCAGATTCTCGACTTCCAATACTTTTTTCCGCAAAAACACATTACCTCCTCAGCTTCGGATCTAACGCATCCTGCAGTCCGTCTCCAACGACATTAAAAGCGAACATTGTTAATGAAATAAAGAAAGCAGGAAAAAACAGCCGCCACCAGTGTCCCGATAAGATCACCGGAAGGCCGTCATTCGCCATGACACCCCAGCTTGCAAACGGGGCTTGAATGCCCAAACCGAGGAAACTGAGAAACGCTTCGGCAAAAATGGCCGACGGCACCGTCAAGGTCATCTGGACGATGATCGCTCCCATCATGTTCGGAAGGAGATTCCGCCTGATGATCCTTACCGTTTTCGCTCCGAAGGTTTTGGATGCGAGAACATGCTCATCATGCTTCACCTTCAAAACCTGACCCCTGACGATCCGCGCCATGCCGACCCAGCCGGTGACAGTCAGCGCAACGATGATCGTCCCGAGTCCAGGCCCCATCATGACCATGAGAAGAATGACGACCAATAAATAAGGCAGTCCATGCAGCACTTCGATGACCCGCATCATGACATGGTCTGTTTTGCCGCCCTTATAGCCGGAGATACCGCCATAGATGACGCCGATTGCAAAATCGATCAAAGCCGCCATCACGCCGACAAACAGTGAAATCCTCGCTCCATACCACGTTCTTGTAAACACATCGCGGCCGAGCTCATCGGTTCCGAACCAATGCTCCATCGACGGAGGCAGGTTTTGCTCGGAAAGCGTCTGCTGGGTGACGCTGTGCGGAGAAAGAACCGGTCCGAGAACAGCCATGATGAACAGGAAGATTAACACGCCCAATCCCGCCATCGCCAGCTTGTTTTTCCTTAAAATCCGCCAGGCGTTCTGCCAGTATGACAGGCTCGGCCTTGCAACGGATTCACGCTCATCCTGCTTTTGTTTCAGCGGGGCAAACCATTCAACAGGGATATCACTGCCTGAAGACGCTTCGTTTTCTGTGCGGACTGGAAGGCTCATATGCTCACCCTTTCTTATGCAGTTTAATACGCGGATCCAGGATTCCGTAGGCCATGTCGACAAGAAACAACATGATGATGAGGATAATGCTGTAAAAAACGGTGGTACCCATAATCACGGGGTAATCGCGGGAGTTGATGCTTTCAACAAAATATTTTCCCATGCCCGGAATCGCAAAGATTTTTTCGATGACGAAGCTTCCCGTTAAAATCGCAGCAGTAAGCGTCCCGAGAATCGTTACGACTGGCATAAGGGCGTTTTTCAGGGCGTGCTTCATGACAATTTTAAAAGGGGAAAGCCCTTTAGCCCGGGCCGTTCGGATATAATCCTGTGTCAGCACTTCAATCATGCTGGAACGGGTCAGCCTGGCGATAATCGCCAGCGGCCCCATTGCCAAAGCCGCAGTCGGAAGCACCATATGAAGCGGGCTCGTCCATGTCGATGGAGGGAATATATTCCAATTGACGGCGAATTGCTGTATCAGCAAGGTCGCCATAATAAAGTTGGGAACCGAAATGCCGAGAACGGCAATGGTCATTGCTATATAGTCGATGACGCCGTTTTGCCGCAGCGCGGCAAAGATTCCGAGTACGATCCCGGAAATGACCGCCATAATCAGCGCCGTCATCCCCAGCTCAAATGAAACAGGGAACCCTCTTGACAGCAAATCGTTCACGCTTTGTGAAGGCTGCTTGATCGATGGCCCGAAATCAAAGGTAACGATCGACTTGACATAATACAAATATTGAACAAAGAGAGGCTCATCAAGCTGATAGTAAGCCTCAAGGTTGCGCTGAACCGCTTCATTCGTGTTTCTTTCTTCATTGAAGGGAGAGCCCGGAATCACTTTCATCATCACAAAGGTCAATGTCGTGATCACCAAAATGGTCGCCAGCATCGACAGAAGCCGCTTCATGATGTAACCCCCCATTTTCATCCCACCTTCCTAGGAGAATGTTGTTCTCATCGCAAGCTCGGTCATGACAAGCATCGCTTGATAGGCTTCAAGAATGTCTTTCGCTTGATAGCGGACAGTCGTCGTTTGCGGTTCGATTTCAGCACCCGGCATTAGACTCGCCCACTCGGCTTGCCCGTAATTGGCAAACTCAATCCGCAGCACCGGCCTGTCCGGAGGCGTGAGCGGCTTGACTTGATCGCGGTTTTGAATCGCATATGCCGTCCGCTCTCTTAATAGCTGCCCCGCTTTCTCCGGCGTCAGGCATTTGACCGCCGAACGGGATATCGTTTCCTTGACGGCCGCTGTCGTTACGTTCGGAATCAGTTCCTCCGCCTCAGCTGCCGCCTCGCTGTCACCGGCAACCATGATAACCGGGACGCCGTAATAACCGGCAACATAAGCGTTGAACCCCAGCTCGCCCACCGCCTGATCGTTTATGTAAAAATGTCTGACGCCGAAAATCATGCTGTGAGACATCACGCCTCTCATCGATGCTCTCGCATGGTAGCCGACGAACACGGCACCATCGCATGTATCGTCAAGTCCCTGGACCATCGAAAACGGTTTGACATCTCCCGAAATGAGCAGCGCTTCAGGATGGAGCCGCTCAATTAACAGATTGTTCATTTTAGAGTGGCTGTCATTGACAAGCACCTCTCTGCATCCGCTTTTGAACGCTTCGTCAATCACATGATTGGCCTCGTCCGTCATGATCTTCCGGCCTCTCTCATAGTTCAGCTTGCTTGAATCGACGAACGTATCATCCGGAAGTCCGGAAATCCCCTCCATATCAACAGACATATACAGCTTCACAAAAAACCACCCCTTATGAAAAACGTCTCAAATTTTTTATTATTTTGGGAATATTCTAACAAATTATATTAGAATTTTAATAGAAATGCAATAACCATTGGTAATTTTAGAAATTTAATATAAAATTGGAATTTTGATGAATGTTGTCGAATGCAAATAAAAAAGCTGCCTGATCAGGCAGCTTTGGGATGTCCGGATATGTCGATAAATGCCGCAGCTCACTGCCGGCGGACAGCGTCTTTAATGTCTTCATACTTCTTCATCGTTCTGGCAAACAGCTCCTCAAAGACTTCCGGCATGGCATTTTGAATGACCTCCGCCCCTTCTCCGGTTATGCCGCCTTTTGTCGCCACCCGATCAAGCGTTTGTGCAAACGTCATGTCTTTTTCCATTAACAGCTTGCCCGTTCCCAGCAATGAATGAATCAGAAATTGAAACGCGTCTTCTTTCGTAAGACTGCTGTTTCTGACGGCAGCTTGAGCAAATTCTTCAAAGATCGAAGCGATGAACCCTGGTGAAGAGCTTGTTAAATTACTCGCAGCGTCAATATCTCTCTCATGTATCTGTTTGACTGTGCTGAAAACGGAAAGATATTCTTCCAGCCGGCTTTTGTCCGCCTCAGCAACCCGCTCGCCGTGGACAACAAGCGAAACACCGATCCCGGCTTCAGATGTGAGGGTCGGAATGTATCTCGTCACCTGTCCGCTTGTCCAGTCGTGAAGCCGGTCAAGCTCGACCCCCGCGGCAATCGAAACAATGTGGACATCATCCTGAAGAAACGGCTGTATGTTCTCAAGCGTTTCCTTTACCGCCATCGGCGGTACACAGATGAAGATCAGGCCGCACTGTTTGGCGAGCTCTTCGGCTGATTGACAGGCGACATTCGGGTAAAGTTTTCTCAGCTCCCCTGTTTTCCCATCATTCCTTGAGCTGACGACCACCATGTCATCGCTGATTTTCTCCTGATCAAGCAGTTTCACCGCAATCATCTGTGCCATACTTCCGTATCCGATAAATCCAATCTTTTTCAACGTTTAGAACACCTCTGACATGTCATATTATAAATAGCACCCTATTTATTCTATCCTTTTTCTTTGACAATTTCCCACAATGTTTTCATGTTTATCCCACAGTCTTTGATTATGATTGAGGCATCAAAGGATATGATAACAATAGGAGCGTGAAAATGATGGAATATAATAGAGAAGATCAGCTTGAAACGAAAAACGAACTCATCGTCTCCGATCAAAAGCCCGACCAGGCGATAAAAAAAGCAGAACAGCAAAAGCGGAGACTCTCATGGATGACGCCAATCCTCAGCGGCATCATCGGGGGAAGCCTCGTTCTCGGTGTCACGACATACCAGCATAGCAAAGACGAAACGGCCAATACATCTGTCCAAACACAAACTAATGAGACTGCGAACTCATCGGCTTCTTCCAATAAAGCGAATACCGAAAAATTGTCCAGCACTAATTCGTCTGACATTTCAACAATGGTGGAAAATGTATCTCCCGCCATCGTCGGTATTTCAAACTATCAAAAACAAACGGAGAGCGGTATGTTTGGGTTTGAAAGCAACAGCAACAACAGCAGTTCAAGCGAACAAGAAACAGGCACAGGCTCAGGTGTCATTTATAAAAAAGCAAACGGCAAAGCATACATTATTACAAATAACCACGTTGTCGAAGGCGCATCTAAATTGACGGTTTCCCTGTCAAACGGCAAAGAAGTGGAAGGAAAATTGCTAGGCAGCGATTCCTTGACAGACCTTGCCGTTGTTGAAATTTCCGCTGAACACGTCGAAAAAGTCGCATCTTTCGGCGATTCTTCAAGCTTGAAAGCGGGTGAATCGGTCATTGCAATCGGAAATCCGCTCGGCAAAGATCTGTCCCGAACGGTGACGCAAGGCATCATCAGCGGTGTTGATCGGACCGTTTCCGTTGATACGTCCGCAGGCCAAACCGAGATGAACGTCATTCAAACAGACGCGGCCATCAATCCCGGCAACAGCGGAGGCGCCCTTTTGAATACAAAGGGAGAAGTGATCGGCATCAACAGTATGAAAATCAGTGAAAGCGGAGTGGAAGGCATCGGATTTGCGATTCCAAGCAATGATGTCAAACCGATTGCAGAAGAGCTGATGTCTAAAGGAAAAATTGAGCGTCCGTTTATCGGAATCGGCATGATGGATCTTGAGCAGGTGCCGGAAAACTATCAAACAGGCACCCTCGGATTAAGCGGCAGCCAGTTAAACAAAGGCGTCTACATCCGCCAGGTCGCTTCAGGCTCCCCTGCTGATAAAGCGGGCCTTAAAGAGAACGATGTCATCATCAGCTTTAACGGAAAAGAAACCGATACGGGAAGCGCGCTGCGCAACCTTCTTTACAACGATGCAAAAATCGGGGATACGGTAAAGGTTACCCTCATTCGAAACGGCAAAACAATGACAAAACAAATGACGCTTGACCAAAAAGAATCCGCATCATCTTAACAGCATGCCCCCCTTTTAGGCTGTCGGCTGCGCCGGATGCCTTTTATATAAAAAAACGAGGTCCTTTTCAGGACCTCGTTTTCTATTGAATCGGTTTCAGCCGCGCTTCAATCTCTTTCCGCCGATGTTCCAGGTACGGCGGCAGCGCAAGGCTTCGGCCGAGCTCATCGATAGATTCATCAACGGCAAAGCCCGGCCCGTCAGTCGACAGCTCAAAAAGTATGCCGTTCGGTTCTCTGAAATACAGCGCCTTAAAATAATAGCGCTCCACAATCCCCGAATTCGTAAAGCCGTTCTCGTTGATTTTCTCATGCCACTGTTTAAGTTCTTCTTCATCTTTGACACGGAATGCGACATGATGGACGCTTCCTCTCCCGGGACGCTCTCTTCTGCCGTCATCTGACTCTTTCACATACACCTCCGCGCCTGCTCCTCCTTCACCCGATTCAAAAATGTGAAGCGTACGGCCGGTTTCATCAGCCTGTTCCTCACCGATTTTATGAAAGCCGAGAATATCGGTCAGCACCGCAGCTGTCGGACCGGCGTCCTTGACAGTCAATTCGACCGGGCCGAGCCCCCTGATCGCGACCTCCTCAGGAATGACGCCGTTTTTCACAGGCACTCCATGATCTTTTCCCTTTTCATCAGCCACAAGCATCATGTTCTGTCCTTCATGGTCTAAAAAGCGGAGAACGCTCCGCCCCGCACGCGTCTCGATGTCGTAAGTCTCTGCGCCGAGCTCATGAAGCCGCTTCTTCCAAAATTCGAGTGCTTGTTCGCCGGGAACCCGAAGTGATACGGACGAAATGCAGTTCGTCCCTTCCCGTCTCCTGGCAAGCATCGGAATTTCGAAAAATGTCAAATCTGAACCCGGAGACGCGACTTCATCACCGTAAAACAAATGATACATCGTCGGCTCATCCTGATTGACCGATTTTTTTATCAGTTTCATGCCAAGCCCTTTGACATAGAAATCCAGATTATGTTGAGCGTTGGCAGTTAAAGCGGATACGTGGTGGATGCCATTTACGTTCATTCTATCATCTCCTCATTAAATATCTCGAATTCGAGATTTCTTCTTTCTCAAAAATAGGCGATTTGATTTGAAAAGTCAACCAAACCGTCTTACAGGACCTTCTTTCCTGTTGCCCCTAAAAAACTAACAATAACTCCGAAATTACTTAAAAAGGTTCGGTTATTCCTGTCCCCTTCGGGTTTTACGACCTTAAAATGTTTAACATACACAAAAAATGCGAAAATCTGAAAATTTATTTAATTTTTCTTTTTTAAAAAAGGTATTACAATATAAAAATAGTTTTCTATAAAAGAGATTACATCAATGGGAGGCATCGCAATGAATGCAGAAGCAAACGGACTAAAAAAAGAGATAGGCTTGTTATTTGCGCTATCTCTTGTGATTGGAACGATCATCGGTTCCGGCGTGTTTATGAAACCCGGCAGCGTGCTTTCCTATTCCGGAAACGCACAAATTGCTCTTTTCGCCTGGCTCCTTGGCGGAATTTTGACGCTAGCAGGCGGGCTGACAATCGCCGAACTGGGCGCTCAAATTCCGAAAACGGGCGGGCTTTACACATATCTTGAAGAAATTTACGGCGAGTTCTGGGGGTTCTTATGCGGCTGGGTGCAGATTATCATCTACGGACCGGCCATCATCGGCGCACTCGGATTATATTTCGGCTCGCTAGTGGCCAACTTGTTTTCCTGGGATAAATCATGGACTGCACTCATCGGCATTATCACCGTCGCCTTTTTATGCATCGTCAACATCGTCGGAACAAAATACGGCGGAGCGGTACAGACGGTCACAACGATCGGAAAGCTGATTCCCATTGTATGTATCATTGTGTTCGGTCTATGGCATGGCGATGAACATATTTTCAGTACAGTTACGGAGAGCATCGCCAGCCAAAACTTCGGAGCGGCGGTATTGGCGACGCTCTTCGCGTATGACGGCTGGATCCTTCTTGCGGCACTCGGCGGAGAAATGAAGAACCCGGAAAAAGTGCTCCCGAAAGCGATGACAGGCGGGATACTGATCGTCACAGCCTGCTACCTGTTCATTAACTTGGCGCTGCTTCACATTCTTCCTGCCGATCAGATTGTCAAGCTTGGCGAAAATGCGACAAGCACAGCCGCGACAATGCTGTTCGGGCCGATCGGCGGCAAGCTGATCTCCATCGGAATTATCGTCAGCATCTTCGGCTGCTTAAACGGAAAAGTTCTGTCTTTTCCGCGCGTGATCTTTGCGATGGCTGAGAAAAAACAGCTTCCGTTCTCCCGCTGGATCTCGCATGTTCATCCGGCATTCCATACGCCTTGGATCGCGGTCATCGTCCAGATGATGTTCGCTGTCATCTTAATGATCATCAGCAATCCGGAAAAGCTGTCAGAGGTTTCGATTTTTATGATTTACATCTTCTATGTCATGGCGTTTTTCGCGGTGTTTATTTTGCGGAGACGGAAGAACGGCCAAGGGAGAGCTTACAGCGTGCCGCTCTACCCTTACCTGCCTGTTGCGGCTATTCTCGGGTCATTGTTTGTTCTTGTCAGCACGCTTATCACTGACTTTTACAGCTGCCTGTGGTCGATTTTGATCGGCCTCGTCGGTCTCCCGGTTTATTTTTGGATGAAAAAAAGAAATAAAAACGGCTCAGCCGCCTGAGCCGTAAGCCGCCGGCTCATGAGCCAGGCGGTTTTTTTATCCCTTCACAGACCCGATCAGAATGCCTTTGGCAAAATGCTTCTGCAAAAACGGGTACACGGCTAAAATCGGCAGCGTCGCAATGACGATAACGGCCAGTTTAATCGATTGTTCAGGCGGCACCGCTTCCATCATATCATTCGTCGTCCCTGTCAGATCCGAAAGAATCGTCACTTGGCGCAGCACCATTTGCAGCGGCCATTTCGCGCTGTCATTGATGTACAGCAAAGCATGGAAAAAGTCGTTCCAAATCCCGACCGCATAAAACAGCGCAAAAGTTGCAATAATCGGCTTTGACAGCGGCAGCGCGATCCTTAAGAACACGCCGATTTCTGAACAGCCGTCAATCTTTGCCGACTCCTCAAGTTCTTTCGGAAGCTGCTGAAAAAAGTTTTTAATAATAATAAGATTGAACGGATTAATCGCCATCGGCAATATTAGCGCCCAGTACGAATCGAGCAGTCCCAGTGATTTGACGACAATATACGTCGGAATCATTCCTCCGCTGAAAAGCATCGCAAAAATAACGAGATTCAAAAGCAGGTTTCTTCCCTTAATGTGCCGTTTCGCAAGAGGATAGGCCATCGTAAATGTAAAAAAGAGCTGGACGATCGTTCCCACAACCGTAATGAACACAGACACCCCCATGCTCCTGATAAATGTCGGCGTTGAAAAAATATAGCGGTACGCGTCAAGCGAGAATGTCTCAGGAAAGATAAAGAAGCTCTTTTCCGCCAGCTCGGCCTCCGTTGCAAAAGATCCCGCGATAATATACAGAAAAGGCAAGACGGTTATCAGCCCGCAGCAGCCGAGAAAGAGCACATTAAACCAATCGAATACCCGCCCCGCTTTTGTGTTATGGATCGTTTCCGCACCGGACATCCTTTTCACCTCCATTCATTAAAACAGACCGTCCTGGTCAAACTTTTTCGCGATATAATTGGCGCCGAATATCAGAATGATTCCGACAACCGATTTAAAAAGCCCGACTGCCGTACTATAGCTGTATGCACCTTGCGTAATTCCGACAACATAGACATACGTGTCAAAAATTTCAGCCACGCTCCGGTTTAAAGAGTTGGTCATTAAAAAAATCTGTTCAAAGCCGATGTTTAAAAAACTGCCGATTCTTAAGATGAGAAGCACGACGATCGTGCTTCTGATGGCCGGAAGGGTAATGTGCCACATTCTCCTTAATCTGCCTGCCCCGTCCATCACTGCCGCTTCATACTGCTCCTGGTCAACCGAAGCGAGCGCCGCCAGAAACAGGATCGTTCCCCAGCCCGTCTCCTTCCATATGCTTTGCAGCACAATCATCGGCCTGAACCATTCGGGATCCGAGAGAAATGCAATCTCTTTGCCCGTTATGCTTTGCAGCATTTTATTCATCACGCCCGTATCAACTGTAAAAAAGACAAATGTCATGCTGACGACGATCGTCCATGAGACGAAATGCGGAACATATATAAACGTCTGAATGCACCGTTTATAGATGGCATGTCGCAGTTCATTCAGCATGAGTGCGACAATCAGCGGAGCCGGAAATGCAAAAATCAAATCGAGAGCGGCGAGCATGAGCGTGTTACGGAGCAGGCGGAAAAAGTCAGGGTTCATAAAGAAATCTTTAAAATACTCGAACCCGACCCATTCGCTCTGCCAAAATCCGAGATAAGGCGAATAATCTTTAAAAGCAATGAACACGCCCCACATCGGCCAATATTTAAATATGAGAAAATATAAAACACCGGGAACAAGCAGAAGATAAAGCCATTTATCCCGTTTTACGGCTTGCAGCCCAGTCGGTTTCTTTTCTGTCTCAACAGCGGTTTTCCCTGTTTTAGCGGTGATTTCCACGTGCTGCATCCCCCCTTTCGTATACTGGTTGAAGATCTGAGCTATTTCGTCTCCTTGTAGCGTTTGTTCAGTTCTTTCATCAAATCTTCACCACCGCTTTTATACCAAAGCTGCACGGCATCTTGAAAGCCTTTTTCATCGATGTCACCGATGATAAACTGCGTTTTGGCATCGAGAATGATGTTGTCAAGCTGTGCCCCTTTTTGGGTGTAAACATCTGAAACGAGCGATTCAGCCGGATTGAATACGGCGATTTTTTCCCCTTCTTTGAGAATCTGTTCACGGTGTTTGAACAGCTTTGATTCTTGTTTTTCCACATGGTATCTTTGTTCGGGAATGCCCATGCTGAACTGCGCAAGACCTTCGTGCTCATAAAGCAGTTTTTTATTATTTTTTTCAAGGGACGTGTACGTTCCGTTCTCAAGCTTATAGTTGCGCCCTTTTATACCGTTGTTGGCAATAATTTGTGCCTCTTCATCGTTCATTTTATCCAGGAAGCTGAGCACTTCTTTCAATTCTTTTTCCGTTTTGACGCTCGCTTTCGGAATGGCAATCATTCCGGCGTATCCCGATGTCGGGAATGTATACGTTCCTTTCGGGCCTTTGACCGTTCCGGTGACGTCGATCACATCCTTGTTAGCGGGATCTGCTTCTTCCATTGCGCTTTGAATTTGTGAGGCCCGCGAACCTGTATCGACGATCACACCCGCTTTTCCTTTGACGATTGGATCGTTCCACTTCGCTGAATCCATGACGGCGAAGTCTTTATTGATCAGTCCCTCATCATACAGCTTTTTGAAAAACCGCAGCGCTTCCATATACTCTTCTGTCGTGAAGTCCGGAATGAGTTCACCTTTTTCGTCTATTCCGTAGCGGTTTGGTGCGCCGAACCACGTCTGCATAATATCCCACGGGCTCCCGTTTCCAAGCCCCATCCATTTCGGCACCACCATGCCGTACGTATCGTCTTTCCCGTTTCCGTCGGGGTCTTTTTCTTTAAACGCTTTCAGCACGTCGTAAAATTCGTCGATTGTTTTCGGCATCTCCAGACCGACATTTTCGAGCCAGTCCGTTCTGATGATGATCGAAGCGCGGATCAGGTCCCTCGCCCTGTAAATACCGTAAATCTCGCCATTGATGGAACTGTTCTTCATCACTTTTTTATCGGCCTTTCCGAGGTTCGGGTAGTCTTTTAAATAAGGTGAAAGCTCCCAAAACGCACCTGATTTGACAGACTTGATAAACCCCGGGGACTTGTCCGTGACGACGATGGCTTGCGGCAAATCTCCCGAGGCCATGACGATGTTGAATTTATCATTATAGGAAGAGTTCGGAACCCATGTCACTTTGATTTGTTTTTTCGTGTATGTTTCGAGCGCTTTTAAAGACGGGCTGTTTTCTCCCGGACTTTCCGGCGACAAGAGCGGAGCCATAATATGAATGGCATCCTTTTCTTTTCCTTTCCCGTCTTGATTGGCCGTCTCATTTGCGCTGCACCCCATCAAGAGCAAAAAAACAGCGGGTGCAGCGAGCCATTTGTTTCCCTTCAGCTTCAGTCTTGCCATTGTACAATTCCCCCTTTTGATCGTCTCAATTGTTCCACTTAAATTTAAAGCGCTTACATTTTTCCGGCAACCTTCATTTTTTGCCTTCATGCGCGAGCGGGATGTTCTTTCATTGCCTTGATGATCTTTTCTTGCATGTCCAGATCAGGCGGCATATCTTTAAGCAGCTCGAGCACGGCTATCAAGTTTAGGCACCATTGTGAGACGCAGTTTGTTGTAACCCAGGGAATTTCCGTGATCGTTTTCCAGGCATGGATTTGTTTTGGAGTGATCGGCAGCGGTGTATGGCTTTGTTTTTCATCGAGCAACAGGCGCCACACTTGTTCGGCGAGCTTCCGGTCTTGGCGGAGCCGGGCAGCGTAAGCGGCCATGGCAGCGGAGAAAATCGGCCAGTGAAATAAATCATCGTGAAGCTTCCCGCCGCTCCTTTTGCGCTTTTCTTCATCAGTCAGCAAATAAAATTCGCCGAATTCCCCTAGCATCTCCTTCCATTCGACATCCTCAAGCAGTTCTGCAAGCTCCATCCATGTTTGCGGGGCACCGAAGGCGATGACCATATGATAGCCGCCATGATTCCCGTCTCCCATATGAAGCAGATCTGAAGCTTCAGGATCGTATCCGAAAGTCGGTCCGGACAACAGACGAAGCGGCAGCGCTTTAAGCCGGCCGATCCCCCGTTTGATTTTATTAAGGTACGCTTCATCGCCTGTCCGCTCCCATTCCGTCAGCCAGTTGGAACAGAACGCCGCCCAGTCGGGGCCTACTCTTGCGTGGGCGGGAAACTCTTTTTCCGGATAATAAGCTCTCATCGGATCAAGCGTCTCAAGCGCTCGATCGGCATCTTTTACTTCAGATAACACGTCTCCCGTTCTCTCGTCCGCCGTCAAAAAGTAATAAGGCTTATGAAGGCCGGCCATGCTGATTCTCGCTTCCTTGCACCCGCAGCCCCAATGGAGGACATTGTGCCTTGAACCGAGGCCTTTATACTCCCCGAAATGATAGCAGTCGACTTCGCTAGTGTGACGGGTCATCGCTTCCGCCATTCTGAAGATGTCTTCCGTACCGGATCTGAAAAAAGACTGCCAAAGCCAGAGGTTCGGAACGAGTTCCGTATTTTGCCATGCATAGCCGCCAAGGTCGTACCGCCATACATGCCGGACGGCATCGTACGTATGCATCACATCACCGTAATGCCAATAGCCGTACCAGCTCCGCTGATCGACTTCGTTCATGTAAAACTTGAGAGCCTCGTCAAGCTGATCTTCAAGCACAGCCGAGAGCGGGTGCCGTTTATCTTTCAGGCTCCAAACGCCCAGCGCGCGGGTGTGATAATAATAGTCAGGCTCACAAATAAGCAGCGGGGGATTTTGCCATTCGTCCGCCGCTCTATTCAGCCCTTCATCGCTCGGCGGATTTGCAAAACAGGCGAGGCTGACTTCGCTCGTATTGGCAATGCCGACGGCCGTTGACCTCATTTCGGCAAACCCTTCATATGCGCTTTCAACATGAGTGTCTTTTGAATAATGACGGAAATCCATCGCTTCAGCTTCAGGAGGCCAAAACCATACCGCCAATTTCGTTTCCCCGCCGGCAAGACCTTTCGCTTCAAGCGATGACGGATATTTTTCAAAGAAGTTCCTGAGCCCGAGTGCGATGCCGCCGTTTTCCCCGCCTGCATACATCAGCCCTTTCGCTCTCTCCCCATGAATCGCGTCCACCCAGGCGCAGCCTTTGCCGGTTCGCTTTTTTAAGCGCCAGTGAACAGGGGAATCCTGGATGAGCTTGAAATCGTTCCAGACGGCGTTTCTCTCGGCATCGCGCACGACTGCCGACTTTTCCGGTACAGGCTGTCCCGCAATCTGTCGTTCATAGAGTCCGTTTGTTTCATTGAATCTTCTCGTCACAAGCAGCTGAGAAGCCTCTCCGTAAATCCCTCCGTCGGCCGCATAGCGGATATGCCTGTTTCTCGGCGCTCCGCTCAAAACCGCGCTCATCTCGAAACCGAGTCCTTTGATCCATTCTGTTTCTGCTTCACAGTCGATGAAGATCGTGTGCACGATCCGGATGGACGGATCACCGGCATAGAAAGACAGCCTGACGGTAAAAGGGAGCCAAACATCGATGCCTCCGCCGCGGTGGACGCCTTCAATCTTGACGACTGTCTTAACCGGACCGTTTTGTTCGATTGCCGTACGTTTGATCATGCTCTCAAACCGTTCAATATGATACATGCATTGTGAATCTGAGCCGGTTCTTTTTTCTTTTAAAGCGATGAGCCGCCCTTCTTTCGCCATCATTTCCCCGGAAATGGAAATCGAACGGATGAGTTCCGTCCCCGATTTTCCAAGCCTGCAGACTATCGCGCCCGTATTCACCGTGATTTCATCTTTCTGCTCACTGACATTCATGACGGTTTTAGGGACGCATGCCCCCCTTTTTTTCAATGTAAATCGGCTGCCGCTTTCTTTAGGGAAGACTGCGGCATGCCCCGTCCATTTAAGCGAGCCGTCAGGCCAATACGCGAGCGGCCATGTTTGCAAACACGGGGCGTTTTTCGAAGCAATGGCGACCGTCTCTCCTTTTTGCAGCACTCCTTTTGCCCAAGGAACTCCCCAGGTCACCCCGCCGAACGCGGCAGGCGCCCTATTCAGCCATTTTAGTTCAGTCTGTGCTTTCATAAGTGTTCCTCCTTTCTGTTTAACCGATTGGTCAGTGAATATTTTCCTGTTTAGCCTTTTGACCGTCAATATTCCTTTTTTGCTTATATTGGAGAGGTGTCTGCTCCTTTTTTGCAGGAATCATCCCTTTTTTAGCAAAACGAAACAAAAAAGCCGCGGGCAAGCGCCTGCGGCGATTCATTTATTCTCTGAAAACAAAACCACGCGGTATTCGTGCGGGCCGAGTGTCACACGTCCGGATACGGGCCTGTCGGACAATAAATCGGTTCCGTTTCCGTCAAGTGTCACTGCGCCTCCTTTGCCGTCCATATTGATCACGACCCAGACAAGACCGTCTGCTCCTTTCCGGGGCGCGACGACTGTTCCGGGAGTGGCATCGGTTTTCTGTGTAACACCCGCTTCTTCTGCGTAATGACTGATCAGCTTTTTCATCATGATGTCACCCGCTTCGCCTGCCGGCATCGACCCGAGCATGACGATTTTTCCTTTTCCGCATTTATGCTCTGTGATGAACGCTTTTCCTGACGCCGGGCCTTTTTCAATTATCCCGACAGCCTCGGTGCCGCCGGCTTCAAAAACAGCGCTCCACAGACTCAGCGGCGCCTTTACGCCAAACGCCGCTCCACTCGAGTTCCGCTCATCCATCGGAAATGTATAAAGCGTTTTGACTCCGGAACTTTTTTCCAATTCCCCTAATCCGCAATCAGTGTGAACCGTATGATTTTCTGTTCTTCCGCCCGTCAGCGGACCCGCAATCCAAATGCCGCCACTTTGTGCAAAGGCTTCGGCTTTTTTGATAAACGCAGGCGGAAGATAGTGAATAAACGGCGTAAACAGCAGTTTATAGCCGTCAAGCGGGCTCCCTTCAAGAATGACATCTCTGTGAATGCCCATCTTTAACAATCGGTCATAAAACTCGGTGATCAGTGTTCTGTAGTGAAGACCCCGATGTGGCTCCGTTTTCAAAAACACCTTTGCACGATCCGAATAGACGACTGCTGTTTCAGCCTGCAAAGGGGCCGTCGCCAGCATGATGTGCTCAACCTCCCGTCTCGCCTGCTCGACTTCGAGCACATGATCATATCCCACATCAGGCTCCCCCCATGCGCTGATCACTGATCCATGCGGCTGTTCAGATCCGGCTCTCTGCTGACGCCACAGCCAATAGCAGAACGCGGCTCCGCCAAGAGCATAAGAAGAGACCGCTTCAGCCTTCAAATAGCCGTTTTGATGAGGCACGGCATAGCTTTCAAGCGAAGCGCTGTAGGAAGGGCTCGTTTCCATTATCCAGAACGGCCGTCCTTTTTTAATGTTTCTCCATAAATCACAATTAAACAAAAAGGCGGCACTGTTTTCCTGGCTGGCGTACGTATCAAACGAGGCGAAATCAAGGCTCTTGAAAAGATCTTCATGATCAACGCCGAACATGACACTGCTGTTATGGGTGATCGGGGCGTTGGAATATGTTCTGATCACCTCAGCCTGCTCACGCGCAAATTCAGAGATCTTGTCCATCGAAAACAGCTGATACATCGTCCTTAAAGAAGAATTGTGCAAAAACGGGGTCGGTCCGGGCTGCGGAACTTGCTCGAAGCGCTGATACGTTTCGCTCCATACGCCCGTACCCCAAGCCTCATTCAGACGGTCAATCGTCTGATAGCGGTCTTCCAGCCATTTGTGCCATAATGTGCGGCACGTTTCACACATGCATTCTGCGACATGGCATTTGAACTCATTGTCAAGCTGCCATCCGATCAATCCCGGCAGTTCTCCGAGCTCTTTGGCGATATGTTTGATGATCAGGCGGGCCCGCTCTCTGAAATACGGATGGTTTGTGCAGGCATGCTGCCTCGAACCGTGTCCCATCGTCTCTCCTTTTTCATTCACATGCATTCTTTCCGGGTGCCCGTGGGTCAGCCAGATCGGCGGTGTCGCAGTCGGTGTGCACATGACCGTTTCAATTTTGTTGTCGTGGAGCTTTCGGATGACGCCGACAAAAAATCCGACATCGATCCTTCCTTCTTCCGGCTCCATCCTTGACCAGGCAAACTCCCCGATTCTGACGACATTGATCCCGGCTCGCTTCATCATCCTGATATCTTCATCCAGCACGTCCTCATCCCATAATTCGGGATAAAAGCAAGCGCCGTGATACAGTTTTCCGTTCATCTTCATAACGTCTCTTTAACAAACGGCAGACCGAGCTCTCGAATGCCGATAGAGACAAGCTTCGCCATTTCCCGGGCCCCTTTTTTCGTAAAATGTGTGTAGTCGTTGACATTTTCCGAGATCATAAAATATTTAAATACCTCGCTGTACCCTTTTTCCGCAAAATGCTGCAGGCTTTTGTCCATTAAATCGATCAAGCGGACGTTTTCTTCACTTGCCACCTGCTTCATCGCGATGCAGTAGTCCGAGAAATCGTTCAAAAAGACGCCGTCCTTGTAATGGAGCCTTGCGACAGGCGTGATGAGAAGCGGCGAAGCTCCTTTTTGACGCGCGCCGTCAACGTACATTTTCAAGTATTGTTTATACGTTGTATACGGCTCAGTATAGCGTTCTGGTTTGTCTTTCGACGCGTCATTGTGCCCCATCTGAACGAACAGCCAATCGTTCTGTTTGATCACATCTAAAATCGATGCAAGCCTTCCTTCTTCAACGAACGTTTTTGAACTTCGGCCCCCGATGGCCCGGTTGATCACCTGTACATTTCCGGATACATAAGACTGGAGAAATTCGCCCCAGCCTCCTTGAGGCGAATCCACCTTATAATTCTGCACGGTCGAATCGCCGGCCAGATAGATGCTGATTGTCATCACGACCACTCCTTTTTATGAAAGAATTTTATCAATTGTGTCGAGCTCTTCAGCTGAGAATCGAGCGGACTTAAGAGCAGCGGCATTTTCTTCGATCTGTTCGGTTTTGCTTGCACCGATCAGCACCGAGGTGACGCGCGGATTTTTTAAAAGCCAGGCTATCGCCATTTGCGGCAGGGATTGGCCGCGTTCGACTGCCACTTGATTCAGCTTGCGGACTTTGCCGAGCACGTCTTCTGTGATGCTCTCGGCCTGCAAAAACGGACTGTTAACATCTGCGGCTCTTGACCCGGCGGGAATCCCATTCAAATATTTCGTTGATAAAAGCCCTTGAGCAAGAGGTGTAAACGCGATCGCCCCGGCTCCTTTTTTCTGCAGCACTTGCAGCAGGCCGTTTTCCGGTTCTCTGTGGAACATTGAATATTTGGGCTGATGGATGAGGAGCGGAACCCCGTATTCTTGCAAAATATCGGCCGCTTTTTCGGTCTGTTCGGCGCTGTAGTTCGACAGACCGACATATAAAGCTTTTCCTTGCCTGATGATATGGGCGAGCGCTCCCATCGTCTCTTCCAGCGGTGTATGGGGATCAGGGCGGTGCGAATAAAATATATCGACATAATCTATGCCCATTCGTATTAAACTTTGATCAAGGCTTGCGACGAGGTACTTTTTTGACCCCCAATCGCCGTATGGTCCGGGCCACATCGTATAGCCGGCTTTCGTGCTGATGACCATTTCATCACGGTAGCGGGCAAAATCGGTTTTCAGCGCTTTTCCGAAAGTTTCTTCGGCAGAACCGGGGGGCGGACCGTAATTATTCGCCAAGTCAAAGTGGGTGATTCCCAGATCGAATGCTTTTCTTAACAGTGCTTTGGCATTTTGAAACGAATTGGCTTCTCCGAAATGATGCCAAAGCCCTAAAGACAAAGCAGGCAGTTTTAAACCTGAATGCCCGCAGCGGTTGTATTTCATATTTTCATAGCGTGTATCACTCGCCTGATACTCCATATGAATCCCTCTTTTCATTTTGAAATGAAATCGCTTACCATTCATTTTATGGGAACAGGCTGTGAGATTACAATCATACTTTTTTGTTTTGTATATTGAATAAACCTGAATGAACCGGCGATCTCTGTCACTCTTCATGTTTCTTACAGGGAGCGGTATAAATATTCGGCCGGGGCGGCTTGTCCATTCCGGTTCCCAAATAAAATCCGGGGTGAGGCGGCTGATTGTAAGCGACATTTTGCCAGGCTACCCCCAAGCGGTAGACGGGATCGTGCATGAACGTATAGAAACGATGTTCAGTCAGCTCGGTCGTTGTGTATATTCGCAGAGCATCGCTTCGCGCGGTGCGGAATACGACATCTTCGCGCCAATCGCCGAATAGATTGGCCTGAAGCACGGGCGTCCCTTTCGTCCAATTGTTAGACAGCGTTCCGTCAGCAGTGAGCAGATTGACCAGCCTGCCGCTGTGATAGTCCCATTTATCAATTTTCGGGATGCCGGCGGGTTCTTTCCAATCGTGGTCAAGCAGCTCGCGGAGAAGATCGCCGTCCCACCAAATCGCAAAATTGGCCGAAGCCGGAGCGGCGTCGCTGAGCTTTTCTCCCTTACTCGTATAGAGGCCGTATGATTTCCCTTCATTACCCGGGGGATCGATCGCCCAGACAAGCGAGCCTTTATAGCGGGGATCGATATGCGCGGCCATTCCCCGCCCAACATCTGTATCGGCCGGCACTCCCCAGAGGATCTCCCCTGTACCCGCATCGCGAAATGAGAGACCGTACGGAAGGCGCGGGTCTTCATGCACTTGGAAGACTTCCAGCCCGGGTCGATCCGGGTCAAGATCGCTCACATGCATGGCGTCACCGTGCCCAAGCCCTGTCGTATAAAGCCCTGTTCCATCATGATCCACGGCCATCGCACCGTAGACGATCTCATCTTTCCCGTCATCGTCGACATCCGCGACGCTCAGACTATGGTTTCCCTGCCCTGCATAACCTTCGTTTCCGGGCTTGTCGCTGTCAAATGTCCATAGCTTGGTCAGCTTGCCGTCCCGGAAGTTGTAAGCGGCAAGCACCGTTCTTGTGTAATAGCCGCGCGCCATAACAAGACTCGGCCTTTCACCGTCCAAATAGGCGATGCCTGCCAAAAATCGATCCATGCGGTTGCCGTATCTGTCTCCCCAATCCTCAAGCCTGCCCCGCGGCGGATCGTAATTCACGGTTGCCAATTCCCTTCCCGTTTCCCCGTGAAAAATCGACAAATATTCAGGCCCGTCCAAAATTCGTCCATTTTCATTTCTGTAATCGGCAGCAGGATTGCCAATCACCCGACCGGTTCCGTCAACCGTTCCGTCAGCTGTCTTCATGGCGATTTCCGCTTTCCCGTCGCCGTCAAGATCATAGACCATCAATTGCGTATAATGGGCGCCCGCACGGATGTTTTTCCCGAGATGAATCCTCCACATGAATGTCCCGTCAAGCTTATATGCATCGATAATGACTTCTCCGGTATAGCCGTTGTGTGCATTATCTTTCGAATTGGACGGGTCCCATTTGAGCACAATTTCGTATTCTCCGTCGCCGTCGAGATCTCCGATGCTCGCGTCATTGGCGCTGTACGTATACTGTACGCCGTCAGGAGTTGTCCCGCCGTCAGGCTTGTTTAACGGAACATCCAAGTACGGCTTCTGCCAGACAGCTGTTTTGTGCGACTGCTCGACTTCCTGATCTCCGAGAACCTTTGTCACATAATAGACAGATTCTCCGTTTCCGTGTTTATCAAGAAAGTTGGTCGATGATGAAACGGGTGTTGAGTTGATTCTGTGACCGTTGCGATATAGGTTGAAAGCCGTTTCTTCCGGATCTGTTCCTAAGAGCCGCCAGCTGAGAAAAACCCCTTTTTTTGTTTTTACGGCCACAAGTCCGCGGTTCAAGCGTTCCATTTGCCTCGGTTTTGCCATCGATTTCACCGGCCGAACGCGTTCAGCTGCTGCATGTACGTCTTTTTCTCCCATCGTCCTCTCTCCCCTTTACGGTTTGGAATGGCAAACGGGAGAACCGGAGACCGGCTCTCCCGACACCTTATTTCTTGAGCGAATGTTTCAGCGGATACATGTTCATATCGGCGATTTCTTCTGTCACGAGCCTTGCCAATTGGTTGGCGCCGAACTCGTGAACATGCACCCTGTCCTGGATTCCGTCTGGATAATTCGGGCTTTCTCCCGGCTCTAAAAACATAAATACGTTTTTAGTCGCTTCAACGCCGATCTCGTTGTAATAATCAATGCTCTTTTTATTTAAATCGAGCACCGGAACGTTCATTTCCCGTCCGAGCTGTCTCATTGCGTTCGGATATTCTCCGATGCTGTTGTAAAAAACGCCCTTTTCATCATAGGTTCGTTTACTTTGAGAAGTGACGAGCACAGGCCGTCCTCCTTTTTCGCGGGCTTTGTTAATGTAGGTTCTCAAGTATTCCTGAAATGTCGTATACGGATCTGTATGACGGGCCGGATCTTGCCCGGCGTCATTGATGCCGAACTGAATCAACAAATAATCGCCCCGTTTCATCCGGTTTAAAATCGTATCCAGCGACCGTTCATCCACAAAACTTTTCGCGCTTCTCGCGCGTTTCGCCTGGTTGTCGATGACAATTTCATCCGAGAAATAGCCGCCTAAAAATTGCCCCCAGCCTGCCATCGGCGCATAACCTGGTTCATAATCGGAAACCGTGGAATCTCCCGCCAGAAAAACCGTCGTCTTGTCATCCGTTACATGATAAGCCGTCTTCGTCAAGACCAGCGCATTGAGGCGCGGCGCTGTTCTCGCTGCTAAGGCTTGAATGGAAAGGCGGCCGCCGGAAATATGAATCGGAAACGTTTTTTCGTTGTATCCGCCCGCTTCCGCTCCAAATGAATACAGCTGAAGCATGCCATTTGCCCGTACGTCCATGTTCGTTTTTGCCCGGGCATCTCCGGTTATCAGCCGGACATGATATTGACCGTCAGGCAAATCGACCGTAAACGCCGTTCCATCCGGTATGCAAAAGTCTGAACGAAGCGGATCGGCCGTACCGCGGTCCGTACAAGTCACCTTTGTTGTGTCGTCAAATCCGTAGCCTTTTAAAGGGGTATAAGCCGATTGCGCGTCTATCGGAAGAAAGCCCGAAGCAAGAGGCCCGTCACCGAAATCAAACCGATACACCTTCGAAATTTCGACGGCATACACTTTTGGCTGAGGTCCTTTCCACTCCAAATCGAGACGCCCGTCTTCCACCGTAACGGTGAACGCTTTTTCGGCTGAACTTCCCTTTGCTCCGGCCGGGATCGTTCCCATTTCCTCTCCTTCGGCATAAAGCTTCAATTCACCGCGGGATGAGGCAAATACGGTTACGCGGTATTCGCCAGGAGAAAGAACCGCCAGAAAAGCCGTCCGGTTCACGACACAATAGTCTTTCTTGAGCGCTTCTTTTTTTTGCGTCTTTTTGCACACAGCGTTCCCTGCCCGTGAAAACCCGTAGCCTTTACCATTTTGAAACGCGGAGGCCTCGTTCACTTTCACATAATCCTTCTCAGCGGGACCTTTTCCAAAATCGAACAGAAAAAGATCCTGACTGTGATGTGCGGCAGCGGCTTTCGGCTGCGCAGGTCCCTCAATCCCCGTGCTGAAGAAGAAAAGGAGAAGGATGGCCCATACGCAACGAACATATCGCTTCATTATGCAGCTCCCCTTTTCCATCAGCGTGTATAAATGTTCGGCTTCTCAGGTGTCTGCATGCCTTCGCCTAAATAAAAGCCGGTGTGCGGCGGCTGGTTGTAGCCGACATTCTGCCAGGCGATTCCGAGGCGATAGACGGCATCATGCATCAGCGTATACAGGCGGTGTTCCGTCATATCTGTCGTCGTGTAGATGCGCAGTTCGCTGCTGTCATCTGCTCGCCAGATCACTTCTTCGCGCCAGTCTCCGAGAATGTCAGCCTGCAGGGACGGCGTCGCTTTTGTTCCGTTATTTGCCGAAGCTCCAGATGCTGTCAGCAAGTTAACGGTTCGCGAATTTCGATAATCCCATTTATCAATTCTGTTGCTGTCCAGAAGCTCTCTTTGGAGATCGCCGTCCCACCAGATGCCGAAGTTCGTTGATGAAGGCAATGTGCTCCCGATTTTTACGCCTTTTGCCGTATAAAGACCGCCGTTCGCCCATACTTCCGCTCCTTCGTAGCGCGGATCGATATCAGCAGCCATCCCGCGTCCGACATCCTTGCCTGCGTGCACTCCCCAGATGATCTTTCCCGTTTTCGCGTCCCGGAAAGACAATCCATAGGGAGAATTGCTGTTTTCATGCACTTGAAAGACTTCGAGTCCCGGTCTTGAGGGGTCCAGGTTTCCTGTATGCATGGCATCCCCATGTCCCCATCCGGTTGAATAAAGGCCTTTACCGTCATGATCGACAGCCATCGCTCCGTATATGATTTCGTCCTTTCCATCTCCGTCAACATCAGCGACGCTCAAACTGTGGTTACCTTGACCGGCATAGGCGCCATTTCCGGGAGCGTCCGAATCGAACGTCCACAGTTTGGTCAGCTTTCCGCCTCTAAAGTTGTAAGCGACAAGCACTGTTCTCGTGTAATAACCGCGTGCCATGACAAAACTCGGCCGCTCCCCGTCAAGGTATGCGACACCGGCCAGAAAGCGGTCAACCCTGTTGCCGTAGCTGTCTCCCCAATCGGCTACATTTCCCCGGGCAGGTTCGTAGTTGACCGTTGTAAGCTCAGCGCCTGTATCGCCTTTAAAAACCGTCAAATACTCAGGCCCTGACAAAATTCGGCCTTGGGCATTGCGATAATCGGCGTTTGCATTTCCGATCACCTTTCCCTTGCCGTCTTTCGTCCCGTCGGCTGTCTTCATGGCGATTTCCGCTTTTCCGTCGCCGTCAAAGTCATAGACGAGAAACTGTGTATAATGGGCGCCGGCGCGAATGTTTTTGCCAAGGTTGATTCTCCACATCATGGTCCCGTCAAGCTTGTATGCGTCAATCAGCACGTCTCCCGTGTATCCGTCCTGTGAATTATCCTTTGAATTGGAAGGATCCCACTTGAGAATGATTTCATATTCGCCGTCTCCATCAAGATCGCCGACGCTCGCATCATTGGCGCTGTATGTGAATGACACCCCATCAGGCGTTTTTCCCCCGGCCGGTTTTTGCAGCGGAACAGATTTGTATGGTTTATTCCAAACTCCGGCGGTTTCAGAAGGAGACTGCTCCACGCCGTTCAAAACGGCGCGCACCTGGTAAACGGCATTCGAATCCCCGCCTGCATCCTGATAATTTGTACTCGATGTAATCGGGGAACCGTTCAGCTTCTTTCCGTTTCGATACACATTAAATGAAACAGAAGCGGACTCGGTTCCGAGCAGCCGCCAGCTCACAAAGACACCGTTCCCCGTTTTAACAGCGACAAGCCCCCGGTTCAGCGACTCCATTTGCCTTGCCTGCGCAGCCGTCCGCCCGTCTGCTTCCGCTTGTTCCGAGAAGCCGGTCACAAGCGTGATGAATAATAGAGATGACATGGCCAACAGTTTCTTCCACCTTTTCTTTCCTTTTTTCATCATCTTCTCCCTTCGCCTTTTTGTAAGCGCTTACTTAAAAGGGATTCTATTACGGCTTCCATTTTTATTCAATTGCACTTTTTTGCCGAAGGGAAAAGATGTGTTCAAGTCCGATTTAAAGCGGTTCTCCTTTTTCAATTGATACTTTTTTGCTCACTTTTCTCATTTTTGCACGGTTCAGCTAGCCTTCCAGGCGCAAAAAACAGCGATGTGCGATGAACATTAATACAAGAGCAAACAAACTGACACCATAAAATGGAATCAGTCCCGGAACCGTCAACAGCACATAAACGACAAAGCCTCCAGCAGCAGCCATTCCGGCCGTCGTCAAAGGACGAACGAGACCGATCAGTGCAGCCTGTGAAAAATAGCGGGCAAACGGCAACTGAACGTGAACGTAAAGCGGAAAAATATACACGAAAACTACGACATACATGAGTCCGGCCATCAGTGTGGCATAGCTGATGATGATTGAAAATAAATCCTCACGGACGCGGAAAAATTGATAGTTTACTAATAAAATTGTGCCGGCGGCGAGGAGGATGAGGCCAAGTCCGTTTGTTTTGAAAAACTCTTTTTTATACGTTTGATAAAACGTTTTGAATACCGGTGCGTCCGTCCGGCCGAGCAGCCACTTGCGCACGACCGTGAACATCGCGGCAGTGCTCGGAGCCCAGCCGAAAACAACGCCTCCTCCCAGCGTGAATAAAACCCAGAGCGCGTTCAGCCAGGCGATTTTCATGATCGCTTCACAAGCGCCGTACATCATCGCCATCACGCCTTTTTCCCGCATGTCCGATCCCCCTTTCAGTCGCGCAGCAGCCTGCGCACTTCAAAGTTGGCGTAGGCTGCTTTCAGCGGAGCCATTTGCCTGAAGCCGATTTTTCCTCCTCCGTAAACCGGGCCGAAACGCCTGCCGTCATCCTCCCATTCCAAAATGGACAGCCCGTTGATTGAAAAATGAACGGATGCCCCGTCTTTTATGAGCTTCATTCGGTAGGGAGGCAAAGCGTCATTAGCGGGCGGAAGCGGGTCGGCTCCCTCACAGACGAGGTGAAACCCGCGGCTTTTCCTGAGGTTGCATGTTCGGAATGCTCTTTCATCAGCATGCTTATGTCTGAAATACGACAGGTGCAATGTGTTGATGTCCCCTGAATGATATTGCGGATATTTCCCTGTTCTCTCCGCCAGCCGCCCGTCAAATAAATCTTCCCCATTGATCCCGGTGGCTGCAAAAAATATCATGCATAAGCCGGGCTCCCGCACAGGATAGAAATCCCACTTCACAACTATTCCATCAGGGAATGTCTCTGGACACCAGTAAACAAAATGGGCATCGTCTCCATATTGCTCAGCATCGAGTTCATTCTCCATATGCAGGCGGCCGTTCGGAAAACGAACGATTCCTTTCCCTTCCATCACCCAGCCGCGGAGATCTTCAGGAGACGATAAAGGGTTTTGATAAATCAGGCTTCCTTCTCTTGCATTACACTTCGGCACGGAAGTCGCTCCTTTCACAATGAAGATAAGCCGCTAGAGGCAGGCCGAGCTCTCTGATTCCTTCTGTTACCAGCCAGGCGACTTGACGGGCCCCCGCCTCGGAAAAATGAGTATTGTCTTTAATTCCATTTGGATAATGAGGATGTTCATGCGGCTGAAAGTGGACGAACAGCCGTTTTGAGCCTTCCGTTCCGAGAGATTCATAGAGCGCTTTTGTTTTGGACCATAAATCGATGAGCGGAACTTCGAAGCGGTCAGCGAGCGCCTTCATCGCTTTCGGAAAATCTCCGAGTGTGTCGGCAGGCTTTCCGTTTTGATCAAAGCGTCTGCGCTCTGCGGAAGTGATCAAAACCGGAGTCGCCTGTTTTTCGCGAACCGCTTCAACATAGCGGACAAGATGCTCCTGATAGGTTGTATACGGGTCTGTTCCGTACGGTTTTTGATCGTTGTGGCCGAACTGGATCAACACATAATCACCAGGCCCAAGCCGCTCCGTAATGTCATCGAGCCGGCCTTCATCAATGAAGCTGTTCGAACTGGCCCCGCCTTTTGCCATATTCACGACCGCAGCCTCATCTGAGAAAAACAGCGGAAGCATCTGTCCCCAGCCGGCCATCGGCGCTTCATGCGGAGGACAGTCTGCGACGGTCGAATCCCCGGCCAAATATACTGACACTTTTGGCTTTTCGTCTGTTCGTTTCATAACACTCTCCCTTTCACGAAGATTCCTGATGAATCTGCCTGTAGCGGCTCGGCGGAATGCCGACCTGCTTCTTGAAAATCCGGTTGAAATAGCTGTGTCTGTAGCCGACCTCTTCAGAAACGTCATGGATTTTTTTATTCGTTTCAAGAAGAAGCTCTTTCGCTTTTTCGATTCTGAGACGGGTAACATAGTCGATAAAATTGATGCCGGTTACTTGTTTGAAAGCTTTGCTCAGCGTATACGAATTCGTCCCGGCTTGATCGGCGCAGCTTTCAAGCGAGATATCGTTCATATAATGCTGATGAATCATCTCAAGCACCTGTTCGACAAGCCGTTTTTGCTGTCTGTTTTTCCTGCCTTCCATTTCTTTTAGATACGGGCTTACGACACGATCTATCATCCAGCCGACGGCCCTTTCCGGCTCCCTCAGCTCTGAAAGCTCCTGCAGCAGATTTTTTCGGCTGAACAATTCATAAGGGTGAAGGCCGGAATGAAAGATCTCTTCCTGGATCTTTGCCAACAGCTGCATCATGCCCGGCTGGATGCGGATTTCCGTCTTTCCTTTTTCGGACAGCTCCCGGATGAACAGCCTGATCCGCCTTTCGACTTCATCCCTTTCTTCAAGCCGTAACGCCCTGACGACCTCTTTTTCAAGGGTGAACGGATAGTATGATTCAACGGGAGGCATGTCTTCCTTCCGGCTTAAATCGATCACCTGGCTGGCGTTTTCGAACTGTCTGTAATGCCTGCCTTCTTTCACCTCTTCATACATGCCGGGAATGTCTTTTAACATGTGAGCGGTTTTTGATACCGTCACTGTGACGTGGAGTCTTGATATGCCGCAGATCACATCCGTCAGCTCACGCACAAATTGGGCGGTTTCTTCCTTGAAGGCTGTTTTCCTGCCGCTCATCAGCAGCACAGCAAGCGATAACGAACGGACATCGGTCATATAAATATGTTTGAAAGTCCTACCAGCCAGTTCGCGCGTAATGTTGCCCAGCAAAAAACCCGCCAGACTTTCATCCTTTTTTGTAAAAGCTCCGTTCCCTTCGTAAAGTCCCGTCAGCTGGATATCGATGATGGTAAACACATTGTCTTTCGCTTCCCAGCCCCACCTTTTCAGACGATCTCTCAAATTCCTCTCTGATTCATCTGCAAAGTATCCGCCGAGAAGGCGCTGAAAAAAAACGTTTGCAGCCTGGGGCATTTCCTTTTTCAGTCTGCCGCTTTCCTCAGTCAGGTCTTCCCAGCGCTTCTCGAGCCAATGAAATTCATCCGGAAAATGAGCGGCCTTACCCTCTCCTGAACAGAGCTTGATCAGCCTTGCGACAGGTGAATAAATTTTGTGTGACGCATACCATGACAGAATGAAAGCAAGAACGATCCCGGCGATGCTGACCGACGCGACGAGCTTCGATAAAAACAACACCGGAGCCGTAATCGCCGACATCGGTGAAGCCGAGACATAGGTCCATTCCTGGTTTAATCTGTCCATTCGTCCGTATGAAACGGAATACGCCCCTCCGCCCCAATCCATCACAAAGGAGCCCTGTTGATTTTTTTGTTTCTCAAGCCTCCCTTTTAAAACGCTTTCAAAATTGGCTTTGCCGCGTTTGCTCCCGGAAAAAACAGGCTTTTGATTATGATGAAAAAGAAGCGCTGTTCCCTTTGAATACGGTGAAAGGCTTTCCAGCAAATGCCCCATTTCTTTTTCGTCAAGCGTTAAAATCAGCGCGCCGAACGGCTCTGAGATGCCTCCCGGAATTTTGTGGACAAGCGCCATTCCGTAAGGAGCGGCGCTCATGTCTTTCCAATAAACGTTTTGACCGCCTTCAAGCAACGAATGATAGGCCTTTAAGATGTTCCGGTCGGTCATTCCGCTGTATTCCGGATTTAAAAGAATCGGCTCTTTCCCTTGAATAAACAGTTCAACCTTGTGAATGAGCGGATTTTGATCCTGAAGCACAAACAGCGATTTTGAGAGCCTGTACGTCGTTTGAAAATCCGTTTGCAGATCGGCATCGGCCAGACCGTTCATCAGGCGCGGATCATATGCAAGCTGGGAGAGCATGATCTCAAGCCCTTCCAGCTTGTCATCGATTTGGCTGATTTGGCGTTTCACCTGGTTCTCGTGCATTTGTTGGAGCTCTTTTTCAATTTTTGCAGCAGAAAACAAATAGATTCCTGCACCCGTAAATAAGCCAGGAATACACGCAATCAGCAGAATCAGCACAAAGCTTTTTTTAAAAAAACTTCCTTTTCGCCGTGAAACATATCTTTGATGCAGCTTTTTCATCCCTCTCCCCCCACTGCAATGAAAAGAATGTTTCTTTTTCAATTTCTATTGGAACGCGCGCGACTTGGAGCGGACGACGTCTGCCAAAAACGTCAGGGCAAGCCCCTGTCCCCAACCTTGAATCCGTTTATACGGAACGTCTTTGTATCCCTGTGCATCCCGCATCACTGCTGTGCCCGCTGAAACGCGTTCCACCCTTCCGTCAGGCGCGACCGCATCTGTTATGGCTGTGAGCGCCTTCTGAACGGATTTGTGGTATAGCGAGCCTCTGGACAGCAGGCCTGAAGCAATCCCCGCAGATCCCGACACTTCAAGATATGAATCAGGATCCGTCAGTACGGTGTGCCATAAACCAGAAGGATGCTGAAGCCTGACAAGCGCGCTCAACAAGTCTCGAAGTGAACCGTCAATGATCATATATGAAGGATGCGTAACATCGATCAAAGGGAGCGCTTTTGCCATTGTCAAAGCGGCCCATCCGTTTCCCCTTCCCCAAAATATGCCTGACAGATTGTTTTTGGCCACATGGTCCCATCCGTGATAATAGAGATTGGTCTCCATGTCCTGCAAAAATTCCTCATGGCCGTGATACTGGCGCAGCCCGTCTTCAAAATATGCCTCGCTGCCGACAGTTTTGCCGATTCGGAGAAGGAACAAGCCCGCCATCATCATCGTATCGACCCATGCCTGTTCAGGGAATACATGTTTCTCTGAGTTGACGGTGTGCTGCAAAATCCCGTCTGCGAACCGGGGCGCTTCGCGGAGCACATAGTCCGCCATTTGCCGGGCGGTGTCAAGATAACGGTCATCTCCTGTCGCCTGGTAAAGCGATAGAAGGGTATGGCCGATGGATACCCCGTTGATCGACAGCTTAGGCAAGCCGTCTTCAAGCTTTTCATCCGTCCAGTTTTTCAAAAGTTCGAGGTATTCGTCATTTTCGGTTGCTTCATACGCCTCAGCGACGCCGTAAAACGCGACACCGCCCGGCCAATCCCATTCGAAATCCATCTGAAATGTCCGCTTGACGATTCTGTCGATCACTTCATTCAGTTTTTCTTCATCAAAAACAAGCTTTGTCATGCACTCTTCTCCCCCTTTGTTATTTTAATCCGCTCATGCTGATTCCTTGGACGATCGATTTTTGAAAAACGAAAAATACGAGAATCACCGGGACGAGTGAGACGACTGACATCGCAAACATCGCCCCCCAGTTAGACGCCGTTTCCGTATCTAAAAACAGCTTTAATGCCAGAGAAACCGGGTAGAGCTCCGGCTTGTTCAAGTAAAGAAGCGGATTAATCAGCTCCTCCCACTTCCAGTAAAACGAGAAGATGGCGGACGTCGCGAGCGCCGGCGCGATCAATGGCAAAATGATTCTGAAAAAGATGCCGAGACGGCTGCAGCCATCAATTTTTGCCGCTTCATCGAGTTCTACCGGGATCGTCCTGATGAACTGAATCATCAAAAAGATAAAAAACGCGTGCCCGAAAAATTGGGGAACAACGATCGGCTTGAATGAATTCAGCCATTCCAGTTTTGCAAAAATGATGTATTGCGGAATCATCAGCACCTCGTGCGGCAGCATCATCGTCACCATCATGCAGCTAAACCAAAATGCCTTTCCTTTAAACGGAATCCGCGCGAATCCGTAAGCGATGAACGCTGAGGACAAAACCGCACCAACCGTCGAGAGGCCGACGATGATAAGCGAATTTTTAATAAATGTGATGAACGGCTGTCCGGCGATCCCTTTCCAGCCCTCCGTGTAATTGGACAGGATCAAAGGGTCCGGGATGAGCGAATGGGATGTGGCGAATATGCTCGCACTTTCTTTAAACGAGCTTGCGATCAGCCAGATAACGGGATACAAAAGGATGATCGCAAGACCGGCAGTCGCGATATGGAACACGAGCTGCCCGGCTCTTTTCTTTCCCGTTCCTGCGGGAAGCGGGGCAGGCGCCGCCCGCCCCGAAATGTCTTTTACCGGCTCCACCAGCTACCCCTCCTTCGATTCGTAATGCACCCATAAGGATGAAGTTTTGAACAATATGAATGTGACAAGGCCGATCAGGATGAGCATCACCCATGCCATCGCCGATGCGTAGCCCATTTGGAAAAAGTTGAAGGCCCGCTGGAACAAATAGAGGGAATATAGAAGCGTCCCGTCAAGCGGACCGCCTTCCCCTTTTGAAATAATATAGGCCGGCGTAAAGGTCATGAAGGCTGAAATGGTCTGCATCACCAGGTTAAAAAAGATGATCGGACTGAGAAGCGGGAGCGTAATGAGAAAAAAACGCTGAAATCTGTTTGCACCGTCGACGCTTGCCGCTTCCTGATACATCGGCGGAATATTTTTCAATCCGGCAAGAAAGATCAGCATGGAAGAGCCGAACTGCCACACCGACAAAAGAATCAAGGTCCACAATGCGCTTGTCGGATCCTGATACCAAAGAATCTTCTTGTCAAATCCGAGGAAGAACAAAAGCGCATTGATAACACCGTCATTGCCAAATACATTTCGCCACATAATCGCGACCGCCACGCTGCCGCCGATAATGGACGGGAGATAAAAGAGCGTCCGGTAAATGCCGACACCTTTTTCGGCTCTGTTCAAAATCACCGCAATGAAAAGCGCAAACGCGAGGCGCAGCGGAACACCCGCGAGCACGTAATAAAACGTCACTTTCAGCGAGCCCCAGTACTTTTCATCATCTGTCAGCATCGCCTTATAGTTGTCAAGGCCGACCCATTTGGGCGGGGTGAACAGATCGTAGCTTGTAAAAGACAGAAACAGCGAGGCTCCCATCGGAATGACGGTAAAGCATAAAAATCCGATAATAAACGGGGAAATAAAGGCGTAACCCGCCAAATTGTCAATTCTATTTTTTCGCTTCACGTTCACTTCCTCCTGCATTTGATGAGCGGCCTTCCTCCACTTGCCCCGCTTATCATTGTTGATTTCTTTTCAGTATCGCGTCCGCTTCTTTTCTGAACTTCGTGGCTCCTTCTTCAGGCGTGATCTTTTTAAACAAAATCTGGTCTGATGTATCTTTTAGCAGTTTGATAACTTCGGCGCTGCCGATCGGTTCAGGCGGTTCCGCTTCCCCCGCGGACTCCGAAGCCCGTTCGACATATTCGAAAATCTTTTTCTCCTCTTCACTCAGTTCTTTCTTCACCGTTTCCGCAATTTTGGAGGAAACCGGCACGCCTCTTTCTCCTTTGATCAGGGCATTGGCTTTTTCATTGTTAATAAAGAAGTCGATGAATGCAGCCGCTTCTTTTTTTTGCTCGGAGCTTTTCGGGATTGAAAACAGCATGCTCGGCCTTAAAAACAGCGCCTTTTCTTTCGCCTGTTCAGGAGGCAGTTTTAATGACAGAGGTGCATCGGTCAGCTGTGCGAATGCCGAAAACTGATTTGAATAATTCCATGTTGCAGCCGTTCGGCCTTTAACGATAAAATCGTCCTCCATTCCCTTCACTTGCGCGCTTTCATCAGGTGTCGGCGATGCTTTTTCATCAACGAGCTTCACCTGACGCTTGAAGTAATCGACAAACAGCTTGTCTTCTGAATAAGCAAGGCCTGTGCCGTCCTCTTTATAAAAACGCTCGCCCTTCGTCCTCAAGTAATAAGGGAAAAAGACATCAGGCGGATGCATGCCGTTTGAACCGTATTGCCCCGTCTTCTCCTCGACCTCTAGCGCCAGGTTTTCAAAATCGGTCCACGTCCAGCTGCCGTCGTCAATTTCAACGCCCGCTTCTTTTAGCATGTCATCATTTGTAATCACCGACAGCACATTCACACCGAGCGGGAAGCCGTATAACTGATCACCGATTTTGCCGCCTTTGATCGTCTTTTCATCAATCGATTCGGTATTGATGGTCCCGTCCTTGACGTACGAAGTCAGGTCTTCAAGCTGGCCTTTCTTGCCGTACTGGGATAAATACGCCATATCCATCTGAATCACATCTGGCAGCTGACCCGCCGCAGACATCGGGGCAAGCTTTTTCCAATAATCGTCCCAATTCGCAAACTCCGCTTCGATTTTGACATGCGGGTGTACCTTTTCATACAGCTCGATGATTTTTGATGTATAATCATGCCGAGGCTGTCCGCCCCACCACGCGACCCTCAAGGTAACCTTCTTTTTGCCGTCCGCACCGGCCGCCTCTTCAGTGTTTGAACTGCATCCGAACAGGCCGAGCGTCAGCAAAACGCAAAATGAGAAAAACACAAATTTTCTCATCAACATTTCCCCTCCTTATTTTGTAAGTGCTTACATTTCATTTTAAATTCAACTTTTTGTCCTAGAAACTCAAAAAACAGAGAAGAATGTTAAAAAAACAGAGATTCCGTCAATACGCAAAAAACCGCCGAATATACCGGCGGCATTAAAACGTGTTTTCTTCTTTTTTTCGAAATTCTGACGGGGTGAATCCTGTGTATTTTTTAAAAACAAGGCTGAAGTATTTCGGATTGTGGCCAAACCCCAGCTCCTCTGCCAGTGCGCCGATGGCCGTGTTTTTAGACTTCTTCATCTTCGCGATCGCTTTTTCGATGCGCACCTTTGCAACATAGCTTGAAAACCTTTCACCGGTTTCCTGTTTAAACAGCTTGCCGAGATAATCCGGATTCATGTACAGCATGTTGCGGGCTGCCCATTTCAGCGAAAGCTTCGGATTTGAGGCCTCCTTTTCGATGAGATCGAGCATCCTCCCGATTAAAACCGATCTCTCTCCTTCATGTTGGACGATCTGTGCGTATGCCTTTTCGTACATAGCGGAGGCTTCGCTGATACTGCCGCTTTCGCTGAGTGATGCTTCAGGTTCAAATTGAAGCAGATGGCGTGAAAGTTCTTGGACGCTTTTCATTTTTTCCTCAAGTACGGCAGGAGCGACTTTTCCGTCAACTGCACAAACAAGCACTTGTTGAACGCAGGCCGAAGCGATGACAGAACCGTTCAGCACCTCATCCGCAATGGACTCAACACCTTGGGCATAGTCTTTGTCATCCCCGTCCCGGACGGAAAACAGGATCAGTCTGATGACCTTTTGCTCTGAAAAAAAGCGCAGGCACGTTTCATCCTCGATGCGGCTGCCCGTGACCAGCTCTTTTAACATTTGCTTCATAAGATGCGGCTTCATCATCTCCAGATCATTTTTTACTTTTTGCGCCGATTCCTCTTTTTTCAGCTCGCCGATCACGCTTTGAAGCGAATCTGTAATGTGGTTTTCATTGCAGGGTTTGAGCAAATAATGTCTGACTCCGTATGACATCGCTTTTTTCGCATATTCAAACTGGCCGAAGCCCGTCAGCAAAATAAACCGGATTGACGGGTAGTCGCGGGACACTTTCTCGATCAGTTCGAGTCCTCCCATCCCGGGCATTTTAATATCGCTGATCACAATGTCCGGCCGCTCTTCCATAATCAGGCGGTAAGCGTCAATCCCGTTTTGTGCGGCTCCGATCAAAGACGTTTCGAACGAACTCCACTCGATCATGCTGGAGATGCCGTCGAGAATAATCCGTTCATCGTCCGCCAACAGCACTTTATACATCATCACACCCCGCTTTGAAATGGTATTTTAATTAACATTTCGGTTCCCTTGTTCTTTTCGCTTGAAATCGTCAAGCCGTACCCTTTGCCAAACATCAGCTGAATGCGCTCATCGATATTTTGCAGTCCGATTCCTCTGCCTCTTGTCCGGACAAGCTCTTTTCTCGCTTTTTCCAAAAAGTCTTCATCCATGCCCGGTCCGTTGTCGGTAACCGTTAAATATACAAACCCGCCTTTTTTATATGCTTTAATGTGAATATGGCAAGGTTCAATGAAGGGCTCGAGACAGTATGTAATCGCATTTTCAGCCAAAGGCTGGAGGACAAGCTTTGGCACGCGGCATTTTTTCACCGCCGGCTCAATGTCGAGTTCAAAAACGAGCCGCTCCTCAAAGCGAAAACGCTGAATGGTAAAATAGTGGAGCACAATTTCAGCTTCTTCCTCGATCGTCACCACGTCGTTTTTCATATTGATGGCATTCCTGAGCAAAAACCCGAGGGATTCCGTCATCTTTGAAATTTGCGGCTGACGGTTCGTTTTTGCCAGCCAGTTGATCGACTCGAGCGTGTTGTATAAAAAGTGGGGGTTAATTTGCGCTTGGAGCGCTCTGAATTCCGTCTCTTTCAGCATCAGCTGCTTCTCGTAGTTCTCGGCAATCAGTTCATTGATCCGTTCAACCATTTTAAAAAAGTTGCGGTTTAAGACGCTGACTTCATCCTGCCGGTCTGAAGGAGCACGAGTGAGCGGCGCCAGTTTAAAATCGCCGGTTTGGACATTTTTCATGGCTGCCACCAGCTTCTCAATCGGACTCGTAATGCCCCTGGCCATTTTTCTTCCAAAAAGAACCGCAATCAAAAAGAAGAGGATAAAAAGGGAAATCAGGATCGTCTTCATCGCAGAGATTTTCGAAAACATCGCGTCAAAAGGGATCAGGCTCCAATACGTCCAATTCTTATACGCTGATTTGACATATGAAACGAAAAAGCGCTGGCCGTTTTCCTCCACAATGTCATATCCGTTTTCTGCGTGAGAAGATAAACGTAGTCCATCGGTTTGGCTGAAAGGCATTTCAGAAAAAAACAGCTCCTGCCCGTCCGACATCGCAATCTTGCCTGCGCCTTCCCCCCAGTCTTTCGGAAGATCGCCGATCACCCGTTTTAAATCGGCGACAATCACCACTGTTCCCAGATGGTCAAGGTTTAAACGCTCATAGGAGCGAATTTCCCGGACGGATAACAGCTCGCCGGTTTCACCCGGCATGGGCTCCCACGTGTTGCTGCCTTTTTGGCGCGACGCTTTTTCGATCAGCGCATTCTTTTGCTCCCGCAATGCTTCGGTTAAATTCGCACCTGCGGAATACTCGGTTCCGGAAGCATCAAACAAATGAATCGATTTAATGTACCGCTTAGAGCCGGTATATTCGGCAAGCTTATCCCAGATTTTGCTTTTCATTCGGTAGGTCACGTATTTGTTTTGGCCGCGGCCGGCTTTCAGAAGGTTTGCTTGGATGGCGGCGTCAGTGGTCAGTTGATATGACACATCCTCAATCTTTTTCAATTCATCTTCAATGCTTTTTGATGATAACATCAGCACCTGTGACGACTTCCTGTAAATCTGCTGGTCATAGACACGGAACGCGTATTGAACGCCACTCAAGATCAAGATGAGCGAAACAGCCATGATCAATGAAATCAAGATAAACAATTGATCTTTAATTTTTAAATGCTGATACCGGTTCACCGAACGAACACCTTCATTTCAAGCGTGTGACGGCAGCCTGTTTATCTGTCCGGCGCCCGTCTATTGCGCGGAACGCCTGAAACGAGAGCTTCGTCAAAATGAAGCTTAAAGCGCTGCCGCTGAAGAATAGAAGAAATGTGACATGAAATAAAGCGAGCAGAATCATGCCAAACGCGCTGATCAGCATGAAAAACGAGGTGAGCGGACGGGAAAAGCCGATGATAAAGCTGTATTTCAGCACTGCAATCCGTTTTAAATCGTAGTGGACATCAATTGGAAAAGCGTAAAAGAGGATGATGGCGTAAATGATAAACAAACTGATGAACAGACTTAAGACAACCGGCTGATCGTGAAAATAGACGGCCGCAATTTGAAAATCAACAATCAGCAATAAACCGACCAGACCCAATATCAAACCGAGAACGCTTGCTTTGGCCCATTTCTTTTTAAACGCCTGATAAAACGTCTGAAACACCGGGATATCCATCTTTCCCAGCGCCCACTGTCTTGTCACAGCGAACATCGCGGCAGTCGCCGGCGCTAAACCGAAGATGACCGCTCCCGCCAGCGTGAAGCCGATCCACAACAGATTCAAATAGGCGAGCCGCATCACCCACTCGCAAAAGCGGTAAAATCCATTTGCCAACGTGTGAATCATGGTCTCCCTCCTTCGCAACTTAGTAAACGCTTACAAAAAATATATTTCTCTTCTTTCGAAAAAAATCCTCTTTTCCCCGCTGACAGACGGAAGAAGGCTTGATCTAAAAGCCTTAGACCAAGCCCTTGCTTCCGCTATTTAGCCGATGTCTTAATGTTGACGCCGACCGCCGTCCCGTTTCTGCTTGAATCTGCAACCCCCATAAACGTTCTGTTCTCCCGGTCAATGAAAATGCTTTGGACATTGCCGATATCAACCGGATTCGCACCGAATCTGTGGCCGAAGTCATTGAGCTTCAGTCTGACATCCTCCGGCATTCCCGATTCATAGCGGTAAGAAGTCAGGCTGTTCGTATAGATTCTCGGCTCTTCAATCGCATCCTGAAGGCTCATGCCGTACTCAAAATAATTCAAGATCGTCTGGAAAACGGAAGCAATGATCGTCGTTCCTCCCGGGGAACCGACAGTCAGCACCGGTTTTTCGTCTTTAAAAACGATCGTCGGCGTCATGCTTGAAAGCGGCCTTTTATTCGGCTGAACTTCGTTCGCTCCGCCTGGAACCGCATCAAAATCGGTCAGTTCATTGTTTAAAAACAGTCCGTACCCGGGCACTAAAATCCCCGTTCCAAAAAGCTGTTCAATCGTAGTCGTATAAGAGACAACATTGCCCCACTGGTCCGTGACGGTAAAATGCGTCGTCTCCCCGATCGTCTTATCTTCAGGCTGAGGCACGATCTCATAATTCGGCTCTCCCGCCTCGTATTTCCACGGATCGCCTGCTTTCACATCGCGGTTCATCGAATCAAGGCTGATCAGCTGCTGCCGCTCCTTAATATAATCGGGATCGAGCAGCCCTGAGAGCGGAACATCGACAAATTCCGGATCGCCCGCATATGCCGCCCTGTCCGCATAGGCGAGGTGCATCGTTTCCGCGAGCAGATGATATTTTTCAAATGATTTTGGATCGTATTGCGATAAATGAAAATCATCAATCAATTTCAGCATCTGCAGCATGAACACTCCGCCTGAGCTTGGAGGAGGCATGCTTGCGATATCATAGCCGTGGTACTCGCCCCAGATCGGCTTATCTGTTGTGACCTCATAGCGGGACAGGTCATCAGGTGTCATCGCCCCCCCGAAATCTTGCACGACATCTGCAATCGCCCGGCCGATTTCTCCATCATAAAAGGCTTTTGACCCTTCTTTCCGTATTAATTTAAACGTCTTGGCCAAATCCTTTTGTACGAGGATATCACCTTCTTTCAAAGGTTCACCGTCGGGAAGGAAAATATCCTTTGCGGCCGTTTTGCTGAGCTTGTCCTGATGGTCCTTTATTGCATCGGCCAAAACCGAATCGATCGGGAACCCTTCTTCTGCAAGCTTAACGGAAGGCGATATCAAGTCTTCCATTTTCTTCGTTCCCCACTTTTTATGCGCTGCTTCGAGCCCTTTCAGCGTTCCCGGCACACCGACCGCATTTCCGTGTCTCGACCTTTCTGAAAAAGGAATCACCTTTCCGTCTTCATCCAAAAACATGTCAGGTTCGGCACCCTGTGGAGCACGCTCCCTGCTGTTGACGATCGACGTTTCCTTCGTCTCGCCATCGTAGACCATCATGAATCCACCGCCGCCGATTCCCGACATCATCGGCTCCGTTACATTCAGAGCATACTGAATCGCAATTGCTGCATCAATGGCATTCCCGCCCTTTTTCAACACTTCGGCTCCGATTTTTGATGCAAGCGGATGGGCCGTAGCCACCATACCGTCTTTCCCGACGGCGACTTTATCACCATCTCCGCCGCTCATAACCCCTTCTGCTTTTGACACCGGACTGAAAAAGCAACCAACCGCCAAGCAAATCGCAACAACTAAGAAAGCTAACCGTCTCATCAGATCACCTTCCTTTCCAGTTTATTACTACTATAACAGGAAAGTGAACTGAAAATAAGGAAAACTCCCAATTTTCTATTTTTTTGAACCCAAACTCCCAAATTCCTCAAAAAAATCCTATCATTCGTTCTTTTGACACAATGAGCTGAAAGGAGAAAACGCCTATTATCATCATAAAATCCCGGATGGCAGCTGGTGCTTGCGCCCACCTAAAAGATGTGAATATCTAAAAATTAAATGGTTTTTTTTCGACTGCACCTGTTTTTTTTCGACAAAAAGTTATATAATATTTTGATGTGTGCATTGTCTCATTTAAACAATGGAGGGTTACAAATGTTGAAAAGAAAAAAAGACAAGTTTTCCGTGCTTTTGACGGAAATTGCAAAAAATTTAGACGAAACAGCTGAGTATTTTGTTAACTATAAAGTGACGAATCAGACAACCCTTAAAGAATTCGCGGATACCTTAAAAGAGTATGAGACAAAAGGAGATAATTATGTACATACGATGATTAAGGAGCTGAACAAAGCATTTATCACGCCGATCGAACGCGAAGACATCCTTCAGCTTACAAACAGCCTCGATGATGTACTCGACGGTATCGAACACTTTTCAGCCATGATGGAAATCTTCTCGATCACATCTTCAGATGAGCATATTGATAAATTCAGCGGCTATATCAGAGAATGCGCAAAAGAAATTCTGTTGACAATTGAATTGCTGGCGGAAAATCGCCTGACAGAAATTCAGCCGCACGCCATTAAAATTAAAGAATACGAACATAACTGCGATAACCTGCACCGCAAATCGCTGAAGAATCTTTTCGGGAAAGAGACCGATCCGATTAAAGTGATCCAGTACAGGGAAATCTATGAGACGCTAGAAGAAATCGCAGATTCATGCCAAAGTGTAGCAAACAATTTAGAAACCATCATAATGAAAAATGCGTAACGAGGGATTATAATGGATCTTTTATTTGTATTAACCATACTGATTGTCATCTTTGCTTTGGCATTTGACTTTATCAACGGTTTTCATGATACGGCAAATGCGATCGCCACCTCGGTATCGACAAAAGCGTTAAAACCAAGGCACGCCATTATAATGGCGGCAGTTATGAACTTCGCCGGCGCCATGACGTTCACAGGCGTAGCGAAAACCATTACGAGCGACATCGCCGACCCTTTCAAACTGGAAAACGGATCGGTCGTGATCCTTGCAGCTCTTATCGCAGGCATTACATGGAACCTGGTGACTTGGTATTTCGGCATTCCCAGCAGCTCATCCCACGCGATCATCGGAGCGATTGCCGGAGCTGTCATCGCATCGGAAGGATTCGCCGCGATTAAATACCACGGATTTATTAAAATTATCGAAGCACTTATATTATCGCCCATTTTGGCGTTTGTTTTAGGATATTTGATCTACAGCATCGTCAAAGTCATTTTTAAGAACAGCAATCTGGCCAAAACGAATAAGCGGTTCCGGCGCGTTCAAATCGCGACAGCTGCCATACAGTCCTATACACACGGCACGAACGATGCACAGAAAGCGATGGGTATCATTACGATGGCTTTAATTGCGGGTAACTTGCACAGTACAACTGACATCCCGTTCTGGGTGCAGCTTGCATGCGCCACAGCCATGGGACTCGGAACATCTGTCGGCGGCTGGAAAATCATCAAAACCGTCGGCGGAAAAATCATGAAGATCCGTCCCGTCAACGGTGTCTCTGCAGATTTGACGGGAGCCCTCATCATCTTTGGTGCGACGATCGTCCATTTGCCTGTCAGCACGACACACGTCATTTCTTCATCCATTTTAGGCGTAGGCGCTTCCCACCGGGTGAAAGGCGTAAACTGGGGCACCGCAAAACGGATGTTGATCACATGGGTCATTACCCTTCCCATTTCGGCAACCATCGGTGCATTTGCCTATTTCATACTAGATTTATTCTTTTAATCAGCACACTCCCGTCCGAATCCAGGACGGGAGTTTTCATGTTTAAAAGAAAGCCGGCATAACAATAGAATAGGAACTGCACTATTTCTCGGGAAGAGGGAAACCAGTTATGCTGCTATTTTATCAATTCCTTGTTTGGCTCATTGTATTGGCGCTGGCTCTGTATGTGGCTGCCGTGTGGCGTTTTGAAAAAAAGCTCACCGAAAAAACGGTCGCGATCCGAAAAACGTGGTACCTGCTTTATGTTATCGGCGCCGTGATTTATTGGACGCACGATCCGCAGTCGATTTTCACAAACCCGCTTCATTACCTGATCGTTGCCGTTTTTTTCACGCTGACAGACGCTTTTATTTTCTTAAACGCTTACTTTAAAAAGCTCGGCAGCTCCGAACTCGCGACAGACACAAGAATGCTTCTCGAAGAAAACAACGACCTCCTCCACACATATCAAAACAGGCTGAAAACGTTTCAATACCTATTGAAAAACGAACCGATCCACATCTATTATGGAAATATAGAAGCATATGCAGAAGGGATCGAAAAGCTCATCAAACGATTTGCCGAAAAAATGAATATATCCGCTGCACTTTGCGAATATAATTCAGAAGAAAGCAAGGATCATTTGCTTGAGCATATGGAAAACCGCTTCGATGTTCAAGAAAAGCTTGAGCGCAAAGACGTTTATTATGAAGAAAATGGAAAAATGGTCCTCATTCCTTTTTCCATCCACGATTTTGACTATGTCATGAAGTTAACCTCAGAAGACCTTGTCACAGAATTTGACTACCTCCTGTTTACTTCTTTAACAAGCATCTATGATCTTCTGCTACCAAACGAAGAGGACGGTGACGACTGATGGAGCCTGCTTTTCAGCAAGACCATGAAAGCGCAAAAAAGCGCCTCGCCTTTAAAATGTTTAAAAAGCAATCCAAAACCAATATCGCGAAATACGAAGTCAGCCCCCATACCGAACGGATTTTCCGGCAAAACGAACGGCTGATCGGCGAGTATAAAAGAAAAAAAGCTTAACGAGGACGGGAAAATTCTCCCGTCCTTATTCCGTTTTCCCGTTTCATACATACAATAAACCAATCAACTAAAAGCGCTGAATTAGGTGATGCTGTGAAAAAACTGAAAAAACAAGTCAAACACGTCGATTTCGCAAAATTTGGCCTGTCAGACTATACCTCTCTTCTCAGAAGAAGAAGCGAGAAAATCATTAAAACGCTGAACAAAAGAAAAAACAAACCGTGAAGCCTGAACTTTCAACCTCCTTCCCTGCTGAGAAGGGGGTTTTTTATGCCTTCAGCAGTATGTGCATCATAAAGGATGCCCCTGTCCGCCTTCTGCAACAGATTGAGGCAGCTTCTCAGAACGTATCGGTTTCACAAACAAAGCGACGCAAATAGAACCTGCCACCGCCAGCCCTCCCGCAAGCAAAAAAGCGCTTGTGAAAGCCCCGGTATACTCGACGATGTACCCTGTAACGGTCGGACCGATAATACCGGACGTATTGGCAAGAAAGTGCATGAATCCGCTCACACCCCCGACCCTGTCCGGATGAACGATATCCTGTATAATCGCCCAGTATGTGATGCCGGTCAAATACAAAAAGAAAACCGATAGTGCGACAAGGGCAACAGCTCCAAACGCAGTCGTGACAAGCCCGGCAAATCCAATGCATACCGCCGCAGCCAAAAGGCAGCACACAAGCACGGCTTTTCTCGAAAACATCTGTTTGCCCGTCAGCTTGAACAGATAATCCGATATAAATCCCCCAAGCGCGAGACCGAGAAATCCGACAACCCACGGTATCATCGTTGCAACGCTCATATCGTGTATGCTCAGCCCCCGGGCTGACGTTAAATAGCTCGGAAACCACGTTAAGAAAAAGAATAAAATATAGTTGTAAGAAAAGAATGCGAACGCCGTAAACAGCACGGTCGGCTGCTTCAAATAAAAAGACAGCGGGATGCCGGTATCCTTTTTCGGACGCGCTTCTTTTTCAGGGAACAAACTGCGGGAGTCGTCCGGCTTATCTTTCATGAATTTCATCCAGAACCAAGTCCAGATAAGCCCGATGATCATGATCAACACAAAGGAAGCCTTCCACCCCCAATGGATCGCGATCAATCCGACGATCGGTCCTGAAATGGCTCCGCCGAGCGGCGTTCCGCACATCGTCATGCCAAGCGCCCTTGCTCTTTCTTTTTGCGGAAACCAATTGTTGACCGACTTGCTCGTTGCAGCTGACAGCGGACCTTCCCCCATGCCGAAAATGACGCGGATGATAAACAGTGAGACGAAATTATATGTCAGTGCAATGGCCCCGCTGAAAACCGACCATACGACCATTGCAGCCGACAGCGTATGTTTCGCTCCATACTTATCTGATGCCCAGCCGCCGATAAAATTAAAGATGGCATATCCGATGAAAAAACTGCTGAACAGCATGCCCATCTGCGCCGGACGTATGTTCAAATCTTCCTGAATAAAAGGAGCGGCGACAGACAATGCTGAACGATCCAAATAATTAATCACTCCCGCCAGAAAAAGCATCACGATGACAAACCCGCGGCCGTTTGAAAACATGGGCAACCCCCTCTTTCTGGAATTTAGAAAACGCTTTCATTTTATGTGGTATTACAGATGGATCAACACTTTCACAGGATTGGTTTCCGGAGCAAGTGCTGATTGAAATCCGTCAACAACATCGCGGAACGCAATCTGTCCGGTAACAAACCGGTTCGCATCCGCTCCGCCATCCCTGATGGCTTTTATCACCGTCTCAAAATCGCTTCTTAATGCGTTGCGGCTGGATAAAATGGTCAGCTCCCGCTTGTGGATTTCAGGATCGGGCATGACCAGATGGCCGTGAACCAGCCCAACATAGATCAGCCGGCCCCCGTGTGCGGCGTACTGATAAGCGCTGTTCATCGATCCAAGGTGCCCTGTCGCGTCAAAGACAGCCGCCGGATAGTCGCCGTTCGTCAACCGTTTGATCTCATCCGCCACATGTTCTCCCGCTAATACAACTTCATCGGCTTCAGCCCATTCACGGCTAAATGTGAGGCGCTCATTCCTGACATCCATCGCGATGACTTTCGCCCCCTTCAATTTTGCGAATCTCATCACGCTGAGCCCGATGGGACCCGCTCCAACGACAAGCACCGCTTCCCCTTTTTTGATATTTGCCCTTTCTGCAGCGTGGGCGCCGATGCTCAAACATTCAATGACAGCAGCTTCGCTGAGCGTCAATCCTTCTGTTTTTAACAGGTGGTCTGCCGGGATGTTTATGTATTCCCGCATGCCCCCGTCTGTATGAACACCGAGGACGTTCAGATTCACGCAGCAGTTGGGCCGGCCGTGCCGGCAGGCGATGCATGTTCCGCATTCCAAATAAGGAATAATTGACACTTGATCGCCAGGCTTAAGCGTTCCGCCGGTATCATCGATGCTGACAATTTCACCGGACAGCTCGTGTCCGAGCACCCTTGGATAAGAGAAAAACGGCTGTTTTCCGCAATAAGCGTGAAAATCGGTCCCGCAAATTCCGATCCGTTTGATGCGGACCAATGCTTCCCCATCCTTAAGTTCCGGTATTTTCACATCCGTCATTTTAAAATGATAAGGCTTTTCACACACAATCTGCTTCATGTATCGGCCTCCTTTATCGCATCGTTTAGACACCGGCATAAGCCGTAAACCCGCCATCCACCGGCACTGTTATACCGGTAACAAATCCGGACATATTCTCATCCGCCAGCCAAAGCAGCGTCCCCAGCAAATCTTCCGGGCTGCCGAAACGCTTCATCGGGGTGTGAGAGATGATCTTCTTTGCCCTGTCGGTAAATTCGCCGTTTTGATCAAGAAGAAGCCGTTCATTTTGATTGGTTAGGAAAAATCCCGGGGCAATGGAGTTGACCCTGATCCCCGTTTCGGCCAGATAGACGGCCAGCCATTTCGTGAAATTGTCGATGCCCGCTTTCGCAGCACTGTAAGCAGGCACTTTCGTCATCGGAGTTTGAGCGCTCATTGAAGAAATATTGATCACGGATGCCCCTTTTTGGTTCAGCATCATTTTTGCAAATTGCTGTGTTGGAATGAAAGAACCGAGGAAGTTTAAATTGAAAACAGAACCGACATCATCGCAGTTCAGATCAAATAATGTCTTGATGTTATCCTGGAAGAGGTGCTCGGAGTTGAATGTTTCATCTGATGTCGTGCCATTGGGGTGATTGCCGCCGGCCCCGTTCACCAATAGATCACAGCCGCCGAATCGGTCGGCCACAACGCGCTTCGCCCGTTCAACGCTTCGTTGATTGATGACATCACACTCAACGGTAATCGCTGCGCCGCCGGCTTTTCGAATAGCTTCGGCCACGAGTTCTCCTTTTTCAACGGTTCGATTAAGAATGGCAACATTCATACCCTGCCGGCCGAGCTCTCTCGCCATCGCGCCGCAAAGCACCCCGCTGCCGCCTGTGATGACCGCAGTTTTTCCCGCTAAATTTTCATGGATTTCAAGCATTGTGAAGCCCCCTGTTCTTCTCTATTAAGCGAATCCCATATGCCCCATAAATACATGATACCGAGCGCCCTGTCATACAGTCCGTAGCCGGGCCTGCACTTTTCATCCCAGATGTGGCGGCCGTGATCCGGACGTACATAGCCTGAAAAACCTGTTTCATGGTAGGCTTTTACAATCCCGCAAATGTCAACGGTGCCATCTTTTGTTCTGTGCGATGTTTCGATAAAATCGCCGTTTTCGTAGACTTTGACGTTGCGGATATGGGCAAAGGGAATCCGGTCGGCATACGCACGGATCATGGCGGTAAGATCATTTTCGGGATTTGCGCCCAATGAACCGCTGCACAGTGTCACACCATTAGCCGGATGATCGACAAGCTGGAGAAGCCGACCGATGCTTTCTCCTGAGGTCATGATGCGCGGGAGTCCGAAAACCGGCCACGGCGGATCATCGGGATGGATCGCCATTGTGATTCCGCAGCGTGCGGCGGTTGGAATGATGTGTTCAAGAAAATAGTGAAGATGGCTCCACAGATCCTCCTCCGTCACATTTTGATAGGCTTCAAACAGCCTTGTCAGATGCTCCAGCCGCTCCGGTTCCCAGCCCGGCATCGTGAATTCGGGATGCTTGGCGATTTGATCGACAAGCGCAAAAGGATCGATTGTGTGCACCTTTGCGTGCTCATAAAACAGAGCGGTGGAACCGTCTGGAGCCTTTTTGTATAAATCGGTCCGCAGCCAGTCAAATACAGGCATAAAATTGTAGCAGATCACTTTTACGCCGGCTTTGGCCAAATTTTCAATCGTTCGCTTGTATTTTTCAATATACAGATCTCTCGTCGGCAGCCCGAGCTTAATATCCTCATGAATGTTAACGCTTTCAACAACTTCAATGTGAAAACCGTGCTGTTCACACTGCCGCTTCACTTCTAACATTTCTTCCAATGGCCACTCTTCACCTGGCGGCTGATGATGAAGCGCCCAAACGATCCCCTCTACACCGGGAATTTGCCTGATCTGCTCAAGGGTGACAGAGTCGTTTCCTTCTCCATACCATCTGAAAACCATTTTCATCACACTTCCTCCTCACCGATTCAATAAGATAAAATGATCTTTGTGACCTGATGGGGACAGTTTTTCGCTTTTTTCAATGCCTCTTCTATTTCTGTAAAAGGCATGATCTCAGTGACAAAAGATCGGGCTATTTCGGGGTTTTCATTCAAAAATTGAATGACGTCGGGAAATTGATTGACACTGTGTTTTGTTCCGTAAATTTCAATATCTTTCTTTGTGAGAAGAAGACCCGGAATCGTCACATTTTCCCCCGTTAAGCCGACAATGACAATGCGCCCGGCGGCAGCTGCCAAATGGACGGATTGCTCAATCGTCGCGGGAATCCCGGCCGCTTCGAACACAATCCCCGCTCCTTCTCCGTCTGTCAGCTTCAGAATCATTTGCTCGGCATCCTCTTCACCAGGCTGTATAACGGCATCCGCACCGAATGCTTCGGCAAGCTCAAGCCTTTCCCGTACGGGATCGACAGCGATTACACGGGAGTCAAAGCGCTTTTTAAGCTGTGCCAAAATCGTTAACCCGATCGGACCCATTCCCAATATGACAATCGTTTCGCCTGTTTGAATAGCTGCCCGCCGAACCGCCTGCGCTCCGATGGAAAACGGCTCGCACAATGCTGCGGCTGCAAAATCCATTTGCTCAGGAATCGGATGGACATGCGTTTCCGGGACAATGATAAAATCAGCGAAGCCTCCTCTGCGAACCGATCCGATCATATCGATGTTCACACAGGCGTTTGTCCTCCCTTTCCGACAAGGGTAGCAGCCTCCGCACGGAATAGCCGGTTCAATTACGACCCGTTCGCCCGCGGATCGCTCCCTCACCCCGGCCCCCGTTTTTTCAATGATGCCTGCGAGCTCATGACCAAAAATCTGAGGGTACTGTGCATATGGATTTGAACCGTCGTAAAAATGCACATCACTGCCGCAAATCCCGGCGGCTTTTACCTTGACAAGGACTTCGCCGCTGGCCGGTTCGGGACGCGGAACGTCGCGAAATTCAATTGAAAATGGCTTCGTCATCACCGCAGCTTTCACATCACCACTCCTTTAAAAGCGCTTACTTTTGAAATAACCGGGAAACTCATTTATGAGCATCTGTTTATCAACGATGACCAGCTGCAAATGCTCTTCGGCAATTTTCTTAGCTTTCGCCTTCTGTTTTGTTCGAATCGCTTCTGTTAATGCCCCGTGCTGCTGATGAATGGTATTCCAGTTAAAATCGGCGGCAAGCCTTAATAAACGGATTCTTTGGAAGGGAACGTTCATCTGCTGAATCGCAGCCCAAACATTCGCTTTTCCGCAGCCTTCAAAAATCGCCTGATGAAAAGCTTCATCCAATTCAAACAAACTTTCATAGTTTTTCTGTGCAATCGATAATTCCTGCATCTTCACATTCTGCTCCAACTTAAACATAGCTTCCTCCGGAAAGTCTTCACACGCCAGTTCAGCCACAGCCTTTTCCAGGTTTTCCCGCATAAACCTCGCTTCCTCCACCAGATCAAGATCAATTAGCGATACGCGGGTTCCTTTCTGCGGATAGACTTCGAGAAGCCCTTCTCTCGACAGCTGCAAAAAAGCCTCTCTGACCGGAGTGCGGCTGACTTCATACCGTTCTGAAATCTCTTTTTCCGATATCAGCTCACCCGGCACAAGCCGAAACTTCATGATTTCTTCCTTCAGCATCTGATAGATTTGGTCTCTGACAGACCGCGGGTTTAACTGTTTCATTGTCATGACTCTCACCTCCTCTCTGCCATACTACCATACAAGTATGGTTGTGAATATATATTTTTGAAAATTTTAAAAATATAAAGGAACTTTAAAAGTTCCTTTATTTCAAGAGAGCAAGGATTTTCGCTTTTGTCTTCGGTCCGTATATTCCGTCCGCCCCCAAACCGTACATCAACTGAAAACGTTTCACCGCGTTTGCCGTCTTCACTCCGTAGTATCCGTCGATCCCGTGGTTTTTGGCCCCTTTATCAGGGTAATAATAAAGAGCCGCAAGGGCTGTCTGAATTTGTGTGACGGCCGTTCCTTTCATCAGCGGGCTTTTCACCTTATAAATGCCGGCGGGAAGAGTCCATGTCTTGCTCTTACCGCCCGCTGACGCTTCAGCGGCTGTGAGGGCTTTTTCAGTTGCCGGGCCGTAAATGCCATCGGCTTTAATTCCCGCTTTCTTTTGTAAAGAAGCAACCGCTTGCACCGTCTCGTTTCCGTAGCTTCCGTCCGCCCCGTATTTGGGCAGCGAAAAACCGGCCGCGATCAAGCGCGTTTGCAGCTTTTTCACATGAGCGCCTGACATTCCTTTTTTGAGTATAATGCCCGACGATGAGCTTGTTTTGCTGGTGGAGGCAGCCGACACGGATACGGTTTTCGTTCCCAAAAGGGCGTCTACTCTTTTACGGAAAGCTGACAATTGGCCGGCATCTTTCACCCACGGGGTTGGACAGCTTTTGTTGGTGACATCGTAATGGCGGACAATCCGATCTGTGGACAAACCGTATGTCTTGCACAAATCCGCTACAAGCTCCGCCGCATTGCGAATCGTCTCCTCATGGATGGTACCGTCTTTTTCCACGCACATTTCGACCCCGAGCGCCATGGTATTGGCATTCGGCTTCAGGAAGCTGACATAGCAGCGGTTTTGATCATGCGCATGATAAGCGACTTCCTGATCGGGAATAACATGCTGTGCCTCATGGCGGTCGACAAAATAGTGAGCCGAGGCATAACGCTTGTCAATAATGCAAGTGCCATTGAAATAATTGCGCTCATTTAAAGCGGAAGCCCCGGGCGTCGCCGTCCAATGCATGACAATTCCATTGACTGCCGCAAGCTTCAGCCCGGGACGGGTGTATTGATTGACTTTTACAAAGTTCTTGATGACTTTGACCAAACTTCATCATTCCTTTTCACATTCAATTCAGAAAGCCGCCTCAAAGACGGCTTCATTTCGTTAAACCTTTTTTCTGTAAAACCTCTTGTTGCATTTTCCCTTTGCTCGTCACATAGTTGTTCTTATACCAGGCAACCAGTGATGCAACGATCGTAAAAGCCGCAGACCCTGCCGAATACAGGGCATCCGCCAATGTATGAATCTGATCTTCGGCGACCGGTAAAACCGGCTTTCCAAACATGATCAACGTCTGATTGACCAGCGCAATAAAAAGAAGCACCGTCCTGACGACCGTGCCTTTGTCAATATGTTTCATCATCTTGTCCTCCCTTATCTCTGCAATAAATTATAAAAAACAGCGATCGCTCCGCCGATGATGCCGGTGCTGACCGCTGTAATGATCGCGCCTGTGATGCTGCGCTTGATCCAAGTTGTATTCTCTTCGATTTTGTTCAGCTTTTCGTTAATCGAGATGATTTGCTGATCGTGGCGGTCTGATGTTCGTTCGAGTGTGCTGACGCGCTGTTCGAGTGATTTTTGATCAGCTTTCATTTCCTGAACTTCTTTTTGGAAGATATCCAGTTCTGGTGCTTCCAGCATTTTAATTCCCTCTCTCATATTGTTTAAATGATTTTTTAAAAATCTATGTGGCTTTAAAACTAAATCCAAAACTGATATATTCATTTGGATTTACTGTATTCGAGCAGTTTTCGATCACGACATTACCATCAACACTCACCTGTAAGCGATGATACTGCGGAGTATTGGACATGCCCAGTTGAGATGCTACACCTACAAATTGAAAGGCGCCTGACGGCCGATAACCTTTCGGCAACACGAATGCAGGAATATTAAAACCAATCTTTCCTTTTGCAATTGCACCTTCTACAAATACCGTGCCGGTTGCATCTTTTGTATAACGGGCTTTCGTGCTATCCGCATAGTTAACCCATTCATTTAAAAGCGTTGGAAAGTGCCAAGTTAAGTTCGTCAGCTTTGCCTCAAGACTCTCAACGGAGACTAATTCTGTCCACTCAGTCCAGTTGCCACCGGATATTGTTTTCCGATAGGTTCTGTTTGCATTGTCAAACGCGATCACTTGACCATAGTTACCTAAAGCGTTGCAAGTCCAAATTCCTCGAACGGCCGCGCCTGGTCCGTTTGATGCTCCTGAAGCTGCCGTAAAATGTACCAGCCCGGTATAATGTGGGAGAACCGTTTGAAAGTCATCTTCAGCGCTTATATATACCTTTGCTTGTCCATCGTCCCCGGTAATATTAAAAATCTGGCTTCCGTTCCATTTATCTCTTTCATCCTCAGTAACATGCCGTGTTTGATCGTTATGATGCAAGTCAAATTCATCTTTTGTAGCCTGCCTTTTATTGATCACTTCCCCCAGACCGACCTGGGTTTTTGTTACACCATGCGGGTTATCCTTTTTCGAAGTGTGCCTGTCTGTATAGGCAGTTGAACGTTGTTCAGCTTCGGCGGCAAACTGTGCAATCGACTCATCATTTGTATTCAGCTGATCGATAACCTGATTAAACAAATCAGCGTGGGCTTTGTCCGTCGTCCGAAAAGGCTTCGGTTTTTGGATATCCAATTTATATTGCCCCCCCTCTTTGAAAAAGTAATCTATTGATTTTACTGTGCAGCCCTGAACTTAAATCCGAAAGTAATAAACTCGTTTGGATTTACGGTATTTGAACTGGATTGAATGCATACCCTTCCGTCAGTATCGATCAGTGTGCGGTGATATTGGGGTGTTGACCCCGTACCTACACTTGATGCAACACCAACAAAGTGCATCATTTGAATTGGACGGAACCCCTCAGGCAGCGTAAACGCAGGAACATCAAAACCAATCGTCCCGCCCGTTATTGATCCGATGATTTCGACTTCACCAAGAACATTTTTACAAAACCGGACTTTGTGTGACCCATACTGTTTCCATCCATTTGTCAACGTTGGGGTCTGCCAAGCAACGTTTGAGTCATCATCTGTCACTACTCTCTTCCATCCTCGGAACAGACCGTCTGTATGAACCATCCCAAACCACATGATCGAGTGATAGCTTGCAGTCACAACAATTGTTTTCCTTCCCGATTCCCCTTCGAAAACATCATAATTAAACCAGCCTGTATTACTGGGGTTTGGCACATTAATGAGCGAACTGTTGACGCCGTAATAAAATCCCGTGGGCAACGCAAGCACATCTGTTCCGGCATCCAATTTTAAGCGTTTTCCGTTATCATTTGTCATTTTATATAGTTGTGCATTGTTCCATTTTTCCCGCTCATCTTCATTCACATGGAGATTTGTATTTCGTTCATGAGCATCAACCTTGGCTTGCGCACCATTAGTCGTTTCATGGGTCTGCCATGGCGTCCACGTTGTTGAATCGGATTTTCTAAATCTAAAATACGACTGTTTCCCTTCGTACGATTCATAGGCAGCCTGAACTAAAGTATTGCCGAAGCTCATGACAAGCAAAAATATCCGATTTGATGAAGGTGGTGAGTTGATTCCTTCATTATAGATGAGATACATGCCTGTCTCTGTTAAAGTGTTAAAATCTGTTGTTTCTGAACTGCCTCTGTAAAAGATTTTTCCATTATTTTCGGTTAATTTATATAACTGGCCTGCGCTCCATTTTTCCCGTTCTTTGTCAGTGATGTGAATCGAATGGTCGCTGGCATGTGCATCAGTATACGTTTTAGCCTTTTCTTCAGCTTCCTCAGCCCGCTTTGCAATCCGTTCATCGTTCACATTCAGCTGATCTATCGCTTCGTTAAACAAATCGGCATGGGCACGGTCTGTCGTTTCAAAGCGTCTCGGTTTTTGGATGTCCACCTTGTTTCAGCTCCTTTAATAAATGTCGTCGATTTCGAAGACGAACTCGATGTCGCCGTCTTTTTGCTTGTCTGTCATCGTTCTGACCGCTGTGAATTTTCCGGCTTCATCGACAAGGGCAAGCTCGTTGATCGTCTCTCCTGCCAGTTCGCTTTCTCCCAAAGTGCATGTATAGCGGACTTTCGCCGGTTCCATGAAGACAAAGCCGTCGATTTCCTTTTGCAAGAGTTCGTTTTTCAGCGCCTGTTCGTTGCCCTGTAAAGCAACGGGTTCACCTTTATCGTTTGTACCTCCGTTTCCGAAAGCCATTTTTGTGATTTTGGTGAGCTTGCCCCCCTCAGCCCGTGCTTTTGCCATTTGCTGTCTCGCATAAAGCGTTGTCACTGTTAATTGTTGTGCCATTTTGATTTCTCCTTTACAATGCGATTTTTTGCGCCGCTGCTGCCAGCTGCTTCGTTCCGTTGAGCAAAAATGCGCCGTTTAACGTCCACCACTTCTCCCTCATTTCTAGCGCGCCTGCTTGCTTAAATTCATGCTCGCATTTGCAGCTGATTTTGAAGGACTGGATGTGTTTGTTTTGATTGGTAATGCCGGTTTTCATGCCTGCTTTTGTTTGCTGTTTCCGCCGGTTTTCAGCGGTCGCCTTTATCGTCAAGCTCGAGGCGGACCGGATGTATTGCCGCTTCTTGTGGCGCAGTGTGAGCTGCTGTTTAAACCTGCGGGGCAGACCGTCGATTTCTCGAAAACCGTTCAAGTAGAATGAATCATCAAGCAGATACTGTCCGTCCAAATAAACCGGTATCGTACCGAAAAATCCGTTTTTGCTTCTTAAAACAAGTCTGTTATGAATGCTTTTCGGCGGCCGATATTCATAATGAAACCCGCCCCGGAATGTATAAGCCAAATGGGCGGGCTTCATATGATTGACGGTTTGAATGATCGAAGGTATAAACTGCAGATCCTCACCGTTTACGCTCAGCAAAAAATGATACCGTCCGGCCGTCAGTCTGACGGATGCGGACGGCTGTTTTAAAAAGGCATTGACCGCGCGCTCGATCGAGCGCGCAGTAATCGGCGGAATATTGGACATCTTGGTTAACAGTCGTGCCCTTCGAATATTAACGCCGTCTGAAGCCTCGCGTCTGACATTCAAAATCTTTTCCCACCTGTCCAGCCCCCATGTGGCCGTCGTGACGAAAAGCTGGTCTGTTATATCGAAAATCTCTTGATTTTGCTTCTCAAATTCTGGCGCCTCGGCCGCTAAAATGTCTTGGATCTCCCGGATTTCCGTCAAGTATGGCGGCAGATGAAAAGCCATTTCATCAATCTTGCTCAATGATGGTCACCTGCCCCAGCTTTGGAATTTCCGTTTCTGTCAACTGCAGATTTTTCGCTTCCCCGTTGATGAAGACTTCCGAATAGTCACTGACAGAGGACGATTCATAGATCATGTTGTTGATCTGCGAGAGACGGATGACGCTTTCTTTAAAGGCCATTTCTTTAAACAACGCTGTGATTTTTTCTACAATTTCCTGTTTGGCTTCATCGATCGTCCGGCCTGATTCAGGAATGATTTTTGCAGATATGCTGACGTCTTTCCAGACCGCACTTTCAACCGCAGTATAAGCTCCGATCGGCGCCATACCTTCCCCTTTTCCCGGATCGGGATCGATATATTGCTTGACTCTTTCGATTAATGCATCAGAGGCAGGTTCCATTTTCGCGTTTGTAATGACAACCTTTACGGTTCCCTCGCCATTCCACAGCGGAAAGACCTTCGCTTTGCCCACGCCGTCCACTTCTTCGGCCCATTGTATGTAATGCATCTGATTCGCGCTGACCGCTTCGCGGCGGACGCGGATCAAATACCTTTCATACAGCGATTCATCCGTCTCCTCATCACGGCCGGGAATTTCAAGACTTCCCATAACCGCCTTTTCAAGCCCTGGAATGGTATCGAGCGGAAGTAAAGGCCGCCCCGACAGATTGGCGTTTCCTTTTGTCCCGGCCGTTTCACATTCAAGCTTGCCGTCTTCGAGCATGGTAAAATATAAGTCTTCCAGAAAGAAGCGGGTTCCGGTGGGAACTGATACTCCATCCGTAAAGGCTGCTGACCAAATAGCTTTGGACGCTTGATAGCGCTCAAGACCGGCCTCAGCCGCCCTTCTGTCCAAATATTCGCCCTCAGCCGTATCCGCATAAACCAAATTCAGCACTTGATCAAGCCAAATATAAGAAAGCGCCAGCTCGGCAGCTGCCGGGGCAAGCGCATTCCAAATAACGCTGTTTTCACGCTTGTCAATCTCATCCGAAACCCGCTCAAGCATGCGTTCCATAATCTCTTCAAATGTCTGGTTTTCAAACATCTTCCCCTATCACCTCCTCGATTTCCAATGTCCCTTCATCGGTTTCAACCGAAAAAGACACATGGAAGGCATCACCTTGACGCTCAATCTCGAAATCGGTTACCGCAGAAATTCGGTCGTCATATATGAGGGCTTCCTCGATCAGTCTCGGTATCTCCATTTCTTTATAAGCGTCGGTCGTTTCATGATCTGAAAGAACCTCCTGCAGTTCATTTCCGATATTATGGCTGTAAACGGCATATGTGTAGCGCTCAGTTCTCAGCGCCATGTAAACCATTTGTTCCATCGCTGCGAGTCCTGAAATCATATCACCCGTCATCCTGCCTGTTTCAAAATCAATTTTGTACGTTTTTGAAGTCTCAATCACTTCGCTGTCATCCTCGATATCTTCAAAAGATACTTCCGGTGAAAGAGCCATCCGAGCCACCTCCTACTCCTACACTCTGTCTATCACGAAAAACGACTGCCCTCCAGGCATGGCGGCAATCATCACGTGGTCGCCGGCATGCAATTGGCTGTAAAAGCGAATCGTTTTGTCTTCTCCGTCAATCCGGATCTGTTCCGTATGTTCTGTCAAATGCCTGGCGACCACCAGTAAGTCGGAGGGGATCACCAATTTATCATGATTGCGGAGCTTCAGCTTGAGCGGAGAAGCGGACACGACTTCAGCCGGCATGACATCGACAGGCGATTCAGCGTTTACGGCTCCTAGAGCAAGCTCTTTTATCACATCGCTTAATTTCATGAAGTCGCTCCTTCAGGTATTGTATTTTTCGCGACGACATCAATCGTCATCACATGCTTTGTCCCTGCAAAATCGTGTTTATCTTTATCAACCCAATAGGTTTCTTTAATACCCGCTTCCGGAATCGATATATAAACCGGCAGTCCGCTTTGGACTTCCGGTATACCGAGCGCCTGTACGCTTTTCAGCTCTTTTTTGACGCCTTTCTTTTCAGCCTGTATCTTCTTCGCCCGGTCGCGCAGCTGCGCCTCGTTAATATCATCCGAAACCGTTTCTGTGTACTGGAGAATGCCGTATCTTTTCATACCGGCTTCATCACTGGCTGATGCAGTATAGGTTTTGTTATCTTTCTGCTTTCTCAGCTTCACCCGGGTTGCCGTTTCATCGATTGACGTACTGTAAGCGTAGTCCGTAATGTTCACACCTGTTTCCAAAACCCAGATATCCTCCGGCTCGGGCCATGCTCTTAAACACAGCTTTCCCTTTTCGGCATACAGCTGATAGTTTTTTCCGGTTTGCTTTTTTGTTTCCCGCAGCGCTTTTAAGATGATGTCATACAGGCTCGTATTGTCTTTAAAGACGAGTGATTTAATCGTATGTCCGGTGCTTGTGATCGCGCCTTTGGGAATTTGAAAATCGTTCGCAATTCGTTTGACAATGTCAGCGGCTGTTTTGTTCGAGAATACATAGACATCCTGGTTTTTCACCAAGTACTGAAGCATGTCGTACGCTTTAAACGTAAGCGTATATTCTTTCGGCACCCTGCTGAACACAATTCCGCGAAACAGTTCTTTTCCTTTCCATTTAAATAAAACGGTATCGCCTTCCTGCACGCTGTAATATTTATGGCTTCCCTGCTTGATCACAATCGACGCTTCGATCGAACGAGGCGCCTGGTACCTTTCTCCTTCCAATGTGACGCTTTCGGTGACAAGTTCATACCATTCGCTTTCTTTTATGACAAATAATTCGATCATCGCTATCCCCTGCTTTTGATTTAACAGAAAAACGCCGGTTCACCCGGCGCATCGTTTTATGGTATTTTCAGCTTTTGCCCCGGAAAAATCCAGTGCCCCGGCTGTTTGATGTTTCGCTTGCTTCGTTTGATCATCGCCTGTTTGTTCGCGTTCCAAATTTTCCGCCATTCCTGGCTGTTTCCGTAAAAACGGCCTGCGATGTGCCAGAGCGTATCGCCTTTTTTGACGGTGTACATTTTTGGAGCCGGTTTGGACGGCCGTTTTTTCTTCGTTTTCTTTTTTTGCTTGATCTTCCGAGGTGATGCTGTTTGATACTCTTTTAATGTGAGATCAAAATCCCGGTCACCGATATCCTTTTCACCCTCACGATGCGAAAAGTTTTCGATGCTGCATGTGAAATTGATCTTCGTGCCCGTGACGAGAAATTGAACCGTTTTTTTTGCTTTCATCCACTTCTCGATTTTGAGAATCGCGTTCTCCGGCGAAAGAAACCCTTTATATTCCGCAAGCGGAGAATACTTTTTCGGAAAATGAGACGAAAATGAAATCGTCTTTGCTCCCGGTTCATTGATAAATGTAACCTCGCCGAACTTTGACACCTTTACAGACTCGTTCGCAAGATTATTGCTGACGTCAAGCTGCTCGGGAAGCACAGGGAGGCGCAGCTTTTCCTTTCCTTGCGTCAGCCAAAATTCGTACACGGATTTAGTCATAAGCTACGCTTCCTTTCGTCCCAATATGAATATCCCGTTCAAGCTCATCGACAAGAGCGCGCTTGATTTTCGCAATCAATGTTTCCTGGTCGCGCTCACTGTGATAATGATTGTCGCCGGTAATATAGATGTTGACTTCTTTGGCGCCGTTTCCAGCCGGCTGCCGGGATCGGGCCCCGCCTGCGGTGGCTGCAGCCGCCTGACCGCTTGAAATGGAACCGTATCCTTCAGCGGGGTTATGCACTTCCATTCCGAGCGCGCCTGCAGCCCGTTGAAGCAAATATCTGCCGCGGATGCCGCGTTCTTCGGGAATGATCCATTCGCGCTTGCCGCCTTCACCCACGCGGGCGATCTGCTCGCTGGTGATCAGGCCGCCGTTGGCATAGCCTTTATAAGCTCCACCTCTTGCCATGCTTTTAATCCCCGGCGTGTTAAATGGCGACCCGTATCGCGATTTGATGTAATTGATGGCCGCTACCGCGTTGTGAACAGGATTGAAAATATCATTCATTCCTTTTCCTTTGTACGCATTAAACGTTTGGCCGATCGTCTGCATCAAACCTCTGCTCGGGTCTCCCCGCTTGGCGTTAATGTCCCAGCCGTTAGAGGCGCGCGGATTTCCGCCGGATTCCTTTTGAGCAATGACAGAAAGCGGCTGCAGCCACGACGCCGGTGAACCGGTAGCCATGATCGCCTGCATCAGCCACGACTTTACATTTCCGCCGACGGCGCCGATTCCGGAAAACGCAGCAGCCAGTGAGCCCGCTTGTTTTTCCGCAAAACTTTTGACATCGACAGAACTTAAACCTTTGACAATCCCGACCGACGCAAAACGCCCGAGATTCATCATGACCCGGGACGGAGAATGAATATCCAGCTCTTCGCGGAACGCTTTTTCCACTTTTTTCGCTAAGTTTTTTGCAGCTTGAGAAACTTCGCTGCCTTTTCCATTCATGCCGCTGATAAAGTGTCCGACCATGCCTGATCCCCAGCCTGCAGCCGACTGTTTCGAATCAAGGAACGGCTTGTTGATATTTCTATCAACATACTGCGATGTCCCGGTCGGTGTTGCATTTTGCCCGGAAGCGAAGTTTTTGACTGTATTTGCGCCCCAGGAAGATGACGTCTTCACCGTTGTTTGATAAGGCGTATTTACTTTTGCTTGAAGAAAACCACCCGTTCCGGTCGCGGTAGCATTTTGCCCGGAAGCGAACCCGGCGACCGCCTGTTTTCCGTAATTAGACGATTCTGCCGGCAGGCTGCTAAACGGCTTGCTGATGTTTTTTTGCTTCCATTGATCAAGGGAAGGAGCGTTTGAGCCAATCCCTTTGTCAAAGCCGCCGGTGAATTCCCGACCGAAAGCCTGCGCCTCTGCCGTTATATTCCCGACGCCGACAGCAGGCGACACAGAAGCCGAATATGAAGCGGTGCTTGAAACCGGAGAAGAAGCTCCCCCGTCTCCCGCCGCGGCCCCCATGTCGTCAACAACGCGCATGCCGAGCTTAGTCGCGGCCTGGGCAAGCAGCATCTTCCCGCGTCCCCGGTTGTTTTCCGTCGGGATGACAAATTCGTTTCCGGCTTCACCGATCCAGGAGATGGTCGGTTTTGTGATGTAGCCGCCTGTTGCATTTTTATCAGGATTATCTCCTGTCATGAAGTTGATGACAGCATCAATACCGCCGCCAACCTTATCCCATATTTTGCCTACCCATCCAAATGCTTTCTCAAAACCGTCGCTGATCAATCCGGCAATCTTTACAATTGGCTTTTGAATATTTTTCTCAAACCAGCCGGCGACACCTTCCCAAATGTCTGTTACCGTTTTTTTGGCCGCTTGGAATTTTTCTCCAATGGCTTCTTTTACGGTTGAAAACGTATTTTTTATCGGATTCCAAACCGTATTCATAAACCATGTGGAAACCGCGCCCCAAACTCTTTTGATCATGTTCCAAGTAAATTGAAAACGATTCCAAATTCCAGTTGCCACTTCAATGACTTTTGAAACTACGGGATTCCAAACGTTTTCCGCAAACCAGCCGGCGACCGCCGTGAATGTCTCTTGTATCATCGTCCAGGCCGTTGTCAGCTGATTCCAGATCCCTGTCGCTACTTCAATGACTTTGCCGACAACCGGATCCCAGACATTCTCTGCGAACCAGCTGGCGACAACCATGAATGTTTCCTGAATCATCGTCCAGGCTGTTGTCAGCTGATTCCAGATCCCTGTCGCTACTTCGATCACCTTGCCGACAACCGGATTCCAGACATTTTCCGCAAACCAGCCCGCAACTGTCATGAATGTTTCCTGAATCATCGTCCAAGCTGTTGTCAGCTGATTCCAAATCCCTGTCGCTACTTCAACAACCTTTCCGACAATCGGATTCCAAACGTTATCTGTAAACCATCCTGCTATCATCGACCAGTTTTCTTGAACGGCTCCGAGTGCCTCAGCCGATTTATCTTTTATCGTATTCCACGCTTTCACGACACCGCCATTGTCATCGAACATCTTCCCGAAATATTCACCAATGCTTGAGCCGCCCAAGCTTCCGACCATACCTCCAATGGCACCGCCGATTGCCGTTCCCCCCACAGGGAGAATCGCTGTGCCAATTGCAGCTCCTGCTGCTGCGCCAGCTAAACCGCCGCCAATTCCTCCGCCTGCCGAACCGACTTTTTCACCTGCGTTTTCTTTGTTCATATCCATTAACTCAGTCGCTGATAAAAGCGCTCCAGCATATGGGAGGGCTTTGCCTCCAACTTTCCCCACTTTTCGAAGACCTTTCATAAACTTGCCGCCGGATCTGTTTCTTCCCGATCCTGTTTCTCCATTAGTAGTGGTTTCTTCACTTCCTGGCCTGCTGCTTGTTGCAGGTTCATTGATTATAGAACCTCCGCCTCCCCCACAGCAGCAACAACCGCCTCCACTTTCTTCACCTTTAAACAGCTTACCGAGGATGGCATCAAATGATTTGTCCCAAATCTTCTCCGGCAGCCCCTTCACCCAGTCAACAAATTTTTCTTTACCCCACTTTAGAATTTTAGTCCATACGGCCTCAGCTTTCCCATCCGAATCTTTGCTGTCTTCTTTTTGTTCCGTTTTTACAATTGCGTCAATTTTAAGGATACGTTTGGCCTCGATGCTGTTAAGCTTTTTTTGCAAGGCATTCATTTTCGCGGTGGCCTGGTCGTTAATCGTAAGGGTGGCTTGATATTCCCTTGCTAAATGATTATTCAAATAGGAGGAAATCCTGCTGGCTGTCTGGGTGATTTTATCAATGACATAGAGCGTTGCAGAGTATCCTTTTTGCAATACACCCTTCATGTAGCCGGAAATTTTTTGAACAGCCGGGGTGACTCGGTCGTTAACGGCTGCAGTTAAGAAGTATTCAGCTGATGACAAATCAGACATGATGCTTCTGATCTTTTGAATGCCCGGTGTTGCCTGATCATTTATTACAATTGAAAATTGATAATTGCCAGGCAGCTTTTGCTTAAGCTGATTTGAAATATTGTCAATCGTTTTGCCGGCTTTATCAACTGCTGAAATTTCAAGCTGCCATGATTTCAAGTTGGCTTTTAAGAAAACATTAAGTTTTTTCAATGTTTTCTCTGCTGTTTTCGTTTTTATTTTCATTGCGAACGGGCGGCTGAGTTTTTTTCGTCTTTTTTCCAGGTCTTTAAACCCCTTCTGAATCCTTCGCAGCTTCTTAGATACCCGGTCTTCAAGGTCAAAACGTGCCGTCAGTTTTGCCATGGGTTATGTACCTCCTTTCCTCGCTTCTTTTTCCAAGATTTGAAGTTTGTAGCTGATGAGTCCGTATAAAAACGCCTTAAACGGTTTTGGGGCTTCGTACAGCTCCCGGAGCTGGGATGGAGAATAGTGAAGTTCGTGCATCGCAAAATAGAGATACACCGCTTCTTTATTCCCATCCTGGATTAGTTTTTTGCTTCTTCTTCCAGATCTTCAAGATCGTCTTCAAAGCCGTTGATTTCAATCGCTTTGTTGAGCCAGTTCGCATATTCCCCTCCGACTGACAGAACGCGTTTGGCTACTTCGACCGGGTCGGCCGTTTGATAGGCTTCTCTTAATTCCTTTGAACGGAAATCAGGATAGATCGTCGATTCAATGGCGATTCGGGCGTAAAAGCGCTGGGTGTCGAGATCCTTGACGCGGCCCCTGCCTTTGATGTTTTTATAAGTCGTATTTTCTTTTTCAAGCTCGTCAATGCGCTCGGTTGTAATCGGCTTAAACACAAACGGAATGACATTGCCCTTTTTATCGACGAACCGCTTTGAGATCGGCACTTTGATTTCCTCGGCTTCAACGGTTTGTCCCGGCATAAAAAAGGATAAATCATATACTTTTTCTTCTTGTTTTTCGCTCATGTCTGCTTGCTCCTTTAACATTCAATTTTTAAATTGGCAATGAAAAAGCACCCTCGGCTTGGCGAGAGTGCTTGGTGTTATATGTCCTGACTACTGAATCGGCTTCCTTCTTTAAGACCAGCCTTTGCGATCTAGGTTTAAAAAGCGGGATACGGGGCTCTTTTTTAAAACGTATCTTTCAGTTTTTCAGGAACGTCAAAATCTTCAAATGTGAACGGCACTTCTTCTTCCAGCGCTTCTGAGTCGACGTCAAGGCCTGCGATTTTGGCTGAGTCAAAATTCACGTCATACAGTGTGACACGTTCCGTTCCGCGGCCTGATGACTGGTCGTCAAGGACGGCCTGGAGCGTGAAATACGGATCATCGCCTTTTTTCACATAGTTCATCATTAATGTGACAAATTGAGACGTGACTTTATAAAATGTCGCCGTTCCCGTGCCGTTTGCACCTGTTGTCTTGTGGCCCGTCATGCGGCGGCCCATAATATTGACTTCGGCTTTATTCTTTTCGACGTTTGCCTCAAATGTTTTGATATGAGCCATCTCTTGTCCGTCGAGAAAAAGACGGCCTTCTTTTCCGGAAATCGTGTTTTGCGCTTTTAATGCCATATTATTTTACCTCCACATTAAAGTAGAATTTTTCTGCTGCATCAACCGGCTGAACGGCCAAATCGATTAAAAACCCGTCGCGGTCTTCATTCAGTGTAATGGCAATATCGCTTTCAGAATCAAAGCCGGTAATGCCGCCGGCTTCCTGAAGCGCCGTCATATACTGAATGATCAGCGTTTTGACGTACTGCAAACCATCGTCGGACGCAGGAATGTCGCTGCCGCTTGCTTTTCGCGCTTTGATTAAAGCCTTTAATTCGCGGGTCAAATCATTGTTAACTCCGTCAAGGACGCGGATGATTTTATTTTTCGAGAATTTTTTGTTTTTGTCGGCAGTGAAACTCGTTAAAGAGTTGATGTCTTTTTCGACACTGACCGATTGATCGCGTGCATCAAACGTAAATAAAAACTCGCCTTTTTTCAGACGTTCGATGACCTGATCTTCATCCAGACGGTTCAGAACATCAACTGCTCCTTCGTATTCGACAAATGTCAGCGACTGGTTAAAAGTCGCGCCTGCGCTTGCTCCGGCGACCCATGCTGTCGCTTTTTCAGGCGTGATTTCTGTGCCGTCTTCCAGCACAACGCCTCCCGTTACATTAATGATGCCTTCATCGTCTCCGGCATAATCGGCGACTACGCCTTGGACTTTCTGCCCCTGCTTGTCGCGAAGGCGTTTGATGAAAGCGGCAAAAGTGGCTTTCAGCTGTTCATTGTCTGCAACCGGAAGTGCGATCGTATTGAAGTATTCCGTTTCGGCAGCATCTAAAAACTCGGTGTAATCGGCAACACTTGCCGATCCGTTCTCTCCGCCTGAAAGCTTTGTGCCCGCTGTCAGCTCAAGCGTGCCTTCCCCTTGAAACGTGACGTACGCATTTACGGTAAGCTCTTCTGCCGTTTTGACGGTTTGCCGGTCAGCCTCATCTGTTCCGACAAAGGTTGTGACATCAAACTTTTTAGAATCGAGCACATTTTCGGAAATGCGGATTGAAATGTCGTTCCCTTTCTCGCCCCCGTATTTTGCCTTTACACTCAGCGTTTCGCCGATTTGGGCTTTCGCCGGCGCTCCTGTGTTCAGACGGTACAGCAAAACGGTCTGTGCGTTTTTCTTCGCTTCGCGGAAAAGCAGAAGAGACGGATCATCGATGTTCAATCCCACTTTTTTATTTAAATCTTCAATGCTGGAAATCGATACGAATGATTTCGGCTCCCCCCAGCTCATGACGACAGGAAGGGCAACTGTGCCGCGGTCCCCGACGGAAACCCGCTCCTCTGCTGTCGTTTTAAAATTAAAATAAATGCCGGCACGATCTTTTTCTTTGCCTGGTGTAAATGTTCCGCCGTTCATTAATTCATGACCTCCTTGGCTAAAAATGTTTGAATAAGCTGACTTGCCTCAAGCTTTGAAATCTGCTCTTCTTTCACATGAAAAAGAGCACCGTCGAGAACTTCCGGTTTAATGCCGAAAAGCTCTTTCGCGTGCTCCCTCAGATCCTCGATGTAGAACAGCGCTTCTCGTTCCTCAAGAGGCGCCTTTTTTGCTTCGGTCTTTGTTTTTTTGCTGACTGTCAATTATTTCACCCCGTTTGTAAAATCGATTGTTTCTAGAGAAAGTTCGTTTTCCCGTTTGTACCAGTAGCGGCTGTTCCATTGAATAATAATGGACGCGGTGCCGGAATCCCCTATCCTCGTCTCGATCCGGCTGATCCTCAAGCTATCTCCTGTGTCTTTACCCAACCGGTCAATGAGCGGGATGATGTGCCGCGCTTCCCTTACGGTGTCTGCAATGCGCTCGGCATGATCGTGGGCCTGCTGTGAATCATGGTGAAACAGTTTCACATTCAGGGTGAAGACTTTTTTAAATGTTGAAACCGTATCATTTTCATCAAAAACAGAAGGGGGAGGAAAATATAGCGACGGTATTTGAAAATGGTCGGGTATTTCCTTTTCATAACAGACGACAGGAAAGACTTGATAAAAAAAATTCATAACAGATCCCGTTTCGTCGTTCAAAGCTTCACCTCCTTAAAGGGAATTCAGCCATGTTTGCAGCCTTTCATTCAGGCGTTTTTCAAATAAACGCTCAAATATGTAAAGCGCATGCTCCCAATAGCCTGTTCCCTTTACCCATTGCCGTTTTAAAGCCATGCCGGACGAAGAACCGGGATCGTATTGAAATCGGCCGCTGTGCCATTGTCCCGGAATCCACCTGACTTCCTCTTTTCCGCCTGTCCAATGGCCGTCATTTACGAATGAGGCGTACTCTAACTCCGTCCCGACTTCAAGCGTGAGTCCGCCTTTTTCGATTTCCCATATGTTCCCTTCAGCCCCTCGCTTGAAAGAGCGCATAAGGCTGCCGGTATCAATCGATCCGGCGCGTACGATTTCGTCGCGGACCAGATCTAAAAAATCGGTTCCCGCCTGTTCAAGCCACTTGGCAGCTTCAGTTCGAAAGCCGCTCTGCCCCGCTTTTTCCAGCGTCCGCGATAGCTGTTTCAATCCTTTAATTTTCATAGTTTTTCATCCCTGACCGCTAAGACTTCCAGGTGATGGCCTTTGATTTTGCGCGGCTGCTGGATCGTGTAGCTGACACCGTTCCAGACCGCAAGATCGTGAAGGCGCACATCTGCATCCGCCGGAAAATGGGCCAAATATGAATGATAAATGACCTGTTCGGGATCTTGCTGGACGATCGACTGATTTTTTTCCGTAAAATAGCAGGGAACGTTTTGAAGATCGGGTGTTTCCCCGTATGTGCGAATCGGCTGCAGGTTTGGCGCGGGAATGCCGTACCTTGCTTCCTCTGCATGATCTTCCTTTAAATGATAGATATCGCAACGGTCGCTTAATAGACTTTTGTAGCTCATAGCGGCCGCACCTTGAATCGGACAGATTCATAATCAAGAATAAATTCTTCGAGCAGTTTATAGACGTCGGGCTTCGCCAGGCCACCGCTTCTTGAGAGCGTATAGGAGTAGTCACCCAATTTCTCAGATTTGTAGCCTTTCAAAAGCGATTCATCACCGTTTTTCAATGCAAAGTACTGTGCCAGCTGCAGCAAAGCGAGCCTTGCCTTTTCCGGCAGCGGATCATATTTTTCATCTGTAAAACGATGCCCCGTGATCTGCTCGGCTTCCGCTTCGGCTTCAAGGATATCCTGCCGCAGCAATTCCTGCGGCCGGTTTTTCACGGCTTCAATAACGGAATATTGAATGATATCGTCGGGCGTGATCAGCATGTTCATCACATCCTTCCAGAGCTTTTAGCTGTTGTCCGGGGCGCTTTCGCTTGTGCTCGGACTCGTTTCCCGCCGATTGGCGATGCTTTCAGTGAAAACGTTCGGACTCAGGCATTTACTCTTTTACATTGACGATTTTTGCAACCGCGTCTTCTTCTTCGAATTTGCTGTCCAGTTTTGCCGTCAGGACAATGATAAATTTGCGCGCGCGAATGTCTTTATCGACTTCAATTCTGATATTGCGCGAGAAACCGAGAATAATATTTTTCGGATGCGTCAAAATAATGTCTGATGCTTCGGCGGCTGCATCTCCTTCTCCGTACGCATACGGCTGAATATTTGAGACCCCTTTAACAGGCACGCCAAAAGCGGTTGAAAGCCCGCCCTGTACAGCCGCATCCCCGAGAGTGGTTTGACGGTCTGCGACGCGGTCTTTCCATTCGATCTCCTGACCGAGCGATGTGTAGAATCTGAATTCCTGCGGAACGCGCATATATTTTGCCGGAACAGCTTTCAGTCCCTGTTTGAAAAGCTGTCGGCTGATTTGCTCCCCGCCTGCATCGACGATGTGAGAGACGGACTGCTTCCGGATTCCGTCAAGTTGAGCAAGGTATGGATCTGAAGACGCAACATCACCGTTGACGATCAGTTCTTCAATATCCACAGCGGCCCGTTCCGCCAGCATTTGCATCAGCGTCTGTTGAAGGCCGTCTTTTTCAATGTTATTTTCGAGCGTGTCATAAGTAATGTTGACTTCGGCAATGACTTCTTTCGCATTCAGTTCAACCGTGCTGGTCACCGGTGCGGTTAATTGGTCCTTCGCCAATGCTTTACCTTCATCAGCCGCTCTTAAAATCCGCTGGCCAAAACCGATTTTTTCAAATTTTTGCGAGTCGTTTTCCATTTGAATCACACGTGATTCGCTGAAAATTGTCGGCGTGTTTTGCACCATGCGAATAAATGCAGAAGCCTGCGCCGGATTCATTAATCCTCCGCTTTTCAACGTCGCAAGCGACATCTCGGCTTTACGAATAATCTCTTGATTTCTCATGTTCTTCCTCCTCCAAATTAAAGCAATCCGCTCCAAATCGATTTTTTAACTTCTTCTTCTCCTTCTTTTTCAGCCGCTGCCTGCTTTGAGGCACCTCTCATCTTTTCGAGTGCTTCGATGCGCGCAATCAGAGGGGCGAGCATGTCCTCGACGATTTCCTTCACATGTGCATCCTGGTCTGTCTGCTGCTCTTTTTCGTCCGCCGCTTTATCCCCTTCCAAATCGTCAAGACGTTTGAGAAGCGGAGCCAAGACGGCTTCAATCGTTCCTTGAACTTCTGATCGTTTCATCTTTTTTTCTTCCTCTCCCGTTTTTTGTTTGTCGCCGGCAAAAAACTGCTTAAACAGCTGAAAGAAACTGCCGGTCTCATCGGTTTTAGAGCCGGCGCGGGGCGGGTGTTCGACCGTTTCGGCAGTGCCCGCCATGCTGTAGCCGGTGATGCTTCCTTTTTTAATCTGTTCCCAGATCTCATCGCCGGCTTTTGTCACCAGCACCCAAGAGCCTTTCACAATCGTTTCGCCGTTCACTTCAAAATCAGCCGGCGCAACATAGGACTCCACGACTTCTCCGACGCCTCCCTGGAAATTGTGATCCTTGTCGATCTTCCGGGCATTTTTCAGAAAACCGTGGGCGGCTTTTTGGATTTCGTCAGCCGACATAAAATCGCCGTGGGCATCCTGAATGTCCGGCTCGTAGACCACGCCGTAGACGAGCTTCTTTTCATCCTCGGCTTTCGCAATCAGCTTGACTTCCTTTTCAAATGTCGGCGATTCACTCGATTTCGTCATAAAGAATTTCTTTTTGTTCGCCGCTTTGTCGACATAACTGACGAAATTGATCTTGGCATTTTTAAGCTCTCTCGGCACGAAGTGTTCACCTCCTTTCAGTGATCTGTTTCAATGTCTCGACGACTTCCTGCAGTTCGGGCAGCAGCGCTCCGGCTTCCGCTTCAGCACGCTTTGCGCTTTGCTGGTAACCGAGCGGCCTGCTGAATTCTTCCTCCGGCCATTCATCAAGCGTCTTGCCGAGCACTCTGCCGGCCAGGTCGCGCAGATCATTTGCAGATACCGCTCCCGCTTGAATAAAAGGACCGAGCACTTTTGCAATCTCAAGCGGATCGCGAAAGTCCGGTCCTTTCAATTGGAGCCTCGCATGGAAAATGTTTAAATCACGGAGAAACAGCGTATTCAGCTTGCCGATCAATATTTTCCGCTCCGGTTCAAAAACCTGTTCTTCGGTGATTTTGCGGGCGGTATCTGCTGTCGCCCTGTTATATTCATGGGCATCACCGGTGTAGAGCGGCGGGAGCCTGAAGGAAGAGCGGATTTTATTCCGGGTTTTCTCGTCATATTCAAGAAACAGCGCATCTTCCTGCAAAATTTCGGCGAGTGATTTGATGTCCACTTTCACCGGCGTAATGTCCTGGCTGCCGTGAATGTCTTTTTCCTGTGCGATCCCCTCCGCTTCGATGAGCAAAAATTTGTGGGCATTTTCAACGCCTTCCAAGTCGTTCATATATTCCTGCAGCTCTCTGTACGAAGCCTCTGAGAGCATGCCGTTTTCAACCGTAATAACGGCGGGGACGTGCCGGCCTTGTCTGAAGTACATATAATTCAGCTCTTCCGCTTTCCTCGCTCCGTACAGGTTGACGATATTTCCGATCCAGCGCGGAACGCCGTAGACGCCGCTGCCGATTTTAAAATGGATCGCTTCATTCGCGCTTCGTTCAGGTGGAGTCTGTCTGTCAAACGCTCCGGTGGTCATATCCATGACGCGCGGATCGCCGTACTCTTTAAAGTACACTTTTCTGCCATCAATCATCTGAACGTATTTGCGGAACCTTTTTTCCCTTTTGATGTTTTTTAGCGATCCGTTTTCCATGTAGGCAAATTCCACTTCGATCGGTTCTGTCAATCCGCAGACGCGCATATTTTTGACATCGAGATATTCAATTCCGGCCGGCTGCCCCGTGCCGTTTCTGAGCACCTCCAAAAACCCGTTCCCCGTTTTTTCGCGGTCCTCTATCATATGGCTTAAAATCGTTTCAGCCGATTCATCGAAATGAAGATGGCGGCAAAAATCTTCAAGCCTTGTCCAATCGGTCTCAGCAGCCTTTTTCTTATCGGGCGTCACATCCGCACCATTAAAATCAAAAGCGTACTCGACATCAAGCCCGAACCCTGCAATATTCGTTTTATAGGCGTCAATGCATTGCTGGAGAATTGAAGAATATTCGGCAATGGCTTTCAGTTCTTTCAAATTGTACGGCGGTGCGATAATCTCATCTCCGTAGATCTCCGAAAATTGATCTTCATATATTTGTTTTGTTACAGGCTCGTGAAAACGGGATTTCATGACTTTTGCTCTTACCGTTTGCTGAGTGGACATACACTATCTCCCCCTTTTCCTGTTCGGCCGTTTTCTCACTTCCGACTCAGCCTTCAAATCGGTGACTTCATAATCATCAAGCGCGTACCATAGCGCGGAAAGTGTGTGCGGATCAATTGTAAACTGATCCTCTTTCAGATTGCCGTCTTTATCCGTCGCATAGGTCAGCGGCTGCAATTCGTAGATCGTATTGGCACATCGGTCAGAACACAATATTTTTTTAAACCGCTTGATTTTTTTCGTATATTGCAGGCGCGAGCCTTGGAACTTGCGGGCTGCGGTCATGTTGAAACCGTTCTGCCTGAAAAACTGGATGCTTTTCGGTTCGGCCGGATCGGCTTTGATCAGCTCCTTCGTAACCGCGAATTCGTTAAGCTCCTCGGCCGTCTTGTCGTCTGTCATTTTATTTTTGTAGTACTCCCAATAAATATAGAGATATTTTTTGTCGGGATCGACGGCCGCCCGGACGACGGCATTGTATGATGCCTCAAATCCGAAATCCATTCCGGTTCTCTTCAGCGGGTTGGAAATGGCGGAGATCCGCCTCATGACCTCCTCATGCTCCATCACTTCAAATTGCGGCAGAACCCTGGTGCCGTTTACCCCGAACCGTCCTTTTCTGGCAATCCGGTACAGGTCAGGGTCATATGCTTTCATATCATCAAGCTGTTTGAGGTAGCTTTTCGGCAAAAACAGGTTGTCATCAGCTGTGGAATGGTGGTAATACGTATCACCGACGACAGCGACCCGCTTTTCATACAAAACCTCATCATCCAAAATAAACCGCTTGTTCCGCTCATCCTTGAAAAAGTGTCTGTACGTCCAGTTTGACTGGCTGACGGGGTTTGTCGTCAATATCATATACAGCCTGTGATCAGGATGCCTCAGCCGGCCGATCAGTTCCTTAAAGCCTTCATACTTCACTTCCGAACATTCTTCGATCCAAATCAGCGAGATGTTGTTGACGGATTTCAATTTCGCCGGGTTGTCCATCCCTTTAAAAATAATCCGGCTGCCGTTTGCAAACCTGATGTGCATCGGAGAAGAAACGGCCTCGGCCGCCGTTTGAACACCCAGCTCATCGATAATGGTTGCGAATAAAGAAAAAGTCGAATCCCTGTGTGTTTCAAACACTTCCCTTACAACGAGAGCGGTGCGCTTTTCCTGCAGCAGCTTTAATACGACTTTTAAAGCGGTATGATAGCTTTTTGACGAACCGTATCCGCCGACAAGAAATTGAAACGTCTGATCCCAGTTAAACAAATAATCTTCAAAATGCGGATTGACTTCTTTTATAATCAAGCCGAATCACCTTTTCTGGTGATGACCACTTCAACGGGTCCTGATTCCGCATCTTTGTCGGCTTTTTGTTTGGCGAGCTTCAGCTTCTCATTTTCAATTTTCCGCTTAAATGAATCAGGGAAAAGGTCGAAATACTGTGAGAGCTTCTCGAGCGCCTTCATTTTATCGGCCAGCTTGATTGCGATTCCTTCTTTCCCGAGTTTCGCTTCTGTGATGACTGTACCATCGACGAGGTCGGAATGTTTCACATCGACAAAGCTGACCTCTTTCATAACCGGATTGTTTTCTTCATCAAACAGCGGTCCTGACTTTCCGACAGCCTGTACCTCTTTTTTGCCGAAAGTTACATAGTCGGTCATATCGGCAAATGCGATTTTCACATAGACTTGGAGAACATCCATCGCCTCAACGAATATCTCCCCTACCATCTCTTTTTTGATCCGCCTGATCTCATCGGCCACCTTTTCGTTTTTCAGAAGCCGGCAGCCTGTCACATGAGCGCTGGCAGGGGAGTAGCCTGCTTTTATCGCTGCTTGGGTAGCATTGAAGCTTTTCACATAATAGATGCAAAACAGACGCTGCCGTTCATTCAGCCCTTCATTGCGGATGTCTGCTTTTCCTCTGCTCGTATCCTCCCCGTTTACAGCCTCTTTCCAGCGGTCACGGGTTTTCCAAACGCTGACTTTTTGATTTGAAACGCCGAGTTCTCTTGCGATTGCGAGATTCGTAATGTTTCCCCCGTATTGTTGATAGAGACGAAAAGCTTCATCCCTTTTTGGATCCCTTTTCCTTGGCATTGTTCATCTTCACCGCCTCTCATTCCCGGAAACAGTAATATTTCATCGCTATATGAATCTTCCATTTAAGAACAGTATGTTTTATTATATTTTTTCTCTTTTCACTTATAGGTGGCAAACGTATGACAAAAGACAGATATATCGTTATGCCATACAATCGAGAGGCTTTTCGATTTGTTTCGCGATTTTCAGCTGCGCCCGTTTCACATTGGTTTGAACAGTAGACTTTTTGATGCCGAGCATGGCGGCAATCCGCTCATAGGAAAACTGTTCGACCTTATGTAAAATGAAGATTTCTTTTTCGCGTGCCGTAAGGGCAGACAGCGCGGTTTCAATCCGGGCTTTATCGTACGCCGACACTTCTTGAGCCGGTTCAAATGAAATCTGTTCTGAGAACGTGTCGATGATCAGCGGATCTTTCAGTAGCATCCGTTTATAAGCGTCTCGCCTGTCAATCGCCCTTCTGATTCCCGGCTCCCTTCCGTTTTCAAGCCAGTCGATCACATATTCTAAGTCGGTCATCATGTTTCTGATCAGTTTTTTATCTTTCAGTTGTTCAGCCGTCAGCCCTTGTTCATCCTGATAGGCCCGATACAGTTTTTTCGTGTTTTTCAGCGCTCTTTTATATTCGAAAAGCAAATCTTCCATTTTGGTGTACCTCCGTTTTTTTGTAATAAAAAAGGACACCAATCAGCCACACAGTAAGATGTGCATCTGATCAGCGTCCGCAGGCTTTCCGTCTTGGACAAATATTCAAGTTGTAGAGCTATAGCTTATAGCCGATTTCAAATTCGACCCTTGCGAGGTCTCCCTTTCTCGTTTCAATAACGGTTTTGCCGTGTTCAGGCGCCTCGGCCTGCCATGCTGTGCCGTTCATTCCGTCAAGGACGATTACCATCACCTTTCCTTTTTTGATGCGGCTTGCAAGCGTTGTAGCGTGGATATCTGTTAACTTTGCCGGATGGTTCATCTTTTTTCCTCCTCTTCAAATTCCGCGTTTGTGACGACTTTTTCTAAAATATTTATCAATTGATTCTCAACTGAATTAGAGCGAGCGGGCCGTTTTCGCTTCAAATAGGCAAGCGTGAGCTTCGCTGCGGTCAAAAGTTCGGGAGCCGCGGCGATTAAGCAGGCATTTTTTTCCTTGGAATATGCGCTGTAGTCGGCGACTTTGGCAATCACCCGCCCGCTGGAATAAGGAAACCGTTTCTTTTCGGCTTTACTGTAAGCTGAATAAATGTACAGGTCGCTATTTGTTCTGACAACGCGCCATGGTGACGGGCTGTACGTCGCACTTTCGTTCTTCACGTTTGTCTTCCTCACTTTCCGTCTTCTTCGTGCCATCGTTTCATTTGTGCGTCTCTTTTTGCCGCTGTCCAGATGATGAGAATCATCGCTTTTAAACATTTAAGCACCTTGTTTCACCCTTGTTTTCATTTTTGCAATCAGCACTTCCAGATGTTTGATCACATCCGTCAAATCGCCGCTTTCAGAGCGGCAGTTTGGACAAGCGCAGAACATCGTTCCGATCCTTGCGTCCTGGTGGACTGATTTTCTCCCGTTACATAGCGGGCACATCAAACCATCCCCTCCAGTCTATGATTGATGCCGAAAGAGCTCCCGTTCAGGACGACGAGAAAGTCCTGGCACATTTCAACCAGCCTCGTTCCGAGCGCTTCGTCTATGCTGACAATTTCTTCAACGCTTAGCTCGCTGGACAGCATGATCGGCTTATGGTTCAAATACCTGTAATTGACGACAGCATATGTCTGTTCGATCTGCCATTCCGTCGCCCGCGGCCTGCCTCCCACCGGTTTAAACAGGTCATCGAGAAACAGCACCTCGACTCGCTTCATCCGGTTCAGCTTATCCTCAAGCAATGAGAAATCCTGTTTTAAATCGTTGAATCCTTCGACAAAAGGAAAATAAAGGACGGGTACGAAATGCTTCCTCATCAGCTCATTGGCGGCGGCCGTCAGCAAATGCGTCTTCCCTGAACCGGGTCGTCCCAAGAACGCGATGCTGTTTTTGCGGCTTTCCCGGATGTCCCGGTAAGCTTGTACATATTCAACGGCGCATTCATACGCCTCTTTTACAGATTGGTGTTTTCCTTTCGTCTTGAACTGAGCAAAATTTAAGTTTTTAAATTGTTCGGTGATTTCGCTCGATTTCAACAGCTTTTGCGCTTTCCGCCATTCGCGGCAGGCGCATGATACCCATACTTCCATCGTTCCGCGCCGTTCGATAAATCCGAGTTCATCTTTGCATTTCGGACAGTCATACTGTTTTGCGGCGGATTCTTCCGGTTTGTCCCCCTGTGATAGACAGCTCCTGTTTCTCAGTTCGTCCATGATCTCTTCGATTGTTCTTTTGGACATTGTTCTCCCTCCTGACAGTTATTTTCTCTTCCGCTTCAGCCAGCCGGCCGATTATATATTTTTCACAGTAGCTGAAGACCTTGATCGTTTCATTGCGGCTTCGGCGCCGCGCCTCATACTCTTCAAAGCATTGTTCAAGCCATTTGATTGTTTGCGGAAGAGACACTCCGCGGGCGACAATCCGGGCGATGGCCTTGTAGTCTTTTGACGAGGGATGGACAGGCTTTCCTTCCTGCAAAGACCTAAGGGCGGCAAATCGGTCTGCTATTGTTTTTATGGAAGTCATATTATGTTTTGTGTTGATTTGTGTGATATCTTTATTGGATTGGACAAGGATGTCCGCACGGCCAGTCTCTTCTGTCCGAACAGAACTGCCTGACCGGACATGGCTGCCATAGGCAAATTTCTTTGAATGTCTGACTGACAAAATCATTCCGTAAGGCGCTCTTGTGACTGCAATGTAGCCGTTTCGTTCGAGAAGAGCGAGCCATCTTCTAACCGTTTTTTCGTTGACGCCGAATTGAAGAGCCATTTCTGCGGCTTTCAGCGGTTTGTTGCCGAGCACGATGCCCCATGTCATCCCATCGCGTTCGATTTCCTTAGTTGTTGAACTGATGCACCATAAAAACAGCCAAATGGCATGGCCTATTTTCTCGTAGTGCACAGGTGTTAAAATCCCTGAGTAAACGGAAAAGGGATAGCTTTGATCAAGCGGACGGGACATTCATCTTCCCCCTTCCTTGTGCCTTCTGCGGTTCAGTCTGAGATACCGTTCGTATTGGCCTTTACAATCGAATTGGAATACAGGCTTGCCGTCTTTCGTAAAAGCGATGAATCCTCCGGCTTCGCCGAGCCGCCATTGATCAAAACGGTCTGAGCTGTAGGAAATCACAATTTTACCCATACTGCCTCCTTGTGGATATCCGGCGGGTCCGCCATGTCTTCGCATTTGCTCTCTGTCGGCTTCCTTTGGATAGCCGTGCGTTCGAATGTGTGTGACCATCGGATGTTCAAGATTCATGACATCGCCTTCTTTCATACAGAGTTCCATTGATACAATATGTATCCAAACAGACCTGAAAAAGATCGGGAAACAGCAATCGATCAGGCACTGAGTAAAGCGTTTCGAATTTCAGCATCGTTTCTCTGCCGGGATTGCGTGTTCCCCTTTCGATTTTGCGAACATAAACCTCGGAGAGTCCAAGCCTTTCCGACACTTGCTTTTGGGTCCATCCCCTCTTACAACGCTCTTCGATCAACCGTTTTCGCACATGTTCTCACTCCCTGTTTTTGATACAATACGTATCTGATGATTTGATTATATATGATACACTTCTTATCATCAATACTTTTTTGATACTTTTTTTATCATATGTTTATTTCGATACATTTTGTATCTATAATAGAGATAAACATGCCGAATTGAGGAAGAGAGGTCATTCTATGTTAGGCGGCAGACTGAAGAGCCTGAGAGGAAAACGGACACAGGAAGAAGTTGCAAAGCAGATCGGTGTATCGCGGGCCCGCTACTCCCATTACGAAAACGGAAGAAGCGAGCCGGACTATGAAACATTAAAAAAACTCGCCGATTACTATAAAGTGACGATTGACTATCTGTTGACAGGAACGGAAAAGAAAAAAACGATTGAAGACGAAATCGCAGATCCGGATCTGCAAATTGCATACCGAGACATGCAGGAATTTTCCCCCGAAAGCAGACAGCAGGCCATCGAGTTCATTCAATACTTAAAAGAAAAAGAGAAAAAACGAAAGCCCGGAGATAAACAAAACGGATAAAAAAGGAATTTCTATTAAACGTTACCTGGTGAGCGCCGATTTAATAGTTAAGACGATAAAAAAGGGAAAGATTTGCTAAAGAAGCTGCTCATCGTATATGATAGATCTGCATGAAAACATGACAGCCCCTTTGACGGGCTTTTCTTTCCCGCTAAAAACAGAACATTTGTTCGAAAGGGTGTCTCGTATTGAAGTTTTACTTATCTCACCTAGAAGAATACGTCAAAAATATGTATCAAAAGTTTGGTTTTTTTGAACCCCACCACATTGATATGAATCGCATAGCCGCTCATTTTAACATTTGGATTCACTATGAAAATGTCAACAGCATGATGATTAAGCATGACGGCATGTACAGCATCATTCTCAACAGCAGCCTTTCAAAGGAAAAGCAGTGGGAGGATTTTGCCCATGAGTTATGCCACGTATTAAAGCACGCGGGAAACCAGCTTTATATGAATCAGATGTTCAGGGAGCTGCAGGAATTCCAGGCCAATCAATTTATGTACCATTTTTGCGTCCCTACTTTTATGCTTTTAAAAATGGATTTTCCCCAGCTGCGATGCCAAGCCGCTAAAATGATCGCCGACCTCTTTAAAGTCACGGAATCGTTCGCTGTCAAACGGATCGAGCTCTTTGAAAAACGGCAAGCCGGGATCCAGTTTCATGAGGCATGGATGGCGAGCCTTTCCCAAGAGAGCGAATCAGCGAATGCTGCTCGCTTTAAAGAAGAAGACGAACTTGCACGCTACCGCCGGGAAACCCGCCGCCCGTACACAACGGCAAACGGCGTCGGCAAAATGGTCGCGGCAGAAAGCCGGCCGGCGTATATGCTGAGAAAATAAAAAACAGCCGGCTCAGCTCCCGGCTGCACTCGGCCCATATGCGATGCGGGCTCCTGCCTTCAAAGCTTTGACATAGCGGGAAAACACCTCATTTTGAGACGTTCGCCTGCCCTTTAATGTGAATTGCTCAAACATCGCCTTCCGCTGGGCAGTGCTGATTTCAAATTGCACGCTTAACCCTGTTTGGCAGCGATTGTTGATGCTTGCAGGGTTTGTACCTGAAAGATATCCCCTTTCAGCCGCCAGCTCCGCAGAAAATCCGTGCTTCTCCAATGTCTCCGCAAACAACAAGGCGCGCCTTCGATCTGTCCCCCCGATGAGCGTATGCCGGCGGAAAGGCTCGTCATATCCGTGGAACGCCAGTATGTATCGATGTCCTGCAGCCATTCGCACGGCAAGCGGGCAGTCAAAATGGGCGCTTGTCACATGAAGACTCTTATTGCCGCGCCTTTTCAATCCTTCCAATAAATAAACCGAAGAACCCGCTGCAAAAGCCCTGACAATTTCACTGATGCCCGGTTCGATCCCGCCCCCGTGGGGAGCCATCACAAGCAGTGCGCTCCCTGCATCCCGCGCAGCCACCGAATAATCGGTTCCTTCTATTTCATTTTCTGCCATCTCTGTAAAGCTGCCGTATTGGTCAGTTAAAGCCTGCTTCATCTCTTGATTTTTTGCACCTGCCTGTCCTGTTTTTATGTAGTGTACCGGGAGTCGCAGCGGTTGTAAATATGTTCCCTCTAGGAAAATAAAAATCTCTTTATGAGATTTAAAAGATTAAAGCAATTGAACCAAAATCGAAAATCACCTAAGGCACGAAAATAATTCTTCTAGTAAACACGTCGGTTTTAGAACAAGCAAATACGAAATATGATTAACAAAGTAAGGTTGCCGGCTGACAGCCTTTTTCATTTGGGATCCTATCCTCTTTGCAGCCCTAATGAAAACGCTCCAAATATGATATATGGTAATTAATTAGGTCTCGAAAAACCCATAAGGAATTTTTCAGAACGCTCTCTCCACTCCCCCCTTCCACACAAACTTTAACCCCAAAATCTCATTAATAACTCACAACCGGATATTTTTCTGATATCATGAATATACACTGCATGATTAGGAATGAATGTTTAATGATTAAAAAAACTCTCGGTACCATGCTCGCAGTGACTCTGATCTTTCTGTTGATCCTCACTGTGTTTACGCTCTTATTCGGGTCTTATTATTTCGGCGTCGCCGGTTTTTTCGCGATTTTCGGCGTGACATACGAATCGCCCTGGTCGCTCTTCTGGTATATCCTTTTATCCTTTGGCCTCGGCGCGCTGTTTGAAATCCCGGAAAAGATTTTGAGCTTTATGATCGGTCATAAAGCTGTGACCTTTATGATCGAATGTTTTTTTACGTGGCTTGCCATCCATCTCGCTGATGAATTGATGGACAGCATCACCATCCCGCTGGATGTGGAAATCATCGCCTGTCTGTTTTTATTCGTCATTCAGCTGGCATTTGAAGACAACAAAGAAAGAAACCGGACATACGAGGATTGAGAAACATTCGCGAAGGGAGAATAGAACTGTGACGTTTATCATTTTAATGGCCGGATTGTTTCTTTTTATTCAACTCAAAAAACCGTTCCGCAAGAAAATCTTCGGCTACGTTTTTTTGGCCGTTTATTTAACGGTGCTCGCACTCTATACCATCAATTCCACTTTTGTTCACCTCATATCTGACAGCCTTTTGTCGATCTTGGCAGTGATCGCTGTGGCGCCGCTGCTTGCCGGCTTTCTGAAGCCTTCAGCGGATTCCCGGTGAACCGAATATGGACAAATCGTCCTTTTTCTAAAATAGGCCTTCAAAAAAGGTCTTTTTTTTTGTTAAAATTATATAGACCGATCAGTATAAAATCATAAGGGAATGATAGGATGGCAGAAAAAATGAGCAGCCGCGATAAAATATTGCGGGCGGCTTCACGATTGTTCCGCAAACAAGGCTACCATGCCACAGGTCTGAGCCAAATCACAGCCGAAAGCGGAGCGCCGCGGGGATCGCTTTATTATTATTTTCCCGGCGGCAAAGAAGAACTGGCGCAAGAGGCGATTCAATTAACCGGGGAAAGAATCAAAGCGTATATATTGTCAGCGATCAGCCGAGAAGCTGATCCTGTCAAGGCGTTTCAATCTTATATCCAGATGATGGCTGACGGAATCGAGGAATACATCATGGAAGAAAACGATGATATTCCAATCGTATCCGTCGCCGCAGAAACGTGGTCGTTCAGCGAAAGGCTCCGCCAAACTTGTGAACAGGTTTATCAAGACTGGCAGCTTGTCTATCAGGATAAACTGCTCCAGTCAGGCTACGCGCCGGAAACGGCCGAGACGCTGAGCGTCGCGATACAGGCGATGATTGAGGGTGCGTATGTGCTCTCAGTGACGAAAAAAAACGGTCGGCCCCTCAGTGCAGCCGCCGAACAAATTCCTTTTTTACTAAAACGATCATAAAGGGTGGGAAATGCAAATGGAACATGCTAAAAAAGGCTCCTTCATGATTATCGCCATTTTAATCGTCGGAAATTTTCTCGCTCTGATTAATGAGACGGTCATGAATGTGGCTTTGCCGAAGATCATCGACGATTTCGGCATTTCAGCGAATACGGCCCAGTGGCTGTCAACCGGATATATGCTCATGATCGGCATCGCCGTGCCGATTACTGCGTTTTTAATGCAGCGCTTTACGACAAGGCAGTTGTTTCTGTCTGCGATGACATTATTTACGGCGGGAACCTTTCTGGCCGGAATCGCTCCGGTCTTCCCGCTCGTTCTCGCCGGACGGATCATCCAAGGCTCAGGTACAGGTTTGATACTGCCGCTTGTGATGAATGTGATATTGACTTTGATTCCGCCGCAAAAACGCGGAACGATGACCGGAATCCTAACGCTCGTTATTTTATTTGCCCCGGCGATCGGTCCGGTCATCTCAGGCTATATTGTCGAGCATTATTCATGGCGCGTTGTTTTCTTCATGATGCTGCCAGTATCGGTTTTCATGATTTTTTATGCGGCGTTCCGCCTGAAAAATGTAACCGAACTGACGTATCCGAAAATTGACATATTATCTATTCTTTTATCGACTGTCGGGTTTGGCGGAATCGTTTTCGGCTTCAGCAACGCCGGGGAAGCTGCAGGCTGGAGCAGTCCGAAAGTGATCATCGGACTGGCAGCCGGTGTCATCGGATTAATATTGTTCGTCATGCGCCAGCTCAAATTGAAAGTGCCGATGCTTGATATGAGGCCGTTTCAGTCAAAAATATTTTCCGTCTCGGTTATCCTGATGTGGATCGTGATGATGCTGCAGTTTTCGATGATGCTGATTTTGCCGCTTTACTTCCAGATGGCGCTTGAGCTGTCACCGCTTTATACAGGCATTCTTATGCTGCCGGGCGGCCTTGTCCTGGCGATGACATCTCTTGTTGCAGGACGCCTGTTTGATAAGCTTGGCTTTAAACCGCTGTTGATCACCGGGTTGATCATTGTGATTGCCGTCCTTTCGCTGTTTACGAATATTTCAAGCGATACGCCGATGGCGGCGGGAATGATGCTGTACGCCGGCTTCACACTCGGCGTCGGGTTAACGATGGCTCCGATCATGACGCTCGGTTTAAACCAGGTGCCCAAACCGCTGTACCCGCATGGCTCGGCGATTATGAATACGGTCAATCAAGTGTCAGGGGCCATCGGTCCGGCATTGTACACGACAATTCTGACGACCGTTTCGAATCGCTTTATCGCGCATTCTTCAGGAGCCAGCCGTCAGGAGCTGCACATGCAAGGTATGACAGAAGGCGTTCATATGGTTTATTTCGTAGCCATCGTCTTTGCAGCAGCTGCTCTTGTGATTTCGGTTTTTGTGAAAAGCAGTCGCGGGGAACATCATCCAGCATAAACATCGATCCATCAAAAAAATGCAGGAGGCATGAAGCGCCTCCTGCATTTTTTGATATTAGTTTAAAATTTTGACCTTTACGGTTTTGACGCCCCAATTGAAAGCGTCTTTTTTATCTGGAATAAATACGTCTATTTTATGGCCTTTAATGGCGCCTCCGGTGTCTTCAGCCGTCGCTTCGCCGTAGCCTTCCACATATACTTTCGTACCGAGCGGAATCACGCTTGGATCAACCGCGATGACTTTTGCATCACGGTTCGCATTCAGGTCGACTCCCGTTTTTGTGATGCCTGAAATGCCCCCGTCATTTGCCGTATACGCAGTTGCTGTCACTGTGATTTCCTTTTGCACGTTGACAGGCTGATCGTTTTGTTTTTGCGCGGACTCTTGTTTCACAGGCGCTGCAGCAGCAGCCTCTCCTGCTTCTCCATTTATCGCAATCGTTTGCCCTGCAATAATCAGGTCCGACTTCAGATTGTTCCGTTTTTGAAGATCGCTTACAGTTACACCGAACTCTTTTGCGATTTTTGAGAGCGTGTCCCCTAGCTGAACGGTGTACTGCTTTTCTTCAGATTTTTCTTCTTGAGAAGAAATGTTCAGCTTTTGACCCGGTAAAATCAGATCTGATGAAAGCTGATTCCATTTTTTTAAGTCCTTGAGGTTCATTCCGTAGTTTTGAGAAATCCCCCAGAGCGTGTCTCCTTTTTGAACTTCGATTTCTTTTGCTGAGGCAGTCGCTCCGAATGCAGTCGCCGACATAGCTGCGGCTGCAGCCAAGGACATGATTGTCTTCTTCATAAGTTAAATCCTCCCTTGTTAGCCCTTTTGAAACTAACAGGGAAAATCGTAACACAGCAAAATGTCACCGCTATGACAGATTGATGCGAATTTCGTTACAGTTTTTTTACTGATAAAGTTTGATTTTATGTAAAATTCTGATTTTCAACAACATGATTCCTTTATGTTTCAGACGTCCTCTTTCCTGCTCTTGACGCTGGTTCAAGCTGGAATTCTTTTTCAGTATAAGATGTTTTTTCAACATGAAGCTTTTGTGTTTATGAGAAGAGAAATTCGGGAAAACGAATCAATAGACGTAAATTATTTTCCTAAACATATAACCCCAGTCGCTTTTATGTCGTCATATATTAGAAAACAGCGGAGGAAAATTTTTCTCGCAAATCTCTTGTAATCCATCTGTAATTATTGTAACATTTGTAACATAAGAGATATATTTAAGGAGAGAGGAACATGAAAAAGTTAATCGTTTGTTTATTAGCTGTTTTACTCATCTTACCTGCCGGAGCATCTCTCGCAGCGAAAAACCAAACATCAGGGAATTTAACAAATAAACAAGTCATGCAAATGACTTTGCAGGCACGGGAGCACTTTTGGAATACGATGAGCGGCCACAATCCAAAAGCGAAAAACTCAACTTGCCAAACCAAAACATTTGAATACCGCGGTCTTCCATATACGTATATGTGCAGTGAATTCAGCACAAAAGCAAAGTTAACAGATTACTTGGCACCGGTTTTCACAAAAGACGCCATTAAAAAAGGATTTGAAAAATACAACATTATGTCTTATAAAGGAAAAATGGCCGTTCCTGTCGGCGATGGGGACAACCTCTTAGGATGGGACAAAGCAACAATCAAACTGATTTCTCAAAAAAACAATACCCGCACCTATGAATTTTCCGTACCGGCATTGGATGGATCGGTGACTGCGAAAAGAAAGATCACGTTTGTGAAAGAAGACAACAAATGGAAAATCAATCAGCTCGATGCTGCCATCTAAACGAAAAAAGCTAATGTCTAAAAACGGACATTAGCTTTTTTCCGTCAAACGGTCAGCTCAACGATGTTGCCGTCAGGATCCAGGATGACGCTTTCATAATACCCGTCACCCGTGACGCGCGGCTTTCCGGCAACCTGGTATCCTTCCTTTTCAAAGCGGCTCGTCATCTCGTCAACCTCTTGCCGCGACCCTAAGGAAAACGCCATATGTGCATAGCCGGAAGCGTTTTCCTCTCCTTTTGCAAGGTCGGGACGTCTCATCAGCTCAAGCCGTGTTCCCGATTCAAACTGAATGAAATAGGATTCGAAATGCTTTTTCGGATTGACGTATTTTTCATTCGCCTTTCCGTGAAAAAACCGGGTATAAAAGTCTTTCATTTCCTCTAAATTGTTCGTCCATATAGCGATGTGTTCGATTTTCATAAAATCTCCCTCCCATTTCATCATACCATATAGACCCTCTGCCTTTTTTTACACCTTTTTAAATTGATAAGTATTCATAAAAATCCCGATGCAGATCATGAAGGCGCCGATCAGGATGCTGATTGTGACCGGTTCATGCAGCTGCAGCCAGCCGAATAAAAGGCCTAATACGGGAACAAACATTAAAGCCATCGATGCTTTTGACGCTTCGATTTGATTCAGGATCCAAAACCAAATGACGAACGTCAAAGCCGTAGAGAATAAACCGTTAAATAAAAGAGATAAGATCGCTTCATTTGACCAGTGAATCGGCCGGGACGGTTCCAGTATAAAAGAGAAGATCAGTAACATCACCGCCCCTGTTAGAAGCTGCCATGCATTCATATGAATCATATCTGTATCTTTAAATTTCAGTTTGCTGTATACATTGGCGATGCCCCAGCTGAGCGCTGCGATTAAAACACAAAGCTCTCCAAATATGACATTTTGATCAACATGCAGAATCCCTCCTCCTAATATAAACAAAAGACCGATCAACCCGGAAAATAAACCGAGCATTTTATACACATTGATTTTCTCGTTTAATTTAAAATGACTGATGACAGTGACAAAAATCGGCATGGTATACACCAATACAGACGTTTTTCCCGAATCGACAAACTGCATGCCGTAAGTTAACACCCCCATATAACCTAAACCCATCAATAAACTCATCACCAGATAATGCTTGATATTCTCCTTTCCTATTGAACGCTTCCTTCCTTTGATCAAGAGAATTACAAACAAAGGAACGGCTCCAATGAACAGCCGCAGTGCCGAAAATAAAACAGGGGGAATGTCAGTGATTGCGATTTTCATCGTCACCCAGGTATACCCCCAAATAAGCGTTACAGAGATGATCCCCAACAGTACTTTAAACATAAACCGTCACCTTTCTTCTTTGTTTCATGTACAGCATATGCTATATTGGATGATAACTGAAATACATTTTTATTATCGGAGGTATAACCATTTGGTTATGAACATGAACAGCCTTCACATCTTTGTGAAAGTCGCGGAGACACTAAATATGACAGAAGCCGCCAACGAGCTGTATATTTCACAGCCGGCCGTGAGCAAAGCCATAAAAACCATGGAAACGTCGCTCGGGGTCAAATTGTTGATTCGGGATAAACAGAACAAGTTAAAGCTTACTGACGCGGGAAAGGAAATCGCCGTACTGGCCAGACAGATGATTGTGATTGAAAACAAAATATACCAAGTGGCCGATCAAGAAAATCATCTGCTCAGGGGGAAAGTCAAAGTTGGCTCGTTCCCCGCCGTCTCAGCGAATATTTTGCCGCAGGCTATCGCCTCCTTCAAGTCAAAGTATCCGCTCGTACAAATCGAGCTGGTCGAAGGAACCTCCGACCAAATCAAGCAATGGGTCGAAACACGCCTGGTTGATTTAGGCATCGTCGCCTCTCCCTTTGACGGTTTCGAAAGTCAAGTATTGTTTCAAGACCGGATGGCGGCCGTCATCCCTGAGCAATATCATCACTTAAAAGACGCACCTTTCATTGATCTGAAAAAACATCAAAATGAATTGATCTTTTGCAAGGGCGGGCACGAAGTCGCGGTATCTCAAATCTTTCAAAAACACCGCCTCGAATTAAAAGAAAATCTGACTGTGCAAAACGCGGAAACATTGGTCAATATGGTCAATAACAACTTGGGGATCGGCTTGATTTCTAACTTTTCGCTTTCCTCCGTATCCCATCGGTTGATCAAAAAAGACATCTCTCCTCAAATTATCCGCGAGGTCGGCATGATTACACCCTCATTTGAAGAAGCAACACCGGCGGCTGCCGAGTTTATGAAAATGATCATCGAGTCGGAAACGGTTCGATCATTTTCGTAAACAGAAAACGCCTCAGCACCGATCAAAGGGCTGAGGCGTTTTTTAAAAAATGCTCATCAATCATGGAAATTCGTTCCGTCCGTCGTTTCTTTAACAATTCCGGCGCGGATGACGAAATCTCCGAAATGTTCTCCTTCATTGCGTTCTTTCGCATAGCGCGGAAGAATGTCGCGAAGTTCTTTTAATATTTCTTCTTCACCGATGTTTTCCCGGTACATTTTGCTCAGACGGCTGCCGTCAAAAGCGGCGCCGAGGTACATGTTGTACTTGCCAGGGGCTTTTCCGATGAAGCCGATTTCGCCGAGCGCATGGCGGGCGCAGCCGTTCGGGCATCCCGTCATGCGGATGGTAATCTCTTCATTCTTCAAGCCGGTTTCTTCAATGATTTCATCAATTTTGTCAATCAGCTTTGGCAAATATCGTTCCGCTTCGGCCATCGCCAATCCGCACGTCGGCAGTGCGACGCATGCGATCGAGCTGCGGCGGAGCGCTGTATAATGCCTGCCGTCAGTCAAACCAAACTGTTCGATCAGTTCGCTGATCTTTTTCTTCTTTTGGCTTGTGACATTGGCAATGATCAAGTTTTGATTGGCTGTGAGGCGGATATCGCCGGTATGAACTTTGGCGATCTCCCTTAAGCCGGTCATCAGCTTGTAATCATCATAATCAGTGACGCGGCCGCCCTCAACAAACATTGTAAAGTGCCATCTTCCGTTTACACCCTTTACCCAGCCGTAGCGGTCGCCGTTATGCTCGAAATGATACGGCTTTGCTTCAGCGAGGCTCCAGTCGAGGCGGTTTTCCAGCTCGTTTTTGACCGTTTCCAAGCCGAGGCGGTCAATTGTGTACTTGAAGCGGGCATTTTTGCGAACCGAGCGGTTTCCGTAGTCCCGCTGAATCGTAATCGTTTTTTCGGCGACATCATATAACTGATCAGGCTTACAGAAGCCAATGACTTTGGCAAGCTGCGGATACGTTGCTTTGTCTCCATGGGTCATGCCCATACCGCCGCCGATCGCGACGTTGAAGCCGATGAGTTTGTCATCCTCCACAATCGCGATAAACCCAAGATCCTGGGAAAATACGTCGATATCATTTGACGGCGGAACGGCGATGCCGATTTTGAATTTCCGCGGCAGATACAGCGGTCCGTACATCGGTTCGACTTCTTCCGCATCAGGCGTGCCGGCCACTTTTTCTTCATCAAGCCAGATTTCATGATACGCACGTGTGCGCGGCAGGAGGTCATCACTCAGCTTTTTCGACCATTCATACACTTCTCTGTGGATTTCTGATTGATACGGATTGGAAGCGCACATGACGTTCCGGTTAACATCCCCGCATGCTGCAATCGTATCCAGCATGGCTGAATGGATCGATTGAATCGTTTTTTTCATGTTCCATTTTAAAATGCCGTGCATTTGGAAGGTTTCCCGGGTTGTCAGCTTCAATGTGCCATTTCCGTATTTCCGGGCAAGCTCATCCATGACAAGCCACTGCTCAGGCGTTGCGACACCGCCCGGCATCCGGACGCGCAGCATGAACTGATACGCCGGCTCAAGCTTTTGCTTTTGACGCTCATTGCGGAGATCGCGGTCATCCTGCAAATAGCTGCCATGATGCTTCATCAGACGGTTGTCGTCATCGGAAATTCCGGCTGAAAGCGGCTCAAGCATCGATTCCTTCAGGGTGCCGCGCAAATAGTTGCTTTCTTTCTTAATGCGTTCTACATCACTCGGCGGGCCTTCAGGCGCTTTTAATATTTCGTTCCCCATGTTGAAAAAGTCCCCTTTCAATCAAAATCAGTATACATCGCGCTGATAACGTTTTTGCTTTTTCATTTCTGCCAGATAGGCTTCAGCTTCCTCGCGGCTTTTGCCGCCTTCTTTTTCGATAATTTCAAGCAATGCGTTCTGAACATCTTTGGCCATGTTGTTCTTGTCGCCGCAAACGTAGAAAGCCGCTCCTTCTTCAAGCCACTCAAACAGTTCTTTGCTGTGCTCAAGCATGCGGTGCTGTACATATACTTTTTCTTCCGTATCCCGCGAGAACGCGACATCCATTTTTGTCAGCACGCCGTCACTCAGCCACTTTTGCCATTCTGTCTGATATAAGAAATCGGTGACGAAGTGCTGGTCGCCGAAGAACATCCACGATTTCCCCGGTGCTCCGGTTTCTTCGCGCTCCTGCATAAATGACCTAAACGGCGCAACACCTGTGCCCGGACCGACCATGATAATCGGAGCCTCCGGATTTTCCGGCAGCTTAAAGTTTTTATTCGGCTGAATAAAAACAGGCAGCGTGTCGCCAGGCTGAAGGCGTTCAGCACATAAAACCGAGCAGACCCCTTTTCGGTCTCTGCCGTGCGTATTGTAGCGGACAGCGCCGATCGTCAAATGCACCTCATCCGGATTTGCAGCGAAGCTTGATGCGATCGAATAAAGACGCGGCGGAATTTTTCGAAGAATCGAAACAAAATCCTGCGGAGCTGCTGCGATCGGACCGAAATCCTGAACGAAATCAATCAGGTCGCGGCCTGCGATATATGCTTTTAATTGATCCGCGTTTTCCTGAGCGGCAAGCTCGCGCAGCTTTTCATTTGCAATGAGTTCTGCCGCCTGCTGAATAAATTTTTTTGTCAGCACCGTAATTTCATAGTAAGAAGTCAACGCTTCTTTCAGGGAAAGGTTTTCCCCTTGATCAACCGTGACGGTAGCATTCGGATCCCATTTCAGCTCGGCCAGCAGCATGTCGACGAGTTCCGGGTCATTTTCCGGAAAAATGCCGAGCGCATCGCCAGGTTCGTAAGTCAGGCCTGAGCCTTCGAGCGATAATTCAAGGTGGCGCGTTTCTTTATTTGATCCGCGGCCGTTTAAATTCAAATTTTCCAGCACTTCCGCTCTGAACGGATTTTTTCTCGAATATACCGTTTCTCCTCCTGCTGCTTGCGGTGCTGCCGTTTGAGCAGGTGCTGAGCTTGCGCCCTGTTCCTGTCCTTCGTTTAAGCTTGAGATGACACCCTCAAGCCATGCTGCAGCCGGTTCATCATAATCGAGATCGCAATCGACGCGCGGATGGAGCCTTGTGCCCCCCAGCTCACCAAGCCGCTGATCAAACTCTTTTCCGGTCTGGCAGAAAAATTCATACGACGTGTCGCCAAGAGCCAGCACAGAATAACGGAAATCATCGAGCTTCGGAGCCCGTCTGCCATGGAGAAATTCATGGAATGACAGCGCGTTGTCCGGCGGATCCCCTTCTCCGTGCGTGCTGACGACGATGAGAAGGTTTTTTAATTTTTTCAATTGGTTCGGCTTAAAATCGCTCATTGCAGAGACGGTGACTTGAAAGCCCCGTTCTGTAAGCGTCTTAGCCGCGTTTTCAGCAAGTCCCTGTGCATTTCCTGTCTGCGACCCGAATAAAATGGTCACTTCTTTGGAAACAGGCTGGGCCGGACTTGCAGCCGGAGCTTCCGCCGGCAATGTTTCAAGCGCCGCCGCGGCATCGGCGGTTTGCACAGCCGCCAGATAACCGCTCAGCCAGGCTTTTTGTGATGCCGTCAAAGTTGGCAGAAGGCGGTTGAGGAGCTCTGCCTGCTCCTGGTTAAAAGGACTGTTCATTACCTGAAGTTGCAACGATATCCACCTCACTAAGGAATAAAAAAATTATGACTTGTTTGAAACGGAAAAGGATTACATTCATCATATATCCACTATTCCTATAAATCAAATCGGTTTTATTGACGCAAAACATCTGTCGATCACGGCTTTGCTGCAAAGAAATATTGTAAGCGCTCACTCACCACGTCCCCTTTGCCGCTCGGCGTCAGCCTGCTTCAAACCAAACATTCCTAAAAAAGATTCTAATTTAAAGTTTACTGGAATACTCAACATTAGTAAAATATATATTAATTATCACAGCTATTAAAATTTTTAATAAAGGAGAGATTCGTGTGCATTATGATGCGCTGAAGACATTCGTTACCCTTGCAGAAGTCAAAAATTTCACAAAAACGGCCGAGCTTCTTCTCATGTCACAGCCGAGCGTGAGCATGCACATTAAAAATCTTGAAAAAGAGTTCCAGACGAAATTATTTGAACGCTCTCCGAAATATTTGAAAATCACGCCGACCGGTGAAATTTTATACGACCGCGCCAAACAAATGATCACCATATATGAACAAACGCGGCAGGACATTCTCGATCACCACAACTCGATCAAAGGCGAGCTGAAAATCGGTGCGAGCTTCACAATCGGCGAATACATTTTGCCATCGCTCTTGTTCGACCTTCAAAAAGAATATCCTGAGCTCGAACTCAAGGCGGTCATTGGAAACACGGAAGAAATCGTGCAGTCCGTCCGCCTGTACAAAGTGGACATCGGCTTGATCGAAGGCCAGACAAATGAAAAAGAGCTTTCTGTCCACGCCTTTATGCAGGACGAATTGTTTATCACCGCTTCAAGTAATCACCCGCTTGCCGCCAAACAGGACGTGACAATGGCCGATCTGCAAAATCAAACATGGGTAACACGCGAAGTCGGCTCAGGTACACGCGAATACTTAAACCATGTCATCCGTTCAAACGGTTTGAAAGTCAAGTCGTTTCTGACGATCAGCAGCAACCAGGGGATCAAAGAAACGCTCATGACAGGCATCGGCCTGTCACTCCTGTCTGAAAGCGTCATTGAAAGAGACGTGCAGCATGGAAACCTTTCCGTGATCCGGCTGAAAAATCAAACCTTTACCAGGACGCTTTCATATATATATTCACCCGTCATGCAAGACAAAAAAAATGTAAAAACCTTTATTAACGCTTTAAACCAAAGAACAGCTTCGGAATGATGATCCGTTCTTCCTGCCCGCTTCACGAAATGTTTGTTTTCGTTTGTCCAATGTGTGAATCATCACTGGAAACGATTGACTGCCGGCTGGAGATGCCATATCCTGGAACTATCACATAGGAAAAGAGATGATGGTTATGAAGTGGTTAAGTAAAAGTTTAGTTGCTTCATCATTACTGGCAGGTATGCTTGCTGTTTCGGGAAGTCCCATGCATGTACAAGCCCAGGAACTCTCTAAAACTGAAAGTCTCTCTTCTCACGCATCTGCACAAGGAATCTTCGCCCCTCAGGCGATCGTCATCAACAGGCCGATGAAAGTCGGACAGGAAGATCAATACGTCGGCATTTCAAACGTGTCCTACAGCGGCAGCGCCATTACCGTCAGCGTCACCTCGGACCGCGTGTACGTAAAAGCCGTCAGCCCAGGCAAAGCGACATTTTCGTATCTCAATTCATTGGGACAGCTGGTCATCAACAATATTACGGTCACCCGATAACACTTAAATCCGCGGGAGAAATCTGCTTCCCGCGGATGTTTGATCAGCTCCAACATTCACCGCGTCTATATAAAAACACCAATCACATAGAATTGGTGTTTTTGCTATCAACGTATTTGATGATCTTTGCCGGATTTCCGCCGACGATGGCATTGTCCGGGACATCTTTTGTCACGACGGCTCCGGAAGCTATCACTGCATTGTCGCCGACCTTGACGCCGGGATTGATGACCGCTCTGCCGCCAATCCAGACGTTACGTCCGATGATGACAGGTATCCCGTACTCCGCACCGCTTATCCTTTCGAACGGATCAAGCGGATGGGTCGCCGTATAAATATGAACGCCCGGTCCGAGCATACAATGATCGCCTATCCGGATTTCGCATACATCGAGGAAAACACAGTCAAAATTGGCGAAGAAATTTTCCCCGACATGTATATTAAAACCGTAATCACAGCGAAACACCGGTTCGATGTGGAGCGTTTCCCCTGTTGAACCAAACAGCTCTTTGATCAGCTTGGTCCTTTTATTGTCGTCGATTTCGTTCGAATGGTTGAATTCATTCGTAATGTTGCGCGCCTTGAGTCTGTCATGGCACAGCACCGGATCAGAAGCAAGATAAAGCTCTCCGTCCAGCATTTTTTGCTTTTCTGTTTTCATTGGTTTTTTAGTCTCCTTAACTGCATTTTGATATTGGCTACATCAATTGCAACACGAGATTGAACACTTTTACAATAAAGTAGACATTGATGAGCAGCAAAAGCAAGATAACAGCCTTCCGCTTCTCATGTTTAATTTCATAAACGAATTTCCACATAAAAAAGATTGCTAAAAATACGATTAAAATACTATCAACACTTTTAAGTATCAGATCCATCCAATTCCTGCTCCCTTTTGACTTCTATATAAGACAATATTTTCATAATGCGCGGCGTACTGCAAGACTCTTTCCCAGTTCTCAAAAAAAAATCAAAAAACTGTTGACGAACCCATCTAATCTGCATATAATAGAACTTGTCAGCAAAACAAATACCCAGTGTTACATATCATGATTCCGTAGCTCAGCTGGGAGAGCGCTACCTTGACAGGGTAGAGGTCGCTGGTTCGAGCCCAGTCGGAATCATACCGAATCGAAACGGCAGGAAAACGTTGATTTTCAACGGAGTTCCTGCCGTTTTTGCGTTTGATTTTTTTCAATTCCCACCTCTCGACACTCTGTCTTCATTCCACAAAAAACAGCCTCTATTTGAAAGAGTTATGGTAAAATATTCTTTGTACAAAGTTCGGGCTCACTCAAGGGAAGTTGGCTCATCCCCTATGAAAGGGGGTGATGCTTATGACAGCATACGAAACAATCTCGTTAATGATTGCTTTCGGCATGTTAATTGCCGTGTTGTCGAAGAAAGAAAAATAGACTTCCCTTGAGCCCTGGTAAAGTTCAAAGGGAAGTCTATATTTAAAATGACTGAGCCAAGCCCTTGTTGGGCCGCTTTGTACACTCGACTCGACTGTTGGCGCAGTCGGGTCTTTTTTATTTTATGCATTTCTTTTAAAAAAATACACCTGAACGTTTGAGCGATACGTTGATGACGCACCTGTGGTCTTTTTATGATTTTGACAGTCTATCATCAAATTCATATTACCAATTTCAACCCACTAAATCAACTAATAGTGTCATTCACCTCTCGGGATAAATGAAAATATTCGAGGGTAAACCGTGCTTCTTCTTCCAACGCTTTTGAACAACCACATTATTTTTTCATAATTCACAACATCCAAAATAATCCAAAATAAGTCGAATTAATCACCTCCAACTCTTTAACATTCAGACGAAAAAATGACTTTTGTTTGATTGTTTTTTAAATATGGATATTTTCTGGGTTTTCCACTTTATTTCAGGACTACAAAACAAGTCCTTTGTCTGATTGAGAGAGACCGAACCCCTGCTAAAATAAAGTTCGTGTTGTTGGGAAATATTTCTCAAAGGGAGGACCGATTGTTAAAGGATATCGAGATTTGAAAGGAGAACAACTGTGGCTAAGACGATTATTTCTGGTTTCATTTTATTTTTTCTGCTTATTTTTTCGGGAGCTGAGCCAACATCAGCGGCTTTTTGGGATACAAAAGGAGACAACGTTATTCATGATCCTTCCATGATTAAAGAAGGAAATACATGGTATACATTCGGTACTGGTATCGGCAATGGAATCCGCGTCATCAAATCGACAGACGGAAAAACGTGGAGCCCAGCTCCAAGTATTTTTACAACTCCATTATCATGGTGGAAAAAGTTCGTGCCAAACCATGAAAAAAACCAATGGGCGCCTGATATCAGCTATTACAATGGTCGCTATTGGCTTTATTATGCGGTATCCGCGTTCGGCTCCAATACTTCGGCGATCGGACTGGCTTCAACAGACCGGATCTCTTCCGGAAATTGGCGCGACGACGGGCTTGTCACCCGGACGACGACCTCGAACAATTATAATGCGATCGACCCTGAGTTAGTCATTGATAAAGAAGGAAATCCGTGGCTGTCCTTCGGCTCGTTTTGGAGCGGCATCAAGCTGACAAAGCTTGATAAAAAAACGATGAAACCTACAGGGAAGGTTTATTCGATCGCATCAAGGCCGAGCCATGGCGGAGCGGTTGAAGCGCCGTCTATCACATATAAAAACGGCTACTATTATTTATTCGTTTCGTTCGATAAATGCTGTCAAGGTGTGAACAGCACGTATAAAATCGCTTACGGCCGCTCGACAAAAATCACGGGACCTTACTATGACAAAAGCGGCAAGAAAATGACGGAAGGCGGAGGCACAATCCTCGACTCCGGAAACAACCAGTGGAAGGGCCCAGGCGGCGCAGATATCGTGAACGGCAACATCATCGTCAGACATGGTTATGATGCGCTTGACAATGGAGCGCCTAAGCTGCTGATTAATGATTTATACTGGGATTCCAAAGGATGGCCGAGGTATTAGTTTTTAAACCGAGCAGATATTTTTCTGCTCGGTTTTTTCTGTTGTTTTAGCAGTCCAGCTTTGCAAGAACTCCATCCAAAAAATGTTTGATTTTCCATATCTTCAAAGTATCGATCATTTTGATCAACTTTTTTGATAAATCCCTCTATAGAGTCAGCTATTTTTTTATCAAAAAAGAATACCGATGACTTATCGGTATCATTTAAATCAAGCGTTAAATATACACCTTCATTTACCTCATAAAAAACAAGCCTGTCTTCATCTTCATATATATCATCTAAATCAGGGGCAAATTCGTAAATATCTTCCCTTAAAGTGATATCTGCGATAGTAGCGGGATCTAAAAATCTGTTTATTGCACTTTTATTCCCTCTTATAAACCCGTACCCAATTTCTAAATAAAATTCTCTGAGTTCTTTAGGAAATCGGAAACCAAGTCTATCTTCCGCTTTTATTAGATCGTTTTCTTTTAGCTCATAAAACTCATGATGACTATTTTTTATAAAATTAAATTTGTACAGCCTCATGAAACCTCCTTATAAATAGCCTCAGAAATTCAGCCAGGCTGATATCCCCACAACCTCGAACGATTAATTTTCTTCCTGACAAACAACGTTCATACCTTGCTGTTTGATTTCACAATCCGCACCGCTTCTTCCTCTGCGCCATTTTGATAAATAATCAAGCGGGTGACCACACCATCCTCCAAAATAAATTCCACTTCAACAGACAATGACCTGAGGAAAAAGCGCGTTTCCGAGGCTGGAAATAATTCAAAACGGATCTGTCCGGTGATTTGCATATAAAGCCGTTCTTTATCAACTGTCACATCAGCGGCGGTGCCATCCTGAAGTGAATAACTTCCGACATATCTTTTGTAAATGGCCGGATCGATCTCTTTTTTCTTTTTATCGGCAGGGCGATCAGGGATTTTGTAGGCCTTGTCAAACAGGATATTTTCAACGGCTTCAAAGATGGCCTGTTCATATTCATCATCCTGTTCCACATTGCTCAAATAAATGAAGGTTTTTCGTTGATCGATATATCGGATCATTACGGTTGAATAGCCTGGCCAGCCGCCGCTGTGACCGACAATTCGCCCTGTTTCAGGACTGTCCCGAAGCACCCATCCACACCCGTAATCTACAGACTCTCCGTTTTTCAGAGACGCGGGAGTAAAAGCAAGCTCTTTTGAGACTTGATTGATCAAACAATCTGTATATAAGGCCTGGTCAAACAAATATAAGTCATGAATGGTTGAGTTTACGGTTCCGTCCCCCTGAATCCCGTCAAGATAGCAGACATATTTTGTTTCTTCAAGGTCATCAGGCAGAACGTACTGTTCTGTATGCACGTCATACACATATCCATACGCATAGTTCTCAATGGTTTCAGGTTGAAGCCTTCTGTTATACACCCTTGAGTTCCGCATTTCCACCGGTTCAAAGATATTTTTTTTCATATATTCGGCAAAACTCAGACCGGATGCCTTTTCAATGATAACCGCAAGCAGCACATATCCCGTATTGCTGTACAGCCAACCTTCACCCGGGGCAAAATAGCGTTGCGGCTGATGATTCATCAGCATATCAACGATATCTTGATTAACAGCAATCTTGTTATGATCCCAATGTTGTAAAAACCACTCCATATAATCGGGCAGACCCGACGTATGTGTCAACAAATCGTGAATCGTTATGCCCTGATAAGGAAATCCGGTTATCCACCGTTCTACGGGATCCTCAATATTCAATACCCCTTGCTGTGCTAATTGAAGGATGCCCAAAGCAGTGAACGGCTTGGATAGCGATGCTAATTCAAATAAGGAATCCTCCTGCAATAAACGCTTATCTGCCAAGTTTGCATAACCGAAGGCGCCTTGAAAAAGAATGTCTCCGTCTTCAGCGACTAATACCGCCGCGTTGATCTGCTTTTTTTCATTTAACACACTAAACAGGTTAACAAGTTGTTCTCTTTTTTTCTGTTTCACTTTTCCACCTCCCTTTCTTTATACGCATATGGAAATAAGAGGTTTCAACAAAAAAAGACAAGAATGCTTCTTGTCTTTGAAATCGCTAGTCTACAATTCTAATAAGTTTCAACATCCTTTTCGCAAGTCATTCATTGATCTACGATGCGAGCCACTAGATCCTGCGCAAACGAATGTCAAATCGATTTTTGATTTCGGCGAAAAAATGTTGCAAACAGCAATAAAACGTTGCTCAAAAGACTTGCCGCCCCTAACCAGACGAGCCATTCCGCCTTTGTCCCCCAGGAATAACCAATGATGATCAGAGCAATGCAGCTTGAGAAAAAGGGTCCTGTCCTGTCTAATTTTGTGCCGCGGCGAATGGTTTCCTTTGTCTGCAGGAATTTATCTTTTGCATGATAGAGCTTCTCCTTTCCTTTGATTTTAAAAGTTGTTGCTTTTACATAAAGATTATTTTTCATCATTTTCTCCTCCGTAGCGGCGTTTCTCAAATTCTCCGAGAATCTTTTCTGTATCTAATGAATTTCCTACGCCAAGCTGAATGTTTGCATTCTCCTCAAAACCGTCTTGTTCTTCACCGTCAAAACGGTAAAGCTTTTGCAGCAGCCGCCAAAATGTCGCAACCTCTTCGGCAGTAAACTGCTGAAACAAGTCAGCCAAGAAATAGACGGACCTTTCGGAACAATCCACCAGCACTTTCTTTCCTTCAGCGGTCATTTCAATATTAATAGAGCGTTTGTCTTTTTGATTTGGCACTGATTTAACATAACCTTTTTTGATCAGACCTGTCATCAGCTTGTTGGCGGTCTGTTTGGTTGTGCCAAGCTTTTTGGAGATATTCGTAAGCGTGGCAGTTTCAGTCGGCAAATGCGCGATGGCGATGAGTGCCATGTGTTGCCTCGAAGTTAATATTTCCATGTATTCGTCACCTCGGGTTTGCACCTTATTGACAACCGAAAACAATGTCGCATAGCTTTGCTGCATCAAATGTAATTCGTTGATTAAGCTGTTGGTATCCATTTGTTCTCTCCTTTGAATATAGTCAACATGCTGACTAATATACAATACTATTTCTCGTTAATTTTGTCAACATGGTGACTATTTTTTCGTGATTGATCAATTGGACATTCCGTTTTACACTATTTAATTATCTGATAATTAAAAATATAGGATGAGAATAGGGGGAATATAATGAATTCTTCACTCATTTCAGCGGATGATGCATGGATGCTTTGGGGGTTTATTGCGGTGTGGGCGGCGGTGAGTATTTATTTGGAGCAGCGGTATCGCTGGGCTGCGGCAGTATCGGGGGCTGTACTGGCGCTGGGCGGATCGATGCTGTTTACGAATGCGGGGATTCTACCGGCCGAGTCCCCCGTCTATGATGCGGTGTGGTCCTATGTTGTTCCGCTTGCGATACCTTTGCTGCTTTTTCAAATCAATGTGCGGAAGATCCTGAAAGAAAGCGGCAGGCTTTTGATGATCTTTTGCATCAGCGCCCTGGGCACTGCTGCCGGAAGCGTGATTGCTTTTTTTCTGTTTAAGCAGCAGATTCCGCACCTTGACCAAATCGGCGGGATGATCAGTGCCTCTTATATCGGCGGAGGCGTGAATTTTGCGGCGATGGCCGCGAAGTTCTCAACTCCCGGTGAATATGTATCATCGACGGTGGTTGCGGATAATTTTATGATGGCTCTTCTTTTTTTCATTTTAATGGGGATACCGGCGCTTAAATGGTTTCAAAGGCGCTTTGGCGTTCATGAAGAGACGGCCGGCAGTAAAAATCAGGCGGAAGCCTATTGGAAAAGAAAAGAGATGTCCTTGCAGGACATTGCTTTAAACATCGGAACCGCCTTCGCGATCGTTGCTGTGTCTGTAAAAACAGCGGCCTTTTTCAAAGAGCGTTTTTCTTCTGACGGCGGGTTTCAGTTTCTTGCCTTTATCTTGGGTGACCAGTTCCTGCTGCTGACGACGCTGACAATTTTGCTGACGATCGCCTTTCCCCGCTATTTTGAACGGCTGCGCGGCACACAGGAAATCGGGACTTATTTGATTTACTTATTCTTTGTGGTGATCGGCATTCCGGCAGACTTGCGGATCATTCTCATGAACGCACCGCTCCTTTTGGCATTTGTGTTTGTGGTTGCCATGTCCAACCTGCTCGTAACGCTTGCCGCAGGAAAGCTGTTGCGTTTTCGGCTCGAGGAAATTCTCTTGGCCTGCAACGCATCTGTCGGCGGTCCGACAACAGCGGCGGCGATGGCGATCGCCAAAGGCTGGCAGAGCCTCGTCGCTCCGGTTATGCTGGTCGGGACGTTCGGATATCTGATCGGCAATTATGTCGGCACCCTCTTGGGCACATGGTTTTCTACCCTGGTTTAAACGCAAAAAAAGCCGCAGATTCCCTGAAGAGTCTGCGGTTTCTTTTATGATCGGGCGAACGCTCCGGATACGGCTTCCAATGCACGGGCAAAATCGGCCTGCAAATCATCGGCATGTTCCACACCGACGCTCAGCCGCAGAAGGCCGTCGGTAATCCCCCGTTTTTCCCGCTCTTCTTTCGGCATAGCGGCGTGTGACATTTTTGCCGGATAGGAAAGGATCGACTCCACAGCGCCGAGACTGACGGCAAAGACCGGAAGAGAAACGCGTTCCACAATCTTTTTCACGGCTTCTGCATTCTCCAGCTCGAACGAAAGGACGGCGCCGGCGCCATATGACTGGTGCCTGTGAACTGACGCACCCGGATGCGAAGACAGCCCCGGATAATACACTTGTTTGACGGCCGGATGCTTTTCAAAAAATTCAGCGAGCTGCTGAGCTGTTCGAGATGCTTTTTCAAGCCGGACCTGCAGTGTTTTCAGCCCTCTCAGCACAAGCCAGCAGTCTTGGACGCCGAGAACAGCGCCGAACGAATTTTGCAGCTTATAAAGTTCTTCCCCGAGCTTTTTGTCTTTCACAACGGCAAGTCCTGATAATACGTCGCTGTGTCCGCTTAAAAACTTCGTCGCGCTGTGTAGCACAACATCGACGCCGAGCTCGAGCGGCCGCTGCAGCGCCGGAGTCATAAACGTGTTGTCAAGAAACGTCAGACAGCCGTGCGCCTTGGCAAGCTTGACGACGCCTCTGATATCCGTAATGCCGAGCGTCGGATTTGACGGTGTTTCAAGGTAGATGACTTTTGTATTTTCCTTTATGTTTAAAGCAATTTCATTTAAATCCGTCATATCGACGAAAGTATGTTCAATCCCGAAGCGGCTCAGCACTTCCGTAATCATCCGGTAAGTGCCGCCGTACACATCTTTTGTGACAAGCACGTGATCGCCCTTTGACAAAAGCAGAAAGGAGGTGGAAATCGCGGCCATTCCGGATGAAAAAGCAAATCCCCTCGTCCCTCCCTCAAGCTCGGCTATCGTGTCTTCAAGCGCCGTTCTTGTCGGTGTTCCTGACCGGCTGTAGTCATATTCGCCGAATTTGTCAAAAGAACCTTGATGAAAGGTTGAGGCGTGCTGGATCGGCACGCTGACGGCTCCGGTTGCTCCGTCCGTTTTATTTTGGTTATGAACAAGCCTTGTTTCAAGCGTCCAGTTTTCATGACTCATGCGGAACCGCCTCCCCTTTTACTTTTTCCAGCGCAGCTTTTAGATCCTGCTTTAAATCGGAGACGTGTTCGATTCCGACTGAAAAGCGCAGAAGTCTGTTGCAGACGCCGTTTGCAATTCGGATGTCTTCCGGGATATCCATATGGGTCTGTGTCGCCGGATAGGTGATGAAGCTTTCGACTCCGCCGAGGCTTTCGGCGAAACAGATCGTCTTGAGATTTTTCAGCAACGGATTAACCCATTCTTCTTTTTGAACGCGGAATGACAGCATGCCGCCTTTTCCCGGATAAAGAACATCTGCAATTTCCTCCTGCTCTTCCAAAAAGGCCGCAAGTTCCCGCGCGTTTTCCTGATGCTGTCTCATCCTGAGAGCGAGCGTCTTCATCCCTCTCATTAAGAGCCATGAATCGAACGGCGATAAAACCGCTCCGATGGCGTTTTGGTGCTGGAACATTTCCTCAGACAGCTCTTCGCCTTTTGCAACGACAAGCCCCGCCAAAAGATCGTTATGACCGCCCAAATACTTCGTCGCGCTGTGAATGACAAGATCAGCGCCGAGCTCAATCGGCTTTTGCAGAACCGGTGTATAGAACGTATTGTCAACAATGAGCAGCAAGTCGTGCTCTTTAGCGATTTGCGTGATTTTTTGAATATCAGCTTCCTGCATGAGCGGATTTGTCGGCGTTTCTACAAACAGTGCCTTTGTATTGTTCGTGATTTTCGACTTGATACAGTCTTCGTCTGAAAAATCGTCGTAGAAAAAGCGAAGTCCGTATTTCTTCCATTCGTTTTCAAAAAGGCGGTACGTTCCCCCATATAAATCGGACGAAACGATGAGCTCATCCCCGCTTTGAAACAGAGCCATGATCGTCTGAATGGCAGCCATACCGGAACTGAACGCAAAGCCGCGCGTTCCCCCTTCGAGTTTCGCGATTGCATCTTCAACAAGCTGTCTTGTCGGATTTTTTGTGCGAATGTAATCAAACCCTGTGGATTCCCCGATCCCTTTGTGCCTGTACGCAGAAGAGAAATAAACGGGAGGATTGACAGTTCCCGTTATTTCATCACTGCGGTTGCCGATTTGCGCCAGCGTTGTTTGTACATGTTCAGTCATATGACACCATCCTTTTAAAAATAAAAAACCCCTTCTTCATAAGAAGAAGGGGGATTATGCGCTTCTTCTTATCTTCCAAGCATCTGCTTGCTGGATTTAGCACCTTGGTACACTGACATCGTCAGTGCAGACCGGTTGCTGAGGTTTCAAAGGGCCAGTCCCTCCACCTCTCGTGATAAGAATCTCTTCAATTTTCTGATTGTTCTTTACTTTAACCTAAGTCAAGACATTTTTCAAGGGTCATTTTTAAATCTTTCCTCATATTGAACATGGTATGATGAAACCAAACGACGGAACCGGAGGAATCAGATGCCAAAAACAGAGCGATTAATCGAATTGATGATGACCGTTCATACAAAACGAAAATTTACGGCCGGGGAGCTCGCAGCAGAATTCGGGGTTTCCTACCGCACGATTCTCCGCGATCTGGACGAGCTGAGCGCGCTCGGCGTCCCGATCTATTCTGAAACAGGCGCGAACGGAGGCTATTATTTGCTGAATGAACCTGTGCTTCCGCCGCTCTTTTTTACACAATCAGAGGCGGCGGCTATGTTTTTCGCGTATCAATCTCTGCAGTTTTTCGGATCGCTTCCCTTTGATGCGGAAACGCGGATGGTTTTAAAAAAGTTCTACCGCCACCTTCCCGTGGAAACACAGGAGCGGATTGATGCGATGAAAGACAGAATCGTGTTCTGGAATCCGCATCGTCCAAAAGCCGCCGAACATTTAGAAACGCTTCTTGATGCAGCCATCAATCAATCCGTTTTGACGGTCGTTTATGACGGAACAGACGATTGCGCGGAGAGATCCATCCAGCCCATCGGTTTGTTCAGCTGGAACGGCTTCTGGTACTGTCCGGCCTATTGCTTTAAAAGGCAGGCGTTCAGACTGTTCCGCGCCGACCGCATCCTTCGGGCGGAAAAAGCGGCCAGCCCGCTGGCCCGCCAGCTTCCCTATCCATCGGTTCTCAGCTGGATCAAACATTCGGAGAGCGAGTGCCCTGAACCGGTGCGGCTGCAAGCGGAACTGACACGCAGAGGAGCCAGGCGGGCTGCGGCTGATGTGGACTTATTCAAGATCCTCACCATGCGGGATGACGGGACGGGGGCGATCGATGCAAACCTCCCCAGACCAGAACTTGAGTATTTCGGGGAACTTTTGTGGAACCTCGGCACTGAGGCAACTGTCAAAGAACCCGCAGAAATCAAGCTTCAGCTGAAACGGAAGGCTGCTGACATTTTAGCAAGGTACGACTGACTTTTTTTAGAATCGTGACAAAGCCTGTCAGGATTAGGTGATACTTTTAGAATAAAGCAAAATGGAAAGGATGAAGCAAATGAAGCAAGTTCAAGCCCTGCGGAGCGATTTGTTCCACGAGATGGAGACGGGCATCCGCTCCACGTGTCATCTTCTGAAAAAAGTGAAGGAATCTGACTGGTCTTACCGGCCCGCCGACCGCATGCGAAGCCTGAAAGAACTGGCAAGCCATCTGACGGCCATCCCAGAAGCCGACATGGCTATCATGCAGGAAAAGGAAGAGGCCGCCATCTCCCGAATTGAAAAGAAGTATAGTGCATTGCAGTCGGCTGACCAAATGGCTGAAGCTATGCAGAAAGGATTCGCTGCTTTTCAAACGTATATGACTTCCCTCTCCGACGAGGAATTTTTGACGAAAAAAACAAAGCCGTTTTACCTTGATGAAGGGATGACCCAAAGCCGCTGGCTGACGGAAACGCTCACCCACGTCTTCCATCACAGGGCCCAGCTGTTTAATTATTTAAAACAGCTCGGCTATGACGTCAACATGTTCGATCTGTATCTTTAAAAGGTGTTCATATGAAGCTGCCTCTGACAAAAAAAGAACGGTCAAACTTAAGGACAGCCAAGGTAAAAATAAAAAACACGGCATATATGGATCTGTCCGTCCTTGCACATACGCTCGGTTCGTCTTTGGAGCGCGCCGCATACATCAAGGCGCTCGCCCAGTTTCAAACCGCTCCTTCCATCGGGCCGAAAATGGCGCAGTGCGCCGTTGACCTGGGCTACTATTCCCTTGGCGACATCAAGCATGAATCAGGTGCGGATTTGATCATCCGCCTCGAAAAACTGAAAGGCTACTGGGAAGATCCTTGTGCAGAAGATGCGCTGCGATGCATCGTCCATTACGCCAACGATCCCGAAAGCGCTAAAAGCTGGTGGGATTTCACAGAGGAAAGAAAAATGTACCGCGAACGCTGCGGATACCCTCCGGATAGACCGTCAACGCCCTGGTACGAAAAAAAACGGACATAAAAAATCACGGCTGCCGAACAGTTCGGCAGCCCTTTTCGCTTCTTTCACAAGAGAATTTCGTGTTAAAATGAATGGAAACGTTCACAAACATTATTTCTGGAGGAATTCATCTTGGCTATGAAAACAGGAGTCATTCAGGAGAAGAAGCTTTTTTCGGAAGAGCTCGGCGAGGAAATGGAGCTTCTCGTCTATTTGCCGTCATCCTTCTCGCCGCTTTACAAATATCATGTGATCATCGCACAGGATGGACATGACTATTTCCGCCTCGGGCGCATCAGCAGACAGGTGGAAGAACTGCTGGCGAACGGCGAAATCGAAAGAAGCATCATCATCGGCATTCCGTACAAAAACGTACAGGAAAGAAGGCTTACATACCATCCGGAAGGGTCAAAATTCGAAGCGTATAAACGTTTTTTGGCAAATGAACTCGTCCCTTTCGCCGACAGTGAGTACCCGACATACCAAGTCGGATCAGGCAGGACGCTGATCGGAGACTCGCTCGGAGGAACGGTTTCCCTCATGACGGCGCTTGACTATCCGAATATGTTCGGAAACGTCATTATGCAGTCACCTTATGTCGACCGCCATGTTCTCGATAAAGTGAAACAGTCCGATTCCCTGCAGCTTATTTCAATTTGCCACCAAATCGGAGAGAAAGAAACCGCCGTCAAAACGACTGATGATCAAATTTTGGATTTCACCGGTCCAAATGAGCAATTAAAAGAATTGCTTGAAGAAAAGCAGACAAACTACGATTTCAAAGCTTTCGACGGGGATCACAAGTGGACATACTGGCAGCCGCTCATCACCCCCGCTTTAAAAAAAATGCTGTAGCTCTCTGTATATCGGCCCATCTTTGATATACTAAACCATATCAATTGTTTAAGGAGGGAACAAAATGAAATACGGTATTGTGCTATTTCCATCAAAAAAACTTCAGGACATTGCAAATTCCTACCGAAAACGCTATGACCCGAATTACGCTTTAATTCCGCCCCACCTTACATTAAGAACACCTTTTGAAGTGTCCGAAGACGAGATCGCGAGCGTCGTAGGACACCTGAGGGAACTTTCAAAAGAGCTGAAACCGGTCACGCTGAAGATTACAAAATTCAGTTCCTTTGCCCCTGTCAATAATGTCATCTATATGAAAGCCGAACCGACAGAAGAATTGACGCAGCTTCATGAAAAAATGTACAGCGGCGTTTTGGAAGACAAACCCGAATATGCGTTTGTTCCCCATGTCACAGTCGCACAAAAGCTGTCAGATGATGAGCATTCCGACGTCCTCGGCACGCTGAAAATGAGAGACGCGTCGCACGAAGAAGTCATCGACCGCTTTCACCTGCTTTACCAATTGGACAACGGATCTTGGACCGTCTATGAAACTTTTATTTTAGGAGCGTGAAGAAAGCCAGTGGAAGCCGTCATTGTGAAGAATCAACAACAGCTTGAAGACGCCTTCTTTGTTAGAAAGGAAGTCTTTATCAAGGAGCAGCACGTATCACCGGAAGAAGAAATGGATCATCTCGATCAGGAATCTTCACATCTCGTCATCTATGACGGAAAAGAGCCGATCGGCGCTGGCCGGCTACGGCTTGTCGACGGCTATGGCAAACTTGAACGAATCTGTGTACTGAAAAGCCACCGCTCCCTCGGCATCGGCAACCTGATCATTCAGGCGCTTGAAGAGGAAGCCGCCAAGCAAGGCGCGGTTCAATTCATGCTGAACGCGCAGACACAGGCTGTTCCCTTTTACGAAAAACACGGCTATAAAGTCGTGTCTGAAGAATTTTTAGATGCGAATATCCCCCATGTCAAAATGGTCAAAAAGTAACCGTTCCGCTTTTTAAGCGGAACGGTTTTTCTTTTCCTCAGAAAACATTTCATAGTTTGTTCATCTTTTGTTTATCGTTTATTCAACATTGTCTATTAAAGTTGTTTCTAAGCTTTTACGAAGCCCTACACAAAATAGACGGGAGGTAAACAGCCGAATGCCGTTATGAACAAAAAAAACATCACCACACTCGCCCGTTTCGGGATAGTCGGAGCCGGAAACACACTCGTTGATTTCGCCGTGTTTTTCATCCTTACGTCCCTCCGCGTACCCTATCTGGCCGCACAGCTGTTTTCCTATTCGGCAGGCGTAGCAAACAGCTATATCTGGAATCGGACATGGACGTTTCAAGTAAAGGAAAAAGCACATGGCGCGGAAATCGTCCGGTTTATCATAATCAATCTTGCAGCAGCGGGCGCTACATTTGTCCTTCTGTATATTTTTCAAAAAGCCGGCCTTTCCCTTTTTGTCAGCAAAATGTCCGCAACAGTCGCAGGAATGGCGATCAACTTTATCGGAAACAGGCTTTGGGTGTTTCAAAAACCCGGAACAGATTCATAAAAAAGACCAGGAGTGAATAACCATGAAAGTAAAAAAAGCAGTCATCCCAGCAGCCGGTTTGGGTACAAGGTTTTTGCCGGCAACAAAAGCGCAGCCGAAAGAAATGCTGCCGATTGTCGATAAACCGGCTATACAATATATCGTGGAAGAAGCTGTTCAATCAGGAATAGAAGACATCCTTATCATTACAGGAAGAAATAAGCGTTCGATTGAAGACCATTTTGACCGCTCTGTTGAACTGGAGCAAAACCTGTTCGCCAAAGGAAAAAATGATGTGTTAAAAGAGATACGCGACATCGCCGATATGGCGAATATTCATTATATCCGGCAAAAGGAGCCCCTCGGTCTCGGACATGCGGTGTTATCGGCCAAGCATTTCATCGGTGATGAGCCGTTTGCCGTCCTTCTCGGCGACGACATCATGGTGTCAGAAACGCCGGCGCTTCGGCAGCTGCTCGAAGTATTTGAAGAATATCAGACAGAAGTAATCGGCGTTCAGCCAGTCGATCCGGCGGACGTGAGCAAATACGGCATTATTCAGACGTCCGCGCAAAAGAACAAAATATATCAAATTGACGATCTTGTGGAAAAGCCGTCTGTCAAAGAAGCCCCTTCAAATATCGCGGTTATGGGCCGCTATGTGCTGAGGCCTTCGATTTTCCCTGTGCTCGAACAAACGAAGCGCGGTACGGGAAATGAAATTCAGCTGACTGACGCACTAAGGGAAATCTGCCGGGAACAAAGCATGTATGCGCGCAAATTGGAAGGAAGCCGCTTTGATATCGGCGACAAGCTGGGCAGTTTTAAAGCGAGTACGGAAATCGCTCTTATGCGGGACGAGATGCGGCCAAAACTGCTCGCCTACCTGGAAAGCGTCCTAAAAAAAGAAGCGCAGAAAGGAGCATGGCAATGACATCCGTACTCGTTACAGGAGGAGCCGGATACATCGGCAGCCACACCGTACTCGAATTAACAAAGCAAAACCGCTCCGTCGTCGTGCTTGACAATTTATCTACCGGACACAGGGAAGCCGTCAGCGGGATCAGCTTTTACGAAGGCGACATCGGTGATGCGGCACTTGTCAAAGCCATCATCAAACATCATGATGTCGATGCTGTCATCCATTTCGCCGCCAAAAACCTTGTGTCCGAATCGATCGAAAAGCCTGAGCTCTACTTTAGGGAAAACACGCTCAAGTCTTGTGCATTCTTCGAAACGGTCATCAAGGAAGGCGTCAAAAACATCGTCTTTTCGTCGACCGCCGCCGTATATGGCATCCCGGAGAACGTCCCGATCAAAGAGACAGCCCCCCTCTCCCCTGTCAATCCTTACGGGGAATCGAAGCTGATGATCGAAAAATACTTGCACTGGGTCGGGAAAACGCACGGTGTCAATTGGGCAGCCCTCCGCTACTTCAACGCGGCCGGCGCCGCTTTAAACGGAGCGATCGGCGAGGATCACGATCCTGAAAGCCATCTCATTCCCCTCGTCCTGCAGACGGCTTTGGGACAGCGAAAGCAGCTATCCATTTTCGGAGATGATTACCCGACGCCGGACGGAACATGCATCAGGGATTATATTCACGTCCTCGATCTGGCTTCCGCCCACCTGGCGGCTCTTGACAGGTTATATGAAGACAGACTGAAGCAAAATGTTTATAATGTAGGGACAGGAGCCGGACATTCCGTAAAAGAAATCATTGAAACCGCGGAAAACATGACAGAGCGAAGCATTGCAGCAAAAACGGACGAGCGCAGAGCGGGGGATCCGCCAGTGCTTGTGGCGGACAGCCGGACACTGATGGAAGATACCGGATGGAAGCCGCAATACAGCGATTTACAAACCATCATTCAAAGCGCGTGGCAATGGCACAGGGCGCATCCGGACGGTTTTTGAGATTCGCTTGTTTCCCGCGCGGGCGGCAGGGAATCATCCCGGCGGCTGCTCCAACGTTCGGCTGATGAAATCAAAAGCAGGGAGAAAAAACGAAAATGGGAAGCATAGTGAATGATATTTTAATGTGGCTGACCGATCTTGGCTATTTCGGCATTGCAATCGGTTTAATGATCGAAATCATCCCGAGTGAAATCGTACTGGCCTACGGCGGATACTTGGTGTCAAGCGGCTCCATTACGATGACAGGGGCCGTGATCGCCGGCGTCATCGGGGGAACGATTGCTCAATTGTTTTTATACTGGATCGGCTATTACGGCGGAAGGCCGTTTTTATACAAATACGGAAAGTACTTATTGATCCAAAAGCATCACATTCAAACGGCCGAAAAATGGTTTGAGAAATACGGCGGAGGCGTTGTCTTTTCCGCCCGCTTCATTCCCGTGGTCAGGCACGCCATCTCCATTCCGGCAGGAATTGCGAAAATGCCGATTTTAAAATTCACAGGTCTGACCGTGCTGGCCATCATACCGTGGTCGATATTATTCGTCTACCTCGGCATACAGCTCGGCAGCCGGTGGGACCATGTTGAAAATGTGGCGAGAACGTACACGACTCCGATTATGATCGGAGCGGCCGCTATGATTATTCTGTATTTCGGACTCAAAAAACTGCGCAAAAAATAACGAAAACCCCGGTATAAAAGCCGGGGTTTGTTTCATCTTTCAAACGGACTCGTTAACGTAGCGTCCGCTTTCCGCCTTTTCCGTAACACGGCGGTTCAGCGTTTTTTTTCGCTTCTTTTCCAAGACCCGCCTAAAAGCCGCAGTCTGGTTTTCCTCTCTTTTTTCGACTTCGCGGTAGGCGCGCTCGCTTGGGATATTGGCGGTTTTTTGTATATGCGCATAGTTCGATTTTTGGCTGATGCTGCGATTGGCGTACTGTGTATATTGATCATGATGGACAGGCGGCAAATATCCCATTCGATCTCCTCCTCATCAGCTTTAATTCCCAAAAATCTACTGTTTTAAACGGTTTTCATTTGATATGATAGACGTTGTCTCATAACACTAGACGATTACCCATTAATTGGAGGACCTCTTTTTGAAATGCGCCCGATTCAATAACCGAGACATTCATATACATACATATTCGAGAGAACACCTGCAATTCCTCTTTGATGAAGCAAGAAAAGACAGAATCACGTGTAAACATTGCGGCTTGCCTCTCAGACTGAAATTGTCGATTCATGAAGAACCACATTTTTTCCACCGGGAAAACGGGGATTTTTCTCAATGTGAAGCAGCTTGCTTAAACGAGAAGACAGAGCAAACCAGACAGAACGACTATACAGAAAGCGGCGTGTTCCGTCTCCCGAAAGGCAAAGCGATCGGAGAGGAAAAGAAGACGGATGCGGACTTCTGGACGCCGCCTCGCGAAGCTTCCATCCATTCTCCTTTCTCCCCAGCGGAAGAAACGGCCCCGGAACCGGTCTTTCCGAATGTGCCGCTGAATGAGAAACAGCTTGCCGCCGTGACGGCCCCCGAAGAACCCCTTCTCGTTCTGGCCGGCGCGGGAAGCGGAAAAACACGGGTATTAACCGCGCGAGCGGCTTATATGATATCCCGGCTCGATATCCCGCCTTCCGCCATTTTGCTCGTCACATTCACGACAAAAGCCGTGAAAGAAATGAAAGAGCGGATGGCCTCGCAATACGGATTGCCGATGCAGACTGTGAACCGCCTCGTGACAGGCACCTTCCACAGCTTTTTCTACAAAATTCTTTATCACCATGATCCGGCAAGATGGAATGGCGAGCACCTGCTGAAATGGGAATGGCAAAAAGAACAATACATCAAAATGGCCCTTGCCGAAGAAGGGCTTGATGAAAAAGATTTTCCGGTTGATCAGGCGATCCAGCAGATCGGCTACTGGAAGAACGCTTATCTTCCGGGCGAACAGATTCCGCTGGAAGACGAATGGGAAAAGCGGGTTCACCGGCTGTACCGTCAATATGAAGAACAAAAAGCTGCGCGGCGCCAATTCGATTTCGACGATATGGCATCTGCATGCTGGCAGCTGTTTCAAGAACAGCCAGACATTTTAAAACGATATCAGACGCGCTTTCACGCGATTTTGATCGACGAATTTCAGGACATTAACCCTGTTCAGTATGCCATCATCAAGCTGTTGGCGAGCCCGGAAAACAACCTGACCTGTGTCGGGGATGATGACCAGTCAATCTACGCGTTCAGAGGCAGCAGCCCTTCTTTTATACTCGATTTTGAAAAAGATTATCCGAAGGCGAAAACGGTCCGCCTCACGACGAATTACAGATCGAGCCATCCGATTGTGGCAAGCGCTGATATGGTCGTGAGGAAAAATAAAAAGCGTTTTCCGAAAACATTAAGTGCCGCGAGAGATGACCGCCAAAAACCGCTTATATTTTATCCTTATGATGAAGAGGAAGAAGCGATTATGATCGTCTCTGATATCCAAGAAAAAATTGAAATGGGCGCTAAGCCTGATGACTTCGCCATCCTATACCGGACAAACAGCAGCGGGCGCGCAATCTTTGAACGTCTGCACCAGTCAGCTATTCCGTACACGGCTGAACAAGGCGTCCGGTCGTTTTACAGCAGGAGAATCGTCCGGCAGATCCTGGCTTATCTCTACTTAAGCCAAAATCAGGATGACGCGGAAGCCGTCAAACAGATTTTACCCGCCCTCTTTCTCAAGCAGTCCGCATTAAATACGCTTAAAGCGCTCTCGATTACCGAAGATTGCACGATGGTTCACGCGCTTGAAAAACTAACCGACATCAAACCGTTTCAGCTTGATAAAATAAAGAAAATCGTTCCTTTTTTCACAGGCTTAAAAACGATGAAACCAGTTGAAGCGATCTCTTTCGCAGAGGAAAAAATGGGATTTTCCGATTACTTAAAAAAGCGCGGTAACGAAGGAAACAAGCTCGAAAAAGGGTCTGACGATCTGCGGGATCTCAAAACAGCGGCAAAAAAATTCAAAACGATCCCCGAATTTCTTGAGCATGTCGATCATATGAGAGCAGCGGAAAAGCAAACAGCTGACGGATACGGTGTTCAGCTTTTAACAATCCACCGTGCGAAAGGGCTTGAATTCAAAACGGTCTATATCCTGGGGGTGCAGGACGGCTCGATTCCGCATGACTTTGCCCTTGAGACAGCGAGAAAAGGCGACGATACCGCTCTTGAAGAAGAGCGGAGGCTGCTGTATGTCGCCATGACCCGGGCCGAGGATCGTCTGTATATCAGCGTCCCTTCCGTCAGAAGGGGCAGAACGGCATACCGCTCAAGGTTTTTGCAGCCTGTTTTACGCCCGAATCCCCAGGTCCAGCTGCAATAAAAGACACCGTGCCCTCCTTTTATCGGAAGGCGCGGTGTTTATTTTTTGCTGTTCATCATTTTCGCGATCGTGTTGAAATCCATTTTTTCCTTGCCGCTTACAATGGATTCAACAATCTTATCTTCCATTTCCTGCGGAACCCGTTTGTTCGCCAATTTAGCGACGCGCTTAATCACGCTGCGGACCGTTTTTTCATCCTTGAAGTTGGCATTTTGCAGCGAATTCGCAAGCTGCATGACCTCATTCATGCTGACGCCCGTTTTCTTTTCGATGTTTTTGAAAAATTGATTGTCCATACCTATGCCTCCTTTTTGGGAGTGATACGCTATCTTATGCATCTTTGAAAAGCCTTGTGCTTTTCCCGTTCAAAAAGAAGAGGGCCCGGCACACATGCCGCCGCCCTCTTCGCTTCAACTCAAAAACTAATATTTAAAAGAAGCGCCGACAATAATGAGAAGAATAAACAAGACAACGATCAATACAAACGTTGAACCATAGCCGCCGCCATAGCCTCCGCTGTAGCCGCCGCCGTAGCCTCCGCCACAAAAGCCCATCTAAAGCACCTCCTTTTCTCCCTACACGATATGACAGTTGATAGGATTCGCTTGGATTGATGCATAGGGCTTCCGTGGATTATTTATAGATGCCCGGCAGACTCACGTCCTCTCCCAGCCATTTTTCAGCATTCTCTGCAAACGCTTCGACCTGCCTGCCGAACTGTTCGGCAGAACGGTCAAATGTCTCCAGTTCCTTCTGCTGCTCAAAGATCACCCGGTCATGGCCGGCTTGCGTTTGATCGTGCTTGCGGCATATTGATTCAACCAGCTGTTCAAATACATTCATCGCTTTTCCCCCTTATGATGGTGTATGCATCAGAAGAAAAATTGGCAACAAAAAAACCGGACTGTATCCGGCTTTTTTTGATATTAATAGGTTCTCTTCTTTTTGCCGCATCCGCAGCCTTTTTTCTTCACTTTTTTTGAGAAAGTGGACTGATGATTGCTGGAAGCGTTCGTTAATCGGCCTTGCTGCCTTCTTTTCACTTGTCTCATTGCATTCCTTCCTTTCTCATGCTTATACGCCATTATATGAGTCTTCTTTTCATAAGTTGCCAATGATAAATCCCCATTCAATCGAGCCATTTGGACACGATCGTTTCCAGTACCCCAGCAAGGCCTGCTATGGCAAGCAGAAGAATCAGCCATTCGGCAATGGTCGGAACAAAGGCGTAAAGAACAAGCAAAAACGCGGTACACCACACACCCGTGCACCAATAACAGCTCAACAGCTCGCCGATCCACGCTCTCACGCCTTTTCCTTTCATGACAAGATACGTCTCGGTCTCTCCCGTTTTTTCGTTTTTTTCTTCAACCTCTTCGTGAAACAGGCTTCTAAACGGCGCCATGATCGTATCAAACACGACCAGCCGTGTCAGCCGAAATACCGCGATAGAAAATAGAATATATAAAAGCCAGCTTTGTATCACAGGGCTCCCCCTTTCCTGCTTCCAAATATATGCCGGAACCGCCTTCCCTAAAACAGCAAATTTGGGTGCTGAAATGTATGTTTTCCTCATTCCGCTAAGTTACCGGTCTGCATTTAATAAAGTGTGGATAAGAAAGGAGTGAAAGTTATGTCGTTTCATGAAAAAGCCGAAGCGCTGTACGCAAAAACATTTGACGAATTATACCGGGAATATGACCAGCTCATTGAAGTGATTGATTCCGAACATGTCACTGTAAACACGGCAAACATAACAGCAGCTCTCTCTTTACAAGCCACTGTGATCTCTTTGACGATTTTATCGGCTCAGCTTGCGATCGAAGACGAGGATACAGCAGACATCGTAACAGAACATGTTTTAGCCGTACACAGGCTGCAAAGCAGGAGAAGAGTCATCATCAAAGTCATCGGCAGCCGCAATGTCACCATTACGCTTTCCTCGCTGGAGATCCTGCTTTCCGTCCAAGTTTTAACCGAAGTGCTGATCGCGCTTATCACAGAGCTTGACATACTTTAAGCCTTCCTTTCTTTCTAATATTTTTTGAGAAATTGAGGTGAAAAACAATTGGCAGATCGCGAAAAGCTTAAAGCGGAAGTAAATCCGCTGACAAATACGCTTGTGCAAAATATCCTTAGAAAACACGGCGTTTCAAAAGACAATGTGCGAACGCTGTCTGAGGAAGAAAAAGAAAACATCTTAAAAATACTCGAAGATTTAAAGGCGCAGTCCGAGGCTCTCATCCAGCGGCAGCAGGAAAAGAAGAAAGAAGCGAACAATGAATCATCATCACAATCCGAAGAACGCCCGAGACGAAGAAGAGAACGTTCAGGTAAAAATAAATTAAGAGAAAAGCTGAGACAAAGAAGGCAGCAGGAGAACACCGCCCAAACCGAAGAAAAAAATGGGGATTTGGAGTAGGGTATCTGCCATATACAAGTTCGAGCCTTCAAACATTTAATAATAGTAAATGGAAGGAGGAAAACAAATGGAAACTAGACCATATTCTTGGGTTGCGCTAGATCCAGAATGCGAGCATCCGGGAACTGAGTATTATCCGAGACACCCTAAGAAACACGTTTGTGACGATTACAACTGCAAGTGCGGTAAACACGATGCATTTATCAATCAGGAGCTCGACCAGCTCAACCTGAACAAACAGCTGTCAGATGAGACAATCATCATCAAGGATTCTTGCGATATCCGAGTCTCTACAGAGGATACTCAAGTTGTCGCATCTGTTATGACTGCGGTGCAGACGGCAATTGTTACAATCGTTCTGGCAATCATTGACGATGCTGATCTTGCCGAGCTTGTATCACAAGACTTGCTGCAGGTAACAGCAAACAAGCAAACAAACCGTCAAAAATTAATTATCGACAATTCACGCGATGTCACAGTTACAACAGAAGATACCGATGTCGCCGTCTTGGTCTCTACAGCTGTCCAAACGCTTACCGTTGTTATCGCAACACTTATCGTCGGACTCCTTTAATACAAAAAAGCAGAGCCATCAAGCTCTGCTTTTCTTCATTTTTATAGACGATTACCCACACCAACAAGGGCACGGGTACATATGTTGTTAAAGACTAAAGTCAAATATCCCTATAAAAAGGAGCTGAAATCCATGAGCTGCGGAAAACATCATGGCCGGCATGAAAATTGTGTATGCGATGCAGTAGAACAAATTATAAAAGAACAGGATGCAGTTGAAGAAACATGTCCGACGAGCTGCTTCGGCAATCTGCTGAGTCCGACGGTTTCCGGTAAAGACACCATTCCGTTCCTTTTGTACGACAAAAAAGGCGGTTTATTTTCAACATTTGGAAATGTCGGCGGATTTTCAGATGATATGCAGTGCTTCGAATCGATTTTCTTCCGGGCAGAAAGTCTAAAAGATTGCTGTGCAACGCTTTCAATCCTGAGGCCTGTGGACATAAACGGCGACACATTAAGCGTCTGCCATCCTTGTGACCCTGACTTTTTCGGGCTTGAGAAAACGGACTTTTGCATCGAGGTTGACTTGACTTGTTTCTGCGCGATTCAATGTCTGTCACCTGAACTAGTTGATCGCGCAGCAGACAAAAAACACAATCAGCACCACGGTTAAAAGGTGTCGGACTGCATCAAGCCGGCCGTTATAATCGGCTTGATGCCAGTCTTTTCACGAAAGCTGCCGGCTTTCGGCAGCTCCTTTTACCAATAGAAAAGCCAGGCCGAAAAATGAATTTTTAAATCCTGAACTAGGAGGGATCATAACATGACGAAATGTTCAGCCGAAAACTGCGTGTGCGAAGCCGTTGAAAACATTCACGATCTGCAAAACGCCATTGAGGAAGAAGGCTGCCCGACAAGCTGTTTCAGCAACCTGCTTTCCCCTTCGAGACACTTAGGCGACACCATTCCGTTTATTTTATACACTTCAAAGTCTAAGCCGTTCGTAGCCTTTGGAAATGTCGGAGAGCTTCAGGCAGGCCCTTGCTTCAGCACCGTGTTTTTCAGAGTTGAAAAAATTGACGACTGCTGCGCTACATTGAGACTGTTGATTGCCTTTGATGAAAATCGCCGCGTTCTCGATTTCACAGAAGATAAAGACAAAATTTGCGATGTGTTCCGCTTGGAAAAAACAAATTTCTGCATTGAAGTGGATCTGGAATGCTTCTGTGCGATCGAATGCTTAAATCCGCAACTGATCAATCGTTCAAATTAAAAAGTCCCTGAATCGGGACTTTTTTTATCGTGTAATTTAAAAGCCGAGCGGGTGCAGGGAAGTAATACTCTCGATCGGCAGTTCCGCCGGAGCCCCTTTGCTCGACGTTTTGACAAATACGGAACCGCCTTTCTTTCCGGCGATCGTTCCTCTGTATGTCTTCCCGTCTGCTTCAATGAGGCAAAGAGTTTTCGGCATATTGCCGGGAAGGCTTGCCAAAAAGTCGATTTTCTCGGCGATGGTCATCTTGCTGAGCGGCTTTTTAATCGGTTTGACTCCTTTTTCGGACCGATTCGTCTCATCGCTAAGCACCGCTTCGGCGCCGTCCTTTTCGTCTGGCCGGACGGCTTCATCCTGCTGTTCCTTTCGCCGGGCTTTTTGTTCGGAAGCGTCGGGCTTTGCTTTCTTCTTTCTTTTAATCAGAATATCCTGCATGTTCGCTTCTGCCTTATCATAGTCCGGCTGCACAATATACATGAGCGGCTTTTGCTCCGCATCGTTTTTTCTGCTAGACATCTTGATCCCTCCGATCTGTTCATGGTATATCTATATGCAAAAAAGGAGAAATCAGAAGAAAAGAAAAAGCAATCCTTTAACGGATTGCTTTTTAGCGTTATGTTATCGCGCGATGATATGATAGCCTGAATCAACATGCAGATTTTCGCCGGTCATGCCGCGGGAAAGGTCGCTGAACAGGAAAGCAGCCGTGTCGCCGACTTCTTCCGGAGTCGTCGTGCGGCGAAGCGGTGCGCGTTCTTCGATTTCTTTTAAAATCGAGTTGAAGTCGCTGATTCCTTTTGCGGACAATGTCCGGATCGGCCCTGCGGAAATGCTGTTGACGCGGATTCCGTCTTTTCCGAGATCGCTCGCCAAGTATTTGACGCTGGCATCAAGCGATGCTTTCGCAACACCCATGACATTGTAGTTGGATACAACGCGCTCGCCGCCAAGGTATGTCAGCGTGACGATGCTTCCGCCTTCAGTCATAATGCCGCGCGCCGCTTTAGCGACCGCTGTCAGTGAGTAAGAGCTGATATTGTGTGCGAGCAGAAAACCGTCGCGGGTGGTATTTAAGTATTCTCCAGCCAAGTCTTCTTTGTTTGCGAAAGCGATGCAGTGTGCAATGCCGTGGATGACTCCGACTTCTTTTTTGATGTCGGCGAAGCACGCTTCAATTTCCTGGTCATTTGTGACATCACAAGGAAGTACGATTGAATCGTTCCGCTCCAAAGAATCGGCCAGCTCCTTGACCGATTTTTCAAGCCGCTCACCCGCATACGTAAAAATCAGTCTTGCGCCTGCATTGTGAAGCGAGCGGGCGATTCCCCAAGCGATGCTTCGTTTATTTGCTACACCCATGACGACGATATTCCGGCCTTCCAGTGATAAATTCATATGTATGAAATCCTCCTAATGATTAACATTTTATTAGTACCTGATCATAATATATAGTATCACAATTAATAGCAGGCTGACAATTTCAGAATATAAAAAGCGGCAGAGACCGTTTTTGATGTCTGCCGCGATATTAATTCATTTTTATTGCGGGACTACAGTTCCAACCCTGCATTGGATATCTTTTGATATGCAAAATGGTTGGTCGGTCCGTGGCCGGCTCCGAAATCAAGGCTGTGTGCAACCGCTTCGTGGACGAAAGCCTCAGCGATGCGGAAAGCTCCTTGAATGCCGTTTCCTTTCGCTGTTTCCGCGGTAAGAGCGGCGGCAAATGTGCAGCCTGTTCCATGGGTATTTTTCGTCTTAATATAGGTGTTCGTTTTTTCCGTGAACACCTCTCCATCGAAGAGGAGATCGGTTACTTTGCCATCTTCGGGCTGATGCCCTCCCTTGATGATAATGTTGCGGACGCCCATTTCATGCAATTCACGAGCCGCTTTTTTGCGGTCTTCCATTGTTTGAATGCTTCTCCCTGTCAGCACTTCGGCTTCGGGTATGTTCGGCGTTACCGCATAAGCAAGCGGAAGCAAGTGCCGTTTCAATGTTTCAACTGCTTCCTCATTCAATAGTGAAGCGCCGCCTTTGGCGATCATGACAGGATCGACAATCACACGTTTAAGCTCGTATGTTGCAATTTTTTCAGCAATGACCTCAATCATCTCCGCGCTCCACAGCATCCCTGTTTTCACGGCGTCAGGTTTTAAATCTTCCGCCACTGCATCAATCTGCGTGCCGAGTGCTTCCGGAGATAGCGGGTAGACGCCGTGAACCCCTGTTGTATTTTGCGCAGTGACCGCTGTCAAAGCCGTCATGCCGAAGACGCCAAGCTCCTGAAATGTTTTAATGTCGGCTTGAATGCCGGCGCCGCCTCCTGAATCCGACCCGGCGATTGTTAATGCTTTGTATATGCTCATGATGTTTGCACTCCCTTCGGCCTTTAGCCAATCCACCTGTGATATATCGTTTTCGCGCGATTGATATCGTTCGTTCCGTGAATCAAAGCGCGTCCGTCCCGAAAAATCACGAACTTAAAATCCTCCGTACGGCAAGATAATAAATAAGGATTTCCCGTCACATCCAAACCGGCTTTTTTTAATCTGGCGGCAAGCGGCTCCAGCTCCGGCGGCTGTTCCGCGGCCGGCCTGATCTGAACCGTTTGTCTGCCGCAAAGAACGGCTGCTTTTGTTTCGTTTTCAGCTGAAAGAAACGGAAACTCGCCTTTTCCGCACGTCGGACACGAGCCATGTTTAAGCGCGTCAGCCCGGACTTCAGAGCGCTCATTTGTCCAAATATCAAATGAGCGAAGCATTCCTGACGGTTCATGCCCTGTCAGCAGCTTCAGGGCATCTGTTACCTGGTATGCGGCAACCTGCTGAACAACCGGACCGATCACCCCTGCTGTGTCGCACGTCATGGTATTCGCGGGCAAATGCCCCAAAAGACAGTGAAGGCACGGCGTTTTCCCCGGAATGACGGTATATGTGATGCCATAGCTTGCGACACACGCGCCGTACAGAAAAGGGATGCCTAACTTGACCGCCGCATCGTTCATGATCAGCCGCGTTTCAAAATTATCGGTCGCATCGACGATCAGGGACGCTTTCTCCGCAAGCTCGAGCGCTTTTTCCGCGGTAACATCTGCTACAATGCCGGTCACTTGAACAGAGCTGTTGATCAGGCGCAGCCTTTTTTCGGCAGCGGCTGCCTTTGGCATATGATCAACCACATCCTGTTCCGTATAGAGCTGCTGGCGCTGGAGATTGCTCCATTCCACATAATCCCTGTCGGCAATCGTCAGCGAACCGACTCCGGCCCTCACCAGCATTTCTGCGCTGGCCGCGCCCAATGCCCCCGCACCGATCACCAGGACGCGGGCGCGACTTAATTTTTCCTGGCCGTCCGGTCCGATCGGGTGAAAAAGCTCCTGTCTTGAATACCTGCCGGTCAAATCGTCAACTTCCCTTCTTCAGGACTGCTGGCGATGCCGTAGTTCTTTTCCGGAATTCGTCCGGCAAGGTATCCGAGTCTGCCCGCTTCAACGGCGAGCTTCATAGCCTTCGCCATTTGGACCGGATCTTTCGCCCCGCTCACTGCCGTGTTCAAAAGCACTCCGTCAGCGCCGAGTTCCATTGCGTATGCCGCATCTTTCGGAGAACCGATTCCGGCATCCACGATTACGGGAACCTTAGCCTGTTCAATGATGAACGACAGGTTAAGCGGGTTGACGATTCCCTGTCCCGAACCGATTGGAGAGGCCCCGGGCATAATGGCGTGTACGCCGAGCTCTTCAAGCTTTCTCGCAAGGACGACATCGTCCGATGTATACGGCAGCACAATGAAGCCTTCTTCAAGCAAGGCTTCTGACGCCTTCAGCGTTTCTACCGGGTCAGGCAGAAGCGAACGGTCACAGCCGATCACTTCGACTTTGATCATGTCGCAAAGACCGCTCGCTTTAGCAAGCTTGGCGATCCGGACGGCTTCCTCAGCCGTTTTTGCTCCGGCCGTATTCGGCAAAAGCGTATAACGGCTTAAATCAAGCTGCTCCAAAAAATTAGGCTGAGACTCTTCAAAAATATTCATCCGTCTGACGGCAAAGGTCAGGATCTCCGATTCAGATGCACTGACAGCCTCTTTTTGAATTTCAAATGACGGATACTTCCCTGTGCCGAGCAATAATCTTGATGAGAATTGACGATCTGCGATTTTTAACATAACGGTTTATCCCCCTCCGACAAAATGAACGATTTCGATGACATCGTGTTCTTCCAGTTTGACTGTTTGATATTGGTCTTTTCCGATAATCTGCCTGTTTCTTTCAACAACGACAACACGATTTTCCAAACTGTAGGATGCGAGCAAATCGTAAATCGTGCCGCCATCATCTCTCCACTCTATTTTCCGGCCGTTGAGCTGAATGTTCACCTGTGCACAGCCTCCTTTCGATCCGCTTTAAACGCCTCGGCCCACTCTGTTTTGACCGGATTGCCGAGGATCATGTCAGCTATCATCTCACCGGTTGCAGGTGCCAGGAGGATGCCGTTTCTGAAATGTCCGGCAGCAAACAATATCCGGTCATTTTCAGGGTGTCTGCCGATATATGGATTGCCATCCCCTGTTTCCGGGCGCAATCCGGCCCAGCATTGGTCGATGTTCATGGATTCAATGTCAGGGAGCATCGACTTGGCCTTTCGGATCAACTCCTCGATTCCGCCAAGTTCCGGCTGTTCATTCCAATCCCCGGGCTTCATTGTCGCGCCGACGACAAGCTTTCCGCTATGGCGCGGAACGATGTAGCAATGATCATGGTAAAGCGTCCTCGTCAAAGGGATGCCGTCATTCCACACAGACAGGCACTCCCCTTTGACAGGATAAAAGCTTTTGTCTATGCCGATCTGTTTAAAGAAAGCACCGCTCCACACACCGCTTGCAATGACAACGTGCTCCGCCTCCGCGGTGCATGAAGCAGCAGTGACGCGGACGGTCCCCGCTTCAGATTCGATCGATAAAACGGGGGTAAACTCGAAGACCTCGGCACCGAGAATCCGGGCCCCCCTGGCAAATGCCCTGCACACTGCGGCCGGTTCGACATGGATGTCGTCCCGAATGAAATTAGCGCCGAGAATCCCTTTTCCGGCATGCGGTTCCAGCTCATATACTTCAGCGGCTTCAAGCCATTCCACTGAATCCAGTGCAGCCATTTGCATCAGGTGTTCGCGGTCGCTTTCTGAAAATGCCAGCTTTAATATCCCTCCGTCATGCTTTCTGATATCGATGCCGCTTATGTCTTTCAATTCGCCCGTCAGCCGCTGATAGGCTTTTTGGCTGGCTCTGGCAAATTCGAAAAAGGTACCGGGTTTATCGCATTCCGCATGGGCGCCGAGCATGCCCGCCGCCGCGCTCGTCGCTTTTTTGCCGACTTCTCCGCTTTCAAACACGGCCGTTTTTTTCCCCGCTTTCGCAAGATGGTAAGCGATGGATGTCCCGATGATGCCTCCGCCGATCACGATCGTATCATAGCGCTTTCTCATATGAATCTCCCTTCGCGAGACAGGCAAGCCGCGCGGCCGCCTCATCCGGTCTGTCATGAGAAAAGATCCCCGACATCACGGCGATGCCGTCTGCCATTTTGACTTCCGCCAGTCGTTGTTCGGTAATACCCCCGATCGCAATGACCGGAATGCGGACAGCCGCCTTCACTTCAGCCAGACTGAGAGCTCCTCTTCCTTTCCGGCCCTTTTTACAGTCCGTTTCAAAAATGTGGCCGAACAGCACATAATCTGCACCTTCAGTTTCAGCCTGAACCGCTTCTTCTGGCGAATGGACGGACTTTCCGATTTTCAAATGCGGAAAACGGCTCCTCACACTTTTGACGGAAAAGCCGTGTGAAGGCAGCTGAACCCGGTGAATGTGATGAAACAAAGCGATATCAACCCTGTCGTTGATGATCAGTTTCCGCTTATCAACCCCTTCTTCCGCAAGGCGGTCGATTAAACTTGATATTTCACTTACTTTTTTTGATCTTTCCCTGATATGGATAAAGTCAACGGCATTTTGAATCGAGATGATTTTTGCAGCAAGCTCTTCCACAGAGTGCTTGTCATCGGTGATCGCGTGCAGATGCAAGCTGATCCACCCCGCTTTTTGACCAGCTTTCTTTTTGGTAGGCCATATCCCAGAAGCTGTATTCGTAGAAGCTAGAGATGACGAAGTTCTCCTTCATCTTCGCGCGCGTTTTCTCATCGGCGTTTTCAGCCAGCTCATCGAAGCGGTTGATCTGTTCTGTCACAAGTTCTTTAAACCAGTCGCCTCCGTATGTCGCGATCCATTCCTGATAAACCGCGCTGTCAGGCCTGCACGTTTTTAACGTCTCACCGACGTCATAATAGAGCCAATAGCAAGGAAGCAAAGCGGCCAGTATTTCCGCAAAACTGCCGCTCACGACAGAACGGTACATATGCGATGTGTACGCATACGCTGTCGGCGACGGCTGAAACGACTCCAGTTCTTCCTTTGTGATTCCCAATAGATCGGTGAATTTCCTATGGAGCGACATCTCGGCTTCATATGTGCCTTTCGCGTGTTCAGCCATCCGGCTTGTCGTATATAAATCGCGAGCATATGCCGCACCAAAGGATTGGACTTTGGCAAAGTGGGTCAAATAGTAGGAATCCTGCATGACATAGTATTTAAATCGATCAACCGGAAGTGTGCCGTCTCCAATCCCTTGAATAAACGGATGGGCAAAACTGCCTTCCCACCATTTTGCAGCGCTGTTTCGGCATTCTTCTGAAAACTTCATTTCGAGGCTCCTCCTTCGATTCTGAACATAAAAAAACCACTTTCCCGCAAGGAAAGTGGTTTGGAATTTGCATAAATACATACTCAAATACCGTGCCACTTCCCTACGCAGGTTTGAACCTGTTCAGGTTATGAGGGTCTAAAAGTCACACTTTTATCTCAGCCCTTATCAAGGACTCCCCTAGTGGAAAACATTTCTTGTTCATTCAGTTTATACTTTTATCTTATCACGAATTGCAAAATGGTCAAGCATCAGTCTCCAAGCGTTTTTCTCAATTCCGCAATATATTCGCGCGAACCGGTGGCGATCAGCCTGTCACCCAATTGCAGCCTTGTATCCCCGTGGGGCACGATGCTGTCCACCCCGCGGAAAATTCGGACGAAGATAACATCTCCCGTAAACGGAAACTCCCTTAACAGAACACCGTCAAATCGCTCATTGCTCATATTGATCTGATACAGCGACGCATCCTGGTTCGTCAGGAGTTTCATAACGCCAGGCGCCTCGATAAGCGCGCGCAGCAGCGTTTTTGTAGAAAGCAGAATGGAGAATGTATCAATTCCGTTATCTTTCAGTCTGGATTCGGCGTCTGGAGAATCTGCGCTGGCGATAATTCTCGCGACTTTCTGCTCCTTCGCAAAAAGCGCGATCCCTGTATTGCGCTCTTCGCTGCCAGTGGCCACGACGAGTATATCCGTTTGGAAAACGCCGAATGATTGAAGCGTCTCGTATTCATAATCAGGCAAAACTTCAACATCAAACACCGGGTCCGCCAGATTTTCTTCCTTTTTTTCCTGCCGGACATGCAGGATTCTGACGTGATAATCTTCCGGAGAAAGTTCGAGCGTGACTGGCAGCGTCATTTGATTTGCGCCGATAAAGGTGATCGTCTTTTTCTCTTTTTCGCTTTCCGTTTTCGGCATTAATTTTTTAAAGCCGGTCGGTGTGATGATGCATGTAATGACAGCGACCAGAATCAGCGCGCCGGACATCTGCGCATCAATGACGCCGATGCGCTCGCCGATCGTTGTCGCCGCGATCACCAAAGAAAGCGTGGAAGTCAGGAGAAAACCGGAAGCCAGCACGGTTTTCATGTCATACCACTTTTTCAAAAACAGCACCGGAACGACTTTGCTGATTAACAGAGCCACAAACAGAAGCGGGATCATCACTAAAATTTTCGGATTGCCAAACAGTGACCAAATGTCCAATTTGACGCCTGTCATCACAAAGAAGATCGGGATGAGGAATCCGTAGCCGAATGAATCGAGCTGCTGAACGAGCTCCTTGTTCGGCGAAAGCAGCGAAACAAGCACCCCGGCCAAAAACGCGCCAAGTATGTTTTCTGCACCGAGCGACTCGGACAGCGCCACAAGTACGATGATCAGCGTAAATATCGCCCTTGTGCCGATCTGGATCGTTCCTTTTGACAGCACTTCGACAAAAGGCCGCTTTTTAAATATCCTTCCGAACAGGTATAAAACGACGCCGGCGGCAAATAAGATCATCAGCAGCCACATATTGCTGTTTTCGTCCCCGTAGATTGAGGCGAACACTGCAAGCAGAATCATCGTGACAAGATCCGCAATGACGGCGACAAGCAAAATAATCTGGCCGATATTCGTCTTCATAAGACGCTCTTCTTTCAGCGTCGGAACGACAACCCCGAGCGAAATTGTCGAAATGATCAGCGTCATTAAAAAGGCGTTGTCAATAAATCCTGCCATGACAAAGCTGTAAGAAAGGCCGAGCGATAAAATAAAGACGGCAATAAAGATGACCGAAGCCGTTTTAAATGTATTCGGCGCTTCCTTTCCGCTCGGAAGCAGCTGCTTTTTCTTTCCTTTTTCAAATGCGGAAAAATCGATTTCAAGCCCGCTTAAAAACATTAAAAAGATAAATCCGAGCATCGATAAAGTTTCGAGCCATGTATCGTGCTGGGCGACCAGATCGAACCCGCTTTTTCCGATAATAAGACCCATGATAATTTCAGCGACAACCACCGGTATGCTTAACCTGAAACGGTGCAGCAGGATGGGCGTTAAAAATGCGATAATCAGTACGACAACTAAAGATGAGACAGATGTGTGCTCCATAAACTGGTACCTCCTCTAAAACCGGTTTCCGGGTATGATTAGCGTTCCCTTTTTTAAAAATAAAAGGGACATCTTTTTAGACATTTTCATGTGGGAAAAGAACCGTCTGAACTCTTTTCTCACAGGTGTAAAAATCGATTTTAACAATGCTCGCTCAGAAAAAAAAGTAATATGCCTGATTTTCTCCGGCGAAAGTCGCTGAAGCTTTATTTATATATGGACTGGGCAATGTATATACATACGCAGACAGGAGGCAGAAAACGCATGAAATATGATGTAATCGGCGATATTCACGGGTGCTATGACGAAATGATTGCGCTGATTGAAAAGCTCGGTTACTCGCTGTCATCGGGGTTTCCCGTTCATCCGGAAAACAGAACACTTGTCTTTCTCGGGGATTTAACAGACAGAGGGCCAAAATCGCTGGAGGTCGTTGAATTTGTAGGACGGGCCGTTGAAGAAGGAGCTGTGCGATATGTGCCCGGCAATCACTGCAATAAGCTGTACCGTTTTTTCAAAGGCAATCCGGTGAAGCTGCAGCACGGGCTGGAGACGACGGCGGCGGAATACAGAAACCTTCCGAAACATAAACAGAAGGATATCAGAGACCTTTTCATGCGCCTTTATGAAAACGCCCCGCTTTATGAGATCCTGCATAACGGCGAACTTGTCGTCGCACATGCCGGCATCAAAGCGGAAGACATCGGCAAAAAGCCTGTCGGAAAAGTAAAACAGTTTGTGCTATACGGAGATATTACAGGAGAAACGCTGCCTGACGGACGGCCGGTCAGGCGGGACTGGGCCGCTCATTACAAAGGCGATCCGTGGGTGGTGTACGGCCACACTCCTGTCAAACGTCCGCGAATGATACATCATACGATCAATATCGATACCGGTTGTGTATTCGGCAACAGGCTGACCGCTTTCAGATACCCCGAACTGACAACCGAATCTGTCCCCTCTTCATTGCCTTATGATGAGTCAAGATTCCGTATGGAGCCATAAAAAAAGAGAGCTTAATTCAGCTCTCTATCAACTGACTCATATCATGCGGAACCGGCGCTTGAAACGTCAGCTCTTCCATTGTGAAGGGATGAAAAAACGTCAGCGTCTCACTGTGGAGCGCCTGCCGATTGATGAAGCCGCGGGTTCCTCCGTACAGCGTATCACCGCACAAAGGATATCCGATATGACTCATGTGAACTCGGATCTGATGGGTTCTCCCGGTTTCCAGACGGATGGAGACATCCGTCATACCGCTGAAGCGCCTGTTCACCCAAAAATGCGTCACCGCTTTTTGCCCGTCGGGGATCACCGCACGCTCGATGATGCTCGATGATTTTCTGCCGATTGGCGCATCGATCGTTCCCTGCTCTTCTGCGATCAAACCGTGGACGACCGCCCGATATTGCCGTTTGACGGCTCCCTTTTTTTGCAGTCCCGATAAAAGCGAGTGGGCGAAGCGGTGCTTGGCTACAAGCATGACACCCGATGTGTCGCGGTCAAGCCTGCTCACCAGGTGAACGGTCGCGCGGACGCCCGTCCGCTGGTAATAATGAATCAGACCGTTCGCCAAGCTGCCTGATGGATGCTCGCGCGAGGGAATCGACGACAGGCATGGCTGTTTATTTAATACGAGGACATGGTCATCTTCGAACAAAATATCAAGCGGGATTTCTTCCGGGCGCAAAGATTCGCTCATTTTTTCCGGAGGGAACTGTATGACGAGCTCGTCCCCTTTTTGAAGAACGTATCTGACCGTTACATGCCCGCCGTTTACCAAAAGATCCCCGCCGCCGAATTTGATGTCCGTCAGCATCCTTTTTGAAATGCCCAGCCGCTGGACGTATTCTTTCAAAAGAACCCCGCTGTCCTCTTCTGTTATGATCTGTTTCATCAAAAAATCGCTCACAGCAAACCTTCCTATTCTCCTTTTCCGATAAAGGAATCCTGGACCCTTTTCCAAAACGGAAACGGCCGAAAGCGGGCAAACCTGATATTTTCGTTTGCGACGCGGCATTGAATTGACTTGACGTCTTTATGCAGCAATGTCAAATGGTCAATCGCGACTTGAAACGTCACATCATTAATCGGTTTAATTAAACAAGTGTGGTGCTCAGGCAGAATGAGCGGCGATCCGACCGTGCGAAACACCCGGTTGTTGATCGACGCCATTTCAGCCAGCTGGACCGCTCTGATGGACGGATGAATAATCGCACCGCCGAGCGCCTTGTTATATGCCGTGCTTCCCGATGGGGTCGATAAGCAAAGGCCGTCGCCGCGGAACGTTTCGAAAAGTTCCCCTTTAATTTCGACATCTGTTACAAGCGTCCCTTCGATGCTCTTGATCGTACATTCGTTCAGCGCCAAATATCTCGCTTCATCGCTGCCGTCATTGTAGCGGACGATAACTTCCAAAACCGGATATTCAACAATTTGATACGGCGTTTTCGCAATCGCGATTACGAGTTTTTCAATCTCGGTCGGCACCCAGTCGGCATAAAAGCCGAGATGTCCTGTATGAACCCCGACAAAAGCCGTTTTGTCGAGGCGGCCGCTGTATTTGTGAAATGCGTATAAAAGCGTTCCGTCACCGCCGACGGAAATGACGATATCCGGCTCTTCTTCATCGCATTCAAGACCGAAGTCGAGCAGATATGTTTGAATTTTGCTTTTTAATGAATCGGAAACATCATTTCCTTTGGACGATACCGCAAACTTCATCATTCCATCTCCTTTCCCCTAACCGTCATCCTCATCCTTTTTCTTGCGTGAAAATGCCACGTGAGCCTCCTGAATCTCGCCCCTGATCTCGGACATTTCCATATCGAGCCTTGATGCTGCTTCAGAAGCTCTTTGAAGCCTTAATTTTACTTTTTCCGGAATGTTGCCGCTGTATTTATAATTTAAAGAATGTTCGATTGTCGCCCAAAAATTCATCGCCAGCGTCCGGATTTGAATTTCAACCAAAATCTGTTTTTCCCCGTTGATTGTCTGCAAAGGGTACAGCACGACGAGGTGGTAGGAGCGGTAGCCGCTCTCTTTATGTTCCGCGATATAGTCGCGCTTATCCACGACCGTGAAGTCCTTTCTCGCCAGAAGCATATCGACGACAATGCGAATATCCTCAAAAAATTGGCACATGATTCTGAGCCCGGCAATATCTTGCATGCTTTCAATGTTGTGCAGAGGAATGTTTTTCCGCTTGGCCTTCTCAAGAATACTCGGAACAGGCTTCACCCGCCCTGTCACGAATTCGATCGGCGAATGTTCCTCCTCGTATTCGTAAAGGGTCCGGATCCCTTTCAGCTTCACTTTCAGCTCTTCAACAGCCTGCCGGTACGGCGCTAAAAATTGCTCCCATTGTTTTTCGTCCATAAACCTTCCCCCAATTTCATCGCCTTTTTTTCTAGAGGAATATCCGTTTCACTCTCTCTTCCATTTCTTCGCCATAATTTGCATTATCTTTAATATTCTCTATTAAATATCCGAGCTCATCATGGAACCCGTTAAGCTCCAGCTCCGTGTTTCCGATATGTAAAAACACAGGAAGATTGGCGTCGAGGGCCGCTTTAAGATCGGACCAGATGCCTTCGTTTAAAATGACGTATTCAAAGGAATCGTCCTGTTCAAGTATGTATACAAATGCAAAATGATCGGAGTCTGTCAGCATGCGTCCGGCCGGTTTCCGCTCCGCTCCGTCATTGATTTCGCTGGTCAACACCAGCCGGTCGTTTCGCAGATTGGCTTCTGTAATCTCAATTCTGTTCTGCATAATGCTCTCCTTTACAATAAAAGTACAGATTCATTTTATCATATCAGCTTCAATATTGATAAACGTTCCTTCTCAAGAGATAATAAGGAAAATGCAATTTTACCAGCTGAGAGGATGAAAAAATTAAAGAATGAGCCAGGAACTTGAAATCGAATTTAAAAATATGCTGACAAAAAAAGAATTTGAGAAAATCAAATCATATTATCAATTTACTTCCGAGCAATTTGTTATACAAAAAAACCATTATTACGATACGTCCTCCTTTTCTTTAAAAGAAAAAGGAGCGGCTTTAAGAATTCGCGAAAAACAGCAGCGATATGTACTGACATTAAAAGAGCCGGCACCTGTAGGTCTGATGGAAACCCACCAGGAGCTGACCGGGAATCCCGAATTTGAAACGTTCACGATTCCGCATGGACCGGTATACGATCGCCTGAAGCGCCTCGGCATTCAACCGGACGAGCTCATCCTTTTCGGAACGCTTGCAACAAGCCGTGCAGAAAAAAAATTGCCGCAGGGCTTAATTGTTTTGGATCACAGCCGATACTTAATGGTAGAAGACTTTGAAGTTGAATTCGAAGTGACAGACTATGAACGCGGAAAACGGGATTTCTCTGAACTGCTGAAATCGTTCGGCATCCCTGAGCGTGAAACCAAAAATAAAATCGTCCGATTTTATGAACAAAAACTTAAAGATCAATAAGGTGGGGAAACAATGAACGTCAACCATTTGGCCGCCCTCTTGGAACTCCAGGCGATACGGTCGTTTTATCCGGCTTCAGACAGCGGTCCCGAAGATGCTGGTTTTGATTTCAGCTCGATTTTAAACCAATATTTAAGCAATGTCGGCGGTTTGGAGTCTTCACAGCCCGCGGTTGTTCCGGCCGTGTCGACAGGGTCTCAGCTCCAGGCGCCGCTGACAGCCGAAAAGCCTGCGGCAATTGCGGCCGTCCCATCTGCCGCAGCGAAACCCGTCTCTTTCGGCGGCCAAAATCAGAGCATTGACCAGATCATCAAAAACGCCGCAGAAAAATACGGAGTCGATGAGAAGCTGATTCATGCCGTCGTCAAGCAGGAATCGCGCTACCAGGAAAAAGCGGTCAGCCCGGCCGGCGCCATGGGCCTGATGCAGCTCATGCCGTCAACGGCGAAAGCGCTTGGCGTGAATAACGCTTTTGACCCCGTACAAAATATAGAAGGCGGAACAAAATACTTAAAGCAGATGCTCGATAAATACAGCGGGAATGTGAACCTCGCATTAGCGGCCTACAATGCCGGACCGGGAAATGTCCAAAAATACGGAGGCATTCCCCCTTTTAAAGAAACGCAAAATTATGTAAAAAGAATCACCTCAAATTACTATGCTTAAGCCGGAAAGGATGCTTTCCGGCTCAGATTGTTGACAAAATCCCAAAACGACTTTTAGTTTTGGGATTTTGTCATCCTTTCAGCGTGATTGAAAACCCTTGCAGTCTAGGAAGGCCGAGCATCGGAGCGGAGCGAATGTTGGAATTCGTGAGCACCGACGCGCGGGCCTGACAACGAATGCGAGGGTTTGTCGACACGCTGAGCTGGAAAGGATGCTTTCCGGCTTTTTTTGTCCGCATTTACTTCCTCTTTGATCCTCCCGGTATTAAAAATACACATTTAAGAAGCGAATATGATATGATATTTGAAACAAAATCAGCGATTTTCGCCCGCAGGCAGAAGTCGGTTTGTTTGTAGAAATGGAACGAGGTTGCTAAAATAAGTATATACAATCGTGAAATAATAAATGATGCACAAGATAAATATTTTTTTGCGATAGGAATCGGTATATTTTCCTATTAGCCATATTAAAAGGAGTAGTCAACATGGGACAATCGTTTAACGCACCTTATGAAGCGATTGGAGAAGAGCTTCTATCGCAACTTGTTGATACTTTTTATGAGCGTGTAAAGCGGCATCCGCTGCTCTACCCGATTTTTCCGGACGACTTAACGGAAACGGCAAGAAAACAGAAGCAATTTTTAACGCAATATTTAGGCGGTCCGCCGCTTTATACAGAAGAACACGGACACCCGATGCTGAGGGCGCGGCACCTGCCGTTTCCAATCACACCGGAACGGGCGGACGCATGGCTTTCGTGTATGAAAGAGGCAATGGATCATGTCGGTTTAAAGGGCGAAATAAGGGAATTTCTTTTTGAAAGGCTGACATTGACAGCCAGACATATGGTAAATCAGCCTAAAATGGAGGATGGTTCACATTGACACTAAATCAGCGTGACCAATTTTTCTCCCATTGCCATGGACATCCGCAAAAACCGATGGAAATTTATATGTTTGTCGACCCTTTGTCTCCTGAATGCTGGGCTTTGGAGCCGGCGATCAAAAAGTTGAAAATCCGCTACGGCCGTTTTTTCACACTAAGGATCATCGCCGCATGCAGCATCACAGCGCTGAACGTTCAGAAACGTAAAAAGCACCGCCTCGCAGAGGCATGGGAAAAGATCGCATGCAGATCAGGCATGTCTTGTGACGGGACGCTCCTGCATGACAAAGCGCTCTCCGCACCATACCTCGCTTCACTCGCTTTAAAAGCGGCGGAACTGCAAGGCAGAAAAGCAGGGCTGCAGTTTTTGAGATGCATGCAGGAAAGCCTGTTTCTCAATCGGCAGGATATCACCGAAGAACAGGTGCTGCTGGCGATCGCAGAGCATACACAGCTCGATCTGGAGGAATTTAAAAGGGATCTTCATTCGCAGAGCGCCGTGAAAGCCCTGCAATGCGATTTGAAAATCGCTGCCGAAATGGAAGTGGCATCTGTCCCGACTCTTACGTTTTTTAACAGTCTCCGCGAAGGAGAAGGCTTAAAAGTAACCGGAAATTATTCATACGAGATTTACGAAGAAGTATTGTTTGAGATGCTCGGCGATGAGCCGAAGCCTTCGCAAACACCTCCGCTCGAACTTTTTATCGAATACTTTCAATTTGTAGCCGACAAAGAAATTGCCGTCGTTTACGACTGGACGCTGGAAGAGGTGGAACGGGAAATGAAAAAGCTCGCGTTCGCCCGCAAAGTCGAAAGAGTGGAAGCGAAACACGGCATGTTCTGGCGCTATATAAACGGACATCATGATGCTGGACCGCTTTATCAATGCGAAAAATAGCACGGGTTTCTCCCGTGTTTTTTTTCGCGCTAAAACGAACGCACGTTCCTTTTTGAAGCAGTAAGAAACCGCGCCGGGATAAGCGCGGTTTCTAATTATGTCTTAACGACAACAAAGGGGATGGGAGAAATTTTTCACGGTCAAACAAAGGGGTAAATGTTTGTTTGTGATCAATTTCACATCTTTATAATATCAAATCATGTCGAGTTTTGACAACTGATTTCATTAGTTTTCACATTTTTGTCACAAAAACATAAAAAATAGATGTCCATCATATGATCAAAGTAACAAAGAAAACGAGCCCGCCGCACGTTGCCATACCGCGATTTATGCGAACTGGCGCCCGGTTTTGCTGCCTTTTTGCGCCTCGTCTCCCCCTGTGAAATTTTATCAGTCCTTAGGAGGGTTTTTATGCTTCAGATCATTTTAGGACTTGCATCAATATTATTTTTTTTCGTCTTGAATATTTTAGGTTTGATGAATATGTTTCCCCTTTATATTACGTCCCCTCTCTTATTTATATCAATCCTTTTTACGCTCAGCCGCCTCAACCACCGCAAAACATTTAAAGGTTTTTGACCTCATCGCGAACAAGGCTGCCGGTATGACCGGCAGCCTCTTCTATATACTCGCCTATTATGAATGATTGACTTTTTGCAAAAGTTCTTCCATTTCGTTCAGCTGCTCTTCAAACTTTTTGCACGCAGCTTCGATCGGCTCCGAAGATGTCATATCAACACCGGCTTTTTTCAGCACTTCAATCGGATAATCCGAGCTACCCGCTTTCAAGAACTCAATATAGCGGTCAACAGCCGATTTGCCTTCTTTTAAAATCTGCTGACTGAGTGCCTGAGCTGCACTGAAGCCTGTCGCATACTGATACACATAATAATTGTAATAGAAATGCGGTATTCTTGACCACTCAAGACCGATTTCCTTATCAATCTCAATATTGTCACCGAAATATTTCTTATTCAAATCATAGTAGATGCTCGTTAACAGCTCAGGTGTCAGCGGTTCCCCTTCCTGGGCTTTGCTATGGATCTCATGTTCAAATTCGGCAAACATCGTTTGTCTGAAAACCGTTCCTTTGAAGCCTTCAAGCATATGATTCAAAATGTAGAGCCGCTGTTTTTCATCGTCGATTGTATTCAGCAAGTATTCTCCCAAAAGTGCTTCATTCGTCGTAGAAGCTACTTCGGCTACGAAAATGCTGTAGTTTCCGTACGGGTAAGGCTGATATTTTCTCGTATAGTAGCTGTGCACGGAATGGCCGAATTCATGGACGAGCGTAAACAAATTATTGACGTTGTCCTGCCAGTTCATCAAAATATACGGATTGGTTCCGTAAGTTCCTGAAGAATAAGCGCCGCTGCGTTTTCCTTTGTTTTCATACACATCGACCCAGCGGTTGTTCAATCCTTCTTTCAGGATGGATGAATATTCTTCCCCTAAAGGCGTCAAACCTTTTAGCATATAGTCCTTGGCCTGCTCGTAGGTAACTTTCATTCCAGAGTCCTTTACCAGCGGAGTATACAGGTCATACATGTGTACTTCATCAAGCTCAAGCACTTTTTTTCTAAGCTCAACATAGCGGTGAAGAAGCGGGAGATGCTTGTTGATCGTGCTGACAAGATTGTCATAGACTTCTTCAGGAATGCTGTTTCGCGACAAAGCAGCTTCCCGCGCCGATTTATAATGTTTAACCTTCGCATAAAAGTTGTCTTTTTTCACAGCTCCGCTGAGCGTGGAAGCGAGCGTGTTTTTAAAGCGGCCGTATGTTTCGTAAACCGCCTTGAATGCCGCGCGGCGGACATCGCGGTTCTCGCTTTCCAAAAAGGTGACATAATTGCCGTGTGTGAGCTGTACCTTTTCTCCATTTTCGTCGGTGATCTCCGGAAATTCCATATCAGCGTTATTCAGCATGCCGAACGTGTTGGAAGAAGATGAAAGAACATCAGACGCTTCGGCCAAAATTCCTTCCTCCTCCTCGCTCAGTACGTGAGGACGCTCTTTATTGATTTCTTCGAGAGCATGCGAGTAAAGCTTTAACTCCTCTTTTTCCAGCAGGAACTGCTGAAGCTTTTCTTCCTGAATCGATAGTATTTCCGGCACCATGTAGGCCGTTGCGCTCGCTGCCTGGGTATAGAGGTTGGCCGCTTTATCATTGAGACCTTGGTAAAAAGAATTTCCAGTATCCTGATCATAGCGCATGTGAGCGTAAGTATACAGCTTCCCGAGACGCTCCATCACCTTATCCTGATAAGTCAGCGCTTCATATAGATCATCGGCGGAATGGCCGAGCCTGCCCTTGAATTCGGAAAGCTTGGGCAGCAGTTCTTTAACGGCTTGAAATTCCTCGCTCCAAGCATCATCTGACGGGAAGATATCCTCAAGTCTCCACGTGTCTTCTTGCTCCACCTCTTCTCTTGAAGGCAGTTTCTTCGATTTTTTTTCTTCAGCCACTGTCAATCCCCTCGCTTTCTTTACTCCAAGTCCATTGTTGTCCAATAAACTTGTATTGTGTTTATCTTCTGTTTTTTCACCGTCTTTTGTCAAATCATATGCGAAAAAAAAGACGCAAAATCCCGCCGTTAAAAAATAAAATACATATCTTTTGATCTGAAACAGTCCGGACACCACCTTCCTTTCTTTAGGTTGAACGAAAGGCTTGATAATCATTCGGAAAAATAATGTTCGTCCCTTTTTAACAGCGCCTCCAGCCGCGGCTCCTGAGCAACAGGACCCGCGGAATAATAAAATTCCTCTTTCCTCTCCAAAAATCCTTTTTTATGCAAAAAACAAATGTATTCACAAACGGCATCAGCAGCCGTTTGCTGCCCGCTCCATCTGAGCTTCAGCCTTTTGCCCTTGACGAGCCAGTCCATATAATGAACCGCAGACTGCAGGCGAAACGTATCATGCTTCGTTATAAATAAGAAAAGGTACCCTTGCCACACATAAACCGGGTGGGCAAAAATATAGCCTGACGGCACCGGGAGAAAGACTTCTGAGGGGAAAAACGGGAGCGGGAGCCGGTACTTTTCATAAAAGAGCGCGGCCATCTGCTTCGCTTCTTTTGATAAAAAACGCACGGTCGACATTCGAAAGCTGCGGATGTTTTCTTTCCAACCTTTAAGCTGGAGAGGCGAACAGTTTTCCCATGCGGTTAAATCATGCCAGCCTGCTTCAGCAAGTGGGAGAAAACGCAAGGATGCGGATGTTTTGTTTGTTTGAAAGGGAATCAAGTGTTCGAGGATGATGAAAGCCTTTTGTTCGGGGCAAAAAAACAGGAGCTTAGGAGGCTTATCCCTTTTCTGAGCGAACTGCCAGTGAAACCCTGAAAGCTGAAAAAAACTCCTCGTCAAGCGTCTTACCCGGTTACCGCCCAGAATCCACAACGGCTCGATTCCCAGTTTGAGAAAGCCGTCCGTTCTTTTTCGGTACGCTGCCGCATCGAGATTCGCACATTGAAATTCAACTGCAACCTGGCGGGTTCCGTATTCCAGAAGCAAATCGGGCCTTTGTCTGATCTCTTGCAAATACGGTTCAAGCACTGGGCGGAAGCCTTGTCTGCCGAGCCATTCGTACAACAGCCGTTTTCCTTTCAGGTGATAGGAGCTCTCCGGTTCATGTTGCACCGGACATGCTGCACCCGGCTTATTAGCGAAGTGCGGGAGCTTGACGGCACCGACTTTCAGGTCGAGTTCACACCGGCAAACCGGACAGTAAAATAAATGTCGTTTTCTCAATCGCTTGAGATCTTCGGTTTTGTATCCGTCGGCAAGACAGATGATCTCTTCTTGATCGATCATTGCACTGAACATATTGTCTCTCTCCTTCCTGTTTGATCAAGTATTCAACATGCGCGGAAGCTTTCCTTTTTTTGAAAACGCTTCAAAATCAGGCCGATTTTATATAAAGTAGTATTATAGAACTCGAAATTTTTAGAAAAGGAGTTTTTGACATCAAACGGAAGCTGACCACCAAGCTTACATTGCTGATTCTCACCCTGCTATTCATCTTGCTTTCTGTTATGAGCGGCCTCTATTTAATCATTTTAGAAAATTCGTTAAAAACACAAATTCAAGCCAGAGCGCTCGATATGGCGAAAACGCTCGCCCAGATGCCTTCCGTCCAGGAAGCCTTTGAAACGGACGATCCGTCCCGAATCCTTCAGCCAATTGCAGAAAACGCGAGAAAGCAGTCCGGTGCGCAATACATTGTGATCGGCTCGGCGGATGCGATTCGCTATGCGCATCCGCACCCGGGAAAAATCGGCAAACCGATGGTCGGCGGAGACAATCAGCGCGCTCTTGAAAAAGGGGAAGCATATATTTCGGAAGCCGTCGGCACGCTTGGCCCGGCCATCAGGGGCAAAGCCCCGATCCTTAATGAAAACGGCAAAATCGTCGGAATCATCTCAGTCGGTTTTTTAAAAGAAAATATTCAGGATACCGTCTCTCAATATCAGACAAAATTAATATTTTTATTAGGATTTGTCGTGCTGATGGGGGTTTTGGGAGCCGTCTATATTTCCCGCAATGTCAAAAAGTCTATTTTCGGTCTTGAACCTTATGAAATTAATCAATTATATACTGAAAAACAGGCGATTACAGAATCTGTGCACGAGGCCTTGATCGCCATCAACAAACATGAAGAAATCACGCTCTTGAATAGAAAAGCGTGTGAGCTCCTTCGCGTCGAAAGCGAAGATCAGTGGCTCGGCAAACCGATTTCCGAACTTCTTCCAGATACGCTGCTCCCCGAAGTACTGAAAACGAAAACGGCGCAAAAAGATCAGGAATTAACGATCGGAAATGAAGAATTAATCGTCAACAGAGTGCCGATTTTCGAAAACGAAAAAATCCGCGGGGCCGTTGCAAGCTTCAGGAGAAAGACGGACATTGACGAACTCTCCAAAAAGCTGGCGCAAACTTCGCAATACGCGGAAGGTCTGAGAGCCCAGACCCACGAATATTCAAACAAGCTGAACACGATCGCGGGACTGATCCAGCTGGAAAGCTATTCTGAAGCGCTCGAATTGATCCAAAAAGAGAACAAAAGCCATCAGGAAATGCTGCGATTTCTCATCCATTCGATTCCTGATCCGCTTCTTTCCGGGTTGCTGCTGGGAAAGGTCAACCGTGCAAAAGAGCTGCACATCAACCTGGAAATCGATGAAAGCTCAAAATTGGACGCTTTGCCGGACGAAATGGACAAAGGCAAATTCATTACGATTTTAGGAAATTTGATTGAGAATGCTTTTGACGCCGTTTCCCACAAAAAAGACCGCAGCATCCTTGTCTTCTTGTCAGACGGGGGAGATCACATCTTAATTGAAATCGAAGACTCGGGAGACGGTATTCCCGAGGGGGAACAGGAGCGGATCTTTCAAAAATTTTATTCGACAAAAGCGGCTAATCACCGCGGTCTCGGCCTCTTTTTAGTCAAAGAAGCCGTCAATGCGTTAAACGGACAAATCAAAGCGGATAAAAGCGACCTTGGCGGAGCATTGTTTACTGTCGTGATACCAAAATAGAGAAACGCTGGGGGACTGACCTATGAAAGCATTACAAGTGTTTATCGTGGAGGATGACATCAGGAACGCTGACATACATCAAAAACTGATCAGCAAAATTGAAGGATTTTCTGTTATTGGAATCGCAGAAAATTTTCAAGATGCAAAGGATTTGCTTCCGGACGTGAAGCCCGACCTTGTCCTGCTCGACATTTTTCTGCCGGACGGCTTAGGCATGGAGCTTCTCTGGCTGATCAGACAAAAGCTCAGACATACAGACGTCATGATGATTACGGCGGCGAAAGAAGTTGAGTATGTCGAACAGGCGATTCGCGCGGGAGCCGTCGATTATTTGATCAAGCCGATTATGTTTTCCAGGCTGAAAGAAACGCTGTTAAACTATCGGTCCTACCGGCTCAAGGTAAATGAAATGTCTTCAATCGATCAGACAGACGTTGACAGCTTGATGGCAAAAAGGCGAAGCATCATGAAAGAAAAACAAACCGCTGAAGCCGATTATCCGAAAGGAATCGACGGCCTGACGCTGAAAAAAGTAGCCGGCGTTTTAAACAAAAGCGAAAACAGCGATGGCATCACCGCCGAAAATCTCGGGCGCACCATCGGTGTCAGCCGGACGACCGCAAGGCGCTATTTAGAATTTTTAGCTGCGGAAAAGCATGTAAAAACAGAACTTTTCTATGGAACCGTCGGACGTCCCGAACGCCGCTACAAGCCTGTGAAAAATGAAAGTCCGGAAACGTAGCGTTCCGGACATCAAAAGCTCAGCCTTCCAAATCGATCGACTTTTTATTTTTGTTCTTCATTGCCCGGGAAATCGGTGGTACGATGAGCGACAAAAGAGCCGTAATCAATAAACCGATTGTGACGGGACTTTCAAAAAACACGGACAGGCTTCCTGATGACAGCGTCATCGCTTGTCTAAACGATTCTTCCATCAAACTTCCGAGAATAAAAGCTAAAATAAACGGAGCCGCCGGAAAAGACAGCACTCTCATAAAATACCCGAGGATTCCGAAGAACACCAGAATATAAAGATGTACGACATTAAATGTCACAGCATAGACGCCGATCAGGCAGAAAACAAATATGAGCGAAATTAAAAGCTGCTTCGGAATCAGAAGAATTTTTGACAAGAAAGGAATTAACGGCAAATTTAAAATCAGCAGAAATAAATTGCCGATATACATGCTTGCGATCACGCCCCAGAACACGTCGGGATGATCCGTCAGCATGAGCGGTCCCGGCTGAACGCCGACGACCAAAAGGGCGCCGAGCAGGACGGCCGTTGTCCCTGATCCGGGAATCCCGAGTGTCAGAAGGGGCACGAATGCGCCGCTCGTTGCCGCATTGTTCGAAGTCTCAGGTGCTGCGACCCCTTTAATATTTCCCTTGCCAAACGTTTCAGGATGTTTTGAGATTCTCTTCTCTGTAATATAAGAAATAAATGATGCAATTGTCGCCCCTGCACCGGGCAGGATGCCGAGCAAAAATCCGATGACCGAATGCCTTGCGATCGGTCCCGAAATCTCTTTCATTTCGCTTTTCGTCACCTTCAGGCTGCCGACCTGAGACGCTCCTTCCGTCATCGGCTTGTTCCGCGTCTTGATCAAGAACGCAACTTCAGCAAGTGCAAACAAACCGAGAGCCACGATCAGAAAATCGATGCCTTCCAGAAGGCTTGCCGCACCGAATGTAAACCGTTCGGTCCCCGTCTGCGGATCAATCCCGATGGTAGCGGTCATAAAGCCCAATGTCGCAGAAATCAGCGCCTTGACTGTCGATCCTTCGGAAAGGCTTGAAATTGCCACCAAGCCGAGCATCATCAATGCAAAATATTCTGTCGGCCCAAATGTCACCGCAATGTTTGCCATTGTCGGTGCGACGAGCATCAGCGCAACTACGGTGATCGTTCCGCCTGCGAAAGAGCAAATTGCAGCGATGGCAAGGGCTTTTCCCGCTTTCCCCTGCTTTGCCATCGGATAGCCGTCAAACGATGTCGCGACAGTGCCCGCTACTCCGGGGGCATTTAACAGAATCGATGACGTCGAACCGCCAAAGACCGCTCCGTAATAGACACCCGCCATCAAAATTAACGCGGAGGCCGGGTCCATTCCGTAACTTAACGGGATCATAATGGCAATCGCGGTGATCGGCCCGAGCCCAGGCAGCATCCCGATAACCGTCCCGATCAGCACCCCGATAAAAGCGAACATGATATTCTGCGGAGTCAGCGCCACCTGAAATCCGTATAATATACTATCTAACATGCACTTTCCTCCTTATGTTCGATTAAAAAGGCATAACCCCCTGCGGAAGCATGATGTTGAGCACATAGTTGAATGAAAAATAAATTGTGCCGCTGAAAATCAGTGAAACGAGCGCAGCCGTTGTCCAATTTCGATATCCCAACACCGCGGGCAAAACGATCAGCAGCATTACCGTAGAAAGCAAAAATCCGATGAATTCCAAAATCGAAATGTAGATCAACAGAGAAGCAACACAGAGCATCATGACCTTGACGTCTTTTTTCTTCAGCTGAAACAGCTTTTTCACCGTTGTATCTTTTTGATCTTTTTCAAAAAACAGAAATACACCCAAAATGAGAAGCAATATGCCTAAACTTTTCGGCAGCACGTCCGCATCGATCACCGCGTACGGATAGCTGTCTAAATTAAAGCTGAGCGCCAGGTAAATGGCTGCCACAGCCAAAATGATGACAGAAACGGCCCGGTTTGTGATTCTCATGGTTTACACCAGCCTTTCTCGATTTCAGCTTGCCGGTCGCCGGCTGTGCCGGGCAAAGCTTTTAAGGCTTTCCCGTGCCGGCAACCGCGCGGAGACCATTTTATTTGCCACCCAATCCGATATCATCAAGGAGCGCTTCCATTTCTTTATATTGAGCGTCAAGATAGTCTTTGAATTCTTGATGGCCCATAAACTTATCCGTCCATCCATAGCTGTCCCGAATCGATTTCCAGCTGACTTTTTCCATCATCTCTTTGATTTTTTCTTCATAATATTTTACGGCGGACTCGCTCATCCCCGGAGGTCCCATAAATCCTCTCCAGACCGTAAATTCATCATCGATTCCCTGCTCTTTTAAGGTCGGAAAATCTTTGACCGTATCTCCTTTCATGCGTTCGGGAGCGGTGATGGCCAGCACTCTGACTTTTCCGGCTCGCGCCTGTTCGGCCGCTTCACCGACACCCGTCGAGTAGACGTCGGCTTTTTTACCGAGCAGCATGCTCATCCCGGCGCCGTCTTGCGCCGTAATGTATTTCAGCTCTTTCGCATCAACGCCAGCCTTTTGAACAGCGCTGACAAATTGCATGTGGTCCATGCTTCCCGGAGAAGACGTCCCTACAATAGAGGCTTTTTTCGGATCTTTTTTCAGCGCATCCACAAGATCTGTCATCGACTGATAAGGCGAATCTTTATGAACAACAAACGCTCCGTAGTCGGCAATCACGCTTGCGATCGGCGTAAAATCATTGTGACCGTACTGGGATTGTCCGTTTAAAGGCACGAACAAAATCGGCGGAGATGTAACAAACAACGTATGGTTATCACCTTTTTTGCGGTGGACATACGACCATCCCGACCCTCCCCCGCCGCCCGGTTTATTGACGACAGCCATCTTTTCAATCAATTTTTCTTCACCCATAATTTTCGAGATCGTTCTGGCCGTTGTATCCCATCCCCCGCCGGCTCCGGCAGGCGCAACGACCTCAATTGCTTTCGAAGGTTTAAAGTCTTTTTCGTTCGCGGCTTTATTTGAAGCCGTGTTTCCGCCGCATCCTCCCAAAATCAGCGCAAACACAAGCAAAATTGTAAAGCCGTAACATCTACCCCTCTTTGTCATGTTGTGCTCCCCCTTCATTGTAATCGCTTTCATTATAGCTTCCTCGACTTTTCGTGCACAGTTTAACTGCATAATATTCTTTTTGTTCATAAAGTTCACAAAAATCTTCCTCAAATAGAGATGTAATTTTTGTTAAAGGATAATTATGGGATCAACTTCTGACCAATTAAAAACCCCTCTCCGCAGAGAAGGGTCAGTCTTTCAATTTGATATTACATTTTTTAAGGAAGGTACATCGCAAATTTGCCGTTTGCCACAAGGCTGTTTAGCATGTAAAGACATGATCCGTAATAATCTTCTGGAATATATGTGCTGTTAAACGCATTGGCAAATCCCGTCCTTAATGATGCATCGCTTGCTGCAGTCGCGCCGCCCGCATTGGCGGCGATCAGGCCAACCGGGCTTCCTTTTTTGACGGCCGTCCCATTCAGCGTATATTCATGGGCCGTTCTCCCGTAGTTTTCCCGTTTCATAAACGTCAAGAACTTGTTAACCGCTTTTTGCTCGCTGGCGCGATATGCGTTATCTGCCGAGGACCAAAGTGTATGATCCATAGCGATATGAGACACCGTCCGCCAAGCATCATAGCTGAAATTTCGGTCTGTTTCCGTTGAGGAATGAGCCGCATCGCTTACGCCGTCAAAGCCGGCTTCATCGGGAAACAGCCCTGTGGCCGCATTGGTGACGGTTGATCCGTTATTTAACACGCTTTTAAACGTTGTTTCTGACAAGTATGTTCGAGATTTGTTTGCTGCATCTTTCCAAAAATACTGCTGGCTGCTTCTGGCGCTTTTAGCGAACAACTCGAAAAAAGCAGGAACGTGGTAGGATGGGTCCGTCCAATTGACATAAGGGCCGAATCGAACCATCGCATAGCGCTGATCCTTGCTGTTTTTAATAAACACTCGCGATTCCTTACCTGTGTTGGCGTATTCTCCATCACCGGCCAAAGCGTCAAGCATGTCTTGAGCCCGCTCTTTGTAATCGTACGGGTATTTTTTATCTCCCCAGCGGCCAGATGCCATCATGAGCGCTGCCGCAAACCAGACCTCGCCGTCAGATGCAACATTCTGATCAATGGTTTGCACGTCTGAGCCGTTCGTTTTCATATGCCAGCTATGGTAGCCGTACAAACTGTCGCTTCTGTCGGAATGGCGCATATATTTACGGACGAAATCCCACAGCTTTTGGAACTTATACTCATCATTCATTTGCAGCGTAATCATCATCCCGTAACTCATACCCTCTGTTTTGACGCTGTAGTAGCCATTGCCCAGGTTATCGTCCGTCGTCGAAGCGATGTAAGCTGAACCGTCCTTCATATAATGAAACAGCGATCCGCCTTTACCATCGCCTTTTGTATCAAAGTATTTTTTATAGGCCTGATTCAAATTGTTTTTACCCGTTGTTCCGAGAATATCCGGAGTCTTGGAATGTACGGCTGCCATGGCTGTTTGAGAATAAGCGGCACAAAAACATGTTAAACCAATAAAGACAGCCATGATCCATTTTAAACTTTTTCGCATCAAATCAATCTCACCTTTCAAAATTTGTCATAACACCAATCCATCTTAATCAATGAAACTGGAAGTGTATAGATCAGATTGACCCTATTTGGTTTGGTCCGAAATGATCGTTTTCTTTTGAAAGTGGTGAGCCGTTTGAAAGATGTAGAACGGGAGGAGGGAAGTTGTGGAGAATTGAAGCTCTTTGTTATATTTGTTCCAGAAAGTTAAAGCCGGCTTCAAAAGAAACCGGCTTTTTTATGCGAAGTGCTTTTTTATTGTATGAAGAGCATGATCCGCTGCAATCAGTGTTCCATACTCTTTCAGCATATGAATCGTCGTCTTTGATTCTGAGGCATACTCCAGCAGAATGCTCAGCTGGTTTTCCACCTCTTCATCAGGCAGTTCACTGAAATCCACGAATAAATAATAGCGGTTCTCGTGAGAGTACAATGTCGTTTGGCAGCCGCTGATAGACATTTTTGACAGTGAGATTAAATCCTCAAAATCGTCAAACTTTAAAACAAACTGCAGTTTCTGCTCTTCTGCCTGCTCTTCTTTTTGAAAGTCGTCAAGCAAAGCATCAAGGCTTTCTTCTGCTACATGCTGTTTTTTATCTTCAGGAATCGGCAGTTCCAGCTTTTGTCCGTCTTTGGACAGCTGAGCTCTTGTCACAATGATTTCCAATCCCTTATCAAGGGCCTGCACTTGAATCCAAAGGGGGCCTTCAACGGCAAACTCTTCTTCTTCGTGCACTTCGTCCATCATTTCCCAAAAAAGCTCTTCACTGCGTTCTCGATTGTACCAAATTTCTTCTCTGTCAAACCCGCGGTCTTCGATATCACCGTAGGAAATATAAAACTTAACCGTATGTTCGTTTATTCTTTCGATTTCCATTTGCCAACCTTCCCTTCTTTGTAAGATGTTGAAGGGATAACTAAGCTCCCAATTAATTGTACTTTACTACACTTTACCCATTACGTCCACTTCTTAACCTTATCCATGATCAATCTTTATTTTCTATTTTATGATAAAAAAGGCGGAAAAGAAATAAAAACGCCTCCAAGGCCAAGCTAACATATTTTCCGGCCTGCTTCATATATTAGTTGTACAAGCAGCAGCTGTAGAAGCGGGTGCCTTTTAGGCAAGTCCCGATGCAAAGGCAAAGCGAGGTGCCAGTTGATGGAACACGATGTACTGATGTCGTTCCTTGTGATCATCGGAATCGATCTCATACTTGGCGGCGACAACGCTGTTGTGATTGCAATGGCAAGCCGTCATTTGCCTCCACGGCAAAGACAAAAAGCGATCATCATCGGCACATTGATCGCCATCATGATGAGAATCGCGCTAACAATGGCAGCAGTGTACCTGCTCGCGGTTCCTTATCTGCAATTTATCGGAGGAATCTTCCTGTTGTACTTAGGATATCAGCTTTTGATTGAGAAAAAAGATGCCCAGCATGTCAAAGGCGGGACATCTTTATTTAAGGCGATCCGTATCATCGTGATTGCCGATTTGTTCATGTCGCTCGATAATGTGATTGCGGTCGCTGGAGCTTCGCACGGACGCCTGATGCTAGTCGTTGTCGGCTTGATGGTCTCCGTCCCGGTCATCATTTGGGGCAGCAGGCTGATTCAAGCGGCCCTTGCAAAGTTTCCGCTCTTCATATACGCGGGAAGCGGACTGCTCGCTTATACCGGCGGCGAAATGATCGTCAGGGAGCAGGAGTTGTCTTCCTTTATGGCGCAGCATAGCACCCTCGAAATGCTGCTGCCCGTCCTGACGGTGATTTTTGTGATTCTAGCCAGTATTTATTATGAACAGACGAGTGAAAAGCATTAAAAAAAGAAGGCTGAAAAATTCAGCCTTCTTTTAGTTTGCGAGACGCTGCGCTTCACGAAGCTGGAATGTGCGCACTTTGCGCGGCAGGAAGCGGCGGATTTCGTCTTCGTTGTATCCAACCTGCAGGCGCTTTTCGTCAATGATGATCGGACGGCGCAAAAGGCCCGGATGTTCATTGATGAGCTGGTACAGCTCTTGAAGCGGCATTGTTTCAAGGTTGACGTTCAATTTTTGGAACACTTTGGAACGGGTTGAAATAATTTCGTCTGTTCCGTCCTCCGTCATTCGTAAAATCTCTTTTATTTCATCAATTGATAAAGGCTCTGAAAAAATATTTCTTTCCGTATACGGAATATCATGTTCTTCTAACCATGCGCGCGCCTTTCTGCAAGACGTGCAGCTTGGGGATGTATATAATGTAACCATATTGCTTCACTCCTTAAAAAGTAGAATGAAATTAGCGTATTCTTAAATTGAAATAAATCTAAAAAAGTAATCTTTATTGAGTATTATACTATAAAAAAGTAAGTGTGAACAGTCTGTAACAGAAATTTTTTGACAATCCAGCGACTTTTGCTTTTTTATGCCATCTGTTATTCTCATTTAGCTCAATTCATCGAAAATGTTTTTTTGTTTATGATCGTCAACAATCGTAAGGACGTCATCCACATCTTCATAAGATTCTCCATACCACTTCTCATCTTTGTATGTATGGATTTTTTCGTACGTTTCTTTCATCGCGTCAAACACTTCTTTCTCTGTGTTTGATTTTGGAGACCAATACAAAATCTCCATTTTGTTCACTTTGCCGGTTGCGAGTGACCGGCGACGGTAACCAATCGACTCAGCGTGTTTAAAGTTTTCCTTTTGATAAAATTTAAGACGTTTCGCCGTATCGGCATCATCTTCATCCACGGGCTCGACTTCGAGGAGGATCGGTTTGTTTTTCTTTTTCAGCTTCTCAATCAGCTTGGAACCAAGTCCCTGTCCTCGCGCGTCTTTAGAAACGAATAAATAGTCGATGAAAATAAAAGAGTCGAATTCGGCGTACATCAACACATGATGACGGCCTTCTTCTTTATGGTAAATATCGTTTTGTTCCTTTAACAATGCTTCCATGTGCTCTTTTGATTTCATTTCTTCAATTGGGAAATACTCGCTAAGCTTCTCATACCAGTTCATTGATTTGCTCCTTATGGATGTTCTAATTTCACACTTTAGATATACCCGCTTTCTTTTTAGTTTAAACAAAATCTTTTTAGAAAGGAGCTTCAGTGAAGCTGAGCATGTTACCTACATATACTAAGACGGTTGTCTCCCGCGAAGGTTTCAAATTTTTTCTCAAAAAATTGCCGGCGGTTGTTCGGCATAAAAAAAAGACAGCCTTGTGACGGCTGTCTTCCTGCTTCGTTTATTTGGTTTGATAGGCTTTAAATTCTTCCTCTGTACACATGACGAAATGGCCGGGCTTTACTTCACGAAGCTCCATCTGTTCGTCGCCTTTCAGCTGGTGGACGCTTGGATCATACGTCTTCCGCACGCGCGTACGCTCATAATCCGGATCAGGGAGCGGAATGGCGGAAAGCAATGATTGTGTATACGGATGAAGCGGATTTTCATACAGTTCATCTGCCGGCGCCAATTCAACAAGCTTCCCAAAATACATGACGCCGATCCTGTCGCTGATATATTTGACCATCGACAGATCGTGAGCGATGAAAAGGTATGTAAGCCCTCTTTCCTTTTGCAAATCCTTCATTAAATTGACGACTTGCGCCTGAATGGACACGTCTAGAGCGGAGATCGGTTCATCGGCAATGATGAATTCCGGCTCGACAGCAAGCGCCCTTGCGATTCCGATCCGCTGGCGCTGTCCGCCGGAAAATTCGTGCGGATAGCGGTTCGCGTGCTCTTTATTTAAGCCGACGAGTTTGAGGAGTTCATGAACGCGCTCAAGCCGCTCTTTTTTCGTTTTGGCCAAACCGTGGATGTCAATTCCTTCTGCGATGATGTCGGCAACCGTCATCCGCGGATTCAAGGAAGCATACGGGTCCTGAAAAATCATCTGCATCTTCCGGTTGAATTCGAGAAGGTCCTTGGCAGACTTTTTGTCGTGGACATTCTTTCCCTTAAACAAGACTTCTCCGGAAGTCGCTTGATACAAACGAATGATCGAACGGCCAGTCGTCGACTTTCCGCAGCCGGATTCACCGACAAGACCGAGCGTCTCTCCTTTGAAAATGTCAAAAGAGATTCCGTCAACAGCTTTCACAATCCCTTTCGGCGTTGAAAAGTGCTGTTTTAAATTCTTGATTTCGAGCAGTTTTTCTGCCACATCATTCACCTTCTTTCACTTCAACCGGTTTTTCATACTGATTTTTAAACTCCTTCATCTTGCTTTTGACAGCGGCCGGCGGCTCAACTTTTGGAGCGTCCGGGTGCAAAAGCCATGACTTCACATAGTGTGTATCAGATATTTTAAACATCGGCGGTTCTTGTTCAAAATCGATTTTCATTGCGTAAGGGCTTCTTAATGCAAAGGCATCGCCCTTCGGCGGATTGGTCAAATCAGGCGGAGAGCCCGGTATCGCCATTAATTCTTCATCACCGTCGTTGTCAAGGCTCGGCATTGATGCCAACAACCCCCATGTATACGGATGCTTCGGGTTGTAGAAAATCTCGTCGACCGTACCGATCTCCACAATTTGTCCCGCGTACATGACGGCGACTCTGTCTGCGACATTCGCGACAACGCCGAGATCGTGCGTAATAAAAATGATGGATGTCTCGATCTTTTTCTGCAATTCTTTCATCAGCTCTAAAATCTGCGCCTGAATCGTCACATCAAGAGCTGTCGTCGGTTCGTCCGCGATTAAAAGCTTTGGATTGGCCGCAAGCGCCATCGCGATAACGACGCGCTGCCGCATCCCACCGCTGAATTCGTGCGGATACTGGTTGACGCGGCGTTCAGGCATCGGAATTCCGACCAGGCTGAGAAGCTCTACCGCCCGCTTATTGGCCTCTTCTTTTGAGATCTTTTCATGCTTAAACAGCACTTCTGTGATTTGACGGCCGACTTTCATCGTCGGGTTCAAAGAAGTCATCGGATCCTGAAAGATCATGCCGATCTCTTTTCCCCTGATTGACTGCATTTGTTTTTCCGTTTTCGGAACCAGGTCTTGTCCGTCAAATAAAATTTGTCCGTTTTTAAAATAGCCCGGCGGCATCGGAATCAGTTTCATAATCGCCTGCGAAGTGACGCTTTTGCCTGATCCGGATTCTCCGACGATCGCAAGCGTCTCTCCTTTGTCAACATGAAAGTTGACTCCGCGGATCGCCTGTACTTCTCCGGCGTATGTTTTAAAAGAAATGGCTAAATCTTTCACTTCAAGTAAGTGTTTCATCTTTCTCACTCCTTTATTTACGCAGCTTCGGATCTAAAGCGTCGCGCAGTCCGTCGCCGATAACGTTGAATGCAAACATGGTCAGACAGATAAAAGTAGCCGGGAAGAACAGGCGCCACGGGTAATACTCCAATCCCTGCACACCGTCTGTAGCCATCGTTCCCCAGCTTGCAAGCGGCTGCGGAACCCCGAGGCCGAGGTAGCTTAAAAACGCTTCATAGAAAATAGCCGTAGGCACGGTTAATGTCATGGTGACCAAGATCGGGCTCATAATGTTGGGCAGCAAGTGCTTTCTGATGATGCGCGAGTTTTTCGCTCCCAAAGTTCTTGAGGCGAGCACAAACTCCTGATTTTTGAGCTGGAGTACTTGTCCACGGACGATTCTTGCCATGTTGATCCATCCCGTAATAACCATCGCGACGATCATCGTGATCAAGCCTTTTCCCATCACTACGAGCAGCAGGATCGTCATTAATAAGGAAGGAATCGCCCATAAAACATCTGCAATTCTCATCATAATTTCGTCAGTACGTCCGCCTCTGATGCCTGATATCGCACCCCATATCACACCGATCAAAACGTCGATCAGCGCGGCAGCCAGTCCGATTGTCAGCGAGATGCGTGCGCCGACCCATGTACGGACGAATACGTCCCTTCCAAGGTCATCTGTTCCAAACCAGTGCTCGCCGCTCGGCGGCTGGTTCGCATTCGTTAAATCCGTTTCTTCATATTGAAAGCTTGAGAATACCGGCGCGAAAATAGCCATCAGAGCGATCAGGATCAGAACCACCAGTCCAAACAGCGCCAGCTTGTTTTCTTTAAATCTCAAGAATACGTCTGTCCAAAATGAAAGGTTTTTCTTTGAGATCTTTTCGGCTTCGCTATGGTCAACAGCTGCAGGTTCAAACATGTCTTTTGGTATTTGCTGCATCCTCTTACTCCCCTTTCTTAGCGCCAAACAGTTTAATGCGCGGATCAATTAAGCCGTATAAAAGATCGACAATCAAGACGCAAAGCAGCAAGATTGCCCCGAAGAAGACGGTAACACCCATGATCACCGTGTAGTCTCGGTTCGTAATGCTGGTGACAAAGTGCATGCCGAGTCCCGGTATACCGAATACTTTTTCGACGACAAACGTTCCTGTCAAAATGGACGCCGCCATTGGCCCCATATATGTAACAACCGGCATGATGGCATTTCGTATCGCATGCTTAAACGTAACGGCCGGTGTGCTCAAACCTTTTGCACGTGCCGTGCGGATATAGTCGCTGCTCAACACTTCAAGCATGCTCGAACGCGTCAAACGGGCGATAAACGCCATCGGCATCGAGGCGACTGCGATGGCAGGAAGCACAGTATGTCCCCATGACTCCCATTGTGCGACAGGGAACATGCCCAGCTTCATTGCCAGCACGTATTGAAGAAGTGCAGCCATGATGAAGTTCGGAACAGAGATCCCAACAACCGCAATGATCATCGCTGTGTAGTCCTGCCACTTGTTTCGCTTCAGCGCGGCGATCACGCCGAACAATACGCCGAAAGCGAGCGCAAGGCAAATCGCTTCCAATCCAAGTGTAAAAGAAATCGGAAAACCTGAGCTGATCAAGTCGTTCACAGTTTGTCCCTTATATTTAAATGACGGCCCGAAATCCCACTTTGCTACCGATACTAAATAATCGAGATATTGTTTAAAAAGAGGCTGGTCTAAACCATAGTAGGAATTGAGACTGGCTTCAATTGCAGGGGGAAGTTTCCTCTCGCCTGAAAAGGGTCCGCCCGGTATCGCTCTCATCAGGAAGAAGGTAGCTGTGACGATAACCCAGAGAGAAATTAACATATAAACAAGACGACGGCCTAAAAATTTAATCAATTTTACACACCTCCGAATATTCAGTCTATTAACTTCTTTTCATAAATAAAAGTATATGGGGGGAAAGTCTAAGCCCCATATACTTTCATGCAATTTTATTCAAAATGCGCGGTTTTGAAATAGATCTCACCAGTACCAGTTAGAACAAAGTCTTTTAAGCTTTCATCATGAAGATACGGCATTGTGTAGAAGTAGATCGGTGCGACCGGCAGCTCATCCATGATGATGCTTTCTGCTTCTTTCATCAGCTCGATGCGTTTCGCTGAATCAGTTTCTCTCGATGCTTTATTCAGCAGCTCTTTATACTTTGCGTTTTCCCAGTTCGTATCATTGTTTCCGCCTTCTTTGTCGCGGTATGTTTCAAGGAAGTTCATTCCGTCGTTAAAGTCGGCGGTCCAGCCTAAACGGCCGATTTGATAGTTTCCTGCATGGAGCTTATCGATGTATACGTTCCATTCTTCATTGCCTAGTTCCACATCTAAGCCCAGTTCCTTGTTCCACATTTCCTGAACGGCTTGAGCGATTTTTTGGTGTGCTTCATCCGTGTTGAAGGAAAGCGTGATTTTCGGAAGGTCTGACGCTTTTTTCAAACCGAGCTCTTTCAAGCCTTTTTCCAAGTATTCTTTCGCCTTATCAACATCATGGTCTTTGAAATAGCCTTTATTGGACTCAAAACCGTGAACTGCCGGCGGCACTAATCCCATCGCAGGCAGCTGTTCCGCTTGCGTGATGTTTTTGACGATCGCTTCGCGGTTGATCGCGTATGTCAGCGCCTTACGGATGTTGACATTGTTCAGCGGAGCCGCTTCAGTGTTGAATTTGTACAGGTAAACCGATGCGAACGGATCAATGTTCAGGCCTTCTTTTTTCAGGCTTGGAATCGCATCCGTTGAAATCTGGTCAAGCGGCTGTCCTACAAAGTCTAGCTCGCCTTTTTTGTACATGTTCAGACCAGTGTTCGGATCGTTGACCATCGCCATATTGATTTTCTTCAGCTTAACAGCGTCTTTATCCCAGTACTGGTCGTTTTTCTCCAGCACGATGTTTCCGCCGTGCTTCCATTTCGCCATTTTGAAAGGTCCGTTAGATACGTAGTTCTCATCTGCGTTTGTGTACCATTTCGCATTCTTCTCTGCTACCTTTTTATTGACTGGCATATATGTGTAGAATGCTGTCAGTTCAGTAAAATACGGTGTCGGTTTTTCAAGCTCGACTTTTAAAGTCTTATCATTAACAGCTTTAACGCCGACATCTTCAATTTTCCCTTTGCCGGTGTTCGCTGCTTCCCCGCCTTTTAAGTAGTAAAGCTGATACGCATATTGCGATTCGTTTTTAGGGTCGAGCGCCCATTTCCATGCGTATTCAAAATCCTCTGCTGTTACAGGATCTCCATTTGACCATTTCGCGTCGCGGAGCGTGAATGTGTATGATTTTTGGTCGTCGCTGACTTCGATTTTTTCGGCTGCCGCTTCAACCGGCTTTCCATCTTTACCGATTGTCGTCAATCCTTCAAAAGTCTGACGAAGCACGTTTGCAGACACCGAATCGTTTGCGAGTCCCGGATGTAGTGAAAACGGTTCTGTTTTAATGTTGACATTTAATGTGTCTTTCCCTTTGCTGTCTTTTTTACCGCCGTCACCGGAGCTTGAGCCGAAGCCGCAGGCGCTGAGGACGAGTGTGAAAATGAGCATTAAACTGATAAATGACAAACGCTTCTTCAAAGAGAAACCCCCCAATTTCTTGTTTTTTAGTTCCTTACTCCTGAACATTCAGATTTATCATAAAAAAGTAATAGGCCCACTTGCCATACTTTTTCCTCTGTTTTGTCTTTTCTGAATATTTGTTATGTAAGAAACCTGTAACACCGAGGTGAACAAATTCATTATAATTAATAGAATAATTTATTGCAATATTAATTTTCAATTATTTTTTTATTCAAACTATTTATGATTGTCAGGTTTTCTGCCAAATGTACAAATACACTTCTCTGTTTTAAAGCGTAACCACTTTAATACGAAAGTTTATGTTTTACAGGTTAAAACGTTTTACACGTATAACATTAACCATTCTTTATATCGAACCAGATGCCGCCGCGCCAACTTTATTCAGCCCGGTATTCGTTTTCTTTTCCCCAAGGCTGTCGACTTTCATTTAAAATTTATATATAATAAAATTATGAATAACATGCGATGAAGAAGAAGAGTACACATTTTTCCCCATTTAAAGAGAGTCCGAGGTGCTGGGAGCGGATAATGGCGAATGTGGAATGGGCTTCGGAGCAGCTGACCGAACACGGATAAGTAGGCTCAGCCGGAGAAGACTCCGTTACAAACGTCTAGAGCGATTTCATTTTGACCATAATGAAATAATCAGGGTGGCACCACGGTTCATTCGTCCCTTTTCTTTTAAGGGAAGAATGGGCCTTTTTATTTTGAAATGGAAAGAGGGATTCACATGAAAAAAACGATTTTTTCCGGTATCCAGCCGAGCGGCTCTGTCACCCTCGGCAACTATATCGGAGCGATGAAGCAGTTTGTCGACTTGCAGGATGACTACAACTGTTACTTCTGCATCGTCGATCAGCACGCGATCACAGTCCCGCAGGACCGGCTCGCGCTGAGAAAGAACATCCGGAACCTTGCCGCGCTGTATTTGGCGATCGGCCTCGATCCGAAAAAAGCGACGCTGTTTATCCAATCGGAAGTGCCTGCACACGCCCAGGCGGGATGGATGCTCCAGTGTGTCGCCTACATCGGCGAGCTTGAGCGCATGACGCAGTACAAAGATAAATCAGCCGGAAAAGAAGCCGTCGTCTCCGGGCTTTTGACATATCCTCCATTAATGGCGGCGGACATTCTGCTTTATGGAACAGACGTCGTCCCTGTCGGAGAAGATCAGAAGCAGCATCTTGAATTAACCCGGAACTTGGCGGAGCGTTTCAATAAGAAATATAATGACATTTTTACGGTTCCGGAGGTTAAAATACCGAAGGTCGGCGCCCGCATTATGTCACTTGCCGACCCGCTCAAAAAGATGAGCAAATCCGATCCGAACCAAAAAGCGTTCATCACCCTGCTCGACGAACCAAAACAGCTTGAGAAAAAAATCAAAAGCGCTGTCACGGACTCCGACGGAATCGTCAAATATGATAAAGAAAACAAACCCGGTGTATCCAACCTTCTGACGATCTATTCGATTCTCGGACAAGTCTCAATCGAAGAGCTTGAAGCAAAATACGAAGGCAAAGGCTACGGCGAATTTAAATCAGACCTTGCCGAAGTCGTCATCGGCGCGCTGAAACCGATTCAAGACCGTTACCACGAATTGATCGAATCTGAAGAGCTGGACCGGATTTTGGACGAAGGCGCCGAACGCGCAAATCAAACAGCAAACAAGATGCTGAAAAAAATGGAAAACGCGATGGGACTCGGCCGAAAAAGACGCTGATCCAAAAACACCTTCCGATTGTACGATAATCGGAAGGTGTTTTTCATAGAGAACAGCCGCAGCTCCGCATTCACTTGCCTCCGGATCACGATATTTCTATAATAAATGATTCAAAACACATGTCTCCAGTCCTTCATTGACCGCTTTGTCAGAAAGACAGCTCATATTTTTTATTTTTCAATATAGAATTTTCGCTTTTACAAATAAAAAGACCGCCGCACTTCCGGCAGTCTTGATTCTTAATTTAGTTGACTTTAGACTCATTCTCAATTTCCCAAAGCTTTTCAAAAAACGGCTGTCCTTTAATCAAATTTTCACAAAAGTCCCTGTGTTTGTCTGACCATCCGTCGATCGTCTCATTGAAAAGCATGTCCCAGATTTCTTCAAATGTCATGCGCTTGATCTGTTCATACATATACGGATTCCATTCGGTGTACCAATAAGCGATCTCGGCCCGGTTTTGGAGCCCTTTGAGCTGATCGAGCGCCATGAACAGCAGCTGTTTGAGCTGGCGTTCTTTTCTCGTTAATCCTCTGACATGCTCCGGTGATAAAGATAAAATATGGTATTCTTTGGAAGATTGCAGCTTCTCTGGTGCAAACTCGTAAGTTTCCGCTTCAACGTCCTTCACCATTTCATAAACGAGCTGCTCCTGTCTCGGAATGAGGCGGCTTTTTCTTACCGGTATTGTGTAACCGGCCGTATCGACCGCGAGAATACCAATGCCATCCGTTACGACAAAACAATGATCAAGCTGTGTCCGCTCATGATTTTTACGAATATACGCTTTTTGATGAACCTCGTTCAATAATTCGGCCGGAAGCTCTGACAAATCATTTTCTATGTAGTGAAACAAAACGGACGACACCCTTAACAAAGGCACCTGGTCAAGCAATTCAACACTGTCTTCCTTCCGCCATTCATGAAAGTGGCAGACGTTGTAGCCATTTTCTTCTCCCTCAAACCAATTCACCCACACATCATGAAGAAACAACATTTCTAACCCCTCACTTTTAATAAAAACTGTTGTCCACAGTATAGGCAAGGGGGAAGGAATTTATTCCAAGCGGATGAGATTATGGCAATCGCTATCAAAAAAAGCCAAGGGCTTACATCCCTCAGCTTTTTATTTAATATTCTTCGGATCAAGCGCATCGCGGAGTCCAGACAATGGGCAAAATCATGATGACTGAATGAAGCAATTCACACATTATTTATTCAACACGTTTGTAAAAAAGCTGTATTCTTTAGCGTTTATTTTTTCTGATGAAGGAATTGATCTTAAAGAAGACTGAAACACCCAATAAACAGATACAAACAGCATGGCAATTCCTCCTATAAAGAAAACCTTATCGCTGCCGATCAATGACGCGGTAAACCCTCCCAGCAAAGATCCAAAAGGAGCTGCTATGCTTGTCAAACTTGCGATAAAAGAAAAAACTCTCCCTATAAACTCTTCCGGCAGTATGCTTTGCAAAATGGACATGAAAATGACGTTTGTCACGCCGATGGATATTTGAGACAAACCAAATAAAATAATCGATATGTATGAAGAGGTGGCGATCGCCGAAATACTCCATAAAACCCCTGAAATGAAAAATCCGTATATCGTAAGTGATCCTATCGAGAATCGGCCAAACACTGTTGCGAATATTGAACCTAACAGTAAACCGCATGACATGGAAGCCAAATAATATCCATAGTATTCTTCTCCTCCTCTAATCGAAGAGAAGCTTGGCAAAATCACAATCGTCGCACTAAGCATGAAATTGGAAATCATCGAGCCCAAGAGGATTTTTGGAATGAGGGAATGACGAATGAGTGTAAATCCCTCTTTTATATCCGTTGTATAATTGTGTATGACTTTTTTGAAGTGGAATCGGGGCTTATGTTCTATCTCATTTTTTTGTTCTAATTTTACGCACTTAAAAAACAGCGCCGCTAACAAAAAAGTGAAAGAGTCAACTAAGTATATGCTTATAGCTCCTGCCGAAGCAATCACAATACCTGCAATACCAGTAAATATAATATCTGTACCCTGATATGAAAATGACATAATTGAGTTTGCTTTAACCAGATCTTGTCTTTTGATGATTTTAGGCAGTGCGGCAGATTGCGCAGGATAAGTAAATTGCTCAATGAATACGATAAGAGGCATAATCATCATGATGATCCAAATGTTCAAATATCCACTGAAATAAAAAAACGGAATAATCAACACCAGAATAGCTTGAATGAGTTGACTCCAAACCAAAACTTTATTTAATCTGACTTTATCAACAATCGGACCTGTTAAAAGTTGCAAAACAGTTGGGAACATCGTCAAAAAACCAGCTAATCCGGAATAAAATGTACTTTTTGATAAATCAAACACAAGCCACATTGCCGCAACTGTATACATACTGTCCCCAATATTGGTTACCAAACGCCCTAATATCAAAAATAAAAAGTTTTTATTTTTCAATACGCTTAACATCGTTAAAACCTCTATTCATTTAACAAAGCGATTTATTTTTTTGCTACAGCGCCCATTTGTTCATCTAACAGTTCCAAAAGATCTTCAGGAGTTGGAAGACCTGCTTCTGTTTGAACAAAGTGAGATACCAAAGATTTACGAATGATATTCCCTTTGGTACCTCATTTATGAAAGTGTTCTTTATCGACTAACAGGAAACATTCGTTCAATGTCCACTACATACATTCATTGAAACTAAATCTATTGACCTTCCATTTTGTTAAAATATTTCCTCTGTAATACACTGCATAAATCATTTAATATTCTTCGGATCAAGCGCATCGCGGAGTCCGTCGCCTAAGAAGTTAAAGCACAGCACAGTGAGCAGGATCATCAGGCCCGGGAACAGCGGATACCACCACGCCTGGATCATGATCGTAAAGTTCTGTGCATCCTGAAGCATGTTGCCCCAGCTTGCCATCGGCGGCTGAACCCCGAATCCAAGATAGCTTAATGCCGATTCCGCAAGGATTACGGTACCGACGGAAAGCGTCGCGGCAACGATAATCGGCCCCATCGCATTCGGAAGGATATGAGAAAAAATGATTTTGTAATTTCTTGTACCGATCGTTTTCGCCGCCAAGACGAACTCCCTCGACCTCAAGGACAAAAACTCGCTCCGGACAAGGCGCGCTGTCGTCGTCCATCTCGTCAAGGCGAATATTAAAATCAGTTTATCTATGCCCGGCTGGAAGATGGTGACCAGCGTGATTAACAGAAAGATGTCGGGTATGGATAATACAATATCCACCAGTCTCATCATAATAGCGTCGATTATTCCGCCAAAGTAGCCGGCGATTGCGCCGACCACCGTACCTATCGTAATCGATCCAAGTACAGAGGCAAAGCCTACAAGTAAAGAAACCCGAGCCCCATAAAGTAAACGGCTGAAAATATCTCGGCCAAACTTGTCTGTTCCCATTAGATGTTCACCACTTGGCGGTTTTAGCTTATTCAGAAGGTTTTGCTGTTCCGGCGGGTATGGAGCGATCACCGGAGCAAAAATCGCTGATAGGATAATAATAAATAATAAAACTCCTCCAATTACCGCCAGCTTGTTTTTATAAAACTTTTCAAAAAAGATTTTTGTCATTGTCTCGGGCTTTGGTGCGACATTTTCCTGCAATGTGATCTCCGGCGAAGGTGTCGATGGATTTGTCTGTGTCATGAATCAATTCCCTCCTTCATTAATACTCAATCCGCGGATCGACCATTGCATAAAGAATATCCGCAACTAAATTCCCAATGACAACAAGTGTGGCTGAAATAACCGTCATTGCCATAATGACAGGATAGTCCCTCTGGAAAGCAGAGTCGACAAACAGCTTTCCAAGTCCTGGCCAACTGAAAATCTGTTCAGTAACGACAGCTCCGCCGATGAAAGAAGGAATCATCAGACCAAAGATCGTAATAACCGGAAGCAAACCATTTCGAAGCCCATGCTTGTACACGACACGATTTTCTTTAAAACCCTTTGCTCTCGCTGTCCGCATGTAGTCTTGCCTGAGCACATCAAGCATGCTCGATCTCGTGTAGCGGGTGAGTCCCGCCATATCTGCGGTCGCCAGGACGAATGCAGGCAAAATTAGATGATGAATGCGATCCCATAAACTAAAATCGGCATTCAGAGTCATAACGCCCCCGGTTGGAAACCATCCTAAATTAACAGCAAGAAACATGATTAGAATCAGTCCAAGCCAAAAATTTGGGACAGCAAGACCGATAAATGATGTGAATGTGATGCCATAATCCAATTTAGAATATGGCCGCCTAGCTGAAAGCACTCCAAGCGGGATCGATATGAGGAGAGCCAAAATGGTTGAAACGAGCATTAACAATAACGTATTCGGCAGCCTCGCCATAATCAAATCAGTCACTGGCGTTCCTTTTCTAACGATTGAAGTACCGAAGTCACCTTGAACCATATTTCCGAGCCACTTTAAATATTGAACGTGTTCAGGTTCATCCAACCCGTATTTTTCAATGAATTTTTCACGGTCTCCCGCGCTGATGGTCGGATCCATCATCAATGCCATTGGATCTCCCGGCGCTGCTTTCATAATCGCAAATGACAAAATTGTAATACCAAATAATATTGGAATCGACATGAGCGTCCTTCGAATGATATATGTAATCATTTTTTATCCCCTTTTTTAAAAGTCATTAAGAAGGAAGGGAAGGAAGCTGCAAGCTACACTTCCCTCAAGGGATTCTCGTTATTTTTGATCCAGCCACCAGTCTTCGGCTTTATAGAAATCTTCTTTCGGATGGAATACGTAGCCTTTCATATTTTTAGGCATCGCTCTATGGTAATTCGTATAATACAAGAATGTATACGGCTGATCTTCCGCCAGAATTTCGTAAATATCTTCATACGCCTTTTTATATTCTTCACGGTCCTTCAACGTTTTAGCTTCATCCAGCAGTTTATCAAGCTTTTCATTTTGATACCAAACATAGTTTAGTCCTTTTTCAGCTTCTTTCGAATGGAAAATGTTGCTCTGATCAGGGAACGTAGCAAGGCTCCAGCCCATGATCATCGCATCAAAATCCCAATTCGGCGGGTTCATTTGTTCAATTAAAGCACTCCATTCAACAATCTGCGGTTTTGCTTGAATCCCAATTTCTTTTAATTGCTGCTGAACAACAACCGCGAGGTCTTCCCGTGTTTTGTTTCCTTGGTTCGTTTTAATAACGAAAGAAAACTTTTTGCCGTCCTTATCTAAAATCCCATCACCATCTGAGTCTGTCCATCCTGCTTCTTTGAGCAGTTTTTTTGCTTTCTCTGGATCGTATTCAAACGTTTTAAACTTATCTTTGTTATCCGGGTAGTTCCATGAAAGCGGGCTTTCCGGGATGTTCGCGATTTCCCCATCTCCATCTAGAACTTGGTCAACGAGCGCCTGGCGGTCAAGCGCATGTGTCAGCGCTTGGCGAACCTTTTTATCCTTAAACAGCTCATTTCTTTCGTTCCAGCCGATATACGTATAATTCAAACCTAAATCGGTTTCCATCTTCACATTGTTAAATTTCTCGGCCGTTTTATAGTCTGGTCCTGGTGTAACGACCAAGTAATCGACATCTCCAGCTTGCAGCTGTGACAGCGCTGCATTTGAATCCGGAATAATTTTATACGTGATCGAATCTAAATGAGGACGCCCGGCATAATAATCATCAAAAGCCTCAACCTTTACATATTGTCCTTCTTTCCATTCTTTAAATTTAAACGGTCCTGTTCCAATCGGATTCTTTCGATTGAATTCGTGTTCACCGAGTTTGCTGATTGGGACATCTTTTAAAATGTGCTTAGGCAGAATACCGTAACTGGCAAGTGTAACATTGTAAAAATACGGATCCTGCTTCTTTAATTTAAACTGCACTTCATATTTACCTTTTTTCGTGACAGACTCTATCATTTTAAAGTTTGAGCCGCGTTCTCCAACGTATTCATCACTCATCGGAATGCTGTAAGTAAAAACGACATCGTCGGCTGTCATTTCTTCACCGTCGTGAAACTTGACACCTTCTTTTAGCTTCACATCGAATGTTAACCCATCCTCCGATTCCTTTACTTCATCAGCGAGTTGGTTTTCCACTTCAAGTTTCTCATTAACGTCTAACAAAGTGTTGTAGATCAGTCTTTCAATATCTGAACTTGCTGTATCAGTTGAATACAGTGAATTAAACAGCGTCGGTTCACCTGTGGATCCAGCAATCAGATCTCCGCCCTGCTGCGGCTTCCCGTCAGATTTGCCTTCTTTTTCATCCCCTCCGACTTCGCCGCTGTTGCAGGCCGTTAGAAAAATCGATAAGATCAGCAGCAAGCTTAAAATTGAAAATCCTGTTTTGCGTTTATTCATTTTATGAATTCCCCCTTATTAAACTGTTGTCCTTCTTTCCACCCGATTGACCCCCGTTTTTTAAAGAAGACATTCCCCCTCTCAAGGATTTAATATGTGACAGCCTTCCCCTTTATTCGTAAAGGTGACATGCCACGAAATGGTTTGTTTTCACTTCCTTGAAAGCAGGTTCGGCTTCCGCGCAAATCGCTTTTGCGGCCGGACACCTCGTATGAAAGACACAGCCTTTCGGAGGGTTGGCGGGACTCGGCAGCTCGCCTTTTAAAACGATTCGCTCCCGCTTTGTTCCGCCTTTCTTCCTAGTGACGGGAACGGCGGACAGAAGCGCCTGCGTGTATGGATGAAGCGGGTTGCCGTACAGCTCATGCTTGTCTGTCAGCTCCATCATTTTGCCGAGATACATGACGCCGACCCTGTCGCTGATATGGCGGACGACGCTCAAGTCATGGGAAATGAACAAATATGTCAGATTGAATTCTTCCTGAAGCTCTTCCATCAGGTTGATCACTTGAGCCTGGATTGACACGTCCAATGCGGATACCGGTTCATCGGCGATAATAAGCTCCGGATTTAAAGCCAGCGCCCGCGCGATTCCGATCCGCTGGCGCTGCCCTCCGGAAAATTCGTGGGGATAGCGGTTCGCAAACGACGGGTGCAGCCCGACCTTAGCCAAAAGCTCTTCGGCTTTTTCGTTGCGCTCTTTGAAATTGTACATATGATGCGTGTTGAAGGGTTCTTTGATGATGGAACGCAGCGTTTTTCTCGGGTTCAGTGAGGCAAACGGATCTTGGAAAACCATCTGGATGTTTTTGCGGACGCTCTTTCTCAATGCTTCTTCCGACAAACTTGAAATGTCGCGGCCTTTGTAAAAGATCTGTCCTGCCGTCGGTTTATAAAGGCGGATCATCGTCCGGCCGGCGGTCGACTTTCCGCAGCCCGATTCACCGACAATGCCGAGCGTTTCGCCGCGTTTAAGCGAAAAGCTGATGCCGTCCACCGCTTTGACGTCGCCGATTTTTTTCTGAAATATCCCTGAGCGGATCGGAAAGTACTTTTTGACATCTTTCAGCTCCAGAAGGGATTCTTGCGGGTTCATTTCCTCTCCGGGCTGTAATCGTTCAGCTGATGAAGTCATCCCTTATTCTCCCTCCTCATATAAAAAACATCTGACAGACCGGCCGTCCGGACGCGTCTTCAAGTCCGGCTGCGCGCCCCAGCATTTGTCGCCCGCACTCGGACACCTTGGAGCAAACCGGCAGCCGGCCGGAAGGTTGTCAGGTGTCGGCACATTTCCTTTAATGGCTGTTAATTTTTCAATGGAGCCTTCAATAACAGGGATGGAGTTTAACAGTCCTTTTGTGTAGGGATGCAGGGGTTCATCGAATAGTTCATCTACTGTGGCATTTTCAACAACTTGTCCGCAATACATGACGATCACGCGGTCCGCAATTTCGGACACAACGCCGAGATCGTGGGTAATGAGAAGTATGGAGGTATCGAATTTGTCGCATAGGTCTTTCATCAGTTCCAGCACTTGCGCTTGAATGGTGACGTCAAGCGCTGTAGTCGGTTCATCCGCGATGAGCAGCTTCGGATTGCAGCTTAAGGCAATGGCGATCATCACCCTCTGCCTCATGCCGCCCGACAGGCGGTGCGGATATTCTTTCATCAGCTCGCCTGCCCTCGAAAATCCGACAAGCTTTAATAATTCTACCGCTTTTTTGGCAGCTTCTTTTTTCGATAGCTTTTTATGATAGATCAGCACCTCTGTGATTTGTTCGCCGATCGTCAAAACCGGATTGAGCGAGGTCATCGGCTCCTGAAAAATCATCGAGATTTCATTTCCGCGGATCTTGCATAAATCTTGTTCTTTGTATGTAACGAGATCCCGTCCTTCGAGCTTGATGGAACCGTTCATGATCTTTCCGCCCGAGCCCTCGACGAGTCCCATGATTGACAGAGACGTGATGCTTTTACCGGATCCCGATTCACCGACCAGCGCCACGGTTTCTCCTTTTTTGATTGAAAAATCGACGCCGTCCACTGCGGGTATCGGCTGTTTTTTTCTGAAAAAATAAGTTTTTAAGTCATTGACTTCCAGCAATGCGCTCATCCAGATTCCCCTTCCATAGACCAGAAGTTAAATATTACGAAAAACTAATATATTACTTTTTTAGAATTTTCTTAATATGACTGAATTATCTTAAAATTTTATAGTTGTATATTATTACATAATCATTACAAAAGCAAGGAGTTTTTTTATTTTTTGTAATAATATTAATTTAATCCCATAATTTTAGTATTTTAAAGCGATAGCTTTATAAAGTCTTCTGACGGGAAGGATAAAATGTCGGCAACCTTCAAATTTCGAGCCGATAAATATTTTTTTACAATACTGTAACCGACAGCATATCCGAGCATGTCGGGGTAATGCCCTTTTCCAAATAAAATATTGGAGAATAGTCGGCTATCATGTCGGCGCAGCTCGAAATGAGGCTTTACGAACCGATCCTGAAAATGACGAAGCTGTTTTTCGGAGTAATATGACGTCCATGCAGCTGTTTCGGCTTCCCCCAACCGTTCGAAAACGGCATATTCCGCGATGCCTTCGAGAATGATTGTATCAAGCAGCGTCATCTTTTTTTCTTCTTTCGGCATATTTTCTAACCGGCAAACGTGATTATATTCGTGTGTCATGATCGCAGAAATCGATGAACGGGGAAGATCGGCCGATAAAAACAAAAATAATTTGTCGCTGAACGCAAGGCCTGATTTCGAGCCGAATTCGACGCGGATTTTGCGGTTTCTTTCATCGACCGGCAGGATGAAAATCGGAACATCCGGCCCATTCCATCTCATTTGCAAAATCCTTTCTTCCTGCTCTACCGCTTGAAATATATCGTTTTTTTCAAGTGACGCCATGGTCTGCAGAGCATCCGGCCAAAAGCGAAACATTCCATGTGCTTGAAGGTGTTCGATCAATGATCTACTTGCTGATTTGGAAGATCCTTTGAAATAGTGCAGGAGGCGCTCGGCTAACTCTTTCATTGATGAAGCCTTCTTCATCCATTCATTTGTTTTTTCGATACTCACCATAATCACTCCTTTTCAAACGTATTTTATGCAAACACCAAAAAGCGGCTACCATCTAAAATGATAGCCGCCGTTTAAATAATGACTTATGGTGATTTCAGGATTGTTTGAACAGGGTGATAAAGTCACTAAAAGTTAGACCCAAAAAAAGCTTGTCGTTGAAACAGGTTTTCCGACTTGGGCCACAAGATGTTACTCTTAAGTAAATTTAATTGGCTATTGATTTTGCTTCTTCGGGGAAAAGCGTTTTAATGACATCTGACGTCTCGTGTGTATATTTAGACTGTTGAATGACATTCATATTATGTTGCAAAGCAGCTGTAATTAACTCTCTTGCCGAATTAGAAACCGAATTATACAGTGAATTGAAATCATTGTTTTCTAATGCTTCTACAGCCTTTTCTTCTGCGTTAACATATGTTAAATGATCGATGCATTGTATGACATTTTGAATTCCACGAACTCTTATTCTAAAGATTTCCTTCATTTCTTTCTCATCATACATGATCTCTTCATATTTTGTTTCAAATTTTTTAGTATTGTGAGGATGCATTTCAAGTTCTCTGTGTTGAACATCAACTAGAAGGTATCTTGCGTGTTTTAATTTTTTAAAACCTTCTTTAATTGCAGCAATGGCCTTCACTTTGTCACCTGCAAAATAATATTCACCTGCTCTATCAAACTCAATTGCCCCCAGATAAACTTCTACCAGAGATTCTTGCGCCCTAACTGCCAATGCCTCAGCCTTTGATTTCATTGCAGGAACTTTTGAAGTCCTGCAATTATTTGCAACAACTCCCATAAAATCACTCCTATGTTATTTTTTTACTTACATTAAATATATTACATAAAATGGTCATTTTTTTCAACTCAATATCTGTAAATTAAAATTTTTTACTGAAGATACCTTGGTTAAAAATCGCCCCCTGGTTCCTATCTGAACGCCCATATTTTCAAATTATGAAAAACTATAAACATCTTAGTCTTTTTAGACTGCAAATACTTTTAAGTCTGCGGAAAGAGGATGACAAAATAAAAACGGCCACCATCTAAAATGGCAGCCGTTTATATTGCGGTTATTCATATTTTTTGAAAATCAGCGTTGCGTTGTGTCCGCCGAAACCGAGCGAGTTGCTGAGCACAACATTTACGTCCTTGCGGCGGGCTTGATCCGGTACATAGTCCAGATCGCAATCTTCATCAGGCGTTTCGATATTGATTGTCGGAGGAATGATGCCTTCCTTAATGGCAAGGACGGAGAAAATCGCTTCGATGCCTCCGGCAGCCCCGAGCAAGTGCCCTGTCATCGATTTTGTCGAGCTGACGGCAAGCTTGTAGGCATGCTCTCCGAACACTTCTTTAATGGCGATCGTTTCAAATTTATCATTGTACGGCGTGCTTGTTCCGTGCGCATTGATATAATCAATGCTATCAGGAGACAGACCCGCATCTTTGATCGCTTCTTTCATGGCTCTGACGCCGCCTTCCCCATTTGGCGCAGGAGCCGTGATATGATAGGCGTCTCCCGTTGATCCGTAGCCGACCACTTCCGCGTAGATTGTCGCTCCGCGGTTTAACGCGTGCTCAAGCTCCTCAAGAACGACGATTCCCGCTCCTTCTCCCATGACGAAGCCGTCGCGGTTTTTGTCAAACGGGCGGCTTGCCGTTTTCGGATCCGGATTAGTGGAGAGCGCTTTATTGGCGGAAAAGCCGGCAAACGACATTCTTGTAAGCGGGGCTTCCGTTCCGCCGGAGATCATGACATCTGCATCGCCGCGCTGAATGACTTTAAAGGCGTCGCCGATTGAGTTCGTACCCGTCGCGCAAGCCGTCACCGTACAAGAGTTGACCCCTTTTGCACCGAGAGAAATCGAAATCTGGCCGGTCGCCATGTCAGGAATCATCATCGGTACAAAGAACGGGCTGACGCGCCGCGGTCCTTTTGTTAAAAATGTTTCGAACTGCTGTTCAAGCGTTTCAAGGCCGCCGATCCCAGAACCGACCCAGACGCCGACCCGGTCTGCGTTGCTCTCATTAATGTCGAGCCCCGCGTCTTCCACGGCCATTTTCGCCGACACAACGGCATATTGTGTGAAGCGGTCCATTTTTCTTGCGTCTTTTTTATCCATGTAATCTTCTATCTTAAAATCTTTCAGTTCCGCAGCTACTTTAGCTGGATACTCGTCCGCGTTCACCCTTGTAATCGGGCCGATTCCGGAAACCCCGTTAACCGCGTTATTCCAGCTCGTTTTGACGTCATTACCAAGAGGTGATAAAGCTCCTAATCCGGTAATGACTACTCTTTTACTATTCATAAGTTGCACCTCACCTTTCTTTTAGCGGCCCCAGCGCATGGCGATGGCTCCCCATGTCAAACCTCCGCCGAAGCCGACCATCACAATGACGTCACCGTCTTTTATTTTACCAGCTTCAAGCTCTTCCACAAGAGAAATCGGAATAGAAGCAGCTGATGTGTTTCCGTATTTATGAACCGTTTTAGACATTTTTTCGACTGGCAGCTCCAAACGTTCGCGCGCCGCTTCCATGATCCGGATGTTGGCTTGATGCGGCACCAAAAAGTCGACATCCTCTTTGGATAATCCGGCTTTTTCAATGACATTCACACTGGATTCACCCATTTGGCGGACGGCAAACTTGAACACTTCTCTGCCATTCATGATTGTATGATCTTTTTCATCCAAGTACAAGTGCTTTCCGCCTCTGCCGTCTGCACCGAGCTCAAAAGACAAAATCCCTTTATCGTCGCTGACAGGCCCGACAACTGCGGCGCCCGCTCCGTCTCCGAACAGAACAGCGGTATTGCGGTCATCCCAGTCCGTAATGCCTGAAAGCTTTTCAACTCCGATGACAAGCACATGCTTATACGTTCCGGCTTCGATAAACTGTTTTCCAGTGACTAAACCGTACATAAAACCGGCGCACGCTGCGCTGATATCCATTGCACAGGCATTGAATGCACCGAGCTTTTCTTGAATCATGCAGGACACTGTCGGGAATGCCTGGTCAGGAGTAACGGTGGCGACGAGAATCATATCAAGATCTTCCGCCTCGATGTTTGCGTCTTCCATCGCTCTTCTAGCGGCGGCCACAGCCATGTCGGATGTTTTCTCATCTTCAGCTGCGATTCTTCTTTCTTCTATGCCTGTTCTTGTACGAATCCACTCGTCAGAAGTTTCAACCATTTTTTCCAAGTCGAAATTGGTCAGCACCTTTTCAGGGATGTACCGGCCGATTCCAATAATTCCAGCTTTCATAGGAAAGACTCCTTTATTCATGATTTTTTCCAACTAATGTTATGAGTTATTATTAGTATCTGGTACTAATCCTACCCTATTTTTTTTTAGTTGGCAATATATTCGTCTAATCTAGCAGACCAAAACATTCATATAGTAGTGATATATATGAAAAAGGAGGGATGAAGAGTGGCGAACGACGATTTTTTCACAAAAATGATGTTTGGCGCAAACGCACCCGGCAGGCATGAAGAGACGGAGACGGATGCGGAAGCGGAAACCGCCGAAGACGCTGAAGTATCCCAGGAAGCCGATTATATGCACGTGTTGAATCAGGTTGGAGAAATTATGGATTCGCTCGATGAGCTGAAGCCTGTGTTTAAAGAAATCGGCTCAATGGTCAGCGCTTTGAAAAATAAGATTTCCATATAAAAAAGCCACTTCTTCTGAAAAGTGGCTTTTTAAGCGTTTGCGGGCGTTTAAGTCAGGCGCCTGAACCGGCTTCCGCTTTACCGAGCTCGTAAGCCTCGGCCATCACTTTCGTAAACAAGTTCATGAATGGCTCAAGCATTTCCGGGGAAAGTTCGATTCCCGCTTTCTCCATCTCTGCTTTCGCTTCCGGAACGTATTTCATGGCAATTTGCAAAAATTCCATTGATTTTTCGTGCATCTTGATCACCTCAATGTTCGTTTGGCAGTTTGTTTGTTTTTTTGTATTCGTCAATCAGCCGATTCATCTTTTCTTGAAATGACTGATCGACAACAGGGCTGAATTCTCCCATTTCGATGACGCCGTCTTGAATGTCAAATGAGCGCTTGCCGCCTTTAAGCGTTCCTTTATTAAACTCGTCGGCGGTGAGTTCATAAGCGTCGTCTACATGCTGTATGGTGCTTGTCAAAACGACATTCTCACCCAATTCCGACTGGTCGCTTACATAGCCGATAGCGTACAGCCCGTCCTTTTTGATTTGTTCAATGACAGGGACATTATACCCGTCTCCGGCCGGATACACAACATCCGCGCCTGCCTTCTTCATTTTTTCATACAGTTTGACGGCATTTTCGCTGTCGTCCCACTGGCCGACATATTCTGTCATCACCTCAATGTCCGGATCGAGGTATTTAGCCCCTTCGGAAAATCCTTCTACTTCAGGCTGCCATTTATACGTTGCGAGCACGCCGATTTTCTTTGTTTTTGACTGATGGGCCGCCGTCATTCCGCCGAAGAACCCCATCGCTTCTCCTTCAAGCGATATGCTTGTCACATTTGGGTGATCGGCTTTCGAGTTCATTAAAACAAAATGAATATCAGGATAATCTTTGCATATCTCATTAAAGGCTTTTTCATATTCGCTTCCGTGCCCGTAGATGAGGTTGACGCCTTTTTTGTGAAAATCTTCTACAGCCATTTTAATGGCAGCGTCATTATCGATTCCCTCTTTATAATAGACGTCGACATTGTAGACGGATTGTATTCTTAATAATCCTTTATATCCTTTGGTTCCCCATACTTGGTCATTTATCGTATCAGGGACAAGCAAACCGACTTTTTCAATTTTCCCTTTCAGCGGCGATTGTCCGCAGCCGCTTAGCGCCAGGAGAATGAAAAAAATCGCGACAAGCCTGTACACCATGCCATGTTCAACTCCCTTTCGAAAAAACAGCAATTCAAATCTATCTTTATTGTATCCTTTCAAGTGTAAATTAGGAAGATCTTTCTTATTTTTTGTCGAAAAATGTAGACATTTGTCTGATCCATTCTTCAATGATCTCATCGGCTTTATCGTATGGCGTCTTCTGTACAAACTGCAAATCTGAAAAATCTTTTTCAACAGCACAGGCAGCGGCTTGTGCTGCCGCGTCGTTCACAAAAAGCGCTCCGTCCCTGTTTTGTTTATCCTCTGCCCTGACGTCCCACGGACCGAACAGATCCGGAAGCACGATCAGTTCAACACCCTTTTCCTCCATGCCGGCGCGTAAATCCTCTTCGAATTGTTCCTGGTAGACAAACAGAATAACAGGCTTGTTTTCAACGCCTGCAGCCAGCGCTTCTTCCGGCACTGAGCCTGTGTATTGGATGAAGACTTGTTCGTACGGGGCTTCAAGCTCTTTTTCGATGAGACGGAAATGCTCGTTTCTTCCCAGCCACATCAGCCGCTCTTCGAGATACATCAGCTTTTTTTCGTCGCTTGTCTGTTCCAGCTTTACATCTATGTCAACACCCTCTTCAAGTAGATGTTCACAAAATGAAAGGCCAAAGAACTCATCTGCTCCATATACAAGTGCCGGCTTCATTCGATGGACCACCTTTCGTTTCAGCTTTTTTAACCAAGCAAAAAACAGCCCTTTCATCATTTTCGGGCTGCTATTATTCTATTCTCTATAAGACTTTTTCATGCGTTTTGAAAAAGTTCGCGATTGCTGAATGAATGCGCTGAGGATGTTCGGTCAGGTGCAGGGTAAGCCCTACGCTGTGACGGCCTTTAAGCTGGCGCTCCTCAAACGTTTTGGCATGGATCATATACGGATACGGTGAGCCGTTCAGTCTTTGCCAAATATGAACGGGTACGAGATTGTGATAAGGGGATATGCTTTTGAACGGATAATCGGCTGCCTCCCGCTCCGTAATTCCGTAGCTTTCGGCAATTTCTTTAATAAACTGTTTGTAGAAAAACTTGTTTTCTTTTTCTCGTTTATGATGAGCCTGAAGATCGAGGCAAGGATTAACCATCGCTGCAGAACGTATTTGGTTCGGGATCGAGCGAAGGAGCTCATCTGCAATGAGGGCCCCTGTGCCTTCCGCCAATAGATGAATTTTTTCATTTAAAATCTCTTGTTTGAACACGTAATGAATCAGCTGTTTGGCGTATGCAACCGCTTTTTCGGAGCCCCAGTGCCTGCCGAACAAATTGCTGTTTACCAGGGTATAGCCTTTGTTTCTCAGGCTCGTTAGAAGCTGATTTCTTCCGTAATGCTGAAGCCAGAAGCTCGAATCTTCCCCGACAAAATGGTTCCGGTCGCCGAAAATGAACACCAGAAAACCGTTCGGCTTGTACGGAAGATGAACCACGTTCCATTCTGAATCCATTTGAAAAAAACGTTCGGTTATTTTCATCACTTGCCTGCCTCCTTCCTGCCGTAATCTGCTCATTATTTTATGTCGTACGTGCAGCAAACGAATAAGGAAAAGTCCCAGTCTTCATGATGAAAAGTAAACTTTAATGAAATACCCTTTCTGATATTTCTGAAAACAGAGTTGAAAGCCCTGTCTTGTTCACTAAAATGTCTTTTCCAGCTGGCTATGTATATGGTATGATAAGTTTTAGAATTGAATGAGAAGGACGAGGTGGGAAACGTGCGATTTGTGGTCGCTTTTTTCTGGACATTTCTTTTGACGCAGATGGCCTGCTATATTGTCGGCGCCATGAACGGTGCTGGGTATGACCTTCAAACCAGTGTCATTATGGGCTTTATCATCACCGCAGCCGTTATTGTTCTTGGAGAAATTATGCCTGTTAAACAGGATGCAAGTCAACATTAAAACCCCGGCTTTTGAAAGCGGGGTTTTTTGCTTTAGACAGACAGCCGTCCGACGGCTGTTTTTTTAAGGCTTTCTTTTATATGTCCAGAGCCGGTTATGGTTGGAGGTTTCAGGGAAGAACTCGCCGGCGCTCAATTTGATTTGTTGAGGGTTCTGAACCATGCTTCCCGTTTCGCCGATCTCCACATACACTCCATTATTGGGCGCTTTTTGGCCCGGCCGGAATTGACGCTGCTGTCCCATTTGCTTCACTCCCTTTTATTATTAGATTGCCCCACTCTCCCAAAAAACATGTCGATTTTATCTTTACATCTGTTTGCTTTGTATAGTTTAATGAGAAAAGTGTTCCGAAAATTAAAACGAACCGCCCGTTCATTCCGTCTTTTAAAAGGGCGTCACAACTTGTGGGAAACGGAGGAGTATCATGGATTTTTTAATGTTGATCAAGTATATCCTTTTAGGGTTGCTTCAGGGATTCACAGAGCCGATTCCTGTTTCTTCAAGCGGCCACTTGGTGCTGGCACAGCACTTTTTAGGCTTAAACATTGAAGGCTTCAGTTTTGAGCTTTTGATGAATGCCGGTTCTTTAATTGCCGTATTGCTCGTCTATAAAAACGATATTTTCAGGCTGGCGGTAAACGGACTGTCTTATGTCACATCAAAAAATGAAAAAGGAAAAGCGGACTTCAGGTTTATCATCTATCTGATCATCGCCACGATTCCTGCCGGTGTCATCGGTGTTTTATTTGATGATGAGATTTCGGCTTTCTTTAAAGACGGCGTCCGGATCACCGCGGTTACTTTGCTGATCACGGGTCTGGCATTGTTTCTCATTCGCAATTTGCGCGGCCGCAAAAACGACGGCGAAATCAGACTGAGAGACGCCGTGATCATCGGCTTGTCGCAAATGGTTGCACTTGTTCCCGGCATCAGCCGTTCGGGAGCGACGATCGTCCCTGCGATGGCGCTCGGCCTCAAATCTGAAACCGCGCTCAGGTTTTCATTTTTACTGTACATACCGGTCAGTCTTGGCGGGACCATTTTAAGTATTACCGATATTTTTCATGATCCGCGTTTAGGGGAGCTTTTCCTTCCTTATTTGTTTGCGTTCATTGCATCGATTATCGCTACATACTTTTCATTGCGCTGGTTCATGAATATTATGGCGAAAGGAAACTTGGTTTATTTCTCGATTTACTGCTTTGTCATCGGCATCGCCGTTTTGATATTCGCCTAAAAAAACAGCTGATCAATTGTGATCAGCTGTTTTTTATTTAAGATAACAGTGCTTTTAATAAAGCTTTTTGGACGTGCAGGCGGTTTTCAGCCTGCTGGAATACCGCTGAATTCGGGCCGTCGATGATCTCTGCGGTGACCTCTTCTTCCCTGTGGGCAGGAAGGCAGTGCAGAAAGACGTAATCCGGTTTGGCATGGGAGACAAGCGCTCTGTTGACCTGATAAGGAGCAAAGATATTCATCCGTTCTTCGGCTTCTTTCTCCTGGCCCATGCTTGTAAACACATCAGAATAGATGACATCCGCTTGTTGAACGGCTGACACGGGGTCATTTGAGATTGTGACGGCCGCTCCGGACTCTTCGGCGAATCCCTCGGCCAGTCTTACCACTTCCTGATTCGGCTCATACCCTTCAGGCGAAGCGACCGTGATGTCGCATCCCACTTTCGCACAGCCGATTAACAGCGAATGCGCGACATTGTTTCCGTCTCCAACATAAACGGCTTTCAGCCCTTTTAATGTTCCTTTCGTCTCTTGAATCGTCAAGAGGTCACTAAGCGCCTGACACGGATGGAAAAGATCGGTCAATCCGTTGATCACGGGAATCTCGGCGTGCTTGGCAAGCTCTTCGACTTTTTCGTGTTCGAATGTGCGGATCATAATCGCGTCGACATAACCCGAAAGCACTTTCGCGGTATCTGCGATCGTTTCCCCTCTGCCCAACTGCATGTCTTTACTGCTTAAAAACAGGGCGTTTCCGCCGAGCTGCGCCATTCCGGCTTCAAACGATACGCGCGTTCTCGTCGACGACTTTTCAAAGATCATCGCCAATGTTTTTCCTTTAAAGATGTCTTGAATTTTATTTTGCTTCATCGCTGCTGCCTCTTTCAGCAAATAAACGATCTCTTCTTTTGAAAAGTCTTTCAGGCTTAAAAAATCCTTACCCGTCAGATTGATTTCCCGGGTCGCCCCGATGTTTACAGTAGACATGTCTCCACTTCCTTTTTATATAAATCTTTAAGCGACACGGCTTTAGTCGTTCCATGCCCGCTCGTCAAAAATGCCCGCACCGTCTCTTCCTCTGTCATCACCGCCACACCGTGGGTGACGGCTTCCATTCGCTGCTTGCTCGCCTCTTTTGATTCGGCTAAATGGATGTGCAGCGCTTTGTCTTTCCGTTTGATCCAGCCTGGAAAATCGTCCGACTGTACGGTGAAACCCGCCTGTTCTGCGACAGAACGAAGCTCGCCGGCCCCTTCCATGTAAATGCAGCCTTTCGTTTGCCAGATTCCCGCAAAGATTTTCTTCAGGGCGCTTTCCGGATTGAAGCCGACATACATGCCTTCTCCGGTCGATTTCATTTCCGGTCCAAGCTTCAAATCGACATCCTGGATAGCGTGCGATGAAAAGACCGGAAACTTCACGGCAACGCCGCGTGAGTTTTTGGCGGCGGGCTTCAACTCTTTGAGTGACGAACCGGCCAACAGCTGCGCCGCAAGCGGGATCATCGGAACCCCCATCACCTTGCTGACAACCGGAACCGTCCGGCTCGCCCTCGGATTGACTTCAAGGATGAGCAGTTCATCCGCGTCCGCTATAAATTGAATGTTCATAATACCTTTAAATCCGAGCTTGCGGACGATTTTTGCGGCAGCATCCCGCGCGGCGCTTTTCATCTCCGGAGTGACCGAAGGCCCCGGCAAAATCGCGTAGCTGTCACCTGAATGCACGCCCGCTTTTTCAATATGCTCGATATAAGTCGGGATGTAGAGATCGTCGCCATCGCTGACAAGGTCGATTTCAAACTCTTTTCCCGATACGTATTGATCGATCAGAATCGGGTAAGGCATTTGCGACGCTCCGCCCAGCAGCTCTCTGAGCTCTGCTTCGGAGTGAACGATCATCATGCCCATGCCGCCGATCACATATGACGGCCTGATCAGCACAGGATAGCCGATTTCGTTTGCTTTCTGCACCGCTTCCGCTTTTGATGAAGCCGTTTCTCCTTTAGCATGAGAAATGCCGAGCTCGTCAAGAAGCTGATAAAATTGATCACGGTCTTCAAGTATGTCAAGGGTTTCCGATGATGTCCCAAGCAGGGTGATGCCCGCTTTTTCAATCGCTTCAGCCACATTGATGGCGGATTGGCCGCCGAATTGAACAATCGCAAAATCGATATCTTCCGCTTCAGCGACATTGAGAATATGCTCGGGTGTAATCGGTTCAAAGTACAGGCGGTCTGCCATTTCATAATCCGTGCTGACGGTTTCCGGGTTGTTGTTCAGCATGATCGTTTCAAACCCGAGGTTTTTCAGCGTCATGACGCCGTGCACGGCGCTGTAGTCAAACTCGACTCCCTGGCCGATCCGTATCGGGCCGGAACCGATGATCAGGGCGCGCTTTTTCGTTTTTTGAGAGATGTCTCCGTCGCTTTTCCCAAAATACGTCGAGTAAAAATAGTTTGTCTTCGCATCAAATTCAGCTGCGCATGTATCGACGATTTTAAAGGATGCGGCAATGCCCATTTTCTTGCGGAACGCGCGCACTTCTTCTTCCGTCTTTCCGGTGAGGGAAGCGATCGTAAAGTCGGTAAATCCCTTTTCTTTTACCTTTTTCAAAAGGCTGACGGACAGCGCGTCTCCCTGTTCCATCAACATGTTTTCCAGTTGAATGATATTAGAAAACACATGAAGGAAATAGTTATCGATTTTCGTTTTCTCGTGTATCTCGCTGATGGAAGCCCCCCTGCTCAGCAGCTCCATGACCGCAAAGAAACGGCGGTCATCAGGAGTCTCAAGCAGCTTCCACAACACTTCTGAAGATGCGCCGCCAAGTTCGGGCAAATGGGTTCCTGACGTTTTCAGCTCAAGGGATGCGACCGCTTTTTGCAGGGCCGCTTCAAGATTGCGGTCAATCGCCATGACTTCTCCCGTCGCTTTCATTTTCGTGCCGAGCTTACGGTCGGCTTGTTTGAATTTGTCGAACGGCCAGCGCGGAAATTTGACGACGACATAGTCAAGAGCAGGCTCGAAGCTGGCGTATGTCGAATCTGTGAGGGGATTTTTCAGCTCGGCAAGCGTGTAGCCGACAGCCAGTTTAGCCGCCATTTTTGCGATCGGATAGCCGGTCGCTTTTGAGGCGAGCGCCGATGAACGGCTTACTCTCGGATTCACCTCGATGACATAATAATTTTTGCTTTCCGGGTCCAGGGCGAATTGAATGTTGCAGCCGCCGACGACATCGAGCGCGGAAATGATCTTTAAGCTGGCAGAACGAAGCATTTGATAATCCGCATCCGTTAATGTCTGCGACGGGGCGACAACGATCGAATCCCCCGTATGGACGCCGACCGGATCGATGTTTTCCATATTGCAGACGGTAATGCATGTATTGTTTCTGTCACGCATGACTTCGTATTCGATTTCTTTAAAACCGGCAATGCTTTTTTCGACAAGACATTGGTGAATCGGGCTTGCGAGGAGGGCGCTTTCGATTAAAGGCAGGAACTCCTCTTTCGTCGCCGCGATGCCGCCTCCTTTTCCGCCCAATGTATAGGCCGGCCGCACGATAATCGGAAAACCGATTGAGAGCGCAAAACGAAGCGCATCATCTTGATTGTCAACAATTTCTGAATCCGGCACAGGCTCGTTCAGCTCCTTCATCAAGGCGCGGAACTTTTCCCTGTCTTCGCCCTTTTCGATCGTATCAACAGATGTTCCAAGCAGCTTTACCCCGTATGTTTTAAGAATACCGGCCTTTTCGAGCTCAACCGCCAAATTCAGCGCTGTCTGTCCACCCAGATTGGCGAGCAGTCCGTCCGGTTTTTCGCGCTTGATGATTTGTGTGAGGCTTTCCACTGTCAAGGGCTCAAAATAGATTTCATCTGCAAAAGATTCATCGGTCATGATGGTCGCCGGGTTGCTGTTGACGAGAATCACCCGGTAGCCTTCGCTTTTCAGCGCCATGCAGCCCTGGGTTCCGGAATAGTCGAATTCAGCGGCCTGCCCGATGATAATCGGCCCCGACCCGATAACGAGAATGCTTTTGATGGTTTGATCTTTAGGCATGGGCGATCTCTCTCCTTGCTTCGTTCAATTTCTGCAAATATTCGCCGAATATCCACTCGCTTTCAGCCGGTCCCGGATGGGCTTCCGGATGAAACTGAACGGATATGACAGGCAGTGTTTTATGCATGAGCCCTTCTACTGAACCGTCGTTGACATGATAAAATCTGACGGAAAATTCATTTTCGCTGATGGTGTCCCGATCGACGACATAGCTGTGGTTTTGGCTTGTCATGAACACGCGTCCGGTCTCTTTGTCCATGACCGGATGATTGGCTCCCCTGTGGCCGAACGGAAGCTTATACGTGTCGCTTCCGAATGCGAGCGCGATCAGCTGGTGCCCGAGACAGATGCCGAGAGTCGGATAGGAAGAGATGATATCCCGGAGTGCATCCATATATGGAAGGATCGCTTTCGGATCGCCCGGTCCGTTTGAAAGGACGATCCCGTCCGGATTCAGCTTTGAAATGCCGTCCATCTCTTGATAGGGAACAACCGTTACTTTGCAGCCCCGGTTTGCAAGCGATGAAGCGATCGACTTTTTATAGCCGAAATCGATCACCGCAATATGCGTATTGCCTTCCCTAAAGGCGCCGTTTTCGTTTTGTCCGGCAACCTGTGCCGCATAGTTTTCCAGCTGGCGCGGAGCCGGAATGCCGTCCTTTTGTTTCGTCAGTCTGGCATTCAGCGTCCCCTTTGCCCTGATATGCTGAACAACCGCTCTTGTGTCCACGTGCGATAAAAGCGGAACATCCCACTTCGCCAAGTATTCCCGAAGGCTTTCTGTCGCCTGATGATGGGAAAACCTGTCGCACGCTTCATAGACGACAACCCCTTTCACCTGAGGCCGTTTGCTTTCATCATCGCTTTCGTTTATTCCGTAGTTGCCAATCAGCGGGTACGTAAAGACAATAATCTGGCCTTTATAAGAAGGGTCTGTCAAAACCTCCTGATAGCCGGTCATGCCCGTAAAAAAGACGACTTCACCGGTGCAGCCGTCAAGACCGTCCAGTTCACCGCTGAAGGATGTACCATCTTCAAGAACTAAATATCCTTCCATCTTATGCCCACCTTTGATGAATAAATAATGATATTCATGAATTTTTATACTTACATATCGAAAAAAAATTACTGTTTTACAGCTGAATGATCTGCCATGACAGCTTTCAGTTTTTCCACGGCCGCTTTGATTTCACTTTTCGCAACCGTCAATGGCGGCAGAAGTCTGATGACGTTCGGACCCGCGGGAAGAACGAGCAAACCTTCCTTTTGAAGCGCTTCGATCAGCGGCTGTACAGGTTCCTTGCACTCGATTCCGGCGATCAGCCCTTTCCCGCGGATATCTTTTACAAGCGGAAATTGAAGCTTTTCTTTCAGCTGTTGATGCAAAAATGCTCCTTTGGCGCTCACTTCTTCAAGAAAGCTGCTTTCAAAAATGGTCTCCAACGTGGCGTTTGCCGCAGCCATCGCCAGCATGTTCCCTCCGAATGTCGAGCCGTGGGAACCCGGAGAGAACGCTTCTGAAAGCTCTTTTTTCCCGATCACGGCTCCGACCGGAAAACCGCTGCCCAGTCCTTTCGCGACGGTGATGATATCAGGTGACAGCCCTTCGTGTTCATATCCGAAAGCTTTACCGGTGCGTCCAATTCCTGTTTGAACTTCGTCGACGATAAGGAGAGCCTGCTTATCGCGGCAAAAATCTTGAACGCTCTGCAGAAATTCCCTGCTCGCAGGGATGACGCCGCCTTCGCCTTGAATCGGCTCGAGCATCACTGCCGCGATATCTTTTTCATCCTGCAATTCGGCAAATGCTTTCGGCTCGTTGTAAGGTAAGTAGTGGAATCCTTCAAGCATCGGTCCGAATCCGAGCTTGATCTTTTCCTGTCCGGTTGCGGCCATTCCCGCATACGTGCGTCCGTGGAACGATTGCTGAAACGTTATGATTTTTGTTTTTTGCGTATGTTTTCGTGCGAGCTTCACCGCCCCTTCATTCGCTTCTGCCCCGCTGTTGCAAAAGAAGACGAGATCGCCTGCACTGTTTTTGGCAAGAAGCTGTGCAACCTTTTCTTGAAGCTCATTTTGAAACAGATTGGAAACATGCCAGACATCATCAAGCTGTTTTTTGACAGCAGCTGTCACTGAATCGGGGCAATGCCCGAGATTGCAGACCGCGATTCCCTGGACGAAATCAAGATAAGCGTTCCCCTTCTCATCCTGAACGATCGTGCCTTTCGCTTTTTTAATATTGATATTCCAGCGGCTGTACGTCTGAAATAAATGACTCACGATACGGCCTCCTTTTGTTTAATGATTTTCGTGCCGATGAAATCGTCTTTCGTGAGGAAAGATCCTTTTCCGCTCACGATCATCACTTCATCCACTTCATCTGTGAGGGCTTCTTTTGCAGAATGCACTTTTGGTATCATGCCTCCCGAGATCACGCCTTCAACAATCAGGCTTTCGATGTCTGCCGGCGTCAGCTCTTTCAGCATTTCTTCGTTTTTCATAATCCCTTTAACGTCTGTCACAAACATTAATTTGTCAGCGTGCAAGGCTGCCGCAACAGCCGACGCCGCCAAATCGGCGTTCACATTCAAAGTCTCACAGCCATCCGTCATCGAGAGGGGGGCGATAACCGGAATAAAGCCTTTTTCCATGAGCGCTTCGGCCATTCGGCCGTTTACTTTTTTAATGCGCCCGACCTGACCGTATTCTTTTTCATTTAAATAGTCGGCAAGGAGCAGTCCCCCGTCTTTTCCTGATACTCCGACAGCCGGAAGGCCGTGCTTTGTCAGCTCGGCAACGAAAAATTTGTTGATCGAACCGGATAAGACCATTTCAGCGACTTCAAGAACCGCTTTTGTCGTCTTGCGCTGTCCGTTGACGAATTCGCTTCGAATATTGAGTTTCTTCAGCATCTTTGTAATATCAGGCCCGCCCCCGTGGACGAGTGCGATTTTCCAGCCGCTTTCGGTCAGCTCTTTCAGATTTTGAAAAAATTCGTCCGATAGTTCGCGGATGACGCTTCCGCCGCATTTAAAAACGATTGTTTTATCCATTGTGATCCCCTTTTTACGTCCGATAGCTCGCATTGATTTTGACGTATTCATAAGTTAAATCGCAGCCCCAAGCCGTACCCTTTCCGTCACCTTCCTGCAAGCGAACCTCGATTTTCACTTCGCTGTTTTCTAAATATGTTTTGGCCAGCTCTTCTGAAAACGGCTGCGGTTCGTTATTTTTAAAAAGGCATTGGCTGCCCAGGTAGATTTCTACCTTCTCCGGTGTCACAGCAGCCATGCTGTCTCCGATCGCGACAATGATTCTGCCCCAGTTCGCATCCGTTCCGTAAACCGCGGTTTTTACAAGGTTTGAGCCGACGATTTTTTTGGCGATGATTTGCGCTTCAAGATTGCTTTTCGCACCGTTCACTTCAACCTCGATCAGCTTTGTCGCCCCTTCCCCGTCTCTCGCGATTTGTTTGGCGAGGTCTGTGCAGGCAAGCTGCAGGCCTTTTTTGAAAACCGGCCAATCTTCGTGTTCTTCATGGAGGCGCTCATTTCCGGCGCATCCGTTCGCCATGACGAGCACCATATCGTTAGTCGATGTGTCGCCGTCGACTGTGATCTGGTTGAATGAAACGTCCGTAATTTCCCTTAATGCCCTTTGCAGCGCGCTTTCTTCGATGCATGCATCTGTTGTGACAAAGCCGAGCATCGTCGCCATATTCGGGTGGATCATCCCCGACCCTTTGGCTGCTCCGCCAATCGTCACTCTTTGACCGCCGATCATCAGTTCATAGCACGTTTGTTTGATCACCGTGTCTGTCGTTAAGATCGCTTCTTCGAAATCGCCTTCGGCAGGCTCAGTCTCGGCGAGAAGGCTGATGCCTTTTGTAATGCTCTCCATATTGAGGTATTCGCCGATGACGCCGGTTGAGGACACGGCCACCAGTTCCGGCTCGATCCCAAGCATATCAGCGCTTTGGCGGCGCATCTCATATGCATCTTTTAAGCCCTGCTCTCCCGTACATGCGTTGGCATTTGCGCTGTTGACGATGACGGCTTGCAGATGCGCGCTTTTTTTGAGACTTTCCTGCGTCACCTTGATCGGCGCAGCCTGAAAGTGGCTTTGCGTATAAACGGCGGCGCTCACCGCCGGTCTTGAGCTGATGATAATTCCAAGATCCTTTTTTGAATAGCGGAGGCCGCAGTGAACCCCTTTTGCCAAATAGCCTTTAGGCGAAGCGACATTTCCGTCTGTTTTTTTTATGCTGTCTTGACTCACCTGAAACATAAGTTTGTTCTCTCCCGTCTTATGGATAAATTGGCGTAAATTCAAGCCCGGCGGTTTCGCTCCAGCCATTCATAATGTTGAAGTTTTGAACAGCCTGACCCGCGGCTCCCTTCATCAAGTTATCGATCACTGACACAATTGTCACTCTGTTCGTCCGTTCATCAACGGTAACGCCGATATCGCAAAAATTGCTGCCGTACACCTCTTTAGTTGCAGGGAACGAACCGGGTTCTCTCACTCTGACAAAGTATGAATCTTTATAAAATTTCGAAAAAATAAGTTGGAGCTGTTCGGCATCCATGCTGTCTTTCAGTTCTGTGTAGATGGTCGCCATAATGCCCCTTGTCATCGGAACTAAATGCGTGCTGAATGTGATCGGTTTAAATGCGGAGTCCCATTGTTTAACAATCTGCTCGATTTCAGGCGTATGCTGGTGTTCGTTTACCTTATATATTTTGAAATTGTCATTGATCTCTGAAAAGTGAGTGCCCATCGACGCCTTTCTGCCTGCTCCCGATACCCCTGTTTTCGCATCGATGATGACAAAAGATTCGTTGATGCTGCCGCTTTTGACGAGCGGCGCCAAGCCGAGAAGAACCGCTGTCGGGAAACAACCTGGATTGGCTATGTACTGCGCCGTTTTAATGTCTTCCCGATTCAGCTCAGACAGTCCGTATACCGCTTTTTGAAGCACGTGTTCAGGCGCGGCTTCCCTTTTATACCACTTTTCATAGACGCTCGGGTTCTGCAGCCTGAGATCGCCGGACAGGTCAATGATCGGTATGTCATATGCATCAAACTGTGGCGTCAGCCGGCTGGATACCCCCGGAGGCGCAGCCATAAATAAAAAATCGATTTCGTTCGCAATTTTCTTTACTTCGATCGGTTGCAGGTGTTGATCTGTCAGTTTCATAAGGTGCGGGTATGCGGCATCATAGCGGGCTCCCTCATCACTCGATGAATACAATATGCATTCATCTGCATAAGGGTGCAACTTCATAATCCTCATAATCTCTGCCCCTCCATAGCCAGTAGCACCTATAATACCTATTTTCAAAACAAGTTCACCTTCTTGGTCTTTGTGAAATTATTTAACATTATAACATGAATAAAAATTAATTCAATTGTATATTTAATATTTTTTGTTCATCTTTCATATTGGTTCTTTCCTCCCGCCGGCGGTCCTTTTTCAGCGGCTTGGTCGTGCTCCGTTCCCATCTTCCCGGATTCTCCGCTTTTCAAACCGGAGAATGTGCCGGCTGGCGTTTTTGCAATAAAAAAAGAACGCTTGTACAAGCGTTCTTTTTATAACGGGAGTAGCGATCTGCCTGGATACGCCCGTGTTATCTATTACGGCGGCTCCCTTTTCAAAACAGAAAGAGCCTGTCAACGGTTGAGCAGGCTCTGGAAACGTTTATTGGATGCCAAGTGCGATTTTCGCATATCGCGACATTTTGTCCCGTGTCCAAGGCGGATTCCAGACGATATGAACGTCAACTTCCTTGACTTCGGGAATATCTGCGAGCGCTTTTTTGACTTCATCCACAATGATCGGCGCCAGCGGACAGCCCATTGAAGTCAAAGTCATAGTCACGTCAGTTTTGCCGTTTTCATCCATATCCACGTCATATACAAGGCCGAGATTGACGATATCGACGCCCAGTTCAGGGTCAACGACCTGTTCAAGGGCACCCATGATGTTCTCTTTTAATGCTTCATCCACTCTTCCTCACTCCTTTTTTCATCAGTATAACGCACTTCTTTCATTTTCTAAACCGATAGCACTTAAAGGTGCGCATCAAACCATTCGACTGTTTTCAAAAGGCCTTCCCTTGATACTTTATGCCCGGCCCGCTCATCTTCGATAAAATGCAGCAAATCAGGCCGAGTTTCATACAGCGGAATCGTCGATTCATAGAAGCGGCGCGCCAAAGCAAACGGAACGGTGCCATCCTGTTTGCCGTGCCAAAATAAAAGCGGCCTCATCTTCAATTTGTCCGGCTGCAGACTCAAGTCAAAACGCTTCAGTTTATCGCGCTGCTGTTCGATTTGTCCTTCTGTGAAAGGAAGTTCAATTTTCTTTTCACGCATAAAAGCGAGCTGTTGATCAAAAAATTCTACATAGGCGGGACTGCCCATTAAACTGACGGCAGTTGTAATCCATTCGTATTGGGTCAAAGCGCCGAGCGTGACAATACCGCCCATCGAAGTTCCGGCGGCGCCGATACGGCCCTTTTCAATCAGGTTTTCCTGTTCAAAGTGGTTTTTCAGCACTTCGAGCTCTTTGATTTCATTCGTGACGATCTCCCAAAACCTCGGGGCGATCTCTTCCTGAGTGAGCTGCTCTTCCCTCTCCCCGTGATAAAGAGCCTCAGGCAGGATCACGCGCATTCCTTTTTCGGCAAGCAGATATGCGAAGTGAAGGTTATGCTCTTTTGCGCTTGTAAAACCATGTATGAAGAAAACAAGAGGAAGAGCTTTCTCTTTTTTCTCCTCTTTTACAATATGCAAAAGAGGAATGTTTGAAATATGTTGCTTCTCGATTATGATCACGACTGTTTCTTCCTCCTTTTAGGATGTCCATCATCATAAGTTTAACATGTAGACAATAAAGAAGGTAAAAAGATACACTATAGGTAAGTCAGAACTTTCAAATTCACAACAAAGGAGCATTTATGGAGACAAAACCATATTTAATTGCATTGGACTTAGACGGTACATTATTAAAAGACGACAAGACCATCTCGGAAAGCTCCAGCGACGTCATCCGCAAGCTGCGGGAAGATGGACATTACGTGTGCATTTCTACGGGAAGACCGTTCCGAGCAAGCTCCGTGTATTATGATCAGCTCCAGCTCGATACGCCGATCGTCAATTTCAACGGGGCGTTTGTCCATCATCCTAAAGATCAAAGCTGGGGACGCTTCCATACATCTCTTGATCTCGAGGTGGTCAAACAGATCATTGAAGTCAGCGAGACATACAACGTACATAATATCCTTGCTGAAATTGTCGATGATGTTTATTTTCATTATCATGACGAAAAACTGATTGATGTCTTTACTATGGGCAGCCCGAATATTACAGTCGGAGATTTAAGGACAAACCTCGGCCAGGATGTGACAAGCGTACTGATCCACGCAAAAGAAGAGGATGTTCCGGCGATCCGCTCCTACCTGTCAGACGTTCACGCGGAGATGGTCGATCATCGAAGATGGGCGGCTCCGTGGCATGTGATCGAACTGATTAAAAGCGGCATCAATAAAGCGGTCGGCTTAGAGAAAATCACGGACTATTACGGGATACCGCCTGAGCGGGTCATTGCCTTCGGCGATGAAGACAACGACCTTGAAATGCTTGAGTTCGCGGGCTGCGGCGTGGCGATGGGCAACGGCATCGAAGGGGTAAAAAGCATTGCAAACAAGGTTACAAAATCAAACGAAGAAGACGGAATCGCAGTCTTTTTGAAGGACTACTTCGCTTTATAATATTATAATTTGCCATTCATAAACGGCTTTTCAAAACGGCAATACTATGAGAAGACGGCCGCACCGGACCGTCACTCGTGTTAAGGGGGAATTTCAAGATGGGTAAACGCAGCAAATCAAAACGGTTTATTCAGCAAGGCAAGGATTCGCTTAAACAGCATGCCGCCAGGTTCCCTTACCGCTCCACATTAGAAGAGGCTGAACAAAAGAGCGGCCCGACGGAATGCGGAGGGCTGTAACATGAGAAACGAACTGTTTCAAATGGCCAAAGCAGCCGTTCATGAAGCTGAAGCTTCGACGGATTCAGGCGAAAAGGCGAAAGCCGTTGCAAGAGCCAAAAACGCCCTTTCCTCGGCATACGCCAATTCAACTGATGCCGAACGGCGCCAGCTTCACGATCTTCAGGAGCAGCTAGATCAACGATCATAACAACACGCCGGCTTTTTGACAGCCGGAGAGGAGTCTGTGCCATCGGCACGGCTCCTTTTTTATGTTCAAATTTCAAAACATAAAAATTTGACATCGGAAGCAAAAGGAAGTACATTATAAAAGGCGAACATTTTATATAACAAACAAATAAATATTCGTTTTTGGGGGTTTTTATATTGGAAAACGTGTTTGATTACGAGGATATTCAACTAATTCCTGCAAAGTGCATCGTCAAGAGCCGCTCTGAATGTGATCCGTCCGTGCAGTTCGGCGGAAGAACATTTAAACTGCCTGTGGTGCCCGCCAATATGCAGACCATTATAGATGAAAAGCTGGCTGTTTCATTAGCGGAAAACGGTTACTTTTATGTGATGCACCGCTTTGAGCCGGAAACACGGATCGATTTTGTAAAAGACATGAAGGCGCGCGGTTTGTTTTCTTCAATCAGCGTCGGAGTCAAAGATGACGAATACGCGTTTATCGAAGAGCTGGTGAAAGAGAATCTCACGCCTGATTACATCACGATCGATATCGCTCACGGTCACTCGAACGCCGTCATCAATATGATTCAGCACATTAAAAAACATCTTCCGGACAGCTTCGTGATCGCAGGAAATGTCGGAACACCCGAAGCTGTGAGAGAACTTGAAAACGCCGGCGCCGACGCTACAAAAGTCGGCATCGGTCCCGGAAAAGTCTGCATTACAAAAATTAAAACCGGTTTTGGAACGGGCGGCTGGCAGCTGGCTGCGCTGCGCTGGTGTGCAAAAGCGGCGAGCAAGCCGATCATTGCAGACGGCGGCATCCGCACTCACGGGGACATCGCCAAATCGGTCAGATTCGGGGCGACAATGGTCATGATCGGTTCGCTGTTTGCCGGACACGAAGAATCGCCGGGGGCAACGATCGAAAAAGACGGCAAGCTTTACAAAGAATATTTCGGTTCGGCTTCTGAGTACCAAAAAGGTGAAAAGAAAAATGTCGAAGGCAAAAAAATGTACGTGGAGCATAAAGGCGCGATCATGGATACGCTGACAGAAATGGAACAGGATCTGCAGTCATCCATTTCTTACGCGGGAGGAAACAAGCTCGATGCGATCCGCAACGTAGACTACGTTATCGTTAAAAATTCTATTTTCAACGGGGATCAATATTAACGGTCACAGGGCGGTGTTCAGGCAGCCGCCTTCCCTTCTGCCTGACAGCATACAAAAAGGCATCCTTCCCGGGATGCCTTTTTTGACGGCTATTTCACTTCAAACGATTTGCCGGCCCTCAAAGTTGCAAACTGTTCCGATCTTCCCAAAAATGTCACGTTTACTTCATATGTGCCGGGTTCAGGCACCTCTTTCCATACATCAGTAAAATCGTAAGACTCTTTCGGTTTGAGCGTCATCGTCTGGAACGCCTGCGTAAACATTTTTCCTTTCGAATAGCGGTACCTTTCATTCCCTTCTTTGTCGCTGACGATCAGTTCAAATTTCTGTCCGCTGCTGAATTCAAACTCTGCCACATCATCCGTATGGTTGACAACCGACATCCGAAATTCGATTTCTCCCTGCTTCTGAACGGGTTCAACCGTTAATGTTACACTCCCGTTATTCACTTCCCCTGATACCTCCTTATCGGGGACTTGATCCCCGTTTTGCCCGCATCCACCGACAAACAGCAACATTACAATCATGGAAATCAGCCGCATTCATTCACCCTTTCATTAATCTTTGCGGAAAAACCCTAAAACCTGCGTTGTCTGCACGACGTTTGTGAAAGCATTTGGATCCACTTCATTAATGATTTTTTCCAAGTCGTATAATTCGTATCTTGTAATCACAATGATCATCATTTCTTTCTGTTCATTCGTAAAGGCGCCTTTCGCCGGAACGGTTGTAATGCCGCGGACCATCTTTCCGTAAATCGCTTCTTTGATCTCCTCCGCTTTCTTTGTGACAATCATAACGGTGAGCTTGGCGTGACGGGTGTGGATGGCATCGATCACCCTGGTTGTCACATATAGTGTAACGAGCGTATATAATGCTTTCTCCCACCCGTTCAATAATCCTGCTGTTAAAATGATCGCACCGTTTAAAATAAAGAAATAGGTGCCGACCGGTTTGTCTTTCCACTTCGCCAGGATCATCGCGATAATATCCAAACCGCCCGTTGAAGCCCCGTATTTAAGGGTCAGGCCGATTCCGACCGCGGCGATCACCCCGCCGAACACGGCGTTCAGCAAAATATCGTTTGACAGGCTCGCCTCAGGGAGCATTCCTAAAAAGACCGTCGTCAAGGCTACGCTCAAAATGCTGTAAACCGTAAATGAGCGCCCGACCTTCAGCCAGCCCAGAATCCCGACGGGAATGTTTAAAATAAACAATAGCGTCCCCGTTGAAAAGTAAATCGGGCTGTACTGGTCAAGCGCACTCGATAAAAGCTGCGCCACCCCCGTAAAGCCGCTGGCGTAAACATCGGCGGGAATCAGAAACAGATTCAATCCGATGGCATTTAACAAGGCGCCGATGATGACAATGAACAATTTTTTTGCTTCAGCTATGACCATATTTAGTTCCTCCGCTACTTTCGTATATATTTGGTTTACCCTTAAAACAATATTTTGAAAACGTCAATGTGAAAATATATGATATAGTTGACCTAAAAAACGAAGTATACCGAAGGACAGTTTGGCGTCCTTTTCAACCATTTTTTAGAAAGAAGGGGTTCAAATGAACGTTCACCTTTTAGCAGACAGTGCGGCAGATTTGCCGAAATCTTTTTATGATGAACATCACATCTCATTTATTCCGTTAAAGGTGCTGCTTGATGAAAAAGAGTACGATGACCTTCTGACGATTCAGCCTCTGGACGTTTATGAAGCGATGCGCGAAGGCAAAGCGCCGAAAACGTCCCAGCCGTCCATGATGCGGTTCAAGAATGCATTCAGCGAGCTGGCCGGCGAAAACAAACCCGCTCTCTATATCGCCTTTTCTTCAGAGCTTTCCGGAACATACCAGACGGCTGTGATGGCAGCAAACGAAGTCAAGGAAGAGTTCCCTGATTTCGATCTGCGGATCATCGACTCAAAATGCGCTTCATTAGGCTATGGGCTCGCGGTTAAGCACGCCCTTAAACTCGCAACTAACGGCAATACAATACAAGAAATTGAATCGTCTGTAAAGGACTTTTGCGAACATCTTGAACATATTTTTACCGTAGATGACCTGACTTATTTGGCAAGAGGCGGAAGAATCAGCAAAGCATCGGCTTTTGTCGGCGGTTTGCTGAATATTAAACCGCTCCTGCATGTTGAAGACGGCAAGCTTGTCCCCTTGGAAAAAATCCGGGGCAAAAAGAAGCTGCTCAAACGGATGATCGAATTGATGAAAGAAAGAAGCGTCGATTTGAGCGGACAGACGGTCGGCATCAGCCACGGAGATGACGAAGAGACGGCCGAAGAGGTCAAACGGATGATCGAAGCCGAATTTCAGCCGGGGGAAATCGTCGTCAACATGGTCGGTTCAGCGGTCGGCGCCCATTCCGGCCCCGGAACATTGGCGGTCTTTTTTCCGGGGAAAGACAAAAGATAAGGTAAAACAGAGGCCTGCTTGATAAAAGCAGGCCTTCTTCGTCAGCTGTCTTCGGTGACTGTTCCTTCAGCGGCGGCCGGTGTAAGCGCTCCATCAAGAAAACCGGCAGCCGCTGTCGCGACATCAGGACCTCCAGACCCCTCGACCACTTTTTCCATTGTGATCGGACAAATTTTGAAAGCACCGCCAAAATTGACGACTCCTCCTGCCGAAACACTTTGAATGTAAACTGAGCAGCAATGTTTCATACCAAGTCTCCTTTTTTTGGGTCTTATGATATGTGTATGCTGGCGGTACAAGGAGGCATAAACTTCCCGGCAAAAAACATCGCGGTTGGGAGAGTACATAGTTTCGCCGGCAGTGTGCAAGCTAAAAGCGACATTTTGACAGGAGGTGCTTCCTCATGAAAGATGATGATAAAAAGCCAGTTGACAACAACGCCGTCAACCAGCAGAAAAACCGGCTCGCTGAAAAGAACAGACAAGCCGGTAAACACCAGGAATCAAAGAAGCCTGATCACTTGTAAAAAACCGGCGGCGTCCTCATCGGACGCCGCCTCATATTTATTTTTTCTCGTATGTCCAGCCCTCTTCCTGATAGATTTTATCCTGTTTCATCAGATGGCCGAGCGCCCTTTTAAATGCTGCTTTGCTCATGTTGAAGCGCTCTTTGATATCCTCAGGGTCGCTTTTATCCCAGAACGGCATCGCGCCGTTTCTCGTTCTCATATAAGTCAAGATTTGTTCTGCATCAACCGACAAGGCATCCTGCTTTCTTGGCAGAAGCGACAGATTAACAGAACCGTCTTCTTTTACTTTGATCACCCTTGCGGTCAGCTTTTCCCCAAGCCTCGGCTCTTCCTTTCGCTCAGAAGAATGGATAAAGCCTCTGATGCCGGTTTCGGAAATCATAAAAGAGCCTGATGCGATCAAGCGGTAGATCGTTCCGGTGAGCTCTTTATTCATCAGACCGGGTGAAGCTTCACTAAACAGCTCGCTGATCTTATCCTCCGGCGCCGGTTTGGCAAACATCCTTCCGTGCCCCGTGATTTTCAGCATACAGTACAGCCTGTCCCCTTTTTGCGGCCATACTGATTCATACGGCGGGAGATGCTCTGTCGCAACGAGGGCGTCCTTCGAGAGCCCGACATCGACGAAAACCCCCATGCCGCTGACGGCATCAACGACTTCCACCCAGCCGTACTGTTCAGCGCTGATCATCGGCTTTCTCATCGTAGCCGCCAAGCGATCTTCATGATCGGCATATAAAAAGACATCGACCTCTTCTCTGTCTTCAATATCCTCCGTGATCTCGCTCTGATGCAGAAGGACCGCCGTTTCGCCGTCCGTCAAAAAGTAACCGTAATCGGCTTTATGATCTATTTTCAATGTTAGCTGCTGTCCTGGTTTCATACTGTTTCTTCCTTTCTTATCGGCCTGTTTTTCTTTTTCTTATTATTCCTCCAATGTTAAAATTATTGCCGGATCGCGGCCAGGCAAACCGCTCGATATTGGAAGTTTCACCTTATTCTACTATAATTGACTCATAAGTAAAATGGATGGAGGTTTTCACATGGCGAAAGAAAGCTCATTTGATATCGTCTCAAAGGTTGAACTACCTGAAGTTCAAAACGCAATTCAGACCGCTCTCAAGGAAATCGGCACACGCTATGATTTCAAAGGGTCAAAAAGCAGCATCACACTCGAAGGAGACGAGCTCGTTCTCGTATCGGACGACGAATTTAAAATGAACCAGCTGAAAGACGTGCTTGTCGGCAAACTGATCAAGCGGAACGTCCCGACGAAAAACATCGAATACTCAAAGCTTGAGAACGCTTCAGGCGGCACGGTCAGACAGCGCGGAAAACTAGTTCAGGGCATCGACAAAGAAAACGCGAAAAAAATCAATAACCTGATAAAAAAATCGGGTCTGAAAGTTAAATCGCAAGTGCAGGATGATCAAGTCCGCGTAACCGGAAAAAATAAAGACGACCTTCAGCAAATCATCGCGATGGTGAGGGAAGCCGACCTGCCGATTGATGTCCAATTTATAAATTTTCGATAAATTCTTAATTTACTGTTGATTATTCTCCCGATTTTCGGTAAATTGAGTAAAAGTAATCAATAGAAACTAAATAGCTGTTCTTATCAAGAGAGGCAGAGGGACTGGCCCGATGAAGCCTCAGCAACCGGTGAATGAATATTCATGACCAAGGTGCTAAATCCAGCAAGCAGTCTGCTTGGAAGATAAGAAGACGGACAACTGTCGATGAAAAGTCTTCTGCTTCACAGAAGACTTTTTTGTTTATCAAAAATGCTTAAGGGGGAAAACGATGGGTTTTTTGGAGGATATAAAAAGCAAAACGTTAATCGCGGACGGCGCAATGGGCACACTTCTGTATTCCTACGGGATCGACAGGTGTTTTGAGGAACTGAACATCTCCAAGCCCGAAGAAGTGAGACGCGTCCACGAAGCGTATGTACAGGCCGGCGCCGATATTATTCAAACGAACACGTACGGCGCAAACTTCATCAAGCTGTCCAGATACGGGCTCGAAGACGAAACAAAACAAATCAACGAAAAAGCGGTCCGTCTCGCCCGCTCCGCCGCCGGTTCTGCTTATGTTCTCGGTACGCTCGGCGGAATCCGGACGTTCAACAAAAACTCGTATTCTCTCGAGGACATTAAAAGAAGCTTCCGCGAACAGCTCTATCTTCTGTTAAATGAGCAGCCGGACGGACTTCTGCTCGAAACCTATTATGATTTAGAAGAAGCGCGCGAAGTTTTAAAGATTGCCAGAAAGGAAACAGAGCTGCCGATCATTTTGAATGTCTCAATGCACGAAGAGGGCGTTCTTCAGGACGGAACCCCGCTTGCGGACGGTCTGAAGCAGCTGGCATCCCTCGGCGCAGACGTCGTTGGCATCAACTGCCGCCTCGGCCCTTATCATATGATCAGAGCGCTTGAAGAAGTCCCGCTTTTAGAAGACGCCTATCTTTCCGTCTATCCGAACAGCAGCCTCCCGTCCCTTGTCGAAGGCAGGCTTGTTTATGAGACAGATGATGAATATTTCAGGGAAAGCGCGGAGGAATTCCGCAATCAAGGCGCACGGATCATCGGCGGCTGCTGCGGAACCACGCCGAACCACATCAGGGCGATGGCTGAGGCAGTCAAAGGGCTTCCTCCAGTCACCGAAAAGCACGTGAAAATCAGAAAGAAAGCGGCGCTTGCTGTTCAAAACGAAAGGACAGAGCCCGTTCTCGACGATCTGGCCAAGCAAAAACGGTCCATTATCGTCGAACTCGATCCTCCAAAACAATTAAACTTTGAGAAATTTTTGCACGCCGCTAAAGAGCTTCAATCAGCCGGAATCGATGCACTGACATTGGCGGACAACTCGCTTGCCACACCGAGGATCAGCAATGTCGCCTGCGGCGCGCTCTTAAAACAGCGCCTCGATATGAGGTCGCTGATCCATATTACATGCAGAGACCGCAACCTGATCGGCCTGCAGTCCCATCTAATGGGGCTCGATACACTGGGGCTGTCAGACGTGCTGGCAATTACCGGCGATCCGTCGAAAATCGGCGACTTTCCGGGAGCGACTTCCGTCTATGATCTGACATCGTTCGATTTGATCAGCCTGATCAAACAGTTTAACGAAGGCTTGTCATATTCGGGTAAACCGCTCGGCAAGAAAACAAATTTCTCAGTGGCGGCCGCCTTCAATCCGAATGTCAGACACATTGACAAAGCGGTGAAACGGCTTGAGAAAAAAATCGCCTGCGGCGCAGACTATTTCATTTCCCAGCCTGTCTATTCAGAGGAGCAGCTCATCAAAATCCACGAAGAAACAAAGCATCTTGAAACACCGATCTATATCGGCGTCATGCCGCTGACCAGCAGCCGCAACGCGGAATTCATCCACAACGAAATCCCCGGCATCAAACTGTCCGATTCAATCCGCGAAAAGATGGCGCTGGCGGGAAATGACAAACAAAAACAGGCCGAGGAAGGGCTCGCGATCGCCCGCTCCCTGCTTGATGCGGCGTGCGACCTGTTCAACGGCATTTATCTGATCACACCGTTTTTGCGGTCTGATTTAACCGCCGAACTGACGGCATATATCCACCAGAAAGAAAAGGAGAAAACAAATGTCTAACATCAATGACCAGCTGAAGAAAAAAATCCTCGTCCTTGACGGTGCGATGGGAACGATGATCCAGAATGCCGGTTTGTCCGCCGCTGACTTCGGCGGCGAGGCCTATGAAGGGTGCAATGAATTTCTAAGCATCACGGCACCTCATATCATTCAGGGCATCCACGAAGCCTATCTGGCCGCTAAAGCCGATATCATCGAAACCAATACATTCGGAGCCACACGGCTCGTTCTGGACGAGTACGACCTCGGGCAGCGCGCCTATGAAGTCAACCTCGCTTCAGTCAACCTCGCCAAAGCCGCCGCCGAAAAGTTTTCCACACCTGAATGGCCAAGGTTTGTCGCCGGCGCGATGGGTCCGACGACAAAAACCCTTTCCGTCACCGGCGGCACGACCTTTGACGAGCTGATCGATAATTACGAGGAACAGGCAAGAGCGCTGATCACAGGGGGAGCCGACCTCTTGCTGCTCGAAACGAGCCAGGATATGCTGAACGTTAAAGCGGGCTTTATCGGTATCAGACAAGCCTTCGAAAAAACCGGCAAAACCCTTCCCCTCATGGTATCAGGCACGATCGAACCGATGGGCACGACACTGGCCGGCCAGGATATCGAATCGTTCTATATCTCACTCGAGCATATGAAGCCGGTCAGCGTCGGTTTAAATTGCGCGACGGGCCCGGAATTTATGACAGATCACATCAGAACCCTTTCTTCCCTTGCGAGGACGGCCGTCAGCTGCTATCCGAATGCCGGCCTCCCCGATGAGGAGGGACAATACCATGAATCACCGCAATCGCTCGCGAAAAAAATCAAGGCGTTTGCAGAAGAAGGCTGGCTGAACATTGTCGGCGGCTGCTGCGGAACGACGCCCGCCCATATTGAAGCGCTGGCCGATGAAGTAGCCTCGCTGCCGCCGCGGACGGTCCCTTCGGAAAAAAAGCCGCACACCGTCTCAGGGATCGACGGACTAATTTATGAAGAAACGATGCGTCCCCTTTTTGTCGGGGAGCGGACAAATGTCATCGGATCGAGAAAATTCAAGCGGCTGATCGCTGAACAGAAATTTGAGGAAGCATCCGAAATCGCGAGAGCCCAAGTGAAAAACGGCGCCCATGTCATCGACATCTGCCTTGCAGACCCGGACCGCGATGAAGCGGAAGATATGGAAGGCTTCTTAAAAGAAGCGATGAAAAAAGTAAAAGCCCCGTTTGTCATCGACTCGACGGACAAAACGGTGATTGAAAAGGCGCTGAAATACTCACAGGGAAAAGCGATCATCAATTCGATCAACCTTGAAGACGGCGAAGAACGGTTCGCTGACATCCTCCCGCTCGTCAAACAGTTCGGAGGGGCACTCGTCGTCGGCACGATCGATGAAGAGGGAATGGCGGTCACCGCGGAAAAAAAGCTGGCCGTCGCCGTCAGGTCGCATCAGCTGCTCACCGAAAAGTACGGAATACCGGCCAGCGATATCATCTTCGATCCGCTCGTCTTCCCTGTCGGAACAGGTGATGAACAATACATCGGCTCAGCTAAAGAAACGATCGAAGGCATCCGCCTCATCAAAGAGCGGCTCCCTGAATGTTTAACGATTCTCGGCGTCAGCAACGTCTCATTCGGTCTTCCGCCCGTCGGCCGGGAAATCTTAAATGCTGTATTCTTGTACCACGCAACACAGGCCGGGCTTGATTACGCGATCGTCAATACGGAAAAGCTTGAGCGGTTCGCTTCCATTCCTAAAGAAGAAGTCGAAATGGCTGAAAAACTTCTGTTTCACACTGATGACAAAACGCTCGCATCCTTCACTGACTTCTACCGCGGAAAGAAAAAAACGGACAAACAGCCGAAAACATCTCTTTCCCTGGAAGAGCGCTTGGCTGAGTACGTCATCGAGGGTACAAAAGAAGGCTTGATTCCCGATCTCGAACAAGCGTTGAAAAAATTTGCCGCCCCGCTCGACGTGATCAACGGTCCGCTTATGGACGGCATGGCGGAGGTCGGACGGCTGTTTAACAACAATGAGCTGATTGTCGCTGAAGTGCTGCAGTCGGCAGAAGTCATGAAAGCTGCCGTTTCCTTTCTCGAACAGTATATGGAAAAGAAAGACGACAGCGGCAAAGGAAAGATCGTTTTGGCAACCGTTAAAGGCGATGTCCATGATATCGGCAAAAACTTAGTCGACATCATTTTAAGCAACAACGGCTACAAGGTTGTCGATCTTGGGATTAAAGTGACACCGCAGGAATTAATTGAAGCGGTCCGCAAAGAGAATCCCGATATCATCGGTCTGTCCGGCCTGCTCGTCAAATCGGCGCAGCAAATGGTCGTTACAGCGCAGGACCTCGACAAAGCGGATATTTCCATCCCGATTATGGTCGGCGGAGCCGCGCTTTCAAGAAAGTTCACGAACATGAAAATTTCGCCTGAATATAAAGGGCCGGTTTTATACGCGAAGGACGCCATGGACGGCTTATCGCTCGCCAATCAGCTGCGGACGGACCCGTCGCAGTTTCTCGAGAAAAAAGAAGCCGCTGCACCCGCCGCCGTCGCGGAAAAAAAGCAGACGAAAGCCGTGATTGAAATGCTTGAAAAACGGGCGCACGTTCCGCAGGCGCCGGTCTTTCAGCCGGAAGACTTGAAGCGGCACTATTTGAAAAATATCGACCTTTCCTATATCGTGCCGTATGTCAATGAACAAATGCTGCTCGGCCATCACCTCGGCTTGAAAGGAAAAGTCAAAAAACTCCTGGCTGAACAGCATCCGAAAGCACTGGAGCTGAAAGAGCTGATTGACGAGTTGCTGAGAGACGGGAAAGAGCACGGCTGGTTCGACCCCGCCGTCGTCTATCAATTTTTCCCCGCGTACAGCGACGGGGATTCGCTCCATATTTTAGACCCCGGGAACAAAGACAGCATCCTTGAAACGTTTGTTTTTCCTAGGCAGGAAAAGCTTCCGTACCGCTGTATTTCCGATTATGTCCGACCGAAAGGAGAGCTCGATTATGTCTCGTTCTTTGCCGTGACAGCGGGCAGACATGTAAGAGCAGCCGCAAACCGCTTTAAGGAGGAAGGCGACTACTTGAAAAGTCATGCGGTACAAGCGCTTGCTCTTGAGCTGGCCGAAGGACTCGCCGAACGGACGCACCAAGTTATCCGCGACCGCTGGGGCTTCCCTGATGCACCAGACTTCACGATGGAACAGCGTTTTCAGGCGAAATACCAGGGACAGCGCTACTCCTTCGGATATCCGGCCTGTCCGAATCTCGAAGATCAGGAAAAACTCTTCAGACTCATCCAGCCCGAAGGAATCGGCGTTCATTTAACAGATGGCTTTATGATGGAGCCCGAAGCTTCCGTATCAGCGATCGTTGTCTCCCATCCGGAAGCCAGATATTTCAATGTTCATTAACCCGAAGACCCTGCTTGCCGTTTGCGGCCTGCAGGGTTCATTTTGTATGGACGTAACATATGCCGCGAATACTTCAGGATTTATAATGAGCAACAATGGATTCAGCCATGTTGAGTATCTTCCCGTGCAGTTCTTTAGGTTCAATAATCCTTATGTGCTCTGCGAACCCGAGTATATACCTTTTCGCTTCTTCTTCCGTATCAAAAGATAATGTAACGGGGATCCACCCCTCCTGATCGACCTCATTTGTTTCGATGATCCGCACAAAATAATTGGTAAACGACAGCCTCGGCAAGATGTCCTGCGCCGCCTTCACCCGCACTTCATACGTCGGCAGCCTTTCGATAAATTCCTTTATTGAAGACTGCCATACGTGAGCAATATCAAAGTTTTCGGGCCTTTCAAATGTTTCGCAGACAGGAGTGGCAGAATGAATCCGTGAAGCCCTGTAATTTCGAATCTCCCCATTTTCTTTAGATGCAATCAGATACCAGTTTGACCCTTTAGCTACCAGTCCAAGCGGTGCTACAATTCGATCAGCTGTTTGTCCATCTGCCCGCTGATAAACGATTTTTAATTTTTGATCTTTCCATATGGCATCTTTCAGCACTTCAAAGGATGCTGCTTTTTCTTTCTTATGGCGCCATGCACGGGTATCAATATATATTCGGTTCCACACGTCTTTTGCGTTTTGACGATATACCGAAGGCAGCGAGGCTATCAGTTTATTTCGGGCTTCTTCGGATATGCGGGTTAATCCGAGATCGTCCAGCAATTGTTCAGAAAGCGGGACAAATAATGCGCGTATTTCAGATTCTTTTAAACCGGTTAAAGTGGTTTGGTAATCATCAAGCAATGACCAGCCTCCGTTAATCCCGCGCTCGGCCACAACGGGAATTCCAGCTCCGCTTAACGCTTCCATATCTCTGTAAATCGTCCGCTCCGAGACTTCCAGCCTTTCCGCTAATTCTTTCGCCGTCATTTGTCCCTGCGCCTGAAGCATTAAAAGAATAGATATCAGTCGATCTCCTCTCATATGACCACCTTTTTTTATCAATGGATGAACTTATTTAATAAAATATGACAATGGTTGTCAAGATTCAGCTTTTATAATGAGCATATCTTTTATAATGAAAGGAATGGGATGAATGAAACCGCTGAAAGGAAAAACCGCTCTCGTAACAGGTGGCAGCAGAGGCGCCGGCCGCGCCATCGCTGTCGAACTTGGAAAAGCCGGTGCAACCGTGTATATGACAGGCCGCAGTATCAGGGGGGCTTCCACGAATCAATGGCCCGGTACAATTGATGACACCGTGTCACAAATTGAAGCTTCCGGCGGAAAGGGTATTGCTGTAAGATGTGATCATACGAACGATTCAGAAACAGAGGCTGTCATCGCTAAAATTCGCGAAGAACAAGGAAAACTGGATATCTTGATCAACAATGTATGGGGTGCGCACGATCTGGGTGTCGAGGCAAAGCCTTTTTGGGAATTGTCATTAAAAAATTGGGATACGATGTTCACCGCAGGGGTGCGCGCCCAGCTGGCGACGAACCACTTCGCCGTGCCGCTCCTTCGCGAAAATAAACAAGCTCTTATCATTCATACGACCTTTTGGGATGAGAACAAATACACCGGACAGTTTTATTACGATTTGGCCAAGAACGCCATCGTCCGGATGGCGTACGGTCTTTCATTGGAATTAAAACGGGACAACATTGCCGTTCTTGCCGTTTCGCCGGGATTTATGAGAACCGAACTTGTGCTGAAGTACCATGAATCAGATGAGGCGGATTGGCAGGAGTCAGAAGATTTAAGGAAAACCGAAACGCCTTATTATGTCGGACGCGGAATCACAGCATTGGCCAAAGATCCGGATGTGATGGAGAAAAGCGGACGTGCGTTAAGAGTTGGTGATTTAGCCAAAGAATATCAGTTTACAGATGTGGACGGACGGTATATTCCGCCATTTACGATATAGGGATTAGGGATCGCCTCTCGGGGGAAATGATTCTTTAAAGGCAGATCAGGTGAAGGTGTTTATCCTGCTTTGATCGTTTCCGCCAACGTTATATAATGGAATGACAGTCATGGTTTCAACAGCACGCGGAATTTCGTTCGCCCAATCTGAACTGCAACTGAAGGAGGAATCATATGATTGAAGTCAAACCTATAAACGCGGAAGATACGTATGAGATCAGGCACCGCATTCTCCGGCCGAATCAGCCGCTGGAAGCATGCAAGTATGAAACCGATTTGCTCGGGGGCACGTTTCACCTCGGCGGATATTATCGGGACAGGCTGATCAGCATCGCCTCCTTTCATCAAGCCGAACATTCAGAGCTTGAAGGCCAAAAACAGTATCAGCTGAGAGGGATGGCGACACTTGAAGGGTACCGCGAGCAAAAAGCGGGCAGTACGCTTATCCGCCATGCCGAAGAGCTTCTTCGGAAAAAAGGCGCAGACCTTTTATGGTGCAACGCCAGGACATCTGTGAGCGGGTACTATAAAAAGCTCGGCTTCAGCGAACAAGGCGGGGTCTACGATATACCGCCGATCGGACCTCATATTTTGATGTATAAGAAATTGACATAAAAAACCCCCGCCGGAAGCGGGGCATTCTCTGCCGCATGAGCATTAAAGCTTTGCGGCCTCTTTTTTAAATTGCGCAAGCGCGTTTGTCACTTTTCCGAATTCGGAGGCATGCGGGCGGTCATCTCCGTCCTTATAGCCGTAGTCGACCATCCGGTTTCTGTTGAGGCAGAGCTTCGTCAATTCCGGCTTGAATAAGTCGAACAATTCGAAGCGCTCATGCAGTTCAGGGAATCTCTGCTGATATTCCAAAATCGCATCAGCCAAAGCTTTCCACAGGCGCTTTTCAGGAAGCAGACCGTCATTTTCCAAAATGTTGGCCACATAGCGCAAATGGCAAATGAAAAGCCCTGTAAAGATAAACTGCACAAGCCCTTCCGGCGGCTCGCTTCTGAGAATGACTTTTAAATCTTCTGTCAAACCGCTCAGTTCAGGCAGCGGCTGGTCGCTGATATTGACGTCATCTACAAAATCTTTAATCGCCAGCCTGTGCGGCTGATAATCTTTTAAGACGAGAATCGTATTTTGTCCGTGCGGCGAAAATACGGTTCCGTAGCGGTACATGAAATGCAGAAGCGGCGGCATCACGGTGTTAAACAGCTTTCCGATCCACTCCTCCGCTGACAGCTCCGACTTTTCGATCAGGCGCCTGATAAACGGCACGCCGCCTTGATCAATGTATGTTAAAGAAGCGAGCGTAACAGGCTGCTCTCCATCTTCCAAATACGTATAAATGCTTTCTCTGAAAATAGCGCCGAGCATTTCCAAATATTGATACGGGGCTTTTTCAAGAGCATGATAGTATTGGTGATCAACGTTCAGACTGGCATTTTCGCCCGGCAGGATCACCCTGCATTCATCTTTTAGAAATGCGTCGTTTTCGGCGATCCCTTTAATATGCTCAGTAATTCTCGGCGCGATCACCGTCCGCTCCGACGGCAGTCCTCTGTATACAAGCGTATTTAAAATGCTCATCGGCAGTTTAATATGATGCTTGTGTTTGTTTGTGATGTTTGTAAAGGTCCTGATCGACTGCTGCGGCAGGTACTCGTCTCCGCCTTCCCCTAAAGGAATGATCGCTTTTGAAGCAATTTCTTCCGGAAACTGCTGAATGATCGTATTTGTCCACTGCCATTTGTGGACGGGCAGATAATAATAGTCTTCACTGGCTGCGTCCTGCTTTTCTATCACTTTAGCGAACTGCCTTAAAGTCAGCTCATCAAGCTCTTTATGAATCAGCGTTTCATAATCGAGTCCTTCAACTGAGTGGAATGACGCGGTCTCTTTGTGTACAGCGATCCACAGCAGCCGTTCGGCTCTCTGATTTTCCGGTGCAAACCGGAGGTAGTCATCATAGCCAAAACCGATTCTTCCTTTGTTGTAGACGATCCACGGATGGCCTGTCATCTCGCCTTCAATGACGGCATAATCGGCTTCGGTCAGCTCGTCAGCCGTAAGCGCATCCTTTGCCAAAAGATGAGCATCCGCCAGCATCGTATGGTTGAACTCTTTGATCAAATGCCCCGCTGTTTCCGGACTCATCGGGATATGCGGCTGGATATCGAGGAGAAATTCAATCGCGCTCACTTGTTTTGTCCATTGTCCGCTCTTGAAGACTTCAATCGTCTCCGGCATCGCGTCAAAACTGTCAAACATGCGGGGTTTGGCGGTAAACCGGTACACCTTATCCTCCGCCGTTCTCAGCTCATACCGGTTGATGCCGTCTTCAGTTTCAATGAAATCGGGCTTGATGATATCCTCATACATATACTCAGAAAGCATCTTCGCCAGTAATCGCCGATTGACTTCTGTCCACCTGTCCGGATTGAGGACCCTCTTTAATTCATCTTGAAACAACATGAAAATGCCTCCTTTATTAGCCGTTTGGCACCGCGGTTTTTTCGGTGATTCCTGTTCCGAATGTCTGGAAAACCGTTTTGTGGCTGACGTTGTATACTTCTCTCCCGGCTAGCTGATTGATGATCACCGAGTTCCGGTAAGCGCCGAGTCCCAGGTCAGGCGCTCCGACGCCGTGCGTGTGCAGCTCTCCGTTTTGAACGAAAATATGGTTTTTTGATGTTGCAGCTGTCACCAGTCTATAGTCGCGCGTAATGACATAGCGGCCGCCCGCGTCCTTTTCAATCAGGCTGTCAACAGGTGCCAGACACTCCGGCAGCCTCTCTTTATAGCCCGTCGCCAGGACGACCACATCTGCCTGCCGCTCAAACCGTTCTTCATTCACCCGGTTTGCGCAGTGCAGAATCAGCGTTTCTCCATGCTGTTCGATCTGCTTGACTTCTGTCATGGACTGAAGATCAAAAGCCGCTTCCCGCCCTCCGCAGGTCCGCTCATACAGAAGATGATAAATATCGCTGATCGTCTTCGCGCTGATTCCTTTATAAAGGAGATCCTGCTGCGTTAGCAATTCATCTTTTTTCCACTGTGGAAGCTGATAGAAAAAATCGATATAATCAGGCGAAAAATATTCGAGCCCGAGGTTCGAATATTCCATCGGGAAGAAGCCTTTTGAGCGGGTGAGCCAGCTGACATGCTCCGCTTCATCTTCACCGACGAGGTCATAAAACACCTCGGCTGCGCTTTGACCGGAGCCGACGACGGCCACCCTTTTCCCTTTAAATCCGTCGGGCTTTCTCATTAAATACTCAGCTGAATGGAACACCGAGCCTCCCAAAGCGTCTGAGAGCGTTTCGGGAACGTGCGGGCCCGTCCCAATGCCAAGCGCAACATGCCTCGTGTAATAAACGGCTTCCCCGCCGTTTTCCCGATTCACGACCCGCACTTTAAAAAGCGCCTCCGGATTCGATTCAATGAGCGATATGCTTTCAACATTCATCCCGAAGCGGCACGAGTCAAGCTGTTCTGCCACCCAGCGGCAGTAGTGGTTGTATTCCTTTCTCGGAATATGAAAGTCTTCCAGAAAATAAAAAGAATACAGACGGTTATGCTGCTGGAGATAGTTTAAAAAGCTGTATTCGCTTGTCACATCGGCCATGCTCACCAAGTCGGCCAAAAACGGCACCTGCAGTGTCGTCCCTTCAATCAGCATGCCGGGATGCCAGTTAAAGCTTTCATTTCGTTCAAAAAACAGCGCATTAATCTCAGGCACGGAATCGGCTAATGCGGCAAGACCGAGGTTAAACGGCCCGATGCCGACGCCGATGACATCATATACATCAGTGGCTCTCTTTGTAGAGTTCATCTTTTTTCCCCTTTTCAAAAAAACGTTCTCGTTCGCAAAACATCAATAATCCGGTTTTATCAGGGAGATTCACAGGTTTAATCGGGCGAAACCCGCATTTTTCAAAAACATGAATCATTTTTTTGTTGCGGATATCCGGCTCTGCGATGACCTTTTTTGTGTTAGGCTCGGCAAATTGCATACAGACCATCGCTTTTAAAAGCGGAAGGGCCAGCCCTTTTCCCAAGTACTCTTTTTCTCCGATCAACAGGTGGATGCCCTGGTCAAAAGGTTCATTGTCAAAGTGGTGTTCAATGACGTCCCCCTTGACCCAGTACGACTCCCAGTAGCTCATGGGCACACCGTCGATAGAGCCGATGTACAGCGTTTGGTGGGGGTCTGTGATGGCCTTGTGAAAATGGTCTTCAAATTTTGCAAACGGCATGTTTAAATGCCAAAACGGGATGACGTGCTCCTCCTGCATCCAGCGATAGACGAGCGATACGTCTCTTGCATAGTCCGCTTTTTGAAATGTGATCCGGTCATTCATTGGACGGCCGCCGCCTCCTTTAACAGCGGATTGCCGACAGACGTATAGCGAGACTGGGTTTCAAGCGAGCCCGTCAGCTCATCCATGTCGTAAAATCTCGTCAGCAGATTGGCCTTGCACGGAAGCTCCGAAAACCGAAGCAGGCTGTCCGTCAACTCAGTGATGCCGTAAATGTGTTCCGCTTTTTCAAGCCGCTCTCTGATCATGGACAGGAGCGTTTCTTCCCGGATCAGCCCTTCGCAGCCAAACCCGTTCACCAGCCCAAACAGATGGTTGAAGAAGAAATAATAGCGCAGTCTCTCAACAGCCACGCCGTCCGTGCAGATCGTCTCGCTCCTTTCGCTCAAGTCTTCGATCAGCTTGGAAAGAATCCCGGCTTTTGATTCGCTGTAGTAATAGCCTTGATTATCCCTGTAGTAAAACGTCTCCGGATAGCCGTTTTTTAAGCGGATAACGGCGTTTTGCTGGTGCGCTTCAATCGCCAGCCCGTATGTTTCAAACAGCCATAAAACAGGCTCTAGCGAAATGGATAAATATTTGTCAAACCAATCAATGCTCACTTCTTCCGTTGTCCGCCCTTCTTTTAACGCCAGCCCGCGGATCACAGAGGACAGCCGTGACTCTTTCCCGAAGGCGTGATCTTGGCAAAGCCCGGCGACCAGACATGCAGAACGGTCGTCTTCATAAAACGGATTCTCCCTGATCACGACTTCAAAGCCGGACTCCCCGTTCTCCCCCCGAATCGAGATGTAGGCAGGATCTGTGATAACGCGAAAGCCCGGAAACTCCTGTTTTAACCTTTGACCGAGTTCTGTCTGAAGCAGCCGGGCCATTTCAACACCTCTGTCCAATTCTTTCTGCTTGTTCACACGAAGCGAATTCGTGATTTTGATCGGGACTGAGAATTTGTACATATAGCGCGAGTGCTTGCTGTAAACCGTGCGGACGGAGGATGTCGCCGTGAACGTCCTGCCCTTTGCACCGAGATATGTAAGGAGACCTTGATCGATCAATTTTTGAACATACGGCTCCTCCAGCAAAGCTCTCGCCTGGAGCGGGTGTGCGGGAAGAAGCGCAAAATCCGGATCGGCCGTTTGCTCGTCTAGCCACGCATTATCAATCATCGGGTCGTTTCTCAATTCCTCTTGTATGACTAGCGGCGCTTTTGTTCCTGTACTTGAATCGTGCAGAACGAGCGAGGCATGCGCCTTAAAGTAATGAAGCTGAAACTCCCCTTTCAATTCAGGTGAGAAAATGTTTTCCTCTTCAGGTTTCATGCCCTGCCTGCTTTTTGGCGTCGGGTGCATCAGATGACCGAGCAAGAGCGACTGCTCCGCTTCGATAAACGTAAAATCAGCGCGGCTAAGCTCATTTTGATCACCGGCCCGTTCTTCCACATAACGGCTGATATTGCGGCAGCTCAAAATGACTCTGAGCAAGAATTCATCCTCGGCACCCCCGCGGTTTTGCTGAAGAAGCAATTCTTTTGAAGCGAGGGAGACGAGCGTGACATAGTCGAGCGGAAGCGGCTTGTTTTGGGTTGTTTGATAGTAAAGCGGAAAAGAGAAAAGGTGCCTTCCCGTCTTCGACCAGTACTTGATCGGAACGATCAGCTCGATTTGCTGGCGTTTTAGCGGAACAATCAGCGTTTTTTGAGAGCCGTCCGCGATCTCACGGGTTTTGATGCCGGTTTCACGCAAATAGCAATTTAAAAAACTTTGAATCGTAGCGTTTTCTGCTATTTCTTTAAATGAACTCATCTTGTTATCCTCCTGCTATTCGTATAAAGACTTGCCAGCTCTTGAATCCTGCCGAGAATGTCGTCAAGATCCGAAAGCGTCGTCCGCGGATTCAGCAGCGTGAATTTTAAATACGTTTTCCCGGCTGCTGCCGTCTTGGCGATCACCGCCTGTCCCGTTCTGAACAATTCTCTGTGGATACATTTATTCAAACGGTCGTTCTCTGCGTCGTCTTCTGAGGCGAGGTAGCGGAAGACGACAGCGTTCAGTTCAGGGTGCGGATTTAGCAGTTCGAACCGATCGCTTGCTGAGATTTTTTCCGCTGTCGCTTCGGCCAATGCGAATGTCCAGTCAATCATCTCTGCGAATGTATCTTCTCCAAGCACACGCAGCGAGACAAACAGCTTTAAAGCGTCAAAGCGCCTCGTCGTCTGAATCGATTTATTGACGAGATGAACGATTCCCTCCGCTTCATCCTCTTCAGGATTTAAATAATCGGCATGATAACCAATCAAGCGGAAATGCCTTCTGTCTTTGACAAGAAAAGCGCCGCAGCTGACCGGCTGATAAAACTGCTTGTGGAAGTCGACGCTGATGGAGTCGGCCCTGTCGATACCGGCCAATTTATAGCGGCGGGTTCTGCTCAAAATCAACGCCCCTCCATACGCGGCATCAACGTGAAGCCAAAGCCCGCCGGCATGCGCGGCATCCGCAAGCTCGGAAAGCGGATCGATGCTTCCGAAGTCCGTCGTACCGCATGTGGCAACAATCGCAAATGGATGTAAGCCCGATTCCTCAAGCAGCGTTGTTTTTCGCTTTAAATCGTAAAGGCTCATCCGCTTTTCATCATCTGTATCGACGAGTACGACGGCGCGCTCTCCAAGTCCGAGCTGGGAAGCCGACTTTTTCACGGTAAAATGAGCATCCTTTGAACAGAGGATCCGCAGCCTGTCCGCTTCCGGCGGCAGTCCGTCCTTCTGTACGTTCCAGTTCCACTGCTTTTCACAGAAAGCATCGCGGGCCAACAGAAGTCCCATGTAATTAGACTGTGTGCCTCCGCTCGTAAATGTTCCGTCAGCATCCTTTCCGTACTCGAACTTTCGGCAAAGCCACTGCACCATTTCTTCCTCGATCAATGAAGCCGCTCCGCTTTGATCAAACGAATCCATCGACTGATTCAGCACACTGATCAGCATCTCTGCAGCGAGTGCCGGGATGAGCGGCGGACAGTGCAAGTGTGCGGCGCATTTTGGATCTTCAACATGAATCCGGTGCGGCAAATAGGCTTCTTTTAGATCAGCGAGAACATCCGCAAGCGGTTCTCCCGCTTCCTTAAACGAAAACAAGTTTTTAATTTCGTGCTTTAATTCATTCGGCATCTTCCCGCTGTAGGGCTTCATTTTATTTTTCCAATCGGCCCACAGCGTCTCTACAGCGGCCTCGGCCGCGTCACGGTATGCTTTGATCCCCTGTTCGCCGTTGTACATAAACAGGGAATCAAAGTTTTTCTGTTTACTTGACTGCTTCATAGACGGCCTCTCTGAAGATCGTGATGATATCGTCGATTTGCGCCTCTGTTACGATGAGCGGCGGCAAGAAGCGGATCACGCTTCCATGGCGTCCTCCCGTTTCAACGATCAGTCCTTTTTCAAAGCATTTTCTTTGAATCACGCTTGCAAGCTCCGCATCAGCCGGATAGCTGCCGTTTGCGTTTTGTTTTTTATGCGGTGCGACAATTTCGGCGCCGATCATCAGCCCCCGTCCCCGGACATCACCGATTTCAGGAACGTGTTCCTGAATGTCTTGCAATTCCTGCATGAGCTTCGCGCCGACTTTTTCTACATGTGACAGTACATCGTGCTCTTTTATATATTTTAACGTTGCACTTCCGGCCGCCATCGCCATCTGGTTCCCTCTGAATGTGCCGATATGCGCCCCCGGTCCCCACTGATCAAGGTCTTGATCATAGATGACGACAGACAGAGGGAGGCTTCCGCCGATCGCTTTTGAAAGGACGATGACATCCGGTATAATGCCGGCATGCTCGAACGCAAACATTTTTCCGGTTCTGCCGATGCCGGTCTGCACTTCATCAATGATTAGAGGGATTCCGCGTTCTTTTGTGATCCTTCTCATTTCTTTTATCCATTCAGCCCGAGCCGGAACTGAGCCTCCTTCTCCTTGTACGGCTTCAAAGATCATCCCGGCCGGCTGTAAAATTCCGCTTTCCGGATCATCCAGCATATTTTCGATATATGCGCTCGACAGCTTGTGGCTCGCCTCTCCTCCTCTTCCAAACGGGCAGCGGTATTCATACGGATATGGCAGGAAATGCACATCAGGCATAAGTCCCTGGACATTTTCCTTTGGAGATAAATTACCGCTCAGCGCCATCGTTCCATGAGTTGCACCATGATAGGCACCGTGAAACGACAAGATGGTTCTTCTCCCCGTTGCCGTTTTGACAAGCTTGAGAGCGGCTTCGATCGCATCGCCGCCGGTCGGACCGCAAAACTGAATCTTCGCCCGTTTGGCAAACGCCTCAGGAAGGCTTGCAAATACTTCGCTGACAAACTCTTCTTTGATTTCCGAAGTGATATCAAGCGTGTGCAGCGGGCGTTTTTCATCAAGCATTTTTTGAATCGCTTCAATCACAACTGGATGATTATGACCAAGCGCAAGCGTCCCCGCTCCTGCCAGGCAGTCATAATATTGCTTTCCATCCGCATCAGTCACCAAGACACCTTCCGCGGTTTGCATGGCGAGCGGAAATCTTCTCGGATATGAACGCGCATTAGACTCTCTTCTATTTTGCTGCTCCAAAAACACTTGATTTTTAGAACTCGTTTGTACAGGCATAGAAAGCATTCCTCCAATTGATAAAGATTATCATTTTCAATGACAAAAAAAGTGTATATTTTGTGACACCGGCATGTCAATAAGATTCAGAAAAATAGGGCGTTTCTCACAATGAGGAAACATGAAGATTTCCTCTACTGCAAATCCAGCTGCTAATATGAATCAATAGTTCCTTGAATGATATGTTAATGGGATTTTTTGGACTGTTTTTAAATAACCCGAGGCCTGAAATAAAAAGGGGCGGCTGCTGAACGTCGATTTTTCAGCAGCCGGTACAGCCGGGACTCACATGAGCTTCCCGGCGAGTTCTGCGATCGTTTGAATGCCGTAGCGAAGCTCTGGCAAAGAGGCGTACGAATAGGACAATCTGATGCTGTATTTAGCTTCTTTATCGTAGAGAGTGCCGGGATTGATGAGGATGTTTTTCTGTAATGCTTGTTCGAACAAAGCGCTGAGCGAGAGCGGCTTTAGAAATGTGACCCAAATGTAAAACCCGCCTGAAGGCTTTTCCCAGCGGGCGATTCCTCTGCAATAGGTCTCAAGACACCGGAGCGCCTCATCCCGCCTTCGTCTCAGTTCACCTTTGATCCAGCTGAGATTTTCATCATAAAGTCCGCTTGAAAGCCACTTTGCAGCCACCCATTGCGACAATGAACTTGAGCCGTAGTCAGTCTGCATTTTAATATCGGCCAGCCTCTCGATGACGGGCTCCGGGCCTGCGACCCAGCCGATGCGAAGGCCGGGGCTGACTGTTTTCGATAGTGTACTGACATAAAGAATGCTGCCTTCTCTGTCCATGGCCTTCAGCGGCGATGACGGCGGACCGTCAAGCCGCAAGTCGCCGTATGCGTCATCTTCAATAACCGGGAGCGACAGCCGTTTTCTCATTTGAATCAGCTCGCGCTTCCGGTTTTCCGACATCAGTTTGCCCGTCGGATTGTGAAATGACGGAATCGTGTACAGTAAATCGGCGCCATGCCGTTTTTTTACCGCCGGAATGACGGACGGGTCTAATCCCCCGCCATCCATTGGAAGCCCGCAAAGCCGCATGTCCATCGATTGAAAAACGTGCAGCGAGTATAGGTATGACGGCTTTTCCGCCAACACGACGGCTCTCCGCTTCAAAAGGCCGATCGATATGAGCTGCAGCGCTTGGAGCGCTCCGGAGACAATCAGAATCGAGTCGGCCGATACACGCACACCCTTCCGGCCCAGATGCTCCGCCAGCACCTCTCTTGTATAGCGGCTTCCTTTCGCTTCTTCATACCCGAGCATCAGCCTATCAGACGGTGCGCGGCGAAGAATCTCTTCCATCTGTTGATAGGGCAGCAGTTCAGGCGCTAATTCACCTGTGCCGAGCCTGATGATCCCTTCTGTAAACTCCTGCCTGTTGATTTCCTGAACCGTCATTGAATTGGGACGGTGAATTCCCGAACGTACATAACTCGTCCAGTCAAGCGGCGGCCCCGCCGTCAATTGTGACCATGTTTGATTGGCCACCTTTGTGCCTCCGCCCCGGTTGCCTTCAAGAAATCCTTGGGCTGTCAGCTCGTCCAGAGCCGCGGTAACCGTGCTTCTATTCACTTGAAAGATAGATGCCAGCTTGCGTTGTGAAGGGATTTTCGTCCCGGCCGGCCATTCGCCCTGTAAAATCTTCTCTTTTATGATCTGTTCGATTTGCTGGTATAACGGAATGTCTGAATGTCTGTTCAGCTGTCTGTTCACTTCATGTTCAGCTCCTTTTTTAAAAGATAGCATTTGGCTGGGCAATTAGACCAGCCAAATGGCCGGAGACATTCCCCGCTTCTTACTCTACAATAAAACGGATGTTTTGAATGAAAGGGGTTTTTACAGTCATGAACGCAGTTATTCACGGAATGATTCTCGCTTTTGGACTGATCTTGCCGCTCGGCGCGCAAAATGTCCTGATTTTTCAGCAAGGGGCCGCATCATCGAGCATTTGGCGTGTCTTGCCGCTTGTGATCTCCGCATCGTTGTGCGATTCCCTCCTGATTATACTGGCAGTCACAGGTATTTCCGCGGCTGTCGCCGGCCTTCCTGAAGTTAAATTTGTCCTTTTGACCGGAGGATTTTTGTTTCTCATTTATATGGGATGGATCACATGGAGGAGCAAACCGGCGGTAGGAAACGCGTCCGAAGCTATGCCGCCCAAAAAGCAAATCGCTTTTGCTGCGGCCGTATCGCTCTTAAATCCGCACGCCTTGCTCGATATCGTCGGCGTGATCGGCACCAACTCTTTAGCGTATGAAGGTGCGGATCTTTGGCTGTTCACCTGTGCATGTATGATCGTTTCGTGGCTATGGTTCCTTGGACTTGCCGCAACGGGAAGACTTCTCAAACAGCTCGATTCACAGGGGATCGTCATGACCTTGTTCAATAAAGGATCTGCGGCTGTCATGTGGGGGCTTGCCGCCTACCTCGGCGCCTCGCTGTTTACCTGATCCTGCGGGAACGCGGCTTCTGTCCGCATAAACCTGAGAAGCAGCGAGCACAATAAAGACAATCCGGTAACCCGGCAATGATCAATCGCTGATGAGGGATGTCCATGTTTCGAAAATATAAAAGAAAGGGAGCCGGATTGCGGAGCGCTCCCATTACGAAAGATGCCCTTCTTGACGCCACCGCCGGTATGGCTGATGCGGTGATCGAAGAGCATGAAACAAAAGGCGGACAAAAAGCAGTATTTTACTATTTACATACCATCATTGATCGGGTCATGCTGCAACAGTCGATCATCAGGCCTCTGATCATGAGCGCCGAAGAAGAGTCAATATATCGCTGTTTAAAAACCTTTGTTTTGCACGTTGAACCGATCGTATCTTTAGAAACCGCAAAGGAGTGGCTGATGTCCGGTTCGATCATCATCCATGATCCGGACAGGCAGCAGTGGTTTGCCATTCCCATTGAAAATCGGGTCGGCCGGCAGATCGAACCGTCTCAAACCGAAACGGTGATGTACGGTCCGAAAGACAGTTTTACCGAGCAGCTCGACGTCAATCTTTCTTTGCTGCGGCGCAGGCTGCCTTTAACCAATTTAAAAGCGGAAAGGCTGACGGTCTGTTCGCTCAGCAAAACATCTGTTGTTATCGTTTATATTGCCGGATTAACCAATCCGGAATTGATTGAGGAAGCCAGAAAAAAAATCGCGGAAACCGATTTTGACATGATCTTCGATTCCGCACAGCTCACTGAATTGATTGAAGATCATCATCATTCGATTTTTCCGCAGTTCCAGCAGACCGAGCGTCCCGACATTTCCGCATACAATTTAAGCATTGGCAAAGTCGCCATTTTGGTCGATCAGACGCCGTTTGTATTACATGCACCGATCACGTTTTTTCACCTTTTTCACTCCGCTGAAGATTATACGACGCGCTGGCCGGTTGCCAGCTTTTTTAGAATGCTGCGCTACGCCAGTTTTTTTCTGTCTATTTTGCTCATCCCTTTTTATGTGGCTTTGTCGACTCATCATTATCATATGTTTCCGCTCCAGATCCTTTATGTGCTGATCGAATCAAGGAGCAAAGTGCCGTTCACCCCGTTTTGGGAAGCGGTTCTTATGCTGCTCGTCATTGAAATTATTAAGGAAGCCAGCGTGCGGATGCCGACAAAATCAAGTTCAACATTGGGGGTTATCTCGGGGATTGTGATTGGAGAAGCAGCGGTGCAGGCGGGCTTCGTCAGCAAAGTGCTAATCGTTTTGGTCGGCATCTCAACGGTCGCGTCATTTTTGGTGCCTAACTACATCGTAGCTAAAGGGCACACTTTGATTCATTTTACGATGCTCGTGTTCTCCGCCTGCCTCGGTTTTTTCGGATTGATCTTCGGAATGATCGGACTGTTTGTTCATTTGAACGGGCTTACTTCTCTCAAGCAGCCTTATTTTGCGCCGATTACTCCGTTATATTGGCGCGATTGGCTCGATCTTTTTATACGAAGTCCTTTGATCTGGCTGAAAAAGCGCCCCGAATATCTGCATACCTTGCAAAAATGGCGGTACGTTAAAAGGAGATGAAGCGGCTTGAGTTCTTTTCAATTATTTCACAAGACACGGCCTCTCGGCGGAATTTACATCGCCCTCATCGCCAACCGTATGCAAGTTCTTTTTTTCATCTTGGTTCTGCCGATGTATCTGGTTCACCCTTACATGATGTTCGTTATGCTCGCTGTCGGAATGCTGTCACAGTTCAACTTGTACCTGTTGTCCAAATGGCTGTCTTCTCCAGCGGCCGCAAAAGGCTATGAAGGCTTTGCCGCTCTCTTCGGCGAACGCAAGCTGCGCTTTTTTATCCTGATCGGCTTAATTCAGCTCGCGTTAAAGATCGCGATCATGATCACAAGCTACGCCGAAACGGTGAGACACTTCATCTTTCCCGCCATCAATATCAACTGGCTTGTGATCTTGATTCTGGTGATCAGCGGATATGCGGCCTCCCACGGCATGGAAAATACGATGCGATTTGTCATCATTGCCTTTATGTCATCATTTTGGATCGTGTTCATTTTTATCAGGTTTTATATCCCCCCGATCGCTTCCTTGACCGATTTATATCCGTTGATTCCTTTTGACTGGACTGAACATTCTTGGAAGGCGCTGCTCGTCATGTGGTCTTCTTTTTCCAGTCCCGAGTATTTGATTTGTCTGGCTCCATGGTTCAGCAAGGAAGCTAATGTGCTGAAATGTTTATCGGTCGGTAATGCGATTTCACTCTTCGAATATTTGTTTTTGTTTATCGGTGCATTATTTTTCTACGGCTCCTCTTATTTGCTGGAAACCATTTTTCCGGTGATAAACATGCTCCGCTATTTGCAGTCGCCGATTTTGGAGCGGATCGATACGTTTCTACTGTCTGCCCATATGTTTCATTTTGCGTTTGTAATCGCGATTTTTTTACTCTGCTTTTACGGAGGCCTCCGCATTTTGTTTAAAAGAATGGCCAAGCCTGTGACGCGAAGAGGATTTCTGTTCAGCTTCCTATTGCTCATGGGATGTTCGCTCGTGTTAAGCACTTGGTTTTGGCAATCCGGAAAGCAGCAAGATATGTGGTTTTTGATCGAAGTATCCATCGGAGCCGTCACTTACGCATTGACTCCGGCTATTCTTGTCATCGCCGGAAAACGAAAGGGGCGCATGCAATGATCAACGGGAAACGTCCCATATTAAACGGCTGTATCGCACTTGTGATTTTCATGACGATTGAGGGCTGCTCTCCATTTGTTGAAAACAATGAGATTGAAGAAATCTCACCGGTTACCTTTTGGTATATCAAAGAAGGAAAAAAAGGAAAGATCTCAATGAGCACCACCGTCCCTCCGGTGGGCCTTGAAAAGAAGCGGCTATTCAGCACCGAAGTCAATATGATCAAACAAGTCGGCAAGCGATTTAATTTAAATTATTACAACGAGCTGAAAAACGGGCAGCTGAGAATGGTGATGATCGAAGAAAATCTCGCCGACAAAGGCATACTTCCGATTATCAACACGCTTCTGTCAGACCCGAAAATCGGCCCTCGCCTTTATCTCATCGTCGTCAACGGCGATTTTGACAAATATATACTGAACGAATTGAAGCAAAGCGAGAATTTTGACTTTTATCTTTATCAGACGTTAAGGCATTTTGAAAGAGCCAACCAGGGTGAAATGAGCATCGTTAACCTGCATCAATTCAAAAACCAGCTGTACACCCACTATTCAGATCCTTACGTGCCTGTTTTCAGAACCGATGGTAACCAGTTCACATATGAAGGAACAGGACTTTTCCGAAACGACAAATTCGTGAAGACACTGACCGGCATAGACGATCAAATTTTTCAGCTGCTCAACAATAACAGGTATCTGAAGTTCCTCACGATTCCCAACTTGTCAATCATAATCGGCCAAGCCCGCTCAACCGTCACATTTGACTTAAATCAAAACAATACAGCTTTATCAATGAAAGTCAGCATAAACGCGGGCATTGAAGAATACACAGGCGACAAAAACCTGCAGGATCAAAGCGAGTTCAGCGCACTTGTTCATGATGTGGAATCCGAATTGGAAAAGAAAACAACGGACATGATAAAGGACATGCAAAACATTCGGGTTGATCCGCTTGAAGTCGGCGGTGAAGCGCTGTTTCCGTTTACGAAGCCGATGAGCGACAAAGCGTGGCTGCATCGTTGGGAGAAGATGGATGTCGAGGTGGACTATCAGGTGAATCTGAGACCGAATCTGAATGTGCAATAAGGGGCTTGCAGTTGATTGAAAACGCTGAGAGAAAGGGCGGCATCGGGCGGAGAAATGCTTTCTTCCGCCCTTCTTTCTGTTGATCCTATTGACCGCAGGATGATCTCCGGCATACTTTATCTTTATCACAGCCCGTTTATGAGCCCCGTTTCATACCGTAAGCTGTTTCGTCTGATACTGAATCTTGACGGTCTTGCCTGTTGACCAGGATTCTGTGGCCGCAAGCGCGATTTCCAGATTGACTGCCGCATCCACTTCAGTCACAATCGGTTTCGTTTTGTTGCGAACACACTTGGCAAAGTGCTGCATCTCTAAGCAGTACGCTTCATGGAACCTCGCCTGGAAATCCGGAATGATATTATAGCTGCTCCCCTGCCCGGTCCGCACGGTAACCGCCGGGTTCCGCAGCGTCCCGATGAAGATGCTGCCGTCCGTCCCGATAATTTCGGCGCGTATATCGTGGCCGTAAGACGAATTGCGGCTTGCTTCCGCATCACCCGCCGCCCCCGAATCAAACTCCATATAGGTGAGCGCTTGATCGACATCATGGCATCCCGGCATGAACGCGTGCTTCAAAACCCTTCCGTGGCCGGAAACCGAAGTAATTTCAGCCCCCATTAAATAACGCGCGATATCATAATCGTGAATCGAACAATCGACGAAAATACCGCCGCTTTTTTTAATGAATTCGGCCGGAGGAGAGCCAAAATCGCGCGTGAACCCTTTATAATAGATCGGTTTGCCGATTTCTCCGGCATCGATCCTCCTTTTGGCATCCGCATAAGCAGGATCAAACCGCCTCATAAACCCCACCTGGCAAATCACGCCCGTTTCTTTGACTTTAGAAATGACTTCAATCGATTCTTCAAGATTTAATGTCAGCGGCTTCTCGACGAAAATCTGTTTGCCGCATTCGGCCGCCTGTTTGATCACTTCGGCATGGGTAGATGTCGGTGTAACGATGACGACGGCATCAATTTCTGGATCGTGGAGACATTCAAACGGGTCTTCAAACCACTTTTCAACACCCAGTTCGGCGGCAATCTCCCTCGCCCTCCCCTCTGCCGGATCGGCCACAGCGGCGAGCAGGACCCCGGGCACCTCGGTTTTGAGGTTTTTCGCATGGTAATAGCCGAGCCTTCCGAGCCCTAATACGGCGCATCTCACTCGTTCTGTCATTTTCTTCTCTCCCTTCTCACATATTGAAAGCGCTTTATTAATCAGAGAAAGCGCTTGCTCATTTCAATTCTGATTTTACCCTGTATTTATTTTATCCGCAATCCTTTTTAGGATTTAATGAGAGCAAGCGCTTGCTCTTATTTTTTAAAAAAAGAGCGTTTTTTTCTATCAAAACCCGCTCTTTTCAGCATGTGCATCTTTTTTAAATGGAGGTGCCGTCGACTGTCTGACGACAAGTTCAGGCATGAGAATGATTTTGTTTTTCGAACTTTTCTCGCCGCTGATTTCTTCGGCCAGCAGCTCGGCCGCACGGCGGCCCATTTCTTCAATCGGCTGCGACACTGTCGTAAGCGGCGGATCGGTCATTTCGGCTAAAAACGTATTATCAAAGCCGATGACAGATAAATCCGTTGGAACTTGGAGCCCCCATTCCCTTGCAGTCTGAATGACTCCGCACGCAAGCACATCATTCATGGCGAAAACGGCGGTCGGAATGTTGCTTTCGAAAATCTGAGCGGCTGCTTTTTTGCCGCATTCCAGGGAAAAACCGGTACCGGCGATGAGCGATTCATTCACTTTGATGCCGGCTTCATCCATCGCTTTTTGGAAGCCTTTCAGCCTGTCTTTTTCTCCGGTTGTCGATCCGTCGCCGGCGATGCAGGCGATTGTCTTATGGCCGAGTGAAATTAAATGCCGCGTCGCTAAGTATCCGCCCATAAAATCGTCGATGACCACGACATCCAGGGGAACAAGGGCGCGGTCCTGAGAAATCATCACGAGCGGTATGCCCTCTTTTGCAATATCCTCGAGCGCATCCATGCTCTCCTGATTTTCGATGCCGGTCGCAAAAATGATGCCGTCGACGCTTTTTTGCTTGAGCACCGAGAAATACGTTGCCTCCTTTTTCGGATCGCGGTCGGTACTGCATATCATCATGCTGAATCCAAGCTCGCCCGCCCGCTCTTCAACGCTTTTGGCAAGCTCTCCGAAAAAAGGGTTTGCAATATCGGGCGTCAACAGGCCGATAATGTTCGTGCGCTTTCCGGTAAGCGCAGAAGCGTGAACATTCGGCTGATAATCGAGTTCTTTCATGACGGCATGCACTCTTTGCCTTGTCGACCTGCTGATTCTCCCGGTATTGTTGATCACCCGGGAAACCGTGGAAATCGAAACGCCTGCCGCTTCCGCTACATCATAAATGGTTTTTTTCATTTTGGTCCCCTCTAGTCCGCTGATGAAAGATATCTAATATTACATTATAGAGCGTGTCAGCTACCGCCGCAAATCAGCTCCCACTCCTCCCGCAATATTCCGTATCTGATTGAATCATAATAGACTCCGTCATAATATCTGACTTTGCGAATCCGGCCTTCCATCTTAAACCCCGCTTTTTCGGCGCACCTCATCATCCGCCTGTTGCCGGACCACGTCGTCATTCCGATTCTCGGCACATCGACGTTTTCAAATAGGAAGCCGACCCATAATTCTACGGCTTCCGTGCCGTAACCTCCGTTCCAGAACCGCGGATCATAGATGCCGATCCCGCATTCCAGCCAGCGTGTCGGCCGGCACTCCCAATAGTAAGAAACGGTTCCTTTCAGCTCTCCTTCGATCTCAATCGCCAAATAGCGCGGCGGTTTTTCTTTTAAAGCCGGCACAAAAGAGTCGAGAAAATATTGAAACGGTTCGGGCTGAAGCGGAAAATAAGGGGCATCCCATTTTTTCCATTCAGGGTTTCGGGTTCCGTAAATCATTCTCCATAATCCGGGCAGGTCATCCATTGTGATCGTGCGCAGCTTTACTTTTTCACCATTGATGGATGCCAAACTTTTCTCCTCCTATGCTTTGAAAATATCACTCAATATTTCTCTTCATCATCTTTCTGTATTCAACAGGCGAAATCCCTTCTATTTGTTTAAACAGCTTTGAGAAATAAGTCGGATCATCGATTCCGACTTGTTCGGCAATCGATGACATTTTGTCGTTTGTCGAAGAAAGGAGCCGCTTCGCTTCAAAAACCTTCGCCTTATTGGCGTATTGGCCCGGTGTGATGCCGAACGCCTTTTGCATGCAGCGGGTAATGTAGTCCTGGTGATAGTGAAGGGCAGCCGAGAGCTGCTCCATGCTGAGCTTCTCCTTATAGTGGCGGTCGATGTAATGCTGCGCTTCAGATGCCACACGCTCACTCGCCGAAGGAATGTGGAACGCCTCCTTCTGCAGGTGAATCAGCAGCTCTTCGAACAAGAGCTGCTTCCGAAGAGGCAGGTCGGAATTTTGGGCGGAATCGTCAATCAAACGTCTAAACTGCTGTTCAATAAACGCTTTTTGGTCGATCTTTCCCTTTCTCGGAATCTTTAAATGATATAATGTCGGCGTTTCAAACGTCCCCTTCTTCAGCTTGAGCTCGGTCCAGTTCTCACCTCCCTGCTGTGCAAAGCCATAAGACGGCTCCTGAAAGTGCAGCCAAAAATAGCGGGTATCGTCTTGACAGCCTTGGTGTCCATAATGCTCAAGCCCCGGTACAAGGATGATATATTCCCCTTCCCGGATCTGATGGGAGTCGCCGTCCTCAGTCAAAAATAGTTCCCCCTGTATTACATATAAGAGATCAAACACGGAATATTCACGCCTCACATGCTTTTCCCCTTTTTTGAACAGTCCTTCTCCGCCGGTAATCAACACAGGGAGCGGCGGAATTGTAAAGATGATATGTTCCATGTTCTCTCCCCTTTTCATCAAGTCGTATTTCTCCAAGAAGTATCGGTTTCGTCTCTTCTTATTATAAGAAAATGGCGTTACACTATAAAACGGATTTTTTAAAAGAAAGGGGTCAAACGCCATGAAAAAAACAGCACCTCAAAACCTCTCTTTATTCGCATTGACCTGGCCTATATTTATCGAGGTTTCATTATATATGTTAATGGGCAACGCAGATACCCTGATGCTCAGCCAATATTCCGACGACAGCGTGGCAGCCGTCGGCGTCAGCAACCAAATGCTGAACTTGATCATTGTGATGTTCGGTTTTATCGCCACAGGAACAACCGTTATTATTTCTCAATTTTTAGGAGCGCGGCAAAAAGCCGAAGCGATGGAAGTCGGCTATGTTTCCATCAGCGCCAATTTTATCATCAGTCTATTCATCAGCGCGGTGATTTATATATTTGCCAAACCGCTTTTATTGATGATGGGCCTGTCCGCCAACCTGCTGGCCGAGGCCGGCATCTTTCTCCAGATCGTCGGCGGACTGTCCTTTATTCAAGCGCTCATTATGACCTTCAGCGCCATTTTGAAAAGCTACGGGCATACAAAGGACACAATGGTGGTAACCATCGGCATGAATATCCTGAACATCGCCGGCAACTATCTTGTCATATTCGGGCCGTTCGGCTTTCCGGTTTTAGGCGTGGCCGGCGTAGCAATGTCCACTTCCATCGCGCGCATCATCGGCCTGTTCGCGATCGCTCTGCTCGTCAAAAAGCGCGTCGGCATGCCATTGTTGTCCAAACGGCTGTTTGTCTTAAAGAAAAGCCATCTGAAAAAACTGCTGAAAATCGGGATACCTTCAGCAGGGGAGCAGCTTTCGTATAACGCGTCACAGATGATTGTCACCTATTTTATCACGCTGATGGGCGCGCAGGCGCTGACAACAAAGGTCTATACCCAAAATTTGATGATGTTCATCATGCTTTTCGGCACAGCGATCAGCCAGGGAACGCAAATCTTAATCGGACGCCATATCGGCGCGAAACAATTTGATGAAGCGTACAGCCGCTGTCTGAAGAGCCTCTGGTGGGCTCTGGCCATTACAACATTTACTTCCGTTCTCTTCGCTGTGTTTTCCAAACAGCTGATCGGCATTTTCAGCAGCAATCCCGATATTATCGCAACGGCCAGTATACTGATCCTTTTGACGATTATCCTGGAGCCGGGCCGCTCGTTTAACGTGGTCATCATTAATTCTCTCAGAGCTGCTGGAGACGCGAAATATCCGGTTTATATGGCGATTGTCTCAATGTGGGGAATCGGCCTTCCGATCGCTTATATTTTCGGCATTCAGCTCGGATTCGGCCTGGCGGGAATATGGTTTTCCTTCATCGCCGACGAGTGGGTCAGGGGAATTTTGATGTACAGAAGATGGAGATCTAAAATGTGGCTACAAAAAGGCTTTGCGGCATAACCTGCTTTCAACTGAAAGCAGGTTTTTTCATGTCATAAAACATCACAAGGATTTCATTCTGTGAATACAGACCTCTCTGATAATAGGTCTAATAGATTAATTTTTTTGAAAATTCGTATTGATTTTCAATTTGATATTACGTATGATAATAAACATAACAATACACGTAATAAAACCTTACATCAAAAGGAGGATTTACATTGTGAAAAAAATCGAAACGATTATACGCCCTGAACAGTTTCCCCGCCTCCGCAAAAAGCTTGAAGAGGTTGGCATAAACGGATTAACGGTCTCAGAGGTTGCCGGCTGCGGGCAACAGCGCGGGAAACAGGCTTTGTTTCGCGGCACCTCCTACGAAATCAAGCTGCTGCCTAAAGTGAAAGTCGAAATGGTGATTGAATCGGAGAGCGTTGATGAAATTATCCAAATCATCGAAAGCACATGTTCGACAAATACGGTTGGCGACGGAAAAATCTTTGTGCTCCCGATTGAAAATGCGGTTCGAATCCGGACAGGGGAATCCGGAAAGGAAGCGATTGTGTAAAACGACCGGCTCCATCCCGCCTCTTTTTGCCGATACTTTAAGAAAGGATGATTCTTATGAAAACCAAGGTATCTTTCGTCCTGTTCCTCAGTTTTTTCCTCGCAGCATCAGCTCTGGCCGCCGAACCGACGGCGCAATCGGTCAATGATTCGGTCAACATGACATGGGTGGCCATCGGCACTCTGCTCGTCTTTTTTATGCACGCCGGTTTCGCGATGGTTGAATCTGGCTTTACGAGAGCTAAAAACACGTTAAACATTTTAATGAAAAACTTTCTGACGGTCTCTATCGGCTCCATCCTTTATTTCTTCGCCGGATACGCATTGATGTTCGGGGACAGCGCTGGCGGGTTCATCGGCACAAGCGGTTTTGCTTTAGCAGGTGATCAGGATGTCGGATTTTTCGTCTTTCAGGCCGTGTTTGCCGCTACGTGCGCGACCATTATTTCCGGCGCTGTCGCTGAACGGATGAAGCTTGGCAGCTATATGATTTTGACGCTGTTTATGACCGGTCTCATCTACCCGGTTGTCGGCCATTGGACTTGGGGGGAAGGCTGGCTGTATGACCTCGGATTTGTTGATTTTGCCGGATCTGCGATCGTTCACATGACAGGTGCTGCGGGCGCGGTTGCGGCTGTCATCTTTCTCGGGCCGCGGATTGGAAAATATGCAAACGGAAAGGTCAATGCCATTCCAGGACACAGCATTCCGCTGGGCGCACTCGGCGTCTTTATCCTGTGGTTCGGCTGGTTTGGGTTCAACGGCGGAAGCACGCTTGCGGCTGATCCCGCCGCCGTCCCGCATGTCATCACCACAACCCTTTTAGCCGCGTCGGGCGGAGTCGTCAGCTCGGCGCTGTTCACTTATTTCCGCTACGGCAGGATCGACCCTTCCCTGACGCTGAACGGCGCGCTTGGCGGCCTTGTCGGAATTACCGCGGGCGCGGACGGCGTTTCATTTACAGGCGCGATATTAATCGGATGCATCGCAGGTGTCATTTTAGTTGTCGGCGTTCAGTTTATCGATCAGGTGCTGAAACTTGACGATCCCGTCGGCGCCATTGCCGTTCACGGTGTTTGCGGTGTTTGGGGGACGCTTGCAGTCGGGCTTTTCAATACATCGAGCGGTCTCTTTTACGGAGGAGGAGCCGCACAGCTCGGCATTCAAGCCGTCGGCATTTTGGCGATCGCAGCCTGGACCCTCGCTGCTACATCGGCTGTCACTGCAGTAATGAAAGCTTTCACTCCGATCCGGGTATCAAAAGAAGAGGAAATATCCGGACTCGATTATGCCGAACACGGTTCTTCGGCGTACGAGTATAAAGAAAGCTACATCGAACAGGGCGATGTTGACGTCAGCTCCGCTTTCGGAACCGATCTTGTCTCACGGCTCAACAATTTAAAGCCGGGACCGTCTTCCAAAACAGAACAGGTTTGACTCTCTTCCATCCAGTCTGCCGATCATTGAAATCAGCGGCGGTGTTCAAATAACGCCGCCGTTTCTTTTGCCAAAACGCAGAACACCCGGCTTATGCCGGGTGTTTTATGTTATTCCTCAATATCAATTCGATAATTCTCAAACCAAGTATGGATTTGGGCAAGGTGTGCGATCAACTGCGGTCCCTTCATCAATTGTCCGTACCAGGGAACTTGAAATGATGCGCCCTCCGTCTCAATCAGCCGCTCCAGTTTTTTCTTGTCTAAGAAAACATAAAGCGCCGAGTCTTTTTGCTCCAGCAATGACTCCAGCCAACGAATGACGGCTTTCGTATAAGCGGGGTGGTGCGTTTTCGGATATGGACTTTTTTTGCGATACAGCACTTCATCAGGCAAAATGCCTTCAAGAGCCTTGCGGAAGATGCCTTTTTCACGGCTGCCATGCATTTTGACATCCCACGGAATATTCCAGACATACTCGACAAGCCTGTGGTCCGCAAACGGAACCCTGACTTCGAGGCTCGCCCCCATGCTCATTCTGTCTTTTCGATCCAAGAGCGTTGTCATAAACCAGAGCATATTTAAGTAAAACAGCTCTCTCCTTCGTTTCTCCGCACCCGTTTCTCCTTCAAGCAGCGGTGTTTCTTTAACCGTTTCCTCGTATTTCGCCTTCACATATTCGCCGAGGTTCAGTTTTTTCTGCCAGCCGTCCTGCAGAAGTGCGATCCGTTCTTCCATTGATCTCATCCATGGGAAACCTTTCACATCTTCTGCCGAATGGAACCAAGGGTAGCCGCCGAAAATTTCGTCCGCGCATTCCCCGGAAAGACTCACGACAAAGTCCTTTTTAATCTCGCGGCAAAACCACAGCAAAGAAGAATCGACATCAGCCATCCCCGGCAAATCACGGACCAGTACGGCTTCTTCCAAATAAGCGGCCAGCTCCTCTTGGGAAATCACGCAGTTGTGGTGAACCGTTGCGAATGCATCGGACATTTTTTTAATCCACGGGCCGTCGGCGTTTGGCTGAAATGAACTTGACGTAAAATATTGTTCATTGTCTTCATAATCGATCGAAAACGTATGAAGCGGCCCCTTCCCTTCTTCCTCAAAATGCTTGGCGGCCGTTGCGGTAATGGCGCTCGAATCAACCCCTCCTGATAAAAACGTGCAAACCGGCACATCAGACACAAGCTGCCTTGTGACGGCGTCCTGAAACAGCGACCGCACATTTTCCACCGTTTCGTCAAAGCTGTCGGTATGCTTCTCGCTTTTCACATTCCAGTAGCGCCAAACCGTTAAACCGTCTTTTGAGAAAATCATCGCATGCCCCGGGCGGATCTCTTTTATTCCTTTAAAAACACCGCTCCCCGGCGATCGCGACGGCCCGAGGCCGAAAATTTCGGCCAGCCCTGAACGGTCGACCTTTGCTTTCACTTCCGGGTGAGCGAGAATCGCTTTGATTTCAGATCCGAACAGAAATGATGAGCCCTGTTCGGTGTAAAAGAACGGTTTAACGCCGAGCCTGTCGCGTGCCGCAAAAAGAAGATCGCGCTTTTCATCCCATACCGTAAATGCAAAAATTCCGTTCAGCCTGTCGATGCATTCCTCTTTCCATTCCATGTATGAATGAAGCAAAACCTCTGTATCTGAGTGGCTCTTGAATTGATGCCCCCGCTGCCTAAGCTCTTTCCGCAAATCCTCCGTATTATAGAGTTCGCCGTTATAGCAAATCGTATAATCGTATCCTTGGTGTGTGCGGGTCATCGGCTGTCTGCCGCCTTCCAGATCCACAACTGCCAAGCGTTTATGTCCGAATAAAACATGGTGCTTTCCCCAAATATTCGTATCATCAGGTCCTCTGTTCGAAAGCGTATCAGTCATTTTCGCTATGACAGACTGCTCCTGAACAAGCGGCTTCTTAAAATCGACCCACCCCGTTATTCCACACATTGTCGATCAGCTCCAATTCTAATGTTCTTCCTCTGCTTTAGGCTTCACTTCCTTTGTCACTTTACCTATTTTATGCACCTTAAAATAATAGTTGAATTGTCCAACAGAGTCTTGTATGAGACAAGCCCGTTTTGGAAAAAACGAAATAAGAAAGGAGACCGCCCATGGACACCGAACGCCAAAAACGAATTTACGCCGAAAAGCGCAAATGGATTTACGGCAAAATTTTAATGGAAGACGGGATCTGCCTGATTGAAAACGAAGAAGGAGATCTATTTTTGGTTGAAAGCCTGAACAGTCCCGGAGTTTTCATCAGCATAGACGGAGAATGGCAAAAAGCCGAACTGTTTGATCAATTCGCCGTCACGGAAAAGCCGGAGACCGTGAAGCTGACAGGCGGAGAATCGATCCGTTATCTGAAAACGGTAAAACAGGCATTTCTCGAATTTTTGAACGATCTGGAAGACGGACAGTTCTATTCTTTTTTGGATCAGCTGAACAACCTCGGCTTTTCCATCTTTGACTGCGTCTTCGCCTATAACGGCTTGAGCTTTTGGCCCGGGAAAAAGGATGTGAAGGGCGTTTCGTTTTATCAATTTTCTCATGATATGAAACAATGCGCCCTGCAGCATCATTACGAACGAAAAGAGGAATGGAAGGACAGATTCGAATGGACCGCTTCAGACGGGGAACGAATCGTGATGATTTCAACCTTCAAGCCGCCGACATAAAAAGACACCAGTTCTCATAAAGAACCGATGTCTTTTAATTAAAACACTTTAAAGCCGAGTGGAAGACGGAGCCCAAGCACAACCGTCAAGAGCAGAACGACAATAAAGCCGATCCAGATCCCGGTGGCCGCTTTTCCGTTTTTCCTGCGAATTAAAAGCATTTCCATGAATCCGATGGTGATGAGGCCGAGCAAGGCCTTCGCTATGTATTCTCCGTTCCATGCCGTGAACTTTAAAAAGAGCTGCGCCCCGGTAATGATAACGATAATATAGAATAAGCGGAGAATCATATGTGTAATTTTTGCGCCTTTGCTGTTTCCAGATGAGTAAAGTCCGTAAGCAACGAACACTAAAATGAGCGCGATCACCCAAGACGTGATATGCATATGCGTCATATTCATTTTTCCCCCTATCAAATCAGGTATCGTTCTTATCTTATCATGAACCGGTCCATTAAACAAAACAATGTGAACGCTGTCATTTCCGCAGCAAAAAAGACGCTGAGATCATTCATCAGCGCCTTTTTCATTTATTTGCGTTTGTTCTTTTTCATGCTTTTCGTTATCTGTTTCCACCGCTTTTTTTCCTGCTGCGCCGCCCGTTTATCCGTTTTTCTTTCGAGGTATTCGAGCTCTTTTTTTAATTTCAGGTAGCTTTGGAACCGGCCGGCATCGAGTCTGCCGTCAGCCAGCGCCTCCTGCACGGAGCAGCCGGGTTCTGTTTGATGCATGCAGTCTGAAAATCGGCAGTTTTTTGCAAGCTGGTCAATATCGCTGAAGCTCTGTCTGAATCCTTCTTCCGATTCCCAAAGCTCCAATGCCCGCATCCCCGGCGTATCGATTAAAAGTCCGCCTTCAGGCAGCAAGAACATTTCCCTGTGTGTCGTCGTATGCCGCCCTTTGTCGTCATCTTCACGGACGGATTGGACCACCTGCCTGTCTTCATTCAGAAAAAAGTTGATGATCGTTGATTTGCCAACGCCTGACGACCCTAAAAGGGCGACGGTTTCTCCTTGTTTCACATACGCTTTCAACTCATCCATCCCATTGCCTTCATGAGCGCTGATGACATGAATCGGCACCCCGAATGCCACGGATTCCGCCTGGCGCACCTTTTCTTCAATCCGGTCAGCGATGTCGGCTTTGCTCAAGACAATGACGGGATTGGCTCCGCTTTCCCAAGCCAGCAGCAAATAGCGTTCGATTCTTCTCACATTAAAATCCAGACCGAGCGCATTGACGAGAAAGATCGTGTTGACGTTTGCTGCGGTGATCTGTTCCTCTGCCGGCTCCCCCGCCGCTTTGCGCGAAAATTTGCTGAACCGGGGAACGACCTCCGTGATCATCCCTTTCTTTTCGCCACCGCGTGGGCGCATATACACCCAATCGCCGACAGCGGGGTAGTCTCCGCGGCTCTCCGCTTCAAACCTCAGCCTGCCTGAGATTTCGGCCAGCCATTCTCCCTCTTCCGTCCATACCCGGTACAACCTTTTATGCTCAAGGGCGATCCTCCCTAAAATCAGACCTTCCTCGTCCTTTAAAGCTTCCATGATATATTTGATGCCTAATGCAGATAAATTCAATGTGGTTTCCTCCTAAAGATCTGATGATTTTTCAAACAAAAAAAGAGCCGCAAATACACGGCTCTCTCAACATATAAACACTCCATGAGCCGCTTCGACAGCCCATGGAAATATCACCAGATCCATTTGAAGAATACCAGTCGAAATATTACATGGGCTGTGCAATGATCGTTTGTTGGGCAAAAAAGACAATATCCATTCTCATCACACATCCCTCATTTCTAAAAAGTTTGACAGCTTCATTATATGCTAAAGCCAATCTTTTGACAATCCTTTATTTCACTGGATTGGAAAGCGTTTCAGCCAAAACTCTGCCTGAACCTTCCTTCGAGATCCTCCTTTATCAGGCAGGGATAACATTTCACCCAGTGTCTCAAACATGCCGTCCTTTGCAATCATTTTACAGATCGGCTGAGCGGATTGTCTGTCTTCCCTTTCATTTTAGCCAGTGATTTTATTGAATATGAAATCACTGGTAAAAAATACGATTAAACCAACCATTAAAATCAAAAATGAAATATTAAATCCTGATTCTATAAAAAATGAATATGCGGAACTTACCGATAAAGCAATCATATAAAAAACAAATCCTACTTTTGTCGCTTTTTCAGTACTTTTCTTTTCCTTTTCCGTCATTTTTCTAAAGAACAATTTCTTTCCTCCCAAACATCAATCATTATTGATAAACAATCTGCGAGCAGCCATAACACATGTCGAAAACAGGCTGTGTACTTGCCGTTGATTCGAAAAATAGCCCCCTGGCAATCTCGCATATTTTTATAAAAGTTTTTTATTTCACTGGATTGGAAAGCGTTCCGATCGGTTCGATCGTAATGTCGACTTGATCGCCTTTTCGGAGGAACTTTGGCGGATTAAAGCCTTTGCCGACTCCTGACGGCGTACCGGTTGCGATAATATCCCCCGCTTCAAGCGTCATTCCTTTAGACAGCGTTTCGATCATGTCCGCAATCGGAAAAATCATGTCCTCTGTGCTGCCCGACTGGCGGAGTTCGCCGTTCACTCTCGTCTCCACCCTCAAGTCGCCTGCGTCTTCAATCATTGATTTATGTACAAGAAACGGCCCCATCGGGCAAGTCGTATCAAGGCTTTTGCCGATAAAAAACTGCTTGTGCCTCTTTTGCAGATCGCGCGCCGTCACATCATTGATGATCGTATAGCCGAACACATAGTCGAGGGCTTCAGCTTTCGGGATGTTCTTTCCCGTTTTGCCGATGACAACCGCGAGCTCGCCTTCATAATCGAGCGCCTCTGTCACGCCTTCGTGGGCATCAATCCCTTCCATGTGGCCGATAACCGAAGTCGGCGCTTTTGTAAACACCATGATATGTTCGGGAATATCTGCTTCACTTCCCATTTCAATCGCATGATCCCGATAATTTTTTCCGATGCAGATCACGTTTTTCCGCGGTTCGGGAATCGGCGCAAGCAAATCAACGTCTGACAGCGGATAAATATACGAACCGCTCTCTTCGCTGTTTTTCTTTTTTGACCATTCCACTAGCTGTTCGACATGGCGGACAAACTTCTCTCCCTCGCTTACGCATTCGATAAGCGTTTCAGGTATCGTTTCAAGCTCAAACAGCTTTTTTTCCGCCTTTTGCAAATCCATTATCTTCTCATCCATGACAAGCCCTACAAATGTACGGCTGTGTAGCTTTGCTGTCGCAAACTTCATAAATATTCCCCCGCAGTATGATTTAAAACTATTCTACATATTCTCTAAAAAAACGAAAATTCCTTTTCGCTTTCTGCAAACAGCTTCGAAAGTCCCGGGCGTTCCTTCCCGGAAAAGAAAATGGCGGCTCACCATGCAGTAAGCCGCTTCTCTTATTTTTTTCGGTAGATGACTTCGGTCAGATTTCCGTCAGACCATTTTGTAATGGTTTCATAGCCGCCTCGTTTATGATGGTGAGTCTTCTTGCAGCGATGATGATCGGGGCGTTTACTTCTGCATTTATCCCGTTTTTTGCAATCGTGAGGCTTTTTGCTTTTATCCGGTTTTTTACAGTCGTCAGGTTTCTTGCTTTTGTCAGGCTTTTTGCAGTCATCAGGTTTCTTGCTTTTGTCGGGTTTCTTGCAGTCATCAGGTTTCTTGCTTTTGTCGGGTTTCTTGCTTTTGTCGTGCTTGCTTTTATCCGGTTTTTCATGGTCGTCATGCTTCTTGCTTTTATGATGTTTTTTGCTTCTGTCCGGCTTGATCCCCCACCAAAGATCCCAAATGTTATGCGGACGCCGCTCTTTTCCCGAGCCGGCGGATTCTTCGGGTTCCCGGTCTAAATAATGGTCTCTGCCTTCGCTCTTCAGCTGATCTACCGCCTCTTTAATGTCATGATCATGGACACCACTCATCTTGTAACCTCCTGTTCTTCCTTTTTTATGTCCTGATTTATCATACGCACCGTAAAGACAAGTGTACTGAGGCAAATGACTGTTTTTGTTCAAACTTAGGCGGTCCGCTTCCGGGACTGGCTGTTTTCACATATGATATGTCAGCTGAAAAAGGAGGAAATGATGATGAGTGCCACTGCCTTGCCGGCCTTCAGGCTGCACATTCATCCGAAGCATCTGCTTGAGTTGAAAAAAGACGTCTGGAGTGATGAAGCCGTTCCGGGCATGCTCTTGACCGGTTCAGCAAAGACGCCTGTCGCAGTGTCATACAGAGGGGCCCATACCCGCAAACTGACAAAGAAGTCCTATTTCATTCAATATCCGGACAGAAAAGAAAAGGCTGAAGAAGCTGCGTTTCATTTGAACGCCGAATATCACGATCCGTCTTTCATCAGAAACAGGCTATCCTTTCATTTTTTTGAACAAATCGGCGTTCTTGCGCCGGCAGCATCGCACGCTTTCCTTTATCTCAACGAAAAAAAAGAAGGCATCTATTTAAAAATCGAATCTGTTGACGATCATTTCTTAAAGAGGAGAAATTTAGAAAGGGGGGCCATTTATTATGCCGTTGATGACGATGCTAATTTTTCTCTGCTGAGCTCCTTCGATAAAAAGGCTAAGCAAAATCTCATGCAGGGATATGAAAGAAAAACGGGGTCAAGCCGCCACGATGATTACCTCCAGGAATTTATCTACTTTATTAATACCGCAAAAGACGACATATTTGAAAAGGAAATCAAACGCTATCTCGATGTCAAACAATATTTGCTATGGCTCATCGGCGCCGTCTGCACCCAAAACTTCGACGGCTTCGTCCATAACTATGCGCTTTATTTAAACGATCGCACAAAAACGTTTCAAATTATTCCATGGGATTATGACGCGACATGGGGACGGAATATTCACGGGGAAGAAATGGAACATAACAGGATTCCGGCGAAAGGCTATAATACACTGTCTGCGAGACTGCTCGACATCCCGGCTTTTCAGTCCCAATACTTCAATTTAATGAAAAACGTCTTGCACCGCCAATTTACAATCAGCCGGCTTTCGCGGTTTGCGGTAGACTGGCATGAGACAATCGCGCCTTTTCTTGAATATGATCCTTATACAACCGTCACATACAGCCGACTCGAAGATGAGCAAAAACAAATTTTCCATTTTATCGAACAGAGGAAGCGGTTTCTGCTTTTCGAGCTTTCCCGATTATAAACGGGCGCTCTCCTTCAAAAAAAATGTCACATTTTTTGTCATATTGGCGAAAAAAATCCCTTTAACACAAAATAAGGTATACTAGCAATATCAAGGAACATCATTGCTGAATACCTGAAATCACCGACTCAAAATACAAATCGAAAGTTGGAGACTGCCATGATGAACAATAAAATTGAAGCAAAAAGACTGGCCTTATTTGAAGCTGCCGAAAAATTCGGCATCAACTCCAAAGAGGCCATTCAATGCAGTCAGGAATTGGACAACTTGCTGAACCAACGAATGCAAAAGGATGAGAACTGCGTGATACATGCGGAAGAAAGAAAAGGCCGCCATACGTCATGACCTCCGACTGCAAGCTGCGCCTGATGCCCGGCCTTCCCTCTCCTCCGTTTCCTCATCCAATGATTTCAGGTCGCAGCTTTGGCTATTCGGCCATTGTTTTTTGAACATAAATCACCGTGCACACACCGTAGGCAAGAATGACCGAAGGTGTAAAGGACTCTTGATACGGAATATAAACAAACCCGTTCAAGAATAACAAAAATCCGCTGTTCAAAAAGAAATACCCTGCGATTTTGGCCAGCTTATCCTGATCCCTTACTCTTTCCCGGCGAAATCCCCGCAATATCCAAGTTTGTTTTTTTATTCCGACTGCATAGGCTGCTGAAAAGAACAGCAGGGCTGCAGCGATTGACACCGTATTCAATTGAAAATACATGTCTCCTCCCCCTTCCCTTATCGCACCGTTTTTCTTATTCATACGTTTTCCAATCTGATAAGTTTCACCCGCATGTGATCAGCACTCACGGCAAAACCTCTTTTTTTATCACAAAAGCGCCTAATCAACATAGGATATGGTGTATAGCCCATAAAAAACGTGTGATTACTTAAAGGGTGTGCCATCATGCCAGCTATTGTCGGAGCTTTTAAAGTAAATGCCGTCGGTACGAGCGGCGTTGTTCATGTCGGAGACTGCATCACGATTTCTCCTTATGCAGAAGTTAAAACATTCGCAGGCGCCGGCAGTTTCAATACCGGAGACGGACTCAGCGTATATAACCAGAACAGCATCACCAACACATATGACAACGATTTGATTGATCAGCCGCTCGCAGGCAACCTGTAAGGAGGTAGGGGCATGAATTTTTATATCAACCAATCGATTCAAATCAACTATTTAAGAGTCGAAGGCATCAGCAACTCTTCCGTCTTGCAGATCGGGAGCGCGGGCTCCATTAAAACACTTTCCAACCTTTATAATACAGGGAGCTACACGGAAGCAGCCCCGCCTGTCGCCGGCGGCGAAGTTTTTGACGACGCTTTTGAAGACGGGACTCAACCAACTCTCGTTCCTCTTCATGCTCCTTCTGTTACAGTACCATAGGATACACGGGGGTGTAATCTCATGAAACAAAGCAATCCACAGAACTGGTATGGGTATTTGCAGCAGCAGGATGCGCAAATCCAGCGCCTCGAAAGGCAGATTGCCGCATTGCAGTCGGAATTGAACCAGCTGAAAGAAAATCCCGGTACCCGGATTGACCGGATCGAATACAAATTTGATCAATTAAAAATTGAACGCTTGGACGGAACGCTCAACATCGGGCTTAATCCGACAGATCCTGACCAGGTGGAAAACTTTGAAATCAGCCAGCAGCCGCCGGGTATCGGAATGCTGCAGCAGGAACTCGACGGCCAGCTGATGCAGCAAACGAGACAGCTCGTCGATGCCTACTTAAACGAAGAAACCCCTCGTTTGCTGGAACAGCTGGAAGACCGGTATGACAGTAAACTGGACGATACAAACCGCCACCATATCATCGAAGACATCAGAAAGCAAATCGACAGCCGCATCCGCTATTACGTCAAACATGTGCAGCCTGACGAAAACATCCAGCCCCGCGAGCATGCAGAACGGCTGGCCGATTATGTGAAACGTGATATCGCACGGGCAATCGAACACTTTCTCAAATCGATTCCTGACGAAATGAAAGGAAATGAAAACACATGAATTTTACCGTTGTGAACCGCTGTTTGGATGTAGGTAATATTAACATTACCGGGGTTTCAAGCTCATCTGTTTTTTTAATCGGAGATACAGAATGCATTTCCCTGTCATCAATTTTTGATACACCGCCTGAATCTCTCATTGTCGGGCCGTTTGTCCCGCTGGCGCCGGAATCAAGATGATCAGAACGTCAAAAGTAAAGTTTTTGAAAGTTCATTCAGTAGGGATCACCAGCACGCTGCAAATCGGGGATGTCGAAGAGATTATTCCTAAAGTGAAAATTCTCGCTGTTCAGCGCTACCTTTCACTTTTTTTCGGAAATGAAGGCTCATTTAATCAGGAAGATTTCCCTCTCTTTCAGCAGCCGATACCACATTTATTACCGGAAACCGGCGTCTCATCAGCTTTTTTCCATGAGGTTCCCGTCATTCGAGTCAGAGCTGTAAAAATTGCCGGGGTATCTTCTTCTTCAGTTTTTCAGGTTGGTTCGACGCGCCGCATGATTTCCGAGGCGAGAGTCAAACATATCAGAAAGCTTCCTCCTGCAAGGAACTCACAATAACCGCCCGGCCGACATATACTGGTTCAGAGACTTCTATAAAGGATGTCGATCAATCATGCCAGCCATTGTCGGACCCATTAAAATCAATGAAATCTCAGGAGGAGTAGTGAATTTCGGCGATTCTTTTTATCTATCTCCAAAAAGCTCTTCAAAGTCTGCACTCGGTTCTGGTGCTGGTAATACTGGAGATTTCCTTATCGTCAACAATGGTATAAACGCGACAAATTATATAGACCCGGATGTAAGCGACCAGAATGTTGTCGGAAATGCATAAAGCAGCCTCTTCCACTAGAAGAAGGCTGCTTTTTGGTTATCAGGTTAAATCATTTCAAGCGATACAGCTGTGCCTTTGCCGCTCGGTTCAGCCGGATGGACAATCAGCTTCTTCGGCAGCCTGGCCCGAAGTTCCTGAACGTGGCTGATCACACCGACCGACAGATTGTCAGACTGAAGCTTCTCCAATGCGGTCACGACCGTATCCAGCAAATCCTGATCAAGCGTGCCAAACCCTTCGTCCAAAAAGAAGAATTGGAGCGGATACTCTCCGCGAAGCTGGATCTGTGCCGAAAGTGCAAGCGCAAGCGCCAGTGAAGTCAGAAACGTCTCCCCGCCTGACAGACTCGTAACAGGACGCTTGACTCCGCCGTTGGCATCGTCCCTCATCACAAAACCGCCTTCTGAGTCGACTTCAATCGCATACCTCTGTCTTGTCAGTTCGCCGAGTCTTGCAGATGCGTCTCTTGTGACGCTTTCAAGCTGCTCTTCTGCCAAGTATTCAACAAAGCTGTTTCCTTTAAAGACGGCTTGGAGTTTATCAAGACGGTCGATGTATGTCTGCCATTCAGCCAATGATGCTTCAAGTTCCTTAAACCTTTTATGGTTCTCGCGGATGACGGCGAGAGCTTTGCCGGCCGCGCCCCTTTCTTCCAAGGCTTTGCTGAATGCCTCCTCAGCTTTGTCCTTCGTGACGGCGGCTTTTTCCCAACTCTCCTCAGAAACCGATCTCCCATCAAGCTTTTCCGTAATCCGCTTGATATTGGACTCGCACTGTTTTGTCTGATCCCAATGCATTTGAATGTCTTCTTTCAGCCGGGCAAGATCATCGCGGTCTAAAATGCTCGCTTTCACTTCAGAGGCCTTTTCAAACGGTGTACCTCCGGATTTTTCCTGCCAGATGTCCGACGCTTTCGCAAGCCTTGCTTCCGCTTCACGCAAAGCGAGCTCACACCCTTTTGTCTGTCCTCTTAAACGGCTGACTTCGGATTCGGTCTCTTTGAGCCGTCCGTAAAGCGTCTGTTCCTGCTCATGCAGCTTGGCCAATTGCGTTTTCACGTCTTGAAGCTTTTTGTCGATCGCAGCTGTATCGGGATAGCCCATCAGCTCTTTTTGATAATCGTTTATTTCTTTATTAAGGCTTTCAACTGCATAGCGGAGGTCGAGCTTTTCTTTATCAAGCGCAAACAAGCGCTCGGTGAGCTTCTCTTTTTGCTGTTCATGTTTTGTGAGAAAGCCGACGCTCATTTCGATACGCTTTTCGAATTCCTCTGCGGCCAGATCTTTTTCTTCAATCGTTTTTTGCCATTTTTCAGCCTGTTCATAAGAGAGGCCGTCGAATTGTTCGCCGAAGCTTTTTCCGCGTTCATTTAACTGGTCATTTAATTCGCGGACGCGGTTTTGAAGCCTGTTACGCTCCTTTTCTTCATGGCTGAGTCGCTCGCTGATTTGGTCGCGTTTCTTGCAGAGCTCTTTATATGTGTGAAGGAGCTTGGACATCCTGCTTTTTGTCTCTGCGAGATCCTGTCTGATTCCTTTCCATTCAAAGCTGATGCGGTTGTACCGTTCGGGAATGGTGCCTTCTTCTATCGATGCAGCGGTTTCAGGCAGTTCATGTTTGCTCTTGACTAAAAACGGGCATTCGCTCACCAGGTGGTCGGATTGCTGTTCGAGTGCCACTTTGGCCGAGAAAAACTCCTGAGCCAGCGCACCGGCTTCAGCGATGATGGCTTCCGTTTTCTCCAGTTCGGAATCCGCCTCTTTAAAGGACAGGCTTTCTATGCCGACGCGGGCGGGCATTTCATGATGTACAGATCCGCAGACCGGACAAGGCTCTCCGTCTTTGAGCTGCTTTGCCAGTTCGATTGCCAGCTGATCACGGTTTGCCTGTTCCCGTTTTGCCGCAATCTCTTCTTTTTTTTGAGATGCCACACGGATGGTCTCAGAGAGCGATCTGTCTGTTTCGCAAACGAGCGCGTACGCTCGTTCGACAGCGGCAAACAATGCCTCGATGCGTTCGGTTTCAGCTTTTACCTTTTGATCCACCGCTTGCTGTTCTTGCTGGAGCTCTTTAATCAGCGTCTCCTGCTGACCAAGCCGTTCCTTTTCTAAAGCGGCATCGTTGTTAAGCTGTTGAATGTGAAAAGCAAGCTGATTGGCATTTCGGCAGTTTTTACGCTCTTCGCTAGATACCTGGACAGATTTCAGCTCCGCTTTCAGCTGATTCTGCTTGGCTGTCCCGCGTTCAAGCAGACTTTTCACCTTGGCCAGCTCGTCTGCCGCATGCTTGATTTCCTCTTCTTTCAAACGCTGTTCGCGCTGCTTCTTCTCGGCCTCGGCCTGTGCGGCTAGCCGCTTGTTTTCAATTTCCTTCAAAGCGGTGAGCTGTTCTTCTTGCTTGAGAAGCTCCGGTTCCTTTTCATTTTTAAGACGCCTGAAATCCTCGTACTCGCGCTCTGTTTTTTTATGAAGCTCTTCATATTGTTCTAATTGTTCCCGCGCTTGTTTTTCTTCCCGGTGTGCGCGTTCGGCATCTTCCCGCGCTGCCAGCAAGGCGTCTGCATAAGGCTTGAGCGTATTTGCCGTTTCGGCGAGGTGCAGGCGGCTTTCTTTTTCCCGAATCTGTTCCTGTTTCTTTAAAAGCTCCGCCTCTTTTTTCAGATAGCTTTCTTTTTCCTGCTGCAGATTCCAAATCTCCTGATACTCCGCAAAGCGCTGCGCTTCTGCGTCTCGTTCGCGCTTCTTGCTTTGCAAAAGGCTTTCAGCTTCTTCGAGATGCTGTTCCGCCTGTTTCAGCGCCTCTTCCCCCGCATCGCCCAATCCAGCCTGCTCGGCAAGCATCTCATTTTTTCTAGCCTGCGCTGTTTGCGCCTGTTTCTTCAGTTTTTTGACGAGCCTGTCCCCGTATTGTTCGAGGTTGAACAGGCGCTGAAGCATCTGCCGCCGCTCCGCTCCTTTTAAGGAAAGAAATTCAGCGAATTTACCTTGCGGCAGGACGACTGCCCTTGTAAAATCGTCGATCGTCAAGCCCAACAGCTCTTCGATTTTCCGGTTTACTTCATTCGCTTTATCGGCCAGAACGATTTGTTCCTCTTTCATTTCAATGAAGCGGCAGATCGATGTTTTGACCTTGACGGCATCTGTCCGCTTAAAGACCCGTTCCACTTTATAAGCCGTCTCATGGCCTGTCTGCAGCTTAAACGTAAACGATACGGCAAGCTCATCTTCGGCATGATTCAAAATACCGTGCGTATTATTGGCGGCCCGCTCCACCTTCCCGTACAAAGCGAGAGTCATCGCGTCAAGAATCGACGACTTGCCGCTTCCGGTCGGCCCGAAGATACCGAATACACCGGCATCGCACAGGCGCTCAAAATCGATCACCTGCTCCTGCCTGAAACTGTGCAGCCCCTTAATAGACAAAGAAATCGGCTTCATGTTTCATCACCCTCTTCCTGTTCCGATCCTGCGGCGAGCTCCAGAAACAGTTTGACGGTTTCCTCATCGGGAACCGCTCCACCGGTTTGTCTTTCATAAAACGCTATAAACCGTTCTTCAATCGGAACGTTTCTGGACCGGATCTTCTCTTCATCCGGGGCGGCTTCCTCAAAAACCGGACGAATATGGATGATGCCTTGATGCGCTTTTCTCAAACGGTGAATTTCTTCAATCGACAGCTGGTCTGTCAGATGGATTTCAAGGTCGATCCACGCGTTTTTGTCCCGCTCTTCCTCCAGCCAGCTGTATACTTGGGACATCCCTTTTTCCGCCTTCCATTTAACGAGCGGTTTTCCACTCGTCAAATGGACCTCTTCCCATGATGCCGTTTGACCGGGTGCGGCTTCGACAATGGTGACCGATTTTGCGTATCCCGCTTCAGAAAAGCTGTAGGCAAGCGGTGAACCTGAATATCTGGCAAGCGTGCGGGCCCGTTTGATCGTCTGCGGGCGATGAAGATGCCCGAGCGCCACATAGGCGGCGTTTTCCGGCAGGCTTTCCGCAGCCACCGTATATGCGCCTCCGACTTCGATCGGCCGCTCAGAATCCGTCTGGCTGCCGCCCGCCACATAAATATGGCTTGCCGCAATCTGCACCGCATCCTTTCTCGCCTTGCCGCACATACGCTGGAAGGTCTGCTTGATTTTCTCATCATACTGGTCGCGCAGCAGTTTTTCGTCAAATGTTTCCGACAGCACTTCATTCAGTCTGGACTCGGAAGGATAGGCGAGCGCTGCGACTGACAGGATCTCCCCACTAGAAGCGACTTCTATATCAACTGGCTCAGTCTTCGGGTACCCGATCAAGTGGATGCCATGGTCTGTCGTTAACGGAGAGGCCGCGGAAAGGCGGTCCGGATTATCATGGTTGCCGGCAATCACGACGACCGGACGGTTTCCTTTGTCAGACAAGGCGGAGAGGCTTTCATAAAAAAGCTGTTCAGCCAGTGCAGGCGGATTCACTGTGTCAAATGCGTCTCCGGCCATGATAACGGCGTCGATCTTTTCATCTTTTACGATCCTTGTGAGCTCTTCAAGAAAGTCCGCCTGTTCTTTCAGGCGGCTTCTCCCTTCAAGCGTTTTTCCCAAATGCCAGTCCGCTGTATGTAAAATTCGCATGTGTGCCTCACCTCTCTTTTCATTAAAGCTCCCCCCGAAATCGTCAGGGGGACGCCGGTTTCATATTAAAATAAGAGCACATGTCCTCCGTCAAAAAAGTACAGTGCACGCCCTTTGAGCGGCATTTTAATCATCGTTTCAACGGCTCGTGCATAAAGCTGAATTTGTGTTTCGTAACGCTTCCTTAAAATCGGTTCAGCCCCTTCGAATCCGTTTCGGTACTTTCCGTGTATCCGGTCGGTTTTGTAATCAAGAAGGTAAAAACCGTCCTCCGTCTCGAATAAACAATCGATAATTCCCTGTATCAATACAGGTTCGTCGGCTGACTCAAGACCAGGATAAACCTCTTTGGCAGACAGCGTCATGTTAAAGGGAACTTCCCGTTCGACGCGGCGGGCGCCGAGAAGCTTTTGTCCGATTTCCGTATCAAAGAATGCGAGAATATCGTCTTCCTCAATCGCTGCCCGCTGGTCTTCTGTTAATAGCTCTTTCTCAACAAGCCTGTCTAGGAGGCGGCTGAGCTCATTCATTTCAAGCGCACGGGTCAGCGGAATATGCTGCATGACGGTGTGCATCGCCGTCCCTCGTTCGGCCGCGGTCAGGCCTTTTGCCATCATAAAGGACGGCCGTTTAAACAGGAGAGCATCCTTGGTTGGTCGAATCAGCGAGCGGTCGCCGTACTCATCCTCATACTCCTTCTGCCTTTTCATTTCTGAGACAGACTGTTTTGTTCGGACTTTGGCGGCGTCTTTGTATGGATATGACCATGTCAGCCTTTCTCTGACTTGTTGCTCATACTCAAACGAACCATCGATCGGAAGCCCCATTTGAATTTGGGAGAGCCGGCCGTGTCTTTCTTCACCGGCCTGATCAATATCTTCTGCTTGAAGATCCGCGGCCGACAGCCAGCTGACCTGAAAGCGCGCCGGATGTTCACGGATCTCATCAATCACCAGCGGCGCGCCGGATTCATCCATATCTCTGTGTCTCATCAAAGCAGGTCCGATGAAATCCAGGTAAGATTTCGCCTGAAACCGTTCATAATCCGGAAGCAGCCACTCAGACCCCGCCGCTTGTGACCGCCAGTCGGCAAGCAGCTTTTCTTTATCCTTCGCCGTCCCGACCAGGTACAACTTTTCCTTGGCCCGGGTAAGAGCGACATACAAGACGCGCAGCTCCTCTGATAAAAGCTCGCGGCGGAGCTTTTTCTTCATCGCGATCAGCGGCAGCGTCGGATAGCTGATCCGCCACTTCGGATGAATAAACTTCGTTCCGAAACCGAGTTCTTTATCCAGCAGATAAGACTTGTTCAAGTCCATCATATTAAAATTCCGTCCGAGACCGGCGGTAAATACGACAGGAAATTCAAGCCCTTTGCTTGAGTGGATCGTCATCAGCCGAACAACGTCTTCCTGTTCGCTCAGAGCTCTTGCCGTTCCGAGATCATCACCCCGCTCCTGCATCCGCTCAATAAACCTTAAAAAGCGGAACAAACCGCGGAACGATGTCGCTTCATAGGATCTTGCCCTGTCGTAAAGCGCGCGCAAATTGGCCTGCCGCTGTTTTCCGCCCGGCATTCCGCCGACATAATCCAAATACTTCGTATCCCGGTAGATTTCCCAGATCAGCTCTGCCACAGAGTGGTTTTTCGCATACGCTCTCCACTTTTTGAGCAGGGCGTCAAAGCGGCGAAGCTTTTCGCTGAGCCTCTCATCGCCATCTGCTGCAGCAAGGTATGCTTTCATCGCTTCGTAAAACGGCGCTTTTTTATCCTTGATTCTGATCAAGGAAAGCTCATTTTCGTCAAGACCTACAACAGGCGATCTGAGAACGGACGCAAGCGGGATGTCCTGATAAGCATTATCGATGATTTTTAATAAAGACAGTGTGACCGATACTTCTGTCGCTTCAAAATAACCCGTTGAGAGGTTCGCGTATACCGGGATCCCCTGCTGTTTAAACTCGTCCATAATTTGCGGCGCCCAAGGCATCGACCGCAAAAGCACCACGATATCACGGTACTGGATGTTCCGTGACGCTTTCGCTTTGGCATCATATACTTGAAATTTTTCTGTTATCAGCCTGCGGATTTGTCCGGCCATCGCTCTTGCTTCAAGCTGGACCGCCTCAAGCTCTTCAGCCTCTTCATCCTGCGCGCCGCTCTGGTTTTCGATGAGCAGAAGCTCCGTTTTTGTCGCTTCGTTCGACGGATAAGACGCGCCAAGCTTCAATTCGGCCTGTTCGTCATATTCGACTTCCCCGACCTTTTCTCCCATGAGCTGCTTGAATAAAAAGTTCGTGCTGTCCAAAATATCTGAACGGCTTCTGAAGTTTTTATTTAAATCGATTTTTTGACCGGAACCCGAGCCATCGTCTGTAAAGCGTTTATATTTCGAAAGGAACAAAAGCGGTTCTGCCAGGCGGAACCGGTAAATCGACTGCTTGACATCGCCCACCATAAACAGGTTCCCCTCATGCTCCTCTTTGGCGACGAGCTTTAAAATCGCTTCCTGGACCAAGTTCGTATCCTGATATTCATCAACAAGCACTTCATGGAACTGATGGCGGTAAAACTTCGCCGCTTCGCTCGGCACGGCTTCGCCGGCTTGGTTTTTCCCGGATAAAATCGCAAGGCAGTCGTGTTCAAGGTCTGAGAAATCGACGATCGCTTTTTCCTTTTTCGCGACCGCAAACCGCTTGCCATACTCCAACACGAGCTGGACGAGCGTCTGAATGACCGGCTTCATTTCCCTCAAGCTCTCAAGGTGCTGCTCGGGAGTTCGCGTAAAATAATCGCTTTTCAGCTTTTCAAGTTGCTTTTTCGCGCTGTTGCGGAGATCTGCGGCCTCATCAACCAATCGAGGATCGTACGCATCTCCTTTGCACGGCTTCAATCTTTGAAACGAAACGGCCGGTACAAGCTCGTACAGAGCCGAAAAATCATTCTGCTGCTGAATCAGCCTGTCAATCTGCGCTAAATCATCGAGGAAATTTTCGGCGCGCGGCGCAGGCCCCCCTGGCTGCTTTGTCAAATCAAGCGCACGCGTCAGCTTTTGCCGCATCCCCTCCAGAACGAGTGCGATGTCTTCTTTAATGTAAGAATAAAACGGCAGAGCCTCAACTTTCGTATCCGAAGCCGCGTCATACAGATCAACAAACGTGTGAAGCCAGCCTTCCGGATCGGGATGCGAACGGGAAAACTCGTAGACCCGCTTGACGAGATGCTGCAAATCGAGGTCATGACGGTCTGTCGTATATCTGTCCACAAGTTCAAAAAAAGCCGGATCTTGCTTTTTGTATTCTTCTTCAAACAGCTCGTCCAGCACCTCATCGCCAAGCAGCTCGCCTTCCGTCTGATCGGCGATCCGGAAAGCCGGATCAACATCGATCAAATAATAGTATTTGCGGATGACTTGAAGACAGAATGAGTGCAATGTTGATATGCTCGCTTTGTTTAATAAAGCAAGCTGTCTGCGCAAATGAAGCGATCCCGGATTTTCGGCAAGCTCTTTTTCGAGCGCTTCGCCGATCCTGTGCTTCATTTCAGCCGCAGATGCATTCGTAAAGGTGACGACAAGCAGCCTGTCGACATCTACGGGATGTTCCTGATCCGTTATTTTCCGAATGATCCGCTCAACCAGCACGGCCGTTTTTCCGGAGCCGGCCGCTGCCGCAACTAAAATGTCCCGGCCGGATGAGACGATCGCCTTCCATTGGTCATCAGTCCAATTGCTGCCCTTCGGTTTAGAAATCTCCATCTGTCTCATCCTCCTTTTTCAGCCGCTCCAAAATCACGTTGTCTTTTTCGGGTTTTAATATCCGGTATTCGTTTTCCTCAAGCGATTCGTCAAACTGGCAGAATGACCGGTACGAACAATATGTGCACGGTGTCCGGTCTTTTAGCTTGTAAGGCTCGATCGACACTTTACCGTCTGTGATCTCCTCACCGGCCTTCTGAAATGTCCGGCGGATATGGCGCCTTAATACATGAAAATCCTCTTCTGCAATAACGTCAGAATCCGAACGGAGCGAGCCGTCTTTTTTTAAGCCTGCGCTGATCATGTTCGACCTGCCTTGTTCCAGCGTGGTATCCATCAGCTTGACCGCTTCCTGGTCTCCCAAGAGCAGCCCTTTCATCTTGAACTTTTTGAAAATCTCTTTTTCTATTTCATCAAGGCCGAGCGGCACCGAAGCCTGGATCATCGGATCGTGCACATGAAAATAAAGCACGCCTGCAGGAGATGCCTTCATGCCGAGCCAATCGGTTGAATGTGTGATCGACAAATCGAGATATGTCAGCATTTGCAGGGCGAGGCCGTAATACACCTCGGCCAAATCGAGGCCTTTATCGCTTGATTTATAGTCGACAATCCTAAGCAGCAGCCCTTTTGAGCTCTCCGCTTTATCCACTCTGTCGATCCGGCCGACAAGCTCCATTGTGCAGCCGTTCTTCAAGGTAAAACGCATTGGAGGAAGCGGACCTTTCCCCCCGAATCCGAGCTCGATGCCGACGGGGGCAAACCCGCTTGCTTTTGCATGCTCGCTTAAAATGCCCGATACCCTGGCAATGATTTTTTGCAGCTTCTGCTTCACGTAATGATGACGGTTCGAACTGAGCAAAATCTCTTTTTGCAGCTTTGGCGCGAGCCGTTCAACTGCATCGCTTGACAAAGTCTCGCATTGGGCTTTCGTTAAGTCGCGCCAATCCAGTTTAAGCTCGTGAAGCCGATCTGAAATCAGCTTCAGCGCCGAGTGGAACAGCTGACCGATATCCGGAGCTTCAAGCTTGAAAAATTGACGTTCCTTCAGCTTTAAACCGTGCGAAGCAAAATGGGAAAACGGACAGGCTTTGAACGTCTCCATCCGCGACACGCTTCCCTGAATGTGCTCCCCATATAAATCGCGGCTCACATGCCGGTTCAAGTTTTCGACCTTGTTTCTGAAAAACAGGCTGGACAGGATATTTTGAGAAAAGATGCGGTCAGGCTCATTCATTAAAAAGTTGTATGTACTCCACCATACATCGCTGATCGCATACTGCCTCGTCCAAATGCCGAGCTGTCCTGCCAAATGGCTCAAGGCGGCGCCTTTATTCACGAGAAATTCAAGCTGGGCTTCGTCGTCCAGCTGCTCGGGTTCATGAATCAGCATCTTCTCTTCGCCGTCCGGGAACAGCTCATTCAGCCGTTTCACTACTGTTGAAGGAAGCAGCGTCTTCCCTTCCGAATCTGCGATCGGATAGGAGACATAGAGCTTTTCAGACGGGCTGGAAAGCGTCATGTAGATCAGAAAATTCTCATCCAAGAGCTGCTCTCGACCCGTCGCAGCCAGCTGTGCGCCGTTTCGTTTCAGCCACTCCCGGTCATCGTCTGAAAGCACGCCGTCGTCCGCAGGCCTCGCCGGAAGTATACCGTCGTTTACACCGATGAGAAATGTGCATTTCGTGCCGTACATCCTTGAAAGGTCCATATTGCCGATAAACACTTGATCAAGAGCGGGCGGAATCAGCGCGAATTTCAAAGACTCCAAGCCGGTTTCAATCATTTGCTGAAATAAAGCAAACGATATCCGCTCTGTGCCCATCATTTCAACAAACTCGTCCAACAGTTGAATAACGGCATCCCATACTTGCTCATGCTGGCGCGACTCTGCAATCCTACCGCTTTCTTCGGCCAGCCGCCTTTCCTGTTCAAGCTTCATCGGAACATCGGCTTCTTCAAGATAAAGGTAAACGGCTTCGGCCATTTCCCTGACGGTTTCAGCTTTTTTCAAGCGCTTCTGCAGCCTGTGGATCGGTGGAACGATCCAGCCCTTTAGTTCATTGAGCATATTTTCCGTTTCAATCTCTTTGTCTGTCTTGGCAAAATCCTCATCCAGTGAAGCGTACCTTCTGTAAACAAACGGATCTTTGCTTGTCCATCTGTCTCCTTTAATGCCATACGCAATACAGTAGTTTTCAAGCTGGTCAATCTGTTCGCGCAGCCGTTCCTTCGGCTGTCCTTCCGGGAATAAAAGTTCCGTTTTGACACAGCGGAACACCGCTTCATACCGCCAGTTTCCTTTAATGATATCAAGCGTCGAACGGATCAGCTCAATGAGCGGATGATTTTGCATCGATTCCTTGCCGTCTATGAAAAAAGGAAGTTCACAGTCTTTAAAAACTTCTTTTATCGTATCTTTATAATCTTCAACATTGCGGGCAATAACGGCGATATCCCTAAGCCTGAAGCGGCCCTGGCGAATTAAAGAATGAATCTCGCGCGCAATTCCTTCAATCTCGGTTCTTCTGTTCGACGCCTGCATGATGCGGAGCGATTCCGTCCGTCCGCGATACGGTTTTGCAGAGCGCTCGTCAAAATAGCGTTCAAGGTGCCGGAGCTCCGAATGTTGCTGGTGCCGTTTCGTTTCTTCCAGCCGCACTTCTGACGGATCAAGGCCAAGTTCCTTCGCCTTCTGGTAAAGGTCATAGTACGCCTTCCCGGTCATTCTGAACAGATGGAGCTCATTCGGGCTGTTGGCCGTAAACGGCTGATCCGCCGTCAGCGAAAAAGTGATCTCCTCCGCATGTACCATCAGCTGTTCCAGCACGTTCATCTCCTGTGGCGTAAATTGGTGAAATCCGTCCACGTAAACGGCAGCGTTTCTAATCTCATCCGCATACGGAATCTGCTCGGCCAAAAGCGTCAAATAATCCTCAGATTGAACATATTGATTCTCCAGATTTTCCTCAAGCTTGCTGTATAAAATATATAAGTCGTGCAATTTATCGGAAAGGATCCGTTCATCTTCGTATTCCGATTTGCCCGTCCCCTCTATCATGTCCCGGATGCTTTCAGGCTGCAGACAATGCCGTTTAAATTCGGTCAGCATCCGTTCCACCTGCTCCGTAAATCCGCTTTTATCGCTTGCGTTTTGATAGACTTTAAACTCGCCCTTATGCTCTTCAATCAGTCTCCGCAGCAGCATCTGAATGCCCGTCCCCGTCAAAAACGGCCGATTCATGCCTCCGGTATGCTGGAGCACTCGCCAGGCAAGCCTTGAAAAACTGTACACTTGGGCGCGGATAGTTCCGCCCAAATCGGGTGTTTTGCTAAGCTCGTATTCCATTAAAAACGTCATTTGATCCGGGACTAGAAAAATGATCGGTTTTCCGAGCGGTTCATCGCGAAGTTTTTCTCTGATTTCATTCAGGATAAAGGTCGTTTTCCCACTCCCGGATCTGCCTGATAAAAATACTGCTCCCACTAAGCTCGTCTCCTTTCTGTTTCTTACTCTTTATTCTATCGAAACATCTGCAAAATAACCATTCTCCAAAACTGGGAAAAAACCGTATGGGCACTTGCACCCCATACGGCTATTTTTGCTTGAACTGCACAAAAAACAGCATCAAAAACGAGATGATCGCGATAGAGGCGACCCACATCCATGCCAGCGTCATATTTCCCGAATCGATCGCCAAGTATATCGCCGTAGGCACCGTCTGCGTCACCCCCGGGATGATACCCGCAAACATCAGCGTTGCGCCAAACTCGCCAAGCGCCCTCGCAAAGCTGAGCACAATCCCCGTCATGATTCCATTTGATGCGAGGGGAACGGTGACAAAGAGGAACACCCTCCACTCGCTTGCTCCATCAACCCTCGCGGCATCCTCGATATCGCGGTCGACACCCGAAAATCCTGATTTTGCTGACTGATACATTAACGGGAACGCGACAACCGCAGCAGCGATCACGGCTGCCCACCAGGTAAAAATAACCGGTGCTTGAAATACGTTTTCTATCAAGCGTCCGATCACGCTCTGCCTTCCGAAGATCACGATTAAAAAGAATCCGACAACGGTCGGCGGCAGAACGAGCGGTAGCATCATTACCGTCTCGATAACGGACTTGCCTTTAAAGTTTCTGTTCGCCAGGAGCCTCGCCGCAGCAGTTCCAAGCAAAACTGCGATGATGCCCGCTGCGACTGATACTTGAATTGAAATTTCAATCGGGGAAAAGAATTCCTCAAGCATAACGGCGGTCAGCCCTTCTTAAATCCGTACTTTTCCATTGCCTTAACGGCTTGGTCGCTTTGCAGGAATTGATAAAATTCCTCAGACTGTTCCCTGTGCTTTGTATTTTTTACAATTCCGAGCGGGTAGACAATCGGTGTATGCAGATCGCTTTTCGCCGTCTCGACAGTCTCGACCTGATCTGATGAAAGGGCGTCCGTCCGGTAAACGATTCCGGCATCCGCGTTGCCTGTTTCGATATAAGAAAGGACCTGCCTTACATCTTTGCAGTAGACGATTTTAGATTGCACTTTAGACCATACGTCAAGGTTCGTCAACGTTTCTTTTGCGTATTTTCCGGCTGGCACTGATTCGGGTTTGCCGACCGCAAGTTTTTCAATTTTGCCCTCCGCCAAATCTTTGAAGCTGTTGACATGCTGATTTTTCCCTTTCGGAACGATCAGCACCAGACTGTTTTCGACCAGCTTGACAGAGTCTTTTTTGTCAATTAACCCCTGATTAACTACTCTATTAAATTTGTCCTCGGCGGCAGAAAAAAACAAGTCAGCCGGAGCGCCCTGTTCGATCTGCTGCTGCAATGCACCCGATGAACCAAAATTAAACTTTATGGAGACATTCGGATGATCTTTCTCATATACGGAGGAAAGTTCCGCTAATACATCTTTGAGACTCGCAGCCGCGGAAACCGTAATTTGAACTTTTTCAGACTTCCCCTTGGCTGATCCCCCTTTTTCCGCCTGGCAGCCGGCGAACAAAACAACCGACATCAATAAAGCCACGGCCGTCAATATTACCTTTTTCAATAGTCTCACTCCATTTTGATATGTATGTCATTAATTCGGCACTAACAACCATTTTACGTCAAACTTCATTTTTTTAAAATAGATTGTGCTCACCGCACATCATTTTGACACATGTTCGAGGCTCAACCTTCCATAGGCACATGCATGCAAGCACATACATATAATGACAGGACGTCAAATATAAAGTGTTGAGGTGAAAAAAATGTGGTATGTTCAGCCGTATCTTCCCGCCTATCCCGCCAGGCAAAACGACAGGCTGATCAAGGATCTTGAAAAAGCGGTAAACGGAGAGCACAGCGCGGTCGTCTGCTATCAAAAAATCGCCCAAAAGGCGCCGGATTCCGAAACAAAAAAGCGGATTTTAGAAATCAGACAAGATGAAATTCGCCACTTTAATGCGTTCCTAACATTTTATACGTCTCTTACCGGCCGAAAGCCTGACATTTCCATAACTGAGCCTTGTCCGGAACAGTATCGAAACGCGCTGGAGTTCGCATTTAAAGACGAACAGGAAACGGTTGATTTTTATTTGGACATCGCAGACTATGTGAAAGACCGGGCGATACGGGAGGCGTTCAAGCGGGCGGCAGCTGACGAACAAAACCATGCAGTCTGGTTTTTATACTTCTTAACAAAGAGATGATCCGCCTTGATCAATATACCCTTATAGGGTATATTTTTAAAATAGCGGACTTTTATTTTGACTAAAGAGGTGCTAAAACATTGAACGTGCTGCTTGTCGATGATGAAATCCGGATGCTCGATCTGCTGGAGCTTTATTTAGAACATTATTCGTGCACAAAAGCCGCCACCGGAAAAGAAGCCCTGGATTTAATAAAAATGAACAATTTTGATCTTGTTATTCTCGATATTATGATGCCTGAGATGGACGGATGGATGGTGTGCCAAGAGATCCGCAGATTGACAAGCGTTCCGATTATCATGCTCACCGCCAAAAATGGGCAGGATGACATTGTGCGCGGATTGAATTGCGGCGCAGACGATTATTTAACAAAACCGTTCAGCGAAAAAGTGCTGCTTGCCAGAATAGAAGCTGTCCTGCGCAGGACCCGTCGGTTTCATGAAATCCGGTTCCGCGGTTTAATCTGGAATAAACAGCATCATACCCTGCATGTCAATCAACGGGAAATCGGCATTACGCCAAGTGAATTCGATCTGCTCGGGACGCTCTTAAACCACACGGATCAAGCGCTTTCGAGAGACCAATTGATTGAGAACATCTGGGGGTTCAACTCTGATATCGAGCCCCGCACCATCGATTCACACATGAGAAATTTGCGAAACCGATTGAAAAAAGCTGGCTTTCCGGTTGAAGATCATCTCCGGACCGTCTACGGCGTCGGCTACAAATGGACAAGCAAAGGAACCGGAGCATGAAAAAGATTTCATTTAAGCTCGCAGGTTCATTTTTCATTTTAATCCTTTTCATCGAAACCATCCTTTTTGCGGCGCTGTATACAACGATTATCAACACAAGAATAAACGAAGAAATCCGCGCGCTCCAACTAAGGGGCAACAGCCACAGAGACGTCCTCGAAAAACATTTTGACAAAAGGACGATAGACCACGTCACCCTGATGGAAACCGAAGCCCGGACAAACGTAATCATAACGGACCAAAATAGACGCGTATTGGCGCAGTCTGCCCGGGGAGACATGACGGAACACCTTCATTTCGAAGAAAAACACATCCCGAGGAAAGGGACCGCTTTATCGTCCCATTGGAATACATCAAAGTATATTTGTACGATCAGTCCGATCATGAACGGACGGGAAACGGCCGGCTACGTCTTCATGTATTTGGAGACCTCCTCGATAAAAGCCTTGGTGGCAAGCATTACGAAGCGGTTTTTCCTCAGCTTTGGCTTAACCGGCGTCTTAACTGCCGCAGCTATTCTTTGGTTCAGCCGTGTATTAGCGAAGCCGATTATTAAACTGAAGGAAGCAACCGAAAGTATCAAAAACGGTCAAGCTTCGATTCCGCTTGATATCAAACGGAACGATGAACTCGGCGAGCTCGCCGCATCAATCGAAAGCCTTTCTTCGAATCTCAGCAGGCTTCAAAAAGAACGAAACGATTTTCTGTCAAGCGTCGCTCATGAGCTGCGGACTCCGATCACATATATAAAAGGCTACACAGATGTCGCGATGAGAGATAAACTCGATCCACAAGCCAGAAATCAGTACTTGTCGATCATCAAAGAGGAAGCGGACAATTTAAACACCCTTGTTGACGATTTATTTTTGCTGACAAAACTGAAACAGCCCGGATTTCAAATCAGTAAGAAACAGGTTCACCTGCACACATTCATAAAAAAAGAAGTTCAGAAAGCGGCGGTCGCTTTTTCGGAAAAACGAATCAGCCTTTCGTTCGACATCCCGGCGGATCTTTATGTCTCAGTCGATGAAGTCCGTTTTTCACAAGTGATCTCAAATTTGCTGAACAACGCCCGCCAATACTCCGATCCTGATTCAACAGCGTCCGTCACCGCAACAAAAGCAGAGGATCAGGTCAAGATTACGATAGCGGACGAAGGCTGCGGCATTCCGGAAGAAGAACGGGATTATATTTTTGAGCGCTTTTACCGGGTCGATAAGTCGAGATCGAGACAAACCGGCGGTACCGGGCTGGGCCTGGCCATCGCGAAAGAAATCGTCGAGCTTCACGGCGGTCAGATTGCAGTAAAAAACAGAACCCCGAAAGGAAGCGAATTTATCATCACGCTGCCTTCTAATATGTAACAAATGTCGAGATGTCTGCACCAGTTTTGCACATTTCCCGGGTATACTACTCAGTAATCTGGACCAAAAAGGAGGAAAACACCATGAAATTGAAATCCGGTTTACTTTTTGTCATGCTTGTTTCCGCGCTTCCGCTCGTAGCATGCCAAAATTCCGGCTCGGGAAACACGGACGGACATAAGGAGCATCATACGAAGAATCATTCGGAGATGAAAGAAAAAGACGCCGTTTCTCTTCCGAATGATTTCAATAAGCGGGCGGAAGAAGGGCTTCTGGTGAAAAACACAAAGAACACGACAAGACTTGACGCGAATACACCGGAAGAAATGAGCATCAAAACCTCTCAAACGATATGGCCGGCCACTCATAAACAAAACAGGCCGGGCGCAGTGATTTTAGTTTCGGGCGGATCATGGCAGGCAGCTCTTGCATCAGCTGATCTGATCCATCACCCGAATAACGGACCTGTTTTAATCGCGGAAAAAGGGAAAATCTCCGGGCAGATTCAGAATGAAATCAAGCGCTTGAACCCGACGGGCACTTCAGACGGAACGCAAATCATGGCTGTCGGAGAATTCGATTCACTTCAAGCTTTGAACTCTTTTAAAATAAAAGAGCTGAAAGGGAAGAACGAGGCTGATCTGGCAAAAGAGATTGACAAAGAATACGCGGATGCAGCCGATGAGTATCCGAAAAGCGTTATCATCGGATCATCCGAGGAAGATGCGGAACTTTATTCGCTCCCGGCTGTAAACTGGATCGCCCACATGCCTGAGCCGATCCTGTACGTGAACAAAAAAGGCATTCCCGAAGAGACGGCCGCAGCATTAAAGAAAAGGGACGGCAAAGCAAACATCTATATTCTCGGCCCTAAAAAAGCCGTTTCAGAAAAAACGGAGGATGCATTAAAGGAATATGGAACAGTCAAAAGAATTTCCGGAGATACGCCTGTCGCAAATTCGATTGCGTTTGCGAAATTCAGCGATAAAAACACCGGTTTTGGGTGGGGAATCACAGATCCGGGACACGGACTGTCCTTCGCATCAACGGCCGCGCCCGAGCTGGCGCTTGCCGGAGCGCCATTTTCCCATTTGGGAAAACACGCTCCTCTGCTTTTACTCAAAAATGGACAGGCAGACAGTACGATGTACAGCTATTTATCCGAGATCGAGCCTTCTTTTCGGGACAGACCGCAGGACGGCCCTTATAACCATGCATTCATTCTCGGATCAGAAAATGAGATTTCATTTCGAACGCAAGGCGTTCTTGATGACATATTGGAAATTAAGTCAGTGGATGGAGGACATTCCGGTCATTAAGAAACACAATGGAGGGGCTCTTACAGAAGAGCCTCTTTTTTGTACCAGATGCCGTAAAAATCAATCCATCCTTCTTCGTTAAGCACAATGCCTTGAATGGCTTCCCCCGCTTTAACGCGAATATTGTTTTGATATAGCGGAATCGTGTAAACCTCTTCTGCCAAGGCGCGGTCCGCCTCACACAGAAGGCTGATCCGCTTGGAATGCTCATCAATGAAACGAAGCTGATCCCTCATCAAGGCGGACTTCCTCTGCCATTCCCCCGGCATATGGACGTGTAAAAAGCTGTTTTCCGTTAAAAGGAGGTGCAGCCAGCTCATTTCTTCCGAACGTCCGAATGTCGCACTGTCGTGAATCAAATCGGCTTTTGCGATCACTTCTTCCTTCATGAGCTCATCCGCTTTCATATAACAAACCTCTAGTGCGATGCCGTACCGCCTGCACCTCTTTTGGATCCATGACGCATCCTCCCGGTGATCCGGTTCGGAAAACGTATAAAGCCGAAGCGGATCGCCTTTGTAATGGCCTTCCATAAGCAGCTTGCCGATGTCGTCGTCCCCGGATTCAGGCGGAAGATCCCGGTTTAGAAAGCCTCCCGCCGGAGCCGTCCGTTGTCCGGCTAATTCACTGACCATATGTGAAGGGGAAATGATTTGCCGCAAAGCCTTCCTGAACGCCTTATGCTTGAGAGGCCCCGATTTGTTTGCATTCACCGAGATGTACTGAACATTCCTTTCCTCGTGCCATTCATCGAAAACCTGACTTTGTTCTTCTTTTTCCATATAAAAACCGTAGTCGACAAGAGAAAAATTGCCATCCATATACCATAGTTCGATCCGGTCTAAAAAAGCCCGCCCTTGAAAATATCGCTCATGCGCTTCAAGCGCGAGAATCCGGTCATCCCGGCGGACAAGTCTGAAAGGACCCGTCCCGATCAACAGTCCGTCATTCTGATGGCGGTTTAAAATAGACAGCCTTTCATCGCAAAGATGATGCAAAAACAGCGAGTTTTTTGCCTTTAAACAAATATCAAAACTATATTCATCCCTGACCGCAACATTTCCGATATCCTCTGCGAGCCATTTGCATTTATTTTCATCATCCAGCATAAAACGCTCAAACGAGTATTTAACATCCTCAGCTGTCAATGTTGTGCCATCATGGAAATAGATCCCTTTCCTCAAATAGAACGTCCACGTTTTTTGGTCGGCGTCACATTCCCAGTGGTGGGCAAGATGCGGCATAAAACCTCCTTCCTTTTCATTAAAACGGATCAATGTATCACATACCTGCTTAACGACATGGCTCTCTGAACGCAGATAAATACGGCACGGATCAAGACGCTTAAAATGCTCTGGCTCCATCGCGGTCATGAGCCTCAGCACATCTTTTTGCTTGCTGCCCTCCGATTCGGTCTGAAAGCCGAAAACGCGCTCAAGCCACTCTTTATATGACGGCAATGCGTCCGGACACGAATGCTGATATGCTTCGAGAAGGTGTCTCGCCCGGTCGATTTTACCTTCTTTCGTATCATTTTTCGCCGTTTCAAGCAGCAGTTCACAAGGTTCTTTTAAAAAGCGGATTTCTGATTTGTTTCCTCTCCCCCTTCCCCTTTTCCAAGCAATCCACTGCAAACCTTCAAGTTTCGCTAAAATCAGTTTTGCGTTCCTCGGTGTGCAATACAGAATATCCGCGATTTCACTGACTGAAATCTCTTCTGCCTCCCCTTCGCTTTCGCATTTAATTCCCGCGGTAAGTTCCATGTAATGTTCGATCGATTTCATCTCCGTTATCCCCCGCTTTATAAAAGGGGAAATTTCTCCCCTGGTTTTCTGTCCTTTTTACTGATGATTTTCCATTTTACACTAATTGCACTGCTATGTTGAAGGAGGATATGAAATGAACTGTTTAAAACAAAGGTACGGTTCTCCCGTGCTGATTTGCTTCTTCGGAGAGTTCCTGACCGGAATAACGGGAGCCATGCTGGCCCCTTTCCTCCTTTTTTATCTGTATGATGTGCTTGGAACTGGCATATTGCCGGTGATGCTCGTCATCGGAGCAAGACCGCTGACCGAGGTCGCGGTGACGCTTGCCGCAGGAGGACTGACGGATCGGATCGGAAGACGGAAGGTGATCCTGACGGCGCTCGCCTTTCAGACTGTTTCTGCCGCCGGTTTTATGATGGCAGATCACATTTGGCTGTTCGCTTTTTTTTATGTGCTGAACGGCATCGGGGGAGCTTTGTACATCCCTGCGCAGCGGGCCCAGATAGCGGACAGCACCGAAAGCGGGCGTCGCTCTGAAGCGTTCGCTGTCCTTCATGCCATTGAAGGGTTGGGCGCAGCGGTCGGTCCGGCCGCCGGACTTGCAGTCTATTCCTATCAGCCAAGCCTGATGTTCGGCTTTCAGGCATGTGCGTTTTTTCTCTATTGGCTTGCTGTTTATTTTAAAATGCCCGAGGTATGGCGGTCAAAAAGGCAAAAGGAGATTTTGGAGAGGGAAAAACTTCTTTCCGCAAAAAAGGTATTTTTTCAGCACCGTCCGGTTCTGTCCTTGATGTTCTTGTCGGTCCCCGTCAGCCTGTTCTATGCTCAACTGGAGTCAAACTACCGCCTTTATCTCGAAACTCTTTTTGAAGATTTCCTATTCATCTTGACTGTTTATACAGTGTGCCGCGCCCTTCTTAGCATTACGATGCAAATTCCGCTTGTCAAATGGACGGAAGGACTGAACATCCAAACGGTCGTTTCCATATCATATGTATGCTACGCTGTGGCAGCGATTGGTTTCGCTTTTTCATCATCGATCTTTTGGCTGCTCTCGACTGCCGTTTTATTTACGGCGGCAGAAAGCATGCTGCTGAATCACATGCAAACCTTTGTCTCGCGCCTTGCTCCCGATCATATGCGGGGCAGATATTTTGCATTTTTCGGCCTGCATTGGGATATTTCCCGGACAATCGGTCCTTTTTTAGGCGGGATGATGTTCATCAAGTTCGGCGGGGCAGCGCTATTTCTTGCTATTGCAGGAATCGTGGCTGCCGGCGGAATTGCACAATACCGAACAGTATTAACATTATCTTCCCGGCTAAGAAAAAACTAATTCTTTATAGTACCTGGTACTAGAACAAAGTGCTATAATAGAAACAGTTTTTATTCGGGAGGCAAGGAGGCATTATGATTACATTAAAAAAACAAACGATCGGCGGGCTTTTAAAATCAACCGCCGGCCGGTTTCCGAATCATGAAGCGGTTGTATATTCTGAGCTCGATTTAAGATATTCGTATCAGGAGCTTGTTGAAGAAACCTCTAAAATTGCAAAAGGGCTGCTCGCGCTCGGCATTCAAAAAGGAGAGCATGTCGCCATCTGGGCATCCAATATACCGGAATGGCTTCTGCTCCAGTTTGCGACGGCAAGAATCGGCGCTGTGCTCGTCACCGTCAATACAAGCTATCAGGCGAGAGAACTTGAGTACTTATTGGAACATTCCGATTCCACCACCCTCTTTCTAATGGACGGATACAAAGGGACATCCTATATCGATATGGTCGACGAGATCATGAAAAATCCGGAAAAGCTGCCGAAGCTGAAAAATCTCGTCTACCTTGGCAAGAATAAAGTCCCTGAACATATGACGGCTTTTGCCGACATCGCCAAACTGGGCGAAACGGTCTCTGATGCCGACCTTTTCGAAAGAGAGCAATCACTCACACACGATGATGTGATCAATATGCAGTATACGTCGGGAACAACAGGCTTTCCAAAAGGTGTGATGCTGACTCACTACAATATCGTCAATAATGCGGCGATCGTTGCCGACAGAATGGGGCTGACGAGCGAAGACAGGCTGTGCATTCCGGTTCCTCTGTTTCACTGCTTCGGCTGTGTGCTAAGCACGCTTGCCTGTGTCGCGTCAGGCGCGGCCATGCTGCCGATCATCGAATTCAAACCGGACATCGTCCTGCAAACGGTCGAAAAAGAGCGATGTACAGGACTGCAGGGTGTGCCGACAATGTTTATCGCCGAGCTCACCCACCCCGATTTTGCAAACTATGACCTATCTTCATTGCGGACCGGGATCATGGCAGGCTCCCCGTGTCCTAAAGAAGTGATGAAAAAAGTGATGAAGCAAATGAATATGACGGATATCACAATCGCATACGGACAAACGGAGTCTTCACCCGTGATTACGCAGACAACGGTCACCGACACGATCGAACGCCGCGTTGAAACCGTCGGTAAAGTGCATCCGCATGTAGAAATGAAAATTGTGGATCCTGACACGGGGGAAACGCTCGCACCGGACGAGCAAGGCGAACTGTGCACAAGAGGATACCTCGTCATGAAGGGATACTATAAAATGGACGAAGCCACCAAAAAGGTCATTGATGAAGACGGCTGGCTCCATACCGGCGATTTGGCCGAAATGGACCGGGACGGATACGTGAGGATTACCGGCCGCTTAAAAGATATGATCGTCCGCGGCGGTGAAAACATATACCCGCGTGAAATAGAGGAATTCCTTTATGAACATGAGGATATTGTCGATGTACAGGTTGTCGGCGTTCCTGATGAAAAATACGGGGAAAAAACGGCGGCCTTTATTAAATGCAAACCGGGCAAAAAGCTGACGCTTGAAGATGTCAGAGATTTTTGCAAAGGACAGCTTTCATATTACAAAATTCCGGAGTACGTATTTCTGATCGACGAATACCCGCTGACCGCTTCCGGAAAAGTCCAAAAGTATGTGCTTCGCGACCGCGCAGAAGAGCTGCTTGCGAGCCCTGTGCAGTAAACAAAAAGCCGAAAATACCAATCGTATTTTCGGCTTTTTGCTGTTTAAAATACTTTTTTACTGTCGCGCTCTTCCTTCAAAATTTCGACAGCTTCGCGGAAGCGCTGTGAATGAACGATTTCCCTTTCCCGTAAAAATGCCAGCCCGTCATTTAAATCCGGATCATCCGACATGTCAATCAGCCATTGATACGTAGCCCTCGCTTTTTCTTCAGCCGCTATATCTTCATATAAATCGGCAATCGGATCGCCTTTTGCCTGGATGTATGTAGCGGTGAACGGAACGCCGGCAGCGTTATGGTAAAACAGGGCTTTGTCATGGTCTGCGTAATGATCGCCGAGCCCGGCTTCCTTCATCTGTTCGGGTGTCGCGTCTTTTGTTAATTTATATACCATCGTCGCAATCATTTCAAGGTGAGCAAACTCTTCCGTACCGATGTCCGTCAGCAGTCCGACGACTTTGTCAGGAATGCTGTAGCGCTGGTTCAAATAGCGAAGCGCCGCAGCCAATTCGCCGTCCGCTCCGCCGTATTGCTCAATCAAAAATTTGGCAAGTCTCGGATTGCATTCTCTCACCCTAACAGGATACTGCAGTTTTTTCTCATAAAGCCACATGAACCTGACTCCCTTCCTCTATTAAACTTGCCACGGCCAGGGACTTTTTTTCCAGCTCCAATAGGATTCCGTCTGATCCGGGCTCCCTTGCGTCAAAGGGCCGTATTTTGATTCAAACTTCGCTTTCAGTTTTCTTGAATATCCGGCATACTGGTTGTATTGTCTGATGGCGTCGGTATCATCGGGATGTGTATCAAGGTAAAGCATCAGCTCAACGATGACAAAATCGACGGCCTGAATTTCATGGAGCCTTTGATAATAGTCTTGCGGTAAAGAGTTCGTCACCCCCCTTACCTCCCATCTTCATACGGATTTTCATAATGATCGTAAAATACGGGCCAAAGCGTCCCTTTTTGCAGCGCCTCCATCGGGGAAAACTGCGGAAGGCCGCGGGGCTGAAAACCTAGATATAGATTTGGAGGGGTTCTGTAATATCTTTTACCGATCGGAGGACACGGATCAAAAGCGCTGTGAAACGGACGATACGATTTGACTTTGGTGAATGATTCCTTGGAATGTTTCATATCGGTTCACCTCTATTTGTGATCGAATCTAATTTAATGTATTCATATGTTCCATCTGTTATGTTCAAAAATGAACGATCAGTTTTTCTTATTAATCTTTTAAATAAATTCGTATTTTACCAATCACTAAAATTATTATATAGTGATATATAGAATTACTTTACTTAGTGAACAAAATGATTGCAGTAATCAGGAAGAAGGTTTTTCATTTGAGGGAAAAAAGAGATTTCCTTCGGGATATATTATTGATATTAATCAGCAGTTTTGGGGGATTTCTTCTCTCTTTGACCGGCATGACGATCGGCTGGATGGTCGGCACAATGACAGCAGCCGCTTGTCTGTCGCTGTTTCGCCCGTCACCGTTAAAGGCTGCTGTCAGACAAAACGGCATCCATCATGGCTGGCTTCAGTTCGGCCAAATGCTATTGGGAATTGAGCTCGGCCAGAAAATCAATATGTCCGTGATTTCGATTTTTAAGGAAAATTGGCTGATTGTCGGCGTCATGCTCCTCCTTTCCGTCGTGTTCGCCATGCTGTCGGGCTTTGTCTTATGGAGGTTCAGCAAGACCGATATGCTGACGAGTTTTGTGGGAACGGCCCCCGGCGGGCTTTCCGCGATGCCGGGCATCGCTCAGGAAGTGGGAGCGAACACGGCAATCGTCAGTCTCGTGCAGATGATACGTGTGCTTCTGGTCGTCATGACCATTCCTTTTTTCGTTTTTTTCATAAATGCGAAGCAGCCTGACGCCCATACTGCCGGCAGCCAAGTGATCGCCGCGGGAACATCGGCTTTTGAAGCGCCTCATATCGCATGGACTGCGCTGATCGTGCTGGGCGGATTCGGGGTATGCAAAGCGATGAAAGCACTGCGGTTTCCGGCGCCATGGCTGCTCGGAAGCATGACCGGTGCGGCCGTTCTGCAAATCGCAGGCGCTTCAATGACCGGGCTCAGCGCAACAGCCTGGTGGCCCCACGGCTTTTCAGTGCTGTCGCAAATTTGTCTCGGCGCGACGATCGGTTCAAAAATCAGCAAAGAAATGTTTATCGGCGTCAGAAAAACGCTGATCGTCGCACTTGCCAGCTCCGTCGGACTGATCATTGCGATGATTTTAAGCGCCGCCGTCACCGCTAAAGCGGCAGGCATTTCCCTGACAACGGCCATATTGGCGTTTGCTCCGGGGGGAATCGCGGAAATGGCGACAACATCTGTCACGCTTCACGCCGACTCTACGTTCGTCGTCGCCGTCCAAGTGTTGCGGGTGGTGCTCGTGATCGCGATGCTTCCTCCATTCTTCCGATTGCTTCAGCAAAAGTCGGAAAAATATTCACACCCCCGCATGAAAAAAGTCCGAGCTGAAGGCTGATCCCTTCGCTCGGGCTTTATTTTTTCATTCAAATTCCGGCAGCCAGTCGCCGTGTGCTTCGATCAATTCATCGCACATACTTACAATATCATCCATCGATAATTCCGCAGCTGTATGCGGATCAAGCAATGCAGCTAGGACTTCTCTAGATGCGGCTGCTGTTCCTGAAGCTGCTTATCTGAATCCTTGCCTCATCAGACATTACTTCCCAAAACATCAGAGGTTGAACACATAGATTAACTTAGATTCTAACATCCTTGACATAGCCTCAAACCCACCAAACCCAAAGGAAAAAATTATTAATTGGATTAATAGTCTATTCAATTTATGGATTCAAAATAAGACATGGAACTATTGGCAATTGAAATTTTAATAGAGCAGACAGCAGCCTGCTCTATTAGTTGTTTTTTTTCTGTATGTTTTTCATAGTTGCCTTATATAGCCGTCGTGAAACGATATATGCTACATTTATTAGCAAATACAAAATAAACAAAAATAAAGATACTAAGAATACACCATGATTCCGTATAACAATCTCCTGAGAATTCATTGAATAAATCAATACATATAGATAAAAAACACAAAACATCAACAAAGCTTCAATAATAAAATTGAGAAATCTCCTTTTTTTCAATAAAATCTGAGAAAAGACTACGTCTACAATCCCTACAACTACCACAGTGAGAACAAAAAACTTAAATAAAACGATCACAGAATCAAAAGTACCTTTTGTATTGATTGACACATCTGGTGCCAAAGCCACCAATTTAAAGACTCCGAAGAATATCAGAAAAGGGGAAGAAATAAGAAATACACACATAAGAAGAACAACCAAAATTGAAAAAATATGATCCTCAATAGAGTAGTTTTTTCCTTTATTTTTTTCACCCATTTATGACTATTCCTCTCTTTTTGTTGTAATTTAAATATACAATTTTGTTATAAAATTTGACCCAAGTTCAATCACCATAAGTAGTGGTGAAGATGTATTCAAGGCCATAGCCGCGTTTATCATGCCATAATTTTAAATATTTTAGAGCTTATGTGTTGTTCATATCCTCCAATCCTTTACCTTTATCCGAAGAAAAATCCGCCCCGTTGCTGGAGGAGCGGATATTCAATATTTGTTCCGAGTATTCGTTTTAACCGACCATCTTTTCAGCAATCTGCATGTCGCCGGATGGCGAATGAGTTTCTGCCGCAAACCATCCCGAACATACGACGGCAGCAATCGCAGCAACAATGAACAGTTTTTTCATCACATTCCCTCCACTTTTTTCATTTTTTCTTCCGCTTTAATCGCTTCCAAAAAGAAATGTGCGGCCTCTTTATAAAGAGACTTTGATCTGTAAACATTGGCCGTTAAGAGAGATAGTTCTCTGGCACTGTCGTATTGCTTTGCTTGAAAGAGGATTTCTATGTTGTCTTTGCAGTCTTTAACCGCCTGTTCACCACATCCAGCATAAGCCGCATATAAAAGATCGATTTTAGCGTCAAATATTTCATTCGCCGCAGATTGCGACCTTTCCTTCCCTTCTTTGTAAAAGGCTGCGGCGCGTTCATAGTCTCCGGTTTTAAACAGCTCTTTGATCATTAAAAACACGACATTGAAATAATAATCCGATGCAGCATATGCATGATCATTCAAAACGATGTCCAAAAATTGAATGCTCTTGTCCGATTTGTCCATCGCCGCATAAAGCAAGGCAAAATTATGAAGGAGCTGCATTTCTTTAAAATGGTCGCCGGCTTTTCTGACAGTATGGATTGCTTCTGTTAAATATTCTTCCGCCTCTGTATATTTCCCCATCTCAGTATAATTTCCGGCCATTGTAATATAAGTTGAGACAAGGTTCATGTCATGGTCGCCATGTCCTTTGAAAATTTCCATCGCCTGCCGGGTATGGTTTAAAGAGACGATATTCTGGCCCAAGTAATAGTAGAGCTTTCCGACTTTATCGTGAAATTGGGCAACTTCAATTTCATCATGTACATGAGCAAGCTTCTTCTCGGCAATTTTATAGAAGCTGATTGCCTGCTCATAATTTTTTTTATACACTTCATAAGCTCCTGAAAACAGGTAGTAGTAATAGGATGTCATATGTGATGCAGCACTGTCGCCGGCCGATACGTCGTGCTGCTCTATCTTTTTGCCTCTCGAATCGTAGAGCATAATTTTATGCCGCAGTTCCAGCAGGGAATAGTAGATCAAAACTTCCTGATCTTCCTCCATGTCTGCCAGCAGCGGTTTGATTTGTTCAAACAGCCTGATCGACTGTTCAGCATCGCTTCTTCTAATGGCGCGGTACCATGTATTGAGCATGTTGGCGACTTCTTCCGCGGCGATTTTGTTCATATGGAGCTCCTTTCTGCCGATATTCAATTTTTTTGTATTTTATTCATTTCTTATCATACTATATTTTTCCCCTTATATAAATTAATAGTAATAGTTCATTTTGCACAGTTTTTTTGAATCCCCCGCTATTTCCGCTCCTTTATTAGGCCAAATGACTCTTCAAGAGATGAGAAACCGGGACTGATAAGACAGCAAAAAGCACCCTTGCTGAAAGGGTGCTTTCATTGCTTTAATATAAATACGAACTTATCTAGGCATAAGCGAGGGTTTCGCTTGATGAATGATAATATTTCCTCATAGTATATGAAGAACACGTAGAACATAAACCATTGGTTTATAACAGGATGTCTGACCCGGGAGCACTTTTCCGTTTCCTCCAGCTGAGCTGCCGGCTTAGTTCTTTCCCGTCTGTGTTTCTTTTCACATATGCATTTGCCTCCAAGCCTGAGCGCGCTGCTTTGTCCAGCGTCATTTTAGCCCATGCTGTTTTGCAGACGCAGCCCAATTTTTACACCGCGATCCCGAATTGTTTATTATTTGCATCTATCAGTCTGGCTGTCGCCTTTGTTATGCTGCTTGAATCACAATTACAGTGAAGAAGTCATAAGCTTTTACTGACTAATGATTTTTAGCTGCTTTATCAACAGAGGGCAAATTACTTTCATCTATTAAATATGTTGCAATCAATGCGATGACTAACAGAGCTGCTGCAAAATAAAATCCTATATTCATACTTCCTGTAGCGTCTGTAAGCCAGCCTGTAATATACGGAGCTAAAATGGAACCTAACATTCCAACAAAGTTGTAGAATCCAAATGCTGTACTTAATGATTGCTTTGGTGCATTATTAGCTACAACCGCAATTAAAACGGGATTAACGCTAATTTTCCCTACAATTCCATACACAATTAGTGTCATATACAGAATTGGTAAGCTATCAAAGTAAACAATTGCAGCTGTTGATAAAATACCAAACGGTAACATCATGAGCAATACTGGTTTACGCCGGCCTAGCTTATCTGACAGCCAACTAAAAAATAATGAACCTGGAATCGCGGCCCACGGAACAAGTGATGCAACAAAGGCGATATTTCCTCCGGTTAAACCGCGTGCTGTTTCTAAATAGTATGGCAACCAAGTAATAATCATAAAGAATCCGTAAATAGAGCAGAAAATAATAATATAAGCCAAAATTAAGTTTCTATTAAATAAAGATGAAAACTTAAACGGTTCAGCGGTGCCTTTAACCTCTTTATCATTTTTGGGTTTGTCTTTAATTACAATTGCCATTGCAATACCGATAAGTACAACCGGCACTCCGATGATAAAAAATGGAATTCTCCATCCGAATCCCCATTCTCCTACAACATAACTGGAGATATAATAGCCAATTGAAGTACCGAAAGCCATCCCTGCATTAATTACAGCACTACCTAATGTTAAACGGTTCTTCGGGATCATTTCGGATGATATTCCATATTGCGGCCCATAATATACCCCCTGAGCCATACCAACCATAAGCCATGCAGAGATAAATAGAAAAAATGTAGGCATCATTCCTGTAACTGCTGCTAGCGATCCAAATAGAATAACACCCGGAACCAACACTCGCTTTTTTCCAATTTTATCTCCTAATATTCCTGCAGGAACGTTCATACCTGCATAACCGATGAAAAATATACTCATAATTAAGCCAAGTTGTGCCTTGCTTAATGAAAACGCTGATTCAATATCCCCCATAATCGGGTTTAATATTGTTCGCGTTGCATAAAGAGCTACCCAACCGAAGAAAAACACGATAACAACTTTAACCCAATAGGGAATCAGTGGTTGTTTTCCTTTACCTTCAACTGATCCCGTCTCTTTTGTCATCAAACTTCCTCCTTCAACTTTTAAATGATCCATTATTTTCTACTCCTCCTTTGACTTTCGATTTAGACTTCATAGATTGTATCTTTTCGAAATCTGTCTGTGGTCATATCTGAAAAAAGGAGGAATTTTGGCTTTTTATCCTCCTTATGAACAACACGGATTGTCTTATTTTGTTATGCGTGTCCCCGCTTTTCCATCTAGCGCAGCTACCGCTTGATCCAATGAACAAATCATTGCCTCTTTACCTGACTTTGCAAATTCTATAGCCGCTTGGATCTTTGGCAGCATACTGCCAGCAGGAAATTGCCCTTCTGCCACATATTGTTCAGCTTCTTCTACTGTAATTCGGCTTAGTTTTTGCTCATTTTCTTTGCCAAAATTGATAAATACATTTGGTACGTCTGTCAACATCATGAAAACGTCAGCATTTACTTGTTGTGCAAGCTTTAATCCTGAACGATCTTTGTCTATAACTGCTTCAAGACCGTGTAATAGACCGCTCTCATCACGATATACAGGTATACCTCCGCCGCCAGAGGAGATAACAATCGTTTCATCAATTAAACGCCGAATCTCTTCTATTCCATGGATCACTTTCGGTTCCGGGGAAGGCACAACTCGTCTGTAGCCTCGCCCTGCATCTTCTGACATCGTAAACCCTTTCTCTTCTAATTGCTTCGCCTCTTCCTCTGAATAAAATACTCCTATTGGTTTCGTTGGTTTTTCAAATGCTTTGTCATCCTTGTCCACTTCGACCATGGTTAGAAATGTAGCTACATTCGCAGCAATGCCCCGTTCTTTCATATGGTTTTTCAAAGCTTTTTCCAGCATATAACCAATGAATCCCTGTGATTCTGCATTACAAGCATAGATTGGCAGTGGTTCAACGACATTTTTGGCAGCTTCGTTTTGAGCAATAATATTCCCCACTTGCGGACCATTGCCATGTGTAATCACAATTTTATGTCCTGCTTCTTTGATTTCAATCATATGACGTGTTGCAGAGATTACATTTTTGAGTTGATTGGCATAAGTTGCTTCTTGTTTTGGCTGTAAAATTGCATTACCTCCTAGTGCCAGTACTACTCTTTTCCCCATTTCTTTCACTCCTTTGTTAAAGCCATATAAATTCCGTATAAAGTATCCATCCCAGAAGAAGAACCTACTTTTATAAGGCTTTTCATACTTTTCAAAGATGGATCATGTTGTAATCTTGTAATTTTCGAACTAAATAAACCTTCTATAGCACAAGTTAAAAAGCGCGTGCTAACAAGGGTTGTTAAGGGTTTTCTAATGAGATTCCCCAATGTTTCGAGGTGTTTTTGTGCGATAAAAGAGTTGATGAAATGTCCATATAATATACCGACCAGTATATCGTCACCTGTTGGGGTTAAACCTTGGCCTCGTCCGATAAAGTAACGAAACTCCTCTTCCAAATTTTCAGTTGGATCGTGTAATTTATTTATCAAGTCCGACACATGAACTGATTCAAAATCAGTAGATTCATACGATTTAAATGAAATCTGTTTCATGTTTTTTTTTAATTTATTGATGTTTGCATGTTTAAAATCCGTATATAACGGAAGTATTTTCGCATTAAAATTGAGTTTAATGCAGTTGTGGGAAAGATGGTTATTGCGAACGTGTAATGAATCTCCCACCTCAAGACCTGCTTTTAATGTTTGCTTCGTTTGTGAACCAAGCAAAATTCCAAATGGAAAGGTCCCATTTTCATTTGTGCCGATAAATATCAATTCATCATTCTGATCAACAATATTTATACCTTTTTCAAAAATGCTGTGCACAGTAAATGTTTTTCCCTCAATTAATAGCTGAAGTGCGATTGAACCAATCGCACTTGCCTGTAAAATCATTCTTGAAAACCCAGTTTTTCAGCATATGCTGTGATTGCTTTCTCAAAACATTCGATTGGAGGATGAACTGTACCAGCACCAATTTGCCCATATCCGGCAATTTTATGTGCAATGCCTGTGTTGATTACCGGCGTGATGCCTGTTTCAACAACTTTACGTGCATCAATACCTAAACACGCACCTTTGAAGTCCCACGTCGGAATCACAAAGTTCGGATTTTCTCCAACACAGATCTCAGCCATTTGATTGCTTGTTTCAAGCGCATCATTAAATCCGCCTGTTCCAACAAAACGTGTTACTGCAGGGGCAGCAATCATTGCTACACCGCCAACACCGATTGTTTCTGTAATCGCTGAATCTCCGATATCTGTGTTTGCATCTTCCGCTGAGTAGCCGGTAAAATATAACCCTTGTGGTGTATGAACAGGTGCTGTAAACCACTCATCTCCCATACCTGCAATACGGATGCCAAAGTTTTCACCGTTTCGGCACATTGCGGTAACGACTGTACCATGTTTGATTGTACGCGCTGCATCCATCATTGCTTTTCCTGTTGCCATGGCAATGTTTAAGAAAAATTGGTCTGTATCAGCTAAAAATTGGATCACTTCTGTTCTTTGTTCGTTTTCAACATCATCTAATGCTGCAATTACTGGAGCAACTTCTTTTAAAAACACCAATGACGCTGCAATATTGCGCTGGTGAAATTCATCCCCCATTGCAATAGCTTTAGCCATCAATACATTAACGTTTAAGCCTCCATCAATTTTTCTTAATGCCTTACTTAACACCGGACCCAACACATCTTTCATCCAGTGCAGGCGATTGATTACCTGCTCATGATAAGCACCGAAGCGTAATACTGCACCGATGCCTTCGTTCATTTGACAGTACGCCTCGTTGCCGCTCTCTTTGTTCACCACAACAAGAACCGGCATATTAGGTGATGTAATGCCTCCCATTGGTCCAACTGCATTCACATGATGACATGGAATAAATGTAATCTTATTGTTTTCAAGCAGTTCACGCGCTCCCTCTTCATCTTCTGCCCATCCTTCAAAAAGAATCGCTCCAACACAAGAGCCTTGCATAGGATCTGTCATATTTTCATATTTAATTGGAGGCCCGGCATGTAATAACACGTAATCTTCCAATTCAGGAATCACAGACTTGGCAGGTACAACATCCGTTAAGAATGGTTCAGCTGCTATGATCTTCTGGATAACAGCTTCGTTCGCTTCATTTATTGTTTTGTACCCCATTAGATTGTCTCTCCTTCATAGTAGTTTAGAAATTGAAGTACTTTCATTAACTTTTCATCACCGCCAGCAATTGGACGCCAGTTAAATTGAACACACTCTGATCCGCTGTTCTGAACAGCTGCTGTAAAACTTTTCAGCCCAATATTGATGACACTTGGCTTCTTATTAATTAAGGACACAATTTTTTCGTCTACTGTTAAGTCTTCTTGGGTATGTTCAAATTTTTGTATATCAAGGACTGGCTGTTCCACTTTTCCTCCTGCCAGTTTAATCGCGGTACGAACCATTTGGTCGTTTGTCTCACAAATGATTGCACCACTTTCTTTTAAGGTTTCAATTTGCTTTTCATAACCTTGAGGATCTTTAGTTGTACCTACAACTGTTACAAGAACTGCAAGTTCGCGGCCTCCCTGATGTGCATTGGCTAACATACGTTTAATGGCTGGTGCTAATTCACTTGCCATATCATCATGACTGCCATAGCCAATAACGTTATCAATCATGATGACTGCTGTTTCAGGATCGTTTCCCGATGTTTCAAGCATTTCGATACGCTTTTCAGGATCAATCATCGGGTGCGGCTTCCCTTGGGTATACATATCATCGCCTAAGTCAATAATTTCATGATGTTTTGTTTTTAGGATATAGGCTTCTTTCTTCTCTTCAAGTACTTCCTCTTTAAATGCCTCTTTCAATAACATAGCTGCTTCAGATGCCAAAGTACCACCTGAGTAATAACCTTTAATACCAACTTGTGAATCTTTTAACGACACATTTACATCTTCAGCCAATGTCGGTTTAAAATTCGGTTTGTCACCATTGGATAATTGAACAGATACAACCGCTGCTTCTTCAAGTGTATACGCATGATAAATATTTTCTTCCTGATAAGTTGGTTGATCTCCTAAAAATAACGTAACAACCGGTTTTTCAATATTTCTTAATACGTTTAATACTTTTTGCTGCACTTCCTCTGCAGGTGGTTTGGAAATTACTGTAATCACTTTTACTTTTGGATCTTGGTTCAATGCTTTGATACTATCTAAAACCGTGATAGCACCAACCTCTGTCGATAAATCCCGACCACCTGTACCAATTGCGTTTGTTACACCTTTACCATAACGGTCAATGATGCTTGTCACTTCCTGAATCCCTGTACCTGATGCACCCACAACGCCAATATCTCCTTCATTCACGATATTTGTAAATGCAAGTGGCACGCCATGGATAATTCCGGTCCCGCAGTCTGGTCCCATTACTAATAATCCTTTTTCATGCGCCTTTTGTTTCAACTTAACCTCATCTTCTTTAGATACATTGTCGCTGAATACAAATACATGTAACCCTTCATTCAATGCATTTTCCGCTTCCATTGCTGCATACTGACCAGGAATGGAGATCAATGCCAAATTAGGGTTGTTCGCAAGTTCCATTGCGCGCTTCCAGTTATGTGCTTCTTGGCCTTTAGATGTGTCTTGTGAAGCGGCATCACCTTTTAAAGCTGCTTCTACTTCTTCTTTCACTGCCGCTACTTTTTCTTCTTGATTTGTATCTATAACGATAACAATGTCATTTGGATTTGCTTTTTCCAATTCATCTGTGCCTAAACCCGAAGATTTAAAAATATCTTTGTTAGCTGGTGTTCCCATCATGATCGATACTTTGTTTACACCATCTATTGCAGATAACTTGTTTGATAAAAGCATTAACACGATAGAATCTTGATAGGTGTTTTCTTTTATAATTGTGTATAACATAATGATCCTCCATTTTGTTATTCTGCAAATCTATTCTTTCCATGATAGCGATTGTAATGAACATCGCCTGAAACGAGGTAGTTATAAATATCGTCTACAATTTCAATTCCTTCTTTATCATATTTGGCACTTCTTAATTTACCGCGCTCACCCGGATAATAAATTTCTCCATAGCCTTCAGCTGCCGGTTGTGCTTTTAATTCATCGAGCATCGTCGAAATCTGTTGTTTAAAAGCAGTTAAATCTGTGAAGTATGCGGGATTGATAACAATATGAATTTGCCCTAAATCGCGGCCTTTTGTCAGATCTTGATACATGGAGGATACATGGACGCCATGAGGTACTCCAAGAAGACTGCCCGATAAAATATCCACCATCATCATCAATCCATAACCTTTTGGACCAGCAATTGGCACAAGTGCATGAACATCTCTTGCATTCGTTGTTGGTGCACCGGCTGCATCTACTGCCCATGTTTCCGGGATCGATTCATTTTTACTTCTGGCATCCAATACTTTTCCCCATGCCTGAACAGTTGTCGCCATATCAAATGTGATTATGCGTTCATCAGCCGATGGTACACTATAAGCAATCGGATTGGTGCCAAAGTATGGTTCTGTTCCTCCAAACGGTACGACCATTGGATCTGATTGGCACATACTTAAAGCAACCATGTCCTGTTCTGCTGCCATTTCAACAAAGTAACCCAATGCACCACTATGCGAAATATTCTTCATGCCTACAACAGCCACACCTGAATTTTTTGCCATTTCGATTGCTTTTTCCATCGCTTGTTTTGCTGCTTGGTGACCTGGACCATTATCTCCGCTAAAGACAGCGGATGCAGGTCCTGTTTGTTCAAATGTGTAGTTTGGGTTTGCTGTAATACCGCCTTTTGCGATTCGTTCGGCATAGTATTCCACACGTACTGCTCCATGGGAATGGATCCCTCTATGATCGGCGAATGTCAATACATCTGAAACATCGTGTGCGGCTCCTTCATTTAATCCAGCTTTGATTAGCTTCTGTTTGATTAAATGAAACAGCTCCTGTTTAGATACTCGCATCTGATTCTCCCCCTTCCATTACATGATTAGTAAATGTTGTCTGACTCTAAATAATCTAAAATTTCCTTTGTAACTGGGATACCTGTTTTTTTATACTGTTTCATCACATCTATTTGAATTTCACCGGGATAATACACTTTGTCAAATCCTTCAGCAGGCGGGTTATCATGTAATTCTTCAACCATTTGAGATATTTTTTCCAGGAATTGCTCCTTCCCGCCAAAGTATTCAGGATTGATCACGAGATGAAGCTGCCCTAAGCGACGGTACTCTGATAAATCTTTATACATGGAAGTGACATGCTTGCCAAATGGCAAGCCGAGTAAACTCCCCGATAAAATATCCACCATCATCATTAACCCGTATCCTTTAGGCCCAGCCATTGGTAATAATGCATTTACCTTAAACGGGTCTGTTGTTGGTGCTCCATTTTTATCCACTGCCCATGAGTCTGGAATAGATTTGTTTTTACTTCTTGCATCTAAGATTTTCCCCCAGGCTTGTACCGTTGTTGCCATATCAAACAGTATTGGACTGCCATCTTTTCGAGGCGCACTAAAAGCAATTGGGTTGGTGCCAAAGTACGGTTCGGTGCCACCAAATGGCACAACCATGGGATCAGATTGACATACTGTTAATGCCACCATACCTTCTAATGCTGCTTGACGTGCATAATAACCAATCGCACCACTGTGTCCCATTTCTTTTACACCGACAACACCGATACCTGATGTTTTTGCTAATTCGATTGCCTTTTTCATTGCTTGATAACTCACATAATGTCCTAACGCATTATCTCCATGGTAAATCCCTGATGCTGGACCCGTTTTTACGAAGCTTAAGTCGGGGTTCAGGTTATATCCACCCTTTAATGTACGTTCGGAGTAGTATTGCATTCTCACTGCACCATGTGAGTGAACACCTCGTTCATCTGCAAAGATGAGTAAGTCAGCTGTTTTATCCGCATGTTCTTCAGGTAAGCCTGCTTTCACTAATTTATCTTTCATTAGCTGCCGGAGACGATTACTTTCTACATACACTAATGGTTCACTCATTAAAATTGCCCCTCTTTATAGATTAATATCTCTATTCGCATCCTTTGAATAAATATACGAGAATGGTTCATCTAAACCAATTGCATAGGTTGCTTGCGGCGTATAAGCTCCCATAAAAATATAGTCACCTTTGTCAACTGGCATCCACTCGTTGTCTAAGTTGTAAACACCTCGTCCACTTAATATATAAGCACCATGTTCTTGAACGTGCGTTTCAATGTAACCATGCGAAGCACCCGGCTTAAATGAAAGAATATGAATGTTCATGTCATATGCAATTTCTTTTGGCAGTAAATCTTGAATTAATACTTCTTTCATCCCTTCATAGGGTTCTTGTTTGATGTTATTCACATTACCTGTAACAATTTCTGGCGTATGTCCTTTAAGCGGCTGATAACGCTTTTTGTATAAAAACAAACGGCTGTCCTCACCATTATTATGATTATCAAACGTCAATTGTAAGTGTGGAGGTACATATAAGAATCCGCCTTTTGCCAATTCGTATTTTTTACCATCCGCAAAAGCGTTGATTTTACCATATTCAACGTACACAAATGATTGGATACCATCACCGGCAAAACCGGTTTTGTTTCCGCCCTTGTTTTTAACTGTTACCAAATAATCTACAAACCTTGCACCTAAACGCGGGGATCCTAAAATGGTTACATCACAATCTTCAAAGCCAGGTACAACATTATTAACCAAGCCATCGGGTGTAATTACCGCATAATTATCCTTTTTTATTACTGAACGTGTTTCTAATAAACCTTCTCTGTATCCTTGATTATGATTTAAGTAACTCATGAGTATCTGGCTCCTTTTCATTATTATTCCTTATAAGCTAGTTCAAACAATACATCTTTCAATACTTCAATCCCCTTCACAAGGTCTTCTATCTTCGTTTCTTCATTGGTATTGTGGCTGATTCCGCCAATAGAAGGTACAAACAACATTGCTGTAGGGACAAAATCCGCAAAAATTTGTGCATCATGACCTGCACCAGATGGCATCAATTTATAGCTGTCCCCCACATTATCCTTAGCTGCTTGTTCAATTATTTGAATGATTTCTTTATCCATCAATGACGGTGCTTCATCCATCCATAAATTAATGTCATAAGCCATGCTGTTTGCTTCTGCCACCGCTTTAACTTTATCTTCAATTTCTCTCGCAAAATCATTTAATAGTTGTTGATCAATATGACGACAGTCTATCGAAAAGGTAATTTCTCCAGGGACGACATTTACCGTGTTTGGAACAGGAGTGACATGTCCAAACGTTAATACAAGAGGCTCCCCAATTTCTCTAGCTCGTTTCGTTAAGTCTGTTACAATCTCACTATATGCAACAACTGTATCTCTTCGTAATGACATCGGTGTTGTGCCAGCGTGGTTTGCTTCACCTTTCAAGTTAACTGAGTAACGTTTTTGACCGACAATCCCAGTTACAACACCAATCGCTTTATTTTCCGTCTCTAATACTTTCCCTTGTTCAATATGTACTTCAATAAATGCTTTAATATCGTCACGAACATCATCTGTTTTACGGTAATCAAAACCCGATTCGTGCATAGCATCTTCGAATTTAATTCCTTCAGCATCTTCTATTGTGTCAACATCCTCTTTTTTGGCTAGGTTAAAAAAGTTTTTACTTCCCCAAAATGTATATGGAAATCGGCTTCCTTCTTCTTCTGCGAGCGATAATACTTCTATTGTTCGTAATGGTTGACCATATTTTTCTTTTAAATATTTCACAGCAACCAGTGCAGATAAGATACCGAATTGTCCATCTAGATGACCGCCTTCAACAACTGTGTCGATATGTGATCCTGTTAAAATAGTTTCTTCAGAATATTTACTTCCAACAAGACGACCAGATAAGTTCCCAACATCATCAAAGCTTACTTCTAAACCTTCTTCCTTGAATGTTGCTTCAAGTTCGCGAACTGCATCAATCCATTCAGGAGAGTATAACAGCCGCGTAATTCCCCCTTTTTCTAAACCGCCAAATCTTGTGAATTTCTTATCCAACGTTTCAAAGGTTGATTGAATATCCATTCTTTTTCTCCCCCTTTCTTTTATTTACTTTCATCATAGAGCCCTGTTTACAACCATTCATTGACATAACCAACAATAATGGAAAAACATTTTATGCACTTTTAACAAAGACACCTTTTAATCAATTTACGGTATCTTAATAATGGGCTAATGCCAGATATAAAAAGAAACTGTTGGCTTTCGATTACATAAAAAAATACGCTTTATAACAAATTAAATTTGCATTGAATGTCTCCTAAAGAAAATCGCACATCGCTCGCTTCAAAATAGCGAAACTTCTCTTTTACCAATCAAATAAATAAGGTGCAAATAAAAAAATGACCCTATAAATCAATAAAAAACATTGATTTATAGGGTCATTTATCTATTTCATAAATGATATGCCAAGAGTCAGGATACATATTGATTAACAACTGCTGCTGTAATAGCAAAAGATTGTGATGAAGTCAACTTTGCCATGCTCACTTCAGCTATATTAGCTGCCATAAGAAATGCTGATGACACACTGAATTTGCGAGTGTAAGACAATCTCAGGTCGCCTTCACATCTTCCTATGCCTCAAATTCCTGACGGGCTAGCTATTCCGTCACTCAAGGAATAAATCTTCCTACTTTTTCATTTGAAATCCCTTTTTCTTTATCATAGATTTCGACACCACGAAGGATTGTTTTCACTACCTGAGCACCAATTTTGCGGCCAATATACGGACTAATTTTGTGTCGATATGCTAGGTCCTCAGCTTTTAATTCATAAGGTGCATCTTTCTTAATAAATACAAAATCCGCATCTTTCCCTACTGCAATACTGCCTTTTGACATTAGATTAAAACGTTTCGCAGGGTTTGTAGCAATAATGTCTGCAAATTTGGATAATGACATATTACGTTTTTGCACACCCTCATCAAATAATACGTCAACATTATTTTGTACACCTGCGATACCCCCCCAAGCTTCAAATGCATTATCCGTAGCTTTTAAGTCTGGGGTACATGGTGAATGGTCTGATGTTACGAATGAAATATCTCCGTTTAATACCCGATTCCACATGCCTTCTAAGCGTGATTGTTCACGAATTGGCGGAGAACATTTTGCAACTGGTCCGATATGATCCAGTTCTTCTTTATAGAAATATAAATAGTGTGTACATGTTTCGCATGTAATATCGACCCCTTCCTGTTGTGCTTTGACAATTTCATCTACGCCCTCTTCACAAGCTATATGAACGATGTGTACACGACATCCCGTTTCTTTCGCAAATAGAATTATTTTTCTAATCGGTTCTACTTCAGTAAATACGGGTCGAGAATCTACATAAGCACGTAAGGAGGTTTCACCATTTTTAGATGCTATTTCCCCTAACTTGTCCGTAATTGCAGCATTTTCAGCGTGTATAGATAATATTTTGCCTGTCTTCGCAATTTGTTTCATACCTTCGTAAAGGGAATAGTCATCCACATTCATGAAATCTCCTTCTATAGAACGGTCACCACATGTTGCTAAAAAACATTTATATGCAACAACACCATTGTTATCTAACTCTTGAATACCCCCATCCAAGTTAAATGGTACTAAACCGCCGTAACTCGCAACGTCTACAGATAATTTTCCTTTCCCAGCTTTAAATTTTACTTGAATAGATTCCTCATCTACCGTTGCTGGCACTTGATTTAATGGCATTTCGATGATCGTCGTGACACCGCCTTTTGCAGCGGCACGTGTTCCTGTGTCATAGCCTTCCCATTCATCACGATAGCCGCCGCCCGGCTCTGTGATATGAACATGTGCATCAACCATACCCGGAGATACAATCGATCCTTTTGCATCGATAATTTTTGCACTTTTACCCAAATCCTGACCGATTGCTGCGATTTTGCCATCTTTAATCCCTACTTCGACTTCTTGTTCACCATTTTCCAGAATGACTAATCCATTTTTGATAATTGAATCAAAATTCATTAAAATCATCCTCCTCTTTTAATGGTTGGATATAAAATACTGCCTTTCGCAACCGCCAGCATGAATCCCCCGGATAGCCAAACCACCAAAAAATGCAAATCATTAGATTTAAGATAGCACTTATTTAATGTTTCACCGATAGCAAAGTTAATGATCAAGAATAATAAATGGCAACCCCGCCCCACTATCAATGAAAACGGGACGCCATATTTTGAACCTGTGTATCCGTTTGCAACAAGTCATAAGGCTATCTGACAAGTGATATCGTTGCTTGAAACGGTGATATAAAACATCACCAACAGCTATATAATCCTGAATATTATGCACTAGTCCCACCCCCAACGTTAAAAAAAGTAAATGAGGATGAAATTCTTTGTTCAAGTGATCTTCGGCATGATATCTTTGTTATAATCACACTTTTCAAAAAACGAAGAATCATGTTCAAGCATTAATGATTCTCCTTTAATATTTTTAACTAAAGGATTATACGTATAATTACCTTCAAAAACAGTGTACGATCAGATTGAAAAGTTATCCTTGTAACATCTGACATATTTCATTTTTATTTTATCTTTTTCTAACAAAGATAAGGAGGCAGCCTTTATGACAACATTAAAAGAAATATTATCTGTACTACAATTTTCAGATTTAACATTGCTAAATGAGCAGGGCGATTTGGAACGAGTGGTAGAAATGGTTGATATTACAGAAACGCCTGATATTAAAAATTTTACAACGCCGCACTCACTTATCGTCACAACAGGAATGAGCTATCAGGATGATCAATCCGGACTAATCAGTCTTATTAGTGAGTTAAATGATATACAAGTTGCTGGTCTAGGTATCAAGCTATCCCGATTTTTAAAAAAATTAGATGATGAGGTTATTGCATTTGCAAACAAATTAAAATTCCCAATTATTGAAATTCCGGAAAGTTGGAATTTAGGATCCATTACTCATCATATATCGTCATTTATCCTGGATGAAGAAACAGAAAAATTACACTTCGCATTAGATATCCAACAAGAGTTAAATGCTATGCTTATGCAAGGGTTAAGCCTGAACATGATGATTGAACGTTTAAGTAGACTTATAAAGGTTCCTGTCATGCTGCTAAATTCTTTTCATCAAGTTGAGTCAGCGAGTCATCACTTTCATCAACACTCAGAACATGTTCAAAAAAACCTCAATTATTTCCGAAGATATTTAAATTCAGAGCAAATCGAACCAAATCACAATGGTGTTTTCCAGGAAGAATATGCTATATTTAAGGTTCCTGCATTTAAATATTTTCCGTATTATCTAATGATTTCAAATGTTAATTTGCTCAACTATCCGTTTAGTTTATTAACAATAGAACAAGCAGTTAACACACTTAGTCTCGCAATTTATAAAAATAGTAAAATCAAAGAAGCAGAGCAGCAGGATACGAACCATTTTTTTACATCTCTGATGTCCGAACATCCTGATAACCTTGTTTCACTAACACAACACACCGACCTTTTAAAAAAATATCACATTCAACCCTCTAAATTCTACCAAGTGATGATTTGCGGGATAGACAAAGAAAAGAATGTAGAAAATAGCGCCTACTTAAATGAGCGATATCAGATGACTTTTGAGTGGTTAACGCATAAGTTTACTGGGATTGACCCTTCCATTAGTATATATATGTCTCAGGGTGAACGCAGATTTACGATACTTTTACAAAGAAGACATCATTATTATTTGGAATACTGCAGATATATCCAAAAAGAGTATCAGCTATTTTTTAATAGCTCCCTTTCATTTGGCATTGGTAATGAGGTCTCCGAGCTTTCACAATTACCACTGTCTTTTTTCGAAGCGAATGAGGCTTATGATAATAAATATGAACAAGGCGAAATAGAATTTGTAGAGCCCTATAAATCTAAAAGCGTAGAAGAATTATTACAACTCATTCCAACGAATAAATTAAAACCATTTATCATTTATACACTCGGTCCATTAGCTTATCCCCAAACAACGAAGGAAAAAGAACTAAGGTTTACGTTAAATGTCTATATGGCAAACCAATGTGATCTTACAAAGACCTCAGAGGATATTTTCATTCACCGTAATACTGTGAAATATCGTATTAAAAAATGCGAAGAAATATTAGGTCAATCTGTAGAATCTCCTGATACATCCCTGAGCATTCGATTGGCATTATTTGCTTCAGAGAAAATATCTTTGTAAATCAAAAGTAGAACCACCGGAAGTTTTCTTTTCTATTTATTTAGTTAGCTACTGTTTTATTCTGTCTTAACATAACCACAAGGAAAAATAGCAACGCTGCTGCTGCGAGAAGGATGGTTGCAATATAGAATGCTAATACTTGCGAGCCGGTTACATCACCAATATAACCAGTAAGTGTTGGTGCAATAACAGATGAGCTCATTCCAAAGAAGTTAAAGAGAGTTAATGCTCTGGCCACTCTATCTCCTGATACGGAATCAGATACATAGGTTATTAAAACTGGATCAATCGCAAGTTTACCTAATAAGCCATATAAAATTAATGCAATATACAGCACTGCAGGATTTGGTGCAAATACTGTCAAACTAATTGTGATTGCCGCAGCAATTAATAGAAATAAAATTAAACGCAGACGCAAATGTGCATGTTTGTCTATGTATTTAGTAAATATCAAAGCACCAGGCACTGCAGTGACTGCAACTAGTGCAGCTACATATCCTACTGAACCTTGAGCAAATCCTTTTTCTGCTACAAGGAAGGATGGCAGCCAAGTGACAATCATATAATAGCCATAGCATGTTGCAAAATACACAAAATATACAACTAATTGTCTTGGAGAAAATAAGCTTTCATTTAGAATCTCTGTGCTTTGTACGGCGTCTTTCTTCTCTTCAGCCACTTCCTTGTCTGATGTTTTATCTTGTTTAATAAACAACACAAACACAAATGTTACAGCTACGATAACGATAGCTGTTATAAAAAGCATATAATTCCATTGAATTTCAAAACCGCCTACTAAAACCGATGATCCGATTAGTCCAATTACCATTCCTAATGCTGAACCGCTATTTATTATCGCATTGGAAAAGCTTTTTTTATCTTTTGGCGTATGTTTGGCTGATAAGGAAAAGGCTGCACCGTAATATGAACCAGTCGAAATACCAGCCAATAACGAACCAATGTATACTTGCATGATAGTTGAACTTGTGCCAATTACAAATGCAGCCAGCGCAAAGACGATAAATGCAGGAATTAACACCTTTTTCTGTCCAAATTTATCGACAAGTGCTCCTGACGGAATTTGCATACCCGTATAGGCAAAGAAATAAATAGAAGCAACCAACCCCATTTGTGTGTCACTAATATGTCCTAATGATTCTTGAATCTGTGGATATATTGGCGTAAGAATTGTACGATAAATCCAAATAGCTACCCACCCTAAACACAATGCAATAATGATCTTTTTGTAATAATCGGGGTCATGTTTCTTTGTTTTTTCCACGGTATGACACGCTCCCTTTTTATTATTTAATTAAATTGTAGGTTATAAGCCAGTCAATAACATTGTTCACTTTCAACAAAAACAAAAGTAACATTATACATTTTAGACAAAAGGCATCTGCTTAAAAATATCGATGAAAGATTCATCGATAGAAACTAGTCCTATTTTTCCCATCTCTCTCATTTCTATAAAAGCAATCAGGTAAAAAAGATGGCTCTTTTTTAAACAAACCTACAATTTATTAAAAAAGCACTTCCCAAATAAACAGGAAGGCTCCCCAAACGTTGATATAGCAGCGTTCTTAACATTTCAAGAACTGAGTTGCACGACGAGCGCCCTTAAGACCGGCTTTCTTTCTCTTTGAAAATTCAAAAATTCTCCGATATATATAGCGAATGCCGCTAAATAAGGAGGAGAGCCGGATGAGAAAGTTATGGAAAATCGCGGTGTCCGCTGCAATGTTCGTCGGTTTTTCCGCAAATTCACCCCGCATTCAAGCGGAAAGCAATAAGCAGGAAAACGAAGTCATCGTCATATATAAAAATGCCAGCGGAAAAGAAAACGTCATCGAACAAGCAGACACGGTAGAACACGTTTACCGGCACATTCCCGCAGCTGCTGTTACTGCGGACGACAAAACAGTGCGGGAACTTGAACAAGATCCCGACGTCCTGTATGTCGAAGACAACCTCCCGGTAGCTGCTGCCGACAGCACCGTTCTAAAAGCTGTCTCCAGCAGCACAGCGCAAACCGCCTCCGCGTTTTCACAGTGGAACATCAAGCCGATTCAAGCCGCACTGGCTTGGAATAAAGGTTTGACAGGGAAACAGGTGAAAATTGCGGTTATTGACAGCGGGATTTCCCCCCATGAAGAGCTGTCAATCGCAGGCGGTGCATCGATGGTCGGCTATACCGCTTCATACCGTGATGATAACGGCCACGGAACACATGTTGCCGGAATCATCGGAGCGAAGCATAACGGACGGGGGATCGACGGTCTCGCGCCCGGCGCGCAGCTGTATGCCGTAAAAGCGCTGGACCGGAATGGTTCGGGGGATCTGAAAGGCATCTTACAAGGCATCGATTGGTCGATCCAGCACGGAATCGATATCATCAATATGAGCCTCGTCGTTTCAGGCGACAGTCAAGTTCTCCACGATGCAGTAGATAGAGCATACAAACGGGGAATGATTTTAGTCGGTGCAAGCGGAAATGCCGGAAACGGAAAATCCGTTTATTACCCGGCCGCCTACAGCAGCGTCATTGCCGTCTCGGCCACCAACGAAAAAAATCAGATCGCCTCATTTTCCAACACCGGCAGCGCCGTCGAGTTTGCCGCTCCCGGCACATCTATTATCAGTACATCTTCCGACCGCGGCTATGCAATCGGAAGCGGCACTTCACAGGCAACGCCGCACGTCACCGGAATGTTTGCTCTTTTGAAACAGCTGTACCCAACCGCTTCAAATGCTGAGCTGCGCAAGAAAATGCAGATTTATACAAGCGACTTGGGCGCTCCCGGCCGTGATCATTTGTTCGGCTATGGATTAATCCGCTTCAAAGAGATCACACAGCCGTTGGAGAAAGCGCAAAAAGCAGTCGGACAAGCGGAAAAGACAAAGAAAAAAGCGGACATTCAAACCGCGCAAAAAGCGATCGAACCGCTGCCTGCAAACGCCGATAAAACCGCTTTGAAAAAGAGGCTCGATGCTGTTAAAGAGCAGCTTAAAAAAACAGCCGAAAGCAAAGTAAAACTCGCAGAGAAGCAAAAAAAGAAAACCAATGCCGACGCAGCCCAAAAAGCGGTCAATGAACTCGACAGCGGCACTTTCAAAACGAATTTGCAAAAACGGATCAACGCGGTCCGCTCAAGCCTCTTGAACACCGCAAAGCAGGCCGTTGCCAAAGCTGAAAAAGCGGCCACAGACTCAAACCTCGGCAAAGCGCAAAAAGCGATTAATGAGCTGCCTGCCGGAAAAGACAAATCAAATCTGCAAAAAAAGCTGAACACCGCGAAAATGCAAGCCGCGTCAGCCTATAACAAAAAAGTGGCAGCGGCGAAAGCCAAAGTTAAAACGGCCGAACAAAAGAGAACGAAAAAAACAAAATCGGCAGCGCAATCAGCGGTCAGCAAGCTGAAAGCATCCGCCGAAAAAACGAAGCTGCAAAAACGAATCAATGCGATCAAACTGAAATAGCAAGAAAAGCCCGGAATCCCGGGCTTTTCTTGCAAATACGTCTTTTTTGATGCTGTTCTGCTCGGACACGACAATTGTGACATCGTATTCCTTTCGGCCGGCCGCTTGCTTTCCGCCGCATTCTCCAATCACTTTTTATCAATTCTTTCCGTCACAATCCCGACGATGTCCCGGTCTGAAACAAAGCCGAAATGGCGGCTGTCAAAGCTGTGGATCCGGTTGTCCCCGAGGACGAAGTACTCATTTTCAGGCACCTTTTCCTCTCCGGTCACTTCCTTCAGCGTAAAATCCCCTGTCAAGTCCCCTCCGGCGGTGACGGCCTTTAAATCGTCCAGATAAGGCTCTTTGATCTTTTCTTCGTTGATATACAGCTGATCATCTTCATACCGGAGGGTTTCGCCCGGAAGCCCGATCACCCTTTTAATGAATATATCTTTGTCAGGTCCTTTAAACAGCACGATGTCAAATCGGCTGATCGTTTTAAAGTGGTGGGCGAACCTGTTGATCAAAAGTTCGTTGCCCTCCTGAAAGGTCGGATTCATGCTGACGCCTTCTACTTTATATTCAATGAAAACGGCATTTTTGACCTGAATTCCGACGACGATGACAAGCAGCACCCCGGCTATGACCAAAAAACGCTTTTTCAATTCTGTGTCCCCCTAGTCTTTCTCTCTCTGGCTGAATCTCACGTTCAGACGATGTTCAACCCGTTTTCCGGCGTACCATAAGATCAGCATGACGATGATCACGGCAGCTGTCCGCAAAGGCTGGGTAAAAAGCGCCTTCAGATCATGGCCGACAAAGCTCACCATAAAAATCATCACGAACTTGCCGCAAAGCACCGCCAGTGAAAAAGGCAGCAGGCTGACTCTCGAAAGTCCTGCCACAACATTTACCGCCGCCGAAGGCGTGAATGGAAAGCAAAGCAGGAGAAACAGCGGACCGAAGCCCCGTTTTTCCACCCAGGTCATCAGTTTTTTTACGGATGGATGCCTGCGGATAAAACCGAGTGCTCTTTGCTGGCCGAAATGGCGGATAAAAAGAAAAACTGCTATAGAGCCTAAAGATGCCCCGATCCACGTCAACAAGAACCCCTGCCATAAACCGAACGAATTTACATTGGCGACAACAAACACGAGCAGGGGTAAAAACGGGAGCAGCGCTTCAATAAACGGCAGCAGAACGGCTACAAAAGGACCAAAAGCCCTGTAGCTCTGAAAAAACTCTGTTAAATTCTCTTCTGTAAAATAGCTGAATAATTGCTCCAACATTGATTCTCCTCAGGGCGGTTGTCTACTTCTATTCTACACTTTAAATCAAAAACTTTAAATCATCCGTCTCGGTGTTTTCTGTATTAGTCTGAAACAACTTGATCATTTTAGTCATTTTTTCCCGTTCTTGATTAAAAGGCCGTCTTTCGTGTAAAATAAAAACAGAACAAACGTTCCTTATCAACAAAAGAAATGAGGAGAAAAGCCATGACAAGAATTCCCGCTGAAGCCAGGGATATGATTGAAAAGGCGATTTACCTCCCGATGACCGTCAGCATATTAAACCGGGACATGAAAATCATCCAGCAGGGGCCATTCAAGCTGAAAGACCCCTATCAGCGTCTGATCGAACAGGCGTTAAAGCTTGCCCAGCGCGATCTGTACGACGTGAAAAATGAACTGCGCCGGCGGAAAATCAAGGTGCACGAAGTGTCACGGGACGAAGCCTTTACGATGTACTCCTTTATATATGAAGGATACGAAGAAGAGCATAACTATTTTAATCCCCGCATCCGCAATCAGGTATCCGCGCTTCTTGAGCACTATTTATTCAAAGCCGCTCCCGATCAATAGCGCTTTTTCAGCTCCCTGAGGATGAATTCGTATATCAGCTGATTCCGGTCTTCCTTCGGATAAAGCATAAATTCCTGTTTCTTCTGCATGGCGTTTCCTTCAATCCGGTCGATAAATTTTGTTCTCAACCATGCCGTTCGGTAAACCTGGTTTTCAAAAGATGTGATGGATACGGGCAGCTCCAGCGTTTCCCCGTTGACAAACGTGACAAACGTGTTGTCATACTTTGCCGCGCAAAACTCGTGAACATGCGCATGGGAAAGCCACCCGCACTGAGGACGAGTTGAGGAAAATGTGGGAAAAAGAAAAATATTGTTTGAGTGATCCACCATGATCGGCGGTTTATGGGAAACTTTAATGACCTCATATGTGCCCGCTTTTCTTCCCGCATAGCTCGATCCGAAATAGCGGCAGCTTCTTTCGATGATCTGAAACGGCTTCATATTGACGCGGAAAGTCCTGTCGGTCTCGAGTATTTTTGAAGCGGGTTTCTCCCCCTCTCCCAGAGGCAGGACAGCCATTGTCGAACTGTTTACTTCATACGTATCTTTTGTCATATCCTCTGTGCTCATCTTGATCCTCCTAATCGTTAGTAAATTTATACTATTAATCTAACATTATCCTTTACAAAACGACAGGATTTTTTCCAATTAATTTGAAAATATGTTTTTAAAATGCCATTTTTATATTTTGTTCGATTAAATCCGTATTTCTTAGTCCAAATATACAAACTTTTATTCTTATAAACACGCATCTCCGAATAATTATCTAAAAATTATAAATACTTATTGATTTTTTGTTGCGTAATCCATATACTATAAAAAAGGCATCAGGGGGAATCTTTATGAAAGAGAAAAAGTCGTACGCTGAGCTCATGAAGTCCCGCAATACCCAAAAGGTGAAAGAACTTGATGTAACCATCACGGATATCTACATTCAAATGGTCCTTGATGAATCGCTTTTTAAACGGCGTTTGCACACGCTGAACAAGAAGATTAATGAAGCATTAGACAAAGGAGATAAGCAATCTTTCCTTGAGCTTTCAAGAGAATATACAGCGCTGAAAAAGCACGCATAACGGCCAATCCCTCCCGGATTGGCTTTTTTACGCGGAAAAAGCCGGCTTATGAAATAGTCCCGGCCTTTTTATCCGTTAATAATCGTTCCGCCGTTGACATGGAGCACTTGGCCCGTCATGTAGGAAGAATCGTCGCTGGCTAGAAACAAATAGCTCGGCGCCACTTCAGCAGGCTGTCCGGGCCGTTCCATCGGCGTTGTTGAACCGAATATTTCGACCTCTCTCTCCGTAAACGTCGACGGGATCAGCGGCGTCCAAATCGGACCCGGCGCCACCCCGTTCACACGGATGCCCTGATCGACAAGCGACAAAGCGAGCGAACGCGTAAATGATGTAATCGCTCCTTTCGTCGAAGAATAATCGATCAGCCTTTCATTGCCGGCATAAGCCGTAATCGAAGTGGTATTGATGATTGAGCTGCCTTTTTTCAAATGCGGCAGCACAGCTTTTGTCAAATAAAACATTGAAAAAATATTCGTCTGAAACGTTCGGATCAGCTGATGGCTTGTAATTTTTTCGATTCCCTTTTGCGGATGCTGTTCAGCCGCATTATTGACGAGTATATCGATCGTTGGGAATGCTTCCTTTGCCTGGCGCACAATATCGTTGCAAAAAGCCTCGTCTCCGATGTCTCCTGCGATCAGCTTGCATCCGCCCCCTTCTTTTTCCACATACCCCTTTGTTTCTTCTGCATCGCGGTGTTCATTTAAGTAGACAATGACAATGTTCGCGCCTTCCTTCGCAAACAAAACGGATACGGCACGGCCGATACCGCTGTCTCCTCCCGTAATAATCGCGGTTTTCCCGGCCAGTTTCCGCTCTCGTTTCGGCCGGTCGAAAACGGGCCGGGGATCCATCAAATACTCCAATCCCGGACGCTGTGTTTGGTGCTGGGGAGGCAGTACTTTCTTCGGCTGTTTGCTCAAAACGATTCCCTCCTTCACATTGATTCAACCTTACTATTTTATGAAAACGCCCCTTTTTTATGACAAGCCGTTTCACATGCATGAATATTTCTCAATTGGGAAAATTTAAGAACAAAACAGATGGATGATGGAGGGAACCTTGTGAGCAATCAAGAACAAAAACTGCCGGACTCGCCTGAATCGTATTGGAGAAACAGTACAGATCTTCCTAAATTCGAAGAACTGTCTGAAGATGTCAAAACAGATGTCGCCGTCATCGGCGGCGGCATGACCGGACTGACGACTGCTTATTTACTGACGAAAAAAGGCTACAGCGTCGTCTTGATCGAATCCGGGCGGATACTCGACGGAACAACCGGCTATACGACAGCCAAAATCACCGCACAGCATGATCTGATCTATGATGAGCTGATCGGGCACATCGGAATGCCGAATGCGAGACTGTATTATGAAGCAAACCTCAAGGCGCTGTCCTTTATCAAAAACCTCGTGCTCGAGCAAAAGATCCCGTGCGATTTTGAAGAACAGGACGCGTGCATTTACACAACTGAAGAACAATCGGTACAAAAAATCAGAAAGGAATATGAGGCATACCAAAAGCTCGGGATTGACAGGGAATTCATCAAAGATCTCCCCGTTCCAATCGATATGAAAGCAGGACTTGTTATGAAAAACCAGGCCCAGTTTCATCCACTCCACTATTTGAAACACCTTGCAGAGGCCGTCCTGGAAGCCGGCGGAAAAATTTACGAAAACACGGCTGCTAAAGAAATCAAAGAAGGCGACCGGCCAAAAGTGCTGACAAGAAACGGGCATCAAATCTTCAGCGATTATGTCGCGTGCTGCACGCACTTTCCGTTTCATGATAAAAAAGGCTTCTATTTTGCAAGGCTTGAGCCGAGCCGGTCATACGTGCTCGCCGTCAAGCCGAAAACGCCGTATCCAGGCGGCATGTATTTAAGTATAGATCAGCCTTCACGCTCGCTCCGTTCGGTGACGATTGACGGAGAAGAAATGGTTCTTGTCGGCGGTGAAAGCCACAAAACCGGCCAGGGAGAGGATACAATCAGGCATTATCAGGCGCTTGAATCATTTGCAGAAGGCGTGTTCGGCATTGAATCGATCCCTTACCGCTGGTCAGCGCAAGATTTAATCACGCTTGACAAAATTCCGTATATCGGGCCGATCTATCCGAAAGAAAAGCGCATTCTCGTCGCCACTGGCTTTCGAAAATGGGGCATGACAACAAGCACCCTCGCCGCGCAGCTGATGACAGACCATATCGCAGGCGAAGACAATCCTTATCAAGCCGTCTTTCAGCCGGCCCGTTTCCACCCGGATCCAAGCATCAAAAAAGTCATTTCCTATAACGCGGATGTTGCAAAACACTTTGCCGAAGGAAAACTCGAACAGCCGATCAGGAAGCCGGAAGACCTTGTCAACGGAGAAGGTGCGGTCGTGTCACATGCCGGGAAACGTGCGGGTGCTTATCGCGATGAAAAAGGCGAGCTTCATCTGGTTGACACAACATGCACCCATATGGGCTGCGAAGTCGAGTGGAACGACGGAGAAAAGACGTGGGACTGTCCGTGCCACGGCTCAAGGTTTTCGGTCGACGGCGATGTCATCGAGGGTCCTGCCGTAGAACCTTTGAAAGATCCGGAAAGCTGAGGTGTACAAGTTAAAAAGTAATGAAAAATTGCCGATAAAAAGATAAATGCTGGAAATTTCATAAAAACGGCAGTTTTATCATTAACGATTACAGGGGGATACGATCGTGTTATTCAAAAAGGATAGAAAGACAGAACGATCATTCTTTGCTGAAGAAGGTCCTGACCAAACAAAAAGAATCAGGCTCAATCAGCACGCAGAATTTAAAAAACAGCTAGCAATGGTCGATTTGACGGATGAGGATCTTTGGGTGCTGAGCAGGCTGAAGCCTTTAGTCACTGAACATATCGAAACCATCGTCACCCGGTTTTACCAAAACCTTGAGCATGAAAACTCTTTGATGGAGATCATCCATGACCACAGCTCAGTTGACCGTCTCAAAAAGACATTGACGATCCACATCCAGGAAATGTTTTCAGGTGTCATCGACGAAGCCTTTTTAGAAAAAAGGATCCGGATCGCCCACGTTCATCTTCGGATTGGGCTCTTGCCAAAGTGGTATCTGGGGGCATTTCAAGATCTCCTTCTTTCCATGCTGTCAATTTTTGAAAACGCATTATCCGATGAGGAATACAGGCGGTCAGTCAAAGCCGTCACCAAAATTCTCAACATCGAACAGCAGATCGTCCTCGAGGCCTTTGAAGACGAGCATGCAAGGCTCCGCAGACTTGATGAAGAGAGCAAAAATGACCTTCACCGGCAAATCAAAGATACTTCCGGTTCTTTGGCCGCTTTATTTGCCGAAACAACGGGCGCTGTACAGGAATTGGTCGACAAATCGTCCGAAATCGCCGAAACGTCAAGAGCCGGAACGAAGACAGCTGTTTCTGTCGAACAAAAATCGATCGGCGGAAAAAAGGAGCTTGAGGAGCAGGAACAGCAGCTGAATCAAATGGGAAGCAGCATGACGCAAATCGAGCAGGAAATTAAAAAGCTGGAAGAAATCGCACTGCAGATCGAAAAGATTTTCGGAATCGTAACAGGCATTGCCGAGCAGACGAATTTGCTTTCGCTCAACGCCTCGATCGAATCTGCAAGGGCGGGAGAGCACGGCAAAGGGTTCGCAGTCGTCGCAAACGAAGTCAGAAAGCTGTCCGATGATACGAAAAAAACCGTCTCCACCGTATCTGAGCTCGTCAATAACACAAACGCGCAAATCTCGATCGTCACGAAGCATATTACAGATGTAAACCAGCTCGTGAACGAAAGCAAAGACAAGATGTCGGAGATCAATCATCTATTCGATGATATCGTCTCCAATATGAAAACGAGCAAAGAGCAAAGCGGCCGAATCGAGGGCGATCTGCAGGCATTTTTAAGCGGCCTTCAAGATGTGAATGCCGCCGTGTCACAAGTCGCGGTTTCAGTCGATTCTCTCGTAGAACTGACAAAAAAATAAATCATTCCTGTACACAGGTCAATTCATGGCCTGTGTATTTTGCTTTTGCAACCTGATTCTATTACGTTATTTGAAAGTCTGCTATGCAAGTCAAAGATATATTCACAGCCATAATGGCAACGCTCAGTGATGTTTTCAAATCCGCAGAATCGGCGCTACGCTCCTGTATGAAAAAATCGTGTAAATGTTGTTCTGTGCCAGTCATATTTCGTGGTTCTGTTTTTTAAATTTAGTATAATAGCCATATCACCGAAAAACGCGAAAGCCGACATCGAAAGGAGATTTTTCAGAATGACTGCGATTTGTTTGATCCGGCATGGCGAGACAGACTGGAATGCTTTAGGAAAACTGCAGGGAAGAACCGATATCCCTTTAAATGAAACCGGTCAAAAACAGGCAAAAGAAACCGGGGCGTTTTTGAAAGGGTCCGACTGGGACGTCATCATTACAAGCCCTTTAAGAAGAGCGAAAGAAACCGCTGAAATCATCAATCAATACCTGGGACTTGAAATCATCGAAATGGAAGATTTCATCGAAAGGAATTACGGAGATGCAGAAGGGATGCCATTCGAAGAAAGAACGAGGCTCTACCCCGATAAAGAATATCCGAATCAGGAATCAAAAGAAGCGCTTGCCGAACGGCTGATGGCCGGCGTTCAAAAGGTCAGCGAGCGGTATCCGGACAAAAAAGTGCTGATCGTCGCACACGGAGCCGCGATACACGCCCTTCTGTCAAAAATCTCAAACGGCGACATCAACCTGGAAAATACGAAGCTCGTCAATGCGTGCCTAAGCAACATCAAATTCCATGAAAATAAATGGCATGTGAAGGATTACAATCTTTCACACCATTTGTCAAATTAAAAAAAGACGGCAAGGTTGATGCCGTCTTTTTTATGCTCTCCCCTGCCTCGCTTCGCGGCGCAGTAAATAGATAAAATACGGACCGCCGATAATGGCTGCGATCAATCCAGCCGGTATTTCAAGCGGCGGAACAAGGCCTCTTCCGGCGGCATCGGCTATCAAAAGAACGATGCCGCCGACGAGCGCTGAAACGGGAATCAAGATCCTCGTTTCAGCCCCTGCCAGCTTTCTTGCGATATGGGGCGCCATCAGCCCGATAAAACCGATTGTTCCCACGGCGGTCACAGCCGCAGCTGTCAGCAGGACCGCACCGGCAAGCAGCAGAAATCGCGTTCTTTCGAGCCGGATGCCGAGGCCGACGGCAATCCCGTCCCCTGATTTGATGATATCGAGCGGTTTTGCCGCAAACCATAACGGAGGAATGACCAGACAACACCATATGAAAAGAGACAGTACATCATCCCAGTCTCTCCCCCACAGACTTCCATTCAGCCAAATTAATGCGTTGTTGACATTCGGGCTCCCCCTTGAAATGAGTAGCTGAATACCCGAATGGCAAAAAGCATTGACCGCGATCCCGACAAGCGCCAGCCGCACAGGAGAAATCCCGTTTCGATAAGCCAATAAATAGACGAGAGCCGCAGCCAAAACGCTTCCTGAAAAGGCGGCGCCTGTCAGCAGAAGCGGACTTTGCTGTGAAAACGAGACCGTAACGATCACAGCGCCCAATCCCGCTCCTCCTGTAATGCCAAGCGTGTCAGGGGCGGCCAGCGGATTTTTCATCAGCGATTGTGCGACTACACCTGCGATTGAAAGCGCCCCTCCGGCAAGCACAGCGAGAAGGATGCGCGGCATTCGAAATTCCATCACCAAGAAGCGGACTCCTGCATCCTCTTGCCCTGCCAGTGATTTCATTACGTCCCACAGTCCGATGTTTTCATCGCCGATCGCCAAATTGAGTACAATGAGCATCAACAAACAGGCGCATAACGCAGAGAGGACAAGCGCCGATTGCCCGCGCCGTCTTTTCATTTTTCTTTCCGCATTGTTCATCATGCCGCCCCCTTTTTCCGTCTTCTCGCCAAATAGATGAAAAACGGCGTCCCGATCATTGCCGTAACAACTCCGACCGGCGTTTGGTACGGAAAATAGACAAAGCGGGACAGAATATCAGCAAACAGCAAAAGAACGGCTCCAAGCAATGCCGAATACGGAATCACGAACCGATAGTCAGCCCCCATCAGATACCGGATCATATGAGGAACCATCAAACCGATGAAACCAATCGGTCCGGCAGCGGACACCGATGCTCCTGCCAGCGCGACAACAGTGAAAGCGATGAACAATCTGCTGAGCCATACATTTTGTCCCAGCCCATGTGACACATCATCTCCGAGACTCATGACGGAAGCCGCCCTCCCTAAGGCCAAAGCCGTCAACAAACCTGCCATGCTTACCGGAATCAACAAATGAAGCTTATCCCACGAGCTCCCCGCTAAAGAACCGGAAAGCCAAAACAATAGCGTTTCCGTCGACTCTTCATGAAAAATGAGCAGCATTTGCGTCATCGAAGCAATGATCGCCTGAATGACGACACCGATCAAGGCAAAGCTGATATCCCTGTCGTGTTCGCTGAATACTGAGGCAACCGCGTACACGACCAGCGCGGCCGCGGCACCGCCGGCAAAAGCGGCTCCCATCGCTGTCTGGGGAGCGGCAAGCGCAGGAAACATCACCGTCAAACATACGACAGCAAGAGAGGCCCCTGCATTGATTCCGAAGATGCTCGGAGATGCCAGCGCATTTCTTGTCACCGCCTGCATCAGTGCGCCCGCGGCCCCTAGATTCGCGCCGATGAATGCGGCGGCCAAGGCGCGCGGAATTCGGATGGACTGAATAATCGCGTGCAATTTTGAACCGTCGTACATAAACACAGCTGCCCAAATGTCGGGCAGCGCAATCGTTGACGAACCGATTGAAACAGAAAGCGCAAAACCCGCGAGCAAAAGAAAAACAAAAATGAGCGGTGCAAAACGTTTCATATATATCAAAACAGGTCACTCCTTTAGAAAAAAACAAGCGCATGCTTTTGTAAAAAGCATGCGTCATCCCGTCCAGCAAGCCGGCAGGCTCTTAAGATTTCTTTTGATCCTCAGACAGAAGATGCTGACCGATTTCATCTATCAGCGCATCTGCTCCGTCAATACTGCGGCGGAGCGACCAGGCGAATCTGTCGGCTTCATAAACCTTGCCTTTTTTGACAGCGCTGAGCTTTTTCCAAAGAGGGTCTTTTTCAATGGGTCTTTTCCCGTCTTCATCGACTTTATCTTTTTCTCCCGTCATCAGGACAATGGTGTCGGGGTCTTTCTCAAGCAGCTGCTCAAGCGTCATTTTAATATTGACGGATTCACCGTTTTCGCCATCGCCTTTGCTGCTGTCTCTGACACCGTATGTATAGCCGATTTTCGTCAGAAGCTGAGACGTGAAAAAGTTTTCGTCGCGCACAGTGATTGCTTCATTTGTGTTTCCGAGCAGAAGAATGCTCTGTTTCCGGCTCCCGAATTTCTGTTTCAATTCATTCAGCTTTTGTTTATGTTCAGCCAACTTTTTCTCCATTGCGCTTTCTTTGCCGACGGCTTTCGCAATCGTAAGAGACGCGTCAAGCGTGTCCTGATAATCTGCATTCAAGTTTTTCAGCGCGATTGTCGGCGCAATTTTCGCCAGCTTATCATAGACACCGCTGTGCCTGCTCGAATCGGCAATTATTAAATCGGGCTTTAAAGAAGCAATTTTTTCAAAACTTGGCTGGGCGCGCGAACCGACTGAAGTATACCCTTTGATTTTTTCTCTGACCTTCTCGTTAATAAACTTAGGTTTGCCGTCGTCCGCAATCCCGACAGGCTTAATGCCCGCATCAAGGAGCGCATCAATAAAACCCAATTCAAGAACCACAACTTTTTTCGGATTGTTCTTTACTTTCGTTTCTCCTAAGTCGTGCTTAACTGTCACGGAATCCTGACTGGAGGTTTTCGTACTTTCGCTTCCCCCCGAGCAGGCTGTCAACACTGATAACATCAATAGGAATAAAATAGCAAAATACTTAGGTTTCATATGTATCTCCTTTTCTGGTAGTAGACGAAATTATTATAGCAACACTTCATACCAATGACAACGATAATCATTATCATTATAAAAAAAGAAAGGAGCCTCCTTCTCCTTTCTACACCCGTTCATTCACGGAATCCCCCGCTTTGCTTTCTCTGCTGAGGGAAAGAATGATGACCGTGATGATCACCATTACCGTACCGGCACCTTGAAAGGCATTGAACGGCACACCCAGCCAGACCGCCGACGACAAAACAGCCGCTAGCGGTTCGGCGCAGCTCAGGCAGCTCGTTTCTTTTGCGGAAAGATAAGAAAGGCTGCCGATGTATAGGGCAAACGCCAAAGCTGTGCCGCACAATACAACAAACAGAATGGCTGCCGCCTCCCCTGCCCCAATGTGCGAAAGGTCAAACCGAAACGGCGGAAACAAAAAAGAAATTCCGGCCCCTCCGACGAGCATACCCCATCCCGTAACCGTCAAAGCACCGAACGATTGAATTAATCCTCCTGCAAAAACCGTATAGAAAGCAAGCGCTCCACCGGACAAAATGCCCCAAACGGCGGCCTCGGCCGGAATATACAAACTGTCCGGCCTTCCGCCTGTCAAAAGAAGAAACACGCCGAAAAGCGCAAATAAAGTAAGTACGGCATCTTTCCACTTAGGCGGAAGTTCTTTTTTAACATATAGGTAAAACAATACGAAAAAAGGCGCCAAGTATTGAAGAATTGCAGCAGCCGCGGCATTACCCTTTTCGATTGAAGCAAAAAACGTATATTGAACAGCAAGCATTCCAAAAATGGAAAATACTAAAATCGAACAAATATCTGTTTTTTTCTTCCATATCTGACACACATGTTGAAAACCGTTTTTCATTGAAACATATAACAAGAGAATGACTCCCGATGCCAGAAGCCTGACAGAGACAAGCGAGCCGGCTTCAACCGCTCCCCTTTCAAATATGTACTGTGCAGCGCTTCCCGATAATCCCCACAATGAAGCCCCTGCAAGCACCATCAATACACCTTTCACATGAGCTGATTTCATATCTTTCACCCGTTTCTGTATGCGATATATTGCATATTTTAATAGATGATCGACAAGGCCGCAACCTCCTTCGGCAAAAAATGATCTCATAAAATAAATGAATAGTATTTTCATAAAATGAATCAGATGGAGCAATCTCCTGTCATTCGCGGCCCTCGGGACCTCTTTCCCTGCCAGGCTGAAGCGGTCTATTCATACTTTCGAACTGAACATTTTTCTAAAACAGTTATTAATAACCAAAAAATTTTAAATTGGTCCTCCAAAAAAATAGGCCTACCATATAATTCATTTTTTTTCTATAATAAATTAACAGAATAATTGGAATAGATTATATTATCCTTCTATTTAAATTATTCTGAATAAAGAGGAGGAGAGTGAGTAATGATGAGGAAAAAGAGTTTTTGGCTTGGGATGCTGACGGCCTTCATGCTCGTGTTCACGATGGCATTCAGCGATTCCGCTTCTGCTGCTCAACCGGCGAAAAATGTTGAAAAGGATTATATTGTCGGATTTAAGTCAGGAGTGAAAACCGCATCTGTCAAAAAGGACATCATCAAAGAGAGCGGCGGAAAAGTGGACAAGCAGTTTAGAATCATCAACGCGGCAAAAGCGAAGCTAGACAAAGAAGCGCTTAAGGAAGTCAAAAATGATCCGGATGTCGCTTATGTGGAAGAGGATCATGTGGCCCATGCCTTGGCGCAAACCGTTCCTTACGGCATTCCTCTCATTAAAGCGGACAAAGTGCAGGCTCAAGGCTTTAAGGGAGCGAATGTAAAAGTAGCCGTCCTGGATACAGGAATCCAAGCTTCTCATCCGGACTTGAACGTAGTCGGCGGAGCAAGCTTTGTGGCTGGCGAAGCTTATAACACCGACGGCAACGGACACGGCACACATGTTGCCGGTACAGTAGCTGCGCTTGACAATACAACGGGTGTATTAGGCGTTGCGCCAAGCGTATCCTTGTACGCGGTTAAAGTACTGAATTCAAGCGGAAGCGGATCATACAGCGGCATTGTAAGCGGAATCGAGTGGGCGACAACAAACGGCATGGATGTTATCAATATGAGCCTTGGGGGAGCATCAGGCTCGACAGCGATGAAACAGGCAGTCGACAATGCATATGCAAAAGGGGTTGTCGTTGTAGCTGCAGCAGGGAACAGCGGATCTTCAGGAAACACGAATACAATTGGCTATCCTGCGAAATACGATTCTGTCATCGCTGTTGGTGCGGTAGACTCTAACAGCAACAGAGCTTCATTTTCCAGTGTGGGAGCAGAGCTTGAAGTCATGGCTCCTGGCGCAGGCGTATACAGCACTTACCCAACGAACACTTATGCAACATTGAACGGAACGTCAATGGCTTCTCCTCATGTAGCGGGAGCAGCAGCTTTGATCTTGTCAAAACATCCGAACCTTTCAGCTTCACAAGTCCGCAACCGTCTCTCCAGCACGGCGACTTATTTGGGAAGCTCCTTCTACTATGGGAAAGGTCTGATCAATGTCGAAGCTGCCGCTCAATAACATATTCTAACAAATAGCATATAGAAAAAGCTAGTGTTTTTAGCACTAGCTTTTTCTTCATTCTGATGAGGGTTGTTCAATATTTTGAATCCGTTCCATGATCGTCGGATGGCCGTATTTAAAAATCTTGACGAGAAACGGCGGGTTTGCCTCGCTCAGCCCGGCTTTTGAGAGCTCTTGAAACGTCGAAACCGCTGCATCGCTGTTTTGCGTCAGTTCAATCGCATACTGGTCAGCAGCTTTTTCCTGATGCCTCGAAACTGCGTTCGTAAATGGAGACGACGCGAAAGAGATAACCCCCATCAGCATCAGAAGAAGCGGAAGTGCGGCTAGATCGGATTTTCCCGCAATATGAAGGCTTCTTCCATAGCGGCCGATGATCCGCTTGTACAGCTTGTCGATCACATAAAAGACAGCAAGGGATAAAAGCAGATACCCGCCGAGTCCTATGTAAACATGCTTCATCACATAATGTCCCATTTCGTGCGCCATGATGAATAAAATTTCCGGCTCATCCAGCTTGTTCAGCGTGGTATCCCAGAGCACAATCCTTTTATTGGCGCCGATTCCTGTTACATAGGCATTTAACGCATTCGTTTTTTCAGACATGTTCACTTCATAGACGTGATTCGCAGGAATATCCGCCTGATCGGCCAGCTTCAGAATGCTTTGTTCAAGATCTTTATTTTTCAGCGGATAAAAGTCATTGTATAAAGGATCAATGACAACCGGCTGGAGAAAAAATAAAAACAGCGTAACCGGAACCGTCAGACACCAGGCATAAAACCACCAGCGTTTTTCATGCTTTTTGATCAAATAGTAAAAGACGATCACCGCCGCAGCCGTTATCGGAAAACTGATCCAGAAGTCGATCACCTGGTCTTTGATCCAGCTCGCGGTTGTCTGGGTTGATATGCCGTAGTCAAGCGAATATTGATAGCTGATCCAGTCAAGCGGCAAAGAAACGATCGTGACGATCAGAAACAAAGCAAAAACATATGCCGTGATTTGAATGCTTCTCCTCTTCGAGGTCTGCTCCGCCCAATTTTTCATTTTCCTGGATAAACCGGCAATCAACAATATAAAAAATAAAAACCATTCAAACGGAATCCGGATAAAAAACATAAAGTCCTTTATTTTCGAGTAATCTTCTGTCAGCATGAGTTCTCTTTCGTTCATAAATGCCGCCGGGTCTGCGCTTGTCCCTTTCAGCGCCTCAGGAACGGAGGGTTCACCGGCCATAAAGAGATACCAATAGAAAAAAAGGCCGTACAGCACATACAGGAGACCGGCTCCCGCGATCCATTTCCGCATGGCGAATCACTTCCTCTCACATAGCAGTTACTTCTATTGTAAGCTTTTCATGCGAAAGTTAGAACCAAGCCTTACAATGAGAGCAAGAGGCCGGCGCCTGCGAGCGTCAAAATCGTCCCCATCACGACGACTATGACGCTTGCTCCAAAATAGGAAAATAAAAATGCGATAAGAGCGCCGGCAAGTCCGTAGAGCATACCGCTTTGCACCAAAAAAACTCCCGGAAAAATGAGAGCCCCTAAGACGGCGTACGGCACATTTTTCAGCACGCGCTCCAAAAATCCGGGAAGCTTCAGGCTTTCAAAAGCAATGAGCGGCACCATCCGCGGCACATATGTAACGGCAGCCATGCCGATAATCATCCAGATGATCGGGCTAAACATAGTTTCTCTTCCCCTCTGTTCTAAATTGGTACAGCCATTCAATCAGGACGGCGGATAAAAGCGTAGCGCAGACGATCGACCATCCTGCCGACAATATTCCGTTCATTTGGAAAACCGTATTGAATAACGCAGCCGCCCCCGCCAGCAGCAGGACTTTTCGCTGTTTTTTCAAAGGCGGCACCAACAATCCGATAAACATGGCATAAAGGGCGATGCTCATGCTTTCCTGGAGAACAGCCGGCATGGCGGCCCCTGCAAAATGCCCGGCCGCACTCCAAAAAACCCAGCTTACATATCCGATCGAACCGAGGCCGATCATATACCCGGTCGTCAGCTTTTCCTTTCTTAGAGCAGCGACGGCAAACGATTCATCTGTCACCGCGAAAAATGAGTAAAACGCTTTTTTCCAAGGCGAATCTTTTTCTACCAATTGATTCAAAGTCGCCGAAAATAAAAAATGTCTGATATTCACAATGAACGTCGTCATAACGATTTCGATGATTCCCGTCTGAACGGCGAGCATGCTTAAAGACATATACTGGGACGCTCCTCCGAAAACAAGGGCGCTCATCAAAAACGTTTCAAAAAGCGACAGCCCCGTTGTTTTCGCCAAAAGCCCGAATGTCAAAGCGACCGGAATGTAGCCGACGGCAAGGGAAACCCCTGAACGAAGCCCGTCTAGAAAGTTGAGTGAATCGTGCTTTTCCATCTTGACACCTCTTTACGGATAATAAATGAGTGTATAACATGCTGCCGTTTGTTCCGTGTTGTTTTCGTACGTATGCACGGTGTTTGCGGTGAAATGCATCGCATCGCCTTCGTTCAGGCTGCAAGTGTAATCACACGCCGTCACCGCGATCGCTCCTCTAGAGACGAGCACATACTCTTCAATCCCTCCGTGGTGAGGCTCTGATTCGTGTACACAGCCGGGCGCAAGTTCAATATAAAAGATTTCAAACTTCTTTTTCTGGTCGAAGGGAAAATGCGGAAATGCCGCGTATTTTTCTTCTCCGGCCAAAACGGGCGTTTTCTCATGCTTTCTGACGACCGTCGGCTCCCCCGCGGGCTTTTCTGCCAAGGAAGTAAATGATACTTGCAGCCCGTTTGCGATCTTCCACAAAGTTGTGATCGTCGGACTTGAAGAGCCTTTTTCAATTTGCGCGAGCATGCCTTTGCTGACGCCAGTCATCGATGACAATTGATCAAGACTGTAATTGCGGACTTTTCGCAGCCTCTTTATGTTTTCTGCGACTTGTTTTTCAATCGAATTCATCTTCCGCCTCCTCTCAATAAATTGAACATTTGTATAATTTATTGAACATTATAGCATAATTTTTTAGGATGAAAAGCCATTAAACGGAGAAAATAAATAGCCTGAGGTGATCATTCTGAAAAAAATAATGGGGATCATACTTTTTTTCGGTATTTTATCTATCACTGTCTTTTATGTATTCCACTTGATGGCGGAGCCTTTCGACTCAAGAAATGCCGAAGAAATCATCTTGAAGCAGGCAGATGACAGCGAAAAAACGGTCAGCATCAAAGATAGGCACAACATAGGCGTTCTGCTTGATACATTTAACAAAGGGAAAAGAATGAAAGAAAAGTCGGCGCATAGCCTGCCTTCTCCGGCGTATCACGGATACATCAGCATGACCGACACACATCGCGTTCACTTCACCGTCTGGCTGAAGAAAGATGAAGCCGTCATCCTGAAAGAAGAGGAGAGCACATATTTTGTTCTCCGACAAAAGGAAAAAGACGCTCTTCTCAGAGAACTGCAGAAAAGGGACGCGGCAGGCGTCCCTTTTAACGTGTCAAGATTGATTTGTCAAAATGTCTTTTAAAGCGCGCCTTAAAATTTTGCCGGTCGAATTTTTCGGTATTTCATCCATGAAGACGATCGCCGCCGGGCGCTTGTATTTGGCAAGATGCTTTTTGCAATGCGACAAGACATCATCCTCTGTCAGCGTTTTATTCTTCGGAACGACATAGCACTGGACGGCTTCTCCCGTATTCGGGTCGGGCACTCCGATCACCACCGCTTCTGCGATTTCCGGATGAAGGTAGAGCACTTCTTCGATCTCCCTCGGATAGACATTATAGCCGCCGACGATAATCATGTCTTTTTTTCTGTCGACGATATAAAAATAACCGTCTTCATCCCGTTTTGCCAAATCACCTGTATACAGCCATCCGTCTTTAATCGTATGGGCCGTTTCTTCCGGCATGTTGTAGTACCCTTTCATAACATTCGGCCCTTTAACGATCAACTCCCCGACTTGACCGGCAGGCAGCTCTTCCCCGATTTCATTGACGACTTTGTTTTTCACATTGAGAATGTTCGTGCCGATCGATCCTGGCTTGCGGCCGGTGCTGAACGGGTTAAAGCATGTAACAGGAGAAGCCTCCGACAAACCGTAGCCTTCTAAAACGAGAACGCCGAATCTTTCTTCAAAGCTTTTCAGGAGAGCGACAGGCATGGCCGCTCCGCCTGAGATGCAAATCCTGATGGATCGAAAACCGGTTTCATCCGCCCCTTCATACTGGTACAGGTAATTGTACATTGTCGGCACGCCTGAGAAGATCGTCGCCTGATGCTTTTTAATCAGCTTGAAAACCTCGGCGGGACTGAATTTCGGCACGATCAAAATCGCTGCGCCGTTCATGAGTGGCGCATTCATGCAGACCGTTAAACAAAAAACGTGGAACATCGGCAGGGCGGCGACGACAAGGTCAGATTCATTCATTGTTAGATAGCGGGCTGTATCATTTGCATTCGAAAATAGATTTTGATGTGTGAGCATCGCCCCTTTTGGTCTTCCCGTAGTTCCTGACGTATAAAGGATGGCGGCCGTATCTTCGGCGTCGATTTCAGGAAACGGCCGGACAGGAGGTTTCATAATGTTTGTAAACGATTTCAATTTCATCTTAACCTCAGTGCTTTCCGGTTCGCGAAGCGGCTCTCCCGTTTCGCAAAGTACGACGCAGCTGACTTTCGGAAGGGATTCATGCACCTTTTCGTAAAGCGGAAGCAGCTGTCCCAGAGCCACGATCACTTTTGCGTCGCCATTTGTCAGCATATAGCCGATCTCAGTCGGCGTATAGGCCGGATTGATCGGTATGACAACGGCTCCGGCCTTCAGCACACCGTAAAACGCAATCACAAAATGCGGGGTATTGCCGAGAAGCAAAGCAACATGATCTCCCTTTTCCACCCCGATTTCGCGCAGACCTTCTGCAAAGCAATCAATTTTCTGCTGTAATCCCCCGTATGTTTCCGTCTGTTCCCCAAAAATATAAGCGGTTCTGTCAGGCTTTGATTGAGCTGTTTCCCCTAATTTTGAAACTAAATTCATTCTCCCACCCCTTAAAAATGAATGAATGACCATTCATTTTGTGATAATCAAAATCTATTCCCATTATAGTAAATGAACAGAAAACACTCAAGGGCTGTTGGGAAATATCTTCCATTCCTCTCAAGTTAAAAAGGGGCCGCGGAAACCGCAGCCTCTCTTTTAGTAGACAAGATCCAAAAATTCTTCTTTTTGAATATTGCCGAAGTAATGCTTGATGTCGACGCCTTGAAGGGCTTCTTCAATCGCTTTTCTTTCATACTGTACGCCTGTCAGCTTCTCTTCAATATCGCTGACATCGCCGACTCCGAAAAAGTCACCGAATATTTTGCACTCGCAGATCACGCCTTTTTGCACTTCCAGGCGGATGTCGACCGATCCCGCTTGAAATCGTTTTGAATGCTGAAGATTGAATTTCGGAGACTTCCCATAGTTCCAATCCCAGTTTTGATAGCGTTCCTTTGAAATTTGATTGATGATTTTCCAGTCTTTTTCAGTCAGCTTATACTCCGGTATTTCCCCTTCGGTATCAAAAATATAGCGGAGAAGCATGCTTCGGAATTCCACTGTCGTCATCTTCTGATCGAGAAATTCGCTGATATTGGCTACCCGGCTCCTGATCGATTTGATGCCTTTTGATTCGATTTTATCTTTTTTTACTTTTAAAGCCGATACGACATGTTCTATCTCAGAATCGAACAACAGCGTGCCATGGCTGAACATTCTCCCTTTCGTTGAGAACTGGGCGTTTCCCGAAATTTTCCGGCCGTTTGCCATCAAGTCGTTTCGGCCGCTCAGCTCCGCATCGACGCCAAGCCGCTTTAAAGCGGCCACAACGGGCTCCGTAAACTTCTTAAAATTATGGAAGCTGTTGCCGTCGTCTTTCGTAATAAAGCTGAAGTTCAAGTTCCCGAGGTCATGGTAGACAGCTCCGCCGCCTGACAGCCTGCGAACGACAATGATCCCGTTTTCATCCACATACTTTGTGTTGATTTCCTCAATCGTATTTTGGTTTTTGCCAATGATGATCGACGGCTGGTTGATATAAAACAGCAGATACGTCTCTTCAGGATCGAGGTGCTTTAAGCAGTACTCCTCAATCGCCAAGTTGATCCTCGGATCTGTAATATTTTGATTATCGATAAACAGCATGTTTGTCAGTTCCTCCTTCTATTCTCCCCACACATAACCGGTGTGCGCCAGATCAACCGCGCCTTTATAAACGGTTTTGGCCTCTTCTGCTAGTTTTTGATGTTCCCCGAAATGCGGGAGGTGTGTCAAGAGCAGATGTCCCGCACCCGCTTCTGCAGCGATGCGTCCCGCTTCGAGGCTGTTCATATGACCGGCGCTTCTCCCATCCTGATCCGCATAAAAATTGCACTCCGAGATCAATAGATCGGCTCCTTCGCTGAACGGGATGAAAGCTTCCTGAAAGCTCGAATCGGCTGTATAAACGACAGAATGAACACCGTCCGTCACCCTCATAGCAAAGCAGTCAACAGGATGAACCGTCTTTAAAAACGTGAACGTAAACGGTCCGATTGCCAAAGACTCTTTCGGATCATAGGCCAATCCAGCGGTATGCGTTTTATATGTAAGCTTTGAAAACTGCTCTTCATCAAAAGGATGTCCATATATCGGAAGGGCATTCGCTCCCTTGCCGAGGAATGAGCCGACCAGTTTGGCAAATTGCAAAGGGCCGACATCCGCAATATGGTCGTGATGATAATGGGATAATATAACGGCATCAAGCTCCTCAACGGGCAGAAACAGCTGAAGCTTCGATAAAACGGCACTGCCGCAGTCGATTAAAACGGAATAATCCCCGGATTGAAAGAGATAGCCTGAAGTCGCTTCATTTGCAGCCGGAAATCCTCCGCAGCAGCCGATGACTGTCATCTTCATATATACACACCTCTTTTTTGTGTCTATCGTCCCCCTATTCAATATACCCATTTTTCTTAAAAATTGCATGTTTTATATTTTGTCATAAAACAGACATTGATTTCCTGGATACTGTTATAATACAATGATGACAACAAACGAATTGGGGGAATCAACATGCTCGCTAAAATCACCGAGTTCTTCAGAAATTTGCCTTCCAAAAAATGTTCAAAATGCGGTCACGATATTGATGAGCAGCACGAATGCTACGGAAACACTTGCTCTAAATGCTTAAATGTAAAAGATATATAGACGTCATTAAAAAATGCTCCGGCGGATCTCCCCGGGGCGTTTTTTTGTCATAAAGTTAGTTATAAAGAGAGAGATTCTTGTCAAAATTCATTATTTTAATAACATTTTACTATTTCACTTAGGGAAATATACACCGATGAACGTCCCGATTTGAATTTAAGCTGGGATGATCATCTCATATTTGAATTTTCAATATATTCAGACGTTATTTTTTTAATGGACGAGCTGTATTTTCTTTCGCTATACTTAATTTACGATCTCAGTTTAATATTCTAGTATAAATTAAGCATGCGTTGGGAGGGCATCTATGAAAAGACTTAAATTCGGATTAGCCACACAAATTTTCCTCGGGCTGATTTTAGGTGTTGCAGCAGGAGCGATTTGGTTCGGAAACCCTGCGGTCGCAACGTATCTGCAGCCCGTCGGTGATTTGTTCTTAAGATTAATCAAAATGATTGTGATTCCTATTGTCGTTTCAAGCTTGATTGTCGGGGTTGCAGGGGCCGGCAGCGGAAAAAAGGTCGGCAGGCTCGGTTTTCGGACGATTCTGTACTTTGAAATCATTACGACTTTTGCGATCGTGCTCGGACTGCTCCTTGGAAATATCATTCAGCCTGGACACGGCGTAAACTTTTCTGGTGCTGAAAAACAGGATATCAGCCAATATGTAGAAACAGAAAAAGAGGCAAGCACCAAATCTGTCGCAGACACGTTCCTGCACATTGTGCCGACAAACTTTTTCCAATCGCTCGCTGAAGGCGATCTGCTTGCGATCATTTGCTTCACTGTTCTGTTCGCACTCGGAGTGTCAGCCATAGGCGAAAAAGGCAAGCCTGTGCTTTCCTTTTTTGAGGCAACGTCTCAAGCCATGTTCCACGTCGTGAACATCGTCATGAAATTCGCGCCGTTCGGCGTTTTTGCTTTAATTGGTGTAACGGTTTCAAAATTTGGTTTTTCTTCGCTTTTATCATTGGGAAAGCTCGTTTTGCTTGTCTATCTTGCTCTTGCTTTCTTCCTGATCGTCATTTTTGGGATCGTCGGCAAGCTGTGCGGTATCAATATATTTAAATTTTTGGCCTATATGAAAGATGAGCTTCTTCTTGCATACAGTACATCAAGCTCTGAAACTGTGCTTCCGCGCGTCATGGAAAAAATGGAGAAAATCGGCTGTCCGAAAGGCATTGTGTCGTTTGTCATTCCGATCGGCTACACATTTAACCTTGACGGCTCTGTCCTGTATCAGGCAATCGCGGCGCTGTTTCTGGCGCAGGTCTACGGCATCGATCTGTCCATTGGGCAGCAGCTCACGCTCATCCTTGTCCTGATGGTCACTTCTAAAGGAATGGCTGCCGTTCCCGGCACATCATTCGTCGTTCTTCTCGCGACTCTGGGCACGATCGGCGTTCCTGCTGAAGGGCTGGCCTTCATTGCCGGAGTCGACCGGATTATGGATATGGCGAGAACGGTCGTCAACCTGACCGGAAACGCTCTTGCCGCTGTGGTCATGTCAAAATGGGAAGGTGAATATGACGCCGTTAAAGGACAGACCGTCTTAAATCAAAGGGAGCCGGCAGATATGAAAATGTCCGGCTGACAGCCCGCAAAAAAACGTATGTTTCCCGCTTTTGGAGAAACATACGTTTTTTTAAAAATATGCAATTTGCTCAAGAAACCTGTCCAAACAACTTCCTTTCGTTTACATACGATGTACTGTAGTTAAATTAGAAAAGAAAACTGGAGGGAAGTTTAATGTATTTTTACCATGACCATTGCAAGAAAGATTATGACTTTGACTACCACAAGAAAGACCACGACTGCAAGAAATACTACTACTACTATTATTACTACTATTATCCATGCTATAAGAAGTATGATTATGACTATGACTACAAGAAGTTTGACCACTTTGATCACTGCAAAAAGAAAAAACACTATGATTACTGGTAAGTAAACGCCATCCTCTACGGATGGATGACTTCCACTCTTTTTTTACTCCCAAGGGACCGGGGTCCTTTGGGAGCTTTTTTATGCCATGTCAGACAGGACATAATGATACAGCAGCTTTGCCGTCTGCTCCAAGGACGACTGATGCGTCCTTTCAAACGCGTGGGATGCGTCAATTCCCGGGCCGATCAGCCCGTGGACGATATCATGGCCCGCTCTGATGGCTGCTGAAGCATCTGAGCCGTAGTACGGGTAAATATCAAGCTTATACTCGATTCCGTATGTTTCACAAAGAGCGGTCAGACGCTTGCGAAGCCCGTAGTGATATGGCCCGCTGGCATCCTTCACACAAATGGATACCGTATATTCGTCGGTTGACTGCCCATCGCCGATCGCTCCCATATCAACAGCCAAATATTCCACCGTTTCAGGCGGGATATTGGAGTTGCCGCCATAACCGATTTCTTCATTGTTGGAAATTAAAAAATGCGTTGTGTAAGGCAGTGTCATCCCTTCTGTGTTGATCGTTCTGATCAGCTCAATAAGGAGGGCGACGCTTGCTTTATCATCAAGATGACGCGATTTGATAAACCCGCTCGGTGTGATCTCAACGCGCGGGTCGAAGGAGATAAAATCACCGACATTGATGCCGAGCGCCCGGGTTTCTTCTTCACTGCGGACCGGTTCGTCAATGCGGACCTCCATATTCTTCTGGTTCCGCTCGGCTTTTCCGGCGTCTTTGTAAACATGCACTGATGTCTGATGCATTAAGATCGTGCCGGTGTAAGTTTTCCCTGATGCTGTTTCAATTTTGCAATACTCGCCTTCAATCGAGTTGTAATTGAACCCCCCGATTAAGTCAATTTTCAGCCTTCCGTTCGGCTTAATCTCTTTCACCATCGCTCCGAGGGTATCGACATGAGCGGTGAGCATCCGGTGCCGGGCTTTGTCGCGGCCCGGTATCGTCGCGATCAGGCCGCCCTTACGGTTAAACTTTGTTTCGACTCCTTCTTCCTGTAATAGGCGATTGATATAGTCTATGATGTCATACGTATTCCCGGTAGGGCTCGGGATGGAGACGAGCTCCTTGATGAGCTCCATCGTTTTCTGTCCTGACATTGTTCATTCCTCCCAACTTGTGATGTTTATAGTATACATCAGATCAATATTTTAGTACCAGATACTAATACTAGGTGTTATAATTAAAAAAAGGAGAGTGAACTTCATGAAAACTTTATCAAAAGCGCGAATTTCTGCCATCGGCACCTATGTTCCCGAAAAGCGCATGACAAACAAAGACTTTGAAAAAATCGTCGATACTTCTGATGAATGGATCGTTCAGCGGACAGGAATGAAAGAAAGGCGAATCGCAGGAAGTCACGAATTCACATCAGATCTTTGCATAAAGGCCGTTGAAAATCTACAAAGCAGATACAACGGCACGCTGGACGATATTGACATGATCATCGTCTCTACCACAACGGCGGACTATGCTTTTCCAAGCACGGCATGCCAGGTTCAGGAGCACTTCGGATGGAAAGAAGTCGGCGCGGTGGATGTAAATGCGACTTGCGCGGGATTAACATACGGATTGCATATCGCCAACGGCCTGATCACTTCCGGACTGCACAAAAAAATTCTTGTGATCAGCGGTGAAACCTTATCCAAAACAACCGACTACACAGACCGCGCGTCTTGCATTTTGTTCGGCGACGGCGCGGGCGCCCTGCTTGTCGAACGGGACGACAATTCCCCAAGCTTCATTACTTTTGCCCAGGATACGAAAGGTGACGGAGCCCGCCATTTATACAGAACCGGCTTGCGCAGCGACCTTAAAGGGGAGCCGCTCTCAGGTGAAGGAAAAATGGTTCAAAACGGCCGCGAAGTGTATAAATGGGCGGTCAGGTCCATTCCCGAAGGCGTCAAAAAGCTGCTTAGCCAAGCTGAAATGGAGCTGAAGGATATCGATTGGTTCGTCCCGCACAGCGCGAATTTGCGAATGGTCGAATCAATTTGCGAAAAAACCGGAATTTCACTCGAAAAAGCGCTGACGAGCGTCGAATGGTTTGGCAACACCTCATCCGTATCAATCGTTCTCGCCCTTGATGAAGCCGTCAAAAACGGAAAGTTGAAAGAGGGCAATACCTTGATTCTGTTCGGTTTCGGCGGGGGTCTTACATATACGGGACTGATTGTAAAATGGGGCGCGCCAGCTTCCTGATTTCAAAAAAAAAACATCTTTTCTTGCCCTTGCCGGGCTTGAAAAGATGTTTTTCTTTTATGCGTGCTGCTCTTCAACTTTTCCTTTTCTCAGCAGCACTTTAAAATAAATCAGCGTCAAGGCCATCATGACGATCGCAACACCGCCGAGCACGGCAGCCTGCTCCCACATATACGCGTAGTCTCCGCTTGAAATCACCGCTCTGTATCCCGCAATGCTGTAGGTCATCGGCAGTGCGGAATGGATGACTTGGAAGAACTTAGGAACAAGTGCAAGAGGGAATGTTCCTCCGCTTCCTCCAAGCTGAAGCACGAGCAGAATGACGGCAATGAAACGTCCCGGATTTCCCATGGTCGCAGCCAAAAATTGAATGATCGCAAGACATGTAATGCTCATGATCATACTGAACACATAAAATCTCCAGACGCTTTGCACTTCAAGCCCGATGCCAGAGAGAATGATCGTGCAGGCGATCGCCGCTTGAAGAATCCCCACTGCAAAAAGTACGCTGAATTTGCTCATAAACCAGCCGAAAGCTGATTCAGGCCGGACAGCCGGCTCTTTCACATCAAAGACGACGGTGATCATTAATGCACCGACAAATAAGCCGAGCGACAAAATATACGGGGTTAATCCTGTTCCGTAGTTGGAAACCGGATCGATTTTATCGCCTTTCACATCGACGGGATCTGAGAACATATTGTAGTTTTCGTCTCCCGCTTGAATATCGCCGGTCTGATCAGCAGCGTCAGACAGCTTGTCAAACAGCTCCCCGCTTCCGTCAGACAGCTTGCCAAGACCTTCATCAAGAGATTTAGCCCCTTCTGCAAGCTTGGAAGAACCGTCCTTCAGTTTATCAGCCGCGCTTTGCAGATCGCCGAACTTCCCGACTAACGTCTGGCTGCCTTCGGCGATTTTGGATGATCCGCTTTTCGCCTCCGCGAATTTTTCGTTGTAAGCACCCAAACCGTTTGTCAGCGCATCGAGCCCTTGCTGAATCTTTTGCGATCCTTTATAAAGCTTGTTCACATCCGAAGGAACTCGCTTCAATTCCTCAAGCTTCTGTTTCAGCCCGGATAAATCGGGAAGTTCGCTTACATCGGGAATTTGCGCTTTCAACTTGTCAAACTCAGGCAGCTTCACCGTTCCCATTTTTTCATCGACTTGTTTCATAAGCGCGGCTTTCTGTTCTTGTGTCAGCATGTTGCTGGATTCAATAATTTGTTTGACTTCACTATGCTGGTTTTTCAATGCCGCTTCAAGCTCATCAATATTTTTCGAGATCTGACTGATTTCTTTTTTTGCCTTTTCGGCGTTTGAAAGTGCCGTTTCAAGCTGCTGAATCTTTTCATTTGAAATGGCTTCTTCGAGTTTGCTTATCATCTGCGCTTTTTCATTCATCTGCTCCAATCCCGCCACAATCTGAGGCATGCCTTGTTGGAGCTGTTGAGCACCGCTGTGCAGCTGGCCGCTTTTTTCCAAAAATTGCGCAAGCCCTGAATCAAGCTCATGAATTTTGTCGTTCAGCGTATTGAATGCTGTGCCGAACTTCTCCATTCCGTCTTTGTTGAACTGAATTTGGCTTTTCGCAAGCTTTTCAAGGTTCTTTTTCAGCGTTTCGCTTCCTTCTTTCGCATCTTTCAGTCCTTTATCCAGTTTTCCGGCACCTTCGCTGGCTTCACCGAGACCTTTTGCGATTTTGCCGAAATTGTCAAAGATGACTTCGGCATATTGCTGCGTGATTTCAGAACCGACTGAATGCTGAAGCTGTTCAATCGCTTTATCGCTGATCTGGGCGCCGACATAGTTTCGTCCTGCGTTTGTATGATAAATCAGATTCAGCTTTTTCGGATGTTTATCCATCACCGTGCTGGCATCCTTCGAAAAGTTTTCAGGAATTTCTACAACCATGTAGTATTCCTCATTTTGCAAGCCTCTCAGCGCTTTTTCCTTCGTCGTAAAATGCCAGTCGAATTTATCGTTTTTTTTCAGTTCTTTGACAAGGTCGTCGCCGATGTGAAGGTCTTTTCCTTCATATGTCGTTCCCTTGTCGGAATTCACAACCGCTACGGGGAGCTGATCGACGTTTCCGTATGGGTCCCAGTACGCCGCCAAAAATATGCTGCTGTAAATCAGCGGTATAAAGAGAACCCCGATCACGGATATCAGTAGTTTTTTATTGGTTATCAGTTCTCTCCACTGGTTTTTGAAAACATTCATGTTGATACGCCTCCTAGTTAGTAGCCGCTCTCTATGCGGATAAGCACCCCTTTAAACAAAGAAAGGACAATCTAACGAGATAATCCTTTTAAAATATACATTTTCAGCATCTCTGCCAACTCTTCATCTTTCAGCGGTTCATGGTTTTTTTCCCAGTCAAAGATGAGCGCGATGTAAAGCTTGAAGATGACAAACGCGTTCAGCTCGGGGTCACACGGTCTAATATCGTCATTTTTAATCGCTTCTTTAATCTTTCTCTTAATATAGCTGATGACCATGCGTTCCAGCTTTTCAATCACTTCGCGGGCCGCCGGTGTGCCGAGCTCCGCACCTTCCTGAAAGATCTTAATGGTCAGCTGGTGCTTCTTTCTGTACTCCAATATCGCCATCATCGCGCGATGGGCATTTTCGTGAAAAGGCAGCTCAGGATCAATCGCTTGATCAGCCGTTTGCTTCATCTCAATCAGAAGCGAAGAAAAAATGTCGTCGAACAGTTCCTCTTTATTCTTGAAAAAAGTATAAATCGTACCTTTGCCGACATTGGCAAGCTTCGCCACCAGATCCATCGTCGTCGCTTTGTAGCCGAATTGTGTAAACGATTTTGTCGCCGCTTCTAAAATCAGTGCTTTTCGATCTTTGCTCACGGTTTCTCACCCCGAAATTGACTATTTGAACATTTTGGTCAGTAAGTACAAAAAGTAATGTAACACACCTGAATATAAAATGCAATAATTTAAATGTTATCTTTTCCATAAACAAACTTTAAAATGATGAAAGCTGTAAAAAGAGTGAAATAAAAAAAGCCGCCGAATGGATTCGGACAGCTTTATTTGCTCTTCTTTATTCGAAAAGGTGTGAGAGCACATCGGCTACGGCCTGCTTGCCTTGGTCGATGCAATCCGGAATGCCGACCCCTTCAAAAGAGGCCCCCGTCATGAAAACGCCCGGATATGACGCCTGTAACCCTTCCCTGATCTCTTTCATTCTTTTCTTATGGCCGACATGGTATTGCGGCATCGCTTCATGCCATCTTGTGATGCAGGTCATTTCCGGCTCGCCGTCGATCTTCATAATCCGTCTTAAATCGTCGAGGACGATTTTCACCATTTCGTTATCTGACTGTTCGACAACGGACTCATCGCCGGCTTTCCCCACATAAGCTCTTAACAGAACTTTTCCTTCAGGCGTTGTGCTCGGCCATTTTTTGTTTGTCCAAGTACACGCCGTAATCGAAAAGTCGCTGTTCCTTGAAATGACAAAGCCTGTTCCTTGATGCTCCATTTGGACGGCTTCTTCCGGAAATCCGAGCGCCACATTGGCGACAGATGTTGACACCATATCTTCTAAACCCTTCAGCCAATCCGCTTTTGGAAACATCGCGGCAGCTGCTTTATGGGGAGCGGTGACCACGGCCGAATCAGCGTGAAGCACCTTGCCGTTGTCAAGCTTCATGCTGTAGCCCGAGCCCGCGCGCTCAATGCTGACGACCTTTGTGCCTTTATAAACCTTTGTGATATCGAGCTGCTTTTCCAGTTCTTCAACAATCGTCTGCAGGCCGGTTTTCACCGTCTGGAACTGGCCTTTCTTTTTGTTCGCAGGCTTTTTGGCGCTCTGGGCGCCGCGCGATTTTTTCATCCCGATGATCAAGCTTCTGTACTTCTGTTCTGTCTGGTAGAATTGCGGGAAAGTTGACATCAGACTGAGGCGGTCAATGTCCCCGGCATAAATGCCTGACAAAAGCGGTTCGATCAGGTTCTCCACCACTTCACCGCCGACGCGCCTTCTGAAAAATTCTCCGAGCGACTGGTCTTCCTGCGGCTTGCTCGCTGGAAGCAGCAAATCCATTCCGGCTCTCAACTTCCCCGGCAAGGAAAACAAGCCGGTTGTCAGAAAAGGTCCGATTTTTGTCGGCACCCCCATCACAGCTCCTTCCGGAATCGGATAGAGCGTTTCGCTGACAAGAACATAAGACTGGCCTGTCGCGTTGTTCACGAGCAAGTGCTCCAGCCCGAGATCCTTCACGAGCTGAGGTGCGCTTTGCTTCCGTTCCAAAAATGAATCCGGCCCCCGTTCAATCACATAGCCGTCTTTGTGTACCGTCTGTATCTTTCCGCCCAGTCTCGGACTTGCTTCAACAAGCGTGACTTCGGCCGGGAGATCGTTCTTTTTGATTTCCTTCTCCAAGTAGAAGGCGGCGGCCAATCCGGTAATACCGCCGCCGATGATGACAATCTGCCTGCGTTCTCCACTCATTTACAATCGCCTTCTTTACTGTTCTTTCTCCAATTGTTTTAATACAACATCTGCTAAAGCATCGATAAACTCATGTTTTGCGTTAGGCATTTCAGGTCTGTAATAGCTTGCTCCGATATCGTCTGTGACGACTTTGCATTCATAATCGTTGTCATAAAGAACTTCCAAATGGTCAGCTACGAAGCCGACGGGAGCATAAACAAAAGCGCTGTACCCTTTTTGCTCTGACAAGTCACGGGTCAAATCCTGAACATCCGGCCCAAGCCACGGATCAGGGGTGTTTCCTTCGCTTTGCCAGCCGACGGCGTAATCTTTTACACCCGCTGCTTCGGCAATCAGTTTCGCTGATTCTTTAAGCTGTTCAGGATATGGATCACCCATTTCGACGATCTTTTCAGGAAGGCTGTGCGCCGATACAATCAAGACGGCGTTATCCCTTTCTTCCGAAGGCATTTCGTCATAGGTTTTTCTCACTTGATCCGCCCAATATGCGATGAATTTCGGCTCATCATACCAGCTGTTGATCGATGTGATCGACAATCCGCCGAGCTTTTCAGCCTCGTCTTTCGCCCGCTTGTTGTACGACTGTACGCTGAAAGTGGAGAAATGGGGCGCAAGCACGATGCTGACGGCTTCTGTAATCCCGTCTTTATGCATCTCCTGAACGGCATCCTCGATGAAAGGTTCGATATGTTTGAGACCGATATATGACTTGAATACCACATCATTCTGAAGCTCGTTTAAGCGTTTTTCCAGCTGCTTCGTCTGCTCTTGCGTGATCTTTGCAAGCGGAGAAATTCCGCCGATCGCCCTATAGCGGTCTTTTAAGTCCTGAAGCATGTCAGGCTCAGGCTTCCTGCCTCTTCTGATGTGTGTATAATAACGTTCAATGTCTTCCTCTTTGTACGGCGTCCCATACGCCATAACAAGAAGCCCCATTTTCTTTTTACCCAACGTGAACACCTCTTTAAAGATCATGATCTATACGTATTTTGACAGTTTATATTGAAAAGACCAACTGAAATGCTCATGTCATCAGGCTCGATTTTTTTGAGGCGGAATACTCATGAACAAATGCCGTCAATTTTTTCAGTGTGTCAGGACTCACTTCGGGAAAAATCCCGTGACCGAGGTTGAAAATAAACCGGTCCGTCTGCATGCCCTGATCGAGAATGGCTTTCGTCCTCTCTTCAATGACTTCCCACGGGGCGAGGAGGATCGAAGGATCCAAATTCCCCTGAAGCGTTTTTGTCAGCCCTTTATCCCTGGCTTCCTGCACGCTCATCCGCCAGTCCAACCCGACGACGTCAAGGTCAAGATCGTGCCATTCAGTCGCGAGGTGGCTTGCGCCGACCCCGAACATAATCAGCGGCACGCCTTCTTTTTTCAGCTCTTTGAAAAGAATGTCCATCGTCGGCTTGATATAGCGGCAGTAATCACCGACATTCAACGCCCCGACCCAGGAATCGAACACTTGAATGGCTTTGGCGCCGGCGCGGATTTGGGCTTTGACGTATACAGCCGCCATCTTCCCGAGCTTTTTCATCAAGAGGTCCCATGCAGCAGGCTGGCTGTACATAAACGCTTTTGTTTTATTGTAGTTTTTGGACGGGCCACCTTCGATCATATAGCTAGCCAGTGTAAACGGCGCCCCAGTAAAACCGATCAGCGGAACGTTCAGCTGTTCTTCTGTCAAGAGCCTGATCGTCTCCAGCACATATGGTATATGCTCCTCCGGCTCGAGTTCGCCGAGTTTTTCAACATCTGTGAGAGATGTGATCGGCTGATCGATAACAGGACCGATGCCGTTTTTAATTTCGACGTCAACGCCAATACCTGGAAGCGGTGTCATTATGTCTTTATAAAGTATTGCCGCATCGACACCGTACTGTTCGACGGGGAGCCTTGTCACGTAAGCGCACAGTTCGGGCTGATGCGTAATTTCGAACAGTCCGTATTTTTCCTTGAGCGCTCTGTACTCAGGCTGTGATCTTCCAGCCTGCCTCATGTACCATACCGGTACATGGGCGGCTTTTTCTCCTCGGCACGCTTTTAAGAATGTGTCATTAAAAGCCTTGTCGTTTTTCATCATGATATCCACCTTTCAAGCTGCAACCATACGTTCGCAAAATTACTCCTTCCAATATACCGTTTTTTTATTGAACGGTATACTCATGAGACTTATTGTTCAAGAAATTGATGAATTTCGGGTACCTAATGACCCGAAGGAAACACTTTCGGTTCGATATAATCAGTCCCTTTCCCCTCTGTTTTCGTCTGCGGATTGTACGGAACAATTTTATAGGAAGCATTGGAAAAGATGTTTGCATAAGGGATTGAATAGCTTCCTTTCCCCTTAACCGTATCAATGAGCGTTTCTTTTCCGTTTTTCCTTTCATATATTCGGTATTCAACCCTTTTATCCTCTTGTTCATGCCATTTTAATGACACCGTAATCAGCCCCATCGGCGTAAAGGAATAGTCTGCTTTAACACTTTCCAAATCTTCGAGGCGGATCGGCCTGTCCAGATCTTTTACACCTTCAGGCGCCTTAAATCGTTCAGGCTTATGGTTGGAGCGTTTTAAAATGTCTTTAAACAGCCTTGTCGGATAAGCGCTGCCGCCTTTTAAATAATGGGATTCATCCGTTTTATCGTAGCCCATCCAGACAGCTCCCGTCACTTCGGGCGTATACCCCGCAAACCAGGCATCTTTTGTTCCGCCCTCTTTTCCGGTATACGTGGTCGAGCCCGTTTTTCCTGCAATCTCTCCGGAAAAATCACCGGCTTTTCCCGTTCCGCTTTTCACGACCTCCTCTAGCATTCGCGTCATGTTCCAAGCGGTTTGTTTGCTGAATACCTTTTCTGATTTTTCCTCGTGGCGGAATATGACATCCCCGTTTTCGTCCGTGATTTTTTTAATAAAGAATGGCTCGGTGTATTGTCCTGAATTTGCAAAGGTCCGGTATGCCCCGGCAATCTCAAGCGGCGACACTCCTTTCTCTAAGCCGCCCAGCCCCAATGCCAGGCCCTCATCCGGCACGTTCATGCCCAAGCGGCTGAGATAAGGCTTCACCGTTTCGATTCCGATCTCATTTAGCGTCCATACGGCAGGCGCGTTTTTGCTGTAGGTCAGCGCATCCACCATAGAGACCTTGCCCTCGTACTGGCCGTCATAGTTTTTCGGCGAGTAGCCGCCGTATGACAGCTGTTTATCTTCAAGCATGGAGTACGGCTTAAACCGCTTTTCTTCAAGAGCGGGGCCGTAAACGGCAAGCGGTTTAAAAGTCGAACCCGGCTGACGCGGGGCTGTTGCCCTGTTGTAGCCTTTCGGAGCGTATTCCCGACCTCCGAGAGCGGCCACTACGCCGCCTGTCCGGTTATCGATAAAAACGGCGCTCCCTTCAGCTTTATTGTCTGTTCCGGGAAAATAGCCGTCCTGCTTCATCAGCGTGTAAGCCGCTTTTTGTATCGAAACGTCGAGCGGAACACTGATTGTGTATCCGCCTTGAAGAAGCTGTTCACTCGAAATCGAATATTTGTCTTCCGCTTCTTTCATGACCAGATCAATATAGCTGTCAAGCCACGGATTTTTTGATTTTTCTTTCACGTGGAGGCCCAATGTGCTGCCTTGGGCTCTGACGGTTTCCTTTGAGCTGATATATCCCTGCTCGTTCATCATGCCGAGAATGACATTGCGTCGCTCACGACTTTTTTCCGGATTGAGAATGGGCGAATACGTGGACGGCGCTTTAGGAATGGAAGCCAACACCGCTCCCTCACTGACCGTCAAGTCTTTCACATCTTTGCTAAAAAAGTAGTTTGCAGCCGCCTGGATTCCATAGACGCCGTGCCCGAAATAAAGCTGGTTCAAATACATTTCCAAAAGCTTGTCTTTGCTGTAGTCCCGCTCCAAGTTGATCGCGATTATGACTTCTTTCGTTTTTCTTAAAAACGTTTTGTCGTGTGTCAAAAAAGTGTTTTTTGCGAGCTGCTGGGTGATCGTACTTCCACCTTCCACTTTTCCTCCCGCTAATATATCTTTATAGACCGCACGGCTCACGGATTTAAAATCGATGCCGTGGTGCTCATAAAAGCGCTTGTCTTCAACCGCGATAAAGGCATTTTTTACGCCGTCCGGCACCTCGGCAATTGAAATAGGTCTTCTGTTTTCAGTATAGAGGCTTGTGACTTCTTCTCCATTTTGGTCGACGATTTTAGAAGAAGCATGGAAAATCAGTTTCTTTTCATCAATCACATAATCCCCCAGAAACAAAATCGTAATATATCCGATTAACGATAAAAGGAATATCGCCGCTGTAATGATGATTGGAATGAAAAATCTCTTTCTCATATGGTCACCTCATTCCTTTCTATAGCTAGTATGGGAATTTTTTCTTCAAATTATGTTGCAGCATTTATAGCGGGTAATAGATAGAATTTTAAATCGTCCTTTTGTTATACTATCAAAAAGGGGTGATAAAATTGAATTTTTACATTACATACGGAACTGTCGAGTTTTTAAAAAAGCTCGCCAAACAGCACGGTCTTGAAAACATGTTATTTATGAAAAGCCACGATTCCGCCATTCTCTTTCACGAAACCGACGGAGAAAGCGTCTTTCATTCTCCTCACCGCTACGAAATCATCGATCAGTCGGGAACTTTGGAACATTCCGGATTCGCCGTCCTCAACAACATCCCTGTCACACCGGAAGGAAGACCGCTTTTCGAAACCCGTTTTAAAAACAGAGCCGGAAAAATCGAAAATCAGCCTGGCTTTAAAGCCCTCAGGGTGCTGAGGCCGAAAGACAGCGATACGTATATCGTACTGACGCTGTGGGACACAGAACAGTCGTTTCAGGACTGGAAAAGCTCCAAATCGTTCGGCGAAGCCCATCAAAAGAAGGAATCTTCAGCTGGAATCAACCAAGGCGGAACGATTTTTTCCCGCCCATCCTATATTTCTTCGTATCATTCTGTCGAATAACTGCCTTTTAAGGCAGTTTTTTATTTCCGAGGAAATGAGCCCTTCCTTCACACTCTGACAGCCCAGGAATAAGCTGTATGAGGTTATGTTAACGGGGGGATCGGGAAATGGAAATTGAATTAACGTCCGTTCACTTTATATATTTGGGCTTTATCGCTGCAATTCTCGCATTTATGCTTCTTCGTCTTGATACCACCTTTATATCGCTTGCCGGGGTTTTTTTCATTTCATTAGCGGCGACCCATTCTGCCATTGCCTCTGTGATGGGCCTGTTCAACAGCTTAATCTACGCCGCCGGAGAACTTCTCCCGACCATTTTCATCATCTGCTTTACCGTTTCGATGAGCGAACTGCTGGCAAAGACCGGCGTTAATGAAGCAATGGTCACTCCGATCGCCAAATGGATGAAAGGTCCTGCCTTGGCCTACTGGATCACCGGAGCTTTAATGTTTATCATTTCTTCATTTTTTTGGCCCTCCCCGGCTGTCGCATTGATCGGCGCCGTCCTCCTGCCTGCCGCGCTGAAAGCCGGCCTCTCCCCGATAGCGGTAGCGTGCGCCATGAATTTATTCGGCCACGGTTTCGCTCTATCAGGCGATTACATCATCCAGGCGGCGCCTAAATTGACCGGAGATGCAGCCGGACTGTCCGTTGCAGAAGTGATGTCTGCAAGCGTTCCGCTCGTCCTGATCATGGGCTTTTCGACAACGGCGGCAGCCTTTTTTATGCTCAGGAAAGAGAAAGACAATCAAGCAGCCGCAAACAGTGAGCGGCGGCAAAGCGAGCCTGAATGGCTTCTTCCCCCAGCCCCAAGAAAATGGCTCGCACTGATGATTCCGGTCATTTTTTTAGGGGATATCGCCGCGATGCTGATCCTGGAATTGCAAGGAGACGAAGCGACGGCGCTTGTCGGAGGAACAGCTGTCTTCGTCATGATTCTCATTCATTTTATCGTCCACAAACACCGTCGTCTTGAGAAAATCACCGGTTATTTCATTCGCGGATTTCAGTTCGGCTTTAAAGTGTTTGCCCCCGTCATTCCGATCGCCGCCTTTTTTTACTTGGGCGACGCGGGTTTCGAAAAAGTACTGACAGCCGAGATACCCGGTTTTTCTAATAGGATCGTGCAGGACCTCGGTTCAGCTTTTGCCCACAGCGTCCCGCTCTCTCCAGAACTCGCCGCAGTGGCGCTCACTGTCACGGGAGCGGTGACCGGTCTTGACGGCTCCGGTTTTTCAGGAATATCTCTAGCCGGATCAGCTGCTTCGATGTTTGCTGCGGCTGTTGACGGCAACCCGGCCGTTCTGACCGCACTCGGCCAAATCTCAGCCATTTGGGTCGGCGGCGGTACGCTTGTGCCATGGGCGCTCATTCCGGTAGCAGCGATTTGTAAAGTGGACCCGTTCGATCTTGCCAGAAAAAACTTTATTCCTGTAGCAGCCGGATTAACTGTCACAACGATTGCCGCCATTTTTCTTCTATAAAACGTGACAGCAAGGTTGAACAGCGGCTTCAGTTGTCATAAAATTATAAAAACTTGTCATTCCTAAAAGGAGGAATTTTTTTGAGCGCATCCGCATTCATCCGACAAATTAATGAGCAGCTTGATGCACACTACGATGAAATGGTCAAATTGAGGCGTCATTTTCATCAGCACCCGGAGCTTTCTTTTCAAGAAAAGAAAACAGCCGCATTTATCGCTTCTTACTATGAAGCGCTCGGTATGCCTATCCGCACCAATGTCGGCGGGGGCGGAGTTCTCGCGCACATCGAAGGCGGATCGCCCGGCCCCGTCATTGCGCTTCGAGCCGATTTTGACGCGCTGCCCATTCATGATGAAAAAGATGTGCCTTACCGGTCGACGGTGCCGGGAGTGATGCATGCCTGCGGACACGACGGGCACACGGCCACCCTGCTCGTCCTCGCGAAAATTTTGAACGAACATGCCGACCGTTTAAAAGGAAAGATCGTCCTCATCCATCAGCACGCCGAGGAATATTCCCCGGGTGGAGCCAGGCCGATGATTGAAGACGGCTGTCTTGACGGTGTTGACGTGATTTTCGGAACCCATTTGTGGGCTACTGAGCCGACGGGAACCGTTCAATATCGAACAGGACCGATCATGGCCGCTGCGGACCGTTTTACGATTACGATTAAAGGCAAAGGCGGGCATGGCGCACAGCCTCATAAAACAAAAGACGCCGTGTTGATCGGATCGCAGATCGTCGCTTCACTCCAGCAGATTGTCAGCCGCAGACTCGATCCGACTCAGCCGGCAGTCGTTTCGATAGGTTCATTTGTTGCCGAAAACTCCTTTAATGTAATCGCTGATAAAGCCGTTTTAATCGGGACGGCGCGTTCCTTCAATGATGAAATCCGCACCTTGATTGAAAACGAAATTGAACAGATTGCAAAAGGTATATGCGGCATGCATGGTGCTGACTGTGACTATTCCTTTGAAAGGGGCTATCCGCCTGTCTGCAATCATCCGGAAGAAACAGCTTTTCTCGCAAAAATCGCCAAACAGACAGAAGGCGTCGAAAACGTTGAGGAAAGCGGCATGCAAATGGGCGGGGAAGATTTCGCTTACTACCTAGAGCGCGTCAAAGGGACATTTTTCTTTACAGGCGCCCGTCCTGAAAATCCGGACGCGGTGTTTCCCCACCACCATCCGAAATTCGATCTTGATGAAAAAGCGCTGCTGATCGCAGCCAAGGTGCTGGCAAATGCCGCTGTCTCCTATCAGGAGAAAGAGCAGTCGCTCCGCGAAACGCCTGCAATGTAACAACCGAAAAAGCAAAAAACAGCCGGATCATCAATATCCGGCTGTCTCATGTATCAACCTCATATGGAAAACGTGTCTCGCTGTTTCCCCAAGATGCCCAAGCAGCTTATAGTTAGCCGTTCCGCCTATGACCGCGCCGAAGCCCGGCACAAGCTGAAACAGCTTTACAAGATCGAGATAGTCCCGGTATTCCTGCTGAAATGCCAGCCAATCGATTTCGCGCTTTTCGGTTTCCCAATGTTCAATCATACGGAAAATTTCTTTTCGGTGAGCTTCCCCTGAGAAGGCGAGCTGAAAAATATACAGAAGAAACATCCGCTCTTCTTTTTCCTTGATATCATATCCGTAAATCGACGCCAATTCAAACAGGCATTTCATTTTGATGCCGAGCAAAAGCGGAAAGTCCGCCAGTCCGAGAAAAATCCCGCCTGCACCTGTTCCGATCCCTTCAACGGCAGCCGCCTTTTGATACTGGGCAATCGTCTTCTGAGCCAGCTCATCTTTTTCCCTTAGCGAAAGCGCGCCTGTTTTCTTGTCAAAAGTCGTCAAATTCGAGCCGAGCAAAGTGGCCTCGACCATCTTTTTAATGCTTTCTGTTATCGCTTTATGAACTTTGGCGGGAATGCGGGCGTTGATTTTCGACTGCACGCCTTTCGACATCCGCTCAGCCATCGACGGCTTTCTGAGAAACTTCATTTTCCAGCGGATCGCTTCCTCCAAATAAAGCTGGTTTTCATTCATGCGCCTCTCACCTCTTCTTTCATCATACTTGCTTAAAAAGAAAAGGATTCATGATCTCTTGGCATTTTTCTTCAATCTGCTGTTGAAATAAGGCTTCAAAATTACAAATATAAGCAATGCGGAGCCGGCCAGTCCGGCAAGCATCCCGGTCCACTGCATCATGGCTCCGGCAACGGCAGACAAAACAAGCGCCTGGACGCTCAGAACAATGTGAAGCAGACCGAAAAAGCTCTTCCGCTTTTCTGCAGCTTTGACGGGATAAAGCTCCTGCAAGGACAAATGTGAAAAATGATCAAACAGCGGCGTCAGCTGAATTCCTGTAATGAATACGGTAAAGACGATGAGCGCCGCAGAAACCCACTCATATGTCGAAAAATAAGCGATGATGATACCAAAAATTGCGGTCAGCCTGACGACGATACCGAAATAGTCGTTTGATCTGATAAAGGCCCTTCCGTACATATATGTAAATGTCCGGCGCTGTTCATACGGAATAAACCGGAGCATCCAATCGAGATATGCTCTTCTTTTCGCCTGCTTTCTAAGATGGGGAACGTCTGTGAATAGGTTCGCAATTCTGTAGAACCGCTGCTTTCTTCTGATTTCGTCTTCAATATGCAGCTCCCATTTAAACGATTTTTTCTTATCGATCATTTTAAAATACACATACAGAGCGGCCATGATCAGGTAGACAGCTGCTGCAAATCCGTATGAAGACGCTAAAGCGAAATAGATCGCGATCGTGTTGAGAAGCAGTCTGACAATCCAGTCGGTGACCCTCATGTTTTTTTCGCCGAAAAACGTCATCCGCCATTGCATCGCTGTGTTCCATCCTTTTAAGACGAGCAGCTGAATCAGCAAGATGAAGTACGCGGAAAATGCCTGGCCGCTCGCTTCAAAATAGAGCGGTGCCAAAGCGAGGGCCGCGGCGGCCAGCGGAAAAAGCTGCGTCAACAAACTGAATCGGAAAGCCTGCTGAAAATACGGCTCCATCTTTGCTTCGAGCGGCAGCAAAAAGACGAGATCCGCTTCTTTAATTAGCGTGCGGACGTATGAGCCTGTCAAAATGAACGAAAAGATGACGGCCATCACCCAATAGGCGGGAAAACCTTCGGGCATCTCTTTCAGCCATTTGCTGTACCAGCTCGCAGCTCCTGCAAGGAAAAAAATCATGACGATGACAAGGTGGTCATTCAGCATGTATTTCAAATATGATCTTGTTTCTTTGACATACTCCTCAATTCTTGTCTTCCAAATCCCCAGAATGCTATTCATAGCTCTCTTCCTTCGTCAGTTCAAGATACAGGTCGTCGAGGCTCGCTTCTTCCATCGAAAACTGCTCTCTGAGCTCATCAAGCGTTCCTTTCGCCCGCACTTCGCCGTTATGAAGAATAATGAAGGAGTCACAATACCGCTCTGCCGTTGCCAAAATATGCGTCGACATCAAAACGGCCGCGCCGTTTTTCTTCGCTTCGTTCATCCGCTCGAGAAGGGCATTGATCGCCAGCGGATCAAGACCGAGAAACGGTTCGTCTATAATGTACAGGTCGGGTTCGACAAGGAAAGCGCACATGATCATAACCTTCTGCTTCATACCTTTTGAAAAATGGGCAGGGAACCATTTCAGGCGCTTCTCCATTCTGAATTCTTTCAAAAGCGGCGGAAGCCTTTTCTCGAACGTTTCCTTCGAAAGGCCGTACGCCATCGCCGTCAGCTCCAAATGCTCCTTCAATGTCAGCTCTTCATATAAAATCGGCGTTTCCGGAATAAACGTAAATTGGGAACGATAGCTTTCCGGATCGTCCATGAACGTTTTGCCGTTCAATTCAACCGATCCTTTGTGCGGTTCCATTAAGCCGATGATATGCCGGATCGTCGTGCTTTTCCCCGCTCCGTTCAAACCGATCAGCCCGACGATCTGCTCCCGTTCAATCGCAAATGAAACATCGCGCAGCACCGGGTTTCTTGTATACCCTCCAGTTAACTCATTAACAGTCAGTAGTGACATACGTTCGTTCCTTTCCTGCATTTTTCTTAATAGTACCAAAAACAAGAATGTATTTGAAACGTTTTCCCTCCCGCTTTTCGGCCTTAAAATAAAACGAATAATCGAATGCGCATCAGGACATTCTAATTCTTGAAGAAGGGAAAGCTTATCAACTCTGGCGAATGAGGTGTTTGTCAAAGACAAAATCGGCAAGAGTTCCTGAGTATGAAACATGTCAAGCTTAGAAATTTCTTTCATCCACTGAATTGAGAAAGCACCTGCTTTATTTGACATCTCCGTCATATAAAAAAGGTGTGACGATCAAATGAGGTGTTTGTCGCAGGAAATGTATAGGCGTTACAAGCTTTCATTTTGACGAAAATGGGGTGCTTGCAAAAGGCAGTTAACGTTTCTTCATTAAAGCGTACCTTCTTCAGGCAGGGTGAACGTTGGAGCCGTTCATCCTGTTTTTCGTGTTTTCGCGCAAATTGTGGTAATATGTTGCTTATACATAACCTTTCCCTAATGGAAAAAGGAGGAAAAGTATGAGCGACTGTATTTTCTGCAAAATCATAAACGGAGAAATCCCTTGTGCAAAGGTATTTGAAAATGAACATGTACTGGCTTTTCTCGACATCAGCCAAGTCACAAAAGGGCATACGCTTGTGATTCCAAAAGTTCATAAAACCAATATTTACGAAATGACACCTGATGTTTCAAGGGAATTTTTTGAAGCGGTTCCGAAAATCGCCCAAGCTATCAAAGACGAATACGAGCCGATCGGCTTAAACCTTCTGAATAACAATGGCGAAAAAGCGGGGCAGTCCGTCTTCCACTATCACATGCACATCATCCCCCGCTACGGCAAAGGAGACGGATTCGGAGCCGTCTGGAAAACACATGCGGACGACTATTCACCGGAAGACTTGCAGAACATTGCAGCTTCCATCAACAAGCACCTGTAATCGAGACATTGTCCAAGGGCGCCGGCAGCTGCCGGCGTCTTTTTTTCGTTCAAAAAAACTCCACATTTATCAGATCGCCCGGCACGACTAAATAGACTTTGTTCTATATTTCACACAATTCAAATTTTTTATGTATAACCGGAACCTTTTGTGATAGGATGGTTTTATATTTTTATACATGAACAGGGAGCGATTGTGATGATACGTACAACGAACTTTAACGCAGGACCGGCAGCACTGCCTTTAGAAGTACTGCAAAAGGCGAAAGACGAATTTCTTGATTTCAACGGTGCGGGGATGTCCGTGATGGAGCTGTCCCACCGCAGCAAAGAGTATGACGCCGTTCATCAAAAAGCGAAAGCTCTGTTAAAGGAACTGATGGACATACCTGATGATTATGAAGTCATGTTTCTGCAAGGCGGAGCAAGCCTTCAGTTCTCAATGATTCCGATGAACTTCCTCTCCAAAGACAAAACGGCGCACTTCATAATGACAGGCGCCTGGTCTGAAAAAGCGCTCGCCGAAGCGAAGCTCTTCGGAAACACATCGATCATCGCGTCCAGTAAAGAAAATACGTACAGCTATATTCCCGAAGTACCGGAGATTCCGGCAGACGGTGCTTACCTCCACCTGACTTCCAACAACACGATCTTCGGAACGCAGTGGCAAAAGTTCCCTGACGCTCCGATTCCGGTTGTCGCTGATATGTCCAGCGATATTTTAAGCAGAAAAATCGATGTTTCCCAATTTGACATCATCTATGCCGGCGCTCAGAAAAACCTCGGACCGTCAGGGGTGACCGTTGTCATCATGAAAAAAGACTGGCTCGGCAAAGAAAACGAGCAAGTTGCCAAAATCCTGAAGTACTCAACACATGCCAAAGCGGATTCTCTCTACAATACCCCGCCGACTTTTGCGATTTATATGCTGTCTCTCGTGCTGGAGTGGCTCAAGGAAAAAGGCGGCCTCGATGCCATTGAGAAACGCAATCGCGAAAAGGCCGGTATTTTATACAACGCGATCGACGAAAGCGGCGGATTCTACCGCGGCCATGCGAGAGAAGACAGCCGCTCAAACATGAACGTTACCTTTACGCTCAAAAATGATGAGCTGACAGCATCATTCATCGCAAAGGCAAAGGAAGAAAAAATGTCAGGGCTTGGCGGACACCGTTCGGTCGGAGGCTGCCGCGCTTCGATTTACAATGCCGTATCTGTTGAAGACTGCGAAAAGCTGGCGGCCTTTATGAAGAACTTCCGCGAAGAAAACTGATGGTTATCCTGATGATGGAAGATGGCGAAAAAGGCTTCCCCATTCCTTCGAAAGTTTGATATACTACTAGAAAGCTTTCGCAATAAATGACGAGCATATTATTGGAAAGCGTAAAAAGAGCCTAGATGAGGAGAGAATAGACATGAAAACAAAAGAATTAGTGGCTATGGCCCTGTTTGTCGCCATTGGAGCGGCGCTTCACGCTGTGATTCCGCCTTTTTTCTACGGAATGAAGCCGGATATGATGCTGATCATGATGTTTATGGGAATCCTTTTGTTCCCTAGATTGCAAAATGTTCTTGTCATCGGAATCGTGACAGGCGTCATTTCCGCGTTGACGACGGCTTTTCCGGGAGGACAGCTGCCCAACATCATCGACAAACCGCTAACAGCCTTGATGTTTTTCGGCGTATTTCTGCTTGTGAAAAAGCTGAACAGCAAAACGCTTGCCGCCGCCGGATTAACTGCTGCAGGAACGGTTCTTTCCGGAACCATTTTCCTTACGGCTGCGCTGTTCATCGTCGGCCTGCCTGGAAACCAGGGGTTCATTACCCTGTTTTCTGTTGTCGTTTTACCTGCTGCCTTGATCAACACGATCTCCATGGCGGTCATCTTCCCGATCGTGCAGTCGATCATGAAGCGCTCAAGGCTGATTGAACAAGTCAAATAAAACCAGAACCTCTTCTTGAAAAGGGTTATCCTTTTTTTGAAGAGGTTTTTTTTCATTTTGATGGTCAAAAAAAGGGGAATCCGCCCGATATTTTATATAAGAAGCTGAATAAAAAAAAGGAGCAGGAGCGCCAATCCTGCGCTTCCCGTGCAAAAAAGCGCTTTTTGTTTAAGAATGCGTTTCGGCGGGTAAGATGCAGAATATCCGAGAAGCCTTAAATAATAAAAGGAGCCGGCGGTAAACACAGCGCTTAAAATTGTCAAAACAATGATAATGACAGACAACCCTCTCCCTCCTTTTTTTAAAAGTATGCTAAAATAAAGCAAGCTATGCAGAAGTTTCTAAGAAGAGAAACGGATGGCCCGGCTCGAACGCCAGTATCTAATCATGAGAAGACGGGCGCCTGCCAAGCCTGATCTTTAAAAATATAACCGGGGTGATGTACATGTCAAAAGGCCGATCTTTAGCAGCTGGACTGATTGTAGGCGGTGTTATTGGCGGTGTTGCAGCATTGCTGACCGCGCCGACTTCAGGAAAAAACTTGAGAGGACAGCTAAAAGCCAACTGCGGTAAATGGGAAGACACCGTCAAAAGGCTGAAAAACGACGGAATCGCATTAAAAGAGCAATTCGTCAAAACCGCCATAGAAGGCGCGGAAATCATCAAAGACGTCGGCAGCGAACTGCAAACGTCCATCCAGGAATGGCGCGATGAAATCAAACCTCACCAGCAGGACTTAAAAAAGGAAATCGCTGAGATTGAAGAAAAGATAAAACAGCTGGAGAAAACCTTACAAAACTAATATACTCAGCGAAAAAAATGAACCTTAAAAAAGGGGTGTGAATGGAAAATTTTCACGCTCTTTTTTTGGGTAAAATCCTGATTTCACACCGTAAAGCTGGATTTTTTAAAAATTTCGTAAATTTACATCTTTATTAATCTTTATTTTATTGGCATAATAGAAATTATAAGATAAAGAGAAGCAGGTGAAGTGAATGAATCGAGCGGAAGAGCCCTATACGGTGAAAGAAGCCCTTTTATTCAGTCAAAGAATGGCACAGCTTAGCAAGGCGCTTTGGAAGTCAATAGAAAAGGATTGGCAGCAGTGGATTAAACCTTATGATCTGAACATTAACGAGCATCATATTTTGTGGATCGCCTACCAGCTGAACGGTGCATCCATTTCGGAAATCGCCAAGTTCGGCGTCATGCACGTATCCACAGCGTTTAATTTTTCAAAAAAACTTGAGGAAAGAGGTTACCTGGAGTTTTCCAAAAAGTTGAATGACAAACGAAACACTTACATTCAGCTGACTCCGAAAGGTGAAGACGTTTTCCTTAAAATCCTCGAGTCTTACGATCCGACCCGGAATGCCGTCTTAAAAGGCGCTCAGCCCCTTCATCAGCTGTACGGGAAGTTTCCAGAAATCGTCGAGATGATGTCGATCATCCGCCATATTTACGGCGATGACTTCATGGAAATTTTCGAAAAATCGTTTTCAAACATCGAAAGTGAATTTACGAGCGAAGAGGGCAAAATGAAGAAAAAACAAGAAGCAAAAGAAGCCGGGGAATCGATAGAGATGGACAAACCGCTTGAGCCTCTTAAAAACTAAGCCAGATCGTATTGCCTGATAATGCTGATGAATTCGCTCATCAGCGGTTTGTACAGACCCTGTCTGTGAAGGGCGAAAATCGTTTCGTGCACTTCAAGTTTTTCATTTAACTGTCCCGCAAAAAGCGTGAGGAGATGATCGAACATCACATATCCTTGCGCTTTTTGTGCTTCAAGCTCCTTTGAGAGCTCTTCGCACAGCTTTTCCGTTTCCTTTGCTTCTTCCTCTGATAAGCCCTTTTCGATCAACATTTTATAATACGGATACTCTTCCATATCCGCATTGTTCAATAACAGTTTGATGTAATATTCCAGCCGCTCAAGGCGTTGCTCCATAGAGTTCATATTTGTCCCTTCTCTCCCTTTCTCTTATTTTAGCCGATATTCCCTTCTGATGAAAGTTCAACACGGGAGATTTCTGTTCCTTTTACACCCTTCTAAATTCTTTGGAAAATGACGAAATTTTTTTCGAAAAAGGGATTGATTTTTCTCATCCAGAGGAGTAAATTATTCTGAGGATTTCATATAACAGTTTGTTGAAACGGAAGGATGTCATTTATGAGTTGCTGGAAAACCATCAATCTCGTTAAAGATTATGGAGGCATGCGCATCGTGCTTACTGCCGTCAGTTTAATGATTTTATTTTTTATTCCCGAATATTTAGCGATGCAACTGATTCATCCGCAAACTGTTCAGAGAGGCGATCACGCCCTTTTGTTTGCAGGACTATTGGTTGCGGCTATAATTGCCCATAAAATTCTTCATATCTTGCCGTTGATCAGCAAGAAAAAATTAGAAAAAAAGATTTATTGGTTGAAAATGAGAACATGGAGAGAAGTTCCAAAAAACACGATGCTTGTCTCTCTTCTCTGCCCTTTTTTCGTCATCACGCCTGCTTTATTTTACGCGGGGGCTGTGATGCCGAGCTTTGCTCATTATTTCTGCATCATTTCAAGCATTCATTTCGGCTATTGTCTGCCTGATTTTCTGTTTGCCTGGAAACTGATCAAAGCGCCTAAAAACTGCTATGTCGATCAGGAAGCCGACGATTTTGATATTTTAATACAAAAATAATCCAGCCGCTCGGCACTTGGAAAATCCTTTTTTTCAGTCTATTTTCTATCTTTTTTAATAAATATTTGGTAATGTAGTATGGAGCAGAAACAGAGAGGGGGATCTCCTATCATCCTTTTTTATTTCATCTTGTTTGCGGTTTTTACTGTCTTCAACATAAACAAGCTTACAAACTCTTTATGCCTTGTCAGAGAGATTCCTGAAGAACGGCAGGATAAGGTGTTTAGAATGATTAATGTGCTGATCTTAATTTTATTGATCTCATCATTCATTGAGATTTCCTTTACGGTGTAAAGAAAAAAAGGATAGCTGCCGATCGTATTGATCCGGCAGCTATCCTTTTGTTGATTAGCATATCCAAGAAGCACCAATAATAATTAATAAGATGAACAGTACCACAAGCAGCGCAAAGCCGCCAGCGAAACCTCCTGTATAACCGTCGCCCATATTGACACCTCCTCTGCCCCAGTCGTTACATTAGTGTATGCACGAATGTCATGAAACGATTAGGCTATCGTCCAAAAGAAAAGAACCGCCTGAAAAAATGACGGTTCTTTTCTCATTTTCTAAGGTTTTAGTACAGATAAGCTGCACCAACGATGATTAATAAAATGAACAACACGACCAATAAAGCAAAACCGCTTGAGTATCCTCCGCTCATGTTATTGACCTCCTTTTCTTGATCAATATATTTGTATGAGCGGAAAGAAAATTTGACTAGACGGATGCCCCTCTGTTGAAAATCTTTTTACAGCATGTCAGAATATGATATGATACAATTCAAAGGAAAGTTTAAACTGTTATGATTAGGAGTGTTTGCATTTATGAAGAAGATTGCAATTGCGGCGATTACAGCGACAAGTGTGCTGGCTCTCAGCGCATGCAGCGGAGGAGACTCTGAGGTTGTTGCAGAAACAAAAGCTGGAAATATTACAAAAGAAGACCTTTATCAAACATTAAAAGACAATGCCGGAGCGGACGCACTGAACATGCTCGTTCAGCAAAAAGTACTCGATGATAAATACAATGTCTCCGACAAAGAAATCGACAAAAAGCTGAACGAGTACAAAAAGTCGATGGGTGACCAGCTCAACCAGCTCATTGAGCAGAAAGGCGAAGACTTCGTCAAAGAACAGATCAAATACGAACTTCTCATGAAAAAAGCCGCAAAGGATAACATAAAAGTAACCGATGATGACGTAAAAGAATATTATGACGGCCTAAAAGGCAAAATCCACTTAAGCCACATTCTTGTGAAGGAAAAGAAAACGGCTGAAGAAGTTGAGAAAAAGCTGAAAAAAGGCGAAAAATTCGAAGACCTTGCAAAAGAGTATTCAACTGACGGAACAGCCGAAAAAGGCGGCGACCTCGGATGGGTCGGCAAGGAAGATAACATGGACAAGGATTTCGTCAAAGCTGCGTTTGCTTTGAAAACCGGCGAAATCAGCGGCCCTGTGAAATCGCAATTCGGCTATCACATCATTAAGAAAGACGAAGAGCGCGGCAAATATGAAGACATGAAAAAAGATCTCAAAAAAGAGGTCCAAGAACAAAAGCAAAACGATCAAACTGAACTGCAATCTGTTATCGACAAACTTGTCAAAGATGCTGATCTAAAAGTAAAAGACAAAGAGTTGAAAAAACAAGTCGACCAGCGCCAAGCTCAGACAAGCAGCAGCAGCTGACGCCAAAAAAGCTGTCCTCCCCTCGCGGGGCCGGACAGCTTTTTTTATGCGATGGAATGACTGTCAGCCGATTTTTCATGCTGTTCTTGATCTTCATCCAATGAACGCTTCATGCGCTGTGCTTTTTCTTTTTCCATCCGTTCGATATAAATGCGGCCTTCTTTTTCGATAAAAGCCTGATCGATCTTTTCCTCTTCCTTTGCCGTCGTCATCAGCTTATAGGCGCTGAAAATAATGCCGACGATGCAAAGGTACACCCACCACGGAAACAGCAGCACGGCTTTTCCCCCTTTTTTGAATAAACTGTATATCAGACATTATGCAAAAGGGAGACAAGTTATGACACTTATTTGTGAAAAACAGGCTTGTAAAAGGAACGATTATCCAATGCAAAGACGCGTTCGGTATACTCTCCCGGCTTGACCCGTTCGAGCGCTCTGTCCATCATATTGATCTTCGCGTCAAGGTTGTCGATATAGTGAAGAATTTCCGCTTCCTTGACCATCGGCGGCTTTGGACTGCCCCATTCGGGTTTGCCGTGATGGCTTAAAATCAAATGCTGGAGAATCAGCACTTCTTCTGAATCAATTTGAAGCTCTTCGGCTGCTTTTGCAATTTCTGTCACCATAATCGAAATGTGCCCCAGCAGATTCCCTTCGACAGTATAGGTCGTGGACACCGGTCCGGATAGTTCTTTTACTTTTCCAAGGTCATGCAAAATAACACCTGCGTACAATAGGTCGCGATCGAGCGACGGATACAGGTCTGCGACCGATTTGGCCAGGTTCAGCATGGAGACAACATGGTATGCGAGACCTGATACGAACTCGTGGTGATTTTTCGTCGCAGCTGGATAATCAATGAATTCCTTGCCGTATTTTTTGACGAGGTGCCTCGTGATTCGCTGAATACTCGGGTTTTTCATTTCAAAAATATATTGAGTGACCGCATCCATCATTTCGTTTTTGGGAATCGGTGCAGTCTCAAGAAAGTCATCGATTTTGACATTGTCATTGTCGCCCGCAGGTCTGATGTTTCTCAGCTTCAGCTGATTCCGCCCGCGGTAATGATGAATGTCGCCGACCACTTTCACGATCGTCTGCGGGCCGTAGGTCACTTCGTCCTGCTGTTTGGCGTCCCAAAGCTTCGCTTCTATATCTCCGGACTGATCCTGGAGCATCAGCGTTAAAAACGGTTTCCCATTGCTCGCGATTCCTTTCGTTGACGATTTAATGAGCAAATACAAATCAACCTGCTCGCCAACTTCGTGCAGCATGATACCTTTTGCCATGATAAAGCTCCCTCCGTTTTCCTACATAAAATCATTATAGCACACACTTTTATTTGTTAGTTATACCCTTTACTTCCACGTTTTTCATGACGGGAGGCAGCAGGATCACATCTTCGTCGTGAAAAGCTTCTCTTACATGTTCATGACACGTAAAATACAAGATTTGCTGTTCTTCGCCTGAAAGCTTTTTTAAGATGTTCAGCACTTGTTTAAACCTCTCCTCGTCAAAGTGGACAAAGCTGTCATCCAGCTGGAACGGCAATTTGACTTCCTTTTGATGGGAGAGGGCCAGAGCGAATCGGATCGCTAAATAGAGCTGTTCACAAGTTGCCTGGGACAGTTCGTGGGCGTAAAAAACAGCCCCGTCTTTCCGCATGACCATCATGGATTCATCTGTTTCAGAAAAATAAATTTTTTCGTATTGCCCGGCAGTCAATGGGTTCAGTAATGTTTCAGCCGTTTGTAACAGCTTCGGAAGCCGAACCTTCTTATGTTCATCGATCTTGTTTTTGACCGCCTGCCGGATCAGCTTGACGGCTGCCCACTTTTTGGCCAGTTCGGCGACCCGCTCTTTTTGCATTCCGGTCTGATAGGCGAGCTCGGATACCGCTCCCGATTCCTCAAGTCTGACCAGTTCCGCATGGACATTCGCCGCCTTTTGTCTTTCTTCTGCAAGCTTATTTTCTATACGGGCTCTTTTTTCCTGCGCCTCGGCCAGCTTTCCTTTCAGTTCTGCAAGAGAGTGTTCTGATGCAAGCATGACGGCCTTCTCGTCCTGCCTGCCGAGCTCTCTTTTGAGCTGCCCGAGCCTTGCCGTTAATTCTTTTTTGGCTTGGTCGCGCTTCGCCAGACCGATGAACATCTCACGGCCGTCCGCCCCTGCTTTTTGAAAGAGTTCGCCAATTTGGGATTGGAAGTATTCCGTCTCTTTTGTCAGCTCTTTGATTTGTTCGGCGGTATGCTTTAAAGACACGTCCGCTTCCTGTTTTTGCTGAAGTTTTTCTTTTTGGGAATCAAGCGCGCTTTTCAACTGAAACACCTGCTCTTGGACGCTTTCGCCAGCGCGGCCGAGAGATGAGACAAGCTTTCTCAATTCCGCTTCAAAGGATGCTTTTTTAGCTTGAAGGCGGCTCAGCTCTTGCTCGATATCCCGCTTTTTCAACATTTCCTCTCGGAGTTCCTTGATCAAAGCGTACGCATCGGCTAAAAATGACGGGTCGATTGACAGGTTCAGCTCTCTCAAATAGCGTTCGGTCTTCTCCTGATACGGACGGATATCCTTTTCCCACGCTTCGAACTTCTGAATCGCTCTTTCATATTCCGCTTCTCTCTGTCTGAGCTCTGCTTGTTTTGCGATAAGGAGCTGCCGGGTTTGGTCGTCCTTCCACAGCTCTTCCCTCAAAGCGTTGTCACTCACTCCGCTTTTTGTACCGCTGCGATCAATGTCGTCCAGCTGTTTTTGAATAAAAGCCGCTGCCGCGGAAGGCTCGGGCTTTTTTAGAACAACAGCGGCAAATATGAGCAAGATCGGCACGAGTAAAGCGCCCGGGAACCACTCCTTGAAAAAGAGCGCCGCAAAAGCGGCCGCGAAAGCAGCACAAAGCGCTGCTGCAAAAGCGGTCTTTCTTCTTTTCATCCGAACCTTTTGTTCTTGCTTCAGATAGGACAGCTGAAGGAGCAGCTCTTCCCGTCTTCCGGCATGGCCGCCGGCTGACGCAAGGTGGCTGAGGGTTTCCTCCTTTTGCTTGCGGACATCTTCCGGCATCACTTCATTGCTGAGAGCGGCGTGGGCCTGTTCAGCTTCCTCCAGATCAGCTCTCGCCTGCTCAAAGCGTTCGTCAAGCGACCGTTTCAGTTCACGCAGCTCGATGTATGCCTGAGCGGTTTCCTGCAGCTTCCACTCATATTCATACGCGGTGTCCGCATTGAGGATATCGCATTCCTCGATTTTCAGGCGCCCAAGCCCCGCTTGAACCCGTCCGTTAATCTGGTGAAGCTGATCAGTCAAAGACGCGATTTTTTCGGAATACGACTGGTAAAACGGATATGCTTTTAAAAGCTCTTCCGCTTCGTGCTCGAGAAAGTCTTCAGCCGGTGCAAAAGCGGCGGCCCGCTGTTCCAAACGGCGCTTTTTCTCTTCCAGCGCCTTCAGCTGAGCCGCTTTTGGATGCAGGTGGGATTCGAGCTTTTCAAGCTCAAAAAGTCCGCCTTCGGGAAAACGGCTTTCCCCTGAGCCGCCGAAAGATGCGAGCTGCTCTTCCAGCTGGCGTTTTTCCGCGGCCGCCGGCAGAATCTCAATCGCCTGCTCGATTTGTGAGACGAGATGCTCAAGATCTTTCAGCAGTTGTCCGCTGTCCTTTATTGAGGCCTCAGCGCCTTTTTTTTCGTTTAACAGGCGGTGGTAGTCGCCTTCCCGCGCTTTCGCTTTTTTCAAATCTTCGGAAAGCTTTTTTAACCGGTCGAGCTCCTGATTCAGTTCAGGTTTCCGGCCGTTCGGTTTAAACAGCTCTTCCTGCTTTTTCACGAGGCCGGCATCCATCTTTGAAATCGCATCAGAGCCGAACAGACTCGAAAACAGCAGAAAACGGCCGATTTTGTCGCGGTTGAATTTATGAATTTCCTGAAGGCCGAACACGTCAAATGAATAGATCGCTTTATACAGCTGTCTGTCGACGCCTGACAGCAGCTCATTTAAAAAACCTTCCGGCTTCGTGCTGCCGTCTTCCAGATAAACGGTGACCCGCTCAGGCTTTCCGGCCGTTCGTTCGATCCGGATCTGCCCCAAATCAGGGTGCCCGACCTCAAGCATCCCCCCGTAAATGACGCCCGTTTTCGGCTCATACCGTTTCGTCTTCGGAAAACCGAACAGCACGCTTTCAATAAACGACATGAGCGTCGTTTTCCCGGCTTCATTGAGCCCGTAGACCAAATGCAGATTTGAAGGAGACAGGCGAAATGTCTGATTGGCAAATTTACCGTATCCGTATATATGTATCGCATGTATATTCACCCTGCACCCTCCCTTATCTTTTCAATGTCTTCAGTTCATGAAGCAGCAGTTTTTCCGCCTGCGCGCGAATGTCCCGGAAGTCTTCTTCATGAAACCGCTCTCCGTGCCTTCTAAAGACCGGATGCCGCTCCAAATCGTCAAAAATCAGGCTGAAATCCTGAAATTCCTGCATTTCTTGCAATAGCTCCTGAAAAAAAGCGTCCCGTTCAATTCCAGACAAGGCGGCATCTGTTTGATCTTCGATCGCGGTAAGCCAGATGAACGCGTCTTCCTCCCGCTCTTCTTCATGGAAGATGTCAAGGATCTCGTCCACGATGCCGGCCTGTCCTTCCGCCAAATAAGAGGGTGTTTCTCCTGTCAATACCATCTTGACGCATGCCGGCTTGCCTCTGTTTCTGAAAGATTGAAGGGCATCCTGCATCAGGCTGATCAGCTCTGTCATCTTCTTTGTCCCGGAGATATCGATGCTGGCCGTTTCCCACAGAACATCCGATAAGGCTTTAAATTCGAAGGACAGTTCTCCGCCGCAAACATTGACGAGATAGCAGCCTTTCTCTCCCGTTTCCTTCATGTGCCGCGATTGTGTGTTTCCCGGATAAATCACCGCCGGTTCGGAGGCTGAAATGACCTGTCTTTTATGTATATGGCCAAGCGCCCAGTAATCCATCCGGCCGTTTTTTAAATCTTGAAGGGAAAAAGGACAGTACGGATCATGGCCGCTCTCCCCGGAAAGCGTCCCATGAATCATGCCGATATGCAAGGGCGCGTCGGTCGTTTTTTTGATTTCAGCAGCCTTATTGGCAAAAACAGAGCGCTCGGGATAGCTGTAGCCGTAGATGCTTGCGGCGAGCCGGCCGTCTTTGTAAAACGATTTTTCTTCAATGTCTTCCGACGAGAAAATGTGGACGTTGTCCGACCAATCAATCGGCGTCCAATCGCCGCCCAGATGATCGTGATTGCCAAAAATCACATAGACTTGGATGTTGTTCTCTTTCAACTTTAAAAATTGCTTTCTCAAAAACATCTGTGCTTTTAAACTGCGGTTTGCTTCGTCGAAAAGATCGCCGGCAAGCAAAATGAAGTCGGCCTCTTCATCAATCGCAAGCTTAAACACATTTTCAGCGCTTTTAAATGTGCTGTTTTTGATCCGCCGGTAAACCTCTTCAGGTAGCCGGCTGATGCCGTGAAACGGACTGTCCAGGTGCAGATCGGCCGCATGAATGAAAGTGATGTTTGTCAATCTTCTGCTCCTTTTCATAAAATATTCTGCTCCCATTCTATCACGGGTTGAAAGCGAATGCACGTTCTACTCTTTGCACGAAAAAAGCAGCTTTTCTTTCAAGCTGCTTTTCTCTTTCATTATCGATCTTTTGACAGACGAAGCGCCTGTTTGATATTTTTCAATCCGCCGCCGCTCGTGTACATGAGCACGCCGCCTTTATACACCCTCGCCCCGATGACGGCGAGAATCACAATGGTGAGAGCGGTAATGCCGATGCCGAGTGCCGCTTCCCAAAACGGAATATCAAGCACGCCGACTCTGAGAAACATGATCATCGGCGCAAAGAACGGAATGAATGAAGTAACGGTAATGAACGTTGAATCCGGTGTGCTTAGCCCGACCATGGCAATTACGAATCCTGCGACGACCAGCAGAATCATCGGCGAAATCATCTGCTGAACATCTTCAATCCGGCTGACGACGCTTCCGAGAAATGCCGCAAGAGTTGCGTAGAGGAAGTAGCCGAGCATCAAGAAAATGGCCGCGTACACAAGCGTTGCAGTAGGTACGCCGGAAATGTCAAGAAATCCTTTAATCATATCGGCTGCATCCCCTCCCTTTTCCTGGCTGGACTGGAGCGAAAGATAGCCGACAAGAAACAGCGCGGCAATCTGTGTCAATCCCAACAGAGCGACGCCGAACAGTTTGGCGAACATTTGCTGGACAGGCGGCACGCTGGAAATTAAAATTTCCATCACGCGGGAAGACTTTTCCGTCGCAACTTCTGTCGCGATCATTGACGCGTACGTCAAAACCGAAAAATAGATGACAAACAGCACAACATATACAAGCCCTGTCGCCTTTTGAAGCTCTTCCTCGGTTTTCGCGCCTTCTTTCAAGGCGACACTGTTGACTTTTACCGGTGTAAACAGTTCACTCAGCTTTTCCTGTGGTACGTTCAATTCAGCCGTTCCAACGGCAATCTTTGCTTGTGAGAGCGCCTGTTCAATCGTGGAGACAGCTGTGGAATCAGCGATTTCGAGCGCTTTATACGTTCCCTTCAGCACGCCTTTTTTATCTCTGTCCAGGATTAAAATGCCTTCGAGATTTTCGTCTCTGACGTCTTTTTCAAGCTCTTTTTCCGGTTTATCCGCTTTTTCGACTTCCAGCGCTTCATCAGTGTCGAGTGCTTTCACTTGCTGGGCAAACGTGTCGTACAGCTGATTTGAACGGTCAATGACGGCGATTTTATCACCCTCTCCGCCGTCATCAAACATGGAAATAATCGATCCCAGATTTGTGACGAGCACGACAAGCGCAAGCGTGATCACCGTTGAAATAATGAACGACTTTGTTTTCAGCTTGCTGAAATATGTATGAAAAAGAACAATCCAAAACTTATTCATAACGGGCACCTACCTTTTCGACGAAAATATCATGCAAAGAAGGCTCTTCAAGTTCAAATTTTCTGATAAACCCGCGTCCTTGAAGCATTGTAAACAGCTCTTGAGAGACTTCTTCATTTTCGACCTGCAGGCGGACTCCTTCGGAATGATCGCGCCATTTGACGATACCGTCCGCCTCTTTCAAGAAGCTCAAGTCGCCGTCTGCGTGAATCGTGACATTCTTTCTGCCAAAAGAACGTTTGATTTCTTTTAATTTCCCTTGAACGACAGGCGTCCCGCGCTGCAAAATGCAGACGTGTTCGCACAGCTCTTCAACATGCTCCATTCTGTGGCTTGAAAATACAATCGAAGTGCCGTCGTCTTTCAAAGAAATGACCGCGTCTTTTAATAGCTCGACATTCACCGGATCGAGACCGCTGAACGGCTCGTCAAGAATCAAAAGCTCCGGCTTGTGCAGCACAGCCGTGATGAATTGAATTTTTTGCTGGTTCCCTTTGGAGAGCTCCTCAACCTTTTTGTCGGCGTATTCCGTAATATGGAACCGTTCGAGCCACTTCTCCATTTCCTTGAGCGCATTTTGCTTTGTCATGCCTTTCAGGCGGCCAAGGTATACGAGCTGATCTTTCACCTTCAGCTTCGGATACAGTCCGCGCTCTTCGGGCAAGTAGCCGATGCTGTTTGTGATACCGTAGTTAATCGGCTGTCCTTTCCATGTGACAGTACCCTCTGTCGCATTCAAAAGGCCTAATATCATTCGGAATGTCGTCGTTTTCCCTGCTCCGTTGGCGCCGAGCAGACCGAACATTTGCTTGTCTGGAATCTCCAGCGTCAGATCGTTTACAGCTGTAAATGAACCGAACTTTTTCGTGACGTGATCGATTTTGAGCATAATAACTCCTCCTTCCAATTTACAATCATACGTTAGTCATACCATTTTAAAAAGGATTTTTTTGATTTTTATATAATTTTAAACAAATAGATCATATTTTGAGAAAGGGGAAGAGAAATGGAAAGTTATTATGTAACCGTTTTCGATACTGATGGAGAAACGCTTTTGAATGAGCGATTTGAAGCGGCCGATGATGAAGAAGCGAAAGAGAAAGGAAGAGGAATGCTGAAGGAAAAGCAATTTTTGGAGCATACACACCGGGTAGTACATTCGTCCGGTAAAATCATTGTTTTCCGGAGCTGACTAAAATACGGGGCAAGGCGGCTCTTTTGGGGAAGGTCTCCCGCTGCCGCCTGCCCTTTAATCCGCCAAACACTAGTGGATCATCATAACAATGAGCAGTCCCATGTTGATGAAACAGAGTAAAAACGATAAGCAAGCGACGCCTTTATTTTTTCGCAGAAAATAAAGGCCATTGACCGCCAGCACACAGATGATGACGGCATCAAACAGTCGAAACAGCAGATCCTGCAAGCTGTAGGCCGGAGCGAATAAACAAATCACAGAGACGATCAGGATGAAAAGGCAAGAAACTGTAATATACATCGTCCATTCTTTCGCTGCGTCAGCCCGCTCATTCTCAGATGAAATCATGTTCTTAAACTCGGGCCTCCTTGTCAGTCGTGATCATTTTGTCCGCGTACAAGGAAGGAGCTTTTCCCACATCTGCCAAAAAGCCTGAAGACGTTAACACAACAGCCAGCGACACCGCGACGAACAACAGTTTAGCTTTCATACAACGCATCTCCCCTTTTGATTTTTCGTCTTGCCTGAGCGCACTTCTCATAGTAAAAAATGGCATCTTCAAGCCGCTCCATTTGATTATAGTACTGGGCTGCGTCTAAAGCCAGCTCTTCAACAGCGGCATATAAATGGTTTGACTCCAAATAATCAAATCCGATTTCCACGGCTTTCCGATCCCCGCCGTCCAAATACAGCCCGGATAGAATGTTAAGCTTTGCCGCGTGTTCTTCATCTCCGAGCGATGCCGCACTTCGGATGCCTTTTTCATAACAGTCGGCCGCTCCGACATGATTTCCCTGTTTTAGACGGACGTACATTAAGTTGTACAGCACTTTTGGAATATATGATGAACTTTCCTGTTCAAAAATGGAAAGGGCGCTCTCCATATGATCTGAGGCTTCCCGGTACGATTCTTGATGGAAATAGCAATTTCCCAAATTAAAATGAGCGGCTGCCGTCAAATGGCTGTTTTTGATTTTCGCGGCGTCTTCAAGCGCGTTGGCCAGGCTTTTCAGCGCTGGTCCGTATGTCATCGATTCAACCCAATTGCCGGCAATGATAAAATCGCAGAAAATCTTTTTTTCTTTTAGCGTCTCATACCGGTTAAAAATGTCGGAAGCGAGCGTCGCATAGTTGATCGATAAATATCTCTGGCTGATATAATAGTAGATTTCCGCCAGCTTATAATAAAATTCCGCTTTTTCAACTTCGTCTTCCAAGGCGCTGACTTTTTGTTCAGCCGTTTTATAGCAGCCGATTGCTTTGACAAACCGCTTTTGTTTGAACTCATACATCCCTTTAAAAAACCAGTAATAATAGTTTAGTAAACCTGTCATTTGGTCCTTTTTCTCTTCTAAGTCGCGGAGGTTTTTTTCAATATTTTCAGTCTTTTGTGGTTTCAAATAGCTGAGCATCAGCTTATGCCTGAATTCGAGCAGCGAATAGTAGAGCAGGACGTCCTGATTTTCTTCCATGTCTTGAAAATCATTTAAAATTTCCGCTTTCAATGATTCACTGGCGGCGATCTGATTTTTCCGAATGGCGTTGTACCAATCATTCAGCTTACTAGCAACGTATTCAGATGGAATCTTCTGTTTCAATTTCCCCGCCTCCCAAGACTTCGTACAGACCTGTGTCCTTATGAATCATTTTATAGAAACTTAAATTTTTTTACAATTGCTTCTGCACATCATTTCCCAAGGTCAATTTCCTGTCGGGCCCTCTTGTTATACTTGCTGACGGTTAAATTGCGGCTGGCGCTTTTCTAAAAATGCGCGGATTCCTTCCTGATGGTCGCTTGTCAGCCTCATTTTCATTTGGGCCGCTTTCTCGAGTTCAAGCGTTTTCTGCAGCCTACCGCCATTCAGCGCCTGATAGATCTTTTTTGTCTCAATCATCGCTGCCAGCGGAGCGTGCAGAAGCTTTTCAAGATAGATGCGCGCAAAACGGCCGGAGTCCCCGCTGAATACAGCGTCTGCGATCCGAAGTTCGTGCGCTTCGGCCCCCGTCAATTGTTTCCCGCTCCAAATCAATTCTTTGGCCGCAGCTTCACCGATTCTCCGCTCTAAAAAGAAGTGTCCGCCTCCGTCGGGAACAAGCCCGATGCCGATAAAATTCATCGCCAGCTTCGCCTCTTTTTCGACCAGCACATGGTCGCAGCTGAGCGCGAGGCTCAATCCCAGACCTGCGGCCGCCCCGTGGACAGCCGCTGTCGTCATCTTCGGCATGCTGTAAAGCTTCACCGCAATTTCAGAAATTGTGTCAATGACGCGGGCAGAGCTGTCTTGATCTCCGGAAGACAGCATCATCTTAATGTCTCCGCCTGCCGAAAATCCTTTGCCGCTGCCTCTCACAAGGAGAAGCAGCGATTCGCTTTCCTCTGCAATACGCAAAGCTTCATTCAGTTCTTCAAGCATTTTTTCATTCAAGGCATTGTACGCCTCAGAGCGATTTAGTACAATTTCAAAAATCCCGTCTTCGTCTTTCCATTTGATATACTCCATCTTGCACCTCCGTGAATACGTTTACAATTGATACTGTTTAAACTATTCCACCTTCGCCCTTTAAAACCTTTTTTTGTTGCCGATTCCGGTTTGATTCCGCAATAAAAAAGCTGCCGGCGATACCGGCAGCAGCTTCTATTCCTGTTGAGAACCGCTTTTTGCCTCCTTCTGAAAAAGCTCAGACAAGTAGCGGATTTTTTCGTTTGTATAGTGTTCAAATCTGTCATTGTACGTTTTCGGGTCTTTCGGGTTGGAGAAGTGTGTGATCTTTCCCGTTTCCGGATCGACGAATTTGCTCGCAGCTCCGCAGCCGATCCCGATAATCGTCTGTTTTTCCTCCATGATCATGATGTTATAGATGCTTTCCTGGCCGGGAAGGGAATAGCCTATATTCTCCAGGTTGCCGAGAATGTTTTTCTGCCTGTACAAATAGTAGGGATGGTAGCCGTGCTGTTTCGTCCACGAGACAGCGTCATCCATCATCGCAACAATCTCCTCGCGGTCAGCCACCTTATACTTATGTTTGTTTTTCGTCATTTCAGACGCGCGCTTAAATGACAGCGTATGGACGGTCAATGATTCGGGCATTAATTTTTCGGTTTCGGAAAGAGAGTTTCTGAATTCTTTTACCCCTTCGCCCGGAAGGCCGATGATTAAATCCATATTGATGTTCGACATGCCGGCATTTCGCGACAGATGATACTTTTCGATCGTTTCTTCGACCGTATGGTGGCGTCCGATCGCTTTCAGCGTTTCATTCTCGTAAGACTGGGGATTAATGCTGATTCGGTCGATGTTCCATTTTTTTAAGACTGCGAGCTTTTCCTCTGTGATCGTATCGGGCCGTCCAGCCTCAACTGTGACCTCGCGGATGTTTTTTACATCGGGAAATGAACGGTACATTTCTTCATACAATAGATCCATTTCTTCAGCGGTAATGCTTGTCGGCGTTCCGCCGCCGAAATACACGGTCGTTATTCTGACATCGTTCTCCTTGAGCCATTCGCCGATTTTTTGCATCTCATAGTGAAGCCCCCACAAAAATGAGCCGACCCGTCCGGCTTGTCCTCTGATCGCATACGCCGGAAACGTACAGTAGGCGCACTTCGTCGGACAAAACGGGATGCCGATGTAAATGCTGACCTCTTGACTCAGTTCATACAAATCGGGTACCGCTTTCAGCTGACGGTCAATGATGTTTTGCATCAGTTCGATTTTTTCGTCGTGAATTAAATAATCCCGTTTCAGCTCGGCATGTGCCTCTTCCTTTGGCATGCCGCTCTCCAGCTTTTTATGAAGCAGCTTTGTCGGACGAACACCGGTGAGAATCCCCCATTTCTGAATGATTCCGGTATGCTCCTGAAGCATGCTCAAAAAAACGTAGGAAACGGTATTTTTCACCTGCTTAAACGCTTCCTTTTCCGTCAGTTTGGGGTCAATGTTTTTTGCATATTCCGCTCTAATGTCCGTATCTTTTATCATACCCGAAGCCTTGACGCCGTTCTCTTCCCGGTCGTAGCCGAGAACGATCGCAAGGTCTGCCGGCGCTTCTTCGCCAAAAGCGACTTCGCTTTCTTCAAAGAATAAGTTGGCTATATGCTCAAGCGGTCTCTGGAACCTTTCATCTTGGAGCCCTTCTATATAAATGCGCAATGTCATCACCTTTTTCGTTTCAAAACTTTCTTTAGTGTACAAAAATAAATGGCCAAAATCAATCCGGGAAACAAACATTCCTACGTGGCAGCGATGAATGAATAATCCCCGCATTCGAGTTGAAAGCGGGGATTCTATCAGAATCAGACTTTTTTAATATGGAATTTTTTAAGAAACCCTTTGCTTTGCTGCATTCTGAAGTATTCTTTAATCATATAAGCGACGCCCTGTTCATCATTGGAGCGCGTCACCCAATCCGCTTTTTGTTTGACTTTCTGAGGAGCATTGCCCATTGCGACTCCGAGTCCGGCAAGCTCGATCATCGGGAGGTCGTCGATTTCATGGCCGATCGCAACGACATCTTCCATTTTTAGACCGAGGTCGGTGGCGAGCATCGTCAAGCCTGCTTCTTTGGAAACCCCTTTATGGACAATCAGCATTTTTTCCCCCGCTCCAATGATGTCGACGAGAGGAAATGCATTTGTGATCGTCTGCCTGATTTCTTCGGACTGTCCTGTTGAGCAATAAACCTCGATCACCGGTGCGCTGACCGGTTCATCCATCAGCATGTCGCTCAGCGAATCGACAAACTGGACGGGATAAAAAATCGGGTCAGACGGGTGAATCATCGTTTTCCCCAGCAGGTTTGAATTCGTTTTTTTCCGGTTTCCAATCGAATATTTTTCATGGAGGATTCTGATATTGCAATCATAGCTTTCCAGTATTTGAACAAGGTTAAATGTCTGTTCTTCGGAAATCCTTTTTTCTAATAAAGGATCGTCGATTTTGTCCGCTATGATGGCTCCGCTGTGCGTAATCAGCTTCGTATCCAGCTTTAAAGATTTGGCGATTTTTTGAGCGGAGCGAAAATGTCTGTTCGTCACAAGCGTAACATATACACCTTTCTTCTTTGCATATTCGATCGCTTCCTTCGTTGCGGGATGAAGCCGTCCGTTTGTCCGAAGCAGCGTTCCGTCTATATTCAGCGCAAGCATTTGTTTTGACACCAGGAGGTCCCCCTTCTTTGATGACTGAATCTGTTATAGAGGATATGTCCCGATCTCTTTTTTTAGAACAGCCCTCTTGATGCACATACTAAAAAAGCCTGTTTTCACAGACTTTTTACTTCGCATCTTGTGGATACGATCATGATTCTCCCTCATATTCAAAACAGTGAATTCAACGCCCCTTTCGTTCAATTCACCGTATATTGATAACCCCTTTATTTGACCAGCAGACGTGCTTTCAGTCTGTTAATTTCCTCTATACCCCTTATCATTTTGCCGCCAGTCCGTTTTTCATGATCGTATCCCGGCAAAAAAATGAAAGCACTTACATTTAATATTATCGCAACTATTTCATGAATTGACAAGTCTTTTTTTAAATCTTTATGAACGTTATTTGTTCACTTAGTGAAAAAATCCCCTCTTGCCTTGACAAGGGGGGATTTTGTATCAGCTCTCTGGGTTTCCGTAAAGCTCTTCCAAAGGCTTCATGATGATTTTGTTTAATTCAGCAATCAGCATGCTCATCCGCTGTTCCGCTTCCATCAGCTGCGAGATTTTATCATGCTGCTGGACGAGCGCCACGGATTTTTGCGCTTGTTCGACTTCTTCCTGTGTGATGTCTTCGCCGTTCATCTGTTTTTGCTGAAGGTTCATTTGAATATCGCGAAAGTTATCAAACATCTTTTTAGCAGATGGGTCGCCATTCACCTCATCATAAAGATTTTTCAATCGGGAATATTCATCGCTTTGTCGCAAGGCTTGCCCCAAGTCATAAGCCGAGTCATGTAAATTGACCGTCATCCTAATCCGCTCCTTTCCTGCCTGTATTCTTCTTATGGAATCGGCACCACTCCACTATAACAAACTATGGAGCGTTTTTCACAGTTATACGATAATTCCGTTTGAACAGGCCGTCTTCAGCCTCAGATCAAAATTACAAAGATGGCTTGCACGGCTCCGATAATTCCGCCAAGCAGACCGCCTAAATACGTGATCATTTTGAACTCCCGCTTGGAAATGGACAGCACCATTTCTTCAAGACGTTCAACAGGGAAGTTGTCCACCTGTTCCTTGACGATTTGCTCGAGCTCCAGCTGCTTGAGCACTTGATCCAGGCGGCGGCCCGCCTCTTCGAGAAGCCGGTCGGCAATCTGCGGCAGGCGCAAAGCGATCTCCCGCTCAACACTGGCAATAGAGGAGCCAATCGTTTTTTCGAAAAACGGCTGAAACGAGAATCGTTTCAAAAGCTTTTCCTTCAAATCGAAAATGAGAGATTTGAGATTCCATTTGTCATCCGCTTCCTTGAACGTATATTCTTTCAGCTTGTCCCATTCGTTTTCAAGCAGATCCGTTAAAAGACGCGCGGTCTCGCCGTTCTTTAAAAACTTCACAATCTCCGGCTGAACGCGGTCAACCAGACTGCTGTTGCCTAAAAACATCTGCACCATGCTGCCGAGCATGCCCCGTTCTTTCAAAAAATCGTCAATCATATGTCCGAGGCGTTCCTTTCCTTCGCCGCTTTCAAAGTAGGTGACAGTCCGGCTTAAAATATAGCCGGACACCATCGGAATTTTCTCTTTCAGCTTTTTCTGGGCCTCAAGAGGGATAAGCTCTTTGAGCGGTTCATTTTCATGTGCCTCTAACAATGCGGACAGCTTCTCATCCGTCCATCTGGATACCGCCCGATCCGCTTTTTGGGCGGGATTTGAAATTCCGATGCTTTCCAATGCTTCTTCAACGGTGGCCGTTGATTGCGAGAGGTGCGCCAAGATCCGCTCCCCAACCTGCACCGCCTGGCTTTTAACCGCATCGGATGCAAGCCTTTTTTTGATCCCTTCTGTTGTCAGCAGATGGCCTGTGACCATCTGTCCCATCTGTCTCGCCAATTCATCGCGCCTTTTCGGAATTAATCCGGGTGTAAAAGGAACCCTCTTTCCAAATATGTAGACCGCTTTATATGGGCGAAAAAGCATTTTAATCGCAAAATGGTTCGTTACAGCGCCGATAAGTGCACCGACTGCAATCATAACGGCAAAAACCCCAAATACATACATGTTCTTTTCAACTGCCTTCCTTTTTACCTGACATCTTAGCTGCACAGCGTGGGCCTTATGGTCGATCCTCACCGTCTTGCCTAACGTTATTATAGTAGCTGAATAAAAGACGGGCAAATAACGGAATGGAGCAAGCCGCTTCAAAATACAATGGGTCAGATGGCAATTGTATGAAGGGCGCTCTAAAATTTTTAATCATTTCCAATTTACAAAAGCCTATTTCTGCAATCTCAAGCGTATCATGAAACAGAAGTCTATATATTAAAGTTTGCCCGAAGTTTGACAGTCTCAGCCTGTTAAGCCTTGTTTTTCATGAAGGAGGTATAATCATGATGACGCTTGGATTTATGTCGCTGTCGCACGAACATGAAAAAGCCTATGCCGAAGAACTGGCCAAAATGGCTTCGGACTATGGAATCCGGTTTATCCGTTTCACGCCCCTGGATATTTCCCCCGGTTCCCTGCTTGTGAAAGGGCTCTCCTTTCACCCGAAGTCAGGACAGTGGAATGAAATTGAAAGAGAAATCCCGGAATTGATCTATGACCGCTGCTTTTACGGCAGAGATCAGCAATCGAAAAAAGCAAAACCGATTGTCGAATGGCTCAAAAAGTATCCTAAAACAACATTTTTAGGACTCGGACTTCCTGACAAATGGACGGTTTTCAAAGCATTGAATGCCGATCCCGTCATCAAGTCCTACCTTCCTGCCACATCGATTGCAGAAAACGCCCAGGATATCCTGCGCAAGCTTGCAAAAGAAAAAGCGTGCATCTTGAAGCCTGCATCCGGATCAGGAGGCCGCGGCATCATTCACCTCGAGCTTACGGGAAAAACGGTCAAGGCCGCCTACCAAACCGGAAAACACAAACAGCTGAAGTCATTTTCGAAACAGGCTTCATTTGAAACGTGGTGTCAGAAAGTTCTTCAGCACCGCTATTTGCTGCAATCGTTCCTCGATATTCAAGACAAAGACGGTTTTCCGTGCGATATCAGGCTGCTGCTTCAGAAAAACGGCAGTGGAGAATGGGAAACAGCCGGCAAAACGGTAAGGCGGAGCTATCAGCACGGACTGCTTGCAAACCTGGCCGGGGGCTCAGAGGCGGTGAGCTTTGACAGCTGGCTTTTATCAGTGCCGAAAAAGCGCCAGGCCGTCCTTCTCGATGATTTAGAGACAATGGCGCAGGCCGTACCCCTGGTGCTTGAATCAAATCACGGACCATTATTCGAGCTCGGCCTTGATATCTGCCTGACGAAAGACGGAAAAGTCTGGCTTCTGGATGTCAATTCAAAGCCCGGAAAGCACGCTTTTATTAAGCACTCTCCTGAAAAAAGGGAGCTTTTGTATAAAGGTCCTTTGGAGTACTGCTCATTCTTAACGGCTTCAGCCGGCGCGAAAGGGGCTGAGAAAAGATGACCGGTCAACCGCTGACCGTCGGCATCCACCAGACGAGCGAAAACACGATGCTCCTGCCCGCTTCTTTTAAACAGGACGGTTTGCTATTCGCGGCTTTCGGTACAAGTGTTGAACGTTGCCACGTCTCATTTGACAGCCATTTGAAGCGCACCGTTTTATTATCTGAAAATCTGTACAAAAACCTGCGGATTCCGTACCGCGGCAAAGCCTCCCTGATTTTCCGCGACAATACCGTCTATATCGGACCTTTAATCGGGATTTTCACGGCCGGTTTTACAAAATCGCAGCTGGACCCTGTCAGAGGGAGGTCTTTATTTTTTTCGAAGCTTTTGACGATGGATCTCCCGGCAGGAGGCTACAGCTATCTGTTCGGAGCGCACCAGATAGATTGGGAAGAAGGTACAGTGCAGGCTCTCATTTTCAGGGAAAACGGCTGGGAGGAGGCCACAGTCCCCCTTCCCAACGTCGTTTACGACAGACTGCCGAACCGCAAAGCGGAAGAATCCGCCGCTCTGCGGGAAACAAAAACCCGCCTTATGGATGAATACCGGATTCCGTGGTTCAACCCGGGCTTCTTTAACAAATGGGAGATCTATAAATGTCTGCAGCAAGACGAGAGGACAGCGGAATTGCTTCCATTTTCGGCATTCGAGCCCGATGCCGGTAAAATCGAAGACATGATCGGTCAATACGGCTTCATTTATGTAAAGCCCGCCGGCGGCAGTTTGGGCAAAGGCATACTCCAGCTTTCAAAACGGGAAGAAAACGGAATTCTCGCCAGACATGCCGAAGGCGTCACATCTTATTCGTCCGCTGCTGAATGTTTAGATGAATGGCAGAGACTGCACAAACATACTTCTTATCTCGCCCAGCAGGGCATCGAACGGATCGAAGTGGATCATCATCCGGCAGACTTCAGGGTTCATACAAACAAAAACGGAAAAGGCCAATGGACCGTCACAGCCATCGCGGTCAAAATCGCTGGAAAAGACGGAATTACAACCCACATGTCGAGCGGCGGTGCCGTCAAAACGCTTGCAGAGCTATATGATGATCCTCAGGAAAGGCTTCGCACTCTGCAAAAACTGACAAAAGCGGCGCTCCTCCTCAGCCGGGTCCTTGACGAAAAGCTTGACGGTTTCATCGGGGAAATCGGCTTTGACCTCGGATTGGACCGTTCGGGAAAGGTGTGGCTGTTTGAAGCCAATTCCCGGCCCGGCAGGGGGATCTTCTCCCATCCCCGTCTGGCATCTGTCAGCAGCTTAACGAAGAAAAGAAGCTTCGAATATGCTTCTTATTTAACTGAACAGTCCATCCTTAATCCGGAGGACATGTGGCATGACCTCAAGCCGTGAAGAACCTGCTTCTTCACGGTATTTTTTTGAAAAAGCTCCACTTGAAAAGAATCTATGATCTTTTCTGTGAATGAGATACAATGATAACAAATCAACGTGTAGACAGCTCGCTGGATTTGACCCACCTGAAATCAATGAAGGAGCGTGGCGTTTATGATTTCTCATTTTCAATGGAAGCCGCTGTTTAAAAAAGAAAGGCTTCCCGGCTGGAAAATATCGTTTTATCATAAAGGGATTCACTATGAAGGAATCTATCATAAATCAGGGGAAATCGAGTGGGGCAGCACCTATCCCCCGCACGATGACGAGCCTTCCCTGAAAAGCGAAATTCATGAATTAATGCTCTTCCATATTTACGAATAAAGAAAAGGACGTTGTCGTATGCTGGAGAAATTAAAGACGCTTTACGGTGAACGGATGATTGTATCTGAGGCTGTTTCAAAACACGATGCATTATGGTTTCAAACGGACGAAGGCGAGACCTTCGGCGTGCTGAAAAACGCGGTCACCGACCGGGAAAAAGAGCTGCTCCATTGCCTGTTCCGGCCTTTCTCAGAACCGCGTCCCGAACAGCAGCTGACAAAGCGGGAGAAAGAATGGCATCAATATTTTTTTCGCAATGCCCCCCTTCCAAACCCGGGGAACATTCAGCTGATGCAAGGACATTTTTTTAAAATGGAGCATGTACCTGAAGAAAGACAGGCGATCAAAGAAGCGGTCAGCGGCTTTTTTAAAGACCCGCTTGTGGTATGGTACGACCGGCACGAAGCTGTCATCGTCCACGAAAATCCTTCGCCGTTTCTCGCCAAAAAAGAGCTGTCCGAGCTTGCGCATGCACTGACAAGCGATTTCATGGCAAACCCTGTGTTTTTCAGCGGCCAGCTTCATCCAGTCAACGGATCGCTTCAAGGCAAAATCCGCTTTGAAAAACAAATGTTTCATTATATGCTGGAAGCGGGTGACATCGGAAACGTCGCCACGTTTTGCCAGTGTCTCCCGTCTTTTTTGACGGCAAAACCCGAGCGGGTTCATGCTTCTTCGTTTTCGGACGCCGTAAGAGAGGCGCTGTCTGATCCCGAGACATCCCTGACCATCAAAACGTATATGAGATGCAACCTGAATGCCTCTCTTACAGCAAAACGTTTGTTTATCCACCGAAACAGCCTGCAGTACAGAATTGATAAATTCATCGAACGGACCGGGATTGACATCAGACAGTTTGAAGAAGCAGCCGCTGTTTATTTGATGATGTATCTCCTTTAGCGGCTTTAGCAACTTGCACGAAAAGAAATTGTGCACCATGTCCATTTACACCGACCTGCCGTTTTTTATAAACTAAGACCAGATAAAGCGCTTACATAAAAGAGGGGGAGAAAAAATGGCGGAACTCGTGCTCGATCGGATATACAAAGTGTATGACAACAAAGTCACGGCTGTGGATAATTTTAATCTTCATATCGATGATAAGGAATTTATCGTCTTTGTCGGACCGTCAGGCTGCGGCAAGTCGACAACGCTCAGAATGATCGCAGGACTTGAGGAAATTACGGATGGCGAATTCACAATCGACGGGAAACGGATGAATGATGTCGCTCCCAAGGACCGCGACATTGCGATGGTATTCCAAAACTATGCCCTTTATCCGCACATGAACGTCTATGACAATATGGCTTTCGGCTTAAAGCTGAGGAAGTTTCCGAAGGATGAAATCAAACGGCGCGTCCATGAAGCGGCCAAAATTCTGGGCCTTGAACAATATTTGGACAGAAAGCCAAAAGCGCTTTCCGGCGGACAGCGCCAGCGCGTTGCCTTAGGCCGGGCAATCGTTCGGGACGCAAAGGTGTTTCTGATGGATGAACCGTTATCAAACCTTGATGCCAAATTGCGCGTACAAATGCGCGCCGAAATCACAAAGCTTCATCAGCGCCTGCAGACGACGACCATCTATGTCACCCACGATCAGACTGAAGCGATGACGATGGCTACGCGGCTCGTCGTCATGAAAGACGGAATCATCCAGCAGGTCGGCGCGCCGAAGGAAGTCTATGAAAATCCGGAAAACGTGTTTGTCGGCGGCTTTATCGGTTCTCCCGCAATGAACTTTTTCACCGGCACTCTAAAAGAAGACTTGTTTACATTTGACGGCGTTTCGGTTCGCGTGCCGGAAGGAAAAATGAAAGTTCTGCGCAGCCAGGGCTATGCCGGCAAGGAAATCATCATGGGAATCAGACCTGAGGATATCCATGACGAGCCTGTTTTCATTGAAGCGTCAAAAGACTCAAAAATCGATGCGAAAATTGAGGTAGCTGAGCTGATGGGCGCCGAAACGATGCTTTATTCGCAAGCCGGCACGCAGCCGTTCATCGCCAGAGTCGATTCAAGAACCGACGTCCAGGCCGGCGATACGCTCCCTCTTGCGCTTGACATGAATAAAGCCCACTTCTTTGATAAAGAAACGGAGCTTCGCATCCGTTCTGAAGAATAGTGGATTTAAACACTCTCCATGACCGAAGCATGCTGCGGCCCTCCGTGCTGCTATGCTTCGGTCGTTTCAATTTCAACGGTTTCTTCATAAGTACAGTCCTGGCAAGTATATAAATGAACGCATACGGTTTGCGTTTGTTTAAATGAATCAAACTCCATATACGGACTGTACGGACCGAAAAAATCGGTTGCTCTCCCCGCGTCCGCCATTTCCCCGCCGCACTTCGGACAATGCCTTGTCTGGACGAGAATCCCATTGCACACTGGACACATCATCTGCTTCATCCTCCTGCTTTTTTCCTTAGCTTGCCCCATTCCCGGCCTTTTCGCCTTTCAACATTTACCAGATTGAAGCACGCATTTATTTTATCGAATCCACCATAATACGTAGTACAAACCAACATTGGGCTTTAGCCGAGAAGGCAGCGGTTTTCTTTTGGTGAAAGCCGGCAGCTGGTGCAACTCCAGTCAGCCCAACCATACCATTTTTATAAAGGAGTTTGATACAAATGGCTAATCAAAATTCTTCAAATCAACTGGTTGTCCCAGGAGCAGCTCAAGCGATCGAACAAATGAAATTCGAAATTGCTTCTGAATTCGGCGTAAACCTCGGCGCTGACACGACTTCCCGTGCAAACGGTTCTGTCGGCGGAGAAATTACAAAACGTTTAGTTTCCCAAGCTCAAGCATCTATGGGCGGTCAACAATTTTAAACAACTTCATATTCATGGATAACAGAAGGTGCATATCCTGCACCTTCTTTAGCGTGTCGACAAACTTTCACATTCATTGCCGGGGCGGCGGCCCGCACCTCTGGCATATCTTATGAAAGCCCGCACCCGCTTCTCCTTTTTTCATATGCTGATATAAAGGAGGAGTCGGCATGCAGCTGATGTTGAGCATCAATTGGGAATTGATTCAATTTGTCGGGATTTCTCTATTGAATGAGTATGTCTCAAATGTCCACCCTTATCATGGAACTTTTTGCTTTCGCGGGGCTTTTTCTTCCGGACGATCTGACGTATGATAGATCCGATGGGAGTGATTATGTTGAAAATTGCGCTTTTTGGAGGTACAGGCCGTGTCGGACAGGCCTTTCTCAATTTTGTTGAAGAGGATGGGCGTTATTCCGTTTACGCACTTGTTAGGAGGACGGAAGGCGCCCGCATTCCGGATAAATGCTGCCAAGCGCTTACAGGGAACGCCAGGAACCAGCATGACGTCGAGTCTTTAATAAAAGATTCGGATATCGTTGTCAGCTGTTTAAACACAAATGGAGACGATACATTGACCGTCTCCATCGAACATATGATAAATGCCATGAACGCACATCGGATTAAACGGCTGATTACCATCGGAACGGCCGGTATTTTAAACGCGAGGCAGAACCCGGACCTTTACCGCTTTGAAACAAACGAATCAAAACGGCGCTCGGCGCGCGCAGCGCAAGAACATGCCCGTGTGTACGAACGTCTCCGCGAGTCTGAATTGGATTGGACGATCGTCTGCCCGACATATCTCCCCGACGGGCCTGCATTGAAGACATACCGTTTTGAACAGGATGTTCTGCCGGACGGCGGAAAAGAAATATCGACCGGCGACACCGCCCATTTTCTTTTCAAACAGCTTGAATCAGACCAGTTTGTCAAGGCAAGGGTGGGGCTTGCTTATTAAAGCCGGGTGAAGATCCGGCTTACCCTGTCAGGGTTCCTTTTCCCTTTTGCAGTTCATACATTTGATAGTATTGTCCTTTTTGCTTCATCAACTCTTCATGATTTCCCCTTTCGATAATCCGGCCTTTTTCAAGAACGAGAATCTGGTCGGCGTTTTTGATCGTTGACAGCCTGTGGGCGATGATAAAGGTCGTGCGCCCTTGTTTAACAACATCAAGCGCTTTTTGAATGACCGCTTCTGTTTCCGTATCGATATGGGCCGTTGCCTCGTCTAAAATAAGAATAGCCGGATCATATGCCAGCGCACGCGCAAACGAGATCAGCTGTCTTTCCCCTGACGAAAGGGTGCTTCCTTTTTCGATGACCGGCTCGTCAAGACCTTTCGGCAGGCGGGCGAGCATTTCAAGTGCCCCAACCTGTTTCAAGGCGGCTTCTATTTGATCTCTGGTCAAATCAGCATTGTCAAGGCTGACATTTGAAGCAATCGTGCCGGAAAATAAGTAAGGATCCTGGAGAACGATGCCCATCTGCTTTCTGATTTCCTGCCTTGACATATCGTATATGCTTCTGCCGTCGATTTTGACATCGCCCTTTTCAATATCGTAAAAGCGGAAAAGTACATTTAAAATGGAGCTTTTTCCTGAGCCTGTATGGCCGACCAATGCAACGGTCTCCCCTTGCTTCGCTTCAAATGAGATGTTTTTCAGCACATCTTCGCCGTCATGATAGCGAAAAGATACATCTTCAAATACGACTCGCCCCCGCGCTCTTTCGCTGCCCGGATCTTTGACGTCGACGCCTGGCTCATCCAGCAGGCGGAAAACCCGCTCCGATGATACGCGAGCCAATTCAAGCTTGGCAAACTGGTTGACAATGCCCGTAATCGGCTGAAATAAACGATTCAAGTAATCAACGAATGCATAAAGGACGCCGATTGAAATCATTCCTTCCGCGTTCAGGGCAGCTCCCCCGAAATACCAGATTAAAGCGGTGAACATCACATTTCTGAGAATGTTGACCAAGTTGTGGGACATAAGCGAATTCAATTTCAGCATTTTATTTTGGTAATGAAAGTGGCTCTCGTTCAGCTGTTCAAATTCTTCTTTTGTGTCCTGTCCGCGCCGGAATGCCTGAATAATCGGCATGCCTTGAATCGATTCATTCATTTTGGCGTTAATCTCGCTGTTGATTGACCTGAGTTTATGATTGTAGCCAGAAGCGAATTTTCGATAAACGGCCGCCCAAATGACAATCAGGGGCAAAATCAACAGACAGACGCCGGCCAGCCTGACATCAAGGAAAAACAGCGCGGCGAATATTCCGGCCATATAAATGATATTTGTGACAAACGTCGAAAGAACGGTCACATACAGGTCGCGGATCGCTTCGGTATCATTCGTCACCCTTGCAACGATTTTTCCTGCCGGCAAATTATCAAAATAGCGGATAGGTAGCCTTTGAATGTTGGCGAATACATCCTGCCTCATCTTTTGAATGATGCGGTTTGCGCTCATCTGCAAGAGGTAGAATTGCCCGTAATGGAAAAAGATCGAGAAGACGAGAAGGCCGAAATAAATAGAAACGAGTGAAATCAGCCCTCCTATTTCAGGCTCGTAAAAAGCATACACTTCTGACAAAGACAGGCGATCGGCCTTGTAGGTTTCCGTCCGGTCTCCGCTTGTCATTCTCAGCTCTTCTCCGGATACCGTCCGCTCTCCGTCAAAGGAAACCGGTTCCTCCACAAAGTAGTAGTTCATGCCGACTTGAAAGATGTGAACTTCCTGCAGCTTTTCAGCTGAAGAGTCTGTCCTGTCCTCCCTGATATATTCCTTTCCTTTATAGGAAACGGTATATTTCGTCTTCTCTGTCGTTTCATACCACGTTTTTTCAATTCCAAGAATATGATCGTCGATCATCTTTTTGGCGATCATCGGTCCCGTCAGCTCGGCTGTGACGGCAATCGTCAGCATGACGAGCGCCCAGATGAGAATTTTTTTGTAAAGAAGCGCATATTGGAAAAGCCTTTTTCCTGTTGTCATGCTACAGTCCCCCCTTCTTCTCCCGAAGGAAGCTGCTGTGCTTCGTATTGTTCAAAATACCAGCCTTTCCGGCCGATCAGTTCCTGATGCGTCCCTCTTTCAACGATCCTTCCATTTTCCATGACGAGAATGAAATCGGCGTGTTCGACGGCCGACATCCGATGTGATGTAATAAAGGTCGTTTTGCCTTTCCGCCTGCTGCGGATGTTTTCAATAATCGCCGCTTCCGTTTTTGCATCGACGGCGGACAGCGAATCATCCAAGATCAAAATATGGGGCTCCGCAATCATCGCTCTCGCAATTGAAATCCTTTGTTTCTGCCCCCCGGATAAAGCGACGCCCTTCTCTCCGACCATTGTCTCCAAGCCGTCTGAAAGCATCTCAATATCCTTTTTCAGATGTGCTGCAGAGATGACATCGTATAAATCGCGTTCCTCGGCGAGTCGTCCGCCGAACAAAATATTGTCTTTCACCGATTTTGAAAACAACACGTGGTCCTGAGGCACATACCCGATCCAACTGCGAAGCTGATCAAGCGGCAGGCGGTCAATCGGCACGCCCGAAATGGTGATCGTTCCTTTTCCTTTCGGGTACTGCCTCAGCAGCTGCTTGACTAACGTCGTTTTGCCGCTTCCCGTCTTTCCGACGACTCCGACCGTCTGTCCTTCTAATACGGTAAATGAAATATCGGCCAGGTTTTCCGACGCGGAGCTCGGGTACGTAAAAGCGACCCCGTCAAACACAATATCGCCCGGTTCCGCTGCTTCAGGTTCGGCGGGCTCTCTCACATCAGGCTCATATGCCAATGTTTCATTTACTCTGTCAAGCGAAGCATTTCCCCTCTGCATGACATTGATCAGTTCTCCGATCGCAAACATCGGCCAGATCAGCATGCCGAGGTACACGTTGAAAGAGACGAGTTCACCCAATGTCAGCTGGCTGCGGAAAACAAGATAGGCGCCGTAGCCAAGACCGATTAAATAGCTGATCCCGACCAAAAACTTCACCGTCGGTTCGAACAGCGAATCGATCAAAGCGACTTTCATATTTTTCTTGTACACATCAGCCGTCATGCTGTTGAACCGGCTGACATCATTTTTCTCCTGTACATAGGCCCGGATCACCCTTACCCCTGACACGGACTCGAGCACTCGATCATTTAAAGCGCCAAACGCATCCTGCGCTTCCGTGAAACGCTCATGAATTTTTTTCCCGTAGATGCTGATGGCAGCCGCCATCAGCGGAAGGGGAATGATCGAAGCAAGCGTCAGCTTCCAGCTGATCAAAAAACCCATCGTCAAAAGAATCGTCAGCATATACATCGTCGAATCGACCAAGGTCAAAATGCCGAAGCCCGCCGTCATGGAAATCGCTTTTAAATCATTTGTCGCCCTCGCCATCAAATCCCCTGTACGGTTTTTCTCGTAAAAAGACGGGGTCATTTTCAGCAAATGGCCCATCAGCTTGGATCTGAGGATTTTTTCGACCAGGTTCGCTCCCCCAAACAGCTGATACATCCAATAATAGGACAAGATATAAACAACTGCGCCAAGCGCGAGAAATAAACCGATATAGCCGAGCATGCCGGCCTTTGAAAAAGTGCCTGCCTGCATGTCGTCAATCGCGTTGCCAAGCAGCTTCGGCGGAAACATTTCCAATACGTTTACAATAATCAATAGGACGACTGCTATCGTGTAGCGCCGCCAAGAGGCTTTAAAAAACCAGCCCAGCTTCCATAAAACAGAAAACATCTAATATCCTCTCCTTTTTTAGCCGCCTTCAAGTTTTTCCTTACAATCTTTGATTTCGTTTTTTCTGATACTCGGCATAAAAAATTCCTCCTTATGTGCGGTTTATTTATTAGAAAAACATGCTGCTCCGCATCGGGAACAGAATGTTTTTTCTCAGAAAAAAAGGCACACTGTGTACCAGCATGCCTTTTTTCATATAAAAAGGCGCATGTACGCTTGTTCACGCGACATGCGCCTTCCTTTTGAAAATTGTTAAAGTGAAACAGAGCCCTGATCGTAAGGAAGGTATAAAAATGTCACGTTAAGGTGCTTTTGTTGTTGAACTGATGCTTTGATATTTCTAAACATGACGATACCCTCCAATCTTATTAATATTTTCCATCTTATAGTACGGCCCTTTATTTGTCAATTTGTTTTTTTGGCGAATGGCGGGCTTTTGATTCATATTCTCATATTTCGTTAGATTTGTTGGGAAAACGGGTAATATAAAAGTAAATCCATTCTGAAAGGAATGATCAATTTGTTTAAAGCTGACCGGATCATTGTCGCGTTTGACGGAAAAGAGGAAAGCAAAAAAGCGCTGAAAAAAGCGATCGACCTCTCGAAAAGGCTCGGCTCGCAATTGACCGTCGCCCATGTCCATGAACCGAGGCAAGTGAGAACAGAGGCTGCGACTGAAAGACCCGCTGCCGGCGCGCCATACCTTTACAGCGGCTTCCCGGCCGCGCCCCGGGTCCCCCACGATTCAGACTTGGCCGGTGAACCCATGATCTATGAGGACAGCGCGGAAGAAGCGATTGCGGCAGCGAAAATCATATTAAGCGAAAACCAGTACGACGCGGAAATAGAGGTGTTGGAAGGCGACCCGGCCAACGCAGTTCTACAACATGCGGAAAATATCGGCGCTGACCTTGTCATCACGGGTACGCGCGACCAAAACCGCCTGAAAAAGCTCCTGTTTGGCAGTGTCAGTGACAAGATATCGACAAAATCGGAGATCCCTGTGCTAATTGTAAAATAACGATTTTAAAAGAGGCCGGTCAAATGTCCGGCCTCTCATCATGTTACGATCTTCTCCTGTTCATAATATAGATCATGCCCCACACAATGGATAGGAAGACTCCTAATACTAGGACCGCATTTATTATTGAATCAATGCAATCTCTCCTTCTCTATGAAAACATACTTGTAGAAAGACCTGTTTTTGCAGTCATACATAAGCATTTGCATCAGTATAAAACTGCAAGGGCACTGTTCCCGCGAATGATCCTCTACTGCTATATACAACGCCAATTGATTTTTTCCTGCTAAGCCGAATGGTTACCTTTATCCTCTAGACTTTCTTCACTTTAGACGTTTCCCTTGAAATTTGACTTTCACTCCACATGACTTACAATTGATTTCTTTCTCCGCCTTGCCCCGCATTCTTGGTTTTACTTATTGTCCCCCCTCTCTACAGTCCCAACGATCTTTATATCAATAAACTGCCGCAAAATAAATGCCCCTCTCCAGCGAAATCCAATAACAGGAAAAATAGGCGTTCAAATTAGTAACAACCACCTAACAGACCTCATAATTTGATCTTGTGAGTACCCGGGGTATTTGACTTAATCTGACTTTGCTTATGTTTCATTCTTCTTTTATTGTTTTGGTCAAAAAATTTTATCGATGAGGGGGATATTAAAATGCAACCATTCCATGATGAACTGCAGTCGTTGGAGATGGATCAATTCCAGGCAGAAGATATGACGCATTGGGATGCGGACCGTCATCACGCCAATGTTAAACACTGCGCAAGCTGCTGGAGCTGCGGAAGCTGTGCCAGCTGTTGGAGCTGCATGGGTCACAGCTGTTGGAGCTGCGCGGGTCACAGCTGTTGGAGCTGTGCGGGTCACAGCTGCTGGAGCTGTATGGGCCACAGCTGTTGGAGCTGCATGGGCCACAGTTGTTGGAGCTGCGCGGGCCATTGCTGTTGGAGCTGTTGGCGCGGAGGCATGTAGTTTTTTTATAAAAAAGAAGACTTCCCCTGCCTCTTTTGCCGCAGGGGTCTTCTATTGCATAAAGGACAAACAAAATTACATATAATGGTATGTCTTGTTTTTAAAACATAGAAGGAGGAAGAGCATGACACACCTGACTGCTTCCGCTCGCCTAAAAGTAAACCAGGATACATGGTTTCTTCCTGATCCGAACGGCGGCGCATATTTTAGAAATAATTCCGGGTCGTTTCGCATAAAAGGATCTTCGATTGCTCAATGGATCGAAAAACTTCTGCCGATGTTCAACGGGGAACATTCGCTTGAAGACTTGACAAAAGGGCTGCAGGCTCCGTACCGAAAGAGAGTATATGAAATCGGAGAAATGCTTTATAAAAACGGGTTCGTTCGCGACGTAAGCCGGGATCACCCGCACAAACTGGAAAGCTCAGTGCTTCAAACGTTTGAAGCCCAAATCGAATTTATTGAGAGCTTTGCCGATTCCGGCGCTTACCGCTTTCAGCTGTCGCGTCAAACCAAAATATTGGCTATAGGGGCCGGCTCCTTTCTCACAAAATTGGTCCGGTCGCTGATCGATTCCGGTTTTTCAAGAATCCGTGCGATCGTGACGGATGCATCCGGGCACGCTTTAGACGAACTGGCAGAAATATCAGGGCAAACCGAAAGCGGACTGGAGATTGGCTGCGCCGAAACGCAACACTGGCGGGAAGCGGTGCGATCTGCCGATTGGGTTCTGTATGTCTCTGACCGCGGCTTCACAGATGAGCTCCGCGATCTTCAAACGTTTTGCCTCGAAGAGAACAAAGGCTTCATGCCCGGGATCTGCCTGAAACAAGTCGGACTGGCAGGCCCAGTCTTTCATCAACAAGGAGACGGCTGCCTGAAGGATGCCTGGAGGCGCCTCCATCGGTCTGCGCTCCATGAAGAACGGACGCTTCGAACTTTTCCTTCGGCAGGAAAAGACATGCTGGCAAACGTTATTGTGTTCGAATTGATGAAAGCAACTGCTGAGATTGCACCATCATCTAAGAAGAATCAAGTGTATCTGATTGATTTGGCAACGCTCGAAGGCGGCTGGCATATGTTTCTTCCGCATCCGGACTTCGCTTGCGGCAAGGATTCGCCTAAACTCATCTGCGACCTTGAAGCGAAACTTTCGGAGCGCCCCGGAAGAGAAGCAGAAAGCAGGTTATTTCAATGTTTCAGTGAACTGACCTCACCTGTAACGGGCATTTTTCATCTGTGGGAAGAGAAACATTTGCGGCAGCTTCCTTTAGCACAATGCTTTGTTCAGACAGCAGACCCGCTCTCTTCCGGACCTGCGGAGCTTTTGCCCAAGACGGTGTCGGTCGGTTTGACCCATCAAGAGGCGCGGCGGGAAGCCGGGCTGACGGGTATTGAAATGTATGCATCAAGGTTGAACCGTTCTTATCCGAGTAACGGGGAGTTGTTCGCGATCGCCGCCGGGGAAACGCTGGCTGAAGGCGTATTAAGGGGATTGGAGAAATGCTTGGAACACCGGTTGCGAGAACGGATCAAAAGCGGAAAAGAAACGATTTCCCTCGTTCAGCTAGGCGGAATGGAAGACCGGCATACCGCATTTTATTTAAAAGCGCTGACAGTCTTGTACGGCAAACCGGAAATCGGTTTAGGAAAAAACATACAAGGCTTCCCTGTCGCATGGGCGGGAATTCGCGGCCGCTGGTACGGAAGTTCTGGACTCAACATCACATTCGCTCTCAGAAAAGCGCTCGAACGGGCGCTGACAGACAAAGACCCTGTGAAAGGCGCGGATGTTTTGCTGGAGTCTAGTGACCTGAAGCTTGCTACCCCCGTTTCCGCTGATTTGCAGCAAACACTGCTTTCCGCCTTGAAAAACAACTGCGACTTGCAGCTTTATGTCTATGAGCTGCCTGCTGAACCATTTTTCAAAGAAAAACTGGCAGGCATTTACTGCGTGCAGTTGCGAAAGGAGGAATCTTGATGAACCGCTGCATTTTGGTCATTGGCGAAGGATTGATGGCAGAAGACGCATCACAACAATTATCTGCTGAATATAACATTATCCGAAGGTCTGATTTTGAGAACAGCATACCGGAGGAGACTGCGTTCGCTCTTGTGCTGCACGATGCTTGGCGGCCTTTATTATACCGCGAGGCGGAAAAGGTGCTAAGGGCAGCAGAGATTCCGTGGCTTCGCGGGTTTGCATCTTTTGGCGAAGGGGTCATCGGACCGCTCGTTATTCCGTCAGCGTCAGGATGTTCCAAATGCGCCGATATGAGGCGGTATATCTCCGGCCCCGACAGCAGAGAGACCCTTGAACTGGAACAAAAAAGCAATGGCATAAGCCGCGATCCGTGGATTTCAAAGACCGGCTGCCGCCAAATGGTCAGCCTGATCTGCACAGAAGTCGACAACATCATGAACGGCGGGTGCGGCCGGTTGAAAAAAAACCTTTACATCGTCAATTTGAAAACGTTAGAAAGTTCGCTCCACGCTTTCATCCCGGAACCGACATGCCCTATATGCGGCAGTCTGCCTGAAGACGGAGCGGAATCCGCACGGATATCGCTTCGGCCCAGTTTGAAAACGAACCCGGACAGCTTTCGCGTGCGAAACACGGACGATTTAAAACAAACGCTCGCCAAAGACTATCTGGATCATAGAACGGGGATATTCAACGCCAAAATTTATGACGCGATTCTGCCGTTCGCCGATATGATCGTCAATATGCCTTTATGGACGGGAAATGAAGGTGTCGGAGGGCGGAGCCATTCGTATGAAGACAGCGAATTGACCGCCATTTTAGAGGGTTTGGAACGCTATTCCGGAATTGAACCGCGCGGCAAACGGACGGTCGTACATGACACCTACGAAAATGTAAAGGATCGTGCGCTCAACCCGGCAAAAGTCGGGCTCCATCAAGCGGAACAATACATGCATCCCGATTTTCCTTTTCAGCCATTTCACCCGGCCCGCCCTCTCCGCTGGGTATGGGGCTATTCATTTTTGCAGAAACGGCCGATTCTCATTCCTGAATCGCTCGCCTATTACAGCCTGGGGCGCGAAGACAGCTTCGTCTATGAAACATCGAACGGCTGTGCACTTGGAGGGAGTTTGGAGGAAGCGATTTTCCATGCCATACTAGAAGCCGCTGAGCGCGATTCATTTTTGCTTGCCTGGTACGCCAGGCTCCCACTTCGGCAGCTGGATCTCGGCTCTTCAGAAGATCCGGAATTACGCCTCATGACAGAGAGGGTGCGAAGTGTGGCGGGATATGATCTGCATGTCTTTAATTCAACGATGGAATACGGCATTCCAAGCGTTTGGGCGATCGCCAAAAACAGAAAACGGGAAGGATTAAATCTGATTTGTTCCGCAGGGGCCCACCCCGATCCCGTAAAAGCGGTGAAAAGCGCCCTTCATGAGCTGGCAGGCATGATGTTGAAGCACGACCGCAAATTTGAATCTGAAAGGAGCAAATATCACCAGATGCTCCGCAATCCTGCTTTAGTGCAGGAAATGGAGGATCACAGCTTCATGTACGGACTGCCTGAAGCTGAAGAGCGACTCCGGTTTTTGCTGAATCAAAGCCGGCCTCTACAAACATTCGACGATGCCTTTAAAAAAAGAAAGAAACACCTTGATTTAACCGAAGATCTCTGCGACCTGCTTGAAGCTTTCCGGAGTCTCAATCTTGAAGTGATTGTCGTTGACCAGACTTCCCCTGTTATCAAACGGAACGGACTTTACTGTGTGAAAGTGCTTATCCCGGGCCTGATTCCGATGACATTCGGACAGCGCTTCATCCGCCTGGAAGGACTTGAGAGAATTTTCACGGTGCCGAAGGAGCTCGGCTTTGCAGAAGAGCCGTTAACACCAGAACAGCTGAACCTGCACCCGCACCCGTTCCCTTAAAATTTAAGAGAATGACTTTTTTTCCCGATTGTTCTGCTTTATGATCATAAAGCAGAACTTTTTAGGCGGTGGATAATATGAAACAGGAATACAAGCGGCCGCTTCTTTTCATTGCTTCCCTTTTCACGGCCTTTTGCACCGTTTATTTCGGCGGCAGACTGATCGGTTTCTATATGACGGAATACCCGAAATGGAACGGACAAAGCGCCGATGGAAATTGGGAGGCCGTGATCAAAAAGATAGAAGGCCGCACGCTATTTGGCGGAGACCTCTATTGGACAGGCGACCGCGGGGAGCTGGACGATATATATTTGGAAAAGTTGGTCGTAAAGTTTGGTGATGAAATCGTTTTGAACTCCCAAGTCGAGACGCCGATGAAAGATTACGCGGGAGGCGAATTCCCCGGCGGAGGGTCAAAAGAACAATCCGTTTCTTTTTTGGAAGAGCTTGAAGAAGCCGAATTCGCTGGCCGCAAGATCACGGTTCAATTGGATTGGAGAGAGGGCAAACAAGCGTCCCATACAGCATTTACCCTTGATAAAAGCTCATGGTAAAAGGCGGAATATCGATTATATTCCGCCCACCTCAATTTTGCTTCGCATCGTCAGCTCTTCCTGCGGCCCCAAATCCCGAAATCCGGTCACATCCTTCGGAAGGTTGAGGTTCGGTGCATTCGTCATCCAAGTATATGGCTCTATACAAAGCAGGTCATCCTGATCAGATGTACCGTTAAACACAACCCAGTGCTTAAAATGACCGTCGCATTGGTAGCAGACGCGAATGCCGGCGAGGCTGTCCGCAATGACGGCCGCGCTGTTTCCTTCCTGGTCTTGTTCAGCTGCCAATATATCGTCAAGCCTTTCTCCCGCTGCCATTTTTCCCGCTTTGAACTCCTCTGTCACCCGATACTCGCCTGTCGGCAGCATGCGGTCTGTCAGCGTCCATCGCTTTGAGGCAGGAAGAGTAAACAGACACCTTTCTTTATCTCCTGCTTCGTTTAAAGGATAGCGGAAAGATGTGTGGTACCCCAATCCGATCGGCATCGGGTCTTGACCGCGATTGACAGCCGATGCATCGATTTTCAGATGCTGTCCTTCTAACGTGTAAGTGATGGTGATGGAAAACGAGTGCGGAAAGATCGCTTTAATATCGGGATGATCATCAGAGTCCAGCTTCGTCTGCACGATGATCCTCTCTTCTGTTGCCTCCACTTTTTCGACCGTCCATTTTTTATCGTAAAGAAATCCGTGCAGGTGGTTTTCGAGCGGCTTTTCATTGATCGGCAGCTCGTACGTTCTTCCCGTATATGTAAATCTTCCGTGATCGATCCGGTTGGGAGGAAAAAGAACAGGAATTCCAAATAAAAACGGATTCGCGTTATATTCTTCCTTTGTTTCAGGCGTTTTCAACAATTTCAAACCGCTCGGCTTCCACTTCAGTGAAATTAAATTGCTTCCCCACCCGGGCACAAGTACAGCCTCTAAATCATCATTTTCCAACCAGATCGCTTCCTCATCTAAAAACCGGCTTTTCTGAACAGTGTAAGACATTCGCATTTCCCCCTATTTTGGCTAAAGGATCAGTGAAACGTGTATCAAGTACATGCCTATCTCCAATCTATTATATCTTAAAAAAGTCAGCGCTTTCAAAAGAGAATGGGCGAACCTTTGAAAAATGTTTGAAATATTTTAATTTAAGTATATAATCTATTTTTCTGTTATAATACGTTTATGCACAAAAGCATCAAAGTATTAAAGAGAGATATTTCTTCTAATGAGGTGTGTGACTTGTCAAACGAAAAACGTCTATCGTTTTCCATATCGGCTCTATTGTTTTTAGCCATATTGTTCATTATTTTCACCAGCTTATTCATATTTAAAGCAGAAGCGCACATACCGCTGTTGATTTGCGTTGGTTTTTTAGCTGCGGTCGGCGCGGTGAAAGGCCATTCCTGGAAAGACCTTGAAAGCGGCATTGTCTCAGGCATCCGGAATGGCGTTCAGCCGATTATCGTCCTTTGTTTAATCGGCATCTTAATCGGAGTCTGGGAGTACAGCGGCGCGATTCCGACGGTAACGGTTTACGCGTTGAATCTCATTGAACCGCAGCACCTGCTGCTCACCGCACTTTTCAGCTGTCTTGTGATCAGTTCATTGGTCGGCTCCAGCTTTACGACGGTCAGCACGATCGGCGTCGCCCTCATCGGCGTGGCCGCAGCGGCCGGCGTTCCACTGACATGGGCGGCGGGAGCTGTGATTTGCGGCGCCTGTTTCGGCGACAAAATGTCTCCGATGTCTGACACGACCAATTTTGCCGCAGGAGTCGGAGAGCTTCCCATTTTCAAGCATATTAGACATATGGCGGGAACGACGATCCCCGCTCTTTTGATCACGATTTTGCTTTTCTTTTTCATGGGCCGTTCTTTAACGGCGGCACCGGCTTCTACCGAAAACATTCAAGCGATCATAAACGGAATAGAAAGTACAGTCAACATCAGCGTCTGGGCGCTTCTGTCGCCTCTTCTTGTGATTGTACTTGCTGTCAGACGAACGCCCGTCATTCCGTCGCTTGCAGCGGGGATCGTTTCCGCCGGAATTCTTGCCGCGTTGATACAGCCTGACGCCAGCATTTCATCGTTTTTGTCAGCGATGCAGAATGGTCCTGTTTTCTCAGCCGACACTGAAGCCGTTGAGAAAATTTTAAACCGCGGCGGCCTTCAATCGATGATGGGCTCTGTTTCCCTGATTATCATCGCATTCGCGCTCGGCGGTCTCATGGAAAAGATCGGCCTGATTACAAGCCTGCTTGAAGGTGTGATCAAGGGCATTCATACGAAAGGCCGGCTTGTGTTCTCAACCGTTTCATCAAGCATCGGCATGAACCTGGCGACAGGCGAACAGTATTTATCGATCTTGATTCCCGGACAGTCCTTTAAAAAGCTGTATGACAAGCTCGGAATCGACCGGAAACATTTGTCGAGATCGCTTGAAGACGGAGGGACATTAATCAATCCGATGATTCCTTGGGGAGTCAGCGGCGCGTTCATGTCCAGCGCGCTCGGCGTTCCCGTTATTGAATATTTGCCGTTTGTGTTTTTCCTATATTTATCGCCGCTCTTTTCAATTTTGTTCGGTTTCCGCAAGTAAAAAAACGCCGTTTCCCCATGGAAGCGGCGTTTTTCTTTGTTAAACCGGTTTGGCTGTCTCTGACAAAATGCTGTTTTGCAATGCGGTCTGCACATTTTTGGTGAGCGGTCCGGGCGCTCCGGAGCCGATAGTTTGCCCATCAATCGATGTGACCGGAATGACTTCGGCTGTCGTTGACGTGATGAACACCTCATCTGCATTCAGCAATTCATCCTTTGTCACCGCTTTTTCTTCATAGTTCAAGCCGTGTTGCTCACACAGCTGAAGCACTTTCATCCGCGTGATGCCGTTTAAGATGAGCGTTGTCACAGGATGGGTGTAGATAACGTTTTGCTTGACGACGTAAACATTTGAGGACGTCCCTTCCGTCACCAACCCGTCGCGAATTAAGATCGCTTCGAATGAAGAAGCTTCATACGCTTTTTGCTTGATCATTACATTGTACAACAGATTTAAACTCTTAATGTCGCATCTCAGCCAGCGCATGTCGTCCGCAGTAATAGCTGAAACGCCGTTTTGCTGTTCTTTTTCAGGCTTTTGAATAGGAAATGTATAAGCCGTCACCTGAGGCGTAAGCCCTGCTCCGTATTGGTGCTTTCTCGGGGCTTTTCCCCTTGTCACTTGAAGATACAGCCCGCCGTCCCGCATTTGATTGATGTCGACGAGCTCTTTCAGCTGGCTTTTCAGCTCGGCTTCTGAAAAAGACAAGTCGATTCCGATTTCGGCTGCGCTTTTATATAAGCGGGCAATGTGTTCATCAAGCGTGAACAAGATTCCATTGTAAATGCGGATGACTTCATAGACGCCGTCTCCAAATTGGTAGCCTCTGTCTTCAATATCAACCGCACACTCGCTCCGTTCCATCAGCCGGCCGTTAAAAAGAACTTTCATTTCTCCATCCCCTTGTTTTTTGTTGACTTCTGAATTTTCTCCATTCCATTCTAACACGACCCTGCCCTTCAAAATAGTGCAATATTTCCAAAAACTTTTCTCCGCCTTCATGATCAAAAAAACAGCATTCCCCATCGTTCAGCATTTTCTATTAAAATTTGATATATTTTTCCCTTCATCCTGTATTCATCTTCTTTCCAATCCTGTATACTTAAACATTGTGATCCATTATTTTATGAGACTAGCATTCTATAATGGCATTGGAACGAGAAAAATGATACGGAGAGAGTGACATGCGCCAAGTATCAAAAAAAACTGCCCCATCTGTAGCTTATCTGTTGACGAAAGCAGCGTGCTTTTTTGTTTTGTGTCTGATTCTCCTGTACGTGTGGGACCTTTCACAGTCCTCTGCCGCCGCTGAGAAAAAAGAGCTTACGGTGTCGGAAAACAGCCAAATGAGGCATGAAGGAGACAGCGTTCCGCTCAAAAAAGCAACGCAAGGCGAACTTCTCGATCACTTGAGCACAAAACAGCAGATCGAAAAGCGCAAGCAGGAAAAAGAGAAGCAAAAAGCTGCCGCCGAAAAAAAGCAAGAAAAATTGAAGGAAAAAACGGTTTATTTGACGTTTGACGATGGGCCTTCAGCCGTAAGCCAAAGGCTGCTGCAAATTTTATCCGAACATGACGCTAAAGCGACGTTCTTCATGCTCGAACCGAACATGAAGCTTCACAAAAAAGCCGTTCTCAATATGAAGCAGCAGGGCCATGCACTTGGACTTCACGGAGTGACCCATGACCAAAAGCAATTTTATAAAGGCGCCAATTCTCCTCAGCTGGAAATGAAGCAGGCTCAAAAAACGCTGAAGTCTATCACCGGGGTTGAAACCCATTTAATCAGAACGCCTTACGGGAGCAAACCTTCGCTGACCGAAGCGCAGAAAAAAGTGCTGAAAAAGAACGGATTTGTTTATTGGGACTGGAATATTGACAGCATGGACTGGAAATACAGAAGCCAAAAATTCGTTCCGGAAGTCATGAACCAGCTGAATACGCTGGAAAAGCGGCAGACAAAACAGCCGATCGTGATCCTGATGCACGATATTCCTTCAACGGTTCAATCGTTGCCGTTATTGCTGACAAATTTAAAAAACATGGGGTATTCATTTGCAACGCTTGATGAATCGATGACACCCGTTCATGAATAACACCCCATACCTGATCCCCTGCTGAAGGGGATTTTTTTTATTTCCTCCCGCAAGTGTGATTATCTGACACACTTGTTGCCAAACAAACCGTTTTCTGATTATGATGCAGTTATCTTTATATCATGGGGTGAATAAATGAAAATTGAAGAGCTGCATTCGACTGCCGAATATACCAATCAATTGGCCGAGCTTCTCATCCGGGTCGTCGATGACGGGGCATCGATCGGCTTTCTGCCCCCGCTTGATGAGCAGCTGGCGGAGGCTTATTGGAAAACAGCCGTCACACCGGATTCGGTGTTATGGATTGCCAAACAAAACGGCCGGATCGCAGGAAGTGTTCAATTGCACTTATGCACAAAACAAAACGGCCGCCACAGAGCGGAAATCTGCAAGTTAATGACAGATCCCGCCTTCAGGCGGCAGGGCGTCGCCAGATCATTAATGGAAAAAGCGATCGACAGGGCGAAACAGGAAGGCAGATCTCTTCTCGTGCTAGATACAAGGGAAAAAGACCCGTCCAACCTTCTTTACGCTTCGCTCGGCTTTGCCGAAGCCGGCCGCATTCCCGCATACGCGGAATCTGCAGACGGCAGCTTCGATACATCCGTTTTTTATTATAAAAAATTGTGATGAAGCTCAGAAAAAGGCGCTCCGGTCTGGAGCGCCTTTTTAACAGTTAAGCTTCCGAACAAACTCGGCGATTTTTTGATGGATGACAATATCAAATAAATGATCGTAAGGTGTCTTATCGAGATTGATCATCGCTTTCTTCAAGCCTGGGATCAAGTGCGCTTCTTCAGGAACAAACCTGACAGGCGCCACTTCGAGTGAAGTGCCGATCACCAAAAGCAGGTCGGATTCGTTGAGGACTTCAAAAAGCGTGTCAAAATGCTGAACGGCATCGCCGAACAGCACGACATCCGTTTTTAATATGAATCCGCATTCTCTCCCCTTGCCATTGACGCGATGGCATCTTGGCACTTCTTCTTGAAGAATGTGGTCAAGACCATAGCGTGCCCCGCATTTTGGGCATGTGGCAGTTTGGATCGAACCGTGCAGTTCATATACATGGCGGCTTCCCGCTTTAAGATGCAGTCCGTCGATATTTTGCGTGAACACCTTGACATCCTTACCGCTTTTCTCGAGATCGGCTAAATAAAGGTGCCCGTCATTCGGCTGATAAGTTCCGGTCATTTTCATTTGAAAAAGCTCTTTAAACTTCGGCCAAAACAATTTTGGATATCGTTCATAATAATCACGACTCATCGCTTCCATTCTCGACAGATCTTCCGTCCATATGCCGCCGGCTGAACGAAAATCGGGAATACCTGATTCCGTGCTCATACCGGCGCCTGTCAAAACGGTAATGCGCTCGGCATTTTCGATCATCTCCACAAATCTCAGGGCTTTTTCCTCCATTTGGCTTGTCTCCCTTCCAAAAGCGTTACCTAAGCTTCTCCTTGCTGATCTTTCATTTTCTTCAACTCAAAGAGGCTGTGACCCGGAGAAACAAAATCAACCTGCTCCTCTTTCATAATATCAAGAATTCGGTAGTTGACATCCTGTCTGACGTCCAAGTTTTCGGCCCAGACCGTCGTATTGGTATAGTAGTTGAAGAAGATGCTTAAATGCGTATCCTTCAGGACGTCGAAATTGACCATAATGACATCCGGGTTGACCCCTTCGTGCGACTTGAGCATTTCTTTGAAACGCTCCACACATCGTTCGACTTTCTCGCGCGGGGTGGATGGATCGATTTCGAGCGTAAAGGTGACCTGACGCTTTCGCATTTTCGTCCAGTTCATGATCGCTTCGTTAGCCAGCACCGAGTTGGGGACGGTCACGAGAGCTTCTCCGGCCGTGCGGACTTTCGTGCTTCTGAACGATATATCTTCAACAGATCCGGTGACGATATTTGTTTCAATCCAATCGCCGATTGTAAAGGGCTTCTCCATAATAATGACAATTCCGCCGAAAAAGTTGCCGACAGTGTCTTTTGCCGCAAGAGCAAAAGCGAAGCCGCCGAGCCCGAGTCCGGCAACAAATCCGTTGACATCATAATTGAACTCTCCGGCGATGACGCTGATTCCGAGCGCTACAATAATAAAGCGGAGAATCTTGGACAAAAACGGCGCAAGAATATCATCCATATCAAGCTCAAGCCGCTTGTTGATTTTATCGAATAAAACCGACGAAGCCGCCGTTAAGTTGTATAGGCCGCTTACAATAACCAAAATCACGGACACTCTGTACAGTTTATGAACGATCGCCATATGCCCATCAAAAAACGGGGAATAAATGATGGCCAGATAAATACCGAGTATCGCAAAAAACCACCGGGCCGGCTTTTCAAACGCCAGCGCCACCTGATTAAAAAAGTCTGTTTTCGTCTTATTCGTCAATTTCAGTATTAAGTTGAACAAGTACTTCGTAAATATTTTTCGAAACGCGAAAAATAAAAGAAGGATACCGATGCTGATTCCGATATCGACAGCGAAATCCATTGTCATATACTTTTCGAACATTGCTTTCTCTCCCTTATTTCACTCATCAAGCTTTAATTATACTAAAACGAGAAAAAAATTTCTCATTTTATTGTGCACCAAAAATAACCGTCGACACACATAAAAGGCTGCCGAACACTTCGGCAGCCTGATGATCATCATATTTTATTGTTCCAGAGACAACGTGATTCGGGCCAACACCGCTATTTCTTCTTCTGAGACTGTGTTTGATCAAGGAGAGTCGCTTTAAACATTTCAGCATCGGTTTCGATCTTAATCCGTTCTTCCACTTTAATTCTCCCTTTACCCATCATCTCGCCTCCTTTTGTCCATTATAAAATATCAGAATCTTTAGTAAATGATCCTTTTGTACCATTTTGCCGAAATTTGTCGCTTGTCTCTTCTCCCTGCCCTTTGTCCGCTTCAGTCAAATGATTTACTTGCATCGTCAAAATCGGGTATCCTTGTGATGGAAAGATTTTATCAAGAGGAGCTGACATGCTTGCATATTATCGCACATCGCGGAGCCTCGGCTTACGCCCCTGAAAATACGTTTGCCGCTTTTGAAAAAGCGGTGGAGCTCGGGGCTGATTTTATCGAACTCGATGTACAGCTGACAAAAGACGGCAGACTTGCCGTCATCCACGATGACAAAGTTGACAGAACGACAAACGGTACCGGGTTCGTTCGCGAGTATACGATGAATGAGCTCGAAAAGCTTGATGCGGGAAGCTGGTTCAGCCCGGAATTTCAGGACGAAAAAATCCCTTCACTTGAAGCTGTTCTAGGGAAATATCACAACAAGACGGGCCTTCTCATCGAAATCAAGTCGTCCAAAACCCAGCCCGGAATCGAAAAAGCGGCCGGACAACTGATCAGCCGGTTCGGCCATTCGATGAACACGATTGTCCAGTCGTTTGACGCAGGCGCCATGAGGGCGCTTCATCACATGTATCCTTCGATTCCGACCGCCGTTTTGATCAGGCCGCGATTCGGAATGCTGCCGCGCGCCCGGCTGCGGCAAATCGCGGAGTTTGCCCGGTACGTCAGCCTGAAAGCTACGATGGTCAGCCCTTTTCTGATCAAATCGATTCACAGCTGTGATTTGAAGGCGCTGGCCTGGACGGTCAACGGGAAGAAAACGGGACGCCGCCTGAAAAGCTGGAAAATCGACGGGATCATTACCGACTACCCGGATTATTTTTGAGAAAGAAGGAAGAGTATGAAATCATCTGTTGCCGTTTTTATCGGAGGAGCCCTCGGCTCGCTGCTGCGCTACTTCGTCAATCTGCATGGCGGCACCGCCGGTTTTCCTTGGCCGACTTTTATTGAAAATGCGTCTGGAAGCCTTCTCCTCGGCCTTTTGACAGGTTTTTTTGCGGCTCGGGCAAAAAAGCCGCTCGTCCAGTTATGTTTAGGAACGGGGTTTTGCGGAGGATATACGACAATGTCCGCTTTTTCTAAAGAGACCGTATTTTTGCTGCAATCGGCCGCTCCGCACATCGGGGTTCTGTACTTGATCGTGTCGCTTGCCTGCGGGGTGTGCTCCGCATTTTTGGGCATCATGATCGGCAAAAGGATGAGCGGAGCGTCAGGGAAAGAAAAGGAGCGGTATCAATCATGATGGCAGTTGGATTTATGATCGCCGGAGGATTCGGCTCCGTTTTAAGATTTTGGCTCGGCAATATGCTCATGGCGATGTTTCCGCGCCCGCGCATTCCTGTCAGCGTGATGGTGGTCAATATTGTCGGCTCATTCGCCCTCGGCATATTCGTCAGCCTCGGCATTGACAATCAAACGGTCTCTATCTTGGTCGGAACTGGATTTTTCGGAGGCTTCACAACATTTTCCACATTCAGCGTCGAAGCGGTTCAGCTTTTGGCTGCAAAACGTGTAAAGGATTCAGCGGTTTACATGCTGCTTACAATGGCATGCTCACTCGGGGGGTTCTGGGCCGGCAGCATGCTGATTTTGTAAAGATGATGAAACAATGATGCTCGTTCGGCTATGAACAGGCGCTTGCACATGTACTTCCGGTTGTCATTTTTCTTGCGCCCGCCGTCGCAAAAGCTGTGCCCTGATTTGAATGGCATTGTTCAGAAAGGAACACCACGGACAACTAAAAAAGATACAAACACATTAAAGAATCCATTTTGAATGCTTCAAAATGGATTCTTCCCTTTTTATCCTTTTTCAATGGCCGCTGTTTGAAAGCTGTCCCAATTCGCAGAAATAACGTTCAAAACATCGTCTTTTTCTTGGTAAGCTCCAATTTGTCCCCCGTCCATCGTCACTTTATACAGGGGAAACTCATTGTGTGTCAGACCGAGGCAGAGTGCGATGCCGGCTGCATGTCCCCGCGCCGTCTGTTCGATCCAGGCGGCGCTTTTCATTTTTGCCGAATCTTCGGGATGATCGATAAAGCCGTTCTCCGTCAATATGGCGTGCATCGCTGTTTCCCGAAGAACATGAAAGTTCGCCTTCTTCATTCCCCTGTCCCTGAGTCCGTTCTGCTTGATCACTTCGCCGTGAATGATCCGTTGATAAAGAGCAGTAACCGACTCATCGGTCAAGCCGCTGTAGATATAATCTTCATACCCGTACGCCGTACCGTCAAAAGCGTTTGTATGAATGGAGACAAATAAATCGGCCCCCCACGAATTGGCATCATCTGTGCGCTCCTGAAGCGTGACCGTTTTGTCTGTTGTTCTGCTCAGCCTCATCTCTGCGTTATCATACTCTTTTAATAGAATGTCATTCATTTTGAGAGCAATCGCAAGCGTCACGTCCTTTTCCTGCAAACCGTTTCCCGATGCTCCCGGATCACTTCCGCCGTGTCCCGGATCCAAATAAATCTTCATGTTCAATCTCCTCCTTTGATAATGGTTTCAAGACGTTTTTTGAGCCGGAGTAAAATCCAACTGATGACAAGCCAAGCCAAGTTCCGATCATCATATCTTCCTTCCAGTCCCCTGCGGTAAACAAGAGAGAAATCGAGATGCCGAAGACAATTGCACAGATGGGGAGAAATCGTTTCTGAATGCCGACAAGCTTTACCGTATGCACCAATCCCGTAATCAGCGGAACGAGCGCAATTTCAGAAAAATCCATGTTCTTCCTCTCCTTTCCTGAAGCGTTTGTCTCAAAAAATGACCGGCATTTGTTTCATTACATGTGTCAAACCTCCCCGCTGTTTAAAGCTTGTCTTTATCATAAAAGAAAAGCTGCCCTCTCCCGTGTCATCATCGCGTCAAGAACCTGAAAAAAAACTGAAGCGGCCAGAAAAGAAGGGCTTGTTTGAGACAAGCCCTCGCATCCGTTAAATATTCGTGATCGCCGCCAAGCTGACAAGCAGCTTGTCCAGCAGCGATTTCTTCATTAAAAACAGCGTTTTTTCGCTGTAGCCGATTTCCATCGCGCATTTTCCCATGCTCCAATTATGAATATACCGGCATTCCACCAACTTCCGCTCGAGCTCATCCAATTCTGAGACAGCCGTTTCCATCGAATCAAGCAAAAATTGATAGAGCCTTTTTTCCGCGTCGATCTGATATTCAGCGTTTCTTTCTTTGACGGTGAGCCCGTTCTTTTGCTCCTTCTCCATCCTCCTTTCTAAATTGAGCACGGCGGCTTTGTAATTTTTCCAATTCCGCAAATGAAATTCGATCCGCTTAATATACGTTTTCCTCTCTTCCTCCGAAATGATTTCGTACCACAGCAAATCAATCACCTCTCAAACAGAACGTTTGTTCCCATTATATACGAACAAAAGTTCCTGTTCAAATGACTTTTTTCTTAAAATCAAAAATCACCTTGAGCTATTTTTCGCTCAAGGTGACTTCGTTAACGACGACCGGATTTGCCGGTGCCAGCTCTACATGTTCTGTTGTTTGTTCCCGCTTAACTTCGACGTGCTTAATCAGACGCCCTTCCATTTCGAGAACCGTTATCGTGTAAGAGCCGATATGCACCGCCTGGCCTTCCGCGATATCTATGTTTTCTTTCAGCACAAGTCCGCCGACTGTTTCGACTTCCTCTTCCTCGAGATCGTCTTCAAACAGCTCATTGACCTGATCGATTCTCACTTTGCCGTCCATGATGTATTCATGATCGGAGACTTTTTCGATAAGCGGTTTTTCGTCTTCATCGAATTCGTCCCTGATTTCCCCGACGATTTCTTCAAGAATATCCTCGGCCGTCACAAGACCAGATGTCCCGCCGTACTCATCCGTTAAGATCGCCATGTGAATCCGCTCCCGCTGCATTTTGATCAGCAGCTTTTGAACAGGCACGGTTTCAATGACTTCAATAACCGGACGGACATAGGCTTCAAGGGACAATCGCTTTTTCTCAGCCTCTGACATCATGAGCATATCCGTAAACAGCTGTTTCGTATTGATCATGCCGATGACATGATCCTTATCGCCTTTATAGACAGGCCAGCGCGTATACTTTTCCTGCAGCATGACCGAAATGGCCTCATCGATCGGCATATCCACCGGGACGGAGGCGATTTCAGTGCGCGGCACCATAATTTCTTTGGCGATCCGATTGTCGAATTCAAAGATTTTATTAACGTATCTATATTCAGACGGATTGATTTCTCCGCTTTTGTAGCTTTCTGATAACAGGATTCGCAGCTCTTCCTCCGAATGGGATTCATCCTTTTCCGAAGCAGGCTTCAAACCGAATAACCCGGTCAGCACTCTGGCTGAGGCATTCAGCGTCCAAATGAACGGGAACATCACAACATTGAAAAAGTGCAGAGGTCCCGCCAGCCACAGTGTCATCTGTTCGGCTTTTTGAATCGCGATGGTTTTTGGGGCAAGTTCTCCAACCACGACGTTCAGGAATGTAATCACTAAAAATGCAATGGCAACTGAAAGAGCGTGCGATACAGCGCCAGAAACATGCAAGCTTTCAAAGACCGGATGCAGCACCTTTTTAACCGTAGGCTCCCCCATCCAGCCGAGTCCGAGTGCTGTAATCGTAATGCCGAGCTGGCAAGCTGAAAGGTATTCATCCAAATCCGACACCACTTGTTTTGCGCGAACCGCCTTTTTGTTTCCTTCAGCAATCAGCTGATCAATGCGGGAGCTTCTGACTCTGACAATCGCAAATTCCGATGCCACGAAAAAAGCGGTTAATGCAATCAGAATCCCGATGATTATCAGACTAACAATATCGTCCATTTAACCTTATCCTTCACAAAGGACAAGGAGTCACCTCCTGATGAATTCAAATTCCCTTAATAAGGCTGATGTGCGTTCTGTAAAAATGACTATGCAGAGGGCCCCATCTAACCACCTCCAAGCCAAATATATACTATTATCTTACTTTATTAAAAAAGAGTCAGTCAAATGTCTAAACTTTAAATCTAACAATATTTTCTCGAATATTTAGATAAATAAAGGTTTTCGCATCAATTTTACGCCTTTTTTTGATCAATTAACTTGTATAAACAGCTTCTAATATATTAAAATGTTTTATAACTATAACGTGATGGTTGAGGAGGGATGCAGATGGGGCAGAGAAATATCGCATTGGCGAATTAGCAGCTGCTGCAGGCGTAACAAAACGGACTGTCGATTATTATACGAATCTCGGGCTGTTAACGCCTGACAGATCATGTTCAAACTACCGTTATTACGATGAAGCCGCTCTCAAACGGCTGAAGTTTATTATGGACTGCAAGCAGCAGAGATTGGCCCTGTCCGACATTAAAGTAAGGCTGGAAAACCAGTTTCCCTCTTCAACTGTGAATGATGATGAAATTGGAAGCCTGACAACGGAAATTGATCATGTCAATGACAATATTTCCGTGCTCATAAACAGATTGAAACGGTTGAATCCCGATGAACGGAAGATTCTGAAAAGCCGGCTTTCTCCTGAAAAAATGACGGTCATCCAGTCCTTTTTACTGCTGCTTTAGTTAATCTTTTACTAAACAGGAGGTGTTACCTTCATTCTCACGCTAGAGTGAAGGTCCTAATTGGAAATAGTTAATTTGGTTTTTGTTGCTGTATTAATTGCTTTAACAGCATTTTTCGTAGCGTCTGAGTTTGCGATTATCAGAATCAGAAGCTCGCGGGTTGATCAATTGATTGCTGAAGGAAACAAAACAGCGGTTTCGGTGAAAAAAGTCATTACGCATTTAGACGAATATTTATCGGCCTGTCAGCTCGGCATCACTTTGACGGCTCTCGGTCTCGGTTGGCTCGGGGAGCCGACAGTTGCCCGGCTGCTTGAACCGCTATTTGTGAAGTGGAACATTCCGAGCTCTGTATCACACATCGTTTCAGTCGTGATCGCCTTCAGCTTGATTACGTTTTTGCATGTGGTTGTCGGCGAGCTCGCTCCGAAGACGCTTGCGATCCAAAAAGCGGAAGCCGTTTCCTTCCTTTTTGCAAAACCGTTGATCTGGTTCTACCGCATCATGTTCCCATTCATCTGGGCGCTGAACGGATCGGCAAGGCTGCTGACGAAAGCGTTTGGCCTTGAAGCGGTTTCTGAAAATGAAATGGCGCACTCAGAGGAAGAGCTGCGAATTATTCTGTCAGAAAGCTACAAAAGCGGCGAAATCAATCAATCTGAGTTCAAATATGTCAACAAAATTTTTGAATTCGATGACCGTCTTGCCAAGGAAATCATGATCCCGAGAACAGAAGTCGTCAGCTTTCCAAATGATATGAAAATCGCCGAGATGATCGACATCACGAAGGTCGAAGGCTATACCCGCTATCCCGTCGAAGACGGAGATAAGGACAACATCGTCGGCGTCATCAATGTCAAGGAAATACTAACGGCCTGCATCAGCGGAGAATGCTCCAAAGAAGACACGATTGAACAGTTTATCAATCCGATCATTCATGTGATCGAGACTGTTCCGATCCACGATCTGCTTCTGAAAATGCAGAAAGAACGCGTTCATATGGCGATCCTTTCTGATGAATACGGCGGAACGGCCGGACTCGTGACGGTCGAAGACATCATTGAAGAAATCGTCGGCGAAATCCGTGACGAATTCGATATCGATGAAATTAATGAAATCCGCAAGATTGGCGAAAACCATTACATTCTCGACGGTAAAGTGCTCGTCAACCAAGTCAACGATCTGCTCGGCATTCAGCTCGACAATGAGGAAATTGACACGATCGGCGGATGGTTCCTGACGCAAAAATATGACGTACAAAAAGGCGACATGATCACAGATCAGGGATTTGAATTCACGATCAACGAAATCGACGGCCACCATGTTTCATACGTTGAGGTGAAAAAAGCTGCGGAAACGCCGCTGCTTGAAGAAGCGGAATAACATTGTGAACAAACCGGGGGATACAATGAATTTGTATCCTCTTTTTTTTGCGTTCAAAATATGTAACCACTTGATTACAGAGCAAAATTCAATTATCATGTAATCAAGTGATTACATTTCAGGAGGGACTTATGTCAGCACAATCTACAAAGGATCGATTAATCGAAGCGGCGCTTGCCCTTTTCAAAGAAAAAGGATATCAAGCCGCATCCACCAGGGAAATTGCCCAAAAAGCAGGCGTCAATCATTTGACCCTTTTTAGACACTTCGGAAATAAACAGAATTTATTTCGGGAAAGTGTTATTCAACATGTGTCATCGGGAGATTTTATTGGAGAACTTGAAGGAATACTGAGCGGCGATTTACGACAAGACCTCTCATTCATTGCGAAAGCATATCTAAAAGAAAACCTGGAAAAAGGTACTGTTTTTTTACTTTACTTTAATGATGCAGTACAGGATAAGGAAGTTTGCGAATTAATCATGGATATTCCCCGCCGTCTCAATCGCTTTTTAGAGACTTATTTTGCGAACCTCTATGCCGAAAAAAAAATTTCAGGCGGCAATTTTCAAATTTTAAGCCAAATGTTTTTCGGTTTGCTGAATCAATACATTATGTTTCAACATTTGCCCGCATTCAAGGAGTCGTTCGATGATCGTATTGATGACTATGTTGAGGAGTGCGTCGATTTATTTTATACAAAACTTGAAAAGGAAGTGCCGTCTTGATTACTCTGCAACCGGTTTTGCACATACCTGCAGTTTCCAAATGGGATGAAAAAATAAACCTGAAGATAAGCGGACTCCGACCGTTTGACATCATTGAAATCATCTTGACTGTGAAAGATGAAGCTGACGCAGAGTGGAGATCACATGCTGTTTTTCAAGCGAATCGATTGGGAGAAGTCGACCCTGCAGCAGCAGCCCCAATAAAAGGAACCTACCAGTCTAAAGATCAAATGGGGCTTTTTTGGTCAATGCAGGCGGTTGAATCCTCCTGCTCGTTCCATAAAAAATCGGTTAATTCCTCCGTTTACAGGATTGAGGTGAAGCAAAAAGAACGCACGATCCTGAGTAAAGAAATAAAACGAGTGCTGCTTTCTGAAACAGTAGAGAGACAGGAAGTAAGCGAAAATGGGTTGTCCGGCACATTTTTTCGTCCGCTTGCTGTCAACCGGCCTCCCGCAGTCATCGTATTAGGGGGATCTGACGGCGGTCTTGATGAAACAATGGCAGGCATGTTAGCAAATTACGGATATGCAACATTTGCAATCCCTTATTTTCAATACAAACAGCTTCCTAAAAAACTGGTTGAAATCCCGCTTGAATATTTCCGGAAAGCGATCGATTGGCTCGGACGCCAAGAAGGACTTCATCATCGTCAGATCGGAATATGCGGAAGGTCAAAAGGCGGCGAACTGGCGCTGCTGATAGGTTCCCATTTTCCTGAAATCCGTTTTGCGGTTTCTCATGTAGGCGGCGGGGTCGTCTTTCAAGGCGTTGGATTAAAAAAATTTCGGCAGACATCTTCCTGGAGTCTGGACGGCGCACCGCTCGCCTTTGCCCCGCTGCCATTGTTTTCGCTTTCTCAGCTGTGGAATATGGTGACACATAAGCTTACAAGACAGCCTCATGCTTTTACTGATCTTTACAAAAAAGCTTTACGGAAAGTGAAAGAGGATCATCCAGCAATTATAAAAGCGGAACATATTAATGGGCCTATTCTGTTAACTTCAGGTACGGATGATTTGGTATGGCCCTCCGCCTCTATGAACGAGAAAATCGTTGAACGGCTGAAAAAGAAGAGATTTCCCTATTCTGTTAAACATCTATATTTCGAAGATGCCGGCCATAATATCAGGCCTCCATACTTTCCGACATCCGGGCGGAAAAGCCGAAAAATAGCCTATGGGGGAAAAACTGAAGCCGATGCCATTGCAGCTCAAACATTTTGGCGGGAACTGCTTTTGTTTTTAGAAAAATCAACTGCCACAAACAACTAAAAAACCGCCTGGGGACAGGCGGTTTTCGCTTAGATAGCTCCCTTCGGGTTCGGCCCGTATTGATTTTCCTCTTTTACACTGTTTTGACAAAGCATGATCAGCAAAATAAATTGCCCAATGAGAGGGATCAGACCGATGCAGATCCAGCAGCCGCTTTTACCCGTATCATGCAATCTGCGGATCGTGACAGCCAAGCCCGGCACAAGAATGGCAAGCAAATAAACCATCCCTAAAAATGTCTCTATTTCATATTCCGGAAGATGCAGAATGGCTTTAAAAAAACCGTAGAGGACCAAAATCATGTATGAGAAAAAGCAAAACAGCCAAAATTCCTTTCGTCTCGCCCTTCCTGTAAATCCTGCATAGTTTTTTATTGCTTTCAAATACCATTTCATATATAAGCTCCTCACCAATAAATATCGTTCTAAAATACTGCCCAAAAAATTAAAAAACAGCTTCTGTGCGTGAGAAGCTGTTTTTCCTTGCGTATGTTTGAATTATAGCTGCTCCAGCTTTTTCTCTAAAGCTTTAATACTGTCATTCAAAGCCTCCGTCATCTTGACCAGCTTTTCTTTTGACGAATATTGAGCGAAATCTTCCTGATTGAGCGGTTCGCCGATGACCAGTTTCATTTTGCCTCTCTTGAAAAGCTCTTTTTCGTTGGAAGGACCGCTGTATGCGGCGGGCACAAGCGGCGCTTTTCCCATCTGGGCGATCGTGACAGCCCCTCTTTTCAATGGAACATCTTCAGATGATCTCGTTCCGCTTGGAAAAATGCCGACGATTTTTCCTTCTTTCAACAGCTTGATCGGAGTTTTGATGCTGCTTGGCCCGGGATTTTCCCTGTCGACGGGAAATGCGTTGATGCTTGAAAGAAAAGAACCGCTTAATTTATTTTCAAAAAGCTCTTTTTTCGCCATGTAATGAATTTCCATAGGCAAAATGCCGACACCCAGTGCGACGACATCCACCCATCCTGCATGTGTGCACGCAATAACGAAACCTGTGTCTTTAGGAAGATTTTCTTTATTGTATACTTTAATTCCGCCGCGCAAAGAAAGAATCGCTTTTGCAGCATAACCAGTAAATTTATACATATGGCACTTCCTTTATTGATGTAGTCGTATGAGGTTTCCCTTTATTATTATAACAATTTTTTTTATTACCTGGTACTAAAAAATGATTTTTCACAAAAAAAACCGGGGAATTTTCTCCCCGGTTTTCAGACTTTTTCTTTTGTCGGCGGCGCCATGAATTCAGGCCCGATCTGTTCTGAAATCGTATTGTCCAATATGTCGTCAATTGCTTTTTGATCACTTTCCGTTAAACTCCAGCCGGTGATTTCGCTGACGGGACGGATTTGATCAGGGCGTCTTGCCCCCCATAAAGCAATGCTTGCGCCAGGCTGATCAAGCACCCATCTTGCTGCCAGATGGAGAACCGATTTGCCGAACCGCTCGTTTGCAAACTCATCAAGTTTCCTGACGGCCTCAAGGTATTCTTTAAAGCGCGGCTTTTGAAACTTAGGGTCCCGCTTTCGAAGGTCGTCCCCTTTGAACGTGTAGTCCTCATTCATTTTTCCTGACAGGAGCCCCCTGCACAAGCTTCCGTATAATAGCGTTGTCAGCCCTTGATCTTGCGCATACGGAAGAATGTCTTGCTCGATTTCCCTTTCAAACATGTTGTACGGCGGCTGTATGGTATGAAGCGGCGCCGCAGCTCTGAATGTGTCCATCTGCTCCGGGGAAAAATTGCTGACGCCGACCGCTCTGATTTTCCCCGCATCATACAAGTCTTTCATCGCTTCCGCCGTTTCTTCGATCAGGACGAGCGGATCGGGCCAATGCACTTGATACAGGTCGATGTAATCCGTATTGAGCCTTTTCAGCGAATCGTCAACTTCCTTGATGATCCGCTCCCTCGATCCGTCGCGATACAGCTGTTCCTGCTTCCAATCAAGTCCTGATTTTGTCGCGAGAATGACTCGGTCGCGCTCTCCGTATTGCTGTACGGCTTTACCGACGATTTCTTCCGACTGCCCGAAACCGTATGCCGGAGCGGTATCAATCAGGTTGATTCCTTCATCAAGCGCAGCATGAATCGTCTGAATCGCTTCTTTTTCATCGCTTCCGCCCCACATAAAACCTCCGATGGCCCATGTTCCGAGACCGATGCGCGACGATTCGATCGATGTACCGGATATGTTGATGTATTCCATGCTCCTCTCCCTCCTGTTGTGAGTCTGATATCATATTTTCCCGGAAGCTTTTTTAAAAAAACGTGTTTTGACTAAAAACCATCTTACAGCGGGACACTTCATATGCCTATTGCATACGATGATCCCAATAAAGCTAATGAAGGGACCTAGAACAAATGCATCCAAATCAATACCCATATTATATTCCTTTTTCTTATAACCCGGTTTGGTTTCACGAATCAGACTATGCAGGCGCTTTTCGAACACCCGGCAGCGAAGAACGCATCGTATTAAGAGATTATGGACAAAAGCCGTTTGCCGCGAACATCAACGAAGCGGCAAAACAGAACAAAACGTTTCGGACCGCTTTATGGACAGGAAGGCATTTGCAAGTTACCCTGATGAGCCTCAACCCCGGCGAAGACATCGGATTGGAAATGCACCCTCATGTTGACCAGTTCCTTCGTATTGAACAAGGCAGGGGAATCGTGCAAATGGGGCCGAGCAAACATCATTTGCAATTTAAAAGAAATGTTTACGATGACACCGCTATCGTCGTCCCTGCCGGAACATGGCACAATCTCACCAATACAGGCAATACTCCGCTGAAACTCTATTCAATCTATGCTCCGCCCAACCACCCATTCGGCACCGTCCATCGAACGAAAGCCGATGCGCTGGCCGCAGAAGGCCGCCGCGGTCACGGCCAATATTTTTGACAGACGATAAAAACAGCTGATAATGAAGGATATCCTCTAATCAAATAGCCTTTTAGCATATAATAAAGATCTGATATGCTTAAAGGCTTATTTTGCTGCTGTGCTTTATATTTCGGCCGTTCAGTCGTTAAAATCGCCATGAAGATTAGTTTTTTTGAACGTGTTCAGTTATTATATAGGGTAGATGATTTTAAAGGTAAGAAATTGGAGGAAAAATGAGCCGTGGGCATATTTAGTGCAACTTCAAACCTTTCTTATGCGTTTATAACATAGAGGGGAGAAAAGGCAGTGACTATCGACGAAATTTACCAAATGTATATGAATGATGTTTACAGGTTCCTGCTCTCCATGACGAAAGATAAACATCTAGCAGAGGATTTGCTTCAGGAAACCTTTATGAGAGCTTACATACACATCCATTCTTACGACCACAGCAAAGTGAAGCCATGGCTTTTTCAAGTGGCACGCAATGCGTTTATCGACTATGTCAGAAAGCATAAAAAGGAAGTGACGATTTCTGACGACATGATCGGAAACCTGTTTCAAAACGCGGTGCAAAGCCCTGCTCACCAGGTCGAAATCAAGGAAGTGTTAACCTTATATATGAACCAGCTCCCCGATAACTACCGGGAAGCGCTTACGCTGTACTATTTAAAAGAATTGAACTACAAGGAAGCGTCAAGCTTGATGAATATCTCAGAGGCTAATTTTAAAAGTGTTTTATTTCGTGCCAGACAGCGGCTGAAAGCACTTTACAACAGAGGTGTTAACGATGAATGAAGATTTTAAAAAACGTTGGGAAAAATATAAAAACGGCGAACTTTCCGAATCGGAAATGCTCCGGGTCGAAGAAGAGCTTGAACAGCTTGAAGAATACCAGGACATGCTGGAACAGGAAATGAAAGACGAAGACTGGGATTTGGCGATCAGTCCTGAAAAGCAAAAAGCGATTTTAAGATACGGAAAAAATAAATCATATATGCGGATTTCCACCCTTGCTGTTATTTCTACGCTTATTATTCTGCCGATCTGCACACTCGGCAGCTATCTATACTACGGGTTGGGCGGGCATGAAAGCAAAGGGAATGAACTGGTGCAAACCGCTTCAATGACAGTTGCCGTCACAAACCCGAATATTCAAGTCGATACTGAAGCCCTTGTCAACAAAGTAAAACTCTTTGGAATCGAAACACAGTTCCCGTTAAAGAAGCAAATCGGAAACGTCACAAAAGTAGTTGGAAATGAAGAAGTGGAAATGTTCTTCGATCAGCTGAAGTCTCCGCAGATTCATCAATACAATCAGGAGCTTTCAAAAGAAGAACGTCATTTTGTCTACCCTGACGGCATCAAAGAAAAATCAGTGTCCAAAGCCGAGTCGATTTTAAAACAGCTGCCTGACGGAACCGTAACCGAAGCTTTCCTTTCCTTTGAAAAAGCATACCCGACAAAGGAGCTGTATGAAAAATTAAAAGGCTATGATGTTCGCGTTCTGTGGAATGCGATTGAAACAGAGGGCGATTTAAAAGAGCATCCATACGCAGAGCCGATCGGATTTCCCGGAAAAGATTCAAACCGGATTTTTGAAATTCAGCAACCTGCCGAAAACGATGACGAGCAGTTTAAAGCGGCGCTTTCCTACATGATCAAGAACAAGAAATGGGCTGAAACCATTTCAGGCAGGAAAGACCTGAAGCTTTCCAAACGGCTTGACTATGTGGAACAGAATGGTGTGAACGTGTATGGAGCCGTCATTACCGGACCGTCAAAAGAGGTTGAACGGCTGATCAAAAAAGGGCCTGTCAAAGCAGCTAAAGTAGGTGAGGTGGAATTATGGAACTGGTAAGAATCTTTAAGGAGCACAACGTATTTGGATGGGTGTCTGTCGGCACGGCCATTCTGTCCCTGTTCGTCTTAAACTTGGCCATTTTAAGCGACACGATCGCATATTCGTATAAGATGCTTCCTTTTGCGATGGCCGCCGTTCCGCTCGGAATTATCGAGCTGTTCATAAAAAAAGGACGGACCGGTCTCGGATTTCTCGGCGTCGTCCTGAACATTTTCATTCTCGTTTGCGTATGGACCATCGTCTCCATCGATACGAATCTGCAGCTCGGCTTTTAATAACTCCCCGGTTATACCGGGGAGTTTTTCATTTCAGAGCCTTGCGAAATAGGTAGCTCGCTTTTTCATACCCCATTTTCTCTTCGTAAAAACGGTGAGCGTCTGCCCGCTGTAAGCCTGAGGATAAAGCGATTGAAGCCAATCCGTTCCCTTTGGCCCACTCTTCACCAGCGCCTAAAAGCTTCTTTCCATAGCCTTTTGAACGGTGTTTTTCACACGTCACCAGGTCCGCTACCCAAACATGCCGGCCTTGGTTCAAAGAAACCCTCGGCAAAAAGCCGGCCAAAGCCACCGGAATATCACCGTCGTACAGCGCAAATAATGTGTAGCTTTCAGCCTCCCGAGCTTCTTTGACGAGCTCCAAAAAAGACGTTTCATCCAAATGGGGGCGGAGCTGTCTCATAATCGGATAGACTTCCTTGAGCTCTGTTTCACAATGCAATTCCCTACAATCGAGCAACATCGTCATTCCCTTCTGTTGGTTATGAAACTACTTTAACCCGGAAACTGACCTTTTTAAAATGGCCAGTTTTGATAAAATAAAACATACCAGATGAATTGAAAGGGATGATTGAATGGATATAACCCCCTTTTTAAGCCGCAGCGGCAGCGAGCCGCTTTATCAGCAGCTGTACGCGTTTTTCAAACGAAGCATTCATTCGGGGTACATAAAGCCTGGAACAAAGCTTCCCTCCAAACGAATGCTTGCCAAACATTTAAATATCAGCCTGACAACCGTTGAACACGCGTATGAACAGCTGGCTGCAGAAGGATATCTGCTCAGCAAGCCTAGAAAGGGCTGGTATGCGGCCGAAGCGGAAGGAGACTTTGCACAGGCTGCACCTCCTCCTGCCGAAAAAGAAATGGAAGAACATGAGACGGCGGCGGACATGATCGATTTTCACCACGGCCATGTAGACCTCACGTCATTTCCCGTTTCCCTATGGAAAAAAACGCTCGCCAAAACCTTTGATGAATCAGGGCACGGACTTTTTCAAAGCGGCCCCACGGCCGGAGATCTTCCGCTGCGGAAAATGATTGCGGTTTACCTCAGAGAATCGCGCGGCGTGGTCTGTTCACCCGAGCAAATCATTATCGGAGCCGGCACACCGGTTTTACTGCAGTTGCTGTGCCATCTGTTTCCTAAAGGCACAACCGCCGGATTTGAAAATCCCGGATTTCATCGATCGAAAACGGTCCTGAAAACCGGCGGCTTCAATGTGGTGCCAATTGCAGTCGACGAGAGCGGGATTTCCGTGCAAGACCTTGAACAATATCAGCCGCAGCTCGCATACACCACCCCGTCCCATCAGTTTCCGCTCGGAATGATCATGCCGATCGGCCGCAGGCTGCAGTTGCTTGACTGGGCAGCATCGACCGGAGCTTATATCATCGAAGACGATTATGACGGGGAATTCCGCTATGCGGGACAGCCGATTCCTTCCCTTCAGGGACTCGACCGGAACCACCGGGTCATCTATTTAGGGACTTTTTCAAAATCGCTGATTCCCTCCCTCAGGATCAGCTATATGGTTCTCCCCTTTCCGCTCGTCAAAGAGGGGCTCAACATGGCATCCTTATTTAAACAAACGGTTTCCCGCCATGTACAGCATGCCATTGCTTTTTTTATGAAAAACGGGGATTATCAAAGGCACTTGAACCGAATGAGAACACTCTACCGAAAAAAGCGAAAAACGCTCCTTGATGCCATCAAGCGTGAATTTGGCGATCATGCCGCAGTCAGAGGAGAGAACGCCGGCCTTCACATCATCCTTGAGGTGAAAGACGCCCCGAGCGAAGAGTGGCTGACCCGGAAAGCGCTGGAAAAAGGGGTCAAAGTATATCCAGCCTCAGTCTCGTATGTGACTCCTCCTGAAACCCACGCGGTGCTCCTCGGGTTTGGCGGACTTTCTGAAAAAAGCATCGCAGACGGCATCAAAAAGCTGAAGACAGCATGGTTGAACGGTGGACAGTCTCGGGAATGATCCTGCACAATCGGGCACGGAAAGTCGGATGTGGGGATTCTGCTCCTGCTATTCTTGTAAACATAGGAGGTCATCAAATGGATTTGCTGAAGAACATGAATCAAGCCATGGCGTATATTGAAGAACACTTGGCGGACAGTATCGACTTTCAAACGCTTGCGAAGCTTTCTTACTGCTCTGAATATCATTTTAAAAGGATGTTTTCTTTTCTTGCCGGGGTTTCGCTGTCCGAATACATCCGCCGCAGGCGGCTTACCCTTGCAGCGTTTGAACTGAAGAACACGAATCGAAAAGTGATCGATATTGCGGTGAAATACGGCTATCACTCGCCGGATGCTTTTACGCGCGCATTTCAAAAGCTGCACGGCATTACACCGACAGAGGCCAGACACGATATCAGCACACTGAAAGCATATCCTCCGATGACCTTCCAGCTTACAATTAGAGGAGGAAACGAAATGAATTACCGAATTGTTGAGAAGAAGGCATTTCGGATCGTCGGAATCAAAAAAAGGGTCCCTGTCGTCTTTCACGGAATCAATCCGGAAATCGCCTCGATGTGGAAAGCTTTAAGCAGTGAAAACATCGCTGAATTAAAGGAGCTGTCAAATGTCGAGCCGCTTGGACTGATTCAAGCATCAGGGAACTTTTCCGAAGGCCGGATGGAAGAGCAGGGAGAACTTGACCATTATATCGGTGCAGCGACTACGAAGGAATGCCCGGACCGATATGAACAGCTTGAAGTTCCCGCCTCGACATGGGCTGTCTTTGAAGCGGCCGGTCCGTTTCCGGACACCCTTCAAAATGTCTGGGGACGCATTTATGCTGAATGGTTCCCGGCTTCACATTACGAGCAAACGAAAGGGCCGGAAATCCTCTGGAATCAGGATCAGGATATCAGCTCCCCAACGTTTAAAAGCGAAATATGGATACCGGTTCAAAAAAGAACCGCATATAAAGACTAAAGAAAGAACGGGAGGTTTAACCCTCCCGTTTAAATTTTATCCGGCTGCTACATCGGACGGTTCAACATGCGCTTTTAAAAAGGCGATATAATGGTCAATTGTATCAACCGTCGTGTAAGGCGAGACACTGTAGAATTTCTGGACATAAAGCGGCACGGGCAAACGGCTGTCAGCAGGATAAACGTATGTTTGCTTTTTCGTGCTGCCAAAATAGGTGTGACTGCGGTGCCTTCCCAATGTTTCGGCGATTTTTTCATTGAATTTGTTAATATTCCGCACTTCTTCCTCCGTGATGGCGCCGCTGATTTCTTCGTGATAGCGGACATTTCCCGGATAGAAGCGGAATGTCGTTACAGGTGATACATCATTGGTGACGGCTGCATTCGGAAAAGCCTGCAGGAGTTTTTTTCGAAATGCCAGGTTAACTCTGATGTAATTGGCCAAGATCTCCTGGTAGCCTTCGATTCCGAATGCGAGCAGAGAAGCATAAATCGGTATGCTGCTTCCCATTCGCGAACACTCTAGCGTATAGCTCGTATGATAGCTGCCAAACCCTCTGTTACCGACATAAGGCGTCTCATCCGGATCCAAATCAACGACTTTCAGTGCCTCACGGTTTTTCACCAAGAAAAGGCTTGTGATATACGGCGTTTGTCCAAGTTTATGAAAATCAAAGACCAAGCTGTCCGCCAGGTGCAAATGCTGAAAATGTTTTTTGTAGCGGGCAAGCGTCTCAAGCACCTCATCTTCAAGATGAAGCGGGTTTCCGATGAAATCGTATCCGTTAAAAAAACCGTACATCCCGCCCATCGCCGTATCGGCATGAATATAGACAGGAGGCAAACCGTAGGCGGCCTCTATTTCCTCAGTCACTTTTTTGATACCGGCCAAATCATCGATGCCAAATGAGTCGGTTGTGCCAAGCGTTGCCAATACATAGATCGGATGTCCGCCTTTTTCAATCACGGCTTGCATTTTTTCCCGCAAATCGGCCAGATCCATCGAATGATCGCGATTCGTCTTGACCTTGATCAAATGGTCCGTCCCGATTCCGGAAGCTTCCATCGATTTGTAAAGACTGAAATGCGAAAGCTCTGAACAGAACGCGTACAGGTGATGCGGCGTTCCTTGCTGATTCGCTTCAGGATACGCGCTTGCGATCGCCAGCCTGAGCGACTGAAAAACAGCTCCCTGCCCGCCCCATGTGGTAAAACCGCCGCTCTTGTGCCTGTCATAGCCGACAATGTCCGAAAGCATCGCCGTGATCTGCACTTCCGTCCTTGCTGCAGCCGTGCCGTCTACATCCCATAAATTGTTTCCGTTTAAAAGAACCATTAAAAGATTCCCGGCGATGCTGGCGGTGTTCGGCAAAGGTGTCGCGTTGGCCACATAATGCCTGTTTAAAAAACGGTGGCCGTCAAGCAATTTCAATAGCTCTTCAACGCTTTTTTCCGCCCCGAAGCCTTTTTCCGGCAAGGCGGCCTCTTCAATGACGCTTTGATAGTAGTCAGAGGAAACTTCAGACTCGCGGCCAAGCGTCATCCGGGCGGGATCCTTCAGCCTGTCCATTCCGGCCAATACCGCTTCAAGCAATGCCAGCAGCTGATACCGCGCCTCGTGATTGCCATCCTCGCTCGGAAACATCTGTTGAAAGTCTAACACCATATTCACCCATCTCCTGATCTTTTAAAATGAAAACACTCCGATTAAATTTAAAAAGACAAGTACAATTGCAAGCGGCACAAGGAAACGGAGAAGATAAAACCACACGATAAAAAAGCCTTTCCCCGCTTTTGATCCGCTCTTCATTTCTTCATATAGATCGTGTTTGGACAATTTCAGCGGAATAAAAATCGAAATAAAAAGCGCGCCAAGCGGCAGCAAAATATTGCTGACGACATAATCCGCCGCATCAAAAAACGTCTTCTTAAAAATGAACGGCTCATCGAGCACTCCGTAAGACAAGCAGGAAGGAATGCCGACGGCAAAAATCAAAAGGCCGATCGCCCACGTCCATTTTCCCCTTTTTGTTTGATCGCCTTTTGTAATAGCGGCAACAATGATCTCAATCATCGAAAAAGCCGAAGTCAGCGCAGCAAATAAAAAGGCCGTCAAAAATCCGATAAAAAACAGCATCCCGAATGGAAGCCGGTCAAAAACTGCCGGCAGAACCGTAAATAATAAAGTCGGACCCTGATCGGGCTGAAGCCCAAATGAAAAGACGGCCGGAAAAATCGCCAAACCGGCAAGCAGCGTGACGGCAAGGTTCATGATCACGATCGAGACCGCCGACTTCGGAAGGTTTTGTGACTTTGACAAATAGGAGCTGTACGTTACCATCACAGATACGCCAAGCGTCAACGTAAAGAAAGCTTGTCCGAGCGCAAAAAGAATCGCCTGCGGCGTCAGGCTGCCAAAATCGGGCACAAGCAGAAAACGCACGCCGTCGATCGCATGCTCAAGCGTCAGAGCCCTTAAAACGAGCGCAATAAATAAAATAAATAATAGCGGCATCATAATCGAACTGACGCGCTCGATTCCTTTTTGCACACCCTTCGCCACGACGAGGATCGTCATGATGATAAACGCAAGCTGCGCTGCCAGTGTCTGCAGCGGATCTTGGATGATCGAACCGAAGAGCTCCCCGTATCCGTCCTGCGTGAGACCCGACAATGAACCGGTTACTGCTTTGATGATATAAAGCAAAATCCAGCCGCCGATCACACTGTAAAACGACAGAACAAGGAAGCAGGCGGCGATTCCGATCCAGCCTGTGATCACCCAAGGCGTCCCCGGCGCTATTTTTTGATAGGTGCCGATAGCATCCGATTGGCTTTTTCGGCCTAATATAAATTCCCCCAAAAGCAAGGGGTATCCCAGCAGGATCGTAAATAGGACAAATACAAGGAAAAATGCGCCTCCTCCGCTCGTTCCAGCCACATAGGGAAACTTCCAAATCGCCCCCAGGCCGATGGCGGATCCCCCTGCAGCGAGAACAAATCCAAGTTTGGATGCCCATTTTGCTGTCATTCTGCGATCGCTCATTCATACACATCCTTTCTCTTTCTGTTTCTATTATCTCTTACGGGGCAGCTTTTTTGAAAGTGATCTTTCAAATTCTTATTTTTCCGAAAAAATAAACAGAAAAAACCGACTGCCTTACAATAGCAGCCGGTTGAAAGGTTATGTCGTCACATATCTTCCGCCGTTGATGTGGATCGTCTGTCCTGTCATATAAGAAGAATCGTCTGAAGCGAGCAGAACATATACCGCAGCGTGTTCAGAAGGCTGTCCGGGCCTTCCCATCGGCGTATTTGTACCGTGTTTTTCCGTTTTTTCCGGCGAAAAAGTAGCCGGAATGAGCGGCGTCCAAATGGGCCCCGGCGCTACCGCGTTGACGCGTATTCCTTTTTTGACAAGGGATGCAGCCATCGAACGGGTAAACGCGACAATCGCACCCTTTGTGCTCGAATAGTCAATCAGCGCCGGACTGCCCTCATAAGCTGTGATCGATGCGGTATTGATAATCGCGCTTCCTTCCCCTAAATGCGGGAGCGCGGCTTTTGTCATGTGAAACATGGAGAAAATATTCGTTCTGAACGTTTGTTCAAGCTGTTCGGTCGAAATATCTTCGATCCCTTTTTGCGGATGCTGTTCGGCAGCGTTGTTGACAAGAATGTCGAGTCCGCCAAAGTGATTCACCGCTTTTTCGACAGATGTTTTGCAATGTGCTTCATCCCCGACATCTCCGGGAATCAAGAGGCATTTTGCGCCTTCCTGTTCGATTCGTTCTTTCGTTTCCTCGGCATCCTTGTGTTCGTCCAAGTACATGACGGCAATGTCGGCACCTTCTTTGGCGTATGCAATGGCGGCCGCTCTGCCGATTCCGCTGTCTCCTCCGGTAATAATGGCGGTTTTTCCTTTTAATTTGCCGCTTCCTTTGTAGTCGCGATCTTCCGAGAGCGGAAGGGGCACCATCTTGTGCTCAGCCCCGGGTTGTTTTTCTTGTTTTTGCGCTTTCTGTCCATCCGTCTGTCTGTTTGCCGGATTCATTCGTCTCACCTCTTCACCATTGTTTAGTGCACAGTTACCACGATTCCGGCATCCTTAAACGCAAGAACTCAGCGAGACATGTTTACTGGTCAGACAGAGGCACGCGGATGAGCCGGTCATCTGTCTGTTTTTTTTCGCCTCTTCCGTCGCCATTGTTCGTAATGAAATACAGATCATCTCCGATTACTTTTACATCTCTGATTCTGCCGTATCCGCCAAGCCATTTGACCGCTTTGGCTTCCTCAGGATCGACCCGGAAAACCCCCTCTCCCCGCAGCCCGGCCATATAGAGGACATCCCCTTTCTGCGCTAAACCGGATGGGGCCCACGTTTTTTCTCCCGAATGGACGAGCGGCGCTTTCATTCCCCGCTTCTCATCGCTTCCCTCAATCACCGGCCAGCCATAATTGGCTCCGGGTTCAATTTTGTTCACTTCATCATGTCCAGACTGCCCGTGTTCGGAGCTGTAAAGCTGCCGGCCGATCCATGCGAGGCCTTGCGGATTCCGGTGTCCAAAGCTGTATACATAAGACGAGCGAAAAGGCTGATCAGCAGGGACCGCACCATCAAGCTCCATCCTTAAAATCACCCCCGCCAGCTTTTCAGGCTGCTGGGCCCATTCCCTTTCCCCCGCATCACCTGTCGTGATGTACAGCTTTTGATCGGGCCCGATCGCCATCCGGCCGCCGTTATGAATCACGCCTCCTGGCAAATCGGCAAGCAGCTCCTCCGTTTCCGTCCAAGTAAGACGGTCAAGCGTCAATTTTACGATCCGGTTTTTCAGATGGCTCCCGTCTTTGTATGTATGGTAAACGTATGCCTCCTGATTGTTTTTAAAATCAGGATGGAGCACAAATCCGAGCAGCCCGCCTTCCCCTTCTTGATGAACGGGCTTTTTCAGCTGAAGCTGCATGCGCTCCTTTTTGCCTTCGGCAATGGATACGATTCCCCCGTTTCTTTCGGTAATGAAAAAAATCCCGCCAGTGTGAGCGATCGTCCAAGGTACATCCAAGCGCTCTGCGATGACCTCGGCGCCGCTTCCGCCTTCTTTTGTCGCCGCCGCTTCATTTTCAGCATCAAAATCCCGGCCTTCCGAGCATGCACTCAGAAAAAACAGCATGATCAACATCAGGAATCCTTTTTTCATCGTCTCCCCCTTAAAGGATTTTCTTGATGAATACATTCAAGAACACCGGCATAATTCCCTACTTAAACATACAAAAATCTATTAAAAAACACGCCCTTCGCTGAGAAGGCGTGTGTCCGCATTACTGAGAAACCAATTCCCCGATATATTTAGCCGACGGCCTGAAAATCATGTTGTTATCAGCCTGCTCCAGCACATGGGCGCACCAGCCGACCATTCTCGCTGCCGAAAAAGTAGGGGTAAACAATGCGGCATCAAAATCGATCGCCTTCATGACAGCCGCTGCGTAAAATTCGACATTCGTATAAAGCTTGCGCCCCGGTTTGTATTCTTCCAAAAGGCGGATCGCCGTATTTTCAACATGAAGAGCAAGGTCGATATCCCGGTCGCCCCCGGCAATTTCCTCAGCTTTCACCCTTAAAGCCTTCGCTCTCGGATCATGCGTTTTATAGATGCGGTGTCCAAATCCCATCAGTCTCTCGCCTTTTTCAAGCTTCTCTCTTATATAGCTTTCTGCGTGCTGTTTTTCCCCGATGCCTTCCAGCATATCGGTAACCGCTGACGGCGCTCCGCCGTGCAAAGGTCCTTTCATTGTGCCAAGTGCAGATGTGACGGCAGAAACAAGATCGGATTCCGTAGACACCGTAACCCTTGCCGAAAAGGTTGAAGCGTTCATGCCGTGTTCCATCGCAAGAATCATGTACGTTTCGAGCGCTTTTTTCTGAGCTTCTGTCGGGCGCTTTCCTTTCAGCATGTAAAAATAATGTTCCACAAAGCCAAGCTCATCCAGCGGCTGAACAGGCTCTTTGCCATCAGTCAGCCTTTTTCTGAAGGCGATAATCGACGGGGCGGCTGCTATCAGTCTGAGAGCCTGCTCCATTGTCGGCTTGAACGCAAACGATTTATCCCCGAATGAAGAAACGGCCGTGCGAAGAACCGCCATATCGTCTAATTCGGCAGGAAGGCTTCGGATCAATCGCTCGCATGCTTCTGGCAGCACACGGAATGAAGCGAGCATCTCATTGAATTGGCTGAGTTCCGCTTCCGTCGGAAATGACCCGTTGAGTATCAGATAAGCGACTTCTTCAAATGTGGATGTAAGCGCCAGTTCATCAGCATTGTACCCTCTGTAGATCAGCTTTCCCTCTTCACCGTCAATGCGGCTGATGGCTGTTTCAACACAAGTAATCCCTTTTAATCCATGATAAACCATATCAATTCCTCCTTTTTCCTTTGTAAATATCATTATAGTTGATATAATATTTAAAAAATATTGAATTATATTGATGTCTTTGATTAACAAAATTAATCAGGAGGACTGCAATGGATTTTAAATGGCTTCATACCTTTGTTACTGCCGCAAAATACGAAAATTTCAGAAAGACGGCGGAAACCTTATTTATTTCTCAGCCGACCGTCACCGTTCAAATTAAACTGCTTGAGGAAGAACTCGGGTGCCAGCTGTTCACCCGCAAAGGAAGAAGCATTCATTTAACGAAAGAAGGCCGCGCTTACCTTCCTTTCGCCCTTCGCCTGCTGGAAGACTATGAATCGAGCATGGCAGAGCTTCACAGAATCAGACAGGGCTATTCGCAGACATTGAATCTAGCGGTTTCACCGCTTATCGCCGATACGATTCTCCCATTTGTATTAAAAAAATACACAGCGCTGCATCCGAATTCGGAGATCAAAGTAAAGATCGCCGAATCAGCTGAAATCGCTCCCCTGATTTCAGCCGGCCATGCAGATATCGGATTAAGCTGCTTAAACGTGCAATCGTCAAACCTGAACTGCTATTCCATGTACAGCGATCCCGTGATTTTGGTTGCCCCTCATGACGGCCGCGATTCAGAACAAGCGCCGCCGCTCGATGTCGAAGATTTGCTTGAAGAATATTTGCTGTTGACCCATAATCACCCCGAATACTGGGACGACCTCGTCAGGCAGCTGAGGATCAAATTTCCGTTTGTCAGAACAATGCTCGTAAGCCAAACGCATATTACGAAACGATTTATTTCAGAAGGACTCGGTATATCATTTTTGCCGCTGTCGACTGTGCGCCGCGAGCTGATGGAAGGAAGATTAATAGAGGTGCCGTGCGATTTCATGAAGCTTCCTGTTGCAGGGGGATATGCAATTAGTCTGAAAGATAATGAGAAGGTCGAACACTTTTTAGCGTTTTTAGCCGAGTTCCGTTTCTAAACGGAAAAAAAACCCGTTCATCATGATGAACGGGCTTGTCCCTGCAACATTAGAAGCGTTTTGCTCCAAGATAGCGGGGCTTCCAATAGCTGTTTGTCATATCGCTGATCGTTACGCCGTCAGAACCGGCATGAACGAATTGATTGTTTCCGATGTAAACCCCCATATGCGAAGGTCCCGGCTGATATGTCGTGAAGAATACGAAATCACCTACTGCAGGGCTTGATACGCTCTTCATCGAATTCCAGTAACCGGCTGTGTTCGTTCTCGCCACATTTGTCTGTTTATTGAGGATGTACCAGACAAATCCGCTGCAGTCAAATCCTGATGTAGATGTTCCGCCCCATTTATAAGGCGTTCCGATAAGGGCTTTTGCATCTGAAACAAGCTTTGACGTATTCAGCGCTGAAGAGGTTTGCGCAGGTGCCTTACTTGTTTTGCTTGTCCCGCTTGAAGAAGAAGGCTTTGTCGTTGATGCAGCTTTTACGCTTTTCGTCCCTTTAACTTTTAATACTTGTCCGATCCGGATTAAATCTGTTTTTAAACCATTCAGAGACTTCAGTTCATTGACGGTCATGCCGTATGACCGAGAAATTTTCCAAAGGCTGTCTCCTTTGACCACTTTATGCGTAGCTGATGAAGCTTGCGACACTTTTGCAGACGATGAGCTGCTTCCATTGATCGACAACCTCTGCCCTATGTAAATGATATCGGATTTCAGCTTGTTTTCCTGTTTAATCTTGCTGATACTTGTACCGTACTTCTTCGAAAATCCCCATAACGTATCCCCTTTTTTCACCGTTATGGTTTGCGCGGAAGCCGCTCCCGCAAATAAAGTCGATCCTAAAACAACCGCTGATGCTGCTGTTATTACTTGTTTTTTCATGTTGTCCTCCCACTAGCAGAATTCTTTATATTTTTAAAGGCGAAAATTAGCAGTTTCATGATTTTTGAGAACGGCTGCTTCAGCCTTCCTCTGTTTCTATTATAAGGAGGGGTTTCCATCAGGTATAGTCTTGACTTACTAAGTCAAATTCCTTAATTATTCGTTTTAAAAAAAAGTTTTTAAGGGTCGATAATATTTCATTTACATTTCAAAGGTAACTTAAATACTACATTTTCGCACTTTCCTGCAGCCAAAATTACAATACTAGAAAGAGTGTTAAATACTTTATTTTACATTTTTATTATTAACTCGTAAAACTGCATAGTGACGGACGTTGCTGCGCTTTAAAATAAAAAAGGCTGCCCGAATGCAGCCTGAAACTTTTTATAAATATCTGCGGTGGACAGCCTTTCCATCATAGGAAAACATGACGGGCTTATCTTCGAGCACGGTTTCGACATGCACGCTTCTTCCCCATAGCTGGTGAAGGTAAGGCAGAACTTTTTCAAGATACTTTAAATCGAGTTCGATCCCTTCATACCAATGCTTAATGTATAATTCATTGTTCTTTAAGTAATCTCCATCCTCAACTGTCAAATAAGGAAATCCTCCGTTGACTCTCATGCTGACAAGCTGATCGCGCACAGCCTTCCAATCCTTGTCGATGATTTTATAATCCCTTCCCTGTTTTTGAAACAAGTAGAGATCTTCCCTCATTACGAGATCTTTCGTTAAATAGTTTCTGATAAATGAAATGTCTGATTCGATCTCCCTGACTTCAAATATTTTTTCTCTCCCCGAGTCCGGCTTTACACCCATCTTCTTCATATCTTCTGTCGGGTTGTTGTAGCGCTCCTCTATGTCCTCAAATATTTTCAATCCGAGATAATAAGGATTGATGCCCGTTTTGGACGGCTGAACCACTCCCGCGTTGAGCTTGGCGAATTCGATCGCTTCACTTGATGTCAGATCAAGCTCGCGGATGATTCGCTGATGCCAATAGGACGCCCATCCTTCATTCATGATTTTCGTTTCAAGCTGCGGCCAGAAATACAGCATTTCCTCTCTCATCATCGTTAAGATGTCGCGCTGCCAAGGCTCCAGCTCCCGCGAATGTTCTTCAATGAACAGCAGAATGTCTTTTTCCGGCTTCGGCGGAAACTTTTTTTTCGTCCTTTTCTTCTTCTCTTTCGATCCTTTGTGATCCAGTTCCCAGAGGTCGTCATAAGGAGTGGGCGACGCGTCTGTTTCTTCTTCCTCTTCGTCATCTATGCTCCACGACAGCTTCGGCCTCACGAGCGAAGGGTCAATGTGTTCTTCAATCGCCAGCACCGCATCGAGAAATGCCTCGACTTCTTTTGAGCCGTGGACCGTCTCATAATGTTTAATCCGCTCTGCTGTCGCCGACATGCTTTCAACCATATCGCGCTTCGTATTTTGAAAACGGCAGTTATTTTTAAAGAAATCACAATGAGCCAGAACGTGTGCGACAATCAGCTTATTTTGAATCAATGAATTGCTGTCCAGTAAAAACGCGTAACACGGATTTGAATTAATGACAAGCTCATATATTTTGCTCAAGCCAAAGTCATAGTGAAGCTTCATTTTGTGAAATTGCTTGCCGAAACTCCAATGGCTGTATCTTGTCGGCATCCCGTATGCGCCGAATGTATAAATGATTTCAGCCGGACAAATTTCATATCTCATCGGATAAAAATCCAGGCCGAATCCTTCCGCGATCTCCGTAATTTCTGCTATCGCCCGCTGCAGCTCTTTTTGCTCCCGTATGCTCAATACTCAAATCCCCCCCGGTTGGACTTCTCTTTATTGTATGAGCCGGGATTTGAAAAGATGAAAGGCAGCTGTCGGTTTGACAGCTGCCTCTTTGGTTAGTTCGCTATTTGCATGTCAAGGGATGAAGCAAAGCTCTCATAGCGGATGTTTTCCATCGGAACGCCAAGATTTTGCAATCCTTCAATCACGCTTTTCATAAATGAAAGCGGACCGCATACATAAAATTCGCCATTTGGATCTTTCACGATCGATTTCAAAAGCTCTTCATTCACCCGGCCTTTTACAATATGATCTTCCGTCGCTTCAGCATCCCTGCTGTAGACAAACAGGAGACGGTTCGCCGGATTGGCGACGAGCAGCTTCTCCGTTTCTTCCTTGAAAGCGTGGTGCTGTTCAGATTTCGCAGCGTGCACGAATGTGATCTCTCGGCTACTTTCTTTTTGAGCCAATGTTTGCACCATGCTCATGACAGGCGTGATGCCTGATCCGGCGCTGATGAAGTAAACCGGACGATCCGTTCCTTCGGAAAGGGAAAAATCTCCGGCCGGAGCGCTCACTTCCAAGCTGCCCCCGATCTCCATGTTCTCATGCAGATAGCTTGATACCCTTCCGACCGGTTGTCCTTCCTCCGCTTCCAGTTTGACTGAAATGCGGTAGTAGTCTTTATTCCAGGCATCTGACAAGCTGTACTGCCTTGTTAAGAAATACGGTTCGCCGGGAATTTTAATGCGGACAGATACGTACTGTCCGGGACTGAAAGCGGGCAAATCCGTTCCATCGGCAGGCTTCAAGTAAAAGGAAGTAATCGTAGCGGATTCGACCCGCTTATCCATGATGACAAACGGTTTAAAACCTTCCCAGTTTCCATCCTGCTTTTTGTCTTCTTCATACATTTGTTTTTCGACTTCAATAAATACGCGGGCGATCTCTTCATAGGCTTCTGCCCATGCCTGGAGAATGTCCTCTGTCGCAGCTTCGCCGAGCACGATTTCAATGGCTTCCAAAAGGTGCTGACCGACAATAGGATAGTGCTCTGGTTTCACATGCAAACTTTTGTGTTTATGTCCGATTTGTTTGACAACCGGCAGCAGGTCTCCGAGCCGGTCGATGTTCTCAGCCGCCTGCAAAACAGTAAAAGCCAAAGCTTTCGGCTGTCCGCCGGTTTGCTGGCGGGACATGTTGAAGATATTTTTCAATTCAGGGTGCGCATTAAACATCCGCTTGTAAAAACAAGTGGTGATCTCTGTTCCCTTTTCTTTTAAAACAGGGGCGGTCGATTTGACAATTTGCATGGTTTTTTCAGATAGCATAACGCTTTCTCCTCTCCAGTCACTTTAAAGATGTATTTCAAATACATCTTTAAAGGTGCAATAAGATCTTTTTTTAAATGGGACTGTTACTTTTGATTAAAGATGTATTTTGAATACATCTTTATACTAGACTTTTAATGGAATTAAAGCAATATTTTCAAGGAATGTTTTATATTTTTGTAACAATTTCCGCTCCACCCTCATAACCGAAGGCAAATGTGATAAGATAATGGAAACTTGTTTGATTGAGGTAATGCGATGAAATTAACAAATTATACGGATTACTCATTGAGAGTACTGATTTTTCTAGCAACCAAAAACTCAAACGAGCTTGTCAATATAAAAGACATCGCCGAATCTTATTCCATTTCAAAAAACCACCTTATGAAGGTGATTTACGAGCTTGGCAAGCTTGGCTACGTTGAAACGATTCGGGGCCGCAACGGCGGGATTCGTCTCGGAAAAGCGCCTGAACTGATTAATATCGGTGAAGTCATAAGAAATACAGAAGATGATTTTAACCTTGTCGAGTGTTTTAACGGAGAAAAAAACCATTGTATACTTTCTCCGATCTGCGGATTAAAGCATGTTTTAAACAAAGCCCTTTCCGCCTATTTGGACGTATTGGATCAATACACTCTGCAGGATATTATCGTTAATCAGGACCATATACGTAAATTATTGAGTTAACGAAGGAAGCTGCTTCCTTCGTTTTTTTTTGTTATAAAGTAAAAATATTCACGTTGATGATCGCATTGGTCACCGGGTGAAAATACACCTCGGCGTGCGCCGAAAATGATTTGCCTTCCTGATTGACGGTTACCCTGAAGACATCTTTTGTCTCTTCATCATTGACTTGAGTGCGCCCTAAATATTCATAATCCTCAAGCTTTGCACCTTCGTATTTTTCTTCAAGGGCGCTCCAGGCGATTCTCTCCCACCGTTCTGGCGCATCGGAAACACCTGCTTGAAAGTGGCTCTTCGCCGGGAATGACAAAAGCGTTAATATGCAAAAAAAGTACGTGCAATATCGTTTTTTCATTTCCATTCGCTCCGCATGTATTGTACATACGTTAGCTTGACCGGAAACGGAGAATGTCATGCAGACATTTTTTCGCGGTATAGCGTATACCATCCTCATATTTCTAGGCCGTCAAACAAGGGAGACCAAGTTTTGCCCGGAGAAAAAAACACCCCGCCACATAAAATAATCATGACTCCTCAGAAAGAAGGGAGAGTGGCGAAATTGAATTACGCTGACTATGACAAAGCTTTGTATTATACGCACCGCTCGCAGTGGGACAACCTGCTGATCCTGATGGTGCGGACAGAAGACGATTTATTATCAAAGCGGATCGAGCATTTTTTGCACGCCTACAATTTTGAAAGAGATGACGCCATTGTCGAAAAAAGGCTTTATGATCTGCTGCAATACATTGATCACGCCTCATTTTCGGGACAAGAACACGAAAACGGCGTGCTCGTTTTTACGTAAAATAAAATAAGCCTGGCGCTCTAATCGGCGTCAGGCTTTTTGAAATTCGGCAAAGAGCAGAAGCTCTTCCATTACATTTTTGATATTGGCTTTGGCTGCTTCAGTAACCGTATGGTGTTCCTCATCAATATGAATCGGATCGAGCACAAGCTGCTTTGTGATGACGTTCGCATAAACTCCGCGCGCGACAATACGCATATTGGCGAGCGCGTTCATCCCGCCTTTGCCGCCTCCTGCACAAGCAAAAAGCGCCACCGGTTTGCCCGAGAACTGTTCATTGCTTAAAAAATCGAGCGCATTTTTCAAAGCGCCGCTCATACCGCTGTGGTATTCGGGAGATAATAAAACGACAGCGTCTGCTTCTTTGACCGAAGTTTTCAGTTTTTGAACATTCTCCAGCGAGCTCTGCTCTTCTTCTCCGTTGAAAATCGGTAGGATGAACTCGCTTAGATCGATAAGCTCGGCCTGATACGTGCGGGCGATATAGGAAGCGGCGATCCGCGTTCTGCCCTGTTTTCTTGCGGTTCCGCTGACTACGGTTATTTTCATTTGATCATCTCCCGTCATTTTGTTGTAGTCCGTGTTTAACTGCAAAGAGCGCGGCTTGCGTGCGATCGGATAAGCCAAGCTTTGACAGCAGATTGGATACATGAGTTTTCACTGTTTTTTCGCTGATAAATAAAGAAGCGGCGATTTCCTTGTTGCTTTTCCCTTTTGTAATTTCCAATAAAACATCTTTTTCTCTTTTTGTCAATTGATGTATTTTTTCTTTCTCATCAGCCTGTGACATATGGTGAAAGACGTGGGACATGATGCTTGGATCCAAGGAATATCTCCCTCCATAAACAGCACGTATCGTCTCGACAAGTTCATCAGGTTCGGCGTCTTTGAGCTGATAGGCAGAGGCTCCAGCCTGGATGGCGGGAATCACATAGCTTTCATCCGCATAGCTTGTCAGCGCTATGATTTTGACAGACGGATATTCCTTTTTTATTCGCTTTGTCGCCTCAATTCCGTCCATTTCAGGCATTGATAAATCCATTAATACGATGTCTGCCTCCCGTCTTCGCAAGACATCGAGCGCCTCAATTCCTGTTGATGCCTCTCCGACAACGTCAAAATCGCTTTTTGTTTTGAAAAAAAACAAGAGGCCTTTTCTGACAATATGATGATCATCGGCAATGATGATTTTCACCTTTTCCATCCTGCCTCCCCCTTCTCCTTCAAAGGCAAAACCGCCCGGATTTTCGTCCCCTTACCGATTGCGGAGTCGATCAAAAACGTGCCGCCCGCTTTTTCCGTCCGCTCCTTCATTCCTTTCAGCCCAAGCGTCGGAAGCCCCGCGTCAGGATCGTACTGAAACCCTTTGCCGTCATCTTCGATCTCCAAGACGGCAGACGATTGGAATACATCGATTTTCACTTGTATGCGGCTAGCACCGGCATGCTTTTTGCAATTGTTGAGAGCTTCCTGGCTCAGCCGCCACATCAATTCCTCAGCAGCAGGCGGCAGCCGGAGCACACCGCTGAGCGTGAAGATCACCTGAAGGCCGAGCACTTCCGCATATTTTTCAAGAGCCGCCGCCAACCCTTCTTCAAGGCCTTGGGGCCTCAGCTGCCATATTAACGCCCGCATCTCAAGCAGTGCTTCATGAGAAAGATGTTGCATAAACTCGAGCATTTCCCTGATCTCAGGCTGGTTTGTCATTTCCCCCGCCGCTTTAGCGGTCAAGCTGAGCGAAAAAAGCATTTGATTGACGGAATCATGCAAGTCCTGAGCCAATCTGTTTCTTTCGGTCAGCAGCATGTGTTTTTGCTGTTGTTCAGCAAGCCGCATCCGTTTGATCGCCATCCCGATTTGCAAAGCAACAGCTTCGAGGAGCGCCAGTTCCCCGCGGCTGAAATGAATTTTGTCCGGAGCCGCAACGTTCAGCAAACCGAACCGTTTCTTCTGATCGCTGAGGGGGACGGTTGCATGATGTGTGATGCCTTCCGGATCTCCGGTCTTCTGTCTCATTGCCGTCGTAATTCGCCGGCAATGAATGATATTTTTCGCCCTGTCCAGCTTTCCGTCCCTATATTGTTCAAGACAGTAGCAGCTTCCTTCGCATAATAAACGGTTGTGCCGGTAAGAAAGCGCCTGAGGCAGGCAGACCGAAGCGGCCAGTTCAAAGCGCCCCTTTTCATCGATCAGAAAAAGCCACGCCGTTTTGAGTCCCGTTAAGCTGAGCAGCTTTTTTAAAACAGCATGTAGCGTTTCTTTTAGATGGTTCCCTTCGTTTAAAGCTTCCGCTATTTCTTTGAGCGTTTTCAATTTTTCAAACTGCGTGTCTTCCCGCAAAAAATTCATCCCCTTAACCCGGAGTTTCTTTTATTATATCGATATTTGATAAAAAAAAGGCCACCTCATGAGATGAACTTTTCTAAGACTTTTGACCGAGAAGGGACAAAGCGAATCGTTAAGCTTCTTCCTCCCAAAACAAATCGTCAAGCGTTTTGTCCAGCGCCTTTGCGATCGCGAGGCAAAGGTGCAATGTCGGATTGTATTTATTTTTTTCGATCAGCCCGATCGTCTGTCTTGTCACATTGACCCGCTCGGCAAGCTGGGCTTGTGTCAAAGACTTTTCGACCCGGGCGAGTTTGACCCGGTTAACCATATGCTCACCCGCCATTTTCATTTAATCATCTAATAGATCTTGATTTTTCCGAAAGGATTTGCGCAACGAGATAAAGTTGATCAGAAAATGAAAAAATACAAACAACATCACCATCATAATAAAGTCAAACCAACTGCCGGGGTGTTTTGGTATGCCGGTAAAAATAAGCACTAAAATGGCAAATATGATGCCGGAAGCGAGGCTGAGAGCCGTGATCTCTTTTCTTTTTTTCCTGTACGCCGCTTGACCTGCAATCTCCGGATATTCAAACCCCGACAAAAGATAGCGGAACAATATCCAGCCTGCATAGACTGCAAAACCGATGGCACTGACGATGTATTCGGATGCCGGTCGCCCTAAAATGAGGCCCCGGATGATCATATCCAAAAATAAGATAGCAGCGACAATCGTACCGGCTTCGCTAAAAAATTGCGTCATTTTCTTTTCTACGTATTCATCCCCGGTTTTGATCCATTTCATGTCAGCCATTTTCCCCTTTCATATGCAATTTATATCTAACTTATTGTTAAATATATATTACATCATTTATGGCCGCTTATCAATAAAAATTGAAAACCCGCCGTGTAGCAAGGCGGGTTTTCAGCGATTATCAATTTGAAGTCGCTTTTACAATATCATCGATTTTTTTCATCACTTCATCTGTCAATTGATGGAGAAGCGCTTCACTGTCTTCATTGGTTGGGCCTTTGACCGCGAAATAAAATTTCACTTTAGGCTCTGTGCCAGATGGACGGAGGCAGAACCATGAGCCGTCTTCAAGGAAATATTTCAAAACATTGGATGTCGGAAGATCGATCGTTTCTGTTTTGTTTTCCTTCAGCAGCGTCCGCTTCCCTGTCAAATAGTCTTCTGCGGATACAACGTCTTTTCCGGCGATGGAAAGAGGCGGCTGTTCTCTGAATGTGCTGAGGATGGCTGCGATTTGCTCCGCTCCCTCTTTTCCTTTTAAGGTCAGGGACTTCAAGCCTTCTCTATAGAAGCCGAACGTTTGATACAATTCGAGGAGCCCATCATACAGCGATTTTCCCTGCTTTTTATAGAAGGCGCATACCTCAACCGCAAGCAGTGCTGCCTGGACGGCATCCTTGTCTCTTGCGAAATCGCCGATCAAGTAACCGTAGCTCTCCTCATAACCGAATTGGAAAGCATATTCGCCCGATGCTTCAAATTGTTTGATTTTTTCTCCGATGAATTTAAAGCCGGTCAGCGTGTCGATCGTGTCAAGTCCGAAAGAAGCGGCAATGTCGCGCCCCATTTCGCTCGTCACAATCGTTTTTAGAACGACTCCGTTATCAGGCAGCGTGCCTTTCTGCTGTTTTTGCGATAGCAGATAATGCAAAAGCAGCGCGCCGGTTTGATTTCCTGTCAGCACCGCGTAACGGCCTTCTTGATCCTTTACAGCAACGCCGAGGCGGTCCGCGTCGGGATCGGTTCCGATCAGAATATCGGCTCCTTTTTCTTCTCCGAGCCTGATCGCATATTCAAAAGCGGCGTGCTCTTCCGGATTAGGAGAAGACACGGTCGAAAAGTCAGGATCAGGCAGCTCCTGTTCCGGAACGACTGTGACATGCTCATACCCGAGAGCTTTCAAGCCGCGTCTCACGGATTTATTTGCCGTGCCGTGCAGCGGGGTGAAAATGACTTTGACTTCAGTTTCCTTTGCCAGATCAGGATTGACAGAAATCGATGTCAGTTTATCGAGATACGCTTGATCGATTTCCTCGCCGATTATTTGGATCAACCCTTTTTCGGTTAAGGCAGCTTCATCGCCTGCTTCGATTTCCAATTCGTTTTCAATCGCATTGACATAGCCGATGAGTTTGTCGGCATCAGCAGGCGGAAGCTGCGCGCCGTCCTCTCCGTAGACTTTATAGCCGTTGTATTCAGGCGGGTTATGGCTCGCCGTGATGACAATACCTGCAAACGCATTCAGTTCTCTTACCGCAAAGGAAAGTTCAGGTGTCGGGCGCAGTTCGTCAAACACGTACGTTTGAACGCCGTTTTCCGCGAGCGTTTTAGCAGCTTCCATTGCAAATTCAGGCGACTTGTGGCGGGAATCGTACGCGATCACAACGCCGCGCTTTTTTGCTTCTTTGCCGTTCGCTCCTATGTATGCGGCAAGGCCCGCCGATGCTTTGCGAACCGTATAAACGTTCATGCGATTCGGACCGGGTCCGATCTCTCCGCGCATGCCGGCTGTACCAAACTCAAGTTTTTTATAAAAGCAATCCTCTAGTTCTTTTTCATTTCCTTCAGCTTCCAAAAGAAGCGATTTTAATTCGGAATCTAAATTTTCTTTGTTTTTCCAGCGTTCATAGCTCGTTCTCCAGCTCATGATTACCTCCAATGTTCTAGCTAAGTAATTGCAGCTTTTCTTTTATCATATCGACAAACAGCCGCTTTGTCCAAATTTAGCATGCCGAACGAAAAAAATGAGGCTGCCTGATCAAGACAGCCTCACATTAGGCCATTCGGTTGATTTTTAAAGAAAATTCATCAAGGGCATTTGACCTGATACATCATCTGCTTTCCAGCGGGACAACAGCGTCGTGAAGAAGTCCTTCCAATGCTTGGACATGCCGGGCCTTCGTTTCGCCATCCCAGTTCAGCTTCTCGCTCATGTAGTCGGTAAGGCTGTCTTTGTAAGTGCGGACCCAATTGATATCAAAGAACAGCGCACCCGTTCTGCGCACGAAGAAGTCTGCCGGGACGGAAGCCATTTCTTCCTCGATCCCGTAATCCATTTCTGCCAGTACATGGACAGGAATGCGGCGTTCTGCTGCTTCATCTTTCAGGGATGGGACACGATCAAACAGGCGGTCTGCGTTTGAACCGTATCGTGCGGCGATCTGTTTTGCCGTCTCTTCGGACAGTCCAGCTTTGATCCCTTCGGCTGCTTTCACTTGAATAAAATCCTCCAGATTTTTGGAGCCGCCGATATGGCCGCCTGAGATCGGCATCGTTTTTGTTCTGCAAGGACCGAAGTCTCTGCCGCCCTCTTCTTTTAATCGGTCTCTGACAAGATCGACGATATGCTCAGCCATTTTTCTGTAGCCGGTCAGCTTTCCGCCGGCAATCGTGATCAGTCCGGATTCAGAAGTCCAGATCTCATCTTTCCGGGAAATCTCGGACGGGTCTTTTCCTTCTTCATGAATCAGCGGTCTGAGCCCCGCCCAGCTTGATTCGACATCTTCGGCCTTGATTCCCAGTTCAGGGAACATATAGTTGATTGCATTAATGACATAATCCCTGTCTGCAGTCGTCATTCGAGGATGTTCCAGATCCTCGTTGTAGACGGTGTCCGTTGTGCCGACATATGCCTTTCCGTCTCTCGGAATCGCGAACACCATGCGGCCGTCGGGCGTATCAAAATAAACGGCTTGTTTTAAAGGAAAGACCGATTGATCAAAAACAAGATGCACGCCTTTTGTATGCTGAAGGTGTTTGCCTTCTTTTGAATGGTCTTTTTCCCGTAGACGGTCAACCCACGGACCCGCGGCATTCACGATTTTTTTCGCGTGGACACGGTACGTTTTTTTCGTGAAGACGTCTTCAATGACCACGCCGGTGACCTTGCCGTTTTCATAAATAAAATCGCTTACTTTCGCATAATTGACGGCCTCGGCTCCGAATTTAACCGCTTCTTTCATGACTTCGATCGTCAACCTGGCGTCATCCGTCCGGTATTCGACATAATAGCCGCCGCCTTTCAGGCCGTTCTTTTTCACAAGCGGCTCTTTTTGAAGCGTTTCCTCGGCATTCAGCATGCTCCTCCGCTCAGCTTTTTTGACACCTGCTAAAAAGTCGTACACTCGCAGTCCGATTGAAGTGCTGAATTTGCCGAAAGTGCCTCCCTTATGCATCGGAAGCAGCATCCATTCAGGCGTTGTCACGTGCGGACCGTTTTCATAGACGATCGCCCGCTCTTTGCCGACCTCGGCTACCATTTTCACTTCAAATTGCTTTAAATAGCGAAGTCCGCCGTGTACGAGTTTCGTGGAGCGGCTTGACGTTCCGGCCGCAAAGTCCTGCATTTCGCAAAGCGCCGTTTTCATTCCGCGAGATGCGGCGTCCAATGCCGTCCCTGCGCCTGTAATACCTCCGCCGATAATAAACACGTCATACTTCTGCTTCGTCATATTCTGTAAAATATCGTCCCGTTTGCGGCTTGAAAATAATGATTCCATGTTCATGTCCTCCCTTGTTGTCACGGTAAAAAAATAGAAAAAGAGACCACAAACATCCAAAGCGCTGATACTGCTTTGGTGCCTGCGGTCTCTCCTCTTCTCCAACCGTTTCTATTAACTTAATTAGATTGTAACATACATGCGGCTTATTTAAAAGCCCTAGCTGCATTTACAGCTTTCTTCCACCCGCTGTACAGACTCTCACGCTCTTTTTCTTCCATTTTCGGTTCAAAACGTTTGTCAAGCTGCCACTGGTCTTTGATCTCGGAACGATCACTCCAGAAGCCGACAGCAAGACCCGCTAAATAGGCTGAACCGAGCGCGGTTGTTTCATTGATTTCAGGACGTTCTACAGGGACATCCAAAATGTCGCCCTGAAAATCCATCAGGAAGTTGTTTTTGACAGCTCCGCCGTCGACTCTCAGCGTTTTCACCGAGATCCCGGAGTCTTCCATCATTGCGTCAAGAACATCTTTCGTTTGATAGGCAAGCGCTTCAAGCGTTGCTCTAACAAAATGCTCTTTCGTCGTACCCCGGGTCAGTCCGAATACAGCGCCGCGGACATCGCTGTCCCAATAAGGCGTGCCTAAACCTACAAATGCAGGAACCACATAAACACCATCGGCAGATTCTGCTCTTACAGCGTATTTTTCACTTTCTTTGGCGTCCTTAAACATTCTCAGCCCATCACGGAGCCATTGAATAGCGGAACCAGCGACGAAGACGCTGCCTTCCAGCGCATATTCCACCTTTCCGTCGATGCCCCAAGCGATTGTCGTCAGCAGGCCGTGCTCTGATTTGATCGCTTTCTCGCCGGTGTTCATCAGCATAAAGCAGCCTGTTCCATACGTGTTCTTAACCATTCCCTCTTCAAAGCAAGCCTGCCCGAACAATGCTGCCTGCTGGTCGCCGGCTGCACCTGCAATCGGAATGTTTTTGCCGAAGAAATGATAATCGACCGTTTCAGCGTATACATGCGATGAAGGCTTGACTTCAGGAAGCATCGATTTCGGCACGCCGAGAATATCGAGAAGTTCATCATCCCATTTGAGGTCATAGATGTTGAACATCAGTGTTCTTGAGGCGTTTGAATAATCTGTCACATGCGCTTTTCCGCCGGACATTTTCCAGATCAGCCAAGAATCGATCGTACCGAAGAGAAGGTCGCCGTTTTCCGCTTTCTCCCGTGCCCCTTCCACATGATCCAAAATCCATTTCACCTTCGTGCCTGAAAAATAAGGATCGATTAAAAGGCCTGTTTTTTCTCTGATCGTTTCTTCATAGCCTTGTTCTCTCAATTCCTGACATATTTCCGCCGATTGGCGGGACTGCCACACAATCGCATTGTAGACCGGTTTACCGGTATGTTTATCCCAAACAACGGTCGTTTCCCGCTGGTTGGTGATCCCGATTCCGGCAATTTGCGCGGCTTCGATTCCCGATTCTGAAAGCGCAGAAGCGATCACCGACAGAACGGAGCCCCAGATTTCATTTGCATTGTGTTCAACCCAGCCGGGGTTTGGAAAATATTGCTGAAATTCTTTTTGCGCAATATGGACGATTTCGCCTGCTTTGTTGAAAACAATCGCCCTTGTGCTTGTGGTGCCTTGATCAAGAGACAAAATGTATTTTTCCATTTTTGGAAACTCCCCCTTATATGTCTGTTAAGATTTGCGTTTTTTTTTAAATGTTGACCGATTGATCAACCGATTGTTTTTTCATATGAATATAGAAACCTAACAATATCACAACTAGTATAACGCTTACAATCCAAAATGTGTTGGTGATGTGCCCTTTGAATGCGGCGTTGTAAAAAACGCCTGCAAATGAACCGCCGAGCGCCGGTCCTAAAACAGGAATCCACGCGTACTTCCAATTTGAACTTCCTTTGCCTGCAATCGGAAGGACAAAGTGGGCGATTCTCGGCCCCAAATCGCGGGCAGGGTTAATCGCATAGCCTGTTGTTCCGCCGAGCGAGAGTCCGATCGCCACGATCAGAAATCCGACAACGAGCGGATTCAGTCCGTCAGTAAACTTGTTTGCACCGATCGCTAAAAGTCCGAGAACGAGAACAAAAGTCCCCAATGTTTCACTGAACAGGTTTGCAAATGTATTTGGAATCGCCGGCCCTGTCGAAAATACTCCCAGCTTCGCGCCTTGATCTTCGGTTTCTTTCCAGTGCGGCAAGTAGTGAAGAAAAACGAGCACCGCTCCTAAAAATGCGCCGATCATCTGTCCCAAAATATAGGAAGGCACTTCTTTCCAAGGAAAATCTCCGACAAATGCCAGCCCCAATGTAACGGCGGGATTTAAATGCGCTCCGCTGATGCCGCCGACGGCATATACCGCCATGGCCACGCCAAGCCCCCAGCCGAAGACGATCACAATCCATCCGGATTGATGGGACAGCGATTTTTTCAAATTAACTCCTGCACAAACTCCAGCTCCAAAGACGATGAGCAGCATCGTTCCGATAACTTCCCCCCAAAATGCTGTCAAGGCTATCCCTCCTAAAATCTATTATGAAGTGTTATTCTAAGATGAACACCATGGGTTCACCTTCTTCACTGTGTCTAAAAGACCATAAAAAAACACAGCAAACTTTCTTTACATCATACTGAGTAAAGAACTGCTGTGGTCTCCGGGTCTCCGTCACAATGTATTAACTTAGTAAGATCGTATCGTATAGTGAAAGCGTTGTCAATAATTATTCACATTTTAAATTTTTACTTCCAGTATTTTTTCCATAAATCAGTGTCTGAGGTGGTGACTGCGGACGCCCCTGCTGCAAGCGCCTGCTCGACGTCTTTTTCGGTACGGATAAACCCGCCCGCAAAGATCGGAATGCCGGTTTTTTCTTTGACTTCCCTGATCAATTCCGGCACTACTCCAGGAAGCACTTCTATATAGTCGGGTCTGTGCTTTTTCACCAATTCAATACTCTTCTTCATGGCGCTTGTGTCTATTAAAAACATGCGCTGGATCGCATACACTTTCTTCTGCTTTGCTTTGGCGATAACGCTTGATCTTGTTGAAAGAATGCCCGCAGGCTTCATTTCCTGGCAAATGAATTCCGCCCCGTATTCATCATGCTTAATTCCTTGGATCAGATCGACGTGAACAAACATTTTTTTCCCATGAGATCTTGCCGCGCTGATGACGCCTCCCAGCTGTCCAAGGTGGATGTCAAGCAGGACCCCGTATGAAAACGGGCTGTCCAGGAATGTATCAAACTGCTTCATATTACGTACCGCAGGTAAAATTTGTTGATCGTGAAAACTCATGTTCCATCTCCTTCACTTGCTATCTTGCTTCTGTATTACACTAATGGAATTTCCGCCTCATTGCAATCCTTTATAAACAGAAGCCTCTCACGGTGCCCGGGCAAATCATTTTACATTTACCTTCAGTCATGTCCATAATTTAACACAACCAACTCGAATGGGGGAATTTTTTATGAAAGCGATCATCCATGAAGGAATCAAGGGCCTTTCAGGACTGAAATATACAGACGTTTCCGACAAAACGCCCGGTCCGGGTGAAGTCAAAATCAGACTGAAAGCGGCCGGGCTGAACCACCGTGACTTGTTCCTCTTTCAATCCAGGGAGGCGGGTGATGCCCCATTTATACCCGGCTCCGACGGAGCTGGCACGATCGAAGAGACAGGCGAAGGCGTTCAGGGCCTCGCCGTTCATACAGAGGTGATCATCAATCCGAGCATCGGCTGGGAATATACGGATTCTGTTCCGCAAGTACCCGACATTCTCGGCGGCCCATCTGACGGAACCTTCGCAGACCATGTCATCGTCCCGGCGAAGCACGTGTTGAAAAAACCGGCGCACCTTTCCTGGGAGGAAGCAGGCGTCTTGCCTTTATCCGCTCTGACCGCTTACAGGGCTTTATTTACGAAAGGACATTTAAAAAAAGGCGAACACATCTTAATACCGGGAGTCGGCGGAGGCGTCGCCACAAACGCAGTGCTCATGGCAAAGGCAGCAGGCGCGCGGGTGACTGTAACCTCCCGAAGCGAAGAAAAAAGAAAAGAAGCGCTCCGCTATGGGGCGGATCTCGCAATTGAAAGCCGCGGTCTGTGGAAAGAAAGCTTGGGCGGGGAACGGGTTGATTTAATCCTCGACAGCATCGGTCCGGCAACTTTTGCGAATTATTTCGATGTCATCAAGCCGAACGGAAGGATCATCAATTTCGGCGCCAGCTCGGGAGACAGCATCCAGCTTCCGCTGCGCTCGCTCTTTTTCCCGCAGATCAGCATCATCGGCACTTCGATGGGCAGCCTCGAAGAATTTCGGCAAATGATTGATTTTATCGAACGCCATTCCCTTAAGCCGGTGCTTGATCAAGTGTTTCCTTTATCAGAAGCGGTTGCAGCCTTTAAACGGATGAAAGACGGGGAGCAGTTTGGAAATATCGCATTGCAAATAGGCGGGTAACCTCTGGGGAACGGCGGCTTGCCATGTCATCAGCCGCCGTTTTTTGGTTTTGACCGAAAAACGAGGTCAGCCCCATAATGAAAGCAGCCACAGCACGACCGGAAGGGTGACGATGCTGAGCATTGTACTGATAAACGTCGCGCTTGAAACGATTTCCGGCTTTGTTTCAAACTGCACCGCCATCAAAGTCGTATTCGCCGCTGTCGGCATGGCCGCCGCCAACACCATGATCTGTTTAACCAGCCCGTCGACGGGAAGAATCAGCGCAAACCCCAAGGCAATGAGCGGAGACACGAATAGTTTCAGCAAAAGCGAGTAAGAAATTTTCCGGTATTCGATATGTTGAAAGGAAATCACCGCAAGCTGCATGCCGAGAATAATCATAATCGTCGGAATCGCGGCGTCCCCCACCAATTTAATTCCCGTCATTAACTGTTCGGGAATCGAAATATGCCCCAGCTGAAAGCATATGCCGAGCAGGGCACCGTATGCGACCGGCATCCGGATAACCCTTGTCATCACAATTTTAAATCCGCCCGCTTCAGGGCTTCCTTTCGCTGCATAATATATGCCGATCGTGCTCATGACAAGCTGCTGAAGCACCATCAGCACAACGGCGATATCAAGCCCGGCCGTGCCGTAGACAAGCAGGACGACAGGAGTGCCGTAGTTTCCGTTATTCATGAAAGCGGATGATAAAACGAGAGCGCATCGCTCCTGATTGGAATACCCGTGAACATATGAAATGAGGTAGACAAAGAGAATCAAAATGAAACAGAGGCCGAGACAATAGACAGACATATAGATATAATCCATCGTCAGCTTGTTCTCATAAAACGTATCAAACGCTAAAAACGGAGACATTAAATACAGGGACATTTTAGATAGGTTCTGAATATCAAAATGAAGCAGCTTTTGTCCGATGAACCCGATCGCAAATATCCCGAAAACCGGCAGTAAAACAAGCACAAACTCCATGATGCACCTTCTTTTTATGTATAACCGTTTCTCATTAATACTATCAATCATATAGAAAATTCCGTTTGTTTTCAACGGTGTTTCCAGCCCGTTTGCAGTAAAAGAGATCCCGCATACCCGGCCCTGCTTGGCTAGGTATGCGGCAATCTTCTTCATGTACTGGGATGCGGCTGTAAGGAGAACTTGTTCACTCACATTCCGTTTCCCCTGAAACAGACAAACGATTTTGCCGGCCTCCCCTACATGTCGGATGATGACTTTCTGGCGGTTCTTTGATCTTGGCAGTGCTCAAGCAATGGGCATGTTTCAGGATTTTTATATGACCGGCAGCCTTTTCGGTCTTGCTGGTTTAGGCAAATGCAACTGTCTTTTCACTGTCCTTTCAAAGGGCATCATTTTTTCTGCCGCGGGCAAATAAAAACCGCAGACAAAAGAAGACATACATTGTCTCTACTGCCTGCGGGGAGTTGCGGATGTCCGTCTATTCCGATTTTAATAGGTGCGATAAGCATTGGTTAAGGAAGGACACGAATTCTTCCACAGGCTGAATGAGCCATGAGCTTTTCCTTGTGTATCACATTCTGCTGTCTCATTGTCATGCTGTTCAGCCTCCGTTGCTTTTTTCTTACTTTGAAGTACACCCGCCTAATCCCATTTCATCATCATCTTTTTCCAAAAACGGACGGCATTTGTATGTTTGCCCTTAGTTTATGATACCCGTTTTATTTCTTGTCTGGAGCGGTCTTTCTTGTGGTATCCAATAAAATAAATGAGACCGACAAACACGGCTCCGCCAATGACATTGCCGATAAAAGCCGGAATGATGTTTCCGATAAACTGCCCCCACGTGAACGAGCCTGCAAAAATGGCTGCGGGAATCACAAACATGTTGGCGACAACGTGCTGAAATCCGATTGCGACAAAAGCCATAATTGGAAACCAGATGCCAAGGATTTTCCCTGCTCCGTCTTGCGCGCCGAAAGAAAGCCATACAGCAAGACATACAAGCCAGTTACAGCCAATGCCGGAAATGAGAACCTTGCCGAAGCTCATATCTAGTTTTCCTTGTGCAACGGCGATCGTTTTTTCTAAATAAGGGCCTGTTTCAGTCAATCCAACCAAATGTCCGAAAAAGTAAGCAACAAACAGTGCCCCGATTAAGTTCATAATCGTAACGATTCCCCAGTTAACCGCCAATTGTTTCAGTGATATTTTTCTTGAAAATAAAGCCATCGCAACGGACATCATATTCCCTGTGATCAATTCAGCGCCAGCGAGCACCACAAGGATCAGACCGACAGGAAATACGGCAGCTCCGATCAGGCTGGACAGGCTTCCCCATTCTTTCGGCAGGTCGCCGATTACCCTGATATCAAGCAAGTACCCAAGCGCGATAAATGCGCCGCCTAAAAACCCCAATACAAGCAGAGACGGCAGCGGGAGCTGTATCTTTTTCATTCCTGCTTCAATTGCCGCCTCCGCTATTTCATCCGGTTTTCGAAAAGCCATACTAAAACCTCCATTATTTCTTCTTTTCTCACAGTTATGGCAGAAAGACAATAAAAAAAGGCAGCACTCAAATAACCTGTGTCAACCAGGCGTTTGAATGCTGCCTAACTTGTATGCATACCCATACAACAAAATCAAGCAGAATTAAGATATCGAAAGAGAATATATACAGTACGTGCATACATTCCATTGCTTTTGCCTTCTATAACTGTAGCAATATCCTATCAAATGTGATAAAAATGTGTCAACCCTGCCGCCGCTTCTCTCTTGCGAATGTATAGTTCCCTTCATACTTGACGAGTTTTCTGCCGTCAAGCCACCAGGTGACATTGAAAAGCCGGTCAAGAAAGTATCTGTCGTGCGAAACTGCGATAATCGTCCCTTGAAATTGGCTTAATGCTTCTTCAAGCATCTCCTTCGATTCGATGTCCAAATGGTTTGTCGGCTCATCGAGGATCAGCACATTATGGTTTTGGTGAACGAGCTGGGCCAAGCGAAGCCGCATCCGTTCGCCTCCGCTTAAATTTTTCACTTTTTGAAAGACGGATTGGCCGAAAAACAAAAACTTTGCAAGCAACATTCTGGCTTCGCCTTCTGATGCAGAAACATGTTCACGGAATTCGGCTAAAACCGTGCGCTCTTCCTCCATTTCGCCGACATGCTGCGTCAGATATGCGGCCGATAAATTGCTGCCAAGCTGCACGTCACCGCTGTCCGGTGTTTCCTTTCCGCTAATGATGTTGAGCAGCGTCGTTTTGCCGCTGCCGTTCTCTCCGACGATGGCGGCGCGCTCCTGAAAACGGACATGCATACTGAGATTGTCAAAAAGCAACCGCTCACCGAAGCTTTTGCAGACATCCTCAAGCCTGACGACATCTTTTCCGCTTCGTTCATCCATGGTGAAAGCTAAATCGATCTTTTTGCGTTCCAGTACGGGTTTCTTCACCTTTTCCATGCGCTCCAAAGCTTTTTCCATGCTTTTGGCTCGCCGGTGCAGGCCATCATTCGGAGGATTGGCGCGATTCGCCCATTCCTTCAGCCGCTTGATCGTGTCCTTCATTTTTTTGATTTTCTTCTGCTGATCCTGATAGTCATGAAATTCTCTCATGAGGCGCTCTTCCCGTTCATCGGCATAATGTGTATAGCCGCCTTTGGAAAAGTGAAGCTCTCCCTGGTCGATTTCAAGAATTGAGGTGACCGATTCATCCAGGAAATAGCGATCATGCGATACAATGACTGCTGTGCCTTTGTACTGCTTTAAAAAAGACGTCAGCCATTCGATCGCTGTCAAATCCAAATGGTTTGTCGGTTCATCCAGCAAAAGCAGATCCGGAGCTGCCAAGAGAAGCCTGGCAAGACCCGCTTTCGTCCGTTCTCCTCCGCTTAACTCCCGCCACTCGGCATCGAGTAGCCGCTCGATATTTAAGCCGTGCGCTACCCGTTCGATTTGCGCACTGATGCCGTAGCCGCCTTTCCGCTGAAATTCATCTTGTAAAGCCCCGTACTTTTCCAATAGAAGACTGAGTTTTTCCTCGTCCTTTTCAACGGCCAATTGCCGTTCAATCCGGGAAAGCTTCTGCTGTGTGTCCCATAATGACGAAAAAACATCATACAGCAGCTCTTTTACCGTTTGGCTGCCGTCCCATGCGGGATTCTGCTCCAAGAGCCCCGTTGATAATCCTTTTTTCCAAGTCACAAGGCCTTCATCAGGTTTCGCTTGGCCGCCGATCAGCTTCAACAACGTCGTTTTCCCTTCCCCATTTCGTCCGATCAGACCGATTCGCTCCCCTTGGTGCAGGTCCCATGACAGCCCGCTGAAAATCGTATGTCCTCCGTATGTTTGCCCGACATGTTGCAAACTGCATATCATCATCTATTTTTCCTCCGCACTCCGTAAAGAGACACCGAGCATAAAAAAAGACGGCAGAGCTTACACCCCGCCGTCAGCATCAAAAATCCGATTGTGGGCAGATGTCTCTCACTGGTATTTTTTCCAATTGAATGTGTAAAAAAGGGCAGACTGATCCCGTAATACGCATTCCCCGGAAAAAATCGCGCGACAAATATACAGATGAGCTTGCATATCCGTCATACGCTTACCAGTTTGATTCATCTTTTCCACCTCCTTTTAATAGTTACAATATATGAAAAATAAAGATAAAAGTCAACATGAAAAAGCCGGCCTAAAACGGCCGGCACACGAATCTGCTATTTTTGATAATGAATCCGGTAGATGTCATGGCGTCTGTCCTTGAGCTGCCGGACGGTTCCGTCCTGCCGCTGCCTTCTGAGAATTTCCAGGTCGACATCGCCGATGACCACCATTTCAATGTTCGGATTGCATTCTCCGACGATTCCATCCCTTGCGAATTCAAAATCTGAAGGAGCAAAAATCGCGGATTGTGCATATTGGATATCCATATTTTCGGTTTGCGGCAGATTGCCGACCGTACCGGAAATAACCGTGTACACCTGATTTTCAACCGCTCTTGCTTGAGCGCAGTATCTGACTCGCAAATAGCCTTGGCGGTCTTCCGTGCAGAAAGGGGTGAAAATAATCTTGGCCCCTTTTTCGGTTGCGATTCTGCCGAGCTCCGGGAACTCGATGTCATAGCAGATCTGGATCGCGATTTTGCCGCAGTCTGTGTCAAAGACGCGCACCTCGTCCCCCCTGCTGATGCCCCACCATTTTCGTTCATTCGGGGTAATATGAAGCTTATATTGCTTTTCGATAGTTCCGTCCCTTCTGAACAAGTAAGCGATATTGTAGATCTTCCCTTCTTCTTCAACGAAGTGGGAACCGCCGATAATGTTGACATTGTATTTAACGGCAAGATCTGTGAACAGGCTGATATAGTCTTCTGTATATTCAGTGATCCGCTGAACAGCCAGGCTCGGTGAACGCTCTTCAAGAAACGACATCAGCTGCGTCGTAAAGATTTCGGGATAGACGGCAAAATCCGCTCCCGCGTCTGAAGCCACGTCTGCATAGTATTCGACTTGGTTGGCAAACTCCTCGAAGGAATGAATCTGCTTCATCTCATATTGAATCACACAGATTCTCACCGGAAAAGCTGATTTGTAATAGCGCTTCGTCTGCGGCAAGTAGTCGACATTATTCCACTCCATCAATGTCGCATATTTGCTTGATGCTCTGTCATCCGGGAGATAGTTCGGATTGATCCTCATCATCGTAAATCCGTTCAACAGTTGAAACGAAAGAACCGGATCATAGATCTGGTGGTGGATGACTTGTTCGACATACTCCCTCGGCGTCATCTCGGAAGCGTACTTATGATAGTTCGGAATCCTGCCGCCGATGATAATGCTCTTTAAATTCAAGCGCCTTGCCAGATCTTTACGCGCTTCATAGAGACGGTGGCCGATCTTCATCCGTCTGTATTCAGGATGAACCATGACCTCGATCCCGTACATGTTTAAACCGTCGGGATTGTGATTCGTAATATACCCGTCGTCTGTAATATCTTGCCATGTGTGTCTGTCATCATATTCATCAAAGTTGATCAACAGGCTTGAACAGGAACCGATGACTTCTCCGTCAAGCTCTGCGCAAAACTGGCCTTCCGGGAAGTGTTCCAAATGGCTTTCTAGATGTTCCCGTTTCCATGGGATCATTCCCGGAAAACATAGCTCTTGAAGCCCGATGATGCTGTCGATATCTTTTTCTTCAATATTGCGGATGACAATCTTTTTTTCAAAGCGGGAAAGATCCAGTTTTTCAGACACGTCCCATTCCTCCTCTGCCTTCTTTATGATGGATTGGAAATTTTTTCGATCAGCTGCTCCAGCTCCATTTCCGCCATTGATTCCAAACGGTGGTCATAATGCTCGAACAGCAGGCTTTTCGTTACTTTATTCGGTACAATCACACATTTCATTCCGGCTCTTTTCGCGGCGACTGATCCGTTAACAGAATCTTCAAATGCAATGCACTCCTCAGGATTCACACCGAGACACTCCGCCGCTTTTAAATAGAGTTCCGGGTTCGGTTTGACTTCCTCAACATCATCGGCCGTTCTGATGCACTCGAAATCATCGTACAGGCCGATTTGTTTCAAATGCTGAGACACCCATTTATAATCCGAGCTTGACGCCAAGCCGATTTTTAAACCGAGCTCTTTCGCTGCGGACAAATAAGCTTCCACACCGGGACGCGCTTTTTCGCTTTCCATTCTTTTCGTAAAACGCTCTTGCCTCAATTTCGTCAATTGCTCATGGTCCAGCTTTTTTTGCAGCTGTTCCTCCAGATAAGAAAACGGCTGGAATCCGGCGGCCGTGCCGATGACATTTCCCCAAACCGACATAGGCAGCTCTGAGCCGTGTTCTTCAAAAATTTCCTGGAGCACTTCATATTCATGCGTTTCTGTATCTAAAATAAGACCGTCAAAATCAAAAATCACTGCTTTAATCATCGCGCTTTAGCCCAACTCCTTTTGACTGTTTGCACCATTCATTGTATCCTTCTTGCCGCCCCTTGAAAAGAGAAGACACTAAAAACCGGTATGTATAAATGAAGAAGAGCCTGCTGTAAGAGGCAAGCTCTTCCGTTCTTACTGAGTCCGCGCCGGAGTGGAGATGTTCGTAAGCGCCTGTCCGGCAGATTCGTTGGACATTTCGTTTACCGCCAGATCCCCGAGCGCCAAAATCCCAACTAAATGGTTGTTATCGACGATCGGCAGACGGCGGATTTGACTTTGAGCCATCAGCTGTGATGCTTCTTCAAGGCTCATGTTCGGATTCCCTGAAACAACATTTGTTGTCATCACGTTTGAAACAGGCGTCTGTCCATCCTGGCCTTCCGCTGTCGTTCTGAGTGTGATATCACGGTCTGTGATCATTCCTTTTAACACGCCTTGATCTACGACCGGGATCGCCCCTATATTATGACGGCTCATCAACTCAGCCGCTTCTTGAACCGTTTGATTGGAAGAAATTGTCGCCACTTGCTTAGACATTGCATTGCTGATTGTCGTCAATAGACTGCACCCCTTTCGATTGTTAGTATGTACAGGTCGCGCACATGCTAAAAAGGAAGTTGGCACCATTTCATTGGTGTTTTCCGCTTATTTCTTATATCATCTTTTCATAAAAAGAAGAGCTTTTCCGAAAACGGAACAAGCTCTTCAATTCAGGCAAAAGCCGATTTTACATCAGCATTTTATTCTCGGTATTCACGATATGAAAGTCGGCGGATGTCAGAGGGAAGTACAAACCGCAGTCATTCAGCTTGCGGCAGTTTTTATCGAACAAATCACGGTCTTTCAGCATCCACCGGCGCTTCGCCTTAGTTAATAAGGCATGGATCAATTGCAGGCTTGTCATAATCTGAAACGCCTCATCGAGCGTTCCTTTGTATTCATCCTCTTTCAATTCAAGCATGCCCTGCTTTTTAAGTTCTTTTATTTTTTGTTTATTCAAGTACAATGGAAATATTTGATACAGCTCTGATACAAGCTCTTCTATATAAATTTCTTGTTCTTCAGTTGCTGCCTTTACAATTCGCAAATTGATCACCCTTCATCCCTTGTTCAAATCTCTTCAATCAGAATATCATACATAAACAATGGGCTGTGAAGGTAAGTGTTTCCTAATGGCTGAACGCTTTTTACAGAAAGGAGCAGTAAAAATGAACCAAAAAAACCACGGCTTAATCTTTAGTGCAGGCAGCCGGCATGACGGCGAACATTTATTTGCATTTCTAAAAAGAGAAGCGAAAGCATCGAAGCCTGTCATTCAATACTGGGTCGCAAACGAGAAAATTAAAGTGAATCATAAACCCGTAGATCATAACGTTCGGCTTGAGAGCGGAGACAGCGTGATGATCGATCTCAGGGAGGAGGAAGAAAGCGGAATCGTCCCTGAATACGGGGAACTTCCCGTTCTGTTTGAAGATGATCATATGCTCATTGTCAATAAGCCGGCGGGAATGGCGACACATCCGAATGAAGCTGGCCAGATCGGCACGCTGAGCAACCTTGTGGCGTTTTATTTTCAAATGAACGGCGAGGAGCGGAAAGTCCGGCACGTCCACCGTCTTGATAAGGATACGAGCGGCGCTGTCGTTTTTGCAAAGCACCGCCTCGCCCACGCCCTTTTAGACGAACAGCTGCAAAGAAAAGAACTGTCGCGTACATATCTAGCTGTAACGGAAGGGAAATTCAGAAAAAGAACAGGAACCATTTCGGCGCCGATCGGCAGAGACAGGTACCACCCCGTCAGAAGAAGGGTGTCCGATTCCGGACAGCCCGCCGTGACCCATTTTGAATCGAAAGAGTATGACAGCCGGCACGATGTTACACTATGCAGGCTGCAGCTGGAGACAGGCCGAACCCACCAAATACGTGTTCACCTTGCAAGCATCGGTCATCCTTTGTCAGGCGACACTTTATACGGCGGTTCAGAGGGACTTTTTCCGAGGCAGGCTCTTCACGCGATCGAAATCAATGTCACCCATCCGATCACAAAAGAACCCGTCACTGTCACAGCACCGCTGCCGAATGACTTGAAAGACGAAATCGGACGACTGTTCGGCACGATTGATTAAACATAAAAAAGGCTGTCCATTAAGGACAGCCTTAAAGCGGTTTTGCATACATAATATAGCGCTCAGGCGCATTTCCGACATAAGAAAACGGATAGCATGTCGTTAACAGCAGTTCTTCTTTTTCGTGCTGCAGCGTGATGATGGATGTATCATCTTGATCAACAATTTTCGTGTGTGTGATTTCATATTCGAAGCTTCCGTATGGAAGCTCGATTTTCAGCTTATCTCCGATTTCAAGCTCTCCTGTTCTGCGAAAAACCGTATCCCTGTGCCCCGAAAGAACAATTTGCCCGTTTTGTTTTGGATAATAGCTGTCTTTATAATGACCGACACCTTTTTTCAAATCATCGGGACTGGTTCCTTCAACGATGGGAAGCTCAGCGTCCAGTCTGGGAATATGGAGGATGCCTGCCGCTTCGCCGTTGTCGGGTTTAAACGATGCGGGCGCTGAGGGATGCTTTGCTGAACGGACGGATTGACTCGATGCAATGGCTTCTTTTGCTGCAGTTAAAGAAATATCGGTCTGTCTGTTCATATCGAATATTTTCCAGCCGCCGTATGCAAAAATGGCAAGCCCCGCCGTCATAAGCAGAAACGATAACATCTTGACTTTCATAGTTTTGCAATACCCCTTTTCCGCATATAAAGAATCGCTCCAAACATAAATGTCAGGAAGCCGTACAAAAGGAAACCGCCGTAAAAGGCCGCCGTATCGGGCAGCTTGTGCTCTTCACGCGAATCTGACAGAAACGCATCATTTGACAAACCGTCCATCTTCTCCTCCGGCGCATCCGCCCCTTCACCGATCGTCACGCCTGCAACAGGAGCAGCTCCGCTCTTTGACGTATCGCCATGAACCGGCTTTTCTCCGCTGTCATAGCCGGGCTTTTCTCCATCGCCCTTATCTCCAGCCGGTTTTTCTTCGTCATTCGGATCAGCGCCTCCGCTTCCGGGTTTTTCTTCATCATCAGGATCAGCTGGCTCTTCTCCCGGACGCGAATCATCTTCTGCTAATTTTTTGATTCGTCCTTCGGCAGCATAAGCGATCGGTTCTTTAAAGCTTTTGACAAATTCTACTGTGGCTTCGATATCCTCCGGCCCTGTGACCGAATTTTTTCCAAGCCGGGAAATCGGCGAATACTTGCTGCCCGAAGCAGATGCCATAAAGTTGTTTACGGTCAGCGTATATGTCCGGTCTAAATCAATTGGCGTTCCGTCCTCAAGAAAGATATCCGCGGTTTTATTTGTTTTCGGGTCCCATGTGTAGGTAAAGCCGCTGATCGAGTAATCCGGACCGTATGATGGGGATATTTGCGCGTCTATAATATCGTATAAATCCCTTCCTTTAATTTCAAGCCTGACGAGTACATTGCCGAAAGGCTGGATATTGAACAAGTCTCCCCATGTAATCGTTCCTTTTTTTAAATCTTGGCGGATCCCGCCCCCGTTCATCAATGCGAAATCTGAATTCATCGCGTGCCGCATGCCGTCAGCAATCAGATTTCCGAGAGGGGTGTCTCCGTCATTTGAATAGCCTCCTGCCATGTCGTGCGCTGCTTCACCGACTTTCTCACCGATGATCGGCGCAACCATCTGCTCATATTTATCCAGTATCTGACCGACCGCCGGATCAGGCTTGAGCTTTTCCTGATTCACATATTCGATTTCCGCTTTCTTTTGAACAATGTCTTTCGATTCCCGATCGATTTCAAGATCGACAACACCGATTGCCTTCCCGTATTCGTATGCTTGAACGATTAAAATATCATTGACTTGGCCGTTGACCACTTCATGATTGTGGCCGGCAAAGATAACATCGATCTCGGGATCTGCTTTTTTGGCAAGTTCGGCTGATTCACCGGTCACAACTCCGCCGTCCTGGGAAGCTGTCATATGGGCGAGCACCGCTATCGCCCGGACCCCTTTCGCTTTCAATTCTTTTGCAGCCTGGTTGACGGCCTTTGTTTCATCTGTAAATTCAATTGAGCGAATCCCTTCGGGCATGACCATATTGGCAGCCGCCTGTGTCACGACGCCGATAAAAGCGACAGGCACTCCTTCAACTTCAATGATTTCATATGGAGGAAGAAAGCTGTCCCCGCTTGTTTTCAACTTGCAATTGGCGCAGACAAGCGGGAAATTCTGTCCGTCATAACCTTTTGTCCCTTTCCCTTCAGGGTGTTCGCCGCCGTTCAACATGCGCAGCAGCTCTTCGGTCCCTTCATCAAACTCGTGGTTCCCGACGGTTCCAATGTCAAATCCGATTTCCTCCATGACTTCAACTGTCGGTTCGTCTTGAAGCAGGGAAGAAACCGGCGAGCTTCCTCCGATCATATCGCCTGCATGGACGATCAGCGTATTTTCACGTTCGGATTTTTTTTCTTTGATTAATGCTGCTGCATAATCCATCCTGCCGAATGTTCCATCCGTCCGGCCATCGCCGTTTAGATCGAGCTCATATTGCTGATCGATCTTTCCATGCAGATCATTCATGCTTAACAGACGCAGCGGAATATTGCCGCTTTGCTCTTTTTTCGAATAGCCTGCAGCTTCCGCTTCTTCAGCCGTCGCAAAGAAAATTCGTCTTTCCACCGGAATCTCTCGCCACTTTTCAGGCGCAACATACGTTTTTTCCGCAGAGTCTCCGACGTGCCGCGTCAGCCCTTTGCCTTGCTCCCTGGCACGAAATTCAAACGGCATTTCGAGGAGGGGATCAGCGGGATTCCAAATGCCGATTTTCTCGTCTTTCGCCTTTTTGACGGCGCTTTGAAACAATTGATAGTCTTCATCACTTCCAATCGGCCAAATGAAATAGGTGACAGCCATCCCCTTTTGGACAAGCTGCAAATTCGTATTGACGCCGTCTTCAGTGATGACTTGGGCAAGCAGGCGGCCGTAGCTGTCTTTTGCTTCTTTGCCCACCTTCACAGTGACTTTGTCTCCCGGAGCCAATATAGACTGCAAATATTCCTTCGCCTTGTTTCCATGTTTCAGCTGGTTTTCATCTAATTCATTTTTCGGCGTATGATAAGTTTCGGCTGTATCTATGTTGACATAGCGGACTTTTGTAGATCCGAGAACCGGCTCTTTTAAGTGGATCGTATCCCCGTCAACAACTCGTTCGACAACACTTTCGTATTCCCCTTCAGCAGCGGGGGGAGGATGCCCGACGCCGTCTAATATCTGAAGGTCGTCCTGCTTTCTTGGCAGAAGCTGCACCGTATCATAACGGCTTAACACGCCGGTAATTTCGTACCATTGTCCTTGTTCTATCGATTCGGCGGCATTCGTTTGTTCCATCACCCTTAGTGTGAGCGGATGATAGTTTTCATCGATCATCGTAATATTATAGCCGCCGCCTGCCGGCGCATCCGGCTTTGTTTCAATAAAGCCTTTCATCTTCACAAGCCGGCCTTCGTATTCAGCTGCCGTTCCGTGATCGAGCACATCTTTAATGGTCAACGGAACAGGGTCAGGCAGTGCCGCTCCTTCTCCGGTTACTTCAATGCCTGACGGTACAGGAACAATTTCTGTCAAACCTTTGAATGTCGTGATCTTCCCTGTGACCGAGACAGACATCCCCTCTTTCAGCTCCGGAAAATCGTCTTGTACAGCGGAATAAATATTGATTCCCGCCGTGTCGTCCTGAATAAATGTGGACAGTTTTCCTCCTCCGACAGCTGCTTGATCCGCAGTGACGATTCCTTTGATTTTGACCGTTTCATTTAAAAGCTTGCGCGCCTCGGCTATCGTTTTGATCTCCGGCTGGACTGGCGGCGCATCGCCTCCGGAAAATGTGATGGATTGAACGGATTTCAAACCGGGGGAATTAAAATATGTAGAGCGTTCGCCTTCAATGATGAGTTTTTTTCCGATGAGATGAGGGTTTGTCTTTAAACCGAACTGGTCTCTGAAAGATGCGGGTATCTGCACGGGGAGTATGTTCTCAGGTGATGTTTCCTCTTTTTTATCTGCGATTGCGATGTTATAATCGTTGGCGAAATTTCCGCTGAAACGATAATGGCCGCTCGACACAGTATGCCCGACGACATACCCTTCAACGGCTGCATGCCCTTCGTTGTGCTTAATCGCTTCTTCTACGGTAATCGTTTCTGAAGCGCGCGATACGTCCGCAAACGGCGCTAAAAAAGACGCAATCATCATAAGGGTGATCGTCAAACCAGCTAAAAAACGACACTTTAGAACATTGACCATATATTCGCCTCCCGTTTTTTGCTTCCTGTCAAGTTTATCTGATAATGATAAAGAACATATAATTTTTTTGTAAAATTTTCAAAAAAGAATGAGAACAGGGATGACCGCATTCTCATTCTTTAATCGGAAGCTTCAATTTTACGGTCGTTCCTTTTCCTTCCTCGCTTTCAAAATGAATGCTTCCGCCGTGATTTTCAATAATTTTAAATGTAACCATTAATCCGAGCCCGGTTCCTTTTTCCTTCGTTGTATAAAATGGCTCCCCAAGCTTTTCAAGCACATCTTTTGAGATGCCCTTTCCCTGATCTTCAAAGGTGATGAATACGCTGTCTTTTTCAAAGTAGGAACGTATTGTGATAAAGCCTTCAACATCCTCCATCGCCTCTATCGCATTTTTTAATATGTTGAGGAAAACCTGTTTCAGTTCATTTGATACAGCAAGAATCTCAGGGAGATCTCCGCTCAGCTGTTTCTCGATCCGCACATTGTTCAGCACGGCCTGCGACTCCAATACCATGCAGACATCTTCAACAATCGAGTTGACCTGAACCGGATCAAATGTAGTCGATTTTGTTTTGGCCAATACGAGAAATTCGTTGATAATCGCTTCAAGCCTGATGAATTCGGACATCATCACTTCCGCATAGTCTTTTTGATATTTTTTAGACTGGATCATCAGCTGGAGGAACCCTTTCAGAGATGTGAGGGGATTCCGTATTTCATGAGCGATCCCGGCAGCGAGCTGCCCGACCGCTGACAGCATTTCCGATTTCATAAGCATTTTTTCAGACCGCTTTTGGTTTGTAATGTCCTCGGATATCAGCATCACCTGATGCACGTTCCCTGCGCTGTCCTCCACAGGAACAAGGGAGGTTTGCTCCCACCTGTCCTGCTGCTCCCCATCCTGGTAATGAAGATCCCCTGACCATGGTTTCTTATCAAGGACGTGCTTCCAGTAGCGATGGAGATCATCACAGTGAAAATGCTTGCGGTAAATGTCAAATACATCCCTGCCGATGATGTCATCTTGTTGTTTTCTGAGCATCCGGCAGAAGCGTTTGTTTGCATAAGTAACCGAACCGTCGACCGAAGTGAGCAATATGTTGGCCGGACTTTGATCAATAGCCTGTGAGCTGATGTGCAGGGCCTCGTTTGTCTTTTTCAGTTCAGTGACATTCGTGAACGTGACAACAATGCCTTCAATCTTTTTCCCCGAAGCATAATAAGGCATCATTTTCACGGCATACCAGCCGCCGTTTGGCATTTCGAACTCTTTTACGACCGTCTTGTTTTCATAAAGTGTCCGCTTTAAGTCATCGGCATACTCCTCATAGTTGAACCTCTCTGTCAGCTTATCGGCAGGCCTTGAAAGGTCCTCCTTTTTCAGGTCGAACATATTGGCGGCTTCTGGCGTAAATAATTTCAATTTCAATTCCTGATCCAAAAAAACGGCGGCGATGTTCGTGCTCGTCAGCAGATTGTTCAGATCATTTTTAAGGGTGTTCAGCTCATTCACTTTCTTTTCAAACGCCCTGTTTAGCGCCGTTAATTTTTTGTTTTCTTCCTGAAGCTTTTGATTGGCGGACACCAAAGCGTCGTTGGACGCTTCGAGCTCTTTTACCGTCCGGTACAGATGTTGGAGATGAAGCTGGCCGTCCTCTCCGCCGGATACCGGCGCGCGGGCAGCCTCTTCTTTTGCTTTTTCGATAAACAGCACATAAAGCTTGTGATACTGGCGGAAGAAACTTTTTAATGTCAAATGAACAAAGGATAGTTCTCCGCTTAAATAAATCGGAACGTTTTTAAACGACACTTTTTTCTCTTTTTTTGCCCGTTGTAAAGCGGCATTGACCTGCACGGATAAGCTCGCGGGAAAAGCTTGATGAATGTTGCCTTTTGAACTTTTCAAATATTGATCGGCACTTTCTGAGGACGCGACAATTTCTCCCCGGTCATTCAGGATCAGACAAGGAAACATATACTGGTCGATCAAGGAAAGATAAATATCATCCAGCCTATGAAAACCACTCAGTTCATTGATTTTTTTATATACTTCTGTTTGCACCTTCGGATACACAGAATCATTACCAAATAAACCTGACATTTTTCCAACCGTCTCACTTGAGCCCAGCATTACAAAACTCCTCCTTTTCTAAGTGCAAAATCAAAAAGGAAAACACCTTTTTTGCATTTTCATGATGATTGGCAGCTGAAATCATTTACGGAGGGAGAATCCTTTACAGATCGCGCAGGGGCAATAAAAAGTTTGCAGGCACCTTCTTTAAATGCCAAAGTTCTTCATGCCGATATCCACCCGGGCATTGCAAATCGATTGTTTTTCAGTCCATATTTAAACAAAAGTGCATGAACACAAGACCGACATCCGTCTTTTATTCTTCTTCCGGCAGCCTTTATTTGAATCCGACCTGTTTCGGCTCATTTGTTTTTTCGGATATCAAACATCCATCCACTCATCGAATTCCTTTAACTGCCGGAAGCATGCATGAACATTTCATCATCGCCCGGCAGATATGTGCTCCGTTTACAAAGGTACGAGGGATCTCAAAACCGGCCAGAATTTCCTCTCCTGATCCTCAGTTTTTTTCAGTTTGACGCCAAAATGACCTCATTTCCACTTTCGACCAATGAGATGATATATTGTCTTTGAACACAAGACCCCCATAATATTTTCTCTGAACTAAACTATTCGACGGTTAGAATAAAATCCCTTTAAATCCAGTTTATCGATTATTCCTTTTTTGAATAAACATGACGGCAAAAACGAAATATAATAGTTGAATTACATTTAAGGAGGATACGTTAGAGTGGAACAGCAAAACCAGCCGCAAATGCAAATCAATCAAGGCAATGAAGGAATGCAGCATATGAATCACGGGGGCCACGAAGTGTTTGACATGCATGAAGTGTTGTCCGGTATGATCGGCGTTCTTGAGCAATATATGATGTTCAGAGAGCATGTCAAAGATCCGGAGCTGCTCGATATTTTGGACCGGCAGCACCGGTTTATTTCGTCTCAGTACAACATCACGACAGAATGTTTCAGAACGGGGCAAAAGCCGAGTCAGGAAACGGCAACGTATATGATGAAAGAGGATCGCCAATTTGTCTACGGGTTAAAAGATGCCCAGCCGAAACAGCCGAAGCAATCCGTGCAGGCGATTGATGACGCCTGTATCAGCAGCTTTATGCTCGGCTTGATGAAAACCAATTGTTCGGCATTGGCCATGGCGGCTCCCGAAGTGACAAACCCTGTCTGCAGAAGAGTTCTGGCAGACCAGATTCCTCACTATATCGAAATGGCTTATGAAATTTTCCTTTATCAGAACAAACACGGGTACTATCAAGTTCCTCAGCTTGCACCGCAAGACATGCAGAAGATGACTTCAGCATTCGCTCCGGTGCAAGGTCAGCCGCAAATGCCTCCGAACGGGCAGCAGAGACCTATTCATTGATAATGAAAACGGCACGGAAGAGAAACGTTCCGTGCCGTTTTTTTCGCTTCATATTTCCGTTTGAATTCTTTTTCAAAGCCCAGTAAAGACTGACCGACGGCGGCCTTAAATCCGTCTTCAAAACTTCCCCGAGCAGCCGTTTCCTCGATCATGTCGAGGATGACATCCCTTCCTTTTTTCTCCACGAGCTCTTCGATCAAATAATAACTTTGCAAATAAATATCGGTTTCATATCCAATGCGTGCTTTTTGCCACTGCCTGTCGGTCTTCAGCTTGCTCAACGGAACGGCTGACGGCAAAGTCCGGATTTCTACGGCGTCATGCGCAGAAACCCATTCCGCCACTCCCTCGTGAAACCAAAGCGGATAAGCTGCCGGGTCGGCATTCAGTTCTCTCAGCTTGACGTGAAAAGCATAATGGGTATACTCATGTATCAGCACCCGTTTGTACAGGAAGACGGCGAATCCCTCGCCGCTATTCAGATGCTTTTTCTCCTCGAGCAACAGCCCGATCATCCGCATATCATTTGAGTAAAATCCGGTGATATCCTTTAATTTTGAAAATGACTCCATATCATCGCGGTTTGAAAAAAAGATCAAATCAACGCTGTCTTGAAGAGGACTCGCAAACAGTTCCCGATTCATGTCAGCTGCATCCCGAAGCGTCTCCTTTGTCAGCTCCAGGATCGTCCTATCTTCTTTAGCGTAATAAATGCTGACACTTTCATATTTAAGCATTTTCAGCGATTCTTTCAGTTTTTCTTTTTTCCCAGAAAGAACAGCTGCCTCAGGGCTCTCTTGGCTGAACACGACAAAAACGGCCAATAACAAAGCGGATAGAGTGCCCGCCATAATTAAAATAAAGGCTGCTTTCATCTCTCCCGTCACATATCATCCCTCCTCCGCGATGTGCTTCTCTGTACTACACACTATGCGGAAAGGTTCAGGAAGTGGCCTGTATGAAAAGCAGCCAACAAAAAAAGCCGCTCATTGCGGCTTTTCATTATCTTTGATTCGGGAAAATTCTGTTGATCGTTTCACCGAATTCTTCAAACATGCCCTCGATCGGTTCGCCATTTTGGATTCTGTCGCCATAATTTGTCATCCGGTCAACAAAATCAGGATTTGCCGAAACGAATACATTGTTAATGTTATTGTCTGCTTCTTTAACCTTTTTCGAGATTTTCCCTTTCAGCTCATTCGTTACGTCGCCTTTCGGATTGCCTTTCAAAACGACCGCTACATAAGCGTTGCGGTTTGTCGTAATGACGTTTGCACTTCTGACTTCTTTCAGTTCCGTCACTTTGTCTGCAGCTTTATCCGCCACTTCCATATTATTATTGTTCCGATTGGCATCGCGGTTGTCTGTCACATTCATTTGGTCGTTGACGTTTCTGCCGTCATTGACATTCGTGCGGTCGTTATCTCTGTTTGTTACATTTTGAAGCGCATTGTCCTGGTTGCGACGGTTGTTATCCGCCCCCTGGTTTGCCATGCCGCATCCGGCTGTGAACAAAAACGGAAGGAGCAAAGCAACAATCGCGCCTTTTTTCATACTGAACATTAAAATTGCCTCCTTTAATGATTGACGTATAGGTTTTTTCTTTTTCGTGTTATTTATTTGTCTAAAGCATATTTTTTATACGCGACTTTTGTTATGATCTTATTGAATGTAAAAATACCCAAATAAATCCGGAGGTGTATATAAAATGGAAAAAGCAAAAAGCATTTTGCATGTGCTGCGAATTAAAGACTTTGCGGTACATCCCGATGAGACGCAGCTTGTTTTTGATACAAATCTCAACGGAACATCAAACCTGTGGGCGATGGATCTTCCCGATGCATACCCGTACCAGCTGTCATTCTTGAATCAGGATGCAAAAGGAATCGCCTACAATCCCGACGGCTCTATTCTCTATGCCGGTTTTGACCATGACGGAAACGAACAAAGCGGACTGTACAAGCTTTCGTCAAAAAACGGGTCGTTCCATTCATTAAACGGAAATCAAACGGACCGCCACTTCGAGCCCATCCCTGTCCAAAACGCCGTTTACTACTCCTCCACAAAGGACAATCCGACATTTTTAAATACATACAGATACGATTGTCTCGCTGAAAAAGAAGAGCTTATTTTTGAAGGAAAAGACGGAACTTCAATACTGGCTGATGTAAGCCCGGGCGAGAAAGCCGTCAGCATCCATGTCTACTATGTCAACAGCCACAATGTCTGCATGATCCATACCGCTGAAGGTGTGACGACAGGAATCGTCCCCGATGAGACGCTGCCTCATATGGTTTATTCTTCCCGCTTTGCATCTGATGATCGGTTATTCGTCACGACAAACTACGAAGCCGAGTTTTCATACCTTGCCTTGTACAACGTTTCATCCGGTATTTTTGCGCCGGTGCTTTCGATTGACAAAACTGATTTAACAGCCATCCACGCTGATCCGAGTGGAACTTTCCTTTATCTGATTGGAAAAAAAGGCGTCAAAGAGGTGATGTATGAGTACAACACAGCAACAGGAGGAAGCCGGCAGGTGGACTGCCCTTGCACATCCATTTCGAAAATACACTGCGCCTCTTCGGGCACGCTGTACATTCTCGGCTCAACGCCGACCAGGCCGACTAATCTCTATGTATTAACGAAAGGACAGACGAAATGGCGGCAATTAACGAAACATTCGGTTCCGGGTTTCTCCGAACAGGAGCTGTCATATCCGGAGGTTGTGACATATCCTTCTTTTGACGGTCTCGCAATAGAAGGGCTGCTGTTTAAGCCGGGCCCGGAAGAAGCGAACGGCTGGACGATTATTTGGCCGCACGGCGGACCGCAAGATGCAGAAACCTTTATGTTCTATGATCTCTTTCAACTCGCTGCGAAAATGGGCTACCAGTTATTCGCCCCTAATTTCAGGGGATCAGCGAATTACGGCTATTCCTTCTTTAAAATGGTTGAACAAGATTGGGGAGACGGACCGCGCCTCGATATGACTGCAGGCATCGACTGGCTTATCGATCAAAAGCTTGCGGACCGCGAAAAACTTTTTTTAATGGGGGGCAGCTACGGAGGGTATATGTCGCTATTGCTTCACGGAAGGCATCCAGAGTATTTCCGCGCCGTCGTCGATATATGCGGAGTCAGCAATCTGTTTTCGTTTGTCGAATCCGTACCGGATTTCTGGCAGCCGATGATGGAAAAATGGGTCGGCAACCCTGAGCGGGATTATGAAAAACTGAAAGCCGATTCTCCTGTTACATACCTGGAGAATATGACTCAGCCGATGCTGATCATCCAAGGCGCAAACGATCCCCGCGTCGTAAAGGAAGAGTCCGATCAGGTCGTCGATCGGTTAAAAGCCATGGGGCGGAATATTGAGTATCTTGTTTTGGAAAATGAAGGGCACGGTTTTTCTAAAAGAGAAAATAAAATAAAAGCCTACCATAAAATTTTCGAATTTTTCGAAAGTAACCGCTTATATCTCGCGGCACAGCTTGAAGAATAAAACCGATCAGGACTGGGGATGGTATACGTAAAAAGGAGGTTGACCCTTTGTTTAGAAGAAGATCAGGCATCCATCCCGCTGTATTGGTTTTAGGATCAGCTGCATTGACCGCGGCTTTTTCTCCCGAAATCCGCAAAAGATTGACAGGCATGTTCGCGAAGGGCATGGGAGGTCGACAGCAAGGTAACGGCCGAAACCAGATGATGATGAATCCGGCTGACATGATCAAACAGGCTTTCAATTCCGGAGGACAGTCACAGGAACATCGCCAGTCAGGCCATACGGCAAACGACCAGCATCAATCAAGCCATATGACTGCCCCGGTTAATGTCATGAACGATCAGACTGCAAACCAGACGATGTTCGATAACGACCAAAACTATTCATAAAAAACGGCCCGCACGAGCAATCAAGCTGTGCGGGCCGTTCTTCTTTTACACTTCTGCTTCAATGATATTAGTACGGTCTTGGTACGTGTCTTTTTCAAGTTCATTTGTTGCTTTGCTTGTGACAAGTCCTGACGTCATGCTGCCGCTGACATTAAGAGCCGTACGCCCCATGTCGATGAGCGGCTCAACCGAAATCAGCAGTCCGGCAAGCGCTACGGGCATATTTAACGCCGAAAGGACGAGAAGCGCTGCAAATGTCGCACCTCCGCCGACGCCTGCCACTCCGAAAGAGCTGATCGCAACAACAGCGATAACCGTGAACAAAAATGACGGCTCAAGCGGATTTTGTCCGACCGTCGGCGCAATCATGATCGCGAGCATTGCAGGGTAAATTCCGGCACATCCGTTTTGTCCGATGGACAGTCCGAAGGAACCGGCAAAGTTTGCAATGCCTTCGGGAACACCGAGGCTGCGCTGTGTTTTAATGTTCAGCGGCAAAGCGCCTGCGCTTGATCTAGATGTAAACGCGAATACAAGGACCGGAAACGCCTTTTTCAAGTATGTGACAGGATTTAAACCGCTGAATGTAATGAGCAGCAGGTGAATGATGAACATGACGATCAGCGCCACATATGAAGCGATGACAAATTTGCCGAGCTTGGCAATGCTGTCGAGATCGCTCGTTGCAATCGTTTTTGTCATGATCGCCAATACACCGTAAGGCGTCAGCCTCAGAATCAACGTCACTACACGCATAATGATCGCATACACGGCATCAACCATCTTTTTGAAAAGCTCAGCTTGTTCAGGCTGTTTTCGATTGACCCCGAGATACGCGATTCCAAGGAAAGCCGCAAAAATAACAACGGCGATCGTTGATGTCGGTCTTGCTCCCGTAAAATCTAAAAACGGATTCCCCGGAAGAAGCTCGACAATTTGCTGTGGAAGTGTTTTGGCTTCCATGTCCTGCGATTTCTGTTCGAGTTCCGCCCCTCTCATTGACTCTGCCTGGCCTTGATCCACATGGACAGCCTGCAGGTCGAAAGCAAGTGCGGACGCGATTCCCACCGCAGCAGCGACAGCTGTCGTCGCGATCAAGAGGCCGATGATCAATCCGCTGATTTTTCCGATATTGTGCGTCAGTTTAAGCTTTGTAAAAGCACCCAAAATCGAGATGAATACAAGCGGCATAACGATCATCTGCAAAAGCTTCACATAACCGCCGCCTGCAATATTAAACCAATCAGATGTCTGCGTAATCGTTTCTGAAGACGAACCATATATAAAATGCAAAGCGAATCCAAAAACAATGCCGATTCCCAGAGCGGTAAATACCCGCTTAGAAAACGAAACATGTTTTTTTTGCATCATATAAAGGAGCGCCATCAGGCCGAGCATGACGATAATATTAATAACAACAAATAATGTCATGGTAACAAAAGCACCCCCAGAATTTTTTACATTTAAAAACTATAGTACAACAAACCTGATTGGTCAAGTAGGAATTATCGATGTATTTCAATATATGACCCGGGAATCAATTGCGCGACTGACATTTTATTCGCCGATGTCTTTCAGTGGAACAAAAGTCGGCAGCTGTGCACCGTCAAACTCTTTTTTGATCAATTCAGCGGTATCGTCTGATTGGTACAGCTCAACGATCTTTTTCAAATCTTCACGGTCCCGGTCTTCTGTTCTGGCCGCAATAATGTTGATGTACGGTGTCGCTGTTTCGTCTTCCAGTTTAATCGAATCTTTGACAGGATGGAAGCCGGCGTCAACCGCTATGCCGTTGTTGATAACAGATGCAGCGACGTCGGGAAGCACGCGCGGCGTTTGCTCTGCGGCCACCGTTGTGATTTTGAGTTTTTTAGGATTTTCTTTAATCGCATCAAGCGTTCCGTTTCCGTCAAATCCGTCCTTTAATTGAAGCAGGCCGGCGGACTCCAACAGGAGCAAGGCTCTGCCCATGTTCGTCGCTTCGCTCGGAACAGCGATTTCCGCGCCGTTTGGTATATCGTCAGGCGAATCATACTTCTCGGAATAAATGCCCATCGGAGCGATGATCGTTATGCCGATCGGCGAAAGTTCAAGATTGCGTTCCTTTTTGAATGCATTAAAGTAAGATATCGTCTGAAATGCATTGGCGTCAATGTCACCGCCCGCCAAAGCCTGGTTCGGCTGAACATAATCAGAATATTTGACGATTTCAAGCTTTAAGCCTTCTTTCTCGGCTTTTTTCTTCACAAAGTCCCAGATTCTTGTATCCGTTCCGCTGATGCCGATTTTAATGGTTTTCGCATCAGAGTCTGCCGCACACCCCGCGATCACTCCCGCAAGCAGCAGTAAAATGATAACAAATGTGAACTTTTTCATCATAGCTGTCTCCCTCTCTGTTTATCTTCTTCTCAATTTTTTGGACAGAACGTTTCCGGATGTCTGCAATCCCTGCACAACGATGACGAGAATTGCAACCGTGATGATCATCGTCAGCGTGTCAAACCTTTGGTAGCCGTATGTGATCGCCAAATCCCCAAGACCGCCGGCGCCTATCGCACCAGCCATCGCCGACGCTCCGACCAATCCGACCGTTGCCACCGTAAAACTCAGCACAAGCGAACCGAGCGCTTCCGGAATCAGAAACCGGAAGATGATCTGCCGCGGAGTCGCTCCCATTGCTTCAGCGGCTTCAATGACTCCCGGATCGACTTCAAGCAGAGAGTTCTCGACGAGCCTTGCGATGTAAGGCCCCGCATAAAAAGTCAGGGGAACAATCGCTGCCGATGTGCCGATGGACGTCCCCACAATCAGCCTTGTCACCGGAATTAAAGCAACCATCAAGATGATAAATGGAACGGAACGGAAAATGTTAATGATCATATTGACAACCGTAAAAACTGCCGGATTTTCAAGCAGATGCCCCTTCCTTGTGACAACCAGCAAAATGCCGAGCGGAATGCCGATCACGCTTGAAAATAAAAGCGAGAAAACCGTCATTTGAATCGTCTGAACCAGTGCGTCAATGATTTGGTCATATGTAACAAGCATGCTTATACCTCCCTGATGCGAATGTTTTCTCTGCGGATATATTCGAGCGCCCGCCCGATTTCACCGTCTTCCCCCTGCAGTTCAACCGTCATACTGCCAAACGGAATTCCCTGAAGCTCTGTAATCGTTCCGTGCAGAATGTTGACTTCTACGTCAAACCGCTTTGCCACTTGCGAAAGAAATGGCTTCCCGGAAGATTCGCCGACAAATTGAAGCTGGTAGAGATGCTTCACATTTAATTTTTGAATCGATTCAGGTATCTCGTGGTCGATGGCTGATTTGACAAAGCTTTTGGCCGTTTCGGTTTCCGGCGCGGAAAACACGTCAAACACGCTGCCTGATTCAATGATCCTTCCTTTTTCAATGACCGCGACTTTGTCGCAGATTTCTTTTGCCACATTCATTTCATGAGTGATCAACAAAATCGTGATGTTATATTGTTCGTTGACGCGCTTCAGCAGCTTCAAAATATCGCCGGTCGTCTGCGGGTCAAGCGCGGATGTCGCTTCATCACAGAGCAGAACCTCCGGATTTGTCGCCAGCGCCCGGGCAATGCCGACGCGCTGCTTTTGGCCGCCCGACAGCTGATCCGGATAATCGCGGGCTTTATCCTCAAGTCCGACAAAATGGAGCAGTTCCGTCACTTTTTGCTTGATTTCGGCTTTCGGTGTTTTGACAAGCGCGAGCGGCTCAGCGACATTAGCGAAAATCGTCTTTGAATTTAACAGGTTAAAATGCTGAAATACCATGCCGATCTTCCTTTTAACAGCTCGAATCTCAGCTTTCGACAGAGACATCAAGTCTCTTCCGCCGACGAATACCTTTCCGGCCGTCGGTTTTTCAAGGAAGTTCACACAGCGGATCAGCGTGCTTTTCCCTGCGCCGCTGAATCCGATGACGCCGTATATTTCCCCTTTATCTACATGAAGGTCGATTCCATTGAGCGCATGAACCTTCTGTCCGCCGCTTTCATAGACCTTTTCAACGCCTTCAAATGTAATCATGATGATCTTCCTCCTCTTTTTGGCTAACAAAAAAGGCTCCCTCTTAAAAAATAAGAAGAAGCCTTAGACGACACGAAGTAAATAGAGTGGTCCGCTCTCTTCTTATCTTCCAAGCCCGTACGGCTTGTTGGATGTGGCACAGTATTCTGCTGTATGCAGAACCCGCTGCCGAGGCTTCATAGGGCCAATTCCCTCCGCCTCTCTGAATAAGAAGTGTTGATGCATGAAGTTTTACCTAACTTTACAGCTTCTTTGAAATGTTGTCAATCAGAATTGTGAAAATTTCAAAAACCCGCTTTTTAATGCTTTATTTTTCGCCCTGATTATTAAATTTCACTTTTTTTAAAAAAATTGTGTTTAGCAGTTGTAATTTCGCTTAAACACTGGTAAAGTAAAGGTAATTATTTTTGTTCGAACTATCTTTAAGAAGAAAGTTTTGTAAGAGTTTTCGTCTTGGAAGTTTGTTTTAGAGCAAGAATAGTGAATTTAAGCGTTATCGCTTTAGGAGGAAATTTCATGCTAGAAGGTAAAGTAAAATGGTTTAACTCTGAAAAAGGTTTCGGATTCATCGAAGTTGAAGGACAAGACGATGTATTCGTTCATTTCTCTGCTATTCAAGGCGAAGGCTTCAAAACTTTGGAAGAAGGCCAATCTGTATCTTTCGAAATCGTTGAAGGAAACCGCGGACCACAAGCTGCTAACGTAACAAAAGCGTAAGCTGTGAACCGCTGATCTTCATACAGGACTGCTGACCGAATGTCAGCAGTCTTTTTATATTTAAAAAAAGCCTGACGCCCGGAAAACCGGCGTCAGGCTTTTTTTGCGAAAACCGCTTATGAAGCGATGTCTCTTTTTGTGAATGCACCAAAGGCGAGCACATGAAAAACGATAAAATAGACAGCCAGCACCACAATCGAGAATCCCAGCGTCATGTCTGAAACAAGCGGAGATCCGTCAAAGTATTGAGTGAGATCAGTGTTGGCAAATAAGATGTATTTCACCCAATCAAATTTCGTTGCGAGCAAGTTTGTCACCGTTCCGCCCATTGCCAAAAGGAAAATTGAAATACCTACGGCAAGCGAGCTGTTTCTGAAAACAGCTGAAATCATAAAGGCCATTGTCGCCATCATCAAAAGCGATATTGAATTCAGCAAATAGCTGCCGGCCAAGTGCAGCAGCAGGCTTTTTTCTTCAACGGTTCCATCGGCGTACGCCAAGTGAACCTGGCTGCCGTCGCCTGCCCCGAATAAAGCAAGGCCTGTGATACCCGCGCTTGCGAACAGAATGAAAAGCAAAGCCAATGCAAAAAGCAGAACTGTAAAATATTTTGCCAGCAAAATTTTAAAGCGGCTGATCGGCCTGATGACAAGCAGCTTCACCGTTCCCCAGTTGAATTCATTCGCAACGATTCCCGCAGCCACCGTGATCACAAACAGACCGAGGAGAGGAATGTTGCCGCTCGCGTCGCTGATGAACGACAGGGCCGAATAGTCCCCGTCTTCCGGCAAATCGTGCTTGATTCGATACTCATTAATGGCGGTCGACCGTTCATAGCTTTTTTCAAGTGCCGGATTATTGACCCCTTTAAGTTGTTCTTTCATATCTTTATTTTCCTGCATCAATTCTTTTTTCCAGTCCGGGTTTTGGTCTGTCTCTCCGATCATCTTTGTGAGAACGCCCAGCCCGATGGCAGATAACAGCAAAATCGCAATCATGACATATGTGCCTTTTCGATTAAAAATTTTGATCCATTCATTTACGATGAGATTAAACATGCTGAGCTTCCTCCTTCTCTGCGGTGATTTCCAGGAACCGGTCTTCCAGCGATTTGTTCACAGCCTTCACTTCATATAGGCGGACACCGTTGTCTGACAAGTGTTTGATCAAATCAGGCACTTCATCTTTTTGAAGGCTGAGCTCTATCCCGCCTTCCGCTTCGTCAACCTTCATCTTTTTGAAGGCAGCCGCTTCCCGCATCAGAGCCTGATTGTCATCCGCTTGAATATAATAGCGCTTCTTTTCATCCCGAGCGGGTCCGTGCACATGCTGAATATCCCGGAGCTTTCCGTTCTGGATAATGGCGATCCTGTCGCACATCAGCTCCATTTCTGAAAGCAGGTGGCTTGAAACGATGACCGCCATACCTCTTTCTCTCGTCAGCTTTCTTAAATGATCGCGAATTTCCCGGATACCGGCCGGATCAAGCCCGTTCGTCGGCTCATCGAGAATCAAGAGCTTCGGATCGTGCAAAAGGCTTTGGGCCAGGCCAAGCCTTTGTCTCATTCCTAAAGAATACGTTTTGACCTTATCGTTGATCCTGTTTTTCAATCCGACAAGCTCGACGATTTCGTCAATTTTCTGTTTCGTCACGCCTTTCGTCATGCGCGCGTATTGCTGAAGGTTTTGATAGCCCGTTAAAAATTTATACAGTTCCGGATTTTCAACGATCGCTCCGATATGCCGCGCGGCCTTTTCAAAATTTTCTTTTACGCTGACGCCGCACACGGCGATTTCACCGGCGGTGATGTTCATATGCCCGACAATCATCCGGATCGTCGTCGTTTTTCCGGCGCCGTTCGGACCTAGGAAGCCGAATATTTCGCCTGCCCGAACGTCAAAGCTCAGGCCGTCGATAATCTTTTTCCCCCTGATCGTTTTTGATACATTTTTTAATTCCAAAAGTGTTTCCACTGTTTCTCCTCCAGCCTTTTCAATTTTTTTCTTCAATAAACCGTTTCAGCCATTCCAAAAGCGACATTCCGGATTCCTCGCGCAGCTGTTCGACATCCTTTTTTTCTTCAATTCGGCCATTTAAGACGACGACGACCTCATCCAAAATTTGTTCAATTTCATGAATCTCATGGGTGGCGATGACGATTGTCTGCTTATCAAGCTCCAAATATGTAAGAAGGCTTTTGACGATCGATTCTCTCACCATCGGATCAAGACCGGAAAACGGCTCATCAAGCAGCACGACTGCTGCATCGCGCGCCAATGTGAGCGCGAGCTTCAGCCTGCCCCGGTTGCCTTTGGAAAGCTTGCCGATTTTTTTATCCCCGTCGATTTTCATGTCCTTTAACAGGTCCCACGCTTTATTTATACGGAAATCGGAAAACTGGGTTTCATAAAAGTGAATCATATCCTTGACCCGAAATGGATCGTAGAACATATCGAGCTCTGTTAAATAGGCGATGTTCTTCGTCTCCTTTCTGGCTGCCGGCCGCCCTCCGATCAGCACCGAGCCCGAATCCGGAAACGAGAGCCCTGTGATCAGCTTCAAGATCGTAGATTTGCCGCTGCCGTTCGGTCCTGTCAACCCGTAAATTTTCCCGGGAGAAAGTGACAGATCGGCCTCTTTGAGCGCATACTCTTTGCCAAACTTCTTCGTGACATTTTTCAGCTCAATCTTCATTTGGGATCTCCTTTCTGAAGAAAACGGTCAAGTTCCAACAACATGTCTTGTTTAGACAAGCCAAGCTCTTCCATGCTCTGGACAAATTGCCCGATAACTTCCGACCTCATCTCCCGCTTTAAATCATCGATGACTTCCGTATGTTCAACAACAAAGGTGCCCTGTCCCCTTCTGGTCTCCACCACGCCCATCCTTTCCATTTCATTGTAGGTTCTTTGAATCGTATTCGGATTTACCTGTGTCTGAACAGCCAGCTCACGGACCGAAGGCAATTTTTCTCCCGGTTTGATCTCTCCGCGGATCATTTTTTTAAAGAGCTGTTCGGCTATTTGCCTATAGATCGGCTTTGAAGCAGAAAATTCATTTGCCATTCTTTTACACCTCAACTCTTCTGTTCAGTAATTTGCAGGAGAGATAGAAGAGACAGACGCCTAAGACTGTGTAATACACCAGGAGAACACCCGGCAAATCAACTTGAGAAAATGTAACAGTCCATCCTGAATGTTCGTAATGAAGTTTGAATTCAGCCTTTAAAGAAATGCTCCACAATTTCTGCAATTCCTGGAATAAGCCGCTCTCGATGAACAGCGCCTCGATTAATCCGTAAGCACTGTAGATTAGCAAGGGAATGATCCAGCGGATTTTTTTGATAGCCGGATATTTTCTGAGCGCTTCATATACCGTCCACAGAAACATCACCCATGTGGAAAAACTGATGGAGCCTAAAAAGACAGCGATATTGACGAGAAGCAAATCTGACACGGAAAACAGACCGGCGCTGCTGGAGAGCAGAACGCTTCTGACAACCAGCCCGAAAATGAATAAAACAGCGTGGGAAATCAATTGGTATACGGCAGCTGAAGCAAGCTTTGACACCAGCAATAACGCACTGTTGTTCGGATTATATAACCAAAGCTGCGTCTTCCCTTCCAGACGGAGCTGAGCTAGGATCATTAAAGGACAAAACAGACTATGAAATAATAAAATGGTCACTAGCGCCCCAAAAAGAGCCATTGATTCGCCTGTATAATGAGCAAACCAAAAGCTTGCAATAATCGCACAAATCATGCACAGCATCCAAACCAAAAACCAAAACCTTGCCATGAGAAAATCTTTTTTAAATAAACCGCTGAAAGACCGCAAAACATATCCTCCTCTAGTCACTGTATCAGTGTACTACGTCAATAGTACACCGATACAGTGAAAATCGCAATCAAATATTACAAAAAAATGCAAAAAAAAAAAAAGCAAACCCGCTGGTTCCCAGCGAATTTGCCTTTAATCCTGTTCCCGCTTTTTCATGGATTTTAATGCTTTTCGGTAATCCATATCGTCCATTTCCGTTTTCTCGGAATGGTTTTTTTCCTCTTTTGGATGTTGAAGTTTTTGCAGAATCGCCCGATAGGTTTGATCATTCATTTCGAACGGATCTTGCTGATCGGCTTCAACTTGCTCAGCGACTTCTTCTTCCTGAACATGAGGAATGCCAGCTTCAGCTGCCGCGTTATCCTCATGTTCGGGTTTATCCTGTGAAGACGCCGACCGCACATTAAATACCACCAGACCGATAATGACGAGGACAGCAGCGATGATGGTCAATATAATGGTCATGTCAAATCGCTCCTCACTGTCCTGCTGTAAAGCGGTCTGTCACTTGGGCGACGCGTCTGCCTAAAGCCCGGCCCAGCTCCAGGCCTTCTTCGCCGATCAGTTCGTCACTGTCGACAGGACACGTGATACCTGCACCGTAATAAGACCCGTATAAAGCATTTTCAGGTACATTTCCAGGCAAGCCGACGACCATCATGCCTTGATGAAGCATCGGTGTTATTAAGTTGAGCATTGTCGCCTCAAGACCGCCGTGAGTTGTCGCTGTTGTGCAGAAGACTGCGCCGATCTTATTGATCAGCTTCCCTTCCGCCCAAAGGTAGCCCAGCCTGTCGATCCAAGTTTTTAATCCGGAGCTGATTGTACCGAAATGACCTGGGCAGCCCCAGATGATAGCATCCATTTCTTCGAGCTTTCTAATATCCGCCTGGCTGACATGATCGATCAGCACGTCTGCAGCCTCATGTTCCCCTGCGCCTTCCGCAATGGCTTCAGCCAGCTTTTTCGTATGCTCGCCTTCACTGTCGTAAACAACATAAATTTTCATGTCAGAACCTCCTCATTTTAAGATTCTTTCGCTTCTTTAGGAGCCGGAAGCAATGTCAGCTCCTCCGCCTTGTTCTTCCTGCGCAGCTTGTCTTTTCTGACATCCCTCAAAAACAGGCTGAGAACGAGGCCGATGACACAGAACCCGGCCGCCCACATAAATGCGTCATTGATGCCCATGACATTCGAGTTGAGCTGAGCCTGTCCGGTCAAATATTTCACGACATATTGTTGTGCTTGTTCAAGAGATATATGCATCGATTGCGCTGTTGACTGAATGGTTGACTGCAGTGTGCTCATAAATGACGGATCAGCCGTATTTGTCTGATCGGCCATTGATGCATAGTGGAATGTCGTGCGATTTGTATAAATCGTCGTGATCAAGCTCGTTCCGATCGAACCGCTGATTTGGCGAAGCGTATTCGACATCGCCGTTCCGTGGCTGTTTAAATGCTGCGGAAGCTGGTTCATGCCGGCAGTCATGATCGGCATCATCAACATGGACATCCCAAACGCCCGAATCGCATAGATCAACACGATGTGCATATACGGTGTATCGATCGTAAGCGTCGTAAATTCGTAGGTCGTCACAACAGTGATCAATAATCCGACAATCGCTAGCGGCCTTGGGCCGACTTTATCAAATAAAATTCCTGAGATCGGCGACATCACAAGCATGACAAGTGCGCCCGGCAGCATCAAAAGCCCCGATTGAAGCGCTGTAAAACCGACCAGGTTTTGCAAGTAAATCGGAATCAGGAACATTCCTGCATACAAAGCAACTGTAATGATGGCGTTGATCACGCTTGACAGTGAAAACATATCGTATTTGAACACTCTGAAGTCAAGCATCGGCTCTTTCGATTTCAACTGCTGGATGATAAAAGCGGCAATGCCGATCACACCGATCACAACTGTAGAAAGTACGAGCGGATCATCCCAGCCGTCTGAGCCGGCTTCGCTCACACCATACAGCAACGCCGCAAATCCGACAATTGAAAGAATCGCGCCCGCTGTGTCCAATTTGATTTTTTTAGGTTCCGTCATATTTTTAAATAGGAAAAAACCGAAAATAATGACGATCAAACCAACCGGCACAAGGCCGTAAAACATGATCCGCCAGCTGTAGTTTTCAATGACCCAGCCGGATAGCGTCGGACCGACAGCAGGAGCAAACATCATCGCAAGCCCGAAGATTCCCATTCCTTTCCCGCGGCTTTCCGGAGGAAAGATAAAGAGAATCGTGGTCATGACCAAAGGCTGAAGTATGCCTCCGCCGACTGCCTGAATGAGGCGTCCGGTTAACATCGTCGAGAAGTTAGGCGCAATTCCGCATATCAGCGTTCCGACCGTAAACAGCAGCATCGCCGTTAAAAACAAGCTCCGTCCGCCGAACCGCATAATCAGGAAGGCTGATAAAGGAATCAAAACGCCGTTGACAAGCATATATCCGGTTGTCAGCCATTGAATCGTTGTGGCGCTCACATTGAACTCTGTCATGAGATGAGGCATCGCCACATTCAGTAGCGTTTGGTTTAAAATGGCCAGAAACAAGCCGCCCATTAAAATGATGAGCAGTGACATATTTCCTTTTTTCTGAGAAGCCACTTATGACATCCTCCTTTCGCTCGTTTTTATTTCCCCCGGTTATTTTGAAATTTTCACGGATGCGTTCATTCCCGGCAGCACTTTGTCAGACGGGTTTTTAATTGAAATTTTCACAGGTACTTTCTGCGTCACTTTCGTGTAGTTTCCGCTTGAATTGCTTTGAGAAAGCAAGTCAAATGTTGAGTTTGTCGCATAGCCGATTTCTTCGACATTTCCTTCAAATGTAGTGCCTGAATCACCGTCAACGACGATATCGACTTTGTCCCCTTTTTCGATGTCTTTCAGGTCGTTTTCTTCAATGTTAGCTGTAATGTACAGATGATCCATGTCAATGGTTTTCGCAAGCGTTTGACCGGCTTGTACGATCTGGCCTTCTTTCGCTTCGTTTTTGACAATCGTTCCGTCCATGATCGACTTCACGTCAACCGTTTGTTCCCCTTTGATTTTCGCTGCTTTTTCGTCTTTTGAAACTTTTGATCCTTCTTTCAAATCCCAATCTGAGAGCTTCCCTGATGCAGGCGCCGTAATGTCGGCCATCTCGCCTGTCACGTGTGCTTCGTCGGTTTTCACATAGCTGATGCTGTCATAATAGAAATACGCACCTCCTGCTAAGATGGCAAGCACGATGATGAGTCCGATAATGTTCGTCGCAATTAAACGTCCTTTGCTCATGTTTATTTCTCCTTTCATATCCTTATATTTTGGATGAAGCCGGTTTGATCGGCTTCCGCGGTTTTGCGTTTTCCTATTTCCTGCCCAGCAACTTGCGGGACGTGTACTGAAAAAGTTGTTCAAAACTGAGCAAGAAAGATCGGAAGCGGTAAATTTGTTTTTACCTCTGCACAACAAAATAAATAGTTAACAAGATTAAATATTAGTTAAAGTAATAAAGAATGTCAATAACCTTGCACTTAAAATTTTGATTTAAATATTTTCCAAACAAAAAACCTCCGCTGCCGGAGGTTTCAATCGCGTTTTTTCATGTATATTGATGCCGTTCTTCATTGCTGAAGAAGCTCTTCAGAGCCTGAAAAACATCGGCTTTCTGTTTCAGCACATAATACTTGAATTTTTCGTTTTTAATATTTTTGTAGGCTGACATTAACGTTGAATGTCTGTTGTACTGGTTGACTTCGCCATAGCAAAAGATATTCGCTTTCTCCATAATCTCTCCGACAAGCTTAACGCAACGCGCATTGTCGGATGTCAAATTATCGCCGTCCGAAAAATGAAACGGATAAATGTTATAGCGTGTCGGATGGTATTTGTCTTCAATCAGTTCGAGGGATTTGCGGTATACAGATGAACAAATCGTGCCCCCGCTTTCCCCTTTCGAAAAGAAATCTTCTTCTGATACCACTTTGGCTTCAGTGTGATGGGCGATAAACTCAATATCGACCGTTTCATACTTTGTCCGTAAAAAACGTGTCATCCAAAAGAAAAAGCTTCGCGCCATATATTTTTCCCAAACGCCCATCGATCCGCTCGTATCCATCATTGCGAGCACAACGGCTTTTGATTCCGGCTTTACGGAGTCATTCCACGTTTTAAATTTTAAGTCTTCGGGGTAGATCGGATAAAATGAAGGTTTTCCCGTCATTGCATTTCGCTTAAAAGCGCTGAGCATCGTTCTTTTCTTATCGATATTACCGGTCAAACCCGTTTTGCGGATATCGTTGAACTCAATATCTTCGACAACGATATCATCCCGTTCTTTTTGTTCTAAATTCGGCAGTTCCATTTCGCTGAAGAGCGCCTCTTCCAAATCGATTAACGAAACTTCAGCTTCATAATAATCTTCACCGGCCTGGTCGCCCGCTCCCTGGCCTTTGCCGGCGCCCCGTTTATCCGAACCGTCCCTTGCGACGATATCTCCTACCTCGCTGTCGCCGTCTCCTTGGCCGGCATGTTTATTTTTATCATAGTTATAGCGGATTTTATACTCATCTAACGATCGAATCGGAATTTTGACAACATCTTTGCCGTTGGACATAATAATGCTTTCTTCTGTAATCAGGTCAGGCAGATTGTTTTTGATCGCGTCCTGCACCTTTTTCTGGTGACGCTGTTGGTCATCATACCCTTTTCGGTGGAGGGACCAGTCTTCCTGAGAAATAATAAAATGGCCATTGTCTTTATGGGACATGAATTCCCCTCCTTATTGATAATCCCCTTAAATGGCTTCGGTTTATAGCCCTGCGGATGCAAGTCTAAAATGTTTATTGTTATCTTATGCAGGTGCAAATAACTTTTGACAAACAATTTTGAAAATGGGACAAAAGGACCCGCCCTTCTCCGGACGGGTCTTCAAGTTACCGGTTTAATAAGCTTCCTACATATTTTAAGAGTTCGTTTGCGCTAGTCGAGTTGTAGCCGTGCTCATCAATGAGACGGGCGACGACCTCGTTGATTTTCTTGAGCTGCTGTTCGTCCGGCGTTTTTGTCGATGTCGTGATTTTGACGACATCTTTCAAGTCTGCGAACAGCTTTTTCTGAATGGCTTCTCTGAGCCGCTCATGCGAATTATAGTCAAACCGTTTCCCTTTTCTTGCATAGGCAGAAATGCGAATGAGAATTTCTTCGCGGAATGCCTTTTTCGCATTTTCGGAAATGCCGATTTGTTCTTCTATTGACCTCATCAGCTTTTCATCCGGATTCATTTCTTCTCCCGTCAGCGGATCGCGAAGCTTAATTTTATTGCAGTACGCTTCGACATTATCAAGATAATTGTCCATCAGCGTTTTCGCAGATTCCTCATAAGAGTACACAAACGCTTTTTGGACTTCTTTCTTCGCCATTTCGTCGTATTCTTTTCTGGCGGCGGAAATAAAGTTCAAATAACGCTCGCGGTCTTCTGCCGAAATCGATGGATGCTGGCTAAGCCCTTCTTTTAAAGAACGGAGGACATCAAGCGCATTGATCGATTCCATGTTTTTGCGGATGATCGTCGACGAGATCCGGTTGATGACATAGCGCGGATCGATTCCGCTCATTCCTTCGTCAGTGTATTCTTTTTTCAAATCCTCGACATCGACAGAATTGTAGCCTTCAACACTCTCTCCGTCATACAGCCTCATTTTTTTGACAAGATCAATGTCTGACCGCTTCGGCTCTTTCAGCCTCGTCAAAATCGAAAACATCGCAGCCACTTTTAGCGTGTGCGGCGCAATATGAACATCAGACACATCGCTTTCAGCGACCATTTTTTCATAAATTCTTTCTTCTTCTGATACTTTTAAATTATATGGAATCGGCATGACGATAATCCGCGAATGGAGCGCTTCGTTTTTCTTATTGGATATAAATGAACGGTATTCGGTTTCATTCGTGTGGGCTACGATCAATTCATCCGCTGAGATGAGCGCGAACCGGCCCGCTTTGAAATTCCCTTCCTGTGTAAGCGATAAAAGATGCCAGAGGAATTTTTCATCGCATTTCAGCATCTCTTGAAATTCCATCATTCCTCTGTTCGCTTTGTTTAATTCTCCGTCGAACCGGTATGCGCGCGGATCGGATTCCGATCCGTATTCGGCAATCGTCGAAAAATCAATGCTTCCCGTCAGATCAGCGATATCCTGCGATTTAGGGTCCGACGGACTGAACGTACCGATCCCCGTCCGTTTATCCTCTGAAAAAAAGATTCTTTCAACCTTCACGTCTTCTATTCTTCCGCCGTATTCCTGTTCCAGCCTCATCATGTTCAACGGGGACAGGTTGCCTTGAATACGAATGCCGTATTCATTGTAAAAATCGTCCCGCAGATGCTGAGGAATTAGATGAAGCGGATCTTCGTGCATTGGACAGCCCTGAATGGCGTAGACAGCCCCTTCATCTGTAAGAGAGTATGCTTCAAGCCCCCTTTTCAGCATGGTGACCAAAGTCGACTTTCCCCCGCTAACAGGCCCCATCAAAAGCAGGATTCTTTTTCTGACATCAAGGCGCTTCGCGGCCGGATGAAAGTATTCTTCAACTAGGCGTTCCAAAGGCTCTTCAAGACCAAACAGCTCTTTGTCAAAGAAGCTGTATACTTTTTTCCCGTCTTTCTCTTCAATGCCGCTGTCTTTAATCATATTGTAAACGCGGGAATGAGCAGATTGCGCGACAGTCGGATTTTCCTTTACGATTTCTAAATATTCAGCGAAGGTTCCTTCCCATTTCAGACGCTGCTCTTCCTCTCTATACTGTTCAATCTTTTTTAATATATCCATAAGAACCTCCTATATGATGATAAATGCAAGGTGCCAAGTGAATCACTGTTACATTCAATCTATGCGGAGATGTCCCTTTAGATGCTTTTCATATAAAAAATGAAATGTACTTTCCTCGAATTGACAAGGATGGAGCAAACCATTCATAATAAGAGCAGAAAAGTTCCGTCCGCAAGTGCTCCTGCGGTACGGCTGATGGCATCGGTGCAGATGACAACAAGGGAATAAGGATGAGGAGGGATTTTAATGAGAACGTTGATCATGATGGGGGTCATCCTCGCGTTCCTCGTATCCATTTTTACTGCCGGATACGAAAGTAAACCCGGCAAATAAAATTCAAAGGAAAAAGGATGGCTCACTTTTGAAGCCATCCTTTTTTCGTAACATAACACTGTTTTATTCCTGTTGATCTTCATTTACTTCAGACTTAGGAGATACCCGGCAGCTGCTTTTGTATTCAACTTTCTCAATCTTGCATCCGGGCCCTATATGCACGCGGTTTCCCCTGACCATGCGGGCCTCCGTGTTTTCCAGGTAAATATCATCTCCTTCGATTGTCCCTGCTGAGAGAAAACCTCCGTTTCTATTAAACAAGAGCCCGCGTTTTTTGACAATCTTAATATGCGTGCCGCCGATATCGCCAATCGAACTGTTTCCGAACTTTAAGCCGATGTCAATCGCGCCGGCGTTCAGCAGACCCTTTACGTCCAAGCTGCCCGTCAGTGTAAAATCCTCTGCCTCACAATCGCCTCTTACGTTCAGTGCGCCTTTGACATCGCACGTTTCAGCCGCCATATTACCCCCGATATTGATAATGCCTTTTACGGCTGCATCGCTGATGTCGGCGTCCTCAGAAACATCCGCCGTCCCGTACACTCTGGCTTTGTCAGCTTTCAGCCTCCCCCGGATCTCTGTTTCCCCGTGTACACTAAAGCTTTTGATTGTCGCATCGCCTGACAATTCGCTTGTGCCGTGTGTACTGAATTTTTCACATTCAATGTTTCCTGTGATCGTTCCTTCACCTCTGATGAGAACATGATGGAATGATCCGCCTCCGGCATTTCCGGAGCCGTGTATTTTCAAGTCGTGTTTCTTCATGTCCTATCCCTCCGCTATATTTTCCTCTTCTCTCCGACTTTTGCCGTTTCCGCCACCCGGATATCTTCCTTATACTCAATCAGGTCGATGTCGCAATTTTCGCCGATGATAACCGAATTGCCCCGGACAACTTTCGCGGCCGTATTGGCGAGTTCAATTTGATCCCCTTCAATCAGCTCGGCAGACAGTCTCGGAGGAGAAATAAGCGGCGTTAAAAACGAGAACAGCTTCGATTGATGTGCAGTGCAGACGATCCGCCGGCACCCGATTTCTTTCACTTTACTTTCACCGCCGTGAACCTTAATCTCAATTTGTTCCGCGTTTAAAAGCCCGTCGATTGTAAAATAGCCTTCCGCAGTAAAATGTTCCACTTCGCAGTCTTTGCCGATTGACGTTTTTCCGCGAACGATTGCTTCGTCGCCTTTCACATGTCCGCTAATGCCGGCATAGCCTAAAACTTTAAGCTGTTCTGCTTCGACATCGCCATCCACCTTTGCAGAACCGTCGATTCTGACCTTGGAAGCTGCGATTGCGCCGTTTAGTTTGGCGTGGCCGCTGATTCTCAGCTCACCCGCTTTCACGTCTCCGTTTACAGTCCCGGTGCCGCTGCAGCTGAACCTTTCGCAGTCAATATCGCCGTTAATCGTTCCTTTGCCGTTTAATTCAACCGTTTGATACGTGCCTCCGCCTGAACTGCCAAATCCGTTTATCAATAAATTCTCCATCTTTTGATCCTCCATTTACATGAATTTTGTTTTCAATTCTTCGCTGCTCGCTGCCAGATTGATGTCAGCGGCGACCTTGACTCCTTTTTCCAACACGATGCTGCCCTCGGTGATCAGACATGTTGCAATGCCGAGCTTCCGAAGCACAATCAGCCTCCCTTTGTTCTCCGCCTCGTGTGACATGATGACATCCAGCACCATTTTTCCTTCATCCAGGCTGATGTCGCCGGATTGGAGCAGGCCTTCCAGCACATAAGCCGCAAGCGCTTCTGTCAGATGAAATGGCTCATCGCGCTTTCCGGTGCATTCTTCAAAAAACGTCATGACCGCTTGTGAAACGATGCCTTTTTCAAGCAGTTCCCCGCGGCTCGCGCTAAGTTCGGACAGACCGGGTGTAAACATTTCCGCCATTTCATCAAGGGAAAGATTTTCTTTCATGCTTTGAATGGTTTCGATTCTTTTTAAAATGTCTTCCTTCGGAAAAAACGTTTCTTGTCCGGTGAACGTCGATTTCCGGATAAACCACTCTTCCGGTATTAAATTTTTCCGTTTCCATCTATAGAGCTGCCCGTATGAGATCGAAGTCAAATCCAGCAGCTCTTTTTTTGAAATTAAATCATCCTGAACCATCTGTTTCAGCTCCTTTACACACATTGTAACATAACACTGTTACATTAGAAAGTAAAAAAAGAACCCTCTGTTAAAAAGGGCTCTTTTCCTGATAAAGCTTACTTAAGTCAAATCTCTGTAATTCTGCTGGCGAAGCGCCTCATACACGAGGATTGCTGCAGTATTTGATAAGTTCAGTGATCTGACATGCTCTGTCATAGGCAGGCGCAGACAGCGATCCATGTTTTGTTCGATCAGCTCTTTCGGCAAGCCGTTCGTCTCTCTTCCGAAGACAAAGAAGTGATCTTCGTTTTGATCTGAATAATCAAATGAAGTGTGCGGTTTTTGACCGAATTTTGTAATGAAGAAAAAACGGCCGTCAGGATGGGCATTAAACAATTCGTCCAATGAGTCGTGGTAGACGACATTGACGAATTCCCAATAATCAAGACCTGCCCGCTTGAGCATTTTATCGTCGGTTGAAAAGCCGAGCGGTCTGATTAAATGAAGCGTTGTATCTGTTGCTGCACAAGTCCGTGCGATATTTCCTGTGTTTGCAGGAATTTCTGGTTGATATAGTACGACATGCAATGCCAAAGTATTCACCTCTGTTTTTCTGATCCGCTGTTTATTATACCACTCATTACGATTTTGTCGTATCATCTGATATATGAAAAAACGCATATCGAATCGATGAAGTATAAGCAGGCGAATCCTCGTAAGACCAGTACCTCATCCGGCAGTCGTGCGTTTGCGCGTTCACCAGCGGCATATTGCTTTTATCCTTTGCCGTCACAAGAGCCACGTGGTCAAATCTTCCGTCTCCGTTAAAATCATAGCAGATGACATCGCCTTCGATCAGCTCTTTCGCGGCCCGCTTTTGAACCGCTCGGAGGCCGGCTTTTGACTGCTTCAAAAAGGTTCTGAGCGAATGAGCGACAGTCCAGCTGTAACTCCAGGAATGGTTTTGCATCCACCAGCCTTTGCCTCTGTTCGGATAGCCGCGCATCGGCGCATCTCCCGCCCTTATGCACTGGGAAATAAAGTTTGTGCAATTGTCTTCAAAGTTTTTGTAAGCGGGATTTCGTTTATTCCAATACGTTTCTGCATAGCGCACCGCGGCCAGCCGGTCATAGCGGAACGCCCTTCCCAGCAATTCGCGCATCTCATCATCGCCGCTTTCAGGGTCAGGATAAGACTGTGCGGCCGGACGCGGGGCCTTGGAGTCTTTGATGACCATCTGATCATACAAAATGGCGCTTCTGTCTTCAATATGTTCTTCCATATACATATCATCCCCGTCTTTGCACAAGTATGCGGTATGGGTTTGATAGTTCACATGCGACGCGCCGTCTTCATCAAGCCAGTGCTCTTTTACAGCTGCTTTCATATTGGCCTTCACGATCTGCACGCCGCGGTTTTGAAAAAGCCTCCGCTTCCGTTCAATGACTTCAAAACCCCCGGCATCCTGCCAGTTTGTTTCATCATTGCCGTTGATTAAGTAATGAAGTCTGGCTTTCAGGAGCTGCTCGATGATCTGTTTCAAGGGCTACACCACCATATGTTTGTTAATTCATTTCTCATCATTAAACATATGTCAGGACAGCCCTCAATTAGTCGCACTCGTTTCTTTTAAAAGGCCGATGCCTTTTTGGATTTCAGCTTTTGCTTCTTCATCCTGCTCGTGCGCGAGCGCGCGCTCCAATTCACCCATCACATCCGCTCCGCCGATCTTTCCGACCGCCCATGCGGCGGTTCCCCTGATGACCGGCCGCGGATCTTTGTGCATCAGCTCAATCAGTTCAGGGAGAGCGTCCGTTTCTTTAAAATGGGCAAGTGCGATAATCGCATTTCTCTGAATCGGCTTTTTGCCTCTCCATGAGCCGGCCACGTGGCCGAACTTTTCTTTAAATTCGCGATTCGACATCGTCAGAAGCGGTTTTAAAAGCGGCTTGGCAATCTCAGGGTCCGGCTCCATTTCAGGATGCAGATGAAAATCGACCCCTTTATTTTTCGGGCATACCATCTGGCACGTATCACAGCCGTAGATCCTGTTCCCGATTTTCGTACGGAACTCGTCGGGCAGAAAACCTTTTGTCTGCGTCTGAAAAGCGATGCAGCGCTGGGAGTTGAGCTGCCCGGGGTTGACGAGCGCACCGGTCGGGCATGCCTCAATACATTTATTGCATGAGCCGCATTGATCTTCGATTCTCTCATCAGGCTCGAACGGAATATTCGTAATCATTTCCGCCAAGTAAACGTAAGACCCGAATTCAGGCGTAATGATCATGCAGTTCTTTCCGCTCCAGCCGATGCCCGCGCGCTCTGCGACAGCTCTGTCCGACAGCTCACCGGTGTCAACCATCGATTTCGTTCTGACATCGCTGCGCTGCGCTTTCAAAAATTCTTCCAGCTGATCAAGCTTTTCCCGCAGAACATGATGATAATCCTTTCCCCAGGAAGCTCTGCAAAAGATGCCCCTCCGTTCGCCTTTCTTGCTTCTCGGCGCATCTTTCATTTTTGAAGGGTAAGCAAGGGCGATGGCGATGATCGATTTCGCCTTCGGCAAAAGCAGATCCGGGTTCGTCCGCTTTTCAAGATCGGGTTCTTCAAAGCCTGATTCATAGCCGAGGGTCCGGTTCTCAATCAATCGTTCTTTTAATGTTTCAAAAGTATCTGCACTGGCGAACCGGATTTTATCGATGCCGATTTCCTGTGCGAATTCGATGACATCCTGTTTCAGTTTTTTCACATCCATCGTGCAGAGCCTCCTTTCTTTGTTTTCGTTTTCGCTCTCTGTATAATAGAGTGTACCATGACACGGGAGATGAATTTAAATTGGAACTTCGTTTGCAAATCGCGCCTGCTATTTTAAACCGCATTCCTTCATTTAAGGTTGGCGCTGTGTTATATCAAGATATTGAGATCACCGGCTCCCCGCAAATGCTCAAAGGCCGGCTCCGCCTTTTTCAGGAATCGCTGTTTTTTGACTATGCCGATCGCAGTCCCGAAGATGAATCGGCCGTTAAAGAATGGCATGATGCCTTCCGTGAGCTGAACCCGTCTTATTCAGGACGGGAAAGCGGACTCGAACGGATGCTGAAAGATATCAAAGAACAACGCTTTGTTGAGCCGAAAAATTCAGCGATTGATTTGAGCCGTTTTTTCTCCCTCAAATATTTGATACCGGTTCATATATATGATGCCCGGAAATTAAACGGTCCGATCAAAATCGAACCCGGCAGTCCCGGCGAGATCATCACGTTCTCCGATGATGCTGGAGCATTCGGCACGATCACCGGAAACCTCAGCCTTCATCATGCAGGAACGGATACAAAAGATGCCTTGCAGCTCGTCTTTTTCAGGCCCTCATTATCTATAGAAGAATCCCGCCGCCTGCTCGAGTCTTTAACAAAAATGTTCGAACAAATTCACGGCGGCGAACATATCTCAACCGTCTTTCCTTAAAAACCTGTTCTTAAAGAGAGCAGGTTTTTTACGATGATTTCATACATGAAAAAACGCAATGCTTCGTTTAATCTGAGAAACGAAACACTGCGTTATAAACAGTATGTATGGAGCGGGTGATGGGAATCGAACCCACGACATCAGCTTGGAAGGCTGAGGTTTTACCACTAAACTACACCCGCATATGATCTCTAAAAACAACATCATCGTTTTGACTTTTATTATGTTACACGTTTATTAAAATTTCGTCAAGGGTATATTAAAAATTTGTCGAAAAAAAACCGCCGATATGAACATCGGCAGCTTTTTTCCGGACATTGACAGATTACCAGCTGGATTTCTTCACACCTGGTACCTGGCCTTTATATGCTAACTCTCTGAACGCGATCCGCGACATTTTAAACTTTCTCATATATCCTCTCGGCCTTCCGGTCACTTCGCAGCGGTTATGCAGCCTTGATGGCGCCGAGTCGCGCGGAAGCTTGCTCAAAGCTCTGTAATCGCCTTTTTCTTTTAGTTCTTTTCTGAGTTCCGCATATTGTTCAACAAGCTTTTGGCGCTTTTTTTCTTTAGCAATTTTTGATTTCTTGGCCACTCTGAGTATCCTCCTTCTCAATAAAGCGTAATGATTACGATTTAAATTTATCACAACCCGTCTTCCGATGCAAATAAAAAAAGCCTGCCTCAAGTAGCAAGCTCTTTTAAGATTCACCCTTTTTTTTCTGATAAATTGATGAAATCGCGGCCGTTATAATAAAAATGCCGATAAACAGCCCGATCATAATGAAGAAAAAGTTGGGCTTCACCTGGAATGAAAAAGCCGATTCGCTCTCCATGACAAACGACAAACTGTTAAACAGGATATCGTTGCTCGTTTGATTTGAAAAAAGATGATAAAACAAAAGCGCAGCCGCAAGCATCGGAAATGCGAGAAAGCTTGAGAAACTGGCAAAGATTAGTCCCTGCTTTAAAGAGTTTGTATTCATGATGATTTACCTCCAATTCCTCTGATCATCAGCTGTTTCATAATCGACTTTCCGTCACCCATAAACGGAAGCAGATACATCATATGCAGAGCATAAGTGGAAAAGAACAGAAGCATGCCGACCGAGACCGCGTTTTCCTGAAGAAAAAAGATCGTAAACAGCACGCCGGCTATTCCGAGCGCCCCTGGTATAAGCGGCCCCAACGCCGTAATCCAAATCGACTTTTTATCATACGGCGATATGACAGGCCTGATAAATTTGACGGACATCATATCAGCCGCTAAAAACCCTTGAGGCCCGTTTTTTTCCGACAAATTTCCGGTGCGCGATGCCGTGCACCACTTCATGAAGTGCTGTGCCGGTGATCAACCCGAAATAGATGACGGAAAAATAAGCGGCAATGCTGATGATTGAACCGTCCGGAACGAAAATGTAAGCCGAAAGCGACAGCATCAAAAAGACGAGCCAGAAAACAATAATTTTCTTAGAAATCACATGAAGAAATTTCATATACAAAAACAGAAATGAATCAGAATCGCTTGAAAACCTTTCCTTGTAGCGAATATGGTACTGGCCGAAAAACTGATAGAGAAAACCGAGGAAAGACGGGCGTTCACCGTACTTCCAATTGATTAAATAGTTGCGGTTGAGCCCTGTCAGCAATTGGTGCAAATCCTTTAGCAACACCTCTTCACTGACGCGAAAGACGCCGGCCAGATCCCCGGCTATCTCCAGTTCGTCTTTTTTTCCGTCGACTTCTTTCAGCATTTGATAGGCTGTCGGATTGATGGGAAAATCCGCATCGAGATCACGATCTGAAATATGCTTCCGATCCAGCTTCACATGCTCTGGAAAATAGGGAATTTTTTTGATTCCGACCAGTGCTTTCAACATCCTAATGATCATAATGGTACCTCCATTTAAACCCTCCGTATAACAGCAGGATCAGCAGTAATTCGAGACACGGTATGAGAAACAGCAGCGCTTCGCCCGTGACTTTATCGACCGCATAATTCACGATGAAAAACAGCGGAATCATAAAGATGAGGAGCATTCCGAAAGAGAAGATCCCCATATAAGGGTTGTTGCGGTCAAGCGGAAAAATAATGCCCGCTAAATAGAACATCGCAATTGCATTTAATAGCACTGCAATCGTCTTTACAAAGACCGCAAAGCTCTCAGGAAAAGTCCACGTCAACACGGAAAACAAGCAGAGTTGAATGAGGCCAAGCACACACAGCCCGAGATACTTTGACCACAAAACCGTTGTTATTTTCAAGTGCATCGCCTTGTACACCTGCATCATCCGCAGATCATTCCCATATGAATTGAAGGCGATGATGCCCGTCACGCCTCCAAGCACCAAATAGCTCTCCCCGGTAAATCCGAACTGAAATTTGTATTTTAAAAAGCATAGAGCCAAAAGTAAAAAAATGAAGTTTAAAATATTTTCTTCATTTCTGGCCTGTGATTTTATTTCTTTCACCGCCAAAGACAGCGGTTTTGACGACGGGATTTTAATAAATGAAAACAGTTTGGATGATTTTTTTTCAGTGAGGATCGGCACAACATTCAGCGACATAAACGAAGCAGTTACTGCGGCTGCCAAGATCAGCACCACCAGTATGATTCCGGCGCCTGCCGGCTGACCGTTCAGCACGAGAAACAGCGGCGCTGCAAAATACGTCAGATTATAATCAAAGGTTGAATAAGCGTTCTGAATCTTCCCCAGATCAAAAGAGGTGAATCCGTAAATAACAGCTAATACGACAAGAACAAACATTGAGAAAAATTTTTGCAGCGGAAAACCGAATTTCAAGATCACCATATACACCAGGTTATAAACAAGGTTGAGAAGCGAAAAGAAAAAAATGATCTGCACAAAAAGCAGGGCAAAAAACGTAAAAGCAAACCAAAAGCCTACACCGCTGGCGACAAAATTCGGAATCAGCAGAATAGACATGATAAACAGGACAAGGAATGAAACCGCGCCGGCAAACGGAATAAAATATCCGAGACTCCTCTCGAAAGCCGTCAGCGGGAACCAGCTCAGCTGCATGGAGAAGCTGTTCTGTTCAGGCGTCCTTACTTTAAATAAAATGAAGAAAACAAACGTAAAAATCGAGACGTTCATGAACATTGAAATCACGAACAACCCGAGTGAGCGAATTTCTCCATTCAGAAAAGCGCTTAAAAACATCCCCGTAAAGCTGTAGCCAATGATGCTCCCCATCGCAACCGCCAAAATTAAAAAAAGGGCGGCGATCATTTTTTTGGTGCCGGTATTTAAGAGCTTGCCCATTTCCTTCTGCCACATTTTCAGCATCATTTTAGAAATTTCGAATGATTTGATCAAAATGCGCACCCCTATCACTCAGCATCGAAGCTTTCAAGAACACTTCTTCAAGCGAATTACAGCTGTATTTAACCTTTAATTCTTTGACTTTTCCTTCATCCATCTTGACGCCTTTGGAAATAATCGCAATCTTATCGCACAATTCTTCCGCAGAAAGCATGTCATGAGTCGCAAGCAGTATCGATCCTTGTGTGGCCGCATAGCGCTTCATCAGCTTTTTCGTATTGATGACCGCTTCAATATCAAGCCCGCGAAACGGCTCATCCATGATGACAAATTCGCTCTCCAGCATAAAAGCAGCGATCAGCTGCGTCTTTTTTTTCATTCCGTGTGAGTACGTTTCAATCGGCTCCTGCAAAGCCTCTTTCATATCGAAAAGCTCAATTAATTGTCTCCGCTTTTCATTTGATGTACAATTATACATAGAAGAAACAAAATCCAAATATTCGGCAGCTGAAAGGGCATCCGGCAAAAGCAGTTCATCGGGAACATACGCCAGCTTTTGCTTGAATTCCGCCGTCGTGTTCTGCAGGTCATCCAAAAGAATGGTTCCTTCACTAGGCGTAATGATTCCTAAAATGGAATTAATAATCGACGTCTTTCCTGAACCGTTCGGACCCGCTATCGCGACAATCTGGTTTTTTTCAATCTTTATATGAAACCCGCTAACGGCAGTCACATTGTTTTTATATGTTTTAGATAGGTTATCTATAATAAACATAATGCCTCCAGGGTATGATTAATGTCAGGAAGACTTAACCGCCCCCCACAGACGGTTAAGCCTCATCAAATATGTCTCTTGTTGTGAACAGATACTTTAAGTATGGCTATTTCCTACATTCAATGTTGACTTTCAAACCGCTGACCCATTGGACGGATCCTGTGAAGCTGCCGTTTCCGTTAACTACACACCATACAGCGGCGCCAAGAACAACAGTTGCGCCAAGTGCCAAAAGCACTGCAACAAACACCAAGAACCAAGCCTGATCTTCGATCGACGGATTGACAGAATAGTCAACCTGAGGTGCTGCGTATGTCATTTTTCCCCCTCCTTTCTATCAAGTAACCAAAGAGTAACATATCCAAAATCATACTGAAATCTATGAAATTTCCTATTTCATAAACACTACGTTCCAACTATTTATTTAAGGATCTCGCGGTTTTTCAATCTAATGGCCCACGCTTTTCGGCTTGGAAGAGAAGATGAAAGCCCCGTTTCCACTTTATGATGTCTTTATAATCTTTTTGTCTTATTTCTCCTCCTTCTTTCTCTCTCATTTTTTCTTTTTATAAATCTCGTGTCTTTCAAGGATGTTAAGGAAAAAGAACCAGCTAATAAGACCCTCTTTCTCCTGAAATCCGAACCCCAAAATACCCCCAAAGTCCCTTTTTTTCAAAAAGTGAGATAATTCTATTTTCTCTATTCCATTTCTGTTAATTTTATGTATAAATTTAAATGTTACAGTTAATAACCTGCCGATCCTAGATCAAAAGATGTTGATTACATTGTAAAATCAAGTTAACATTATGTCAAACCCATTTAACAATATGTCAAATATACTATATAAACGAAGAATTGCAGGTGGTAGGATGAACAACAGGGTTAGAGAATTGAGAGCAAGGTACGGGTATTCACAGGAAGCCCTTGCAAACGCGATCGGAGTTACAAGGCAGACAGTTGCGGCCATTGAAAAAGGCAATTACATCCCGTCGCTTCTTTTGGCTTTGAAAATTTGCGATGAATTTCAATTAAAAATGGAAGACGTATTTTGGTTAGAGGGAGGCAAACACGAATGAATATGATCACACGGACTTTCTTTCACATCCTTCTGTTCGGACTCGCATGCTGGACGTTTATAACCTTTTTTCACACATCGGAACAAATCGCCAAAAGCTTGAAAACAAACGCTTCAGAGCTCCATTTTGTTTTTAACCTGATTCCCATCCTTCTCTTTGGGCTCGCGCTTTCGATTTACACATACTTGGAGAAAAAAAGCGGTTCACGCAAGCAGCGCTTTATGCTCGTCCCTGACGAATTTAAAGAACAGGATGAAAGAGAACAGATGATTACCGCAAAAGCATGCAGAACATCTTATATCGTGCTGTATGTGGCGATGCCAGTCGCAGCGCTTCTATTGATCTTTTACCCGTTTTTCCAAGCCAGGATCCCGTATTTCCCGATCATCGTCATCTTTGTGCTGATCATTATTCAGCATCTTTCGTATATGTTTTCATTTTATAAAAACAGATAAAAAACTCCAGAATGTCTGGAGTTTTTTTATTTAAATCGTTTTTTCCTTTTGCCTCGTCGGAAAATGGTCATTTCCGATGACTTCGCCAGACGCTTTTCTTTGAAGTTTCGGGCGAAACGGAAGGAGCGGAAAGACCTTTTCGGCAAAATGGTACGCTTCTTCAAGATGAGGATAACCTGAGAAGATAAAGGATTCGATGCCGAGATCAGCATATTCTTTTATCCGGCAGGCCACCGTTTCCGGATCACCGACGAGCGCTGTCCCCGCTCCGCCTCTGACCAGTCCGATGCCCGCCCAAAGATTCGGGCTGATCTCAAGATTGGTTCTGTTTCCCTGATGAAGCTGAACCATCCTCTTTTGCCCTGATGAATCCGTCCGTTTCATCGCGTTTTGGGCTGCGGCAATCGTTTCATCATCCAAGTGGCTGATCAGTCTATTTGCCGCCTGCCACGCCTCTTGTTCCGTTTCTCTGACGATTACGTGCAGTCTAATTCCAAAACGGACGTTCCTCCCTTCTTTTTCAGCCTGTCTTTTGACAGATTGGATTTTTTCTTTAACGAGATGGGGCGGCTCTCCCCATGTTAAATAGACATCCGCGTGTTTGGCGGCAGTCTCCTGCCCGGCCTTTGACGAACCCCCAAAATAGATCGGCGGATGAGGGTGTTGGGCGGGCGGAAAGAGTAAGCGGCCGTTTTCGGTCTTCAAGTGTTTCCCCGAATAGCTGACAGTCTCGCCTTTTAAAAGCGACCGCCATATGTCGAGAAACTCATTTGTCGCTTCATACCGTTCATCATGGCTGATAAACAGGCCGTCGCCGGCTAATTCATACGGATCACCGCCGGCGACCACATTGATGAGGAGTCTGCCCTCTGCAAGCCGGTCGAATGTGGAAGCCATCCGCGCCGCAACCGACGGCTGCATCAAACCGGGTCTTACAGCGACTAAAAACTTCAGATTTTTCGTGACTGACGCCAGAGCGGCGGCGGTAATCCACGGATCTTCGCACGATCTTCCCGTCGGCAAAAGAACCCCTGTATACCCAAGCCGGTCAGCCGCTTGCGCTACCTGCTGAAAATAGGTGTGATCTGCGGCTCTGCCTCCCGTGTCTGTGCCGAGATAACGTCCGTCCCCATGAGTAGGAATAAACCATAAAATGTCCAAAAAGATCTCCCCTTTACTTTTGATTACCTTGATAGCTGTTTCTCCAGCCAAGGCACTTTTTCTCCAGAATTCTGACGAATGAATCCGTCAGCTTGCCGACGGCTGCGAAAATCAAAATTCCGACAAACACCTTATCGGTTTGTGAAAACTGTCTGGCATCCATAATCATATAGCCGACTCCCGCGCTTGATCCCATCAGTTCGGCAACAACAAGGCCCAGCCACGAAACACCGAGCGACAGGCGGATGCCTAAGAGGATGTTCGGAAGCGATGCGGGAAGAATCAGCTTAGTCACCTGCTTCAGCCAATGGAACTCCAATACTCTCGCCACATCGAACAGTTTCGAATCGACGCCCCTGATTCCTGAAAATGTGTTGATATATACCGGGAAGAAGGCGCCGAGCGCGATCAAGAGCACCTTTGACAGTTCGTCGAAACCGAACCATAAGATAAACAGCGGCGTGACGGCGAGATGCGGAACGGTTCTCAGCATTTGCAGAGAGGGATCGAGATAATCCTCGGCGATTTTTGAAAAGCCGATTACAAGCCCCAGCAGGAGCCCGAGTCCGGCTCCCAGGAAAAAGCCGAGCGCGGCGCGCTGAATGCTGATGCCTAAATGAGTGAAAAGCTCTCCTGATACGATGAGATCCCGAAATGTAAGCAATATATCTAAAGGAGCCGGAAGCACGGTTTTTGATATGAGCTCAAATGACCCGACAAGCTGCCATAATAAAATCAATATCACGGGTAATACAATTCCCTTCCCCCATGCCAGCCGAAAAGCGGCCGGTCTCAGTTTTGCGCCTGCTTTCGGCTGGATCGAGGGGGTGCTTGATGAAACAGCCCTCATTTGTCATCTCCTCCTTTCAGCGCTTTTTTAATAAATGAATTGTCAACCACTTCTTTTACATCAATCTCTTTGTTAATCGCTTTTAATTCGAATTGAAAATCGGCAGTCTCCTGCTGCGTTTCAATAATGCGGTCTGTGATCGGCTCATTTAACGGTTCGGTGTTATTCAGCACGTTTTCAACGACCTTTTTGTCGAGATTTTTAATTTTCGCATACGCTTCAACTGCTTCTTTCTTATGGTTTTTATGCCATTTCACGGCCTTGTCATACACCTTCAGAAAACGGATCACCTCATCAGGATACTTCTCGGCAAATTCGCTTCGTACAAGCGTAAAACCCGGGGAATACTTGTCGATTTGTTCCCCGTCAACCAATATTGCCGCGTCACTTTTGATCGTTTTAAGGGACAAAAACGGCTCCCAAATCGACCATGCATCAATCGCGCCGCTGTCAAATGCCGGCATGGCTTCGTCAGGCTGAAGCTGAATGATGTTGACGTCTGTTGGCTCCAGACCTGCTTTATCGATCACTTTATACAGAAAATCGAACCCGCTGCTGCCTTTTGCCACCGCCACCTTCTTTCCTTTCAAATCTTTTATGTCATCGATGCCGCTCCCTTTTTTCACAAGAATGCCGTTCGCCTTTAAACCGTCTTGCGAAAGACCGATTTCTTTAAAATCAATGCCAGCCGCCTGCCCTGCGATCACCGGTGAATTTCCAACCTGGGAAAAATCAAGTTTACCTGCGGCAAGACCTTCAAACTGCGGCGGACCGCTTTGAAACTCTGTCCATTTCACTTGAATCCCTTCTTTTGCGAACTCTTTTTCAAACCAGCCTTTTTCTTTTGCAAGGAGCAACGGGCTTAAGCTTTGCTGCACTCCGATGTTGATCTCTTTTAAATCTCCGCCCCCTCCGCTTGATTGGGCTGCTGAACAGCCCGCAAGAAGCATCAGGCAGCCCAGCATATACAACGGCCATTTTTTCACGTTTTTCCGCTCCTTTCTGCTCAAATCCCTGAACCTTCCTGAAAGCTGAATGTTTCCGTTGTCTCGAATTCTTTCAGCACTTTTTGTCTGATTGATTGAAAAACGGGCGATGTTCTGCTGCGCGGAAATGGCAGATCGACCGGAATCAGCTTGTGGATTCTCCCCGGCTTTGCGGTAAGAATCGCGACCCGGTTGGCTAAATAAACCGATTCGTCAATATCGTGCGTCACGAGGATCATCGTCATCTTCTTTTCTCGCCAAATGTCTGTCAGAACATCCTGGAGATGCTTTCTCGTAAAGGCGTCCAAGGCGCCGAAGGGTTCATCAAGCAGCAAAATCTCAGGCTCCCTGAGCAAAGCCCTGGCAATCGCGACCCGCTGCGACATACCTCCGGACAGCTCGCGTGGATACTGTTTCTCCGCGCCTTTCAGCCGCACCGTTTCAATCAATTCATCGACTTTTTTTCGCACCGCCGGTTCTTTCAGGCTTAAATCTGCGGCGATATTTTGCTCGACCGTCAGCCATGGAAAAAGCCGATGCTCCTGAAAGATGAAACCTTGCTGAATCCCCGGGCCCTTGATTTCTCTTCCGTTCATGCTGATTCGCCCTTCATAATTCCCGTCAAGACCGGCAGCGATTTTTAAGAGCGTGCTTTTCCCGCATCCGCTTGGACCGATGACAGTCAGAAATTCGCCGTTTTCGACCGTCAGTTTCACGTCTTGAAGCACGCTTGTTTTAAGGCTGCCGTTTCCAAATGCTTTTTCTTTTACACGAATTGATAAAGACATCTTGTTCCCCTTTCTTTTCTAAACTGAAAATAAAAAACTCTTATCCCAATTGAGATAAGAGCCTTCGGTTGACCGATCAGCGCTGATGGAATTTTCCGAAATATTAAACAACATACTAATTCATATTATTCCGACCTGTCAACCCCATATTATAAAAAAACAGATGAAAGGTTCCCCTTTCATCTGCAGTATTGCCCGTTTTTAACTGTAAATGCTGCCGCCTGCTTTTTTAAATTCCTTCGCCTTCTCTTCCAATCCTTTTTGAATAGCCTTTTGTTCATCAAGGTCGTTTTCCTTGGCATAGTCGCGAATATCCTGGGAAATTCTCATACTGCAAAATTTAGGCCCGCACATTGAACAAAAGTGTGCCGTTTTGGCGCCTTCCGCCGGAAGGGTTTCATCATGGTATTCAAGCGCTCTTTCCGGATCGAGCGACAAATTGAACTGGTCCCGCCAGCGGAATTCAAAGCGCGCCTTGGAAAGCGCGTCATCGCGGATTTGCGCGCCGGGGTGCCCTTTGGCAAGGTCAGCCGCATGGGCCGCGATTTTGTATGTTATGACGCCTTCGCGGACATCGTCTTTGTTCGGCAGTCCCAAATGCTCCTTCGGCGTCACATAGCAAAGCATGGCCGTGCCGTACCAGCCGATCATCGCCGCTCCGATTGCCGATGTAATATGATCGTAGCCCGGTGCAATATCGGTCGTCAGCGGGCCGAGCGTGTAAAACGGCGCCTCTTTGCAAATTTCCATCTGCTTGTCGACATTCTCTTTAATTTTATGCATCGGCACGTGTCCCGGTCCTTCGATCATCACTTGAACATCATGCTTCCAGGCGATTTCCGTCAGCTCGCCGAGCGTCTCCAATTCGGCAAATTGGGCCTCATCATTCGCATCCGCAATCGAGCCGGGCCGAAGGCCGTCCCCGAGCGAAAATGCGATATCGTATGTTTTCATAATCTCGCAAATCTCTTCAAAATGAGTGTACAGAAAGCTTTCCTCATGATGAGCCAAACACCATTGCGCCATAATTGCCCCGCCGCGGGATACGACTCCAGTGACGCGCTTTGCCGTCAGCGGCACATACCGAAGAAGGACGCCGGCATGAATCGTAAAATAATCAACGCCTTGCTCAGCCTGCTCGATTAATGTATCGCGGTAAATCTCCCAAGTGAGATCTTCCGCGACGCCGTTTACTTTTTCAAGCGCCTGATAAATTGGCACAGTCCCTACAGGAACTGGACAATTGCGGATGATCCACTCCCTCGTTGTATGAATATCTTTACCTGTGGACAAGTCCATCATCGTATCGGCGCCCCAGCGGATGGCCCATGTCATTTTTTCTACTTCTTCTTCAATCGAAGAGGTGACAGCGGAATTGCCGATGTTGGCATTGATTTTCACGTGGAAGTTGCGGCCGATAATCATCGGTTCGCTTTCCGGATGGTTGATATTTGACGGAATAATCGCCCGTCCGCTTGCCACTTCATCACGAACAAATTCGGGAGATACATGCTCTCGGATCGCGATAAATTCCATCTCGGGCGTAATGATCCCCTTTCTTGCATAATGCAGCTGGGTGACATTTTGACTTTTTTTTGCGCGCAGCGGTTTTCGTTTCAACCCTGGATAGCTGTTGCTCGCTTTCTCTTTGCTTTTATAGCCGTTATCCTCCGGTCTGATTTCTCTGCCTTCATATTCTTCGGTATCGCCGCGCTCCCTGATCCAGGTCGCCCGCAAAGGTTTCAGCCCCTTAAGAATATCAACCTCTGCATTCGCGTCCGTATAGGGACCGCTCGTGTCGTAGACGCGGACAGGCTGATTTTCTTCGGCGCCAAATGAACCCGTCGTCGGACTTAGCGAAATTTCTCTCATCGGCACTTGAATGTCAGGTCGCGCCCCTTCGACATACACTTTGCGGCTCCCTGAAAAACTTGACATAATCGAGATGTTTTTTTGCTGTACTGACTCCTGTTTCATGTAAAAATCCTTCCCCTCTAAAAAATTGATCAGGACGAAACTCCGGAACAGCACCAGCACAAAAAAACCAGGCTCATATGATGAACCTGGTTTTACAGTCAGTAAAATCACTGGAAGACAGACGGACCATACCCATTCTCCATCTTCTCCCGAATCCTTTTTACTTCCCCACGCTGGTACGAACCAGATCAGGTCCAAAGGGTTAAGAAACACATGTTTCTCTCTCAGCCCGCAGTCGGGCACCCCTAGTAAAGCTATTCAATTCATTTTTTATCGTAACACACCGATTTGGCAAGTGAAAAGGATGGAAAAATATATGAATCTTTTTCACTATAGCGGCACACCCAATTATTATAAATTGCGATGAAGCACATCAAGTATATGTTTCAAATCCGTCGCCTCAATTTGGCCAGGTGCGGATGCTTTTTTCGCTGCGCCGAACGTCACGGCCGAGCCAAATACCTCTCCGGCGAGCCGGCTGATCAAGCCTTTTCCGGCCATCGACATCGTGATAATCGGCCGCTTCGCATACCGCTCATGCATCATATGAGTCGCCTCAAGCAACACCAGCACATCTGCCGGTGTTTCAGGCATCACCGCGATCTTAGGGAAATCGGCGCCAAGATCCTGGGCTTTTCGGAGACGGGAAACGATCTCTTCCGCTCTCGGCGTCTTCCCGAAATCGTGGTTGGATATAATGACAAAGACATGCTGCATATGAGCCGATTGAACTAGTTTTTCCACATGATGCTCTTCATTGAACAGCTCGACATCAATCACATCTGCCAGCCCTGTTTTTACTACGGCATGATTCAAGGAAAAGTAAAATTCCTTACTGACTTCTTTTTCGCCGCCTTCCTCCGCGCTGCGAAATGTAAATATCAACGGGATATCCTTTAAGATCTCCCGGATGTCAGCCAATACCTTTTTCACTTTGTCAACGTCTTCGACATCCTCAAAAAAATCCGCCCGCCATTCGGCAAGATCCGGATTAATCGATAGAAGAAAAGCAGCTTCTTCTTTCAATTGTTCATGCGTTTTTCCGATGAGCGGCACGCAAATTTTCGGGGCTCCTTCTCCGATGGCCACCCCTCTGATCTTCACCGTATTCAACAACGGCCTCACTCCTGTTCTCTATATTACAAGGGTCTTTGCATTAACGGTACCGAAGATTGGCCGTAAGCACAAGCAGAAATTAAGAAAGAAGGCTAAACGCTTAAAGCACTCATATACCAACATGAGATCACCTTTCGATAGCTTGCTTGTTTAAAAATGAATCTACTATTCCTTGCAGAATATGACTCATTTCTTCAGGAGTTTCCTTCCGGCCTCTCTCAAACCATTTTGAAAGGATGTTCCAAAAGCCCCCTGCGCTGAATGAAAGCCCGTACTCCAAGTCGATTTTGCTTTTAAAATGAAAGGTTTCTTCTTTAAATTTTTTATGAAGATCCGGTAGAAGTTCATTATATTTCTCAACAATCAAATAAAACAAATGGTTCTGATGAAGGGCTTGTAAAAAATCGGCATGTCGGCTCCAAAAGTTGAAGTATGCATGTCCAAGACTGGATAAGTCAATATGTTTTTCCTGAACAATGTAATTGGAATACTCACTGCAAAGCTGCTCAAAATAGCGGTCTAATATATCTTTTTTTGAATGGAAATGCCGATAAAATGTTCTTCTGTCAAGCTGCGCTTTTTCCGCTATCTCTGTAATGGTGATGTCTGAAAAGCTTTTTTCCTTCATAAGCTCCAACAATGATAGCGTCAGCCAGCTTTTAGATTGCTGAGCTGTTTTTGAGGGCATTTGCTTCATATTCTCTCTCCTGTCGCACTTTTTATGGCAATGTAGCACTTTTCGTTGGCTCATTGACTTTGTTCTCTATGAAATGTCACAATTGTGGCACATAAGAGGGGGAATGTAAATGGAAAACATGCAATTTATAGCTTGGATGCTGCCGATATTATTTATACTGCATGATTTTGAAGAGATGGTGATGGTCGAGGCATGGGGCAAAAGATATCGAAGCAAACTGAAACAACTGAAAAAAGCTCCATTTGGACATGCCAAAACCGCTTCTTTTGTTTGCGCTGTGCTCGAAGAATTTATACTAGCTGTTGGTGTAACTGTTCTCAGTATTTATTTTAATCAATATATTATCTGGTTTGGTTTCTTTTTTGCTTTTACTGTTCATTTCCTTGTTCATATCGTCCTATGGTTCACATTTAAACATTATGTACCCGGCATATTAACGTCGATCTTTATGCTGCCATTTTGTTGCTATCTGCTGACCGCTGCCGCAGAGATAGAAAAATTCAGTTTTCCTGCAATGATCTTATCAGCCCTATCCGGAACACTTATCGTCTTTTTTAACCTTAAGTTTCTGCATAAAAAAATGGGGAGGATTCAAGAAAGGCTGGAAGCATATGGCCGCATATGAAAAGCAGGCACTTACGGAAGCTTCCGGCCCTTTGACTAGAAGCAAAGCAAACGATGAAGACCCGTCAGACACGAAAAAACTGCCCTTCAAAAGAAAGGCAGCATGATCTAAAATCATGGCACTGCTAACGATGGTTCAATGTTCGTTCCAAAGCTTGTCTATCCAGCTGTTTAGACGAGACACCTCCACTGCGGGAGCCGCTTGCACTTCAGCTGTCCAGCCTCTCATCGTTTTGATGATGGAGCATTTTCGGTTTTTCCGGGACCGGCATTGAAAATCGAATTCGCCAGCAACCGATATTGATGCTGCGGATGATCGTCATTGGTTAGATCGTTAGCGAAAACAGTTAAGTTCTTGTTGTTATCTTTATACGTGAAAGCCATAATCTTTCCTTTGGCAGCATCATGTCCAGGCCACCAGCCTGCCTTGAAGAAGTGATCTTCATCAGCAATCACCGCAAGCACTTTTGCCGTTTTAGGAACAGCGGTAATATAAGAACCAGTGACTGTGTAGAAGTATTCCTGTTTATTGTAAGGAGCTGTAATAGCATGATCTTGCATGACATTTGCCAAGAAGACGCCTTCGTATCTCTCCCATTCAGGTCCTTTAAAAGAAAATCCGGGTATCCACTTCTGAACATTCGTCATCCCCATGTTTCCAAATGCAATGTAAGGCTTTCCTTTATTAACATATTTAGAAGAGTCGAACGTATTGACAAGCACATCTGCGCCCGCCTGTTCTGAGGTGACGTTAAAGCCCAGATTTTTCAGTACATATGCCGCTTCACCCAGTGCTCCTACAGTAGAAGCCTTGAGGACTTTGCCGCTTGGTTTCTTATGGCCGGATGCGCTCACGTCGAGATAGTACTTGGAAGCCAATGGGGCCAGGTCCTTGTAGGCAACCGCGAAGTCGCCCGCTTGATAGCCTGATCCGCTCTTGGTGAGCATTGTAACGGTCTTGCCGGCTGCCAGTAACTCGTTGACTGCCTTTATCGCATCATTGCTTGTGTTCTGGATCAGCACATAAGCTGAGCGTTTTGGCATTTTAGTCCCCGGAAACGACACGGAGGTGATGGCAGAAGTCTTGCCTTTGAACACCCCGGCATCTCGAATGACATAACGGTCAAAACCTCGCATATCATGGAAATTTTGAATCATCTCACCGGCTATCATTTCATAATCAGATACATCTATTCCATCATACAAGACCAAGTTCGCGAGGCCGCGGTTTGCCTGGTGCATGTTTACAATAAATGATCCTGCCGGATATGTTTTTCCGTCAACGGTTACCGCTTTTGTTGATCGTTCAATCTTTACGCCGTTGCGAAGGAAGTACTCAACCATCTTATAGGTTTCCAACACATTCTTTTGAATATTTTTATCGACCGGCAGTACGTAATATTCCGGGAAGAAGTTTTGATTGCCCTGCCGCGGTCGGCCGATCTCTTCGTTTTTGGCGTTGACCAAGTAATGATCGACAGCGCGATCATCGATATTGTCCACGCCGCGCTCGAATATTTTTAATTGGTTCAGAAACAGTTCTTCTTTTTTTTCCGCTACATATTTTGCAGCTGCCGCAGAACTGTAATACAGAGCTTTGGTAGACTCTTCATTCGACTCGGGCGTTTCCAGCGTGTGACCCATCGCACCGTGATACATGGCGAATGCAGCGGTATATGCTGCAGATGCATCATCCCATCCCGAAGCCGTGCCTTTTGACACATAATTTGGATCTTTCGCAGTTTTCCGATGTTCTTCATAAGGAATATGATAGTAGTCATACTTCGTATTAGCAATCCCGGCCTCACCCATAGCCTTTGCCTGTTCCACCATGTGGTCAATCAAAAGGTCATACTCAACATTCGGGTTATGAGGCGGAGTAGAAGGCTCAATCAGGAAATTGGCATCGAACCCGTGCATATCCAGAAAAGACAGCGGCGACCACTTCGCGATTTGTTCCGTTACGCTGCGCGTTTCAGGCTGGGTTTGATAAGAATTATCCCGGTTCAAATCGAAATCCTCAGCATTGGAACGTGTTGTATGAACCCGGCCATCCGGGTTGTCCGTATAAACGAACAGGAAAAAAACATGTTCCAATGCATCGTCTATATTCAACGTTGTCTTGCTTTTCTTGCCATTCGGCAGGACTGTATCGTACGTCATGCTCTTATCCAATGCCATTGACTTAAAGTAATTCATGATCGCATCGACGCCAGGCGCTTCATTCGGATGAATATTGTTCAACCAGATCGGCACCTGATAGTCGCCAAATGCGCCGGATTTAATGTCGGCCTGCAATTTCTTCGGGTCATTGAGCATGGCAGGGTGAGTCACCTTCTGATACTTATCGACAGCGGCTTTATCTTTGGCAAGCACTGTCAAATAGATATCACGGCCTTCGACCGATTTTCCAATAGAAGTCGTTTTGATATATCTGTTGTTTTTTTGCGCAGCTTTTGCTGTAACGGCATCGATCTCCGGTTTCAGCTCATCGTAAGTGCGGAAGCTGTCATATGGCGTCAATTTTACGGGAGCATGGGCAACCACTCGTCCGTTCACTGTTGCCGCCAAATCATATGTGCCCATCAGCGATGCGTATAGCGGACGTTGCAATCGCGGCTCTGACAGGTTGTCTGTATCGTATGGAAGATCGAAATTGATGTTAGCATGAACCTTGCCGTTGGTCACTTTTACATGGCTAACAGTAATGAAAGGTGCACCGCTGTAATCACGGACCTTATATTTTTTCCATTGAGACAGCGGTTTGCCGTCATACGTCCAGCTTAAGCTCTTCACATCAACACCTTGCGGAAGCTTAAACGCAGCATGAAGCGTTCGTTTCTCTGTCATCGAAGCAACATTGTTGTCCAGTTTTAGCTTCTGAGATTTTTTAGTCTTTACTTTTGTCTGCTGACCGGACGCCGTCCCCTTGCCAGTCTGCGCCATAGCAACACCGGGGGTTATCGCTCCAAGCAGCATCATAAGCGACAAAACCAAGATCAGATAACACTTTGTGAACGAATTCTTAAACATAGAAAAATGCCATCCCCATTTCGTGATATTTTCAAATTGCAAACTTGATAAGAGAAAACCATTACAAGAGTGAGGAGTTCTGGCTGCATTTCATTTGCCTGCCTCACACTCTGATTCAGCATGCCCTCCTCCTCCAATATCTTCCGGAGCTCCCGACAGGCTAACAGCCTGAAGGAACTGCCTCCTTAGACGGTTTCTTCAGGTAAAATGTTAAAAGACCGCCTACCTGGATGTCGTCGTTCCCGTGACGGGTCCCAAGGTGCTGAAGGCCCGGTCAAAGCGGCGCATCGCTGTCTCAAGCGGACCGGCAGGAAGCCGTGCAATCAGCCACCCTGTCACCGTCACCATGGCCGCGACGAACAGATCACTGAATGGAATGGCCCCGATATCATACTTGGCCCCCGAGATTTCAAGAGTCCATATAACAACAAACTGAGCTGCATACATCGTCAACGCCACACGTCCGACTCCCGCGAACGGCTTTAACACGGCAGAGTTTTTCTGCTGCACGAGACATACCAATCCAAGCACCAGAAAGGCAACCCCAAGCCCCAGCATCGTCTGGAAAGTTGACGCACTGTGCGGAGCGATCGAAAGAAGATTGTGCCACAACGGCGGTGCCACGTTGTGCGGCCAGATTGCATACTGATCCGGCTCAGCGCCGGCGGTGCCTTGAACACTTACGAGCCACTCTTCGAATGAACGGCTCAGCCCCGGAAGAACGAAAGTGCCCAAAACTTTAGAGACGATAACCATGATTGTGCCGCTGCCCACTAGCGAGAGTGCGGTCCGCATCCTGGTCAAATCGAAGCGCCCGATTGCCATACCGGCGACAAAAGCGGGTGCAAGTGCGAGCGCCGACATCGGGCCGCCTGCCATATCACCAAGTAAGTATGCTTTCGACAGGACGCTGCCTCCGAGAATCATCAGCGGCGGGCTCACTGCAAGCAAAACAGCTGCTGTTGTAACTAACACACGTGTCGAACGACGAATCAGCACCAACGCCAGCACAAACAGTGCCGCATAAGCTGGCAAAATCACCCCGAACGGAGTATTCAGCATGATGAGAAGGTATCCTATAATATCGATAAATACCGCGCGGGCAAGCATTCGCGTCCGAAATGCGGCCGGCTCCATTCCTCGATCCAACATGCGCCCGGCCATGATCGAATAGGAGATGCCGCCGCAAAGCACAAATAGAAGCGTCGTATTCCCGGAAACGATTGAACCGTTCGTTTCGTTCAAGGCGAAGTGCTGCAAATACATCCCGATGACCGCCAGCCCCCGAGCTGCATCAAGTGCCACAATACGCCCTGTCCCCCGCGCTTTTTCACGCTTGAACTTCTGACCTTCAGCCGAGTCCCGGGTGACAATTTCAACGAGCGCACCGTCCTGAAGCGGAGTTGATAAATCTACAAGCTTTCCGTTTAATTTACCTGCAACCGCATTTTCCAGGCCACAGCTAATAGAAGCAGCGACATCTTCAATGCTTGCTTCCTCCTCAAATTCTCTGACGGACCCGTCAGGCAATTTAATGCGAATTGACAACTGTATTCCTCCTCAAAAAATTAATCCTTTACGTGTTCCATTGTTCCTTTGTCTATATCTGGATGAGATCTGGCTGTATTCAATATAGCGGGCAGATGTCGCTAAAGTTTGATCAACTTGTAAACAAAACGTAAAAAGGCGATCGGAGGATCGGGACATATCATTGCATAAAGAAAAGCACCTTGCTGATGACAAGGTGCCTTATTCTCACTAAAATGTGATGATTTGATTGGATGAATTTCAATGGTGCTGAATGAAGAATGAGAGTGCGGACAACAACAATTGATCATTGTGTTTATTTTGGCGGTTTTCCGCTTTGTTGAGGAATAAACAAAAAGAGCGTTTCTTTTATATGGAACGCTCTTTCGTCGTTTGGCAATACGGTTTTCAGCGATATCGGTGGTCAGGGTCGAATATACCCAGAGAACCATTGATATTTCAAGGTTTTTGTCTGCCTTTGTGCAAAATTTGCGCGAAAAATTTTAAATTGCTAATAATGCGGACCGTACATATTCAAAGATTGATATGATGAAAATTCCAACACAAGGGGCGAAGAAAAATGAGTATCAACACAATCGTTCTGCTTTATACAAGTCGTCCAAGATTTTGGCATAGGTTCGTTTTCAAACTAAAATAATTCTTTCACCAAAAAGGCAGGCCAACAAATGACCTGCCCAAACACAATTATGTTGCGAGCCTAGATGCCACAGAAAATTCTGCATGTTGTTGTTCAACAGATGTGTGAATGGAAGCGTCCGACACGACCAACAAGCCCAATGCAAGGGTCAGCGAAAGAAACAGCTTAGATTTCATACAGAAAGTCGCCCCTTTTGATTTGTTTCTGAGCCTGCACCATCTGATCATAAAAAAATATGGAATCATTTGGCCGCTCATTCCTAGTATAGAATAGAGCTGCTTCTAATGCCAGTTCCTCAAGATAGGGGTAACCACGACTATCCCGTAATGGTTTCATTGTTTCTAGTACCTCTGACTTATTAGATGATTTTATATACAGTACTTCTAAAACGTCCAACAGACACAGGAATAATTCATCTTCAAATACCCGCGCACTTTCAAGCGCCTTTTCATAAAATTTTCGTCCTTCAATATTTTCGTTATTTCGAAAGTGAATTAAAGCCAAATCATAATAAGCCTGAGTCAGTTCCTTTGCCTTTATTTCCTTTGCTACATCAATCGCCTTATGAAAGTATTCAATAGCTTTTGTTGGTCTCTCCATTGCATTATAACAATATGCGACATTTAAAAGAGCCTTTGCAACGATCGCCTTGTTTTGAATGTCTTCCGCGGATTCCTTAGCGCTTAAAAGATGCGGTAAAGCTTGATCATGCGTTGATAAATCAATGTAATTCCCAGCAACAACGAATAGACAATTGATTCTTCGAATCACATATGCATCATAGGATTTATAAATATCATAAGCGAGAGACACATAATACATTGACATATGAGTTTGTTTCATATGATAAAACACTTCAGCCATCTTATAATAGAATTCTGCTTTTTCTATTTTATCTGAAACTTTCGTCAACTTTTTTTCCGCTGCTCTATAACCCTTAATTGCCTTTATGTATTTTCCTCGTGAAAAATGATACATTCCGGTGAAAAAGGAAAAATAGTATTCGAGCAAGCCTGACAATTTTCTTCCCTGTCCCTCAATTTCCCTAAGATAATCCGATTTGCTCAGCTTTTTTTCTGCCGGGAAAAGATATTCCAACATTAACTCATGTCTAAAATTCATAAGCTGATAATAGGAAAGCAAGTCTTGATCTTCTTCCATTCTTTCTATAGCTAAGTGAACTTCCGCCTTTAATTGTTCTGCTTCTATTACGTTTAATTTTTGAATTTCGTTGTACCAGCGGTTTATTTTGATTCCAACTTCAGAAGACGGGATAGTCTCCAACTGCCATCATTCCCTTCCAACTAACATCCTTTTTATGTAAAGATTAACATACAATTCATAATTGTAAAACTTCTATCATCCCAAAAAATGAGATTTTCGTGATACCGAAAGACAGATTTAAAACAAATGGCTTTTGGTTTAGTCACAGAGCCTAAAGAATGCTATAACAAACTTGTTTACGGTAATCGAAATGAATTAATAGAAGTAATGACCTAAGTCCAATGATTCATTTTCATGGTTGAACAGGATATATTCACCAAGTCCTTTCTATAAAGTGGTAAACTATATACTGATTGTAATGAAAAGTATTAGAGGAGAATGCCATGAAGACTCTGGATGTTCAGGCGCTGCACCATGCAATTGATCAAACGCTGGAACAATTATAACAACAATCAGACGAATTCGATAAAGTTAAAAAGGCCGTTGAGGGGATCACATCACTTGATGATGCTTTAAAAGGAAAAGGCGGCGACGCGATCCGCGCCTTTTACGAGGAATGTCACACCCCTTTTCTGCGGTTCTATGACACTTTCATAGAGGAATACAGTTCCACGCTGAAGAAAATGAAAAGCGCGTTGAATTCCCTGGAACCAAACCATAACGGATTTATTTCACAGTCCTTTCTCGAACATGAACTTGAGAATGGCTTAAATGCGGCTGATCGAACAACAAAACATTTGGTTTCCAAGACCAACGCGACGATCGCAAAAGTCAGCCATATCGTTGATTTACCGGATTTAAATGACAGCGGTTTTCATGAACAGAATCAGAAAGCATTAAAGGAAATCAGTACGACTCTTGAAAAGCTGCATGCGTTTGACCGTGAGCAAACCAACGCCCTCAAAACGGCTGAAAACGATCTTGAGACGATGCAAAAATACATCGCGCGGCTCGAAAAGATGTATACCGGCCCCAAAATAGAAATCACCAGTTATCAAAAAGGCACGATTTTAAAGCCGGATGAGATGGATACCTTAAGTGGAAATCAAGAAACAGCGATGGGTGCCATGCTGAAAAAAGTCGGAGACAAAGAAGATGCGGACATTAACACTCTCGCCGATCCAGATCGATTAAAAAAATTGGCGACACAAAAGGTTGCCAAGAAAGAGTACACCCAAGAGGAATTGAATGAACTGAAAAAAGATTATAGAGTATTTAACGATACGCTTTACCGGGCATACATAGATGGTGATACAATCGTCAAGATAGAACCCGCCTACACCCTTCCAGAGAATGTGGAACAAAGCGACTTTGCTAAATATTTCGATACGGCGATGGAATTTACAGGTGTGTATGATGCAGTAAGAGCAGCGTTTGGATACGACCTTGCGACAGGCGAAATCGTTAAAGATAATGGTGATCGTTTGATGGCCGGATTGAGTGTCACCCCTATCGGAAAGGCATTTAAGTACGGAAAGCGCGGCTTCAAGTTATTTAAAGGTGAAGAGGCGGCAAAGAAGGTTGCCAAGGTTGGAAAACTCCCTAATAACTTTGCAGACAAAGAGAAATTAGTGAGTCATTTTAATAAGCACGGAAATGAATTTCAAGGTCTGTATAGAAATGCTGATGAATACTTAAACGGAGCTAGAGACGTAGTAAAAAATGGTATTAAGGTTGAATATAAATATAAAGATGGAATTAGAACTGGTTATGTCAGATTTATGGGAAACAGCCGAAGAGGTGATGCCAAATTTGAATTTGTTGGCACAAATCACGACGGACAAATAACGACTTACCATACTCAAAGCGGAAAGAAATTTTGGAAAACCATTAATAATAAGAATGTTCCTATAATAAATCCAGTCGATAAATAAAAGGCGGTTGATAGTAATGTATAATGCAAAACTAAAAAAGTTACACCCACATATAGAGGAAGAGGTTACTCTTGAAATAAACGGATTTGAATTTACTGGATTTTCAACTATCTGTCCCTATGTCATTGAAGAAGGGAAAGAATATCCTGTTTTTATTAGCTTCACCGTTTTAGATCAGTTAGACCTTCTAGAGTTAGATGAAGAAAATAAAGAATTAGCACGAATTGAAGATAGTTATAGATATTATATACGCGGGATACTACATGAAAATTATATTGATGCAGGGATAAAAATCTATGATGACGACGGATACTTTAATGATTATAAATATTTGATAGGTAAACCTGTAGAGTTATTAGTCGACAGAATAGCAGTTGAGTTTCTTGATAATAACTAATGACCAGATTGACAAGAAACCATTTAAGAATAAAGTAGCAATGAATTATCAACAAATGATACAGAATTGATATTTCATAATTTGGCTAATAAATACGCGAATGGGAAAAATTTAGCGTAATATCTGTGGAGAGAATGGGCAGTTGTTGACTTCGGCCAAAAAATAGGTAAAGCATATGGATGACATGAAAACTGGTAAATATATTGAAACTACTAGGGGAACAATACATTATTCAAAAGACGGTGCTCATATAGTTCCTGCGAAACCATCAGAACCATAACAAAAGGATTGATACTCATAAAATAAAGGAGTTTCAATATGCAAGATAATTATGATATTTTTGAAGAGTTAAGCGATTTTTTGGATGGCACATTTCATCAGGATATGGGGTCCCCAGAACAAGCACTGAATGAGTTTATTAGTGAATCCAGCAAAGAATGCTTGGCTTTCACAATACAATTTTGTCAAGAGTTTTTAAATAGTGACATATCTGATCAAGAGAAAGAAGACTTTATAAAATCGCACTGCGAAATTTATTTTCCTGCTATCGGATTAACTCCAATACAATGGTTAAGAAGTGTAATAGAGCAAATAAAAGAAGCTATTTAAAAGAAAAAGACTTGAAAGGCCCACTTTTTTACGAGAGGGCCTTTTTTATTACTTCAAGTAAGGATTCAAGTTTTGCCTTTGTCTTCGGCCCGTAAATGTTGTCGGCTTTCGCATATTGGTTCTTTACACCTCTAATACGCTTTTGAGGACTCTAATTTGTGGGGTAGTCACAGAAAACACGGCCCTATGCTGGCAGGCGGGGCATTGAATATACCAAATTTCAACGCCATTCTCCCTTTTCTCCTCCCGCAATAAAACCCCATGAACCTCACCGCAATACTCGCATTTCGATTCCATCCAGATCATCTCCCTAAAATAAAAGCGCCCTCCCGTAAGCGTGCTGCTTTATAGAAAGGTGTCAATTTATTATGTAAGTGAAAGGTTAGGACATGCTGATATAGAAACCACGTCAAATACATATGTTCACTTAATTAAAGAGCTTCGGGAAAGAGATGAAACTGAGACAGTAAACATTTTTGAAGATATGGCTGTTGAGGAAGTTGAAAAGCCTGAAGAAGTTGAGTATGTGTAAAGAATGTGCAAAACCATTTCAAATCATAACATTTTCTATCCAATTTAAAAGAGCTAAGGATACTGGTGGTCGGGGTCGAACCGACACTCCCGAAGGAACACGATTTTGAGTGGTGCCGATTCTATTAGAAAGCCTTAGTCCACAGTATATTCGATATAATAAGCCATTACGGTCTATCATGGCGTAAGATTCGTATTTTAGACATAACTATAGTATACAAATTCAAACTGCGAAAGGTAACCGAAAGCAAAAAAAGACGGCTGTAATAGCCGCCCTCTTACTGTTGTATTTTTGTTTTATGAGCCCGCTCCTCTTGAGGCAAGTAATGTTACTGAGTCTGCTGTTTGGATACTTTCTGCGAGGAAGTCTACTGCGCTGGTTAAAACGAGTCCAAGCGATGCAGTAAGGAAAGCAGTTACAATAAGTTTTTTCATTTAAAGAACCTCCTTTCCTGTTAGTTTACTTGATTTTATTGCTTTTTCCAAGAAGTATGTGGAATATTTGTAATTATTTAATGAGCTGTAGACGTTGGCCACATCCTCAGCAAGCGCCTCAATGTCTACGTAAGCCTCTCTCTCCTCGAGCATTTCGATAAACTCTTTGACTTGCGGTACACCCTCGAGGGGAGCGCTATAGCATATATTTAGAATCGAGAATTTGAGCGAAAAGTTGATATTATTCGTTTTCTGAGCAAACTCAAAACCAAGATGAACCCACTTAAGCGCCTTATCAACCTCACCTATCTTATAAGTTGACCTAGCTGACTCGTATATGCACTGCATGTACATAATAGGCGCATTTTTTTCGATATCATCCGTTTTAAATGAGAGGTCGAAATACTCGAGTGCTTCTTCATGTTTATCCTCTTGAATTTTTAAAAAGCCGAGATCATAGTAGACAGCCGCCAGCAGATGAATATCGCCCATCTTGATCAGTCTTTCTGCGCAACTCTTAAGCATATTTTCAGCTCTTGTTAAACGTCCGTCGTCTATATAATTGAGTGCGAGCAGTACCGTACAGTTTATCGACTGTGTCTTATATTCTTCATAAGCCCTATAAATGCTCTTCGCGATTGAAAGATGATGAAAAGAAAGTAGAGTTGTTTTCGTAAAATAATAGAGATTTCCAAGCTTATAATGAAACTCGGCCTTTTCGATTTCATCTTCGACATTATCGAGCTGCCGCTCGGCAACTCTAAAACAATTAAGCGCTTTAGAGTAGTTGCTCCTCGCACTTTCATACATTCCTTTAAAGAGAAAGTAATAGTATCGTAACAAACCGTCTGTCTTCGCCTTATCTTCAGCAATAGGCGGAAGCTGCGGCTCCCCCGCGACGTCTTCCATTAATACTCTGAACCTGTAATCAAGTAGATTAAAGTAAAGCAAAACATCCTGATCTTCTTCCATTACGTTTAAAAGGCCTTTTATTCTGTCCCTAAGTTCTACGGCATTTGAAACATCTCTCTTTTTTATGTGAACATACCACTGATTGATGAGATTGGCTACGTTCACAGAGGCTACTGTTTTCATTGTCAAACCTCCCACACTTTACTGCCTCTATCGCTATGAGAACATTTTACAGAAAGTTACCAATCTTTGCAAAGGAATTTGTATAATTTACTTTTTACCCTATAAATGGATAATAAAAAGTGAGGGCTTGCCTATATAATTTATTGTGCGATTGCCGCCCTAGGAAGTTACGGCAAACTTATTTGTCCTTTTCTCAAATGTTTCTTATTTCAATGACAGACTCTCTATCGAGAGTAATAAACATTGCTTCTGCCTAGACATACCCTCGGATAGAAATATACTTTTTAAGCTGCTTCTTCATTATGGCGTAATCGATACACTTCTTTCTTGATCCCCTTTTGCATTTCTTACGTGTATGACTGATTCTTCTCTTCGATTTTTACAACTGTTAAATTTTAGGCTTGCGAACTCATTCTCCCGAATACCTGTCTTCAATAAGAGCAGCATCATTGAATAGTCTCGGTTACCTGTGAATGTTCTAAGATTCGGCTGGCTTAAAAGTTGCTTCTCTTATTGTCGACTGAATTAGTGATCCGGTCTTTAAGGAATTTTAGTCCTCCTCTGCGTATATATCCAATGATATACCACTGCTCCTGACGAGGGATCGCCAGATACATTTTGCTCCTGTAAGAGTTTCTGCACCTTATTAAGCTCATTTCGATAATATCTCACGGTATGTTCTCGCAGCTTCCAGAACTCGCAGTCCTTAAGAAAAAATTCTTACGGACTCGTTCCAAGATAAAGAATAAATAAAAAGAGCGTTCCCTTTATAAGGAACGCTCTTTCATCGTTTGGCAATACGATGATTAGTGATACCGGTGGTCGGGGTCGAACCGACACTCCCGAAGGAACACGATTTTGAGTCGTGCGCGTCTGCCAATTCCGCCACACCGGCATGTGTGTGATCAATGGTGCCGAGGGCCGGACTTGAACCGGCACGGTAGTCACCTACCGCAGGATTTTAAGTCCTGTGTGTCTGCCAATTCCACCACCCCGGCACGAGGCAAATAAGGCGACACCCGGATTCGAACCGGGGATAAAGGTTTTGCAGACCTCTGCCTTACCACTTGGCTATGCCGCCATCATTTTAAGAATTGGAGCGGAAGACGGGATTCGAACCCGCGACCCCCACCTTGGCAAGGTGGTGTTCTACCACTGAACTACTTCCGCATTTTAACTAATATTCATCTTATCATATGCAGGATGATAAAGAAAGATGAAAACTGGGCTAGCTGGATTCGAACCAGCGCATGACGGAGTCAAAGTCCGTTGCCTTACCGCTTGGCTATAGCCCAATATGAAGGGCGATTGATGGGAATCGAACCCACGAGTGCCAGAGCCACAATCTGGTGCGTTAACCACTTCGCCACAACCGCCATAAATTGTGAATTAAAATTGGCAGGGGCAGTAGGAATCGAACCCACACCGGAGGTTTTGGAGACCTCTGTTCTACCGTTAAACTATGCCCCTAAAAACATGGTGGAGGGGGACGGATTCGAACCGCCGAACCCTGAGGGAGCGGATTTACAGTCCGCCGCGTTTAGCCACTTCGCTACCCCTCCAAAACAGTGCCGGCCAGAGGACTTGAACCCCCAACCTACTGATTACAAGTCAGTTGCTCTACCAATTGAGCTAGACCGGCAAATGGTGGCTCGGGACGGAATCGAACCGCCGACACACGGATTTTCAGTCCGTTGCTCTACCAACTGAGCTACCGAGCCTTTATTTAAATGGCGGTCCGGACGGGACTCGAACCCGCGACCTCCTGCGTGACAGGCAGGCATTCTAACCAACTGAACTACCGGACCATTTTGGCAATGAATTTAATTTGGTTGCGGGGGCAGGATTTGAACCTGCGACCTTCGGGTTATGAGCCCGACGAGCTACCGAACTGCTCCACCCCGCGATAATATGATTTTCATAGAAATGGTGGAGGATGACGGGATCGAACCGCCGACCCTCTGCTTGTAAGGCAGATGCTCTCCCAGCTGAGCTAATCCTCCGAAGTACAGGACGTACAAGTGCATGCGTTGCAACAGGACGTTGCGATCTTAGCATGCCTTCCTTTAAAAAGCTTCGGTGTAAACCTGATGCTTTTTAGCGTGCTGTCCAAAAAAGAATGGTGACCCGTACGGGATTCGAACCCGTGTTACCGCCGTGAAAGGGCGGTGTCTTAACCACTTGACCAACGGGCCAGATGTATTTAAAGTGGCGGAGAGCAAGGGATTCGAACCCTTGAGACGGCGTTGGCCGCCTACACGATTTCCAATCGTGCTCCTTCGACCACTCGGACAGCTCTCCAATAAATGGCTCCGCAGGCAGGATTCGAACCTGCGACCGATCGGTTAACAGCCGATAGCTCTACCACTGAGCTACTGCGGAATAATGCCTGCCTGGCGATGTCCTACTCTCGCAGGGGGAATCCCCCAACTACCATCGGCGCTGAAGAGCTTAACTTCCGTGTTCGGCATGGGAACGGGTGTGACCTCTTCGCCATCATCACCAGACAATTTAGTGACAAAGATCATTATACTATGTATTTGAAAAAATGCAAGTGCATTTTTCGAGAAATTATTCTCTCAAAACTAGATAACGGTCAGACGATTCACAAACATTTAGGTTAAGTCCTCGATCGATTAGTATCTGTCAGCTCCATGTGTCGCCACACTTCCACCTCAGACCTATCAACCTGATCATCTTTCAGGGATCTTACTTCCTTGCGGAATGGGAAATCTCATCTTGAGGGGGGCTTCATGCTTAGATGCTTTCAGCACTTATCCCGTCCGCACATAGCTACCCAGCGATGCCCTTGGCAGAACAACTGGTACACCAGCGGTGCGTCCATCCCGGTCCTCTCGTACT
>NZ_CP096418.1:100000-947500 GCF_054161455.1 Bacillus sp. PK6-026 | reverse complement strand
CTGCCTTCTCATATCCTATGAATTCAGATATGGATACTGCTCCATTACGAGCAGTGGGTTTCCCCATTCGGAAATCTCCGGATCAAAGCTTGCTTACAGCTCCCCGAAGCATATCGGTGTTCGTCCCGTCCTTCATCGGCTCCTAGTGCCAAGGCATCCACCGTGCGCCCTTTCTAACTTAACCGTTAAAAAGAATCACTACGTGATATCTTGCATTACGAATTGAATGTGATGTCTACTGTTATCTAGTTTTCAAAGAACAACGCACAGGAGGTGCTAACACATGCGTTGCCACAGGATGTGGCACATTTAGCAGGTGCTCCTATGTCTGAAGGAATGATCCTTCAAAACTAAACAAGATCTAAACGCAACTGTCTATAAGACCGTAAGGTCTTATATTCCGTATAATATCCTTAGAAAGGAGGTGATCCAGCCGCACCTTCCGATACGGCTACCTTGTTACGACTTCACCCCAATCATCTGTCCCACCTTCGGCGGCTGGCTCCAAAAGGTTACCTCACCGACTTCGGGTGTTACAAACTCTCGTGGTGTGACGGGCGGTGTGTACAAGGCCCGGGAACGTATTCACCGCGGCATGCTGATCCGCGATTACTAGCGATTCCAGCTTCACGCAGTCGAGTTGCAGACTGCGATCCGAACTGAGAACAGATTTGTGGGATTGGCTTAGCCTCGCGGCTTCGCTGCCCTTTGTTCTGCCCATTGTAGCACGTGTGTAGCCCAGGTCATAAGGGGCATGATGATTTGACGTCATCCCCACCTTCCTCCGGTTTGTCACCGGCAGTCACCTTAGAGTGCCCAACTGAATGCTGGCAACTAAGATCAAGGGTTGCGCTCGTTGCGGGACTTAACCCAACATCTCACGACACGAGCTGACGACAACCATGCACCACCTGTCACTCTGCCCCCGAAGGGGAAGCCCTATCTCTAGGGTTGTCAGAGGATGTCAAGACCTGGTAAGGTTCTTCGCGTTGCTTCGAATTAAACCACATGCTCCACCGCTTGTGCGGGCCCCCGTCAATTCCTTTGAGTTTCAGTCTTGCGACCGTACTCCCCAGGCGGAGTGCTTAATGCGTTTGCTACAGCACTAAAGGGCGGAAACCCTCTAACACTTAGCACTCATCGTTTACGGCGTGGACTACCAGGGTATCTAATCCTGTTCGCTCCCCACGCTTTCGCGCCTCAGCGTCAGTTACAGACCAGAGAGTCGCCTTCGCCACTGGTGTTCCTCCACATCTCTACGCATTTCACCGCTACACGTGGAATTCCACTCTCCTCTTCTGCACTCAAGTTCCCCAGTTTCCAATGACCCTCCCCGGTTGAGCCGGGGGCTTTCACATCAGACTTAAGAAACCGCCTGCGCGCGCTTTACGCCCAATAATTCCGGACAACGCTTGCCACCTACGTATTACCGCGGCTGCTGGCACGTAGTTAGCCGTGGCTTTCTGGTTAGGTACCGTCAAGGTACCGCCCTATTCGAACGGTACTTGTTCTTCCCTAACAACAGAGTTTTACGATCCGAAAACCTTCATCACTCACGCGGCGTTGCTCCGTCAGACTTTCGTCCATTGCGGAAGATTCCCTACTGCTGCCTCCCGTAGGAGTCTGGGCCGTGTCTCAGTCCCAGTGTGGCCGATCACCCTCTCAGGTCGGCTACGCATCGTCGCCTTGGTGAGCCGTTACCTCACCAACTAGCTAATGCGCCGCGGGTCCATCTGTAAGTGGTAGCTAAAAGCCACCTTTTATAATTGAACCATGCGGTTCAATTAAGCATCCGGTATTAGCCCCGGTTTCCCGGAGTTATCCCAGTCTTACAGGCAGGTTACCCACGTGTTACTCACCCGTCCGCCGCTAACATCAGGGAGCAAGCTCCCATCTGTCCGCTCGACTTGCATGTATTAGGCACGCCGCCAGCGTTCGTCCTGAGCCAGGATCAAACTCTCCGATAAAGTAGTTTGACTGACTACGCACATCGCTGTGCGATTTATAAAAAATGAATTAACAGGTACGTTTTGTCTTGTTTAGTTTTCAAAGATCATTTCCGCTCCTGTCCGAAGCGACTTTATTAGTATAACATTTTCAACAAGGAGTGTCAAATGTTTTTTTGTTTTTTCGTCGCTGCTGCTTTCAGTTCAAAAACCGCTCCGCTAACAGCGACGCTTAATAATATATCACCGTTATAAATTAGTGTCAACACTTTTTTTGATAAAATATCCTCGGTGAAAAATCTTTTGGCCCTTTGTCTCAATCGGCTTGACTCCGACTAAGTCCTTTTCAGCCAAGAACTCCAGTATGACTCCCAAGTCTGCCGTGAAATACTTGAGATCCGGATGCTTGAGAAGATCGGCAAATTGCCAAACCTCTTTTTCATCCATGACATTGAGAATATGTGCGGCCCCGATTTCGGCTTTTGAATGAATGAGAAAATCGCTTGCGAGGAATAATAACTCCAGCCGTTTTTGCAAGCTTTCATTGCTCTCAATTAATTCCTTATACAATTTATAAACCTGAGGCTCCATGTGGCGGACTTGGTTCCATACCGTAACTTCTGGGTGAAAACCCTTATCGATCACTTCGATTCTGGCCAAATGATGGAGGGCGTGTACGATGGAATTGTAGGCGTCCAAAAATTGACCGTCTTCAAAAAACGATTTTCCTTCTATATATCTTCTGATTAATTTCCCATATTCAAGTCCGATTTTTAGTTTTCTTTCTGAAAACGGAAATGTATTGAGCTGCTCAATCAGCTTGGCGATAAATTCGTTTCGGTCGAAAAGCACCTTTCCATTGAGGACCCAGTCTATGATTCTTCTATTTGTTCCGAGCAAAATCCATTCCTGAAGCTGTTCAACAGAAATAATATGAAGAGAAGCCGTTTTTCCGTCGAACTCATAATGCTTCACGAATACAGGGTCTTCAGCCTTATTAACGATAATCAACAATGCCGCATCAAAATTATCTGTCGCAGATGAGGTTTGATTTCTCCTCTCAATCAGCATGACAGCGAGTGTGTCAGGGCGGCTTGCTCTTTCTTGGTAAATCGGACGGAGAAGATTTTCCATCACCATTCCTCCAATACGATGTAAATGCGTTGCTCTAAAAGCTTCTCTCTTTGTTTCTACCTATTTCTACGAGCCAATAAAAACTCCTTTATTTTGAAAACACATTGGATTATTATAATCAATTTCCCCAAAACTCTCTATAGAAATTTTCCAATTGATTCGTTTTAATTAAAGAATAACACATCTTTTCTATGCTATATTAGAGACAGGGGGATGGATATGGCAAAATACTCTAGCAAAATCAACAAAATCAGAACGTTTGCGTTAAGCCTTGTATTTATAGGCTTCATTATTATGTATGTCGGGATCTTCTTTAGGTCCTCGATCCTCTTGATGTCGGTGTTTATGATCTTGGGGGTATTGTCTATCTTGTTGAGCACAGCGGTTTATTTTTGGATCGGCATGCTTTCAACGAAAGCGGTTCAAGTCGTCTGTCCAAACTGTGAAAAACCGACCAAGATTTTAGGCCGGGTCGATATGTGCATGCATTGCAGGGAGCCTCTGACACTGGATAAAAACCTCGAAGGAAAAGAGTTTAACGAATCGTATAATCGAAAGTCTCAGTAAATGCTGCAACAAAAATAAGCTGACCGTTAAAAAAGCGGCCAGCTCTTTTTAATGGCTTTCTTTCTTGTCGCATTCCTGACATAAACCGTATATCTCCAGTCTATGGTGACTGACTTTGAATCCTGTCACATGTGAAGCCAGCTGCTCCACTTCGTCGAGGCCGGGATAATGAAAGTCGACGATTTTCCCGCAGCGTTCGCAAATTGCGTGATAATGCTCGGATGTCACGAAGTCAAACCGGCTGGAGGAATCTCCGTACGTTAATTCCTTAACGAGCCCTGATTCCTTAAAAACCCGCAAATTGTTGTAAACCGTTGCTACGCTCATGTTTGGAAATTTCCCTTCCAGAGCTTTATATATATCATCTGCAGTTGGATGAGACATAGAATTCACGAGAAATTCCAGAATGGCATGACGTTGAGGAGTAATTCGCACCCCGGTTTCCTTCAACGCTTCCAACGCTTCTTTCAGGTTATGTTCAGCCATCGTCATGCACCTCTCTTCTAAAAAAAATTCTTACATTATAACGTTTATAATTAGTGTAACTCCTGATCAGAATCTTTGTCAATTCCAATCCCTGTGAAAAAGCTATTTTTAAGGCGAAAAAGGCCGATATGATCAGCATGTCCGGTCAGACAGACGAATATGAGCGTAAAAAGAGACCAAACTAAAATACAGTCCGGCCTCCCGCAAGAGCTTTACGCTTCCGCGATTTCTTTTACTGCTTGAAGCGCTTCTGCGACATGGTCTTTTACCTTTACTTTCCGCCACTCTTTCACAAGGCGGCCTTCTTTATCAATCAGGAATGTCGACCGTTCAACACCCATGTATTCCTTGCCGAAATTCTTCTTCAGCTTCCATACGTCAAAGCTTTCAGCGAGCTTGTGTTCATCATCGACGAGCAGCAGAAACGGCAGATCGTGTTTCTGCTTGAATTTTTCATGTCTTGTCTGGTCGTCAGGGCTAACTCCGATGATGACGGCATCAAGTTCAGCAAAGCTTTCATGTCGGTCTCTGAAATCGCACGCTTCCGTTGTGCATCCCGGCGTCATATCTTTCGGGTAAAAATAGAGCACGACATACTTTCCTTCAAAATCCGACAGCTTTACTTTTTCTCCGTGATCACCCAGCAGTTCAATATCAGGCACCTTTTGTCCAATTTCAACAGTCATTGTTTTGCCTCCTGTTATGTTTAATCGCTTGCTTTCCCCCATTATAAAAAACAGCGCCGTCTTGTTCAAATGTTCGGCGGCTTCTTTTTGCGCTCTGTCCGCCTCGTGTTACAATATAGAAATAGATAAAAGGTGCAGAAATGAGGAGGATATTATGCAGCATACTCAATCTGAAAAGCTTCATGAAGAAGCTCTTCAACATATAGTCGGAGGCGTCAACAGCCCCTCTAGGTCTTATAAAGCGGTCGGCGGAGGTTCTCCCGTCGCGATGGAGAGGGGAAGCGGCGCTTATTTTTGGGATGTGGACGGCAACAAATACATAGACTATCTTGCCGCCTACGGACCGATTATTACGGGTCACGCTCACCCGCATATCACAAAAGCGATTCAAACAGCTGCTGAGAACGGGGTGCTTTACGGCACGCCGACAAAGCATGAAGTGACATTTGCCAAGATGCTTAAAGAAGCGATTCCTGCCTTGGATAAAGTAAGATTCGTCAATTCGGGAACGGAAGCTGTGATGACGACGATTCGCGTCGCCCGGGCCTATACAGGCAGGACGAAAATCATCAAGTTCGCCGGCTGCTACCACGGCCATTCCGATCTTGTGCTGGTGGCGGCCGGTTCAGGTCCGTCAACGCTCGGCACGCCTGATTCAGCCGGGGTTCCAAAAAGCATCGCAAACGAGGTGATTACCGTTCCTTTCAATGATATCGACAGCTATAAGGAAGCGCTCGATAAATGGGGGAACGATATTGCGGCAGTTCTCGTTGAACCGATTGTCGGAAACTTCGGGATCGTCGAACCGAAGAGCGGATTCCTCGAACAGGTCAATGAACTGACGCATAACGCAGGGGCGCTCGTCATCTATGATGAAGTTATCACCGCTTTCCGCTTTATGTACGGCGGCGCCCAGGATCTGCTTGGCGTCAAACCTGATTTAACGGCGCTTGGCAAAATCATCGGCGGCGGCCTGCCAATCGGCGCATACGGAGGCAAAAAAGAGATTATGGAACAAGTCGCACCGCTCGGACCTGCTTATCAAGCGGGCACGATGGCGGGGAATCCGGCTTCGATCCTCTCAGGTATCGCCTGCCTTGAAGTGCTGAAAGAAAAAGGCACATACGAAAAACTTGACCGCCTCGGCGCTATGCTTGAAGAAGGTATCCTGGGACATGCCGAGACGCATGGCATCAATATCACTGTCAATCGTCTAAAAGGCGCGCTCACCGTATACTTCACGAACGAAAAAGTCGAAAACTATGAGCAAGCCGAAAATACGGACGGAGAAATGTTCGCTGCCTTTTTCAAACTGATGCTTGAGCGCGGAATCAATCTTGCGCCTTCAAAATATGAAGCATGGTTTATCACCACCGCGCACACGGAAGAGGACATTAAAGCGACGCTTAAAGCCGTGGATGACTCATTTAAACAATTGAAACAACGCATATAAAAAGAGAGCGGGTCCGCTCTCTTTTTTATCAAATGCGGAGCACTTTGAGAACGCGGTGAACAGGCACTTTCCGCCGGCTTGTTTTTCTTTTTTGTCAATGATTTGTTTTTTCTTAAAAATGGGTTGAATATTTCGGAAGATCGCTGTATATTACTTTATTGTTTGGCAAATTAACAGAGAGGGAATGTTCAATACAATTCATTTTCTGTAAAGAACGAATTTTATTATAGAAAGGGATGCAAGTACAGCCTAATGAAACTTGGTGCCCGTATTTTCAAAACAGGCATTGCCATTACGCTTGCGCTTTACCTCGCGTCTTGGCTCGGCCTTCCGACTCCTGTCTTCGCGGGAATCGCGGCTATCTTCGCGATACAGCCTTCGATCTATCGTTCATTTTTGACGATTGTCGATCAAGTGCAGGCGAACATAATCGGAGCTGCCACAGCCATTATTTTTGGACTTATTTTTGAACCCAGTCCGATCATCATCGGATTGACGGCGGTAATCGTCATTACGATCAACCTGAAGCTGAAGATCGAGAATACAATTTCGATCGCTCTCGTCACCGTTATTGCCATATTGGAGAGCTCCGGCGACAACTTTTTATGGTTTGCCTTGGTGAGAACCGGAACGGTTATTTTGGGCGTATTGTCTGCGTTCCTGGTCAACCTGATTTTTCTGCCGCCTAAATATGAAACGAAGCTCGTCAGCCATGTTGTTGAAAATACAGATGAAGTCATTAAATGGATCAGATTGTTGACGCGGAAGACAACGGAACACTCCATGCTGAAAGAAGACATTGAAAAGCTGAAAGAAAAAATGATGAAGGTTGATCACCTTTACTTGCTTTACAAAGAAGAAAGAAGCTATTTAAAACGTTCCACATATGTAAAACAGCGAAAGCTCGTGCTGTTCAGACAGGCGATCATTGCATCAAACCGCGCGCTTGATGCTTTGAAAAAACTGCACCGGCTTGAAAACGAGTTTTGTCATATGCCTGAAGAATTTCAAGAAACGCTGGTCGAAGAGCTTGATTATCTTCTCCATTGGCACGAGCGAATTTTAATGAGATTCGTCGGCAGGATTAAAACGCAGGATCACGTCGACCTTCACGAAGAAGGAGACGTGTACAAACAGCACTTGACCGAATCATTCCTGAAAAACCAGGACAAATTGAAAGAAGAACTGTTGGACTACAATATGCTGACCATTATGGCGAGCACCGTAGAATACCGAGAACAGCTTGAACATTTGGAAACCTTGCTCACAAGCTTTCAGACGTACCACAAAAAAGACAGTGAGCTTGAAGTTGAGGAAGAGTAAACCGGTTAACGAATACGTTAACCGGTTTTTTTATTTTCCTTCCTTCATTTTCGGATCAAGGGTGTCGCGCAGGCCGTCTCCCATCAGATTAAAGCCGAGCACGGTCAGCATGATCGCAAATCCCGGAAAAAATAATGTCCACGGGGCCTGCGCCAAATAAGGCCGGGCATCTGCAAGCATTTTTCCCCACTCCGGGTTCGGCGCCTGCGCCCCCAACCCTAAAAATCCGAGCGCGGCCGCTTCTATAATCGCCGTTCCAATATTCAGTGTCGCTTGAACGATAACCGGGGCCATGCTGTTGGGAAGAATGTGTTTAAACATCATCCTCATATTGGACATCCCGACAGCACGCGCAGATAAGACATATTCCTCCTGCCTGATGCTGAGCACTTTTGAACGAACGAGCCTGCCAAACGTCGGAACGTTGATGATGGCGATGGCAATCAGGGCATTTTCAAGGGAAGGCCCGAGAATCGCCACAATGGCGATCGCCAGCAGAATGCTGGGAAACGCGAGCATGATATCAAACAGCCGCGAAATCAACGCATCAGCCCATCTGCCGTAAAAACCGGCGATCAGCCCTAACAGCGTCCCCGCCAAGGCCGATGCCAGACAGGAGAAAAAGCCGACCCATAAAGACAGCCTCGCGCCGTACAGCACCCTTGAAAAAATATCCCTGCCAAAATCGTCCGTTCCAAAAAGGTGTTCAGCAGACGGAGCGGCAAGCCTGTCTGACAGTGACTGGTCGTTTATTCCATAGGGTGCGATGAGCGGCGCGAAGATGGCCAGCAGGATAAACAGCGCGACTAAAATCGTGCCGGCGGCAGCCAGTTTATGCTCAAAGAACCGCCGAATATGTTCCGCCAAAGGCGAACGCACCTTCACGTCCTCCCTCTGCTGTTCATTTTGAAGCACAACCACATTTCCCGCCTCCTAATATTTAATTCTCGGATCGATGACAGCGTACAGCAGATCAACAATGAAGTTAATCATGACGAAGATGAAGGCGATCACGAGAATGCCCGATTGGATAACCGGGTAGTCGCGGTAGCTGATCGCATCATAAATGTACCGGCCGATGCCGGGCCAGGCAAAAATCGTCTCCGTTAAAATCGCGCCGCCCAGTAAAAGTCCGGTTTGCAGGCCGATGACGGTCAACACCGGAATGAACGCATTTTTTAAACCGTGCTTATAGATAACGAAAAACATATGCACGCCTTTTGCTTTTGCCGTGCGGATATAATCGGACTGCAGCACCTCTATCATGCTGGCTCTCGTAATTCTCGCAATGATCGCAGCGGGAATGGTGGCAAGAGCAGTTCCCGGCAGAATTAAATGGCGGATGGTTTCTGCAAACTGATCAAATCTTCCGTGTAAAAGGGTGTCCAGTGTATGAATGTAAGTAAAGGCTTCGACCGGATTTCTGACATTCTCCCTTCCCGTTGTCGGCAGCCAGCCGAGCTCGATCGAAAAGAACCACTGGCCCATCAGACCAAGCCAAAAAATCGGCATCGACACGCCAATTAAAGCAACCAGCATCGCGATATAGTCGAATACCGAATTCTTAAACCACGCGCTGATGATTCCGGCATTCACGCCGACAAACACTGCGATCAGCATCGCGAAAAAAGCAAGCTCGAGAGTGGCGAACAAATACGGCTTTATTTCTTGCGTAATCGCCGCTCCCGTGCGGATTGATGTCCCGAGATCCCCTTTCAGCAAATCCCCGATATATCTGGCGTATTGCACATACCACGGCTGATCAAGGCCGAGCTGGATGGTTAGCTGCTGCACCGCTTCCTTTGTCGCCCTCTGACCGAGAATAACCTGGGCGGGGTTGCCGGGAATAAAGCGGATGATCGAAAAAACGACCAGTGTCATGCCAATGAGAACGGGGATCAGCATCCCCGTCCGTTTTAAACAGTACGCAAGCAATGGCTGTCACCACCTATTTAAACTCTACGCCGGACAATACTTCACTCCCTGTCGGATGCGGAGCATATCCTTCGATATCTTTTGAACCGGCCAAAATCGGCGTGGAATGGACAAGCGGAATCCAAGGCGATTCTTCATGGAGGAGCTCCTGCGCATCTTGATACAGTTTATTTCTCTTCTTTTGGTCAGGGTCTGACTGCGCTTCGATTAAGATGTTATGAAGCTCGTCATTGCTGAAGTACGTATAGTTGTTACCGCCGATATTATCTTTATCAAGCAGGGTATAAATGAAGTTGTCCGGATCTCCATTGTCTCCGGTCCAGCCCATCAAAAACGCGTCAGCTTCCCCTTTGCTCACCTTATCCAAATACGTCGCCCAGTCGTAAGTGACGATTTCCGCTTTGACGCCGATTTTTTCGAAGCTTGATTGAATCACTTCGGCTATTTTCATACCGTCCGGCATATATGGCCGCGGAACAGGCATTGCCCAAAGCTTCATTTTAAACCCGTCCGGGAATCCGGCTTCTTTTAAGAGTTCTTTTGCCTTTTTTAAATCATACGGATATTCCTTTATCTGATCGTTGTATCCTTCAAGTGAAGGAGGGAGCGGGTTTTTGGCAGATTCGGCGAGGCCTCCGTAGAAGGAATCGATAATCGCCTGTTTATCAACAGCATGATTCAGCGCCTGGCGGACCAGCTTATTGTCAAATGGTTTTCTTGTCGTCGTCATTCCGAGATACCCGACGTTCATTGAAGGCCTTTCAAATGTTTTCAGATTGGCGTCTGCTTTGATGCTTTCGATATCAGACGGATTGACGCCGTCCATTAGGTCGATTTCGCCCGTCTTCAACGCATTTAAGCGGGCTGAGTTTTCAGGAATGGCTCTGAAAATGATCTTCTGCAATTTTGGTTTACCTTGATCCCAATAGTCTTCATTTTTTTCAAGAACGATCCGGTCGTTCGGCTTCCATTCGACAAATTTGTAAGGGCCCGTGCCGACGGGGTGCTCCCTGAATTTTTCGCCGTATTTTTCGATGGCGGCAGGACTCGCAATCCCGAATGAAGTCATGGCAAGGTTCTTTAAAAACGGCGCTTGCGGGCGTTTTAAAATGAACTGAATCTTATGGTCGTCGAGCACTTTTATATCTTTGATGACATGCCCCTCATCTTTCTTATAGCCTCCGAACATGCCGTAGTAAGGAAATTTTTCTTCATCCCCGTTCATCCACCGCTCAAAATTGTATTTGACGGCTTCTGCATTAAAATCCGTTCCGTCATGGAATTTCACGCCTTGCCTCAGCTCCAGTGTGTAGGTCAAACCGTCATCTGAAGCGTCCCATTTGACCGCGAGGCCTTCCTTCAGCGTAGTGTCTTGTTCTCCGTAATTCAGCAAGGTCTCAAACATATTGATCGTCACTTTAAACGCTTCGCCTTCTGTCGTTGTGATCGGATCAAGCGATGTTGAATCACCGCCTCTGCCGATGATCAGCGTATCTTTTCCCCCGTTCGTCCCTCCGTCGTTTTTTCCGCCTTCGTTACCGGAGCATCCCATTAAAAAAGCGGAAACAGACAGAATCATTCCCAAACAGATCAGCCAGCTTTTCTTTTTCATCGTACTGCCTCCTTATTGGTAAAATGGCATGCGACATAATGCCCGTCCGCAGTCTCTTCAAGAGGCGGCTCCGCTTCCAGACAAACCGCTGCCCGCTTCATGCATCTGCTGTAAAAAGGACAGCCCTTTTCACTCATGCGGGGCGCGGCAATATCCGGTGCCGTATGAACCGCTTCGCCTTTGCCGATGACCGGTACTGCCGCTAACAGCGTTTCTGTATACGGGTGTTTCGGCTCTCTAAATAACGATTCGGCGTCCGCCATCTCGACGATCTTTCCGAAATACATCACGGCCACCCTGTCGCTGATATAGCGAACGACTGCGAGATCATGAGAAATAAACAGAAACGTTAAATCGAATGCCTCCTGCAAATCATTCAGCAGATTTAAGATCTGCGCCTGAACGGATACATCAAGCGCGGAGACAGGTTCATCGGCAATGATTAGTTTTGGCTTAGTGATCAGCGCTTTTGCAATGCCGATCCTTTGCCTCTGACCTCCGCTGAATTGGTGTGCGTACCGGTCACCGTATGAAGCATCAAGGCCGACAATTTCAAGCATCGAGCGCACGACCTCTCTCCTTTCCGCCTTCTTTCCGAGTTGATGAACGATCAGCGGTTCTTCCAAAATATCCTTTATTTTCATGCGCGGATTTAACGAAGCGTACGGGTCTTGAAAAATCATTTGTATATGCCTTCTCATATTGCGAAGATCTTTTGCATCAAGGCCTGTCATCTCCTGCCCGAGAAAAGTCACCTTTCCCGAAGTCGGTTCGGTCAGCCGCAATATCGATTTTCCTAAGGTCGATTTTCCGCAGCCGGATTCCCCGACAACCCCTAAGATTTCGCCTTTTTCAACTGACAGTGTAACATCATCTACCGCTTTCACGATTTTCTTACGGGACACGCGGTAATACGTTTTCAGCTCTTGAACGCTCAGCAGTTCGCGATTCATGTGAAAACACCTTCCTCTTCATAGAGAAAGCAGCTTACAGCATGATCATCCTTCAGCTTGTTCAATCCAGGCGCTTCTTCAATGCAGCGTTCATGTTTATGGGGGCATCGCGGCGCAAACATACAGCCTTTTTTAATCGATCCCGGCTTCGGCACCTGCCCCTCAATCGAAGACAGCCGCTCGGATTTGTCTGTGAATGCCGGAATAGAGGCGAACAAGCCTTTTGTATAAGGGTGTTTCGGACTGTCAAAAACAGCGGTGACACCGCCCTCTTCAACGATCCGGCCGGCATACATGATCATCACGCGTTCACATGTATTGTGAACGACGCCAAGGTCGTGGGTAATGAGGAGAATGGCTGTGTTAAATTCGGCATTGAGCTTTTTCAGCAGGGACAGAATCTGGGCCTGGATGGTGACGTCGAGAGCTGTTGTCGGTTCATCGGCGATCAGCAGCTTCGGTTCGCAAATTAATGCCATTGCGATCATGACCCGCTGCCTCATGCCTCCCGACAGTTCGTGGGGATACTGCTTCATCAGCTGGTCCGCCCTCGGCAGGCCGACGGTTTCCAGCATTTGAACGGCTTTTCTTCTTGCTTCTTTTTTATGAATATTGGTATGGCTGGAGAGTGCTTCTGTTAATTGATCGCCAATTGTGAAAAGGGGGTTGAGGGAGGTCATCGGCTCTTGAAAAACCATTGCGATGTCATTGCCGCGCATCTGTCTCCATTCTTTTTCAGACTGCATGAGAAGATCTTTGTTTTGAAACTTGATCCGGCCCGTCGTCCGGGTGTTTGCGTTCAGCCCCATTAAAGCCAAAGAGGTGACGCTCTTGCCGCAGCCGGACTCTCCGACGACTCCCATGATTTCTCCGGGATGGAGATCGAAAGAAATGCCTTGCACAATCGGGGTTTCAGACTTTTTCTGGTGAAACGAAATCGACAAATCCGATACTTCAAGCAATTTTTCTTTTGTCACTTATACACCTCCGGAGCTTGTATTTTTTAAATTGTATTTAGACGGGATAGGAAATATGTACGAAATTTGCATGGAAAGAAAAAGCCTGACAATCGTTCGGCTTCAAACGAAAGTCAGGCTTTTGGCGGTTTTAGTTTAATTTTTGAATGGTAAATAAATGCTTATAGTGGCCGTCGCGGCTCATTAATTCGTCATGTGTGCCGACTTCCGCGACACGTCCGTTTTCGATGACGACGATTTTGTCAGCGTGGGTAATCGTCGACAATCTGTGGGCAACGATAAAGGTCGTCCGGTCTTTCGCGAGCTTTTCCATCGCTTCCTGAATATAGTGCTCGCTTTCAAGGTCAAGCGCTGATGTCGCTTCATCCAAAATTAAGAGAGGCGGATTCTTCAGGAACACCCTGGCGATTGATATCCGCTGTTTTTGGCCTCCGGACAGCTTGACGCCCCTTTCTCCGACCTTTGTATCATAGCCTTGCGGCAGTTCCATAATAAAATCATGGGCATTCGCGGCTTTTGCCGCTTCAATGATATCTTCCATCGAAGCTTCGGGATTTCCGATCGATATGTTTTCACGTACCGATTCGCTGAATAAAAATGTATCCTGAAGCACCATGCCGATTTGGTTTCTAAGGCTCTGCGCCTGGTAATCGCGCACATCGATGCCGTCGATCTCCAGGCTTCCGGCTGAGACATCGTAGAATCTCGGAATGAGGCTGACGAGCGTTGATTTTCCGCCTCCGCTCATCCCGACGAGTGCGACCGTTTCGCCCCGTTCCGCTTTCAAAGAAAGATTCTGCAGAATCATTTCTTCCGACTTTTCGTATTGGAAGGAAACATTTTTGAATTCAACAATTCCTTTTAACCGCTCTGCTTTTACAGCATTGGGTTTATCTTTTAATTCATACGGTTCATCAATAAATTCAAACAGCCTGTCCATCGATGCGATCGACTGCGTCAATGTTGTCGATGAATTGATCAGGCGGCGCAGCGGGTTGTAGAGGCGTTCAATATATCCGAAAAACGCCACCATCGTTCCTACAGTAAGGGACCCGTGAATCACATGGTAACCCGCAACCGTAATGATGATCAGCGGAGCGAGGTCTGTAACCGTATTGACGACGGCAAACGTTTTGGCATTCCAGGCCGTATGGCGGATTGCTTTGCCGAGAAAATTCGCGTTCTCGTGATCAAATTGCTTCTGTTCATAATCCTCGATCGCAAAACTCCTGATGACAGGCATCCCCTGAACCCTTTCATGAAGGTGGCCCTGCACCTCGGCCAGCGCCTGGGAACGTTCTCTCGTCAGCTTTCTGAGCCTGCCGTAGAAGAATTTAACAGACAGTCCGTAAAGCGGAAACAGCACGATCGAAATAAGCGTCAGCTTCACATCCATCGTCAGCATGATGGCGATGGCGATAAAAATCGTCATCACGTCAAGCCATACGTTCATCAACCCGATGATGACAAATTCCTTTGTCTGCTCGACATCGTTGATGACCCTTGAAATGATTTCTCCTGCGCGGGTGTTTGCATAATACCTGAGGCTCAGCTTTTGAATGTGTGCAAACAGCTTGTCCCTGATATCATAAAGCACCTTGCTTGCCGTCCACTGTGCGAAATATTGCCGATAGTATTCGACAGGCGGCCGAAGCACCAAAAAAATGGCGAACATAACCGCCATTACCATGAATAATGTGGATGTTTTTTCTTCAGTGGTTCCGCTCCCCTGGATGATGTCGTCAACGACGTATTTCAGCAGAAGCGGGATGACCAGCGGAATAGAAAATTTAATAATACCGATTAAAACCGTCAAAACGATTTTCCATTTATACGGCTTCACAAATTCCATGTACCTTCTGATTACCCCCACACGTCTTCCCCCCTCTATATCTTGATGTGTGAGTACACCGCAAAAAACCTGTTGGTCTCAACAGGTTTTTCAGGTTTATTTTGTATAATGCAAATACCGTTCATACCAAATATCAATAAATTCAGATGCAAACGGGCCTTTTCTTTGGTGTATCCAATGCAGCAACGTATTTAAGTGGTACCTTAAAATGCCGTCGATTTCCTTCGGATAATTCATCGCCTTTTTATGATCCGCGTACTCATCTTCATCAAGAATATGATACGTCATATCCGGAAAGACTTTCACGTCTAAATCATAGTCGATGTATTTGATGGCTTCATCGTCCAAAGCAAACGGCGAGCTGATGTTGCAATAGTAATAAATCCCGTCTTCGCGAAGCATGCCGATGACGTTAAACCACTGCTTTGCATGGAAATAACAAATTGCGGGCTCTCGCGTCACCCATGTCCGGCCGTCAGATTCTGTGACCATTGTCCGGTCATTGGCGCCGATGATGCACAATTCCGTTGCTTTTAAAATCGTTGTTTCATTCCAAATCCGATGAATCTGTCCATTGTGCTTATAGCTATGAATTTGAATGGTTTCTCCTTCCTTGGGAAAGCCCATGTTTTTCTCCCCTACTTTCTTTGCAAAAGCCTTACAAGTCAGTGTGTCACATCGCCTGTCCGACAGTTCTTTTATTTATTATAACGTTTGAAAATAAAAAATGAAAATAAAACAGCCACTCCCGAACAGGAATGGCTCTTTTCTAAAAACGATAAAGAGAGGCTCATGCTTCGATTCTTTGATAAGCCTGAATCACCTGCTCCGTCTGCTTTTGGAATAAATCCTGAATTTGAGCAAGATCTTTCCGCTTCTGGGATATATCTTCCCGGATCGATAAAAGCTGGGCTTTCTTTTCAAGGGCAGCCAATTCTTTTTCAATTTTCTGGCATCTTTCAATCTCCGCTTGCAGATACAGCAGCTTATCCATAATCTCCATCTGCCCCTGAACCAAGTTTTCAAATTCCGGCATTCGGGATCCTCCATTCTATGCTCTACTCCATTTATTGCCTAACTAACATTTCTCTATACATGCCGGATGTCCTTTGACTGATTGTGGCTAAGATTCGGATGTTTTGTCGGATCAAAAAAACGAAAAGAAAAAAGCACCTCATCCGATGGTGAAGTGCTTTTTCCTGTTTCAGTGATTAGCTGTTTTGCTGTTTTTTTTGCTCAGCTTGTTGGTTATTTTGTCTTACTTGCTGCGCGTCAGTTTCGCTGGCAAATTCAGTGCCGAACTGACCACCTTGTGCAGAAGCTTGGTTTTGTTGTCTTACTTTTTGTGCGTTTGTTTTGGATTGTTGGTTAGCCATTGTATATCACCTCCACGACCATTAGATTGTGCAGGAGGATGATATCCTATTCATTGAACGCGAAAAATTTACACGAGCAGTGAACGGCCGCCGTCAATAATGATCGTCTGTCCGCGGATCATATCCGCTTTCCCTGACGTTAAAAATTCCACCGCATCGACCATGTCGCTAATCTCAACCATGCGGCCGGCAGGCGTATTTTGCCGGGCATCTTCCAAAAGTTCTTCGCGGTTCGGGAAGTGCTTCAGGGCGTCTGTATCGATCGCGCCTCCGGAAACCGCATTGACGATGATGTTTTTCGCCGCAAGCTCAACAGCGAGATATCTTGTCAATGATTCAAGCGCAGCTTTTGAAACGCCGACTGTCGTATAGTTTTCCAAATAACGGATCGAACCGAGCGAACTGATGCTCACAATGTGGCCGCCTCCCGTTTTCTCCATCAGCTTTGCCGCTTCCTGCGCGCAGAATAGCAGAGCTTTCGCATTGATGTTCATCGTCCAGTCCCAATGGCTTTCCTCAAGCTCCATGACGGGGCGTAATACGCCGGATGCAGCATTGTTGACGAACACGTCCAGTCTGCCGAAGGTTTCCTCGATTTGCTGAAACATATCTTTTATTTTCGCCGGCTGCCCGACATTCGCCTTGACGACCAATGCTTTGACACCGAGCTTTTCGATTTCTTCAGCCGTCTCAAGGGCCGCTTTTTTGCTTCTTGCATAGTTGATGACGATATTGTAGCCGTTTTCGGCAAGCCTCAGGGCGGCTGCTTTGCCGACGCCGCGGCTGCTTCCTGTAATAAGGGCACATTTTCTTTGTTCCATTTGTCATTCATCTCCTAGTATAGTGATTAAAAATCTGATAAAAAATAGCTCATAACACGATCAAAAAGGAGGCATTCGCCTTATGTACGTAGGACGCGATATGAGCGAGCTCGACCACACGCCGAAAAACGAGTGGAAAGATGCGGAGCTTCTCTATTTTCACCGCGCCTTCCAGCAAATCATGCCATTCCTTAATGAAGAAGGGCATGCCGAATACCTGGAGGTTGTGAAAGAAATTCAAGCAAGAGGCGGACTGCGCCGCCAGGAAGCCGATTATACGCACGGCACCACCATCCAGTACGACTAACGGGCAGCATGCACAGTCAAGCTGCCTATTTCATATACATATTCCATATTTTCTGATGCGAAACCGGGAAGGCATATTCAGCGAGCTCTTCTTTCGTGACCTTTTTAAAGTATGAATCATCCGGTTGATCGAGCGTTTTCCCGAAAAAGACAGAAATGTTCCAGACAAGGTGTGTAAACACGTGTTCTACGATTCCTTCAAGCGGACCGATTTCGGCCTCTATTCCGGCTGCTTCTTTCAAAAAAGCCGCAAGCTGCTCGCGCTCGTGCTTCAGCCCTTTCTGCGTTTCTGTGTTCGGGAATTCCCAAAGGTTTGCCAAAAGGCCTGATGCCGGTCTTTTATGGATATAGATGTATCCTTCTTCATCAGTCAGGACAACGGCTGCAAGAGTTTTTACCGAGGGTTTTTTCTTTTTGCTTTTAACCGGAAGCTCTTTTTCACAGCCTTCTGCAAAAGCGGAACAGTGTTCTCGGACGGGACAGAGAAGGCAGGATGGCGATTTCGGCGTACAGATGACAGCGCCAAGCTCCATCAGCCCCTGGTTAAATTCGGACGGTTTTTCTTCAGAAATAAACGCTTCGACAATTTTTTCAAACAGGGTTTTGGTTTTAGGCTTTGCGATATCATCCCATACGGAAAGAATCCGTGACATGACCCGCATGACATTTCCGTCCACCGCGGGTACCGGCTGATTGTAGGCGATGCTTAGCACCGCGCCTCTTGTATAAGGGCCGACACCTTTTAAGCTGCCGAATTCCTCTTTTGAAGGAGGAACCACTCCTCCGTATCGTTCGTGGACTTCCCTGACAGCGCTCTGCAAGTTCCGAACTCTTGAATAGTATCCCAGTCCTTCCCAGGCTTTAAGCACTTTTTCTTCGTCGGCTTCAGCGAGCGCTTCAACGGTCGGGAATTTTTCGATAAAGTTGTTGAAGTAAGGAATCACCGTGTCCACTCTCGTCTGCTGAAGCATCACTTCTGACACCCATACCTTATAAGGGTCGCTGTCTGAGCGCCATGGCAGATCCCGTTTTTCTTGCTCATACCAAGAAATTAAATCTTCTTGAAATTGTTTGATGTTTTTTTGCTCTAATTTCTTTTGCAGATCCATCATGAAACTTCTCCTTGCCTGTGCACGTCACATTTGCATACCGATCTTTTGTTACTTCGGCTTTTTGTTGTAAACTATATGCATATACGATAACATGTTACATTAAAAGTGAAGAAAGCAAAAGCGTTAAATATTTCAGGCAAGGTCCGTCGTTCGTTCTGTTTTTGGAAAATAAAATGATTTTCTAGCACCATTAGGGGAGGTCACCAATGGATACTGGCACACATGTTGTCATGGGCGTTGCACTCGGAGGCATTGCGACGCTTGATCCAGTTGTCGGAATGGACCCATCAATGGCTCAAGCCGTGATGATTGCGACAATCGCCGGATCTCAGGCTCCGGATATCGATACCGTTTTGAAATTGAAAAACAACGCTGTTTATATTAGGCACCACAGGGGATTCACCCATTCCATCCCCGCTGTTCTCGCCTGGTCGCTGATGATTCCGGGCATTCTCATGCTCTTTTATCCCGAAGCCAATCTGCTTCACCTGTGGCTTTGGACCTTTGCCGCGGTCGCGCTTCATGTGTTCGTGGATATTTTTAATGCATACGGAACACAGGCGATCAGACCTTTTTCAAGGAAATGGGTAGCGCTCGGCTTGATTAATACATTTGATCCGTTTATTTTCGTCAGCCATCTCATAGCCATCGCCTTTTGGCTGGCAGGCGCTCATCAGGGCTATACATTTTTGGCTCTTTACATCGTCTTGGCCGGTTATTATCTGGTGAGGTATTTCATGCAGAGGAACATCAAGCATGAGCTCCGTGAAAAAATCGAAGATATTGAAGAAATCATTATTTCGCCTACGATGAAATTCAGGCAGTGGCGAATTGCCGTCAAAGCAAAATCGGCTTTTTACGTCGGACGAAGCATGGACGGAAACGTCGTCATCGTCGACACCTTCAACAGGGTGCCTGTGCCGGATACGAACGTGATGAAAGCGGCGAAACAAGATAAGAACATTTCGGCGTTTCTTTCATTCTCACCGGTTTACAAATGGGAGATCGATACGTATAAGGATCACTACGAAGTCCGCTTTATCGATCTGCGATACCGCAGCAAAGGACACTACCCTTTCGTGGCGATCGCGCACATCGACAGAGACACGCTCGAATTAATCACCTCCTATACGGGATGGATTTTCAGCGAGGAAAAACTTCAGAAAAAATTAAAGCTTGGCTCTGTTTAAGAGCCAAGCTTTTTTCTCCTTCTGCCGTACCAGATTCCGATGATGAGGCTGATGACTGTCACGGCCAAGGCAGCTTTGAAGTACGGCGGGTAATAAACGAGCCGGATGTCGTTTTTCCCTTTTTCTATTGAAAATCCGATAAACGCGTAATTTGCCTTATGGACGGTTTGCGGTTTTCCGTTTACAGTGACTTCCCAGCCTTTTTCGTACGGAACCGGCAGGACCATGTAGCGGTCTCCATTTTGATTGTCAAAGCTGATGGACACTTGATTGTTCCGCCAGTCCAAGTCGGCAGCCGGCGCTTTTTCGGCGGCCGCTTTTTTCAGCAATTGATAGTCTTCCTGGTGCAGGCTCAAATGGTCCAATTGATATTTCCCTTTTGGCAGCCTGATTGAAATTTTATCTGTTTTCGGGACCCTGATCGTTAAATCGTAAACACCTGTTTTGTAAATCGACTCGTTCGATTTTCTTGATGTTACATAATCATTGACCCGCAAGTTAAAGAATTGGTCTTTTGCAAGGCTTTTCAAATAAAATCCGACATAATAGTCGCCTTCTTTCGGGAGCCCACCTTCGGGAATGAGATCGATGCCGCCATTTTCGGCGGTGACGTCGAGGACGCCGTTATGATAGCTCGCCCCTTCGGTTTTCAGCTTCGTCTGCTTCATCAAATCAGGAACGTCCGGCGGCTGCACTTTTCCATCATCGCCATTCTCAAGCACGATTCCTTCAAGCATCGCATGCTCCCGCGCTAAAACAGGCGCATCCGCTAAATCTTTTTCCGTAAATACTGTCCGCGCGGTCCGGATAAACGGCATGGTGTATTTGTTTTTATAGACCGCGTAGTGCTCTGATTCATCCGTTTTGATAAACCCGTACGGAACATTGGCGGCATTCTCTTTTTCCGTCATGTAATACTTGCCGTACAGCAAGCTGTACAAGTTGGCCCGGTCGCCCATCGATGCGTAGCGGCTGACGCTTTCCCTTCCCATATCGATTTGCAGGTCTTCCCAATAAAACAGGAGAAGATCGCGATTGAGAATGCTTGAGTAGGCGCTGAAGCCGTTAAAATCCTGCATCAGCGGAGTATTGTTGCGCACGCCGTTCATCCAGTCGATTCTTGTATACGGGTCACCGTCATCGTCTTTTCGAATGTTGTTTAAGAGGCGGCGCTGTTCTTCGCCATTGTACTCATTGCTGGTCAAATAGCTTTTTGTGACGTCTTTAATGCCGCTTGACTCAGACAGAACATATTTCTGATACGTGTTCGCTACGAGAACGGACGATAATAAAATGCAGGCTTGCAAAAAAAGCTGCGATTTCTTATATTGAAACCCCGCCGCCGTAAAGATGGCGATTGTCAGGAACAGAAGCACAAGCATGCTCCAATTTTGCATCAGTGATAAATCCACGTCTTTTCGCCAAATGACCGCGATATAAACCAGAAGGGCGAGCAGGATGGACCATATCATCTCTTTCCGCCTGATGTTTTTCAGTTCGGTCATTCCTGCGGCCGCCGCTCCCCCGATCGTAAAAGCGAGCAGGTATTCAAAGCGGTTCTGCGGAGCGGAGAAGCCGTTGAACGCGCTTGCCGCAAGCGGGCTGTAGTGCAAAAGCACAAGCAGCACACTGATTGAGGCAAACAGCCTGAACGTTTTATTTTTATAGAACGAAAACGCGAACAAGAACAGCATAAAGACAGCCGGCAGCAAGACAATGCGGCTGGAAAACAGAATGTTGTCCGTCAGATCGTATACAGCGACAGCCTGTTTATACGGCGGCCGTAAATTGTTTAAAAATCCGTAAACTGCAGGCACAAAGGAAACCGCGCTGATTCCGAAAGAAATCAGGCATGAAGCGGCGAACATCCCGAATTGTTTCCACCTCGGCGCTTCCTTTTCCGGGTCTAGCCGGATCAGCCAGCGGAAGATGATATAGATCGCAATGAAAATCAAGTTGATATAGGCAAAATAAAAGTTATTGATCAGCGTTAAAGAACAAGCCGTAATAAACAGTCCTGTCCGCTTTTCCCTGATAACTTTCTCGGCTCCGGCGACAAGCAGCGGCAGCCACAGCATGGCGTCACTGAAAAATTCCCAGAACACCGTGTGCCTGAAATAGATGACCGACGTACCGTACAAGACCGCACCTGTAAAGGCGGCAAGCTTGTTTTTCACCATGCCGTTTAACGCATACGCTGCCGCTAAAATGATCAGGCTTAGCTTGATGACACTGATGAATACAGAGGCCTGCGCCCAGAACAAAGGGTCCGCATCCCCGGCCAAATGCAAAAGCTGCATCAGAAAAATGGCTGCGGATGAAGCGATGAAGACAAAAGACGTCGTGAAATAATAGCCAAGCTGGCTGTAGATCCCGCCTCCGAGACCGAAAGAATACGAATAAAAGAAGTTCCCTTGTTTGTATTGTTCAAAAAGAAACGACTTAAAAATAATCATTTGTGCAAGTCCGTCGCCGTTCCCAGTCATGTAGCGGTCATGCGCCCATTCATACAGAAAAAAGGAATGGGCGGCCAAGGAAACTGCAACGCTTGCGATCACAAATAAAAAAACTGTTTTCTTCATACTCTTCCCCTGTCTTTTTTCAAAATCTTCCCTGTCACTAAAAATGTCAGAGGAACGGTTAAAAACATGGAGGCAAGCGGAGCTGCCTCACTGTTCATCTTGAAAAAATTCACAAACGTGTAGACGAACAAAGAAGATACCGTCAAATTAAACAGCTGTGTCAGCGGAAATTGCAAAAACTTTGCCAGCGTCGGCTTGATTTTAAATGTAAAATAGCAGTTCAAGAAAAAAGAAATCACAAGACTGACGAAAAAAGCGGCAATATGTGAAACCATATAATTCAACTGAAGCAAAACATGCAGCAGCAAATACACCGCATAGTAATTCAAAGTATTCACTGCACCGACGACGGCGAAGCGAATAAATTCAGGATTCACGATTTTCATGAGTTTCTCCATGAGCGATGTTTGCCTCCTGTATTAAGTAATGAGGCCGCTTTTTCGTCTCATAATAAATGCGCCCGATGTATTCGCCGATGATTCCGAGGCTGAGAAGCTGGATGCCGCCGAGAAACAGGACGGCGGAAATAATCGTAAAATAGCCGGGAACGATCACACCGTATTTTAAGATTCTGATGAATGTCGCAGCGATATAAATAAGCGATAGAAAAAGGATAAAAATACCGGCGTAAAAACAAATTCTCAGCGGTCTGTTGTTGAACGACACAACCCCGTCGATTCCATAGTTCAACAAGTGGCGGAACGACCACTTGGACTTTCCGTTTTTCCTTTCGACGTTCTCGTAATAAACAATCTTTTGGTCAAAACCGATCCAGCAAAACAGCCCTTTTGAGAACCTGTTGCCTTCGCTCAGCTTCAGCATCGCATTGACGGCTTTTCTGCTTAAAAGACGAAAATCGCCGACGCCGTCCCTTAAATCGACTTCCACGGCATTATTGATAAAGCGGTAATAAAGGGACGACAAGTAGGAGCGCACAGGGTTGTCTCCCTTTCTGTTGCGCTGGGCGACCACTTGATCATAGCCTTCCTCATACCCTTTAATAAAATCGTGCAGGAGGTATGTCGGGTGCTGCAAATCCGCATCCATCACCACAACGGCATCGCCGCGGGCATGCTGAAAACCGGCAAGGATGGCTGCCTCCTTGCCGAAATTCCGTGAAAACGAAATATATTTCACACGCTCGCTTTTTTCGGCTAGCTTTTTAATTTCCTCCAATGTTTGATCAGTGCTTCCATCATTTATGTAATAAATTTCATAATCATAATCAATGGATTGAAATTCGTTCCTCAACGATTCATAAATCAATTTAATATTGCTTGCTTCATTGTATGAAGGAATAATGATTGAAACGAATCCTCTCTTCACTTAAAGGCACCTCTTTTGGACATAATAAAATTGCATCCGGCATCCGTTTGGCAGGATACTTGCATCTAGCCGCTTCCCACACAACAAAAGGAAAACTGTGGGCACGCTGTACTATTTTCTACAAGATTATTTTGTCATTATATCAGACATCTATGAACAAGTGGTAAAAAAATGATATTGCTTTAGAATCAAACACGATAGCCTAATGGTTTTCCCATTTTACGACATTTTTCGCATTGAATCATATTTTTCCAAATTAAACCCCTGCTCTTCACCAAAAGCCAAAGAAGCCGCAGGGAAAACCTCGTAAGGACCGCTTGTCAAACCGGAGGTCAAAGCCCGCCGCCGCAATCAAATCCTTCCCCTTAATATGCCCTTTGTCATCGGGTGAAAACCGGATTTGATTTCTCCGACTGTTCCATGATGGAAGACCGAACGCTGCAGACAGAGCTTTTTTCATGACTTCACGCCGTTATGCTGCAGTCGAAACCGTGACCCCGCTCCTCTTGCGGCTCCTCCCGACAACCCGGGAATCGGCGAATGACACAATGTAATGGTCATTGATCAGGCAAGCTTACACCAGTCTTCGCTTCAACGGACAGACGGCTCCCGCTCCGGCCTCGCCTTGCCTTCACGCCCTTCATGCGCCATCCGGGCTCCTTTTGATATGCGGCGCTGGCACCGGCAATCCGGAACCAATGACAATCGCTTTCACGCCAATCATTCTTTTCGAAAGAAATGCTTAATGAAGCAGCCCGCGGCCTCCGGAGAACAGATCCTTGTAATAAGGCTTATCATTTTGAAATAAATGCAACTTGCTGCCATAGTGCTCAATCCACTCTTTGACGACACGCTCTGTCAGCTCTTTTCCTCTGTACGGGTGGCCGGCCTTTGCAAATGTCGCCTCGAAATCCCCCCACAGCAGTTCAACCCATGTTCTGGCTTGTGCGTAACTCAGCATATGATTTTTTTCAAGAAGCGCATTTGTCAGCTTTTCAAAGTACTCTTCCACTTGGCTTTTCCCCCTTTCCCTAAGGAAAAAACTTTCTTTTTGAAAACGTCGTCCTTTTCATATACTAACCTTACGTCTTCCGAACCGAAGACGCAAACATTATGGACTTGATTGGAGGAGCCTAAAAGAGATGCGAAATAAATCAAGAGGCTTTCCGAACATGAACAACAATAAATTTGAAGGCGAGCCCCGGGCCAAAGATGATTTTGCTTCAAAGCGCCCTGACGGAAGCACAAATACTCATCCGCAAGAAAGAATGAGGGCTTCCGGCAAACGCTAAACTTTTCTGGGATGGAGTGATTTCTTTTGTGTGCAAATCGCAAACCGTATACAAACGATTTTAACCAGATGAAAACGCAAAACTATCCGCAGCCATGGGCAAACACAAAGCATGCACGCGCGCAGGTAAACGGAGAAACGCAGCAGACCCAGGACCTCATCATTCTCCAGCGCAACACGCGCATCCGGACAAGATAACATTTGCGAAAAGGGTTTAAGCTTTTGGCTTAGCCCTTTTCTTTTAATAAAGAAATCGGCAGAGCCTCTTCATGATCAGGTGACGAAAGACGGTATCCCCAGGCGAACACGCCGTTTATATAGCGGATATGGAAATCGTCGCCCCCATTTTCGATTTCGTATACGTTGCCGGCTTTAAAATCGGCCGGATCAAGAAGGTAAGCTTTCGCCATCGCGATTTTTCGTTCGTGGACGGCCAGTTCATTCACAATCCCCATTTGTTCCGCTTTTCTTGCCTTTTCGGTCAGACCCGCGATTTCCTGGTGCAGTTCGTGTGCAGTCATTTCACTGTATCTTTTCTCCATATTCTCATCCCTTTTCATCTAAAAATTGATCAATCATGTCGATTGAAAAGCCTTTTCTGAACAGATGCTGTTTGACCTTCATTTTCGTTTCGTATGATCCGTCATAACCGCACCTCTTCATCGCTTTTTCCCCTTGCTTCTCAAGCGCTTCCCTTTCAGCGCTGTCGTCGTTTTCGTAATCCGTTTCCTGAAGCGCGGCCGAGATGACATCGAAGGAGAACCCCTTTCTGACAAGGTGCTGTTCGATGGCCTGTTTCGTCTCTTTGGAGGACAGCTTTTTTTCTTTTTTCAGCACTTTTTCCGCATGCTTGACCGCGGCCTCGACCTGATCGGAAAACGAAAACGAACTGAGCGCTTCCTGAATCAGTTCATCATCGATCCCTTTCAATTTAAGCTCTCTGAATAGGACATCGGGGCCTTTGCCGCTCGTTTTTCTGTGGGTGCTGACATATGCAGCCGCAAATTCGCGGTCGTCCAAATATTTATAACCTTTAAGCATATGCAGGATTTCTGTGATCGCGGAATCTGCGACGTCTTTTTTCTTGAGATGGTCTTTGACTTCCTTTGTCGAGCGCATCCGGTATGACAAATAATCGAGCGCTTTTTTGAACCCTTTTTTAACGTCGTCTCCGTACTGAATCTCAATGATATCAAGCTCATCAAGCTCTTTGCCTTTTCGCAGGTCAAACTTGACGAGCACGTCCAGGTCGACGCTGAACGCATACTTTTCATCCAGAAAAATATTGACCCGTTCTTCATTGTTTTTCTGGGCAGAAATCTTTGTAATATATGGCATAAATAACTCCCTTCTTTTGTTTTCTTCTTTTACAATAAGGTTAATGATCATGAAAGGGAGGAATCATGATGAAGATTGCGATTTCCGGCGGGACGGGTTTTATCGGCAGGCATTTGACAAACGCCTTAACCGCCCGGGGACATCACGTCTATATTTTAACAAGAAAACCGGCTGAAACCGAACAAAAAAACACTTCTTACGTTCTCTGGCAAAAAAACGGCACCCGCCCTGAAACAGAGCTGACCGATATCGATGTTTGGATCAATTTAGCCGGAAAATCACTTTTCGGCCGTTGGAATGAAAAAACGAAGGCGGAAATCGCGGCAAGCCGCCTCCGCTCCGTGCAGGAGTCGGCCCGCATCATACAAAGTCTTCGGAAGAAGCCGAACACCTTCATTCAGGCGAGCGCAGTCGGCATTTACGGAACGAGTCTTGAACAGACATTCACAGAGGAATCTCCCGTCTCAGCTGAGGATTTTTTAAGCAGAACGACAGCTTCGTGGGAAAAAGCAGCCGAACCAATTGAAACGCTTGGCATCCGCACCGTCTGGATGCGTTTTGGCATGGTGCTTGGAAAAGACGGAGGGGCGCTCCCAAAAATGGTGTTCCCCTATCAATTGTTTGCAGGCGGACGCGTCGGCTCAGGGCAGCAATGGGTGCCGTGGATTCATATCGAAGACGTCGTCGGCATGATATTATCAGCGATTGAGCAGCCTCAGCTGTCCGGCCCTGTCAATGTCACGGCACCGAATCCCGTTCAGATGGAAACCTTCGGACAAACCGTCGCGAAAGTAGAAAAGCGCCCCCACTGGCTCCCGGTTCCCGAATTTGTAATAAAAGGCATCCTCGGAGAAATGAGCATGCTCGTGCTGAAAGGGCAGCGCGTCCTCCCGAAAAAAGCGCTTCAGAACGGCTATCATTTCATATATCCCGAACTGGAAGATGCCCTGCAACACCTTTTGACATAAAAGCTGTTTTCCCAACAAAAGCCTTGTAGCTTTTCCTTTCCCAGCTGCGTAAAATGTAAGTATCTTTTTAGCAGCATACAATACAGGGAAGGCAAATGGTGCGCCACCAGGTCTCTGGTTTTAGTGGGTTCGATTCCCACCCCGAATTTTTTAATGGATGTGCAAGATACGCGGACAACTGTTTCCGCAAATTAAAAAATTCCGAGGGTGGATTTATGCGTCCCGTTCTGCTGTAAAAGCCGCCCTCAAACTAAGGAGGGGCTGCCATGCTGAAGAAACGGGAACTGACCGACTGCTATGCACTTTTTGAACTGATGATCCATCCGGATGTCTTCCCTTTTGTCAGAAATAAAGCGGAGACGATTGAAGAGTATATGTTTCATGTCAAAAACATGATCGAAGAAGAAGAACAGGGAAAGCTGATATCGCGAACGATACTTGATGAATGGGAAAACCCTGTCGGCTGCATCAGCTTGTATGAAATCGAAGATCAAAAAGGCTTCCTTGGCACATGGCTCGGCAAACCTTATCATGGAAAAGGCTTGAATCAACGGGCGAAAGACGCGTTTTTTTGCGAGCTTTTTTATGAAAAGCAAATCGAAGCCGTTTTTATGAAAATCAGAAAAACAAATATGCGCTCCCTCAAAGCGGCGGAAAAGCTCCCCTATGCCGTCAAGACTGATCTTGACTGGGCCGGCAGCGATACATTTCACCTGTATGAAATTCCGAAAGATATGTACACGCTGTACAGCATGAGAACATTCGAAGAGGAAAACCGCCGGTTAAAAGAAGCTTAAAACTTGTATAAATGCCGTTGAAACGGACAGCCTGTGAATAACTGAGGTTTTGAGGAGGCTTGAAAAGATGGCTGACAAGAAAAAACGAGAGCATTTTAAATCCTCTCTGAACAAGACGCAGGAAGTCAGATATTCGCGCGAATTTAAAAGGGCTGAGCGCGCCGCAAGGGAAAAATCGTAATGCATAGCGGGAGCCTGATCAGCGAACAATAAAGCTTGACCGGCCGATTATTGATGAGGAGTGATCATATGGGCAGAAATGCAATCCACAAAAACCGTGACAAAAACAAGCAAAAGCTCCCTCAAGTTCCTGATCAGTATAAGAGAGAAGCTGACGGAGTATACGAGGAATATTCTGCGGAACTCGCCGATCAGGATGACCGCGAAGCACAAGCCCGCATGCAGGCGGCTGATAAGCGCGCGGAAAAGCGGCAGTCAAAATAATAATCGAGGCCCGGGATTCCCGGGCCTCATTCTTTAAGTTAATTCGGTCAGTAGCTGTGCTGCCGGGGTCCTGTGCTTCGCTTCAGGAATTTCCGCAGGATATCCGATCTGCAAGAGAGCTGCTACCCGCTCATCGCGCTTCAGCCCCATTAACCTGTGCAATGTTTCATGAGAAAGAACTTCCCCGCTCTTCCATACCATGCCGATGCCTTTTTCCCAAGCGAGAAGCTGAAGATTCTGGATCAAACAGCTGACGGCTGCAAAATCATCTCTTCTGACCCGTTCGTTTTCGTCTTCTTTCATAATAACGAAGAGAAAAGCCGGAACGCTGAGAATATGCTCTCTGAACTTATTGATTTGTTCTTCCTGCATATTCGGCTTGAGCTCTTTAAACGCCGCTTTTAAATTGTCGGCATGCTTCTTTTTCCCGCTTTCCGTCCCGATATAAATGAACCGCCACGGTTCTGTCAGCTTGTGGTTCGGCGCATAAACCGCATCTTCCAAGAGTTCCAGCACCACTTCTTTCGGCACCGGATCCTGTTTAAACTTTCGAATCGTTCTTCTATTTCTGACACAATCGCGAATACTTTGAATTTCCAGCGTGTCGTTCATGTGGCCGCCCCCTCAAATGAAAATGATTATCATTGTTGATTATAATGTTTACCGCTGGCGTTTGCAATGATCATCACTCGTTAAAAAAAGGCGGTATCTGTTTTACACCTCGAAGCTCTGCTTTTCAGCAAATACAGCGGTTCCTGTCATCCGCACTTTCATGATGCCGTTTTGTTCCGCAACTTCGATTTTCACTTTTCCGTCTTTTCCCATTTCCTGGCCCTGTTCGATTAGAAAATCAGTCCGGCCCTCTTCACAGAATTCCTTTCCGTACGTTTTCATATAAGCGCCCATCACTCCTGATGCTGTTCCTGTGACAGGATCTTCACTCGTTCCGGAATAAGGCGATGAAAAATGCCTGCCGTGAAGCTGGCAATCCCGATGAATCGTCTCCAGGCAAAACGGGTGGACTGATGCCCGCGGCATTTCGGTTAAAATGTTGGGGAATTCAGCTTGAACGGGCTTCATCCTGCGGATTGCGGCCAAATCTCTCACCGGCACAAGCAATGTCCATATCCCTGTGCTGCCGTAAACAACGGGCAATGCTTCATGAAAGTCCGCTTCGCTGATCCCCAGCGCTTCCGCCAGTTGGCTTCTGCTTCCTGTGAATGACTGAAAACTCGGTGGCGCCTGCTCCAACGTCACCAAAAACCGCTGATTGCCGTCAGAAGCGGTATACACGGAAAGAACACCCGCTTTTGTTTCGACCTTCAACTCCGCCCCGGCTTCGATCGCGCCTTTTTCCAGAAGCGCATAAAGTGAAGCAACAGTCGCATGTCCGCATAGATTCATTTCATGGCCCGGCGTAAAGTAGCGGATCCTTATGTCGGCCGACTCGCTCGGCAGCAGGAAAGACGTTTCGTTATAGCCTGCCTGTTCAGCGATCTTCTGCATTTCACGATCGGTCAATCCGTCTGCTTCAAGCACGATGCCCGCCGGGTTTCCCAGACCCGCCGTCTTTGAAAATGCATCATATCTTAATACTTCAATTTGCTTCATTTTGATCCCCCATTTGTCGAGTTCGATCCTTTCCTTCCAATCATTTGCAGTATACCGCCTTTCATTGCTTCTTACAATGGCAATCTAAAAAAGACCGTTTTAAAAAACGGCCTCACTTCGTTCTCCTTCCGATCAGCCTCGTCACAAGGATCATCGTCACCGGGAGAGATCGGTTTTTCCGGTAGGCTAAATATTTTCCCCGCCAAACCGGTTTATATTTTTCTTTAAAAGACCGCAGTCCGCTAAAACTGTACATGTAGCTGACATTGTTGAAAATCACAGCGGCTAATCGCTCCGTCCAGAATGACTGAAACGATGTCCCTACATTCGATAAAGGGGCCATTCCCATATTGAAGGCCGTGTAGCCCTGTTCTTTTCCCCATTGAAATAAATAGATGAACAGCGCATCCATGATTCCTTTCGGCGCTTTCTTCGAATAGCGCATCAGATCGATGGATATTTCCCCTTCGCGGTACATCGGCATGATATTCATAAACGCGACGATCTCGCCTTCTTCGCTTTTTAAAACGGCAATCGGCGCTTTCTGCAAATAATCTTCATGAAAAAACCCGAGCGAAAAACCTTTTTCTTTTTTTCGGCCGAGCCATTCATCAGATACCTGCCTCAACTCGTTGAGGAATTCTGCCGAAAACGGCGGCTGTTCGACATGAAATGTATACCCTTCCCGTTCAAAGCGGTTGTGAATCGCCCTTAACCCGGCCCGCTTTTTTCCGGTGATTGTAAAGGTGTCAAGGTCGACAATCGCCTCTTCTCCAAGCTTGAAAAAACGGTATCCGAAATCATGATAGAGCCCCATGTCTTCTCGTTCGATCTGATAGAAAATGACAAGATACCCTTTTTGGTCAGCCGTATGAAGAAATTCTTTGATCACGAGCGGAAACGAGCCTTCCAGGCCGGACGGGTCGCCGAGCACAACGAGACGCTGACCGACTTTGGCGAATTGAATCAGCGCATTCCCGTCGCTTGAATAAAAAAACCGCTTGTCACCTAAAAAACCTAAATGACTCAAAGCGTTTCCGCCTTTTTCTTTTAAGAATGCCTCCAGTTTCTCCGGGTCAGGAGCTTCACCGACCTCTTTCGTTTTCCTGTTAAACGTCCAGATGAAAACAACGAAATACAGCGGAACGAAAAATAATGCAAAAAACGTCGCGAAGTCGACATGACGTTCACTGTGAATGAAATAATCTTTTACGAGAATATGGCCGAGCGCCTCCCAAATGTTTGAAGCGATAATATTGTAATTCAGCAAAGTAAAGAGAAAGATAAAAGCTCCCCATGCGATTTGCCCGAATGTGTAGACAGCCCGCTCCCTTGTAAACTGCCCCCTCAGCAGGACAAACAGGACAAATACCACAGGAATCATGAAGACCGCGCTAATATTAAAACCTTTAAAAAGCGTGAACAGAAAGGCAAGAACCAAAGCGGTCAGCGTCATATAATAAGATCTCTTTGTCCTCCGATAAAGCTCCAGCGGCAGGATCAGCAAAATCAAGCCGAAACTGAGGGACAAGCCGTTAAAAAACACCAGCATGTACTTCGGAATATTCGGTATCAATGTAATCCTGTCAATCGGCAGCGCCACGGATGCGATCACAATCGCTCCGCTGCAAAACGCGATGACTGAAAGCGAACCGTTCAGCAGTCTGAATAACAGCGCTCTGTGTAAAATCAACAGAATATTGGTCGTTTCTATTGCCGGGGCAATAATCGGCTTTTCTTCGAGCTTCTTCATTGTATTCCCAGTCAAATCGGCTGCTGCAAAAATAAGGCCGAATACAAAAGGAATAAACGAATAGGCAAGCCTGTAAAGCACAATCGCCGTCAGAGTGATTTCCTGATCAACCCCAAGCTTGCTCATCCCCACTAAAAAAAGCAGGTCGAACGAACCGAATCCGCCGGGAACGAGACTGATCATTCCGGCTACAGATGCAATTGTAAAAACGCCGAGAACGGTTTTCGCATCTAAATCGACCCCCATCGTTACAAGGGAATAATACATAACCGCTGCAGCGGCAAACCACTCGATCACAGATGCACCCAAATACGAAAAGAAGACCGAAAGCCGCATGCCTTTTTCGGCTCCTGCGCTTCTCCTCTTTTTGATCATTAAAATGATGGCCGCACCGGGAGCGATTATCGCCGTACCGGTAACAGCCAGCAGCACCCACGCTTTTTCTGTAAACAGATCTCCGGCAGGCAGAATCCCGGCAAGGACGAGAAGGCAGAGGACAGACAGCCCGAGAAGAATCGAAGACGCAAGCCATGCGATCCCCCTGATCAGCTTCTTCACATCATCAACATGCTCTTTGTAAAGGATCGTTCTCAATCCTGCACCGGACAATCCGCCGAACCCGAGAACATTGTTAAGCGAGTTGGCGATCCAGGACACCTTGATCGTCTTCCATTTCGAAACCTTCATTCCGAGTGAGCGAACCAGAACAAAATCGTATAATGTCATCGCCAAAATGGCGGCAAGTCCGAGAAAAACAAGGATAAACAGGTCAACCCGATTAATTTGATCGATAATCAAAAATGTTGCTTTAAAAGACAGCCCGGCCAGTTCTTTTTTCGCTTGAAAAAAGACAAACAAAAGAACAGCCGCCGGAATTACAATCCTTAAAATCGCCAGCGCATTTTTTTTCATGAAAAACCACTTCTCTCTAATCACAGGATAAATCCATCACGTTTTGAGTGATAACTCATATATCTTACCTTAATTTACCGGCTAGAAAAAGCAAAAACCAACGATTCTGCTGTTATGTTAGTGTTAACCATCCCTCCTGAAAACAAACGGTAAACAAAAAACGCGCAGCGGCGCGTTTTTTCAGTTCCAACCCATTCTTTTTCGAAGCTCTGTAATATGGGCAATATGGTGGTGTGAGTGCCACACATAGAGAGCGAGCGCTTGATACAGCTTCATTTCCTCTCCTGTGTCAGGATAAACGTACGCTTTTTCAAAATCCGCTTCTGTTAAAGATTCAAAAAAAGCGGTCCAGCGCAGATGCAGCGTGTTCAAAAGCGCCAGCGACAAAGCCGGATCGAGCGTTCTGGCATCGGTAAGTCCGGCCCAATTCTGTTCGTCAAACGTGCGGATCAAAGGCGCCTCCTCAGTCAGTGCCAATTTGCTTCGAATATAGCCGTTCATATGGCTGTCGGCAAGATGGTGAACGACTTGCCGGACAGTCCAGCCTCCGGTCCGGTATGGCGTATCAAGCTGTTCTTCATTTAGCCCCGCCACCGCACTACTCAGGAGATGCGGCGCTTGCTTCAGATCCCCGATCCATTTTTTCCGTTCCCTTTCTTCCGCTTCAAGCGGTTTTGAAAAAGTGCCGATCGGATATTTCAACTGATCCATTGTCTGTTCCTCCCCTAGTCGCAATACACTGCATCATGCTTTCCAAAAAGGTATTCGATCTGTTCATACGTATTCCTTGCTTCCGATAATTCAGGCAGATTCTCCAATGGGAAAAATCCAAGGTTTTGCGTTTCCATCCCCGCTTCCGCCTTGCCTCCGACAATTTGACAGGCAATAAACAGCTTATAGATGTGGAAGGCGGAAGGAGGGTGGTTGTGGCGCTTTTTATCCATGACAGCCAAAAGTTTGTGCGCCTTGACTTTCAAACCTGTCTCTTCAAGCGTTTCTTTAACCGCAATTTCTTTCGGCGTAAAGCCGATGTCTGCCCATCCGCCTGGCAGCGCCCATTTACCGTCTGCTTTTTCCTGGACAAGGAGGAGCTTATGATCTTTAAAAATCACGGCTCTCACATCGACTTTAGGTGTTTGATAGCCTGATTCTCCGGCAAAAAGCTCTTTCACTTTTGAGAAATCGGTTTCCGCATAATCGGCGATAATTTCACAGCTCAACTCGCGAAGCCGCTCAAAACGTTCACGATCAAAGTCATCTTTTGTATAGGCAAGCCCCGCCTGGGCGATGGCTTGAATTTCCTTTGCCCAATCCAGCCATTTCAGATCCTTTTTCATTCGCTGATCCCCCGATCTGCAGGAGCTATAGACCGGTAGACACGGTCAAGCCATTGCGTTCGTTTTCCGTCGGAGCTGTCTTTCACACCGGCAAACAGCAGTCGCCTTACCCGCCGTACGCCGCAAAACTTCAACATCACATCTTTAACCGTCACCCAGTCGGCATCCCGCCGCCAAAACCGCAAATACCATGATGGGGCGTCAGCCGTGTAGTAAACCGAAGCCGTAGGCGCCTTCAGCAGGCCTTTTGGCAGCTTTCCTTGATATGTATAAGCTTCTCCGGCTGCAAAAACGCGGTCAATAAATCCTTTCATGATCGCCGGCATCCCGCCCCACCAAAGCGGATAAATGAAAATCAGATGGTCGGCGTTTTTGACAATTCTTCGATATTCGGCGGTTTCCGGGTCGCGCTTCATATCAGAACGCCTTTTCTTTTCATCAAATAATAGAACGGGATCAAACCGGTCTCTATACAAATCAATGACGTCATAAGAATGCTTACCGTCCTCAAGCGCCTTTATGACTTGATTTAAAATGGCTCCGTTGAAACTGTTTGGATTTGGGTGTGCATATATAACGGCAGTCTGCATATCGCTTCCTCCTTTTCGTCCTTTGATGGAATTATATTGTTTATTTTGCAGAATTTAAAGAAAATGAACTTGGAGCAAATATGATGAAAAACCCTTTCCTTTTGAAAAAACGGAAAGGGTTTTTCTGTTTAGTTTGCCTTTTTCAGATCTTCATTCAGCTCTTTCATAATCGTTCCGCCGCCATGCTTCTCCCATTTTACGACTGCCTTGTCAAAGCTTTTTTCATTGATTTCCCCGAGAATAAATTTGAATGTGGCGTCATCGATGATTTTCTTCAATTCTGTTCCCCTGTCCATCTGTGCGGCGGAATACAGCGGTTCGGCCGGATTCTGGACTGCGATTGCCCGGTTGTCCTCCTCAAGCTTTTCATTTTTGGCGCGCAGTGGATCTTCAGCGCTTTTTAAAGCTTGTTTATTGATGCCGATCAGCTGGTTTAACGTCTGAATTTCCGCTTCCCACAGATGGTAGTATTCCTGTTTTCGAAAATAGCCGCTGTCGCCTTTCTTTTCATAGTGTACGCCTTCTATTCCATACAGCATTAAATTGTTGAGGTCTTCTTCAGCGATTCTGTCAAAAAATGCGAGAATTTTTTTGACCTCTTCTTCAGTCTTGACGCTTGATTTCGAAATGGCGAACATCCCGCCATGACCGCCGAGCGCCCATGTGCGCTCCTTGCCGTCGGGGCCTTTGATCCGGTTTGCGATCTCAAGCTGAAATTCGGGATTCAAAGCGAGTCCCTGATCACGTAAGTTCATGGCATCGCTCATTGCGCCGATGTAGATTCCCGCTTTTCCCTGAATCACTAAATCCTGCTGCTGCGTTTTGCTTGTCACCGCGAAGTCCCGGTTCATCAGGCCTTCTTCATAAAACTTTTTCATATATGCCATTGTGTCTTTATAGGCCTCATGCTTAAAATAAGGAAACAGATTTCCGTCTTTGTCGGTCCCCCATTCATTCGGTGCGCCAAAGTACGAAGCCAAGGTTTTAAACGCTCCGAAGGTGAGATCATTGCGGTCGGCAAGACCGATCGTATCGTCTTTTCCGTTTTGATCGGGGTCCTGTTCTGTGAACGCTTTTGCTATTTTATAAAGGTCATCAACGGTTTCCGGCATTTCCAAGCCGAGATTGTCGAGCCAATCTTTCCGAATCACGACTCCCTGTCTGGCCATCGGCCTTTCTCTATAAATCCCGTAAACTTTGCCATCAACCGAGATATTTTTTAAAATGGTTTTATCAAGCGTTCTTAAATTCGGATAGTCTTTTAAATACGGACCGATTTCCCAGAACATTCCCGACCGCAGCGCGCTGACAACCGCTGAATCTTCAAGATCAGGCAATGTCATCACTTTAGGCATGCTTCCGCCAGCAAGCGTTGTATTGATCCGCTCTTCTTTTGTTGAATCCGGAACCCAAATGAGCTTCAGCTTTGTATTCGTTTTGTCTTCAATGATATCAAGCGCCTTCTCCTTCGGAGGCTGCGGCGTGTGGAGCGGTACGAGCCAATCGATTTCAAGCGCCCCGCCCTCTTCTGTTGACGCCTTTTGCTGCGTGCAGCCCGCTGAAAAAACCAAGATCAAGATCAGGCAACATAACTTTTTCATATGATCCCTCCCGCTTGATAAGAAAACGTTTTCAAGGAGGAATGCCCGACATGCTCCATCCTAAATATTTCATAGCCGAGCATTCTTTTTCGATTCAATATATGCAGAGAAAAGGATTTACCGAGATGAACGCGCCGCATGTTCATGAAGGCTATGAACTGTATTATCTGCTCAGCGGAGAACGCACGTATTTTATTAACCAAAGCGTCTATACCGCGGAAAAAGGCTCGATGATCATCATCAACCCCCACGACCTCCACCGAACGTCAAGCACGGAAGTTCAAGAGTTCGAACGCATCCTGATTAATTTCTCGCACAATTTCATTGAACCATTGCTTGAGTGCAGCCATTATCGGCTGCTTCCGTTTCCGGAACATCAAAATTTCATCGCATTTTCCCTCCGTGAACAGGCGGCAGTCGAACACCTGCTGATGGAGATGAAGAAGGAGTGCAAGCTGAAAAAAGAAGGACACGAAGATGTCGTGAGGGCGCTATTGTTTCAGCTGCTTTTTACCATTTACCGGAGCCTTGCGGGCGGCGGACGCAATCAAACACGGCCGCTTCACCCGATGGATGAAAAAATCTCGGAAATCGCTTCATATATCAATGGCAGCTTTCAAGAAACGATGACATTAAACGGGCTGGCCGGACAATTTTATATCAGCCCATCATATTTAAGCAGAGTGTTTAAAAAAGTGACCGGCTTTCATCTTCAGGAGTATATCCGGCATATCAGAATCCGCGAAGCGAAAAAACGGCTTCGTGATACAGACGAGAAAATATTGGACATCGCCGCGGATACCGGTTTTAAGCATATCAGCCACTTTAATAAAGTATTTAAAGAAATCGTCGGCATCCCGCCGCTTCAATACAGGAAAAAAAGCAGAGACATTTAATATGCGGTATAACGGAACCAGTCAAAATCAGCGACGGCCTTTCTGCCGCTTCCGCCATTATTGGCGAATACCCCCACCATCGTTCCTGTATGTCCTTTTGCGTCACGCGACCCCTCATCGCTTAAGAAACGGGCGTCATAAGTACCGCCTGCGTGATGCCAATGCTTCCCTTCATAACTGTAGTAAAAATCCCTCTTTTGCTTATTGATGACGGCTTTTAAATACAGCGGGCCGGCTTCGGTATGTTTTTCCCCAAGCGTTTTTTGGAAGCCGGAGCGATTTTCCATGACCTTGATCTTTAATCCTTCTTCATAGGTCAGACAGCATTTCAAATAATTATGCGTGCTGTAGTAGCAGACGATCCCCGCTTGCTCGCCGGACGCCGCAGGTGAAAAGTCGAGTTTCACGCCGGCGCTGTATTGGTGGTGCTTTTCCCTTCTGACGACCGTATTTTTTGCGCGGATGTCGTGTAAATCCCAATCACCTGTCCATAGCCTGAGATATCCCGGTCTTTCGGTCAAAGACCAGCCTGAATGGTCGGGATTTCTGACAAACTGCCAGTCAAGACCGAGCGTATCATCGTCAAAATCGTCGAAAGTCTTTTCATCCCATTTGACCGGAGGAAGGTTGGGAGCGCGCTGGATCAGACTCGGGCCGTTCAAGCCGTTGATGACAAACCAGCCGTCATCCTTCCATTCGACGGGATCCAAAGCGGTCTCTCTGCCAACCGTTGTATAGTTTCCCTCATTGGGCCGCCCGCATAGATACACCGCCCACCATTCTCCATTCTGGGTTTCAACGAGCTTGCCGTGCCCCGCTCTTTGAATCGGAGCATCCGGGTCTGTCTGCGTTAATATCGGGTTATACGGGCAGGGCTCATAAGGACCGTACAAATGCGTCGAGCGGGCTGTCGTGATCGAGTGGGAATATCCGGTGCCTCCTTCCGCCAATATCGCGTAGTAATACCCGTCTTTTTTCAGCACATGCGGCCCTTCAGGCGCCCTTCTCCCGGTCCCTTCCCAAATCTGAACCGGCTCGCCGGAAACTTCTGTACACTCGTCATTTAAAGGAAAGAGCGTGCAAGCAGGACTGAGCAGCATATAGTGTTTCCCGTCGTCATCAACAAAGTGAGACGGATCGATGCCGCTTCCTTCATCAATGAAAACGGGCTTTGAATAAGGGCCTTCAGGACGGCTGGACTTGATCATGATCTGTCTGCGGATCAGCTCTCGTCCATTGATGACGGTCGGTCCGTTCAGCCTGTGTGTCGCGAAAATGTAGAAGGTTCCGTCATGATACGAGATATCGGGCGCCCAAATGCCGTGTGAATCATTGATATCAGACAGATCCAATCCGTCATTCTCCGTAATTCCGTGGCCGATGATCTTCCAATGGACTAAATCTTTAGAGTGGGAAATAACGATTGCCGGGAAATACTGAAACGTTGAGTTCACCATGTAAAAATCTTCCCCGACTCTGATAATTGAAGGATCTGGGTGAAAACCGGTCAACACCGGGTTCGTATATGTGTGTTCACCATTCATGACATTCCCCTCCTGCCGGTTCGACCCTGAACCAATCGATATCGCACCAGCCGTCCTGTCCGTCTGCTCCTCCGGTATCCGTGCAATATACACCTGCCTTGGCACCCGTCCATCGCCCGGGAACAGCCTGAAACGAATCCCCAATCTGTGTGAAATGACGCTGATCCATGCTGTAGCTGAAACGGCACACCGCCTGTTCATCAACAGTCACGCGCAAATAGACCGTTTCCGCCTGTACACCGTGCTCTTCTGTTTTGACATCTTCCTGCTCACCTTCCATACGGCCTTTGTATACAGAAAGCCGATAGCCGTTTTCCGATTTCGAAAAGCCGAGATAGGCGTATTCCCTTCCCATTACAGCCAAGCCGGCCAGCATAGTGTCCGAGAAGGCGTTTAGCGACAATTTGACCGTTGCTGTAAAGCTTGGGCCCGAAAATTTCTGCATCAGAAGGTTCGGCAGACGGCTCAGTTTGAACGGATGCGGGATGCCGCGGCTGTACAAGCGAAGCCGGCCGGGACTGGCGCTGAGAGAGTACCAGTCTTGCTTCGGATTCGCTTCCCATTGCCAATGAAGCGCAAGGCGATCTGAAGAAAAATCATCATTGGCATGGTCAAAGGGCTGTTTCACTTCTTTGGCGTTTGTCTTCGGCTTTTCCCATTGCAAAACAGGTTCGCCGATCCCGTCGCCGTCTATGTCTTCGCCCATCAACGGCCAGCCGTCGATCCAGCGGACAGGTTGAAGGTGCACTACTCTGCCGAATGCTCCGCGATCTTGAAAGTGGATAAACCATGATTCTTCGGAATCAAGCTCAATCCAGCCTCCCTGGTGCGGACCGTTAATCGCTGTATTTCCTTGGTGGAGGACAACCTTATCTTCATAGGGACCGTAAATCTGCTTGCTCCGCAAAACCGTCTGCCAGCCTGTCTTCACCCCTCCAGCCGGGGCAAAGATATAATAATAGCCGTCTTTTTTATACAGTTTCGGCCCTTCAATGGTAGGGTGGTTCAGCGTACCGTCAAAGACGATCTCGCCATCGTCTTCCAATGCCGTTCCGTCTTTTTTCATTCGGCAGAGATTCAGCTTGCTCTTGATTCCGATTCTGCTGTTGGCATAGGCGTGGATCAAATAGGCATTTCCGTCGTCATCCCAAAATGGACAAGGATCAATCCAGCCCTTTGTCTTTTTGACGTGTATGAGAGGCTCCCATCCTTTAAACGGATCTGATGTTTTGCTCATAAAGATTCCCTCATCAGGCGTAGCGAAATACACCAGGAATTCCCCGTTATGGTACCGAATGCTCGGCGCCCATGCTCCTTTGCCGTGAGCAGGGGCCTCGTATTCGCCGAAGGGGAGCTCGTCAAACACATGGCTGATCAAAGACCAATTCACCAAATCTGTCGAGTGCAAAACGGGAATTCCGGGAAAACAGGAAAAACTCGAGGCCGCCATAAAAAAGTCGCTGCCTTTCCGAAGGACATCGGGATCTGAGTAGTCCATGAAAAGAACGGGATTGCAAAACCGCCCGCCGTCAACATTCGGATTCCAGACAGGCGGATGTTTCGCCTTGCCAGTCAGGCTTTTTGCCATCAACCTTCACCCCTGTTTCATTTCCAATTTTTCAAATTCATGTTAGCACAGCTGCCGCCCCTGAATCTTTGTTATTAATGTCTGTTTATTCTCATTCTTTGCTATTGTTGTCCTTTGATTGAATGGCATAAAAAAAAGGCGAAACTAAAGTTTCGCCTTTTCAAGCAGTCAACCTGATATCAATGCCTGAAGCCGGGTCTTTAACAAACCATGCGTTTTCTTGATGCTCAACGGCATAACCTGAGCTTTTCAGTTTTTTCACGATGCAGTCCAATTCCGCCTGATTCGGGAGAAGAACCGTGTAATATGCCATGCCTGCCGCATTAAGTGGAGCAAATGGCGCATGTTGTCCGGCCCAGATGTTTAAGCCGATATGGTGATGGTAGCCTCCGGCAGAGACGAAAAGCGCTGACATGTGTTGATAATCTCCTGTAATATCAAATCCCAGCACAGAGTGGTAAAATTCTTTCGCCAGCTTTAAATCCTTGACGTGAAAATGGACGTGTCCGATTTTTGTTTCAGGGGGAAGACCTTTCCATTCGTGACCATCGGCTTCTTCAAGAAGACCTTGGACATCAACCGGCTCCGTACCCATCACGTAGTTCCCCTGTTCATCACGCTTCCAGCCCTCACGCGGGCGGTCCCGGTAGATTTCAATTCCGTTTTGATCAGGATCTGACAAGTAAAGCGCCTCGCTGACAAGGTGATCTCCCTGGCCGAGTTCAATGCCGGAGCGGAGCAAATGCTTCACAGCCATGCCGAGCTGCTTGCGATTTGGAAGCAAAATGGCAAAATGATAAAGGCCTGCTGCCGATCTTTCAGGCAGCACAACAGCATTTGGAATTTCCTCAATAATCAGAAGCGGATTTTTCCCGTCAACTGTGAACTCCGCCGTTTTTCCGTAACGTTTTAATACTTGAAAACCGATCACATCCCTGTAAAAAGAAACCGATCTTTCAAGACGGCTCACCTTCAGCTTCACATATCCGAGCTCAGTGCCCGGGTGGATTTGCTGCGTCATCTGTTTTTCCTTCTTTCCTTGGTTTCTCCTGCCCTTTGGAACGGAATAAACCATCAAGAGACAGCATGCGGCTTCCGCTCAAGCCCAAGTATATAGAAATTGCAAGAAGCGCTACATCAAATTCATAGCCTGCGCCTCCATCCGTTCCCATGAATCCGGCGGATAGCTTAACAGTGAAAATGGCCCCCAGCATGACAATCGCAAATAAAAGGCCAATCACACGCGTACCGAGCCCGAGAATCATTAAAGCCCCTCCGGCCAATTCGATAATCGCTACGATATAGGCGAGAAAGCCCGGAATTCCGACACTGCTGAAAAATCCTACAGTATTTTCAATCCCGCCTTGAAATTTTGAAAGACCGTGAAGCAAAAATGTAAGACCGGTAACCAAACGTAAAATAAATGCACCTAATTCGTATTTGTTGTTCATTATTTTCTCCTCTAGTTTATTTTTTATTTAAAAGACCAATGACGTACACCAACTTTATCCATCTATCAACATATCATCCGCATAAGAAGTCTGCAGTGTCCTCCTTTTTTCGTTCGTTACTTACTTTGTGTAAGTTAGTATATATAAATAAGAAACTTACGTCAAGACATTTTATGAGCTTTGCTCATTCATTGATATACCGTTATAATAGACCTAGAGAGGTGAGAAATATGAGCCTATCATCTTTATGTCCGAAATTCGAAAAAGGAATGAAAATGATAAGTCAGCGCTGGAATGGATTCATCATTCACCAGCTTCTTAACGGCCCGCAGCGGTTTTGCCATATAGAATCTTCCCTTCCCATCAGCGGAAGGCTGTTATCCGAAAGATTAAAAGAACTCGAACACGAAGGCATCATCCACCGGCACGTGTATCCAGAAACTCCGGTACGGATCGAATACTCCCTGACTGAAAAAGGACAGGCGCTCGAATCGGTCCTTAAAGGAATGGAAAAATGGTCGCAGGAATGGATCGATCCGGACGGCGCCAATGAACGGGAAAATCATTAAAAAAGGCGTGCATCTCAGGTGCATCGCCTTTTTGTTTTGCCGTTTTATTCCGCATATTTTTCAGATCCCCGCCTTTTTCATGCTTGCCTGAACATCAATTTTTAATCCTCATATATTAAATAGGGAAAGATTACTTCCTGAGAGGAGAAAGAAATGCGGAGATGCTTGAAAATATTAGTTCTGATTAAAACGTTTTGGAAGACCATGCCCAAACATGAAGTAAAGTATAAAATGATGAAATCTCTGGAGGAGTTTGCCGAAGTCATGTACTGGCATACAGACGGCTATCTTCCGGATATTTTGGACAAAATCCAATTTCGCCCTGATTTCATTTTCCACTACGACATTGCCTACGGCTTCTCATTATCCCCAAACATAAGGGGGCTCAAGGATACAAACATCCCCACCGGCGCGTTTGTGATCGATTCTCATTTTAATCAACAGATCAGAAGCAGCTATTTCGAAGAAAACCAAATTGATTTAATTTTTTCAGTGACAAAAGAGCATTTTTTAAATGAATATCCCCAGTATGAAGAAAAATTCAGATGGGTTCCATGGGCAGTTGATCCAGAAATATTCAAGGACTGGAAGTTGAAAAAAACGATAGACTATTTGCTCATGGGACTCGTGCATGAAGGAAACAAAAGATACCCCCCAAAAGGAAAATACCTTTTTAGGGAAGCTGTACTGCAGACCATGAAGCATGAAGAAGGGTTTGTTCACCACCCCCATCCCGGCAATGTCATAACTGATGAAGAAGAAATCAAGCAGGCTTTTTTGAATGAAAAGTATGCCCAGGAACTGAACAGGGCCAAGATATTTTTCACGTGCGGAAGCACCCTTCGCTACCCGTTGTTGAAATTTTTTGAAGCTCCTGCCTGCAGAACGTTGTTGCTGGCGGAACCAAATCAAGATATTTACGATCTTGGTTTTAAAGACGGCACCCATTTCATTGCTTGTGAAGTTGAAGACTTTTATGATAAAGCAAAATACTATCTTCAAAACGAAAAAGAAAGGCAGCGTATCACAGACAACGGCTACCGTCTCGTTCATTCGCGGCATACCTATCATGCGCGCGCACAAGAAATAGCAGACGCGATAATAGATTTTTTGGAGCAGCGGAAACGGTGATGAATGGATCCATTTTTCTTATCCGGCGGGATTGTTCCCGCACGCATTTTCTTTTCGGACATATATTTCTATTACTGATGATTTAAAAGATTTCGAGGTGAAAAACATGGGAACGGAAATGCCCGCTGAGTTTTATGATCAATTTATTGACCGACATCTGATTCCGCTTGAAAAAAGTCCTTGGAAAAAGGTGTATGAAGAAGCTGCACGTCTATTGCCGGAATCCAAAGATGAAACGATTGTTGATATTGGCTGCGGCACAGGGAGATTCGCAAAGCTTTTATATGACAAAGGTTACAGAAAATATTTAGGCATCGATTTTTCCAAAGGAATGCTTGAAGAAGCCAAAAGGTATAATCCCTCGTTTACTTTCATCGAAGGGAATGTATATGACGAGGCGATCGTCCGGATGCTGCAAAAATACAATGTTTTTGTTTTGCTGGAAGTGTTAGAGCATATCGAGAAAGACAAGGCGTTTTTATCAAGTCTTCCTCAAGGGAGCGATATGGTGATTTCTGTGCCTAACTATGATTCTCGCGCCCATGTCCGCCACTTCAAACATATTGACGAAGTCATCGAAAGATACGACGGCATATTGGATTTTCAGGGCAGCGAAAAAGTCGTCATTAAAACATCTGAACAGCTGAAGAATGAAATTTACGTGCTGAACTGCAAAAAAAGATAATAAACGGGAATTGGCATGCAGCGAGCTAATGCGGATAACCTGTGAAGCGTTAGCTTGTCTCTGCATCAAAAGAGCATCCCCCAATCGTACATGCAAGTCTCAGCAACTTGCATTTGTCGTTTCAGGAGATGCTATTTTCCCCGGCACAATTATGATTGATCCAGCAGCTTCTCAACCCTTTCACGGACTTGCGGAACCGAAAGACCGATGATAATTTGCAAGGCTTTCCCGTTTCTGACGACACCGTGAACGCCAAAGGACTTAAACGTACTGTCCGGCTCCACTTTCGATTCATCATACACGCTGACTCTCAGTCTTGTCGCACAATTCGTCACTTCAGCTATGTTTTCTTTTCCGCCGAGCGCTTTGATGCAAAGAACCGCCTGATCGGTTTCATCCATTTCCTGCGCAGCAGAAACCTCTTTTTCGGACTCTTTTTTCGCCTTGTATTCTTTTTTCGAATAAAATTTGGTCTCCTGCTGCTGGTCTTTTTCACGCCCCGGTGTGGCGATATCCAATTTTACAATCAAGAACCTGAATACGAAGAAGTAAATGGCGGTGAAAGACAAGCCGATCAAAATTTGAAAAATATAAGTGCTGCCATGCTGATGAAACAGAGGGATCCAGTTGAGCGTTAAAATCTCGATTAAACCGCCGCCCATATTTCCAACAACCCCTGCAGCATACATCAAGGTTGCCATCGTCGCGGCCAAGAGACTGTGTACGAAAAACAGCAGCGGCGAAATGAACAAAAACGTAAATTCGATCGGCTCCGTGATCCCCGCAATCACCGCTGTCAGCGTGATCGGAATCAGCAGACCGGCAACGATTTTCTTCTTTTCTTTTCTGGCTGTTACATAGATCGCGAGCGCGATCCCCAGAATTCCGAAGATTTTAGAGTTTCCGTGGAGCGCGAATCCGCCTTGAGGAAAGAGCTCTTTCAACGGCTCAGAGCTTGCCGAGAACTCGCTGAGATGCTGCGCCCAATAGGTGACAATTCCGCCTTCAACTACGGCCGGGCCGAAAACAAATGGCGTGTAGATGAAGTGATGCAGGCCTGTAGGGATCAAAATTCTTTCCAAAAATGTGTAAACCCATACACCGAATGCTCCTGAGGCGACAAGGAAGCTTTGCAGCGACGCAATGCCGCCCTGCACCATCGGCCAAATCCACGCGGTCGCAAGCGCTACCGGAAGCATGATCGCAAATGAAATGATAACGACAAATGAAGAGCCTTGAAATATTCCTAAAAAATCGGGCAGCTTCTTATCAAAGTAGCGATTGTGGATATAAACGACAATCGATGAAATCAGAATCGCCCCGATAATGTTCGTATCAAGGGTTTTGATGCCGGCGATTTCCGCAAGTCCGCTTGTTCCTCCGGCTTCCTGTGTCATATCAACACCGAAAAAATCGCCCCATACTGTCAAAATGGCGCTGACAAAATAATTGAAGGTCAGATAGGTAGTAAGCGCTTCCAAACATGCCCTCGCCTGCGCTTTTTTCGCCAGTGCGATCGGAATTCCGACCGCAAACAGCAGCGGCATTTGCCTGAAGACAGTCCAGCCGCCTTCTTCAAGGATATACCAGAATTGATACCAAAAGGTGTCCTGACGGGCAAGCGCTCCCATCAGCTGCTCATTTTTAAATAATGTGCTGAGGCCCACGACGATCCCGGCAAAGGCAAATAGCAAAACCGGCACAAACATGGCGCTTCCGAATCGCTGTACTTTTTGCATCAATGCGAATCCCCCCTGTTATTCCTGATTTTTCTTTTCTTCAGCATAGTCGACATAGCTGCGAAACAGCGCTTCCCCAACGAGAAAAAAGGGCGCAAAAGCTGTCAGCTCCGTTTTTGGATAAACCGTCACCGTCTGGCTCGGCGCATAGAGATTGTAAGGCGTGAGCTGGGCGAGCAGATTATTTTTCAAATTAGTCAAAGAGATAAAAGGAATGCCTTTTGCCGACAGAGACTGTGCCTGCGGAATCAGCGACGGGGTTTCTCCTGACAGCGAAATGATGATGATCAGATCGGCCGGGCTAAAATCAGGAAACATGAGGTCGAAATCGATTTGATCTTTGATCACCGTCAAATAACGGTGCTGAGAAACAAACATTCGCTGCAGCTCATAAGCGCACGTGGTCTGAGCGGTACCTGAACCATAGACAAAAATGCGGTCTGCTTCGTCAATGAGCTGACACATCTTGCGCAAATCCGTATTTTTCAAATACTTCATGCTTGCTTCCATATCCCTCATGAGGCATTCAAAGGAACGGCAATCTTCCCGCTCTTCTTCCCGTTTCTCGGCCTCCCATTTCAGAAACACCCTGAACTCACTGTACCCGCTGAAATCCAATTTTTGAGAAAGCCTTAAAATCGATGTGCGGGATACGTTGCATTTCTTTGCTAATTCGTTGATGCCCAGCTTGTAGCAAGTGTCTTGATGGTTCAAAATATATTTCAAAACATGAAAGTCGTTTTCGTTCAGCATTTTATAATGCTTGTTCATTAATTCTTCCAACTGCATCATTTTCACCCCATTTATTCTCTGTCTCTATTATATAAAATACGAGAATAAATGGGAGATATGCCTGGGCTGGCCGGTATGGCTCAGGAGCCCAGGCGCTTTTATCCTTAAAGCGACGGCTGAAGATGTTCCGCGGAGAGCTCCGGCCAATATGCTTTGTTCGCTTCAATCAGATCATCGAGAATCAGTTTGGCTGTTCTTGCATTCGGCACGGTGCGCGACAAAATCAGAGCCTGCCAAAGCTTTTGATACGATTTTTCAATCCAGGCTTCAACGACAAGCTTTTCAACAGACACCTGCTGTTCCATCAGCCCTTTTTGGAACTGCGGTATCTTGCCGATTGTGATCGGCTCCGGACCGTTTTTGCCGACAATGCAAGGCACCTCAACCATCGCCGATGAATCGAAGTTTTGGATCGCTCCGTTATTTTCAACAATTAACAGCATCCGTTCACCGGTATTAAAAGCAAGGGCGCGCGCAAGGTCGACAATATATGAAGCATGATCATCAATTTTGATTTTGCTGCCGGCGCTGGATTGGGCTTTTGCGATTTTTTCACACTCGCCGAAAATGAATTTTTCCCGCCCTTCCATTACTTCGTTCGCCCGCGTGAATTCAGGGTTTGATTTTTTCACCATGTCATCGGGATAAAAATAATATTGCAAATACGTATTTGGAAGCGTCTCAGGATCGAGTTCATATACTTCCCTCGCTTTTTTGAACGTGTCGTTCCAGCTGGCCTCAGCCTTTTCATGTTCGTGTTCAGGAATATAGCCGAACTTCCCGACGTGCTCCTTGATCGCCGGCATCAGATCATTGCCGTTTTTATCACAAATTGACGTCCACCAGCCAAAATGATTAAGACCGTAATAACGGACGACCATCTCTTTTCGTGATGACAGCCCGAGAATTTGAGCCATCCTGTCTTCGATACCGATCGGCATATCGCAAATGTTCAGCACTTTTGATGTCGGCCGCAGCCTTCTCGTCGCTTCGGCAACGATTGCAGCCGGGTTTGAATAGTTCAGCATCCACGCATCAGGTGAATAAGTTTCCATATAATCAATGAGCTCAAGGACGCCGCCAATCGACCTCATTCCGTACGCAATCCCTCCGGGTCCGCACGTCTCCTGGCCGACGACTCCGTATTTCAGAGGGATCTTTTCATCGAGCTCGCGCATCGCATATTTGCCCACTCTGATATGAGCCATGACAAAATCAACATCGGAAAACGCCTCTTCCGGATCGGTTGTCGCTAAAAATTGAATGTGCGGAGCCCTTTCTCGAACCAACACTTCACAGGCGCCGGCTATCTTGTCTTGCCGCTCCCCATCATTGTCATACAATTTCAGCTGTCGGATCGGGAAATCATCCAAATTGTCCAAGAGCATCAATACAATCCCCGGGGTAAATGTGCTTCCTCCGCCTGCAATGACAATCGAATACGTTTTATCCATTTTTAAAGCCCCCTTATAAGCGTTTACAATTTACTTATATCATGCTGAAGGAGCCGTTCCAACAGGTTCGGGAAAGACAGTTCCTATACTCGCGTTCTGTTTATTTTCCCGAAAAACGGGAACTTTCCCGGCCGTTTTATGTCGTGTAGAATAAAGGCAATTCACTGAATTGGAGTGTGTTGTTGATGCTGATCGCAATCGGTTTATTTTTGCTGGCGGGCTTGGCTGAAATCGGCGGGGGCTATCTCGTATGGCTGTGGCTGAGGGAAGCCAAACCGCTGTGGTACGGGGTAGCCGGAGGGCTGACTTTAATCATTTACGGCATAATCCCGGCTTTTCAGGCGTTTCCATCGTTCGGGCGCGTCTATGCCGCGTACGGGGGCGTATTTATTATTCTGGCTGTGCTTTGGGGTTGGCTGGTGGACAAAAAAACCCCCGACCTCTATGATTGGGCCGGGGCCGTGATCTGTTTAGCCGGTGTCAGCGTCATGCTTTGGGCGCCGAGAGGTTAAAGGTTATACTTTCGAAGCCGCTTGTAAAATGTGCTTCTTGGAATTCCGGCCTGCTTAGCCGCTTCGGACACATTTCCTTTCGTTTTTTGCAAAGCTTCCATCATCGTTTGTTTTTGAACACGTTCTCTGAATGTGAGCCGGTCTTCTTCAGAAGGCGCGCCGCTTTTCCAATGGAGTCCGTCCAGCACCGCGCTGTATTGGGACGGGGCGATCAGCCCGCCGTCCGGAAATAAAACCCTGAGCCTTTCAAACGTATTAAAGAGCTCACGGACGTTTCCCGGCCAGTGATATTCTTGAAGCCGATTGAAAAAAATCGGCGGAAAATCGGCCTTCCACCCGTGTTGCTGCTGATAGTGGCGGAACAAATCAGGTATGTCCTCTTTGCGCTCTCTGAGCGGCGGTACTTTTACCGGATAAACATGAAGGCGGTAATACAGATCTTCACGTATCTTTCCTTTTTGGAGAAGATCTTTCAGATCACGGTGTGTTGCTGTGATGATTCTGATATCGAGGGGAACTTCACGGGTTCCGCCGATCGGGGTGACCTTCCGCTCTTCGATGATCCTTAAGAGCGCCACTTGCATCTGATAAGGGATCTCACCGATTTCATCGAGAAAAATCGTACCGCGGTGAGCCTGTTCAAACTTCCCTTTTGAACCGCGGCGCTTTGCTCCTGTAAATGCACCTTCGGCATAGCCGAACAATTCGCTCTCCATCAGGCTTTCAGGAATGGCGCCGCAGTTGACGGCGATAAAAGGCCCGTTTCTCCGGGCGCTTGCCTGATGAATTGCCCTTGCGGCAAGTTCCTTTCCGGAGCCTGTCTCCCCCCATATGTATACATTCGCATCCGTCTGAGCCGCAAGCCTCATGTCGTTAAGCGCCTGCTGAAACGCCCGGCTTGTTCCTGTTTCTCCTGGATAGATGAAACCGGATGCGAGTGATGGAGCTGTTTTTTTGCGGGAGACTTCAGCCAGTGCCATCGACTTTCCGAGGGGCCTCCCGTCTTTTGCGGAGAAAATCGTCTGCTTGTGCACGCCGGCAAACCCGCGCTCATACAGATCATTGACATCCATTCTCCTCCAGTCGGAAAAACGTTCCCGCACCGATCTGCTCGCAGCTACAATTTTGTCTTTTTCATTGCAGACGATAAACGGCTGATCCGAATCGATTTTTTCAAGACAATGGCTGATGAGCTCGGCTTCGTTTTTTTTCGTGTGTACGCTGACCTCGCGCTCGATGGCGTGTGCGGCAGTAGCAGCCATCCCAAGCATAAAGGGATGCCTTCTATCCGTGAGACAGGAAATATCGATCAAACCCATAACGGTGCCGTCTTCATCGCGAATCGGTGCAGCAGAACAGCTCCAATGATGGGATGCCACCGAAAAATGCTCGGTCCCGTGAATGGTGACAGCTTCGCCGATTTCAAGTGCGGTTCCGATGGCGTTCGTGCCGACTTCTGTTTCCGTCCAGCGCACACCCTCAACAAAATTGATTTTTTTCGCCTCTTCAAGCGTCCTCAGGCATCCGGCCAAACTCAATACGTACCCGTCGGCATCGATCAAGAGCGCCATCATTTCCGACTCTTTTAATTCACGGCTGATATTGTGTAAATAAGGCAGGGCGATATCGAGGAATAACGAATGTTTCTTTTTTTGAGCGTTGAATAAATCCTTTTTTAAAATTGACTGTCCTTTATCTAAATACGGATTTACATTTCGGCTTTTGCAGCGGTACCATGATTCCATGACTCTTTTGTTCAAGCGGGCCTGGTCAAGGAGCCCCTCCTGAACAAAACGTTTCCACGTATTTAAATAGCAGGGCGTCGGATTCATTCCATCCTCTCCTAATGCTTTTTCCTCATTATATTATAAAAGCGCTTTCAATATCGATAAAAAAAACTCCGCACTTACCTGCTGTGCGAAGTTTTCCATTATTCAGCAATGAACCGCCTGGCCTGCGACTTGCAGCAAAGCTTCGTGAATCGTTTCCGAAAGAGTCGGATGAGCCGCGATGAAGTGCTCCATTGCGTCTGCCGTCAGCTCAGCGTGCATCATCACGGCTGCCTGGCCGATCAGTTCGGTTGCTCCCGGACCCACGATCGAAACCCCGACAATTTCCTGATACTCCGGCTCTGTGATGATCTTGACCTTACCGGCAGCCTCATTTAAAATAAGTGCTTTTCCGTTTGAAGAAAACGGAAACTCACCGATACGAACATCCCCGTAGCGCTCCCTCGCCTTTTTTTCATTTAAGCCGACGCTTGCGATCTCAGGCGAGGTATAGATGCAGCGCGGAATGATTTCACTGTTGACCTTCATGTCTTTGCCTGAGGCATGGGATGCGGCGACGATTCCTTCGTGAAAGGCGGCATGCGCCAGCTGAACTCCGCCTGTGATATCCCCGCACGCATAAATATGCGGAATGTTTGTCTGCATATGCTGGTTGACTTGAATCCCTTTCCTGTCATATCGCACTCCGATATGCTCAAGCTTCAAATCAGCAGTTCTCGGTTTTCGGCCGACGGCGACCAGACATCGATCCGCTTGAATATTAAAGCTGTCATCGCCATTTTTCAGAAAGACGCGCTGCCGGGCAGGATCAAGACGCTCCACTTGTACAGATGTGAAAACACGGACGCCGGATTCTTCGAGACTTGTGTGCAGAAAGGCGGCAATATCCGGATCTTCCTCAGGCAAAATCTGTTCCGCTTGCTCGGCTATCACTACGTTCGCTCCCAACCTGCTGTATATACTGGCAAATTCACAACCGATGATTCCTCCGCCGATAATAAAAATTGTTTCAGGAATGGACGGCAATGACATGGCATCTCCGCTGTCGATGATCCAGCTCCCGTCAAAAGACGCAAAAGGCAGTGCGGCAGGTTCCGCTCCTGCCGCTATAATCACATGCCCGGCATTGATGACCTCCTGTTTTCCGTCCTTTTCAACAAGTATGTCGTGTTCCGACAAGAACGATGCTTTTCCTTGCAGCACCTTGATTTTGTTTTTATTCATCAAATATTTAATACCCCCGGCGAGCCGCTGAATGATCTCTCTTTTACGGCTTTGGACGGCCTCCCACTGAACCGTCGGGCTTTCGCCTGCCAGCCCGATGCCGAATGCGCCGGCGGACTTTACTTTCTCGAACATATCGGCGCTCTCAAGAAGCGCTTTTGTCGGTATGCACCCTTCATTTAAACACGTCCCTCCGAGGGGGCCATCTTCAATCAGGATGACTTCTCTGCTATTCTTGGCGGCTGTTATCGCCGCCACGTAACCCGCAGGTCCCCCTCCTATAATCGCGAGTGTCACAGTCTATCCACCTTCTCTCTATAAAAGAATCGATGCAGGATCTTCCAAATATTTTTTTACATCTGAAAGGAATGCTGCAGCAGGCGCACCATCAAGCGCGCGGTGATCAAAAGTCAGACTGAGCGGCAGAATGGCGCCCTTTGTCAGTTCTCCGTCTTGATAGACGGGGGCCGAATACATTTGGCCGATTCCAAGTATCCCGGTTTCCGGCGGATTTAAGATCGGCGTAAAGTGCTCGACACCATATGCGCCGAGATTTGTAATCGTAAATGTCGATCCTTCTATTTCGTCGTGCAGAAGCCTACCTTCCCGCGCTTTTTTGGCGTACCATTTGATTTTCTTGGCCAGTTCGATCAGCGGGAGCCGCTCGGCATGACGGATGACGGGAACGGCCAGGCCTTCGTCCAAAGCGGCCGCCACTCCTAAATGAACATGCTCAAAGGTCGCAAGCCTTCCGTCTTGATAAACGCTGTTCATAGCCGGATGATCCAAAAGCGAAAAAACAGCTGCCCTGGCGGCAAAATCAGTGATCGTCAGCTTTGTATCATACCTGGATTGAGCTGTTTCATTAAGCTGTTTTTGCAGGGCTGTTAATTTCGTGATGTCCGCCTTCATCGTAATCGTCAGCTGGGCGCTGTTTTGCAGGCTTTCCGTCATTCTTGCGGCAATCGTTTTCCTCATCGGGCTTGCCGGCGGACGATCTTCAGCCTTATCCGCCTGCTTGTTCGGCCTGTCGGGAAGCGCCTGCAGCACATCCGCTTTCGTAATTCTCCCCCCGGGCCCCGTGCCTTTCAGCGTTTTGATGTCTATATTTGCGCTTTGCGCGATTTTGCGTGCAGCCGGAGAAATTTTAATCCGTTCTTTCGGGGAATCCGGCTGTTTTGTTTGACTTTCCGGCGTTTGTTCGTTTTCATTCCCGATCTGGCAGATGACCGTTCCCGGCGGCACTCCCTCTCCTTCGGACACTTTGATGTCCAACACGGTTCCGTTTGCCGGAGATTCGATTTCCATTTCGATTTTTTCGGAATTGATGCTGGCAATGCTTTCTCCTTTTTCAACGGCTTCACCGACTTTTTTATTCCAGACGGAAACCGTACCTTCTTTCATCGCCATTCCCAATTTCGGCATGACAACCTCGACAGCCATGTTCTCCTCTCCTTTCCAATCTTTATACCGTATGTGTTGAGATTTCTCCGAGCATCTCCAGCACGGTGTTCACCACTTTTTCCGGCGTCGGCAAATACAGGTCTTCAAGAGGCGGTGAAAATGGCACCGGCGTATGTGGAGCCGTGACCTTTTTAACCGGTGCGTCAAGCGAATCAAATCCTTTATCTGCCGCCAATGATGCGATATCCGCGGCGATGCTGCATCTCGGATTGGCTTCATCGACGATCACAAGCCTGTTTGTTTTTTCAACAGATGCAAGGACGGCCTCTTCATCAAGCGGTGAAAGACTCCTCGGATCAAGAACTTCGGCTTCGATTCCCTGCAGTGAGAGCTGTTCCGCCGCTTGAAGCGCCGTATAAACCTGTTTGCCGACTGCGACAATCGTTACATCAGCGCCTTTCCGCTTGATATCGGCTTTTCCGATCGGAAGCGTGTAATATTCTTCCGGCACATCGCCTGTCATGTTGTACAGCGTTTTGTCTTCAAAAAAGATAACCGGGTCCTGATCCTCAATCGCAGCGAGCAATAAGCCTTTCGCATCGTACGGGGTCGACGGCACAATCACTTTCAAGCCGGGAATGCTTGTAAATAGGGCATACAAGCTTTGCGAATGCTGGGCGGCTGCCCTAAAGCCGGCGCCGTGGGTCGTCCGGATCGTAATCGGAACTTCCGCTTTGCCGCCAAACATGTAGCGGAACTTCGCTCCCTGGTTCAGCACCTGGTCCAAACACGTGCCGATAAAATCGTTAAACATCAATTCCGCGATCGGCCTTAAACCTGTTGAAGCCGCCGCCATGGCTGCGCCGATGTACCCCGCTTCACTAATCGGCGTATCAAGGACGCGCTCCCGTCCAAATTCCTGAACAATCCCTTTCGTGACGCCAAGCACACCGCCCCATGCTTCATCATCCTGCAGATGATCGACATTCGCTCCTCCTGCGACATCTTCCCCCATTAAAATGACGTGATCGTCCTTTCTCATCGCAAGTTTGATCGCTTCATTCAATGCGGCTGACATGCTGATTTCCCTCGTCATGTTTCCTTCCCCCTTCATGAATTAATAGGATACATATACATCTGTCAGCAGTTCGGTTTCTTCCGGATAAGCGCTTTTTTCGCTGAATGCGACCGCTTCCTCGACCGCTTCTTCAACTTCTTTTTCAATCCGTAACTGCTCTTCTTCACTCATCAGCCCTTTTGCCAGCAATTCGCTTTTGAACACGGCAATGGCATCTTTCTCTTCCTGATGCACCGCTTTTTCGTCATTTGTTTTGTAGCGCTGGGCATCTCCTTCAAAATGGCCGTAGTTCCGGTATGTCATACACTCAATAAGCGTCGGTCCTTCACCGTTTTTGGCACGCTCTATCGCCCGGCCCGCAGCCTGGAAAACCGCGGCTGCATCTTTTCCATCCACGCGAATGCCCGGAATCCCGTAGGCGGCCGCACGATCTGCGATCGACTCGCAGCTTGACGCATAGGAAAACGGCGTCGCTTCGCCATACCCGTTGTTTTCGGCGACAAATATGACAGGGAGCTTCCAGATGGCGGCAAGGTTGATCCCTTCGTGAAACGTCCCCTGGTTGTTGGCGCCGTCGCCAAAAAAGCAAACGCTTACATTTTTAGTCTTTTTATACTTTGCAGTGAGGGCAGCTCCGCAGGCCAAGGGAAATCCCCCGCCGACGATTCCGTTTGCGCCTAGCATCCCTTTGTCAAAGTCTGCGATATGCATCGATCCGCCTTTTCCTTTGCAAAGTCCTGCAGATTTCCCGTATATCTCGGCCATCATCCCTTTCAAGTCGCACCCTTTTGCAATGCAGTGCCCATGGCCGCGATGTGTGCTCGTGATGGTGTCTTCATCATTCAGATGGGCGCAGACGCCCGCAGCGACCGCTTCTTCCCCGGCGTAAAGATGGACAAAACCCGGCAGTATCCCTTTAGCAAACAGCTGATGAACCCGATCTTCGAAATAGCGGATTTCCAGCATTTTTTGATACATCCATACCGCCTTTTCCTTTGTCAGTGCCTCTTCCATATGAAAAAACCTCCTGTCTTTTTTTACTCACACGTTATGATGCAAAAATCGTGCCAGCTCTCCGACGCGAACATGAAGCTCTTTTCAGACGAACATCCTTCCAAAACAAGAGACAAAACGAGACGGGTGTCTCAATTTGTCTACTTCATCAGTTGCGGAAATGTCTTTGCCGCAGTTAGAATGAACGGTAGAGACGAAGGAGGTTTTTTTCATGAAGAAAGCGTATGTTTTTTTAATCGGCGGATTTGAAGAAATCGAAGCGATAGCAACGATTGATATTTTACGGAGAGCCGAAGTCGAGACCGTCACCGTCTCGCTTGATCCATCGCGCAGCGTGAAAGGCGGGCATGACATTGTCGTCGAGGCAGACGTCATGTTTGAGGATGCTGATTTTCAAAAAGCGGATATGCTGATTCTTCCGGGTGGGAATGTAGGCAGCAAAAAAATGCTGGAACACCAAGCTTTGCACAAGACGCTGACAGAAGCGGCGGATGCAGGAAAATATGTCGCCGCTATCTGCGCCGCAACGATGACGCTCGGAAAAACGGGGCTTGTCAGCGGGAAAAAAGCGACCTGCTATCCCGGGGTTGAAGAACATTTAACAGGAGCGGATGTCACTGCAAATGAAAATGTTGTCGTAGATGGAAACATCATTACTTCCAGAGGCCCGGCGACCACGATTCCATTTGCCCTCAAGCTTGCCGAATTGCTGAACGGCAAAGAAAAAGCCGATGCAGTTGCCAAGGGAATGCTCGTCTGCTAAGACGGCATTCCTCTTTTTTATCCATAAAAGAACGGTATTGACATCATAAATCTTAAAAGATATGATATTTAAAAAGTAATTCCGTAAAATCAATAATTGTAATCTCATGCAAAAGAGCTTTAGCATTCGGCTATAATCCCTATGGTCGCGTGAAAAAGCACCCTTTACCATGTATGACATTAACATTTTGATAGGACGGTATATTTCATTTTCCCTATACTCATGTATAAGGAAAAGAAATATACCGTTTTTCAGGAGGATATAACATTGAAAAAACAGAAAGTGACAAAGGGGTCTCTGGAGGCGGAGATCAGCAAAACCTTAACCCAATGGGAAAAAGACTATTTGGGCCGCGGCTCCGTGTCTGTTAAAACAGACATTCTCAGAAATATGGTCATCATTTCCCTGAACGGTATTTTGACACCCGCCGAATACGAACTTTGCAGTACAAAAGAAGGCCTGCTGTCAATTAAAAGAACCCGCTCCGGTTTGGTGGAATCGGGTATAGAACAACTGAGCCGCATAATGAAGGAGCTGACCGGTGAAGAGACGATCAGCTTTCACACGGATATCAGCACCCGCACTGGCGAGCGGATCATGGTATTTAAATTGGCAAACGACCTGCAAAAAAAATTGGCATAGAAAAACGGAAGATCTTTAAAGCATGAACATGAGTTAAAGATAAGCCGGTATTATTCAGAAAGATTGGCTGAAATGGGCCGATCCTGAATATACCGGCTTTTTTTACGTTTTCAGAAAGGAAGGCAAGACATGAAACAGTATGTTCTTTTCCATCATCCCGACGGAGGGATGCCGGATGTTTGATCTGCTAGATTCTTTATTTTGGCTGAAAATATTTTTCGCGTCGCTTGCGCTTTGTTTGTTAAGCGCACTGCTCGTCCTGAATCGAAAGGTTCCATTGGCATATGTACGGATTCACGCCAAGATCATCGCCCTGCCGCCGCTTGCCGCGCTGGCAGCATTGATAACGGCAAATCCCGGGCAAGCTGGAGCTCCTTGGCGCTTGGATTCGCTGGCTTGGCTGATCGCCTTGTTTGTCTTGACAATCGGCTTCATCGTCCAGCGCTACTCTGTCCGGTATTTGTTCGGCGACCGCTCCTACCGTAAATTTTTTGTGCTGCTGACGCTTACAACAGGAGGCGCTTCATGCGCCTGGCTGAACGATGATCTTCGCTGGCTCCTCCTATGCTGGGGTATCACACTTTTCGGCTTGACCGCGCTAATCGGCTTAAACAGCGCGTGGCAAGCGGCCAAAAATGCCGCTTTGTATGCGGGCCGGATCTTTGCGCTCAGCTGGCTGGCGATAGCAGCAGCCGCTCTTTGGCTGTCTCTCGCGACAGGACACTGGCAGCTATCATCCGCCATAGCGGAGGAAAGCCTTGTACAGCTCAGCTCATGGGAGAAAACCGGGATTGGCCTCCTTATCATTTTAACGGTGATGATTCCTGCGGCACAGTGGCCGTTTCATCGCTGGCTGCTCGATTCGGCAATCGCTCCGACTCCCGTTTCCGCGGTCATGCACGCCGGACTCGTAAATGTAGGCGGCGTCATGCTGACCCGTTTCGCACCGATGTTCAGCGGTGATGGTCTGCAGCTTATTCTGCTTGTTCCCGCCGTCTTTTCCGTCTTGCTCGGAACGGGCATGATGATCGTCCAGACGGACTACAAGCGGCAGCTCGCAGCTTCAACGGTCGCGCAGATGGGTTTTATGCTCGTCCAATGCGCATTAGGAGCCTATATTGCGGCTGTTATTCACCTCATTTTGCACGGCCTGTTCAAAGCCGCCCTTTTCCTGCAAGCCGGATCAGCGGTGCGCCGTTATGAATCGTTCGCCTCTAAACGGGGCAGACCGGCTCTTTTCTGGGACATGATAGGCGGCGCCTTTGCTCTTACTGTCGTCATCGGAATCTGGGTCTCAGCTGCGGACGATGGCTATCAATTGATCAGCGCCCTTGTTTTAGGCTGGGCATTGTTCATTGCTTGGAGACAGCTTGTCACAGCCAATGACGGTCGCGTCACACGAATGGCCGGGCTTTTCATTTTAACGGGGGCTTCACTCGCGTTTGCCATCATTCATTCCGGTTTACACGGGCTCCTGAAGGAAGCTGTTGTACAGGGGGCGCAACCGCCCGTCATGGCGGCCGTTTTAACGGTAGTCGTTTTGTTAGCTGGTACTGCGGCCGGCGCCTTGATCGTTCGGCAGCGGTTTGCATGGTCCGGCGCACTTTATCTGTGTCTTGTAAAAACGGGTGAGCCTCATTTTGAATCGGTCGAAGAACGGCCGAATTATCTTGACCAATATCTTACTCAAGGAGGTCGTCAATCATGAAAGCAGCACCCACATTGTCTAAACAATTGATCTTCAAATATGAACATCAGACAGCGGACTTTAATATTGATGAATCGGTTCAATCAGCAGCACGAGTCATTGCGCCGCTTTGGCCGATTGAAACCTTTGCCGCGCGCCATCCGTGGATGGGTCTTGAAGAACAGACATTTGAACAGACGGCCCGGCAGCTTAAACAGCAGCTTCAGGTTGATATATACCCAAAGTCCTCCATTTTCCGCTCCGCAAAACAAAGGGGAGAAATCGATGAGGCCATTCTTGAAAAAAAGCTGACGCATTGGCTCGATTCACATCAGCCCGGCATGCAGAGGGAAACAGCGGAAGCGTTTTGCAAAGCCGCGCTCAAGCTGGATGAAATCCCTGAAAAGCTCTTGAGATCCCGGCAAGTCGAAAAGCTTGCCAAACAAGCGGCGCGTGGGACAATCGATGATCAAAAAACACGCTTGATCAAACCGCTCAGCGTTTTTGCCGGACAAAAAACCGCTCACCTTCTTGATCATCATGTGATTAAATGGTGCAAGCTGTTTCTCGATGAATCACAATCGGCATGGCGGCTTCCACATCGCGAGAAAGGGTTTTACAGCGCTTGGCGGCAGCTTGTTGAACATGATCCCGCCCTGGCGCGAGCGGAACGCCAACGACTGAAAGGGTGGCCGGAGGAGCCTCGGGACGCGATGAAAAGAGCACTCCGAGCGCTTGATATTTCTGATGGAGACGTTCAGGCATACCTTGAAGCTCATTTGCTCTCTCTTCCGGGATGGGCCGGGATGATGCTTTGGCGTTCCCAGCAATCGCAGGACGAACAAGGGCTGCTTCTCGAGTATTTGGCCATCCGGCTTTCAATGGAATGGATGCTTATTGAACCTTATTTGCCGCTGTCTAAGCCAAAACCTGAAAAAGAGATGCAGGTCGTTCCTTTGATTGCCGCCTGGCTGCATTGGGGCGGCCTGACGCCTGACGAATGGCTCAAACTTTCAGCAGCAGAGCAAAAAGCAAGATTAACACTCGCCCGCCGCTTTGATGATCTAACGCGCAGGCGCATCTGGCTGGAAGCATGGGAACAATCATACGCTGCTGAGGTAAGGAACCTCATCACGGCAAACAAACCTGCCGCTGCCGCCAAAAGTGAAGCGGCGCTGGCCCAGCTTGCATTTTGTATTGATGTCCGTTCAGAGCCGTTCCGACGGGCATTGGAAAAGTCAGGCCCTTTTGAAACGTATGGAACAGCGGGCTTTTTCAATCTGGCAATCGAAACGTGCGAACTTGGCACTAAGCACACTCACAGCTCTCTGCCGGTCATCCTTAAACCTCAGCATCGAGTAAATGAAACGGCCGATAAATCAAGCTTTAAATCGTATCAAGAACATAAAAAAGCAGCAGCTTCGCTGAGCTCCGCCTTTAAAAAGATGAAACAGAATCTATTGGCGGGTATGCTCCTTCCCGAAGTGAGCGGGCCATGGCTGAGCCTGCAAATGGCCGCGCGCAGCCTGGTCCCCCGCACAGCCGGGCAAACTTTCCGGAATGCGCGGAAAACATGGCTGAAAAAGCCTCAGGCAAAGCTCTCGCTTGATCGTATGGAAACATCTGATGCCGGTATTCCGGTCGGATTTACGGATGAAGAAAAAGCCGCCTATGCCAGACAGGCATTAAAGATGATGGGGATCACCGACCGGTTCGCTCCGCTGGTTGTCATTTGCGGGCACGCCAGCAGAAGCACGAATAACCCTTATGCATCGGCATTGGACTGCGGCGCCTGCGGAGGCGCATCAGGCGCTTTTAACGCACGCGTCCTAGCCGCTTTATGCAACCTTCCGAGCGTCAGACAGAGGCTCCGCTCCGACGGCATTTTTATTCCGGATGATACGGTATTCGCCGCCGCAGAGCACATTACAACATTGGATGAACTGCAGTGGCTCTATGTACCTGAGCTTCCGGCTAAAGCTCAACAAGCGTTCGACCGCATCAACTCGGTGCTTCCTGATGTGAGCCGTACTGTCGGAGCCGAACGCTTAGAAGAGCTGCCGCAGCTCGGCTACCAAAATCCGCGGAATGAAGTTGAGCGCTTCGCCGAAGATTGGAGCGAAATCCGTCCAGAATGGGGGCTGGCCCGAAATGCTTCATTCATCATCGGCACACGCCGGCTTACACGCGAAGCTGATCTTGAAGGAAGAGCTTTTCTGCACAGCTATGACTGGCGGAATGACGAGGACGGCTCCATCCTCAGCGGCATCATTTCAGGGCCTGGAACAGTAGCCCAATGGATCAATCTGCAATATTACGCGTCAACCGTCGCACCGCATTATTATGGAAGCGGAAATAAGGCAACTCAAACCGTCACTTCAGGCCTCGGCGTCATGCAAGGAAATGCAAGCGATCTTTTGGCCGGTCTCCCGTGGCAGTCCGTCATGCGGTCGGATGACGAAATATATCATGCGCCTCTCAGACTCCTGATCGTGATCGAAGCACCGGATGATGCTATCGAACGTCTCCTTGACCGCGATCACAGCTTCCGGCAAAAGGCGGAGAACGGATGGATCCACCTGGCATCTATTAACCCGGAGGGAAAATGGAAGAACTGGACAAACACGATAAATGAATGAGGTGAAATGTCATGGAAGAAAACAAAAAAATACTGATGATTATCGGAATGGAGAAACAGCTTGAACAGACCATCTGCCGGGCAGGGAATATTCAGCCTGAGAACGCCCTTGTTTTAAAAAGCGTCTTCCCTGATATTTCACAGCCCTACGGTGATATGATGAGGGATATCATTACCCTTGTCCACCGGAACAAAGCGGAAGAAATTTGGATTGTCCGCGATAAATACGAGCAAACGGCAGATAAAGATATTTCTGACCTTTTAAATAGAAACAAAGATTTAAGCGATAGAATGCAAACTTTAGAGTACCTTTTCCAAAACTGCAGTCCGGAATTTCCGTACGGCAGCATCGATGAATGGCTGTCACCGAGCGAAAATGCGGCCGAAGGCGTCCAAAAAAGCGTCGCCTCCATCCGACAGCACCCGTTAATCCCTTCGCACGTCAATGTAAAAGGATTTCTAATCGAAAATTCGGTTTTAACGGAAATTGAAACCTTAAACAAAAACGGAGCCCGATAACAGGGCTCCGTTTTGTCTTAAACACAGGCATTCTTTACACAACAGCAGACCGCTGATAAAATCTCTGAATATGCATGGTAATATAGCACAGCTCTTTTTCCGGAAATTCAAAGCCATACTCCCGCTTCACAAATGCCCCGATTTCTTCTGCGCACATAAACGCTTGTCCAAACTTCTTTTTAATGAGGCTGATCATTTCACCATCCATTTCGTAAAATGTCTCTCCCGATTCAATATGCTGAATGGCGAAACGGAGATGGTTGACAAGCCGCTCATACGAAATCGTCTCATCCTTTATTTTAATGTTGAGTTTATCTTCGATAATCTCGATAATATCCTTGATCATCGTTGTGAGATCGAGCGTTTTTGTCATATCTCCCGCGTTTGTTTTCGCTGTATGAATATGAAGCGCAATATTGGCGACTTCATCCTCCGGAATATCGATCTTCAGCTTATCTTTAATGAGGGCCTTTGCCCAGCGGCCGATTTGAAATTCTTTCGTATAGAGGACTTTAACTTCCTGAAGCAGCGGATTTTTAATGACCATTCCCTTGCTTAACCGTTCTATCGCGAATGATAAATGATCTGAAAAAGCGACATGGATTCGCTCATTGATTTTGATCCCGAGCTCTTTTTCCGCATGAGAAATAATGTCCTCCGCCACCTGAATATGATCTTCCGGCAACGTTTTTAAGATCTCCTCGAATTGGCGGTATTCTGTTGAATCTTTCATCACAAATATTTTTTCAATTTTAGATCTATCGACAATATCATTCTTCTTTTTTTGAAATGCGATTCCGGAACCTAATACGATCTTTTCCTCGCCGCCATCCTTGACGACGAGCGCATTGTTATTTAAGATTTTTTTTACTTTCATAGCTGCCTTCCTTTCATCCTGTTTTAATGAATGAAAACGGAATTATTCTTTTTCATCTTTAAAGCCAAGACACAAAGTCGCAATGAATGCTGAAATCACCGCAATCGCAAAAGCGATTAAATAATGAATGAGATTGGCGGTGCCAAGAGGGAGAATGATTGAAATCATCGGGATGCCGGACAGTCCGTAAGAGTTTGCCGCAACGTGTGTGAAGACGGCGTATGCCCCTCCGATGGCGCCTCCGATCGATGCGCCGATAAACGGTCTCGCGAGCTTCAGATTGACGCCAAACATGACAGGTTCGACGATTCCCAAAAAAGCGGTGAGAGAAGCCGGAATCGCAATCTTTCTGATAGCGGCATTCTTTGTTTTCAAAAATACGGCGAGCCCCGCTCCTCCCTGCGCGACATTGGCCATCGACCATATTGGAAGCAGAAAATTGACCCCATATTCGGGATCTGCAAGCAGCGACGCTTCAATCACATAAAAACTATGGTGCAGGCCGCTCAAAACGAGTAAGGAGTAAAGCCCGCCAAATAAAAATCCGGCGCAAGCCCCCCCAAAATGATAAACAAACCCGAGACAGTCGCTTACGAAATGAGCGATGATCAGTGAGAGCGGCCCCATGATAAACAGCGCGGCAAATCCGGAAGCCATAACTGTAATAAACGGTGCGACAAGCAAATCTAAAGAACAGGGGACGATTCTTTTTAAGAATTTTTCGATTTTGCTCATTATGTAGACGGATAAGAGAATCGGTATGACCGTCCCCTGGTATCCGATCAAAGGGACTTCAAGGCCGAATACTTCGACGGATTCCGGCTTTTGGCTGCCGAGCAATGAAGGATCGAGTAAATCGGGATGGGTCAGAATTCCGCCGATGACAGCGCCTAAAAACGGATTCGCTCCAAACTGTTTAGCCGCACTGAACCCGATCAGCACAGGCAAAATGACAAACGCTGAGCTTGAAAAAATATCGAGCATTTTCATCAGCGGGCCGCCATAAGCGCCGAGGCTGAATTCTTTAAGCACACTGATGAGACCCATGAGCAATCCGCTCGCAACGATTGCCGGAATGATCGGCACAAAGATGTCTGACAGCGTTTTGGCAAATCGCGTCAATACGTTCATGTTTGGCGGCGCCTCCCGCCGGGCTTCTTCAAGAGGAGCCGGATCGCTGTATTGAATCATTTCCTTATAAATCTTATTGACTACACCTGTACCGAAAATGATCTGAAACAAACCGTATCTGAAAAAAGTCCCCTGCACAGACTCCATCTTTTCAATAGCAGCTATATCGATTTTTTCTTCATCTCTGACATTGAAGCGCAGCCTTGTCGTACAATGGCTGATGCTGATGATATTCTCCGCGCCTCCAATGAGGGGCAAGAGAACTCTTGCAATCTCTTTATGCAGCACCCGGATCTACCTCCTCCAATTTTTCTATCCTATCAAATCAACAGAAGACGATCAAAATGAAAAATGTGCCATCACATCCAAAGACCTCCGGCGAAAGGAATAAAAAAAGACCTAAAACATGCGAAAGCATCAGCCGATAGGCGCAAAAAAAGCACACTAAGGTCTGTAGTTCCTTTAGCACATTTTAGGTCTTGCCTGCCTTACCAGTAACAATCCCGTCAATATTTGTTCTTAATATGATTCTATTCGCTTCGGCCTTGGACATCAATAGTGCAAACCGCCTATATATCCCCCGTATAAAAAAAGAGAAGGCGTTAAAGCGTCTTCTCTACATCTTCAATGGCTATCGCACGGTCCTTTAAAACATGCACACTGTACTTCACATAGCCTGGCCGGTCTTCCCCGTCTAAGCCCATACTGTCAATCTCAATGTTTTCATAATGGTAGCCGCTCAATAACTTTTTCACCACTTTTGCCTGGTCATAGACCTGCCTCCGGCCGTCCCGGCCTGAATTCAAGGTAACTGTAACAGCGATCGGTTCTGTTTGCTTCAGTTTTTTCCAATTTGTATTGACATCATAGCTTCCTGATAGAGAAACTTGGACGTCAATTACGTTTTTCAGCTTTTTTTCAAGCTCTCTCTTGATCTCATTTGAGGCTTCTTTGCTTATTCTGGCTCTCGTCTTTTCCTGTCTGGCTTCTTTGATGCCATCGTTTGTGACAGCCGGGTGCAATCCGCCTTTCACGCTGAAAATGTACTCATCATTCCGCTCATCTGACACACGAAAAAGGTATTCAGCAAACTTGAAATTATAGGAGCTCCCTTTCATATTTAAGGTTTCACCGGCGTGTCCTTCCTGCAAGTATGCCGATAGCTTTTGTTCAGCCAGCGCGCGGCTGAACGGATTTCCGTAAAAGGCGTTATACACATAACAGCCTGTCACAAGAATCAACAACGAGAGACCAGTAATGATGGCTTTCTTTTTCAATTCAATCAACTCTTTCCAAATTCTCGCGTCCCGTCCATTATGAAGGAGAATTCGGACATTAGGCAAGCTCTTTCTGCTTCGTCTCCGTCCCCAAAAAGAAGATCGCCGCGACAGCCGCAATAACGGCGACGCAGAAGATCAAAAAGATCATTGAAATCTCTGTTCCCCGGGCGACGAGATAGCCGACAAGAAGCGGGCCCAGGATGCCGCCGATTCGGCCAAAGCCGGCTGCCATTCCTGCGCCGGTCCCCCTGATTGATGTCGGGTATTGTTCAGGCGTATAAGCATAAAGCGCGCCCCAGGCACCAAGGTTGAAAAACGATAAAAACATACCTGACGCAAGCAGAAGCGCCAGCGATTCAGCCGATCCGAAGAAGTAGGCGCTGACAGCCGTCCCTAACAAGTAGACGGTAAGCACCATTTTCCGGCCGGCTTTTTCAATCAGCCATGCCGCGGAGAAATAGCCGGGCAGTTGAGCCAGCGTCATGATCAAGACGTACTCAAAGCTCTGGATCATGCTGAATCCTTTCATCACCATGACGCTCGGCAGCCAAAGAAACATGCCGTAGTAGGAAAAGACAACGCAAAACCAGACAATCCACAGCATGGCCGTAGGCCGGGCATATTTGCGGGACCAGACGTTTTTCACATTTTCCACGACGGTCGGCTTCCTTTCCTGCGAAAGCTTCTCATATTTCGGAGAATCCGGCAGGGCGATCCGCAAATATAAGGCGTAAATAGCCGGTATCGCGGTTATTAATAAAGCAACCTGCCAGCCGTAGGCCGGAATAATAAAATACGAAATGAGCGCTGCGGCCAGCCAGCCGAATGCCCAGAAACTTTCGAGCAGGACGACGACTCTTCCCCTCCGCTCCGGCGCAACCGTTTCGGATACGAGCGTAGATGCGACTGGAAGCTCTCCGCCAAGCCCCATACCGACGAAAAAGCGCAGGACTAAAAATGCCCACAATGTCGTCGTCAAAGCGGATAACCCGCTGCCGATCGAGAAAAACAGCAGCGTAATCATAAAAACGTATTTTCTTCCGACACGGTCAGCCAAAAGGCCAAAGACAAACGCCCCGACTGCCATGCCGATTGAGTTGACGCTGCCGATCCAGCTCATCTCCTGCGGCGTCAACTTCCATTCCACGTGCAAAGCGGCGATAATAAACGATAATATGCCAACGTCCATAGCATCAAAAAGCCAGCCGAGACCGGCGATGCCAAGCAGTCTGCGCTCTGAAACAGGACGGTTCTTCTTCATACTCACTACACCTCTTTACTCTCTTAGCAGTTTACATGAGTATTAGTTTACACCTGTCTTTACACTTTTGTCACGAAGAAAATGAGGCGCCGTCTATTTCAGTTTAATGAATATGATGCTTGTGAAACTTTTCTTCTTGGTGCTTCAACTTTGGCAGAAACCCGTTTTCCCGCTCTTTTTCATAGCGCTTCTCAATATGAGATTTGATTTCTTTACCCCTCTCCTGATCAAGGATTCCGTACTCCACATACTTATTGATCAGCTGTTTTTTCTTTTCCATAATGTCCTTTTGCAAAGAAGCCAGTTCATTTTTTTGCTTGTCGGTCAACTCTTGATAAACGCGTGTTTCCCCGTAGGCAGAAGACATGACAGCCGTACATGACAGCGGAATGACGAGAAGCAAGCAAACGCACAGTTTGCGCATCATGCAACATCCTTTCTGATCTATGATTCATTCTATTTTTATCTGTTTTGCGGAGTTTATGCATAAAAAAAAGCCGCTTGGTAAAGCGGCTTCAGATTGTTGACAAAATCCCAAAACGACTTTTAGTTTTGGGATTTTGTCATCCTTTCAGCGTGATTGAAAACCCTTGCAGTCTAGGAAGGCCGAGCATCGGAGCACAGCGAATGTTGGAATTCGTGAGCACCGACGCGCAGGCCTGACAACGAATGCGAGGGTTTGTCGACACGCTGAAGCCGCTTGGTAAAGCGGCTGGGCTTTCTATTAAGGCTGCAGCGATTTCCGCGCAGTATATTCATCAATGCGCGCTAATGCGTCTTTCATGTCCATGCAGTTGCTGAAGCTTTCATCAATTTTTTGAATACCTTCCTGATATTTTTCGTCAGTGAGTACTTGTTCTGCTGCACCTCTTAATCTTTCAGCATTGACCTCTTCTGTAAACAGCGGATATCCAGCATTCAGTTCTTTCAGGCGCTGGGCGATCATCGGCTGATCTTTATCATGCGGGAGCACGACCATCGGGACACGGTAATGAATGCCTTCATTGACGCTGTTCATGCCGCCGTGGGTGATGAACACATCGGCTTCTTTAAGCACTTCTAATTGCGGCACATACGGTGCAATGATAAAATGCTCCGGCACTTCTTTTATATCCGCGTAGTTCGACTTTTCGCCGGCGGCGATGACAACCTTGCCGTCGAAATCACGGAATGCATCGATGCACATATTGAAAAAATCCTCAGTTTTACCAAGTACGGTTCCCATTGAAATATAAATGACTTTCTCATTCTTTAACGATTCTATCGGAAAATCGGTCTTGTCCAGACGCTTCGGAAAACGCGGGCCGATAAACAGCACATCATCCCCAAAACGGTCGCTGTCAGGCTGAAAATACCGGCTTGTATACACAACCGTCAGCTCCGCCTGATTGCTCATAAACTGTCCTGTATGCCTAGGTGAGACGCCGTACTTTTCTTTCAGTTCACTAAGCATGTCTTCACATTCTTTATCCAATTGCAGCTCCGCACCTGAATCCGGATGCAGCGGCAGAATCTTCATATGTTCTTGTCCGAAGAGAAATGAAGCCGACGAAGCGATTCCCGGAATGTTCAAATAATCCCTGACCAATTCACCCGCACCGAATGTGTCATAATACACGGCATCGAACGAAATGCTTTTGGACAGCTCTTTTACAATGTCTAAAATATACAGCGAGGTTTTGAGATGAATTTTTAAAAATTCAAGAAGGCCGGACGGTGAATTCGGATCAATATGCGCGTTTCTCACCAGATCTTCGTATAAATGGACGGTAGCCCCGACGCCCTCCAGCCTGTCTTTATACTTTTCTGTTGAAAGATAGTGCACATTGTCGCCTCTGTCAGCAAATGCTTTGGTGATCCCTAATGTAGGATTGACATGCCCTTCCGCCGGAAAATTGACGATTAAAATATTTTTCATGATTAAAACTCCTTTTTATCCTTTTTGAAACGGGTTGACATCAATTCAGCGCCTGATTAGACTGGTGTTAGTTACTACTAACTATCATAAAATGGGGGTAAACACCTTTGCAAGAGACGAACGAACGGATCATATCTGCTGCTTTAGACTTAATGCAAAAATACGGTTTCAAGTCGGTGACGGTAAAGGATATCGCGCTCCATTCAGGCGTCAGCGAGATGACGGTCTATCGCCACTTCAACACAAAGCTCGGACTTTTGGAAGCGGCCGTTCAGCAATTTTCTTATATACCAGCCTTTCAGCGCGTATTTGAAAATGATATCACTTGGAACCTGGAGAATGACTTAACATTGATTGCAGAATCGTATTTGCTTCATATGGAAAAAAACAAGCCCCTCTACCTTATCGCTGTTCAAGACGGCGGAAGGATGACTGATCTTTTCGGTTCTCTGTTAAAGCATATGGAAGAACTCCTTCGTTATTTAACAGACTACTTTCAAACGATGCAGGACAAAAGCCTGATGAAAAAGGGAGATGCGGATTCACAGGCCTTCGCTTTTCTGTCATCTTTATACGGATACTTCTCTTCTGGCGCATTGGCTGACGGCCGGTTTCAAAAAGTCGCTAAAGACACTTATATTAAACAGATAACCGCCGCTTTCTGCGGCGGTTTGCACATCTGATCTAACCTTTCAGACTGAAGGATGGACCGCTACTCATTTAGCTCCTCAACATCCTTCAGCCTGGTATCCGTATTTTTTTCAAAGAAGGTGCTGTATTTGACATAGCCGGTCTCGTCGTCTTTGATATCTTCCCCCTCAAAAATGTTGGCATTAATCGTCACGCTTTCATAGTCGTACCTTTCTTCATTCAACAGGCGCTGAATCTTTTGCGCCGTTTTGTATACGTCTTTTCGGTCGGCATTTGCGGCATCAAGTAAAATATGAATCTCCATCGGCCGCTCTAAGCGGAGGCTTTTCTCCCATTTTGCGTCCTCTTTCAGCTTTCCTTTTAATACTTCCACATGCACGTCAACGTCTTTCAGATGGTTTATGCTTTTCGATAAAAACGTTTTGATTTCTTTTCCGGCTTCTTCTCCAAGCCGCTCCATCAGCGGTTCGTTGAGGTTCTCTTCATAGATACCGTCCGTGTGTACTTCTGGTTGAACAAACCCTCTCAAAGAAAACAGATAGGGATCTTTGCGCTTTTGATCGCCGGTATCCGTGACTTCAAATACATATTCGGAGAACTTGAAATTATAAAGCCCGCTGTCGATCCGCAAGTCTTTTTCAGGATAGCGGTCAGTCAAATAATGCTCAAGCGCCGTTTGAGACAGCTTCTTGCTTACGGGATTTCCGTTGAAGGCGTTATATGCGGCAAGCACAAAAGAAACGAGCAGCACGATCAATACGCTATACAAGATTTTCTTTTTCATCATATCAACTACTTTCTTTCAGCTTTAAGAACAGCCATCCGATCATCATCCCGGCCGCGGCGAAAAAACAGTGAATAACAGCAAGCATGAAAGCGCCAAAGACAGAATACAGCAGGTGCTCCACAACCCCTGTACCGTCGGCTGCATCCCAGCCGGCCAGAATATCCCCCATCCCCCAAATGAAAATCGGCGCAAAGGAGAGGAGAATCACAAGTTTCATATCCCGGTAAAACAAGTACACCGCAAGCCCAAGCACGGCGTACCACAAAATAAAGCCGAAGCTCTCATTTAACAGGGATGTGTGAATCGCGAGAAAAAACGAAATGGCTGTAAACATCAATTGGTACAAGGAGAGCTTCCGATTGATTTTTTTAAACATTTGACTTTCATGAACAGTCGATTCGATATGTTCCTTCGGAAGCTCGGCCTCCGTCATCTTCAAAAGCTTTTGAAGCTCTTCATCGTTTTCGGCCGCTTCCTCAATCCATTCAGCCGACTCTTTGCTTAACAGCCCCTCATGGTATAAAGGAAGCAAATCTTTGAATACACTGCGTTCCTTATCCTTCATCATAGCCCTCCATTTCTTGCTGTAGCTTGAGCTTTGCTCTGTGAAACCCGACCCTGGCATAGTTTTCAGTTTTGCCTGTGAGCATGCCGATTTCTTTAAATGATAATTCTCCGTAGATACGGAGGGTGACAATTTCCTTTGAAGCCTCATCAAGCCGGTTGATTTCCTCGAGAAGCCGCCGCTCTTTCTCGGTTTTCAGAAGGTGTTCTTCAGGAGATAAGCAAGCCGCTTCCTCATGCTGAAATATCGTGTTTGTCCCGGCTTTTGACGCTCCTGAACGAAAGTGTTTTTTCAACACATTTTTAGCAATCGCAAACACCCATGTTTTGATTGTCGACTTTCCCGAAAATGTATGATAGCCTTTCACAGCCTGATAAAATACTTCCTGTGTTAAATCTTCCGCTGTTTCTTTATGAAATGTCTTAACGTAGAAAAAGGCATAAACGGAAGGCTGAATACTCTTGTAGACTTCCTCAAGCTTCATAAAGCCCCTCCCCGGCTGGGCTGCCGCTATTTTTCCATTCACTTATTAGTACCGCTGAACCTCTTTTTGTTACAAAAAATCGCATAAAAAAAGAGGCAAAAATGAATATTTCATTTTGCCTCCGGATATCCCAGCCACCAAACAAATGCCTTCCAGATCATGCCCTGCCCTTATTCAGGCAAACCCGCCAGCGATTTTAAAAAACTCACTTTCTCTTCAGTTGTTTTCAGGTTCACTAAGCTCCCGGCCTTCATCGACAGCCCGCTTCAGCGCCTGGAGCATATAGCCGATTCCCCGATAGCCCGCCAGCGGGTAAGTGATCTGCTGGCGGCTGCCAAACACGTTCCTCAAAACAGGCCTGTATTTTTTCCCGCCGAGCATAACGATTTCGTCATAATCCATCAAGTTTTTCCGTTCACCTTGCGCCTTCAGCTCATCATCCGCCATAATCTCCGGGTGGTCCATCCCGAATGTGACATCATAGTTTTCAGGAACGATATCTTCCGGTTTTAAAAAACCGTGTTTTGCTGAAAGAATCACCCAATCCGCAAAAAACGTCTGCGCATATGCGCGGCACGCCCGATGAAACGGACTCAGATAGACATCCTTTGCGGTAGACGGGCCGATGCCCGGATCGACATCCCAGATTTTCTTCGCCCCGCACGGGATGATGCAGAGTCTTTTCATCATATGTCCCCCCTTTTGGTTCCGCTAAAAAACGCCTTTAAAAAGGCGTTTTATTTCAGCTTCAGCGATACGACCGATTCGACGTGCGCCGTCTGCGGAAACATATCGACAGGCTGAATGTATTCGACATGGTAATCCTTCGCTAAGTACTGCAAATCTTTCGCAAGTGTTGACGGATTGCATGAGACATAAACGAACCGCTTCGGCTTAACCTGCCTGATCGTATCAAGGAAGGTGCGGTCACAGCCAGTTCTTGGCGGATCGACGATGACGACGTCAGGCCTGAAGCCTTCTTTAGTCCATTTCGGCAGCCAGTGCTCCGCCGTTCCTGTGACATAACGCGCATTATCAATTCCGTGCTTTTTGGCATTTTGGTTGGCGTCATCGATCGATTCTTTGATAACGTCCATGCCGCGGATTTCTTTTGCTCCGTCGGCGATCCACATTCCGATTGTGCCGACGCCGCAGTAGGCATCGACGACTTTTTCGCGCCCGCTCAGTTTCGCCGCTTTTTTCACTTCGTCATACAGCTTGACCGTCTGGATCGGATTAAGCTGAAAAAAAGCGCGGGCGCTCAGCTCAAACGTAACCTCGCCGAGAAATTCCTGAATGACCATATTGCCGGCTAGGAGCCTTGTATCATCGCCGAAGATAACCGATGTCTTGGCTTTGTTGACGTTTTGAATTACGGATGTCACTTCAGGCAGACGCTTTTTGATTTCTTCTGCAATGAGCTCCTTGCGCGGCAGGTCTTCTTTTGACGTGACAATGACAACCTGCACTTCCCCCGTCTCAAAGCCGACCCTCGTCACGATCGTGCGGACGTCGCCCGTTCGCTTCCGTTCGTTGTAGACGGAAATGCCGAAGTCTTCAAGAATCTGCTTGACGGTTTGTGTCGTTTTGTTCGTCGCCGGATGCTGAACGATGCATTCCGTAATCGGGACAAGCCGGTGTGAGTCAAGGCCGTACAGCCCTGCTACCATCTTTCCATTTTTCGAAAGCCCGAGTTGAAACTGGCTTTTATTCCGGTAGTGCCACGGGTTTTCCATGCCGATCGTCGGCCTGATGTCCATTTTGCCGATGTCAAAACGGGTGTGCCGTTCGAGCGATTGAATGACGATGTCCCGTTTTCCTTTCAGCTGCTCTTCATAAGCCAGATGCTGGAGCTGGCAGCCCCCGCATTGCTCATAGATGATGCAGGGCGGCTTGACGCGGTGCTCTGAACGCTTGCGCACCTTTTTGACCCGCCCTTCGGAAAATTTCTGATGAACCTTTGTCGCCTCGACGACGACTTCTTCACCCGGCAGTGCGCCGGGGACGAAGACGACTTTTTTCTTGAAGTAGCCGACGCCTTCGCCATTGATGCCGAGGCGCTTGATCGTCAGCGGAAATTGCTGTCCGACTTTTAATTCTGCTGATGATCCTTTTTTGTCACGTTTCACTGATGTTCTCTCCATTTCTACTCAATGCTCCTCCATAAATACAAGGAAGCATAGCTTAAATAAGGGTGCCATTCTTTGCTCATTTCAAGCATTTGTTCTTTTGTCGGTTTATCGTTTAAGCCAAAATGGCGTTTGATGGCATTTTGGATGCCGATATCGGCGGCCGGAAACAGATTGGGACGGCCGAGTCCGAACAGCAGAACGTTTTGGACGGTCCACGGGCCGATGCCTCTTATTTTCACCAGCTTTTCCATAATATCTTCATCTGATAATTGATCAAGCTCATCAAGATTTAAACGGCCGTCTGCGATCATTCTTGATGTATCGATGACGTATTCAGCCTTCCGCATGCTGAACTGAAGTTCGCGCAAGTCGTTATAGTCGAGCTGTGCAATCGTTTCGGGAAGCGGATAAAACCAGACCCCGTCCTTTTGCTCTCCATAAGTGTGAACGAACCGCTCTGTGAGCGTATAAGCAAAAGACAGATTAAGCTGCTGGTGGATCATGCATTTCATCAAGCAATGATACAAATGAAAATCGAGCACCAGCGGCGTTCCGGCATGCTCTGCGAAAATTGATGACAAGCTTGATTGTGAAAAGTGATCCAGTACAGGCTGAAGATTTTCCTCCCATCTGAAGATCCGTTTCACTTCTTTCATCATGGCGTCTCGATCGTCTGTACCGCTGACGGCAAACGCCGGGGCTTCGACAGTTCCCGTCGCCTGCACAGCGACAATCCGGGGCTCTTTGTTTTGATTGCGGAGCGGCAGCTTGACCTCCCTTTTGTCGAGGTTGACCGCATTGAGCGGATCAAGCGAAAGCCTGTCCAAGACGCGGTCAAAATGATACGGCGGTGATACGCTTACAGTTTCCTTCCACATCGCTTCCCATCCCTTTTTCTTCTTTGTCCACAGTATACCATGTTTCAAATTCTCTTAAAAAAGAACAACATTTTATTTTTTCACCGAATGAATCACAGGGCATCGCAGCATCCTATGGAAGCGGAGGGGTGCCGATGATTAAACATTTTGCGATGACAAAGGACGGAAAACTTTTATCTACCGACATCAAAGCAGAAAGGCTGACAGATCAAGATATTGAGTGGTACTGGACGGACTTCGATCAGCCTTCGGATGAAGAAGTCTCTTTACTCAAAAGTCAGTTTCACTTTCACCCTTTAGCAGTTGAGGACTGCGTTCATCATTTGCAGCGTCCGAAGCTTGATCAATACGAAGAATATCTTTTTTTCGTCATACACGCGTTGAATCAAAGGACGCTGGCGTCTGAAGAAGTTGACTTATTCGTTGGAAAAGATTTTATCGTCACATTTCACTTTCATCGTTCAGACGGTATTGAAAAAGTAAGAAGACAGCTTTCGGAAAACAGCGAGTTGTGGAAAAAAGGACCGAGCCATATCGCCTATATGGTCATGGATCAGCTTGTGGACGAATATTTCCCGATTCTTTACAAAATAGAAGACCGCCTCAATGAAATTGCTGAAAGCGACAGCAGAAAAACGTATGGAACGCTGATGAATGAAGTGTTTGATATCCGGAGCGACCTTCTAAAGCTTAGGAAAACAATCATTCCGATGCGGGATTTGCTTTACCGGATTTTAAACATTGAAATTTCAAAAGAAAACCGCGAACGAAAAGCGTATTACAGCGACATTTACGACCACCTCTTGAAGCTGACCGAAATCGTCGAAAACAACCGCGACATGACCGCCGATTTAAGGGACAGCTACCAGACGCTCAACTCCAACCGGATGAACGCCATTATGATGACGCTGACGATCGTCTCAACGATTTTTATTCCGCTCACCTTTATTGCCGGAGTGTACGGCATGAACTTTGACAACATGCCTGAACTGCATTGGCGCTACGGCTATTTTTTCATCCTCGTCATGATGGGAGCCGTTGTCGCCGGCATGATCTTCTGGTTCCGGCATAAAGGATGGTTTGACATTTTCAAGTAAAACCGGAAACCTTTTTCCTCTCTGTTCGACTATTTCTATAACTGAGGGGGGAAAGAAATGAAGGTACATACAGGGCTTGTTGGCATCTTCTTGATCGTTCTCGGCTTGTTGATTAGCGCCGAAAATCATCAAAGCGTGTCTGCTGCAGACGCGCTTTCGGACTTTTTCAGACTGCCTGTCCGCAATTTAGTGGTTCTGATCTGCATGTTGATGCTCATCATCGGCTTCATTATGGCGTGGCGCCATTATTATGAAGTACCGTGGATCCGCTTTAAGCTGTTTTTGTTTATTATCGGCATTTCAGTATTTTACCCGCTGGTCACAGAACAGCTGATGCTCTTTCAAAAATGGAATGCACAAGGCGATGATGCCGTGGAATATATGAAAAAGAGAAGCACTTGCAGCTATCAGAGCGATATGGAGGAAGGAAACATGGACTGTGAGGTGAAAGTGAACAATTACGGAAAAAAGACCGAACGCATCCAGCTCATCCCTGATATAACGAGCGAATTTGACTTTCAGCCGGAAGAGCTGGAACTGTCTCCGCATTCACAAGAGACGTACAGCGTCACCTTTAAGGCTCCGGGAAATGAGGATGTGTATGAATCAGGGATAGAAGAAGAGCCGAGGATGAAGGTTGAAGTGGTGAAATGAGCGACTTCACTCGAGTCAAGCAGCACGCTTTTGGAAACTTTTAAAAATATTACATGGAAGAGAAGGTTTAGAAGTAAAAGGTATACAGAAAAAACGAACTGCAAACAGCCGCTTCACAAAATAATAGACAAACCTCAAAGAAAAAAGCCGCTCCTTCACGGAAGCGGCTTTTCGTCTATTAATCGCGATAAGATTCTGCAATCGCGTTGGCGGCGACGATCGCATTGTAGACATCGTCAGGGGTGACTGGGAACGGCATGTTGCCCATTGTGTCGCCTTCTGCGCAAGCGCTTTGAGCGACTTGGCGCCATTCTTCTTCGATAAATTCGTCGACTCCGAGGTCTTTTAATGTCAACGGCAGACCGACGCCTTTGATAAAGTCAATGACGGTCTCCAGCTCTTCGGCCGGCGCGTTTTCAAGAACGAGCTGTGCCAAAAGGCCGAACGTGACTTTTTCGCCGTGCTGAGCTCTGTGCAGAGAAGGAACGGCTGTCATTCCATTGTGGATCGCATGTGCGGCGGCAAGACCGCCTGATTCGGCGCCGACGCCGCTTAAATAGATGGTCGCTTCAATTGTGTCTTCAACGGCGCGTGTAGAAACGCCATGCTTGATCGCCTGCATCGCTTTTACGCCGTTTTCCAATAGCGTATCATAGCACAGGCGGGCAAGTCCCAATCCAGTTGTTGAAGGCTTCATCAGCACGAGGTTGTCGCCGTTTGCTTTAAAGCAGGCGCGCGCTTCAAAATACGTCGCCAAGGCGTCTCCGATACCGGCTGCGAAAAAGCGCGGCGGCGCGGATGCCAAAATGTCAGAATCCGCGAGAACGACATCTGGGTTCGTCGGCAAAAACAGATATCGATCAAACGATCCGTCATGTTTATAAATGACAGCAAGGGCCGTACATGGAGCATCTGTTGAAGCAATTGTCGGGAAAATCACAACCGGCAGCTTCTCGTAATAAGCGGTGGCCTTTGCTGTATCAAGCGTTTTTCCCCCGCCGATCCCAACGATGATATTAGCGCCTGCATTGCGTGCAAGCTCCCGGTTACGATCGATTTCTTCCTGTGTGCATTCGTAATTGAATTTTTCAAAAACAGCTTGATTGCCGGCTTTCTGAATCGAATTCCCCGCTTCTTTTTGAGCGCGTTCCAAAATGAATTCATCGCAAATGATATATGCGTGATCACCATAATCTTCAATGTAATCGTTCAAGTTCTCAAGGAGTCGTTTTCCTGTAATAAATTTTTTAGGCGATGTGACTGATTTTACTAATTTTGACATGGTAATTCCCCCTTCACTATCAATGATATACCTATTTTCTTTTTAAATCTAGTAATATATGTATATAGAATGGATTTTTATTCTATGGAATTGACTAGGGGAAATAAAAGAGCCTGAACCATCAACTTTTCCGCTCAAAGCAAAAACCCCGTCTCAGCGTCCGGGGCATTTCTTTCAAAAGGGCTTTAGCATCATAGATTTTTCAAACATCAGGTCATCAAGGCTTTTAAATGTATAGCCTTCTTTTTTTAAGTCGGTGATCGCCTGATCAAGCGCTTCGGCATTGTCTTTCGAGACGGTGTGAAGCAAATAGACGGCGCCGGGATGGGCCTGTTTCATCATATTGTCGTACGCATAGCGCCACCCTTTTTGGGCATTGATTTTCCAATCGACAAAAGCAACAGACCAGAATACCGTTTGATAACCGAGCTTTTTCGTTTCTTCAAGCACCCGCTCGCTGAAAACGCCCCGAGGCGGCCTCAGGTAGAGATTGTTTTTTTCGCCTGTGATTTTGTAAACCTCCTCATCGACCGATTCCAATTCCTCTTGTATCACGCGGCTTGTTTTCGTCGTGAGATCCGGATGGTGATAGGAATGATTCCCGATGATATGTCCTTCCTCGGCCATTCGCTTGATCAGCTCCGGCTGATCTTTGACAAAATGGCCCGTCACAAAAAAGGCAGCTTTGACGTTTTGTTTTTTCAGAACATCTAGCACCTTAGGGGTGTAGCCATTTTCATAGCCGTTATCAAAGGTCAGATAGATCGTTTTTTCCTTTGTGTTGCCCAAATAAAAGGCGTCGTACTGCTGCAAAAGGCTGTTCAGCTCTTGTCCCGCATCTGCCGGCCGATGGTTTTTGCTTTTTGAAAAGCCCCAATGGATCGCCTTGTTGGAAATCGCTTCAGCATTGCCGCTGAAGGCCAGCATCAGCAGGAATCCGCAGCATAAGGCAAAGAATCGTTTCATCATCTTCTCGCTCCCAGTTTTATTTTTTCTTATTGTGCAGAAGGGCTGAGCTTTTCATACCAAGCAACACTTGGAAAACAAAAAAACCGCGGCAAAGAATGCAGCGGTTTTATTTCCAGTCTTTTTTAAAGCGCTCGTATTTGGCTTCCAAGTCGTCGAGCATGCTGATCAGTCTGTCAATATCTTCAAGGTCGGTCGATTCCGGGTCTAAAGAATCGATGACTGACATAAACATATCCAATCTGTTTTTTAAATAATTGACTTGCTGTTCTTTGTCATGTACTGCGTTACCCATGATTCTCCTCCTTTTGTTCCTTTATCGTAGCCTATAAACGGCCTTTTTTCAATCATCCATGACTTGCACGCCTCAAGGATCAGGTCTAAAATGAATAGTTGGGCTATATTAGTATGTCCTATCATAAAGGAGTTAGATATGTCATGACAGAAAAAACGCAGGTTCGTCCGATTACCCCGGAATATGATCCTTGGGAAGCCTACATGGACGTTGACCAATATGGAGATATACAGCTGACGAACGTTGAATTTACGACGACGACTCTTTGCAATATGCGCTGCGAGCACTGCGCCGTCGGGTATACGCTCCAGACGAAGGACCCGGACGCGCTGCCCGTCAGCCTTCTGTTGAAACGGCTTGATGAGATTCCCCGCCTTCGTTCTTTAAGCATTACTGGCGGCGAGCCGATGCTTTCATTAAAATCCGTAAAGGAATATGTCGTTCCTTTATTAAAATACGCTCATGAACGCGGCGTGCGGACGCAGATCAACTCAAACTTGACGCTCGATATCGGGCGCTACGAGCTGATCATCCCCTACCTTGATGTGCTTCATATTTCCCACAACTGGGGAACAGTCGAAGACTTTGCAGAAATCGGCTTCGCCATGATGGATAAAAAGCCGACGTATGCCCAGCGGGCGCGCTATTTCGAAAAAATGATCGAAAACAGCCGGACGCTTGTTGATGAAGGGGTTATGGTATCCGCCGAGACGATGCTCAACAAACGGACGCTTCCTCACATCGAGCATATTCACCGGCAAATTGTCGAAGACATGAAATGCCAGCGCCATGAGGTTCACCCGATGTATCCGAGCGATTTTGCAAGCGCGCTTGAATCTTTAAGCTTACAAGACATGAGGAAAGCGATCCACCGCCTTCTTGACATTCGCGACGAAAATACGTGGATGCTGTTCGGCACCCTGCCGTTTTACGCGTGCAGCCCTGATCCTGAAGACCACGCTCTTTTACAGCGGCTGCGCGAAGCGAAAAATGTCACGGTCAGAAACGACCCTGACGGCAGATCGCGCCTGAACGTCAATATTTTTGACGGCAATATCATCGTGACCGATTTCGGAGATACTCCGCCGCTCGGCAACATTCAAACCGACAGCCTGCCAAGCGCCTATGCGAAGTGGAGAAAAACAGAGCTTGCCAAGGAGCTCAACTGCCACTGCCCGCACGTCCGATGCCTCGGGCCGAATGTGCTCGTCAAAAACAGCTATTATCAAGATGTTGATTTTACTTCCAGAACAGCAAGAGTATGAAAAAGCAAGCCGCAAAAGGCTTGCTTTCAGATTGTTGACAAGATCCCAAAACGACTTTTTGTTTTGGGATTTTGTCATCCTTTCAGCGTGATTGAAAACCCTTGCAGTCTAGGAAGGCCGAGCATCGGAGCGGAGCGAATGTTGGAATTCGTGAGCATCGACGCGCAGGCCTGACAACGAATGCGAGGGTTTCTCGACACGCTGAAAGCAAGCCGCAAAAGGCTTGCTTTTTTATTTCGGCTGATGGCTGAGCTGAAAGCCGAATGTGAGGTGATCCTGTACAGGAATCCAGGCGCCGATTCCTTGCGAGGTGATATTTTTGACGACCAGCTTTCTTTTGTTGCCTTTTAATACAATGTACACTTCACCGTAGGTGACCTTCCCTTTTTCATTGACGGCAGGTGCATAGGCGTGTAAATTCCCCAGCTTTTTCGGCTGCACTTTATAAATCTGATCGCGTTTTGTGCCGGCGCCGACGACTGTTTCAAAGGCGAGCGGCAGCTTTGTTTTTTCCATGGCTTCAAGCATCATCATGTTTTTGACATCGTCCGCTTTCGGGACTTTCGCTGTTAAGCCGCCTTTGATTTTGCTCGTCTGTTCCTGGGAATACGTGAGTTCGGCAGGTGCTTTCCCGCCCCGGTTGTCAAAGCGGTTTGTGTTGATTTTGCGGTATTCCCAGTTCGCAACGGTTTCATTCGAGGTATACCCGAGCGCCCATCTGCCCAAATAGATCGTCGCTCTGTAGCCGATTGCCAGCGGTGTGCCGGAAATGCTTGACTCATTCAGCATTTTGATGAGATGCGGATTTTCAATCGCGATATCGGTTGTTTTCAGCAGCTCTTCAGCCAGTTCGCTCGGCTGCAGCCTCGGCTGATCCTGGGAGGCGTTAGGGTATGTGTTCTCTTTGGAAATATTCGTGACAGAGCTTGGAATCTTGATCGGCTTGGCTGCATCAGCTTCCTGTACAGCGAAAAAACTAAAGGATAAAAACGCAGTTAGCGTAAAACACAAAAGCTTTTTCATACTATCACTCTTTCTGTTTCTTTTCCCTTATTGTTTTCCGGATGCTCTCCGTTTATCCCAATTTTTTTAAAGAAGGAAAAAACCGATTCCCATGATGATATAAGCAGCCAGCAATGTCGCACCCTCAAACCAGTTCGTATCCCCGTCGTTTGAAATGACGATCATCAAAAGGACGGCGGAAGCCATGGCGACGAGTTCCGGCAAGGTAAAGACGAGCGGCATGCTCACTGGAAAAAACAAAGAGCTGATCACAAGAACGGGTGCGACAAACATCGCGATCTGCAGCGTTGATCCGATCGCAATTTCAACTGCGACATCCATTTTGTCCTTATAGGCCATAATGACGGCAGAAGCATGCTCTGCCGCGTTTCCGACGATCGCGACAATGATGACCCCGATGAAAAGCTCCGACCAGCCGAATTGTTCGGCCACCGTATCAAATGTGTGGACGAGGTGCTCGGAAATGTAGGCAACGGCAATGGTCGCCAAAAATAAAATCAATGTTGCCCTCTTTCCCGACCATTCCGGCTCTTCATGCGATTCTTCCCGCTCATTTTGATTCGTCTGGTAAACCCCGCGGTGGCTGACAAGCTTGAAATAAAGCGCTGCCAGGTAAAGCAAAATCATGATGATGCTGATGCCGACGCTCATCGACAGCTTCCTCGGCTCTGTCATTTCGGCTGAAAATACTTCTGGGATGACGAAAGCGACAATCACCGCGAACATGAGCAAACCTGAATTGTGTCTCGCATCATACACGTTGAATTCCTGGCGCTTATATTTCAGGCCCCCGATGAAAAACGACAGGCCGGCGACCAGAAGAAGGTTGCCGAGGACAGATCCTGTCAGCGATGCGAGCACAATGCCGGTCAGTCCTTCCCGCAACGCGAAGATCGAAATGATCAGCTCAACGGCGTTTCCGAACGTCGCATTTAAAAGGCCCCCGATCCTCGGACCCGCAATAATCGCAAGGCTTTCGGTGGCTCTTCCCATATAGCTTGCAAGCGCGATAATCGTCAGGCAGTATATGATGAACAATAAAACCTGCGGCCAATGCAACATGCTCCCTGCGACAGAAAGGGGAACTCCCGCAGCCATCATCCAAAAGAAAAAACGGCCCATTTTTCATTCCTCTTTTCTTTTTTGGTGTAGGTTATTTTTGTGCGAACTTTTCAGTTTATATACGGCATACTGATCTATTCCGCATTGACGCAGGTTTTTAAACATCAGCGAATCTGAAATGTTTCGATGATCTTGATGCTGTTTTCAACAGATCTCACCATGGCACAATTTTTCATCGCTACTTTCAGCGCCTTTTGAATTTGTTCTGCACCGAGGTTTTCTCCCTTCAATATGAAGTGAAGATGGATGCTTTTGATGCGGCCCGCCTCTTCGGAAATGCGTTCTTCTTTTGTCTCGATGGTCATATCTTTCAGCTGTATCCTTTTCTTTTCCAATATGTTATGAAGAACGGTTCCGCTGCATGCCGCAATCGAAGCGGCCAGCAATTGATAAGGCCTGAATCCTGCTTCTTCATTGCCTGATATCTTAAGCTTTCCATATTCCAGATCAGCCTCAAAGCCGTTCTGATTCCACACGATTTCCATGATTCACACCTCTTTTGACAGAAAAAGAAAAATCGCCTTGCCTAAAAACTTGTGAAAGTTGTACGATCAAAGAAGGATTACGGATAAGGAGAATCGGCCGATGACTAGATTTCACTTTTTCATTCTCGTTTTGATTGTCAGTATATCAGGTTTTTCGCAAGGGATGCTCCTTCCGGTCATCTCTGTTATTTTCGAACAGGAAGGCCATTCGGCTGCGCTGAACGGTCTTCATGCGACAGGCCTCTACATCGGCGTCCTGATCGCTTCGCCGTTTATGGAAGCACCGCTTCGCAGGCTCGGTTTTAAACCGCTGATCGTCATCGGCGGGGTGATGGTGTGCGCGAGTTTGTTCGCCTTTGTTTTTATTCAGTCGTTTATCGTCTGGTTCTTTTTACGGCTCTTGATTGGAATCGGGGATCATATGCTGCACTTTTCAACGCAAACTTGGGTGACCACATTATCGTCTGAAAAAAACCGCGGCCGCAATATCTCTTTGTACGGCCTTTCGTTTGGTTTGGGATTTGCTGCCGGTCCTTTTTTAACGCCGCTTGTCAACATTGCCCCGTCATTGCCGTTTATCGTCTCAGGTGCATTCAGCCTGCTGGCGTGGCTGTTTATTTTTTGCCTTCAAAACGATTTTCCTGAGAAAAGCGGCTCTGAAAGCCGCAGCGATAACAGCTTGAAGCGCTTCGTCCAAGCCTTTCTGCTAGGATGGGTCGCGTTTTTGCCGACATTCGGCTACGGCTTTTTGGAAACCGCCCTGAACGGCAATTTTCCCGTCTACGCGCTCCGCTCGGGCATTTCCGTCGAAGGCCTATCAATTATTCTTCCGGCTTTTGCGATCGGAAGCATCGTCTTTCAGTATCCGCTCGGCGTGTTGAGCGACAAGTATGGAAGACGAAATGTGCTCCTTGTTATATTGGCTGTCGGGGCAGGCTGCTTCTTTGCGGCGGGCTTTTCCGATTCCGTCCCCTTGCTTGCGGCATGTTTTTTCATAGCCGGAATGGCTGTTGGATCAACTTTTTCACTCGGCATCAGCTTTATGGCCGACCTGCTTCCAAAACGCCTTCTCCCGGCCGGAAACTTGATGTGCGGAATCACCTTCAGCTTCGGAAGCATTTTCGGCCCGGTTGCCGGCGGCTGGTATATGCAGACATTTCATAACAGCAATCTGTTTTATTTGATTACAATCGTGATGGTGTTGATCTGGATCGGGGTGCTCTTTGGCAGAACGAAGAAAAACGGCGCTCTCGAACAATCTGAGGCGGCGCCAATGTAAAAAAGGCCGGCTGCTTACTATAGGCAGCCGGCCTTTTCGAAAACGTCAGGCAGTTTTAATGATATCCGTTTTGTCCGTTGGCGCTTCCGCTCGTTTTGTTTTTCGAACTTTGCTTTGAATTTTGTTTATTATGGCTGCCGCCTTTTTTCGTGTGTTTTGTCATGTTGATCCCTCCGCTTTTGAACTCATGAAACGTTCTTTTATAGATTGCTCATTTCCGCGGATTTTCTTCAGGAATGATTTTACGTTTATGTAAAAGGGCGTTGATCTCCCCTCCAAGAATAATCATCATTCCGCTTAAATAAAACCAGATCATCAGGACGATGATGCCGCCGAGGCTTCCGTATGTCGCGCTGTAGTTTGCAAATTCGCTGACGTAGTATGAAAACAGCATGCTGACGAGGATCCAGCCGGCTGTCGCTGCAACGGCTCCCGGAAGCACGAATTTAAATGACAGCCGCTTGTTCGGGGCAAAAAAGTATAAAGCCGTAAAGACGATCAGCAGCACAAGCGGGCTGATTCCCCAGCGGAGCGCTGACCATGCCGCTAGAAACATTTCCGGCGTACCGTCCAGATTGGCGATGAAATGGCCGATGGCCCTCCCGAATACCGGAAGAAGAAGCGCGACCAATATGGTGAAAACCATCGCGGCGGTCAGGAGGAGTGATGTCAGCCGAACCATGATGAATGAGCGGTTTTCCTCCACTTCATAAGCATGATTAAAGGCCCTGACAATCGCGTTCAATCCGTTTGACGCAGACCAGAGCGCCGCGATGATCCCGAAAGAAAGCAGGCCCCTGTTTCCTGTATTGAGCGTCTCTTCAATAACGGACATCGTGTCTTCTGGAGCATACTGTTCAATCAGCCCGATGACATCGCCCGTTTTGACAGGCAGGTAGCCGATCAAAGTCAATAGGAAAATCATAAACGGAAACAGGGACAGCAGGAAAAAGTAGGCAAGTTCCGCCGATTTGCTCGGCCCTTCATGAAGGAAAAAACGCCAAGCCAGCTCTTTCAAAAAGCTCATTCTTTTTCCGGCTCCGTACGCCCTTTGGATTTAGCTGTGAAGTGATCCCTCGTTTCCTCGATCAGACCGATCACTTTTGGCGTCGTCTCTTTCAGTTCTTTCATCTGTTGATTTAAGAAGTTTAAATCGTCCGATATGGAAGCGGTCAGTTTTTTGGCTTCGTCCATTTTTTCTTTCACGCATTCGGTGAACATTCCGGGATTTGCGCGGTAAAGGCGGACTTTGTTTTTGCACGCGTCAAGCTTTGCGCCGCACGCTTCTCTGGTCGGTTTGTGCAGCAGTGACATAACCGCCCCGACCGAAGCGCCGAGGAGGATATTTCTGATGAAAACGCGGTCGTTTTTCATAAAAAATCTCTCCCTTCGTTTTTTTATAATTTGTGTTCTTTTCGAATGTCCTTTAGCAATTCGCTGCATCCTTTCGCGACGAGTTCGTACACCTCATCAAAGTTCCCGGTGTAGTATGGATCAGGAACATCTGCCGTCTCACAGTCCTCGACATAGTCGAGCAGCCTCCGGATGACGGCTTTGCTCCCGTAGCCGGCAAGGCTTCTCACATGGCCAGCGTTTTCGGCATCCATCGCGATGATATAATCGAACGCTTCCGGGTCTTTGTCGGTAATCTGCCTCGCGTAAAGGCCTTCGCAGCTTATCTTTTTTGCAGATAGCAGCGACCGTGTGCCTTCATGAGGCGGTTTTCCGACATGCCAGTTCCCCGTCCCCGCCGAATCGGCTTCAATTCGGTCCTCCAGTCCGCTTTTTTTGAGCATGTCGTTAAATACAGCTTCTGCCATCGGAGAGCGGCAAATATTGCCGAGGCAGACAAATAGCACTTTGATCATCAAACAAGAGCCTCCTCTATTCTTTCCCCACATTTCAGAAAGAAAAAACACTTTTGCTTTTATACTAAAGATTTTTTTGTTTTTTTCAACTTTGGGAAGAAAAGATGACAATGCTATTGACAAATCTAACAAACTTTCAGAATATTCTAGTTAGACACAAAATTAAAGGGGGATATTTCGCCTATGGATTTTATTTCACATATTGTAGATACAATGAACGGTTTTTTATGGGGACCTCCGCTTTTGATCCTCATTGTTGGAACAGGTATTTATTTGACTTTCAGGCTGGCTTTTTTGCAGATCAGACTTTTGCCTTACTCATTAAAGCTTGCCTTTTCAAGACGTCAGGATAAATCCTCCGAAGGCGATATTTCCCACTTTCAGGCGTTGATGACTGCCCTTGCCGCTACGGTCGGTACCGGGAATATCGTCGGTGTCGCCTCAGCTGTCATTGCCGGAGGGCCTGGCGCCGTGTTTTGGATGTGGCTCGCCGCCTTTTTCGGAATGGCCACGAAATATGCCGAAGCGGTGCTTGCTGTCAGATTCCGCGTGAAAGACAAAAACGGCGAAATGTCAGGCGGCCCGATGTATTATTTGGAACACGGCCTCAAGCAAAAGTGGCTTGGTGTGTTATTTGCCATATTCGGGGCGCTTGCCGCTTTCGGAATAGGCAATATGGTTCAGTCAAATTCTGTATCCGGAGTCATGAGCTCCACATTTTCCGTGCCTGCCTGGGTAACCGGAATCATTGTCACGATTTTTACAGCACTTGTCATTCTCGGTGGGATTAAAAGCATCGGCAAAGTCACCTCGCTGTTCGTGCCGATCATGGCTTTATTTTATGTCATCGCCGGATTGATCATTCTTGTCACAAACTTTGAACTTGTCCCCGGCGCGGTCGGTTTAATTTTTTCTGACGCGTTTACCGGCCAGGCCGTGGCAGGAGGCGCGATCGGAACCGTGATCCGCTGGGGCGTGGCGCGGGGCGTATTTTCAAATGAAGCAGGGCTCGGCTCGGCGCCGATCGCGGCAGCCGCGGCAAAAACTGATATGCCGGCTCGCCAAGCGCTTGTCTCTATGACCCAGGTTTTCATCGACACATTGATTGTCTGCTCGATTACGGGGATATCGATTGTCATGGGAAACATGTATCTGACAGAAAAAAACGATGCGCTGACATCGATGACATTCGCACATTTTCTCGGCCCTGCGGGATCGACAATCGTTGCGATCGGTCTGCTGCTGTTCGCTTATTCGACGATTTTGGGCTGGTCGTACTACGGAGAAAAATGCTTCACCTACCTGCTGAATGAAAAATATGCGATCGTCTACCGTGTCATCTTTGTGATCGCCGTCTTTTTCGGAGCGGTCTTTAAAAATGACTTTGTCTGGGCGCTCGCCGATATGCTGAACGGTCTGATGGCGATACCGAACCTGATCGGCCTGCTCGGTTTGACAGGGATTGTCATCTATGAGTCCAAACAGATCCTTGCCAAAATCAAAGCCGAAAAAGCGGAAAAGCAAAACAGCGTATCCGTTTAAGCCGGAGATGCTTTTTGACAGCCGTCCTTTTCTTCTCGCTTAATTCTGTTACAATAAAGACTACAAAATCAGTGAGAAAGGATGTGCCTTCTTGTCAGAGCAGAAAACAGCCGAGCTTAACAAAATGATCGAAGAGATCTCGCAAAAACTAAACATGCTGAACATCGGCGTCATCAAAGCTGAAGCCTTCAGCAATGAAAAGCTTGAAGATCTTGAATACCTGCACAAAATGGTGATGAAAAAGAAATCTTTCAGTCCGAGCGAAATGCAGGCAATCGCAGAGGAACTGGCTGCACTCCGAAAATAAACATAAAAAAGACCGGAAATCTATTCCGGTCTTTTTCATTAGCCGAGCAGCTTCAAAGATTCGCGTGTAAACGCAGGGATGTCGTCAGGCGTCCGGCTTGTGACAAGCTGGTTCTGGCAGACGACAACTTCCTCATCCTTAAATTGAACCCCGGCGTTTTCCAAATCGACTTGAATCGATGTGTAGCCTGTTGCACTGCGTCCGTCCAGAGCCTTGGCGGTGATTAAAAGCTGCGGGCCGTGGCAGATCGCAAACACCGGTTTTTTGTCATCCATAAAGGATTTCGCAAACGATACGAAACGCTGGTCGGCTCTGAGAATATCCGGCGAAAATCCGCCCGGAATCAACAGCGCGTCAAAATCGGCCGGGCTGACTTCATCAATGGACGCATCTGTTTCCACTTGCGCCTCGCCTTGCTTGCCTTTCAGCGTTTTGCCTTTCTCTTTTTCAATAACCGTAAGCTGGTGCCCGGCGTCTTTGAACGCTTTCGCAGGCTCGGTATACTCCGAATCCTCAAAGTAATCTGTCAGAACAACTGCAATGTTTTTGCTCATATTGATCACCCTCCCAAAAGCTTCTGTCTACATAAATCCATTTCCCCCTGCCACACTAAATAAAACATCCGCACGTTCCTCGCGACAAAGTACCTAAGTCACCCGGCAGACAGGGACAGACTTTGGAATCATTTTCTGAGTGTTTACAATATTCGCAACGAAAGTTCTACAAAACTTTACAAAAAGTTCTTACAATAGAAATTGTTACTCTAATCTGAAAGGTGGAGAAATGGTGGGAATACAGAAAAGACGGTTTTCAAGGAAAAACATTCTCCGTATTCTGCTAACCTCAGTGATGATACTCAGTTTACTCATTCCAAACACCCAGACATATGCAGAAGAACCAAATGAACACCCGCTGATCAACCTCAGCATCCTGGGTACGACAGATATCCACGCCCATATCATGGACTATGACTACTATGCCGACAAAGAGACGGCAGAATTCGGACTGGTCCGCACGGCTCAGCTGATCGAAAAGCACCGGAGCCGGAATCCGAACACGATTCTTGTCGACAACGGCGACTTAATTCAAGGGAACCCTCTAGGGGAATATATCTTCAAACATGAACGTGAAGCAATTATCTCCGGAACGAAAACACACCCGATCATTGATGTCATGAACAAACTGCACTATGACGCCGGCACGCTCGGAAACCACGAATTCAACTATGGCCTTGAATTCCTTGACGGCACGATAAAAGGCGCCGAATTTCCCATTGTCAATGCCAATATAAAAACATCGGACGGAAAGAACAAATATACGCCATATCATATTGAAGAGCGGACGCTGACGGATGAAAGCGGCCAAAAGCACCAGCTTAAAGTCGGCTACATCGGCTTCGTTCCGCCGCAGATTTTAACATGGGATAAAAAGCATCTGGACGGCAAAATCACGGTGCAGGACATCACCGAATCAGCGAAACAAACGATTCCGAAAATGAAGCAGGAAGGCGCCGACGTGATCATTGCGATCGCCCACTCCGGAATTGAAAATGGCGGACAGGCGGCGGGAGCAGAAAACGCCGTATATGACCTGGCTCTCAAGACGGAAGGAATAGATGCGATCATCTCCGGACACCAGCACGGTCTGTTCCCCGGTACGGACTATCCAGGAAATGGCGTGATCGACAATCAAAAAGGAACGATCAACGGCATCCCTGTCGTCATGCCGAAAAACTGGGGCAGCCATTTAGGAATCATCGATATGCAGCTTGAACAGGACGGCAGCAAATGGACAGTGAAAGATGCCAGCGCAAAAACGGAAGCGATTGCCGGAAATGTGACGTCACGACACGAAACCGTCGTTTCCACGATTAAAGACACACACGAAAAAACGCTTGAATACGTCCGCGCGCCGGTTGGCCAAACGGAAGCTGATATTAACAGCTTTTTCGCACAAGTAAAAGACGATCCTTCGATTCAGATTGTCACAGACGCACAAAAATGGTATGCGGAAGATGTCATGAAGGGAACGGAATACGAAAACCTGCCGATTTTATCAGCGGGCGCGCCATTTAAAGCAGGAGGGCGTAACGGTGCTGATTATTATACAAACATTAAAGCAGGAAACCTTGCGATCAAAAACATCGGCGATTTGTATTTGTACGACAATACGCTCTATATCGTCAAGCTGACGGGAAGCGAAGTGAAGGACTGGATCGAAATGTCGGCCGGGCAGTTCAACCAGATCGACCCTTCAAAATCGGGTGAACAGGCGCTCCTCAACCCCGATTTCAGGTCGTATAATTTCGATGTCATTGACGGTGTGACCTACCAGATCGATGTCACACAACCGGCAAAATACAATGCGTCAGGCGGGGTGAAAAATCCGCAGGCCAAACGCGTCAAACAGTTGTCTTACAACGGAAAAGCCGTCCGCGACGATCAGGAATTCCTTGTGGTCACAAATAATTACCGCGCGTCCGGGGGCGGCGGATTCCCGCATCTGACGCAGGACAAAGTCGTTTATGCGGCGGCTGATGAAAACAGGCAGGTGCTCATGAACTACATCATGGAAAAGAAAACGGTCAATCCTGCCGCCGATAACAACTGGTCGATCGCTCCGATTAAAGGAGCCGATGTGACATTCGAATCTTCTCTCCTCGCCAAACCGTTTGCTGAAAAAGCGAAGGACATCGATTTTGTCAGAGAATCCGAAAACAGCGGATATGGCGTCTATAAGCTGAACTTTGAAGGTACAGAGCCTCCGGTTGATAATGGAAACTGGACGTTAACAGTCATGCACACGAACGACACGCACGCCCACCTTGATGAAGCGGCAAGGCGCGCTGCCAAAGTGAAAGAAATCCGCAGTGAGGCAGAAAACAATGTGCTGCTCGATGCCGGCGATGTCTTTTCCGGTGACTTGTATTTTACAAAATGGAACGGACTCGCCGATTTGAAGCTGATGAACATGATGGGCTATGACGCCATGACCTTCGGCAACCATGAATTTGATAAAGGGCCGAAAGTGCTCGCAGACTTTCTGAGCGGAAACAATGCGGCCGTCGATCCGTTAAACAGACACCAGCTGGAAAAGCCCGATTTTCCAATCGTCAGCTCCAATGTCGATGTATCAAAGGAGCCTCAGCTGCGAAGCTTTCAAAAAGAGCCTGCACTCTTAACAGCGGGAGAAAAGAAAGAAAGCGGCATCTATCCTTATATTCTGCTTGATGTAAATGGCGAGCAAGTCGGCGTATTCGGCCTGACGACGGAAGATACGTTATATACGTCAAGCCCCGGACCGAACATTGCGTTCCATGACGCTTATCTGTCAGCGGAGAAAACGGTCAAGGAACTGAAAGAAAAAGGAAAGGTCAACAAAATCATCGCCCTCACCCACCTCGGCTACAACCGGGATCTGGAGCTGGCCAAAAAAGTGAAGGGCATCGATTTGATTATCGGCGGGCATACGCATACACTCGTCGATCATTTAAAAGTGGTGGAGAGCGAAGAACCGACAATCGTCGCCCAAGTGAAAGACTACGGGCAGTTTTTAGGACGGGTCGATGTTGTGTTTGATGAGAAAGGCGTCGTTCAAACGGATCAATCAAGGTTCAATTTGATCGCGATTGACGGCAAAGTGGACGAAGATCCTCCAGCGAAAGAAGTGCTTGACGGCTTTAAAGAAGATATTGACGAACTGAAGAAGAAAAAAGTAGGCTATGCCGATGTCCCGCTTGACGGAAAACGCGAGCATGTCCGCTCAAAAGAAACCAACCTCGGCAATTTTATCGCGGACGGCATGCTGAAGAAAGCAAAACAAGCCGGCGGGGCTGACATCGCCATCACAAACGGCGGCGGAATCAGAAGCGGTATTGCCAAAGGCGACATCACACTCGGCGATGTGCTGACGGTCATGCCGTTCGGCAACACCCTTTATGCCGCTGATTTGACGGGTGCGCAAATCAAAGAAGCGCTTGAGCACGGGGTGAGCCAAGTCGAAGAAGGCGGAGGCGCGTTTCCGCATGTCGCGGGTTTATCCTTCACATTTACACTGAGCAAGCCAAAAGGTGAGCGCATCCTTGATGTGAACCTTGTCAATGACAAAGGGGATGCTGTTCCGCTCGATTTGGACAAAACCTACCGTGTGGCTACAAATAACTTCATGGGCGGCGGCGGAGACGGCTATTCCGTTTTTAAAGAAGCGAAAAACGGTGTCGATCTCGGTTTTACCGATTACGACATTTTTACAGAGCAGCTTGCCTTGTACGATTCTGTTTCACCGAACATCGAAAACAGAATCACAGAAGTGTTCCTTCCTGACCGTCAGACAGACGGCACTTGGACGCTTGCGGAAAAACCGTTCGAAACATACGCGAAAAACGCAAATCAGGTGATTGCTTATTTCCCTGACACAGAAAAAGACCACATCAAGCTGAATATGACAAAAGCACAGACTGACCTTGTCAAAGAAAGAACTGATGATCCAAATATCACCCTGAAAAACGATCGCATTGCGATGCAGCTTCCAGCCGTTAATCTGGCAAGCGAAAAGACTAAAATCAGCATCAAAATCGCCAAGAATATCAAACAGGCGGTCACAAAGGTATATGATTTCAACATTCAGCAGAGTGGAAAAACGGTCAGCACATTTAAAGAACCTGTCGGACTGTTTTTCCAAGTCGAGGCTCCTGACAAACATTTGAGCGTCTATTATGTCGACCGCAAAAACAACAGCTTCACAAAAGTGACAAACGGCTATACGAAAGGCCGTACCGTTGCAGGCTATGTCGACCATTTCAGCGAGTATACCGTGATGAATGACAAAGATGCCGGGTCTCCTTCACTTCCGCCGGGTTCAGGCGATGATGACGGTCCGAATGGCGGCAGCGGCGGTCACCCCCCTGCTTCGCCCGGCGCCGGAAGCGGCGGAGACGGATCAGGCGGTCATGGCAGCGGCGGGTCAGATGACGGAAATGAACCTTCAGATGGTTCAAACGGCGGGTTTTTGCCTGACACCGCTTCAAACGCCTATCATTGGCTGATGCTCGGCCTGCTGCTGCTTATATCCGGAAGCGGCCTGTACCTTTACCAAAGGAAGCGGCGCAAACTCCAAATCTAAATAAAAAAGTGCGGTCTGCTAAAGGCAGAACCGCACTTTTTTTATTCAACCCATTTCACGATTTGATCAAGCGCCCGTCTCGTCTTCGGACGCGGTTCTTTCACGCGGTAACCGAAAGCGGCCATGACCGAGATGTCAAAGCGGCCGTCCTCCAACAATCCTTCTTTTTCAAGGATGTCGTGGACTTTGTCGTAGTTAAAGCCTTCAATCGGGCAGGAGTCAATACCGATCAAGGCGGCCGCCGTCATCATGTTGGCTAGCGCGATGTACGTTTGCTTTGATACCCAGTCAAACATCGCTCTGTCGCTTTCGTACAAATGAAAATCGCCGTCTTGGAAACTTTTCAGAACGCCGTCTTCTTTCAGCATATTTTCAATGATGTCCTCCGGCATTTTTTTCACATGCTTTAACTGATCTGCAACATACCCGGAATCATGCCGCATTTCCTTAGCCGTGCGTCCGAGCAGCAAAACGAAATGGCTGGCTGTCGGCAGCTGTCCCTGTGCGCCCCATGAGACCTGGCGCAGTTTTTCACGCAGCTCTTTATTTTGGACGACGACGAACTTCCACGGCTCGAGGCCGACAGAGCTTGGCGACAGTCTGCCCGCTTCTAAAATGAACTGAAAATCCTCGTCTGATATCTTTCTGTCCGGATCAAACTCTTTTGTCGCGTGTCTAAATTGGAATGCGTCAAGAATCTCCTGCTTCTTGGATTGCTGTGTCATGTTCTGTTCTCTCCTTTTGTCTATAGTTTATATTCCTTTCTTAATTTCATTCTAATCATTATAATAGCAATAAGAAAGTACGCACATTTTTGTGGCATAGTATCATTTTTTATACTAAGGAGAGAGGAAAATGAACAAGAATCCGAAGGCATGCGAAACACCGGACGGTTATTCATGCCCGGTGGAAGCAACGATCGATATCATCGGCGGCAAATGGAAAAGCGTCATTCTGTATCATTTGATCGATGATAAAAAACGCTTTAATGAGCTGCGTCGTTTAATTCCCGCCGTGACACAGCGGATGCTGACCCTCCAGCTTCGCGAACTTGAGCGCGACGGCATCGTCTGCCGCACGATTTATAAGCAGGTTCCCCCGAAAGTCGAGTACAGTTTAACTGAGTTCGGCAAGACGCTGATTCCGATCATCAGTCAAATGATGAATTGGGGAGCTTCCTATGCCGGCAAAATCAAGGAAGCGCGCCAACGATCGGCTGCCGCTGAAATGCTGGAATCGCAAGGCTAATTGGCCGGCTCGATTTTCAAGAGAAAGTCTTTGATTCTGCTTAAGTATTCTTCAGGATCGTGGCGGAATCCGCCGACATGTCCCGCGCCTTCAATCAAATACAGTTTCTTTATCCCTTTTTTCCGGTCATACAGGCTTTTGGCCATTTCCGGCGGAACAAGCTGATCATTTGTGCCGTGGATGATAAACAGCGGCGTGTCTGACTGCTCAAGATTGCTGACCGGCGATATGTCGGCAAGGCTCCAGCCATGGCGCCGTTTGATCAGCCCGCTTGCCAACGGGATGAGAAACGGCACGGACAATTTGACGGCGGCTTTCAGCTGAAAGCGGCATAGCTCTGTTAAATCGCTAAAGCAGGAATCGGCAATACAAAACTTGATTCTCCTGTCCTGTTTCATCAGCTCGATGGCAGCCGCGGCTCCTAGCGATTCGCCAAGCACTCCGATCCAAAGGTCTTTGCCGAACCTGTTCTCAAGCTCGTCAGCCCACCTCGCCAAATCGTCCTTTTCGTAAAATCCGTAAGAAACGTGTGAACCGCCGCTCAATCCGTGGCACCTGCTGTCGCAAAGCAGAACATTGTAGCCGATGGACTGGAACAGCTCGACGTATTTATACCCTCCAAACAGCGACCACTTGATGCCGTGGGAAACGATGACGGCTTTCCTGCTCTTTTGAACGGGAAAAAGCAGCGCATGCAGCCGGCATCCATCCCCCGCCGTCAAAAACAGCTCTTCTTTGTCGTGTGACTCAAACACATCATCGATGATCTCGCCGTGTTTGAGTCCGCTGAAAAAGGTTTCTTCATATGTGCTCCTGTTCGGCATAACAAACAAATAGCTGACAATCAGACTGACGGCAAAAATACTGATCCCAATTCCAAAGACCATCAACAAAATTCCGATCCACACGGCCCTCACCCTTTACGTTCTTGTTTTAACTTATTGTATTCCGAACGGGTCTGGGCGTGAGTCGCGGAAAAAAATTGGCGTCAAGAGCACCCGTTTCCGAGCTGGATGACTTTCGCTTTTCCTGCTGCTTCTCTCAATACGCCTCTTGTATCAAATATCACGGTTGCATGGTTTAGTAACAGCTCTTTCGGAAGTGCGTCATGATCGGTCAAAACGACAACACAGTCGTACGCTTTCAGCATCTCTGAATCTATCGGCATGCTTGCCAGTTTTTTGCCGCTGAGGTCGAGTTCCGGAACGTGCGGATCATGGTAGGAAACATCAGCCCCCATGCCGATCAGCTTCTCTATAATATCAAGCGATTTTGATTCGCGGACATCCGCTATATTACGTTTATAGGTGACGCCATAGATTAAAATGCGGGCGTCTGTCGACTTATCTTTCGCTGCCAGTTGCAAGGAACGCTCTGCGATATAGCGGACGATTCTATCATTTGTCGCTTCCGACAGCTCGATAAAGTCGCTCGATAAACCGCTTTGTTTCATGACAAACTGCAAATACAGCGGATCGACGGGGATGCAATGGCCGCCGATGCCGGGACCTGGATAAAACGCCGCAAAGCCGTACGGCTTCGTGCTTGCCGCCTCGATGACTTCCCATACATTCACCCCGAGCTTGTCGCATATCATCGCGAATTCATTAATGAATGAAATATTAATAAACCGGTACGTATTTTCCAGCAGCTTTGTCAGCTCCGCTGTTTCAGGCGATGTGACAGGCACAACCTCTTCATAAATGCCGCTGTATAATTGATGCACCTTTTCAAGGCATGCCTCCGTCGCGCCTCCCACTACCTTCGGCACGACTTCAATCGGGAATTGATTGCCCGGATCAACGCGTTCTGGAGAATAAGCCAAATAAAAATCCTTTCCGCATACAAGGCCGCTTTCTTCGAGGATCGGTTTGACGATGTCCCTTGTCGTACCCGGATATGTCGAGCTTTCCAACACAACGAGCTGCCCTTTTTTCAAGTGCCCTCCAATCGATTCCGCCGCTCTTTTCACATAAGTCAAATCAGGACCCGCATCATCATTCAGCGGCGTCGGTACGCAGATGATGACGGCATCCGCTTCGCCGATTAAACCGTAGTCCGAAACAGGACGAAAGAAACCGGTGCCTATTCCGTCCTGCACCGCTTGATCGTTGATATCTGAAATATAGCTGTTCCCTTTCCGTAATGCCTCGACTTTCTTTTTATCCAAATCAACACCGATAACCCGAATTCCTTTTGATATCAACAACATGGCCAAGGGCAGACCGACAAACCCCAAGCCGATGACCGCTATCGTTTCGTTATGCATTTCCTGTTTGCTCATTTATCAAATCGCCCCTTCTGTACATTCCTTTAATAAACTATGTTTTAAATCTTTTTTTGAAAGGGACGATCTACCAAATCAAAACCTATTTATTTTTCATATCAGATGTTTGAAACGAAGAAAGAGGCAGCTGCACCGGCTGCTTCTGCAGCACAGACTGGTAGATTCCAAAAATCGTTTCAATCGCCTTTTTCCCTTCATAGCCGTCAACCAATAGTGTGTCTTGGCGCTTGACGGCGCTTATAAAGTTTTGGTACATGGCGGTTTGTTCGCCGCCGAGATCAATCAGCTGCGCCGCTTCTTCAGCAGCATCCTTCTCCCCGTGGATATACCAGCGGCTGATCCGGTTTAATGCCGGGCCTTCCAATGAAATCGTTCCATGTTCTCCAAAAATCGAGAGAGAGCTTCCGATATTGTTTGGCTGTGTGACAATATTCGCTTCTACTACTCCTTTCGCCTGACTGGCAAACGTCAGAACACCGACAGCAACATCTTCCGTTTCTTTTGCTCCGGAACCGCCCAGTATATCTCCGTAAACGCCTTTTACATCACCTAAAAACCATTGCAGCAGATCGATCAGATGTATCCCTTGATTGACCAGCATCCCGCCGTCTTTTTCCCAGCTTCCCCGCCAGGTTGCCGCTTCATAATAAGCGGGTGACCTGTTTAAGCGAAGCGATACTGTGCCTAAGTAGATCCTTCCCAGTTTTCCTCTCTCAATCGTTTCCTTCAGTTTTTTCATGATCGGCCGGTGGCGCATCTGGTGGCAGACCATGAGCTTCAGCCCGTTCTGTTCCGCCAGTTCTATCAGCTCATCGGCATCCTGTAATGACAAGGTCATCGGTTTTTCGACGATGACGTGCTTGCCTGCCTGCAGCGCAGCTTTGGCCATTTCGGCGTGCAGTCCCGAAACCGCCGCAATAATGACCGCTTCTATTTTAGAATCTGAAAGCAGCGCTTGATACTGCTGATAACGGGTCATTCGGCTTTCATCTCCGGCGAAGGAAGCATAGTATTGTTCCGCCTCCTTCATCCGTTCTTCCTGCAAATCACTGACGGCCGACAACTTTGCATCACCGCACCCGGCCAGTGCTTGAAGATGTTTTCTTGACATATAGCCGCAGCCGATTAAACCGAAATGAACCGTCACTTTCCCCCTCCTCCTTTTTTCAGCAGCGCGGAAATAATTTGCTCTTGTTCCTCAGCGGCTAGAAAAGGATCCATCGGAATCGCGAAAAGGGTTTCGGACAAGGACTCGGCTATAGGGAAATCGCCTTTTTTGTACTGCAATGAAGAATAGACCGTTTGCAAATGAAGGCAGCAAGGATAATACACGCCTGAATGAATGTTCTGCTCTTTCAGCGATTGAATGAATTCGTCGCGGTCTTTCGCGCCGATACAATAGAGATGATAGATATGTGTGCGGTCTTCTTTCTCAGCCGGCAGTGTGAGATGCTCCGCCGTTTTCAAACCTTCCCTGTAGCGGCTGGCAACTTTTCTTCTTTGTTCATTCCAGCCGTCGATTTTCTCAAGAAGAATGAGCAAAGCAGCGGCATGTAATTCATCAAGACGGCTGTTGAAACCGATTTTGTCATGGAAGTATTTTTTGCTTGTGCCATGGGTTCTGAGTGTTCTTAATTGCCGGGCCGCATCCGGATCTGAAATCGTCACCATTCCCCCGTCTCCCAACGTTCCTAAGTTTTTTGTCGGGAAAAATGAAAAACAGGCGGCATCCCCGATGCTGCCGACAGGACGCCCTTTATATGAAGCGCCGAACGCTTGGCAGGCATCCTCAATCACAAGCAGTCCGTGTTTTTTGGCAATCGCCATGATCTCGTCCATATCAGCCGGCTGTCCGAAAATGTGGACGGGAATGATCGCTTTAGTAGCAGGGGTGATCTTTTCTTCTATTTTTTTCGGATCAAGGTTGCAGGTTTCACGATCAACATCAGCAAACACCGGCTTAGCCCCCACCCTTGAGACAGCTTCGGCGGTCGCAAAAAAAGTGAACGGCGTCGTAATGACCTCATCCCCTTTGCCGATACCGAAAGCTTCGAGCGTCAGCACTAATGCATCCGTTCCGTTGGCGACCGCGACCGCTTCTTTTACACCAAGCTTTTCGGCTATTCTTTTCTCCAGCTCTTCAACCTTCGGCCCCAATATATATTGGCCGCTGTCCAACACATGCTCAAACTCTTGTAAAATATCTTCTTTTACCGTTTGAAACTGGCGTTTTAAATTGATTAACGGGATCATCTCTGTTCCTCCTCTAAAATCAAAAAGTTCCAAAATAAGTTATGATGCCTGCCGGTAATTTGGCACGGCTTGATTTTTTTCATAAAAAAAGACCTACTTGTTCAGTAAGTCTTGACCATGCTTATTTGTTAATGCCTAATTTCCCTTCCAGCAGCTGTTTGTTATGAAGGACGGATTTGTCATCGGGACGGTATTTTCTCGCCTCTTCATTGTGCTGATACGACTTTTCAAAGTCTCCTAAATTGTAGTAGCACACACACATTTGCAAGTGAGGGTACCAAGTGTAATATGCCGGATAGGTGAAGCTCCATTTATTCGAATCAGGCACCAGTGTTGTCGCCAGCTCATACCAGTAGATAGCGGCATTGTATTCCCGCCGCCGCTGAAAGTTATAGCCGATTCTTGAGCATGTTTCGGCACGAGGCGTTTTGGAAAATTCAAATGACTGGAAGAGCGATCTCAGCTCATTATCCAAGTCGCCGAGAAAGCGGTGGCAGTCGGCTTTGTTGATGCAGGCGTATACTTTGTCTTCAATCCATCCTTCTTTCATTTCAATGTTTTTATTGTAGCTTTCAATTGCTTTTTCGTAGTGTCTGTTTTCTCTTAATTCATTTCCGTAGTAAAAATAGTCGCGCGGGGTAAACGTGTCGCCGCGATCGATCTTCTTTTGGTAAATATTGAGGTTTCGTCCGACAGAGTGGCGGATTTTTTTATGCGTCACCGAGATATCGGCATTGATGATGTTCCCGAATACCTCCAAATATTGATGGCAGTCGCCTTTCCATTTAAAGTTTTTCTCCCTTTTCACCAGGCGGTTGCGGCGGTACCTTAAGGTCACATTTCCGAATTCATCAGTTCCCGCATCATAGTACATGGACACGGAATCAACGGAAGGATCAAGCGTTTCCTTCAACTCTTTTAATTTTTTCTGATCTTCCTCAAGCAACACATCGTCCGCATCCAGATAGAGAATATAATCCTTCGTGGCGTGTTTAAACGATTCATTGCGGGCAGCCGCAAAATCGCCGATCCATTCAAAGAAAAAGACGCGGTCTGTGTAGCGCTTCGCAATCTCTACGGTTTGATCTGTCGATCCCGTATCCACAATGTTAATTTCATCTACAATGTCTTTCACTGTATCAAGGCATCTCGCCAATACTTCTTCTTCATTTTTGACAATCATACATAGACTGATTGTAACCAAAGCCTTCACTCCCTGAGACTCTTTTTTAAAATCTACCCATAAAATATGAACCAGCAGCTGATCGCGTTTGTGCCGCTGTCACTGTTTTAGCTTTTCAGGCTGTGCTATTTCCGAAGTATTTTTCATAGAACTTTCTTTTCTCGCTTGAATATAGATACTACTAGCGAAAATGTGTTTAACCAGGAGGTTTCAGATGGATAATGAATTGGAATATTTGCTAGACTCTGTTGGGCTTAGTTGGAGAGAAACCGAAATATCCCAACTGATATTTCAACACAAATGGCACGATGCTGCGCAGAAGCTGGAAGAGAGGCTGGAAGCCGCTCCCTTCGATCCCGGCTTACTGATAAGCGCTGCTTTTGTTTATGAAAAAAAGCAGCAGGTTCAGAGAGCGTCTGAATTATATGATGATGCCCTCCTGTTTGTCAGGAGCGAACATCAACATCGCCTCATGAAGGAGAAAGAAGACCTTTTCAAAAAAATGGTCAGGCGTCCAAAGATCATTTTTTTCGTCAAACCGGATTTAGACCGGTTTTTGAATGCTGTCGTTGAGCGCCTTTCCGGAACTTACCGGACCAGAAAAATCGCGGTTCATGATTTGAATCAAATCGACACTGGTATGCAATGGGCGGATATTTGCTGGTTTGAATGGTGCGATGATTTATTGATCCACGGGAGCAAAGTCCCTTCTGCAGCGGCCAAAACATTAATATGCAGGCTCCACAGCTATGAAGCATTTACTTTTTATATTAAAAAGGTATATTGGCAAGCGGTGGATCAAGTGATCTTTGACGGGGAACACATGCGGGAATATGTATTAGATCAAGTTAAATCGTTGAAAAAAGAGAAAACGGCCGTCGTTCCAAATGGAATCAAGTTAGACGAATACACCTTTCAGCAAAGGCAAAAAGGCTTTCATATCGCATATGTCGGCTATATCAACTATAAAAAAGGTCCGATGCTTTTGCTGCAGGCTTTCAAGGCACTGATTGACAAAGACTCAAGATACAAACTGTTCATCGCCGGGACGTTTCAGGACGCCCGCTATCAGTTGTACTTCAAGCAAATGATTGATGAACTCCGGCTGACTGACAGCGTCCAATTTGACGGATGGCAGGATGATATGAATCAATACTTGGAAGATAAGCATTACCTGATTTGCACGAGCCTTCTTGAAAGTCAGCATATGTCGGCCATGGAAGCGATGGCTAAAGGCATAAAACCGCTGATTCACAATTTTTACGGCGCAAAGACGATATACGATGAATCAGTTGTTTGGAATACAATAGATGAATTCGTGGCCATGATCACAAGCGGTGATTATACATCTCTCCATTATCGGTCGTTTATTGAAGAGCATTATTCATATGACCTGAGCATGCGCAAAATTGAAGAGATGATTTCAGGCTTTGCAAAGCAGTCAGAGTTGACGGTTATGCCAAATCCGCCGCTGATTACGGTAGGCATCATCAACTATAATTACAGTAATTTTATTGATGAATGCCTTCAATCCGTTTTAAATCAACTCTACCCTAATATCGACATTCTGATCGTTGACGACCACTCAACTGACGACTCGATGCAAAAAATCAGCAGCTATCAAAAAACGCATCCGCACATTCGAACGATATGCCACAGCGAAAATACAAAACTTCCTGATCTCGCTTTTAAGGAAATCTTCCAAGAGGCAAAAGGCGAATATGTTTTGCTTTTAAGCGCAGATGATTTCCTTCCGCACAATTTGGTGCTCCATGACTTTATGCAGTGCTTTTTTGGAGAAGAGGGATTAGATTATGTGTACGGGGACCTTTTGCTTGTTGATCAACACGGAAAAAATGCGGGGCTGTGGACGTATCAAGAGTATGGCGATGAGGAGCTGGTGAGGACTATTTTTCAAAGGGGCGGCTCAGGCATTGTCCCGATGGTGGGCATGTTTAAAGCATCTTATTATCAGCAAAAAGGCTTTACTTGGCTGGTTGATCCGCAAAAGCCGCTTGCAGGGGATGTGCTGAATTGTTTGGCCAACACGAAGCGCGGCTGGAAGCGCCGCTATTTAAGAAAACCTGTATTGTGCTACCGCCGCCATCAAAACAATATTTCCTACCAATTGCATAAAAGGATTCAATCGCTTGTGTACGTCATCGACTATATTGTGAAAGAATTTGACGAAAGCGTCTATTTTCCCCATATCAAATGGAAGGAGCTTGAGGAAAATCAAAGACAGTCCTTGAAATATTTCAGCATCGGAAAAACCTTTTGGAGAATGGCCCGGAGATACGCACAAAACGGATATACCCGGCATTTAGATCAAGACGCCAAAAAAGAATGCATTCAGCCGCTTCTGGATAAAATGGATGAATACTTCCAATTAAGCCTCGCTTCAGACAATCAGTATGAACGATATATGAAAAATATTAAAAAAATCCAGCTGATATAATGCCTTCCGCTCTGTGGAAGGTTTTTCTCTTATACTCTCGCACAAATACACAGTCATATAGATTCATTTATACGTATGATAGAGCGCACAAAGCGTTTTTATTCTTCCATTAAAAGGAGAAATTGAAAGCAGCGTGATCGATGGGAGGTCATCATGAAAGATTTCAAGTCAGACATCATTCATTGTCTGGAACAAAAAGATTGGAACAAAGCCATGAAGCGCTTAAAAGAGTGGGAAGCCGACGGCTCGCATAACGAGCCCGATTTTTATTTTCTTCAAGCCTCTCTTTCTGTCTATCTCGGCCATGACCATAACGCCTGGCTATGGCTCTGGAGGGGGCTTGACCTTTTTCCTGATAACAGATCTTTAAATCTGCTGATGGGAAAAGTGTGCCTGCGCACCGGAAGGGAACAAGAGAGCGCGGCCTATCTTCAAAAAGGAGATGGAGCAGAAACCGAAAGCGGGCCAAAGCTTGATCTTCCTGTTCATGAAAAAACCGAGCCTCCGGCCGGGCAAATCCGCGTTTTGCAAGGCACAATGGAAATCGCCAACCAAATGAACACCTTGGCTAAAGGGCTCTCACAGCATGGCGCGCTTGCCCACACTTTAAATTACTATCCTTATTATTTAAATTACGCTGCCGACTACACCTGGTCATTGCTGAAAGAACGCAATACGCCCGCCATGAATGCGAAGCTGAGAAGGCTTGCCAGTGATCTCTTGCCATCCTATGATTTGTTCCATTTTCATTTTGGCACAAGCTTTACGCTGGACATGTCGGATTATCCCATTTTAAAACAGGCGGGTAAACCAATGATCATGCATCATTGGGGCAGCGATGTGAGGCTTTATTCAACATTGGCTAAAACAAATCCATACGCCGTTGTCAAAACGAAAAACGAAGCGCGAATTCGATATCACCTCAAACGAATTTCACAATATGTCCAGCACTGCATCGTCGCCGATATGGAACTTTACGAGTATGTAAAAGACTATTATGAGCATATCCACATGATTCCTACCATGATCCAGCTTGACCGCTATATTCCCGACTACAGGTCAAATGAAAAACCGCTCATCGTTCATGCCCCCACCTCTCCAGGAATAAAAGGAACCCGCCATATCCTTAAGGCGGTGGAGTCTTTAAAAGAAAAATACGATTTTCATTTTCACCTAGTACGAGGGGTTTCTCATGAACAGGCAAAGAAAATCTATCAAAAGGCGGATTTGATCATTGATCAGCTTCATATCGGCAGCTATGGATTATTTGCCGTCGAATCGATGGCAATGGGGAAACCCGTTATCTGTTGGGTCAGTGATTTTATGAAGGAGCACTATCCTTCCGAACTGCCTCTCATAAGAGCAAATCCCGACAACATTACAGAAGTGTTTGAAAATGTGCTGAAAAACCGGGATATGCTGCCGGAAATCGGCCAGAAAGGAAGAAAGTATGCAGAAGTTCATCATGATATGGTGAAAAACAGCAAAAAAACGCTGGCTGTTTATCAGGCGCTACTTTCGGGATGATGTTGAACACCTTTCGCGTCGCGGGATTTGTAATTCAAAAAAACGAAACAAGCAGGTGAACAATTGATGAGCGATATGACAGAGTTATCCGGCCAGCATATTTTCATAACTGGCGGAGCAGGCTTTATCGGATCCTCTTTAATAGGAAAGCTGATAGAGCGCAACAGCGTAACCGTATACGACAATTTTTCAAGAGACTCCCTCCGGTATAAACCTTACCGGGACCATCCTCACTTGAAAGTGGTGCAGGGAGACATTTTGGATGTGAACACGCTTAAAAAGGCGATCCAAGGGGCCAGCCACATTGTCCACGCCGCCGGCATCGCAGGGATTGACACGGTCATTCAAAATCCCGTTAAAACGATGCAGGTCAACATGATCGGTTCAGCCAATCTGCTTGAAGCGGCTGCAGGTTTAACCGAATGCAAAAGGGTCGTCTGTTTCAGTACGAGTGAAGTGTTCGGCCAAATCGCTTTCAGGGCGCGAGAGACCAGTCATACTGTTTTAGGAGCGGTGGGAGAAGCTCGCTGGACATATGCTGTCAGCAAACTCGCCGAGGAACATATGGCATATGCCTATTTTAAAGAATTGGGGCTCCCGACCGTCACCGTCCGCCCTTTTAATGTTTATGGACCGGAACAAGTCGGGGAAGGCGCCATCAAAACGATGGTTCACAGAGCTCTGTTAGATGAGCCGATTTATATTCACGGCGACGGAACGCAAATCCGGGCCTGGTGTTACGTAGATGACATGATCGACGGAATATTGCGCTGTTTGACGATGAAAGAAGCCATTGGGGAGTCTTTCAACATCGGCAATGAACGGACTGTGATCACTGTATACGGATTGGCAAGCACGATTATCAGAGTTCTTGGATCAAAATCGCAAATCTTCTTTAGAGAGAAAAAAGAAGCCGATATTGAACTTCGCATCCCTCAGGTCAATAAAGCAAAAGAAATGCTCGGTTTTAACGCAAAAGTAGATCTGGAAGAAGGGATCACAAGAACAGCTGAAAGCATTCGAAAAAATTTGGATCAATAAGAAAGGAGGCGCTTTTGTTGAAACAATGGAAAAGCGAAGGAAAAGGTGAATTTACCCTTTCCCAGCTTGGAGGGTGCGGCGAAAATGTCGTTATTGAAGACGGAGTCCGCATTTTTCATCCGGAAAATATCTATATCGGAGATAACGTTTATATCGGCCATGACACGATTTTAAAAGGCTATTATAAGCATGACCTGATCATCGGCTCAAACAGCTGGATCGGTCAGCAATGTTTTATACACGGTGCCGGCGGGGTTACAATCGGAAAATTTGCGGGAATTGGTCCGAATGTCCGGATACACGCCGCCTACCATACCGATCCTGATATACCCGATAGTACCATTTTGTTTTCGCCGCTTACATTTGCTCCCATTCATATTGAAGAAAACTGCAACATCGGGATCGGTGCGTCTATTTTAGCAGGCGTTACGATAGGCGCCCACTCCAAAATCGGAGCAAATGCCGTCGTCAATCGTCATATTCCCCCGTACAGCATAGCGGTAGGCGTGCCGGCAAAGGTGATCAAAAACCGAAGGATGAAAGATGAGGAGCGCTCATGATCAGGTTGATTGAGCCGTATATTACGTTTGAAGAAGTGGAAGCAGAATTAAAAGAAATATTTTCCTCCGGCATGCTGACAAAAGGCCCTTATGTCAGAACATTTGCTGATCATATTAAACAGTATGTAAGTGCAAAGCATGCTTTTTTAACAACATCGGCTACAACGGCTTTATCGATGTGCCTTAAAAGCCTTAACGTCCAACCCGGAGACGAAGTGATCGTCTCAGACTTTTCGTTTCCCGCCACTGTCAATGTAATAGAAGATTTAGGTGCTAAGCCGATTTTTGCCGATGTTGATCTTGAAACATTTAACATGCTTCCAGAAGAGCTGGAAAGTCAAATCACGTCCCGGACAAAAGCCGTTCTTTTTGTAGATGCTCTTGGAAACCCGACAGGCATCACCAACATTAAACACATATGTAAAGAGTATAGCTTACCACTCGTGGATGATGCCGCGTGTGCGATCGGCAGCAGTGAATACGGTTGTAAATCTGGAAAAATTGCCGATCTCACCTGTTTCAGCTTTCACCCCAGAAAGCTGCTTACGACAGGCGAAGGCGGAGCAATTACAACCGACCGGGAAGAGTTGAAAGATTGGTTTTCAGTCAAGTTAAACCATGGCGCCGCTATCTCTGACGGCCAATTGGATTTTATGGATTTCGGCTACAACTACAGATTATCTGATATCCAAGCCGCTCTTGGAATCAAACAGCTCCAAAAACTAGATGACATCATTCATCGCAGAAACCTTCAGCAGAAAGCATATAGTGAACAGCTTGAACCCCTCGGATTCCAAAGTCAAAAAATCGGACCTAACGTTGTACACAATACACAATCCGCCGTTTTCAAAATTCCAAAAAACATCGTTCGCGACGAATTGATTCAATATTTGAGCGACTGCCATATAGAGTCGACTTTCGGCACCTATTGCTTAAGCGGCACTACCTATTACCGCCGCAAATACAGACAGATTAAACCCAATTCCATTTTTCTTGAACAAAATACGATCACCCTCCCCTGTCATGACCAAGTCAATGTGGAGCAGGTAGTCTCAGCCATTCAATCATTTAGCCAACGTAAAGTCTAATCAATCAAAAACATCCCTTTCACAAAATAGTGACAGGGATGTTTTTTTTATTCTTAGAAATAAGCAATAGAAAAAAGGCAGTAAACCATAGGTTTACTGCCCCCTGAATCATTCGCATAGCATTCCAGCGAAGTTCCGGAAAAACAAACGGAAAATATTTGCTAATAGTCGTTAAATATTAAGCGCCGGTTGGACCTGTTGGACCTGTCGGGCCAGTTGGACCCGTCGGGCCGGTTGGACCTGTCGGGCCAGTTGGACCTGTCGGGCCAGTTGGACCCGTCGGGCCAGTTGGACCTGTCGGGCCAGTTGGACCTGTCGGGCCAGTTGGACCTGTCGCTCCCGTTGCTCCGGTTGGACCTGTTGCTCCCGTCGGACCTGTTGGGCCGGTTGGACCTGTTGGACCTGTCGCTCCGGTTGGACCTGTTGGACCGGTTGCGCCTGTCGCTCCAGTTGCTCCGGTTGGACCTGTTGCTCCCGTCGGGCCGGTTGCTCCCGTTGCTCCGGTTGCCCCGGTTGCTCCCGTCGGACCTGTTGCTCCCGTCGGGCCGGTTGCTCCCGTTGGGCCGGTTGCTCCCGTTGCTCCGGTTGGGCCTGTCGGGCCAGTTGCTCCTGTCGCTCCCGTTGCTCCGGTTGCCCCGGTTGCTCCTGTCGCTCCCGTCGGACCTGTTGGGCCTGTCGCTCCCGTTGCTCCGGTTGGACCTGTTGCTCCTGTCGGGCCGGTTGCTCCTGTCGCTCCCGTTGCTCCTGTCGGGCCGGTTGCTCCCGTCGGACCGGTTGCTCCCGTCGGACCTGTTGCGCCTGTCGCTCCCGTTGCTCCCGTTGGGCCGGTTGCTCCTGTCGCTCCCGTTGCTCCGGTTGCCCCGGTTGCTCCTGTCGGGCCAGTTGCTCCCGTCGGACCTGTTGCGCCTGTCGCTCCCGTTGCTCCTGTTGGACCTGTTGCTCCTGTCGGACCGGTTGCTCCTGTCGCTCCCGTTGCGCCTGTCGCTCCCGTTGCGCCTGTCGGGCCGGTTGCTCCCGTCGGACCGGTTGCTCCCGTCGGACCGGTTGCTCCTGTCGCTCCCGTTGCTCCCGTTGGGCCGGTTGCTCCTGTCGCTCCCGTCGGACCTGTTGCGCCTGTCGCTCCGGTTGCGCCTGTCGCTCCCGTCGGACCTGTTGGGCCTGTCGCTCCCGTTGCTCCTGTCGCTCCCGTTGGACCTGTCGGGCCCGTTGCTCCCGTCGGACCGGTTGCTCCCGTTGCACCTGTCGGGCCGGTTGCTCCTGTCGCTCCCGTTGCTCCCGTCGGACCTGTTGCGCCTGTCGCTCCGGTTGCGCCTGTCGCTCCCGTTGCTCCCGTTGGGCCGGTTGCTCCTGTCGCTCCCGTTGCTCCCGTCGGACCTGTTGCGCCTGTCGCTCCCGTTGCTCCTGTCGGACCTGTTGCGCCTGTCGCTCCGGTTGCTCCCGTCGGACCTGTTGCGCCTGTCGCTCCGGTTGCTCCGGTCGGGCCGGTTGCGCCTGTCGCTCCGGTTGCTCCCGTCGGACCTGTTGCGCCTGTCGCTCCGGTTGCTCCTGTCGCTCCCGTTGCTCCCGTCGGACCGGTTGCGCCTGTCGCTCCCGTTGCTCCCGTCGGACCTGTTGCGCCTGTCGCTCCGGTTGCTCCTGTCGGACCTGTTGCGCCTGTCGCTCCCGTTGCTCCCGTCGGACCTGTTGCGCCTGTCGCTCCGGTTGCTCCCGTCGCTCCCGTTGCGCCTGTTGCTCCGGTTGCGCCTGTTGGGCCGGTTGCTCCCGTCGGACCGGTTGCGCCTGTTGCTCCTGTCGCTCCCGTCGGGCCGGTTGCTCCGGTTGCGCCTGTCGCTCCCGTTGCTCCGGTCGGGCCGGTTGCTCCGGTTGCGCCTGTTGCTCCGGTTGCGCCTGTTGGACCTGTTGGGCCGGTTGCTCCGGTCGGGCCGGTTGGACCTGTTGGACCTGTCGGGCCGGTTGGACCTGTTCCTCCGCCTTCTACATCTAATAGTGCTACATCATCTACAATGACATTCGCTGTACCTGCCTGCGGCAAAGTATTAATCAAAATGAAAGCCATAGTAGAGCCAGCTGGAGCTGGGGTCGTCGTTTGATAGACTTCAAGCCATGTATTATTCTCAACAATTGGTAGTCTGTTGAACGGGATATTTAAAAAGAGACCTTGGCCTAGAAAATTAAATGAACTATCAAAATAAGACACTTGAATTTGCACCTGAGGCGATGGAGCAGGAAAACCTTCTTTAGCTAGAGAAACTAAAAATTCCAAACCTTCTCCTGCATCTACTGGAACAAATTGTGCAATAAAAGAAGTAACAGCCCCGCCCAGTAATCTTGCCGACCAAAAACCTGAATGGGAAAATTGAGTTGTGACGGTTGCATTTTGGCCTACCCAGGGTGGAAGTGCCCCGTTTTCAAAGCTGCCGTTTACAACCAAATTTTGGATCGACATCTAGGATTTTACCTCCCTTTCATTAGATTAGCTTCAATTCCCTTTTCGAGAATGAAGCTAACATATACTATGTCTCCTTGCTAAGCTCGGTCACGTTATTTTCCATATGATTAAAACACATTTATAGCAGCTAAATCTGAGAGAAGCAAAATATATTAATTTTAACAACAACGTCCTTTTACTTAATATGAAACTTAAGGGGAAAGCTCCATTTAGCTTTCCCCTTCCCTTCAAGGGAACCGAATAGATTTAAATCTCTATTAATGCTGCTGCGGAGCTGTATCAACAATTTTACTAGCCAATGGAAATCTTTGTGTACCATCCGCTGCGAGACTTCTATTGAATATTCTGATTTGAAATAAAGTTCCGTTTCTATAAACTCTTTCCCTTCACCCCCTCTTGCCGGAACAAATTGAGCAATATATGAAGTGGCTGTTCCGCCATCAGTCACATTATTTAACACGGCTAAGATTGAAAAACCGTCATTTCAGCAACCGGCCTGGATTGCCCACAGCCGTTTTGCCTGCGGGAACATCTTTTGTGATGACGGCGCCCGCTCCGATGACCGCATGCTCCCCGATGACGACCGCCGGCAGCAATGTTGCGTTGTTTCCGATTTTCGCTCCTCTTTTAATAGTTGGACCTTGATACGGGTAGTTTCCCATTCCCATATATTTATCATTTGATGTGGAACAGCAAGGACCGATAAACACTTCATCTTCGATCGTCATATCAGCGGTGATATAACAGCCCGTTTGAATCGTCACTCTCTTTCCAATTTTAGTATTGTTTTCAACCATCGCGTTGCGTCCTATAATGCTTTCTCTTCCGATCGCAACATTTTCGCGAATGCTCGCCATGTCTCCCACAAAAACGCCTTTTTCCAACAGCACGTCCCGGTATATAACAGCACTCGCACCGACTACGGCATCATCTTCTATCCGCAAAGGCGCTCCCGCCTGCTTCGGCTGGCGGGCCATTTTTTTATTTGAAGAAGCCGCTTTGCCAAGGACGGCCAAATCGCCGATTTTCACCCCGCTGCCGATCTGAGTATCCTTTTTAATAATGGCATGATGACCGATTGTTACGTTGTCCCCGATGACCACATTTTCTTCAATGACAGCCTGCTCTCCCAATACTACGTTCTTTCCGATCTTTACGGTTTCATGAATCATTGATACATCCTCCATTTCTCATTTACACCTGCTGTAGCATATTCAATGCGGACGTGATGAGAAACGGCTGCATAAAAAAACACGGCCGCCGTCAGGCGCACCGTGCTACTTTTCTCTTCTTGCAAAATCGACAAAACGGAATTTATCCAAGCGGTGTCTGCTTTCCGTATATTGAAACAAGGTTGTATCATCAAGGAAAACAAAATTCTTCACAACCACAATGTGTTCGTATCCGTTCAAATCCAAATATTCTTGATCCTCAGCCGTACATGGCTCGACCACAATTTCCTTATGGGCATAGCTGATGACGAGCCCGCATTCACCTTCAAGGTATTGGTAGATCGAGTCCTCGCATATTTCTTTCGTCAAGAGCGGCACATGCTTGCGGATAAAATAGTCTTTATCCAGGATGATGCGCTCTCCGTTAATATTCCGCGATCTGACGACCCGCCATACCTCTTCATCTCCAGAAGTGCGAAGCTGCTTTTGAATATATGCATCCGGATGCGTCAAGCCGAACTCGTGGACCGTCGTGCTTGTCTCTTTGCCAAGCGTTTCTGAAAGTTCCTTAAAGCTGACCAAACCGGAAACCGGGAACTGCATTTTCTCCCTGTGCAGCACGACTGACCCTTTTCCTTTGATCTTTTGAATATATCCGTTCTGGGCAAGCACATTCAGCGCTTTCCGAACCGTTTCCCTCGAGGTGTCGTGCTGTTCGGCAAGGTCGTTTTCAGACGGCAGGATATCTCCGGCATTCAGTATGCTTTGATCGATTTGTTCTGCAATTTGTTTGTAAATCATCATATACTTGTTGATCTTCATTTTTTTACCACCACGCTTAGTTTAGCATGGTTTGGCGAGATGATAAACAATCGATTGATACGGTTTCACTTTAAAGCGTGTAAATGACTCGGGAAGATCGGTGTCATTGGAAATGAGAACCTTGGCATCATAGCCGTCAATATCAATATCATCAGGGAGCTGAAACTCGGTCTCTTTCTCGTAAAAATTATTGATCACCAGCAGTTTTTCATCCGCTCCGTTTCTCAAATACGCATAAAGTGCTTGATCGTCTTCCAGAATCAGCTGATAATCTCCGGTTGTGATGATATCGAATTCCTTGCGGAGCTTATTCAGCTTTTTATAATGGTAGAAAATCGAGTCAGGATCGCTGAGCGCTTTTTCTGCGTTGATTTCTTTGTAGTTGGCAGGCACCGGAATCCACGGTGTCCCCGTCGTAAACCCGGCATTTTTTTCTCCGTTCCACTGCACCGGCGTCCTTGAATTATCACGGGACTTCGCTTTCAGGATTTCGATGATTTCGACTTCCGGCTTTCCTGCTTCTTTCAGCAGACGGTACATATTGAGAGATTCGACATCCCGATAAAGAGAGATGTCATCGAATTTCGGGTTGGTCATTCCGAGCTCTTCTCCCTGGTAAATGTATGGCGTTCCCTGAAGCATATGAATCGCGGTTGCCAGCATTTTCGCAGATTTTATGCGGTATTTTCCGTCGTCTCCGTAGCGTGAGACGATCCGCGGCTGGTCGTGGTTGCACCAGAACAATGCGTTCCACCCGCCTCCTTTATGCATCTCAGTCTGCCATTCAGAAAGAATCTTCTTCAGCTTTAGAAAATCAAAATCCGCCAGCGCCCATTTTTCCCCGTTTGGATAGTCGGCCTTTAAATGGTGAAAGTTAAACACCATATCGAGCTCCCGGCTTTCAGGGTTTGTATACCGGATGCAATCTGCGATTGTCGTCGATGACATTTCCCCGACCGTCATGCTGTCGTATTTTGAAAAGACCTCCCTGTTCATTTCATTCAAAAACTCGTGAACCCTCGGCCCGTCCGTATAAAATCTGCGCCCGTCCCCCTCGTCATCATCAGGGAAACGCTGGTCTTTTGAGATGACATTGATGACATCAAGTCTGAAGCCGTCGATTCCTTTTTCAAACCAGAAATGCATCATCTCGTACACTTTTTTTCTGACTTCATCGTTCTCCCAATTCAAATCCGCCTGTGTAACATCATAGAGATGGAGATAATACTGTCCGGTCTCTTCATGAAACTCCCACGCCGAACCGCCGAACTTCGATTCCCAGTTTGTCGGCGGGGCACCGTCCGGCTTCATGTCCTTCCAAATATAAAAGTCGCGATACGGATTTTCTTTTCCGGACGCTGCTTCTTTAAACCATCTGTGCTCTGTTGATGTATGGTTGACGACAAGATCCATGATCACCTTTATGCCGCGTTTGTGAGCCTCTTCTAGAAGCTCTTCAAAGTCGGCCATTGTTCCATATTCTTCATGAATGTTGTAATAGTCGCTGATGTCATAGCCGTTGTCATTTTGCGGCGATTGATAAATCGGCGTCAGCCAAATGACATCACAGGCGAGCTCCTTGATGTAGTCGAGCTTTTCGATGATGCCGCGAATGTCGCCGACACCGTTACCTGTTGTATCTTTAAAGCTTTTCGGATAAATCTGATAGACGACTGCTTTTTTCCACCATGGATTTTCTTTCGTTTCCATTTTCAACACCACCGTTTTCTTCTTTATGAAATGGGAAAAGGGCTGACAAATATGCGCGCCCCTCTCCCTCTCTTATTTCATTTTTAATTTTGCATAGAGGTATGTTCCGGCGAACGGCGCGATCAGCACGATCGCCATCCCGACTGCAAACGCTCCCCAGTATTGGCTCATGATAGAGAAAATTCCGGGTACACCGCCGACGCCGACAGAGCTTGCCAAAACCCCTTGCGAGGAAATGAACATTCCGGCAATCCCCGAGCTGATCATCGCGATCACGAACGGAAATCTGTATCTGAGATTCACCCCGAACAGCGCCGGTTCGGTAATTCCGAGATAAGCTGAAATGCCGGATGTCAAGGACAGACCTTTCTGCTTCTCATCTTTGACAATAAACATCATCGCAAGCGCGGCTGAACCTTGTGCGATATTGGACAGCGCCAGCATCGGCCATAAAAATGTTCCGCCGAGCTTTGATCCGATCAGTTGAAGGTCAACGGCAAGGAATGTATGATGCATTCCGGTAATGACGAGAGCGGCGTAAAGTCCGCCGTATAACAGTCCGCCCAGTACGGCAAATTGTTCAAAGACAGCAATAAGGCCTGATGTTAAGACATTTCCGATGGCAAATGTAATCGGTCCAATGACAATAAATGAAGCAAAACCTGTGACAAGCAGCGTAATCGGCGCCACGACAAGGAGCTGAATGCTCTCAGGCGTCCGCTTTGTCAAAAAGCGCTCAATTTTTGCAAGCAAATAAGATGCGAGCAAAATGGGAAGCACCTGCCCCTGATAGCCGACCTTCTGCACTTCCAGACCGAATAAATTCCAGACAGGAATCTCTCCGCTTTGCTCGGCAGCCCCGTATCCCCAAGCGTTTAACAAATCAGGATGCACAAGCATGACGCCCAGCACGATGCCGAGCAGCGGATTTCCGCCAAACCGCTTGACGGCCGACCAGCCGATTAATGCCGGTAGAAATGCGAAAGCCGTTCCCGCAATCAAGTTAATCATATTGGCGAGATCCGCCCATTGCGGATAGACTTCAACGATCGATTTTCCGCTGAAGAAAATGTCTTGAGCCGTCAGGATATTGTTGATTCCCATCAACAGCCCGGCGGTGACAATCGCCGGCAAAATTGGAATAAAAATATCTGCAAGCGTTTTCACAGCACGCTGTAAAGGATTCATATTTTTCTCTGAGGCTTTCTTGACGTCATCTTTTGACGATTCGCCGATTCCTGTGGCCTTCACCAGCTCCGCGTATACATTGTTGACCGTTCCTTGGCCGATCACCACTTGGAATTGGCCGTTCGTTGAAAACGATCCTTTGACAACATCTATTTGCTCCAGCACCTCTTGATTGACTTTGCTTTCATCGAGCAGTGCAAATCGCAGACGCGTCACACAATGGGTTACCGCTGCAATGTTGTCCGCACCGCCGACAGCATCGACAATCCGTCGCGCTGATTGATTTAAATCAGTCATTCCAATCCCTCCTTCTCCTCTTATAACTTGTATATACATGTTATATCTATATTGTATTCCTGTATATACAAGTAGTCAACATATTTTTATAGCGCTTTCAAAAATAAAAAAAGCCCGGCCGTTCCCTTCATAAAACGAAGGACAGCAAGGCTTCCTCCGATTTATACGCCGGGAACAACCGGCTGAGATCATAAATTGTTCACTTTTTCATCACGTTCATCAGCGCCGTCCTGCTGACCGATGTCTTTCAAATAATACTTTTCTGATGTAAAAAACTCATCATATAAAGACCTTACTTTTTTGCTCAAGAGCAGCACCGCCAAAATATTCGGAATAAGAATGAAAACGAGCGCAAGATCAAGGAATCCCCATATTGCCTTTGCTCCTCCGGCAGCCCCGATGATGACGGCGGCCAGATAGACGAATTTAATCATATGCCCCGCGAGCCGTCCGAACAGAAATTCAGCTTGTTTTACTCCGTAAAAAATGACCACTGTGATCGTTGATAAGACAAAGAAAACGAGCGAGACGGAGACGAAGTATCCGCCCACAGGGCCGAAATAGCTGCGGAATGCGGCTGCCGCCAGTGCCCCTGGATTGCTCGCAGCATTTTCAGCGGTCCAAATGCCTGATGCGAGCACAACGAAGGCTGTGGTCGTGCATATCAGCAGCGTATCGACCACAATGCCGATCACCGCCCAGAATCCCTGTCTCACAGGGTGGTCGGTCATCGCCGCCGCATGCGCAATCGGCGCCGTCCCCATCCCGGCTTCGTTGGAATAAAGTCCACGTGCAAATCCCCAGCGAACGGTTTCAGCAACCGCCGCACCTGCAAAGCCGCCGAATGCCGAAGAAGATGTAAACGCATTCGAAAAGATGAGAGAGAAAAATGCGGGTACAGAAGAAAGGTTCATGACGACAATCAGGAAACCGGCCCCGATGTACGCCCCTGCCATAAGCGGAACCGCAAGCTCTGTCACTTTTCCAATCCGTTTAATCCCTCCGATCACCACTAAACCGATCAAAAAAGCAATCCCGATTCCGGTGTATAAACGATTGAATGAAAACGACTCAGCTAATGATGCGGAAACCGAATTTCCCTGCACCATGATGCTCGGAACGAGCTCGATCATCAGCGCGACCGAAAAAAAAACACCGAGCCATTTCATAGAGAGTCCTTTTGTAATGTAATACATCGGCCCCCCGACATATTCACCTTCTTCGTTTTTTTCTCTGTAGTGGACGGCGAGGACGCTTTCCGAAAACTTGATCGCCATGGCAAACAGTGCGACCAGCCACATCCAAAACACGGCTCCCGGACCGCCGAACATGATCGCCGCAGGCACACCGACGATATTGGCGGCGCCGACTGTTGAGCTGAGAGCCGATGTCAAAGCTTGCAACGGTGTAACCGTCCCTTCTCCTTTCGGCTTTTTGCCGACGCTTCCGATCGTCTGCTTAAAGATATAGAGAGGATAGCGAAATTGAAAAAATTTCAGCAGGATCGTTAAATAGACTCCCGTTCCTGTCAGCAGTATGATGAGCGGCGGCCCCCAAAGCCAATCTGATATGTATTCAACCCAGTTCAACAATCGTTCCATCCTATCACCCTTTTATTCGTTTATGGGTCAATACCACTATAGGACAGAAATAAACCTGCTCAGCGCTTTTTTATTTCCCGCTGAGCCTTCGGTACACTTTTTCTTTATAAAACGCTGAGGCAGGTTTGGAAAACATGCCTTTTTTATCGGCGAGCCTGTCGAGCCTGAGCCGCGTTTCTGTTTTTCTCTCAATTAAACGATCGCGCTCGTCTTCATCCGCGCACTTTGCGATTAAGTCGTCAATTGTCATCAGCTCTTTCTTCAAAGCCCCTTCATCCCCCGTCATTCCGGCGTTTTTCATCACCCGGTAAGCCATGCGGAGATGCTCTGGAACATGGGCGGCATCGTCTTTTTTCAAGGGTTTCCCCATTCCCGGAAGCCCTTCGAATTCGCCGTCCTTAATGGCCCGCTTAATCTTATCTTCTGAAACAATGCTCGAAAAATCCATGGTCTACATCCTCCCCTTTCGTTCATATACTAACAACAGTCTGCCATAAAGATGCGTTCCCGCCAATGCAAGACAAGCGTAAAATATTCCCAAATGTTTTTCAGAAAACTGTAAAACCCTGATTTACCAGGGGTTTTGCGCTTCTTTTCACAAGGTTGATTTCCGCTTTTCTAAATCGGTATTTCATGGTATATTTTATACATTCGTTTTTTTCTTTCGTTCCGATGGTTTTTTACTGATCCGGAAAAAAGGAGTGTAACAATTGAAAAGATTTATTAAGGAAAGAGGTCTTGCCTTCTTCCTGATAGCCGCCATATTGCTATGGCTGAAAACTTATGCTGCGTATGTAATTGAATTTAATTTAGGAATAACCAACACAGTACAACAGATTTTGCTTTTTGTGAATCCGATTAGCTCAAGCTTGTTCTTTCTTGGATTAGGACTCTTGTTCAAGAAAAAAATACAGCAGACAGCGATTATAGTGATTCATTTTTTAATGTCTTTTTTGCTATATGCAAACGTCGTATACTACAGATTTTTCAGCGACTTTATCACGCTGCCTACGATCATGCAGGCAAAAACAAACGGGGGGCAGCTCGGGGACAGCATCTTCTCGCTCATGCACCCGCTTGATGTTTTGTATTTCATCGATACCTTTATTTTAATCGGGCTGGCTGTTTTCTATAACAGACCTTCTGAAACAACAACGAAGCGCCCGTTTAAAATTGTGATGGGAGCAAGCATCCTTGTCTTCCTCGTCAACCTGGCCGTTGCCGAGATTGATCGTCCGGAGCTTCTGACCCGTTCTTTTGACCGCAACTACCTTGTGAAATATTTGGGGACCTACAACTTCACAATCTATGATGCGGTGCAGAATATCAAGTCAAACAGCCAGCGCGCACTGGCAAGCTCCAGCGACGTGACGGAAGTAGAGAACTATATTAAAGCCAATCATGATAAGCCGAATGCCGAATACTTCGGAAAAGCGAAAGGCATGAACGTGGTTTACATTTCACTGGAATCACTTCAGACGTTCGCGATCGACTATAAGATCGACGGCAAGGAAGTCACGCCGTTCTTAAATTCACTGGCGCATGACAATGAAACGTTTTATTTTGATAACTTTTTCCACCAAACAGGACAAGGTAAAACGTCTGACGCGGAATTTATGATGGACAACTCGCTGTATCCTTTATCACAAGGGTCAGTGTTCATTAATAAAGCGCAAAACACGCTGCAGTCGGCTCCGGCCATTTTGAAGTCTCAAGGCTATACATCAGCGGCATTCCACGGCAACTACAAAACGTTCTGGAACCGCAATGAAATGTATAAAGCCATCGGTTATGACAAATTCTTTGACGCTACGTATTACGATATGAGCGAAGATAAAACGAAAAACTACGGATTAAAAGATAAACCGTTCTTTGAAGAATCAATGCCGCTGTTGAAAAGCTTGAAACAGCCGTTCTATACGAAGTTTATCACCCTTTCGAACCATTTTCCGTTCGAGATGGATGAAGGCGATACAGACTTCCCTGCCGGCGATACCGGCGACAGCGTCGTTGACCATTATTTCCAGTCGGCCAACTACATGGATCAGGCCATTGAACAATTTTTCAACGATCTGAAAAAATCCGGACTGTATGATAATACGATTGTCGTCATGTACGGAGACCACTACGGTATTTCGGAAAATCACAACAAAGCGATGGCCAAAGTATTGGGCAAAGACATCACACCATATGAAAATGCCCAATTGCAAAGGGTTCCGCTGTTCATCCACGCGCCTGGGGTCAAGGGAATCAAATCCAATAAATACGGCGGCGAAGTCGATGTAGCCCCTACCCTGCTTCATTTGATGGGCGTGAATACGAAAGATTACCTGATGAGCGGTTCAGACCTTCTGTCACCGGAACACCGTGAAATTATTCCGTTCCGCAACGGCGATTTCGTTTCTCCGGAATATACGAAAACGAACGGAAACTACTACAACACGAAAACAGGAGAGCTTCTGAACGAAAAAGACATCGATCCGAACATCGATGAGTCCGTGAAAAAAGAACTCGAAATGTCGGATAAAATCGTCGACGGAGATTTGCTGCGCTTTTATAAACCGAAAGGCTTTAAAGCGATCAACCCGAGCGACTACGACTACACCAACCACAATCCGAAAACATCAGAATCTGATGCGGCGCAAACTACGAAATCAGATTCCGGACAATAAACAGACAGCACCCGCTTATTTATAAGCGGGTGCTTTTTTTGTCTTGAAGCCGCGCTGTTCCTTTTTCGCAAGCAGATATGGTAAGCTTGAAATGGAATATAAAAAAAGAAAGCGGGAATGAATTGTGATTGTAACAAATGACCAAGAGCTGGAAGGGCTCAAGAAAATAGGCAGAATCGTCGCTTTAGCCAGGGAGGAAATGAAGGCAAAAGCAGCACCCGGCATGAGCACAAAAGAGCTGGACCTCATCGGTAAAGAAGTGCTTGAGGCTCATGGCGCCGCATCGGCTCCGGAAAAAGAATACGATTTCCCAGGAACGACGTGCATCAGTGTGAACGATGAAGTCGCCCACGGCATCCCAAGCGAATCCACGATTTTAAAAGAAGGGGATTTGATCAACATCGACATCTCCGCTGAATTTGGCGGCTACTATTCTGATACTGGCATTTCATTTGTACTCGGAAAAGGCGATGAAACGCTGCACAAGCTTTGCCAAAGCGCGGAAAGCGCATTTCAAAAGGGACTTTTGCAGGCGCGCGCCGGCAAGAAACAAAACCAAATCGGCAGAGCCGTATACAATGAAGCAAAAGCAAACGGATTTACCGTCATTAAAAACCTGACGGGACACGGGATTGGAAAGAACCTCCATGAAGCGCCCAACCATATCTTAAATTACTATGACCCGTTTGATAATGCGCTCTTTAAAAACGGAACCGTCATCGCCCTTGAGCCGTTTGTTTCCACAAAAGCCGAGCATACCATCGAAGCCGGAGACGGCTGGACATTCAAAACGCCTGACGGCAGCTTTGTGGCACAGATCGAGCATACAATCGTCATTACGAAAAACGAACCGATCATTTTAACACAGCTTGACTGATTACGTGAAAAAGCCCGGCTCATAGAAGTCCGGGCTTTTATGCTAAAATAAAAGACAAACTGTGCCGAAAGGAGCTTTACCGCATGCTGTTTGCCATCATCGGGCTGATCTTTTTCATCGAGAGCATCCTGTTAATCGTATATGCTCATAAAAAAAAGAACGGCTTCTTAAAATATATCGGAATCGTCCTCAGCATCTCGATCATTGTGATGATCGTCACCAGTTTGACACACGGCTGAAGCCTTCCTCAAACTTCCAAACTACGACGAAAGACTCAGTTTTTGAAAATTGCCGCCTATCCCTTTTCAGTGTTTTTCTATAGATGTTAGAATGCCAATTGCATCGAATTATAGAAGGGAGTTTTCTGCCATGCATTACGGAAGCAAAGGCTGGTATGTAGAAGAACTGAAAAAGCTGGGAATGACGAAGTATGAAGGAAGAAAGCTTCAAAGCTATAAAAAACACTTTTTGGCCAACCTGCTTGAAAGCGCCAAAAAATAAACATGTTAAAGCCGTGCTCCTCTTCGGACACGGCTTGTTTTTATGCGCTCAACTGCTTTAAAAATGAGCTTCTCCAGCTTTCCGACAGCGCTTCAACCTCAAGGATCTTCCGAATGGCGGGGTGATTGCCCCTGTCATGGTACATCAAATGGTTGGCGTACGAAACTGTGGCTTCATGCGCATCTCTTGAAACGAGCTGCAGCCCGGAATCGGGCGCAACGATTCCTTCTTCGAGAACCCTGAAATAAAATCCGCTGAATCCGGTGTCCCTCACCTGTAATACCATATCTTTTTGATTCAGCCGTTTGGCAAGCTTGAAACAAGGCTGGCGCGGCTGGCTGACTTGAACAAGAGCCTCCCCTAGCTTGAAGATATCACCGATGCACACATCTTTTTCGGTGAGCCCTTTAACCGTCACGTTTTCTCCAAATGCCGCCTCCGGCAGCTTCCGCTTCAAGACGCTTTCCCAATACATGTAGTGGTCCGCCGGATAGACGCAAACCGCTTTATCCACTCCTCCGTGGTGAATCAGATCCGCCTGCCCGTCCCCTTCAAAATTCGTACGGCTCAAATATACGGGTCCGCCGACAGGCTCCTTCACGATTGCCGTTTCCACCTGTTTTCCGTCGAATTCGTATGTGTGCGGACGGCCTACATGAATAGATAAAATTTCATACTCCTGATGCTCCAAAACCTCACGCCCTTCCTTTATTTTCATATTTTAACGATTTATCCGAAACATGTCTATCCCATGATCTCAAAATGAGAAATGTGGTAGCATAAAAGAAAAGGAGTGTTCTCGATGCTTCAATACAGAATCATTGTAGACGGACGCGTTCAGGGCGTGGGATTTCGCTATTTTGTTCAAATGGAAGCAGATAAGCACAAATTGACCGGCTGGGTCCGGAACCGCGACAACGGCACAGTTGAAATCCGCGCCGAAGGACCCGAGGAAAGCCTGAAGCCATTTTTAAAAGCGATTCAAAAAGGAAGTCCCTTCTCAAAAGTAACGGACGTGAATGTCGAAGAAACAAAAGAGATTGACGGATTCCACAAGTTTAATATCAGTTATTGAAAAATCCGCCGGAGATGGCGGATTTTTCAAACGAATCTTGACTAAATTCCTCTTTTATTTTAGTATTTAGTTAAATAGCTAAATACTTAATTCCAAGGATGCTGAATATGAACCAAACCTTTAAGGCTCTAGCTGACCCGACGAGAAGAAAAATTTTAAATCTGCTGAAGGATCGGGATATGACCGCCGGTGAAATATCTGACCAGTTTCAAATGTCTAAACCAAGTATATCTCAGCATTTAAAAATTTTAAAACAGGCTGAATTAATTCAAGATGAAAAAAAAGGCCAATACATCATTTACTCGCTGAACACCACAATATTTCAAGAAATCATCGGCTGGGCTTTCAGTTTTACTGAGCAAGCCGGCAAAGATAAAGGGGATGCCAAATGAGAAAACACATCTTTTCACTCGCTATAATCGCCATAAATCTAATCATGTGGGCCATCGCTTATCCGCACATTTCCGATCAAGTTCCAATTCATTGGTCATTTTCGGGAGAAGTCGACAGTTATGCTTCAAAAATGGAAGCAATGCTTATCATGACCGGGCTGCTCGTTTTTGTGTATGTGTTGATGTTCTTAACGCCAAAAATCGATCCGCGCAGAAAAAACTATCAGCTTTTTTCAAAGACTTATTACCTTCTCATCAATGCCATGCTGATTCTATTTTCCCTGATCAACGTGCTTGTAATCATGACAGGGCTCGGGTATGATCTGCCCGCTGGCAGCATTGTACCGGTTCTAGTAGGCGCTCTACTCATTGTCATAGGCAATTACCTCCCGAGAGTCCGCTCAAACTTTTTTTTCGGGATCAAAAACCCTTGGACATTGAGCAGCGATTCAATCTGGAAAAAAACCCACAGATTTGCGGCGAAAGTATTTACTTTAGCAGGACTGCTGATCATTGCGGACGGATTGTTATCTATCAGCCCAGAAATCATGCTTCCGGTTATTTTGGCAACGGTTTTCGCGCCCTATATTTATTCTTATGTCCTGTACCGGAAAGAAATCAATATGAAAAGCTGACATGAGAATAAATGAAAAAGAAGGCTCCGAATTGGAGCCTTTATTTTATTCCCTTCCGCACCGCCTGCCAAAAAGAGGCCGATTCATGTCCCATCGAGTAGACGGAAACTCCTGCGATTTTATATCGCATGGCCAGGCGGCTTTTCGCCGCAATCGTTTTTTCATCTTCATACCAAACGACATGGCGGTGTTTGTGTTGATCTGTATAAGAAAATCTCATCGACCCCGATCTTTTATCATATACAGGCTTAGCCTTCACTTTTTTCTTAAGCGCCTTCACGTCGTTCCACTGCTTCAATTTGCTGTTCTTTCGGGATGTTAAATCCCAATCATTCCCGTATGAGGGGATGCCCATAATGACTTTTTCGGCTTTGATCGTTTTCACCGCATATGCTAATGAGCTTTTGACCCAGTTCATTCCGGCAACAGAGCCCGGCTCGCTCCAGATCCCGTGTTCATCGTAAGTCATGACTTGAACATAGTCAGCTGATTTTCCGATTTCCGCATAATCATACGGCCAGCTCCAACCATCTTTTCGGTCATCTGCACTCTTCGCCGGTACCGAAACCATCGTTTTGATCTTGTGTTTTTTCAAAGCGGCTGCGACATGACGGATGAAGCTTGAGTATTTAGCTCTCTCGTTCGGCTTTACAGCTTCAAAATCAATATTAATTCCGGTAAACGACTGCTTCTTCGCAAGCGTAATAAGCTGTTCTGTAAAGTGCTGCCGTGCCGTTTTGTCGGACATGACCGTTGATGCCAGATTTCCGTCAAAATCGTGAATGGATTCGTTGTAGTTTGAAATGACCGCCCACGTCTTGAGGCGTTTCTTCTTTGCAAACGATAATTGTTTTTTCGGAGTGTCTCCGATGATATCTCCTTTTTGATTAAACGCGTAGGTGTCGAGAGCTGCGGCATTGATATAGTGATGGTATGCCGTCAGCGATTGATAGGAAGCTGCTTCCCCTGTTGTATAGCCGAGTACGATTTTGGCCGCTTTTGCTTCTGTTTCTGTATATGTAAGCATCGTTAAACATACAGCGAATACGCTGCATAGCAAGTAGATTTTTCTCATTGTCTATTCGTCCTCTCAATCGTTCGAATAAGGCTTTTCCTGATAAAAGTAATTCGGTTTAAGCGTTTTATTTTCATAATAGCTGTGAAAGATATGGGTCGCTGCCGGAGATAACGGCGGAATCAGCCATGTCCAGCTTGCTGAAAGCTCCCTTCCCGCTTCAGCTTCCTGCTCCTCGAACCGCTTGAATTGGCTTGCCGCGGTATGATGGTCAACAATGCTGACGCCGGCATTTTTATAAGAGTGAAGCACCGCCGTATTTAATTCAACAAGCGCCTTGTCTTTCCACAGCGAAGTATTCCGTTCCGTATCAAGTCCCATAATGGCTGCCACTTTTTCGAGTACATTATAGCGGTCTGTATCCGCGAGGTTGCGCGCTCCGATTTCCGTTCCCATATACCAGCCGTTAAACGGGGCGGCATTATAATGAATTCCTCCGACCTCCAGCTTCATATCGGCTATAATCGGCACACCGTACCACTTCAGCCCCAGACTTTTAAAGCCTTCAATCTCCGGATGTTCAATCCTGACCTCTTTGACGATTTCACGAGGCAGCTCATACCACACAGGGGGATGGCCATCTATTTGAAAAACAAGCGGCAAAACGTCAAAAGGCGTACCTTCGCCTTTCCAGCCGAGCGCTTCACACGCTTTTGTCAGTTCCAATGATGCCGGATCGCCGATGACACCTTGCTCCGTTTCATACCCCGCATACCTGATCAGCTGATGGTTCCAAATGGACACTTTTTTTTGCCCGCTTTGTTCCGGGGGAAAAATCGTAATGAACGGTCTGATTTTCCCTCCGTTTGTCGCAAGCTCTATATGGTGAAAAAGCGCATCCCGCACCTCTGCCTCGGTTTGAACGCCTCTTTGATCGATGACAGTAAGAGAGTGCCAAAACAGCCGGCCGATGCAGCGGCTGCTGTTTCTCCACGCCATTTTCGCGCCATGTTCGATTTCTTCTAATGTATGTGTATAGCTTCCGGTTTCTCTGATTTCTTCGTCTATTTTATGTAAGCGCATCCTTGTTTCTTCTTCGGACTTCGACAGTTCCCCGTAGCAGAGCTCGATGAAGGTCTTGGCTTCCCTCCATAATTCTTCATATGATTCCAACCGGATTCTCTCCTTCCAGATTTCAGACTGATATTTATTGTATAGGTTTCAATCTCAGTTTAAAACCATTATGTATGAAAAGACAAAAAACCGCTAAAAAGCATCCGTCAAAGACGGATGCCTGATGATTATTCCTTAATGTTAAGCGTTTTGGTGTTCAGCATGAAGCGGTAAACCGGCAGCTGTTTGCCTGTTTGAGAAGGGATGTAACCCGTGCTTACATAACTGTCAACCGATTCCGGCTCAAGCGCAATCGACAGCAGATTGCTTTGCGGCTGTGCTGTAAAATAGATTTTTGTTCCTTTTGGAAACTCTTTTTTCTGTTTTTTAAGCTTCGTTTCCACCTTGATCACAGGCCGGCCCTCAGATTCTCCCGATGTTTCTTTCGATAAAACCTCATACGCTTCAGCGGTGAGCTTTTGTTTGAAAGGAAGTGTCACGCTTTTTAATCCCTGATCCTTCAGCTTCTGCTCAATATCTTGATGGCCCGGAAGGACAAGGTAAGCGGTCGGACGTGTTCTTGACAGCACAGGGACGGCTTCCGAAGCGCTGTAATATTGGACAGGAACGTCAACTGCTTGTCCTGAAGCGATATCAGCGACTTTCAGCGTTTCTTTATACGGCCCTGCAAACTCACTGTTGATGATCACTTGGTCTTTATCGCTCACTTTTGCACCATTTTTTATCAGCTTTAATTTTTCTTTGGCGACAAGGCGCTTGATCTCGGCTGCATGCTTCACTGTCGTGTCGATGATCGTCTCATGCGTAGCAACCTGAGCCGCGACTCTTCTTGCAAAATTTTCGCGTCCGATGTCTATCCCCCTGCTTTCCACTAGGAAGGAAAGAGCAGGCTGGAGGCCGAATGCATTACGCCCGATTCTCGCTTCAGTACCGCCTTCATAGATTTCGATTTTTCCGTCCTTGCTTTTTCCTGTCGTATAATATGCATCATTAGAAAAACCTTTTTCATCAAGTTTAGCTCTGACGCCGTTCACATAAAGGCTGTCAGACGCATATCTGATCGATTCGGGAATGTTTAAGTTTTTTCCTGATAAAATTAAAATATCATGGTATTTTAATGACCCTTTTTCGCCTACGCTTTGAAATTCGTTTTGGCCGACACCGTATTCATGGGCATCAATAACGACTTCAGGCGAATATTGATTGAACTCCTGGTGAATGGCGCGGACTTCCGGAGATTCAAGCTTAACATGATCCCTGTTTCCGTCGATTCCGCTCGCCAGCCGTCTGTTAAACTGATACGAGCCGTCAGGATTGACCCGCGGAACGACGATGACATTGATCTTGTCCAACACTTTGTCGCCGTACGGCCCGGCCAGTTTTTCAGCCATCGCCAGGACCGATTCTCCCGCCGCCGGCTCATTTCCGTGTATCTGTCCTTGCAGCCAGACGGTCGGTTTTTTTGATATGGAACGTATTTGCTTATCCTTTGTGAAATAAAGCACGGGAATATTTCTTTTTTCAATTGAAAAACCGATATTCCCGATTTTGACATTCGGGCTTTTCTTTGTCAGACTGGTTATAAACTTCATTATTTCTTCTTGTGTCGTAAAGGCTTCCCCTTCTTTCACAAAAGCAGGGGTCGAGAAAGTTTCTTCCGGCTCCGGATATAATGATGACACTTGCTCTGGCTGAGTATAGTTCTTTCCATAGTAAGGGGTTTCCGCAGCGTGAACCGCATCAGACACCATCAGTCCTGCAAACATTGCCGCAGCTGCCAGCAAAGCTTGGACCCTTTTTTGAATGTTCATCTTTTCTCAGCTCCTTTCAGGCATACCTGCATTATAAATGAAATATCAGCTTATTTTGTCTAAAATTTCAGAAAATGATTCCTTTGGTATACAACAACATCCGAAATATAGAACGATGGATGGCCATCATCACATGTAAATGGTTAGTTTTTCCCTATAAAAAAACATTCAGCCTGGCTGAATGTTTTAATGGGCAGCATATGACATTTTACGAATCAGAGGCGGGAAGGCGGCCTGACAGATCAAGGAGCTCTTTGGAAAAATCGTTTCCTTTCATCGGTACACCGTGTCCCGTCAACAATGCAGCCGGTTTTAATTCCGACAGCTTCCGAACCGAGTCTGCCGCTTTTGTCCAGTCCATTGTGAAATAAGCCGGGGGTCCGTTCAGCTCCTGCTTTTGAATCGCCACTTCAAACAGAGATTCCTGCTCTACAGTTGTAACGGCGTCGCCTGCGATCAAGGTTCTGTCCGACTGCCGGAAAAGCGAAACATGACCCGGTGTATGTCCCGGCGTCTCAATCCATTTCCACCCTTTAAGAAATGGAAGCGAACCATCTTCAGAAAGCTGCTTTACATGGGACGAAATGTTGATTGAGTGCCTCGGAAACAACGGAGACATCTTTGCAACCAGCCCGCTTTTTACTTGCGGTTTGGCAGGCGGATAATCGGCTTTTCCCGTTAAATAAGGCATTTCTTTTTCATGGGCGTAAACCGGAACCGGCCATGTTTCGAGAAGACCTTCCAAAGCGCCGACATGGTCGAAATGTCCGTGCGTCAAAACGATTGCTTTTAGGCTAAAATCGCCGAACCGCTCCTTTGCCTCTCTTAAAATAAATGGAGCGGACTTGGGCATTCCGGCATCGATTAAAACGGCTTCCCGCGAATCGGGATCGAAAATAAAATACACATTGACGATTTGCACCGTCAAACCGAATACGCCTTCGGCATACTCTTCCAGGACCCCGCTGTTGATGGATGTCAAAGGCATGTAAGGATCACTCATTATGTTCACCACACTCACTTATCATATATTTTATTACTTTGCACATTTGACTTGAGGATATGCATGGATAAGCACCTTTGAAAAAATGAAGGAGGGACAAACCAATGGGAGATGGTCAATGGTTTACTGTAACAGAGCTTGATGAATCCACATATGCGATCAGCGAATACGGGCATTGGGAAAATGTGCACTCTTACTTGCTGATTGGGGCGAAGGAAGCCGTTTTAATTGATACAGGTCTTGGTATCGGCAGCATGAAGACGGTAACGGATAGTCTGACCGATCTGCCGGTCAGCGTCATCACAACCCATGTCCATTGGGATCACATCGGAAGCCACGGTGAATATCAGCGCATTTACGTTCATGAAGCCGAGAAAGACTGGCTGACGGACGGAATCAAAGGGCTTCCGATCGAGCACATTCGCCGCGATGTCTCTCGAGATATCACTAAACCTGTACCGGCCGGCTTTTCCGCTGAAACATACACCCCGTTCAGAGGTGAACCGTCGGGAACGCTGCAAGACGGCGACACAGTCGGCTGCGATTCAAGGCCGCTCGTTATTTATCATACGCCTGGACACTCCCCGGGGCATATCTGTATCTTTGATCCGGCGTCAGGCTACTTGTTTACCGGCGACCTGCTGTATACCGGAGCCCCCATCTATGCATTCTACCCGACGACTGATCCGGTCCAATTGATTCAGTCACTTGAAAAAATCTCGGCTATCGGGCGCGTGAAAAAAGTTTTCGGCGGGCATCATCAGCTCGGTCTTGCTCCTGACATTTTGCAGGAAGCCGGGCATGCGGCACTGCACTTAAAGAAACACGGGCTGGCAAAACACGGCACAGGCATGCACCGATTCAAGAATCTGAGCTTTCAATTTTAACTAAAAAAGATGATTGCCCTGGCGGGAACCATCTTTCGCACTTCTTCAAAAATGCAGACCTTTTCGGCGGGAAGCTGAGCCTTTGGCTCCGAACATGAAAGACGTCAGGCAGAAACCGATTACTCCGCCGGCCGTATTTAAAATTAAATCATCCACATTAAAGGTTCTCGCCATTATGAATCCAGTCACAGATAGCACAAGCTGGAGACTCTCAATCAAAAAGCTCGTCAAAAAAACAAAAACCGTCGCTTTTTTCAGCGAAATTTTTCTCCATAGAACGGAAAGATACACACCTAAAGGAATGAGCAATAAAACATTAAAAAATGTAAGCTTGACAGAATTCCAAAAAAACCAATCAAACCCGCTCTGCTGATGCATTTGCACCCATTCAGCGACAAAATAAAACGGAATGAGCTGAATGTTCATTTGAGCGTATGCCGGCTGCGGCGGAATGTTGATTCCGCCTATCGTATAGTGATAAACGACGCTCAAATAAACAATAAAACTGGCAAACACCATTTTTCTAAAAAAACTTGTTTTTTCTCGATTCTTCACAATGTCGTACAAAAAGTAGACGATTGCGCACATGAAACCGAGTAGCATTAAATTAACTGACCAAAACATTAATATCCCCCTTGCGTCACCATCGTTCAGTGCATACCAGTTATAACTGACTGAAATGCACACTTTTTCGACCATAAATTGTGGAATTTCAAATCAACTGCTTCAAAATAAACATAAAAAAGGACAGGATCTCTCCTGCCCTTCATTTTACCATATACCCAACAATTTCCACCACAACCCTCCGACAACAAGCCATGTCACAATATGAACAATCGACAGGATAAAGCCGATTGACCACCATTTGCTTTGCGGGATATAGCCGGCCCCGAAAAAGACGGGTGCCGCTCCAGCTCCGTAGTGTGTCGTCGAAGCAAAAAGGTTGCTGAAAAACGCAAGGCTTAATGCTGCGAGGAGCGGCGGAGCGCCTGCAGCGATAATCACGGCGAGAAAGGCCGAGTACATCGCGCTGATATGAGCGGTTGCACTCGCAAAGAAATAATGCGAATAATAGTAAACCGCAATTAAAATGAGAAATGCGCTGACCCAGGAGAATCCTGAAACATACGATTTCATCGCATCGCTGAACCAGCCGACCATGCCGAGTTCATTCAAGAAGCTCGCCAGCATGACGAGCGCGGCAAACCATGTCAGCGTATCCCATGCGCCTTGCTCTTTCTTAATATCGTCCCACGTCAGAACCTGTGTCAAAAGCAGGACGGCTAAACCGATCAATGCCGTTGTCGTTGCGTCAATTTTCAGGTTTCCGCCGAAAATCCATAAAAAAAGGACGAGCAAAAAGACCGCGACCATCGAGAGTTCCGATTTTTTGAAAGGGCCCATTTCTTTCAGCTTCTCTGTTGCGATTTTCGCCGCATCAGGCGTTTCTTTCACCTCAGGCGGATACAGTTTATAAATGACAAGCGGGGTGATGATCAAGCTGACAAGTCCTGGGACGATGGCCGCCACAGCCCAGCTTGTCCAGGTCAGATTCACACCTGCCACATCATGGGCAAGTTTGGCAATCAGCGGGTTTGCCGCCATAGCCGTTAAGAACATCGCTGAAGTGATCAAGTTCCCCTGAAAGCCCACCTTCAGCAAGAAAGCGCCAATGCGCCGTTCCGTGCCGTCCTTTGGCGTTGACTGAAAAGTTTCGGATAACGAACGAATAATCGGAAAAATAATTCCCCCGGCCCGTGCGGTATTACTCGGGATCGCCGGCGACAAAATCAAATCGCTGACAAGAAGTGAATACGAGAGTCCGAGTGTTTTTTTGCCAAACATCCGCACAAATAAATAGGCGATTCGCGCACCTAAACCGGTTTTAATGAATCCCCGTGAAATAAAAAAGGCAATGACGATCAGCCAAATCGTCTTGTTTCCAAAACCGCTGAGCGTTTCTTCAATCGACAGCGTTCCGGTCAACGCCGTGACCGCCAATGCGAATACGGCGATTGCCCCCATCGGCAGCGGTTTTGAAATAAAGCCGATAATCGTTGCCACAAAGATTGCAAATAAGTGCCATGCTTTCGGGTCCAATCCGGCGGGCGACGGAATAAACCAAATCACCGCTCCGACTAAAAACGTGACCGCAAGAGGAATGATGTTCAATGCCGATTTTTGTTCTGCATCTTTTTCTTTAGCCAAAACCTTTTCCTCCTATTCATATCGTTTTCGTTTATTATTCTACTCCTTTCCTGCTATCATTCAAATTTTATTTTATTAAAAAAACTGCCGACCTTGTCGGCAGTCTCAATTTATACCCAGGATTTCACTCTTTCATGATCCGTGACAAAGAGGAGGACTTTTCCTTCATCAAGCTGCTTCTCGAATTGTTCTGCTTCCTGTTTTGAAAAGCCGATCTCATGAATTTTATTGCGAAGTTCGTCCCCTTTTTTGTTGAAGATATTGCCCACGGCATTTTTAAGGCCTGTCTCTTCGGCTCCGATCGTATTGGCATCCGCGTTGTCTGCGAGTCTTTCAGTACGGTCGTCATCATGTGACAGAACGTAAATATCTTCTCTTGCAACTCCGATTTCCCTGAGTTCCTCAACATCCTTCATCAGTTTTTCATCATTAGTATATTGTCTTACTACTGGTTTCATATGAATCTCCTCCCTTTTTTCATGTTGTATTTAACACTTACCCTTTGTTTGCGCGGCTAAACGGATGAATGCTCTGTCATGACATTTTCATTTCAATGTTACAATTGTTATAAATTTTCAGACAAAACGTTTGAAAGGATTGCCAATTCAGGTACATTACAAATAGACAAGGCTTTGAGATGGGGTGATTGAAGCGTGTATTATTTTTCACCGGAACAGCAATATAACGCATGGATCATTAGCGATTTGGTCAAGCAGATTTTTTCAAGGGAAGGTCATCAAGAAGTTGATACTCATCGATTTGAATCTTTTGCCGCCAGACGATTCGGCATTAATATCGATTACGTCTTTTCAATCATCATGAACATCGGCGATCCGGAAGAAAGGAGAACGGCAAGCAGCACCGAAGACCTCCTCTCTTCATATCTCCTGTCATTGCTTCCTTTTATCACAAAAGACATGTTTCAATTTTCGAGAGAAAATGCCAATCAATATCTTTTAAATGAAAGAAATGCTGATGTTTTTCATCTTTTTCTGCCCGATTCTGTGCTGAAAAAAACCTTTCATGCAACCCGCTGATCTTTTGCTAAACCTCTTTTTTACGTGGTAAGTTATAAGTAAAAGGAGGAATCATTATGTCGCAAAAACAAATTGAACTCGCAAGACGTCCGCAGGGCATACCTGTTATGGACGATTTTCGCATAAAAGAAACGGAAATTCCGGAAGCAAAAAACGGTGAAGTGCTTGTAAAAACGCTTTATGTCTCAGTGGACCCTTATATGAGGGGAAGAATGCAGGACACGAAATCCTATGTCGAGCCATTTCCGCTTGATAAAGTAATCACCGGAGGCGTGATCGGCGAAGTGATATCTGCAAAAGGAGACAAGCTCAAAAAAGGGGACATTGTTTTGGGCCGCTTGGGCTGGCAGGAGTATTCAGCGGTTCGCGAAGACAATCTGCAGAAAATCGATCCGTCCCTCGCGCCTGTTACCGCTTTTCTTGGGATTCTCGGCATGACCGGTTTGACGGCTTATTTCGGACTTTTGGACATCGGACAGCCAAAAGCCGGTGAAACGGTTGTTGTCTCCGGTGCCGCCGGAGCAGTCGGCTCCGCCGTCGGACAAATTGCCAAAATCAAAGGGGCGAGAGTCGTCGGTATTGCAGGCTCTGACGAAAAAAACGGCATACTTAAAAGAAAAGCTCGGTTTTGATGAAGCAATCAATTATAAAACAACGGAAAATATGGCCTCAGCGCTTGAACAAGCTTGTCCGGACGGTGTCGATGTTTACTTTGACAACGTCGGAGGCACGATTTCAGATGCTGTCTTCCCCCTGCTCAATAAGTTTGCACGAATTCCGGTTTGCGGGGCGATTTCTTCTTATAACGTCAAAAGCGCAGAAGATGATATGGGGCCGCGTGTACAAACGGCCTTAATTAAAACAAGCGCCCTGATGAAAGGATTTGTTGTCAACGATTACAGGGACCGCTTTCCTGAAGGAACCAAACAGCTCGCCGAATGGGTAAAAAGCGGGCAGCTTCAATATGAGGAAACGATAACAGAAGGTTTCGAGCGGATACCTGAGGCATTTTTAGGCTTGTTTGAAGGAAAAAACCTCGGCAAACAGCTGATCAAAGTCGCCGATTCCGACAATGCCTGAGCATTCATATAAAAAAGAGGCCTGCCGGCAGCAGGCCTCTTTCTTATCTTTCAATAATCCGTCCTCTTTCATACACGATCCGCTGAAGCGGGATTTCAAGCTTCTTCGCCAGCTTTTTCAGCCTTTCCTCTTCAATGCGGTTGACAAGGCTGATCACGGTTCCTTCATTCCCCGCTCTTCCCGTCCTTCCCGACCGGTGGATATAGCCTTCAATGTTTGGCAAATCGGCGTGGATGACATAAGGGAGATCTTCGATGTCGATTCCGCGCGCTGCGATATCGGTCGCGAGAAGCAGCGTGAATTCGCCTGCTTCAAATGCCTGCAATATTTTGGCGCGCTCGATTTTTTTCGCCTCGCTGTGAAGAACGCCGATGTCGACATGATGAAATTTGAGCTTTTCGGCATACACGTTTAAGTTGCCGATGTCTTTGACAAAGACGAGCGCCTGCATGCCCGGAAGCCGCGAGAATTTTTGCAGGATCTTCACCTTATCCCGCTGGTCGCATACGAGAAATTGGTGTTTGATTTTTGCAGATTCTTCTTTCGACCTCTTGATCCTGAGAACTTCCGCTTCTGTCGTCATACCGCGGAGCTCGCGTTCGGCGTCGTCTTTTAAAGTCGCCGAAAAACAGAGGAGCTGTCTGTCGCGGAGCGTCGATTTGATGATGCTTTGTATCGTCCCGCGATGCTCCGGTGTAAGCAGATGATCGGTTTCGTCAAGGACGATCGTCTTCACTTCATGCATTTTCAGTTTTTTCATTTTAATCAGCTCAATTACGCGTCCAGGTGTGCCCGCAATGATGTGCGGGTGTTTTTTCAGCTTTTCCTGCTGCTTTTTGACATTGGCGCCGCCGATCAGGGAAGCGGCTCTGATATCCGAGCCTTTTTTCCATTCGACGATCACATCAAAAATCTGCATGACAAGCTCGCGGGACGGAGCCAAAATCACAGCTTGCACGTTCTTTTGATCCGCCTCCAGCTTTTCCAGAATCGGCAGGACGTAAGCGAGCGTTTTGCCTGTTCCAGTCGGCGACTCGGCGATCACGTCACGCCCGTCCAAAATCAGATCGACTGCGTTTTTTTGGACACTCGTCGGCTCTTGAAAGCCCGATGCCTTCCAGTTTTCTTGAATAAACGGTTTTGCTTTATTTAAAAATGGCCATCTTTCTGTCATGTTTTTCTCCTTTTATCAGGTTGATTCTGCTCCTAGTATCTCAAAACAAAAGCGGCTGCGCAATTTTTCTTTTATTGTTCCCTCTGAGTTCGATATAATCTTATAGAATACAGATTATATTTTTTGAGGTGCAAAACATGAGTTTACTTACAGTCACAAAGCTGAGCCACGGTTTTGGCGACCGGGCGATCTTTCATGATATATCCTTTCGCTTGCTGAAAGGCGAACATGTCGGTCTCATCGGAGCAAACGGCGAAGGAAAATCGACCTTCATGAATATCATTACAGGCAAACTTGAGCCTGACGAAGGAAAAGTCGAATGGTCCAAAAAGGTCCGGGTCGGCTATCTTGACCAGCATACATCACTTGAGCGCGGACAAACAATCCGCGACGTGCTCAGAAACGCTTTCCATTATTTATTTGCGATGGAAGAAGAAATGAATGCCATCTACACAAAAATGGGCGAGGCTGACCCCGATGAGCTTGAAAAGCTTCTCGAAGAAGTCGGAACGATCCAGGACGCCCTGACCAACAACGACTTTTACGCGATTGACGCAAAAGTCGAAGAAATCGCCCGCGGCCTCGGGCTTAACGATCTCGGCCTTGACAGGGATGTCGCGGATTTGAGCGGCGGCCAGCGGACAAAGGTGCTGCTTGCCAAACTGCTCTTGGAAAAGCCCGACATCCTGCTGCTCGATGAGCCGACAAACTATCTGGACGAACAGCATATCGAATGGCTGAAACGCTATTTGCAGGAGTACGAGAACGCCTTTATTTTGATTTCTCACGACATTCCGTTTTTAAACAGCGTCATTAATTTGATCTACCATGTGGAAAACCAGGAGCTGACCCGCTATGTCGGCGACTACAACCAATTCCGCGAAGTATACGAAGTGAAAAAACAGCAGCTTGAAGCAGCCTACAAGAAACAGCAGCAGGAGATTTCGGAGCTGAAAGATTTCGTCGCCCGCAACAAAGCGCGCGTCAGCACAAGAAATATGGCGATGTCCCGGCAAAAAAAGCTCGATAAAATGGATATGATCGAGCTCCCTTCGGAAAAACCGAAGCCTGAATTTCATTTTAAACAAGCAAGAACATCCGGAAAGCTGATTTTTGAAACGAAAGAGCTCGTCATCGGCTATGATGAGCCGCTGTCCCGTCCGCTGAACTTGAGAATGGAGCGGGGCCAAAAGATCGCTCTGTACGGAGCCAACGGCATCGGAAAAACGACATTGCTGAAAAGCCTTCTGGGTGAAATTTCACCGCTGTCGGGAGAAGTCGAACGCGGCGAACACCTTCATATCGGCTATTTCGAGCAGGAAGTCAAAGAGACCAACAACAACACATGCATAGAAGAAGTGTGGAACGACTTTCCGTCCTTTACACAGTACGAAATCCGCGCGGCTCTGGCGAAGTGCGGACTGACGACAAAGCATATCGAAAGCAGGGTATCCGTATTAAGCGGCGGGGAAAAAGCAAAAGTCAGACTATGCAAGCTTATCAATTCGGAAACGAACCTGCTTGTACTCGATGAACCGACAAACCACCTTGATGTTGAAGCAAAAGAAGAATTAAAAAGAGCTTTGAAAGAATACAAAGGCTCCGTCCTGCTCATCTCTCACGAACCTGAATTCTATATGGACATCGCGACAGAAACATGGAATTGCGAGTCATGGACAACGAAAGTTTTATAAACAAAAAAAGCTTGTTTCCTTTTAGGGAAACAAGCTTTCAGATTGTTGACAAAATCCCAAAACGGCTTTTTGTTTTGGGATATTGTCATCCTTTCTGCGTGATTGAAAACCTTTGCAGTCTAGGAAGGCCGAGTATCGGAGCGGAGCGAATGTTGGAATTCGTGAGCACCGACGCGCAGGCCTGACAACGAATGCGAGGGTTTGTCGACACGCTGTTATCATTAATGACCGGCTTTGATGCCTGCCAAATAACGGCGGCCTCCAGTCAAAACAGCCATGCCGGCAAGTACGGCGATGCATCCTGCAAAATAGGGGGTATGCGCAGTAAAATGATCGGCTAACACACCGGCGATCCAAGGCGCAATGGCCCCGCCGATGAACCGCATGGAGCTGTAGGCAGATGAAGCGACAGACCGTTCGACAGGCGCAGCTTCCATCACCGCTGTTGTCAAAATCGTATTGATCATGCCCAGAATCCCTCCGGCTATGATGATCGCCCCGATGACGAGCGCCATGTGCTCCGTCCAAATCCCGATCGCGAGCAAATCAGCTGCAAACAGCATAAACAGAAAGATCAGCGAGCGGACGGTTCCAAAGATCCGCTGTACGGCCGGAGCGATGAAAACGGAAGTGATCGCAAGAAACAGCCCCCAGCCGAAAAAGACATAGCCGAGGCCCCGTTCATTTAAGTCAAGAACAAACGGCGAATATGCAAGCAGGGTGAAGAAACCGAAGTTATATAAGAATGCGGCGCCTGAAAGCGTCAATAGCCCTTTATAACGAAGCGCTTTGATCGGCGCGCTGACGGAAATTTTCTTCCGCGGCTTTTGGACAGGCGGCAAAAGAAAAAAGATGGCCAAAAGAGCGGCCGCCATTAAAACCGATACGCCGAAAAACGGCGCTCTCCACGATATTGTGCCAAGCTCTCCGCCGGCAAGCGGTCCAACCGAAATGCCCAATCCCAAAGCCGCCTCATACAAAATAATGGCTTTTGCGCTTCCGCCAGATGCCACGCTGACAATGACGGCAAGCGCAGTTGAGATAAACATGGCATTTCCGAGTCCCCAGCCGCCGCGAAAGCCGACGAGCTGAGAAATGGAATGCGAAAGCCCGCCCAAGCCTGCAAAAACGATGATCAGGATCAAGCCGCTGATTAACGTCAGCTTTGCCCCAATCCGGCTCGATACGGCGCCTGATAAAAGCATGGCGAAACCTGTGACTAGCAGATAGCTTGTAAATAAAAGCGAAACCTGGCTGGGGGAAGCATGCAGCTGCCGCGCAATCGCCGGCAGAATCGGATCGACAAGCCCGATCCCCATAAACGAGATCACGCAGGCAAAGGCCACGGCCCAGACCGCTTTTGGCTGTTTAAACATACTTGAGTTCTCAGGTGGTTGTTCATTCATGATCTATCAAACCTTTCTTTGCAAATAAAGAAACGCTATAAAAATAGCGTTTTTCTTGTTTAATCAATTGATTGAAGCGCATTCTCGGCTTTTGCCTGCATACCCTCCAAGCGCTTCTTGAATGATTGAAATTTCTCAATTTTTTCATCAATCATTCTCATCTGTTCATTCAGCATCCTCTGAATGTCTTCGAGCTTTTCTTTTCGTTCCCGTTTGTCCAGCGATAAAAGGTATCCTTCTTTATTCATCTCCAAGTGCTTGCCCGTTTCCATGAACTGCTGGAGCTCCTGCAGCGAGAATCCCAGCACTTCCTTCGCGCTGATCACTCTTTCAAGCTCTTCAAGATCGTCTTCAGAGTAAAGACGGACACCGCCTTCCGTCCGCTTCGGTGAAGAAAGCAGACCGATTTCTTCGTAAAAGCGGATCGTTCTTTTCGTCAGGCCGCTTCGCTTGGCCATTTGATCAATCTTCATCCACTCCACGTCCATATCCCCCCGAGATTTTTCTTCTTTTCTATTATACTACTATTATACTTTTACGTAAACGTTAAGTTTTTTCGATACAAAAAAAGAACTGACTTGACATCATCCTGCTGCTGTAACGTATCATAGAATGGACAACTAAACAGGAGGACAAATAATCAGAGTGAACACTCATCAAAATCGATTTTCAGTTCAAAGTAAAGTTTCGGCATTGATTGAAAGCCGGCTGTTTCAGTCATTCATAACGACGGTCATTGTGTTGAATGCCATCTCGATCGGTTTGGAAACTTACGCTTTCTTTAAACCTTATCAAAAAGTATTTTTTATTGTGGATTGTTTGTTTTTAACGATATTTGTCATCGAACTATCTCTTAAACTATTCGTTCAAAAACAGCACTTTTTTAAAAACAACTGGAACGTTTTTGACTTCGTAATCGTCGCCGGCAGTTTGATTCTTTACAATACGAATTTCGTCAGCGTTCTCCGTATCTTCCGGGTGCTGCGGGTGCTGCGGACGATCACTTCCGTTCCCTCATTAAGACGGATCGTCAATGCGCTGTTTATGGCGATTCCGACTATCAGCAGCGTCATTATTCTGATGAGCATCATTTTTTATGTGTACGCCGTCATCGGTACGATGTTCTTTTCTGCTATCGCGCCGGAATACTTCGGCAACCTGCAGCTCAGCCTTCTGACACTGTTCCAAACCTTTACGCTCGAATCGTGGGCAAGCGGCATATTCAGGCCGATTTTTGCCGAGAGCGGCTGGTCATGGCTCTATTTCGTTTCATTTATCATCATTGCGACTTTCATTATGATCAACTTGATCGTCGGGGAAATCGTGAATAATGCACAAAAAATTTCTCAGGAAATAGAAGATGAGACAGGCGAGCTGAAAGAGGATACAAAAGAAATCAAAGAACTGCGCGCGGAGGTTAAAGAATTAAAAGCGCTTCTGGAAACCTATATCACGCAAAATGAAAAGAAAGATTAAAAAGGGCCGGCACCTGTAAGCCAGCCCTTTTTTGTCTTTAATTGAGGATGACAGGCAGCTCAGCCAGCGATCTAAAGCCGATTAACCTGCGAAATGGAACGTCTGTTGAAGCAAGCTTCAACTTAGGCAGCCGCTCCAACAATACGGGAATGGCAATTTGCGCTTCTAGCCGAGCTAATGCCGAGCCTAAACATACGTGTGCACCGGCTCCAAAGGCAAGGTGCGGATTCGGTTTTCTCGTGATGTCAAATACATGCGGATTTTGAAATATCTTCGGATCGCGGTTGGCGGCGCCTAAAAGGATGTATATGCGCTCTCCTTTTTTGATGATCTTCCCGTTGATTTCACAGTCCTCTGACGCGGTGCGCGCTGTCAGCTGTGTCGGACTTTCATAGCGCAGGCATTCTTCAACGGCTGACTCAATCAGCAGCGGATTTTCTTTCAGCGCGCTGAGCTGGCCGGGATGGTTCATGAGCAAAAACAATCCGTTCGTCAAAAGGTTGACCGTCGTCTCGTGCCCGGCAATCACAAGCAGAATGCACGTCGCAAGCACTTCATCTTCGGCGAGCTGCTCATGACCGGCGAATGTGCTGATCAGGTCTTGAGAAGGATGAGCTTTTCGCTTTTCAATCAAATCTTTAAAATACGCCGTCAGCTTGGCAACGGTATCCCCGCCTTTTGCCAGCACCTTTCGTGTGCGGGTCAAATCGATCGTTCGAATGAGATCCGCCGTCCATTGCCTGAATTGATATCTCTCCTCTGCGGGGACGCCGAGCATGTCGGCAATGATAAGGCTTGCCAAAGGAAAGGCGAATTCGGATACCATGTCCGCCGTCTTCTTGTTTTCAAGCTGATCGAGCAATTCATGGACGATTTCTTTTATAACAGGACGGAAAGATGCCGTCTTCTGCGGCATGAATTCTTTGCCGACAATCGTCCGCATCCGCTTATGGCCGGACTCATTTTGAAACAGCATCATATTCCGCTGCAATTCGTGAAGTTGTTCATATTTTGTAGAGGCTTCAGGGAGAGGAACGCGGTTTTTAAATACCGCGTCCCTCAAAATCGCCGCCGCTTCTTCATATCCGGTGACATACCATCCCGGATGCTTTAAAACGGTTCCTTTATATACAGGATGAACGGACCGCAGTTTATCGTAAAACAGATATGGATCTCTCCAAAAATCCGAATCCGATTTCAGACGCGGCCCTGCCTCGTGCAGTTCTGTCGTCATGCTATATCTCCCCCGTGTTACCGCTGTAAACTGGCTTTCATTTCTTCCACCGATTCGACTTCAAATCCTAAATCATGGAGCATCTTATGGTCCTCTGTTTCATTCTGCCCTGCCGTTGTTAAATAGTCTCCGACGAAGATCGAATTGGCGGCATACAGCCCCAGCGGCTGCAAGGAGCGGAGGTTGACTTCGCGCCCCCCTGAAATACGGATTTCCTTTGTCGGGTTGATAAAGCGGAACAAAGCCAAAACCTTTAAACAATAAAGCGGATTTAATTCATTGACCCCTTCCAGCGGAGTTCCGTCGATCGCATGCAAAAAATTAACCGGAATTGAGTCTGCATCAAGCGCCTTTAAGCTATTCGCCATATCGACGACATCCTGCTTCGTCTCTTTCATCCCGACAATGACGCCCGAGCATGGGGACATTCCGGATTTTTTGGCTGTTTCCACAGTGTTTACTCTGTCATCATACGTGTGGGACGTTGTAATGTTTGAATGATTGCTTTTTGATGTATTGATGTTGTGATTGTACCGGTCCACTCCGGCTTCCTTCAGCCGCTCGGCCTGTTCGGGCTTTAGCAGTCCGAGGCATGCACAGACTTTTAAGCCGTACGTTTCTTTAATTTCTTTAACGGCGCCGACCACTTGATCGACATCTCTGTTGGACGGGCCTCTGCCGCTCGCCACGATGCAATACGTTCCGATATTTAAATCGTGCGCACGCTTTGCACCTTCAAGCAGGGTCGTTTTGTCGACCATCCTGTAGCTGTCGATCGGCGCTTTTGATATCGAAGACTGCGAGCAGTAGCCGCAGTTTTCCGGACAAAGTCCGGATTTTGCATTCATAATCATATTGAGCTTTACTTTTTTTCCAAAGTAGCGTTTTCTGATTTGAAATGCAGCATGCATAAGCAGGAGAACGTCGTCATCCGAGCATTCCAAGATGGAAAGCGCCTCTTTTTCAGTTACTTCTCCGCCATCCAGCACCCGTTCTGCAAGTTCCATCCACTGATTCATGTTTCTGCCCCCATTTGCATTTGATTCATAATCAAGGAAACATCGACATGCTCCTTGATCATGTGGTGAATTTGTGTTGGTGAAACGTCTTCAAGCTTCGGCGTAACGCCGAGGAGCGGCACACCGCAAAATCTTTCAATCATGTCCGGATTCGTCTGTTCGTCAAGTCCGGGCCGGCTGCTGATGCCGTTGATCACGATGCCGATCACGCGTATCCCCATTTGTTTCGCGTATTGGACGGTTAAATACGTATGGTTGATCGTTCCAAGATTGGGACGGGCCACAATGACAGCCGGCAAATCGAGCGCTTTGATCAAGTCGCTGACGAAATAATCCTCTCCGAGCGGCACCGCAATCCCGCCTGCCCCTTCAACAATGAAGCAATCGTGCCGATCCTTAATCTTTTTCCAATGGTTCACGGCATCTTCCAGCCCGACGGTCCTCCCTTCGAGCTTCCCTGCTGTGTAAGGTGCAAGCGGCTCTTTAAACACGAAAGGTGTGATCTCCTCATCAGCGAGAGATGTTTCAGAGCTGTTCTTCAAAAGTGCTGTATCACTCTGCGGATCGCTGCTAAGCTCTCCACTCAAAAACGGCTTGAACACGCCGACATCAACATGCTGCTCTTTCAACAAAGCGGCAAGGCCGCAAGCGATAAACGTCTTCCCTACTCCCGTATCAGTTCCCGTTACAAAAAAACCCTTCATTTCACCAAGTTCAACTCTCTTCCCACTAATTTAAACCCCTCTAATAGAGCTTCAATATCTCTTAACTTGCGATCTGCGGTGACGGTCAGCCTGATTCGGCTCTCTCCTTCCGCAACAGTCGGCGGGCGGATGGCCGGGGCCTCAATCCCTTTCTCCTTGAGGCCGTTTGCAAATCGAACGGCTTTTTGAGGGTCTCCGATCATAACGGGTATGATCGGCGTATCTTCTCCCTTGACCGTAAACCCGATATCCTCGAGACCCCGTTTGATCGTGGTCACCGATGATTGCAAAAGCCGGCGTTTATCCCGGCTGTCTTTAATGATGTCTAAAGCTCTGCATGCCGCCGCACAGCTTGCGGGCGGGACAGCCGTTTGAAAGATAAACGTTCTCGCATGATTCAGCAAAAAATCGATCAATGCTTTAGAGCCCGCGACGAAGCCGCCTTCCGCGCCTACAGCTTTACTTAACGTGCCGATCACAACATCTGGGGAGATGCCGAAATACTCGCCCGTTCCCCTGCCGGCATCTCCCAAAACCCCTGTTGCGTGGGCATCATCAACGATGACAAAGGCCCGGTACCGCTTGGCAAGGAGCATGATTTCGTCAAGCGGTGCAATTGTGCCGTCCATGCTGAACACGCCGTCTGTCACAATAAAACAGCGAGCACGGCTCTGTGCGGTGCGGAGTTTTTCTTCAAGATCATTCATATCCGTGTGGCGGTAAACAACCGTATCAGCTTTTGAAAGGCGGCAGCCGTCGATGATGCTCGCATGGTTCAATTGATCGCTTAATATGACGTCTCCTTTTTCAGGCAAAGACGAAAGCACGCCGATATTGGCCAAATATCCGCTTGAAAACAAGAGAGCGGCTTCTGTCTGCTTAAAACCGGCGATTTTCCGCTCAAGTTTTTCATGCCATTCGGTATTGCCGGACGTCAGCCTTGACCCTGTGCTCCCGGCTCCAAAGCGACGAAGCGCCGTTTCTGCGGCGTGAATCAGCCGTTTGTCGTTCGCCAGGCTCAAATAATCGTTTGACGCCCAATTCGTACGTTTCGCTTCCGCGACAGCTTGAGGCGGTTTAAGCGAGCGGTAAAGCCCGGCTGCCTTCGTCCTGGCGAGCCGACTGCTGAGCCATTCGTCAATGGGCACGGCCTGTAACCTCTTGAATCGCTTCTTTCATAATGGACACCATAGCGCTCAGGTCATCGGCGGTGCTGGCGAGCGGAGGAAGAAATGCGATAACATCCCCGAGCGGCCTCGTCAGCATGCCAAGCTCCCTCATTTTCAAAGACACCCGGTATCCGATTCGCTCTTCAGGCGGATAAGGCTGCCTCGTTTCTTTCGACTGAACGAGTTCGATCCCGCTCATTAAACCGAGCTGGCGGATGTCGCCGACATGAGGGAGCGCTGCCAGATCATGAAAAAGCGATTCCACTATTTTCGACTTTTCCGCAACTTGAGCGACGATTTTTTCCGATTCGAACAGGCGCAAATTTTCCAGCGCAACGGCGCAGCCAAGCTGGTTCCCCGTGTACGAATGGCCGTGGAAAAACGTTTTCAGTTTGTCATAGTCATCATAAAATGCCTGATAAATTTCCTCTGTCGCAAACGTTACGGCGATCGGCAAATAGCCTCCGGTAATGGCCTTACCAGCCGCCATCAAGTCAGGCTGAACACATTCATGCTCACAGGCAAACATTTTCCCGGTTCGGCCGAATCCTGTCGCCACTTCATCGACAATCATTAAAACATCATATTTCGTACAAAGCTCCCGGACGCCTGCCAAATATCCTTCAGGCATCACGATCATCCCCGATGCCCCTTGGACCATCGATTCGACCGACAGCGCGGCGATCTCACCGTGCCGCTCGCTCAGGAGCCGTTCGAGTTCTGCGAGGCATTCATCGCGGCACTCGTCCGGGTTGCCGCTTTTCGAGCGGTATACGTAAGGAACATTTACCTTAAAGCTTTCAAACATAAGCGGCCCGTATACATGGTGGAAGAGCTCGATCGCACCGACGCTGACAGCGCCGATCGTATCGCCGTGATAGCCGTTTTTCATCGAAATGAATTTTTGTTTCTCCGGCTTGCCGATGTTTTTCCAATATTGAAAGGCCATTTTCAGCGCGATTTCCATTGCTGCAGCGCCGCTGTCCGAATAAAAAACACGCGTCAGCTTTTCCGGCGTGATCTTGATTAACACCTCGGCAAGCTCTGTCGCCGGAACATTTGTCATCCCCAGCAATGTCGAATGAGCGATTTTGCCGAGCTGTTTATTGATGGCTTCATCCAGTTCCTTCTTGCGATGGCCGTGGACATTGAGCCATACTGAAGAAAATCCGTCATAGTACTCCCTGCCGTCGATATCTTTCAGTTTGATGCCCTCCCCGCTTTCGATGATCAGCGGGTTTTCGTCATAGTCTTTCATTTGGGTAAAAGGCAGCCAAAGATATTTTTTGCTTTTTTCAACGAATGATTGATTCATGTTTTACCTCCCGACCGAATGAATACAGGCTGTTTTTCCAAGCCGTCTATACAGCTCTTGATATCTGTTAATCCATCAACAAAAAAAATCCGGCAGCCGCTCTCGTCTCCATGCTCTTTCATCCTTGTTATCCGCTGATAACCCAGCTTTTTAGCGGCAACATAGCCCGTTATGTAATCAGGGTCATCTGACCAGCATAATTCGGCGACGACAGCCGGATGCTCACATACCTTAGAAGCGATGGCAAGCGCCTCTTTCAACCGCGGATTCGGCGGCATTCCGCACAAAGCCGCCCACATTTGAAAATCGGCTTCCGGCCAATCGAGCCGTGAGACGCGCACTCCTTTTTGTTTTCTTCCGTCAATCCTCCGGCCTGAATGAATGTCAAACAAAACGGCGCCCCTTACGTCCGAGTATTCGGCAATGCCTTGAAACGCTTTGTCTACCGCGTTTTTCGGTACGCCGGCGCGGCTGATCAGCTCACGGGCAAGCGCTTGTCCTTCTTCCGCTGATTTTGTTTCATTCGTTTCAATGCGCAGAGGCTGGACAAACTTTATCGGTTCATTTACAAGATCGAAGCGAATTTGCATAAAGTCCGGCTTGCCCCGCGAATGAGACAATGCTTTTTCCAATAAATCGCTGACGGCATCCTTTACACCGATGAAAGGCGCAAGCCGCTCTCCTCCGGATATGTGTTTTCCCCCCTCTTCATGGGGACCGTTCTCGGAGGCTCTCATTCTCACACTGTAATACGCTTCTCCCTTCATGCTTTCATCCCCCCTCTAAACACCGCACTCATATGTTAACCTATAAATAATTTAAGTTAACATTACAATAAAATATTAGTATTCCTTTCCTGATATGTCAACATGGTGTACAAAACACCGGTTTGTTTGAAATAAAAAAAGACAAAAGAGCTATCTCTTTTGTCTTAATGTGGAAATTCATTTATCTAGCTCTTTCAATCTGCCAATCGAACGGGTCAGATAAAAGCGACCAGTCGTCCGCCATCTCCGAATCTGTCAAAAGGCATCGATCCGCTTCGGCGGTAATTTCTGACGGGGACAGATCCAATCCGATAAAGACGAGCTTTGTGTGGCGGTCTCCGAATTCTTCATTCCATTCTTTTAATAGCTCTGGATTCTGTCTGAGGATTTGCTCCTGTTCCGCCTTGGACAGCGCGGCCACCCAATAAGAGATCGGTTCCAGCGACACGGATGGGCCTGCCTGCGACATCAAAAGGGCAAGGCTGTTGCGCGTCGCACACCAGGCGATTCCTTTCGCCCTGACGACGTTTTCCGGCAGCGAATGAATCCAGTTATAAAACCGCTCGGTATGAAAAGGACGGCGCGCTTCGTATACAAACGAAGATATTCCGTATTCTTCAGTCTCAGGCGTATGCTGGTGGTGTCCTTCGTTTAATTCCCTGATCCAGCCTGCTGAACCGCTTGCTTCGTCAAAATTGAAGAGACCGGTGTTTAAGATGACCTTCGGATCGACCTCTCCTTTGACCGCTCTGATGATGTTTGCTTTAGGCTGCAACGTTTTCAGCACTTTCTCAAGCTTTTTCAGATCTTCCTCAGAGACAAGGTCGCATTTATTCAAAATCAGCACATCGCAAAACTCGATTTGATCGATGAGCAGATCGGCGATGTCGCGTTCATCCTCTTCACCGACAGCCTCTTTCCGGTCCAGCAGGCTGTCCCCCGACTGAAAATCGTGCCAAAAACGATTGGCGTCGACCACCGTGACCATTGTGTCCAAACGGCAGAACCGGGTCAAATCAATGCCCAATTCATCGTCGATGTAAGAGAATGTCTGAGCGACCGGGATCGGTTCGCTGATACCAGTCGATTCGATCACGATATAATCAATATTTCCTTGCTTCGCCAGTTTTTCGACTTCAACAAGCAAATCCTCTCTGAGTGTGCAGCAAATGCAGCCGTTTGACATTTCGACCAGCTTTTCATCCGTCCTCGACAGGCCACCGCCTTGCTTGACAAGCCCGGCATCAATGTTGACTTCGCTCATGTCATTAACGATAACGGCGACTTTCAGCCCTTGGCGGTTTTGCAATATGTGATTCAGCAGCGTCGTTTTACCCGCCCCCAGGTATCCGCTTAACACTGTTACAGGAATCTTTTTACTCATTTTTTCATTCTCCTTCCTCTTATCAAATCGTAATTATTACGATTTATATTTTATTTCACCACAATTTATTTAAAAATGCAAAGTGTCAGCTTCCAGATGATCATGATGATCAAAACTGACACGACTGAAGTGGCCATCTGTTTTCCCATAATGGCTGCCGCCGTTTTCATCCCCAGTTCCTTGGCAATTGTCCAAACCGTCACCATGCATGGAGTAAAGGTTGATGCCAAGTAAATGAGCAGAAAGAGCGTTGCCCCCGGCAGCACATCAAGAAGCGCTCCATTCCCTTCATTGAACAAGAGAATACCGTCTTTCCTGATCAGAGAAAAAACAAGGCCCGGCGCCGCATCTTCCGGAGCACCGAACAGGCTTAAAACAGGCGAGACAAGCAATGTCACAAGACGGATGACACCGAGTTCATTCAATACTGTCGCCGCCAGGCAAATGATGAGAAAGATCGGCATCGCCTGAAAGATAAATTGCTGGAGCACTTCTTTTACTCGAAAAACGATCCCTTTCCAGGACGGCATCTGTAAAAACGTTTGCCGGCGCTCGAAGTAAGCGGCCCATTTCTGATCAATGCGATACCATATCCGGTTATGAGCGGCTGCTGCGGCAACAAGAACAGCGAGGTAAGGGATAAACAGCCACTCCCTTCCCGCAGCATGAAAAATCGACAGCGTCGCGCCGATTTGGTAGCTGCACGCTGATCCGAAAGAAATAAATGATACACAGCGCTTTCTCGTACACATGCTGCACGACCGCGTCTGCTGAACGGCAACGACATTGCAGCCAAATCCGGTCAAAAGCGGAACTAAATCGCGGCCGTTCAGACCGATCTTCCGCATCAGCGGGTCCAGTGAATCGACGATCCGGTCCTTTAAACCCGAATCATCTGCTGCCGCATTTGCTATAGACATAAACAAAACGACAGGAAACGCCCAAACAAACGAGTAAATGCCAAGGGATAACAGGCCATAATTCCCCGCCAATGCCGCGCTCAGCCATGACGGCAAGCCTCCGACCGCATTTTGGAGAGGTTCAACCGCCCATTCGTCCGCGTATTGCTGCATCCACTCTGATGTATGATAAGCCAATATGATCGGCGCCATAAATAACAAACATAAAAGTGCAGTACTCACAACAGGCCCAACTACGGGACGATGAAACACAAACTGCTGAACAGCCACACTTTCAAGTTCAATCTGTTTCATCCGTTTCCGTTTCAGCGGATGAAATTCAGCCTCTTTTCTTAAAAAAGCGATGATATGCTCTTTTTTATCGTCTGTCACAGTTCTCGTATCAACCAACAGGACCGGGAGACTGTGCTTAGCCACTTGCTCAGAAAGCGTCCGGCGCATGGCGTCCGTCATTTTATCCTGAAACGTAACGATAAAGCAGACGCGCCTGGCATCCGGCGGAATCAGGTCCAAGACCGCGTTCAGCTCTTCTGAAAAATGGGTGCCGCGCAAGACGGCAACCACCTCATCGGCCTTTTCGATCTCTTTTTTCAGCGCTCTTTTCGACACGCTGTCATCCTCCCGAATGCCCGGTGTATCAATGGCTTGCCAGCCCGGAAGGCTTTTGATCTCCCGTTCAGCCGCAAATATCGTCGATCCTTTCACATTGGCTGCTTCGCCTGCTCTCTGATCCGTGATCGCGGAAAAAAGCGTTGTTTTCCCGACCGATTCGAGTCCGATGAAGAGCATGCGCTGCCGCCGCGTTGGCTCTTTCAGCATTCACACTGCACCTCACAGCAGCTCAAATCCGTGAGAAACATTTGATTTTCCCTGTATTCTGTCAGCACCTTTTCATCGATCGAAAACTTTCGTTTTTCCAACAAATGCTCGGCGATGACGGCGAATCGCTGCCTGAATTTATAAATGAAACAAAAGACGGCGTTTTGGTGCTGAACGCTCGGCCCGATTAAATAAAGACCGTCCGTCACGGTCGACATATCTTCATTCGTTAAAAGCGGTTTGCCGTTCTCTCCCCATTCAAACAAATTCTCGATTTGTTTTGCCCCGGAATGAAAGCCTGTCGCGATAATCGGCCGTGTTTCCGAGCGTATTTTCCTCCCGTCTGACAAATATAAATCATAGGCTGGTCCATTTTTCGCCAGTTTTTCTACCAGGGCTTTTTCCAAAAACTGAACCTTCCCTTTTTCATATGCATCTTCAAGACGCTCCCATGTATAAGGTGAAAGCGACCGGCTTGGATCGGCTTCAGCGTTTTCGCGGAGCGAATTCGGCATCACAACCGTCACATCGCTGCCATAGGACGCCAGTTGAACCGCCGCATCCATTGCGCTTTCATAGCCGCCTACCACGTAATAATGGGCTTTTTCAAATTGGCTCCATCTGGCGACCTTGCTATTGTGGATGCCAATCTCTGCACCATGAAACGAATATTTCGGGAATTGGAATTCACCGGCTCCCCAAATAACGTCTTTGGCCTTCATCGTGCCTTTATTAGTTTCAACTGAAAAACCGCCGTCGTCTTTATAAACATTGCGAACCGATGTGCCTTCTTGAATTGGAAGCTGAAAATGATCGGCCAAAAGCGCCAAATAATCTCCATACTCCTGCCCGCTCAAGTGCTCGCGGTGAAAAGTAAAGGCAGGGGATGTTCCCGGAGCAACAGCATTTAAATCCAAAGCCCCGAATCCCTGCCCGGTAAAGGACGGTGTTATCAGTTTCATTTCTTCAGGCCAGCTTCGAAATGAAGCTCCTGCACGGTCTTTTTCCAAAATCGTAAACGATTGAAAACCGAGTTTTTTCAGAACGATTCCCATTCCAATACCTGCGGGTCCCGCTCCAACAATGACGATTTCGCTATGCTGCAAAACAACCACTCCCTAAACGAAATCATTTCGATTTAATTTGCATGCTTTAGACATGACCACTTGATTTTATCACAGCATTCCCTCAAAATAAATAGGAACTATTTCGATTTACTACAGAAAGGGGTCTCATCAATGGAACGTATACTGCATTTGCCCGCAAAACCCGAACGCCACCGCCGCTTCGGATCTGTCGAAGCCGTGAAAGGAATAAAACCGAACGATAAAGAACAGATGAAGGATATTCAAAATACACCGAACGACTATTTTTTTGACATTGACCATGTCGGTGTCTCAAACGTTTCGCATCCGATTTTGATTGCATCCTCGCTCAAGCCGTCTACACAAACGACGATCGGCGCTTTTTCCTTTACAACGAGCCTTGCGCGCGGCCGCAAAGGAATCAATATGAGCCGCCTGACAGAACAGCTGCAGCGCTATCACGAAGCAAACTGGACGATTGATGTCCATACACTGAAAGATTTTGCAAAGGATTTAGCCGACAATATGGAACAGCAAAGCGCATCCGTCTCTGTCAGTTTTCCATGGTATTTCGAGCGCCTTAGCCCGGAAACCAAACTGTCAGGATTGATGCACGCCGATATCCATATGACAGTCTCTTATCATGAAAACAAAGGCTTTTCACAAACCGTCGGCATCACGGCCCATGTGACGACGCTCTGCCCGTGTTCAAAAGAAATCAGCGAATACAGCGCCCATAACCAGCGCGGCATAATCAAGATCACCGCACATATCAATGAGCAGGCGGAGATGCCGGACGATTTCAAAACCGAGCTTCTTGCCGCAGCGGAAACGAACGCAAGCGCAAAGCTTCATCCCGTCTTAAAAAGGCCCGACGAAAAAAGAGTGACTGAACAGGCTTATGAAAATCCAAGATTTGTAGAAGACGTCATCCGCTTAACGGCTGCCGACTTATACGAAATGAACTGGATCTCCGCCTTTGAGATCGAATGCCGGAACGAAGAATCGATTCACATGCATGATGCGGTGGGGCTGTCGTTTCCCAAAATATAAATCAAAAAGAGCTGCCGGTTTTTCCGGCAGACTCGATCCTTATGCAGTTTTTGATTGATTCAGCGCCCGGCTGTTTTTAAACAGGAGCATTGAAGAAATGTATAATACCGATGCAAACAGACAAACCGCCCTGACATCAGTTTATCCGCTGTTCTTTACGCCCTCAGTGATCAAATCAGACTTCAAATCATAAAAAATCTTGCAGAAGCCGGCGAACAATCGTGCAGCGCTGTTAACGTTCCCATTCCAAAATCAACCCTGTCTCATCACTTTAAAGTCCTTAGGGAATCGGGAGTCATTCATACAAGAATAGAAAGAACACAACGGTTTATTTAGGCTTCGCCTAGAGGACTTGGACAGCCGTTTTCCGGGGTTGCTTCAAATCGTTTTACAGGCAGACGAACCGTTGTAAACTGCCGGGTTCTCCCCGGCAGCTTCGACTTATTTCTCTTTCCGCACGTATTCAATATCATCCTGATACTGGCTGTACCCCTCTTGATATTCCATAACACGCGCTGTTTCTTCTATGAAGCTTTCATCATAGCCCGCTCTTCTCAATAAGTGAAAGCCCATTTCCATGCCTGAAGCAATTCCCCCGGCGGTGATGATCCGTCCGCTGTCGACGATTCTCGCCCGGCTGACGCGGCAGGCCGGCGCGATGTCCGCCAAGCGGTCGATCGGTACTTGCCCCATCTCTGACGCCTCAAGCCGATCCGGCTCTTTCCGACTTGTGGCGGAAAGCCCGTCTAAGAGCCCCATGCGCCCGTAAATCCATGAACCTGTACATACGCTCACCAAAAGCGTCGACTCAGGGAGAGAGCGGATAAACTGATGCAGCCGTTTGTTGTTGGTCTCCTGTCGTGTACCGAAACCGCCCGGAATTAAGAAAGCATCCATATCTGGCTGGTCATTGAAGCTGTAATTCGGATGAACGGTAAGCCCGGCTTGTGTCTGAACCGGTTTCATCGCATCCGCCACAAGAAAGGCGTCCAGTTCAGGATCGAGCCTCCTCGCCACTGAAAACACTCCGTATGGGGCGGCATAGTCGATGATTTCAGCATCCTTGAAAATGTACACGCCAAGTCTGAATCCTCTCGTTCTTTTCATTGTTTTCCTCCTCAATTTTTCTTTTATTCTTGCAAAACCTACGATATCATGGGGAGAGACATTTTACTTATGAATGATTACGATAGAAATCATTTTGATTTTCGATATCAAGGAGATGACAAGCTATGATTGAGCTTTTAGAGGGTAAATTTTTTAAAACCTTCATCGCCGTCATGGAAGAAAAAAACTTCAGCCGCGCCGCTGATCGGCTGGGGTATGTACAGTCGACAGTCACCAGCCATATTCAGCTTTTGGAGCAGGCTTGCGGACAGCGTTTGTTTCACCGGCTGTCAAGAGGTGTGAAGCCGACACCGGCCGGTTTGAAGCTAAGTAAATATGCCTATCAATTTATTCATTTAGGCAGCACCTTGGAAGAAGCGATGAATGAACTGGATCAGCCGCAAGGAACCGTCCGCATCCGCATGCAGGAATCGTTTTTTCTGACGCGCACGTCTCTCCTGATCCGGGATTTTATTAAAGAATATCCAAAGATTAGATTGCAATTGGAAAACGGGTTTCAGCACGATATCGTTCAGCAGGTGCAAAATCATGCCGTCGATTTCGGAATCGTACCGCAAAATCCGAATAGGCCCGACATCCTTTTTACCCCTTTGCTCGAAGAAAAGCTGGTGTTCATCGCTTCCAATGATCTCGCTGAAAAGGTTGAAACTGAGAGCCTTGGCGCTCTTAGTCGTGAAACATTCATCAGCTTCGGCACAAGCTGCGTCTACCACACAAAAGCGGGCAGATTATTGCAAGATGCCGGGATTGAAGGAAACAGCGCCCTGGAGTACCCAAGCATCGCCATGATCAAAGAGGCGGTAAAATGCGGCATCGGCTTTGCCTTCATTCCTGAAATCGCCGTCAAACAAGAACTTGAAGCCAAGCAATTCAAACTGCTGCCTGTGACTGCCCCGATTGTCTCCACCCACGGGCTCATCGTCCATCAAGACAGAGAGCTGAGTCTGGCGGCGTCTTTATTAAAGGAAAAATTAATCGGCTATTTTTGTAACGATGCTGAAAAAAGCCCGACAAATTAAAAACTGCCGGGATTTCCCGGCAGCTTCCATTACAATTGTTCCAGCTCCTCGATCATCAACGACAGCTCGGTCCAGCGCTCCATTGCCTCGTCAAGCTCTGCGGCTGTTTGCGCCTGCTCTTCCATCAATGTCTGAATCTTGGCGAAGTCGCTGCCGGCGGCGGCGATTTCCTCTTCAAGCCGTTTATGCTTTTCTTCGAGAGCGGCGATTCTGTCTTCGATGCCGTCCCATTCCAGCTGATCTTTATAAGACAGCTTCTTTCTTTTCTTTTTCTCAGGTTTGGCAGGTTCCGCGGCTTCAGGCGCCGGCTTTTGACGGCTGGTCTCCTTTTGCTTCTCCATATATTCGCTGTATGAACCTTGAAAACGCGAAACGTTTCCGCTGCCTTCAAATACAAGCAGCCTGTCGACGACACGGTCAAGGAAATAGCGGTCATGGGAAACGGTCACGACAACGCCGGGAAACTGTTCCAAATAATCTTCCAGCACTCCGAGCGTCTCGGTATCAAGGTCGTTTGTCGGCTCATCAAGGAACAGGACGTTCGGCTCTTCCATCAGCACTTTCAAAAGATAAAGGCGCCTCTTTTCTCCGCCTGACAGCTTGCGAATCAAGTTGCGCTGCATGCTCCGCGGAAAAAGGAACCTTTCCAGCATCTGCTCAGCTGTGACCACTTGTCCGTCGGCCGTTTTGACGACCTCAGCCGTCTCCTTAATGTATTCGACGACCTGCAGCGCATCGTTCATTTCGCTGTGATCCTGTGTATAGTATCCGATTCTTACAGTCTGGCCGATCGTGATCTGCCCTCCATCAGGCTTGACGCGGCCGGCAAGCGCGTTTAAAAGCGTTGTTTTGCCGATCCCGTTCGGTCCGATGATGCCGATCCGGTCCCCCGGCACAATCAGTTCATCGAATGAACGGACAAGCTGATTGCCGCTGCGGCTGATGTCAACACCTTCAGCTTCAATTACCTGCTTGCCGAGACGATGGGAGCCGATGGCAAAATCAAGGGAAGAACCGGTTTCAGGCGAATCCTGTTCCTTTAGTTCCTCCACTCGCTGAATTCTTGCTTTTTGTTTTGTCGAACGGGCTTTAGCTCCCCTTCTCAGCCAAGCAAGCTCCCTTCTGAGAAGGTTTTGCCGCTTCGTTTCGCTTTGTTCGGCGAGCGCTTCTCTTTCGGCCCGCTTTTCCAAAAACACTTCGTAGTTCCCTTTGTATGTGTATAGGTGCCCACGATCCAGCTCATAGATCCTGTTTGTCACCCGGTTTAAAAAGTAGCGGTCATGGGTGACGAGGACGACAGAGCCCGGATACCCGCTCAAATAGCCTTCAAGCCATTCGATCGTTTCATTGTCAAGGTGGTTTGTCGGCTCATCCAAAATGAGGAGGTCAGCAGGCTGAATCAATGTTTTTGCGATCGCAACCCGCTTTTTTTGCCCTCCGGATAGCGAGCTCACTTCTTTTGCCACATCCACGACGCCAAGCTTCGTTAAAATCGTTTTTGCCGCCGTATTCGCGTCCCAGGCGCCGTGTTCGTCCATTTTCCCCTGTGCCGCCAGCAGGTTTTCCTGCTTCTTCGGATCATCAGGCGAAGCATTCAGCTCCTGAAGCGCCTGCTCATACGCCCTCATCGTCCGCATCATCACGGAAGCTCCCGAATAAATGTGCTCAAGCACGGTTTCCGGACCCTCTAAATCAGGATCCTGATCCAAGTACTCGATATGGAGGCTGCCAGGCTTGGTGATGTCTCCTTTTTCGGTCGATTCATGGCCGGCGATCACTTTCAGCAAACTGCTTTTTCCCGTTCCGTTCGGTCCGATCAAGCCGATCCGTTCGTTTTCTTCAATATGAAACGATATATGGTCAAATAATGTTTTATCTCCGTAAGTTTTATATAAACCTTCCGCTTTAAAAATGCTCATCTGTCTACCAATCCTAACGTAATGTCATAACCTTATTTTAATGCAGATGATGCAAGAAAACTAGTGAGAGCTTTTTCACGGACATTACAGGAAGACGGCCGGAAGCCAGAAATATACGCTGATCACGATCAAGACGACACCTGCGATATTGAGCCAAAAACCCGCCCTGACCATGTCCTTCATCGTCAGCAGATTGGAGCTGAAAACGGCCGCATTCGGCGGGGTGGAGATCGGGAGCATAAAGGCGCATGATGAAGCAAGCGCAGCTGCCGCCATCAGCCCGTACGGCTCAACCTGAAGCGCGGCGCCAAGACCGATCGTCATCGGAATCACCATATTGGCGACAGCCGTATTAGACATGATTTCGGTCATAAATAAAATCGCAGCCGTCAAAATGATCAGTACAAATAAGTAAGGATGGCCTTCCAACAGCTTTAGCTTGCCGCCGATCCATGCCGTCAGATTGGTCGCCGAAAAACCGGCCGCAAGCGACAAGCCGCCTCCAAACAACAGAAGAAGCCCCCATGGCAGTGTCTGCATATCCTTCCATTCCAAAATCCGTTCATCCTTTGTACTCGGAATTAAAAACAGCAAAACCGCTCCGAAAATCGCAATCGACGTATCTGAAATTTGAAACGGCAGGATGAATTTGAACATCCACAAACATGCGGTCAACAAAAAAACGGCAAAAACCGATTTTTCCTCCCTCGTCATTGCGCCAAGCGCCTTTAAATCATGATCGATAAAATCAGGTTTTTTTCCTTGAAAGGCGCTCACTTTAAATTTTATTTTCGTTAAATAAACATATAAAATAGCAAGAAACAGAACGGAAACCGGGAACCCGAATAAAAACCACTCAAAAAACATAATTTCGTGATTGAGCATCTGTTTGGACATCGCCGCAAAGACCGCATTCGGCACGGAACCGACCAATGTCGCAAGTCCGCCGATCGAAGCCGCATACGCGACAGCCAGCAAAATGCTTTTGCTGAACTTCTGCAGCGATTCGCCTTTTAAAATTTCTTTTTCCTGCACTTCTTTAATAACTGCAAGCGCTACGGGAAGCATCATCAAAGCGGTGGCTGCATTCGAAATCCACATCGATAAAAACGCCGTCGCCGCCATCACGCCGAGCACGATTCGATGGCTTTCAGCCCCGATCCGCTTCAAAATATGCAAGGCCATCCGTTTATGAAGATTCCATTTTTCGATGGCGATCGCAATGATAAATCCCCCCATATACATAAACACAATCGGATCGCCGTATGCTTTGGCCGTCGTTTCCATATCTAAACCGCCCAATGTCGGCAGCAAAATGACTGGCAAGAGCGATGCCGCCGGAATCGGCACGGCTTCCGTAATCCACCAGACGGCCGTCCAAGCTGTAACCGCAAGAACGATCCGCGGCGCGTAAGCCAACTCAGCTTCCGGTATCAAGCCGAGAATCAGCAAAAAACTGATCGGCCCCAATAACAATCCGGTCAGTTTAGTCGGTGTATATACTCTCATTTACCCCTTCCCCCTTTGAAAGCGATTTCCCATTCATCACTTTCGCTTCGCCCGGGGAAAATTCCTCTAAAAAATTTAAAATAAAATTTAAATTAATGTATGACACTGAGCCTAGAAATTGAAAAGTACAACTTTTCTATTAAAAAGTCACTCAGAGGCTGAAAGCAAATTTTTTAGCGCTTTTCCATATAAATTCATCGGGACGCTTTCTCCATTAATAAAATTGAATATCGCAAGACCATTTTCAAGTGAAAAAATAGTCCAAGCGATTTCTTCCGAAGATAGCGTAACCTCATGATTCTCTTTCAACATTAGTTTCGCGACAGACTTGGAGATCCGGTCCACAGACTCCCTGATCATGCAAGACCATTTGTAGCGCACTGACTCATTACGCATCACATAAAGAAGAAATTCCATATTTAAAATCATCCACTTTTGATTTTCTTTCACCACTGAGACAAAATGATCATTCATTGTTTCAATAAAATATGAAAGTGAATGCTGATTATTTATGATTTGATCGATGTTATTCACTTGTAAATTCATTTGTTGTTCCAATAAGGCCAGAAAGAGCTCTTCCTTAGATTTAAAATTGGAGTAAACCGCTCCTTTGCTAAATCCGGCATGTTCAGCAATTTTTTCAACAGAAGCCCCATGAAAGCCAAACTCCGAAAAAATCTCAACAGCCGATTCTAACAACAATTGACGTGTTTCCTCTTTTCGCTCTTTTTGGGTTAGCCTTCTTCTAAGCATTCTTCTTCCTCCTCTTATTGACAATCATACTGTTCAGAATTAACATACCATATAGTATGTATATTCTAAAAGGTATCACTAGCACTTCACTAAATCAACGTGTGGCCATTAAAAAGAGGAGAAGAATCATGCAAATTGAAAATAATATCAAAACGGATAAACGACCTGTGTCCATCATATTGTCAAAAACCATTAAAACAGGAATTATTAAATCTAACCTTATTCCGATGTTTTCTGGATTAACATTATCTTTATATACTTATAAAATGAGCCTTTCTGAGAAATTACCAGAAATATTTTTTTCATTAATTGGGTCTATTTTAGTAATGGGAGCGGCAGGAGCTTTTAACAACTTATATGACCGGGATATAGATTCTATTATGGAGAGAACCAAAAACAGACCAACCGTTACAGGAGAAATAAAGCCTAAAACAGTTCTATGGCTCGGTATCTTTATGATGATTTTTGGTGTAATAATCCTTGGTTTCACCACCTCTCTGGCAGCACTCCTAGGGTTTCTAGGATTGTTTTTTTATATTGTCCCGTATACCATGTGGAGTAAGAGAAGAACAGTTTACAATACAGAGGTCGGGAGTATCGGCGGAGCTATGCCGCCTCTTATTGGATGGTCAGCTGTCTATCCGGACATCACACATCCTGCTGTTCTCGGTCTTTTTGTGACATCTGTGATATGGCAAATGCCTCATTTCTATGCTATAGCCATTCGAAAAAATGATGAGTATAAGGCTGCGAAAGTTCCAATGCTCCCTGTTATCAAAGGAGTTAAAAGAACATATATACAAACTAATATTTATTTAATCATCCTTATCGGGACAAGTCTCCTTTTTATTTCTTTGAGCCTCGGCATTATGCTTGTTTCCCTTATATTAGGTGTCATATGGTTGGTTCTTAGTGTGTATGGTTACAAAAAAATGGATTCAGAGAAATGGGCAAAATCCATGTTTATTTACTCTCTGATTCATATGACAATTCTTTTTTCGACTGTCATTATCTATTCTCTTATCGGAGTTATTTTCAATATATAGTTATTTGATTTCGTCTCTTTTACACGTTTGAAGGAATTGCAGTGTGACGGGAAAGAGCATACTCATGAGCCATATTTACGGCAGTCATTTCAATCGCTAGTGTAGTAGTGTTAGTAAAAAAACTGCCGACACATTGTCAGGCAGTTTTTTCTTCTATATATCTAGTCTTCAAAATGATGTTCCGCCATCTTGGCGAGGTTTTGCGCGTTGCTGCTGATCTCCTGCATCGTGGCGGAAATTTGTTCAACGCCGGCGGCCTGGCCGCTCGTATGTTCATTGATGACTTCGATCGAATGCTCAAGGTCTTTCAATAACGCGTGGATTTTCTTCGTGATTTGGTCAATCTGCCCGACGTTTTCTTTTGAGTGTGTCGCGAGCTTGCGGATTTCGTCGGCGACGACGGAGAACCCTTTTCCTGACTCTCCGGCTCTCGCCGCTTCAATCGCCGCGTTCAGTCCGAGCAGGTTGCTTTGATCTGAAATGCCTTTTACGGTAACTGAAATTTTCTCAATTTCTCCGGCGCTTTCACTGACTTCTTTCGCCTGCTTGGAAATGTCGGACATTTGTCCGGAAAACCCGCTGACAGATTCGGCGATATCCTGAATGGCTGAGGCCGTCTGCTCGACGATGACCGACAGGCTTTCTGCGACGCGGTGAAGCTGATCCGATTTTTCAAGACTCGTACCGAGTCCGACTCCGCCGATAACCCTTCCGTTCTCGTCATGGAGCGGGATCGCTCTCGCCGCAAGAGGGAAGCCGAACAGTTCCTTAGGCACCATGCTCACTTTCTTTTTGTTTTGGCGGATGGCGTCTGTAATAATATCGCCTTCCTGCAAAGGATCACCCGCTTTGACATCAAGGGAAAATGTCTTTCCCGGAATGTTGACGATCAGCTTTTCAGTATCGTAAATCCCCACTGTCACATCGTCCTGAATCAGCTGATTCAGAAACGGCGCCACTTTCACAAAAGCATCCAGCAGCGGGTGGATGTCCGTTTTTACTGCTTCATTCATGTATCAAATCCTCCTTTTAATATGGAAAAATCCTTTTCTGGTGCTGGACGGAAATCCATTTTAACGTTGTAAATTCGTCAAGGCTCCACTCACCGTTCAGCCTGCCGATTCCAGATTGCTTTTCACCGCCGAAAGCGACATGTGGCTCGTCGTTGATCGTTGTGTCATTGACATGGATCATGCCCGTCTCGATTTGCTTCGCGATGGCAACGCCGCGCTCCACATTTCCCGTGTGTACGGCTCCGCTCAGTCCGAACGAAGTGTCATTCGCGATCTCAACCGCTTCTGCTTCGGTCTCAAACGGCATGACGCACACAACCGGGCCGAACAGCTCTTCCTTGGCGACAGACATGTCAGACGTGACATCCGCAAGAATCGTCGGCTCGACGAGATTGCCTTTAATATCGCCTTTCAGAAGCGGTGTGGCGCCTTCTTCGATGCCTTTCTCAATCGATTTTCTTAAATGTTCAGCTTGGCGTTCATTAATGACAGGGCCGATCACAGTTTCAGGATCCAGCGGATCACCCGTTTTAAACCCGGAGATTTTTTGGCTGAACAGCTTTAAAAATTCCGGATACACTTCTTTTTGAACGAGAATCCGGTTGGCCGACATGCAGATTTGCCCCTGATGTGTGAAGCGGCTGAAAGCCGCGGCATTGACAGCGTATTCCAAATCGGCATCCTCAAGAACGATCAATGCGCTGTTTCCGCCGAGTTCAAGCAACGGTTTTTTAAAATGTTTGATCGCCAGCTGCCCGATATAGCTGCCGACCTTCGTTGATCCGGTAAACGAGATGATTCTCGGAATCGGGTGCTCAACGAAGCTGTCGCCGATTTCCCCGATATCCGTGACGACAACATTCAGAAGTCCCTCCGGAAGACCGGCTTCTTCAAAAATCTTTGCAATCAGCGTGCCGCCGCAAATCGGTGTTTCTTCATGCGGCTTTAAGACAACGCCGTTCCCTGCGCCAAGCGCAGGTGCAACCGATTTTACAGATAAAAAGAACGGAAAGTTGAACGGACTGATGACACCGACCACTCCCGCCGGAATGCGGTATATCCGATTTTCTTTCCCATCAACCGGTGAAGGGAGAATTTTACCTTCCATTTTGAGCGGGAAACCTGCCGCTTCTTTGATCATATTGACGACAAGATCGATTTCAAAAGCCGCTTTCAGCCGTGTTCCGCCAAGTTCCTCCATAATGAGGTACACGATCGCTTCTTTATTGTCTTCAATATAAGCCGCGGCTTTTTCTAAAATCGCTCTTTTTTCATAAGGATTGACGTTATCCCATTTCTTTTTCGCCTCAAGCGCAGCTTTGTACGCCGCATCGACATCCTCCCGCGTCGCTTTCCGAAAAGAGGTAATCGTTTTATGGGTAAAAGGATTCAGATCGGCCAAGACGCTTTCACTTTGGCCGTCTCTCCATTCCCCTCCTATGTATTGACGGTTGAGGTCAGTTATTTGAATCATTCAGTCCATCTCCTATCAAACAGTTTTGGGAAAAGTTAGACTACATCTTATGTATCGGCAGTCTTTCAAGAAAATTCAATCTCATGAGTCTTTTGGATATAAAAAAAGATTTTACCGATAAATCGGTAAAATCCGGAATCGATCATCAAACTCTGTTTTCATAAATCTGAAACAGTCTGACATTTGTCTTTTCATCTTTTTTCAGCTGATGTTTAAGGCATGATCACTCAGTAAATTTGTAATTTTGATATACAACAGCAAATTTCTTTTTCTTATTTAGCTTATGTAACTTGATTGTACTGTATATTTCTGATGTAAAAGATGCATATATACCTGAAATACCTAGTTTCCATTTATACGAACCTCTTGCATTCATATCATACCCTACCTTTTCAGCTTTACCGTCAGGAACCGATGTAGAAGAACTTGTGATAATCATTAAAGGATCTATTCAGATGTTCCACTATCGGATGCATACCTCATTTTCAATCCAAAATTCCCCACTGTATAGTGGTTTCGTAGCACTAAAGATCCTAATGTGATGCCAAGGGATTTCACACTAACCCTACATGTAAATCTTCTAGCACCATATTTTTTTTCGAGTACATTTCCTTTTGAAAAATCATATCCAGAAGTCTTTACTAATTCATCTTCAGTTGACTCTATAACATCGGAAGACTCTAATTCAATAGTCGTCCCCATGCCTAAATCTATTTCTTTATTTTCACCTAATTGAACATCAACTTCACTTAAAGTATTTTGTACTCGCTCTCCTACTTCTTCAAGATATTCAGTCTTCTCCTCATCAGTTGAATCCTCCAAAGCTTGGATAAACTTTTGTTTTTTAACTTGTTTTGATAAATCATCACTTTTATCAATTTCAAAAATTTTTTCTTCCAAACTTAAACCTTGCGTTTTTTCCTTTGCAATGGCAGTCCCATAGGCAGTAGGGAACACTAGCAATAAGGATACTAATAATAAGAATCTCTTCATTCAAATCACCCTCCGAATAAAGTAATTTTTTTAGGTGTATTTAGCTGGAAGTCTATTCAACTATTGTTAATATTATCATGTGTAATACTTAGAGATAATGACAAATCGGAAAAAATATACTTTAATTACATTTATATTAAAATATACTTTTAATTTCATCTTTCTTCTCTATAAAATTTATTTTTTGATTAAAATGTGTTTTAAGATAATGCTCCTTTTTATGATTCACATAATATAACAAATGAATTATTTTTTTGAAAAAACACCTTTTTTTAGATGCACATGTGTTAAATTATTATTACATATGAATAAAATAAATGAACCAAACCAATTAATCTTAATTGCAAAGGCACTTGGAAACCCAATTCGCTTAAAAATTCTAACCATCTTATCAAAAGGAGGTTGCTATGTTAGTGAGCTTGCACGCAAGTTAGAAATCAATAGGACATTACTTTATTTGCATCTAACCAAGCTCGAGGAGACAGGAATTATATTTAGTGAAATGAAAGTTTCATTAGATGGTAAAGCTCTTAAGTACTATTATCTAAAAGAATTTTCCTTTACGATTGATAATGATTTAATCGAGAATTTGGGGAAACAACAATCTACAGAATGTAAGGAGACTAAAGATGGGGACAGTTGATATTATCACAATTTTAATACCAGTATACTATTTTGTAATGGCAGCACTTGTCATTGCGGGTATCGTTGCCTTAACAAAGGTTGTCAAAAGATATTTAAGGAACGGCAAATTGGCCGAAGAGAAATTGAGACTTGAAAACGAGGAAATAAAGGATATCAAGCAGCGGCTTGAGAAAATTGAAGCCATACTAAAAGACGTAGAATAAAAATTTTCCCAATTCAGTCATCTGTATGATGGGGATTTGTTTGCAATAATCTTCCCCTCAAGATGATATCCAGCTGAATGACTTGATTGGGTGACGGGCTTAATGGTTCGTTTTAATGTACCACTTTAGTGGCAAGCTCAAAGGTCTTTTCTTATTTTTGCTTCCTTTTCTTGACCTTTTCATCTACAAAGGATTCCATATATCCCTTAAATCCCCACGCGACGATATTATCTTCGATCTGATTTCGTATATATGTTTCTATTACTTTTTGTTTCTTCCTACTTTATCTACGTAATGTCCAGCACACCGAAAATACCGACTCGTATCTGTATTTCAGATTTGCGTGTCGATCGGAACCCTAGGCCTTGCCTCGGGTTTTCTTTTCCACAAAAAAAGATTTTACCGATAAATCGGTAAAATCCGGATACAAAGGGGAACAGCACCATCTTAGTTTTTCTGCGCAAGGTAAACGGTTGTGATCAGCATTGATAAACATTGCAGGATATATAAACCTGTTATTAAGAAAAATGAAAAGGAAATCCCTTGGAAAATAATTGCCAATGTCCAGGCCATTAAAATAGCCGCCATTGTAATGTTCCAGGAGAGCGCCTTAGCCTGATAATTAATTTTCTGCTGGCGTTCATCGAACAGCCTCTCTTTTTTTCCAATCCGTTTGTTCACACTGTATATAATTACGATCCCGAGCACGCCTATTCCTAAACCTGCTAAAGCGATCAGTGTGTTTGTCATCGTTTCAGTCAATATTTTCATCCCCCTCAAAAATAAATAAATCTTCAATCAGACATTCAAAAATTTGAGCCAGTTTATGCGCCAGAACAAGTGAAGGTTTATACTTCCCCTTTTCAAGGGAAATCACCGTTTGCCTTGACACATCGAGCCTTTTAGCCAGTTCTTCTTGTGTCATGTTCAGCGAAGTGCGCTTTTCCTTTATTAACGTTTTCATCTTTCCTCCATCGGAATGTAAAGTTTACTATACGTAAAGTATACTTAACAAAAAATCAGGTGTCAAGTTAACTTTACAAATAAAAAAAGATAGACAAAACAGACTTTCGCCTGTTCATCTATCTTTTTACTTCACGATTTCTTTTTACGCCCCTAAATCGACATTATGGTAAACTTGCTGAACGTCTTCCAAATCTTCCAGCGCGTCAATCAGTTTTTCAAACTGCGCGCGCGCATCCTCAGGAAGGGCGACGTCATTTTGCGCGAGCATGGTCAGCTCGGCCACCGTGAACTCTGTGATGCCGGCGTTTTGCAGCGCCTCCTGTACGGCGTGGAACTGATCGGGCTCGGCATAGACGATCACCGCATCGTCTTCTTCTAAAATATCACGGACATCAATATCCGCTTCCATCAATAATTCGAGCGTCTCATCAGCCGTTTTCCCTTCAAAGCCGATGACGGCCGTCGGATCAAACATGTAAGCGACAGATCCGCTCACACCCATGTTTCCGCCGTTTTTGCCAAATGTGGAGCGCACATCGGCAGCCGTGCGGTTGACGTTGTTTGTCAACGCGTCAACGATCACCATCGCTCCGTTCGGCCCGAAGCCTTCATAGCGCAGTTCGTCATAATTTTCTTCAGAACCGCCCTTCGCTTTTTCAATCGCCCGCTCAATAATCGCTTTCGGGACATTGTATGTTTTGGCGCGCTCTAGCACGAATTTCAGGTTCTGGTTCAGTTCGGGATCGGGCTCTCCCTGCTTTGCCGCCACATAGATTTCGCGGCCGAACTTGGCGTAGATTCGGCTCGTATTCGCATCCTTGGACGCTTTCTTCTCTTTTATATTGTTCCATTTACGGCCCATGATGTAACCACTCTCTTTCAACATTGAATCTTTCATTCACAAAATCTATTATACCGCAGGGCAGGGCGATTTCATCAAATTGATGCATCGAATTTACGACATTTTTTTGGAAATCCGTCTTAAGATGCGAGTTTTCCGCTGTCTTTCTTCTGCTCTTTTTTCAAAACAGTAATGAAAATTCCTGCAATTACAAACACGATTCCGGTCAAATGAACCAGTGTGAATTGCTCCTTCAAAATGACGCCTGAGAGCACAACGGCCGATACGGGGAGAACCGAAGTGAAAATCCCGGAAACGCTCGCCGGCACTTTCGTCACGCCATTGTACCATAAGTAAAAAGCAAGCACCGTAACAATCAGCGCGTAATAAAGGACATATGACCAATCAAGAAGTCCGGGCTCGCTAAAATCAAACGAGACAGCCTCAATGACCGCAAACGGCAGAAAAAACAAAAAACCGAACAAGGAAACAAACGCCGAAATCGCCAATGCGGAAATATGGGGCGACAGCAATTTTGCCATTAGCGTAAACATCGCTTCACCGATCACTGCGGCCGCGATTAACAGATTTCCCATCAATGCATAAGGGCTCCCCGCTTCGCCGCCGGCCCCGAACAGGTTGATCGCCATCACGCCGATAACGGCAAGTACGATACCGGCAGCCATTCTTTTTTCTATTTTTTCTTTTAATAAAAAGAAAGCCAAAACACCGACAGCCATCGGCGTCGTGCTCGTAATAATGCCGCTCTCCATCCCCGTCGTCAGCTTAACCCCGTAAAGCATGCAGATGCTGAACAGAAAGACACCCGTAAAAGACTGCAGCAAAAGAACAAAGACATCTTTTTTCGATAGAGCGGGAATGCCTTTCTCAATCCAAAAAAGCAAGATCATTAAAACGGCAGCCGCGATAAAAAAACGAATGCCAGACGACAAAAACACCGGAATCGTCTTCACCATCAGCTTGCCGACAACAACCGAACTCCCGACGATCGCCATGGCGAGAGCCAGAGAAAAATAAACCGACATTTGGTTCCGCATGAGTTTTCTCCTGTCATAATGTATTTAAAATCCTTTTTAAGTTTAACAAAAATAAGGTAAAATTTATTTCTTTTGGAATAAATATTTTCAACTCTTGCACATCAACCAGACAGCATTTTAATCAGTCCGCTTAATTGCGTAATCCCTTTCTTCAGGTCTTCACAGGAAGCAAATGCATATGACAGCCTCATGTAATCGCCTCTTTCCTGCCCGTATATGGCCCCAGAATTAAAGAGAATTCCTTTTGAAAGTGCTTTGGCATAAAGAGTTTTCATGGATACCGGCGGCAATATCTTCAGCCAAATAAAGAAGCCGCCTGCTGGAACGCTCCATTCCGCGAGTCCTTCCAACTCTGTTTTTAACACATGCAACACAAAGTTTCTTCTTATTTTTAGCTGTTCTCTGACGTTTTCCAAATGTTTCTGGTAAAGCCCAGATGTCAGCCATTCGGCTGCGACTCTCTGAGACAGTGAACTCGAGCCGTAGTCCGTCTGCATTTTAATATCTGATAAACGTTCAATGACCGGCTCCGGGCCGACGATCCAGCCGATTCTTAATCCCGGGCTCAACGTTTTCGAAAAACTGCCAATGTATAAGACGCGGCCGTTTTTATCCATCGCTTTCATTGGAGCAGGCGGCGGGGCATCAATCCATAATTCGCGGTATATATCATCTTCAATGATAGGCAGGTGGTGTTGTTCGCTGAAAGCCAGAATCTCTTCCCTCCGCTTTTTGGACATTAACACTCCGGTCGGATTTTGAAAACAAGGGTTGGTGTACAAAATGGCTCTCGTCCGCATGTTTGGCGTCATCTTGATGCTTTCTGGCATGAGGCCTTCTTCATCCATTTGCAATCCGGCCATCCTCATTCCCGCAGATTGAAAGACATGCAGCGAATAAAGGTAAGACGGCTGATCAAGAAAAACGGTTGATCCGCTTTGCAAAAGCCCCATTGCGATTAACTGCAATGCTTGCAGCGCGCCGGAAACAATTAAGATGGAAGACGGGGAAGCGTGGATGCCGACCGTTTGTAAATAGCTGCTCAACGCCTCTCTTAAAGGAAGATAACCTTTCGGCTCCTCATACCCAAAGGCATCCATGTTATGAGCAACCTTCTCCATCATCTCCTTCATAATGTCCAGCGGAAACAATTCATTTGAAAGCTCGCCTTTGCTGAGCTGTATCAATGTTGAATTCGATTCAGATTGATTAATTTCCTGAACCGTTTTCCGGCTGGGCTGCTGGAATCCGGCTGCCACGTATTTATCCCAATCAGGGGTCGAATGTTTGGCCAACAATGTCCATGTATTGTTAATAACGATCGTGCCTTTCCCCATTCTGCCTTGTACTAATCCATCGGCTATTAATTCTTCCAAAGCTGTAATCACCGTGCTTCTGTTCACAGCGAAATGTTTGGCCAATGAACGCTGACTCGGAATTTTGGTGCCGATCGGCCATTCTCCATTTGCAATCTTCTCTTTTATAAATTGAATGATTTGTTTGTATTTTGGCGCGCGGGGCATAAATGGATCTCCTTTTATCGATATGTGGTTGGGTTTATATTCTCAAAACTGGTTGAAGCCATTTTACCAAACGTCCATTAAGATGGATACACACATTTAAACCGGTTGGTTTTTTTAAAAAAGGAGATTGAAAAATGATGAAGAAACAGAGAATGTACATCATGTTGTCATACTGCCTGATGATCGGCTTTTGGGCTTCGGCTTTTCCGGGGATCCGAGTCGGGCTGGAAGACTATACGCCTCAGCACCTCACATTGCTTCGACTACTGTCAGGTTCTTCGGCTCTAATATTGCTGGCCGCTGCCGTCCGGATGCGCCTGCCGGAGGCAAAGGACGTCTCCATCATCTTGCTGCTCGGCTTTTTAGGATTTTCTGCTTACCACACATTGCTCAATTTAGGCGAGGAAACGGTAAGCGCCGGAATGGCAAGCCTCCTGGTCTCGACAACGCCTATTTTTTCAGCATTGTTAGCGAGGCTGTTTTTTGCAGAACGATTTGGTGCAGCGAAATGGCTCGGATCAGGGATCAGCTTTTTAGGCGTCATGCTCATTTCACTCGGCGTCGGAAACTTTGAAAACACGGCGGCTGGGGTGTTGTTCATTATACTGGCCGCGGTATGTGAAAGCATCTATTTCGTATTTCAAGAGCGCTACATTCAAAAATACGGTTTTATCCCTTTTGTTTCATACGCGATCTGGGGAGGAACCATCCCCATGCTGTTCTTTTTGCCCGGGCTTTTCGAAGAGCTTTGTCATGCTTCCACTCAATCTACTGCAAGTGTCGTTTATTTAGGATTGCTCCCTACAGTTGTTCCATATTTTGCGCTTGCTTATATCACCTCGTACAGAGGATCTTCAGAGGCCGCGATTTCGCTTTATTTAACGCCAGCCGCAACACTTTTCATATCATGGGTATGGATAGGCGAAATTCCCGCTTTCCTATCACTTGCCGGGGGAATCATAACGATAGGCGGCGTACTGTTTACATACAGAAAAACGAAAAATACCATTTGCAAACTCGAATAATTTAAATCTGCTTATCTCCCAAAAAACCGGAAAGGATGTCCGGACCCGGAAGCATCTTTTTTCAATGGAATGGGCGTTGCTTACGAAAACGAAAATTTTCTAATGGATGCTGCACGCTCGTTTCATCTTTTAATCGATCAGTTGTCAGGCAAAGAATGGTTTCACATTAGAAAAAAGCCTTTTTATATGGAAAAGGCTCTTAAACTTTATTTTTCTCATAAACTTGTTTAACCAAATCAACGATATATTCGATATGTTTTTCATCATCGATTTGAATTTCATAATCACCGTTCCCCCAGTGGCCGGTGTTTGCGACATCCCTAAATAAATCCATGGGATCATCTAACTCGCCTCTTTTGGCATTTATCCAAATTTTTAAGCCCTTTTTTAAGAGAAGAACGTCTACCATGTTACGCTTATGAACAGTAAATGCGATATATAGCTTTGTTGCTTTGACAGATATGTTGTCACCCACATTTAAAATCTCTTCTTTTAACTGCTGGTATAGATCAATCACCTCATCAGGCTTACGGACTAGATGATCTTCTTCTGTGAAAACTTTGATTTCCCTGTTCACTTGTTCAATTGCTTCACTTTGATTCGAAATTGTGTTTATCGACCCCGATGCCCCATTTGGTCTGATAGGATTCATTTGTAGCAGGTCATTTTCATACCTTTTGATTTCCCACAATTCCATCGGCAAATCTCTAAAATTAATGGATTCCTTTTGGTGTGTAGTAAACTCAGGCGAAATAAAGATGACCCTTGATTGCGACCAATCGACACTGTTCCTTTTTAAAAGCTTCTCTTGATTTTCATTATATTCAAGAATAAAGTCAGCTTTATTATTAAGCATGATGGACAGATAAGCATAGCCTTGATCTATTACGCTGGAATGTTTCTTGTTTTTATATTCAATAATAACAAACGATTGTGTCTGGTCATCAAATGCTAGCGTATCAATCCGAAATCCGGCGACTCGAAACTCAGAGGCAATGAACTTGAGGCCTAATAATTGCTTTAAATTTTTTTCACATAGGTGCTGTATGTCTTTTTCTTTCTCAAACGGTATTTCCCGGATTTCTTTCATATCTTGATGGTGTAATTGAAAGAGATTCATGGCTGCGCTCCTTACCTTCATTAAGAATGAACAACGTCATTTTCTAAAAGCATCCTCTTCAACAATCCGCTCGGTTTATTCGCGCTGTCTGATAAACAATTCATATCACCCATGACAAGGAAGCTGTCCTTTGCCCTTGAAACTGCGACGTTTAGAAGGCTTTTATTGGCGTCTATAAAAAAGCAGCCGTCATTTTTCCCGTACACCGTCGACATGATGATGACCTTTCTTTCGCCGCCTTGAAAAGTATGGACCGTTCCTACGTCGATAAACGGTTTAACATCGGGTGATAGCGCACGCTTGATGATGCCGACTTGCATTTTAAAAGGGGTGATAATGCCAATGAGACTTTTTGGATCATCTTCATGATATGCATTTCGGATGTTGTAGAAATGCTCATTGATCCATGTGGCGATGGCCCTTGCCTCTATTTCATTATATCGGCTGCCCGCTTTTTTGCTTGACTGGTATGAGTCAACCTGCATATGACCAAGAGGTGGAATCGATAATTGAACAAGCGGATTTTTCTTATCCTCTGCCGCTTTACCTCTCATTGGCTCAAGTTTTCCTCTATACACCAGATTGTTGCAGTATTCAATAATTTCATCATAACAGCGCCTATGTTCGCTCAAAAACAAACCGCGTTGCTGATGTTTTTCGTATTTACAGCTTTTGCACGCTACCCTCATCACACTAGATTCTGACGTATTCAAGCCGAGTTCGCGAAGCTTCTCAAACTGTTCGATCGAAGCGATGACTTTATTGGAAAGCGCTAATGAAATATCCAACGTTTCGTTGATATTCCACACCGGTTCAATCTGATAAACATCTCCGACAACAACTGCCCGTTTCGCAAGCGAAAATGAACATGCCGCAATCTCAGGAGTCACCTGTCCTGCTTCATCTACGATTAGTAAATCAATATAATTGTAGAGAAAATGCTCCTTCCCATTGTTATAGGCCAGCAGCATTCGCGGAAGCTGATAAAAAGTCATCACAAAACAAGGGGTCAACATACTTAAATTTGTATAAAACTGATTTAACACATTATCGAAATTTGTGCCTCTTTGTTTTTCCGACAGTCTTTTCTCTAAAAGCCATCTGCACTCATAGTAATGAACTGCTAGCCAAAAAGAGGCGTATTTTATGGTTGTATCTAAAAATTCATTCGCCTTATCTAAAGAAGAAAATGAACCAGGATATTTCTCAAGAATGTTCAGTGATATAAGTTCCACCATTAATTGTTTATATTTTGTGTTCAATTTGCTGACTTGTTGGTATGTCGCATCGACCTGCTTTATTTTTTCTCTCGTCTCTTTTGCTTTTTCGCTATACAGAGAGAGAATTTTATCGAGATTCATTGACTCATCAATAAATTCTTCATCCGGCTGAATAAAATATCTGACATAACTGACTAATTTGCTCTTGAAGAACGGCAGAAACTTGAATAAGCGAACAAAGAACGGCAAGTTTGAAAAGTGCGTCTGCCACTCTTTTATTCTTTGTTGTATCGATTGAAACGTGCTTTCCCACTCGGTTTTTTCCTCGGTCAATTGCGTCATGTATGTATCTAAAGAAACGCCTTTAGGAGCTATTTGATCATATTCGGAGAATAAGGATAAAACTTTTTGTCTGATTTCTTCAAGCGCTGTTAACCGATTTGAAATCGTTTGCTCACATTGCTTAATATCAGTATGGTTTGTTTCAAAATATCGACTGCATTCTTTGAGCATCTTTTCGGTTGATCGCTCAATGTTCTCGTTGCTTTCAACTTCGTCAAAAAAGTTTTCTCCCCGAGGGTTCGTATATTGAAATCCTTTTTCTTGCGCCTCTTTCTCCTTGCTGCCGGACGGAAAATAAACAGCAAAGCTGTCGACTCCTTCGATCCATCGCTGCTCTAAATGATTGTTTTCCCATTTTGGTTTAATCTTTCCGAATGATTCAATAATATTGGTTACTGCCTGATTGTTTGTTGATGAAGCGACAATGACAGGAGGATCTTCCTTTTTTAATGCTCGTTCGACATAAAGATTGGCAACGAGCGACTGCAATAACGTCGTTTTCCCCGTACCCGGCGGACCGTTGACTGCAAGAATTTCTCCATCTTCCATATTGTTGAAATGGTTCAGGCACTCCCTTTGCGATGGCGACAAAGGATATTCCCCGCCCATTTGTCCGACATGCTTCTGCATTTCTGACATCCGGTTTGGAATAAGCGGCGATAAAGAAGTGAATTTTTGGTTGATAAAATTTTGATAAAGCTGCAGATGATTCGGCTGGCTGGATAAAAGGTGATCATATAACTTTAATATATTTCTGGTTGCATTGATGGAATCATCCTTAAAGATATAAACATTTTTCTCTAATTCTATTTCTTTAACTGTATTTGAAGTTATTTCGGTTTCTGTAACTGACTCATACATATCTTTTGCAAACTCAAAATAGCTTTTCCAAGTGAGGTTGCTTTCCAACCTCTGATAATTGTTGCTCATATATTCATCAAAGTCATTGACATAGCCGATCGCAAGCTCTTCGTCAATGATTGGATGAAGATGCTCTCTCGGAATCCATGGATATTTGTCTTCTGAAGGCAACAACATACCATTGGCAGTCAAAACTGCCGGGATATAAAGAATGCCGGTCATATCTTCAATATTTGTCTCAACCCTTTGCTGCACGTCGAATTTCGTCTTGATCGTCTTTGCCACAACGATAACATCGAGTTTACCGGAGACATTTTTGTGGTCTGAAAGAACCGCGTAGTACTTACTGTCTATCTTTCCTTGTATAAGGCTATTCAAATCTGAAATCATAAAACGACTGTTTTTAAAGTTGATTTTTAGTTTCGCAGCGACACTATCGCGAAAATACTTGGTTACAGTTTGGGATGCCATCGCTTTTCCTCCTGATGTATGAAAAAAACATAATACTGGTAATAACATTAAGTAGTAACAATTATATCCTAAATGAATATATGGATAAATAACTGGCTTTACAAAAATATAGGAAAATAAAAAAGGATGTCACCATATAATATGAGACACCCTTCATAGGCAAATCTTTGATCAAACTCTAAATCGCTTCCGCTAAAATCATAAACCGGTACTGTGTGACATCAAAATAACCCTTTTCTTCAATCATTTTATGAATCGCGTACAATTCATCCGTGTATTGATCCACTTCAAAACCGGGCGCCTGCCAGGGAATGGCTTTTAAGTAATAGACCAGAGCCCCAATATCATAAAACCTTTGAGTCGGACACTCTTCCCTGCTTTTTAAAACCTTAAAATCATGTTTTTCTATTTCTTTTAACGCTTTTTCCAAGTTCCAGTCCTTAAATTCTTCATTTAGCGGTACACCAAGTTTTTCATTGATTTCTTCGCAATCATGCCCGCCGACTTGCTGAGTGAGAAACAGTCCTCCTTTTGAAAGGATTCTCCTCACCTCTTGTGCTGAATATGACTCGTGTTTATTGATGACCAGGTCAAATTGGCCGGATTCAAATGGAAGATCTTCATCATCATCAATTTGGACGACCTGAACCCCTAAAGGCGTCAATCGTTCCTTTGCAACTGGCACATTGGGCAAATAGCATTCAGTAGCGTATGCTGACGAAGGAAACGGCCCCAATTTCGATAAAAATTCTCCGCCGCCTGTCCCCATATCGAGCATGGATTTGGAATCTTGAATAAGAGACAGAGCCATGCTTCCGTATGACCATGAAAGCAGGTCGCTTTTCATTCTTCCCGTATCGTCAATGAAAGAAAAATCCCAGCCGCTGAAAGGCTTATCTGCGTGTTTTAAAAATGATAAAAATGTTTTGTCATTCATGATATTCCCCTCCAATATTTAGTTTAAATATGTTTTAAACGATTGGAGGGCCTCTCGCGAATATGGAAGGTTTTTATATTTCATGCTCTTGCAGATTCACTGTAATCGCACCCCATTTCATGTCTTTAAAAAAGAAGCCCTGTAAAAGGACTTCAGCAAACATTAACCCCCAACCGGCAGCTCCGCTGTTTGAACGCCGCCTGACGCCTGATTGTGGCTTTGGGATAAAGCTGCTCCGCCTAAGACCATAGCAGTTAACGACAAGCAAAGAATCAATTTTTTCATGACAATACCTCACTCCCTAATGATCTCATTTTGTTTTCGGCTTTCATGAATATTTTAACAAATTCCAGCGCTTTCTTGTCATCTCCTTTTTTCTCGAAATAGCTTGAGATGAGCAGAGAAAGGTCGCAAACACCGTCTAAATCATTCATCTCGTCCAAGGAATCGATGTCGTCTTTGATGCTTTTTACGTTTTCATGGCAATACAGCTCATACATAATATTTATTTTCTTTTCATAATGCTTATTCCCGTTTTTCTCTAATTCCTCCTGTCCTTTTTTATAATAGAACAGGGCCGCTTCTGTTTCGCCGATTTTGAAAAACTCTCTGATCAGCATGTAAAGCGAGTTGATATAGTAGCTTGACTCGCACCATTCGGGGTTGCTCAACGCATGCTGGACGGCGAGAATGCATTCCTGAGACCGGCCGGAATTGGAATACAGAATGCTGATATTGTGATGAAGCATCGCTTCTAAAAACGAATCGTCGATCTTTTTGGAAATTTCAATCGATTGTTCAAAGTACTTCTCCGCATCTTTAAAGCGCTGCATCTGCATGTAATTTGTCCCCATCACAACCTGGGAAATCGCCAGCTTTTTTTCGTACCCGTCATGCATTTTGTAAATATTCATCGCGTCTCTCGCATAATTGAGAGAAACCGCATTTTGCCGGAGAGACATATACAGCCAAGACACTTTAAAATAAAATTCGCCCGCTTCGATCTGATCGGGCACCTTCGCCAGTTTTTTCTCGGCAACCTTGTACAGACTGATCGCCCGCTCAACATTCTTGTTGTACGCTTCATGCATCGCCTCAAAAAAGTAGAAATAGTAATCGATCATATGATCCGTCTGCTCGATGCACTCGATTTGCGAATCATTAAAGTAAGACTCCCGCGGCAGCCGCTTTCCCCTCGCATCATAAAGCATCATCCGGTACCGCTCCTCAAGAAGCGAAAAATAAGCCAGCACATTCTGATCCTCTTCCATCTCGGAAAACATCGACTTCGCCTCTTCAAAAAGACTTTTCGCCTGCTCAATAGCATGCTTTTTAATTGCCAAATGGAATTCGTTCAACACCCCCGCAACCACCTCTGAAGCGACCTTGCTCATGCCGAACCCCCTCTTTCTCTTTAAGATTGTTCTCTATCTGTAAAATGATCTTATCACATGTGTAAATTTTTGTAATGACCTTTTGTCAATTAGTGATATGTTTTTGTCAACAATTGAAAAAGCCTTTTGTTGTCAATTTTAACTGTTGGTATAGATCAATCAACTCATCTGGCCTATAAACAGAAATGCTCCTTCTTTTTCAAAAACAAGAAACCACTCGCCTTCCACAAAGGCAAGTGGTTCTTCATTTATTTTAATTGCTGATAAGAAATCAAGCGATGAATATGGACTCCCAAGTATGTTAGTTCATCGTTCGGAATGACGATTCCGTGTACCTGTTTGATATAATCTTTGATTTTGAAAGCTACATCCATTGCTTGCGGATATAAATTAGCAATTTGCTCAAACAATTCATGCTCCTGATCTGCCAGCAATTTATCAGCGTAAAATCTTTCAACAAAAAATTTAACGTGTGTGATAAATCGGCTGTAATGGATATTTTCTTGATCCCATTTCATATTTAATGTGTACCGGACAAGATTGACAATGCTCCCGATCATTTTTGCATACTTCATTCCATTTTTAGATTCTGTTTCTTCACCTAATGCATTAATTAAGTGGAACGCAATATTTGCCGCTTCCTCTTTCGGTAATTGGATCCCTAGTTTTTCATTGATGAGCTGCAGTGCATAATTCCCTGCCTCAAACTCTTCTGTATAGTAGTTTTTAATTTCCCAGTAGACGCGATTCGTAATATTGATGTTCTTTTTATAACGCTCTACTGCAAAATTTAAGTGATCCATTAATGTGAAGTAAACGCCGGAATTTAGCTTTGTTTTTAATTTTTCTTCTGCATAATGAACAATTTGCTGTGTCAATTCAATAAATTCTTGCGGTATTGAATCCAACAGTTGAAGAAATTCTTTTGCCTTCATATTGTCTACTGGCATAAACACTTGATCAGCTTGTTTTTCTTCAATCATATGCCCAGGTTTTCGTCCGTAACCGATGCCTCTGCCGCATAAAACCATCTCCTGTCGGTTCTGATCTTCAGCCAGTACCACACTCGAGTTTAAAACCTTTTTTATTTTAAACATCGCCATCACCTTTTCATGAATGCGGTTTTTTAGTCTAATACTTCTCCATTTGACTCGATCACTTTCTTATACCAGTAGAATGAATCTTTACGTGAGCGCTTCAATGTCCCGTTGCCATCGTCATCTTGATCAACATGGATAAATCCATATCGTTTGGACATTTGAGATGTTCCCGCACTAATAATGTCAATGGATCCCCAGCTGGTATATCCGAAGAGATCTACACCTTCTTCAATGGCTTCTTTCATCTGACGGAAATGTTCTCTGAAATAGTTAATACGATAATCATCATGGATCGATCCATCGCTTTCAACAACATCTTTCGCACCCATGCCGTTCTCCACAATAATGAGAGGTTTTTGATAGCGATCATACAATTCAATGAGCGAAATTTTTAAACCGACCGGATCGATTTGCCAACCCCAATCTGTTGAAGGCAAATAAGGGTTTTTCACACCGCGAATCGTATTGCCATCTGTTTTTTCCAGCCCTTCTTGTGCAGATTCTGTCAGGGACATATAGTAGCTAAATGAAACGAAGTCTACCGTATGTTCTTTCAAAATGGCAAGATCGTCCGCTTCCATCTTAATATTGATATTTTTTCGTTCCAGCATGCGTTTGATCAATGGCGGATATTCGCCAAACACTTGAACATCTGCATAGAAATAGTTATCAAGGTTTTGCTTCAGTGCGCGTTCGACATCATTCGGATGACAAGTGTGCGGGTAAGTCGTAAGTTTCGTTAGCATACATCCCACTTGACTGCCTGGAATGATGCGATGGCAATCTGCAGTCACAAGAGCAGAAGCCACAAATTGATGGTGCAATGCTTGATAAACGGTTTCTTCTACCTTCCCCTCTGGACAGCGGTCAGGAATGATTCCCGCTGTAATGAAAGAATGGCGATGTATACTGTCAATTTCATTAAAGGTAAGCCAATATTTCACAACATCTTTATAGCGTTCAAAACACACATTGGCGAACTTCACAAAGAGGTCGATCACTTTTCTTTCAACCCATCCGTTGTATTTCACACTAAGTGCTAATGGCATTTCATAATGTGACAGCGTCACGATCGGTTCAATGTTATGTTTTTTCATTTCTTGAAACAGACGGTCATAAAACTGAAGGCCTTTCTCGTTCGGCTCAGCTTCTTCCCCTGTCGGGAAAATTCGGCTCCATGCAATCGATATACGCAATGTTTTAAAACCCATTTCTGCAAAGAGAGCCAAATCTTCTTTATAGTGATGATAGAAATCAATCCCTCTGCGCTTTGGATATTTTTTTACGTCCGGGTCTTTCATTGCGCGTTCAATGTTTTCAGAAGTAACAGCAAGGTGTCCTTCGTAATCTTCTACACTCAAATTCGAACGGTACATGGCAATATCTGCAACAGACGGTCCTTTTCCATCAACATTCCAAGCTCCTTCTGCTTGGTTTGCGGCAATCGCACCGCCCCATAAAAAACCTTTTGGAAATCCTTTTGTCTTTGTCATCATGATTACCCTCCTAATTGTGTAACAACCATCAACGTATCTTGACGATTGACCTCTTTTAATTGCGTTACTTTTATATCATATTGATCCGTATTCGTAATAACTGCTAGTGTAACTGGATCATAACCTGCTTCTTTAATTTTTTCTAGGTCAAATTGAATGAGCAGATCACCTGCTTTGACTTTGTCTCCTGCTTGAACCAAAGGTTTAAAGAACTTGCCCTCTAGCTGAACGGTGTCGATCCCAATATGGAAAAGAACCTCAACTCCGTTTGCTGTTTTCATACCGAGCGCATGGTTTGTTTCAAAGAGAAGGGAAACCTCGCCATCTACCGGTGCATATAGTTCACCCTTTGAAGGAATAATGGCAATTCCTTCCCCCATGACCTTTGAAGAAAATATGTCATCTTCTACATCAGATAGTGAAATCATTTGACCGATGACTGGACTTTTGAACGTCTCATCTGCGCCAAGTTTTTCAGCGAAAGCACCTGGCTCTGCTTCTTTTTCCGTTTCTTCTGTCTTTCGATCCTTTCCTAAAATAAAGGCAGCAACAAACGCAACAACAAATGAGATGGCAAAACCAATCACTGCAAACATGAAGTTGCGTGGAAGATCGTCAGATATAAACATCGACATACTTGCAAGACCAGGTCCAACAAGAACAAACGCTTGAAGTCCGACAAGCCCAATGAAGATACCGCCGATGAAAGAACCGATCATGACACTGCCAAGCACACGTTTATTTTGCAATGTCACCCCGTATAATGCCGGTTCGGTAATGCCAAAGAATGCGGAAATTCCCGCAGAAATGGCAGTTGAACGAAGCACTTTATCTTTTGTGCGAAGGGCAACTGCGAAACACGCCCCACTTTCAGCGATATTATGTGCAAGTGATGCAGGCAAGTAAAGTGCTTCTTTTCCGAGATTGCCCATTGTCGTTACAGCGTATGGCACCATCGCTTTGTGCATCCCTGATGCCACCATAAATGGAAGGACTGCTGCCAGGATCGCAACCGCAACCCAGCCCACTTTGTCAAACATAGCAAGGATGAGCGCTGTGAAACCTTGCCCTGCTGTAAAACCGATTGGTCCCAGCAACAGGAGAGTGATCGGAACTGTCATAACCAATGACATCATCGGTACGAAGAAGATACGAATGGGTTTTGGCGAAATACGAGTAAACCATTTTTCCATCTGTGCATACAACAGGACAGATAAAATCGCCGGAAACACCTGATAGGCATACGCAATATTTTTCAAATCAAATGAAAATAATTGAGCGCCTTCTGTCAGCATAGCCGTCATGTTTGGCAGAATAAGAGCGCCGACTGCCGATAATGCAACAAGCGGATTCACTTTTAGTTTATTGGCTGTCGTCACGGCGACTAGCAATGGCAGGAAGTAAAGCGGCGCATCGCCAACCATATTTAAAATCTGATACGTTTGCCCTTTGGCATCCATTAATCCGAATAACGAGAAGAGGAGGAGAAACGATTTTAAAATCCCTCCACCCGCAATGGCTGGAACAAGCGGTTGAAAAACGCCAACAATGAAGTCTAATAGTACAGTCCCCACTTTTCGCTTTTCCTTCGGCTGATGGGTAGACCCATTTTGTCCAGAAAGTGCTCCGCCGAGAAGGCCGGTCAATTCCTCATAGACTTCGATGACATCGTTTCCAATCACAACCTGGCACTGACCCGACATACGGACAGCGATGACACCTGGTGTTTTCTCAAGTGCCGGTACATTCGCCTTGTTTTGATCAATCAGCGTAAAACGGAGTCGTGTCGAACAATGCTCCAAATGGGCAATATTCTCTTTACCGCCTACATGCTGCAATACGTCTCTTGCTGTTTGTGTGTAATTCACTGTTTCTCCCCCTTTTCTGAAACATGAGACCTATATTTAGGCAATAAAAAAAGGACCTAAACCGACAAATTAAAAAATTTATCGGTTTTAGATCCTGCCTGCATGACCAGTCACATGTCTAATTTATCAATATTGGATTTGATTAAAGTATATATCGGTTTTATGAAAGCGTCAACATTTATTTTGGTTTTTTGGTAAGAAGGAAATTTCCTGGTCGAATGGCCTGTAATTTATTCTCAATGGCGAGCATGAACCATCCTCAAGCACCCGAAAATCGCGCACCAAGGTTCCAGGGTTACAAGATACATAAACTGCAAGCCTCGGTTTTATCTCAATAATGGTCCACAGCAAAACATCATCCGACATCACTCCTCAAGCAGCGAGAAGTAGATTCTAATTCTCTTCCATCTCGAAAAACATTGACTTCGCCTGTGCAATATTTATGCTTTTTAATTGTCAAAAGGACTTCGTTTAACACCCCCGCAACCACTTCTAAACCGACCTTGTTAATGCCGAACCCCTCTTTCCCTTTAAGATGTTATCTATTATTAAAATGATCTGTTATAGCCTTTAGTATTAGGTTAAACAGCACAAAGCCATGGTACGCTTGACCAAAGCTTTTAATCTGAATCTAAATATTCGATATTTCATATATTCGTTTAAGTTGTGAAAAGGTAATTTCAATCCCTACCTTTTTTAAATGATCCTTCCGCTGATCATACAATTTTTTCAAGAGTTTTTCCTTCTCCTCATCTTGACCATAATGAATAAGACGATGACAGTGTGGGCAGAGGCTCACCAAGTTTGCCAGTTGATCTAAGTCATATTTGAACTCCTCTTGCTTGGCGATAGGAACAAGATGATGACATTCAACATAAGGCATGTTGGTAGATTTAGAGATAAAAGTTTTGTGGGAATGGTCAATTTCACAAGTATAATTTGAAAGCATCATAGCTTTTGATGCAAGACTTGCATTTCTTGTCCATTGCCTTTGACCACCTTGATTAATGATAGCTTGCGGACGTTCTCTCTTTTGATTGATTTCATATCCGATATTCGAATTCTCGGATATGATAAAGGTTTGAGCCGCTATCTGATACTCCTCTTCGTTAACCCGGTCTTCTAAAAATTGGCCGTCTTCCTGGGACAGAATAAAATCATTAAATTGTTCTATCGATCGATGTCCGATAAGGCCTTCTATTTCTCTGTATGTAACTAATAGTGCTTGTAAATCGCTTATAATGTCTTCTGAACTCGGAAAATTGCTTATATCATAAAAACGACCACATACATGTCCTAACTCATATCCCCTCGCAAGATTACCTTCACCCTTTAAATTGATATTTGAAAGACTCATATTTCGAGGTATGGTATTTAGTTTTTCTCTAATAATAGAAGCTGTTTTTTGGATTTTGGCCCTACCTATCTTTGTACCATACTTCTCCTTGAAATATGTCCACCCCTGATACAAACTAACATAAACACCATTTCCATCTGCTCTAAATAAGTAAACAATATAGTAGCCTCTTGTCGCCGAAGTCGTTAAGTTCTTTAGAAAAATTGAAACCCAAGGAATCTCAGCCCAACGGCCTTTTCCAACTGAACCTGCTACATGATATATATTAGGATCTAAGTCAACAACTTTAAAAAGAGTATCCTTTATTTCATGACAAATAAGGTGTGACAAAGGATGTCCTTTAAACTCCTCATTTTTTGCTTGCTGATATGTTGATAAAACACGCTTCATTTGTTCACTAACCGTTAGTTGATTCGAGATTTTCTGTTCTATTTTGATACACCTCTTTATTAAGAAAGGCTAGGACTTTATGCAAGAAATGGAACCTTCATATAACATTATAAGCCTCTCCTGGATTAGAGAGGCTTATGTTTTTAAATTTTTATTTATCTTTTTTGAAAAGTACAGCCACACACTCCACATGGCTAGTATGCGGAAACATATCAACAGGCTGCACTTCAAGCGTCTCATACCCGCCATCCTCAAGCACCCGCAAATCGCGCGCCAAGGTTCCCGGGTTGCAAGACACATAAACCACACGCTTCGGCTTCATCTCCAAAATCGTCCGCATCAATGCCTCGTCGCACCCTTTGCGCGGCGGGTCAACCATAAGCGTATCAGCCTTGATACCTTCCTTATACCACTTCGGAATCACGACCTCAGCTTCGCCAACTTCAAACTCAGCGTTCTCAATGCCGTTCAACTCGGCATTCCGCTTCGCGTCCTCAATCGCTTCCGGTACAATTTCGACGCCGTATACTTTTTTCGCCTGCTTCGCCAGAAACAGCGAGATCGTGCCGATGCCGCAGTAGGCGTCAATGACTGTTTCTTCGCCGTTCAATTCGGCGTATTCAAGCGCTTTGTCGTAGAGCACTTTCGTTTGCTCGGGGTTGACTTGGTAGAATGATCTCGCAGAGATGGCGAATTTGATCTCTCCGATGGTGTCGTAAATGTATTCTTCTCCCCAGATGACAGTTGTTTCGTCGCCGAAGATGACGTTTGTTTTTTTCGGGTTGATGTTTTGGACGATCGATTTGACGTGCGGGAATGCCGCGGTGATCTCTTCGACGATTTTCGCTTTGTGCGGGAAGTCGTTTGTCCTTGTGATGAAGACGACCATCATTTCGCCTGTGACGGCGCCGTATCTGACCATAATGTGTCTGAGCCAGCCTTTGTGGCGTTCTTCGTTGTACGCTTTGATGCCGTATTTGCCGCAGATTTCTTTAATCGCTTGCACGACGCGGTCGTTTTCCGACTGCTGGATCAGGCATTCGTTCATGTCGATGATCTCATGGCTGCGCTGCTGGTAGAAGCCTGCGATCAGGCCGCCTTCTCTTTCGCCGACAGGGACCTGCGCTTTGTTTCGGTAGTTCCACGGGTCTTCCATGCCGAGAGTCGGGTGGACGGTGATCCGGCTTAAATCGAGCTTGCCGATTCGCTCGAGCACGTCTTTGACTTGCTTCTGCTTGTATAAAAGCTGGCCTTCGTAGTTGATGTGCTGAAGCTGGCAGCCGCCGCACTGCTTGTAGATCGGGCACGGCGCGTCCGTGCGAAAGCGGCTTTCTTCTTTCAAGTCGATGAGGCGGCCGAAGGCGAAGCCTTTTTTGACCCGGGTCACTTTGATCTGCGCCTTTTCGTCAGGCAGCGCGTTCGGCACGAAAATCGGGAAGCCGTCAACTTTGGCGACGCCGGCTCCTTCGTGTGTTAAATCTTCAAATACGACATTGTAATATTCATTTTTTTGAACGGGGGCTTTTTGTTTCATCTTTTTCACCTACTATAAGAAAAACTTGGCCAGCTCTTTAGACCAAGTTCATTCATCCAATTTTCTCGCTTTTTCTTTTGACATGACGACGTCGATATGGCGGTAGAGGTTCTCGAATTCGCCCGGCAGTTCGCCGCCGTATTCGCCGTCAAGATTCAGGAGCATTTTGTCTTTGACCGTCACTTTGACGCGGTTCGCTTTCGTGTAGATGACATGCTCGTCATTGATGTGTTCGCCGCGGAGGGCAAGTCCGACGAGTCTGATGAATTCGGCGAGGTTTGCCCGCTTTAAAATGACGAGGTCAAACATGCCGTCATTCAAGCTTGAGTCGGGGGCGAGCTTTTCAAAGCCGCCGACGGAGTTCGTCAGCATGACGAGAAACAGCATCACTTCTCCTTCAAACAGCTTGCCGTCGTATTCGATTTCAACCTCGGTCGGCCTCAGCGAAGGAAGGAGCATTTCCATTCCTTTTAAATAATAGGCGAGGTGGCCGAGCATCGTCTTCAATTTGCTTGGTACGTCATATGTCAGTTCGGTGAGGCGTCCGCCGCCGGCAATATTAATGAAATATTGGCCGTTGACGCGGCCGATGTCAATCGGACGGGCTTCTCCCTCTAGTATTGTGTTTACCGCCTTTAAAATATCCTCGCGCGGAATGCCGAGCGCTCTCGCAAAGTCATTCGTCGTTCCGACCGGAATGACTCCGAGCTTGGGACGGTGTTCCAACGGCGCCAGTCCGTTGATGACTTCATTTAATGTGCCGTCTCCTCCGGCCGCAACAATCAAGTCAAATTCCCGCTCAGCGGCGTTTCTGGCGGCCTGTACGGCATCCCCTTCCCCTGTTGTCGCATGGCAAGACGTTTCATAGCCTGCCTGCTCGAACTTCTGCAGAACTTGGGCAAGGTTTTTTTTTGAAAATTTCGCGTCCGGAAGTCGGATTGTATATGATTCGTGCACGTTTCATGTTTTCATCATCCTATTAGAGTATCCGTATCATTTCTTTACCAACAACCTTTAATTATACTAGTTGTTGAAAAAATCGCAACAAAATGGGTTTTATTATTTGTTTAATTTTAGATAAAATGCCCTAATTCATGGTAAAAAAGACTTCGGGATCTAATTGATGTAAAATAATCAATATTAAGAAAAAAGGAGATGTTGCTGTGAAAAAGCCCGTTTATTTTAACCATGACGGAGGCGTCGATGATCTCGTCTCTTTATTTCTGCTATTGCAGATGGAAGATGTCAAATTGATCGGAGCATCCGTCATACCGGCGGATTGCTATTTGGAGCCGGCTCTCAGTGCCAGCCGAAAAATCATTGACCGCTTCGGTTCGTACCAGGTCGAGACTGCGGCATCCGATTCGAGAGGGGTGCATCCGTTCCCGAAGGAGTGGCGCATGCACGCTTTTTATGTCGACGCCCTGCCGCTTTTAAATGAAAAAGGCGAAGTCCGGACCCCTGTGTCAGACCTGCCCGCTCACCTCCATCTCATTGAATGCGTCAAACAGAGCCCGGAACCGGTGACGCTGCTGTTTACCGGCCCGCTGACAGACTTGGCGAGGGCGCTTGAGGAAGAACCGGCGATCATCAAGCACATTGCCAAACTTGTCTGGATGGGCGGCACCTTCCTTGAGAAAGGAAATGTGGAAGAGCCTGAGCACGACGGGACGGCGGAATGGAACGCCTTTTGGGACCCTTACAGCGTCAAGACGGTGTTTGAACGCGATATTCAGATCGAAATGGTCGCGCTTGAAAGCACGAACCAGGTGCCATTGACAAACGATATCCGCTCCCATTGGGCAAGCCTCAGAAAGCATGTCGGGATCGATTTTATCGGCCAGTGCTATGCGATGTGTCCGCCGCTTGTCCATAACGAGACGAATTCGACATACTACCTTTGGGATGTGCTGACGACGCTGACACTCGGCACAGTCGATATGACACGCTCGCGCAGCGTCAAGGCGGTTGTCCATACGGAAAGCCCGCGCCAAGGAACGACAGAAGAGCATCCTCACGGCAGAATGGTCGAAGTCGTCGATCAAGTCGACAGGGATCAATTTTTTGCGTATTTTGAAGAGTTGATGAAAAAAGCCGACCGCATTCCATCTTTATAAAAGGAGACTTTCCATGATCAAAAAAGGGACAAACATTTATATCAGGCCGCTCACGGCTGAAGACGCCGAGGCTTGCCTTGACTTGCAGAACGCAAACCGCCCGTTTTTTGAACAGTTTTCAATGGAGCGGAACGAAGAGTTTTATACAATCGAAGGACAACAGAAGAGGCTTCAAAGTTTATATGAAAATATGCAGAACGATGTAGATTATTATTTTGGCATCTTTGATCCTGCAAACGATACGCTGATCGGAACGATCAACCTTTTCCAGGTACTGCGCGGCTCCTTGCAAAGCGCCTTCATCGGCTATTTTTCGGATCAGAAACACAACGGCAAAGGCTACACGACAGAAGCCGTCAAGCTGATGGTCGAGTTCGCCTTTCAAGATCTCAAGCTCCATCGCATCGAAGCCGGCGTCATGCCCCGTAATCTTGCCTCGATCCGGGTGCTGGAGAAGGCGGGCTTTCACAAAGAAGGCATCGCCCGGAAAAACGTTAAGATCAACGGAAAATGGGAAGACCATCAGCTGCTGGCGGTAATCAATCCGAATGATTAACCGCTTCTTTGCGGGGCTGGAAAACGAAATCAGCAGCATTAAAAAAGCTTGTCGATGAAGATCATTCCAACCTTTATCGACAAGTTTTCATCTGCTTTTTGTCTCTTTCATGATGCTGAAAATGACTAAGGTGATAACACCTGCACATACAATATAAAATAAAACATCAGTCACAGGATTTCTTATATTTTTCAAGAGAAAAATGACTCCGATCAACACGATCGGTATGATCCAGGTGAGCCGCTTTACGGCTTTGGAGCTTGGTTCGTTGTTTCCTTTCGATTCCATTCACTGCCTCCTCTGTTGCCTTTTCTAAACAAAGCATAACACAGGATATATTTGTTAAACACCGACGATCGTCTCATCAAAGAAAAAACCCCTTGGAAAGGACCATTCCAAGGGGTTCATGTTTTATCGACTTACTCTTCTTTCATACCCGGTTTTTTCCGGCGGAATTTCGCCAGCACTTCGTATACGATCGGTACGATCAGCAGGGTAAGGAGCGTCGAACTGATCAAACCGCCGATAACGGTGACGCCGAGTCCTTTTGAAATGACCTGGCTGCCGCCTTCAAATCCGAGCGCCAATGGAATCAGGGCGCCGATTGTGGCGATGGCCGTCATCAGGATCGGACGGAGCCTTGTAGAGCCGGCTTCAAGGAGCGCTTCTCTCGTTGAGAGCCCTTCCGCTTCCTTATGGATGACGCGGTCGATTAAGACAATCGCGTTTGTGACGACGATTCCGATCAGCATCAGCATTCCGATCATTGCGTTCAGGCTGATCGTTTCTCCTGATACGTATAGTCCCACCAAGGCGCCGATAATCGTAAACGGCAGCGAGAACAGGATCGCAAATGGCGCCAGTGCTCCGCCGAATGTAATCACAAGCACGAGGTAGACGATCGCGACCGCCGCAAGCATCGCGAGTCCGAGTTTTGTAAAGGAATCTTCGATATCAGCGGATACGCCGCCTGTATCGATTGTGACGTTGTCAGGCAGCTCGATCTTGTCGATGTTTTTCTGTACGTCGACTGATACGGCTGTGACGTTGTCCGATGTGACTTCCGCCGTGACATCGGCATAGATTTTGCCGTCGCGTTTTGAAATCGTGTCAGATGTCGTGCCTTCTTTCACTTTCGCGACATCGCCGATTTTCACTTCCTGGCCGGTCGGAGTTGTGATTTTCTTGTTTTCTAAATCTTTGACGCTTTTATAAGTTTCTTCTTCTGTTTTAATCGTGACATCAAGATCTTTTCCGTCTTTTTTCACGGTTGTAAGCGGCGCCTGCGATGTTTCTTTCATGAGCGCCTGAGAAATCTGTGATGCCGTTAACCCGAGTTTGCTTAATTTCTCCTGGTCAGCGACAAAAGTAAATTCGTCATATGTGCTGGACAGGCCTGAGTTTACGTTCTTCAGGTCATTTTGGTCTTTCATAATCTTTTCGATCTCTTTTACAGTGCCTTTAATCTCTTTTTCTGAATCTCCGTACACATAATAGGTTAACTGATTGTTATTGCCTGAAGAGCTGAAATCCTGGGTTTTCCATTCTCCGCGTTTGGATTGCTTCTGAATGTCTTTTAGGACGTTGTCTTTTTCTTTATCAAAATCAGGTGTGTCTTCCTCATATTTGATATAGAACAACGCGCCGTTTGAGCTTCCGCCCATCAGCGGATTTCCCGCTCCTAACGTATATTGAACCGTATCGACGTGTTTGCGGTCCAATAGGACTTTTTCAGCTTTTTGCGCTTCTTTTTCCGCTTCTTTTTTCGTTTCTCCCGGTTCAGGAGTGTATGTGATTTGCACCATTTTATCTTTTGTAGCAGGCAAGTAGCTCGCTCCGATTAGCGGCACGAGGAACAAGCTTCCGACCAGCATTAGAACCGCGATGATCGAAGTGATCCATTTATGGCTGAGCGACCAATTTAACACTTTTTTGTAGAAGTTGGCCAGTACCCCAGGCTTGTGTTCTTTCGCCTTCACCGGCGCACCTGTCAACGACTTTTTGAAGAGGGTGTGCGCAAGCATCGGCACGAGCGTGATCGCGATCAGCAGGGATGCGGCAAGCGCGAATACAATCGTTAAGGCAAACGGCAGGAACAATTCGCCGATTTGACCGCCGACGAGTGCGAGCGGCAGGAATACCGCGATCGTCACGATCGTTGATGACATGATCGGCATGAACATTTCCTTCGTCGCTTCGCGCACGAGCGCTTTTCCGCGCAGCGGCTCATCTTTCAGCCTCATGCGGCGGTAAATGTTTTCAATGACGACGATCGAGTCGTCGACAACCCGTCCGATGGCGACCGTCATGGCGCCGAGCGTCATGATATTGAGCGTGATATCAAGCTGGTTCAAGACAAGCAGTGCGATTAACAATGACAATGGAATCGAAATGACCGAGATTAATGTTGATTTAATATCCCTTAGGAATAAGAGAATGATCACAACCGCAAAGATCGCTCCGAAAATCGCTTTGCTCAGCATCGTCTCGACCGACTCGGTGATCGGTTCGGCTTGATCGTATGTCGAGCTGTATTTGAAGCCTTTGTGGTCTTTTTTGAATTGTTCGAGTTCAGCTTTTACGTTGTCGGCTACCTCGACGGTATTGGCGTCGTTTGCTTTAATGACGCTGATGCCGATGCTGTCTTTACCATTGGTTCGTGAAATGGATTCGGCTTTTTTGACATCTTTAATCGTTGCGATGTCAGACAGCTTAACCGTCGGGATTCCCGCGCTTTGCTGAGCTTGTCCGGCGCTCTGTGCTCCGGCTTGAGCCTGCGCGCCCTGGGCCGCTTGCGCACTTTGCGCTCCGGCTTGCGCGCTTGCGCCTCCGGCAGACGCCGCTGGAATTCTCATATTTTTCAAGTCTTTAATTGTTTCGATATCGCCGCTCACGACGACCGATTTTTCTTCTTTCCCGAATGTGTACAACCCAAGCGGAGTCGTCACATCAGATCCTTGAATCACTTGCTTGACTGTATCCTCGTCAAGCCCATATTGCTTCAATTTGTCTTTTTTAAATGAAAATTCGACTTCTTCAACCTGCTGCCCGGAAAGCTGAACGGAAGCTACGCCTTCAAGGCCTTCAAGCTTCGTCAGGAGGCTGTCTTCCACTTTTTTCGTCAAGCTTTGAAGATCGTCTTTATCACTGGACACGCTGAGCGCGAGGATCGGGAAGGAATTCATGCTGTAGCGCGAAATGCTCGGCTCTTTCGCATTGTCCGGCAGATCGAGATTCGCCAATGCTTCAGCGGCTTCCGTCTTCGCTTTGTCCATATCCTTTTCATAATCGTATTCAATCATCACCGATGATGCGTTTTCATACGAAGTGGACGTCACAACGCTGACGCCGTCCAGATTTTGCACGGCTTGTTCAACAGGCTTTGTGACTTCATCAGCTACCTGGCTCGGAGTGGCTCCGGGGTATGTCGTGCTGACGGTCAAATAAGGCATGTTCACATCAGGAATTGATTCCTGCTTCATATTTAAACCCGCATAAATGCCGGCAACCGTAACAATAATCGTCATCAGCCACACAGCGAACTTGTTCTTTAGTACAAAATTAATGATAGAATTCATTACGACCTCCATTGTGTATATCATTTTCAGAATACAGATTGACTGACTGGTCATTCTATACAATAATAAACTTCAAAAGTAAACAGCGTCAACTTATATATGTTAAAATTTATTCAATTTTAAAGAAGTGTTAAAGGGGTACATTCATGACAGAAAAAGAAGAAAAAATCATTAAAGCAGGCCTGCACCTGTTCGCGAAAAACGGGTTTGCTTCCACAACGATTCAGGACATCGCCAATGAATGCAACATCTCAAAAGGAGCTTTCTACCTCCATTTCAAGTCGAAAGAAGCGCTTTTGCTTGCAATCATTAAGTATTATATCGATCGAACGATGGAAAATATGAAGATCATTCAGCAAAAGAATTTTCCTCCGAAGGAAACGTTCAAGGAGCAGATTGCTTATCAATTCAGTGAGAGCAAGGAGCACCGCGACTTTATTCTCGTGATGATCAGCGAACACAGCATCCCGGAAAACAGCAAGATCGAAGAATATTTTAAAAATGTCAGCCAAAAATTCCACGAGACGTATAAAAACGCGCTGTCAGCAGCCTACGGGGACATTGTGAAGCCCTATCTGTCAGACTTGTCCGTGATCGTTCAAGGCATCGTGCAGTCTTATCAAAATTTGTTTATCTTTAATGAACTGGATATCGATTTTTACGAACTTGCGGATTTTATTATGAGAAGAATCGATGACATGATTGATGGCATGGTTCAAAACGGGGAGCAGCCGATCCTGGCCGGACGGACGTACAGCTATTACCGGAACGCCGGCAGTACGGCCGATAAACATACGATTTTGCGGGAGCTTGAAGATGCCAAACGTCAGCCGGCGCTGCCGGAAGACATTCTCATTACACTGGATGTGATCGAGGAAGAGCTGAGAAAAGATTCGCCCCGCATCCCCGTGCTCCAGGGCATGCTGACAAATTTGGAGCATCAGGACAATGTCCAGCATCTCTATGGAATGATCACCCGTTTCCTTCATTCATAAAACAGCCTGATGGCTGTTTTTTTATTTCCCTACAATACGACGATCTGACCATGAATATTTTGGAAACAGCATGTATAATAAGATCGCTTAAGACAATCTAGATTTTTAGGGGGTTTTACCTTAGTGAAAAAAAGCATCGTTTGCTCTATCTTCGCGCTGCTCCTTGCTTTTGCCGTTTCGCAGCCGAGCTACGCACACACCGTTTCTCCGGTGAATCCGAATGCCCAGCCGACGACGAAAGCGGTGATGAACTGGCTTGCCCACCTGCCCAATCGGACGGAAAACCGGGTGATGTCCGGGGCATTCGGAGGATACAGCCTTGACACATTTTCGCTGACTGAAGCCGACCGGATCAAACAGGCAACAGGACAGCTGCCAGCCATATACGGCTGCGATTATGCAAGGGGATGGCTGGAGCCGGAAGAGATCGCCGATACGATTGACTACAGCTGCAACAGCGATTTGATCGCATACTGGAAAAGCGGAGGCATTCCGCAAATCAGCCTGCACCTCGCAAACCCCGCGTTTACTTCGGGTCATTATAAAACTCAGATTTCAAACAGCCAGTATGAGAGAATTTTAGATTCTTCCACGCCCGAAGGAAAACGGCTTGAGGCGATGCTGAGCAAAATCGCCGATGGCCTTCAGGAGCTTGAAAATGAAGGCGTACCCGTTCTATTCAGACCCCTTCATGAAATGAACGGCGAATGGTTCTGGTGGGGGCTGACGCAATATAATCAAAAAGACAGCGCGAGAATCTCCTTATACAAACGGCTCTATGTGAAAATCTATGACTATATGACAAAGACAAGAGGCTTGGATCATCTGTTGTGGGTGTATGCGCCTGACGCCAACAGAGACTTTAAAACAGACTTTTATCCGGGCGCATCATATGTTGACATCGTCGGGCTTGACGCTTATTTTGATGACCCGCACGCCATTGATGGCTACGATCAGCTCACATCTCTGAACAAGCCGTTTGCCTTTACAGAGGTCGGGCCACAGACGACAAACGGCGGGCTGGATTACGCGCGGTTTATCCATGCAATCAAAGAGAAATATCCGAATACGACGTACTTCCTGGCGTGGAACGATGGGTGGAGCCCTGCTGTGAATAAGGGAGCGGGCGCCCTCTATCTTCATCCATGGACGCTGAATAAAGGAGACATCTGGGACGGCGGTTCTTTGACGCCTGTTGTGGAATAACGAAAAAACCTTGGAGAATTATTCTCCAAGGTTTTTTAAGCAGCTTGTTCTGTCCTTTTGAGGCTGGTCCTGTTATTTAATATCCATGGCTTTCATAACTCTCATTTCTCTTTCCTGCTTTTTTTTCAAAGCTTCTCTGCCTTTAATCCATTCCCCCAGCAATAAAGCCAGTCCGCCAATAAGAGGAAGATAGAATGATGCGAAAGATTTTCCTTCATGAATGGATAATGCAACGAGAAAAATGATATAAGCTGTTGGCAGTATAGCTCCCCAAAAAGTACGATTTCTGGTCGATAAAAAATATTGAATTCCCAGTATTGCAAATCCGATCAGTAGTATATATATAGTATTCATTTATGAACACCCCGCTCTTTTTTATATTTCTCAATGATTAACTTTGCATTTTCCAGACTTATCTGATCATCGATAGCTAACTGTTTAATAAAATGAACAAAAGTCTCATTTTCCAATTCATCAATGAGTTGAATTTTTTGTATTAATCGATCCAACCTAACCCTAACTGTTGGATAGGATACTTGATAACTCTTTGCAATTTCTTTTAACGAACCAGATTTCAGCGTAAAGTTTTTAATAAATTCTACATCCTCTTCTTCTAAAGCCAATATCCATTCGGGTACATCTTTTCTTTCCATAGACAGCCCCTCTTATCAATAAATTTAAAAACAAAACTTAAATTAATGATAATATATCTCTAAATAAAGTTCAAATAAATTTTAATTTTATTTATTTACATCTTTACACAAATAAAAAAAGGTCCCCAATATGAGGACCTCCATTTAAGTAGCATAAGTCTGTTTTTTTATCGTTTATTAATCTCTTCAAGAAGAAGCTTGTTGACCATCGGCGGGTTCGCTTGTCCTTTTGAGGCTTTCATGATTTGGCCGACAAGGAAGCCGATCGCACGGTCTTTTCCGTTTTTAAAGTCTTCGATCGATTGCGGATTGTTGTCGAGCGCTTCTGTGACAAGCTTTCTGAGCGTCGCTTCGTCAGAAATTTGTACAAGGCCTTTTTCTTTGACGATTTTTTCTGCGTCTCCGCCTTTTTCGATCAATTCTTTGAAGACCTTTTTCGCGATTTTCGATGAAATCGTGCCTTTTTCGATCAGCTTGACCAATCCTGCAAGGCCTTCAGGCGTGAGCGCAACATCCGCAAGCTCTTGTTGCTGAGCGTTCAAGTAAGCCGACACTTCACCCATCAGCCAGTTCGACGCCAGCTTCGCGTCTGCGCCTTTTTCGACGGCTGCTTCGAAGAAGTCGGACATTTCTTTTGTCAAAGTGAGCACTTTCGCGTCATAGGCAGGCAGGCCAAGCTCTTCGATGTAGCGCTTGCGGCGCTCGTCCGGAAGCTCAGGGATGCTGTCTTTCACGCGCTGTTTCCACTCATCGTCAATGTAAAGCTCGACAAGATCAGGCTCAGGGAAGTAGCGGTAGTCGTCAGATCCCTCTTTGACCCTCATCAAAATCGTCGTTTTGGACGCTTCATCATAGCGGCGCGTCTCCTGCTGAATGACACCGCCTGACAAAAGAACTTGCGCCTGGCGTTTTTCTTCGTGCTCAAGGCCTTTTTGAACAAAGGCAAATGAGTTCAGGTTTTTCAGCTCTGTCTTTGTGCCGAACTCCTCTTGTCCGATCGGACGGAGGGAGATGTTGGCGTCGCAGCGGAGCGAGCCCTCTTCCATCTTACAATCGGAAACGCCTGTATACTGAATGATTGATTTCAGTTTTTCAAGGTAGGCGTAAGCTTCTTCAGGCGTTCTGATATCGGGCTCGGAGACGATTTCAACGAGCGGTGTTCCCTGGCGGTTATAGTCGACAAGGGAGTAGCCGTCGCCTGTATGCGTCAGTTTTCCCGCATCCTCTTCCAAATGAAGGCGGGTGATGCCGATGCGCTTCGTTTTTCCGCCGACTTCGATTTCGATCCAGCCGTTTTCGCCGATCGGTTTATCAAATTGAGAAATTTGATAAGCTTTCGGGTTGTCGGGGTAGAAATAGTTTTTCCGGTCGAATTTCGTTTCTGTCGCAATTTCGCAGTTGAGCGCCATCGCGGCTTTCATCGCGAAATTAACGGCTTCTTTGTTCAACACAGGCAGTACACCCGGATAGCCTAAGTCGATAACGCTTGTCTGCGTGTTGGCCGCCGCGCCGAATGGCGTTGGAGAACTGGAGAAAATTTTCGATTTTGTTTTGAGCTCCACGTGGACTTCAAGTCCGATTACCGTTTCAAAGTTCATGTTTTTTCACCCCTTACAGTTCAGGTTTTGCTTTATGGTGGTCTGTCGCCTGTTCGAATGCATGGGCGACGCGGTATACTGTGCTTTCGTCAAAGTGTTTGCCGATGATTTGCAGGCCGAGCGGCAAGCCGTTCGCCAAGCCGCACGGGACGCTGATTCCCGGTACGCCCGCAAGGTTGACAGGAATCGTCAGAATGTCATTGGCATACATGGTCAGCGGATCGCTCATTTTTTCGCCGATTTTAAATGCCGGCGTCGGCGTTGTCGGTCCGATGATAACGTCATAGTTTGCAAATACGTCTTCAAAGTCCTTTTTGATCAGCGTTCTGACTTTTTGCGCTTTTTTATAGTACGCATCATAGTAGCCTGAGCTGAGCGCGAACGTACCGAGCATGATGCGGCGTTTCACTTCGTTTCCGAATCCTTCGGAACGCGTTTGTTTGTACAGGTCGATCAGGTTGTCGGCATTGTCCGTGCGGTAACCGTAGCGGATGCCGTCGAAGCGCGCCAGGTTTGCCGACGCTTCAGATGAAGAAAGCAGGTAGTAAGTCGCCAGCGCGTATTTGCTGTGCGGAAGCGATACTTCTTCCCATGTCGCGCCAAGGCTTTCGAGCACTTTCAGCGCTTCAAGCACGGAATTTCTCGCTTCTTCTCCCACTCCTTCGCCGAGGTATTCTTTCGGCACGGCGATTTTAAGTCCTTTAATGTCGCCGGTTAACGCTGACAGATAGTCGGGCACGTCCACATTGGCGCTCGTCGAATCCATTTTGTCGACGCCTGAAATCGCCTGAAGAAGGTAGGCGTTGTCTTCGACAGATCTTGTGATCGGGCCGATTTGATCCAATGAAGAAGCAAATGCGACAAGGCCGTATCTGGAAACGCGTCCATATGTAGGCTTTAAGCCGACGACGCCGCAGAAAGATGCCGGCTGGCGAATCGATCCGCCCGTGTCAGATCCAAGTGAAAACGGCACTTCCCCGGCCGCAACCGCAGCCGCAGAGCCTCCGCTTGATCCGCCCGGAACAGTTTCGAGATTCCACGGGTTTTTTGTCTTTTTAAAGCCTGAGTTTTCTGTGGAAGAACCCATCGCGAATTCATCCATATTCAGCTTTCCGATGGTGACGGCTTCAGCTTCGTGAAGACGCTCAACAACGGTTGCATCATAGATCGGGTCAAAGTTCTCGAGAATTTTGCTTGCGCACGTTGTCCGCAGATCCTTTGTTACGATATTGTCCTTAATACCGATCGGCATCCCGAAAAGAAGGCCGTGCTCATCACGGGTATCAAGCGCTTCGTCCAATTCTTTGGCGTATGCGCGGGCTTTTTCTTCATCAAGCTGCAAAAAGGCTTGTACCTTTCCGTCAACTTCGTGAATCCGTTTGTAAGATTCATCGACTAAATCTGATATGCTGATCTCTTTATTATGTATGAGACGTTTTAATTCAGATATTTTATGGTCAAACAGTGACATGTTTTCTCGCTCCCTCCTTTATTCAGTCCAAGATTGACGGCACGCGGATGTAGCCGTCTTTATGATCAGGCGCGTTTTTGACGACGTCTTCAACCGGAAGGCCTTTATCAGGGACATCTTCCCTCATGATATTCTTCATTTGCAATACGTGCGTTGTTGGTTTAACATTCTCTGTATCGACTTCGTTCAGCTCTTCTGCAAATGAAATAATGCTGTCAAGCTGTTCGGTAAACATCGCCGCTTCTTCGTCCGTAATCGCCAGTCTGGCAAGATGGGCGACATGCTTTACTTCTTCTATAGAAATACGCGACATACTAAAAACACCTCCAAGGTTATTCTCGCTTAGTCATAATACTGATCATATCAAATTTTAGCCTTCTAAATCAACAAAACCACGATCTTCGCCCCATTAGGCGGCTTTTATTTTATCGCACATGAAAAATTCAGTAAAATAGCCCGTACTAATATTCAGAATATTTTTACTTTATATAATATTTGTAAGCGTTTTCATTATGATGCTTATCAGAACCATCGCGCTCTTTTTCAATAAAATCGGATGTTTTTCACGGTTGATTGATGGGGAATAGTTTGATAGGTTAGGTAACTAAGTACGATCTAATCGGCAGCGCCTTAATTCCAATACTTGATTTTTCAAAGAGGGGGCCCTGCAATTTTCTTCGTACCGCAAGTCAGTATTGTCGAAAATTTTAAAGAGGTGATGCCACATTATTTTTAAAGAGGAGAGATATGAAACGTGAGTGTTGAAATATTTATTTCGTTAGGGATTTATTTTGCCGCGATGCTCTTAATCGGCTGGTATTCCTACAGAAAGACATCCAATTTGAATGACTACATGCTCGGCGGCAGAGGTCTTGGGCCTGCTGTTACGGCTTTATCGGCCGGCGCGTCGGACATGAGCGGCTGGATGCTGATGGGACTGCCCGGAGCCATGTATGTGACAGGACTTTCGAGCGCCTGGCTTGCCGTCGGTTTAACAATCGGAGCTTATGTGAACTACTTGGTTGTCGCTCCCCGGCTGCGCACATATACAGAAGTAGCAAACGATGCGATTACAATTCCGGATTTTTTCGAAAATCGGTTTAATGATACGACGAGAATCTTGCGCCTGGCATCAGCCATCGTCATCATGGTGTTTTTCACACTGTACACGTCGGCGGGTATGGTGTCCGGAGGAAGACTGTTTGAAACGGCGTTCGGCCTCGATTATAAAATGGGTCTTTTCTTAACGGCAGCAGTCGTGATTGCTTATACGCTGTTCGGAGGGTTTTTGGCCGTCAGTCTCACTGACTTTGTGCAAGGTTTGATTATGTTTATCGCTTTAGTGCTCGTGCCGATCGTTGCCTTTACTCAATTAGGCGGAATTACGCCGACTTTCAATGTGATCGAAGAAATCAATCCAAGCTTGCTCGATTTCTTCAAAGGAACGACCGTCATTAGCATTATTTCATTTCTCGCCTGGGGACTGGGCTATTTCGGTCAGCCGCATATTATCGTCCGCTTTATGGCGATTTCATCCGTAAAAGAGCTGAAGCCTGCGCGCCGCATCGCAATGGGCTGGATGATCATCTCCGTAATCGGCGCACTGCTTGTCGGACTGATCGGTGTAGCGTATGTCCATGAAACAGGTACAGCGCTTAAAGATCCGGAAACGATTTTTATCGTGTTCTCAAAAGTATTATTCCATCCGCTGATTACCGGATTTTTGCTTTCCGCTTTGCTCGCGGCGATTATGAGTACGGTGTCTTCCCAGCTGCTTGTCACATCAAGCGCCATGACGGAAGATTTTTACCGGACGTTTTTCCGGCGCAAAGCTTCGGATAAGGAACTCGTTCTTGTCGGACGTCTGAGCGTTCTGCTTGTCGCCGTCATCGCGATCCTTCTGTCTCTGACACCGAACAACACGATCCTTGATTTGGTCGGCTATGCGTGGGCCGGGTTTGGTTCCGCATTCGGACCCGCCATCCTTCTCAGCTTGTACTGGAAGCGGATGAACCAGTGGGGCGCATTGGCCGGTATGATCACAGGAGCCGTGACCGTGCTGATTTGCATTCTGACCGGTCTGCAGGAGAAGACGGGAATCTATGAAATGATCCCTGGTTTCTTCCTGAGCTTGATTGTCGTTTACGCTGTCAGCATGATCACGAACAAGCCGGCAAAAGCAGCAAGAGATATGTTTGAAGAAATGGAACAGACGCATGAGGAAGAACATTCTTAAATGATCAGGCAATGAAAGCCGCCGGGCGATATCCGGCGGCTTTTTTGCTCAGACGGAATTCTTTTGATGCCACACCGGCAATATAATGGTAGGAGTATTGGGCTTTCTTGCTGATGAATGGTTCCGCGACATCCCCTTCAAAAACAGTTGTCGATCCATAGCGTCTGTGAGAAAATCATATCAATCATATAAGATATTGTCGGAAAGGAGATCATGGGCATGGATTGGCATATTGAAACAGAAACACTGTTGAAGCTTGGCATCGCAACATTAATCGGAATGGTCATCGGTCTCGAAAGGGAGCTGAAAAACAAGCCGCTCGGCTTAAAAACGTGCATCGTGATTGCGATCAGTTCCTGTGTTCTGACAATGATCAGCATTGATGCGGCATACCATTTTCCAAAGTCGAACAGAATTATGATGGACCCTTTGCGGCTTCCCGCACAAATCATATCGGGGATCGGCTTCATCGGAGCGGGCGTGATCTTACGCAAAAGCAACGACGTCATTTCCGGCCTGACCACTTCAGCGATGATCTGGGGAGCAGCCGGCCTCGGCGTCGCCATCGGAGCGGGCTTTTATAAAGAAGCATTTGTCAGTCTCATTTTCATTTTAATCAGCGTCGAGTTTTTGCCGTGGATCGTCGGCAAAATCGGCCCGAACCGCTTGCAGGAAAAAGAAATCCGCGTCCGCATGTCTCTGAATGACAAGGATAAACTGACGGATATCCTCAAGGAAATGAAAGCGAAAAAAATCCGGATTCATTCCGTCCGGATCGATGATATGCGCGATAATGAATTTCCGGTCATGGAAACGAAAATCATGGTTCATAAGAAACGGTATGTCACCGATGTCTATTACGATATCAAAGCGATCGACGGCGTCGTCGGCGTAAAATGCGATACGCTTTAAAAAAAGCAGCCCTTTGGCTGCTTTTTTTGTGGATCATAAATATGGACAGTCGGTTCTATAGGATGATGGCTTTCTCTCGCCTAGAGGAGTTATTCATTTTCCTCCATTCTCCCCTTTTCAACTGTTCGAGTAAATAATATGAGGACAAGCGTATATGTAATTCCTTACCAGCAGGGTGGAAATTTGCTATATTCAGTCGTTTTTTACTGATTGATCGCTAGGAGATCTCTTGAAATTTTTTTAATGTCATCAGCCGATGTCTGTTATTGAATTTTATTTAAGGCCGCATCATCTGCCATCACAATCACATCATTATGTTTCCTTAAAATTGAAGCAGGGAACTCTTGGGAGACACGGGTGCTGTTCAGCAGCCGTGCCAATGCTTCAGATTTTTCATTTCCAGACACGAGCAGAAGGATCCGCTTACTTTCCATTATTGTTTCAATTCCCATGGTCAATGCCTTTGTCGGTACTTCGTCCAAGGAACGAAAGAACCGGGAATTTGCCTGCCGGGTTGATTTATCCAAATCAACGATATGGGTTCTGCTTTTAAAGCTTGTCCCCGGTTCATTAAAACCGATATGACCATTCAATCCCATCCCTAATATTTGTATGTCAATTGCTTTTTCGGAAACAAGTCTGTCGTAACTGATGCATTCTTGTTCCAAATCTTCCGCCATCCCATTTGGAATATTGATATTCCTTTGCCTAATATCCAGATGTTTGAATAATATTTCATTCATATAATAATGGTAGCTGTTTTTATTTTCTTTAGCCAGTCCAACGTACTCGTCTAAATTAAAAGCAGTAACATTCTTAAATGATATTTCCTTTTGCCGATACTTTTTGATCAGGCATTTATACAAACCTAGCGGTGTCGAACCTGTTGCAAAACCGATAACAGGATTTTTTGAATTGTTAATGAGCTCAGTCATTAAATCAGCTGATTTTTCACTCATTTCTTCATAACCTGATACATGAATAATTTTCACGTCGTTCTCCTTTCCGCAAAATAACATGTCCAAGACGGACTACTGTATTAAACTGCACTTCAAAAAGACAAGGCATCTTCGCTACACCTCAGTAAGACAATCCATTATTCAAGAACTCCGATATTCCGCTGATAACGATCATTTACTCGATTACATTTCCTTTAGAATCAAATACACCGATAAGTTCAGGATCTTCAGAAACGTTTTTTAAGATTGCAATATGCGCATTCGTGACAAAGACTTGTGTACGAAAAGCAAATATTGCCGTATCGCCGACTTTTGCTTCAACTGTGTTTAATGCGCCATAATAATCAATATGATCAGGTGTCATTTCAATAGCTTGAACCTTCTTAAGATGATTTTTATTTGTTCCAACCAGCGCCGCTTTCATATGTGAACGCGGATAGAATCCACCGCCGAAAACATAAGCATGATGATTAGATATGTGGGATACTTCAGTTACATATACCATTGCAGGTCTTTCTGCGAGTTTTTTCGTTGCATGAATGGGCGTCGTTCCAATTAAAGCATGACCGGGTTCGCCTTGAGTTGCACCATTTTCCTTCAACAATTTGATTGTTCCACAAGATGTTGCACTTGGCATATTCATCTCAAGCCTTTTATACCCTCTTTCCATTAAAAAAGATTTTACGGTTTGCATGGATGTTACATTCGGAGTAACTGTTGGAAGGCCGTCTTTAATCAATATACAAGGAAAGCTTGTTAAACCTGCAATTTCAATTCCTTCTAACTGTTCAATCGATTCGATATCCTTAACGATTTGTTCAAAAGTGAACCCTCCCTCTTGACCTTTATATATATAATCCTCTTTGTTTGCGATTCGTAAAAACACTTTTTGTTTTCTTCCCATTTCCTTAGCTGCTCTACTAATGTTTCGAGCATTTGCAAGACTGAAAACCGTAACATAGTCAGGATGAAGCTTCAATATAGCCGGAATCATATGAATAGGTATTTGAACAAGATGTCCGACATGCCCAATTTTGATTCCATTTTGGCTGAGTGTGATTGCCTCCCACGGGTCTACAGCAACCGCTTTGTCAATTCCGCTTTCGGCGATAGCTTGTGCTACCAACGGATTACGGCCAAATTGCTTTGTCATAAAAAACAGTTCAATATCCTGTTTTCTGGCTTTTTCACTTAAAACTTTTGCATTTTTCTTGACAGTGTCCAAATCTAATACATAAGTGTTAGGTGAAATGATTCCCCGCTGATGAAAATCCAATGCAGCTTCTATTAATTTTTTATTATATTTTAATGTAGATTCCAAAAACATCAGTCTGTCTCCTCTTTTCCTTTTTGCATTAAATGAAGGAATGAACTGCCGTTTTCAGTATTGCGAAGCCCTAGATAATCAGCAGAAGTTGCAGCAATGTCGGATAGCGTTTTTCTTTCTCCGATATTTACGGGGGATAACTTTTTGTGATAAGCCAGCAAATACGTTTTTTCCCGTGTGTGTTGGTTATGGCCGATCGTAGGGTCATTCCCGTGATCTGCACTAATCATCAGCAGATCCTGATCTGTCATTTTCCGGAGAATTTCCGGCAAATATTGATCTACCATTTCAATCCGATTCGCATAACGCACAGGATTCTGTGCATGTCCGGCTAAATCGGTTTCTTGTACTGTGGCAGCAATCACGCCTTTTTTGACACGGTCCATCTCCTGTATAATATCCTTCATAACTTGTTCCGTATCTACACCCGGAAACCTATTTGCACCTTTACAATAAATAATGTCCTGCATTTTTCCGATAAGAGAAACTTCCATTCCCCCATTTTTCGCCAATGTTGGCAACTGCTTCTCGGGAGAGATACCAAAACCTAAGTGACGGACTTGATACCCTTGCTTGTATACATTAGATTTAGGCGAATTCACTCCTACTAATCCGTCTTCTCTTCTTTCAACTGACCTCTGCAAGTGTTCGGGTGTTACATTTTCTCCTCCAAGAACAATCACACGATTTACTTTAACATGATGACGGACACATCTTCCTATTTTCAACACTTCATCAAACGGAATATAATCCAGCGGAGCGCTTACATTATAAATTTGCCCGTAATCTGTTTCGATATTATCGGCCACGACTACTAAATCGTTTACTAATAGATACGGCAAATCTGAATTTGGTATGTTAACTTTATAACCCTGATCTTCCAAAGCGAGTTTAACATGATTGATATGTTCTGCAAAAGGAGCTAAATATGTCTTTTTTGGCTTTGTCCCCATGATTTCATTATGCCCTTCAAAACTGTCTGCTCCTTGATGCATCAGGTTCAAAACACCATAGCTGGCAATATGGTCTACATTTTTCAATTTAGGATGGTGCAAGATTTTGTTTATACCCAATTTTTCGAGATTTGGAATGTTTAAAGAAGGCACCGTATCAAGTATGTGATAGAAAGTATTAGCGCCAACGTCTAAAGGGTGATAATCGCTTGCATCTTCCATATAACCGACACCTAAGCTGTCTAATATTATGATAATGACTCTTTTATTCATTTATATCATCCCCTATTGAAGGATTTACACTAAGATTTTCTGTTGCTCGGTGAACGGATATGTTTAGAATTCTTAAAATGGTCTCAGGACCGCTTCTTAATGGATTAATGCGGATCATTTTTTTGGCCAGTGATGGATCTGCAGATAAAAAAGTGCCAGACACTCTATAAAACATTGGTGCAAACTCGTATTTTGATTCAGCACCTACCGGATGGGGTGCCGCTCCCAATTCATTAGCATGATGGAGCACTTTTTCGGCAATTGGTTTAACAAACTCTACAAGTAAGACTTTTGATTGTGCATTTGCCAAATAAGCCTTTTTAACACCTTTAATGGCTCCATTATTAAGCGAGTGAACTAACTGATCATTGACACTTGCTTGAATTGCCAGCATAACTGGCGCATATACCAGGCCCCTTAAAGCTTCTAAAGCTTCATAACCTTGAACTTGGCTTCCGCCTGAATAGTTTAAATTTTCTATTCTTTGTATTAAATCATTTTTGCCTAAAATGACTCCAATACCTTCCGGACCTAGTAGCTTGAACAATGAAAAGGTGGACAAATCGGCTTTGACTTGCGCTCCAACCTTTTCCGCTTTCATCGCAGCATAGTTGTCATCCGTAATAATGACTAGACTAGAATGAATGGAACGAATTTTTTTTATCGTTTCAGCCAAATCATAATGGTCATCTATTTTTTGCCTCGTATGCTGAATCAATACACCTTTTAACTTCGGGTGTTTGAGGATGGCTTTTTTTATTTGTTCAGAATCGTGAAAATCCGCGTATATTGGCAAGACCCCCATCGACTCTAACGTTGTTTTACTTGTTGGATATATAGGTGCATCATGGACAAGGATCTCGTCACCTGGCTTTAAAAAACTCATAAAACCAAATCTCAATGCCCCTGTTCCTGCACCACGAACTAACATTGCTTTCTCTGTGCCAAAGAAATCGGCTAGTGTCTCTTCTATTTTTTTTGTGAACCGCGGTTTATTCATTCCTTTTACAACGCCTAAATCGCCAAGTGAAAGCAATTCTTCTCCTCGAAAATGTCTTGTGATGACATCCACCAACTTAAATTGTCTATGCATGGCTTCTTCAATAGATAGACTATATAGAGGATAAGTTTCCATGCTCATTCACTCTCCCCTTTCATAAAAGCACGAGGATTTTTAATCAACATCTTATCAATTGATTCACCAGTTATTCCATAGGTTTGCAAGAGAGGGATAAACGTGTCTATCAAATATGAATAGCCCACCCCGCCTTTATATACCAAATGTGATTTTCTGGTGATGTCCATAGACAGCAGAACCTTGTCTATATACCCTTTAGCCTGTATCTTTTTCAACATTTCTGCCCGAACACGATCAGGCATATAATTTTCTTTACCTATTGTATCGAATTCTACATACACACCTTCTCTCAGCATTTTCAATATATAATCGGCATCTCCTGATAAATCAACATGCCCTATCACCACTCGGTTTAAATCAACTTCATGTTTTTTGAAAAATTCTACTTGTTCATGCCCTAATGTTCCTATGGAAGTATGGGTTGATATTGGTTTTTTTGTTTGCTTATGCGCCACAACAACCGCTTCAAATACTTTTTGTTCGGTTTCCGTCCATTTATTGTAACTTGTTCCAATTTCACCGATCAGCTCGGCTTTAGCATCTGTTCCTCTAATTCCTTCAACAATCTCCATTACCATTCTTTCTGCCAACTTTTCTTTTGGTTCGCGAAACACATGGATCGGGTAAAAAGTATCTTGGTAGAAACCAGTTGAAAAGACAATATTAATGCCTGTTTCTTCTGCTACTTTTTGAACGTATGTAATATTTCTCCCCATTCCAATATTCGTGACATCCACAATATTGCGTACGCCCTTTTCGTATAAACTTTTAAATTCTCTAACGGTTTCAGAAAATACATCCAACTTACAATCCTCATTGTTTTTTACTTCGGAAAGGTCTATCGTTGTATGTTCATGCATATAGGTCATTCCGTCTTTCAACATTCGGAAACTTCCCCTCTTTCGATGATTTAGCCAACCTGCCATAAACCGACTGCATAGAGAAGATTGGCAACAATCCCCAACAATATAACTGCAATAGGGCCGACAGCCAATTCAACAAGTGGTTTTGATGCAATTCGGTTTATTAAATAAAATCCAATCACCCAGAAGAAGCCAATACCGGGAGCAATTTTTTCCCCTGCCATCGCACTGCCAATTAATATAGCCATTCCTAGAACATCTGACAGCGAAGTGCGAATATGCTCCCCCATCTCCCTTACACCAGGCAGTTTGTCCATACTTTTTGATACTGCGGATAATGATACGACCTCTAAATACATGACTAAAAAGCCCAACAGAAATGCTAAAATCGGTATATCCCTGAAAATAAGACCGATTGCAAATACCAAAGTGGTACCAGCTAAACCATAAACTCCTGTTACGATCGCAGTTGAAAAAACTAAAGGGATGAAGCCAATTCCACGTGCAAATGTAGCGATTGCCGCCTCTGTGTAAAGCTCTTTATTAATCAATGCTTGAGGCATTGCATCCACTGCTAAAATCAGCATGGATGATGTTAAAGAAACAAGTCCTCCCATAAGAGCTAATAACCAGCGGTTTTTCTTAATTCGATTTACACGCTCATTAAATATATTCACTAAATTTGCATTAGTAGATTCATCTCCGCCTCTAATTCTCGCTGCATAATAAATCATCATTAACATTCCTGCTAATAAAGCCATTCCTTCAGGACTGAGCGAAATTTTATATCCTGCAGCTTGAAATGTTCCAAACTTCTCGAATAAGAGAAACGAAGCCAAAGTGACGATTGCAGTGACGGCGGCTTTTTTTAAACCGTGCTGATATCCAACCGCTACAGCTGGAAATACTGTAAATGCAATAATAATAGGCTGACCAATAAGACTTAAAGAATCTATAAAATTCACGGGAAACATGCCAAATAAATCCACTACAAATTGCAGTCCTAAAACGATTCCAATACTATAAACGGCACCAATAACCCCTGCAGTTATCATGCCTATTTTGTTTTCCGGGGTCCAAATGCCAATAATGTCACACGCCAATAAAATGCTGTGTCCAATAATGATTGTTGCTCCTATTGAAAGCGGAATACCAAACCCTATGATTAAGCCAAAACTTAATGCAAAACTTGTTGCAGCAAGCTCCCCTCTTGTCATTCTCCCCTCAAGGTATTCGGGCATAATCGGTCGCAAACCATCATTAAACACAGCTACTCCGCGATTTACTAGTATAGAACCTAATGCACCAACAGCCGCTATGACAAGACATTGAATTAAAGAAAGGTCCATTCATTATTCACCTCTATGATTTTTCTCATCTTCTGTACATCATGTCATCCGTGCTTCTTAAATCATCCAAGAAAGCGCTTTCTTTAACTGAAAAAAATGTATACAGTTGAAGCCGGTGTAACAAAATATAAAGAAAAAAATTCATTTATTTTAATAAATAAGGAATTAAAATGTTTAATATATTTTGTGAAGACGAAGCTGTAAAACCAAAGGCAATTTTGCCGCTTTCTACTTCCTTCTCGATCTCTTCCTTGTTTTTTATGGTACTTGGCGAAGCCAAGGTGACGCATTTATCTTTGCCTAATAATGCAATTGCCATTGCAAGCGCACCACCGGATCCTGTTTCACAGGCGCCAATATAATAATCTACCTTATTGTTTTTCACAGCCATAACAGCGTCCAAATCACCTTTAACCAAAACTTCTACATTGCTTCCCCCAATTTCTTTAACAAGTTTTTCAATCGCTTGTTTTTTCAACTGTCCGCCTATTACGATTCTCACCATAATAAAACCCTCCTATTCATTAGATTCTATGACTTTATGAAGATGAAGATAAAAATAGACACGCTCACCTTCTGGAAGTTCTAAACCTGCCAGTGAATGTATAAAATCTATCACTTCTTCTATAGCATTTTTATATGGTGTTTCGTACACTTCATTGATGATGGCAATTGCAGGACTTTCTTCGCTTTCTCCCCTCTCAATTCTAGTTAAAGCCATCGCCATATGCGTCCAAAACATTTCAGAGTCTTTGATCACCTCCTTTTTCAGCTTTTTTGATAAGAAAACAAATGTGTTCAAAGTTGTGTTGAAAGCATTTTTTGTAATCACTCGACTCGTTAGTAAAATAGACAACTTTTCTTCCAGCTGTATTTGGTTCACGACAGTTCCTCCAATATACTGTATTTAGTATTTTAAATTTCAAATGCTGACCCATCGCCTCATGTATTGAATGACAAGTCGGATGGGCCGGCATTTTAGTAGCGCGGTATTTTCTCTCCTTTTTCTACACTTTTTTGAGTGTATAATATTTGTTTCTCATTAACCAAATTCCACTTTTCTGCTATTTCTTTTTCTCTGTCTCCTTCAATAACAATAACGGCTTCAGTTGTATCCTTGGAAATTTTCTTGGCTTTCGGTGAAAAAAAATCGATTGCTTTAAACGTTTGAATCATTCTTTTGTCATCGGCATTCCAAACTGCTGCATCAATTTGTTTTGAAAGAAGCATATCGAAAAGCTGCATATAATTCACATTGACAAACTCTGCATTTTTATTTTCAAATTCAGCCAATGTTAATTGTTTCTGATCCAGGGACTCCAAATCAACACCTACTCTTACGACATCCTTACCTATTTCCTCATCTGGATGAGCTAAGAAGATTTTATGGGAAGATACATAACTGCTTTCCCCGAATTTCTTAAAAATTTTCAAATTTGGATATTCTGCTATGATATGATCTGCCGTCATCTTAGAAACAATTGCAAAATCACTTCTTTTTGTTCGGACTGCTTCAATTCGATTCACTCCGCCACGCATGTAGATCAAGTTAACTGTTTTTCCGGTTGATTCAAACCCTTCCACAATCCCTGTTGCCAGCCCTTCATATTTCCTTGAATACGGAAGTGGCATTGAGCCGATTAATGGTGCAATACCTGCAATCTCAAGTAATAAATTGTTATCCTTACTTACCAAAAACGTTCCTAAATGGCCTCTAGCCTCCAAATGAATCGCTTTCATATCAACCAATAAATTCAGCGCACTTTGGACAGTCCCCCTGCCGATGGATAACTTATGACAGTAGTCTGAGATGCGGGGAATTTTTTCACCTGCTTTGATATTCATCAATTCTTTAGCAATATTTTTAGCAGCCAAACCATTTTTAGAGTAAAATTTTTCCCACATAATTCATCTTCCTCAAAACAATATACTATATTCTGTATAATCAATTATAAGAGTTGTATCCTAATTTTGCAATAGTATTATTCAGAACACTATAAAAAAATATTTTGTTGGCGCACCGTGAATGAATGATAGGTCTCCTTATTCCTGTTTCCGCGTGACAAAAAGAAGCAGCCGAGAAGGCTGCTTCTTTTTTATGAATCATAAATATGAACGGTCGGTTCTTTGTCTCCCGGCTTTTTCAGGATAACGGCTTCCTGCCCGGCTGACGAATTAATGTTGATCTCAACGTTCAGTCCGCTTTTGCCGTAGTAATCCATTACTTCACCGGTCAAGAACTGGGTAAAGGCGATGACTTCGCTTTTGCCGTAAAACTGCATCGGGATGTTGATTTTCATGTCCTGCATTTGGTCGTCTTTATAGAGAGCCGTGCCGACAACCCCTGTGTAGTTTGGAAAATACGTATCGACTTTGTTTTTAAAGCGTTTGAAGAGCTCCGCGTCATCCGGATGTTTCTCTGAACCTTCTGTTGAAGGGAAGAACGTGTACTCTTCATTGATTTTATCCCAGCCGCCGAGCTCGCTTGTCCCGGATTTCACATCGGTTTTGGCGATAAAGTTTCCAGGGACGATCGATGACTTAGGCGCCTGCTTGTAGAGCATGATGGTCAGCGGAATGTTTTTCAAATCATCCATGTTTCTGATCCGTTTCGCCACTTCCTCGGCGATTTTTTCGCCTTCCTGCCTCAGCTTTTTGTCGCTGATGGTCACTTCTTTTTGCGGGTCGCCGACATTTTCGCGGTAGTAGTAGACAGAGTTCAGCGCAAGGCCGATCACGACGCCGCCGAGCTCAATCGTATCCTTGTCTTTGCGGACGAGGTAGTCATGCTCAAGCATATGGGCGAGGTATACCGGGCTTTCTTCGTTTTGCTTCTCTGTTGACCCGCTCCCGGAAAGGGCGGGGTTCAGTCCGAGGTTTTTGAAGTTTTTATCGTCTTTCTCCGCTTTTTTCAGGTCGTCTCCCGTTTTTTTGCGGGCGAGCCAGCTCGTAACTGTATCCTCATCCAGGTATTGTCCTTCTTGAAAAAGGTAATCGTCAGTAGAAAATGAATCTTGCGCAAGGCGCATCATGCCTGTCTCAAATTCATCGATATCCAGCCGCGTATTCAGGCGTTCGGTCGTCAAGCCGCGGGCTTTCCCCGCCTTGAAAGGAAGAACCATTTTATAATAAGAATCGGAGATGTTGTATTTCGGAATGATGGCTTTTTCTTTCGACTTATCCGTTTTCTGCACCATCTCCCGCTCTTCTTCTCCCCCAAAATTCGGCGCACAGGCCGAGAGCATGAGCATACCCGCAGCAGCCGCCAAACATAATATCTTTTTCAATAGAAAACACTCCTCTTATTTCTTTAGCTCACTGATCAGTCTTGCTTCATCCCATACTTCGATGTTCAGCTCTTCAGCTTTCGCCAGTTTGCTGCCTGCCGCTTCGCCGGCAATGACGAGATCGGTTTTTTTGCTTACACTGCCTGTGATTTTTCCGCCGAGCGCTTCGATTTCCGCTTTCGCGTCGTTCCGCGACATTTCGTTGAGCTTCCCGGTCAGGACGATCGTTTTCCCCGCAAAATACGAATCGCTCGCTTCAGCGGCCGCTTTTTTCGGGCCCTTATACTCGGTGTTCACCCCGAGTTCTTCAAGCTCGTCCAACAGCTTTAAAATCTCTTCTTTTTCAAAATAAGTGACGAGGGCGTCCGCCATCTTCTCGCCGATTTCATCGACTTCGACCAATTCTTCTTTTGTCGCTTTTTTGAGCCTGTCAAGCGTTTCAAAATGCATCGCCAGTGTCTTGGCCGCTTTGGCGCCGATGAAGCGGATGCCGAGTCCGAAGAGAAGCCGTTCCAATGAATTCTCCTTCGATTTTTCAATCGACTTCAATAAGTTGTCGGTCGATTTTTCCCCCATCCGCTCGAGATTGATCAGCTGCTCGCGCGTCAGCTTATACAGATCGGCGACATTGTGGACGAGGTCTTCGCGGAACAGCTGGGTGATGACGCGCTCGCCAAGACCGTCTATATTCATCGCGTTCCGGGAAACGAAATGGATCAGGCCTTCCCTGATCTGAGCCGGGCACTCCGGATTGATGCAGCGAAGCGCGACTTCTCCTTCAATTCTGACAAGCTCGCTTCCGCATTCCGGGCATTCCTTCGGCATGTTGAATTCTTTCTCTTCTCCCGTCCTCTGTTCGACGAGCACGTTGACAACCTCGGGAATGATGTCTCCTGCTTTTTTAATGACGACTTTGTCCAGCAGTCTGATATCCTTCTCTTTAATCAAATCTTCGTTGTGGAGAGAAGCTCTTTGGACGGTCGTTCCCGCCACTTTTACAGGTTCGAGAATCGCAGTCGGGGTTACTGCACCCGTCCGGCCGACGCTTAATTCAATGTCCAAAAGCGTTGTGACAACCTCTTCGGCAGGAAACTTGTAGGCGATTGCCCAGCGCGGGCTTTTTGCCGTAAAGCCGAGTTCTTCCTGCTGATCAAGGGAGTTGACTTTAATGACGATCCCGTCGATTTCATACGGGAGGTCGGCGCGTTTTGTCTTGAGCTCTTCGACGATCTCAATGACTTCTTCGATCGTGCTGCATTTTTTTCTTTCATGATTGGTTTTAAAGCCGAGTTCGTCGAGGAAATCAAGTCCCTGGCTTTGCGTTTCAACGCCCATTTCGTCAAGCTCCGCTATACTGTAGACGAAGATGTCGAGATTTCGTTTCGCGGCGATTTTCGGATCGAGCTGCCTTAATGAGCCGGCAGCGGCGTTCCGCGGGTTGGCGAACGGCTCTTCATCCCGTTCGAGCCGCGCTTTGTTCAGCAATTCAAAGGAGCGCTTCGGCATAAAAGCCTCGCCGCGCACTTCAATTGAAAGATCGCGCTTCATTCGGAGGGGAATGTTTCTGATGGTCTTCAAATTTTCTGTAATATCCTCGCCCGTTGTTCCGTCGCCTCTTGTCGCACCTCTGACAAATACGCCGTTTTCATAGCGCAGTGAAACAGCAAGACCGTCTATTTTAAATTCGACGTTGTACTCAACATCTCCGACCGCCTGGCGGACGCGGCGGTCAAAGTCGCGTAGATCTTCTTCATTAAACGCGTTGCCGAGGCTCAGCATCGGCGTTTTATGCTGCACCTTTTGAAAGGCGTCCAAAACGGCTCCGCCGACGCGCTGAGAAGGAGAGTCCGGCGTTTTCAGGTCGGGGTGCTCTTCTTCAAGAGCAATAAGTTCCTTCATCAGCTTGTCATATTCGGAATCAGGCACGCTTGGGTCGTCAAGGGTGTGATATTCGTAGTTGTATTTGTTAATCAATGCATGCAGTTGTTCCACACGGCGTTTAGCTGCTTCTTTTTCCATTGGTTTCGTCCTTTCATTTCAGGTCTTTTGCCATTTATTGCTTTTCAATAGGCGCAAAGGCCGCGAGAAGACGCTTCACTCCGGTCGGGCTCGGGAAGGCGATGTCAAGCTCAGTCGATTCGCCGGATCCTTTGACGCTGACAACGGTTCCGACGCCCCACTTTTTATGGGAGGCTTTGTCGCCGACTGCCCAATTGACACCGTCGCCGCCGGTTTTGCTGTACGATGCAGCCGGCCGGGTAACCGGGCCTCTCCGCTCCGGCTTTCTTCCAAACGGCGTTTTTAGATCTTTTTTCTTCTCGTTTAGATTGTCCAATAATTCTTCCGGTATTTCCGCAATGAACCTTGATTCCGGGTTCATATTCGTTCTCCCGAACAATGTCCGCATCCGCGCGTTAGTTAAATAAAGTTCTTCCTCAGCCCTCGTGATGCCGACGTATGCGAGTCTCCGCTCCTCTTCCATCTCCGCTTCCTCCATTAGGGAGCGGCTGTGCGGGAATACCCCTTCTTCAAGCCCCATCAGGAACACGATCGGGAATTCGAGTCCTTTTGCGGCATGAAGCGTCATCAAGATGACCGCGTCTTGATTTCCGGTCTCTTCTTCCTTTTGATCAAGCTGATCGATATCGGCGATAAGGGCCAAATCTGTCAAAAAGGCGACGAGCGATTTATCTTCGCTTTGCTGTTCAAAGTTTTTCGTTACGGAGAGAAACTCGTCGATATTTTCAAGACGGCTCTGCGCTTCCAGGGATTTTTCCGCTTTCAGCATTTCGCGGTATTCGGTTTTTTCAAGGATTTCTTCCGTAAGCTCTGTGACAGATAAGTATTCCTGCATGTTCGTCAGGTTTTCGATCGTCTGTCTGAACTCGTCAAGCGCGTTCGCCGCTCTTGCGCTGAGGCCGATAAAGTCAACCTGTCCGAGCGCTTCAAATAAAGACATTCCGTTCATATCGGCATAAGCCGCAATTTTATCGACTGAAGTCGCACCGACGCCGCGCTTCGGCACGTTTACGATCCGCGCAAAGCTGATATCGTCGTCAGGATTTGCGACGAGGCGCAAATACGCAAGGATGTCTTTGATCTCTTTCCTGTCATAGAACTTCGTGCCGCCGACAATGTTGTAGTTGATGTTCGCTTTCATCAGCGTTTCCTCGATGACACGCGATTGAGCGTTCGTCCGGTACAAAATCGCGATATCAGAGAAAGATCGTTTTCCCGAGCCGACGAGCTCCCTGATTTTGCCCGCGACAAATTGGCCTTCGCCAAATTCGTTGTCGCCTCTGAAGTAGGAGATTTTCGCTCCTTCGTCATTTTCGGTCCAGAGGTTTTTCGGCTTTCTGTTGGAGTTGTTCTGAATCACTTCATTGGCCGCGTTCAATATCCGCTTTGTCGACCTGTAGTTTTGTTCGAGTAGAATGACGCTTGCATTCGGATAGTCTTTTTCAAACGACAGAATGTTGGCAATGTCCGCGCCGCGCCATCTGTAGATCGACTGGTCGGAGTCCCCGACGACGCAGATGTTTTCGAAGCGCTGCGCCATTTTTTTGACGAGCAAATACTGCGCCCTGTTCGTATCCTGATACTCATCGACATGAATGTATTGGAATTTTCGCTGGTAGTATTCGAGCACTTCCGGCACCCGGTCAAACAGGATGATCGTCGTCATGATCAGATCGTCAAAATCGAGCGACTGGTTTTTCCGCAGTTTTTTCTGATAATCTTTGTAGACATCGCTGACGACTTGTTCAAAAAAACCGCCGGCTGTTTTCTCGTACTCTTCCGGGTCGATCAATTCGTTTTTCGCACTGCTGATCGATCCGAGTATGCTTCTGGGATCGAATTTTTTCGGATCGATGTTTCTTTCCTTTAAGATTCCTTTAATGACGGAAAGCTGATCTGACGTATCAAGAATCGAGAAATTCCGGTTGATGCCGATTCTGTCGATGTCTCTCCGCAAAATTCTCACACACATGCTGTGGAACGTCGAAATCCAGATGTCGTCCGCTCCCGGTCCGAGAATGCGTTCCACACGTTCTTTCATTTCTCTGGCCGCTTTGTTCGTAAATGTAATCGCCAAAATGTTCCACGGGGCAACGCGCTTCTCCGCCATTAAATACGCAATGCGGTGCGTCAATACCCGCGTCTTTCCGCTTCCTGCTCCGGCCATGATCAAAAGCGGACCGTCCGTCGTTTTGACCGCTTCCTGCTGCATCTTGTTTAATCCGCTTAATAATTGGTCGCTAATGTAATTCAATTCCGTTCACCGCCTATTCAAACATATGTTCTATTATAAACCAATCCGGTTCGTTGTGCTCATCCTTTTACGGCCTTTACCGTTTGCAGCGCATCTTCGAAATTCTCATAAATCGCGTTTCCGACGACGATCACATCGGCGTGCTCAGCCATTTTTACCGCCGTCTCCGCATCTTTGATGCCGCCGCCGTAAAACAGCGTCGTTTCCTGAAGCACCGCTTTTGTTTCCTTAACGGTCTCCGAATCCCCCAGCATGCCGCTGTATTCAAGATAAAAGACCGGGAGGCGGAAAAGATGTTCTGCCACGCGGGCGTATGCTTTAATATCCTCAATGTCAAGCTCGGTATCTGCGTTTGTCAAAGCGGCAGCCTTGCAGTCCTGATTCAAAATACAGTACCCTTCAACAACAATCTCATCAGGTGACATCAGCTCGCCGTATTCTTTCATCGCCTTTTTATGTAAGCCGGCAATCCAGTCGGTATCTCTGCTGTTGAGCACAGTCGGAATAAAATAGAGATCAAATCCCGGGACGATCGCGTCAATCGTCGACACTTCCAGGACGCACGGCACTAAAAAGCGGCGCACTTTTGACATCAGCCGAAGGACATCATCTTCTGTGACATGATCGCTTCCGCCGATCAAAACCGCGTCTGTTCCAGATTCGCACAGCTGTTCAAGCTGATCATCCGTAATATCTTTATTCGGATCGAGTTTAAAGACATGCTTCCACTCGGTAATATCGTACATGAAAAAAGCTCCTCCATTCGTTCTTACCATTTAAATATTATAACAAATTCAGCCCCTTTCGAAAAACGGATAACGAATAAACGATAAACGTGCAGAAAGCACAAAAAAACCGCCGGTGCTCAGTGCCCTGAGCCAGGCGGTTTCATGACATCATGAAGATGATTCAGATTGATTTGCTTTGACGCGGTCCAGCGCCATGATATAAGCGTCATTTCCGTAGTTCAGGCAGCGTTTCACCCTGGAAATGGTCGCGGTGCTCGCTCCGGTTTCCGTCTCAATTTTGTGATACGTGTTACCGTCGCGCAGCATTCTGGCTACTTCGAGCCGCTGAGCCAATGACTGAATTTCATTTATTGTGCATAAATCATCGAAAAAACGATAGCATTCTTCGAGATCTTTTAGTGATAGTATGGATTGAAAAAGCTGGTCCAGCTCTCTCCCGCGCAATTTATCGATCTGCATCTTTACACACCTTCTCCTTTGCTAATAGAAACCTTGCTGAGATCGGGAACGATATTGATCCACGTTTTTCCCGGCACAAACGGAACGGTCTTGCCGTCCGTCTTCGGTATAATCCGGCCGTTTTCGTTCTTCCAGCTGATCCGATGGACTTCCCCGTTTTGCAAAAGGAGCCCTTTTCCGCCTGAACGAAGGTCAATATCCCTTCTCCCGTACGCATCTTTCATATGATGTTCGGCTTCCGCTATTAGAATGTTTTGAAGAACAACAGGTTCTTCTGTTTCAAGGTCTGTTGTCAAAATACCGTCTGACTTTCTCACATAGCCTTCAACCTTTTTATCATAACCATATTCGACACGGTTTGTAACGGATTTTGTTCCGTAATCTAACCGTATAGAATAAAGCGCATCCGAAGGTTTGTCAGGGCTTGCTTTAAAAGTGAGCGGTTCTGTGCGGGTTTCGATGGCATATCCTTTGTCATCTGCTGCTTGCTTTACATTTTTATATGACGTGTACGAATTATGCGGCGCTTCCCGAAAATCGGCCCTCCAAAACAGGCTGCCGTCGTAATCCATTCCATTGATATGATCGGCGTCGCCGTTCAACAGGCGGCTTTTTGCACCCGGACTCCAGCCGTGATGCACCAAGAGGCTGTCAAAACCGAGAGCCAAATCAATGAAATACTCCCGGGCGCTGCGGACTGGGCCAACCGCTTCAGGCATGTCGCTTTGATAGATCGCCAACAATCGTGTGATCGGTCCTTCACTGAGAGCTTCAATGACAATGTCAGCCTTGCTTAATCCCGACTGCGGCCGTGCTTTTGAATGATTGTTCACCACAACGGCAATGGGCCGCTGCCGAATATCTCCGTCCGCCTTCAATCCTGTCAGCGGATGAATGTTCTTTTCCTTTTCCTGCTGTTCCTGCGACTGGCACGATGCAAGCAGTAAAAGAGAAGCAAAACAAAGCAGTACTCTTACATATCGATTCACCATAGATTAGCTCCCGCTCTTTTATATTTTAACGCATTATCGATGGAAAGAGTACAGTTTTTTTCATCACATCAAAGATCCCTTTCGGCGTCACCCTGATATAAGGCAGATGAGTGCTTTGCAAAAAGAGCAGGGTGTAGATCGGGTCGTCAAACGTATAGCCTCTTTCAAACAAAAGCTCTTTTAACGTCTTTTCCCTTTCAAGCACCTTTTCATACATCTCATTTGATGCGCCGCCGCTTAAATGAAGAGGAATTTCGTGCAGGATTTTTCCGTTTTCCGCTAATACGATACCTCCCCCGATTTCTTTCATCCGCTTGAAGGCCAAAAGCATGTCTTCCTTGTTTTTGCCGACCGCGATAATATCTCCCGTTGTCGAATAGGAGCTGACGAACCCTTGGACGCGGGTTGCAAAGCCTTTCAGCATCGTATTGACACGCCATTTTCCGTATTTGTCGAACAGCGAGAGATAGCTTTCATCATGGTCAAAAGAAAGCTGGTTGACAGAGTTGTCAATCTCAATCGTATAAGGCTCCATAATGACGGAATTCCTCATTTTTAAGCCGAGCGGCATGGAAAACTGCAAGTCATCCATCGTTAGATCATATGAAAGGTTCAGAGGGACAAGACCCCCTTTTTGCCAATCCGGAACTGTAAACGCATTCATATTTACGCCGCCTGATTTGATCAGCCGCCCTTTTGCCAAAACTGTCTCCGGATTCGGTTCATCAGGGCTATTCAAAATGTTGAGCGTTGCGTATCTGCCCGGTGCCACCACACCGAGGATATCCTCCATATGATAATACTTAGCGATATTAAACGAAGCCATATTATAGGCATCGATCAGCGGCACGCCCTCTTCGATGGCAATTTCAATCAGCTTGTTTGTCATGCCTTCTTTATAAAAGTTCGGCGTTGCACCGTCCGTTGTATAAAACATATGGTCATAATGGTGAAAGCCGTCTTCGTGCAACTCGCGCAAAATCTTTCGTAAATCAGGACGGATAGAAGACTGCCTCAAGCCGACGTGGTATCCAAGTTCAAGCCGCTTCAGCACTTCCTTTCCAGTCATGGCTTCATGATCTGCATCAGCGCCGAAAAGCTTCATCTTCGTGAGCGTTTTTTCCGATGCCCCCGGAAAATGACCCTCGATCCGCTTTCTCCTTCTTTTCGTGCACTGCATGCAATGAAGGAGCAGATCATCGCCGTCCAAGAGGCGCGGCCAGCCTGTCATTTCTCCTCCCTGGATGACGTCCGGGTGTTCTCCCCAACGTTTTCGGTAATCGATCGATAAAATTTGATCTTCATTCAACACTTCAGTCTGCAAGTCATACCTTGACCACCAATAGTAGTGGACAGGCTGTTTTTTCAGTTCTTCCAATATAGAAAACGCTTTCTTTTTTCCGCAATGCAAAAGCAGAAACAAGTTGTCATTTACGAATGTCGTCGTTCCAAACTGTGACACATATTCAGCCAAAGTTTGGGGATTATAAATTTGAAAAGGATGGACATGCGGCTCAATATACCCGGGTACAATGTATTTTCCTTCACAATCTATTGTAGTTTTAACAGCCGTCTTCGGCAAGTCACGGCCGACGTAAACGATTCTGTCATGATGAATCCATACGTTTGCCAGAATCCATTGCTTTACATACGGGTTCAGTACAGAGGCATTTCGTAAAAGGAGCGTTGGCTGCAGCCTTGAACTTACAACATCAACTTGCGATCTGATGTGTTTATTTTTCCAAATTAAGGTGCGTTCGGACATTCACATACTCTCCTTTACATGTAATGATCCTATGTTAACACATTTACTATCGTCACGCATTACCAATCCGTTACAATTTTTCGAAAAAACACTTTATTTAATTATTTAAATAGGAGGAATGAAGCATGAAGCAAAACATCGGACTGTTTGACGCCGTTTTTCGCATTGCCTGCGGACTGACGATCCTGTCGGCGGCAGCGGCAAAGTTTACGAGAAAACCGTGGTGCAGAATGACGCTTTTCTGCATGTTTATGGGGGCGATGAAGGCCGCTTCCGGCATCTTGCGATTTTGTCCCATGACATATGTTTGCCAAACTTATATGAAGCAGCAGGGAGAAGCTGGCGAACAATCGTAAAAAGCACCTTTTATAGGTGATTTCAGACCGTTGACAAAATAGGTCGGATTTCTAAGGTCCTGCCTATTTTTTGTCCAGTTTATTTTGTTTTTTCGATGAAAAGGCCGGCGGTTAGGGCCTTTCCATGTCCATTCATCTCAGCGAAAACAAGCATCGCCTGCATGGACAATTTTTTCTTTCCCCACAGGGTTGTCCAGCGCAGGCCATGCCGCAAAAAACCCGTTCGATGGTTTCGCGCATGGAGCGATGCCCAAGCACGTATTGAATCAGAACCATTTTGATCAATACAACGGGATCAATGCTTGGACGTCCTTTTGAAGAATAAAGAAGGGCGACCTGAAAAATCCATGGCTTCTTCCATCTTCCTGACCAGATGATCTTCAGGGACAAGTTCGCTTAAGGCAACGACTTCAAGCTGTTCACGTTGATCTTTTGAGTGCTTGGACAACATAACCTAGATTCCACTCACATTTTTTTAAAAAAGCTTTTCGATGAAGCCACTTTTTATGCTTTGTCGACAAGCTGAAAGCATCCCAAACCGGGATGCTTTTTTCTATTCGGTCAATTTTTCAATCTGGCCCATCACATCGCTGATCTGCTGAGCGCTTTGTACCAATTCTGACTGCTCCAGCTTCTCGACTGTTAATTTTCCTTCCTCAACACTTTTCAAAACATCTTCAGCGCTTTTTTGCAGTGTTTTATTATGCTTCTCGATGGTGTTATGAATCTCGGCTGCGGCATCGGGAGGGGTTAATTCATTAAAATCGGCTGCAGCCTGCTGGATAGACTCAAGCTGAGTTTCCAGCTTTTCTTTTGCACCCGTGTCGTTTACAGCCTGTTCAGCCAAGGAAGGCGCCTCCTCCGCAAATGTCTTCACTTCTTGGATATAGCCGGCCGCTTCATTTGTATAGTTCAATCCGTCATTCACCTGATCAAGCATTCCGCATCCGCCTGCACCTAAAAGGCCCATTCCGGCAAGAACTATAAGAATTCTTTTCATTGTTTGCCTCCTTATCGTTTCTTTTTCATTTTTTCTTTCAAAATCGGAATTAATTTTTCTTTCGCCAAAGGCAGACCTTTCTTCACCAATTCACGCTTCAGCCATTTCCCGAGCTTAGACACGGTCAGTCTCCTTTCCCTTTTGATAAAAATGAAAAAACTCCACCGATTTGGTGAAGTGGATAAACAAAAAGACCTTCACCAAATCAGATTTGGCAAAGGTCTCGCTAACAATTAGATTGCCAGCAAAGCCGAGGATCTAGGACATCCCGTAATGACGACTTTACTGTGACAGCTACTCCCCTTTGGAGTATTCATTTTTATTACTTTCATTTTAAGGCACAAGGCTTATCCAGTCAAATTCCTGCTGGCCGGCTTATGAAAGAAATGCCCTGTCCGTAAAAAAACACCTTCTTGGGAATGAAAGTGGCAGATTGTTGACGAAATCCTAAAACGGTTTAAAGTTTTAGGATTTCGTCATCTTTTATAGGGGCTTTTTTTATATTGAATGAGGTCATTTTTGCAAATGCTCTCTTATACAATCTTCACATAAAATCAAGCCGTTGCTCTCCAGAAACCTTTTGACATGGGTGATTCCTGATAATCCGACGGGCTTGTCTATGTAATAAAATGTCTCGTCTTTTGATATTTGTTTTTTACACCTTTTGCAGGTTACATGACTCATATGCTTTCTCCTTCCCTATCACTGTCTTAATAAAATGGTACTAAAGGTTAGGCGATTTTTCCACCAACAACAAAAAAGCACCACTTCAGGCGCTTTTAAAATTAGTATGGCGCCGTTTTCCCCGCTGACTTCACCCGCAGACGGAATTGTTTCAAGCCGTACATGCTGCTGTCCGCCATCGGCGCGATCGCAAGCTTTTCCATCGAGGAATACTGCTTCAGAAGCCCCTCAAGGGCAATCGTTGCTTCCAGCCTCGCGAGCGGAGCGCCTAAGCAGAAATGGATGCCGTGGCCAAATCCGATATGCGGGTTCGGATGACGGTGAATATCAAATTCGTGCGCCCTCTCAAATTTCGCTTCATCACGGTTGGCAGAAGCAAGAAAAGCGACGACGCCTTCTCCTTTTTTCAAACTTACTCCTCTGATCTCGGTATCCTGTTTAACGAAGCGCACGATCATCGGCGCAGGCGCCCGGAAACGGACGGCTTCCTCGACGGCCTGCGGAATCAGTTCAGGATGCCTGGCGAGCTCGTCATACGCACCCGGTGTTTCGAGAATGCTGTAGACCGCATTTGAAATCAAATTGGTCGTCGTTTCATTCCCCGCCATCAAGAGCAGGTTGCAAAACGGAACCAATTCATCAGGAGAAAGCTTGTCCCCTTCTTGTTCGGCTTTGATCAAGAGCGAAATCAAGTCATTGCCGAGGTTTTGTCTTTTCTCTTCGATCATCTTTTCAAAAAACGCGGTCAGCTCTTCTTCCCCTTGATCCCTGATGTTTTTCCACTCGTTCACATCTTCTTGCCGGTCGCTCTTCGGCAGGCTGACCAACACGTCGGACCATTCTTTGAAATGGTGCTTATACATTGAAGGAACGCCGAGCAATTCCGAAATGACGATGACGGGCAACGGATATGAAAAATTCTGTACAAGGTCGATCTCTTCCCTGCCGCGGATTTGAACGAGCAGTTCATTCGTCAGTTCGCGAATGCGCGGCTCCCACTCATTCATGACACGCGGAGTAAAAGCCTTGTTGACGATCGATCTGATTCTCGTGTGTTTCGGCGGATCCATGCTGATCAACGTTTTCGCAAACGTATTGCCGGTTCCAAGCTGATGGAACTGATTTGAAAAAAAGTCTTTGTCGCTGATCACTCTTTTGACATCGTCATAACGGAACACACTCCACACCTTGCTGTCTTCATCATAGTGAATCGGTGATTCGGTGCGCATTTTTTCATACCATGGAAACGGATCATACGGGTCTTGTCTGTTCTTTCCGTTAAGCAGCGCTTTCTGAATAGGGTTCTGCTGTTTTGTTTGACTCATTCGCTTTCACTCCTTCGGTTCTTGTCAGCTGATTCATGAAGTTCAATATGTTAGTTTAAAATTAAAAGAACCCACCGGATCATTCAACCAACAAGTGGAAAAGAAGTGTCGAAAAAGTGTTTGAGGAGGCGGCTGAAGTGGCTGACAGCTATCGCGGGGACAAGCGGATTACAAAATCGAAAACAAATTTAAAAAAAGCCTTGTTTGAACTGCTGGCTGAAAAAGAATGGGGAAAAATCTCTGTACAGGATATTACGCAACGGGCAAACTTGAATCGAACGACATTTTATCAGCATTATCAAGATAAATACGATTTGCTTCATCAAAATATGAGAGACATGTTTGAAGCGATGAAAGAGGATATTTTTTCGCCGCTTGATATAGATTGCAGCGGGGAAAAGCCTGAAGCGTACTGGTATGTGCTGCGCTTTTATCAGCATTTACAACAGAACTGCGATGATTTTGCGATTATCATCAACAGAAGATATGAGCTGAACATTAAGGAGCTGCTCAATGACTTTTGGAATGACAGCTTTTTGACGGGAATCAAAAAAACGGCAGCTTCCGATACTAATCGCTCAGTGCCTCTTGATATCCAGCGGCGATTTGTGATTTCCGCCTTTGCGGGCACAGCCGCATGGTGGCTTGAAAATGGCATGCCTTATCCGCCCGAATTGATGGCTGAATCGTTGATCAAAATGATCCAAAAAAATTGACGGCAAAAAAAGAGACAAAACGGGTGCTCCCGCTCTGTCTCTTCACCGGTTATTTCTGCGCTGCCTTGAGCGCACGCGCGCCGATATCCGTCCGGTAAAACAGCCCCGGTTTTCTTACTCGTTCCACCGCTTGATAGGCTGCTTCCCTGGCCGCTTCAAACGTCTCGGCAAACGCCGTGACATTGGCGACGCGGCCGCCGTTTGTCACAAACTGACCGCCGCTTTTTTTCGTGCCTGCGTGAAAGACGACGGTCTGTTCCATATCAGGCTCAAGCGTGCTGATCGGCGTGCCTTTTTCATAGCTTTCCGGATAGCCGTCAGATGCTAGAACAACGGTGACTGCCGCCGTATCCTTCCACTTCAGCTCCACTTCTTTGTCGGCGAGGAGGTCAAGCAAGACTTGTACAAGGTCTGATTCAAGACGCGGCAGTACGACCTGGGTTTCCGGATCTCCGAATCTCGCGTTGAATTCGATCACTTTTGTTCCTTTTTCGGTTAGCATTAAGCCAGCATACAAGACTCCCGTAAACGAACGGCCTTCTTTAACCATCGCTTCGGCCGCCGGCTCCAAAATCGTTTTAACGGCGTCTTCAACGACCGCATCCGAAATCTGCGGCACCGGGGAATATGCGCCCATTCCCCCTGTATTCGGGCCTTTGTCTCCGTCAAATGCCCGCTTGTGATCTTGCGCGATCACCATCGGATACACTTTTTCACCTTTGACAAAAGCCATCAGCGAAAATTCTTCACCGCTCAAAAATTCCTCGATAACGACAGAGGCGCTTGCATCGCCGAACTTTTCATCTTCTAAAAAGTCATGCAGACACTGAACCGCATCTTCGGCTGTCATCGCGACTGTGACGCCTTTTCCAGCGGCAAGCCCGTCAGCTTTGATGACGATCGGCGCGCCTTTTTCCTCAACATACGCCTTTGCTTTTTCAAAAGATGTAAACGTTTCGTATTCTGCTGTCGGTATTTGATATTTTTTCATCAGATCTTTGGCAAACTGCTTGCTTCCTTCAATCACCGCTGCTTTTTTCGACGGACCGAACACCGGAAGGCCCGCTTCTTCAAATGCATCCACAAGCCCTTCGATTAAAGGGACCTCAGGACCGACAATCGTCAGTCCGATATTGTTTTCCTTTGCGAAAGCGAGAAGCCCTTCGTGATTGCCTTCGTCAAGATCAACGAGTACGGCGGTCCCGGCCATTCCGTCATTGCCGGGCGCCGCATATACAGTGCCGACAAGAGGGCTTTGCGCCGCTTTCCAGGCGAGCGTGTGCTCCCTGCCGCCTCTGCCGATAATCAATACGTTCACGCTGGTCACTCCCTTAATGTTTGAAATGGCGGATTCCGGTGAACACCATCGCGATCCCGTATTCATCCGCTTTTTGAATCGAATCTTCATCACGAACCGATCCGCCCGGCTGAATGATCGCCGTCACACCGGCTTTAGCCGCTTCTTCGACCGTATCAGGCATCGGGAAGAACGCATCTGATCCGAGCGCGCTTCCTTTCGCTTTCCCGCCGGCTTGCTCAATTGCGATTTTCGCGGAGCCGACTCGGTTCATTTGTCCAGCGCCGACGCCGATCGTCATATCGTCTTTTGCCAGGACAATCGCATTCGATTTGACATGCTTCACAACTTTCCAAGCGAGCTTCAAGTCAGCCCATTCCTGTTCGGTCGGCTCTCTTTTCGTCGGAATTGTGATGTCGGCGTCGTCAAAACCGTGCATATCCAGATCCTGAATCAAAAGCCCGCCTTGAACAGATGTCAGCTGCTTTTCGTTTTTCACAGGCTGATTGACATCAAGGGTCAAGAGGCGAAGGTTTTTCTTGGATGTTAAAATATCAAGCGCTTCTTGGCTGAATGCTGGCGCGATGATGATTTCCAAAAAGATTTTGTGAAGCGTTTCAGCCGTCGCTTTATCCACTTCCCGGTTCAAAGCGATGATGCCGCCGAAAATTGACGTTTCGTCAGCGGCGTATGCTTTGTTAAACGCCTCTTCGATCGTGTTGCCCGTCCCGACGCCGCAAGGGTTCATATGCTTGACGGCAACCGCAGCCGGCTCCGTGAACTCGCGGACGATTTGAAGTGCTGCATCCGCGTCTTTGATATTGTTGTAAGAAAGCTCTTTTCCGTGCAGCTGTTCAGCTGAAGCAATTGACCCTTTGACAGGGAGCGCACTTTGATAAAAGACTGCTTCCTGATGCGGATTTTCGCCGTAGCGGAGCGATTGCTTTTTCTCAAAGGTGACGGTGAACTGTTCAGGCTCTTTTTCGCCGGTTACCTTTGTTAAATAGTCAGCGATCAACGCGTCATACGCTGCCGTGTGGCGGAACACCTTCGCTGCCAACTCGCGTTTTTTCTCAAGAGAGACGCTGCCGTTTTCTTTCAAGTCGTTCAGTACAGGGCTGTAGTCGCGGGGATCGACGATGACCGCCACGTCCTGGTGGTTTTTCGCTGCTGCGCGAAGCATGCCTGGACCGCCGATGTCGATATTCTCAATCGCTTCTTCGAATGTGACGTCTTCTTTAGAAACCGTTTCTTTAAACGGATATAAATTAACAACGACAAGGTCGATCGGCTGAATTCCCTGTTCATTGAGCTGCGCCATGTGTTTTTCGTTGCCGCGGACGGCAAGAAGCCCGCCGTGAATATTCGGATGAAGGGTTTTCAGACGGCCGTCCATGATTTCGGGAAAGCCCGTCACTTCAGAAATGCCGATGACGTCAACGCCGTTTTCCTGAAGAAGTTTGCTTGTGCCGCCTGTTGAAATCACTTCTACGCCAAGCTCTGTCAATTCTTTTACAAAAGGGACAATGTTCGTTTTATCTGATACGCTGATTAATGCGCGTTTGATCGTCATTCCTTTTCACCTCTGCCATTTAGTTCAAGAAGCTCTTTGATTACTTCGGGATAAAGCTCATGCTCCAATTTGTGTATCTTTTCTTCAAGAGATGCGAGTGTTTCGCTTTTTTCAAGCTCGACGGCGCGCTGGGCGATAATCGGACCGGTGTCCATGCCTTCGTCAACATAGTGAACCGTGATGCCCGCCACTTTCACACCCGCTCTGTACGCCTGTCCGATCGCGTCGATGCCGGGAAACGCCGGCAGGAGCGACGGATGGATGTTGATGATTTTATTCCGGTAAGCCGACAGAAGCGTATCGCCGATCAGTCTCATGTACCCCGCCAGGACAATCCATTCTGCTCCGTGGAGGCGGAGCTGTTCAACGATCACTTGTTCAAAAGCTGCTTTATTTTCGAACGATTTCGGCTGGAATGCGAACGATGGAATTCCGGCTTTTTCCGCTCTTTCAAGCACTTTCGCATCGGGCTTGTCACAGACGACAAGGACGATTTCGGCATCCCAGTTCTCTTCTCTCATTCTTCTTGCGATCGCTTCAAAGTTCGTTCCGCTTCCTGATGCAAATACCGCGAATTTTCTCATGAAAGACCGGCACCGCCAAACTCAACGCCGCTTCCGGCTTTCACTCTGCCGATGAGATAGGCTTTTTCACCGTTGTTTTCGAGCGTTTGAATCACGTCTGTCATATCCTCTTCTTTCACCGCAAGGACAAACCCGATTCCCATATTGAAAACATTGAACATTTCCTCGGACTTCAGGCCGCCTTTCTCCTGAATGAACGGAAAGACAGGAGGGACGGGCCAGGAGCCGATGTCGATTTCAACACCGAGACCATCAGGCATCATGCGCGGCAGGTTTTCAATAAAACCGCCGCCGGTCACGTGCGCCATGCCTGCGATTTTACCTGATTTCACCGCTTCAAGGACAGGCTTGACATAAATTTTCGTCGGCTCTAAAAGCTCTTCGCCAAGAGGCCGTTCAAAAGGTGTATACGTCTCATCAAGGTTCAGACCGGCATCTTCAAGAAGAACTTTACGAACGAGAGAGAAGCCGTTGCTGTGAAGTCCGCTTGAAGAAAGTCCGATTAAAAGGTGCCCTTCGCTGATGTTTTCGCCCGTGACGATGCCATCTTTTTCAGCGGCTCCGACCGAGAACCCGGCAATATCGTATTCATCCTCTGTATAAAGACCCGGCATTTCCGCCGTTTCTCCGCCGACTAGCGCTGATCCTGACTGTACACAGCCTTCTGCGACGCCTTTTACAATTTCTTCAATTTTAACGGGGTCGGCTTTTCCGACCGCAAGGTAATCGAGGAAGAACAGCGGCTCCGCTCCTTGAGCGAGCACATCGTTGACACACATAGCGACGGCATCGATGCCGATCGTGTCATGCTTGTCCATCGCAAAAGCGAGCTTCAGCTTTGTGCCGACACCGTCCGTTCCCGAAATCAGAACCGGCTGTTTGTACGGCAGTTCTGACAGGTCAAACATGCCGCCAAATCCGCCAAGACCGCCCATTGCGCCGATTCGCTTCGTTCTTTCCACATGTTTTTTCATTCGTTTTACGGCTTCATATCCGGCTTCAATATCAACCCCGGCGTTTTTATAGCTTTCAGACAACACAATCCACTCCTTATTCCGCGCTTGTCCATTCGTAATATTCAAAATCAAAAGAGCAGCCGCATCGCTTCTGCTGCCCTTTATTCATTTCAGGAGGCGCGGCGCTTCAAGAGCGCCGGCCGGTTTATTTTGTCAAAACGGCTTCTTTCACGTGAGGAAGAACCGTATCCTGATAAATCTCGGTCGGGTATTTTCCTGTAAAGCAGGCCATGCACTGCCCGCAGTTTTCGTCTTCATACTGTCTTCCGATCCCGGAAAGGAGTCCTTCAATGCTCAAGAATGACAATGTATCAGCGCCGATTTCCTGACGGATTTCTTCCACTGAATGGGAGGACGCGATCAGTTCTTCATGCGTTGATGTGTCAATTCCGTAAAAGCACGGATGGGCAATAGGCGGGGAACTGATTCTGACGTGCACTTCCGTCGCTCCGGCTTCGCGCAGCATCGTCACAATTCTGCGGCTTGTCGTGCCTCTCACGATGGAATCGTCCACCATGACGACGCGCTTGCCTTCAACGACCCCGCGGACGGCTGACAGCTTCATTCTCACGCCCTGCTCCCTGAGCGACTGTGACGGCTGAATGAACGTTCTGCCGACATAGCGGTTTTTAATCAGTCCGAGTTCGTAAGGAATTCCCGTCGCTTCGGCATAGCCGATGGCCGCTGAAATGCTTGAATCCGGAACCCCTGTCACCACATCTGCTTCAATGCCTGATTCTTCAGCAAGCTTTTTACCGAGATTTTTTCTCGCGCTGTGGACATTAATGCCGTTAATATTACTGTCAGGCCTTGAGAAATAAATGTACTCCATGCTGCAGATCGAACGGTTGATGTTGATGGAGAACCGCTCAGACTTCATGCCTTCATCATTGATGATCAGCATCTCGCCCGGTTCTACATCTCGCAAATATGTCGCGCCGACCACATCAAACGCGCACGTTTCAGAAGCGACGACGTACGCGTCGCCGAGCATTGCGACAGATAGCGGTCTGAGTCCGTTCGGATCAAGCGCCACGATCATTTCCTTTTCCGTCATGATCAGGAAAGCATAAGCGCCTTTCAGCATGGAAAGAGCGTTTTTGATCTGATCTTTCAGCTCGAAGTGGCCGCTTCTTTTAATTAAATGGGCGAGCACTTCCGTATCAGAAGACGTTTGAAAAATGCTGCCCTGGTTTTCAAGCTGCTGTTTCAGCTGAGTGGCATTCACTAAGTTTCCATTGTGCGCAAGCGCAAGGCTGCCGTTGTTTTGCGAATGGAAAAGGAACGGCTGGACGTTTTCGAAGCCGCCGCCGCCCGCCGTTGCATAGCGGACATGGCCGATCGCTCCTTTTCCTGTCACCTTTTTGAGCTCGCCGTTTTGAAAAACTTCAGTAATCAGCCCCTGGCCTTTGTGGGCGGACATTTTTTCGCCGTCTGTCGCCACGATGCCGGCACCCTCCTGGCCTCTGTGCTGAAGGCTGTGAAGGCCGTAGTACGTAATTTGCGGTGCTTCTTCATGCCCCCAAATCCCAAATACGCCGCATTCTTCATTTAAGCCTTTGATTTCAGCAAGCATGGGATAGCTCCTTTCCATGCGCTTTCGAGCTCTTCTATCTGCGCATGAATCCATTGTTGTCCTTCCTGGCTTTGAACAGACAGCGCGCTGTCTGACGTTACTTCGCCGATGAGCTCGGCGTCTTTGACAAGCTTTTCGAACGCTTCTTGATGCTCTTTTTTCACAGAGACGATAAACCGTGATTGTGTTTCGCTGAATAACAATGCAGATTCGCCTGCAAGCGTTACATTGGCGCCGAGTCCTTGAGAAGATATGACGCTTTCCGCCAGCGCCACGCCGATGCCGCCTTCTGAGACGTCATGCGCGGACTGCACGAGCCCTGTGCGGATCGCTTTCAGAAGCGCTTTTTGACGCGCTTGTTCGACTTCCAAGTCGATGGCAGGCGCTTTGCCGTAAATCTTTCCTTCGGACAGTTTTTGCAGCTCGCTTCCGGCGAACTCAGGGAATGTTTCGCCGATGACATAAATCAAATCGCCCGCTGCTTTAAAGTGCTGGGTCGTAATATGGTCTGTATCTTCGATCAGTCCGACCATTCCGATGACAGGCGTCGGGTAGATCGCGCTTCCGTTTGATTCGTTGTAAAGAGAGACGTTTCCACCGATGACCGGTGTGCTGAGCACGTTGCACGCCTCGCTGATCCCGTCTGCCGCTTTTTCGATCTGCCAGAAAATCTCCGGCTTTTCCGGATTCCCAAAGTTGAGGTTATCCGTAACGGCAAGCGGTTCTGCTCCGGAGCAGACGATATTGCGGGCCGCTTCAGCGACAGCGATTTTCCCGCCTTTTTCCGGATCGAGGTACAAGTAGCGGGCATTGCAGTCCGTTGTCATGGCAAGCGCCTTTTTCGTGCCGCGAATCCGCAGGACGGCTGCATCAGAGCCCGGTGCGACAACTGTGTTCGTCCTGACCATGTAGTCATATTGGTCATAAACCCATTCTTTGCTCGCAATAGTCGGCTGCTTTAACAGCTCGAGAAGCGTTTCTTTCGCATCTTCGACTTTTGGTGCAGGAACGTCTATTTCAAGGAACTCTTTATAATAAGCCGGAACTTTTGACGGCTTATGGTAAACCGGCGCTTCCTCTGCAAGCGCATCAACCGGAAGATCGGCAACCATTTCCCCGTTGTGGAAAAGGCGCAGCATCTTGTCGTCTGTCACGTGACCGACAGCCACAGCTTCAAGATCATACTTGTCAAAAATATCGATGATCTCTTGTTCGCGGCCGCGTTCGATGACTAAAAGCATGCGCTCCTGAGATTCGGAAAGCATCATTTCGTACGGCGTCATCCCTGTTTCGCGCTGCGGGATCAAGTCAAGGTTCATCTCGATGCCCGATCCGGCTTTGGATGCCATTTCCGCGCTTGAACTTGTCAGTCCTGCCGCACCCATGTCCTGAATACCGACCAAGGCGTCTGATTTGATGACTTCCAGACACGCTTCAAGAAGCAGCTTTTCCATGAATGGATCGCCGACTTGCACAGCCGAGCGTTTTTCTTCTGATTGGTCAGACATTTCCTCTGAGGCGAACGTGGCGCCGTGGATGCCGTCGCGCCCCGTTTTCGCACCGACGTACATGACCGTATTGCCGACGCCTTTCGCCTGCCCTTTTTTAATATCTTCATGGTTGATCAAACCGACACACATCGCGTTGACAAGCGGATTGCCTTCATAGCAGCTGTCAAACTGAACTTCACCGCCTACGGTCGGAATGCCGATGCAGTTTCCGTATCCGGCAATGCCCGCGACTACTTCTTCAAACAAGTACTTCACACGCGGTGAAGTGAGTTCACCAAACCGGAGAGAGTTCAAAACAGCGATCGGACGCGCGCCCATTGAAAAGACGTCGCGGATGATGCCGCCCACACCTGTTGCAGCTCCCTGATAAGGCTCAATCGCTGACGGATGGTTATGCGATTCGATTTTGAAGACAACCGCCTGATTGTCGCCGATATCGACGATTCCTGCGCCTTCCCCCGGCCCTTGCAGGACGCGTTCGCCTTTTGTCGGGAACTTTTTCAGGATCGGCTTGGAATTTTTGTAGCTGCAGTGCTCTGACCACATGACCGAAAAAATCCCGATTTCCGTATAGTTTGGAAGCCTTCCGAGAATCGATTCAATCATGGCAAACTCGTCATCGCTGACACCCATTTGCTGATAGAGCTTCTCTTCCTTAATTTGTTCTTGACTTGGTTCAAGCAGTAGCGACATGAGTTTCCCTCCAATTTTTCACGATAGATTGAAACAGTTTAAGACCGTCGGCGCTTCCGAGCAGAGAATCGACTGCGCGTTCAGGGTGAGGCATCATGCCTAATACATTGCCTTTTTCATTGACGACGCCTGCAATGCCGGCGACGCTTCCGTTGATATCCGTTCCGTATGTGAAAGCGATTTGGTTATTTTCTTGTAATCCGGCAAGCGTTTCTTCATCACAGTAGAAGTTTCCTTCGCCGTGCGCGACCGGAATCGTGATGGATTCGCCTTTGCTGTAGGAAGATGTAAAAATCGTTTCATTGTTTTGGACGACAAGTTCAACCGGACGGCAAATAAATTTCAAATCTTTGTTGCGTCTCATCGCGCCCGGCAAAAGACCGAGCTCCTGCAAAATTTGAAAGCCGTTGCAGACGCCGAGCACCGGCTTTCCTTCTTTAGCCGCTTTTTTGACGGCCGGCATAATGTTTGCGAAGCGAGCGATCGCGCCGCATCTTAAATAATCCCCATATGAGAATCCCCCCGGAATGAGGATGCCGTCATATTCATCAAGACTTGTTTCTGTATGCCAGACGTATTCAGCTTCTTCGCCAAGCTCATCCTTGATCGCGTGGAACATATCGATATCGCAGTTTGAGCCCGGCAGCACAATCACCGCAAATTTCACTGTGCGACAACCTCCTCGACTTCGTATCTGTAATCTTCAATCACCGTGTTGGCCAAAAGTTTTTCGCACATTTCTTTGACGAGAACGTCAAGGTCTCGGTCCGATTTTTCGATGGTGAGCTCCATGTATTTGCCGATGCGGACGTCCTGAACTTCTTTGTAGGACATGCTGTGCAAAGCATGCTGAACGGCGCTCCCCTGAGGATCTAAAACACTCTCTTTTAAGCTGACATACACTTTCACTTTGTACATATTACATGCCTCCAAGTCTTTTGAATATTTCTTCGTATGCATCCGTCAATCCGCCCAGGTTTCTTCTGAACACATCTTTATCAAGCTTTTCATTCGTTTCTTTATCCCACAGCCGGCACGTATCCGGGGAAATCTCATCGGCCAGCAGGACCTCGCCGTCTTTATCGCGCCCGAACTCAAGCTTGAAATCTATCAATCTGACACCGCAAGCCGCGAAAATCGTCTGCAACTCTTCGTTTACCTGTCTCGTAATCGATTTGATTTTCTCCACCTGTTCAGGCTCAGCCGCGTTTAAAATCCGGATATGGTCTTCTGTGATCAGCGGATCGCCGAGCGCGTCATCCTTGTAGTAAAACTCGATAATCGGCTGCTCCAGCTCCGTGCCTTCCGAAATGCCGAGCCGTTTGGACATGCTTCCCGCAACGACATTGCGGACAACGACTTCAAGCGGGATGATCGTCACTTTTTTAATGAGCTGCTCCGTTTCTGAAATTCGTTCAACAAAGTGGTTGTTGATTCCCTTCTCGTGAAGCCTTGTGAAAATCAGGCTGGAAATTTCGTTATTTAAACGGCCTTTTCCATCAATCTCGGCTTTTTTTTCTCCGTTAAAAGCCGTCGCCGAGTCTTTGTATTCGACAAACAACGTGTTGTCATCATCCGTCAGGTATATCTTTTTCGCTTTTCCTTCATATAAAAGTTCATTTTTCACAATATTCACAGAAGGCCTCCTAACCCGAATGTTGGAAATATTTCATCTTTTAGACCCCCGCCTGTTAAAGCGGGCGGTCGATTCTACGCTAAGCCTAAACGTTCAAAAATGTAGTCGACGTTTTTCAAGTGGTAATTGTAATCAAAGCAGTCGTTAATTTGTTCCGGAGACAGTCGGGACGTAATTTTTTCCTCAGCCTCGACAAGCTGGCGGAACGGCACTTGTTTCTCCCATGCTTCCATCGCTTTCGGCTGAACGGTGTCATACGCTTCTTCACGCGCCATGCCTGTATCAATGAGAGCGAGAAGAACGCGCTGAGAGTAGATCAATCCGAGTGTACGGTCCATGTTGCGCTTCATGTTTTCAGGGAACACGGTCAAGTTTTTCACAATGTTGCCAAAGCGGTTCAGCATGTAGTTCAGCGCGATCGTCGCATCAGGCAGAATGATGCGCTCTGCTGATGAATGCGAAATGTCGCGTTCATGCCAAAGCGGTACATTTTCATAGGCGGTCAGCATGTAGCCGCGGATGACGCGCGCCATTCCCGTCATGTTTTCCGAACCGATCGGATTGCGTTTATGCGGCATGGCAGAAGAACCTTTTTGGCCTTTTGCGAAAAATTCTTCGACTTCGCGGGTTTCGCTTTTTTGGAGGCCGCGGATCTCAACGGCGAATTTCTCGATGCTTGTCGCAACTAGCGCCAGTGCAGCCATATAATCGGCGTGGCGGTCGCGCTGCAGCGTCTGTGTTGAAATCGGCGCCGGTTTTAAGCCGAGCTTCTCACATACGTACTGCTCGACGAATGGATCGATGTTCGCGTACGTTCCGACGGCGCCTGAAATTTTACCGACTTCGATGCCTTCTTTCGCCTGCTTGAAGCGTTCCAGGTTGCGCTTCATTTCTTCATACCAAAGGGCGAGCTTCAAGCCAAATGTCGTCGGTTCTGCATGCACGCCGTGTGTGCGTCCCATCATGACCGTATATTTATGTTCCTTTGCTTTTTCTTTCAAGATGTCAACAAATCTCTCAATGTCCTTGAGCAAAATATCGTTCGCCTGTTTTAATAGATAGGAAAGAGCGGTATCGACCACATCTGTTGATGTCAGTCCGTAGTGCACCCATTTTTTCTCTTCGCCAAGCGTTTCCGATACGGCGCGGGTAAATGCGACGACATCGTGGCGCGTGTCCTGCTCGATTTCAAAGATGCGGTTGATGTCAAACGACGCTTTTTCCCGCAAAACCTTCACATCTTCTTTCGGAATGACGCCGAGCTCAGCCCAAGCTTCACAAGCCAGTATTTCAACCTCCAGCCATGCTTGGAATCTGTTTTCATCCGTCCAAATCGCAGCCATTTCCGGTCTTGAATAACGTTCGATCATTGTTTTCGTCCTCCATCTCTTTCAATCCACTTTTCTGTCATCTTCCCGATCCATTCATTGTCGGGTGTTCTTAAAAATGTGATATGCCCCATTTTGCGGCCCGGTTTGACTTCATGCTTTCCGTATATATAAAGCTTCGCTTCTTTTAATAGTTCGGGATCTTCTTCAGCCATGTACACTTCATCTCCGAGAAGGTTTACCATCATTCCTTCCTTCAGAAGGTCCGTTTTGCCGAGCGGCAGTCCGCAGACAGCACGGATATGCTGTTCAAACTGACTCGTTTCGCAAAGATCAAGGGTGTAATGGCCAGAATTATGCGGCCGCGGCGCTAGCTCATTGACGAGAAGTTCGCCGTCTTCTTTCAAGAAAAGCTCAACGGCCAGTGTTCCGACAAGCTGAAGTTTTTCGGCAAGCCTGAGGGCAAGTGCTGCCGCTTGTTCCTGAACCGCTTCATCGGCCCGTGCCGGGACGATGCTCTGGAATAAAATATTTTGTTTATGGATGTTCTCTGCCGCCGGAAAAACGGTTGTCTCTCCGTGAACCGATCTCGTCACGATCACGGACAATTCCATTTTGAAAGGAACCCAGCTTTCCAAAATGCATGTGCCGTGCTGTAAAAGTGCTGCGGCTTCCCCGATTTGTGCTTGTTGTTTCAGGACGTACTGCCCTTTTCCGTCATACCCGCCGCGGCAAGTTTTCAGCACCGCCGGAAGACCGAGCTCCGCTACGGACGCTTCCAGTTCCGTCCGGTCGTGAATGATTCGGTACGGGGCGACTTTGCAGCCCGCTGATTCAATCGCTTTTTTCTCGGTTTCCCTGTTTTGCGTAAGGAGCAACAGCTCGCTCCCTTGCGGAAGGTAAGCGTGCTCTTTCAGCCAGTTCAGCGCATCATAATCGATGTTTTCGAATTCATAAGTAATCACATCGCTCGCTTCGGCAAGCTTCCGTATCGCTTCGCGATCATTATAAGCAGCCGTAATTTCAAGGTCTGCGACCTGTCCGCACGGTGATGAAGGGACAGGGTCAACAACAGCGATTTTATAGCCCATTTGTTTGGCCGCGACCGCCATCATTTTGCCAAGCTGTCCGCCTCCGATAATGCCGATTGTCGCTCCCGGAAAAATCGTTTGTTTATACAAGCTGATCACTGCTTTCCAACACGGTTTTTCTGATGCTTTCCCTTCGTTCATCCAATCTTCCGGCAAGCTTTTCGTCAAAAGCTGACAAAATCTGCGCCGCAAGCAGTCCGGCGTTGACCGCTCCCGCTTTGCCGATGGCAACGGTCGCAACGGGTACACCGCCCGGCATTTGAACGATTGAAAGCAACGAATCGAGACCGTTCAGCGCTTTTGACTGAACCGGCACACCGATGACGGGCAGCGTCGTTTTGGCTGCGACCATTCCCGGCAGGTGAGCGGCTCCGCCCGCTCCGGCAATGATGACTTTCAAGCCTCTTTCCCGCGCCGTTTCGGCATATTCGAACATTAAATCAGGCGTCCGATGTGCGGAGACGACCTTTTTTTCGTACGGAATTCCCAGTTCATCGAGGATGCCGCAGGCATGTTTCATCGTTTCCCAGTCAGATGTGCTTCCCATGATAACACCAAGAAGAGGCTGCATATCTTTTTGTCCCACCTTTAGCTGTTATTCTTCGCATATAAAAAGCCCGGCATGTATTGCATTTGTAGGAAGCAACACAAACCGGGCATGGCGCGTGTATCGTCAGTTAGTCCGCTTCTCGCGATCTCCATGTCAGTTTATTGTCCACTTTCCTGCATAGTCCGATGATTTACGGTCATCGGGTAGAGACTTATGGGCCATATTCCCAAGATTATATGAGGATGTGTTTTCATGTCATGTTTATCTTAACAACGGACTGTGATAATGTCAACGACATTATCGAACGATAGTATATTTTGTTGTTCTAATGTTCGGGTTTAGAGTAATTTACCTTCGAATATAATTTTTCTTCCGCACGGAACAACCTGAATCGTTCCATTTTCCTTTGTTTCTTTGAAGACCGGCTCCTCCATTCGACGCACCGGTGTATAGCCTTCTTCCTGCATCTTCGTCAACACGGATTCGATCGTTTCGCCTTCCGTTACTTCAAAGCGCTTTTTTTTCGGCTTTGTCATTATTCTTTAATTCTCCTTTTCTTTACGGCTTTCACCCAGAATCCGCCGTGTATCGTCTTCGGTTCATAGGAAATGATAAATGCTTTTGAATCGATTGATTTAATCGTTTCGTACAGCTGCAGTTCGTATTTTCTCGGCGTCAAAATCTGCATCGCCGTTCTGTCTCCCTCAAGTCCGCCGACGACCCAGTGGGTGACGCCGTAGCCTTTTTCCCTGAGCTGTTTCGGCAAATCCAAATCAAGCTCTTTCGTAATGGCGTTAACGGTAATATAGCCCAAAGCGAGCTTTTCTTCAATTTTCGTGCCGACGATGATTCCGATTCCAAATCCGACCGCGTAAGCAATCACGTTTTGGATTTGATTTAAATTATCTAGAACGAGCCCCAGCCCGACGACGTAGACAAGCATTTCGATTGTCCCGATAAAAGCGGCGAGATACCGCTGGCCTTTAAGAGTCAGTATCATTCGAAGGGTTAAAAACGTTACGTATATAATATTGATAACCAGAATAATTCCAACCATGATCACACCATTCAATAGTGCTGAGTGAAGCAATTGAAATCCCTCCTTTAGATGCAAAGCAATCATATTCTACTAGAGAAATTCTCCATACACAATCCTGTAATGGCCCTGCTTCACCACAAAATTTTTCGACATTGCTCACTCCCATCAGTTTACCCTTTTTCTGCCGGTTTCAAAGCATTGAAACACAATTAAAAAAGACGTTCAAATGAACGTCTTTCAGAGCTGGTGCTTATGATCCCGCTGACGATCTCCAACGGATTCGCTCAGTTTGCGGTGCTCCTTTTCCAAATCGCTCAGCGTGTATGACGAGAGGTCTTTCAAATTGTCCAGCCGCCCTGATTTTGCAAGCTGCCTGATTAAATACTCCTTTTTTTGTTTTACAGCTTTTCGAAGAAAGTTAGCCATCGATCACTCCCCCATCTTATTGGTTAAAATATATATTATTCTTATGAGTCAACTCAGAATTAATGCGGAGAAAAAACCGGTTCTTCAAGAAGAACCGGCAATATCTCCTTAAACAGGAATAAGCGACGACAACAAGTATCCGCCTACCAGCTTCCATGTTGCCGCAACGAATACCAATTCAAGCAAAAAGACGGTAAACACACAGTACATCAGGTCAAACCGCGCTTTTTCGCTTTTTTCATAAATCGATTGAATCAGCGTAAAAGTCCCGAATGTCAATCCCATAAAGATGACGATCGAGAGAATCACCGTCGCGGCCGTGAAGTTGATAATCGCGAATATCATCCACAAAGCGGCGGGGACGATAAACGGAACCAATAGAGAACCGTACTTTGCCGTGATATCGAAAAATGAAACTTTATACCTGAGCATAAAATTCGATACAACCCAGCTCGATGCTGCCATCCAAAACATGAAAGCCATGCAATAGATAAACACAACCAAAAACACTTCCAGGAACGGCACTGACACGCCGAACCCGAGAATTCTCCCCCTGCCCGCAAGCAGCTGATAAAAGTTGCCGAGCGAAAAGAAAACGGCTAAAAGCGTCATTGAAATAACGGAATACTTAAAATAAGACCGGTCAAAATCAAGTGCGCTGCGCACCGGGGATTTTAAAATATCGAGCACAAAGCTGAAATAGCGGAACAAAGCGGCAATCACGCTCTCCATCACCGATTTGACTTTCGCCGCAGACGGATTCGTCTCCTTGCTTTTCTTCGCTTTTTTCCGGGAATTCCTCGACATCCTCGAAGCAGGTTCTTCTATATCATCTTCATTTCGTTTGTGATGTTCTTCAATCATATAAGCAACTCCTATTCTATTCAAAAGCTTTACATAAATGAAAAGCACTTTTATAAATTACATAAGCTGTGTGAAACAGTCAAGACAAACCTCTTTTTATCATAGATGCGGCAGCCCTTATATATGACGAAAAACGAAGGCGGAAGGTTCCGTTTTTAATGATTTGAAAATAAAAAAGGCTTGTCCAAATGAACAAGCCTTTTTCGCACAGCACACCTTATTTCAAGAAAATGAAATAAAGAATGAATACAACAGCCAATCCGTACATAATCGGATGGATCTCTTTTGCTTTGCCTTTAAAGATCATCGTGATCGGGTAGAAAATAAATCCGATCGCGATTCCGGTGGCGATGCTGTATGTCAGCGGCATCGCGATCATCGTGAAGAATGCTGGCACCGCAATCTCAAACTTCGTCCAGTCGATTTTGTTGAGATTCGCCACCATCAGCACGCCGACGATGATTAAAGCAGGCGCCGTCACTTGCGAAGTGATAACGCTGAGGACAGGCGAGAAGAACAGCGACAGCAAGAACAAAGCGCCTGTTACGATCGCCGCAAAACCGCTTCTCGCTCCGGCCGCTACCCCGGCACTTGACTCAACATAAGCGGTCGTAGTCGATGTACCAAGGATCGCTCCGGCAACAGTTGCGGAAGAATCGGCAAGCAAAGCCCTGCCAGCGCGCGGCAGTTTGTTATCCTTCATCAAACCGGCTTGTGATGCAACCCCCACCAATGTACCGGCCGTATCAAAAAAGTCGACGAATAAAAACGTTAAAATAACGACAAGCATCTGCACCGAAAAGATATCGTGAAGGTGGATAAAGGCTTGTCCAAATGTCGGTGCAAGGCTGGGAACAGCACCGACAATTTTGTCAGGAACATCAATCTGACCGAAGATCATGCCGACAATCGCCGTGAGCAGCATACCGAAGAAAATGCCGCCGTTCACGCGCAATACCATTAAAATGACAGTAATGATCAGTCCGAAAACAGTCAAAAGAACGGGACCTGAATGAATATTTCCAAACGACACAATGGTATCCGGGTTGGATACGACGATTTTGGAGCCCTGCAAACCGACGAAAGCGATAAACAGACCAATTCCCGCACCGACAGCCATTTTCAGCTCATAAGGAATCGAATTGATAATTTTTTCCCTCAAACCGGACAGCGAAAGAGCGATAAAAATTAGTCCGGAAACCATAACCCCGGAAAGGGCCGTCTGCCATGGAATCTGCATGTTCAGAATAACGGAGAATGCAAAGAATGCGTTAAGCCCCATTCCGGGCGCAAGGGCGATCGGATACTTCGCAAGCAGCCCCATGATAAAACAGCCGACAGCTGCTGAAACCGCTGTTGCCGTAAAGACCGCGCTTTGATCCATTCTCAATGCATCCGGGAAATTTTCCACCGACGCCAGAGAAAGGGTAAGCGGGTTGACGATCAAAATATATGCCATGGACAAAAATGTGGTAAGTCCGCCGATCATTTCTCTCCGGTAGTTTGTACCCAATTCTTCAAACTGAAAGTAACGCTTCAAAATGGTATACTCCTCTCGTTTGTCTGTCGCTTTTATTGTTTCAAAAACCTTTGCTTTTAAACAAAAAACGCCCCAATTGGCGGGACGCTTGACTACGGCATATTTCATACTGAAAAAATGTTTTTTTCACGGACAAAATATTGTATACAAGCGTAGTCAAGCTATTTACGGTAGCTTGGTAGAAACTTATGGGCCATATCCCCATGATTATACGACAAGTCTTTTTTGAATTACTATACTATTGTAGCAATATCTAACGCTGAACACAATACAAAAAAACGAACATTAATGATTTTAATGTTCGCTTCGTTCGTTGTTTTTTCCAGATTCTGACCGTAGTCTGCAGCGGGTTAATTCCCTGTTTTCTTCAATTCAATCAAGTGCACCTTGTGATCATTGAAATAAAATTCAAGCACCACGTCTCTTTTTTTATCCTGATATTGTATTCCGGTTTCATACCCTTCGACAAACCAAAGCTCTTTATATTCTTTTCCATATACTTCGACCACTGTTTGAAGTGTATCGTTGATTTTGATGCCTTTTGCAATAGTCACGGTTTGAGCGGAAGAAATATTGAACAATAGCACAATTTTCTCCTGTTTATCTATTTCTGCTTTTACGCCTGACATATTTTTGGCTTTATATTCCACAACCCCTGTTCCACTTTTTACAAATCGATGGTCATTTTTAACGCTGTCGCCGATTTTTAAGCCTGCAATACTCTCGTTTTCCAGACTGACGGATGTAAAGTTCACCGTTGCAGCAAAATAAAAAATGAACGCAAGTACGGCGAACAGACAGAGGACGCCTGATAAGGCCATTCGGGAAATTATTTTTTTCTTGAGCAGAAACAGAGCTGTTGCGGTGATGAAAGCAATGAATATAACTGATTCCTCTCCCAATAAAAAACGCCCCAGCCTCATAAAGGCTGGGGCATTTGTCTTATTCCCACTCGATTGTTGCAGGCGGCTTGCTCGTAATGTCGTAAACCACACGGTTAATGTGCTTCACTTCATTGACGATCCGTGTCGAGATTGTCTCAAGGACATCCCAAGGAATTCTCGCCCAGTCGGATGTCATGCCGTCAATCGATGTCACGGCGCGAATGCCGATCGTATAGTCATAAGTTCTTGCGTCTCCCATGACGCCGACGCTGCGGATATCAGGAAGAACAGTGAAGTATTGCCAAATATCTTTTTCAAGATCAGCTTTGGCGATTTCTTCGCGGAGAATCGCATCTGATTCGCGGACGATTTCAAGCTTTTCATCCGTCACTTCTCCAAGAACGCGGATGCCGAGGCCTGGCCCCGGGAACGGCTGGCGCCAAACGATTTCGTCGGGGATGCCGAGCTCGGTACCGAGCGCACGCACTTCGTCTTTGAAGAGCGTATTCAGCGGTTCGATCAGTTCAAACTGCATGTCTTCCGGAAGTCCGCCGACATTGTGATGCGATTTGATCGTCTGAGCTGTCGCTGTTCCGCTCTCGATAATGTCGGTGTAAAGCGTTCCCTGTGCAAGGAAGTCAATACCTTTCAGTTTTTCCGCTTCATCGTCAAACACGTAGATAAACTCATTACCGATGATTTTACGTTTTTGCTCAGGGTCTGAGACGCCTTTAAGCTTGTTCAGGAAGCGGTCTTTCGCATCAACTTTGATCACGTTCATGTTGAAGCCTTCACTGAACGTCTTCATCACGCCTTCCGCTTCGCCTTTTCGAAGGAGCCCGTGGTCTACGAAAATACAAGTGAGCTGGTCGCCGATCGCTTTATGGATCAAGACCGCAACGACAGAGGAGTCAACCCCTCCGCTCAAGGCGCACAGCACTTGCTTATCGCCGACTGTTTCGCGGATTTTCTGCATTTCAATCTCAATAAAGTTTTCCATTGACCATTCGCCGGCACATTCACAAACACCGAAAACGAAGTTTTTCAAAAGGTCGTTTCCGTATTCTGAATGGCGGACTTCCGGATGGAATTGTACGCCGTACCATTTCTTATCCTTCTTGCTCATTGCTGAATTCGGGCAATGATGGCTTGTCGCATCAACGGTAAAGCCTTCTGGAACTTCAACAACTAGATCACCATGACTCATCCAGACGACCTGTTCGTTTGGAAGATCTTTAAACAGATCCGGTTCACCCTCGATATGAATGTTCGCTTTTCCGTATTCGCGCTGGCTCGCAGCTTCTACTTTTCCGCCAAGGTAATGCGTCATCAGCTGCATGCCGTAGCAAATGCCAAGAACAGGGATGTCCAGTTCGAAAATCTTTTCGTCGCAGCGGAAAGATCCTTCGTCATAAACGCTGTTCGGACCGCCGGACAAAATAATTCCTTTCGGATTCATTTCTTTAATTTCCTCTGCCGTCAATGTATGAGGATGCAATTCACTGTATACACCAAACTCACGAATGCGGCGGGTAATCAGCTGGTTGTACTGACTTCCAAAATCCAACACAAGAATCATTTCATTTACTAACTTCGTCATGGTGTCACCTCTTTATCAAATTGTCTTTTTGCACAGAAAAAATGGCGGCAGACACACGGCCGTCCTGCCCCCATTCACGGGACAAGGCCCGGCTTGTCCGATAGATAAGCCGCCGAGCCTGCCAGCAAGAATATATAAGGGTTTTTAATATTCACTTATTCTAACAATACGACTGAAAGCGGTCAAGACTATCTCTTTTTAATTAAATTTTCCCATAACTCCGCCGAATCATTCCACAGCTTTGCGGCGTCTTCCTTTCGATACAAAGCCCGTTCATATTGCCGGGTCAAAGCTGTCATTTCACCGTTTTGAAAGCGTTCATCAACCGTCTTCGCAAACTCGCGCAGCGTCTGTCCTTCTTCTTTTTGCATGCCTTGGCGCTTCAGCTGGCGGAGCAGCTCTTCGTAAGCTTTGAAGAAAACCGCGCCATCACGCCGTTTTTTCAGCCTGTTGATGATGATGTGCGGCATCCATTTTGCCCTTGTAAAGTAAAGCACCGCTGTCAACGCCAGCAACAGACCGAGTACAGCCGCACCAGTCAAAAGGGTACGGTCTGCATCCCCGCTGCCGGCATGAGAACCGCCATTGGCATCACGCTTTGTCTGAGGTTCGGGCTTCTCTTTGTTGTCTTGTTCTTTTACATCCTGCGGACGCTGACCTCCGTCGTTTTTCTTATCATCTTCTTTTTTATCAGAAGCCGCGCCAGATTGCCGGCCGCTGGACTCTTCAACGAGCTGCTCCGGATTTAAAAAGCCTTTCGTCGGTTCAAACGTAACCCAGCCTTGTCCTTCAAAGTACACTTCAACCCAGGAATGGGCATTGTTGTTTGTCACCTCGTAAATCGTCCGTTTCCGGTCTGCCGTCGTTCCTGCATATTCACCGGATGTATAGCCTTTCACCCAGCGGGCCGGTATTCCGGCCGACCGCAGCAGCACGATCATGGCTGTGGAAAAATTGTCGCAGTAGCCGATTTTCGTCTCAAATAAGAACTGATCGACATAATCCTGCTCTCCTTTAGGAACAGCCACATCTTCCGTTTCATAAGAAAACTCGGAAGAACCGAGATACTTCTCAATCGCTTTCGCTTTGTCATATATATTATCTTCGTCTTTCGTTAAATCGTGCGCCAATGTTTTCACGCGGTCGGGAAGGGAAGTGGGAAGCTGCAGATACTTCTCATGGCTTCTGCTCCATTTTCCCTCCGACTCAAAGCTGACCTTCCTCAGCTGATCAACATCAAAGACGGGTGATTTATAGGTGGCCGAATAGCTTTCCAGGTTCTGAATGTCCGCGCCTGTCTTGCCGGCCGGTTTTATTTTCTCTGTGTTTAAGTTCATGCGGAGCGGTACAAAGAAATTGTTGAGCTTGATTTCAGTCGTCCCAATCGGATACAGGACGTGATCGTACCGATAAGCCGGATCGATATCAACGATCGCTTTGCGCGTTTCGGTCTTCACGCCTTCGTCGTACCACTGGTAATCCAGCTCACCCTTGTCAAGCTGGATGGACGCGCCCGTTTTTTCGTCTTCAATCCAGCCTTTACCTGTATAGCGGCTTTTCGTTTCCACCCTGAAATAGCTTCGTTCATTTCCCTGCCACGTAAATACCCATGTATCGTCTTTTGAAAATGGCCCGCCCAATGCCTCATCATTCGTTCCATAGCCGACTTTGCTTTTGCCTGAGGAAGCAAAATCGCCTGTCGCAGCCGTCTGCAGAAACGGCACCGGATCAGGCCAGACGGGATCGGCTTTCGGCGAGACCGCGCCGATGCAAACGGCGGCGGCAGTCATCAATAAGAGCGGTGTAAACCATTTGGCAAACCGCGATCTTGAGGATTTTAACGCTTCTGATTCCCTGATCCGTTCCAAATACAGCAGGCCGAGAAGCAAAAAGCCGATCAGCACGATCCGGACGATCGCATATGATGCGTCAAACGGCGTAAATGTATCGATCACGGCGATATAAACAACGGTCATGATAAAAAAGAATAAAATTCTGCGCTGATAGATCACCCAGTAATGCAGCAAGTATACAAGCAGCCAAAGAAGGACGTAAAAGAGCAGCGTCCGAAACAACGGCGACATATCCCGCCACATGCCGGAGAAAATATAGGAGAAATTTTGATTTAAATCCTGAAAAAGCAGGGCAATCCATGAAGGTGAAAACACCGATCCTTCGTAAAAAATCGTGTGCAGCGCAAACAGAACGAAGCCAAGGCTGACCGGAAATCTGATAAACCAAGGGACCTTAAAAAATGTAAGCAAGAATACTAAGGCAATAAACAAAATAAAAAAGACGGTGTGCCCCGTATCGGTAAAATACTGCAAAGGACGCAGCCATTCCCACAGCAGCAAAAAGGTTAGGACATAAAAAAGCAATAAACCGAAACTGTTTCTTTTTCCCCCGGACAACATTTTCTCACCTCGCTTCAGCAAAACCCCGGGAAAAATGTTCCCCGTAAATGACGTTCACTTCAATCCCCCGCGCTTTTAATTGTTGGACAGCGGCGCTTTCCTCACTTGAGAGAGCTCCGCCTTTTTTCTTCACCAAACAAATGACGGGCAGTCCGCCGGAGAGCGGTTTCTTCAAAACCTGCACCAATTCGTTGGTGATGCGGCTTGTCACAATATATTTAACGGCTTTTCTCATATCGGGATGGCCAAATTCCCCCTCCAGCAGACTGTGAAACGGCTGGACCGCATCGCAATCGGCAAGCGCCAAGTAGTAAAACAGCTTTCTCAGATGCTCCTCCCCTTGCCGAACCGGGAAGACATTCCGCTCTTTTCCTGTGGAAACAAGCCCTGCATTCGTCCCGCTCCTCATGGCAGAACGAATGATAGAAGCGGTAAACGCGACGATCTCTTCAAAAGCATCAGAGGGAGACTGATCCATGAAGACGAGCAGGTCATCCCCTTTCGTCTGCTCAAATTCCTTCGTCATCAGCTGGCTGCGCCGTGCTGACGTCTTCCAGTCGACCCATGCAAACCGGTCGCCCGGCTGGTATTCCCTGATACCTGATGCCAGTGTGCTGTCCTTTCGGCGAAGCTCTGAAACGCGGCCTGCATGTTCATCATAAGAGCTTCCGCTGGCGCGGAAAGTAATCTCTTGATAGGAAGGCAGAACGAGAAAGGAGTCTTCCAATTGAATCTCGCATTCTCTTTCCAGCAGTCCGAGCGGATCACCTGTGCGGACCCTGATTTTTGCTAAACGGTGGTCTCCTCTCGGGACCGAATTGATCGTGTACGTCATCTTAATTTCTTTTTTAAACCAAGGAAAGAGAAACTGTTTGGCTTCTGCCGAACGCCCGTTTCTCCCCAGCGAATCAGGCAGACATTCTTCCACGATCATAAACATGATCGGAAAGGGCCATTTTCTCTTTAGCACGACAAAAGCCTCCAATTGATCACCGGCTTTATACTGCCCGCGGCTCAGCCTCCGCTCCGCTGTCATGTTCTTCAGCGGATAAAAGGCAAGCATGAAAGCATAAAGCACAAAGGGAAGAAATGAGTAGAACAAAAACCAGCTGACAAATCCCCCTTGAAACATCGCATAGCAAAACGTTGAAGCAAACAGAAGAAACACGATACACAGCTTCCATCCGTACTTCACAAGACCGATGCGCTCTCTCATCAGTTGCTCATCGGTCTTCTGACCGGAACTTCCGTTTTTGACATAATGTCCTGAAGAACAGCTTCAGGCCGCTTTCCTTCAAATTTCGCCTCTGACCGTAGAATCATTCTGTGTGCAAGGGTAAAAGGTGCCAAATACTGAATATCATCAGGAATGACATAATCACGGTTATATAAAAATGCAAACGCCTGAGCAGCCTTCATCAAGGCGATTGAGCCGCGCGGACTCACGCCGAGATAAACGGCGGAATGACTCCTCGTTTTTTGGGCGATCTCAACAATGTATTCTTTAATCGCAGCGTCTACATACACCTTTTCAGCCTCTTTTTGAAATGCAGCAAGCTCTTCTTTCTCTATGACAGGCTCAACTTCCTCAATCGGGCTGCGGTTTTCCTGAAGATCGAGCACTTGAAGCTCTTCGCGCACTGTCGGATATCCCATTCTCAGCTTGAATAAAAAGCGGTCAAGCTGAGCTTCCGGCAGCGGATATGTCCCTTCATACTCGACGGGGTTTTGCGTGGCCATTACAAAAAAAGGTTTTGAAAGCGGCATTGTCACGCCGTCTACTGTCACACTTCCTTCTTCCATCGCTTCCAGAAGCGCCGACTGCGTTTTCGGCGACGTTCTGTTGATTTCATCTGCGAGAATGATATCTCCCATAATCGGGCCTGAACGGTATTCAAATTCCAGTGTTTTCGGATTATATATGGAAACGCCTGTTACATCTGAAGGCAGTAAATCTGGCGTAAACTGGATTCTCTTAAATTCAGCGCCGGTTGACTTTGCCAGGGCGCGAACCATCATCGTCTTTCCGACGCCTGGAACGTCTTCCAGCAGGACGTGTCCGTTTGCAAGAATGGCAGTCAGGCTTAAAACGGCAATATCTTTCTTTCCTACCATTACTTTGTCAATATTATCAGCTACTTTTCCCAAAACGGGATGCAGCGTTTCTTCGTATGCCATCCTCTTCCTCCTCATTGCTGACGAATCGAATTTATTTAACTTTACCATAAACGATGTACTCTCAGAAAACAACTAACTGGAGGAAAATAGAGTTTTGTCTTTTTTTATTTCGAATTTCAGAGTGAAAAACAAAAAAAGCGGTCAGTGACCGCTTCCAGATTGTTGACAAAATCCCAAAACGGCATTTAGTTTTGGGATTTTGTCATCCTTTCAGCATGATTGAAAACCCTTGCAGTCTAGGAAGGCCGAGCATCGGAAGTGACTTTCACAGGATGTGATGACGGCGGCGTTCAGGCAGGACGCCTGAGCGGTTAGCCGCCGATCCTTCTCCTATTCGTGAGCACCGACGCGCAGGCCTGACAACGAATGCGAGGGTTTGTCTACACGCTGAAAGCGGTCAGTGACCGCTTCTTATTTTTCTCCAGATGGCTCGATGTGAACATGGGAATGAACGATCGAGTGTTCCTCCTGCATTCTTCTCTCAATTTCATCGGCGATATCATGGCTTTCTGCAATGTTGAGGTCGGATCTCACTTCCACGATGATTTCCACGTGGATGGTGCTGCCCAAATAACGCGCTTTAACATCTTTGATTTTGCCGACGCCGGGAACTTTCCGAATCGTTTCTTTATACGTTGAAATATGTTTAATATCGAATCCGTCCGTCAAAGAATGGGCCGCCTCTTTAAAAATCCCCCAAGCCGTTTTGCAGATGATCAATCCGATGATAAATGCGGCTGCCGTATCGACCCAGGCAAGGTTAAATTGCGAAGCAAAGATGCCTGCGAACGTTCCGATGCTGACATAGGCATCTGATTTATTATCGGCGGCGGCTGCATAGAGGGCATGGCTGTTTACCTTTTTTGCCAGCCTTTTATTGTAGAGGAAAACCAAAAACATCACGATGGCACTGCCTGCCGCCGTCCAGGCCGCAATCATGTCCGGTGTCGTTTCTTTCGGATTAAACAGCATTTCACCCGAGCTGTACAGCACTTCAAGACCGACCACCATCATGATAAATGAAGCGATCATCGAGGCGATCGTCTCAGCGCGGAAATGTCCGTACGGATGGTCTTCATCAGGCGGCTTCTGAGAAATCCTGAGGCCGATCAGCACCGCTACTGAGGCAATAATATCTGTTGTATTGTTCAGTCCGTCGGCTCTGAGGGCTTCGGAGTGAAATAGAAGGCCGACGGCCAATTTAACAGCCGACAGTACAATGTAAGCGATGATGCTGACCCATGCCCCGGTTTCACCTTTTTTTAATTCATCATACCGTTCCATAAAAAGCTTCCTTTCCCATCCGTGTTTTCGCTTTTAATCATACAAAGCAAAACTTGAGTGAGTCTATAGAAACATGATTCACTTCTTGCAGAAATATAGTCAGAGTAGAACTTTTTTTATTTAAGGAAACAAATTTCAGTTGGGTCAAAACCGGTAAAACCCGCTCTGTATAAGGATTTTGCGAAAACCTCAATTTATTCACGCTGCATAGGATTAAAAGGTCGGTATCTTCTTTCTGAATATTTTTTCTTTAGTTCCCCTGCATGATTCTTCTAAAAAACATTAAACAAACCCAAAATTTAAACGATATTAAAAAAAGTCGAAAATAGTCCTTAAAACTCTGACAATATAAAATAATAGTAAAATAGTCACGAAAAATATATGGACTCTTTTCCTTTTTTGGATTAATATGTTTTAGACATTATGACATAGCTTATAAGGGGGACATTACATGTCAGAACAAACGAATTTTCAAGCCCCTGTCAAACGTACAGCAGAATTTGTACTGGGGTTACTAGGCGGTATTTTCGGGATTTTTGCAGGATTTTCAGGTTTATTATTCGGAGGATTAGGCGCCGCTTTAGAAGCGGATGGCGCCGGAGAAGTTATCGGATCATCCTGGGCGGTTATTTTGCTGTCTGCACTGGCCATCGTCGGTGCATGTATCGTAAAAAAACATACTAAATTAGCGGGTACTTTTTATATCGCGGCTGCAATAGGAGGAACTGTCGGCGTCAGCCTGGCATATATCGTTCCGCTTATTCTGCTATTAATCGGCGGATGTAAAGCATTGTTCAGCGGCGAGAATAAAGGCCTTGTCTTTAAAAAATGGTGGTTCTATGTCACGATTATTGGATCCATCGTATTCGTCATGATATTCGCTTCAAGCGGCTCTTCTTCTCAAGAAAGCAAATCGTCCGGTAGCAGTGCAAAGACGACAGCCGCAAAAACTAGCGAAGAAAAAAGCAATGACGATGCCAAAGAAGAAAAAACTGAATTTGGTTTAAATGAAACAGCTGATCTGGATGGCACCCAAATCACAGTGACCAACGTTAAAAAATCGATGGGCAATAAATTTATCAAACCAAAAAAAGGTAATGAATATGTGATTGTAACAGTTAACATAGAAAATAAAAGCGATAAAGATATTTCTTACAACCCGCTTGATTTTCAAATTCAAAACGAAGATGGACAAATTACGCATAATACTTATGCACTTTCAGATGATAACCAATTATCATCTGGAAATCTGACAAAAGACGGTAAGGTTTCTGGAACTATCGCTTTTCAGACAAAAAAGAGCAAAACATATAAAGTTATTTTCACTTCTAATTTTTGGAATGATGAAAAAATCACTTTTAACCTTCAATAATTCAAAAAAACTTGCAAAGTCTCCTTTGCAAGTTTTTTAATTGCATTTCTTCCGCCCAAGCACGATCGGATACCGGTTCAATAAAAAGATGCAAGGCACCATAACAAGTAATGTCATACCGGTGTAAAGCGCGCTCCATAACAGGGAACCGTATGTCTCATCAAGGGAAACCTGGGTAAAGTAGTAGACGACGGCTTTCAGCATCCTGATGACCGGGTAGTGCAGTACGAGAATGATCAGCGAGTTTTTGCCGAGGAATTGGAGTAGCTTCATTTTTTCGAGTTTAAAACTGCTGAAAATGACGCCTGCCGTTCCCAGAAATGAGGTCAGATAAAAGACCGCCATGTTTCCATACTCATTGGCCCTCATATCCACTCTGACGTTCAGGGTCTGTAAAAAGCCGACCGCGATGAATAAGAGAAGCGCTGGCAGCAGCGTTCTTCTGTCTCTCATCTCCCTCAGGCTATTTCTCGACAGAAAACCGGCCGAATAAAATACGATGGCGGTCAAGGCCACTTCAATATTCCACGGCAGCTTGATGCCCACAAATTGATCATTCAAATAGCCCAAGGCGGCCGACACCATTACGGCAATGACGATAAACAGCCTTCCTTTCCCCCATCTCTTCACGATAAAAAAAAGCATTTCAACGAGGAATAAGCATGTTAAAAACCAGAGCGCCGGGTTGTGTGTCAGCATGTAGTCATCAGGCATCGAATAAAAAATGCCTTTAAACGGTACAACCGGATCGACATCCGAACTCCCCGTAAACGTAAAATGCCTCTCAACGAGAACCCAGAATAAATAGGCAAGAACGGAAAAAATGAAGTACGGCAAAAGAAGCGTCTTTATTTTTTTAAGAAGAAATGATTTAAAAGTCATCTTCCCATCATGGTAAACGAGGCCGGACAGAAAGAAAAACAGCGGCATATGAAATGCGAAAATGAACGTTTTCAGCCAATCCGGCGTCGGTGTATGGCCCAACACGACCAATATAATTCCCACGCCCTTCGAAACATCAATCCACTCTATTCTTTTCTGCAATACGGGTATCTCCTTTCAGACCGCTTCGCCCCATAAGAAAGGGTTTACACATAATGTATCATCATCCCCGCCTCTCTTCCTCCGCGAAGCATGCCTTAAGGCGATTTTTAATCGTTAGGAAATATTCTGTTCATCTTCTTGTCATGATCGATTCTTTTTTTTAACATTCTCAGCACAAATTACATTTCTTATTCTCATCATGAGGAACCAGACCATGCAACCCGTCTTATAATGTAATGATCTTTTCATTAGAACAAAAGAGGACAGGTGAAACATGAAACTTGAAAAATTCGTTGACAAACTCCCCATTCCGAAAGTGCTTAAACCCCACAGCAAAAGCAAGGAAATGACCTATTATGAAGTCACGATGAAAGAATTTCAGCAGCAGCTCCACCGCGATCTGCCGCCGACCCGGCTGTTTGGATATAACGGGGTCTATCCCGGCCCCACCTTTGAAGTGCAAAAACACGAAAAAGTCGCGGTCAAATGGTTGAATAAGCTTCCGGATCATCATTTTCTCCCCGTCGACCATACAATTCATGACGACGGCCATCATGAACATGAAGTCAAAACGGTCGTTCATTTGCATGGAGGCCGGACACCGCCTGATAGCGACGGTTACCCGGAAGCCTGGTACACTAAAGATTTTCAAGTCAAAGGCCCTTTTTTTGAAAGGGAGGTGTATGAATATCCGAATGAGCAGGATGCTACGGCTCTCTGGTATCACGATCATGCAATGGCCATCACGAGGCTGAATGTATATGCGGGGCTTGTCGGTTTATATTTTATCCGCGACAGGGAAGAGCGGTCATTGAACTTGCCGAAGGGAGAATATGAAATTCCGCTCTTGATTCAGGATAAGTCCTTTCATGAAGATGGTTCATTGTTTTATCCGCGGCAGCCTGACAACCCTTCGCCGGATCTTCCCGACCCGTCGATTGTTCCGGCTTTTTGCGGTGATACCATTTTAGTCAACGGCAAGGTATGGCCTTATGATGAACTGGAACCTCGAAAATACCGTTTTCGGATACTGAACGCCTCCAATACGAGAATCTTTGAGCTGTATTTCGATCATGACATCACATTTCACCAAATCGGCACTGACGGTGGTCTTCTGCAGCATCCGGTTAAAGTCAATGAACTGGTGATCGCACCGGCTGAAAGATGCGATATCATCGTTGATTTTTCACGAGCTGAAGGAAAAACCGTGACATTGAAAAACCGGATCGGCTGCGGCGGACAAGACGCGGATCCCGATACAGATGCCGACATCATGCAATTCCGCATCTCAAAACCATTGAAGCAAAAAGATACAAGTTCATTGCCGAGAATATTGAGAAAACGCCCATTTTACCGGAGACACAAGATCAATACCCTTAGAAATCTGTCGTTGGGCGCGTCCCTTGACCAATATGGAAGACCTGTTCTGCTTTTAAACAACACAAAATGGCATGAACCGGTAACTGAAACTCCCGCCCTCGGCAGCACTGAGATCTGGTCGATCATCAATGCCGGAAGAGCGATCCATCCGATCCATTTACATCTTGTCCAATTTTTGATTCTCGACCACCGGCCGTTTGATATCGAACGGTATCAGGAAAACGGAGAACTAGTCTTTACAGGTCCGGCAGCTCCACCGGCACAGAATGAAAAGGGGCTGAAAGACACCGTCAAAGTACCTCCTGGCTCGGTGACGCGGATTATCGCAACCTTCGCACCGTACAGCGGCAGATATGTTTGGCACTGCCACATTCTGGAGCACGAAGATTACGATATGATGCGCCCTCTTGAAGTAACGGATATTCGTCATCAATAAGAAAAAGCCTCCGCATTTGGAGGCTTTTAAAAAAGCACAAATCATCAAAAAAACCATCGCTTGATCCTGTACAATAGGATCATCAAATCGTAAAGGCTGTGGATGAATATGGATGATTACGAAAGAATTCAAAACGCGGTTCATTTTATCGAAGAACACCTTCAAAACGATTTAAACATTACGGATATTGCGGCTAAATCATGTTTCTCCCCGTTTCATTTTCAAAGGCTTTTTCAGGCGATCTCCGGTTTTTCCGTTTATCAGTACATTCGCAACCGGCGTCTATCTGAAGCTGCGCTTCTGCTTGAGAAAACGGATCGTTCCATTCTCGAGATCGCAATCGATTTCGGCTATGGCTCTCAGGAAGCTTTCGGCAGGGCATTCTCACAGTATTTCGGCATCACTCCGGCCAAGTACCGCAAAGCAAAGGTCAAGCTTGATTTTCAAACCAAAATGAATTTTCTCGAATATAAAGAAAGGATGACTGGAGATATGAACATCCCAAAGCCGCACATCACTCATTTAAACGATATACATATGATCGGATATGAGTACCGGACAAATTTAAACGAGGAAAAGTATTTCGAAGATATCCCGAAATTCTACAACGATTTCGGCAGAAATGGATACTTTATGCAAATCCCTCAAAAAACAGATCCGAATATGTGTTACGGGCTGTCATGCCGCTTCCAGGATGACGGAGGTTTCTCATTTATCATCGGGGAAGCCGTTCGCGAAACAGCAGCCGGAGAAGTGCCGGAGCCGCTTATGTATATGAAAATTCCCGGCGGCAAATACGCCGTATTTCATGTGAACGGATCGACCGAATCCGTGCAGAACACAAGAAGATACATCTATGGATCATGGCTGATGAATACCAATTACGAGAGAACAGAAGGACCGGACTTTGAAGTGACTGATGTGTGCCGTTCGGTGCCGCCCAACGAGATGAAGATGACCATCTATATTCCGCTTCTGTAAAAACGCCGGGGAACCTTCTGACCACAGGTTCCCCGAATCACTTTCATATCGATTTAAGCGCCTCGGCGGGCGTTTGATCACCCGAAACCAAATCGAATGAACGCCGGAATGTATGCTCTTCAGCGAGCGCCGCCAAGATGGTATCAGCCACATCTTCTCGCGGAATCGTTCTGCGCTCAAGGTTTTCCGCCGCTTTCACCCGGCCTGTACCCGGTTCGTTTAACAGGCCTCCCGGACGGATAATCGTGTAGTTTAATCCGCTGCCTTCAAGAATCCGATCCGCATAATGTTTGGCGACATAATACGGCTTTAACGCTTCACTCCAATTTTCACGGCGGTGTGCCTGCAATGTGCTGACCATAATAAAACGGCGGATGCCCGCTTTTTCGGCAGCTTCGATCGTTTTAACCGCCCCATCCAAATCCACCAAAAGCGTTTTATCAGCGCCCGTTTTGCCGCCTGAGCCGGCGGTAAAGACAATCGCGTCGCAGCCTTTCGCCGCTTCTGCGATGCTTTCCACAGTGCCTTCTAAATTAGCGAGCGCGGTTTCTGTTCCCGATTGTTTCAAAGCCTGCGCCTGTTCTTCGTTTCTCACCATTGCTCTGACTTGATGTTCATCGCTCTCATTCAAGCTTTTCGTCAAACGGCGCCCGATTTGTCCGTTCGCCCCCACTACAAACACTTTCATCTGCTCATCCTCCTTGTTGTCCAGTTTCTTTTTTCATTATTTCACTGTACAGACAATGTTTCAAACCGCCCGCTCTCCAAAATGTGCGAATGCTAAAAAGGCTCCCCATACGTATCATGGGAAGCCTTTTTCGTTTCTATTCTATTCCGCCGATCTCATTGAAAGGAAAATAACGGAACTCAACTTTGCCGACAACGGAGTCCATTGTAATAAATCCGAAAAAGCGGCTGTCCTTGCTGTTTTGACGGTTATCACCCATCACGAACAAGTGGTCTTCCGGCACCTTTTGTTTGCCGGTTAATTTCTCCAGTGTGAAATTATCTGTTAAATGTTCATGAAGCGTCAGCTTTTGTTTGTTTTTCTTTAAATAAGGCTCATCATATACTTTTCCGTTAATATAAAGGACATCGTCCTTCATTTCGATCGTATCCCCCGGGAGGCCGATCACCCTTTTCACATAGTTTTCATCTGAATCAGGCGCGTGAAAAATAATTTTATCAAAGCGCTGAATATCGCTGATTTTACTAACCATGACCATGTTGCCGTCCTCTAAAGTCGGATACATTGAATCTCCCAAAACAGTTGACGGCGTAAACAGAAAATAGCGGCAAACCATGACAAGCGCGGCGGCTATGACAAGTGTTTTCACCCACGATAAGATTTCTTTTTTTCTACTATTTTTCATAAGTACTCTCCTTCACTTTCGGATCGTTTCATTGGCATTCCGCTCCTTCTATCCTATCAGACTGTCCGCCTGAATGCTTTCTCGCAAGCATCGGCAGGCGCAGCCGTAAAAAAATAGTTGATACATAATAATATTAGCGGTTGAAACGAAAAATCCTTTTATTCAATGTTGAATTTTGTCAGTTGATCAGCTTATTTACGGCACAACAAACCATTACATATGCACAGGCAAAACGCCCCTCTTTATAATACATTATCATATCATGACCCAAAGGCGGTGATTGCCTCAAAATGAGCAGCTACGAAGAGTACTATGACAATTACGATCCATACAGCCCTGAGCGGGAAAAAGAAAGACAGTCAAGGAAAGCGCTGCGTTCGGCGGATACCGATAAAACGGATAAAACGGATAAAACGGATAAAACAAATAATACGGATAAAACCGTTAAAACGGATAAAACCCGCAGCTCTGACGATGACCGGTTCAAATGCAGAAAAAGAAAGTGTTTTTCTGATGATGACGACGACCGTTTCAAGTGCCGCAGAAAGAAGTGCTGACCATTGATCTTTAAAGCCGATTCATATCGGCTTTTTTACATATACCACGGCTTCACCGTTCCAAGCCGGAACATTCATCCATTAGATGAATACCATAAATCTAAAAGGAGATGGAAATGAATATGAGTGTTCCGAAAGATGCCGTTTGCTCAATGCCCCATGATCATCAAAGGTCTTTGCACGATTTATGCCGCAAATACATGCACTATCACGTCGTGCTGAAAATGAAGGACGGCCGTTCCGTTCACGGGATCCTTGAAGGGGTGAACCGTCAGGAAGCATCTCTCCTCATTCCCGAAGACGTGACAGATGAAAGGCAGTTTTACGGCGGATACGGATATCCGCGCCGGCGATTCCGACGGTTCAGGAGCAGGATCTTCCCGTTTGTTATTATTGCCGCGCTGTATCCTTTTCCATATTATTAAGCAAAAGCCCGGTATGATGCCAAATCCATGAAACTTATTTTCCTTTGCTTCGTATATACAAAAACGACGCAAACCGAGGAAGGAGACAGATAAAATGGCATCTGCTAAACTGCAGCAGCGATTGGATCAATATAAAGCAATTTACTCTGAGTTAAAAAGCGATTTAAAATGGAAAGTCACAGATCAGCGGACATTGATGATGATTGCTTCCATGTATGTCGTCAACAAGCGGCCTTTTAATAAAGAACGGTTTTTAACGCTTAGTGAGGCCGTCAAACAGGCCGCCGGGACATTTTCGCCGTTAAAGTCGGCCCATCGCTATACATTCGCCGCTATGTTTGACGTGCGCTTTGAAGAACCTGAAACGCATATCAGACCTTTTTTCATTATTTACGAAAAACTGACCGGCAACGGATTCAAAAAAAGCATTTTCACCTACTTGTCCGCACTTATCCTTTTGACAAAATATCCTGATGAGCATGATCATGAAGACAAAATCAATCGGGCTTTGTCTATTTACAAAGGAATGAAGGACAAGCACGTCTTTTTAACATCGGCCGGCGATTACCCGCTCGCCGTGCTTTTGGCCGGTTCAGACATGGAAACAGGTGAACTGATCGACTATATCGAAGCGTTTTACCAAAAGCTGAACCAAGCGGGTTTTCGCAAAGGGAACGATTTGCAGTTTCTCAGCCACATCCTCTCGCTTTTGCCGGAGCGGGATGCCGATCAGCTTGTCGCCCGCTCCCTTCGGATATACGATGAATTGACAAAAAAGCATAGAAGACCGAAGCCTGTCCATTACCCGGAAATCGGACTGCTTGCATTGCTTGAGAACGGTGAAAAAGACATAGATGCCATCACAATCATGGCAGGCGCATTGAACAGCGATAAACTGTTCAGGTGGCAGAAAGACATGAATCTGAAAACGGCTGTCAATTTGTACATGAGCGAAAAAACGGAAGATCCGACGCTTCTGGAAACAGGACTTTATCAAACGCTTGAAGCCGTTATTCAAGCACAACAGACGGCAGCAATCGCCATTATGACGAGCTCGGCTGCGGAGTCTCAGGCAAACGGCTCATGATAAAACATCAGCCGGCACAGACTGTTTGTGCCGGCTGATGCTCATTATTCGTCAATAACGGAAAAGGTGTTGATAATCCCGTTTGTTTTTTCCCAGGCTTTGCTCACTTTATTCGTATCCATATCATACGAATAAATCGTTCTCACCCTTGCTTCGCTCCCCGTTTCATCTTCAAGCAGCTTTGCATCTTTTGCTTCAGCGAGAAAGTAAAGTTTTTTCCCGTCTTTCGAGAATTGCGGCTGTGCTGAGTCGACTAATGAAAATGCCCGCTGATCTGAAATGATCGCTTTATATTTTTTCGTTTCGGCATCCATCGCATAAATCGACTTCTGATCATCAGCCGATTCTGTAAAGACGATCGTTTTGCCATCCGGCGAAATTGCCGTGTCATTGATAAATTTTGCGATCGTTTTCACCTGGTGCTGATCTTTCTCATCCGCCAGGGAAATGTTCATATTCGTCGGTTTGGGCGGCACACCTTTGCTGTTGGCCTCATCTGTTTTTTGATAGTCTTCTTTCAATGAATAATGCAGCATAACGAATTGATTGTTCGCTTTGTTGTACTGATAGTAGCTGACGCTCTCGTCCTTGTTGTTTAACGATGGATAAATGACGTGAAACGCCTTTTGTTTTAAATCAAAGGAAGCGAGGTGAAAATTTCTCTCCTCCGCAAGGTTGTATCGCATGAACAGCTTCGAACCATCCGCCGATAAACTGAGTCCGTCGACATATTCATCCCCTGAATATAGGGTTGTTTTTTCGCCCGACTGCAAATCCAGCCTGATCAAATGCTTCATATTGCTGTTATCGGTGTTCGTATAATAAAGAATGCGTTTTTTCCGGTCTAATGCCGCAGCCGGGTAATCCGTCATCTTTTCTTCATACAGCTTATTTTGATTTTCATAGTAAGCGGTCATCAGCTTCTGATCGGTTATCGATACGAGCAGGTCCGAACCGCCGCCCTTTGCCGGCTCCGCTTTTTCCGGGACGAAATAGCGGAAGGCCGCAAATGCGCCTGCGGCTAAAATGACGGCCGCCAACAAAAACACAAAGACTTTTTTCATATTCGCCCCCGCCAATTGAAAGAAGCAAGAAAACGATTTTCCTTGCTTCTTTTCTCCTATTTTTTATATGTATAATGTCCGGCTACCTTTCCTTTGCTTGTCGGAAATCCCAAAGCTCTAAAAGCTTTCGGGCTTACATCCAACACAGCGCCCGGCATTCTGCCGACATCATATTTATAGACTGTAATGACTTTCTTTGGTTTTGCTTTAGAATAGGCTCTTATTTTTGTGCCTTTTCTCGGAACATCGAAGCCCATCTTTGTGGCGCAGTCCCAATGGCCGAGCCTTTTGCCGTCAGCGCCGACTTTGCCCACGCCGTTGTACCAAGTGATGTAGCCGCTGACTTTTTTCGTTTTAGCACTCGCCTCACCGGCAAAATTGAATGCCAATAGCAAGCTGCCTGCCAAAACAAAAACAGAAAAAAGTATCTTCTTCATATAAAAATATCCTCCGTGAATGGGATTTTTTTCTGACATTCAAATTATACCTTTTTTCATAGAAATGGTATTTTACAGTTTGTTTACGTTTAAAATGCAATTATTACGCCCAGTTTTCTACCAAACTATCAAGAACAGATGACACCTTTGCCAGGATCGTTCGTATATAAAAGAGAAACCGAAATGAATAGGATGATCACAGTGAAAAAATCGAAACTGATCTCGTTATCCGCGGCTGCGATGCTTTTCGCCGTTCCCCTATCTGGATGTTCATCATCCGCTTCAGACCGTTCACAGGAGGTCTCAGAAGACCATTCCATTCAAAAATACGATCTCGTATGGTTTGATTACGTGAATGACAGCGAATCCGACAAAGCACCTTTACTGAAAGCATCATACGTGAAAAATGGGAAAGAAAAGACGGAGACTTTCAAAAAATATGTAGAAAATGTGGAAAATGTCGAACAGCCTTATATTAAAATCCGCGATCATGAAGCCTTCATCTACCGTCCCCCATACATCAAATATAACCAGGAGCCGCTTGAGGGCGTCGTCAAAGATAAAGTGGAACAAAAAAGCAGTGATGAACAATGAAGAAAAAAAGCGCTCCTCTTATTTTGATCATGGCGCTGTCTCTCTTGCTGCCTTTTGCTCAAGCAGAGGCAACAGGCAGCAATGGAACATCCGGAACCAAGGCTTCGAGTTCCTCGGCTAATAACAGCTCTTTAAAAACACGTCCGGGTTCAGTCAACCAGAGAATGCGCAGTTATATGAATCAGTCTGCGAGCCGACAATATTTAAACAAGAGCAGTCAGTTCAACGCCATCCAGCGGACATTGCCGTCCAATGCCCTGTACAAAGGGAGCATCAAGCAAACACTCAATCAAAATCCTGCTGGATCAGCCTTTTTGAATTACTACTTTCCATACTGGATGATCTTCCACGCGGGCGGATATACAGCAGAACAAAAAAGCATGCTCCGCACCGCCGGAATCAAAGAAAAAGCGCTCTCTGAACGAAAAGAAAAAAGATATTGGCTGTTGATTGAAGATCAAAACGGAAAAGAACATGCCGTCCTCGTCTCAAAAAAACAGTATGACAACATTCAAAAAGGGGATCGGGTTGAAGTGCGCCGCAAACAGATCACCAAAAAATAGCTGAAACAAGTGCCGGTCATCATCATGATGCCGGCTTTTCTCGTCATATCAAAAAAGGGCTTGCATGGATGAAAACCATCTGTTAAAATTCGTTTCATAGCTAATGATTCTGAAAATAAAAAGGCAGGCGTCACGATTTGGATAGATCCCCCCATCTTCGACAGGAAGAACACGACACACTCATCAAGCTGAAACGCATGCCGATCGAGTCCTTGAATCTTGAAGCCATTTCGGTTGCCACCAACCTTTACCGGTCAGCGCAAAAGCTCCGCGTCAAAATGGAGACCGAGATCCTTTCCTCATATCAATTGTCATGGACGGCTTTTTCGATTCTTTACGATCTATGGGTATGGGGCAGGCTTGAAACGAGAAAACTCGCTGAACTGTCAGGCATTTCAACAGCCACTGCGAGCAATGTCATTAAAACGCTTGAAAAAAAGAACTTTTGCGGAAAAAGCACGGATCCGAGAGACCGCAGACACGTATACGCCGAGATCACCCCTGAAGGAAAAGCCGCTATTGAAGAGCTCTATCCGGCGTTCCACAAAGGGGAAACAATGCTGATCAAAGGCATGACAAAAGAGGAGCAGAATACATTGATCGAGCTCCTTCGAAAAGTGAACGACAATCTTCATAAACCATAAGCAACGACGGGAACAAGTAGCGGGCTGTCTCCCTGTTCCAGAGAGCCGGCGGCTGGTGCGAGCCGGTACAAAGGCAGACGCGAATTACCTCCCTGAGCTTTCTTTGTGAACCTTCAAGTAGCAAAGAACGGGAAACCGTTATCTGAAATAGAGCGGAAGACGGAGGTCTTCAACCAGGGTGGTACCGCGTGCATTTGAGCCACGTCCCTTATCGGGATGAGGCTCTTTTTTTATACAAAAAAGGAGGAGTTATCATGCAGCAACAACAATTTGATCAACTGACAACTGCCGAGAAGCGGGAAGTCGAAAGGCAGCTTCACTTATATATGAACGGAGCGGAGGAGGTCATTCCCCCGGAAGAACTGCGGGCAAAGCTGGCCAAATCGATTTTGACCGGCGAACCGCTGAAAATTAAGCTTGGTCTCGATCCGTCGGCGCCTGACGTTCATTTAGGCCACACTGTCGTCTTGAATAAGCTGCGCCAATTTCAGGAAAACGGGCATATCGTCCAGCTCCTGATCGGAGATTTCACAGGAAAAATCGGCGATCCGACAGGAAAATCCGCCGCAAGGAAACAGCTGACGGACGAAGAAGTCCGCCGCAATGCCGAAACATACTTTCAACAGTTTGGAAAAGTGCTTGATCAGAACAAAGTCGAGCTTCACTACAACTCAAAATGGCTGAAACGATTAACCTTGGAAGACGTCATTGCGCTCGCGGGCAAAATTACCGTCGCCCGTTTAATGGAACGCGATGATTTTGAAGAAAGAATGGCCATGCAAAAGCCGATTTCGCTTCATGAATTCTTTTACCCGTTGATGCAGGGATATGATTCGGTCGTTCTCGACAGCGATATCGAACTGGGCGGAACGGATCAGCATTTTAACGTGCTCATGGGCAGACACTTTCAGGAAAAGTATGGAAAAGAAAAACAGGTCGTCATTCTCATGCCGCTGCTTGAAGGACTTGACGGGGTTGAAAAAATGTCGAAATCAAAGAACAATTACATCGGCATTGATGAAGACCCTCATGAAATGTTCGGAAAAACGATGTCGCTTCCGGACAGTTTGATGAAAAAATATATCCATCTTGCGACCAACCTGGAGGCGGAAGATAAAAAACGACTTGTCAAAGATTTGGAAACGGGGGCCGTTCATCCGCGAGATGCGAAAATGCTTCTCGGGAAAACCATCGTCAACATGTATCATGGAAGCGAGGCAGCCGAAGCGGCCGAACAGCAGTTTAAAAAGGTTTTTCAGCAAAACAGCGCGCCGGACAATATAACGTCTGTACACTGGCAAGGTGACGGAACGGTGCCTGTCACCGATTTATTGGTGACGCTCGGACTCCTCCCTTCCAAAAGCGAAGCCCGCCGAATGATCCAAAACGGCGGCGTTAAAATCAACGGCATCAAAGCAGAATCGATTCATGCGGATGTGGCGGTCGAACACGGTATGATTATCCAAGTCGGCAAACGGAAGTTTGTCAAATTGCAAATGCCTCAATAAACATTCAGCCTAATCATCCTTTTAAAAGGATCGATTAGGCTGTTTTTCATGAAAAGCGCAGGCGTTAGAATTTGCAACAGGTCGGTATTCAATCGCCTGATGGTTTCGATTCGAAAAGCATATCCGAACGGCCTCCCGAACACCTTGATCTTAATTTTGCCTTCACCTCTCTGATTGCAAATAAGGCCGCCAGCGGCGGCCTGCCATTTTACGATTCATTTTTCTTCTCTTATGCAGCAACAGCGCTGCCATCCTTCCTTCAGCAGCTCAAATGTCAGCTCGTTTGTGTCGGGCACGATCAAATCAGCCCCGCTCAGCGATGTCTCATCACCGACTCCCACCGCAAACATCCCTGCGGATTTGATCGCGGCGATCCCGGCTTCAGCGTCTTCGATTGCTGCACACTGAGACGGAGGCACACCGAGCAGCGCTGCGGCCGTCAAAAAGATTTCGGGGTCGGGCTTTCCGCGAGCAAGCGCAGCCGGGTCAACGACAGCATGAAATTCGTCCATGAGCCCGAGCCGTTGCAAAATAGCGGGCGCGTTTCGGCTTGACGAAGCTAACGCGATGCTTACATTTTCCCTTTTCAATTCGGCAAATAGCCCGGCGATTCCCGGCAACAGGTCATGCGGTGTCAAGTTTTGGATCAGCTGTTGGTAGTATTGGTTTTTCCGGCGCATGATCTCTTGTTTCTCCGCCTCCCGATACGTTCCGGCTGCACCGCCGTGAATCAAAATCGTGTTAAGCGACCGCTCTCTGTCGATGCCTTTCAGTCGTTCATTAAAGCTCCGGTCAATCTCAATGCCGATTTGTTCGGCAGTATGTTTCCAAGCGAGATAATGATGCTCGGCCGTATCCGTGATCACGCCGTCCAAGTCAAAAATGACCGCTTTCATAATGTCGAACCCTTTGCCCGACTGATCATCATAAAAGCTTCATAGGGTTCCATGTCCATGCTGCCGCTTATATCAAGCCGCTCGCTGGCGTAATTGGATAACAGCACATCCCACTTGTCTTCAAGCAATTCCGGCGGAGCATGAAACAGCGCCTTTTCTTCTGACAAATTCACGGCGACTAACAGCTTTTCGCCCCGGTATTCACGGATATACGCAAAGATTTGCGGATCATCCTCAAGCAGCAGCTGGTAATCTCCATGTACGATAACTTTATGTTGTTTGCGCAGCCCGATGAGCTTCTGATAATAATAGAAAATCGAATCTTCATCTGAGAGCGATTCCTTCACATTGATTTCTTGATAGCGGGGATTTACCGCCAGCCAAGGCTCTCCAGCTGTGAAGCCCGCGTGTTTTCCGTCATCCCATTGCATCGGCGTTCTCGCGTGATCCCGCCCTTTTTTCGCCACGGCTTTTCGAAAGTCTTCCTCTGTCATCGTTTGATTTTCAATGACAAGTTCTCGGTATGCGTTTTTGATTTCGAGATCATCATACATCTTGAGCGGCATTTCACTGTTTGTCATGCCGATTTCTTCTCCCTGATAAATGAACGGGGTTCCCTTCATCCCGTGCAAGACCGTTGCAAATGCTTTAGCGCATTGTTTGCGCAGTTCGCGGTCATTGCCCCAGCGGGATATGACCCTCGGCTGATCATGATTTTCGAAATAAAGCGTGTTCCAGCCGACATTCATTAAAGCGGCCTGCCACCTCGTCATCGTCTTTTTTAAAGCGATCGGATCAAACGGCTTCATCTGCCATTTCCCATTCGGCGAATGTTGTTTTGTATCGATGTCCATATGTTCAAATGTAAAAATCATGTTCAGCTCATGTCTGCTTGGATCCGTGTATTTTATCGCTTCTTCAACATCTGAGCCGTTTGCTTCGCCGACCGTCATGCAGTCGTAACGGGACAGCACTTCCCGGTTCATCTCTTGTATAAATTCGTGCAGACGGGGGCCGTTTGAATGATAGCGGCCGACGACATAAGGACGGCTGTCATCTGTTTCATAATCGGGAAAGTCGACGTATTTGGAAATGGAACCGATCACATCCATCCGCCAGCCGTCAACGCCTCTGTCCATCCAAAACGTCATCAAATCGTATACTTCCCGGCGAACCGCTTCATTCTCCCAGTTTAAGTCAGGCTGCTTTTTCGAAAAGTAGTGAAGGTAATATTGCCCTGTCCGCTGATCGAATGTCCACGCCGATCCTGAAAAGATCGATCCCCAATTGTTCGGTTTTGAACCGTCCGCCTTTGGATCTTTCCAAAAATAATAATCACGGTAAGGATTGTCCTTTGACTTGCGGCTTTCGGCAAACCAGGCATGTTCATCAGACGTGTGGTTCACGACAAGATCCATGATGATTTTCATTCCGCGTTTATGCACTTCATCAATCAATTGAAACATATCATCGTTCGTCCCGAACTTTTCGTATATGCTTCTGTAGTCGCTGATGTCGTAGCCGTTGTCATCTTGCGGGGAATCAAACACAGGACACAGCCAGATAACATCGGCTCCGAGGCTTTTAATGTAATCGAGCTTTTGAATCATGCCCTGCAAATCACCGAATCCGTCTCCGTTGGAATCATAAAAACTCCGCGGGTAAATTTGATACACGACTGCCTCTTTCCACCATTGGCTCATCGGGCATCCTCCTTTCATACCGTCCGTTCAGTGCGATTTGCTCTCCATAAACTGTCATGGAAAGCGGTTCTCCTTTTACAAGGTTGAAGGCGACGCTGTTTTCCTCTACCTGCACATTGATTAGCCGGTTCCGATAATTGATGTTGAACGCATAACCGTCCCATTCCTTCGGCAAAAACGGAGCAAACGACAGCGTCTCATCTTGGGTCCGCATGCCGGCAAATCCTTGCACGATCGCGAGCCAGCTTCCGGTCATCGATGTAATATGAAGCCCTTCCTCTGTGTCATGATTGTAATTATCCAGATCAAGCCTCGCTGTACGCTTATACAGTTCAAGCGCTTTCTTTTCCATTTTGAGTTCAGCCGCCAGCACCGCATGGACAGACGGCGAAAGGCTCGATTCATGAACCGTCATCGGTTCATAAAATTCAAAGTTGCGCCGTTTTTCTTCCGTCGTAAATCGATGATTAAAGAAATAAATGCCTTGCAGAACATCCGCCTGCTTAATAAAACTGGAGCGGAGAATTTTGTCCCATGACCAATTCTGATAGAGCGGGCGGTCATCCGGTTCAAGCTCATCCGCTGCCTGAAGCTCTTTATCTAGGAATGTATCATGCTGAATAAAAACATTTAATTCCTCACTGTATGGATAGTACATTTTCGCAATGATATCCTTCCACCTCTCGATTTCGGCTTCCCGTATATCAAGCCGGCGGCGTTTTTCCTCCGGGAGGACAGCGAGGTTTTCGAGCGTGTACTCAAGCGTCCACGACGCAATCAAATTCGTATACCAGTTGTTGTTGACATTGTTTTCATATTCATTCGGCCCTGTAACGCCGTGGATCATATATTTGTTGTTACGTTTTGAGAAGTGGACACGGTCAGCCCAAAATCTGCTGATTTCGATGAGAACGTCTATCCCGTATTCTTTCATATAGTCACGGTCGCCTGTGTAATTGACATAATTGTAGATCGCATAACAGATTGCGCCATTGCGGTGAATTTCTTCGAAGGTGATCTCCCATTCATTGTGGCATTCATCGCCTGTGAAGGTCACCATCGGATAAAGGGCTCCCCTCAGCCCCAGTTTGGCCGCATTCCGTTTAGCTGCCTCCAAATGATGATATCGGTATAAAAGCAGATTCTTTGTCACCTCCGGCTCGGCCGTCGCCAAATACACAGGAACGGCGTACGCCTCAGTATCCCAGTAGGCCGCTCCTCCGTATTTCTCGCCCGTGAACCCTTTCGGCCCGATGTTTAAGCGCGAATCGGTTCCGTAGTATGTCGAGAAAAGCTGAAAGAGGTTGTACCGGATGCCCTGCTGAAGCTCATCATCCCCTTTAATTTCAATGTCAGCCTTTGCCCACCTTTCCATCCAATGTTCGGTATGCCTCCGCTTCGCTTCTTCATATCCCTGCTGAAGAACATCAGCCAAAAGCGCCCTGCCCTTTACTAAAAGCTCTGCTTCTTCAAAGTCCCGGGACGTTGTGACAATGATCAATTTTTTTAAAGAAGCCTTTGTTCCCGGCTTCACTTCGTAACAGAAGCGGTTTTCCGCGTACATCGCATCCGTTTGAAAATGCTCGCTGACATATCCTTCTGTCACATTGCACATTGAAGCAGCCACCGTAAAACGCGGCGTTCCAAACGGATTCTCAATCGTTTTCGTCACAAGATGACCGCGATGAGATTCGGCGCCTTTCACTTCTTCCTGCCAAAACCGCTCTTCGAAATTGGCATCCTCATTTGCGACATGGCCATCAAGATAAGGGACAAGTGTAATAACAGCTTCATCGGTCAGGCATTCCGCTTCATAATGAATCGCGCACAGCTGCTGGACATCAAGACTAAGAAAGCGCTCCGACGAAATTTTGACAGCCTTTTGATTCACACGAACGACAACGCTTCTCCGCAGGATGCCTTCCTTCATATTAAGCTCCAATTCAAACGATTCGATGCCGTTTTGATTGAGGTCGACTTTTTCGTCGTCTACATATACATCAATTCCGATGAAATTCATCGCATTGATCACTTTCCCGAAATATTCGGGATAGCCGTTTTTCCACCAGCCGACACGCGTTTTGTCCGGAAACCAAACCCCTGCAATATATGTGCCTTTGAGACTTTCGCCTGAATAGCTTTCTTCAAAATTCCCCCTGATCCCCATATAGCCGTTCGCCAAGGATGTCAGACTTTCCTGAAGCCGCTTATGTTCTTTTTCAAATTGGTTTGTTTTGATTTTCCACTGGTCGATCTCAAATAGCCGCTGATTTACCATGATTTCCTCCTGACTGAAGATTTTCGTTGTGATGGCGGGTTTTGAATATATGCCTGAAGATGAAAGAGACCATCAAAGCGCTTCCGCACGAATGGATGAGCAGCATCATGATGAAGTCAAAGCGGATCATACCAAAAGCCATTGCAGCCGCTGCCGGAAGCGCTGATCCGCACACCGCCGCTGCGGCCGCTTCCTTAAACGACCTTATCCCGGTCATGTTGGATTTTTTGGAGATCCAGATGCCTCCCGTCAGAACGGCCGTTACAAAAAGCGAAATGATGAAAACCGCGGAACAGGCCAGCATGATGATAAGCGGCTTATATTGGGCAAACCACATGGCACCGATAAAATCCCCTACATGATCGGCATCCAGATCATTCAGCCCGGCCTTTGCCGGATAGCGGACAGAAAACCCCGCTCCGCTTTGATCGCTGATGATCAGATGATCTGACTGAAAGATGAGCGCGTTTTGATAGCCGCCTTCCGCCTTTATCCGGCCGTTCTCACCGCTTGTTTTCAATTCATGCTTCAAATCGACCGCCAGCAAGGTTTTCTCTTTCTCCACACGGTACAGCTCGTCTGCGCCTGTCAATCTCCCGTTTGTCAATTGGTAGCCTTTTAATTGTTTGATGAATTGCGCGTCAGCCTTTTGAACAACGTTTGGGAGCAAATTCCCGGCGTTGAAGCGGTCCATTTTCATCAACGCAATCGACACGGGCGCCGTTAAGCAAGCTGTCAAAAACATAAACAGAAAAGAAATTTCGAGCCAGCTGAATGTATGTTTGCAGCGCATGACGCCCGCCGGTGATGCCGCTGCTTTAAGAAAGCGGACGATCAGCTTTTCGTGTCTCATGTCGTTCATCGGTTTATCCCTTCGTTCCGCCGGATGTCAAACCGGACACAAAGTTCTTTTGGAGAAAGAAGAACAAGATGCAAATCGGCAGAGCCGCAAGAATCGCGCCCGCTGCAAACAGCGCGACTTTTTGCTGCTGCGGATTGGAGATGAATGTCTGCAAACCGACGGCGATGGTCAGGCTTTCCGGCGAGCGAAGCAGAAATTTCGCCAGCAGATAGTCGCCGAACGGCCCCATAAACGCCCACAGCGCCTGGACAGCAAGCATCGGTTTCACAAGCGGCAGAACGACCGAAGCAAAGATCCGCAGGTGCCCCGCTCCGTCAATCCGCGCCGCTTCATCGATTTCTCTAGGTACTGTATCAAAGTAGCCCTTCATCAGCCATGTGTTCATCGGAATTCCGCCGCCGATATAGATTGCAGTTAAAAACCAATATTGGTCCAAAGCTCCGATCAGCATGGCCAGGACGTAAAAAGCGGTCAGCGCCGCCATCGTCGGCACCATTTGAATGATCAAAAAGAAAATGAGACTCTTTTTTCGGCCCGCAAACCGGTAGCGGCTGTACGTATAGCCGGCAAGCGTCACAATCGTCACCTGGAACACCATGACAGACAGCGCGATCACAAGCGTATTCCCGTACCAGTTGAGGTAAAGCGTCTCTTCAAACAGCCGCTTAAAGTGGTCCAATGTCCATTGGCCCGAAAAATCGAGTGTAAAAGCCGCTACATTCCCGACCCGAAATGCGGATGATGCCGTGATCAAAAGCGGATAAATAATCACGATGCTTAAAAACGTCAAAAATATATAGGTCAAAACCTTGTTCAGCATCCCGGTGAACCGCGTATTTTTGAAAATCCCTCTCATCTACATGACCTCCTCATTGCCAAAGGCATTCGATTTCTTAAAAGCAATCAGGGAAACCCCGATGACAATGAAAGAAATGAGCAGTGTGACAGCAGCCGCCACGGAATACTGCGGCGACGTTCCCGTCGTCAGCTTATAGATCCAGGATATTAAGATGTCGGTTGACCCAGCTCCGGCCCCCGCACTCCCCGGACCGCCCTCATTAAATAAATAGATGATCGAGAAGTTATTGAAATTAAACGTATACTGGGTAATCATCACCGGTGCGGTCGCAAATAAAATCATCGGCAGCGTAATGTGTTTAAAGCGCTGAATAAATGTCGCGCCGTCAATTTTTGCCGCTTCATAAAGCTCTCCGGGAATCGCCTGAAGCACCCCTGTCACCATGACATAAATGTATGGAAAACCGAGCCACGTCTGAATCATAATCAAAGCCGTCTTCGTCCAGAACGGATCGGTCTTCCATGCGACAGCCGGGATATCGACGAACGGGAGCTGGTTCAAAAGCGGGATCACTTGGACGTTCATCGCGCCCGCCGAGTCATTAAAAATGTTGGCAAAGCTCATAATCGTAATAAATGCCGGAACGGCCCACGGAAGCAGAAAGATGATCCGGAACATCCGCTTGCCTTTAATAAAGTTTTGATTGACGACCAACGCTGTCACGATGCCGAGAACAATTTGCAGCGTTGTCGCACAGACTGTCCAGATGATCGTCCAGCCCAGTACATCGGCGAATGTTTGCCGATATGAGCCAAGGAAAAAGATATTCATGAAATTTTTAAAGCCGACCCAGTCGATGAGACTGTTAGGCGGAATATGATAAAAATCGTAGTTTGTAAACGCGATAAACAGAGTCACCAGCACCGGAAAAATAATTACAAACACCATCATGAGGTATGCCGGCAGCGTAAATAAATACGGAAACCCTTTGTCACCTGCATTTCTGATCATGTCCCCGGCCGTCTCGCTGATTTTCAAACCCGCCGCTTTCATCGCGGCGGTCTTCCGGGCATCATACAGATTAAAGATGTAAAACATCAGAAAAACGAGCGTCAATATCAATTGCAGCGTGCCCTCTATCAACAGAAACAGCGAGTGATCTTCTCCCGGGACAGTCCCCAGCGTCACGAGGCCGATTAGCGCCTGATAACCGAAAACCGCTAACTCACAAATAAACAAGCCTGTGATGACAAGAAAAAGGATCCCCTTTGAAAACTGCCGGTTTGCAATCTGGCCAGCACCGGGAATAATCGATAACAGCGCTGCCTTCCGGCTCCGTTTTGCAAGTGTTTGGTCTTTGTTCATTTTTTTCGCCCTCTATTCTTCCGGACGCTAAAACCGCCGTTTTATTTCACATACTTTTCTTTAATGTTTTCTTTAATTACACGGACGGCATCATCCGCTGATTGCTGTGCCGATTTTTTCCCTGCTGCCGCGTCAAATATCAGGCTTTCTGCACCTGTCCACACCTCGGCCATCTCCGGAATGTTCGGAGTCGGAGTCGCCGTTTCGTATTGTGTGATGACCGCCGACGTCAGCTCGCTTTTTTGCTCCCCTGCTTTTTTTCGTGCGGCGAGGTTGGCCGGAACTTCGTTCGTATCTTCATAAAAACGGTAAGCATTTTCGTCATTTGCGGCATATTGCAGCCACTTTTCAGCAAGCTCTGCCTCTTTCGTATATTTAGAGGCGACCCAGCCTTTTCCGCCTGCAAACGGGGCATATTCTTTTCCGTTTGGCAATGTCGGGATTTTCGCGGCACCGTAGTTCAAACCGGCTTCTTTATAATTGGAAGCCGACCATGGACCTCCGATAACAGCAGCTGCTTTTCCGTCCATAAAGGTCTGCTGGATAAAATCGTCAGCGCTCGTATTGTCCTGCATGCCTTTCGGCCAATATTCACTGAACCATTTCTCGGCGTATTCCACCGCTTCCACGGCCCCGTTGTTGTTCAGACCGATGTCTCCGGAATCCGTGCCGTCAGCTCCGAATACATATCCCCCGTATCCCGCCATTAAACCGTATGACATGTAAAAGTCCGTCCACTTTGCGAGAAAAGCGGTCGATTTTCCTTTTTCCGAAGAAAAAGCGAACCTCTTGTCTTTTGTTAAATCCTCAAGCTCGTTAAAGGTTTTTGGCGGCGCTTTTAACAGGTCTTTGTTGTAATAGAGTACGAGAGTTTCAATAACAAGCGGGATTCCGTAGACTTTTCCGTCAACTGTTACTTGCTGCATTTCTTTGTCGCCGAAGCTTTTAGTCTCAGACGGTTTGACTTCCAGCAAATGCCCTTGCTGTCCTAAGCCGCCGATACGGTCGTATGCCGCAAGCATGACATCGGGCGCATTGCCTGCCGGGCCGTCAAGAGGAAGCGCTTCAAGCTGATCGAACATTGGCTTTTCAACAATTTTGACTGTCACATCATTCTCTTTTTCAAAACCTTCCTTTATGCTTTCAACGTAAGGTTTATAGACCTCTTCTACAGACACGGTCAGCACTTTTTTCCCGCCGTTGCCCCCCGTTTCCTTTGAACTTGAACAGGCGGCAAGACCGAACAGCAGAACTGTCGCCAGCATCGCTAAAAATCCTTTTTTTAAATGTTGCATCTTTTTTCCCCCTTCTATCTTAGAATCTGAGACAATTGTAATCCTCGATAGAAAGCGGTTACAATAGTTTAAATTCTGTTACCGGTAACAGAATTTAAACCGCCCCCAAAATGAAAAACCCGCCTGGCTGTATGTCGACCGCATCATCATGATGGAGCGCTTCTTCCGACCACGCATCATATATTCTTTTGTCGCTTGCAATCTTCAAATCCCGCAATCTGACACGGCGCACCTCGCTGCCCTGGTGGAAGAAGTAGATCAGCTCTTTTCCTTCATCCGTTCGGGAAAAACTGACAAAATCGTTTTCGTCGTCAACCAGCCTCCATTCGAGCGCTCCATACGTCAATACATCATTTTCTTGTTTTCGCAAAGCGATCAGCCGTTTCATAAATGTGAGCATCTCTTGATTCTGTTTCTCTTCTTCCCAAACCATGCACTTCCGGCACAATGGGTCATCCCCGCCGTCCAGCCCGATTTCGGTTCCGTAATAAATGCACGGCGAGCCTGTCTGAGCAAACATAAATGCCAAAAGAGAGCGTACTTTTTTCTCATCTCCTCCGCATCTTGTCAAAATCCGCTTCGTGTCATGGCTGTCCAGCAAATTAAACATCACCTCATTGACCTGCTTCATCCCGCTCATGAGATGCGAATTGATGCGGCTCGCCATTTGCGAAGCTGAAATCGATCCGTCTGCAAAATAGTCAATCATCGGTTCTGTGAACGGGTAGTTCATAACCGAATGAAATTCGTCTCCTCTAAGCCACGGATCAGCCTGATGCCAGATTTCGCCCAATATAAAAATGTCGGGCTTTTCTGCCGTAACGGCTTGACGGAACTTCTTCCAAAACGCATGATCGACTTCATTCGCCACATCCAAACGCCAGCCGTCGATATCAAATTCGCGTATCCAGTACAGCGCGATATCAAGTAAATAAGCCTGAACTTCCGGGTTGGCGGTATTGAGCTTTGGCATCTCGGGCGTAAACGCAAATGTATCGTAGCCGCCTTCTTTAACAGGGAAAGAATGAACATGAAACCAGTCTTTATAACGGGACTTTTCACCGTTTTTGACGACATCCTGCCACTCTCGCGAAGCGCTGCCGATGTGATTAAAAACAGCGTCAAGCATGATCTTCATTCCCCGCTCGTGAAGCCGGCTGACCAGCGTGCGAAAGAGTTCCTCATCGCCAAAATGCGGATCGATCGAGCAATAGTCCAATGTATCGTATTTATGGTTGGAAGGCGCGGCAAAGATCGGCGTCAAATAAATGCCGCCTACCCCCAAGTCTTCCAGATAGTCCAGTTTGTCTATGATCCCCTGCAAATCCCCTCCGAAAAAATCGTCCACCTCGGGGTCCTTGCTTCCCCACGGCAAAGCGTTTTCCGGAGACAAATCCTCTCGGCCGCTGGCAAAGCGCTCCGGAAAAATTTGATACCAGACGGTTGATTTGACCCAGTCGGGTGCATTAAACGTATCTGCCTCATGAACAAATGGAAATTTAAAACAGTACTTGGCCATATCTGCCGCTTTTCCGGCAAACGGACAGGCACCACTGCTTCCGTAAAAAGTGTCTTGACCATCAGCGCCTGTAAGGATAAACCCGTATTGCAGACGCCTGAATGGAGGCGCCACTTCGGCAAACCAGTAATCATGCGTGCTTGTCGCGGCAATTTTCGCCATCGCAAGCTCGTTCGCTTTCCATGTGCCGCCGGTGTATTCGTAAGGATCTCCCCAAATGAAGCGTACGTGATCGGCATCATTCTTTTTTGTACGGATTTTGATGTGCAATGTCCTTCCATCGTAAGAATAGGCATCAGAGCTGAAAGGCTGATGATGAATCGCTGCATATTCCATCATGTTTCCCCCTTTTTGGTTGTCCGGCTGTGATAAACCGGCTTTTATTCTGAAATTATCATGACGGCATAACAGGAACAATCATTTTCAGCTTGTTACCGGTAACAGAATGAGACCCTTACAAAGTCGATTCCCGGACAATAAGTTCCGGCTCAAAAAATTGATTGCCTTGCGACGCTCCGTCTTCATTGATTTTTTTCAGCAGGATTCTGGCGCAAGCCTCTCCCATTTCAACAACAGGCTGTCTGATCGTTGTCAGGCGAGGCGAAGCGATCCGGTCGAGAAACACCCCGTCATAGCCGGTAACTGCGACATCTTCCGGAATTTTTTTGCCGAGCGATTGCGCCGCGCGGATGACCCCGAGCGCGATGCGGTCGGAAGCGCAAACCACGGCTGCCGGTGCATCAAGGGATGCCAGCACTTCCAGTGCGCGTGCTTCACTTTTTTTCGAACTGTTTTCCATCCGGAAAATCGCCGCTTTTTTCAGACTGCCTTCCATCGCCTGAAGGTAGCCTTTTTCCCTTGACCGTTCAAAGGGTTCATCCAAATCGATTCCAAAAAAGACGACATTGCGGACGCCCAGCCCAATGACGTGGCGTGTTGCCATATAGGTACCTTTTTCATTGTTAACATCAATAAAATCATAGCCCATTTCATTTTGGCCAAATACAACGACAGGCTTTTCAAATACTTTAATCAGCCCTTCAAAATCGGCTTTTCTCAACCCCGTCGCTATAATGCCGTCACACTGGCCGATATTGAGAGATTTCCTTGTGACAAGCTGCAAAGCATAATGGTGACGATCCAGCTCGCGGCTGATTCCCGTTAACAGGTTCATATAATAAGGTTCAGTCGTATCCATTTCTTCCAGTATGAGCAGCTTAACGACCTGTGTTCTGTTTTGAACGAGCGCTCTTGCTGCATAGTTCGGTATATAATTGAGCTCCTTCATTGCGGAATGAACAAGCTTTTTCAATTCATCCGTCACAGTCTCAGGATGATTGATCACCCGCGATACCGTCATTTTCGACACATTTGCTTTCTTTGCTACATCAGATAACGTTGCCATTTCATCCCCGCCTTACCTATACGATTCAAACTGTCAGCTAGTCCTTCCTGAGGGCTGATGACACCTTGTTAAAATTAATTATAAGATGGAATCAAAGAAATTTTATAAGAAGGAGAAAATAAAAAAACGGATTTCCTTTAGGAAATCCGTCCTATCACTCTTTTCTTCTATCTTTGAACATAGATCGAAACCGATCCGCCGTTTACGTGAAACTCCCCCCAGCCTTCTGCATTGATGACAACAGAATCGGAACGGTTTCCGGTGATGTCATGCCATGTCTCACCGGCGTTTTGCCGGCCGACATACATTCGCTTTGTCCCGCTGGGTCCGTCTGTTATTAACGCCGCCAAACCAGAATTTGCAACCGAGCTGTCGCCTTCCCTCGTCCAGCCGACAATGTCATGATGATCGAAATAATCATGCTGTGCTCCGTACGCATATTGTTTTCTCGCTTTTAAGATCGGTTCGATTTTGTGTTTCAGGGCAGGAATTTCGCGCTGCGAGGCTCCTTTCGTCCCGTACATATCCCCGTAGAAAATCTGCGGGTAGCCTGCTTCTCTTGTCAAAATAAAAGCGTAAGCCAGCGGCTTAAACCATGTTTGGACAGTCGACTCAAGCGATTGCCCCGGCTGTGTATCATGGTTATCAACAAACGTAACCGCTTTCACAGGATGCTTGGAAACGACTGTTCCGTTCAGCAATTTCCTCATATCATAGCCGCCTCCCTGTGTCGATGCAGCATGGAACTGGTAATGAAGCGGCACGTCAAACACTGAATGATTAAAGTTTGTTTTGTTCAAATAGTTTTCCAGCGCACCTAAGTCATTCTGCCAATATTCGGCTACCGTAAACATTTCCTTTCCTGTTTTTTCCCTGACATGATTGACCCAATCCCGCAAAAAAGAAAATTTAATGTGTTTGACGGCATCAAGGCGGAATCCGTCCAATTGCAGCTCATTGGCATACCACGTTCCCCATCTCTTTATTTCTGCCGTGACATCAGGATGATCATAATCGATGTCGGCATACATCAAGTAATCATAGTTGCCGTTTTCATTGGAAACTTCCCAATCCCATGCCTTTCCTTGAAACTTATAGATGCGGTTCAGCTTTCGGGACTCGTCCCAATCGGTTCCGTCAAAATGGTACCAATGCCATTTGAAATCGCTGTATGTGCTGCCGCGCCCCGGGAATTGAAAATGTGTCCACGCTTTGATTCGCTGTTCTCCTGATGTTACGCGGTTGCGGTCGGCGGGATCGACTTCAACAGCCGTTACATCTTCGGTCGCATCAGCGCCGCCTTTGTGGTTGATGACTACATCGCCGTAAACGTTGATGTCCCGGGAATGAAGACTGTTGATCGCAGATTGCAGTTCTCCCTTTGTGCCGTACTTTGTCCGAACCGTCCCTTTTTGATGAAACTCCCCTAAATCATACAGATCGTAAGCGCCGTAGCCTACATCGTCTTGACTCGTTCCCTTATATGCCGGGGGAATCCAGACGGCAGTAATACCGTGTTCAGCCAAATATGCCGAGTCATTTTGTAAGCGTTTCCAATGTTGGCCGTCATTTGGCATGTACCACTCAAAATATTGCATCAGCGTCCCATTAAGATTTGCCGCCGCAGCTGCAGAGTGAGGCAGCAAGAAGATGAGCGCAAATAACAGCGGCAGCAATCGGGCATAAAGCCGTTTGTGTTGTTTCATGATTTTCCTCTCCCCTTTCAAAGTGAAACACATGCTATTGTATAAATATTTTGAATTTTTAACAAATATCGTTTTCCCTATATTTTCTTGCAACAGAAAAGCGCCGATATGGCGCTTTCTTCTCATTTATTCAATATCCTCTCTGCTTCTTCACTTCTTCAAGCTGAGATACAGTTACCAATTGATAGCCCTTTGCTTTCAGCTTTTTAATAATCTCTTCCGCCGCTTCTGCGGACGTTGCATAAATATCGTGCATTAAGACGATTTTTCCGTCTCCCGCATGACTCATGACATGATTGACAATCTTTTGTTTATTTCTGTACTTCCAATCTTCCGGATCAACATCCCACAACGAGACCTTCAGATTGGAAAGCGAGCGGACGGAATCATTGATTCCGCCATATGGAGGGCGCAAGTGTGCCGGCTGGTGTCCGCTGATTTTTTCGATCATTTCTTGCGTGTCGTTAATTTCCTGATACGCTTTTTCGTTTGACAGCCTTGTCAATAACGGATGGTCCCAGGAATGGTTGCCGACTTCGTTTCCTTCCTTCAGCATCCGTTTTATGGTTTCGGGATAATATTGGGCTCTGCTTCCAAGCACGAAGAAGGTCGCATGCCCTTCATGCTTTTGTAAAGCATTCAATATTTTATTCGTTGTAGCGGGATTCGGGCCGTCATCAAATGTGAGAGCAATCACTTTTTCATCAGGATTTATTTTCGCCTGTTTCGGAAGGGGGACAGGCTCCTGCTCTCGTTTGGCCTGAAGACGGCTCTTTTTCATATCCTGATATTGGTCTTTTAAAATATCTTTTACCCATTCTTTTTTTATTTTTACAGACTGCTCAAGACCGGTTTGTTTTTTCTCAAAATAAAATTCGACTTCGTTTTCCAGGAGCGCGAAGCGGCTGAAATGCTCTTCCTGAGGGCTTGTCCCTTCTTTTAATAAAGCCGTGTCGGCAGACGGATTCCGATTTTTCAATTCCTGATAGGCAATGCTTGAAATCCTGTTCAGAAAATCTGAATTTTCTTCGAACAGGTCTTGAAGGGACAGCAGCTTTTTCTGTTTTAAATCGGCGTTAAACGTCTTGACAGACGTTGTACCCGAAACGCCCCCGGCCTCTATGTATTGATTCAGCACCACACTGGCTGCATCTTTTGTGTAATAGACAACCTTATATTTGATGTTCAGTTCAAAAGGCCCGTCTTCATGCTGAGCCTGGGCCTTTGCATTATCCTCTTTAAAACTGGCCAATTCTTGATTCACATAATCTTTTATTTGTTCATCGATTTCTTTTATGCGAAATACCGGATAGTGGATGGCATACCGCTCTTGTTTGCTGTCGCTGACCATGGATTCGACGCCGAGGCCGGATTGTCCGCCGTCTTTTTTTGGTTGAGGGGGCTCTTGACTGTTGCTTGACACCTTATTGTAAGAGTACCCCGCCAAACCTATTAATATCGTTAAAAAAATCAACATTTTAACCCATCGAAATGATGGTTTGCCAGACATCGCTGCTCACTCTCCTGTTTCATGACTTGCTTTCTCTGTTTCTATTACAAATATTGTTTCTCATACCGGGACTAATATAAAAGCGTCGACGGAAGCTTTATTTCCTGATTTCCGGCCGCATACGGGGCGATATCATACTGCTGAAATACAATTGAAATTCCGCTGCTTGTATAATAGAAAGCCGTGTGTTCATCCAAGCGGATATCGCTCTTTTTAAGATCAGAATAAAACTGTTCCGGATGTTCGTTGATATAGCTGAAAATATAGTTTTTTGCTTTTTCGATTTTTGCCTGATTGTTTAATACGTCAGTCAGCACGACTTGTTTGCGCTTGTCAAAGTCAAAGTTGTAGGATGTAGCGGTGTACATGCCGTGCGCGCCGCCGGAGAACTGATAGTCATAGATTAAAAAGCTCAGTTTGCCTTCCTCGTTGTATTTGACTTTGTAGGACGTTTCATAGACGTTCTCCTCGTCCTTATCCTTCTTTTCGGCATCTTTAACGATTTTTTGAAATTCTTTATAAGAGTTTTTTAAATGATGTTTTACCGCTTCGTTGGCCAGCTGGGCATCTTCTTCCTTCAAATCGCTGAATACCGGAAAAGAAAGCGAACTGATGTCTTTGTAATATTCCGTGTGAATCGCGGCTTTTCTATTTTGTGAAGCGTTTATTTGAGATGTTCCTTTATTGATGATGAATAGCAGCGATGCTGTGAGTACAAGGAATCCTAAAATAGCCATCGCTTTTTTCATAAGCATGCTCCTTTGTCAATCTTCTTTTAAACTCGTAACATATCATTTTCTTTTGTAACACAAATGTAATATTTATTTCATATTTGTAATGATACCCACTTTTAAATCCCCCGTCAACTTTTTTGGGTAAAAATTTCTTCTGACGGCAAAAATAAGACACTCTCAATTCCTGAGAGTGTCGTTAACGGAATGATGAATGAGACGTGCGTCTTCACGCTTTTTTTGAGGGGCTTTAAAGGCGGAAAAACGCAGGCCGCGGTCTTCGTGATCAGTCTGACCGGAGTCTTCATTTTAGCCGTATTGTTTCAGCATGTCGGATAATGTCCGCTTCATCCTTTCGATTAATTCGGAAGGCTTCTGAATAATTGCTTCCCGGCCGAATGAAATGAAATAATCCGCAAAAAAATCAATGTCCTTCGGCGCGATCTCTCCTTTCAGCACGCCGGACCCGTCTTCTTTTACATCCAGCTCAAGGTGCGGCCATTTGAGGGAACCGTGCCGTTCTACTCCTTTTTTTGTCAGCTCCGCGGATAATTCCAATGTCTCCCTTGGCCGGGACACAGCTGAAAAACGGTTCTTTAAATTAAGACCGGTCAAATCAAGCGGGGCCGTATGTTCATCAAGTTCGGCCCGCTTAATCCGGTCGCACCTGAAGATGCGGTAGTCTTGTCTTAAAAAACAGTAAGCCGGGCAATACCACTTCCCTTGATTGGCATAGATTCCGATCGGCTGAATGTTTCTCTTGCTTGCTGCGCCATTTGCTTCATATTCGATGATCAACACCTTTTGCTGAACTGCCGCTTCAAGCAGCACCTTTAAGACCGGAATGTCGTCTTTTTGCTCATAAGGCGTATAAAAAGCAACGCGATCCTTCATACTGTCAATCGCATCCCGGATGTCTCCTGTAAGGTTCAAATAAAATTTCTTTTTGATGGAGTCGTACTGAGCGTCAAACGGCAGGGATATATAATGCTTCAGCGCATCGATCGCAAAGAAGATGGCGATCGCTTCGTTCTCGCTGAAGGCGATGGGAGGAAGAATCCTTTCATTTAACACTTGATACCCTCCGTGGGGGCCGGTTTCAGAATAGAGGGGCACCCCCATTTCGCTGAGCTCTTGCAAATCCCTTAAAACCGTTCTCTTGGAAACGCCGAATTCCTGCGCCAGCTCCCCGACCGTAAATCGTTTTTTCCGGTTTACCATCATGATCATTTCATTCAATCGTTTCGCTTTAGACATGAAAACCTCCAATCATTTTTTAACCATGACATAAGTTGTCACCATTATAATATACAATCTTCTTAGATCAACAAAAAAAGGAGATGTTCGCTCTATGAAAACGCAATTTACACCTTACATCCTGATGAATGGAAGAGCAAAGGAAGCGATTGATTATTATCGTGATGTACTCGAGGCTGAAGTAAAGTTCAGTCAGACGATTGGCGAAGGCCCCGCAGATGAGGCGGCGAATTTTAAGGATGACGAATTGGATTTCATCGCACACGCCGTTTTGACAATCGGCGACGCCGTCATGATGATCGCCGACATCATTCCTGAACTGCCTTTCCAAAGTGGAAACCAATTGTCCATTTGCGTAACGGCAGCTGACGTTTCTTCGGCCAAGCGGCTGTTTGGCAAGCTGAGCGAGCGGGGCGAGGTCAAGCTTGAGCTGAAGGAGACTTATTTCAGTCCCGCTTACGGCATTGTCACCGATCCGTTCGGCGTTACCTTTCAAATTTTTGCCGCGCGTCCCGCATAAATGAACAAATGAGACAGATCAAAAAAGGCCCGGTTTTATGAACCGGCCTTTTTTGCACGGAAAAATTTGCAGGGTTTTTGGCTAAAAAGCGGTATTTGACCGCAAAAATTTAAAAAACTGCGCTTTTTCAAATTCACTTGACAAAGGGCATTTATGGAAACGCCTCTTCTTTTTGGTATAATAAGGGGTAGCAACAGTTCGGTTCTATATAAGGGCGGTCGGCTCACCCTCCGTCTCTTGGAGAGAAAGGGGGTGAGCATGTGACAGTATCAGAGGCGTTGCAACTCATGGTCTCTTTCGGCATTCTTGTCGTGGCAATTCTGTCATCGAACGACAAAAAAAAGTAAGATCGCCCTTGATTCCCACACCAAGACGATCTTACTTTTTAATTGGGATCTAAAAATAGAGCCGACTCCTTTTTACGGAGCCTCTCTGTTGCTTCCGGGAGATGTTGCCGCATCTTCCGGTTTTTTTCAGTTTACGCATTCATCTAAAGATTATTCTGTTTCACACCTTGAATATATCACGATTTCCTTTATTTATCAATATGGATGCGTTTATATAAAAATGGAGTCACGGTCAAATGCGATATGAGAAGATAAATTCCTGATGACAGGATCATCTGGTCAATCGTAACTTCAAAATCGGGAAAATGCCTTTCTACATCAGAAAGGCCCCTCTTTTTTTACTCCCCGCTTCACATGTGAGGAGAGGTTGACCAATATCCCGGCTGACGTCAGCATGAACATTAACGAAGAACCTCCGTAGCTGACGAACGGAAGAGGAATTCCGGTAATGGGAAGAAGGCCGAAAACAGCGCCCAGGTTAAATAATGCCTGAATCATGATCTGGAATGTAATGCCGACCGCCAGCAGCTTTCCAAACGGATCATCGATTTGCGCAGCGATCTTAACACCTCTGAACATGATCAACAGGTAGGCCCCGATGATCATCAACAGCCCGACACCGCCGAGTTCTTCACTGATGACCGCCATGATAAAATCCGTATGGGCTTCAGGAAGAAACCCCAGCTTTTGAACGCTGTTCCCCAATCCATTCCCCCATACCCCGCCCGAATCAATGGCAAGGTAGGAATTGATCAACTGGTAGCCGTCTCCGTTTTCATTTTGAAAAGGATCGCTGAACGATGTCAGCCTTTTTAACCGGTACGACGCTGTCATAGCAAAATATGCGATGCCCGCCCCTGCCATTGTTCCGAGAAGCAGCAAGTGCCGTATTCTGAGACCGGCGCACAACAGAACCGCTCCGCAGCTTAACAGGATCGAAACAGCGGTGCCCAAGTCGGGCTGTTTTAAAATCAAAAAAAACACAGCGGCCAAAATGATCAGCGGCGGCATGACGCCCTTTCCAAAATCGGCGATGTATCTCTGCTTTTTTGCATACACATAGGCGAAATAAATAACCATCACAAGCTTCACAGCCTCGGACGGCTGGATCATGAGCGAACCGAGTTGAATCCACCTTTGAGAATTGTTTTTCTCCATCCCGATTCCCGGCAGCAAAACGAGAATCAGCAGCAAAAAAGAAAGCTTCACCAAAAAACGGATGAGTTTGCTGTAAGCTTTGTAAGGGAAAAAGACGGCAGCCGAAAAAAAGGTCAAACCGATGAGCAGCCACTGCAGCTGCTTCATAAAAAAATAGCTGCCATCATGATACTTCATATATCCGAGGGGGTAGCCGGCACTGTATACCATCAGCAAGCCAAACGAGGATAAAAACAGAACCGAAGCAATCAATACATAATCCAGTTTCTTTAGATGGGAAAGAATCATTTTGCGCACCTTCATCCCCAGTCATTCCCAAACATGTAATGTTTAGATCTGATATTCACACTGAAAACGAGACCTAAGGCGATCATGTTGGTCAGCAGCGCGCTGCCGCCATAGCTGATAAACGGAAGAGCGAGCCCTGTGATCGGCATTAACCCGATCGTCATCCCGATATTTTGGAACACTTGGAATACAATCAACCCCGCAACCCCCGCACATATATAAAGACCGAACAGACTGTTGGACGAGATAGCGATCCTGATGATTCTGTAGATCATCAGAAAATAGAGACAGACTAATGTGACGGCACCTAAAAAGCCGAATTCTTCACCAATCACGGCGAAAATAAAATCGGTATGAGCCTCCGGAATCTTCCCTCCCTGCACTTGGGTTCCATGAGTAAAGCCGCTTCCTGACATCTGGCCCGATCCGATCCCCAATAACGCCTGCGTCAGCTGGTATCCATATGTAGAAGCATGTTCATGAGGACTGAGCCAGCCGTATATCCGGTCAAGCTGGTGAGGCTTAATTATCTTTGAAAAAATCTCAAAGTAATGATTGTGCAAATACGTCAAAAAGGCGACCAATCCCATGAATCCAAGCGACAGGGACATGATCATTCTCCCCGAAATCCCCGAGACAAGCATCAACGTGAATGCGATCGACAAAATCACCAATGCGGACCCTAAATCAGGCTGTACCAATATGAAGAAAAACGGAATCACCGTGTACACCATGATTTTCCCCGTCGGTATGATGCTCTCCGTGAAGGAGAACCTTTTATGCTGAAATTGGTTGAGTATTGAAGCCAACAGAAGAATCAAAATGATCTTCATAAATTCTGAAGGCTGGATTTCGATGACTCCGAAGCTGATCCACCTTTGTGAACCATTTTTATAAGTTCCAAAAAAATGAACGAGAATCAGAAGAAAAACGGCTCCCGCAAATAAACGAAGCGCCAATCGTTCTAGCAGCTCATAGTCGATGTAGGCCGTTCCCGCCATGACGCCAAACCCGACAAGATACCAAAAAACCTGCCGTTTCGCAAAATAAAAAGGGTCCTGTGTTTCATACTGGCCGGACCCGCTGTAAACGGCCAGCAGACTAATGATATACAAACAAAATAGAATGAGCAGAAGGCTGACGTCAATGTTGATAGGCTTTCTTTTCATCTGTAACATGCTCCATCATGATTTATGTGACAGCTGGTTGAAAACGAATTGAACCGCTGCGGCATCATCAATATAGCCGATTGGAAAAATATAATCCGGTATGACATCAACAGAAACGATGAAATACAGCAAAGCGCCGCCCATCAGCAGCAATTCACGCGGCGTCCCTTCCCCTGAGGTAAATCGGCTGTACATATCGTGCAAACGGGTCAGAAAAGGACCAATGCCGGCGACTTTCTCGACTTTGGATTCAAACTCAGCCAGAATGCTACGCTTTCCTTCTTCCGTCTGGGAATATTGTTCGTACTCATTCAATTTGTTTTTCAGTTCTTCCGTGGTAAAGGACCGATCATAGACATTTGAGGTTTGCAAAACATCTTCAATTTCGGCAACTGACGAGTGAATATCCTGACGTTCGCTTTCCCTCGTCTTCTCGATCGCATAGCCGGCCGCTGTCATCATCTCATCAAAAGAAACGCCGAGACTTTCTGAAAACCTTTGCAAATGGTTCAGGTTTGCTTTTCTTTTGCCATTGATGATTCTTGAGATGGTCGCTTTATCGATTTGAGTGCGTTCGCTCAATTCTCTTAAAGATAATGATCTTTTTCGCAAATGCTCTTTCAGCAGCGCCCCCAGCTGATTTTTATTTTGTTCATCCACGAGCCTTTCTCCTCTCACACTAAAAATGTATCAATCTATCAGCCAAAAGGCCAAGTCGGTATAAATATATAGAACCGTTGTCAAAATGTCAACGAATAACCATAGACATCTGTTTTATCTCACTTATTCCACCCTATAATCGTTGACAAATAAACAAAAAAAGAGCGAGTCAAAACTCACTCCTTCACCGATATCAATCCAAACCCGTTTTAACGCCGAACCCGACAAGCACCAGCCCCGCGGCTTTTTGAAAGACCTTCTGGAATTTCACGCTTCTCAGCCATTTTTTTGCGAAATCGATCAAATATACGAGGATGAGGAACCAAAACACAGCAAGAAAGGTAAGGATTAAAGCGAGGATGATCAACTGCTGGTTGACGCTTTCTCTTAAATTAATAAATTGAGGCATAATCGTGATATAAACCAAAACAGTTTTCGGATTCAGAACGTTGCTGAACAATCCTTGCATAAACGAATCCTTATAATGCCGGCTTGATGCGTTTTCGGTTTTGTTCTTCTCGGCTTGTATGTCCTCCAAAGAAAACATTTTTTTCGCGAAAAAGCTTTTAATGCCTAAATATATTAAATAGGCCGCCCCCAAGTATTTGATCGTATTGAACAGAATCACCGATTTCGCAATCACCACCGCTAAGCCGAGAACGGCAATCAGCGTCCAGAAAGAAAGCCCTGTCGCCAAACCGAGAACATTGCAGCGCCCGGCGTTCGGCCCGTAGCGAAGCGTGTTTTTCACCACAAGCATCGTATCTGCTCCTGGTATCACCACCATCATGGCGGCAATCGATATGTATGACAGCAGGCTATCCATCAGATGTCTCCCCCCATACTGGTTTATATAGTGACTACTTTAGTAACCACTTATTAAAAAGTGTATCAGCGGACTTGAAATAAATCAATACATCCAGCAAAATATGAGTGACAAAGGTAGCGACTCTTGTTGAAGCTGGAGGGCTTATGAAGGAAAACATATTAGACGTACTGAAAAACCTGAATTTCACCGAGTATGAGTCGAAAGCATACTTGGCGCTTTTGGAAGAATCGCCGCTGACAGGCTATGCGGTGGCAAAAAAATCGGGTGTTCCCCGGTCGAAAATATACGAAGTGCTGGAGAGCCTCGTGATCCGCGGCGATATCTTTGTCAGCTACGGCGGCACACCGCAGTACATCCCCGTTCCCGCCAAGGAACTGATTAAAAACCGGCGGCTGAAAGCGGAAGAGACTTTTGAACAGGCAGAAAAATATTTCGAGAAGTTTGAGCGCACTGCAAATGACCGGGAAAATATTTGGAACATCACCGGACGAAGCGAGATTATCGATAAAGTAAAGGCTTGTATATCATCAGCCGGAAAAAGGATTCTCCTCGAAATTTGGAAAGAGGATTTTCCTGAATTGGAGCCGGAACTCAAGCAGGCCGCAAAAAAAGGCGTCATCGTCACCATCATTGCGTACGGCGACATTGAAGCTGATTTCGCCAATGTCTATCTCCATGACAGCAGCACGCAAATTACAGAAGAGTACGACGGACGCTGGCTTGTATTCAGCGTCGACGATTCGGAAGTCGTGGCCGGCATTGTCTCGCACGGGAAAGACAGCCGCGCAGCCTGGACGATGCATGTAGGCTTGGTGATGCCGATTACCGAAGTGATGATTCATGATCTGTATCTGATGGAAATCATGAAGAAGCACAGAGAGGTATTGGAGGAAAGTTTCGGCGAAAACCTGATCCATTTGCGCCGAAAATTTTCGATTCATCCGGATTTCAAAAAGCATTATATGAAATAAAAGGCCCGCGCAAAGAAAGCGCGGGCCTTTTATAATTATGATCTTTCGGTTGCCTCCCAGCGGGATACTTCTTCCCTGACGAGCGGCGCCGTTTTTGTTCCAAAAAGTTCAATCGCCTTCATGACATCTTCGTGCGGCATCGAACCGACCGGAACGTGAAGCAAAAAGCGGGTGATCCCGACATTCTTGCGCAGGTGAATAATTTTTTCCGCCACCGTCTCGGGATCGCCTACATAGAGCGCCCCTTCAAAGCTTCTGGCTGCATCGAAGCTCGACCGGCTGTACGGCCCCCAGCCCCGCTCCCTCGCGAGTGTATTCATAGCCTGCTGGGTGGAAGGGAAAAACCGATCGGCGGCCGTCTCGGTATCCTCCGCAATAAAGCCGTGGGAATGGGAAGCGACTGTCAGCTTTGAGGCATCATGCCCTGCATGTTCCGCCGCTTTGTAATAAAGCTCAACAAGCGGGGCGAAATGCTGCGGACTCCCCCCGATAATCGCGAGAACCAGCGGCAGGCCGAGCAGGCCGGCGCGCACGACGGATTCCTGGTTTCCGCCGCTTCCGATCCATACAGGCAGCGGATTCTGCACAGGGCGCGGGTACACGCCTGTATTTTGAATAGCCGGACGATGTTTGCCGCTCCATGTGACCCTTTCCGACTTTTGCAGCTCGAGCAGCAGATCAAGCTTTTCTTCAAAGAGCTCATTATAATCGTCTAAATCATATCCAAACAGCGGAAAGGATTCGATGAAAGACCCTCGGCCCGCCATGATTTCCGCCCTGCCGTTTGAAATCCCATCGAGCGTCGCAAAATCCTGAAAAACACGGACGGGATCAGCCGACGACAGCACGGTGACCGCGCTCGTTAATCTGATGTGCTTCGTCTGTGCAGCCGCTGCGGCCAGGACGACGGCAGGAGAAGAAGCTGCGTAATCTTGACGATGATGCTCTCCAACTCCGAATACATCCAAGCCCACCTGATCGGCAAGGACGATCTCCTCCACTACTTCGCGCAGCCGCTCCGCATGGCTAATGGCTTTTCCGGTTTTGATATCAGGGGTCGTTTCTACAAAGGTGCTGATGCCTAATTCCATGTCGCTTTTCCTCCACATTGTTTCCTTTAATTATTCTGTACATCATTGATTGATGTATGCCGTATTCTTTTCACCCGGCACTCACATTATTATATATAGAATACGGCGGGTGTTCTGATCATGCAATTGATCCGACTTGTGAATCAGGATCAGCTTCTGCTCCATTTGTTTTCCAGCTTGGTCTGCCGCAATCATGCCGGTCTGGTATTCATGCATTCACAAAGAAGATACCAGCTTACACTAGCTTCTGCCCGCAGTTCGGACAGAAGTTGGCTTCACCCGTTTTCGTTCCGCAGTTTGGACAGAAGTTCGGCTTTGCCCCTGCCTGCGGCGTGCTTTGGGGCGTTGGTGTCTGTGCCTGCTGATTTTGGTTCATCTGATTCATCATTTGGTTCGCTACGTTCATTCCCATCATCATGCCGGCCATATCGGATGCGGCACTGCCGCCTGTCATCTTTCCTGACGCCATGCCGTCTGTCATGGAGATCTGCTGATATCTGTTCAGATCGCCGACCATGCCGTGGGAAGCGTTCTTCGTGATCATGTCCTGGATTTCTTTCGGATAATTGAAACTCATGATGTTAAAGCCTGTAATCGTCATGCCGTCGCTGACAATCTCCATATCAAGGTCTTCCTTGATCCCTTTTGCGATATCAAAGGCGTTGGCTTGAAGGTTGAACATATCTTTTCCTTCTTTTGTGATCCACTTCATCAAAAGCTGATCAAGGATAGATGTGATCCGTATTTTGATATCTTCCACAACATACTGATCTTTCACACCGGCAATTTTATCGATTAATGCGACATAATCATTCACCTTAAAATTAAATGTGCCGTTCGCTCTGATCGGCATGCCGCCCGGTAGTCCTGCAGCCGGGATATTGATGGCATTCTTCGTCCCCCATTTGACGGTAAACTCCTTCGTATTGACAAACAGGACTTCGGCGCGCATCCCGCTGTTAAAGCCAAATTTAAAACCTTTTAAAGTAGATAAAAAAGGAATAATTTCAGATTCGATATCATAGTCGCCTTCATCTTGGAATATGCCTTCAATTTTTCCATTGTTTAAAAAGACGGCATCCTGACCGGGACGAATGATCAGCCGGCTCCCCTTTTTGATTTCGCGGTTGTTCCATTTGTAGAAAATCATATCATCGCGAAATTCATCCCACTCTACTACATTTGCAAATTGATTTTTAAAAAACACCATTTGAGCTCTTCCTTTCCCTTTCTAAAAGCTTCCCCGGCTGCCGCTGTGCGAATGTCCTCCGCTCGTCGTTCCGCCGCCTGAGCTTTTATTATTGGACGGTTTTCTTTGTTTTGTGACGGTCGTTCTGATGTACTCGTCATTCTTTCTGATCACTCCGGAAGTATCACCGTTCATATACGTGTTTGCACTTACGGTCACTCTGCCGCCTGAATTGTATTTCATAATGGCGACGGCAATTCCCGCGATGACTGCTGACACAAGCAATTGAAACCATGTCTTAAAAAAGATGCTGTCCGCCCATGGTTTCTTCTCCATATCATCATACGCCGCCTTCATAAACATTTCGAATGCGGCCTCATAATGATTGCCAGATATATCCGGCGTGATTTTTTCTCTAATTTTGTCCAGTCTGGCGTCATTCAAATATTCTTCAGCCTTTTTAAAGCCGGCAAGATAGACTTCTCTATGCTCCATATCAACCGTTAACACAGCTGCGTTTCCATGCTTCTTCTGATAGCCGGGCGCTTTTTCGTCATAGAAGTCCTCCGCATATTTCTTTACATCGCGGCCATTCGTATCATCGGTCGTCACAATGATAAAGTCGGTTTCCCGTTCGGCTCCCAATTTGGCTGCCAGCGTCTCCAGCTTCTCGATTTCCTGTTTGGTCAGAAGCCCGGCTTCATCATAAACATACCGCTTCTGTTCAGAGGCTGCCGCACCGGAGGCTATAGGGATGAAGACAAGGAAAATCATACATAGGATCATTGCGCTTCTCAATAAATTTCTCATCATGCCCCGCCTCCCATCACAGCAGCGATGATTTTCCAGACCGCAAATATGGAGATAGCCAGTCCGCTAAACCACATCTTTTCTTTAAATGAGCTGATCGGCGGCTTGCCGACGACTTTTCCCGTTTGTCCGTTCATCGCAAAAATGTAATCCTTTTGTTTGTAGTTGTAATTGACCATCCAGACGGGCAAAAGCACATAAAAGCTTTTCATTTTTTGCGTATCGACGTGTTTCGTTTTCACATCGACGGAGCTGTATCCGGATAAGGTGGAATCGATATATGACTCGATGTAGCCGCTGATTTTGCTTTTCGCCCGCGGAAAAAGCTCTTCATCATCGTAATTATATTTTTCAGCGATGTAGCCTGCCAAATAGGCCGTTTTAAAATCTTTCAGCTGATCATACGGATAAGGCTCCAATTTGTCCATCAATTCATCGTTCATCTTTTCTGATGCATCCACCGGAACTTTGATGTAGTCGAGATTGATATCGCGAAACGCATCATAATGTTCGGTCTTCGTATAGATGTAGTCGCCCTGTGTATACCTATGTACCTTTGTGCAGCTGGCGCTGACCTGCACTCTGCTGTTTAAATCGTACATCCAGAAAGGAACGTACATGCCTGTGATGCTTTTAATCCGGTCCGCCGACATAAAGCCCTTTGGTGTTAACAGTCCTTTTCTGCACCACTTGCGAAACGCGTCTGCCGCTTCCTCTTTGCTGATCGTAAAAGGAATGACCTTTGCCGGGGCAAGGTTTCCGGACAGGCGGTCGGCGATCACAGCCGCTCCCCCGCAAAAGCTGCAGGAGGTAGCCGTCGTTTCTTTTTCAGTGATCAAAATAGCGCCGCAGTTTTGGCAATGATATTCTGTTGCTTCGTCTTCAGTAAATCTCGCTGTTTTTAATTCTTCCGGAATGTTTTCAATCTTGTCCTGTCTCCCGCAGCTCCGGCAGGCCAGCGTGCCGGATTCAGCGTCAAAGGCCATGTCATCCCCGCAGCCCGGACATTTATAAGAAATCACCATGTCTCTTAACCTCTCACTTTATTCATTTCAAATTGTTATGACTTTTGACCCGCCATTTTCGCTTTCAGTGCGGCAAGCGCATTATCCACACCAGAGGGGCTGTCATATTTAGCTTTCAGGTCTTCTATGTCATCTTGAGGAGCGGAGTTCAGTTCAGCCATCGCATTCGCTTCATCAAGCGCCCGGTTGGCCTTTTCTTCCATTCTGCCGAAAGCGGACATTGAATGGTTGGCATTCGCTGCAGATGCACCGAGTTTATTCATTTTTTCCTGTGTTTTCGCCGCTGTCCATTTCGCTTTGATCGCGGCCCGGCGCGCTTCAAGCTCTCCGATATCGGAAACAAGCTTATCGTGCATTTTTTTCATTTGAAGCGCATTGGATGACGCCGTTTGTACTGCAGTTTCTAATTCGGACGCCTTCGTTTCCAGCACCGCTTTCTTTTCTAAAAATGTTCGGGCATCCGCCTCGCTACCGGCTTCCAAAGCCTTCATTGCATAGCGCTCAAGCTTGTCGATTTCCGCCCGGCAATCCGCCAGTTCTCTTTTTGCCCTTTGCTCGGCCGCCATGACAGACGCCGTTTCCGCCTTTACTTTGTTTAAGTCGCTGTTCAAGTTCCTGACGTACTGATCCACCATTTTTTCCGGGTCCTCCGCTTTATCAAGCAAAGCGTTAATATTGCTGGCCATAATGTCTTTGAACCTGCTTAATATACTCATCTAAAAACTCCTCCTCATAGTAAAATATACTTAGTTTAAATATACTATTTTTCCAGAGGGAAAGTTTCGGTTTTTTAATAAAAAATTGATATAATGGCAGTTTTTCGAGAAAAATTTTCAAACAAAAACAAAAATATTCAGACGGAATATTCTGATTTATATGTTGATTTATTTTTGATTTCGGAATAAAGTAATACTATATGAAAAACATTCGGAACAGCATGCAAGCTGGAACGGATGCAGGGTCGGTATCACCAGAAAATGACAGCGCTTACATATTCGCGTGACTCACGAAAGAAAAATCCAGCATTCAACGCATCAATCCGGCTTCTGTCAGAAAAGAATTCTGATTTGAAAGGGGAGCGAATCATGCCAGGGAGAAAAAAAGGCAGTTTGAAGTCGACGATCACGGTTGCCATGTCCAACTATTTGGAGGCGGGATCAATCGTCGCAGGGGCCGGCGGGCTTTCGTTATGGGTTGAATATTTAGGGTTGGACGACGCCCGGGTCGGGCTTCTCGGCGCCTTAAGCGCAAATGGTTTCGGCGCGGCGATCGGCGCTTTTCTCGGCGGTTTTTTAGTCGACCGTTACGGGAGAAAATTCATATACAAGTACGATCTATTAGTCTATATGCTTGGCGTTTTGCTGATTGCCGTGTCGTTTAATTTTCCGATGCTTTTAACCGGTTACATCGTGACGGGAATTGCGGTGGGCGCAGCGATTCCGGCTGCTTGGACTTATATTGCCGAGGAGGCGCCTGATCACGAACGCGCCGGACGCGTCGGCTGGGGGCAGCTGGCATGGTCGGTCGGACCGGCGCTTACGCTGCTGCTATCGGTTGCCTTGGCACCGCTCGGTTTGCTGGGAAGCCGGTTGATTTTTGCGCAATTATTCGTTGTCGCGGTCATCACGTGGATTTTGCAGCAGCAGATTCACGAATCGTCCATCTGGGAGGAGCAAAAGCGAAAAGAAGCTGAAGACAAAGCAAAAGGAGTTGCAGAAAAGGCATCAATCAAAGAGCTGTTGACCAACAAAGCGAACCTCCACGCCATGATTCTCCTTATCGGAATTTACGCGTTTTGGAACCTTGTTGCCGGAACAATGGGATATTTCATGCCGTATATTTATGAGACGGTCGGCGGTTTAACAGCGGCGCAAGCCAACCTGCTGCAGGCATTTTTATGGATTTTGACAGTGGCGTCCACATACTTCGTCTTTATCCGTCTCGGCGATAAAGTCAATCGGAAAACGCTTTTTGGCATAGGAGCAGCCATGGCAACCGCCGCATGGGTCATCCTCACCTTCGGTACGATGAACATCACGGAGCTTTTATTATTCGTATGCCTGTGGGGCATTTCTGCGGGATTTGGAGCGCAGGCGTTTTACGGGCTGTGGGCGGCAGAACTTTTTCATACGAAATACAGGGCGCTCGCCCAAGGCTTTATGTTCTTCATCGTCCGCATCGGCGTCGGGCTCATCTCATTGATCGTTCCTGCGATGATTACGGGATTGGGCTTTAAAACAGCCGGCGCCGTCATGATTGCATTTCTCGTCATTCATATGATCATCGGGCTCCGTATGGCGCCGGAAACGCGCGGCAAATCGCTTGAAGCCATTCAAAGCGAACGCTACCACCAAAGCGGCTGACCTGTGGTCAGCCGCTTGTTCTAAACCTGCAGGTTTGAGGCTGTCAACAGCTTCCTCTTCTCTGAATACGGGTCGTTTTCAATCGCGATCTCTTGATCAAAAATCAGCGTTTTCCGTGAATCTTCATCATAATCAGGCCAGCTGACATCATCGGTGCTCGGATTTCCGGAGCGGGCAAAAGACACCCAGGCAGCCTGGATCTGTTTAGCAAGCAGATGCGCTTCCTCCCCAGCCTTCGTACCTGTCAGCTGTTCCAAACTGTCCATATTGCCAAATACAAACGGAATCTCTAAGCCGTGCACCGCTTTGTTGAACGGCGGATGCTCCGAATCGGCATGCCAGTCAAACCGGTACATAAAGACAGATGCATGTCGTGATTGAGCCGAAGCGAACACAACGGACGGATGCCAAAAGACTAGATCTGTCATCATATCAACATGGCCTTTCAATGATCTCGGATACAGAGGCGCGGCGGCTTCAGCGGCCTCTTTTCCCATGTATTCTTCTAAAATCTCATTAATCTTCCTCTCAGGCAAAAGTTCCGAATCAGAGGCAAAAAACAAGGCGCCTTCATCGCGGTTTGTTCCGATTAATAGACCGATTCCTTTTGCCGCGCCCTTCGCGACGGCGGCCTCCGGCTTCAGCGGGAGGGTTTTTTCGTCAAGTGCAGGCTGAAAGATCAGTTCAAAAATATTTTCTCCCATTAAAGTACGCAGCTGATCGGCGGCTTGAAGAAGTTCTTGATCAGATACATCGCAAAGGCGCTCCAGATGATGATGATCAATATCGAGAATCGTTAAGAATCTTTCTGCTGCGTCTTTCGCAAGCTTTTCAGACATTGTTGCGGACGCCCCGCTTTCCATAATGGCCTGTTGAAAAAGCCCCTTTGCTTTCGGCATCGCCAAGAGCGAAGCGATGCTCATCGATCCCGCCGATTCTCCAAATACCGTAATATGATGACGGTCTCCGCCAAAGAAAGCGATATTTTCTTTCACCCACTCAAGGGCCGCGATTTGATCCAAGAGGCCAAGGTTGCTTGTGTAGGAATCATCAATTGCAGAAAGATGCAAAAAACCGAACGGACCGAGGCGATAATTGATGGTGACCACGATCACCTTACCCTGCTTTGCGAGCTGAGCCCCGTCATAGAACGGTTCACTGCCGGCTCCGAGATAAAAAGCGCCCCCATGAATCCACACCATAACAGGCAGATCCCCATCCGCCTCTTCAGGTGCGTACACATTTAAATAAAGGCAATCCTCAGACTTTTCAACCCCCGCTGACTCACCAGGCAACCCCCTGTCAGGCTGCGGACAAACCGGACCAAATTGAAAAGCCTCCCGCTCACCTTCCCAGGCTTCCATTCGCTGCGGTTCCCGAAACCTTAACTTGCCGACGGGAGGTTTTGCGAAAGGTACGCCTTTAAAGATACGGACACCGTTTTCCGTTCTGCCTTTCAGCTTTCCAAAGCACGTTTCGACAGTCGTTTCATACATTTTATTCCACCCCTTTCACTTTTCAATGATAATGGAATCGGACGATACCGTCTAATCGGAATACTTGCATTTTGGAAAATGAAGGGTCTAGTATAGGATCAGAAGAGATGTTCAACTTATTGTTTAAAAATTTGACGGAAAAGAGGGATTTCAATGAAACTGTCGGGACACACAGTACTGATCACAGGCGGCGCATCAGGAATCGGCTTTGCTTTTGCTGAACGATTTATGAAATCGGGAAATACGGTCATCGTCTGCGGGAGAAGGGAAAGCAAGTTGAAAGAAGCAAAGGAAAAATATCCGGAGCTGATCACGCGTGTATGCGATGTAACCGATGAAACGGAACGACTGGCATTATTTGAATGGGTCAAAGAACGTCACCCTGGCGTAAACGTACTTGTGAATAATGCGGGTATACAGCAGCGCTACCACATTTTAAAAGCAGATGTCATAGACAATTGGGCTGACTACAAAAAAGAAATCACCGTCAACATGGAGGCGCCGATCCACCTGGCCATGCTCTTTAGCCAATACTTTGCCAAAAAACCGGGGAAAACAGCGATCATCAATGTGACATCAGGCCTGGCGTTTACACCGATGGCGATCGCACCGATCTACTCATCGACAAAAGCCGCTCTCCATTCTTTTACGATGAGTTTAAGACATCAGCTTTCCGAGGCCGGCGTTGAGGTCATAGAGGTCGCTCCTCCCGCGGTCAATACAGATCTGGGCGGTGTCGGACTGCATGATTCCGGAGCTCCTTTGGATGAATTTGCCGATGCGATTTTTAAAGGGCTGGAAGAAGGCCGATTAGAAATCGGCTATGCCAGATCGGAAAAAGCCTTGCGGATGTCAAGAGATGAAATCGATGAAAGCGTCAGCCAAATGTACAGTTCTTTAAAACATTCCATCGAATAAAAGGAATGTTGGCATTGTCATTTCAATAGAGGTTGTTCCTTCCAGACGGCCGTTTTATCATAAAATGAGAAGGAGTGATCCAAATGCCGTTTATTCTCCAGCGCATTTATCAAGAAAACCAGCAAGCAGAAGGACTCCGCATTTTAATCGACCGTGTGTGGCCGCGCGGCATTTCAAAAGAAAAAGCGAACCTTGACTGCTGGATGAAAGAAATCGCTCCAAGTCCTGATTTAAGAAAATGGTTCGGTCATGACCCGAAAAAATTCGAATCGTTTAAAGAAGCCTATCAAAATGAAATCAAACAACAGCCTGAAAAACAGAGAAGCTTCAAGGAATTAAAAGAAATGGCTGCGGACGAAACCGTTATTCTGCTTTACGGTGCAAAGGATGAGCGCCATAACCATGCCGTCGTTCTTTATGAGATGCTGAACCGGCAAAGCCTTTGACCTTGAAACTTTTTTCAACGCTTTTCGTATGACAGATAAAGCAATATGCGAAAAGGATGGTAAACATGGAAATGAACCTGTTTTGGATCGGGCTTGGTTTAGCGGCTTTAGGCTATTTTATCGGTGACGGCTTGAAAAACTTTAAAAACCCAAAAGGGAGTTATTCAGGCTATCCCTATTTAGTCAAAGAAGGCGATTTACATTATTATTTAGGTTTAAGTAAAGTAGAAACGAAAGAAATGCTGAGTAAATATCCTGACATACCTAAAATTGAATTAAATGGCACAACCTATTATCCGTATCAGCATTTGATGGATTGGATGTTGTCCGCCGACCTTTATAAACAGTAAAGCGCAGCTTGAAGCTGCGCTCACTTTTATGATTCGAGTATTTCAACATAGCCTTCCGATCCGTTAATCCTGATCTTCTGTCCGTCTTTAATTTCTTTCGTAGCATGCTCAACCCCTACCACCGCCGGAAGCCCGTATTCCCGCGCAATGACGGCGCCATGTGTCATGAGGCCGCCCACTTCCGTCACCAAACCTTTGATTGAGACAAACAGCGGTGTCCAGCTCGGATCTGTAAAAGGCGTGACAAGGATATCCCCCTCTTCGATATCGGCTTCTTCCAATTTCAGAATCACTCTTGCCCTACCTTCGATGACTCCCGATGAAACAGGAACGCCCACCAATGCTCCCGCCGGAATGTGGTCTCCCAGAACTTCTCCCGTGATGACCTCGCCTTCTGAAGTCATCATTCGCGGAGGCGTTAATTTTTCATAATGCTGATATTCTGCTTTTCTTTCCTCGATCTTCTTCACATCGAGACGATTAGCGCAAACGGCCTCTCTCAATTCATCAAAAGACAGATAATAAATATCCTCCTTCGCTTGAATCAGCTTCTTTCGCTGCAAAACGGCGGCTTCTTTCATCAACGCTTCCTTATATATAAAATAGCGTTTGATCAGAGCATATTTGGGATATTCCCGATAACCGATAAAATTCCGCAAAACGCTGATCATCTTCTTTGTCTTTTTTGCCTTTTGTCTGCCTCCCTTTAGTTGTTGCAGACGGCTTAACAGATCCCTCTCCTTTTGCTCCGCTTCCAATCGCCCCTGTTCAAACTTGACCGTTCGCGCACCAGGTTCAAAGTTTTTGATGTTGCTCAAAATCACTGGAGCAAGAATGGAAGGGCGTTCGCTCCAGCGCGTCTTGGTCATATCGATCTCACCGGTGCAGCGCATGCCGTATTTCTCAAGGAATGCCCGCAATGCGCTGATAAAAGCGGGACCGCCGTTAAGCTGTTTGAGATCTTCGAAAAAGGTTTCATCATTGGCATGCGCTAAATATTTCTGAACCTCGGGGTATCCTCTGGCAGCATCGGAAACATCCAAAAGCGCCAATCCCATTTCAGATGTGACATTGTGCAATACCGATTGAGAAAGGGTATCGGCGACATTTTTTTCGCCAAGCCATTTCTCCATTTTTCGATTGAGCCAGTATACCGCATATAAACCAACCATAATCACAGCCATGCTCTCTGAATCATAGAGAACTTTTTTCAAGTTTTTTTGATCCTCTTCTATCTGTGCAAATAACGTTTCACCCGATGCATTTTTCAATCGCTGTTCAGCCTCATGGATGGATGCTTCCGCTTTGGACATGAGCCGTTTGACTACACCTGTGTCGTTTTTCCGGTAAATCTTCAGCGCATGACCAGGCAGCGACCATGACAGCCCCTCAGCCCCTAATCTAAACATCCGCTTCCCTTTAGGCAGGGTTTTGACAAGCTCCTTTCTTTTCAAAAAATTCACAAGAGCGCTATGCATGAAAGGATCATTTTTCCCCGCCGTGCTGAGGACGACTTTCCGACCAGCAAAAGATGCCAAATTGTGTGATAAATCAATAAAAAGCCTTCCGCCGGCACAGGTCAGCTCATAACCCGAGATCAACCCGAAAAACGATATCCCAAGCGGATTGATCGGCTCTGTCATCATTTGCTGATGCCCGACAGACATATAGACGCGCAGCTTGTCATCGCTCTGTTTCGGGAGAGGAAACAATGTCGTTACAGGCCTGCTCTGGACAAAGAAAAATTCGCCATCAGCCAGACACCATTCAATATCCTGCGGAAAACCGAAATGAGCTTCGATTCTCCCTCCCAGTGCTTCAAGCTGTATGATCTGTTCATCTGTTAATGTTTGCTTTTTCCGGCGTTCCGCTTCGACTTCGCGCGCCTCAGTGCCGCCGCTTTCCAAAGAATAGACTGCCGTCTTTTTCTCGGAAATCGTTTTTTGAACGATCTCTCCTTCGCGAACCTTGTAGTTGTCTGCCGAAACCGTACCAGATACAAGCGCCTCCCCCAAAGCAAAGCTCGCATCAATCGAGGTGACCTTCCGGTTGGATGTAACGGGATCTGCCGTAAACATAATGCCGGACGCATCCGAAAACACCATCTGCTGGATGACGACCGATAATTGAACTTTACGGTGGTCAAAACCGTTTTGAATCCGGTAGATCACGGCCCGCTCTGTAAACAATGAAGCCCAGCATTTGCTGATATGCTTCAAGATCGCCTCTATTCCTTTTATATTTAAATACGTATCTTGCTGCCCGGCGAAAGAGGCATGAGGCAAATCTTCCGCCGTAGCGCTTGATCGGACGGCATATGCACCGCCGCCAGCATTTGAGTGAGCGCTTTTAACCGCTTCTTTGATCTCTTCGGCGATTTCGGCCCTTTCAATACCATTGCGGATCTGGAGGGCGAGTTCGTTAATCTGCTCTCTATCCTTCACTTTTAAAAGTGACAGCTGATCAATCAGTTCACTGACTCTGCCGTTTTCGCCGATCATCCTTTCATATGCCTTTGTGGTTACACAAAAACCAGGAGGCACTTGAATGCCGCCCATTTTCGACAACTCGCCCAAGTTCATCCCTTTCCCGCCGACAAGCGGCAAATCGGCTCGATCGACCTCATGAAAGCCCAATACATAGCGTCCCATCAGAAATCCCCCTTTTTATTCGCCTTCAATACCGAAACGAATCATATCCAAAAACCGTTTTCGTTCTTCAAGAAGACGTCTGCTCCAGGCTGGATCATAATCGTTCTCAGCCGTTACTTTCGCTAGAAACTTTTGTTCAAAATGCCCCATCATGACCATGATGAGTTCGAACGCCTCTTCACGATCGACTCCTTTCCTCAACGGAACGTTCGCAAAAAGCTGTTTTAGAATACGATTTCTAACGGCAAATTGCTCCCCATACTTTGCGGCGATTTCTTCTTTTAATTCGGAAGGCGGCGAAAAAAAGGCTTCTTTCGTGAGCTTATATACATTTGGATAATCCGCGAAAAACTCAAGCTTAGCCAAACTTATTTTTTCTTTCGCTTCAAAAAAATCATGATAAGACGACAGGTCATCAAGGGAAAGGCGCGACTTTACCTTTTCAATACAATAATCGAGCACAGTTAAGTACAGAATTTTTTTGCTTTTAAAGTGATGAAAAATCAGCGCCTTTGAAATACCGGCCGCTTCCGCCAGCATTCCGGTCGAAGTCTTTGCATAGCCGTGCCGGGCAAAAACCTCCAAACAGGCATCGAGTATTTGTTCTTTTTCATAAAGCTGTAAAGGCATTGATCATCATTCCTTTTCGTTATTGACCAATCGGTTAGTATAAATTGTAGCGCTTGCTGACCAGTCGGTCAATAAAATAAAACAAGAATATGGTTTTAACATATGAATTTATTGGTAAAATGAAGGTGGATCTTACAAAATATTCCGGGGTGAAAAGCCAATGCTGATGTTGGTGGTAAAGTTTATTTTGCTCTTTATTTTATGTTCCATTTCGTTTTCTTTATTTAAAGCATGTGTTTACACAGCGGGTAAAAAGCTGATTGACCGGACCGCAGAAGGATCGGCGCTCAACTGGACCTGCAGCGTATTCATCAAAAACGGCGTGGCCATGACGGGCGATGACTGCTTTGTCATGGCTGTTTCAGCGGCCTTGTTGGCCATTTATATATAAAAGCCTCAAACTTTCAATAAACAAACAAGGGTGACTAAGATGTGCGGCAGGTTTACGCTCTTTTCTGAATTTGATGAGATTATTGACCGTTTCGAGATTGATCAAATGACGGTTGAAGATTACAGCCCCAGTTATAACATCGCGCCTTCCCAGCGCATTCTCGCCGTCATCAGCGACGGTTCCCATAACCGGTTAGGGCGGCTGCGGTGGGGATTGATTCCGCCGTGGTCAAAGGATGAGAAAATCGGTTATAAAATGATCAATGCGCGCGCTGAGACTTTGGCTGAGAAGCCGAGCTTTCGAAAGCCGCTGATCAGACAAAGGTGTCTCATTCCGGCAGACAGTTTTTATGAGTGGAAGCGGACCGATGCAAAGACAAAGCGGCCGATGAGGATCAAGCTCAAAACAAATGGACTGTTTTCGTTTGCGGGGCTTTGGGAGAAGTGGCAGCCTGCCGGCGGCAAGCCCGTCTATACATGCACAATCATTACGACAATGCCCAACGATTTAATGAAAGATATTCATGATCGCATGCCCGTCATTCTTGATCGTCAAGCTGAAAAAGAATGGCTGAATCCGAAAAATCAAGACCTTGCATACTTAGAAAGCCTTTTAAAACCATATGCGTCAAAAGAGATGGAAGCGTATGAAGTCGCGCCTCTCGTCAATTCACCGCATCATAATTCTCCTGAGCTCATCAAAAAAGCCCCTTAAAAGGGGCTTTTTAGCGAGGCGGCCGGGTCATAATGGTGAGGGCACCGCCTCAATGATTCTAAAAATATTTATTGTGTCAAAAGATAAAATTCACTGCTGAAGCCGATGCCTTCCCAAAAACGCAGCGCCGATTGATTATCGATATCAACCGATACTTGAACGTGAGACACTTGATGCCTTTCAAACCAATCCATCATACGATCTGCAACAAGCTTTCCCAGCTTGTTTCTTCGATAGACCGGGGCTATGTACACTTCATCGATGTGCCCGCTCAGACAATCGCTGACCAAATCTTTCTTAATAGAGGCCAGCCCGTATCCGACCGCTTCTTGCCTCTCATTCACGACGGCAAAAACCGCTCCGTATGCAGATTGAACATATTGTTTCAGCTGCTGCTGTATCATTTGTCTATCTTGATCATCCAATGTGCAATCAGCCGTTTCCAATGCATTATCATTCCACAAATTAATCAGTTCAGCAACAAACTCAGGCTTCAGAGGGGCATCAAGCTGTTGAATATGTATGGTCATGGCGTTTCTCCCTGTGCAAGACTTTTCATCAATCACATTTTAAATTAGAATAATATGCAATACAAGGATTTTACTGCTAAAGAAAGGTGATGGTGAAATGGACAGCCGTACAGCGCGGGAAAAAGAACCGCCGCTTGTCAAAGCGTTCCATTATATTACGCTTGCCGGGATATTTCTTCTCATCATTCCATCCGGGTTCAATCCCGTTTATTTGAATGGGGGATTCATCCTGTTTGGACTGAACATCGGTGTGCGTTCATTCGTTCTTTTGAAGAAGAATAAAAAAGGAGAATTTATCTTTACGATCGCTACTTGTTTATTTTTGATCGGTTACAGCGCTGTCAGGCTTTATTTCATATCATAATAAAAAAGCAGGTTTCCCCTGCTTTTTAAACCAAATCCGCCGTTTTGAGCCCCCTGCATTTTTGCAGACCGTCAGAACGCAGACAATAAGCGGCCGTCTTTTTCTTATATTGTTTAACGACGTCTATATGATCATCGTATCTGTAAACCAACAGCTTCACAGCGTTTTTCCCTCTTTTTGTTTCGATAACAAACGGTGTCCCGGCGTTTTTCGGATTTACAAAAAGCGGCTCGTCTCCCGGGTAGATGTAATACCGCTCCATAAATACAGCCTCATTAAAGTTTTGAATAAATTGACTCTTGTCAGATCCCTCTAAACGCTCTCCTCCGAACGTCACTGTAACATTCGCTTCCTCAAGCTTAACATGAACTTGAAATTTGCCGGTCAGCCACTCTACGACACCGCTCGGAAGGCAAGTGACCAATATTTTAAAAAGACTGAAGATAACCAAAAAGGTTACAAAAAGCCATGTCACTCGATCATCTCCTCTTGTCTGAATTTTAAAGATGTCCTTGATTCATCCTATCATACAGGCAAAAGGATTTTATTGTACATTGTGTGAACAAGTGCAGCCCAGGTGAACATTCACCTTTAGTGATCCCCGCTCTGATGCTCTTCTTTTGGGATTTCAGAAGGAGCCTTCGGAACTTTCCGCAGCTGATGATTGACCACATCAGAGGAATAAAGTGTAACAATCATCGTTCCTCCATGCCGTTTCGCCCTGATCAAGACCGGTTGGTTATATTTATTTTGAAAGCGCAAATCAGGCCCGCCCCAGCTGACCGTCGCGTCGCGCCCCGGCGGAACATAAGGGACACGCCGGCTGTGGGAATAACGCTGGACGATTTCCAGTCCTGCCCGGTCAACCGCATTAAACAATGTTGACGAAACCTGGCAAATGCCTCCGCCAACCCCTTCAGACAATTCGCCTCTCACGATCACCGGAGCCTTCATATACCCCTTGTCCGGCGTCCTCATACCGACAACTTTGTTAAATGAAAACGTCTCATTAGGAAACACAACATGATTGTCGATCGCTTTTGCCGCGAGTGAAATGTTGTGCGTCCTGCTTTTATTCCCGGAATTAAAATACGTCACATACTGACCGATCCGCTGTGTCCGGATATGGGAAAGCAGTTCGCTGTCCACTTTCGGGTAAATGTTCAATTCAGGCACTTCTATCGTGGACGGACCATCCCCATAAAAATACGCATAAAACTGCTCTCTAACCCCCTTCCTGGAAAGGCTGTAGCCAACCTTGCCGGGAACGATCCTTCCCTGATCATTGATCACGGCGTTGACGGGATCCTTGTGTACTTTCCGCTCAAGCCTGTCAACGAACTCGGCGTATTTTTTATCATCAATCAACGGTGTCCCGGGAAGCGGCATTGTAAAATCTTCACGGTTCACCACGGCCACTTTCTTCCCTTGCTGGGTGATCGTTAAGCTGTCAGAATGTCCCGCAGGCTGCGCTAATAATAAAAGTCCAGTCATCCAAATTTTCAGCATAAGTCGATGTACCTCCCGCTATTAGTATGAACAGGAGATGATATTTGATGTACTGGACGTATGATGCTTTCATGATGATCTATATTTTCGGATTGAAAAGGTACACTAATGGAAAGAAGCTAAAATAAGTAAAAGCATGCATTAAGCCTGTTTATTTTCATTGATTCCTTTTCTTTTTTGCATGAATAACATTACGGTGGTTGCGATCAGAACTGTCAAAAAAATGATACCTGAGTACAGGAACCCAATCAGCTCTACGCCATTAAATTTATACGTAAAATAACTGCCGATAAAAAAGATTGTCCCTAGCAGGGAAAATGAATTCAATCGATTCACAATTTTTTTGACCATTTTTAAAACCCCCATGGTCTTGCGATTTTAATGCCATTTGCACATTTGCCCCAATATCAGATGCAGAATTAGAGGGACATTTATTAAGGCTACTCTTACCAGAGTTCATTCTTCTAGTAATATAAAGTATATGCCCTTCTCTTTGAGAAGGGCATACAATTACTTGTTCTGTTGATTTTCTTTTAAAGTGAGATTTAAAAATAGAAGGGCCAATAAAATGAAAGCAATGTTCACCAACCAGGACTTCCAGCTGGACGCAGGGTCAGAAATTGTACCGAGCAGATGTATAATAGATGAAAATGATAAAAGCAAAAACATTAGTTTGTTGTGCGACATCAGTTGTTTAACCTTTCTGTTAAAAGTTCAGAACCCATTATACCTTAATTAACCAAAATTCAACAAATTATCTTTCGATCAATTTACAACATCGCTTTTAAAGAATGATGTTTGATGAACAACTTAATTTCTTATTTTTTGGGGTCACTTCAAATAATGGAAAGTGCATCTACCATTCTGGCCAATAAAAAATCGGCCTCCAATCAACTGCACAACATCCGTGTGCAAAAGATCAATGTCCGCAGGCTCTCCTTCTTGGACTCGATATCACGTTCGTTTTTCTTATCTCTATCGTATGACAAAATGGAGTAGAGAAAGTCCCCCATTTTATCCCACTTTTTGTCGGATTTTTCTCGGATTGGAACATAAAAAAAGCACTCAATCAGAGATCGCTGCGTGATATATGCAATTATTCTTCATCGTCCCACTCTTCGTCTTCTTCCCAGTTTTCTTTAGACTCCTTCAGGTCTTCCATGAAAAACTCTAGAAAATTATTTGCAACAACATCTCCGTAACTTGCGTCATTAGCCCATACAATTACAGGACACTCTCCGTCTTCCATTTTATTTGTATCGAGACAATAGGAGAACTCGTCAACATACTCTATTACAACTATCCCATCGGGTAAATCATAATATTTCCTATAGTCCTCAGTTTGCTCTACAACATAGGCCCCCTCAAGGTCATATCCGATTATTTCCACACCGGAAATTCCACCTGAGCCATAGTTTTTTAAAAACCATTTATAACTTTCGGGAAGAACAACATTGAGGTGATGCTCGATATAAGCTATCTTATCTTCACTCACGTCACCTGTAAAATCATCCTCTTCTGCATATTTTTCAATGAAATTTTGAACTTTAGAGTAATCCATTTTATACACCTACCAAATTCAATTTTCAAACTGTTCTGCTCTCCATTTCCAATAACTTTTTCTAAAGTTGTTATATTGTAGCCGGAGTTCTTTATCGTTCCTAAAACTCTCGCCACCTTTTTTCAGACCGTGTAGAACTTTAAAATTATTCTGATGTACTGAGGAAGGGATTTCAACCATTGGACCTAGTTCTTCTTGAATTAAATGATGGAGGTTGATGAGGGCATAGGGTATGAGATAGCCCTTGACAAAATAGTGAATACATCTAGTGATAGTAACCTTTGTTTTCGACCACTAGAGCCTAGACTCGAATCTGGCCTAAATATTATTTGGAAAAAGCATCAAGTTTTTTCCGCAGCTGCTGATATGTTTTTAAAAGCAATTATAGAGAAAACCTCCCCAAAATAAAGGGAGGTTTGTTAGATTAAGTAACGATTTTTAAAAATCCGGTCAAATTTTTCAAACCCTGTTATATCAAGGGTTAGGGCGCTATCACATCATGCCGCCCATAGAACAACCACTTTCACGAGTGTATATTCTGATAAGCAAACTAATTTTTCTTGGCATAGGTTGTCTCTTGCTGTAAATCAATTCCAGATAAATACACCTTCAATTTCCAAAAAAGTGACCGATTTTATGACCAAAATAGCTAAAACACTGTTTAGACAATTAAAAAATGCAAACTTAATAAGGGGTAGCGTAAGGTCAGGAAAATGCTAATATTTAAAAGCCCAATTTCTCAGTATTGAATTTGAAAAATTGGGCTTTTTTCGCTCCGCAATCGCGCCCTTTTGCTGAACAAAGTTGCGATCTTCATATAGTGCTTATAGACAAGGGGGTATTCCAACAGAGGTATCCAATGGAGTTATCAGTTGATTAGCTTGGTGAAGATGATGAAAGAACCAATGAAGGACATATTAGAAAACATCCTTCAAGTTGAAAGCACCTTAAAAAAACAGTGACTAAAACAGTTTTTCTTCCTATTACACCTGCCTAAAGATAACTGGCCAAGTTAAATCAGCGACTGACATTCGTTAAATTACTTCCCCATTCTCCTTTTGGGGTTAAATAACTTATTATTCTATCCTCAAGGAGATCACCAAGAACTTCTTCATATTTTTTTCGATAAGGCTTTGGCAATTCTTCCTGTAACCAACTGTCTTTTGTACCTTGCCAGATTTCATAAATTACAATATCATCTGGTTTTTCAATATCGTCACTTATAATAGCATTTATAAAGGTAGGTTCGTTTGACATCACTTCAACAAGTGAATAAAGTGATTTTCGAAAAGCTTCTTTTTTGCCTGCTTTAACTTTGAAACGAATGTTTAAAACAACTTGATTGGCATTGCTAGTCATAGTAATATGCAACCCCTCAAAAAGTTTATTTAAGAATATTCCCGTTAAACCTAGTGTAATAGAATGCGCTTCCTTATTCAACAAAAGTGCCTATTTGTTCCAGAAATATGCGCCCCATTTTAACGATTAGCCTTCTTCCATTCCCTCGCAATTATTCAGCCTTTATTCTCCTTCAGTGATCCTCCACAATATGGCCCTTTAATGGAATAAAGAAGAATCTTCACTGATAAAGCTAAAAAAATCTTAAATGATCCAAAAACCTTCATCGCTGCCCGTGAAGAAGAAATAACACAGGAGATTTTAGATGCTGCCCTCGAAATCATTTCGGAGCAACTAAAAGAAGGGCGCAAAAAAAGTCAGACTAAACAAAAGTATTGCAATGCGAGAAAGGGCAACGTCATACTTTATAAAACGGTGAAACTTTTTACAAAAATGGTAATTACATGTTGAATTTCCATGAATTTTGTCCTAAGATAAAAGATGTACATATAAATGAACTGGGGGGCTTTACTTGAAGAAATTTTTGATTTTATCCCTTGTGCTCTGTTTGGGGATTATTTTAGGGGCTTGTGGTGCTACAGACACCGCAAAAAAAGATGATAACAAAAAAGAAACAACAGCAAGCGAGAACAAAAAATCTGATAGTAAAAAAGAAAATAAAGATGTTCAGGAAGACGGGGACATGAAAGCAACAACCGTCTTCACTAATAAAAATGTAAATATTAAAGGCTCAACCGGCCCTATGAAATATGAGATCAGTGCCATTCAATTAAAGGAATTGGAGCCAAAAAACGAAGAAACCGCCTCGCTTCTTGATGCGAAGGTCGGAGATAAAATCAACGCAATAACAATTGAAATGGAAGGCGAAAATACTTCTGATAAAGACGTAAGCTTTTTTTTAGGGCAAGCGAAAATCATAACTGATACTAAGGAACAGCTTGAACCCGAGGTATTACTTTCTGAACATATCGAAGGTGAGTATTTAGGTAAAGTTAAAAATAAAGGCCATAATGTTTACATCTTGAAAAATTCATCTGTTAAAGACTTGAAATCAATCGAAATTCGGGTCGATGCTCCAATAGATGATAAAGCTGATAGTCTCGGAAAAGATGTAAAACATACAATTGAAGTCAATAATTAAAAATTGCCCTTTTTAGGGCTTTTCTTTAACACTAAAAACAGAACTATATTCTTATCAAGGTGGACTACATGCCTTTTTAAGCAATGCTCGAATTTAAAAGTTACAAGACATTGTATTGCCCAACAACAAAGCATCTGATTAAAATTTATTGCATCCTAACGCCAGCAACTGTAAGAGAAGTACCCGCTTTCCGATTTTAGTGGCGCTCTTAAAAAGGCTTAAATTTAAATAGGCAAAGATAGCATATGCCAACGGGCGAAAATATAGCGATGATGATTTCATTTTTTCCCGTCCGGATGGTAATCCTGAAAACATAAAGAAAATGGATACGAGAATGAGAAGAATTTTAAAACGAATGTACCTGAACAAAAAAATCACTCAACATACTTTCCGTCACACCTTTACATCCCTTGCAGCCGAAGCCGGTGTTCCTTTAGAAGAAATCCAGAAAATTTTAGGCCACGAAAAAGACGAAGTGACAAGAAAAGTTTATCTGCATACCACCAGAAAAAGTAAGGAAAAAACTTCTCAACAATTCAATTCATTTGTAAATGATTTATCGATGAAAATCCAATCCTCATGATGGATGTGACCATTTCGTGACCAATTTAATGAACAAAACAAAAAACCCCTTGATTTTCAAGGGGTTTTAAGTGGGCTTTACATCATGCCGCCCATACCACCCATGCCGCCCATGTCAGGCATTCCTGCGCCGCCTTTGTTTTCTTCAGGCTTGTCGGCAACAACTGCTTCAGTTGTCAGGAACATAGCCGCTACAGATGCTGCGTTTTGCAGAGCTGAGCGTGTTACTTTTGTAGGGTCAACGATACCTTTGTCGATCATGTTCACCCATTCGCCTGTTGCAGCGTTGTAGCCTACACCAATAGCTTCGCCTTTCAGGCGCTCAACGATGACAGATCCTTCAAGACCCGCATTGTGCGCGATTTGACGGATTGGTTCTTCAAGAGCGCGAAGAACGATGTTGATACCAGTCAGTTCGTCGCCTTCAGCTTCAAGGGCAGCTACTTTATTGTAAACATTGACAAGAGCTGTACCACCGCCTGATACGATTCCTTCTTCTACCGCAGCGCGAGTAGAGTTCAGGGCGTCTTCGATGCGAAGCTTGCGTTCTTTCAATTCTGTTTCAGTCGCAGCGCCGACTTTGATGACAGCTACGCCGCCTGCAAGCTTAGCTAGGCGCTCTTGTAATTTTTCTTTATCGAACTCAGAAGTTGTTTCTTCAACTTGAGCGCGGATTTGGTTGACGCGTGCCGCGATTTGCTCTGTATCTCCCGCACCTTCAACGATTGTTGTGTTTTCTTTTGTCACAACAACTTTAGAAGCGCGTCCCAATTGGTTGATTTGAGTTGATTTAAGGTCAAGACCTAAATCTTCTGTGATCACTTCGGCACCTGTCAGGATCGAGATGTCTTCGAGCATCGCTTTGCGGCGGTCTCCGAATCCAGGCGCTTTAACAGCCACTGCGTTGAATGTTCCGCGAAGCTTGTTGACAACCAATGTTGCAAGAGCTTCACCTTCAACGTCTTCAGCAATCAGAAGCAACGGTTTGCCTTGCTGAACAACTTGCTCAAGCACCGGCAGGATTTCTTGAATGTTTGTGATTTTTTTGTCTGTTACTAAGATGTACGGGTTCTCAAGAACCGCTTCCATCTTATCGGAATCTGTCACCATGTAAGGAGACGCATATCCGCGGTCAAACTGCATACCTTCAACCACTTCAAGCTCTGTTGTGAATCCTTTTGATTCTTCGATCGTGATGACACCGTCGTTGCCGACGCGCTCCATCGCTTCAGCGATCAGGCTTCCGACTTCTTCGTCAGCAGCGGAGATTGAAGCAACTTGTGCGATTGATTCTTTGCCTTCGATTGGTTTGGAGATTTCTTTCAGGCTTTCAACCGCTACAGCCACAGCCTGCTCGATACCTTTGCGCACGCCTACAGGGTTAGCGCCGGCAGTTACGTTTTTAAGACCTTCGCGAATCATCGCTTGAGCTAGAACTGTCGCTGTTGTTGTACCGTCACCGGCAACATCGTTTGTTTTGCTCGCAACTTCAGCAACAAGCTTTGCGCCCATGTTTTCGAACGCGTCTTCAAGCTCGATTTCTTTCGCGATGGTAACACCGTCGTTTGTGATTAATGGAGAACCGAATTTTTTCTCAAGAACGACGTTGCGTCCTTTAGGTCCCAAAGTTACCTTTACAGCATCCGCCAATGCATCTACACCGCGCAGCATTGAACGGCGGGCTTCTTCGCTAAACTTAATATCTTTTGCCATGTTATTCGAACCTCCTATATAATTGTCTCGTTTTTATTTATGACTTAGCCGATAACAGCTAAAATGTCGCTTTCACGCAAGATTAAGTAGTCAGTACCTTCATATTTCACTTCGGTACCTGCATATTTTGAGAAGATGATGCGGTCGCCTGTTTTCACTTCTAATGCAACGCGCTCTCCGCTCTCTAACACACGGCCTGAACCGGCTGCAACCACTTTACCCTCTTGTGGTTTTTCTTTTGCGGAGTCAGGAAGTACGATTCCGCTGGCAGTTTTTTCTTCAGACTCAACGAGCTCAATGACAACGCGATCACCTAATGGCTTTAACAATGAAACAACCTCCTCAATATTTTCATATGTAATTTTAGCACTCGCACTCGGTGAGTGCTAACACAATTCTTATAATAAAGAATCTCCCAGGCAATTTCAAGTGATAAGGTCAAATTTTTTTGCGCTTACATTTCTCCGCATGTCCTTATCATCCTATAATTTAAAAAGAGTGTGTTACAATAAACATAGTCTGAATTAGATTTTTAGAAAAGGAGTACATAAAGCTTGAGAAAACAATACTGGTTTATTATATTGGCATACGTTCTCATGCAATTGTCGGCCGCTGTCGGCTTGCCTCTTCTTTACTTTTTGGGAGTGGGCAAAGGACAGCCAAAGGCTGAAGCCCAGCTTACATTGACAGGCGTCTGGTCTGTCATCGCGTTTACCCTCTGTCTCGTTATCGTGCTGCTGATTTTGCGGACGGTGCCGAAGACGACGCTTCGCAACCGCCCGAAAGCATCGGTTGGAGCGTCAATCGGATGGGCGGTAGCCGGCGTTTTTCTCGCTTTGTTTTCGCAGTCAATTGCCGCTTCGATCGAAATGTACTTGTTCGGGGTCAACCCGGAATCGGAAAATACGCAGCGGATCATGGAAATCATCACCGCATTGCCGCTGATGGTGTTTGTCTCTTCTGTATTCGGACCGATTCTTGAAGAAATCATTTTCAGAAAGATCATTTTCGGTGCAATCTATGAGAAAACGAATTTTTTCATTGCCGCTTTGTTCAGTTCGGTGCTCTTCTCGGTCGTCCATTTGGATTTCAGCCATCTGCTCATTTATACAGCAATGGGATTCACATTCTCCTTTTTATATGTCAGAACCAACCGGATTATCGTGCCTATTTTCGCCCATGTCGCCATGAATACGCTCGTCGTCTTACTGCAGACATTCCGGGAGCCTATTGAAGAATATTTGAAACACGTCGAGAAAATGCAAATGATTATTGGAGGATTTCTATGATGAGAAGCCCTAAATTCTGGGGAGCGATTTATTTATTAACGGGTGTGCTGTTTACATATCTGGCGGCAACCTCGCCCGGAAGCATGTGGTCTTTTTACACGATCCTGCTGATGCTTTTCGCAGCCTATAATATCAGCATTTCCTTTAAAATGTTCGCCCTGGCCGGCAAGATGAAACGAAAAGATCAATAGCCTTTTTTGTGAAGGAAAAGAGCCATTCTGAAAAAGAATGGCTCTTATTTAGTATGGTCGTTCAAAAACGCTTGATTTTCCTCTTGAATCATTGTTTTTTGCGCCTGCCTGTAGGATATTCTTGAAATCACGATACTGATTTCATAAAGAATGAGCAATGGCACTGAGACCATTAAATGCGACAAAAGCTCAGGCGGTGTAATGAGGGCCGCGATGACGAACAACACAAAATATGCGTATTTTCTGATTTTCGCCAAAAACATCGGCGTCACGAGGCCGAGCCTTGTGATAAACATGATGACCACAGGCATCTGAAACAATAAGCCAAAAGGAAGCGTCAACTGAAGCAGAAACTGAAAATATTCGTGTATTCCGATGACCTGGTTGACATTCAGATCATCTGAGACTCTCGTCATAAAGTCCACGACAAACGGAAATAAAATAAAGTAAGAAAAGGCAATGCCGCCTAAAAAAAGAATAATCGATATCGGAATATAGCTGAGCGTCACTTTTCGTTCCTTTTCATACAGCCCCGGGCTAATGAAAGCCCACAGCTGGTATAAAACAAGCGGCGAAGTCAAGACGGCGCCGATGATGAACGCGAACTGCACGTACACAAATAAAGGATCGGTCAGCTTGAACGCGTTGAGCGTCAGCAGCTTTGCTTCATCCGTCTGCTGCAGATAGATAATCAGCGGCTTTGCCAATAAAAAGCCTGCCACAACAAATAAAACAAAAAAGAAAAAAGTGATCACAAGCCGTCTGCGTAGTTCTGTGATATGTTCTATCAGCGACATTTCTCTTTCCTTCATAAATGTCATCCTATCCTACTGATCTTCTTTCTTTTTATCGGAATCGTCGTCAGCCAAACCTTTTGTCGCATTCTTAAACTCCCTCAGCGTGTTTCCCGCCGCTCTTCCCAGCTCGGGAAGTTTTTTCGGGCCGAATATCAAAAGCGCCACCACGACAATTAAAATAAAGCTTCCAGGACCGATTGGCATAAAGCCTGCCCCCTTTCCTTTATTTTTCGTTTTCCGTTTTACTTTTCCTGCATTGAATAATGTTTCATGAAATACACCAGCGACTGAAGTTCAACCGCCAAATCTATATGATGAATGCGAATGTGTTCCGGCACATTCAAGCGGGCCGGCGTGAAATTAAGAATGCCTTTAATGCCAAGCGCCACCAGCCTGTCTGTAATCGACTGTGCGGCTTGAGCCGGTACCGTCAAAATGGCGACGGGGATATCATCCGTCATATGCTCTTCAAGTCTATTCAGATCATAGACGGGAACACCGCCGACCTCGGTTCCGATTTTTTCCTCATTGATGTCAAACGCCATGGCGATTTTTGTATTATTATTTTTGATAAAATTGTAATGGAGAAAGGCTGTCCCCAAATTCCCCACGCCAATGAGCGTTACGTTCGTCATTTCATCCTGATCAAGCGTCTTTCTGAAAAAGGACAGCAAATAATTGACATTGTAGCCGTATCCTTTTTTTCCGAGCGCGCCGAAGTACGAGAAGTCCCTGCGGATGGTCGCAGAATCGACTTTGACGGCATCGCTCAGCTCAGCGGAAGATACACGCTGTTTTCCGGATGCATGAAGGTTTTTTAAAAAACGATAATATAATGGCAACCGTTTCGCTGTCGCTTGCGGAATTTTTGAATGATCCATGTTCATAAACTAATCCTCCATGTCTACATCAGCTTTTTCCCTTTTATAGTCACCGTTTTTCCCACCTGTCTTTTCGAGAAGAAAGGTCGGTCCTATCACCATTCCCTTATCCGCCGCTTTGCACATGTCATATACGGTCAGCGCACATACGGAGGCCGAAGTTAACGCTTCCATTTCCACACCTGTGCTCCCTTTGGTCTTCACTTTAGATTGAATATGCAGGATGCTCTTCTGTTCTTTCTCCTCCCAGCGAAAGGCGATGTCGACTCCTTTCAGAGCGATCGGATGGCACATCGGGATGATGGCGGATGTCTGTTTTGCGGCCATGATTCCGGCCACTTGCGCCACCGCCAATACATCGCCCTTTCCGATTTCCCGGTTTTTGATTTTTTCATGTACTGTTCGATTCATAGACACGCTTGAAACAGCCGCAGCTGTGCGTACTGAAGCTTCCTTTTCGCTTATATCAACCATCTTGGCTCTGCCTTGTTCATTAAAATGTGTAAACTCATTCATGTTCTGAACTCTCCTTATAACGATCATACACTATTTTTTTCATTCTGTCTTTTTCTTTGGCTAAAATCTTCCAGACTTCACTTAATTGTTTGCTGACTGCGCAGTGATAGGCTACACTTAAAATAGCAGACAAGAGGTGAAAGATCATGATGATTTTACAAGTGAACCAACTTTCAAAATCGTTTGGAGCCGATACGATTTTAACGAATATAAAACTCGAAGTCAGATCTCGGGACCGGATTGCGATCGTCGGACGCAACGGCGCCGGAAAATCGACTCTTCTAAAGATTATCGCAGGAAAACTTTCATATGAAAAGGGGGACATCATCAAGCCGAAAGATTTGACGATGGGCTACCTTGACCAGCATTCCGGCCTCGATTCCAAGCTGACGCTCAAAGAGGAATTGCTGTCGGTATTTGATTTTCTAAAAAAAATGGAAAAAGAAATGCGCGCGATCGAGGAAAAGATGGCGCAGGCCGGACCGGACATGCTTGAATCATTGATGAAGACGTATGACAGGCTTCAGCAGGAGTTCAAGGACAAAGGCGGCTACCAATATGAGGCAGAGGTCAGATCCGTCATGCACGGGCTCGGCTTTGCGGGATTTGACGACTCCGTCCGCGTCCAGGACTTAAGCGGAGGTCAAAAAACAAGACTTGCCCTCGGAAAAATGCTTTTGACAAAACCCGACCTCCTCATTTTGGACGAACCGACAAACCACTTGGATATCGATACCCTGACATGGCTTGAACAATATTTGCAAAATTACAGCGGAGCGATTTTAATCGTTTCCCATGACAGGTACTTTCTTGACAAAGTGGTTACCCAAGTTTACGAGATCAGCCGGTCCCAAAGCAAAAAATATACCGGGAACTACAGCTCTTATCTCCAATTAAAAGCCGAACAGCTGGAAAAGGAAACAAAGCTTTATGAAAAGCAGCAGGACGAAATCGCCAAGCTGCAGGAGTTCGTCGACCGGAATCTGGCTAGAGCTTCGACGACGAAACGGGCGCAGAGCAGACGAAAGCAGCTTGAACGGATGGAGATCATGGACAAACCGCTCGGAGATGAAAAGTCGGCGTCTTTCCGCTTTGAAATTACAAGGCAAAGCGGAAACGATGTACTGCGGGTGGAAGACTTGACAGTAAGCTATCAGGAGCAGCCCCCGCTTCTCCGTTCATTGAACTTTCACATCACCCGCGGGGAAAGCGTTGCACTGGTCGGACCGAACGGAATCGGCAAGTCAACCCTTTTAAAAGCATTGATTCAAAAGCTGCAGCCGGTATCGGGAACAATCGCGACAGGCTCCCATGTCTCAATCGGCTACTATGACCAGGAACAGGCTGAATTGACGTCGTCAAAACGCGTGCTTGACGAGCTTTGGGACGATTATCCGGAAATGAATGAAAAGGATATCCGGACCTGCCTCGGCAACTTCCTGTTTTCGGGAGAAGACGTATTAAAACCTGTACACGCGTTAAGCGGCGGCGAAAAAGCAAGGCTTGCCCTCGCCAAGCTGATGCTCCAAAAAGCGAACTTCCTTATTCTTGATGAGCCGACAAACCATCTCGACCTGGACAGCAAGGAAGTCTTGGAGAACGCTTTGATCGATTACCCGGGAACGATATTATTTGTGTCCCATGACCGCTATTTTATCAACCGGATCGCGACAAAAGTACTGGAGCTTTCCCGCGACAAAGCAGAAGAATATTTAGGCGACTACGATTATTACACAGAAAAAAAAGCGCAGCAGCTTGAACTGAAAGAACTAGAAAAACAGACGGAAGAGCATCAGAAAAACGCTTCCGAAAAACCTGGCGCAAAAAAGAGCTATGAAGAAGAAAAAGAGCTGAAAAGAAAAGAACGCCAGCGGCAGCGCAGGATTGAAGAAATCGAAACAAGAATTACGGACATTGAAGAACAGATCGAAAAAAATGAAGAGCTCCTGTGTGACCCCGCCGTCTTCCAAGACCATGAGAAGGTCCAGGAAATCCACTCTGAAAATGAACGGCTAAATGAGGAGCTTGAACAACTGTTAACAGAATGGGAAACACTCTCTACAAATGAATAAAGGATGAACCGCTCCAAGCCGGAGCGGTTTTTTTGTCCACAATTAAAATCCTTTATTTAAAAGAAAGAAAGCGATTTACCCACAATATCCACAAAAAATATAATATTTATACACATTATTAACAGGTAAAAAAGGTCTGTAAATTAAGGTTTTTAACATTATACACAAGACTGTGGATATATGTTAATAACCTGTTAATAACTATTCCCGGGCAAAAAAACCTCACAGAGCGTGAGGTTTTAATAAGACGTCAGATCTAAGCCAGGCTGACCGTTCATATCATATTTTCCTCTGATTCCTTTTTCAAAAGCAACCGTACCTGCGGCGGCAATCATCGCGGCATTGTCCGTACACAGCGAAAGCGGCGGGATCAAAAGCTCAATCTCCGGATGGCTGCTGAACGTTTTTTCAAGCGCCGCTCTCAACCCTTTGTTTGCAGCAACTCCTCCGGCAAGCAGCACCTGTTTGACGCCATAAGCTTTCGCAGCGCGTTCCGTTTTTGTGACGAGGACATCAATGACGCTTTCCTGAAAGCTGGCTGACAAATCTTCCGGAGCTATCGTTTCACCTTTTTGTGAAGCGTTGTGAAGCGTGTTGATGACTGCAGATTTCAATCCGCTGAAGCTGAAATGATAAGAGCCTTCTTCAAGCCATGCGCGCGGCAGCGGCACATTTGCCTCGCCTTTTTGCGCAAGTTTGTCAATGTGAGGTCCTCCCGGATAAGGAAGCCCCATCGTTCTCGCCACTTTGTCATAGGCTTCACCTGCCGCATCGTCGAGCGTCTCTCCGATGACTTCAAATGAGCCGTGCTCTTTCATATACACGAGTTCGGTGTGGCCGCCTGAGACGACAAGGGCAATCGCCGGAAATTGAATGTCCTGAACAAGTCTGTTGGCATAGATGTGACCGGCAATGTGATGGACGCCTACGAGCGGTATGCCCCGGGCAAAACTGAGCGCTTTCGCGGCATTCACGCCGATCAATAAAGCGCCGACAAGCCCCGGTCCTTCCGTTACTGCGATGGCATCAATGTCATCAAATGTCATGTCCGCTTGTGCAAAGGCTTCCTCAAGCACGATCGTCATCTGTTCCACGTGATGCCTTGATGCGATCTCGGGAACAACGCCGCCAAACCGTTTATGACTTTCGATTTGCGACGCTACGACATTTGAAATGATATCCGTTCCGTTTTTGACAATCGCGGCGGCCGTCTCATCACAGCTTGTTTCGATTCCTAATACATACAGATCTTTTTTATGATTCATTTAGTCTCACCCACATTAATAATGCATCTTCCCCATTATCGGTATAATAATTTTTACGAATTCCTCCCGGCTCAAAGCCGAGCTTTTTATATAAGCTTTGTGCAATATGATTCGATACCCTTACCTCTAAAGAAAGCTGAACCGCCTTTTTCATCCGGCAAAGCTTCATCGCGGCTTTCAAAAGAGCTTCTCCTAAACGGCGGCCCCGATATGCAGGTGAAACGGCAATGTTGGTGATCTGGGCATCATCCATGACGATCCAAATCCCGCAGTAGCCGACAACTTGCTCCTCAACTTCGAGAACGAGGTAATGAGCATACATATTGTGAAAAAGCTCATGATGAAAAGATTCTTTTTTCCACGGAGAAGAAAAAGAGCTTTTTTCAATTTCAAAAACCTGGTCCAAATCTTTTGGATTCATATCGCGTATGACCATTTGCGTGTTCATGGCTTCACCCGTTTACTTTTGTTTTTCAAGCCAGACGGCCTCGGCTTCGGCCAGACGAATATAGTTTGGAACAACGCTGTGCACAGGCTCGGCCTCTTTAAGTTCTCCGATTAAAGCCAATTCTGAAGGTCGTGGAAGCTGCAGGGCAGGGCCAGCAATGACCGCTTGTTCACCGAGAATCTGTTCGATCATCTCCTGATGAATCTCTGTGTCACTTCCTATGAAAAGGACTTGCTGATCCATGGCTTTCAGTTTTTTAAGCCAATCCTCAAGCAGAATGTTTTGGTCCTCTTCCAAGCCATGCAGTTTGCCGTCCCTATACTGGTATAGTCCCGTATAAACCTGACCGCGTCTGGCATCAAACAACGGACAAATCAAGCCTTGGAAAAAACGGCCGTTTGCCGCCAGCACTTCAAGGCTTGAAACGGTTTTAATCGGAATATTTAATGACCATGCAAGCGTTTTTGCAATCGTAACACCGATCCGCACGCCTGTATATGAACCCGGACCTTTGGCAACTGCAATTTGGGTCAGGTCATTCGGCTCTAAACCGCACTCTTTAAGGAGTTCGTCGATCGCCGGCATAGCTCTGACTGAATGGTTTTTCTTTAAGTGGGATATATGCTCGGCTATCACTTTTCCGTCTTTAACTAATGCCACGCCGAGCGTTAAATTGGATGTATCAATCGCAAGTATCGTCATGTTTGCTGATCTCCTCGCAAAGATTTTCGTAGCGGCTGCCTTTAGGGGTAAAGGTCAGCTTTCGTTCATCATCGCCAAGCCGCTTAATGACCACCTCTAGGCGCTCTTTCGGAAGCTGCTCCTCAATCAAATGCGCCCATTCCACAAGGCAGACGCCGTCTCCCTCAAAATATTCATCTAATCCGAGATCTTCCGTTTCATCTTCCATTCTGTAAACATCCATATGAAACAGCGGAAGAGAGCCGTCCCGGTATTCTTTGATAATGGTAAAAGTCGGGCTGCTGACAACCCGCTTGATTCCGAGCCCTTCGGCAAATCCTTTTGTAAAAGTCGTTTTGCCTGCTCCAAGGTCGCCCTCCAATGTGATGACATCACCGGGCAGAACATACTTTGCTGCCAGTCTGGCAATGTTTTTCGTCTCTTCAGGCTCTGTCGTTTTCCACTCTAACGTTTTCACTTTACTTGTCACCTGTCTTATTTAAAATGGTTATATCCTTTTTTTTCGAGAAGAACGCGGTCCTGTCCATTATGATAAAACACGTCCGCCTGCCCTTGTTGTGTGACGCGGCCGATTTGATAAACCGGCACATGACGTTCAGAGCATTCCTGACTAAAACGTTCCCATTGATCATTAGAAATCGTACCGACGAGTTCAAAATCCTCGCCGCCGAAAAGGACCCACTCTTCCCATTTTGTGTGCAGTGTATGTAAATCCGAATGGACCGGAATCATCTCTTTATATATGTCAATGGAAACACGGCTCGCTTCGGCAATTTCATTTAATTCGCTGGCAAGCCCGTCGCTGATATCATTAAGTGCCACATGATGATAGCCTGAACAGAGCAAACCTGCCTCAACCCTCGGCAAAGGCCTCTTGTGCCGCTCTATAAAATATTGAGACTGCTTCTCGTCTTTCATCTCTGCTTGGCCCAATATAAAAGCCAGACCGGCAGCAGATGAGCCAAGTTCTCCCGTCACAAAAACGACATCCCCGGGTTCGGCATGGCTTCTTAAACAAGTTCTGCCCTTTTCAATCTCGCCGATTACTGTTACGGTCAAAACGAGCGGCCCGTTGGCAGATACGGTGTCACCGCCGATTAAGTCCATTTGATATAGTGTCGCCAGTTTATTCATTTCTTCATACATGGCTTCAATATCCACCGCGTGCCAGCCGGAAGGAACAGCAATGGACACAAGATAATACTTGGGGCTGCCTCCCATCGCGGCAATATCACTAATATTCACAGCCAATGCTTTATATCCGATATCGGCAGGCGATGAATGGGATGATAAAAAATGAATACCGTCGACCATCGTATCGACCGCAACAATCTCCTGATAACCGTTCTTTGTATGATAAACAGCGGCATCGTCCCCAATACCGATCTCTATTTCTCGGTGAAAAAGCGAACGGGGCGTAATCCTTTGAATCAATTCAAATTCGTCCATAAGATCATTTGCTCCTTTGCTGTTGCAACCAATCAAAACACTATCATTAGTTTATCGAATTCTCACCAATTATCCAAGAAATAAAGAAACTCGGCAAACATTGTGAAAAACGCCGATGAAGCCAAGTTTTCAGCATAGACCTGAAAGAAGACATAAAAAAAAACGAAAACCTCAAAGATTTCGTTTGTGTACAACATGGCGGTCCGGACGGGACTCGAACCCGCGACCTCCTGCGTGACAGGCAGGCATTCTAACCAACTGAACTACCGGACCACTTTTTATTTATTTTCTTTGTATGGAAATTAGATTTGGTTGCGGGGGCAGGATTTGAACCTGCGACCTTCGGGTTATGAGCCCGACGAGCTACCGAACTGCTCCACCCCGCGATAATATAAACAGCTTGGCGGCGTCCTACTCTCACAGGGGGAATCCCCCAACTACCATCGGCGCTGAAGAGCTTAACTTCCGTGTTCGGCATGGGAACGGGTGTGACCTCTTCGCTATCGCCACCAAACTATTTGCCTTCAGGACGAAGGTACTGAGCGTTCCTCACAGGATGTGAGGGCCTTTAGCCGAGTTTCCTTGCCTTTGGCTTTCTGAGAGCATTCTCTCAAAACTAGATAACGGTCAGACATTCACAAATATTTAGGTTAAGTCCTCGATCGATTAGTATCTGTCAGCTCCATGTGTCGCCACACTTCCACCTCAGACCTATCAACCTGATCATCTTTCAGGGATCTTACTTCCTTGCGGAATGGGAAATCTCATCTTGAGGGGGGCTTCATGCTTAGATGCTTTCAGCACTTATCCCGTCCGCACATAGCTACCCAGCGATGCCCTTGGCAGAACAACTGGTACACCAGCGGTGCGTCCATCCCGGTCCTCTCGTACTAAGGACAGCTCCTCTCAAATTTCCTGCGCCCGCGACGGATAGGGACCGAACTGTCTCACGACGTTCTGAACCCAGCTCGCGTACCGCTTTAATGGGCGAACAGCCCAACCCTTGGGACCGACTACAGCCCCAGGATGCGATGAGCCGACATCGAGGTGCCAAACCTCCCCGTCGATGTGGACTCTTGGGGGAGATAAGCCTGTTATCCCCGGGGTAGCTTTTATCCGTTGAGCGATGGCCCTTCCATGCGGAACCACCGGATCACTAAGCCCGACTTTCGTCCCTGCTCGACTTGTAGGTCTCGCAGTCAAGCTCCCTTGTGCCTTTACACTCTGCGAATGATTTCCAACCATTCTGAGGGAACCTTTGGGCGCCTCCGTTACCTTTTAGGAGGCGACCGCCCCAGTCAAACTGCCCACCTGACACTGTCTCCCCGCCCGATAAGGGCGGCGGGTTAGAAGGTCAATACAGCCAGGGTAGTATCCCACCGATGCCTCCACCGAAGCTGGCGCTCCGGTTTCCAAGGCTCCTACCTATCCTGTACAAGCTGTACCAACATTCAATATCAGGCTGCAGTAAAGCTCCACGGGGTCTTTCCGTCCTGTCGCGGGTAACCTGCATCTTCACAGGTACTATAATTTCACCGAGTCTCTCGTTGAGACAGTGCCCAGATCGTTGCGCCTTTCGTGCGGGTCGGAACTTACCCGACAAGGAATTTCGCTACCTTAGGACCGTTATAGTTACGGCCGCCGTTTACTGGGGCTTCAATTCGCACCTTCGCTTACGCTAAGCGCTCCTCTTAACCTTCCAGCACCGGGCAGGCGTCAGCCCCTATACTTCGCCTTACGGCTTCGCAGAGACCTGTGTTTTTGCTAAACAGTCGCCTGGGCCTATTCACTGCGGCTCTCTCGGGCTTGCACCCTAACAGAGCACCCCTTCTCCCGAAGTTACGGGGTCATTTTGCCGAGTTCCTTAACGAGAGTTCTCTCGATCACCTTAGGATTCTCTCCTCGCCTACCTGTGTCGGTTTGCGGTACGGGCACCTCTCACCTCGCTAGAGGCTTTTCTTGGCAGTGTGGAATCAGGAACTTCGCTACTATATTTCGCTCGCCATCACAGCTCAGCCTTACGGGAAACGGATTTGCCTATTTCCCAGCCTAACTGCTTGGACGCGGATATCCAATACCGCGCTTACCCTATCCTCCTGCGTCCCCCCATTGCTCAAATGGTGAGGAGGTGGTACAGGAATATCAACCTGTTGTCCATCGCCTACGCCTTTCGGCCTCGGCTTAGGTCCCGACTAACCCTGAGCGGACGAGCCTTCCTCAGGAAACCTTAGGCATTCGGTGGAGGGGATTCTCACCCCTCTTTCGCTACTCATACCGGCATTCTCACTTCTAAGCGCTCCACGAGTCCTTCCGGTCTCGCTTCACAGCCCTTAGAACGCTCTCCTACCACTGTTCGTAAGAACAGTCCGCAGCTTCGGTGATACGTTTAGCCCCGGTACATTTTCGGCGCAGAGTCACTCGACCAGTGAGCTATTACGCACTCTTTAAATGGTGGCTGCTTCTAAGCCAACATCCTGGTTGTCTAAGCAACTCCACATCCTTTTCCACTTAACGTATACTTTGGGACCTTAGCTGGCGGTCTGGGCTGTTTCCCTTTCGACTACGGATCTTATCACTCGCAGTCTGACTCCCAAGGATAAGTCTTTGGCATTCGGAGTTTGACTGAATTCGGTAACCCGGTAGGGGCCCCTAGTCCAATCAGTGCTCTACCTCCAAGACTCTTACCTTGAGGCTAGCCCTAAAGCTATTTCGGAGAGAACCAGCTATCTCCAGGTTCGATTGGCATTTCACCCCTACCCACACCTCATCCCCGCACTTTTCAACGTGCGTGGGTTCGGGCCTCCATTCAGTGTTACCTGAACTTCACCCTGGACATGGGTAGATCACCTGGTTTCGGGTCTACGACCACGTACTCATGCGCCCTATTCAGACTCGCTTTCGCTGCGGCTCCGTCTTTTCAAACTTAACCTTGCACGGGATCGTAACTCGCCGGTTCATTCTACAAAAGGCACGCCATCACCCGTTAACGGGCTCTGACTACTTGTAGGCACACGGTTTCAGGATCTCTTTCACTCCCCTTCCGGGGTGCTTTTCACCTTTCCCTCACGGTACTGGTTCACTATCGGTCACTAGGGAGTATTTAGCCTTGGGAGATGGTCCTCCCGGATTCCGACGGAATTTCACGTGTTCCGCCGTACTCAGGATCCACTCAGGAGAGAACGAAGTTTTGACTACAGGGCTGTTACCTCCTATGGCGGGCCTTTCCAGACCTCTTCATCTACCTCGTTCCTTTGTAACTCCGTACAGAGTGTCCTACAACCCCAAGAGGCAAGCCTCTTGGTTTGGGCTGTTCCCGTTTCGCTCGCCGCTACTCAGGGAATCGCATTTGCTTTCTCTTCCTCCGGGTACTTAGATGTTTCAGTTCCCCGGGTCTGCCTTCTCATATCCTATGAATTCAGATATGGATACTGCTCCATTACGAGCAGTGGGTTTCCCCATTCGGAAATCTCCGGATCAAAGCTTGCTTACAGCTCCCCGAAGCATATCGGTGTTCGTCCCGTCCTTCATCGGCTCCTAGTGCCAAGGCATCCACCGTGCGCCCTTTCTAACTTAACCGTTAAAAAGAATCACTACGTGATATCTTGCTTACTAATTGAATGTGATGTCTACTGTTATCTAGTTTTCAAAGAACAACGCATAGGATGTGCTAACACATGCGTTGCCACAGGATGTGGCGCATTTAGCAGGTGCTCCTATGTCTGAAGGAATGATCCTTCAAAACTAAACAAGATCTAAACGCACCTGTCTATAAGACCGCAAGGTCTTATATTCCGTATAATATCCTTAGAAAGGAGGTGATCCAGCCGCACCTTCCGATACGGCTACCTTGTTACGACTTCACCCCAATCATCTGTCCCACCTTCGGCGGCTGGCTCCAAAAGGTTACCTCACCGACTTCGGGTGTTACAAACTCTCGTGGTGTGACGGGCGGTGTGTACAAGGCCCGGGAACGTATTCACCGCGGCATGCTGATCCGCGATTACTAGCGATTCCAGCTTCACGCAGTCGAGTTGCAGACTGCGATCCGAACTGAGAACAGATTTGTGGGATTGGCTTAGCCTCGCGGCTTCGCTGCCCTTTGTTCTGCCCATTGTAGCACGTGTGTAGCCCAGGTCATAAGGGGCATGATGATTTGACGTCATCCCCACCTTCCTCCGGTTTGTCACCGGCAGTCACCTTAGAGTGCCCAACTGAATGCTGGCAACTAAGATCAAGGGTTGCGCTCGTTGCGGGACTTAACCCAACATCTCACGACACGAGCTGACGACAACCATGCACCACCTGTCACTCTGCCCCCGAAGGGGAAGCCCTATCTCTAGGGTTGTCAGAGGATGTCAAGACCTGGTAAGGTTCTTCGCGTTGCTTCGAATTAAACCACATGCTCCACCGCTTGTGCGGGCCCCCGTCAATTCCTTTGAGTTTCAGTCTTGCGACCGTACTCCCCAGGCGGAGTGCTTAATGCGTTTGCTGCAGCACTAAAGGGCGGAAACCCTCTAACACTTAGCACTCATCGTTTACGGCGTGGACTACCAGGGTATCTAATCCTGTTCGCTCCCCACGCTTTCGCGCCTCAGCGTCAGTTACAGACCAGAGAGTCGCCTTCGCCACTGGTGTTCCTCCACATCTCTACGCATTTCACCGCTACACGTGGAATTCCACTCTCCTCTTCTGCACTCAAGTTCCCCAGTTTCCAATGACCCTCCCCGGTTGAGCCGGGGGCTTTCACATCAGACTTAAGAAACCGCCTGCGCGCGCTTTACGCCCAATAATTCCGGACAACGCTTGCCACCTACGTATTACCGCGGCTGCTGGCACGTAGTTAGCCGTGGCTTTCTGGTTAGGTACCGTCAAGGTACCGCCCTATTCGAACGGTACTTGTTCTTCCCTAACAACAGAGTTTTACGATCCGAAAACCTTCATCACTCACGCGGCGTTGCTCCGTCAGACTTTCGTCCATTGCGGAAGATTCCCTACTGCTGCCTCCCGTAGGAGTCTGGGCCGTGTCTCAGTCCCAGTGTGGCCGATCACCCTCTCAGGTCGGCTACGCATCGTTGCCTTGGTGAGCCGTTACCTCACCAACTAGCTAATGCGCCGCGGGTCCATTTGTAAGTGGTAGCTAAAAGCCACCTTTTATAATTGAACCATGCGGTTCAATCAAGCATCCGGTATTAGCCCCGGTTTCCCGGAGTTATCCCAGTCTTACAGGCAGGTTACCCACGTGTTACTCACCCGTCCGCCGCTAACATCAGGGAGCAAGCTCCCATCTGTCCGCTCGACTTGCATGTATTAGGCACGCCGCCAGCGTTCGTCCTGAGCCAGGATCAAACTCTCCGATAAAGTAGTTTGACTGACTACGCACATCGCTGTGCGATTTATAAAAAATGAATTAACAGGTACGTTTTGTCTTGTTTAGTTTTCAAAGATCATTCTAAAATTGGAGCGGGTGATGAGAATCGAACTCACGACATCAGCTTGGAAGGCTGAGGTTTTACCACTAAACTACACCCGCATTGCGAATATATGGCGCGCCCGAGAGGAGTCGAACCCCTAACCTTTTGATCCGTAGTCAAACGCTCTATCCAATTGAGCTACGGGCGCTTCATCAGGCGACTTAACTATAATACTATGAATATCAGTTAAAGTCAAGAAGTTTTTTTGGAGTTTTTCTACCGAAAGGATGAAGCTTTTTTGTTTCGACTTTATCCATTATACACATTTTAAGGTTTTTGTACACCCTTTAAATGATGAATATTATATCGGCATTTCGAAGTTGTAACTTCGTTGTCTTAGCGACGAATAATAATATATCATGCCTTCAATTCATCCGTCAACACTTTTTTCGTTTTTTTATACTTCTAAAAAAATTATGCTTACAGCCATTCATAATAGATGACGTTTTACCTGCCCTTTTCATCTTATGTGATGTTTTATTGAATGTTCCCCGCTTCATCAAGTTATATACGGAACCGAAGCTGTAAATCGTTAACTTCGACATCACTCTTGCACGATCATTTAATGAAGCTTTTATTTTACGAACGTCTTTTAAGATATTCTAAAGGCGCCTCCAATAGGCTGCTTTTCCGCATCGTATACAAAAATACAGGCAGAAATCTTGTTATAGGAAGATTTCTGCCTGCAAACTTCAAATCCTTCATCTATATTCTCCACCGATGGGACTCGACCTGTATGTCCCTCAACAAAATTGTCATCCGCTGATTTTAGCGCTCGCGTCGCTTGGTGCTTTTTCCGATTTGTAGTTGCGGAAATTATGCTCAAGCTGTTCAAGTGTGAGACCTTTTGTTTCAGGAAGGAATTTTTTCACGAATGCAATGGAAAGAAGTCCAAGTCCGACAAAAATGTAGAATGTCGATGACAGTCCAATCGCATCAAGCAATATCGGGAATGAAAATCCGACAAAGAAATTGACGATCCACAAACAAAACACGGTGACGCCCATCCCTAGACCGCGAACGCGAAGCGGGAATATTTCAGAAAGCATGAGCCATGTTACAGGAGAAATAGCACCTTGCTGGAATGCAAGAAAGGTTACTGTCAGCGTAAGTACGACATACGGAAGAGCAGCTGAACCTTGAAGGGCATTTGAGAAGATGCCGATCAGCAGCAAAGCTGAGGTCGTCCCTATTAAACCGGTCAAAAGCATCGGTCTGCGCCCGACCTTCCCTAAAAGCCAAATCCCCACGAATGTCGCCAAAACTGAAATGACACCGTTTGCAATATTTCCGATAAGTGCAGCTTTTGTTTCAAATCCGGCATTTTTGAGTATTTCTGTACCGTAATACATGATAGAGTTTACGCCGGTAATCTGCTGAACGACAGCGATCCCGATTCCGAGAAATACGATTCGGCGCACCCATGGAACAGCCAGATCCTTATAATTCGCTTTTTTCATTTCAGATTCTTTCATGACCGCAGCTTCGATTTCAGCAACTTCCGAATGCGCCCTTTTTTCCTCGCGGATTCTTTTCAGAACGCCCAGCGCCGCTTCATTTTTCCCTTTAGAGACAAGCCAGCGCGGACTTTCGGGCATTCTCAGCATACCAAAGAACAAGAACACAGCCGGGACTGCGGCAATGGCCAGCATGTAACGCCAAACATGGGAACTATCCCCCATTGTGGTTCCGAGGATGGCATTGAAAGTAAATGCCAAGAGCTGTCCGGAGACAATCATTAATTCATTTTGGGTAACCATTCGTCCCCTTTTCTCTGAAGGAGACATTTCAGCCAAATAAGTCGGTACCGTAACAGATGCTCCCCCTACAGCAACTCCAAGCAGGAACCGAGAGATGACCATAATCGTCACATCAGGCGCAAGCGTACATCCGAGCGTCGAGAAAAAGAAAAGCACAGCTAGAAAAATGATGTTTTTGCGGCGCCCGATATAATCGGAGAGCCTTCCGCCGAATACCGCCCCCAATGCCGCTCCCAGGAGAAGCGAACTTGCGACCAACCCTTCTGTAAAGGCAGTCAGGTTCAGCTGATCTCCTTCAGACATATAAGGCAAAGCTCCGTTGATCACTCCGGTGTCATATCCGAATAGAAGTCCGCCGAACGTCGAGACTAAAATAACAGTACGCAAAAATGATTTCTGATTTCCCTGTTCATTCATATTGATTTCCCCCGCCTTTGTTTTTAAAAATTGATTTATTTCCAAAGGTTTTCGAAAACATCCTTAAAAGGAGCTCATTTCTTTTCCCAAAAGACTCATTCCCAACTTTCGAAAGTTTCGCCAACCACCCCCTTAACAGAAAATTGAAAATTTTATTTTGATGGAAGCCGGAGCTTCCGCACAACCAATTGCCTACCACGGAATATTTTGGAATCGCTTTCATTTATATGCCGTTTAAATACATTGTTAGATTATAGTTATGTTTTTGGTATATCTTTGTTATGTCTGATATTATCATAATTTTAAAAGCGCTTTCAGTCAACATAAATTTCAGAAAATTTATCTTTTTTTCATTTTAAAAAGCCTAATTAAGGGCGTTATGATAGGAATTTCATCCAACTCACATAATTCCATTTCTTTTTTTATTATTTATCAGCATTTTTTCACTATTGTCATTTCATAGTGATCTTTTTGTCACTTTTTTGTGATGTGTAGAATTTTAGTCCCAATAAAAAAATACCAAGGGGCTTTCCCTCAGTATTTTTTCCTGCCTGCAGCGGACATTTCAATTATCTGTGAACAGCAACATGAATCAGCTTTCCTTTAACCGCAAGGCGCCCTTCGGTTCTCACGGCTTTGTCACATGTCATCAGCGTAATTTCTTTTTCTTTCGTCTCTTGAATCACATCTGTGTCCGTTTCAGAAATGAATTGTTTGGATGTCACAGTGTATATATAGTCTTTTTTAAAGTCTGTGATTTTAACGGTGTCCCCTTTTTTAATGTGGATAAGAGGGCCGAATAAGAGGTTCTCCCGCTTCATATGATGTCCGGCCAACGGGTAGTTGCCCTCGCCCATTTTCTGATCGGGACGCATTGTTGTCGCTCCGTAGAGAAGATTTTGATTGGTTGTGCCTTTCAATATCGGCAGCTTGATATTGACGCTGCTTATGGTGATCCGGCCGATGACCGCTTTCGATTCACGATCGAGGCCGGCTTTTACTGCTTCCATAAAAGAAGGCGGCTGAATCGCTTCAAAATCAAATGACGCCTTTTGCGTATTGTTTTGTTCCGCCTGTTCAGCAGTCAATTCAAAACTTTTATTCTTGCTGAGATTGATGATGATGCTTTCTTTAATAAAAGGAGACAAGACGAATAGTATACCTGATATGACAAGTACGGCAACGATCATTTTTTTATACATGTCCCACAGTCCTTTCTAACCTTTATGTCAATTGAACGAATGCCGTTTTTCAAAAAAGCACCTGACCGGTTTCATGATCAGGTGCATAAATGATTCGTTTACGCCTTTCTTTGTTTCTTTCTTGTGTAGAAAGCGAAGACTCCTCCAGACAGAATCAGCAGGATGCCGATCATGATCGGAATGATGCTGTCTCTATCACCGGTTTTCGGAAGCGTATCTTTCAAATGACCTTTAGGATCTCCGTTCGAATTTCGGTCCGGTGTGCCTTTGTTATCTGTTTTAGGGTCTCCCGAATTCGGGTTCGATGTGCCTTTGTCAACAGCCGGCGTTTTCAGCTTTTCATTGGATGCTGTGATCTCGACCGGTTTTGACTGTCCTTTTTTAATTTCAAAAGGAATCGGCGTTTCATCCAACTTATAACCGTCAGGCGCCTTCGTTTCGACAAATTGATAGCGCCCAGGTGCCAAACCTTCCGCAATAAATTGACCGTTTTGATCTGTAGTCCAGACTGCCGGCAGCTTTTTCCCGTTGCCTGCGGCTTTAACAGGCTTTCCATCGGCATCGAGCAGCTTGAATTCTGCTCCTTTCAACACAGCTTTTTTATCGTTGCGGTCCACTTTCGTCAGTTTCGCATCGCCCGGTGTCAATTGATTCTCTGCAGTCATTTCAATTGGCTTTGTATCAGTATTTTTGACTGTGAACGATATTGGCGTCTTATCCAATTGATAATGCTTAGGCGCTTTTGTTTCGACAAATTGGTAGTTACCGGGCTTAAGACCGTACACTGTGATCCGGCCGTCTGCGTCTGTTGCCAAACCGGTTTTCAGCACCTTGCCGGTTTCATCTGTCAAATCGAACTGCGCTCCCTGAAGTCCGGCGCTCTTGTCATCCTGGCCGACTTTTGTGAGCACAACGCTGTTTTTCTTGTTGAGAGCCGTCAGTTTAACCTGTTTCGGCTCACCTTCGTGTTTCCCGGTAATGGAAAATGGGATCGGATCTGTTGACAGCAGGTAACCGTCAGGCGCATGTTTTTCAACAAATTGATAGCTTCCCGGCGCCAAATCGCCAGCCTCGATTTTGCCGCCTTCTTTAGAGATCAAATCGTCTTTGACCGTTTTGCCTTCGCTGTCAATGATTTTAAACACGGCTCCTTCTAATCCATTGCCGTCTTCATCTTCTTTCTGCAAATAAACCGAACCTTTGTAGTTGATGGCTTTACCCGCATCTACATGGGCAGGTTTTCCTTCAGCGGCATCCGGGATGACAAACTCTATTTTCCCGCTGTTCAATACAAATCCATCAGGCGCTTTCGTTTCTACGAAAGCATAGCGCCCAGGCGCCAGGCCTGAAGCCGTAACAGTTCCATTTCGATCTGAGACCAGTTCCTCCTGTACGGTATTCCCGTTTTGATCTGCGATCTTAAAAACGGCTCCTTCAAGCTTGTGGCCTTCCGCATCTTCTTTTGTTAAATGAACCGAGCCTTTATAATTAACAGCGGCGCCTGCATCAACCGGCTCCGGTTTCCCTTCAGCTGAGCCCGGGATGGTGAATTCTATTTGATCGTTGTTTAACATAAAGCCCTCGGGCGCCTTCGTTTCCACGAAAGCATAGCGCCCAGGCGCCAGGCCTGAAACTGCGATTTTTCCGTCTTCATCGGAAGTGAGCTTTTCATGAACGGTTTTGCCTTCATGATCAACGATCTTAAACTCAGCGCCCTTCAGCGTACGGCCTTCCGCATCCTCTTTTGTCAAATAAACCGAACCTTTATAGTTGACGGCTTTGCCTGCGTCCACGGATTCCGGTTTTTCTTTTGCCGATTCAGATATGGTAAACTCGATTGCCTTGCTGTTTATCACATAGCCCTCGGGGGCTTTGGTTTCAACAAAGGCATAGCGGCCAGGCGCAAGATCAGATACCGCGATTTTCCCGTCTTGATCTGAGGTGAGCTTTTCATGAACGATTTTGCCTTCATGATCAATGAGCTTGAATTCAGCCCCCTCTAATTGACGGCCTTCTGCATCTTCTTTCGTTAAATGTGCTCTGCCTTTATAGTTGATCAATGTTCCTAAATCAACGTCAGGTACTTGATTCTTATCATTCGTTTTGACGGAGAAGCTGATTTCTTTTGTATTTAAGAGATATCCTTCTGGAGCTTTCGTTTCCAGCAAACGATAATTGCCGGGCGGTAAACCGTTGATTTCTACTTTTCCGTTTTCATTGCTCTTAATACTCGTACGTATTGTTGTAAAGGTGCCATCGCCGGATTTTTTCTCCAGCTTGAACACGGCTCCTTCCAAAGGATTCTTTTGTTCGTCTTGTTTGATAAGCGTCACCTTATTCTTTTCATTCACGACTTTGTAAAGCGCTCCGGCACTGGAAGAGCTGCTGTTAATCTCAACGGAGACCCCGTCTGCATAAGCGTCGCTGATCGTATATCCGTCAGGCGGCTTGATTTCTTTTAAAATGTAAGTCCCGTAGCGGATATTACCGAATGTCAGCTTGCCGTCGTCGTCAGTCGTTCCTGTCCGCAGAAGCCGCTCATTATCTTTTGTCCGCAATTGAAAATCTGCTCCAGAAAGCGGTGTGCCGCCTTCCCCCGTTTTAAGGATTGTCAAGCTGCCTCTTTCACCTGAGCCTGAACCGCCGCCGCTTGAAACGGCAACAAAGACCGAGCTGTTGTTTTCCTGGGTTTGTTCCTGAACATTCGTTCCCGAAATCGACACTTTGTTGTGAACATGACCGCTCGTGCCGGCAATATTGATTAATGATTGGTATTGAATCACATAGGCGCGGTCGATTTTTTTGTAATCACCTGTAAATTTCAGGACAAATGATTGTTCACCGGTTGCATTGTCGGTCTTGATGTCCAGTGTATAGTCTTCGCCTTTTTGAAGCTGAACATCATCCGGGACAAGATTTCCTCCGCTGTCTTTGACTGCACCTTTTTCATCGTATTTAGCTTGATAAACTTTAAAAGAATCTTCAGCTAAAATTTGGTTGGTATCCGGAGTATCGGTGACTTTTACATCCTCCAATACCGACTGGCTCGCATTGACATTAATACTCCAATCGACATAACCTCCGTTTTGTTTGCCTCCTTTGAAAACGAGGCTTCCTCCGTCGGCGACCGAAACGGATGCCGTCAACTCACGCTCTGAGTATCCGGCATTATAATACGTCGCCTTGTTGGTGTAAGGGTCACGCTTAATGACCTGCCCTTTAAGCGAAGTTTTAAATACAATAAGATACGGGACGGAATCGTCCGTTTTCAAATGGACAGTCAGCGTTTGTTTATTGTCAGCCGACGGCTCCTCCACATCATATTGTGAAGCGGGCAGGATGTCTCCTTCTGTGATGGAACCGTCTTTATTGACTGCATAGCTCTTGACGACCACTGAACCTTTAACAAATTGCTGGTCATCTGCTAAAGCATCTTTAATATAAGGATTCTTTGACGGCTCACCATTATAGTTGATCCCGATTTTCCACGTGATTTCTTTTGAAACCGCGTTATATGAGCCGTTTTTGAAACCGTTGTGGGATGTCTGGCGATTCGGTGTAAAACTGCTCGTTTCCTTATTTTTGCGTTCAGTGCTGCTGTGATCTGTCCAGGTTGATTCAGCCGTGTTTTTGACATTTTCGTTTGAAAAGTCGGCATTCATATTCGTCGTATAAGTGATCTTAAATTGGCTGTTTGTTGTTGCATAATCTCCGATGAGTTCCAGAAGAAAACCTTCATGATCCGGTTTTATTGTCAATGTATAGTCTTTGCCTTCTTGAAGCGTTTTGTTATTCGTCACATCCTGAAGACGGAATGATCCGTCGAGGAGCGCGAGCCCGCCGCTTTCGAAATTATCATCCAACTTCCAATTGTTCATCGTGTAGTTGTTTTTGTTGATTGCGATCGTCCAATCGACCGTTTTATTCTTGTAATCAATGTTTGAATAGCCTTTTATCAAATTCTGTTGAATGGCTGTACCGGAAGCTTTCTTTGATTCCCCTGTTCCGGTCACTGCGGTGTTCGTATACGTTGTCGATTTATCGATGATCACTCCGCTGTTGACCTCGGTTTGATATGTGATTTTGTAAGCTCCGGTAACATTTTGGTTAAATTTGATTTCAAACCCGCTTCCATTATCGGAGAGCGTATAGTCTTTGCCTTCCGTTAGAGGCGTTCCCGCCTGTTCACTTCCGTTCTGATTGAAGGTAATCGGAATCACCTTCAAGGAATCTGAAACAAGCTGCAAATCAGCGGAACCAAACGAGTCTGTTATGCTCGCCTTGGATTCGTCAATCTTCTTCTCACCATAGTTATATAAAATCGTCCAGCTGAAAGTCTGTGAATCGCTTTTATAACCTGTCGACGATTTTTCGATCATTTTCCCGTATTTGGCTGTGACAGAGGCCTCTGCAGAAGCCGGTTCCAGATTGTCTCCGCCGAATGTCGCCTTGTTCGTAAATGCAGCATTTCCGCCTTCGTCCGGCTTTGCGGAGTCATCGATGTCCGTCACATAGATCAGGCGATAAGCCGAATCTATCTCACCGTCAAATGTGACATTCCCATTTGCGTCTACAGTGTAGCCTGAAAGAACTTCATCTCCCTGGCTGACTGAACCATCTATGTTGACATCGAGTTGATAAACTTTGACAGAACGATAGATCAGCCCCTCCGGAAAGTTCTCGGTCAACTTGGCATTTTTGACTTGATCCAATTTTTTGTTGAGGTCGACTGTCCATGTGACTTGCCCCGGATTGATGCCTTTATCAAAAATTCCTGATTTATCGATGGTTTTGCTTACGTTTGGTTTAAAATAAACCGTTACCTCCGGAGTGTCTGATTTCACCGGGAAGGGAATCTTTTGAGTCGTCGATCCTTTTATTTTTTGCGCGTTGAACTGCGTATTGACAAACAACGTGCCTTTGACCTTCGAATCTGTTTTCACTTCACCATTAAACGTCATCACAACATGGCCTTTTGTATCAATTGAAAAATAGCCGTACGTGATACCGCCTGAGCTTAATGGCTGATTCGTAATATCGTTGTACATAATGAAAGCTTCAGGCAGATCAAATTCGTAGCGATCGCCGTCATTTATCGTCTTTCCGAGCTCATCCGGGATGTCCCAAGTGATTGAAATTTTTGCCGGAGAATTCGTGTCGGCCCGGTTGCTTTTGTCATAAGGCTTTCCGTGTTCATCTGTCAGCGTCACGCCGGTTAAAATATTTTGGGTGATTTGATTACCTCCGGACGCAAGGCTCCCGGCTGCCGCTAGTCTTGAAGATGCTGGCGGTTTTGAATCGCTGCTCTCAGTGTCAGCAGCTTTTGTCTTCGTTTCCTCTTCGTCCTGCTCCCCTGAAGATTTTGATTGATCGTCAGCTGCTGCCTGATCATCCTCAGATGACGGAGAATCGTTTTTCGCCGTTTCCGATTCGGATCCTGTATTTACAGGGATGACTGCTTGCTGCGTCTTGCCTGCTCCGAGTTGAAAGAGAGCGGTGACCGTTTTTGTACCGCTTTTCACGGCAGCGGCAAACTTTGCTTCCAGAGTGATGGACCCTTTTGCCTCTGCAGTGCTGTTCAAGGTTACGGTCAAAATGTTGCTGTCCGCTTTCACCTCATAGCTGCCGATGATCTGCTGATCTGCCGATTTCACATCTCCCTTGGCATCCTGAGCGAATTCGAAGCTTTTAGGCACCTCTACAGTGAAGCTTTTTTCGGTGCCGGCTTCTTCATCGTTTTTTAACGCCCACTCGTATGTGAGTGTCACTTTGTCACCCGGTTTTAATGCCGGGTCGTCTCCCTTTGACCCGTCAACCGTTTGATCTTCGCTGTTTTTGATTGTCACTGAATTAAAAAACACGCTGCTCCCTGTTGATGTGCCGGCAGCCACTGCCGTCAGCGTAAAGCCGACAACTTGACTGAAGATCAAATACAATGCCAGGCAAGTGATCAAAAATGGTTTCAGCCCTCTTTTTTTGCTGAGGCTGAACGAATATTTTTTCGATCTCAAATTGTGATTCCTCCCCTTTTATCATGTTTTTGTGTACGGATCGATTGAGCCTGGAAAATGAATCCCTGAAAATACTTTTCTATTTGAAGAATGACAGGCTTTTAAATTCGCTGCTGTATGTTTAGCGGCGGTAATCAAGATATCGCGGCTATGAATTTTGCTTTATGTCAGCTGAGATCATCCGAACCAAACTACATTGTATGAGATGGAACTATACAATTTCTGAACATCGGCATGTAAGCTGAAAATGGCATAAAAAAAAGACCGGCTGATCCGGTCCTCGTGTTTACATTTCATTCATTTTGTCCTTGATGAGTTTGTAGCGCTCATACTCCTTGATCGCTTCTTCTACATTCCCGGTTTTATTAAACAGCTGCATCTTGTATTGGATGATTTTATGATCGTACGGTTCGAATTTCTCGACCTGCAGACATATATCAAGCGCCCGGCGGTAGTCTTTTTCACGAATAAGGCAATCGACCAGTTCATAAGCTTTTCCAAGCCATATCCGGGCAAGCCGTGTCTTTTCGGGTTCGGCCCACAAATAACCGTGTTCCATAAAGTAATGGTTTTCGTATGCAAGCAGCAATTCCATGTGCCGGTTGATCGTCGCCATATGAATTGGAGGAGCCTCTTTCAGCGACTTTTCCCATTCGTCAGCATCCACTTTCACACCGGAAATCCGGAGGACATATCCGGTGTCAGTCTTCTCGATGGATTGGCTAAAAGGAAGCCTTTCGATTAATTTTCTGATTTGATAAATCGCCGTATACAGCTGGGTGCTCGCTTTAGAGACATCATGGTCAGGCCAGAACAGGTCGATCAACACGTCTTTGCTGATCACATGGCCGTGATGATGAAGCAAATACGCGTAAATTTCGCGTGCTTTGGACGTTCTCCACTTTACGGGTATATATGTTTTGACATCCTTCTCCGTTTTGTAAAATTGCAAACTCCCAAAACATTGAATGAAATAGTCTCCTCCGCCGTTTTCCGCGGAAGCCTTCAGCAAGCTGTTTTCTCTGATCCGTTCAACCGTCTTCACGAGCCGGACGTAATCGACGGGTTTAAGCAAATAATCCATCGCATTTAATTCAAATGCTTTTATGGCAAAATCGTTATAGGCCGTGATAAAAACAACCTGAATGTTTTCATTCATCGATTGAATCGCTTCAGCGAGCTCAATCCCGTTGATCCCCGGCATTTCAATGTCAAGAAACACCGTGTCTATATCCTGAATATCCGGATACTCCATAACATCAGCCGGATCTTGAAACATTTCAATGGATCGAAAACAATTTGTTCGTTCAAGCATATTTTTAAAATGAAGCAATGCCAATTCCTCATCATCCACAATTAACGCTTTCACGACACCCACCCCAATTTCATCGAGTCATCTGGAAATTATTATAATGATTATATCATGTCAATGGCCCTACTTAGTTGGATTCATTTTCTTATTCTTGTCGTTTATTAACATTTAAGAGTACAATATTCATATGGATTCGACAACACTGCAGCAGGCTGAATGAGGAGTGCTGATATTGAAAAAGCTATTTGTTTTCCTTTCGATTATTCTCGGCTATGCCGGCTTCTTTTTTATTTTCTTATTCATTAACAATCAACTGTCCGATCAGAATTACCCTGAAGCAAAGCAAGGAATCATCAATCTGGAAACATGGGATTTTCAGAAAGATGGGAACATCGCGCTCACCGGGGAATGGACACTCTATCGAAACCAGCTTCTCTCGCCAAAGGCGATCCATTCAGGCATTGGAAAAGCCCCCATTTATTCCGCTGTGCCTAACAATGTCAAACTTACCGATTCAGGGGAAAACGTGGATTACGGTACATACAGACTGATGATCCGGTCAAAACAGGACAATGAGATGTTCGGAATCAGCACCTCTTTTATTAACAGCGCAAACCGAATTTATTTCAACGGCAAATTGATCGGGCAGAGCGGAACTCCTTCAAGTAAAGCGAATTTCAGGGCTCAAAACAGGCCTTATACGAGTTTTTTCGACATTCACCGCGGGGACAACGAGCTGATTGTACAATTTTCGAACTTCAAAAAAACACCTTCATGGGGAATAGAAAAACCGATTACCTTCGGAACGCAGCAGAACATTTTACACCAAAGCAAAATTTCTTTCTTTAATGAAACCAGCATGATCACGGCATTCTTCATTACCGGTTTATACTTTCTCGGCTTTTTCCTGCATCGAAAAAAGGATAAGCACTTATTCTTTTTTTCCACGATGTGTCTTCTTTTTTCAGTCATTGTGCTTTTAATCGGACGAGAACGAATGATCTTTCTTTTCTTTCCGTCTGTTTCATTCTCGGCTTTAAGCGTAATGAGAGCAACCACAATGGTGCTTGTCAGTATAGCGGTTTTTCTCTATCTCTATTTCGCTTACAGAGAAATCGTTTCAAAAAAATGGATAATCGCCGCGACTGCATTTTCTGCACTGGTTTTGTTGATTGATTTTATATCATGGGGTTTTACAGACCGTCTCGCATATATATTGCATTCCGTTCTTGCTGTCACGACTTTGATTTATATTACGTATGTGTTTGCGATTGCTGCCCTTCGGAAAATGAAAGGCAGTCTTTATCTTACGATTGCAGCGATTTCAATGAGCGCATTCGTCATTTTAACGACCGTTTCTGCTTACAGCGGCAAAAGAGGCTTTTCGTTCAATTCGCTCTATGCCGTGCCGTCAATCATCGCTTTGCTGGCGGCTGTTCTGATGATGGCGCAGCAATTCGCAGGCGCATTCCGCGAGAATGAAGTCCTATCCTTGAAATTGCTCAGAATGAATCGATTAAAAGACGAATTTATCGCCAAAACATCGCATGAATTTAAAACGCCGCTGAACAGCATGATTAATATATGCCAGACCCTTTTGGCAAGGAAAAGCAAAAGGACGGTAGAGGAAGAAAAAGAAAATCTGCAGCTGGTCATCCGCATGGGATACAGGCTCTCCAGCCTGGTGAATGACATTCTCGATTTGGAAAAAATGAAGCAGGGCATGCTGCAGATTCAAGCCGTTCCTGTCGATACCCATTCAGCGATCAGTACGGAAATGGGCTTCTATCGGCTGTTGTCAAAAAATAAACAGGTCCAGATTGTAAACCTGGTTCCATCCGGACTGCCGCTCGTCTTGGCTGACGAAAACCGCTTCCGGCAAATCATGACCAACCTGGTAGATAACGCAATCAAGTATACGCCGGAGGGACAAATTACGCTCTCTGCCGAGAGGATCAACCAAGAGAAGGTCAAAATCACTGTAGCAGATACAGGAGTCGGCATACCAAAGGCCGTCCGTCAATCGATATTCGAATCTTTTCAACAAGCAAAAAACCATAAAGATGACGGAGCCGGGCTCGGTTTAAGCATCGTCAGACAGCTCGTTCAGCTTCAAAATGGGGAGATCTGGGTAGAATCGGAAGAAGGGAAAGGATCGGCATTTCATTTCACACTGCCTGTCGCAAAGGATGACTCGCTTCTTGACGATAAGGAGAACGTGCCTCAACAGCAAGCCGTCAGGAGTTTGCCCGATGTTTCAATCAGCACGCCGTATTATTCAAAGAAAATGGATGCTCCAACTGTTCTGATCGTCGATGATAACATTGAAAGCTTAAAAATTTTGGCCGATATGCTTGAAGGCGTTCCTTATCAAGTCATCGCAGCAAAAAGCGGCAAAGAGGCTCTCGAAGTCGCCTCCCGATCAAAGCTTGACTTGGTGATTTTGGATCTGATGATGCCCGATATGACAGGGTTTGAAGTCTCTATGAAAATCCGTGAAAGATTCACAATGGTGGAACTTCCGGTTCTCATTATTACGGCAGCCATCATCGATCATGATAAATACAAGGCTTTTCACGCCGGGGCAAATGACATTTTGCAAAAACCGTACAACTACACTGAATTTGCAGCCCGCGTTAAAAACCTGATCATGATGAAAGATACGGCAGCCCAAGCGACCAATATGGAGATGGCATTCCTCCAGTCGCAGATCAAGCCGCACTTTCTTTTCAACGTATTAAATACAATTATCGCGCTCAGTCATTTGGATATTGAAAAAGCGCGCGAAGTAACGGCTGATTTTACAAACTACTTAAGAATGAGTTTTGATTTTCAAAATACATCAGGGATGAGTTCTTTCAAACATGAACTGTCGATTGTGAATTCGTATCTTTCTATTGAAAAAACGCGCTTCGGCGATCGGCTGGACGTCATTTACGATATTGACGAAGACATTGACTTTGCCCTTCCGCCATTAATGATTCAGCCTCTTGTCGAAAATGCCGTCCACCACGGGATCAGCAAAAAAAGAGGCGGAGGCTGGATCAAGCTGACGGCAAAAAAAGAAAGCGAAAACCGCTATTATATCAAGATAGAGGACAATGGAATCGGCATGCCGCCGGAAAAACAACACGATATCTTTTCCTCTCATTTCACTCATAGCGTCGGTATGAAAAATATCAACCGAAGACTGAAGCACTTCTGCGGGAGCGAACTGAATATCGAGAGTGCGCCGGATGACGGAACCGCTGTCTCAATGGTCATTTCTATCAACGAATCGGCGGACGTCTCAGTATAGGTTTTAACCTGAAGACAGAACGGCCTCCTCAGCTTGCCGGCAAAGTCGGCAAGCTTTTTTACACAGTAAATCAGGTGTGTGCTTCCTCCCCTCTGTACAATTTGACCCTGTCCTTTGTAAGAACACGGCCTCTTTTTCTATACGATTCAATATGTTATAGTAGAAAACTGTTTTTACATATACCATAGGAGGTTTGTTCATCAATGGAAAATTTCAGTTATTACAATCCAACGAAATTGATCTTCGGAAAAGGCCAGCTTGAACAGTTAAGAAAAGAATTAAAGGAATACGGAAAAAATGTATTGCTTGTTTATGGAGGCGGCAGTATTAAAAAGAACGGTCTTTATGACGAAGTTACGCGCGTGTTGAAAGAAGAAGGCGCTGACATGCACGAGCTTTCCGGAGTAGAACCAAATCCGCGTCTTGCTACGGTTAAAAAAGGGATCGAATTGTGTGCCCGGCATGAAATCGATTTTCTCCTCGCTGTCGGCGGAGGAAGCGTCATCGACTGCACAAAAGCGATTGCTGCCGGAGCAAAATACGACGGCGACCCTTGGGATATCTTCAGCAAAAAAACGACAGCAAAAGACGCCCTGCCGTTCGGTACGATTTTAACCTTAGCTGCAACCGGATCTGAAATGAACCCCGATTCCGTCATTACAAACTGGGAAACGAATGAAAAATATGTATGGGGAAGCGATGTCACGCATCCGAAGTTCTCCATTTTAGACCCTGAAAATACGTTCAGCGTCCCGGAAAACCAAACGGTTTACGGCATTGTTGATATGATGAGCCATGTGTTTGAACAATATTTTCATAATGTCAAAAACACGCCGCTTCAGGACAGAATGTGCTTTTCCGTTTTGCAGACGGTCATCGAAACGGCACCGAAGCTGTTGGAAGACCTGCAAAACTATGAGCACCGGGAAACCATTTTATACGCAGGCACAATCGCTTTGAATGGCACGCTGCAAATGGGCTATTTCGGCGATTGGGCTTCCCATACAATGGAGCACGCCGTTTCGGCCGTTTACGACATTCCGCATGCGGGCGGCCTTGCGATCTTGTTTCCGAACTGGATGAGATATACGCTTGATACGAATGTCAGCCGCTTCAAAGCCCTTATGCTGAACATGTTTGACATTGACACAGAAGGCAAAACCGATAAAGACATCGCGCTTGAAGGAATCGATAAGCTGTCCGCGTTCTGGACAAGCCTTGGCGCTCCTTCCCGCTTTGCCGACTACGGCATCGGCGAAGAAAAGCTCGATCTGATCGCAAACATCGCCGCTAAAGAAATCGAGCACGGCGGCTTCGCCAATTTCCAAAAACTAAACAAAGATGACGTACTCGCCATTCTCCGGGCTTCTCTATAACAACAAAAGGACGGAATCAAGTGATTCCGTCCTTATCTTTACCGCTCCCCCTGTCTTTCCGTGTTAAGGCAAAAAAGGTGAAAGATCCGATCACAGCTGTAATAAACATGATCGCACCCATTGGAACGGCCGTTGTTTCATTCATTCCAACGAGAGGCGAAACGATCGAACCGAGCAGAAGCGGAAGCATGCCGAGCATCGCGCTTGCACTGCCCGCACGGTGTCCCTGGTTTTCCATCGCCAGCGTAAATGTGCTTGTCAACGTCATTCCGATGGTTATCATGTAGATAAAGATGGAAATGACAATCGCTGCAAGCGGTCCTTTCAAAATCGTCATCGTCAGGAGAACGGATGTCGCGATGACAGCGGTAATAACCGCGATCCGCAAGAGCTTCCTCTCATGAATGATTCCCCCGAAACGCCCGATGATAAAGCTTCCCGAAATAATAGCGAGGCCGTTAATGCCGAACAGCACGCTGAACACTTGAGGAGAAACCCCATAGATGTCCTGATATACAAAAGGGGTTCCGGACACGTATGCAAAGCTGCCTCCGTGAATGAAACCGACAGTCAGCGCATAGCCGATGAAAGACCGGTCCTTCAACAAGCTCCCCATCGTTTTGAGAGACGAACCGATTGAGCTTGGAATCCGTTTTTCAGGCGGCAATGTTTCAGTCAATTTCATTGAGATAACGAGCACTAGAAACAATCCGATCAATGATAGAGTATAAAAAATCGTATGCCAAGTAGCGAACGGCAAAAGCAGGATGGCTCCCCCCGTCATTGGTGCGACCATTGGCGCAACCGCGGTGATCACCATTAAAAGCGAGAAAAATTTAGAAAGCTCTCTGCCTGTAAACACGTCCCGTACAATGGCGCGCGACAGCACAATTCCCGCCGAAGCGGTAAAACCCTGTAAAAAACGACCAATGACCAGCATAATAATATTCGGGGAAAGCGCGCAAAACAAAGAAGACAACGCAAATAAAAAGATGGATATTAATAAGGGCTTCCGTCTTCCTTGTGCATCACTGACCGGCCCAATAACGAGCTGACCAAACGTAAGCCCGATCAAACACGCTGTTAAGCTTAGCTGTACGAGCGAGGCTCCAGCTGATAAATCATCGGCAATTTCGGGAAAGCTTGGCAAATACATATCGATATTCAGCGGGCCCAGTATCGCAAGCATGCCGAGCAGAAAAGCCAATGCAAGGCGTTCCTTTCCTGTTGGATTATGGAGCATAGTATCAAACCTTTCTTTCCTAGTAAAATATATTGTTTCATCATGAAATAAACTGGAGGATCGCAAAACATTTGTATATTGTAACATATTTTTTTGGCTGTGAAAGAGGATTGCTCATGACCGGTTAAGATCGGAGATCGAATCGGTCAGATGATTTATAATTGAAGTGAAACACAGGAAGGAGTTATCTTAACTTGAATGCAGTAAACACTGTAGGTTGCTTTACAATTGTGGAAAATAGCAAAGGAAAAATACTTCTGGTTAAAAGAAAAGATTATCCTGTCTGGGACTTGCCAGGAGGCAGAATGGAAAAGCACGAGCAGCCGGAAACATGCGCCATGAGGGAAATGGAAGAAGAAACAGGCTACCGTATTTCTATTATGTGCAAAATAGGAGAGTACGATCAACCGCAATATCATGACATACAGTACATCTATTCAGGAAAATTACTAGGTGGGGAACCCATTAAACAAGGGCCGGAAACAGCAAAAATCGGATGGTTTCGCAAAGATAGATTACCTTTGTTAATGGTTCCCCATAGAAGAAAACAAATAAAAAATTTTACAAAACATCATAACAAACTAGTAAAAGAAACTTTAAAAACACCTTATTTGATTAGATTTATCACGAAATTCAAGAAATAACAGCCTCTTTTTATGTTTAAGCATTATTTCATCGCTTTGACGATAAGCGATGCCAAAGCTTCGGTCCCTTTCGGCATCAGGTGTACGCCGTCAGCGGTGAAATATTCGGGATGTTTCAGGGCTTCAGTATGCCAATCGACCAATGTCACGTTTTGACGGCTGTCCGCTTGCTTCCGAAGCGATTCATTCACCTTGCTCTCCCACTGACGGGGGACGCGCGTGTTCACGAGATAGACATCAGCGTTTGAGAACGCATCAAGCAAAGCGTCCATCTGACTGTCCGTAAAATAGCCGTTTGTTCCCAGTTCAATCACGACGGCTTTGTCCGAATGATTAAAGGAAGCGTAGGTTGATGTCAATTGAAGCGCTTCCCTCACTTGCCTTCCAACCTGACCGTCGATTGTGATTCCCGGAATTTTCTTACGCAGGCTGGAAGCAATGTCAAGCATGACCGAATCCCCGACAGCCAATACCTCTTTCTCGATATGATCAGGCTCTTTTTCCGCAGACTGCTCATCTTTTGTATTTGACGATTCATCCCCGCCGGCTTTCTGCCGGCTTTTAGTTTCATCATCTTTCCCGCTTTCAGCTTGTACTTTCTTATCATCCTTCCGTTCTTCACTTTTGTCAGCCGGCTGATCCGCTGAGGCGCTTGTTTCCTCATAAGATTTGGAATAGGCCTGTTGCGGCTGTTTCTTTTCGTCGGCCAATCCCGACAGGCCTCCTGCAAAAATGAGGAGTGCGGCAAACATCAGTCCGATTGATATTTTGCTGGGAACGGAAGCGGTTTTCCATTCCGTGATCTTATCCAGAAAAACCCGGCTTACAAACGGTTTAAAACCGTCTTGTCGGATTGGCTTCTCGATAAAGCGATACGAAAGTTCCGCCAGAATAAACGTAACAGCGACCTTAATCGCAACATGCCAGAACACCGGATTTCCAATCTCTTGAACAGGTGTGCTCAGCACGATGACGGGATAGTGCCAAAGATAAATGCCGTACGACCTTTTCCCGATCCAGCGCAGCGGCTTCACGGAAAGGACAAAGCCCAAGAAGCTGCTCGGATGACTGACGCATGCAATCAAAATCGCTGCGATTATGCTGATCAGAAGCATTCCGCCATGATAAAGAAACGGGCTGAATTCATCGACAAAATAAATGCTCATCATAAGCAGCGCGAAAGCGGCAAGCTCAGTTCCGTGCAACGCGTGCTTCAGGCTGCTTGGGAGCCTGTTCCCAGATAGTCTTTTCATCGGCCACACAAGGGCTAATGCGCATCCGATCAACAGCTCGAAGGCGCGCGTATCAGTCCCGTAATATACGCGGCTCGGATCGCCGCCAGGGACGTACAAGATGCTCATCCATACGGCTGAACAAAGCGCACACAGCACAACCGCCGCAGCCAGCCTCTCCCGCTTTTTAAATATGTAGATGCCCAACAGCAAAATGATCGGCCAGATGAAATAAAACTGTTCTTCAATCGCCAGTGACCACAAGTTTTTTAAAGGAGACGGCGATCCGAAACTATCAAAATATGAGAGGTCGTGAAAGATAAACCACCAATTGCTGACATATAAAAGAGAGGAGATCGCATCTCCCCGCACGGTATGCATCAGCTCCCTGTTAAACAAAGCGACCCATATGACGGTTGCGAAAATCATGAGCGTCGCCGCTGGAAGCAGCCGCCGTATCCGGCGCACCCAAAAATCTCTGAATGTGAGGGAAATGTCATTTCCATACGCCGGCAGGATAATCGATGTAATCAAATATCCTGATAAAACAAAAAAGATATCAACGCCAATAAAGCCTCCGTCGGCCCAGCTCATGTTGAGGTGGTAAGCGATAACCGCCAAAACGGCAAAAGCCCGAAGCCCGTCTAACCCCGGTATGTAACGGTGTTGTTGTGTCTGATCTCGCATGGTATTCCTCCAATGATATGTACGTACGGTTCTTCTTTATGTTTCGCGCCTTTTACGGCTCCGATATTATAGACGAAGTCAGGACCGTTTTTTGTTTCAAAAAATCGTCATTTTTATCTACCCTGAATGATGCCGTCTCTCTAGTATAAAAGTTTCAAGCTGAATATGGTGTTACAAAGTTGTAAAAAGTAAAAAATCCATGATTTCAGCGAATCATGGATTTTTTGACTAGCGGATGTAGCGGTCGCCGATCAGCAGGCTCGAAATCGCCTTAGTCGGAATTTCAAACTCTACCGCGCCCATATATCCGGGTGCGACTTCATAATCGTCAAATGAAATCACCAGTTTATGATTCTCTGTAATATAAAAATTTTGGTCGGCCTTGATTCGTTTGAATGGCTCGACTTCCTCGTCATTGATCCAATATATTTTATCAGGATCATCTTTCATTTGCTGTTTCATTTGTTCTTTAATGTTTTCGCTGATGGCCGTAATATACCGGTCGTCTTTAAACAAACTCTTCAAGGTAAGCAGAATTTCATTCTTTTTGTCAATGGTGATATAGCGCCGTTCGGTATAGCTGGACGCTTCCGTTCTTTCGACGCTTCGCCGAATCGAAATCAAATCCTTCGTATCCGTGACTGTCTCATAATCGCTGTAGATGCTGAGATGCCCTTTTTTATTCCGGGACGTCTCCTTCATGAATTCCCGGTAAAGCTGACGGCTTTCCTTTACATATTTCTCGTTAATGCCATTTTCAAGCTCCCGGTTATTCAAGCCGGACAGAGCCGGTGTTTTCACGTCAATACTCGATTCTCCATCTTTCTGTTTGATCTCGGTGAATGTGATGGCCTTAACGACCTTGCCGATGACGGGTAAACGCGACATGGCCTGGGCTGCTCCGGGATTGATATTCACGACGGCAGCCAATAGTACAGCCGCCGCGACAAGCGTTGATGCAGGCCATACCACCAGCCTTCTCTTCTTCTTCGGTTTATGCTGAAGCGCAGTTTCGACAACCTGATCCAGTTCCTTCGGAATGGGGACGTTTTGATATGCTTTTCTCAGCTGTTCCAATTTCTTTTCCATTAAGAAAGATCCTCCTTCGTCAATTGGATGCGCATAAGCTTCAATCCTCTGTAAAGGCGCGTTTTGACCGTATTCAAATTTTCGCCTGTGATTTCCGCAATCTCTTCCAGTTTGAGATCCTCAAAAAATCGCAGAACAATAATGGTGTGGTAGGGATGCGGCAACTCGTCAAGCGCCTCATGAAGGTCTGTATCCCGGTAGATATCTTCCTTGCCCTTGCTTAAAAATTCGATCGTTTGATCATCCATAACCTTTAGTTTTTTCCGTTTGCGCAAAAAATCGATTGCCGTCCGCACCAAAATTTTGTAAAACCAGCTTTTGATCGTATCCGGATTGCGAACAGAATCGACGGAATCGAGCGCTTTTTTGATTGATTCCTGGACAATATCTAAGGCGTCTTCTTGATTTTTCACATAGCTGTACGCCAGCCGGTAAAAGTCTTCTTTCCGGTCTGTTATGCAAGCGACAAGAGACGCTCTGGCTGCTTGTTTCTTCATTGCAATAAAGAACTCCTTTTTTGAATATACGTATATACGGCTGTTACATTAGGATAGACGCGGGAGCGTGAAAAATAGTTTGCGGACTGGTCATTCTTTTTAAAAATATTTTATCATCAAGTGCCGCCAATCTCGATTTCATTTATAATGAATAGCAAATTCGAAGGAGGTGATCACATGGCAAGCATCAGAATGCCGGATCATGCAGCGTCTCATGCAAAGCCTGTTATCGGAAAAGGCGATACTTTGCATGGGGTGGACAAATAAAATCGCCTGAAGTAAGCTTTTCTGGTAATTGGCTTTGCCCCTTATTTTACAATCAAAGGAATAAGGAGCTGGCAAACATGGCATACGTAAAGGCTGCCGCTGTTCTACCTGAAAAGCTGCTATCGGAAATTCAAAAGTATGTTCAAGGGGAAACGATCTACATTCCCAAGACTGAATCCGCCCACAAAAAATGGGGTGCACGTTCAGGAGCAAGAAAGCTGATCGATGATCGCAACACCGCGATAAAAAGGGCCTTTAAAAATGGCGAAACGATTGAGCACTTAGCAGCGGAACATCATCTTTCCATCGAAACGATTAAAAAAATCGTTTACACAAAATAAACTGGAGCACGGATCCTTGTGATCGGTGCTTTTTAATATGGCGAGTTTGTTTATTAGCTGATTTCTGCATTTTCTATGCTTTCTCCGTCATGTAATGTAAAAGTGATCATGCAACGAGAGGAGAATATTGTCATGAAACACGGTGTATTGGAAGTACCCGGAGCAAAGCTCTACTACGAAGTGCGCGGCTCTGGGCCTATCTTGCTTATGATTCACGGGGGCAACGGCGATGCAGAATCATACCCGATTACAGACCGCCTATCCGACCGTTACACGGTTATCATATACGACCGCCGCGGGCATTCCCGCAGCAGGCTGGAAGATCCGAATGAAAATTACCAGGTTTCCGCACACAGCGATGATGCGAGCCGGCTGCTGGCCGCTCTGACGGATGAACCGGCCCATGTATTCGGCTGCAGCTCCGGCGCGGTCATCGGCCTTGATCTTGCCATCCGCCATCCTGCACAAATCCGCATGTTGGTCGCACACGAGCCTCCGATTCCGCAATTGTTGGCCGGCAGTGACCGCACCAAAGGGTTCGAGAGCTTGGAGAACCTTGAAAAACAATACAAACGAAGCGGATTACAGGCTTTAGAAGCATTCGCGAAAGCGATGGGCATTACGTCCACAGCTCAGCCGGACCGTCCAAAAACCCGGACGGAGCAGCTCATGGCCAACATTGACTATTTTATCCTGTCCGAGGTGCCGGGTTTAAGAGAATATTCACCCGACATCGGCAGGCTTAAAGCTTCACCGGTTACAGTCGTTCCTGCCGGCGGCATTGATTCGCAAGGCTGTCTCCCGTACAGGTATGCAAAAGCATTGGCTGATCATTTGAAAACGAAAGTAGTCGATTTTCCAGGCAATCATGTGGGATGCGTTTTATACCCGGAGGAATTTGCCGAAAAGCTGGACATGGTTTTTAGAAGATGTAACAACAAAAATACCAAGGGATGAAACCCTCGGTATTTTAAATCAATCCGCCGTTCGCAGAAAGCGTATGGCCTGTAATCGACATTCGATTTTTCAATTCAAATGCATCCGTTCACTGATGCTCTAAACAGCACCCTAAATAAACATTCCCAAAAGGCTTAGCATTTTAAGAGCTGCAAAATTTGTTCATACGCATTCATATAAAGGACAGGGTCGGGATCTGCTCCTTTTTTCTTCGGCACGTTAAAATCCGATAATACAAAATGATGCTTCGGCTGAACATCATGCTTAGCTAAACAGCTCTTGACACAGCATAAAGGACAGCCGTCAATCGCAATGATATCCCGCCCGGATTTTGCTGTTTTGACAAGCGGTTTCACATCGCCGCCGACTCCGGCAATGCACGACATTTCGGCCGTTTTCTCCCGATCCATTTTAATGGCAATCATATTGGCCGTTTGCGCGGCCGAGGAACATCCGGAGCACGAATACACTAGAGGCAGATCAGTTCTTTTCATCGGTTGACACATCCCCTGTTTTTCTTTATTTTCGCCGGCAAAAAACTATCATTTACTTTACAGGAGGTGCGTGATGAAAACTGTGAGCCAGATCACTTTTTCTATTACTCTATGAGCTGAATCAAACAGCCCAAGCAAAAGCAAAACTGCTTCACACTCCTTTCCCGTATTCAAATGAGAATACTCGCCTCCTTGAGCTATATGGAATCCACAGGAAAAAGAGCAGGGGCTTAAAAGCCCCTGTGATTTGTATAAAAAATTTGCGCCGGCTTTTTAAAGGCGAACCGAATGATCCATTCGGCCAACGCGATGCAAAGCACAATCGCTCCGAAAACGCCTATCGTGTAGCTGATGTCATATATCAGGCCGAGTCCTTTATGGCACACGAAAGTGATCAAGTGAATGAACATATTGGTAAAACAGAATAGATAGCTGCGAATCATCCAATTCCGGTGCTTGATAAACTGATTTCGCCGAGCTTTGATGACGGAAATAACCGTGGCGGCAGGCCAATACATATTCACCATGTTAAAGGCTATGCTGACGGCCTTCCCTCCGGTAGAATGCGGTGCCATATAGCCTGACGACAGCGTCACAATCAGCACGCAAACGACGTAGAGCCAGCCGTTAAAACGGTGAATCTTGCGGCTTTTGGTCAACAAGGCGCTGGAGAAGTTGACAGCGCCCGAAGCCATCGCCAAACAAGCGGCAACAACGTGAACATACATCACCTTCAGCCAGACCGGGAGATGAAAGGAGTCCCTCAGGTGAGATTTATGGCTGAGAAAAGATGTTGATTGCGGATCAAGAATTAAATTTTCAAACAAGGTATACAGAACATACACCGCGATTACGATCAGCATTGCCGAAAAAAACCGATTGACTGCGTTGAGATTTCCTTTTGTTCAGCTTTCGTTCCTCCTAATACATCATGCTCTCTGAAATACCTATATTGTATCACGAAAGCGGACGTGCGCAGCAGCTTGGCATATCAAGCCCTCAATGACAAAACCTTCCCCATTAAAAACAGGCCAAGTACGATTTGTTGCTTGGCTCGGGCCTCCCGTTTTTCTGGAAAGCCGTCATCTTTTGCGGCATACTTTTGAATGATGTCTCTGCTGAAATCGCGAGTCGATGACAATGGCTTCAACAATTTCAAGGATTTGCCTCAGCACGCTGTCCAAACAGACGGATATGTATTTTGCAGCAGGTATGACAATACTTACGGACGATTCGATTCATTCCCGCTTCTTATTCCGAACCAAATATGATTAATGAACAACGACCATTCTATAAAGATCTGGTTACAAAAAGAAGGATCAGTCTACTTCCACGCAAACCACCTCTTTACAAACGCATCAGGCGAATCTTATCTGTTACTTCAAATTTTAATGTTATTATAGATTTTAAAACATGCGGGGATCGGGCCTAAAAAATAAAAATAGAGGCATACATAAAGTGACAGAAGATGTAACTGACAACGATATACACGAACAAAAATTATCGAGAGGCCTGAAAAACAGGCATATTCAGCTCATCGCCATCGGCGGAGCGATCGGAACGGGGCTGTTTCTTGGTTCGGGGAAATCAATCCATTTTGCAGGACCGTCGATTTTATTTGCTTATCTGATTACGGGAATCATTTGTTTTTTCATTATGCGTTCTCTTGGAGAACTGCTTTTATCCAATTTGGAATACCATTCGTTTGTCGACTTTGTCAGGGACTACTTAGGCGACATGGCGGCATTAATAACGGGTTGGACATACTGGTTTTGCTGGATTTCGCTCGCGATGGCCGATTTAACCGCGGTCGGGCTTTATACCCAATACTGGCTGCCTGATGTACCGCAATGGCTGCCCGGATTGATCGCCCTGCTCATTTTGCTGATCATGAACCTGGCGACCGTCAAGCTTTTTGGAGAATTGGAGTTCTGGTTCGCATTAATCAAAGTCATTGCGATATTGGCGCTGATCGTGATCGGCCTTTTCATGATCTTCAAAGGATTTCCCACCCATTCGGGCGCTGCCGCCTTTCACAACCTTTGGAACCACGGCGGCATGTTTCCAAATGGACTGCACGGTTTTCTCCTTTCATTCCAGATGGTTGTCTTTGCGTTTGTTGGCATCGAACTTGTGGGACTGACAGCGGGGGAAACGAAAGATCCGGAAAAGGTCATTCCTAAAGCGATCAACAATATCCCCGTCCGTGTTTTGCTGTTTTATATCGGTGCTCTCCTTGTGATCATGAGCATCTATCCGTGGAATGTCATCAACCCAAATGAGAGTCCGTTCGTCCAAGTCTTTGCAGCGGTCGGCATCATTGCGGCTGCAAGCATCATCAATTTTGTGGTGCTGACATCGGCGGCTTCGGCAAGTAACAGCGCAGTCTTCAGCACGAGCCGGATGATATACTCGCTTGCGAAAGAACATAATGCGCCCGGCGCTATGACCAAACTGACCTCCCGCAAAGTGCCGAGCAATGCGTTGTTTTTCTCAGCGGTCGTAATTCTGATTGGCATCATGCTGAACTATATCATGCCTGAACAAGTGTTTACGCTGATTACAAGCATCTCGACGATATGCTTCATCTTTATTTGGGGAATCACCGTCATTTGCCATTTGAAATACCGCAAAACAAGACCGGATTTAGCGAAAATAAACAAATTCAAGATGCCGCTTTACCCGTTTTCAAATTATGTGGTTCTCGGTTTTCTTACGTTTATCCTCATCGTCCTTGCACTGGCGCAGGACACCCGCGTTGCCTTATTTGTCACGCCGGTTTGGTTTATCATGCTGATCGCGATTTACAAGCTGAGGAAACCTAAGTCACAGCAAGTGTAGAAAAATGCGAATCGCCTGCAAAATGTTCTGCAGGCTTTTTGTATGGCTCATCATGTAAAATAAAAAAGATAACAGCTTGATCGCCTACAATTTCAATGGTCAGCCGCTTAGACAGAAAGGGGAAAACAGATGAAAATCAATCAAATTGTAGATTTGTCGGTATCGTTAAGAGGTGATATACCGTCTGATCCGCCGGGGTTTGTCCCTGAAATCGAATATGCGGATCATAAGCAAGGAGCTAAACAGATGGTCCAGAGCTTTCCCGGCCTTTCCTCGCAAGATCTTCCCGGGGGAGAAGGCTGGTCGCTGGAAAAAGTGAAGATGTCCACGCATGCCGGAACGCATATCGACGCTCCATATCATTACCGTTCTGTTACAGACGACGGCAAGCGGATGATGACGATTGATGAAGTGCCGCTTGACTGGTTTCATGGCCCTGGGGTTAAGCTTGATTTCAGACATTTGAAAGACGGGCATATCATTACCCCTGAAGAAATCGAACAGGAGCTTCACCGCATCAATCATAAACTCGCGCCCGGCGACATTGTTCTTGTGAATACGTCGGCTGGCGCCAAATACGGACAAAACGATTACCTGCACAGCGGCTGCGGGATGGGGCGTGAAGCAACTCTATTTTTAACGGAACGCGGCGTGCGCCTTGTCGGAACTGACGCCTGGAGCTGGGACGCTCCATTCAGCATGACCGCCAAGCGCTTTGAGCAGGAAAAAGACCCATCCATTATTTGGGAAGGTCATTATTCAGGCAGCACCATTCCTTACTGCCAAATTGAAAAGCTCGCCAACCTTGATCAATTGCCTTCCACTGGATTTTACGTCATGGCTTTTCCGGTAAAAGTTGAAAAAGCGTCTGCCGGCTGGGCGCGCCCGGTTGCGATTCTTAGCGGTGAAAGAAGCCTTGAGATCATCACGGGAGGCTCCTATGGCATAAAAAAGCATCGTATTTAAACAGCAATGCTTTTTTATGCCTCCTCTACGGGGGAAGCTACTCTATAAAGATACCCGCTTTTCTTTATCTTTGTTATAAGTTCTGTTAAATAAATAAGTTGTTGTTAAAAGAGCAGCAATTACAATGATGAATAAAACGAAGTATCCGTAAACAGTTTGACCCGCCGGCACTACTGTAATCGTTAAGATGCCTATTAAAGCAACTTGTCCCAACAGCTTTACCGCATTAAACAACGAATTGACACGTCCCATATATGCATTATCGACATGATGGAACATATAACTTTTCCTAAATACTCTGATCGCAGCATTTGAATGCCCCCAAAAGAGGCTTGCAACTATAAATGTCACAGCATTCGGAACGAGGAAGATCACAATGGTTGCTAGAGCAAATACTGTCATAAACAATATAACACCTTGCATATCGGGCCATTTCTTTGATATTTGATATGTGACAAAACCGGCGCCCATAGCTCCAATGGCGTAAACAATATTGGCAATGCCGATAACTGACGGACCTTCGTTTAAATAGTCGTAAATGAAAACCGGATCCAAGTAGTTTGCGACAATAATCACGATGCTTGGTATAAAAGAAGTCAATAAAAGAGCAAACAAAACTTTTCGATGAGATAAATATTGGAGTGAGGAGCTAAAGTTTTGCCAGTAAGATTCATTTTTCATTGTATTGGAATGCTCTTCTGCTTCAGCATTTCGTTGATAGGGAAGTTTGTAGATGAGGATGGAAGCTGCTATAAATGTAGCGATGTTTATGACCAAAATGACTGTCGCATCCATCTTGCCGATCATCATGGCAGCCAGCCCCGAACTAATCATCAGCGCCGCCTGCCCCTGAACTTCAAGACTGCTGTTCACCTTACTATAGTCCTCTTTTTTGAACATTTCCTGAGTTAAAGCGGCTAAAGCAGGATACTTTATCGAATCGTAAGCCGTATGATAAAAAATCAGTATCACAACAAGAGTGATGTCCAACACGGCGGAAATATTGAATAGAACAGAAAAAACGCCTAAGACCACTATTCCTATTATTTCTAAATAGAGAAATATCGCTTTTCGAGAATATCGATCCACCAAACTCCCTAAATAAGGTGAAGCAAAAAACACTAAAATCATCGTTGTCATCGTCAATAACCCATATAAAACGGATTGTTTCAATTGATCAATCAGCAGCCAGACAATTAAATAGGAAGTGATACCGGTACCTATGGTGGAAATCAAATTAGCGGCTAGCAATAGTTTCAACTTTCGCAATTATAAATCACCCATTTTTGATTTCCAAATACACAGAAGAAAATAGACAAAAAAATAGATTTGTGGGTTCAAAATGGAAAAGGCTGTTTTCTTTCATTTCATCACGCTCCATATTTAAAACTCGTTATTTATAAAAGTGACATCCTCCTGCTTTTATATTGGTTCTCCATTCAGTCACAACACTTGCGTAAACAAACAATGAAATGAATACAAGAAACACGCGGCTCCAGCCATCACATTGAAGGTTCCCGATTTTTCATTGTTTGATTTCAACATCATGAAGAACAAACCGGAAAAGAAAAATCCGATAAACCAGCCGATTGGAATCTGGACAAAAGCTAAAATAAAACCAATAATCCCTATCGTTTGAAAAACTTGAGGTGCAAATTCGCGCAAAAGTATTCCCGCCCTTTTTCAGAAGAAATCCGCTCCCTTTTTTTGTATCATATCACATCTCCTCAACAAAATAAGGAAAACAAGTGAATCTTTTGCTATTCATGTTGAAGCCAGGCTCAATATTGATTTTTGTTATGATCTTAAAAAAGGAGGTTTGATTACCATGAATACCTTATGCCGCAGCAAACAAGCTCCATTTGAATACACCTTATCTCTTATAGGTGGTAAATGGAAAATGAGAATCCTCTATGAGCTGGCGTGTGAAAAAACGATGAGATACGGGGAGCTCAAACGGGCTATGCCGTTAATCACCCATAAAATGTTAAGTTCCCAGCTGAAGGAGTTGCAAACTGACGGTCTGATTCACCGGGTGGAGATTTCTCAAAATCCCCTCAGAGTGGAGTATTCGTTATCAGACAGAGGACTGTCTTTATACCCTCTCATAGATGAAATGTGCAGATGGGGACAAAGAGAAGATTTGCCTTATGAGTAAAAAATACTTACTAAAAAGTGCGTACTTGTTTCCCGACGGGAGGGATTTTATACTGAATAAAAATTATTTGTAAGGAGAACAGGATGACAAAACAAATTTATATCATTCATGGCTACAGAGCCTCCTCAACCAACCACTGGTTTCCTTGGCTGAAAAAACGTCTGCTTGCAGACGGAATACACGCAGAAATTTTAGACATGCCTAATCCTCACCAGCCAAGGCTTAAAGATTGGCTTGATACGCTCTCTTTAAATAAGCACACATTAAATAAACATACTTATCTGGTTGCACACAGCCTGGGGTGCGCCGCCGTTTTGAGGTTTTTGGAACAAACGCAATTGCGTCAACCACTTGGCGGAATCTTGCTCGTTTCCGGCTTTGCCAAGTCACTGCCCGATTTAAAGATGTTAGATGAATTTACCGAGGAATCGTTTGATTTTCAAAACATCATTGAGTCAGCTAAGCATCGTGCTGTCATTGCCTCTAGAGACGATCAAATTGTGCCATTTGCATGGAGCAAAGATCTGGCGCAACAAATTGACGCTAAGCTTTACGAAGTTCAACACGGGGGGCACTTTTTAGAAACTGACGGATTTACTTCTTTGCCGATTGTTTATGATGTTTTAAACTCCTATTTCTCAAAAGAAACTTGCTAAAAACAATAAAGGATATTCGGATTTTAGGGCGGCAAAGGGCTTAGAAGCCGCCCTTTTCCAATTTCTTAATAAGTGTGGAAAAAATCGATGCCAAAGTTCCCTGTTTTGAAGTGGTCTGTTACGTCATGCCAATTGAAAATGTGTATAATATAGCTTTGTTGAAGGCACTTGAATGAAAGCGCGGCTTATGTTTCTTGTGAAGGCTTAGCACTTAAAGCTTCAAAATGAGTCATCTCTAATTTAGATCAGGGATATTACCTAACCAAGTTCCAAAAGAAATGAATCCCGTTCATTGATATATCTTTCACGCATAAGGGTACACCTTTTTGTATTGGTTTTAAGAGAGCATAACTTTTTTATCAACCTTACATTCCTTCAATGATGTCGCTCAGGGAGTTATTTAATTCAATAAACTGTTTCTCTATAGGTGTAAATTTATGATTTAGTCTTGTAATGAAATACAAATCGACGTTTCGATAAGATGAGGGAACTTCTAAATAATTAAGGATATTGTAGCGATCTGCTATGCGCTTTGATACTAAGGAAATTCCCATACCCATCAATGCAAATTGCACTAAGGATTCTGGATCGCCCACTTCAATGATTTCCCCCTGTTGGATGTTCGAATCTTCAAAAATATTACATAATAATGTTAGATACAAGCACTTATCTGATAATACAAGTACGTTTTTTCCGTTTATATAATCATCAAATCTCGTATATTGATCTATACCTTGGCCTATGATCACCAATTCTTCATATCCCACTTTTTGATAACTTATCTTTTTATTGTTTAGCGATCCAATCGTATAAGCAACATCGATTTTTCCAAGAAGAACTTGATTTTCAATATATTCTGTTGAACCTGTTTTTAATGTTACCGATAAATCAGGATATGTATGATAAAGCTTATTTAAAGCACTTGAGAATTGAGTTCCACCGACAGATATCATCGTGCCAATACGGAGTTTTTCATCGTGTTTTTTCATGATGTTTTCGGTTTCTTCCCAAACGAACAAGATTTTCTTGTATTGATGATATAATTTTTCTCCCTCTTTCGTTAGTTTGACTCCTTTTGAATTTCTGATAAACAGTTGTTGATGATAATGAGTTTCGATTTTTTTTATTTTCGCAGTCATATTGGATTGAAGGTGATTCAATTTAATTGCAGCAGCAGATATGCTTTTTAATTCCGCCACTGAAACAAAAGCTTTCATGTTTTCAATATCCATTCATATTTCAACCCCCATCAAAAAAAGTGATATAACCATCATAACTTAACATTTAAAATGATCTCTAATTTTAATTATACTCGGTTTAAAGAGTTTTGGAGGGACAGCTAATGAAGAACAACGTGATAAAAGCAGGGATTATAGGCGGATCTTTGAATAATCAATGGGCTAGTCAAACACATATTCCGGTATTGAAGGAAAATCCTTTTTATGAAATAACGGCGATTGGAACATCAAAAATGGAAACCGCAAAAAAAAGCGCTATGATGCTTAAGGCTGCCTCTGCTTTTACAGATTATAAGGAATTAGCACAATCAAAAGATGTTGATTTGGTAGTCGTCAGTATAAAGGTTCCTTTCCATTATGAAGCTTCGCTTGCAGCCATAGAAGAAAATAAACATATATATTGTGAATGGCCTTTAGGCAAAGATACTGTGCAGGCTGAAAAACTGGCAAAATTGGCAGATGACGCAAACATTCATCATGCGATTGGATTACAGGGAAGGCAATCTCCAGAAGTCAATTATTTAAAGCGGGCAATCAAACAGGGGGAGATCGGCAAGGTCATCTCCTGCACGATGCAGGTAGCAACACAAGGAAAGGGAGGAATAACAGATGAAAAAAGCAGTTACCTTTTAAAAAGAGAAAATGGGGCGAACCTTCTTACAATCAACGGTGGTCACTCGCTTGATGTTCTTTGTTATATCCTGGGTGATTTTAAAGAATTATCAGCTGCAATGAACAGTCATTATACAGAAGCCGTTATACAAGAAACAGGGATGAAAATACCGAAAAACACAGCTGACCAAATTTTAATCCAGGGGACGCTCGTTAATGGCGCTTCAGCCTCTGTCCATATTCAGGGCGGAGTTTATCCAGCTTTTCAATTAGAGATTAGAGGGGAAAAAGGTGTTTTGCGTTTAACACAGCATAATTCCTCAGGACACGTACAATTTGGCAATCTCAAAGTCAAAAAGATTACACATCCTCATAATTTGTTAAATGCTGAAGATGTTTATTCTGAAGAAGTAAAAATTTCCCCAGTAAAGGATCATGGTGCAAGAGGCTATGTTGAAACTGCTTATACTATTTTAGCGGAAGATATATTTGAACATAAAAATCAAATCCCAAACTTTCATGACGCTGTCAAACTGCACCGGTTGTTAGACGCCATTCGGAAGTCGGCAAAGACCGGTAAAAAAGTACTCTTAAAAAATGAGTAGGAACCTTATAACTTTGCCCTGGCACATGCCTGTCCAGCATTAGCAAATTGTTCGGAAACCGACATGATATAAAAAAACATACCAACAAGCTTTGGTATGTTTTTTCTTAGGAAATCCCTAATTAATGAATATTAGGTTTTCTAAAATTACTGCCTTTGACTTCAGCTACGTCATATACAGTGACAAAAGCATTTTTATCAACTTCATTAATGATTTCCTTTAATTTGGTGTCTTCTAAGCGATTGATGACACATGTAATTTCTTTAAACTTTTCGTGGGAAAAACCACCGTAAGCTTCTTTATATGTAGCACTTCGGCCCAATTGATCGCGAATTGTCTCCACCATCAACTCAGGTTCTGTTGTAATAATTTGAAAGGTTTTAGAACCGCTTAATCCTTCCTCGACAACATGAATGACTTTGGACGCAATATAGTAGGCGATGACTGATAGCAATGCCCCTTGCAAGCCAAATACAGCGGAAACAAAAATAAACACAAAAAGGTTAAAGAATAGAATGAGATCGCTCGTTCCAAATGGCAATTTGCGCGATAACAGCACAGCAAGCATATCAATTCCGTCCAATGCTCCGCCATTACGCAGCGCCAGCCCCATTCCAAAACCAAGGATGATCCCTCCGACAACAGTGACTAACAAGGTGTCCCCTTCGATTATAGCCGGAGTGTGGTGCATAAAACTTGTACCTGCTGCAAGTGATGCGATTCCGATAATCGATAATAACGCAAAGCTTTTCCCGATTTGCTTATATCCCAGCCAGACAAACGGGATGTTTAAAGCTGCGATAAGTATACCAAGCGGCAAGTCAAATAGTTGTGAACCAACAATGCTGAGTCCTGTCACTCCGCCATCAGATACATTGTTAGGAATCAGCACTGTTTCCAATCCATAGGCCGCTATGATTCCTCCGATCATGACCATTATAACTTTGAAAATCATTTTCGCTTTAAATTTCTTATGTTTTTCGATTTTATTCATGCCATTCCTCATTTCAAATTTTACGTTATATTTAAATATACCATAACAGTTTTTCTAGGTTCAAAAGTTCAATCACGTTTTTTGAGCGGCTGCTGCAAATACCGATCATTACATTGGATTAAGGTAACCCTTTTAGACTTGGAACATTCATGTGCCAGTGGTTGGATCTATTTTGCAAGCACCCCGTTTCGCAACTGGTGAATAACAAATAAAGGCCCTAATGTTTATGGACATTCCCGGCCAGGCAAAAGGATTGTCGGCAATAGAACGAAGCATTTGATTCTTCTCCCTCCAAGATGAATGAATCCTTAACTTTATTGGTTTTTCACCCCCCATTCACATAACCCTTCTAAAACCGGCAATAGTGATTCCGCTTTACCAGTGAGACTGTACTCGACCTTTGGGGGAACTTGAGGGTACTCTTTCCGCTTCACCAGACCATCCGCTTCCAATTCTTTAAGTTGTGAACTCAATGTTTTATAAGTAATAGCCCCTATTTGTCTTTTCAGCTCATTAAAGCGAACCGGTTGATTTTCCGCGAGGAGGTAAATAATAACCATTTTCCATTTGCCGCCGATCACGGACAATGTGTAGCCAAAAGGTGTATCTTGAATATTTTTAACTTTGCCTTTATATTCAGCCATACTCATATTAACACTTCCCTTTCGGATAGTACCTATCAATAAAGTGCGTACTGTTTTTTTGTTTGCGTTCATTTTATACTAACCGTAATTTGAAGTAAAGGAGACGATAACATGGCTAAAAAAACGATACGTCTGTTGATGCCGCAATGGCAAGGGGGAAACAATCCCAACTACTCTTTTGGAGCGGAACTGCTTGCTTGGCTGGCTCCTGAAAATGATCAGCCCCTTATTCATGTTCCGGTTCAAACTTATGATGGAACTCCGCTTGAAAACGAAAACGGAATAAACGGGAGAAAACAACTGCTGGAACAATTGGAGGCTGCTCAGCATATCATTCATGCCCATAAGCCGGATCGCATTGTCATGTTTGGCGGTGACTGTTTAGTCGAACAAGCACCATTTGCTTATTTAAACGAAAGATACGGCGGGGACTTAGGTTTAATTTGGATTGATGCTCACAGCGATTTAGTTAGATATGCCGGATATGATAACGGTCATACATTACCGCTCGGAAATCTTTTGGGAGAAGGAGATGAAGAGTTCGCAAAACATGTGAACATTCCCCTTAAACCTGAAAATGTCTTTATTGCTGGATTAGCAGCTCCCACAGAAGAAGAAACAAAAGTGATATCAAAAGAACTTCAAAGACAAGGTATAGCTTTCACAGAACCAGACACTGATGTGATTAAAAGACTTGGGATTAGAACAGCCGGAACTAAAAAGTTAATGACCAGTACCGAATCTATAAAAGAATGGATAAAAGAAAGCAACATCAAGTATCTGGCCATACACCTTGATTTAGACGTGCTTGATCCGAAGGCATTTCGTTCTTTATTATTCGCCAATCCTGAAGCACCTGTAACTTTTTCTCCTGAGGGAACAATGCAAATGCCGCACCTGCTTCATCTTCTGAAAGAACTCTCTTCCGAAACGGATGTAGTTGGATTAGGTATAACCGAACATTTGCCGTGGGACTCTATTCATTTGAAGAAATTGCTTAGTGAAATCCCTATTTTAAATCAATAATTTCATAAACGGGACAACAACAAATTAATGGAGTCGGTAACCCTCCATAAATAAATACCAAGGGGTCATAACCCTTGGTATTCCTATGATGCGGCCGAGAGACTTGAACTTTCGCGGGCTGCGACCCCATTAAGTCTTCGACAAAGATGATTCGGCCTAACCATTCGGCCTGCCTTTTTATTTCCCGCTCGATCTTTAAGATGCTGCATAAATGACGGCTCTGATTCCGACCTTTAACTCCTGCATGGGGTTGAAGGTGGATTTATATTTAATTTTCCAGCCTCTTTTTCATCACTGCCGCCAATTGCTCCGCATTGGGATCTCCTTCATTTTGCAATTGATCAATAATGTTCATGTAGTCTGTATCATTTCGGTTTTGACTTAATTTATATGCAGCCTGAATGTCTTCCACCTTAATCTTAAACCCGACAATCGCTTTCAGTTGTCTTTCTAAAAGTTGAGGAGAAAGGTTATCCCATAAAATTGGATTTTCTCGGTGTTTTTCGTATTTTCCCATCATAATTGTTAATTCTTCTATTAATTCATCTCTCTCTAGAATGCTTGCTTGACCGTATATATGGACGGCTTGATAATTCCATGTTGGAACATCCTCATGCCCATACCAGGAAGAAGAAATGTATGCGTGCGGCCCCTGAAACATAACAAGCACATCTTGACAGGTTTCAAAAGTTCTCCACTGCGGATTTCCAAAAGAGACATGGCCGGTGATATAGTAATCATCACCTTTTTTATTGAACCCCAAAGGCAAATGAGTAGCGATTGGCTTCCCTTGTTCTGTCGTAACAATCGTGCCAAAAGAGTTTTTTTGGACAAAATCCAAAATTTCATCAACATTTTCGACTTTAAAATATTTTGGAATATACATCGTCATCCTCCTTTCAAAAAAGTTATAGGAGTGTTTTGGTCATGATCAAGTCCGTTTGTTCTTCATCTCCCATATAAAAAGAGTGAGCACCGGTTTGAACAAACCCCATTTTCTTATAAAAAACAATTGCGTTTTCGTTTTTTTCCCATACGCCCAGCCAGATTTTCTTTTTATTCAGTTCCTTCGCAATTCCCATAGCTTTATTGAACAGATATTTGCCAAGCCCATGTTTTTGAAACTCGTTCTTGATATAAATTCTCTCAATTTCAAGTGATTCATCACCCATTTTTTCAGTTTGGGCCTCATCAGTATTGACCTTTAAATATCCAGCGATTTCATTGTTGCAATAGACAAAAAAGAATTGCGAAGCGCTGTTGGATAGTTCTTTTTCTAATTGTGTTAAGTGAAACGCCTTTTCCAAATAGGCCTTCATATTTTCCGGCGAGTTCTGATGCTTAAATGTCTCATTAAAAGTTTCACAACCAATTTCTTGAAGCTTTTGTAAGTCTTCAAGGGTGCACCTTTTTATATTTACTGTCATTTCAATCTGCCGCTCCTTTATGCCGTCAATAATTTCTCTTGTTCCCCTTTTTCACGAACTCCCAGTCTTTTTCTACATTTTTTCTTACTCTTTGAAGAAGATTGAAGATGGTCTCCGCTTCCCCCTCGGAAAACCCCTCTAATGCCACACAATTCGAATGATCATTTTCTCTTTTTATAAAAGGAAATACCTCATTCCCCTTTTCCGTCGGAAAGAGTTTTTTTATTTTTTTGTTATATTCATCATCTCTCCGTTCAATAAAGCCTTTCATTTCAAGTTTTTTTATAGCGCGGGCTGCGGTGGTCCGGTCCACTTTAATCATTTCAGCTAACTTCTCCTGAATGATTCCCGGGTTTTCGCATATTCGGACAAGGTACAAATATTGCCCTTTTGTCAGGTCATGTTCTTTAAATTCGATATTGCTTATAGAATCCAAAGCCCGGGCAATCATTCCAATTTCACGAAGAATATCCTTCATCATAAACTCCTTTCGAACATGTTTTTGTTGCAAATACAACATAAATGGCGTACATTAAATATACCGAAATTTTGTTGTATTTGCAATAAAAATAAAGAGGGCGAGTTAAGTGAAATATGTTTTTTATGTATTAGGAATTTTAATCTTAACCCTTGGGATTGCTTTTACGATTCAATCAGATCTTGGCGCTTCGCCTTTTGACGCACTTTTGGTGGGACTGTCCATACATGCGGGGCTTACTGTGGGAAGTTGGGAAGTCATCATTGCTTTGCTATTCATAGGCTGCAATTCTTTTTTAAAAAGCCAAAGACCGAAAGTTTCAGGGATGCTAACGGCGTTTATAACGGGGATCGGCATTGATATGTGGCTTTTTTTCCTGCACTTTTTTATCACACCAGAACAATGGTGGAGCAAAGTGATTTGTTTTGGAATCGGCTTGGTTGTTACAGGTTTAGGAACCGCGACATACTTATACACAAATTTTGCTCCAATGCCAATTGACCGATTCACATTCATCATAAAAGAATTAACGAGAACCAACATATTTGTTTCGAGAACCATCATTTACCTCGTCTTCTTGACAGCGGCAGTCATCTTAAAAGGACCGATTGGCATCGGAACTTTATTAACCGTTTGTTTAGGAGGGCTTGTTCTTCATTTTTTTATGCCGTTTGCTGGAAAAGTATTAGGCCGCTTTACAGACGCTCGTATATTACGATAAGAAATGTTTTTAATGCCACTCCCTACTTTTTCACAGAACTTTTATTGAAAATCATCAATATGATTCCGGATGCTATTAGACTTACAATCAAGGAAGAGAGAGATAATCTAAATATATTTTTCACTCCATTAATGAACAATGACCATAAAACATATATGGAGATTGCACTTAAAGTAAACATTCTGAACCATCTAGGTATTGCGAGCCAAACTTTCAATAGATAAGTTGAGAGTTTCCCCATTTTGCGCCTCCTTGTTATCTATTCGACCTTTTACCAAAGCCTAACATAGTTAAAAACAAAAAAGAAAAAAATACCAAGGACTCATAACCCTTGGTATTCCGGTGATACTGCCGAGAAAACTTGAACCTTCATGGGGGGTTCCCCCATAAGGACTTCAATAAAAGTGAAAGTATTTTGTCCGTTACAAAAGTTATTTCAAGCATTTGAAATTTGTATTTTGGGCATAAAATGGTACTGTTCAAGCAACATGAATGTGTTCTTATCGAAACGAATGAGGGATTTATACTAAGTTTTTGTCTTGGACTCCCGAATTGAATGCATCCGGCTTATCTTTTACCTTCACGAGACCATGCCACCACAGGAATGAGTAATAAGGATAAAATTCCTCCAGTAAGTGATAATGTTAGATAACTTGAGCCTGCCACAACCATTCCGGACAATGCGCCGCCGGCAGCTCCTGACAATGCAATTAGAACATCCACCGTACCTTGTGTTTTCGCCCGTGTGGCCGTTTCAGTTGAATCAACTATCAGTGCAGTCCCGCTTATCAAACCAAAATTCCACCCTAATCCCAACAAAGAAAGAGCAATTACGATAAGAACCATAGAATCTCCCGGTGCAAATGCTGCTATTAAGCCTGCCAGAAGCAGCGTAGTTCCAGATGCAATCGCCATTGCAGTACGTCCCAACTTATCAACAAGAACCCCTGTAACAAGTGAAGGGAGATACATGGCACCTATATGAAAGCCAATAACAAGACCAACTGCACCCAAGTCATGCCCATGATGTCTCATATGAACCGGTGTCATTGTCATAATAGCGACCATTACAATTTGGGTAAGAACCATAACGGCTGCACCAACAATTATGCCTCTTTTGTTTTCTGTGTGTTCAGTTGTTGTCAAATGTCCTTTATCACTTGGTTCTTGCTTGATCGATTCGATTGTTCTTGCGATAACTAATGGATCTGGACGAAGCATGATGAAAAGAACAACACCTGCTAAGATATATGCCGCCGCGGCTAAAATGAAAGGGCCCGCTAGTGACGGAACACCGATAGAATGGGCGAAACCCCCCATCACATTCACTAAATTCGGACCCGCAACCGCGCCAAATGTCGTCATAACCATCGTCACACTGACAGCAGTCGCCCGCTGCTTACGATTTGCCAAGTCCGTACCTGCATAACGAGCTTGTAAATTTGTCGCTGTTCCAGCACCGTAAATAAGCAATGAAGCAAATAACAAGAAAATACTATTTATGATTGCTGCAATGATAACTCCTATTGCTCCAAGACCGCCAATCATAAAACCGGCTGAAAGACCTGCACGACGACCATAGCGTTGAGAAAGTCTGCCTACAAATAAGGCTGCCCCCGCTGATCCTAAAGTAAATAAAGCTGTCGGGACCCCTGCGTAAGCATCCGTTCCGAGCATTTGCTGAGCAATAAGGGCACCGACAGTAATTCCTGCCGCCAGCCCTGCACCGCCAAAAATTTGTGAAACACTTACAACAAATAATGTACGCTTGTATAACGTTTTTTGTTTTTCTGGGGAACCAATGTAGCTTTGTAATGAAGCTGATTGAACGTCTAACGATTTTACACTTTCTTTGTGCAGCATGATCTAACCTGCCTTCCTTGATCAACCTCCAACTAGATTTGAATCATCATAACACGCTCAAAAAAACCATACAATATTGAAATTGTATGGCGGACAATAATTAGGCAAGATCGTTTAGCAAGCGCCTAAGGATTATTAATCCTTTTTCAAGCTCTTCGAGCGTTTCTGGTGCACATACAGAAACCCTTACCGCCCTTTCCGGACAACTATTCCCAACTACGAAGCGTTCAGCCGCATACACTTGCACTCCATGTTCAGCAGCTAATTTTTCAAATTCAGCACCTGTAATCCCACCCGGTAACAACAACCAACGAAAGATGCCTGTTTCACCACCTAAACACGTATAGTCAGCAAAATATCGATTTGCGATTTGGTTTCTGCAAATCGTTTGTTCACGATGCCCCTCAATTAAGACTTCAAATTGATTTGATACAATCGTGCGCGCAGCAAGTTCTGCTAATAGCGGGGAAACCATTATATTTAAATTATAAAGCGCCCTCGAAACCGGCTCCTTAAATTGATACGGCACTGCAACATACGCCAGTCGCAGCCCCGGTGCCAATGATTTAGATAAACTTGCGATATGGATCACCTGTTCCGGCGCGAATGATGCAAGGGCTGGAAGTGGATTTTTGCCAAGAAGATGGTACGATGCATCTTCAATAACAAACAAATTATACTTCTTTGCAATTTCTGCAATGATCTTTCGATTCTCTACAGACATAAAGGAAGCTGTCGGATTATGGTAATCCGGGATCAAATAAATGCCTGTAATGTTTTCATTTTTATAAGCATATTCAAGTGACTCCGGCTTCATTTCACCGTTCTCGGATTTTATCGGTACGATTTGCACACTTAGCATTGATGCAACAGTTTTTAATCCGGGATATGTATGATGATCAACACCAATGCGGTCTCCAGGCTTACAAAGACCCGCCAATACGGCAGCGATCGCATTTTGTCCCCCATTTGCAAATAAAATGTGCTCAACGGTTGTTTCAAAACCGCCTCTTCGAATTAGCTTTACAGCTGCATCCTTTTGCCAAAGGCTTTCGCCCGACCGGCCATAACCAAACCATTTTTCATAATCTGTCTCTTGCAGCATGCTGTTCAAATGGAGCATGAGCGGCTCGTAAGAAGCATGATCCGGCAGTGTTGCGCCCATTTCAATGAGCTTTGGCTTTGTATCCTCAAGTAAATACGCATTCGATAACGCATCATACGATACAAATGTGCCGCTCCCAACAGTTGCACTTAACAGGCCCTTTAACTCACACATTTTAAACGCCTTTGAAATGGTACTCAAATTTAAATCCAAATAATCAGCCAGTTCCCGCTGAGGAGGGAGCTTTGTTCCAGGCAATAAAACTCCGTTTACTATATCCTGCTCCAATTGCCTTGCAAGTGCTTTATAAATGGGCTTTTCAGTTTTATCAATCGATGGCTTCCAGCTCATCGGATAGTTTTCAAAAGAATTGATCGGCATGAGACGCCATCCTTTTTTCGTTCTATTATATGGTTGTGCTGTTTATAAAACAATTATAAGAAATGACGGACAAGTTAGACGGCGACTTTAAGTAATAGGTACTAAATCGACAACATCAGGTGGAAGTCCGGCTTTTATAAATGCAGAAATTCATTTTTCTTGAATGTTGGACTTTTTCAATGTAGTTTGCTACTTTATAAAAACCGTTTTTCGCCTTTTTGGCATAATTTTTTAGCAATCACGGCTCTTTCAAGTATGTACCGGAGTGCTTGTTAAGCTAATTTTTTGGCTAACGCCGAAGCCCAGTGCTGAGTATGGAAACTCTTTGATGTTTAGGATTATCATGAGCGCCATGATATGAATTTCTTTTTGAGACAGTTGTCCTACAGATGGATAGCTAACAGTCTGGGTGATATTTCTTTGTTGTGTCTGCCCTGTAGTAGAAGCTGCACTTACACTAGGAGCTAAAAACAAAGACAATATTGACATAATCTCAAAAGAGTGCAAATTTATTTATAGAAGTATTAACCTAAGGAGCCAATAACAAATCATGAATAATGTTTCATTAATATATAAGGAATTTGGTGATCCGCTTCAAAAATTACAGCTATATACCGGAGAAAAGCTTCCTCTTCAGCCAAATGAAATTCTTGTTAAAATGATTGCCAGTCCAATTAATCCATCAGATTTGCTTCCAATTAGAGGGGCCTATTCTCATAGAATTAAGCTGCCGGCTGTTGCAGGATATGATGGTGTGGGAATTGTCATAGATCAGGGCAAAGATGTATCACCATCATTGATTGGAAAAAGGGTCCTCCCTGTAAGAGGAGAGGGAACTTGGCAACAATATGTAACCACCAAAGCTGATTATGCAATAGAGCTGCCTCCATCAATAAGTGATAACGACGCCAGTCAACTGTATATTAATCCATTAACAGCCTGGCTAATTTGTACGGAATCATTGCGTGTTCAGCCGAATGAAATTGTGTTAATGAATGGCGGAGGTACATCTATTGCAGGTTTGTTTGCGCAAATTTCTACTATACTGGGATTCCGTTTAATTGTCATTACAAGAAACAGCCGCAAGATAGAAAAACTTCAAAAACTTGGGGCATGGAGAGTCATCGACGCTTCCAACGGTTCTATATATGAACAGATTTCTGATGCTTGCGACATCGGTGTTGACCATGCAATTGACTCTGTTGGAGGAGAAAGCGGCGAACTGCTGGCGAGGATGTTAAAACCTGAAGGAACGTTTGTCAGTTATGGTCTGTTGTCAGGTATACCAAACAATTGGCGAAAGTTACACAATGTATACCATGTGTCACCACAATTATTCGCCTTAAGACTCTGGAACGAGAGACATTCCGTTTCTGAATACCGCAATCGCTTCTCGCAGGTGATTAAGCTCGTTGAGAGCGGAAGAATGGTCATCAATGCTCCAGAAAAAGTATATGATTTTGAAGATTTCTATGATGCGTTGAAGCATTATGAACAGCCGGGTTTGAATGGAAAAATACTGTTGAACTTTGCATGAAGGAGATGTAACCAAAAGAAAGAAAAAGTAGTAGTTGTAATTGAAAAGAAAAATAAAAAATTTATATAAATTCCGCATTTTGTCAATCGATTATGTTATACTGTAAACAACCTTTGAAGCGTTAAATCTTTTTCTATTACCTTTTACCACCTCCCTACTCGAACGTTGAGTAGGGTTTTTTATTAAGCATTATACAGAGAACATAAAAAAACAGGCCCTATATAAAGAGCCTGTTTGTATAAACGATTGAAGATTAAGCAGTTTTTTGAACGTTAGCAGCTTGAGCTCCGCGAGGACCTTGCTCAACGTCAAATGTTACTTTTTGACCTTCGTCTAATGATTTGAATCCGTCACTTTGGATTGCAGAAAAGTGTACGAATACATCGTCTCCATTTTCACGTTCGATAAATCCAAAACCTTTTTCTGCATTAAACCATTTAACTGTACCTTGTTCCATTTTTGTTGCCTCCTAGTGCGTTACCGCACATTGTATTACTATCCTTGCCCAAAGTATCATCAAGACGAAAAGTCAATATTCATACTATCCTTTACACCGAACAAAAATAATTCTCCTTTATCATAACAGGAAACGGAAATAATTGCAAATCATATTATCGTTTTATTCATGGCATTTTTTCTTAAACGTGTGGATAGCAGTGCAGAAGCGGTAGGCGTCAATTATTCTGCATCAAATATATAACATGTCTAAGAGGTTTGAAAACACCGTGAAAATGAATCGCGAGTGTCTTCAAACCTTTTTCTTTGCTAAAATTGATTTTCTTTAAAAAGCTCTGCTGTTTCTTGTTCATGATGTCTGTTCCTCAAACAATCAATGTTCACGGTCTAAAAAGAACAATTCCCATAGGGAAGCAGGGAGAGAGTTTTGCCCGATAAAGAGCCGGGTATAATTTTCATACGCCTTTTGTATCCCGGCCAACTCTGCAAATCAGTTTCGAGTTTCCAATAAAGAGGGCTAAGAACGATACTTATATGATGTATGACACTGGGACTTCAAAGGCAATAAAACGTACACTTAGAAACTCATCAGGGAAGGGGAAACTTTAAAAAATGAATGACCAAAACCTAAAGACTTTGAGAAAACTGGTTACACCTTATGAAAACTCCGATTTACAAAAAAGTATTTCTCAAATCATTAACACATTGGTACCATTTTTCCTGTTATGGTGTTTGGCATATAAGAGCTTGTCGATTTCTTATTTCCTTACATTAGCGATTTCTATCGTTGCGGCAGGTTTTTTAGTGAGAACCTTCATCATCTTTCATGATTGCTGCCACTATTCCTTTTTTAAAAACAAAATGGCGAATCGAATCCTTGGAACAATTACAGGAATTCTGACTTTGCATCCTTTTGATCACTGGGGACGCGACCATTCTGTCCACCATGCGACAAGCAGCAACTTGGACAAACGCGGTACAGGCGATATTTGGGTACTGACCGTTGAAGAATATAAGGAAGCCTCAACTAAGACAAAAATAATGTACCGTTTGTACAGAAATCCGTTTGTTATGTTTATGATTGGGCCGATTTACGTCTTCGGGATTACCAATCGTTTTAATCGTAAAGGGGCAAAACGCAAAGAACGGATGAATACGTATGTAACGAACCTGGGAATCGTCGCTTTGACAGCACTTTTATGCTGGGCTATTGGCTGGCAAAACTTCCTGCTGGTTCAGGCGCCAATTTTTATGATATCGGGATCTCTCGGAATTTGGATGTTTTATATTCAGCATACGTTTGAGGATTCTTATTTTGAAGAAGATGAGCATTGGGAATATGTAAAAGCAGCAGTTGAAGGAAGCTCTTTTTATAAGCTTCCAAAAGTGTTGCAATGGCTAACAGGCAATATCGGTTTCCATCATGTTCATCATTTAAGCCCGAGAGTCCCAAACTATAAGCTTGAAGAAGTGCATAACAACATTAAACCATTGCAAAACGTTCCGACCATTACACTGGCAACAAGTCTTAAGTCATTAAAGTTCCGCCTGTGGGATGAAGAAAGCAAAAAATTTGTTGGTTTTAGCCACTTAAAAAAAGCTTCTAAAAACCAAATATCAGTACACCTAAGAACGGATTAAACAACTAATCGATGATAACCGGTAGTGTATCTTGCAGAATAAAAGTGCAGACTCGCACAAGGTTTTGTGCAGAGGTCAGCACTTTTTTAGTGCCAAATATACTTGCAGATTCCACCATACGGTACATTTATTGCCGTATTTTCCGCAAAAAAATAATACTAAAGGTAATTAAACCCTCGGTATTATTGGTATGCGGCCGAGAGGACTTGACCCTCACGGGGTTGCCCCACTAGGCCCTCGATAAAGTGGAAGCTTATCACGATTTATGAAAGCTTGTTTTCATTGTATCTCTTTACACCAATTACATAAAACTTCATTGTTTTTTAAGAATTATGAAGTAAAAATGGAGTAAGCTTTTCAAACGAATTCCGAAGTTTACCAAAGTGGTTCTTAAGATTTTTTTGCTTTTTAAAATGGTCTATCCATAGGATTGATGACAAAAAAGAGGTTTCACTATTGTCTTTTTTTTTCGTTAATTCGAACCCTCGACCGCTATCCTGGAATTATTTTTATTTGACGGAATCCTCGATTGAACCCTTTTATATTTGTTGTAAAAGCTCGTGCCTTCACAACAGAAAAATCTAAATATAATTCAATCCTTCCAATGATCATATTCTGTTCTTTTGCTCGTTCTTTGTATTTTTCAATTTGCTCTTCGGTTGAAAATTTTAGAGAAAAATTAGCCGATATAAAAGGAATTCCTCACTTTACGAATGAAGCAACTGAGGAAATACTTGCAGGGTACAAATCAGATGGAATACATGCAAAAATCATTAATAGCGCATTAAAATAAAGCAGGCATATGCCTGCTTTAAAATTTATACTGGTTCAAATTCTATAACCTTGCTTTCCCTTTAATCCAGTGTTTTCCTATTAAGGCCTAAACAATCGTTTTCCCCACTCCGAGGAATACATTGGAATCCCAACTAAAAGACCGTCGCCTCTTAGTCACTCACATTAACAATGATTATAAAATGTCTCAAGGAACGATCAACAGCCGCTACCCCTGATTAAATATGATCTGTTACCACACTGTTACGTTAGAACTTCCACTACTTTGATATCCCTCTGTCGCTAAGACTTGATAAGACCAAATACTACCCAGATTCATTCCATGACTCTTCCATGCTCTAACATGATTGCTGAAAGTGATTTTAGCGTTGCTTCCAGTTGGTCTCTTCGTCTGGCGAACACTCCAGTACTGCGTGAAAGTAGTTTTTTCGCCATCAATGGAAGGTGCATTATAACGTGTAGTTGTATATATGTCATATGTGCCCCCATCACTTTTTACAGTACCTTTATACGTTCCAGTAGGTCTATAAGTACCCCATGAATCCACTACATAATATTCTATGAGAGGTGATCTCGTCCAACCATATAAAGCCAAATATCCATTGCCATTCGGCGCCCAAACTCCGGCATTATAGTTTATTGTCCTAGATGGCGAACCTGTAGTCCAACCTTTACCAACAACGAAATTTCCGGTATTAGACCAATTAACGCTGTAATTCCCGCCAGGCCCATTAACAGCGTTTACTGTTCCGCCGCCATCAGTCCAATTTTGCCAGTAGTCTGGACTAGCTGCAGAGGCGGTTGCCGAAAACAAGCTAATACTCATTAAAGCTGCCGTTAATCCAACTAAGAAATTCCTTTTAAACTTAAACATATGTTACCTCCTATAATAATTATTCTGACTTTGACATGAGGTGGCACTCGTATAGATTTAGAACATTAATAATTACTAAAGCCAAAGCTTTTGATCGTTCCCTTCAATATAATACCATGAATTCATGAGTGAACATCATAAATAACTGTAATTTAATTACAAAGACCTAAAAAATCACATTATAAGTGTTCTTGTAAAACCATAGCCTTATCCTCTTTTCGCAGAATCACAATTCTTGATTCTAAATCTGACGGAGTAATATTTGTATTTCATAACCATTTATACCATTTCGTATAAAGGAGATATACATTTAGAGATTGTGAAGTTACGGACACTTTTTCCCCAACAAACAAAGAGAGACTGCTGACCGTTTAGATGACTTACTTTAAGTAACTGGAGTAAATGTGGAGTAAAAAAAATAAATGAAAAAGAAACAAAAAAATACCAAGGGCGCTTAAACCCTTGGTATTCCTATGATGCGGCCGAGAGGACTTGAACCTCCACGGGGTTGCCCCCACTAGGCCCTCAATAAAGTGAAAGCTTATCGTCAGTTACAAAAGCCCGCCATATCAAGCATTTATAGATACTCATTACACCTATTTTCATCATTTTATGTTCTTTTTGGTCACAAAATGGGCACAAACATAATCCAGGAATACAGACTAATTATGTTTTAGGATGTACCCAATGCAAAGTCCCTTCAATTCGTTGACCGTTTTTTGATGTAATAGCATATTTTATATTCATGTTTTCCTCGGTTTGAACCATTAAATATGTTGGAAATGCCATCTTACAAGAGGGATTCAATTTTTTAAATTCATATTGAACTATGTCTTGTTCTTCTTCATTGTAATATTTAAATTCAAAAAGATAATCTAAATGATCAATAAAATCTTCTGCTGTATAACTAGCCTTGAAAAAGGAATTTATTTTTATAGGTGCAATTCGAATATTATCTCCTTCATACTGATTTATTTCTGAGTCCCGAGCTGGAACAATTAAATTATTAAAAACAGAATCATCATTGATAAAATCTTCTATCAATAATTCGTGTGGAACACGCATGTTTCTCGATGTAACCACATGTGCACTTGCTGGAAACTTAAGTGTTACCTTAATATCTTCATCAGCAATTACACCCGTGTTTTTCAAAATCAAAGGAAGGGGATAACATGTACTTAAATAATCATTAAAAAAATCAGACATTACTTTACAGCACATCAAATAATAGTAAGCATTTTCCATGTTAGTATACTTTGTTTTTTCATCTTCAGTACCCTCTAATTTATCACTATTAGAGCCCACAAGAAGAGGGTTATATTGAACTAAACTTTTTCTAAGATTACCAAAATAAAAGTCCTCTTCTTCTAAATTTACATCAAGAAATTTCAAAGCTAAGTCCTTTATATGTTTAACCTCTTCTAAATCCACTTCAACTGGAATGCTTAGATTAGAATTTAGTGAAAACAATTTAGATTGATTTTCAGTTACTTGTGGAATTTTAAGCTCTTTGAATTTAAATAAACTCAATTTTGCCTTATCTAAATAACTTTGATAAAATGCCTTTTTATCAAAAACAATTCCGTTCATTGTAATACTTTCTGGGACTTTTCCTTTTTCATAAAAAGATAACGATAACTCTGAAATTTGCTTTAACGTAGAAATTCCATATTCTCCACTGTCTAAAAACTTATTAACTAGATTTTCAAACATTGATTTAGTCAAGTGTTTTCTTTGGACTGTAATTTTCATCAGTTCATCAACAATCACACTGCATAATGCTTCTATATCCTGACTACTGGCAGATTTCCCCGAACGCTCTAAATACTGGTGCATACGTTTAAATGATATAGCTTGCAATTCTTCTAAATCAAAATTTTTTTGTGTTATTTCAACGTTATAAATCTCATTTTCTATTTCTTTTAATGGAGAACCTTCTTCAATCTTCAGACGTCTACCTCTCAAATCAGATATCCATTTATTTGCATTTCTTTCGGTAGTACCTATTAGATATAAATTGTATTCGATTGGCATGTCAAATTCTGCATATTCTGATTGGGCGTCTCTTACCAACTCGCATATCCAGCTTATTATTTTGCTTCTCTCAAAATTATTGATACTTGATTTAACTTGGACTGCACGTATTCGATCAGAATAAACCCACTTAATATCAACTTTGTCATCCATTGTGTTAGGTTCAATCTCTATCATTTCCCATAAACCATCTGTTAAACTTTCCAACAATCCGGCTAGTATTTGAAAATAATAACCTCTAAGACCAGCATTACCACTCATCAATTTGTGTCCTTTCCAAGTTTAGTTAACTTATTTTCTCATGTAGCTACCCTATCAGCAACCCGCAATCCATTATTAAAATTGGTTTCAAGAACAACATCATTAATTATTGCTGAAAACCCCACCACCAGAAGTATGGCTAATAAGCAGATTGTCAATTTGAGTTTCATTTATCATTTCTCCTTTTTGAATTTGTTTTTTGGCCATTACAACTTTTTGATAATACTTTGAGGAGCGAGCGACCTCTCCCCTTTTTAAAAGTACCTCACCGACTTCAAATGCAAATTCGTCAATGTCTCCATACATTTCATTCGATTCCAAAAAATCAAAGGCAGCATCAATTAAATCAAAGCAATCTTGATTTAAATACAATCCCCTTAACAAGTTGAATTTTGCTATATATTCCGAATTATCAGTATTCAAAGCTAGCTCAAATCCTTTTTCGTAATAAAATTCGCCATTCTCCAATTCATTTGACTTACACATCACATGCGTAAGATTAAACAATGTTTTGATAAGATAAGGGTGATACTCTTTTTCAAAAAACTTCAAAGCAATCATTAAGTTCCTTTTAGCCTTTTCAAACAGCCCCTCCACATTAAAACAAATACCAATATTTAAATGCGAAATAGCAACAAGATTATCCCGTTTAATCTGCTTCGCAATTTTTAATGCTTCTTTAAATTTAAACATTGCCTTTTCATATTCCAATAGATCAATTAAATTGCCCGCTATAATGTAATTACAATAAATTATCTTATCAAGATATGTTTCATATTTATTATAAATTTTAATTGCACGCTCTATATAATCTATAGAATAATAAGTTTGCTTCATATAATAATAGACTTCTGCCATTTTATAATAAAATTCGGCTCGTTCAATCTCATCCTCAACAAATTCCAATGATTTTTCAGCTCTCCTATATGCACCTATTGCCTCAACCAGATCCTTACGTTTAAAATCATACATTCCTTTAAAGAAAAAATAATAATAATCGAGCATACCATTCAGATGTCCCTCATGTTCTTTAAGGGTCTCATAAGCATTATTTATTTCTTCTCCATCCTTTGATTTAAGATGGCTTAACATCAATTCATGTCTAAAGTCTAAAAGCTGATGATAATAAATAAACTCTAAATTACCATCAATGCCCCCAATTAATCCTTCAACCTCTTTTTTTAACCTTTCAGCTTTTTCATCCAAATTGTCTTTTATTGCGGTGTACCATTCATTAAGTTTTTTTGTAATCATGCTGTACGAAATTCTATTCTCATAAGACACACTTCCTCTCAAGGAAAAAGTCACCTCATTCCGGAAAAGTTACACACCGTTTACATTAAATGTATTATGACAGATGACTTAAAGCTATGAAAGGGTAAAAAGTAATAGCTATCTCATTGTAACAGGTAAGAAAGATTCAATTTCGTTTTATAAGAGGGAACCGAAAGAGAAAACAGTCCTCTTTTTTCAAAGATTCTCCTCTTATTTTTTGCGGGACACCGAAAAGTTCAGCTTAAAACTTTCAGAATTAAGGAAATATGCTATTATATGAAATATATGGATGAAGAGAGTGAGGACTATGGAAGGGGCAAAATTATGAAACAGAAAATTCCGTCTGAAAATGTCGCGGTCAAGCTTAATGAATGGTATTCCACGATTCGTAAAAATCAAGTGACAGATGCGGAGTTTATTAAATCCGAAATAAAACATGAACTTGAGCAAATGGAAGAAGACCAAAACGTTTTGTTATATTATTCTTTGCTTGAATTCCGCCATAATCTGATGTTGAAAGACTTGAAACCGAACAAAGCAGCAGACATATCAGCATCATTATCTAAAATCGAAGCAAAGAAGGAAGACATGCAAAACTCTCAAGTCGATGAAATGATTAACTATTATTATTGGTTCTTTAAAGGGATGTATGAATTTAAACAACAGAACTTTAACACAGCAATAACCTGCTATAAAATCGCAGAAAAGAAATTAGCCTTTGTTAATAGCGAAGAAGAAAAGGCTGAATTTTATTATAAATTATCTGAGATTTACTATCATTTAAAACAAAACTACATCTCCATGAATTATGCAACGATGGCTCTTGACACTTTTAAAGCCCATGAAACTCTATCAGAAAAAGAAATATATTGTTACTTCGTAATAGCAGGAAATCAAGTTGACACTATGAAATATAAAGAAGCCTTGGAAACTCTAAAGGCAGCTTTAAATAAAACAAAAACAACTAACAACATTCACTTATTGGCATCTGCTCACTTCAATTTAGGGAACTGTTATTTTTATTTGAATCAATTTTCAGAATCATATGAACATATACAAAAGTCTCTAGCTATTTTTAAAGAAGAAAAGTCAGCATATGAAGCAAAAGCTTTATTCCAGTTAATGTACGTTTGTTTGAAACAAGAAGATTATGTCGAAGCATTAAACCTCTATGAACAAGGTATAAAGTCTTCTCGCGTTATAAATGACAAACCCCATGAAATACAGCTTAACATCTTGAAAAAAATTTACATTGATCATGGTTCTACAGAGGAAGAATTTAAATATCTTGAAAGTAAGGGATTGTATCCTGATATTGAAGAAATGGCCATAGATGCGGCTGAACATTATAATAAGATTGGAAAATTAGAAGAGTCGGTCGAACTTTATCGAAAAGCAATTAAGGCAATGAATATCAACAAAAAGGGAGGAATCGGCCATTTTTTACCGAAAAGCAATTAAAGTAATGAAAATTGATGAAAAAGGGAGTTGTTTTAAATGATGAAGAAATTTTCATTAGGAATGATTACTGTATTATGTCTAGCTGCTTTTGTAACGATCTCAAGCAATTTCGCTCATTCGTCCGACTCACACCAGATTGCAGGCAGAATGATTACATCATCAGTGAACATGGATGACAGCACATTAACGTAAAAAAGCAGGCATATGCCTGCTTTAGTTTTTGGACTTTACCAGTCCACTGTACCCTCACCATAATTGTAACCACCCAGGTAACATTATTTTTTTGCTTTACAAGTAACTGTTCCGACGGGTGCAAACATTGGCCCTACAAATTCACCTTTAAGATAAAAGCCCTTTTTATATTTATTACATGAATTAATAGTTTTCATTCCTAGAGTAGCAACAGCTATTATCAACATAGTATAAGCTGTAGGTGATAAACCTAGTTTCAATTTAATAAGAGCAGCAGCCACTCCAAATATTCCGCCACTCCAGCCAGCGACGTCGTTTAACTTATCTACAATCTTATTAGAAATATAAATACCGCTAGCCTTAGCCGCAGTTGTGAACTTTCCAGAACTCACCACATCTGATCCAATTAATAATGAAACGTCTCCTACAGTTTCTTCTATTCCTTTATTTTTAATCTCAGATTCATATTTCAGGTACAAAGCTTTTGCAGAAGAGCTCAATGATTCAATTTGTTCGGGTTTATTATTTTCTAAATTAACAATATCTATCCCTTTAGAATCCATTTCTTTTAACAAAACAATTAATTGATCAAGTTCTTTGTTTAAAGAATCTTCATCCATTCCTAAAGTAGAATAAAATTCATTATTCTTATTTTGAACACCATCTAACGACTGTGCATGTACTTCCGTCGCAGAAATAGATAACACAGAAAATAAGAATATAGCACTTAAAAATAAAACCCCAATCTTTTTCATAATATGTACACTCCTATCTTTTTTTATTTAAATTTTTATTTATTAGTGATTTTATTAAATATAAAATCACTAATAAAAAATACTATTAAACCAATTATTAAAATCACAAATGAAATGTTAAATCCAGATTCTGAAAAAAAAGAATATATAGAACTTACCGATAAAGCAAGCATATAAAAAACAAATCCCACTTTTACTGCTTTTTCAGTATTTTCTCTTTCTTTTTTTGTCATTTTTTTAAAAAACAATCTTTCTCCTCCTAAAAATAGGTTTTCAGGGTACGAGGAATTTTCCACCCGACAATTTTGAATAGTGTCCCGGGTAATTTACTCATGAATTTCAGAAAAATATTTACCGGCTTCTTAAGCAATCACTCCTTTTGAAAGTTTTACATATAATCTATTTTTACCATTTATGTACTTCTTTGTAAACAGCCTATTATATCATAAAAAAATCGGAGTTAAAAGACCTATATTAAAAGCAGGCATATGCCTGCTTTTAATTCTTTTCAGCTCTTATTCTCTAACTTTGTTTCTTTCCCTTTCACTTCTTCATAATCTGGCGTTTTCTTATCTAACCCTAAGCGATCGCCCTTCCCGTCACCTGGCATATGATCTAGTTTTTGATAAGATTCGCCGCTTTTTTCATAATATTTAAATGTTGATAATTCACGACTATGGTTTTTCATATAGAAAGCAAACTGTATATACTTTCCTCCGTCAAAAACCCGAATTACAGCATTATCCCTAGTAAAGTCCTCATTATCAGCATTCATTTCCTTTAAGGATTTCTTTTCTTGACTTATCACTTTATCAATTGCTTCATCATACTTATTTCCACCGCAAGCAGTTAATGCAAACATCATGATTAGACTAAGGAAAATAAAAACGTGTCTCAAAATAGCTTTCCCCTCCTTTATCAATTATATATAATTTTTTCTTGTTTTTCCACATTTTATCCATTCCCTTTAATTTGAACATCATCAACCAACCATTCATTATTTACTTTTTTCAATGTCGTCTGAACAATCAACGTTTGATTTGTCGTAACAGAATTTGCTGTAGTAGCCAACTCTACAACATTTAAAAAACAATTCACTCGATTCATCAATATTCTTTGAATAACTTTCTAAAGAAAGCAATTCACTTTGTACACTGACTATATGATTTTCATTTGTACGGGAAGGAAAAATGTTCTATATGCTCACTTAAGCCTATTAGATTACACGATTTAAGGCATTCTCATGTGGCTTTACTGATACATCAAGGTGAAGATTATGCAACAATAAAAGAACGACTTGGACATGCATCTATAAAGACAACAATAAATATTTACGGACACCTTTTTCCAAACAAAGAGAGACTGCTGACCATTTAAATGACTTACTTTAAGTAACTGGGGTAAATGTGGAGAAAAATAAGAAATGAAAAAGAAACAAAAAAATACCAAGGGCGCTTAAACCCTTGGTATTCCTATGATGCGGCCGAGAGGACTTGAACCTCCACGGGTTATTCACCCACTAGGCCCTCAACCTAGCGCGTCTGCCATTCCGCCACGACCGCATGATATGTTGTTTTTAAAGTGCGGGTGAAGGGACTCGAACCCCCACGCCGTAAAGACACTAGATCCTAAGTCTAGCGCGTCTGCCAATTCCGCCACACCCGCGTTAAAAAACAATGGTGAGCCATGAAGGACTCGAACCTTCGACCCTCTGATTAAAAGTCAGATGCTCTACCAACTGAGCTAATGGCTCAAATATAATGGCTGGGCTAGCTGGATTCGAACCAACGCATGACGGAGTCAAAGTCCGTTGCCTTACCGCTTGGCTATAGCCCAACATATGAGAAATGACCCGTACGGGATTCGAACCCGTGTTACCGCCGTGAAAGGGCGGTGTCTTAACCACTTGACCAACGGGCCATATGAAGTCAGCATCATATTTTCCTAATGGCGGAGAAGGAGGGATTTGAACCCTCGCGCCGCTTACGCGACCTACACCCTTAGCAGGGGCGCCTCTTCAGCCACTTGAGTACTTCTCCATTGGCTCCACAGGCAGGATTCGAACCTGCGACCGATCGGTTAACAGCCGATAGCTCTACCACTGAGCTACTGTGGAATGATCAGACTCATTTTATTATAAATATGTCGACAAAATGTGTCAAGAAGAACAATTTGTCTTTGTGGCTCGTCTTGCGACGGCTTTTATAATTTATCATAGACAAGCCTGATCAGTCAACCCTTTTTTATGATTTCTTTTATTTTCCCTCCGCACTTGCCGCAAACGTAACGGCTTGTATCCATTTTCCGCTTTCGGAGAAACGTTTGTCCGCATGCTTCGCACTTGTATGTGCGTACTTTTCTTTGCGGCTTTTTCTCTCCTGCGAGCGGCGTGCAGAATCGCGGCGCACCGACTTCCTTTAATAGCGTTCTAAAATCTTTGTCGCGGTGCTTGTAGCCTTTTCCTTCAAGATGGAGGTGGTAATGGCACAATTCATGCTTGATGATGCCTTCAAGCTCATTTTGCCCGTGCTCTGTCAGGTATTTTTTATTCAGTTCAATATTGTGGGAATTCAGCAAATACCTGCCTCCGGTCGTTTTCAGGCGGCTGTTGAAGTAAGCGCGGTGCCGGAACGGTTTTTTAAAATATGTGAGCGAAAGCTGTTCTGTCAGCTGCTGCAGTTGTTGTTCGTCCATTGCTTCGGTCCACCTCATTTTTAAAAACATTGAACAGGACAAATTCCGGGCGGCATAAACTAATACACAACACCCATACTCTTATGATAAGAGCCTGAGGAGGGATGAGCAATGCCGAATTGGCTCAAAAGCCAGATGCAGAGAGCTTTTTATGAAAAAGATCATTACCAGATTAAATTGCTGAATCAGTGCTGGTATTTTTACAGAAAAAAACACTGCTGATAGACAGTGTTCATCGGAGCCCGAACGGAATTTCTTCTGTTTCCTCATCATCTTCACCGGTCCTTTTATCATCTCACACAATGGCGCCCGTTACTCCCCAAATGGAGCTGACCGCCCGATTTCGGGGAGCATGGGCGAATGATTCTTCTGCGGATGGACGAGCCGTTTATTCTTTTCTTTTAAACGGAAACCAGTTGGCTGAGCCGAAGATCCGAACCATCACAGGGACGAACAGCGGCAGCATGACGAATGCATACAGCAAGAGACCCGTCAGTATTAGGGTGGCGATTTGCAGAAGCGATAAAACGCCGGACGGCAGCATCGCCGCGAAGGTTCCCGCCAAAATGACAGCAGCTGAAATAATAACGGACCCCATATTTTTCATCGATTCCATCATCGCCGTTTTAATATCCGTTCCCCGATATTCGTTAAAGCGTTCCATCAGGAAGATCGAATAGTCCACACCAAGCGCCATTAAAATCACGAATCCAAAGAAAGGCACCGCCCAGTTGAGGCCGGGATAGCCGAAAAACGCCGTGAAAATAAACTCGGTTATACCGATGGACGCAAAGTACGTCAAGATCAACGATCCGACCAAATACACCGGCATGACAATAGAACGGAACAGCAGGACGAGGATCAGGAAAATTCCGATCATCATATAGATCACCGTGTTGCTGAAATCCTGGTCTGACAGCTGCTTCAGATCGGCATTGATGCTGGAAACGCCGCCGACGCCAAATGATGCATCGTTCAAATGCGTATCGGGAAGAGCCCGTTTTACGGACGCTTCAATATCTTTAACATTAGCAATTGCTCCGTTTCCGTACGGATTGCCTTCCAATATCACATCGATCGTCGTGATATGGCGGTCGTCTGACATATAGGAATTAAACACCTGCTGAAACTGCTTGTTTTTCAGGACTTCTTTAGGGACAAACCAGCCGGACATTTCTTGATCCGATGCGTTTTTCAGCTGATCCAGGTAGTCGCCTGCCCCCATCAGACCGCTTGAAATTTTTTCGAGGCCGTCCACGCTTGAATTCAAACCTTTTGTTAATTGATCGAGCTGGCCGGCGAATTCTCCGACTTTTTCCTTCATCTGCTTTTGGCCTTCAGCGACATCGCCCGCTCCTGATTCGAGCTTAGGCAGCGAATCGGCGAGCTGTCCCTGCCCCTTCGATGTCTCTTCAAGTCCTTTTTCGATTTGGCCGAGGCCGTTGATCAGAGCATCGATTTTGCTTGTGTACACTTTTTGCTCTTCCTGCGCTTTTGCGATAAATGCATCTGCTGCTTCAAGCTGCTTTTTCGCGTTTGCCGCCTGCTTCGTGTAAACGGCCGCTTTCTGTGATCCCTGCTTGATTGCCGATGCAAGCTCTGTGTAAGAGCCTTTGATCGCTAAATAAGAAGGATTCTCCTTCACTTCGGGAATTTCGCTTTCAAGATTTTTGAAATTTTGATTTGTCTGCTCGATCATCTTTTGCACGTCAGCCGTTATGCCTTGGGCACTTTCTGCTTGTGACAATGCTGCTTTCAAGACTTTCGATATTTCTTTGTAGTTTTCGATTTGTCCATTTAATTGATCGACCTGCGCCGTCAGCTGTTTTTTCGCAGCTTGAATTTCTTTTTTCGCCCGGGCGACGCCTTCTTTGCTTTGGTCTGTACCGTCCTTCAGCTTTCTCATATTGGCTTCAACGTCGCTGATGCCGGCTTTAATCGATTCGGTTCCTTTGATCAGCTGATTGATTCCTTTTCCGGACGCTTCGATTTGCGGCTTCTGATCCGCGATCGACTTGCTCGCCTCGGCAAGCCCGTCTTTGATCTTTTTCAGACCTTTATTGCCGCTCTCAAGCCCTTTATTCAGTTCGTTTGCCTGTGTTTTGACATACAGGTCGCTCAGTCCTTTTCCGACCGGACGGGTCGCACTGCGAACTTTGCTGACGCCATTTGTCTGTTCAATGGCGCGGCTGATTTTTTCAATTGCGATCAGCCCGTCATTGGTATCGAGCGCATCCGATGTTTTGAGGACGACCGTGACCGGTAAAGATTCCCCAGGCCCGAACTTGTCGGAGATGGTGTTGAATGCACTGACGGATTCGTATTGATCTCCGATTTCATCAAGGCTGTTGTAGGAAAGCGTTCCTTTATACATTAAGATCGGCGGAACGGCCACGGCCGCTACGATCAACAGACTGATCAGCGGCTTACTGAATGCGAAACGCCCGGCGGTTTCCCATAGTTTTGACTGCGGATGCCCGATATTCCCTCTGACGGGCCAAAACAGCACTTTTCCCAAAACAGCCATGAAAAACGGCACGATCGTCAAAAGCACCAAAATCAAGACTGCGACACCAACCGCTACTGCGACCGCAGATTTGTAAAGCTGGAATTCGGCGAAGCCGATGCAAGTAAAACCGATCAAAACGGCGAATCCGCTGAACAGAACGGTTTTTCCCGCCGTTTTATACGTTGTCAGGATAGCTTCAATCTTGTCTTTCCCGTGGGCAAGCTCTTCCTTAAAACGGCTTAAAAGAAGAATGCAGTAATCTGTCCCGATTCCGAACATGATCGCCACCATGAAGATTTGCGTAAACGTGGACAGCGGAAAATCAGCGTATTCGACAAGATAGGCGACGACGGACTGGCTCACAAGGTAGGAAAGCGCGACCGCCAAAAGCGGGACAAAAGGCGCAACCGCAGAACGGAAGACGAGAATCAATACGATTAAAATAAAACCGACCGTGATATATTCGGTCTTCTTCAGGCCTTCCTGTGAACTTGTTATAACATCATCATCAATGAGCGGCTGTCCGGTCATCTCGTAGTCAAGCTTTAAAGGTTTGAGCTTTTCATTTACCTTTGCTTTAAAATCGGCCGCACTGATTTTGTTCGCATCAAATGTGACAGGTACAAGCAGCGTCGTTCGATCCTTTGACAACAGCTGCTTTTGAATATCCTCCTCCGCGTCAAAGTATGATGTAATATCTGAAACGTGAAGGGAGGAATCCTTTTCTAAGATGGTGATCGCTTTTTTTAAAGCCGCCTCCCGGTTCGGCAGGAGCTGTTTGTCCTGAAATACGACGACAACCGATTTGTCCGTATCCCCGTCTTTTGACATTTGTTCGAGAAGCTTGTTCGCGTAAGAAGACGGATAGCCTTCAGGGACCGCTATCTGGCCCTTCTCCTTTGTTAATTGCCCCATATCAGGCGCCGTGATGAATAAGACGGCGGCCATTGCAATCCAGAGCGCCGCAATGATCCATCTCGCCTTTATAATCGTTCTCATTGACGTTTTATTCCTCCTCTATGAGCTGTACGGGTTTTTCATTAAAAAAAGACGGCTGGTTGCTGCCGTCAGACAAAACATTCGTGTTTTGCTGATCAACATGAAAGCCGTCGTACTTTTTATATCGGCTTTCTAATACATTAGTAAATTGTTCTTTTGAAACTCCAATTTCCTATTTCACGGCCGAATCGCTTAAGGGGAAATGCACTAAATTCATCGAATCCGTTCTTTTTGTAAAACGATCGATTTAAATTCGTGTTGGTGATTAAAGCCAGGATCCCGCCTCCGTTTCTTCGGATGAAAGGGACCAGGCAGTCATTGATCATCTTGCTGCCGAAACTTTTGCCCTGATGGAAGCAGGAGACCCCCAACGCCTCCAAATACCATTTCTGCTGTTTGATGCCCTTGTACGATCTTTTCGCCTCTTCCGCCACATTCACCATATTCCATACCGCGGAAAGGCCCCCTTTTATAAATAACTTTATTCCTCCGGCTGATATATAATCCATCACTCCAACGTCTGGATCATCCCGATGTTTTAAGAGGGCCGCGGTGACGATTTCACCATTCACAACACCGATAAAGCACCCCCGCCTATTTATATATGCCTGAGTGATGACTTTATGCAGCTCATAAAAGAATTCGGGGTTTTTCTTTTCGGGTCTTACAAGCAAATCCATAAACGGATAGTTGTCAAAAGACTCATGAAACAGTTGTGCCACCTCGTCCAAGTGATCAGTTGAAGCCAGACGATATTGAATCATTGAAAACCTCCTCGAAAATATGAACAGCTATTGATTAATAAACACATGTTCATTATAATTTGAAGCAAAAGCGATGTTCAATCGGCAATCGTGATTGAGCTGTTCAATAATGAACAACACATGAAAATTTGTCTATAAACGGAGGGCAAAACGATGGAGGACAGAAGATCAATCAAGACGAAAAGAGCGATAAAAGAGGCTTTTTTAAAACTGCTCCATGAGAAAGAAATCAATAAAATCACCGTTTCTGATTTATCGAGGCGCGCGGATTTAGGACGCGGAACCTTTTATCTTCATTATAAAGATATTTTTGACTTGTATGAACAAATAGAAAATGAATTGTTTGATCAGCTGGGGAGATTTTACGATGATTATTTTCCGAGCGAAGATCCGCACAATTTGCTCACCTTCATCGAAAAAACGACCGAATATATTTATCAAAACGCTGCGATTTTCACTTTATTGACGAAACCGAAAGGAAACATTTTGACCATCAATAAATTTAAAGACTTTTTCCAGAGGAAAATTTTTGAAGAATTGAGCATGATAGAGCAATCGGAAAACGAGGTTACATGCGATGAAATGGAAATATCATTTGTCGTCTCAGGAGTAGTCGGCGTTTTGGAGGAATGGATCAATGAAGGGATGGTTCAGACGCCGGCTCATGTGGCTGGCGTCATCCACCGCATTCTGTTAAAAATCGGAGTGTAAAAGATCAGCCCGCCGGAGAAACAAAGCTCCGGCAAGCTGGACTATCGATCCCTCACCATTGATAAGGATACCCTTCCTTTTGCAGCATCGACATCTTCCACCCATACGGTAACAATGTCCCCAACCGATACCACGTCAAGCGGATGCTTGACGAAGGAATGGCTGAGCTTGGAAATGTGGACGAGCCCGTCCTGTTTCACGCCGATGTCGACAAATGCCCCGAAGTCAACGACGTTCCGCACTGTCCCCTGCAGTTCCATCCCTTCTTTTAAGTCCTCCAATTGAAGCACATCGGTTTTTAAGAGCGGTTTAGGGACTTCATCCCTCGGATCGCGCTCAGGCCTTGTCAGCTGGGCGCAAATGTCTTTCAGAGTGATTTCCCCGATTCCAAGCTGTTCTGCTGCTTCGGAAATATTCAGTTCGTTGATTTTGTCCTGAAGCTCTCTTGTACCGATGTCGGCTGTTGATAGGCCGAGCTTTTTCAGAAGCTCTCTCGTCTCCTTATAGCTTTCAGGGTGGATGCCTGTGCGGTCGAGCGGTTCACCGCCGTCAGGCACCCTTAAAAAGCCGATGCATTGCTCATACGTTTTCGCGCCCAGGCGTGGAATGTCTTTCAGCTCTTTCCTGCTCGTGAATTTTCCGATTTCATCCCGCTTTTTGACGATGTTGGCCGCGACTGTTTTCGATAGTCCGGCTACATATTGCAAGAGCGCGGCTGACGCCGTATTCACGTTGACGCCGACTTTGTTGACGACGGTTTCCACCACGAAGCGGAGCGAGTCGTTTAGTTTTTTCTGGCTGACATCGTGCTGGTACTGGCCGACACCGACCGATTTGGGATCGATTTTGACAAGTTCGGCGAGCGGGTCCTGGAGTCTGCGTGCGATCGACACGGCGCTCCGTTCTTCAACCTGCAGATCCGGGAATTCTTCCCTCGCAAGCTCTGATGCCGAGTAGACGCTGGCTCCCGCTTCATTGACAATCAGATAGTACACCTTTCTGTCGATGTCCTTCAAAAGATCGGCGATAAATTGTTCCGTCTCTCTTGATGCCGTTCCGTTCCCGATGGCGATGACCTCAATTTGAAAATCTTCGATGATGCGTTTCACTTTTTCAATGGCCGCGCTTTTTTTATTGACGGGAGGGTGCGGATATATGACATCGATCTTGAGCATCTTTCCCGTCTCATCGACAACTGCAAGCTTGCAGCCCGTGCGGAATGCCGGATCGACGCCGAGAACGAGCTTCCCTTTCATCGGCGGCTGCAGCAGCAGCTTGCGCAGATTCTCGGCAAAAATGTGAATCGCTTGATCTTCCGCCTTTTCCGTCAATTCTTTTCTGATTTCTCTTTCGATGGACGGCTGAATGAGGCGCTTATAGCCGTCTTCGATTGCGCTTTTCAGCACATCTTGAGCACTTGTTTGCTTGTGTTGTAAAATTCGTTTTTCCAAGTAAGCTTGAATGCGGTCTGCCGGCGGCTCGACCGACACTCTCAAAATCTCCTCTTTTTCGCCGCGGTTAACCGCAAGCACGCGATGAGGAACGATTTTTTGAATCGGCTCTTCATATTCATAATACATTTCATAGATTTTCTTCTCATCGGCTTCGGCGTCTTTCACCGCGGATTTCAGCGTTCCTCTTTTAAAAGTCTCCTGCCGGATCCACTTTCTGTATTCCGGTTCGTCTGAGATCCGTTCAGCCAGTATGTTTTTTGCTCCTTCAAGCGCTTCTTCGGCGCTCATGACTTCCTTTTCTTCATTTATGTACTTGCGTGCTTCGGCTATTACGTCTTCGTTGCGCGGGAGCGCGATGATGAAATCAGCCAAAGGTTCAAGGCCTTTGCTTTTGGCGATCGTCGCCTTCGTTTTTCGTTTTTGTTTAAATGGTCTGTATAAGTCTTCAACTTCCTGGAGCTTGTCCGCTTTTTCGATATCGAGCTTCAGCTGTCCGGTCAGCTTACCCTGTTCGTCGATCAGCCGAATGACTTCGTCTTTCCGCTGATTTAAATGCTGGATGTATCCCCAGCGTTCGGAGATTGTTTGAATTTGGACTTCATCCATGGAGCCCGTTTGTTCTTTGCGGTATCTCGCGATAAAGGGAACGGTGTTTCCGTCCTCTAACAATTGAATGACACTCTCGACATGCTTTGACGCAAGCTCTGTTTCTTTTGCGATTTGTTTGACGATTAACGCTAAAGTATCCATTGTAGCCTCCAAAAGAATGTTGTCTTCTTAGTGTACCAAAACAAACAGAAAAACACCTATATCAAAGGGCAGCTTCTTTAAAAAAGCTGTCCGATGATATAGGTGAGATCGTCTTTTCCCATTAGTGTGTATGATTCTAGCTGATTCGATATATCTCCAGGTGTGTGGTGCTGTTTTAAATAAGACCGGAGAGCGGGTACTTCCAATCCGTCTGAATACATGATGAATCTTGACCCTTTTTCATACGTGTAGGTGAATGTTTTGTATGTTTGCGGCTTTCCCGACATGTATCCCGTCACAGGGAGAGGGTGGATATATTTGTCCGAAGGAGCGTACAAGATAAAGCGGATATTGCCTACAGAGCTGTAAGCAATCGTTCTTGTTCGAAAATCGGCTTTTAAAATCGCCACAGTTGCGCCGCGCTTATGTTTCAGCTCTTGATTGCACCGTTCCATCAAGCTTGCGACTTCTTCATGACCGTGCTCTTCGACAACTTCGCTGATAACCGCGGAGGATTCTTGTGCCATCGCACCGCTGCCAAGCCCGTCGGCCAGCGCGCACACCATAGTTTCGTCAGTCGCATGGAAATAAAAACTGTCTCCGCAGACGGCTTTTCCTTCTTTAGGAAGCTGATAAACAAGCGCTTGCATATGTTCATTCGACTCAGTCCAAATCATGGTTTAAGCTCCATAAACGGATCTTCAGCCAACGCTTCCCGCAGCTTTTTGACAGCTTTGCGCTGCAGACGTGAGACGTGCATTTGCGATATGCCCAGCATGTCACCGGTTTCTTTTTGGCTTTTGTTTTGAATGTAAGTCAGCTCAATGATTTGCTTTTCGCGGTCGGACAGTACGTGCAATACGCTTTCAAGCATCAGCTTTTGGTTCACCTTTTCATAGCCTTCCTCCTGCGAGCCGACGATGTCGAGGATCGTCACCGTGCTACCGTCTGCATCCGCTTCAATGCTGTGGTCGACGGAAAGCGCCTGATAGCTTTTGCCCATCTCCATTGTTTCCAGCACTTCTTCTTCTGTGACGTCAAGAAACTCGGCAATCTCATCGACTTTTGGGGACCTTTGCGTTTCATTCGTTAAATGATCCACCGCCATTTTAATTCTCGGCCCGAGCTCCTTGATCCTTCTCGGAACGTGGACGCTCCAGGTTTTATCACGGAGAAACCGTTTGATTTCTCCGATAATGGTCGGAATCGCAAACGCTTCAAACGATTTTCCCACATCGGGATCATAGCGTTTGATGGCTCCAAGCAATCCGAGCATCCCAACCTGGCATAAATCTTCATGAAAGCTTTTTCCTTTTGAGTATTTTTTGGCGAGTGTTTCCACCAGATTTTTATATGTCTGAACAAGGGTCAGCTGAGCGTCTTCATCCTGGCTATCCTGATATTTTTTGATCAGCGTGTCGACTTCGGTTTTAGTTAGTTTCGTAGTTTTGGACGGTTGTGCCATCATCAACTCGCTCCCTGTTTAAGAACTTTGTCATCGAGACGGTTACGCCTGAGTCAATCTGGACACGCACTTCATCCATGAGCGTCTCCATTAAATATAAACCGAGCCCTCCTTCTGACAATTGATCTACCGTATGTTCAGGGGAATATGGCCCCAGCCCTTTCTGTTTATCGTGAATGTCAAAACTGTCTCCCTGATCTGCGACGATGATTTCGAGGCGGTCTTCAAACACGCCGAATCTGACGGAGACCTCTCCAGTTTTGTCTGCTTTATAAGCATGCTGCACAGCGTTTGTGCACGCTTCGCTGACCACAATTTTCAAATCTTCGATGTCATCATAAGAATACCCCATCTTGCTTGCAATCCCCGACAGGGTTAAACGAATGATTCCTACGTATTCAGGTTTGGCAGGTGACTTCATTTCAATGTAATCAGCTGCTCTCTTCATTATAATCCACCCTCTGACTTTCCAGAAATATCAATGATGTCCTTTAAGCCTGTAATATCAAACAAACGGATCAAACGCTCTGACAGATTTTCAAGCACTAAAGAACCCCCAGTTCTGTTTACCGCTTTGTAAATGCCGACAAATACACCCAGCCCTGTACTGTCCATATATGAAACGTCTTTCAGAGAAACTTTGAGATCTTTTCCTTCTTCCGCGAGCGGCATCAGCTCATCCCGCAATGTCGGGGCCGTATGCACATCAATTTCGCCCGCCACTTTTACTTCTATCACAGAGTCATTTTTTTTCGTATCAACTGCCAAATTCACAATATCACCTCTGGTTCTCTTAATGAGCTACTGGTTTATTACCCAGCGAAGAGAAACTTTAAACCTTTCTTTTTAAAACAATTAGAGTAAAATCGTCATGAAGCTGAAAATCCTGAAGCTTGAGCAGATGTTCGTATATACAGTCAACCATTTGCTGAGCCGGTTTCTCCATATGTACAGTGATCAGGTTCTGCAAGTCAGACCGCTCCAAAAATCCGCTGTCTGTCCGGCATTCGGTTACACCATCTGAAAAAAGAACGATCATATCGCCAATATCCAGTTTTTGCTCGTACTGCTCATAGTCGTATTGTGATGAAATGCCAAGAACGAGGCCTTTTGCGTTTAAATCGTAAAATTTATTTTCCCTGCAAGAATAATAAAAGCCAGGTTCATGACCGGCAGATGAAAACGTAAATAGGTGTTTTTGAAGATGATAATTACCGTAAAACATTGTAATAAACATGCTAGGGTCCACATTTTGTTCGACGACCCTGTTCAGGTTTTTCAGCACCTGTGAAGGAGACGTGCCCGAATCCGGAAGAGAGTCCATCGCATATTTGATCATCGACATGCATAACGCGGCCGGTATTCCTTTCCCGATCACATCTGCAATGGCGATGTTAATCGATTCCTTGTCCCGTACAAAATGATAATAATCACCGCTCATTTGCTTAGCCGGAACGCTGACCGCCCCGATTTCGAGCGCTTCAACTTTCGGGATCTTCGTCTCGAGCAGCGTTTGCTGGACATTTGCGGCAATTTCGATTTCCGATTTAATTTCCTGCTGAATTCCTCTTAATGTCTGATGTTCTTGATAGGCCAAACCGTATCCAATCATCACTTCAATTAAAAAATCGAGAGAATGGAACACATGGTCCGGAAGATCCGGATATAATTCAGACAGAACTTTTCGGTGTATGCTGATAATCTCTTCCGGCGGCACTTGATGTTCAATCGTTTTTCTGCTGAATTTCTGCCCCTGATAAAGGGATGTCTCTGTTAATTCAGATATATAACGGCTAAGCAGCTGTCGATAGCGCTGCTCAATCACTTCCCTGAAATCCATTCCTTCCCTCCTACCGCAGCCACTTTATGGCTTGTATATCCGTTCCATTTTCCGCGTCCGAATGCAATTCAAATTGGTCCATCAGACGCTTTACCCCCGGCAGGCCCGCTCCGAGGCCGCCTGAGGTTGAAAAACCGTCTTCCATCACTTTTTTGATGTCAGCGATTCCCGGCCCCTCATCCTCCGCTATGACTTTCAACCCCTTTTTACCTTCTTCCTGAACCTGTTCGATGCAGATTCGGCCTTTTCCGGCATACAAATAAATATTACGCGCCAGCTCTGAGATGGCTGTTGTGATTCTGGCCTGGTCCACTGTGCCGAACCCCAGTTCTTTGGCGACATTTCGCCCGAGCTGTCTGGCGGCCACTATGTCCCATTCTGTCAAAATCTTCACACAGGATTGGTCTGCCATATTTATTCCCCCAATTCCCGCTGCAATGTCTCGAGCCCCTTTTCGAGATCGAGCGCCGTCTCGATCTCGTCCAAAGAAATGCCGAGTTCAATCAATGTCACCGCAACAGCCGGCTGGATGCCAGTCAGAACGACTTTGGCGCCCATCAGTTTTGACATTGTAATAACATCGCCAAGTACTTTGGCGATGAATGAATCGATGATGTCCACCGAAGTCAGATCGATCACCACTCCGTTCGAACCGGTTTCATATATTTTGTTCAGCAGGTCCTCTTGAAATTTCAGAGCGGTTTGGTCATCGAGCTCCACTTGAATGGATACCAATAAACAGTTATATAGCTTCAAAATTGGAATGTTAGGTATCCTCAAAACTTATTCCTCCAATGAAACAATTTTTCTGTCTGTCATTTCTAATGCGGTTTGAATTCCTTTTTGCAGGGTATTTTTTGTAATAACCTGAGTTAAATCGATTCCCAAATTCACAATCGTCTGCGCGATTTCCGGGCGGATTCCAACGAGCAGGCATTTTGCGCCGACCAGTCTGACAGCTTCGGAAGCCTGCATGATGTGGTGTGCGACCATCGTATCGACGACAGGCACGCCCGTAATGTCAATGAGGACGACTTCGGACCGGTGTTTGACGACGCCGCTCAACAGGTTTTCCATAATCTTTTTGGCCCGCTCCGTGTCGATCGTGCCGACGAGAGGCATCACCGTAATATTTTCAAAAACCGGGATCAGCGGCGCCGAGAGCTCCTGTAATGCGACCTTTTGAAGAGCGACGGTTTTCTCCCAGGAGATCGCATACTGATTCAAGATTTCGCTGTTGATCGGTTCGATAAATTTATCGATTTCCCATATCAGATCATAGCATTGCTGATCTTCCGGGACGTCCTTGTTCATTTCATAGTACAGGTGCTTCCAAAAAGCTGATAATCCCGACGACAGAAGCTTCAGCGGAACGCCGAGCTGTACGGCTTTTGAAGAAAACTGGTAGATGGTGTCGATCGATTTTTCATTCCCGTCCCCGGACTCATTCATAAGGATATGAATGTATTCATTGCTGATCGTCTCATACATGTGTTCAGTCAGCTTCACGTTTGTCATGTTGCTGTTTAGGTCTTTCAGAATATCCGCCAAATTCACGGCGAGTACATTTTGGTTCTCCGAGATAAATTTTAACACTGCTTGATTCGACATGTTCATCCCCCTAACTACATCTGATAACATTTTTTGGACTAACAGTTCCATTATATCGTTTGTTATTTTTGAACACAAAAAAAGTTGCTCTTTCGCCTCGAGCAACTTTCATTAATATTAAAAATCAATGAGTGCCAAACTGATTTGTAAGGCTTCGTTGACCTTTTCCATCATTTCATCATCGAGATGGGTGATTTTGTCCGTTAATCTTTGCTTGTCAATCGTCCGAATTTGTTCGAGCAATATAACGGAATCTCTTTCAAAACCGTAGCGTTTCGCATCAATTTCGACGTGGGTAGGTAATTTTGCTTTCTGTATTTGGGCTGTTATGGCTGCAACAATAGCAGTTGGGCTGAAGCGATTGCCGATGTTGTTTTGAATCACTAAAACCGGGCGCACCCCGCCTTGTTCTGAGCCAACAACAGGAGATAGGTCAGCAAAATAAACATCGCCGCGTTTAACAATCAAATGATTATCCTCCGCTTACTAAGCGCTCTACTGTGTTTTCAGCCTCATACTCTGCAAATTGAGCCTCAGAAGAGATGTTCAAATTAATCTTGGCCATCTCCATATAACCGCGTCTCATCGATTCCCGAATTTGTCGATTTTTGCGCTCGCGCAAATACATTTTTGTGGCTTGGTAAATCAGTTCATTTCTGCTCCCGTTATCTTGCATGACGACACCATCCAGTTCTGATACTAAAGCTTCTGGCAAGCGAATCAATATTTCAGTTGTTGCGCTGGATTCAGACAAAAACATACACCTCCACCAAACTTACGGATACAACACTCTATCCATTCCATCCATAATGATATCATTATTCTTTTCGCAAGCAAAGTTGTTTTTCCGCTAATTCATCAATTTTCAGGATTGATCAGGCAAGATCGGATTCCTTATTTCCATTATACTCCCATTTTCCAAAAACATACGGGGCACCCTTGAACTTATCATACAGGTAATTTCATAATTGATCGTCTGCAAATGTTGGGCGATTTCGTCGACTGAAATCCATTCGTCTTTTTGCTTCCCGATCAAGGTAACCTTTGTGCCGACAGGGTATTCTTCGGCGAGGGAAATCATGAACTGGTCCATGCAGATTCTCCCTGCTATTTTTTGGCGTTTTCCGTCGATCAGCACTTCCGTCCCGGCAAGGCGCCTCAGCCATCCATCAGCATACCCGACGGGAACTGTCCCGATCCATTCGTCACGTTTGGCCGTATATGTCGCCCCGTAGCTGACGCTCTCGCCTTTTTTAATTTTTTTCACATGGGTGAGTTCGGTATGAAGCGAAAACACTTCCCGCAGACGAAACGGCAGCTCGTCTTTTATTTCGGTTGACGGCGCCAAACCGTACATGCCGATGCCGAAGCGGACGGCATTAAAGAGCTGTTCCCTGAAGCGCAGACCCGCGGCGCTGTTTGACGAATGCACCATTAAACGGTCAAGCGGGAGAGGGCTGATCAATTCTTTAAAGCGGTCAAGCTGCATGTCGAAATAATCGGTGTCCTTTTCGTCCGCCGTCGCGAAATGAGTGAACACGCCCGTACAATTGAGTTTATCGCTCGATTCGGTCATCTCCATCATTTCTTTGATCTCTTCTTCCGTTTTGCAGCCAAGGCGGCCCATGCCCGTGTCGATCTTCAAATGATATTCAAGAGGAGCTTCGGTCTCACCGAGAAAACCGAGCACGTCTTTCAGCCAGCCGGCTGAGTAGCCCGTCACGGTAATGCGCTTTTCCGCGGCAATGCCGGCATATTCGGGCGGCACTGCGCCGAGGACAAGAATCGGTTCTTCAATCCCCTGCGCTCTCAGCGAAAGCGCTTCATCCAGTAAAGCCACAGCAAGAATGGACGCCCCTTCTGCAAGAGCCGCCTTCGCTACCTGTGCATCCCCGTGTCCGTAGGCATTCGCTTTAACGACGGCCATCAAGTGGACATGCTCGCCGATGTGCCGCTTCATATTGCGCACGTTTTCTTTTAAAGCCGTTAAATCGATTTCGGCCCATGTCTTTCTATAGAATGGTTTTAAGCTCATCATGACACTTCCTGTTCCTTGTTTCAATCGTCCTTCCCATCATACTAAAAAGTTCGGAGAAAGGGAAATTTTGTACGGGAACAACTGCCCAGAACAAGAGAAAAATTGCTGGCACGCTATACATTTTACGGAAAAACTGTCGAAAACATACGCTTGCGCCGGAAATATAAAAACAGCCTGCTTTCCGCTTCCGGGCGGAAAACAGGCTGCTGGATAGGCACAGTCTATTTTGAAGACTGGCCTTGCATGCTTTTGGCAACCATCAGAAGTTCATCTTGAGAAAGGTCTTCTGATGAGATGAAATAGTCGACTCCGTCATAAGTCCATGACAACGATTTATCCGTCAGTGCGCCGACCGTGAAGCCGAGGTCAACCGGCTCTCCGTTCATGGACACAGAAGTAGATGTTTTGGCGACGCGGGCTTTTTCCTGAATCAATGTAAAGGACTTTTCACCGCCGTATGTGATGACGATTCGTTTGCCGTCTTCAGTCGCCATTTCTTTCTCCTCAAGCTTTTTCACGCCCTGAGGCACATCGAGCGGCGTTTTGACGGCGAAAGAGTCTGACACGTCCGCGCTTGTCGCTACGTCAATTTGAGACAGCGTCATATTTTTCTTTTCATCAAATGCGTCTTTATCGAGCGGCTTATCGAATTCAAAGCTTGTAAACTCAACCTTTACCATCGGTTTGCGGTCCGTGTCCATCACCTTAACCGATGAAGGAGCCATGTTTTTTTTATGGAAAACGATTTCCTGGGTCGGCAGCATCTGATTATGCTGATAATTCGTTTTCGTTTCAAAAATGTATTTTGAATCCTTTGCGGAAAAAGAAGCTTCCCCATCATTTTTGACATCTTTTACGAGCGATTCGAATAAGTATACTTGGCTGCTGTTATTAGGCCAGTCGCTGTGGAAGCGGAAGCTTTTATTCAGCGACGGAGTCAAAACAAACACGCCGTTTTCATTGCGCAAGATCACCTGGCTCTGGTCTTTTTTCGGGTTTTCCAAATAGACCCGGTAAAGAGAAGGTTTTTTATGCCAGATTTCCACATTGTACTCCTGCGGTTCATTTCCCGTTTCAATCGTCATTTTCGCTTTTGCCTTATAGGACGTGTATTCTTTTGCCTTCTTGTCGAGCCCCGTCACAACATCTTCTTGCGATTTTTGGCCGCAGGCAGAAAGCATAAGGATTACAAGCAGCCCCGTTAAAAGCAAAACAAAGCTTTTTCTCACCTTTTTTCAACCCCTTTTTAATCATTGATGTAAAAAGGAAGAAACCGCTTGTTCGACTTTAACGGTACGCCATAAGAACAGGGCCGGCTGTATCGGCGTGCGTACCATAAAAGCCTGCAACGACTCGTCTCCCTTATTGCACTACCCAATATATGAGCGTGTCTCAGACAATATGCAGACTAGCATGACAACCTTTCAAAATCATTTTTCTCCTCCGTACTAATCGCCGCTGCCTGTTCATAAACGTGTTACTATATATGTACGAGATCATTGTAAAGGGGCTTAAATCATAAGCATGTTTATCAGAACAGAAAATTTTCAGACGTTTATCAGGCTCTATCCGGTCACATCAGCCATACTGGCCCTGCAGCTTGCCATCTGGATTCTTTTTTTACTTCCGTTGACGGCCGTACAGATGTGGTCTGATTTATTGATTGGATTTAACTGGGGGATAGCGAATGGAGAATGGTGGAGGTTTGTGACACCGATCTTTATTCACGCCGGGTTCGGCCACCTGCTCTTTAATTCGATGTCGATCTTTTTATTTGCCCCCGGGCTGGAACGAATGCTCGGGAAACTCAAGTTTCTCATCGTTTATATTGGGACAGGAGTGATCGGCAATATCGGCACGTATTTCATCGAACCGCTGGAGTATATGCATGTCGGTGCTTCAGGAGCGATATTCGGATTGTTCGGTGTGTACCTGTACATCGTGCTGTTTAGAAAAGAGCTGATGGGAAGCGCCAATTCCCAAATCATCGTCACCATCCTCGCCATTTCGGTTTTGATGACGTTTGTCAACCAAAATATCAATATCATGGCGCACATCTTCGGACTGCTGGGCGGACTCGCTCTGGCTCCTCCGTTGTTAAATAAAAGAGTGAACGGCTTTTAACCGTTCACTCTTTTTTCATAAGAATACCATGCAAAAATATCGTCCGAATCTTTCTCCTCGACATCAGCCACCGAAAACTTCTCCATTAAAGCAGATGATTTTGTTGATGTATGGATCGAAACAAGCTGTCTTCTGCGCTGGAAATACGAGCGGCTGACTTCGAACACTTGCATGCGCCTGCGCTGAATGACAGCGGTTGTTCTGCCGATGAAGCGCGATGACATGATGATTTTGCTGCCGCTGATCTTCCAGCCGGCATCGCGGTATGATAAGTAGCCGATGATCCAGTAAAAAGGAATCAATACAGCGGACAAATAGCCCCACGGCGGAAACAGAATAGAAAGCGGAACGACGGCGAGAACCGGCCAGGATGCGCGCAGGATATAACGGCGCAGTGCGCGTTTCGGCAAGCGGTTCAAATCGTCTTCCGGCGCATAATCCGGAATGAGTTCTCCGAGGCGCTGTTTGATCATTTTTTTGCTGATAATCGGAAATAGGACGGCAGATTTATCTTCTTCCAAAACGTTTCCGCCTGCGCTGACGATCGTGACGGCTGCAAGTCCAAAAGGCTGCCTGATCAGACTCTCCTTAATTTTAATCGCTTGAATCCGCTGCAGCGGAATCGTGATTTGATGCTTTTCAATCAGCCCTCTGGAAATGACGATTTCTTTCTCTTTACGCACGACTGTAAAATTCGCGTATTTCAAAAGCATCCCGACAATGCTGAGAAGCCATGCGATGAAAAGGGCAACAAAAGCGGCTAAGGCGATGACAGTCGCTCCAGCGCTATTCAAAAAAGCAAAACGGTCATACAGCCAGTCCAAATCAAAGAAGTCGTCGACTTGAGTGAAAAAAGCGAATACCCCTGAAATAATGACGCCGATCCCGCTTGATGTTGACGCTGCAGTTAAAAGCTCCTGCCCGGTCATTTTGTACATCATTTGCGGTTCTTCCGCTGTTTCCTCCGCCTCTGCAGCAGTCTCTTCCTGGGGATCCGTGACAGCGGCTTCAGTGCTTTCCGCCGCTTTTTTCCTTTCGAAAAGCGCTTGCTGAATACGTTCGGCTTCTGCCTGGGTAATGGCGACCAAGGAAACTTCCGCTTCCGTTCCTCCGCTTGCCGTTTCGACTTGAAGCTTCACCAGCTTGAATATTTGCTGAATGAGGCCAGCGCTCGTGTTGATCGTTTGAATCCGTTCGATCGGAATATACCTTTTTTTCTTATTAATCAGGCCTTCCTCTATTCGCAATTCATCCTCTTCGATACGGTATGTAAATTTGCTCCACTTGATGATGCTCGTCACGACCAAAGCAATGAAAAACAGCACGGCCGCGGCGATCGCCAGCATTTTGACTGTGTGCGACTGATTTAAAAAAAGCACTACGCCAAATGGAATGATAAAGTTTTTAACGGTCTCAACAAGGCCTTTAATAAAGTTGAGAATGACGGCGGCGGGGTGCATGCGTCTCGGTTCAGACATCATCTTCAGTCACCCTTGCCAGCCTGGAAATGGAGTCCCTGAGCTGATCCGCCTCTTCAACATCCAGAGCGGGAATGGAATGGGTCGTCGCGGCTGTTGAAATTTGCACGGAGGCGAGATTATATTTTCTGAGGATGGGGCCCTGCGATGTATCAACATGCTGGACTCTGACCATCGGAACGATCACGCGGGTCACCACAAAGATGCCGTGCTGAATATCGATTTCGTTCTCATGGACTTGGTAGCGCCATATTCTGTGGCGGATATTCGGAATAATAATAATGATGACAAATGAAATCACCAGCCAAACGGCCGCTGACAAAATGCCGGTCCATACCGGCCATTTAAATATCAACCCTGCGGCAACAAGGCCTGCTGCAGCCAGCATTAAAACGAATGATGTGATACAAGCTGTGATTCTCCAGACTTTTACGCCATCGCGGCTAATTTGATTTTTCGGCTCGCTTCTCAAAACTCGATTCCCCCAATCTAGTTCTATTTACGGTCTTAGGCTGAAAATGTTTCGGATAAAGGCTTTCGTTTTTAAAAAAAGGCGAATCCGTAAAAAAGGATCCGCCTTTTGATTATGAATTATATGATTTTTTTTGGCGTCTGTCATTTGAGGAACGCTTTTTATCATAAGATGAACGATTGTTCTTTCCTCTGTAGCCGCCGCCGTCTCTGCGTTTTGATGAACGGGGGTGGTGACTTTTATTTCGCTTCGTTCTGAGCGGAGCCTCTTCCGTCAAACGGACAGGCGTGTTGTCCGGCTCTTTGGTCATCATTTTAATGGCAGCCGCAACAACTGTCACAGAATCATGGTCTTCCAATAATTCCGCTGCAGCCGTCATATAGAAGTTCAGGTTATTTTCCTCGATGATCGTCCGGAGGCGGTCAACCGTCACCTGCTGCTGTCCTTCAATCGCCTCGTCTAGAGTCGGTGCTTTCATGCGGTCCATTTTGCGTTTTGTCGTCTGCTCGATGGCGCGGAGCATGTCTTTTTCGCGCGGTGTAATGAAGGTCATCGCCATTCCTGTTTTGCCTGCGCGTCCCGTTCTTCCGATGCGGTGAACATAGCTTTCAGGATCTTGCGGCACATCGAAGTTGTAGACATGCGTTACCCCTGAAATATCAAGGCCACGCGCCGCAACGTCTGTCGCAACGAGCACTTCAATTGCGCCTTGCTTAAATTTCCGGAGTGCCACCATCCGCTTCGCCTGAGTCAAATCGCCGTGGATTCCTTCAGCTGTATAACCGCGCAGATTAAGCGCTTCTGTCAGTTCATCGACGCGGCGCTTTGTCCGGCCGAATACAATCGCCAGTTCAGGAGACTGGATGTCAAGAAGACGTGTCAGCGTATCAAACTTTTTGCGTTCATGTACTTCAAGGTAGAACTGCTGAATGTTTGATACTGTCATTTCCTTCGCTTTCACTTTCACGTGCTCCGGGTTGGTCATGAAACGTTCTGCAATCCGTTTAATTGGAGCAGGCATTGTTGCAGAAAACAGCAATGTTTGATGCTCAGCGGGCACATTGGAAAGGATGGATTCGATATCTTCGATGAATCCCATGTTCAGCATTTCATCCGCTTCATCAAGCACAACGGTGTTCACTGTTTGAAGACGCATTGTGCGGCGGTTGATATGGTCAAGCAAACGGCCAGGTGTTCCGACGATAATATGAGGATTTTTCTTAAGCGCGCGAATCTGGCGTCCGATATCCTGTCCACCGTAAATCGGCAGCACGCGAGCGCGTTTATCCTGTCCAATTTTATATAGCTCTTCAGAAACTTGAATGGCTAATTCACGAGTAGGTGCGATAACAATGGCTTGAATGTTAGGAGACTCGGGGTTGATTTTCTCAACAAGGGGGATGCCAAATGCAGCCGTTTTTCCTGTTCCCGTTTGCGCTTGTCCGATCACATCTTTATTTGCAAGGCCGAGCGGAATCGTTTGTGCCTGAATCGGTGTTGCCTCTTCAAATCCCATACGCTTGATCGCTTTTGTGAGATCAGAACTTAATTGAAAATCTTGAAACGTTATTGTCAATGTATTCAAACTCCTTCTGCTTACTGTTTCAGTAATCGTGTTTTATCAATAAAAACTGCCCTTTGTGCAAAGGACAGGTCCATACTTATGCAAAGCCCGAATTACTTTACATGTTATATTACCATTCCGTTATACGTTTTTCAACAAGATGAAAATGAGCAGTGTGCTCTCTCGCCGGTTCGGCAGCCATCTATAGACCTCTGGGACAACCGTCCCGGAAACGTCAAGCCCGCCTGTTGACGTCTTTTACACATTGTAACACAGGCTTGTGCGGCTTTCGACAGCATACACTCATTTTTCCCTGCCCGCATCCCCGATTATTTTTTGCAGATTGCCGTTCAATTATTTATTTTTTTATGGATTCAATCGGCGTTTTTTTGAGAAACGCCTCAACGGTTTGAAAGAGGACAGCGGAGTTTTCTTCAAGGCAGACATGGTGCTTGGATTCCGGCAAGAGGCACAGCTCTTTCTCTTCGGAAGGTATGGTTTCATAAAGATAATACGCGCTTGACAGCGGCACGATTGAATCGCATTCCCCCTGAACAATGAGCACAGGGATGCGGAGGTTTTTCAAAGCAGGCTTTGTCATCTTAACGAGCTTGCGAAACTGAAATGCTGAAGACACCGGGGTGCTTGTCAGCTTTTGTTTGTACCTTTTGTAAAGCAGATTATCCTCAAGCTTGCCTTGCAAAGAATCTTTGATCACATTCTTCAAATCCTGGATCAGCTGTCCCGGGCTGATGTACTGGGCAGCCGCGCTCAACAGGACAAGGCGGCTGACCGGATATTTTCCGGCTAAATAGGCGGCAATCATCCCGCCCATTGAAAATCCGATTAAAAATACCGTATCACACGTTTTCAACAAACGGACAAGCTCCACTTCCGCGCAAGCGATCCATTCCTGAAAACAGACGCCTTTTAAAACCGGCATCTCCCCGTGCCCGGGCAGCGTGATCATTTCGACTCGCCAATCGGCCGTTTGTTTTAAATGAGAAGCCAGCGGTTCCAATTCATACGGTGCTCCGGTAAATCCGTGAATGCATAAACATCCTATCATGACCATTCACCCGTTTTCTTTTACTGATGATCACATAAAAAACGACTTTATGATTCAATGTTCCCTTACAAATCTTTTATAACATCCTCAAGACGCATGCCTCTGGACGCTTTGACAAGGATCAGATCCCCTGTATTCGCTTTTTCTTTCAATGTCTTTTTCAAACCGTCTTTGTTTTCCGGGTTGAAATGAAGGACGCGGTGTTCGGGAAAATGTTTAAGCGCCCCTTTTGCAATATATGCACCGAGATCCCCGTACGTAAATAAAAAGTCGATTGAGTCCGGATTGACTGCCTGCCCGATGTCTTCATGAAACGCTTTCTCTCCTTCGCCGAGCTCCAGCATATCGCCGAGAACGAGCATTTTCTTGCCGTATCCCTTCATCTGGTCGACAAGCTCGATCGCCGCTTTCATGGATGTCGGACTTGCATTATAGGCGTCATTAATGATCGCAACGCCGGCCCGTGTCTTTACAAGCTCAAGCCGCATACCGGTCACTTTCAGTTTCGTCAGCCCTTCTGCAATATGAGTCCTGCTGACATTCAGAAGGTCTCCGGCCGCAATCGCAGCTAAAGCGTTTTTCACATTATGCTTTCCGAGCACCGGGATGAAGAACCGGTTTTCGATCCCTCTGACGCGGAATGCCGTGCCCTCTTCCGTCTGCGTCATATCCTCAAGCTGATAGTCGAAAGCCGGATCCTCTCCAAACGTCTTTGTCTCGTAAAGCGGCTGGTTCAGCCTTTCGGCGAGCAGCGGTTCATCTCCGATATAAATGAGTGTGCCCTCTTTTGAAAGCCCATTGACAATTTCGAGCTTTGCCTCTGCAATTCCTTCTCTTGATCCGAGTTCAAGGAGGTGCGATTCGCCGATGTTTGTGATGACGGCGATATCAGGACGCGCCAGACGTGTCAGAAAATCAATTTCCCCTTTGGCGCTCATCCCCATCTCCAAAATGGCGATTTCCGTATCTTCCGGCATCGCCAGAATCGTCAGGGGCAGGCCGATGTGGTTATTATAGTTTCCTTCTGTCTTATGCACTTTATACTCGGTGCCCAACACAGCATGAATCATGTCTTTTGTCGTCGTTTTCCCATTTGAACCGGTCACGCCGACGATTTTCACGTCCAGCTGATGCCTGTATGCCTTCGCAAGCTTCTGCAGCGCTTCCAGCGTATCGTCAACTAAAATGACCGGCTTCCCTTCCGGAGGATTCGGTTCGCTCCGGTTCCACAGCACGGCTGCGACGCCTTCCTGAAAAGCCTGCTCTGCAAAAACGTGACCATTGAACCGCTCGCCTGCAAGCGGAATAAACAGTTGGTCTTTCGCCAGTTTTCTCGAATCGGTTGAGACGCCTTTGACGAGACGCCCTTCAAAAGCTTCATTCGTCAAAACGCCTTCCGACATTTCAGCAATTTCTTTTACCGTTCTCGTTATCATGTATGTCCCTCTCTTTCTCCAGCAAGGAAAAGAGACACTACCACAAATAAGGATAGTGTCTGCAGCTGTATATAAGGGCGAACCGCTTTCCCCCGGATTCGGTCCGCTCCGTCCCGTTAAAATGTATGTTTGATCTGCTGTTTTTCTTCGTGCCGATCGATTGCCAAAGCGACAAGTTTTTCAATCAGTTCAGCATACTCAACCCCTGATTGCTTCCAGAGAAGCGGGAACATGCTGAACGGTGTGAATCCCGGCATCGTATTGACTTCATTGATCAGGACCCTGCCTTCGTTTGTAAGGAAAAAGTCCGCTCTCACAAGGCCTGAGCCGTCAATCGCCTGAAACGCTTTGACCGCCATGCTGCGCATTGTTTCGTATTCGTCCTCTGTCAGGGAAGCCGGAATAATCAAATCAGTGTCGCCGTCTTCATATTTTGCTTTATAGTCATAAAAATCTTTCTTCGGAGCGATTTCCCCCGCGACTGAGCAGACAGGTTCATCATTCCCCAGAACGCCGAGTTCTATTTCGCGTCCGATGACGCCCTCTTCAACGACAATTTTCCGGTCATATTGAAATGCAAGCCCAAAGGCTTGGTCAAGCTCTTCACGGTTTCTGCATTTGCTGATCCCGACGCTTGATCCAAGGTTAGCCGGTTTTACGAAGCACGGATAACCAAGCTCAGCTTCCACTTGATCATAGCTTTCTTCTTTGGAGTGACTCCATGTTTTTTTCACAAATGAAACGTATTTCGCCTGGTCAAGCCCTGCCTGTGCAAACAGATGCTTCATGACCACTTTATCCATGCCCGCAGAGGAAGCTAAGACTCCGTTGCCCACATATGGCACATTCAATAGTTCAAGCATGCCTTGAATGGTGCCGTCTTCCCCATTCGGTCCGTGCAAAAGCGGGAAAACAACATCAATCGAGTCTTCTTTTACATCAGCTTCGCCCGGAAACATATCGCGGTTCAGCAATGCCGGAGAAAATGTCTGGCCCGTCTGTTCAAACTGAAGCATTTTCACATTTGAAACCGGTTCTGTCAGTTGCGGCCCTCTCACCCACTCGCCTTTTTCTGTTATATAAATCGGGTGTATATCAAATTTTTCAGTATCTAATGCTTTCGTGACGGCCAGCGCGGTTTGCAGAGAAACGTTATGCTCCGCTGATTTTCCGCCGTATACCAATCCTAATCTTGTCTTCAATTCGTACTCCCCCCACTGGATTCATCTTTACTATCTTATCACTTTCCCGGGAAAATGATCTAATTATTTTAATACGGTCTAAAAACAGCATATAAAAAGCATTTGTATGTAAATCCTTTTCATTTTATATTAAAATGGCATTGAAAAGGAGAGGTTGCAATTGAAAAAAATCACAACAGAAGCACAATTTAATGAACTGATCCAATCCGATAAAGAAATCATCGTCAAATTTTATGCTGACTGGTGCCCGGACTGCACACGCATGAACATGTTCATCGGAGACATTCTTGAGGCTTATCAGGAAAATGACTGGTATGAGCTGAATAAAGACGATCTTCCTGAACTTGCCGATAAGTATCAGGTCATGGGCATTCCAAGCCTGTTGATTTTCAAAAACGGCGAAAAAACGGGTCACCTTCACAGCGCAAATGCCAAAACACCTGAAGAAGTGAACGAGTTCCTGGCTGAACATATTAGCTAATTCGTTTAAAGTTCTGATTTTTTGTCTGAACCGCAGGACATGGGAGCGCCCATGTCCTTTTTATACAAGACGGGACAGCAGCAATATTTGTTTCATAAAAGTGAGCTTTCATTAATAATTCGACACGAGTATTTCCCGGGAAACGAAAATGTCGAAGTTTCGCAAAAAGTTCTTGATTCGTTTTTTATATTCAGGTAGAATGTTTTTTGTTCCTATTTTGCAATTATTTTTTCTAGTTGTGAAGCCCTTGTCGGCTTCTTTTTTTATATACGTTTTTTGGATAATAATTCATATTTTTCAATTTTTTTCAATATTATTTTAAGGATGTCTCTTTACATTTGGTGATACTATTTAGTATAATACCCTTAATTGATAATGATTATCAATATCACTAAAGGTTGACGAGGTGATCACATGGCCCCTCAATTAAAGAAAGCGGTGGAAATGAGAAAGAAACAACTCATTCAGCGGCTTATCCAGCTTGGCATATATAAAAAAGAAGAGCGCCACCTTTACGAATTGTCTTTAAGCGAACTTGAAAGCGAATACCAATCCAACAAGAAAGGCGGATAATCATGTCAAAACGGAAGATTAAAACCTTTCATCAGCTTGTCGAAGAATATAAGAAAGAAATCGCCAAGAACCCGAAAGAAATGGAAGTCATTTATGACAAGATCGACCGCAGACACGAGAACCGCCTTTTGGCAATGTCTAAAGCAAAACAAACTTAAAAAAGAAGCCGCTCATTTTGAACGGCTTCTTTTTTACTATTCACTGAATGCAATGCCAGCAAGCTTGCCGATTGTCGCATCATCCATCGGCGGATTGTGGAGGCCCGCCCGGACATCGCGATAGAATCTTTGGAGCGGGTTCGTTCTCGCCAGGCTCTTCGCTCCGACGACTCTCATCGCCCTGTCTACGACAGCAATAGCCGTATTCGTTACTGTATGTTTAACCGCTCCAAGCTCACCTGTTAAAAAGGCGCGGCGCTCCGGGTCATCATAAAGCTCTGCGACATGATACATAAAGTGACGGGCTTTCATGAGTTCCAAATCGATTTCGCCGATATGACGCTGAACAGCAGGCACTTCTTTAATCGGACCTTTCAAGCTGTTCGGCTGATAGTCTTTTGCAAATTGGACGGCATAATCTCTCGCTGCTTGCGCGATACCTAGATAAACAGCCGGTATATGAAGCAGCCAGCCGTTGACTTTATCCGTTCTTTTACCTGCCAACAGCTCGACAAGCATGGATTCGTCGAGACGGACATCGGTCAGCACCAGATCGTGGCTTCCCGTACCCCTCATCGCCGCCATATCCCACGTTTCTTCTATTGCCAAGCCTTCCGCATCTTTATGGATCAAGAAAACGCCGATCGTTTGCTTCTCTTCAATCCAAGCGGTGACAAGAAAGTAGTCGAGAACCGGAGACATCGTTGTAAATGTTTTACGTCCGTTTACAATCCATCCGCCGTTCTTTTTGACCGCATGGGTTCCGGGGCGTCCTCCTCTTGTCGGGCTTCCCGTCTGCGCTTCACTTGCAGCTCTGTTGATCAGCGCACCCTTTAATGCTTCATGTGAAATCGATGAAAACACATGCCGGTCCCAGCTGTTTCCTTCCGCCAGTTCTCCCATCACGCTCAAGTGCCAGCCGATGCTGAGAGCTGTCGGTCCGTCTCCTTTGGCAAGCCGTTCCTGAAACAAAAGCATATCGTAGAGTGGAATGCCTTCTCCCCCGTATTCTTTTCCGACCGTCAGCGCTGTGTAGCCTGAATCCCGCAGCTTTTGAATATGTTCTGCGGGAAATTGGGCATGTTCGTCATAATACGCTGCTGTTTTCTCAAATTCATCCGCCAGTTTCCCGATTTTACCGAGCCATTCCTGCTGCCTTTCCGTTTTCACAAATATTGAACACACACCGGCATCCTCCTGACCAAATTCCGATAGATTTAATAAGTATTATAGTTCGTTCACGGCTTGTTGTGCAAATGATACCCTTGGCAAAACAAAAAAGCGCACCTTCAGCGAGGTGCGCTTTTGACTAAACGGCTTGACCGCCGCGACGGTCAACCTTCATACCGAGATAAATCAGCATGTAGGTTAAGTAGCCCATCGTGATCGTGAGACCGCCGAAGAAGAAATCGGAAAAAAGCGGTTCTTCATATGCGGCGATTCCGGCCAGCACGACCCAGCTTCCATAAAGATACGCCATAAAGAAGCGGACGCCGTTTTTCAATTTATATAACAGAAACAAACCTGCGAGCGAAAAGAGCCCGAGCGCAAGTCTAAAATAGACAAGATGATCGAAATTAAAGGCAAAAGAAACAAATGAAAATGACAACAGCAATACAATCGGCAATGCCGTAATAAATTTTTTCATGGATGTCTCATCCCCCATTCCCTTATCCTAAAATTATAATTTAGGATAGGAAATTCACACGGTAATTACGACATATTTCACAAAAATGTCATTCCTTTTGTCACACTTTAGACAAAATATTTTATACTTTCATATCGCGTTTACAAAAGGCCCACCACGCCGTTCCGAGAAAAAACACGAGATGGAGAAAGACGATGACGAGTGAAAACAAAGGCGTCATCCCGCTAAAAAGCGGCTTGGCCTCTCCGGCGTATTGCGTTAAATCAGTATTAGCGAACAACAAAAATTTACCGAGCGGTTTTTCCAAATACGACATAATCGTCACAAGCATTTTGGCGCCGTACAACACGACGATCGACACCATGATGCTGAGCGCGCTGCTTTTAAACAATGCAGAGCATAAAAACGCAAAGGAAACCATCATCCATACTTCAAACCACTGCGTACCGATCATTGTCACCGTATTGATAAAGAGCGGCTCCGCTTTTTCGTCGAGCTTCACGCCGAAAAAGAGCAGACCGAATAATAAAGAAAATCCGTAGTAAATGATAAAGAGCCAAATGCTTGCGAGCACGCTCGTCACGTATTTTGAAACAAGAATTTTTTCTCTTCTGACAGGGCGGATCAGCAAAAATTTGATCGTCTTTTTATCATATTCAAAAGATATAATTGAAGCCGCCACCACAATCGAAAGCCCCTGCAAAAGGATATTCAGGTTTGGGGTGAATGAAAAATAGCCGATAAAATGATCCTCTGTCCCGGCGCTCATCAGGATTCTTTTCGTTATGAGCGCGAGGAGAAATTGAAAGACTGCGATCAGCGCCAGCGATACAAATGTTACTTTTCGCTTCAGCAATTTAACATGCTCGTTTTGAATCAGTTTAAACATCAGTATTCCTCTCTTCCGTTCCATTCGTCCGCGCCATATATTCATCCTCAAGAGACTGCTTAAACGGAGCGATCGAATAGACGTCAATCTCATTGGCGACAAGCTGTTGATTTAAAGCAGGAATTTGCGCTTTCGCCACCTTTACGGCGAGGAGACCTTTTTCGGCGTGGGCTTCGTATCCCTGGTCTTTCAGCCACTGAAGCGCTTTGTCATAGGGCTGTACCTCCAGCATCGCCTTTTCCTGCTTTTCATCCGCATCATTGAGGACGACGGTTGATTTGATTTTCCCTTGTTGAAGGATGACGACCCGATCGCACAAATCTTCCACTTCCTTCAGCAAGTGGGTCGCAAACAGGATCGCCGTTCCTTCTTCTTCGGCAAGCTCACGCAAGTGTTCGCGGAAATCTTTCATTCCCGCCGGGTCCAATCCGTTTGTCGGCTCGTCCAAAATCAGCAGCTTCGGCCGGTGAAGAATCGCCTGGGCAATACCGAGGCGCTGTTTCATTCCAAGCGAGTATGTTTTGACCTTGTCTTCTGCGGCATCTTCTAGCCCGACCCTGCTGATCACTTCCGCCAGTCTATCCCGACCGATTCCAGCGTGCATATTTGCATAGTGTTTCAGATTTTCATAGCCTGTCAGATACGGATAAAATTCAGGATTTTCAACGATGGCTCCGACCGACCGGATCGCTTTTTCAAATTGGCGGTCAATCGGAAAGCCGTTTATGACAATTGATCCGCTCTTCATTTTAATTAACCCGGTAATCAATTTGATGAGGGTCGTTTTTCCTGATCCGTTCGGTCCAAGCAGGCCGATGATCTCCCCTTCATCCGCCGTTAAGCGGATATCCTTCAATATTGTTTTGCCGTCTATGATTTTATCAACATTTTCTATATGTAAAACAGGCTGCTTTGTCATAGCCCCCTCCTCTTTCCCAAAAAAATAAACAGTGCCGAAAAGGCACTGTTTGATTATATCATTTTTGAGTTACACGGACACTTCACTATGAGGGGCTTCGATTTTGCCGTGTTTCTTTTCCGTTTCGGTGACGATGACTGCGCATGCTGCATCACCTGTTGTATTGACAGCCGTACGAATCATGTCCAGAAGTCGGTCAATTCCCAATATTAGCGCAATTCCTTCAACTGGAAGGCCAACTGTTTGAAGAACCATGGCGAGCATAATCAGTCCGACACCCGGAACACCCGCTGTTCCAATGCTGGCAAGCACTGCGGTGAGAACAACCATCAACAGCTGTGTCAGTGACAGGTCATTGCCGTACACCTGAGCGATAAAGACCGTCGCTACCCCTTGCATAATCGCCGTGCCATCCATGTTGATCGTAGCTCCAAGCGGCTGAACAAAGCTTGAGATCGGCTCTGGCACTTTCAGCTTTCTTTGAGCGACATCCATCGAAACCGGAAGCGTCGCGTTGCTGCTTGACGTACTGAAGGCAACAAGCATAACCTCTGAAAAATCTTTAAAGAATGTGAGCGGGTTCCGCTTTGCCAAAAACGCAATCGCTGAGCCGTATGTGACGATGGTGTGGATGAACAGCGCCAGAATGACGACGATCATATAAAGCCCCATTGCTTTAATGGCGTCCCAGCCTTGACTTCCGATTGCCCCGGCAATCAAGCCGAACGTACCGTACGGTGCGAACTTCATGACGAGATTGACGAGATACATCATTAGATCGTTACCTTGTTCAACCACTTTGAGAAGAGCGTCCGCTTTTTTGCCGAGCATCGTAATTCCGAGACCGACCAAAATGGAGAAAGCAATGATTTGCAGCATATTTCCTTCAGCCATTGCCTGAACCGGGTTTGTCGGAATGATATTCAAAAGCGTTTCGGCAATGCTTGGCGCCTTCTCAGCTGAATATTCCGCTGCGCTTGTATCATACGTTCCGATGGTTCCTGGTTTGATGACCAACGCTAAAATAAGTCCGATAATAATGGCAATTGCCGTTGTAACTAAAAAGAAAGAAATCGTTTTGGCACCGATTCTGCCCAGTTTCTTTGGATCTCCAAGTCCTGCTACCCCTAAAGTGAGAGAAAAGAAAACAATCGGTACAACGAGCATTTTAATTAAGTTGAGGAAGATCGTGCCGAGCGGCCCGAATAAAAATGTATTAAGCTTGCTAAATAAATCCGGCGAAGTGACGTTCAGTATAATACCGACGGCTGCACCGAGTAATAGAGCGATAATAATTTTTGTTGCTAACTTCATATAACATATCTCCCCTTTCCAAAAAAAGCCCATGAGAGATCTCCCATGGGCTTTTACCATTAAAATTGGTTCCACATGACTCTCTTCACGTTGATGAGGTTAGCTGACGGGTTCGGACGAAGAGATGTCCGTCTTTCAGTTCGCACGGGAACAGAAAAATTCACCCCAAATGATCGGGTCCCCCACTCCTACTAAAGGATTAAACGTGTGGCGCTATTTCGTTATATAACAGTTATACCTGAAAATTCGAAATATGTAAACCAAATTTTCTGATTTACAAATATATGCTATTTTCGGGTGCCCGCTGTTCGGCTTTTCTCTTGACTTGTGACATCAAGGATATCAAGCAGGAAAACAAATATCGGAATACCGATAATTAAACCCCAAATCCCTATGAAATGTTCAGAAAAAATCAGCACGATAAACGTGAAGAAAATCGGCAGCTCCGTCTTGGCGGACATCAGTTTCGGATTGAGGAAATAGGCCTCTATCGCATGGACGATCATGATGACCAATACCAGTGATACGATATAAGCGATTCCGCCGATACTGTAGGCGATAATGCTTAACGGAATAAGGGAGAGCACAACGCCTGCGACCGGAACCAGCCCGAGGAAAAACACCATGACAGCAAGGCCGAATAGCTGAGGAAAACCCATAATCGCGAGGGCAATGGTCGTCAATGCGCAATTGATGGAGGCGATAATAAACTGAGCCTCAAGCACCTTTCCGAACGTTCTCGTGAATTTTTTACCAAAGTAAGCAATTTCCTCGTAGAAAATGGCTATTTTGCTCGTCTTAAATTTATCCATTAAGCTCAAGACCTTGTCTTTTTCGATCAATAAGAACATGCTGAGAACCAATGACATAACCACCTGCAGGCCAAACGCGCTAATATCTGTGATATATGTATAGATAAAGTTAAGACCTTTTTCCAAATAGGATGTCAAATTGATATCGCCGAACATACCGGTGATCATATCGAGAAAAGGAATGCTGTCAGGGTGAGAAGCAATATACTTTCCTTGTTTGATCAGCTGCTGAATCTGGGTGACGATCACGGGGTAATAGACCACACCGCCGATCGAAAGCGCGATGGCAAGAGCCGCATACAAACAGGAAATAATCAGTCTCTGGCTGACTTTAATAAAGCGGTTTAAAAAACCGCGGATCACATTTTCCAGACGGTTCATCAAAAACGTAAAGATAAATGTGAGCAATATGAGATTCATCATGCTGCGGAACAGATATAAAACTCCCGCCAATACAACAAAAACTGAAAAACGCCTGACCCCAGGATGCTGAAAAAATTTAATCAACGCTGCCATTCGGTACACTCCCACCAGTACTTTAGTCCTTAACTTTTAGCATTCAAACTTTTATAATTACAATTTGATGCATCATCTGTAAATTATATAACAAAACAGACCGGAAATCTCTTCAGAAGATCAATAATTAATAATATTTTAATATGAGCGCTCGTGCAGCAGCGGCAGGCATCTTCCATAAAAAAGGAGGGGCTGATGTTCAGCCCCTCCAGATTATTGACAAAATCCTTTCAGCGTGACCCTCAACCCTTGCAGTCTAGGAAGGCCGAGCATTGGGGCGGAGCGAATGTTGCAATTCGTGAGCACCGATGCGCAGGCCTGACAACGAATGCGAGGGTTTGTCGACACGCTGAGAGGGACTGTTTGTCAGCCCCTCTCTTCACCGTACATTAACCGCTTCTTCTTTGGCGTCCGCCTTTTTCACCGTTTTCTTGATAGAACTCCTTGTCATGGTTTCGGCTTGTGGCTTCTCCGCCTTTTTGACCGATCTCCTGGTAGAATTCTTTGTCATGGTTTTTGCTTGTGGCTTCTCCGCCCTTTTCACCGATTTCCTGGTAGAATTCTTTGTCATGATTACGGCTTGTGGCTTCTCCGCCTTTTTCACCGATTTCCTGGTAGAATTCTTTGTCATGATTACGGCTTGTGGCTTCCCCGCCTTTTTCGCCGATATCCTTGTAGAATTCTTTGTCATGATTTTTGCTTGTTGCTTCTCCGCCTTTTTGACCGATCTCTTGGTAGAATTCTTTATCATGGTTTTGGCTTGTTTTTTCTCCGCCTTTTCTGCCTGCTTCTTCCCTGCTCATTTTGTTGTTGTCATTATTGTTTGCCATTTTCGATTCCTCCTTTTGAAGTGTTATGGTTTTTACATTCCACATTTCAAAAAGCGTAAACACAAATAGCACATTCACGAAAGAGTCCGGGAATCATGCAATCATCCGCTGCCTTTTACCGTCCATTCCGGTACCGGAGCCGGCGTATTGTTCTGCAGCGTCTTAGATATCTCGGCAGGCTCTTCAAACAGGGTAATGTTGATGGATTCGAACGTACCTTTCTGATTCGTTCTTTCATATATTGCATCATGATGATCGGCCATAAAGTTCAAATAATCGCGCTTTGATTTCCAAAGCACGAGGACAAGGGCTTCCGGCCCGTTTTCTGTTTCCATCCATCCACCCCACTGTCTGATGAATCCGCTGACGTTTTGCAGCGGAGCCCATTTGGCCTGCGCCTCGCTGAATGCATGAAGCTGTTGTCCGGCTGGTTTGCACCGTATCAGCTTCAGCACATTCCCTTCCGCGAACGGGACGGTTTCCGCATTAGTTTTTTCTATACAAAGGTTAACCGACCTTACATCAGCGCGCGTCCGGTGAATGACGCCTTTCGGAATCAGCAGGGAATCGTTCGCTTTCAGGACTTCTGTGGGACGGTCCTGAAAGTCGATCAACAGCTCTCCTTCCAAAACAATAAACAGCTCATCTGAGCCGGGATGGAAATGCCATACGTATTCGCCCTCCAAAACAGCAATTCGCATACAATGGTCGTTCACTTCCGAAACGGAAAAATTGGCGTGCTTTTCTGTGACTTTCTTTGTCAATTCAAGAAGACTCGTTTTGCGATCCATCAGCTTCACTCCTCTTTCATTTGATTTTCTCCCGAACTTATTTTACCATTTGACTTTTGAGCGTTCGCCTTTTAAAGTGTTGGATATTGGTGAAAAAACGGTTTGAACCTATAGAAGAGGTGTACATCATGCAAAATCAAAACGGAAAAGCTTCAGGGCTTTTGCCGCTGTTTTTATTTGTTTGTTTATTCGTTGGATCAGGCTTGATCACAGGCGATTTTTACAGCCTGCCAATCGTGGCCGCGGCGCTTGCGGCATCGGTTGTCTCACTGGCGATGAACCGTAAGGAGAAGCTCAGCCAAAAGACGGAGTGGTTTGCGAAAGGCGCCGGACACCCCGATATTATGATCATGGTGATGATCTTTATTTTGGCCGGCGCGTTTTCATCAGCCGCAAAGGCGATGGGGGCCGTTGAATCAACCGTTAATCTTGCGCTTTCGTTTGTACCGGGGCAGTTTATGGTTGCCGGTTTATTTATCATCGCTGCGTTTATCTCTGTGTCGATGGGCACGTCAACCGGAACGATTGCTGCGCTCGCTCCGATCGCAGCAGGGATCAGCGCCGAAATCGGCGTTCCGGCGGCCTATTCGGTTGCTGCGGTTGTGGGGGGCGCGATGTTCGGTGATAACTTATCATTTATTTCCGATACGACCATTGCCGCTGTCCGCACACAAAAGACGAAAATGTCGGACAAGTTTAAAACGAATTTCCTGATCGTCCTGCCTGCCGCGGTTGCCACGGTCATCCTGCTGATGGTGTTTTCAGCCGGAGGGCATCCTGCCGCACAAGCCGGGACTTACAGCTGGGTGAAGGTGCTGCCGTATCTCGGTGTTCTGATATTCGCTCTTCTCGGATTTAATGTTATGGCCGTTATTTTCGGCGGCATCGTGTTAGCCGGAGTAATCGGTATTTCCGACGGCAGCCTGACGCTTCATACGTATTTAACCGCGATCACCGAAGGCATCGGCGGGATGTCCGAACTGATCATTTTATCGCTTCTGATTGGCGGAATGGCGGAAATGATGAAGCGAAACGGCGGGATCGCATTTCTCCTTCAATTTGTATCGCGGAGAATCCGTTCAAAAAAAGGAGCGGAAGCGGGCATTGCCGGCCTTGTCAGCGCGGCAAACCTGGCGACGGCCAACAATACGATTGCCATTATTACAGCGGGACCGCTGGCAAAAGATTTATCCGACCGGTACGGAATCGACAATAGGAAATCGGCGAGCATCCTCGATATCTTTTCCTGTGTGGTACAAGGATTGATTCCTTACGGCGCGCAAATGCTTTCAGCTGCACAAATCGCGAAAATATCGCCTGTCAGCATTCTTCCTTATTCTTTTTATCCGATTTTGATCGGCGTCTGCGGCATATGCGCGATTATCTTCAGACTGCCTCGCTTTACGGAAAAAGCGTAACTCTATGAAAAAGGCTGCCGTTATCGAAACGGCAGCCTTTTTATCACTCTGTTTCTGCGGCGTCCAGCTCCGCAAGCCTTTCCATGATCCTCCGTTTTTTATACATCATCATTCCTGTTTCGGCAACGCCGTTCACCATTGAACGGTTTGAGATTGCGCCAAAGAGGATGCCTGCGACGGGCACCATTTGAAACAGCTTTTTCCATCCGAAAGAATCGCGGTATGTATAAACAACCTCCCGCCAGCCTTGAATTTGCGAAATCATATTTTCCCGTGAGCCTGACTGTAGATGGTATCGGCTGAGTTCCTGAATGATCGCCCTTTTCCCGACAATATCAGCGGCGCTGAGCTGCAGGCATTTAATAATGAACATCCGCTCCGTTTTTTCTTTAGGATCGTAGCCGTAAGACACCGCGATGTCCTGTAATGTCTTCAATGAAAGGCCGAGGATGGCGGGAATATCGACGGCAAGCGTGAATAAGCCGCCGACACCTGTTGTCGCTCCTTGGACAGCCGCGGTATTCGCTCTGTTTTTCCCGAGGTTTTCACACATTTGATCCATCACTTCCAAAGGAGCCCTTTGAATATCTTCGACCGTTTCGATCGTTTCATCCGGCAGCTTTTTTTGAAACTGGCGGATCAGATGTTTTTCGGACGTCAAATATTGGCCGCCGTTTTGAATAAAGCCGCCGATTTCGTCGAGCAAGAGACCGATTTTATCTTGAATGAATGCCGGTGTAAGCTTGTCCAGAACCTTGAACGGCAGCCGCCCGATCCTTTCCCAAAACCACGCTTTCTGCTGCTCTTTTTCCCATTTTTCAATTTTTTTCAGTTCGTTTTCCAAATCTGTTTTATCGTTGCGCACAGAAGGTTCGCCCTCTCAATCGTGTTTTTTTATAGTATACAATGATTCACTTTATGAATCCGTGTTTTTTGATCGGCAGCCGGAGGGTAAACCTTTATGTAAAAGGAGGAATGATCAGATGCCATGGTCAATGGAAGACTATCCCGCTTCATTGAAACATTTGGACAAACCGGTAAAAAAGAAAGCCATTGAAATTGCGAATGCAATGGTAGACGAAGGATACGACGAAAGCCGGGCGATTCCGATCGCGACGAGTCAGGCGAAGGAATGGGCGGATAACAGGAGCAAAAGCGAACTCAAATCCTATGCGGAGGAAGCTGATGAAACGGTACGCGGTGACAGCGGTTCGAGCAGCAGGCCGGAGCTTGCGGAAAAGTGCGAGCATGTCATTAAACACGAAAAAGGCTGGGCAGTCAAAGCCGAAGACGCCAAGCGGGCCAGCGAAGTAAAGGATACAAAAGCAGAAGCCGTCGAACGGGCGAAAGAAATCGCCGAAAACAAAGGCACTGCCGTCATCGTCCATAAAAAAGACGGCAGTGTGGAGCGGAAGATCAGGATGAATTAACGGGGCGCTCCGTTTTTGGAGCGTCTTACTTTTTTCCCCGCCAACTCCAATACAGCATCAGCTGCTTTTTGATAGCCGCCGGCATCGCGGAGCGAGCGGCCGATTTTGGCGGCGCCGTCTTTATAGGAGCGGTTTTCAAGCATATCTTCAATCGTTTTTTGTAAAACAGCCGGAGAAAGTTCATTTTTATCAAGCTTGATCCCGGCCCCTGTCCGTTCCACCTGAGCTGCGACGAAAAACTGGTCAGCACCCATCGGAATGACGATGAGCGGCGTATCAAAATACAGGCCTTCATTTGTACTGTTCATGCCGCCGTGGGTGACAAATACATCGGCTTTTTTCAAAACCTCCAATTGCGGGATATACGGCCTCACGATAAAATGATCCGGTATGGTGCCGAGATCCGCGGGATCCGTTGATTTCCCAACAGCCATAACCACCTTGCCGTCAAAGTCTTTCAACGCTTCGATACACATATGATACAGCTCTTTTTGCTGATTAAAGATCGTGCCCATCGAGATCACGATGACGGTTTCCCCCTCCAGCTCAGCGAACGGGAAGCTGCCTGGATCCTGTCTGCTCGTAATCGACGGCCCGACAAACAAATAGTCATTTCCAAATCGCTCGGCATGAGGCTGAAACTCCCTGGAGGTAAAGACAATCGTAATGTCCCCCGGACAGGAGAATACGTCAAACGGCTTGTCGAGACTGACGGGGTACCGCTCACTTAATTCGCCAAGGGATTGCTTCAATTTTTCAAAATACGGCGAGCTTTCAAGGTCGCCTTGCAGGGTAAACGTTTTTGCGAACGTCTCGTCCATTGCAAATGTCGTACATAACGAAACGCTCGGCAGCCCAAGCATTTCAGCAATGATTTTCCCCGCCAAAAAGTGATGGTCATATATCACATAATCATAAGACTCGTCCCTGACTTCCTGGCAGATGAGCTGAACGATCTCATCGACTTTACCTGACATATTGTATACCAACTCGGCAAAGTCCATCTTTTCTCTTTCTTTCCCGGGTGATAAAGCCTCTCTGAAATCCGGGTATAAACGGACTTCCGCCCCTGTTTTTTTAATTTTTTCAGCGTATTCCTCAACTGCATAATAGACGATGCTTTCTCCTCGTCTTTGCAGCTCCTTTGTGACGCCAAGAGAGGGATTGATGTGCCCCTCCCCCGGGAAATTGATCATCAGTACATGTCCCATCACAGCTCTTCCTTTCTCATACGAAAATTTATATAAGGAAATTTACTACAAAAAGACAAATGAAGTAAAGAAATTTAATTAAGTTAATAATACATAAACATAACTATATAACCATTTGTCTGTTTCTGCATATCTTTCCTTTAAATTTTTTTGCCATTCAAATGAGCGTATATTATTAGAGAAAACAGGCTCTTTATTACTTGACAGCCCCAATCAGAAGACGATTTTCCTTTTTTTAAAAGCAAATTAAAACACGGCCGATCGAGGCACAATACATCATAAGAAACAACCTACGGAGGTTTTGCCATGGATACGAAAGCAACCAGGATCGAAAAGGATTTTCTAGGCGAAAAAGAAGTTCCGGCTGACGCCTATTACGGCGTACAAACCATGAGGGCCGTGGAGAACTTTCCGATTACAGGCTACCGGATTGATGAAGAGCTGATTAAAGCTTTGGCAATGGTCAAAAAAGCGGCGGCTCTCGCCAATATGGATATTAAACGTTTATATAAAGAGCTCGGCGAAGTCATTGTAAAAGCGGCCGGCGAAATAGCGGAAGGGCTCTGGCACGATCATTTTATTGTCGACCCCATTCAAGGCGGCGCCGGCACTTCAATGAATATGAATACAAATGAAGTTATCGCAAACAGAGGTTTGGAGCTTTTAGGAAAAGAAAAAGGTGATTACTTCCATTTAAGCCCGAACACACATGTCAATATGGCCCAATCAACGAATGATGTGTTTCCGACAGCCATTCATCTGGCCACATTGAATCACTTAAGACAGCTTATATCGACGATGGAACATATGCTGGATGCCTTCCGCCAAAAAGCGGAGGAGTTCGATTCCGTTATCAAAATGGGCCGCACTCATCTTCAGGATGCCGTTCCGATCAGGCTCGGTCAGGAATTCGAAGCCTATTCCCGGGTCATCGAACGCGATATTCAGCGGATCAGGCAGTCGCAGCATCATCTCTATGAAGTCAATATGGGGGCCACCGCTGTCGGCACAGGTTTAAACGCTGATCCGAGATATATTCAAAGCGTTGTCGAACACCTTTCAGATATCAGCGGCTATCAGCTGAAAGGCGCAGACCATCTTGTCGATGCCACACAAAATACGGATGCCTACACAGAAGTATCGGCTGCTTTGAAAGTCGGCATGATGAACATGTCCAAAATCGCCAACGATTTGCGTTTAATGGCGTCAGGCCCGAGGGCAGGGCTTGCCGAGATCCGGCTGCCGCCCCGCCAGCCCGGCTCCTCCATCATGCCCGGCAAGGTGAATCCGGTGATGCCTGAACTGATGAACCAGATCGCATTTCAGGTGATCGGCAACGATCATACCATCTGCCTTGCATCAGAGGCGGGGCAGCTTGAGTTAAACGTGATGGAGCCCGTACTCGTCTTTAATTTGCTGCAGTCGATTAAAATCATGAACAACGGATTTCGCGTATTTACCGATTACTGCATCACCGGGATTGAAGCGAATGAGATCAGGCTGAAAGAATTCGTCGAAAAAAGCGTAGGAACGATTACGGCCGTCAATCCGCACCTCGGCTATGAAGCTGCCGCACGAATTGCAAAAGAAGCGATCGCCACAGGACAATCCGTGCGCGAGCTGTGTTTACTTCATGATGTTTTGACAGAGGAAGAATTGGATCTCATTCTGGATCCGTATGAAATGACGCATCCGGGCATCGCAGGCGCTTCGCTTCTCGAGGAATAGCCAGCCGTCTTTCTCAATATGCTTTCAAGCGTTTATAGACGCCCGAGACGGGCTATACATTTAATATAAATCAATTGAAAGAGGTGGAAAGACAATGTTAGGATTTCTCGTTTCTTTAATCGTAGCGATTGTCATCGGTTTAATAGGAGGCGCAATCGGAGGCCACGGTGCACCAGGAGGTATTATCGGCTCCATGGTTGTCGGCTTTATCGGAGCCTGGATCGGCCACGGGCTGCTTGGAACGTGGGGGCCTGATATTGCGGGATTCGCCATCTTTCCGGCGATAATCGGAGCCGCAATTCTCGTCTTCATTTTAAACCTAATCTTCCGCGGGAGAATGGGTTCTCAGGCATAATATCCGGCCAGCATCGCCCAAAAGCGGTGCTGGTTTTTTGTTTGGGCGAAACCGTTCGCGCATATACTATAACATCTTATGGTTGACAATTGATCATCGCGGGCATATGATGATGATATAATTTTTGCACTAAGGAAACTTTTATGTACAAGGAAAAACAACTGAGAATCTAGGTGAATCAAATGGTCAGTCACGATTTGTCCAAACACTCGCAAATATCAAAAGAAGCTCAAGATGCACTAGACGGAAAAAGCAAAGGCTTCAAAAGGCTGCTCCCTTTTTTGGGTCCGGCGTTTATCGCGGCTATAGCTTATATTGATCCCGGCAATTTCGCCACAAATATCGCGGCTGGTTCGAAATACGGCTACTTGCTTTTATGGGTGATTCTTTTTTCAAATATTATGGCTTTGCTGATTCAGTCGCTGTCTGCCAAGCTCGGAATTGCAACGGGTAAAAATCTGCCCGAAGTCGCCAGGGAAGAATTCCCTAAACCGGTCTCCATCGGCTTGTGGATTCAGGGAGAGCTTGTCGTGATCGCGACCGACTTGGCTGAATTTATCGGAGCTGCTCTCGGTCTCTACTTGCTGTTCGGCATACCGATGCTTGAAGCATCGATTATTGCAGCCGCCGGATCTTTCGCGATTTTGGAACTGCAAAGGCGCGGCGTCAGGCCGCTAGAAGCGGCGATAACAGGAATGCTGTTCATCGTCGTGATCGCTTTTGCCTTTCAAACCTTTTTTGCAAAACCTGATATCGGTTCGGTTTTGGAGGGCATGTTTGTTCCCCGCTTCGATGGTGCAGACAGCATCCTGCTGGCGGCGGGAATCTTGGGAGCGACCGTGATGCCGCACGCCATCTATCTCCATTCCGCTCTCACCCAGCGGAGAGTGATCGGAAAAACGGAAGCGGAAAAGAAGAAGATATTCCGGTTTGAGTTCATCGACATTTTAATCGCCATGCTGATTGCCGGAGCAATCAATGCGAGCATGCTGATCGTCGCCGCTGCACTGTTTTATAAGAACGGCATTTTTGTCGAAGACCTTGATGTGGCCTTCAGCCACTTCAGCAGCATGGTCAGTCCGCTTTCCGCCGTACTGTTCGGCGTCGGCCTGTTAATCGCCGGTTTATCAAGTTCGTCTGTCGGAACGCTTTCAGGAGATATTATCATGCAGGGCTTCATTAATTTCAGGATTCCGCTTTATTTAAGACGGTTCATTACGATGTTGCCGCCTATCGCTATTATTGCTTCAGGGGTAAATCCGACAACCGCTCTTGTCTTGAGCCAGGTCGTCCTGTCATTCGGGATCGCCTTTGCCCTTATCCCGCTTATCTTATTTACGAGCAATAAACGCATTATGGGGAGCCTGAAAAATGCGAAGTGGATAACAGCCGTCTCCTGGCTGATCGCCGCCTTAATCGTCGCCCTTAATATTTTCTTGATTTACGATACATTTTCTGGTTAAAGCCGACCTTGGTCGGCTTTTTTATATTATACTGAAGAAAAGGGGGATTCTGGATGTTTAAATTAATGGTGCGTGATGATCTTTATTTAAAAATGCTCGAACCAAAAGATGCCAAAGCAGTTTATATGCAGATCCAGCAGTCTAAAGATGTGTTGCGGAAATGGCTGTTTTGGGTGGACGGCACAAAGCAGCTGGAGGATACCGAAGCTTTTATCGAAGAATGCATGAAACAGGCCGCTGCGAACAACGGGTTTCAAGCGGGAATATGGCATCAAGGCCATTTTGCCGGAATCATCGGACTCCATTATATCAATTGGATCAACCGTACGACTTCGATCGGCTATTGGCTGGGGGAGCCTTTTCAAGGAAAAGGGCTGATGACTGATGCCTGCCGGGCGCTGATCGACACGCTTTTCAGCGAATACGATTTAAACAGAATTGAAATTAGAGCCGCTGTTCAAAACGTAAAAAGCCAGGCTATTCCGGAAAGGCTCGGCTTCACGAAAGAAGGCTGCCTCAGGCAATGCGAGTGGCTCCACGACCACTTCGCCGACCATTTCGTATACGGGCTCCTGAAGGAGGAATACCTCGCCCGCAGCAAATGAGTCCGGGATTTGTCACACGCATTTTACACTGCAATCTGGTATGATAGATAAAAAAATATGGAGTTTTGATTATGAAAGTATTTATACTGTTTTACCTATGGATTGTCCCGCTCGTCATCGGGCTGATATTTTTCCGGGTGACCCAGCGGACAAGCTTTAAAAAAAGGTTTTATCCAGGCTATATCATGATCGGTCTTGCTGCGGCTGTATTTGCCGTCTGTTACCTGATCGGACAGCCTTACCTCGGGAATTTCTTCGGCGGCACAATGCTGTTCGGCACCCTGCTGCCGTTCATGGCTGCCGCCATGAAGAAAAAGAAATAACGAATACCAAAAACCCCGGCTTTCCCAAAACATGCCGGGGTTTTTGATTACTTATTTTCTCTGTTTGCACCAAAACCCGCTGATTCACAAATCGGTTTTCAGACTACTGGGCTTTATTTGTTCACTAGATCAACGTCGATCACCTGATAGAAAGCGTTTTCAGTATCAGCCACATCCCAAACGGCCAATATCACATGATACCCGGAGCGGTCTTCTGGAATGTAAATTTGGTGAGATAAATGGCGGGATGCAGGGGAACCATCATGCGGAACGGTTCCAATCCGTTCGAAATCTGCACGCTTTAGCGGTTTGTCAGGATCCCAGCCTTTTTTGGTGATATAGTAGTGCCATTGGCTGGTGTTGTGGGGGGCGGTATATGTCCAGGTAAAGGTGTGTTCTCCGCCGGTCATGATATGTTTAAACCAGCGATTTTCCGACTGCTGATCAAGAATCCCGCCGAACAGTCCGCCCGCGGATGCTATTTGTCCGTCTGCCGGGCCGTCATGCGGAAACCCTTTTTTCGCTTCCAGGCTTTGCGGCTCATACATCACGCTTCCGCAGTTCAGATTGAGAAGTCCGTAAGCCTCACTGCACAGAGCCGCTCTGCTCCCTGGTTTTTCGACAAAACCATGAGCGAAGGCGTGCTGAGGAATGATTGACATCAACAGCAATCCGGCTGATAGTATGAAAGCTGTACTGAAGGTACTTTTCTTAAAATAATCCACGTTTCAATCCCCTCTCTTTTTATTGTGTTGAGACGGGTTTTGATGCAAAAAGAAAAAACGCGGATATCCCAATACTATCCATCAAATTTTAACATCTGAACATGATAAAGCCAAGGGACGATCTCCCTTGGCATCATACTAAAAAATCCTTTTTAAACTTTTTTTCAGCGGCGGCAAGTCGAGCTCTTTTTTCTCAACCAGTTTTTTGATCATATATTTGCTGTAGTTGACAGCTTGTGTATAAGATATTTTTCCCGGAAGCGGTGGTTCATCTGCTATGGCCACATCGATAATCGACGGCTTTTGTGATTGAAAGGCATTTTTCAAAGCCGGAATGAGCTCTTCGTGCTTTGTCACGCTGAAGCCCTTCCCGCCGCAGGCCTCGGCAAACTTGGCATAATCGACATTTTCGAGCGCTGTTGCATAATTAACATGCCCTTTTTCCTGCTGTTCATATTGAATCATTCCCAAGTTCTGATTATTTAAAATCACGACAACAATGGGCAGGTCATATTTGACAGCAGTCGGAAAATCGTGCATGGACATGCTGAAGCCGCCGTCTCCGCACACGGCTACAGCTTGGCGCTCCGGATTGGAAAGCTTTGCGGAAATCGCGCCTGGAAGACCGCATCCCATCGTGCCAAGCCAGCTTGAAATCAGAAAATCCTGATTGGTCATATTAAAATGGCGCGCCGTCCAAACCGTCACATTTCCGACGTCAACGGACAGGACCGCATCATCGGCGACTGCGTCCTCAAGCCTTGCAATCACCTGCTGAGGCTTGAGCGGTTCTGTCGCCACCTGTTCGTCTTTTTCAATTTCATAGCGCCACTTCCTCATATGTTGTATACAGCTTTCCAAAAATGCGCGGTTCGATTTCCGTTCAATGGTTTTCGTCAGTTCCATAAGCCCTTTTTTCGCATCGCAGACAAGGCCGGCGGTGACAGGATACCGTTTGCCGATTTTCGCCGGGTTGTTATCAAGCTGAATAGCCGGCGCATCTTCCGGAAGATAATCGCGGTACGGAAAAGAAGTCCCCAGCATGATCAACAGATCGCTTTCCTCCATCGCTTCATATGCGGGTTTTGTACCGATGTGTCCGAGATTCCCGAGCATGTGCGGGTGCCGATCGGGTACGACTCCTTTCCCGGGGAGCGTAACGATGATCGGTGCGGCCGCTTTATCGGCAAACTCGAGCAGCTCATCTCTTGCCGATTTCATTCCCTTTCCGGCTAAAATCACCGGCTTTTTCGCATGATTAATCAATTGTGCACACTGCATCATCTGGCTTTGCTTCGGTTGAAGATCGCCTTCAATATAAAGCGCAGACGTATAAACCGGCTTCCGCTTAATCTTTTCCGCAAACAGATCATCGGATACGCTCAGTACGGCGACCCCTTTTTGGCTGTAGGCGGTACGGATCGCCTGATTTAAAAGGTCAGGCAGGGCTTCGGCCGAATGAACCTGCTGATTAAAGACAGCCACATCCTCAAACATTCGTTCAAGACCGATCTCCTGAAAGTAATCTCTTCCGATTTCATTTGAAGACACCTGCCCTGTAATCGCCAGCACAGGCGCCCCGTCAGCTTTCGCGTCATACAATCCGTTCAGCAGATGAACGGCACCCGGGCCCGCTATCGAAAGGCAGACGCCGATTTTGCCTGTCAGCTTCGCATCAGCTGCAGCAGCGAGAGCAGCGGTTTCTTCATGGCGCACTTGAATGAAGCGGAGGCTGTTTTCTTCATGCCGCAATTCATCGATAAATTCGTTGACGCTGTCCCCCGGCATGCCGTAAACATGATCAATATTCCATTCCTTCAGCAGTTCTGCAGCTACTTTTCCTGCGGTTTTGTTTGCCATATCACGTCCTCCTTTGTTTCTTCCATACCACTTTTTCGCTGCCGGGAAACGTGATCCGGCATGCTGACGAAAGTGAAGGAAACCACGACAGCGGCTGTTTCATGCTTTGTGTTCCCAGCCGTACTCATCTCGCATAAAGATCTCTCCGCCACACTGCTGAACTTGAAGCCATGCCCGGTAAATCCGGCGGCACCTATCCTAAGCACCACTCCATGTATACATGATCAAATCTACTAAAAGGCTGCCACTCATTTTGATATGCCCCAGCGAAGTTAGACAATAAAATGTCATGAAGCGGTTAGACTGGCATGAGTCCGGAATTGTATGGCACTCATGCCTTTTCATTTGGTCTTCATCCTTTAGAGCAATTGCGGCGCAGTTCATTCACACAAGTGTTGAAACTTTTTTTAATATTTAAATTGTTATAATTTAGGTTCGGAGTTATAATTTAACAGAAATAAACCGAATTTGCATAGCATCGATGAAAGTTAAGATTGTTAAATCCTTCGTCAAACACAGGGGTGGTCGTGGCGGCAACTATTATAATCTGCTTTTATAAAATTTTTAGCATTTGATACTGGATTGTTTATCCAATCATCCTGATCTGTTGGGTCAGCAGTGCTCGTACGTATGTGAATCCACCTGTCATGCGGCATTGTATCAAGGTTACTCCATTTTAGAAGGACAAGCTGGTCTATTCTATTAATGCAGATACCACGACAATTTCAATCCGCTTGTTAAGTCTCCTCGGCACGTTAGGTATTCATAATGCTGCAGATTATCAGTTTCAAGTGCTGTGGAAGCCATCTGTCTTCGAGATTCGGTTGTTGCGATCTGAAGGTAATTTCACAGAAACTATAGTCGAAACACTCAAATCTTCTTATCTTATTAACCGTATACTTCATAGTCTAAGTTTCGGGTGAAAAGGAGAGACGCGGATCGTCAAGGTAAAGTCCCTCTCTTTTATCAAAAGAATTTAGAATTGGAGGCATTTACATGTTATCAGAAATAGAAAAGGGGCTTGAGGGCCTGCGTGTAAAACTTGATCGTATTGATGAACAACTGTTGGATACATTGAAAGAACGTTTAGAATGCTGCATTAAGATTGGATTATACAAACGCGAGTATAATATTCCGATGATGCAGCCGCACCGAATTAACTTTGTCCAGGAACGGGCAGCTCGATACGCTGACGAGAATGGTTTAAGTCAAGAGTTTTTGCGTAACCTTTATGAGCTCATTATTTCTGAAACGTGCAGGGTTGAGGATATCGTAATTGACCATTCAGAAAATCGGAGACAGGACATTTCTTCAAGCCTGGCCGGCCAAAAAAGAAAAAGGGAGGAATTGTTTAATGGGGGCAGGGATACAAACACTTCTAATTGACAACTATGATTCATTTACTTACAACCTGTATCAATTGATCGGCGAAGTAAATGGCCGACCGCCAATAGTTGTCTGTAATGATGTGGACTGGTCACAAGTGCCGATTGATGAGATTGACAACATCGTGATCTCCCCAGGCCCCGGTCGACCGGAACGGGTTGAGGACTTTGGTATTAATGCAACTATTATTCAAGAAGCTAAGCTGCCAGTCCTCGGAGTCTGTCTTGGACATCAAGGCATAGCTCATTTGTTTGGCGGGAAGGTGAACCACGCTTCTGAGCCTATGCATGGACGAACATCAGTCATTCACCATTCAGGGGTTGATATCTTTGACGGGCTTCCTCCTGAGTTCTCTGTCGTACGCTATCACTCCCTTGTCGTTACTGATCTGGGTGATGATGTGGAAGCGATTGCGTGGACAAAAGATGAGTTGATTATGGGGCTTCGACACCGCAATCTGCCGATTTGGGGTGTGCAATTCCACCCCGAGTCAATCTGCAGTCATTATGGGCACGAGTTGCTTGCCAACTTTAGAGACCTGACTCCGAAGCGCACTGAACGATCCAGACCGTCTCCCAAATTAAAGGAGCCTTCCCATTCTAAAAGCGATTTCTACCGGATCCATTTTCGAAAATTATCGGGATTTCCTGACGCTCAGTTAAGTTACCAGACACTATTTGCTGATGCACCTCATGGATTCTGGCTTGACAGCAGCAGTGTCATCGAAGGCTTGTCACGATTTTCCTATCTTGGCGATGGTGCGGGAGAGAATGCTGAATATTTGACCTATAGAGTAGCAGAGGGTGTTGTAAAAGTACAACGTTCGGGTCAAGAGACGGAGTTCATTCAACAGTCATTTTATGATTATCTTGATGAGCAAATCTGCCGTCGGGCAACATCTACTCCGGAAGGCCTTCCCTTTGACTTCAATCTCGGCTATGTGGGCTACATTGGCTATGAGCTAAAAGCTGAAACTTGCGGGAGCAGCCGGTATCAATCTGAGATTCCTGATGCAGCCCTGCTTTTCGTTGACCGCATGCTTGTTTTTGATCATCTTGAACAGGAAGCCTATCTGTTGTGTCTTTCGACTGGGGATGAGGATAAGCAAGCACTCAACTGGCTAAATACGGCAGAGCGAATCTTGAATGACATTCCTGCTGCAGCAAACGATTCGGACAAGGATTCAGTCCTTACATCCGTGCCAGACCACAATATCCCAATCGAGTTTCGGCATAACCGGCCTTCTTATCTTCAACTGATCAACAATTGCTTAGAAGAAATCCGTAATGGTGAATCCTATGAGATATGTTTGACTAATTCCGCAACTGTTTATACCCCTATAGATCCTTGGATTACGTATACGCATCTGAGAAGAATCAGTCCGGTTCCCTATGGGGCATTTTTAAACTTTGCGGATGCAGCAGTACTAAGTGCCTCTCCGGAACGGTTCCTCTCAATCGGTGCTGATCGTATCGTTGAGTCCAAACCGATCAAGGGTACCCGGATGAGAGGCAGGACTTCTGCTGAAGATCACCAATTACGAAATGAGTTGCTAAGTGATGAAAAAGATCTCGCAGAGAACTTAATGATCGTTGACTTAGTCAGAAATGACCTTAACACTGTTTGTGAAATAGGATCTGTTCATGTACCTAAGCTTTTCGATGTAGAAACATATGCACCAGTTCACCAGTTGATCTCGACGATTCGCGGCACTATACGTCCGGACAAATCAACGGTTGATTGCGTCCGCGCTGCTTTTCCAGGCGGTTCGATGACCGGTGCTCCGAAAATTCGGACGATGGAAATCATAGACCGACTCGAGAAGGGCCCCCGCGGTGTCTACTCGGGCAGCCTCGGCTGGTTTGGACTGAGTGGAGCTGCGGATCTTAGTATTGTTATCCGCACAGTTGTTGTGACCGATGACAAGGCGACTTTTGGTGTCGGAGGAGCGATCGTAGCATTGTCAGATCCAGAAGAGGAATTCAAAGAAACTCAGGTTAAAGCGCGAGCTATGGTCTCAGCTATCGCAGCAGCGGAAGTCTCTGCAGTGGGAGGTTCAAGATGAGTCAGGAAATAAGGCAGTGTGTGATTGCGGGAGGAGCCGGCGGCGTTGGCGGGATGTTTGCAGACCTTCTTGAAGAATCGGGTGTTGAAGTATGTATTATCGATATGAATCCTCCTTCTGTTCGTCGACAATTCATGAAATGTGACATTACGGTTCCGACTCCACAGGCCAAAGATAAGATCCAAAAGGCCGACATGGTGATGCTCGCTTTACCAGAGACCGCGGCTCTTCAAGCAGTAAAAGTTGTCGGGACGTTAATGAAGCCTGATTCTCTCTTGGCGCACACTCTTTCTGTACAATCACCCATATTTAACAAAATACACGCTTTGGGTTTGCCTTTCGAAAGCATAGGTCTTAACCCTATGTTTGCTCCCAGCCTTAGTATCGTGGGTAGACCGGTAGCTGTCATCGTTCAAAACGATGGGCCTAAAGGAAGTCATTTGATTCAGATGATTTTAGATTGGAAAGGTCGTCCGGTGCTATTAGAAGCTGAGGAGCATGATCAATTGGCCGCGGCTTTGCAGGCACTCACTCATGCAGCGATACTCACCTTTGGATTGGCGCTCGCAGAATTAGATGTTGACATTGCAAAACTTGGTTCTCTTGCACCCCCTCCGCATGCAACTATGCTTGCGCTACTGGCACGGATTAGTTCTGGAACACCGGATGTGTATTGGGACGTCCAATCCGTGAACCACCAAGCAATGACGGCTCGTGCTGCACTGGCTGAAGCAGTTGCATCGTTGAATGAATCGGTGAGGGATCAGTCCGTATTCACCGAACTGATGCGTAAATCCCGAGAGGTATTTGGATCTGAAATAGCCCATTACCAAGATCTCTGTACTAGTATCTTTGAAGGGCCAATCGCACCAAAGGAGGGAAAGCACAGCCAAACCAATCCCCCGGTTAATTGAATTTTATAAACAACTGATTCCTTTGAACAGCTTTCCGGGATAAATAGAAGTATGAAAATATCGTGTAGATTCGCGACTTTTCCACTGACAAGTTCGCTAGTTTTGTGATATTTGGTCACATTAAAACAGCCTGCCGTTTCCGGCAGGCTGTTTGATGATTATTGATCAAGCTTCAGCTTCTTCAGCTGTTCGGCGAGCGCGTTGTTGATTGGCTCATCTTTGTTTTGCTTTTTCATGTAGGAGTGTACATCGCGTTTTGATGCTTTTGAATTTTTGTCTTTTGCCCTGCGCTTTTCGAAAACGGAGAGTTTTTCTCTGTGGCCGCAGACGCAGGCGAATGTCTGGCCTTCTCCGTGTCCTCGCAGTTCCATGCGCTTATGGCAGTTCGGGCAGCGGGCGTTCGTCTGTTTGGCGACTGTTTTGCGGTGGCCGCACTCCCTGTCCTGGCAGACGAGCATTGTGCCGCGTTTGCCGTTTACTTTCAGCATCAGTTTTCCGCAGTCAGGGCAATGGGTCCCTGTGATATTGTCATGCTTAAACGTTTGATTGCTGCTTTTGATTTCTCTGATCGTCTGCTTTGCGTACTCCTTCATTTCTTTGATAAAGGCGGAGGATTTCAGTTTTCCTTTCGCAATGCCTGACAGCTTCTGCTCCCATTCAGCGGTGAGGGCAGGAGATTTTAAATCTGACGGAACAAGCTCAAGGAGCTGTTTTCCTTTTGAGGTGATATAGATATCTTTTCCTTTTTTCTCGATCAGGAATGTGTTGAACAGCTTTTCGATAATGTCGGCGCGTGTTGCCACCGTCCCGAGTCCGCCCGTCTCTCCGAGAGTTTTCACAAGGTTTTTTTCTTCTCCCTGCATAAATGCGGCCGGATTTTCCATCGCAGACAGTAATGTTCCTTCATTAAACCGCGCCGGCGGTTTTGTTTCACCCTTCGTCTCTGTCAAAGACCGGACGGACAGCGTGTCGCCTTTTGCGAGTTTAGGAAGGGGTTGATCCTTTTCTTCCTCGTCATCATCTTCGTCTGCGAAATCGTACACCGCTTTCCAGCCTTGCGACTGAACGGTTTTCCCTTTTGCCGTAAAGGTTTCTCCACCGATTTCGGCAAACACTTTAGTTTCTTCATATTCAAACGGCGGCATTAAAACGGCGAGAAAGCGCTTCGCGATCAAATCGTAAAGCTTTCTTTCCTTTTCGCTTAACGCACCGAGCGCAAGCGGCTCTTCCGTCGGAATAATCGCGTGGTGATCGGATACTTTCGCATCGTTAACAAAGCTTTTATTGGCTTTAACGCCATGCTTTAAGATCCGGGTCACATGCTGAGCATAAGGCTTCACCTGCATGCCTTCCAAACGGTCTTTCAGCGTAGGGACGATGTCATTAGAAAGAAATCTTGAGTCCGTCCGCGGATAGGTGACGAGCTTATGCTGCTCATAGAGCTTCTGCAAAACGGACAGCGTTTCTTTTGCGGAAAATCCGTAGCGTTTATGGGCGTCCCTCTGCAGCTCGGTCAGATCATAAAGTCCGGGGGCAAAGCTTTTTTTCGCCGTTTTTTTCAAGTCGACGATAGCGGCCGGTTTGCCTTGCAGCGCTCCTGCAAGCTGTGACGTCACAGACGCGTTGAAAGTGCGGGTCTGCTTCGTCTTCTTGTCCTGCCACGTCAGCGTCATACCGTCAACCGCTGCACGCAAGCCGAAATAAGGGACGGGTTTAAAGTTCTTGATATCTTCCTCTCTTTTCGCGATCATCGCCAATGTCGGCGTCTGTACGCGTCCGCAGGAAAGCTGGGCGTTGAATTTCGTTGTCAGCGCCCTCGTCGCGTTGATGCCGACGATCCAATCGGATTCAGCTCGAGCCACGGCTGAATGGTAAAGGTTTTCAAAGTCTTTGCCGTTCTTTAAGTTTTTAAATCCGTCTTTAATCGCTTTGTCTGTGACCGATGAAATCCACAGGCGCTTCAATGGCTTCGTAATCTTTGCTTTTTCGATGATCCAGCGGGCGACAAGCTCGCCTTCCCGGCCGGCATCGGTTGCTATGACGATGTCTTTGACGTCTTTTCTGATCAGCTGCGATTTAACCGCCTGAAACTGCTTTCCGGTCTTTTTAATGACGACGAGCTTTAAAGGCTCGGGGATGATTGGCAGATCTTCAAGCCGCCAAGACTGGAATTCCTTTCCGTATCCTTCAGGGTCCGCCAATGTGACCAGATGGCCGAGCGCCCATGTCACGATATAGCGGTCGCCTTCAAGATATCCGTTTCCTTTTTTATGACACTTCAGCACGCGGGCCAAGTCACGGCCGACTGAAGGTTTTTCTGCTAAAACGACTGTTTTAGACAAGTCCATCACATCACTTTCTTGTTCATGCATCCTTTTATTATAACAGATGATACAGATGCAGCTCTAATGTTCATGATTCCTTTATTTCAATTTCAGAAAAAATGACGTGTGTCACGGTTTGGGCATATGGTGATGTTTCATTGATAAACGCTTCGATCTGCGCCAGGCTCTCTGCATTGATTTTCAGCATATAGCAGGCGGCTCCCGCGATCCGGTAGCAGAATTCAATATTCGGGAGGCGTTCGATATATGCTTTAAACCTTTCGTATTCCCCGTTTTTCACCGTTGCTTCAATGATGCAGGATACGGGAAGGCCGACCTTTTGGTAATCGATGTCAAGCGTATATTTTTTAATGACGCCGAACGATTCGAGCCGCCTGACCCTTTCGGTCACAGACGGCGCGGAAAGGCTGATCTTCCTGCCCAGCTCCCGCATCGATAAACGGCTGTCTTTCTTTAATTCGGCTATGATTTTAAAATCGAGGTCATCAATTTTCATATGTAACTTTATTCCCTTCATTCTATTTCATCATTTTAATATTATCATGAAAATTCTTTCGTTCGAAATTCATTTTTCACTTCTGCTTATATATGATTATGAAGAGGTGATCATCATATGACAAGAATCAATTTTTCAGACAGAGGAGAGACGCCGTTTCAGCGGCTGCTCGGACACTCCGAAAGCCTGATGTCAAACTGGACGGCTTTAGCTGAGGAGCTGTCAGGAGACGGCTTTTTATCAAAGGAACTGAAGGAGCAGGTGCGCCGCGTGCTGGCTCAGGGAAACGGATGCGAATATTGCAAGGCAAAGGGGAAACCCGAGATCCCGAATCAGCAGAAAACGAGCTTTGCAATGGGGTTTGCAGAGGTCTTTTTGGCGCAGAGGGAGCGCGTTTCAGACAGGCAGTTTGATGTTTTAAAAGAAGTGTTTTCAGAAGAAGAAATAACGGAATTGACCGCATTTATTTGTTTTACGACTGCTCAGCAATATTTCGGCGCTTTAATGAAGCTTCCGGCAGACGCATAAATCCAACGGAGAAAAAACCTGTCATATTTGTCCCCTTTTGGTTTATAGTATAAAGGTAGACTATCACTCCACAGGAGGTATACTATGCTGCAAACGCCGATTGGCCGCCTTCGGTTGATGGGTTTTATTGAAGGCATGTCGCTTTTAATCCTGCTATTTATCGCCATGCCGCTTAAATATTGGGCGGATTATCCGATGGCCGTTACGATTGTCGGATCGCTTCACGGCGGATTGTTTATTTTGTATTTGTTTGTTCTGTTGTATGCGACTTTTGTGCTGAGGTGGTCTGTGAAATGGCCGGCTGCCGGTCTTGTGGCCGCATTTGTTCCGTTCGGCAATTTCCTTTATGACCGGGGACTAAAAAAATATGATCAGTAAAAACCGCCGGGAAACCCGGCGGTTTTTTTTTGATCACTCATTTAAAAAGCGTTTCAGCTCTTCCTTGTTTTGTTCAAGGTCTAAATCGAGGACCGCCCCGTATGTTGGATCGTCTTTGTTCGTGAATGATCCGTCAACCGGGAGCCTGAAGCTTTTGGTTTCTTTTACGCTTCCGAGCAAAAAGTCTTTGCCGAGGGAGAAGATGACGCCGTTCGGAATGTTTGTTTCAATATACGGATCGACGAGCCCCCACAGCTTCGGAAGCTGGGCGATATTTCCGATGCTCATCGCTTCTTTTTGAAGCTCTGAAAAGATTTCCTGCTGTCTTCTGACCCGTCCAAAATCGCTTTCTCTGTCATGCCTGAACCGGACATAGCCCAGCAGCCTATCACCGTGAAGAATTTGTTTTCCCGGCTGCAGTGTCATGCCGATTCCGTACGACATTTTTTTCGGAACGTCGACTTCGATGCCGTCAGGCGCCACCGCATCAACGATTTTGGCAAAACCTTTAAAATCGATGATGGCATAATAGTTAATGTCCAAATCAAAGGATTCTTTTAATGTTTTTCTGACGAGTTCCGGGCCTCCGTATGCATAAGCCGCATTGACTTTTTGCTTGTCATATCCCGGTATGTCGACATAGCTGTCCCTCATAATCGAAATCAATTTAGGCTGTTTCTGCTTTTTATTATAATGGATCACCATCATCGAGTCAGACCTTGAATGGTCTTCCCCTCTTGAATCGATCCCTAGAACGAGGATGTTCACTTCATCAAGATCAGAGCCTTCCCCGTTAAATTCAAACTGACCGTCTTCTTTAAAATCCCCGTCAGATTCGGATAAGCCTTTTTTGTATTCAAAGTAGGTATAACCCGCTGCTGCTATGATAACCAGCAACATTAAGGTAAACAGGCGCTTTATGATTTTTCGCCTTTTTCTTTTCGGTTTTCTTACTCTTACTCTAACCCTCTCCACTTTTATCACCGCCACACATAAGACTATCACAGGATCAAACAGCGGGCAATTAATAAAAGAAAGATCAAGCCGTCTAATCGTGTCGAAAAAGATAATCTTTTGTTTTCATTTGTTTCATTTTGAAAGAAAAATGATCGAATTTTGATCTTTTCGTCAAAAATCGACTACATCCACTTCGTCATCCATGCGATATAGTAAGAAGCCGGGATAAACAGAACTTGGGCAAAAATCGTCCCGGCCACCCTCGATGTTGCCATCGTGATCGAAGCCCATTTCAAATAGGTGTAGCTCCGCCTCCCTTTTGCTACGTCATCTGCAAGTACCGAAACCTTCGGATCGACAAACAGCGCCAGCAGCATCGTCGCCACCCCGTTGACAAGGCCGGAAGCCATCACCGCGGTCGTATGCCTTTCGGGCACGAGGACGCCCGCATAAAGAGCGGCAAGAACGCCGATTGTATAAATCGCCGTGATGGCCATGTTCAAGACAAACAGCCGCTTCGGTATGTAGCAGAACCGAAAGTCTTTCACATATTCCAGACTCGGTCTTCTCGCATAATGCTTGGCATGCTTGAAGATATTTTTTGAGAACGCCTTGCGAAACACTTGCAAAACGGAGCCGTTTTCCCCTGCCAAATGAACAATCGCTCTCGAAAATACGGCGACAAACGTCGGCAGAAGCAGCATTCCGAAAATTGTGCCAACGGTTGAACCAAAGATTAAAAACCGAAATTGGCTGCCGACGAGGGAAAGTGCGTCCGCACCCGCAACATCGACAAGCTTCCCCGTCACAGGCTGCTGAACCATGTTTGACATTCTTGAGACGATGACCATCACATTAAATAATGACAGCGCCGATGCGATAAATCCGACTCTCGCGCCTGACAGACGAGCGGCGTATGCGAGCGTTTCGATGGAATGGATCAGCAACAGAAAACAAAAAATCAATAGTACCTTAGATGTTAAAAAGTCCATTTCTCTTCCTCCAGTCTATAGGTAAGACTGTTTTCAAAACGCAAACGTTTCGGCAAATCAAAAACCGCCCCGGCAAAAGCCGAAGCGGTCTCAATTATCATATTTATTCGAGCAAATAATTTATCCGCTGCCAAAGGCGGTCATTTGAATTTCGTAAAAGATCAGCATCTATCGTTCCGAGTTGAAAGTAAACACCATGGAATTTCTGATACAAGACAACGAAAGCCCTACCTCTCATTCGTCCTTGCGGCTCCGAAGCCGCGCCAGTGTGAATTGTGAAACAAAAAGTCTTTTTTCCCTCTATCCTGTTAGGGGCGGGTCAGAGGAAGAAATCAGTATCTTCTAAGAAAGAAAAAAGAAGTCTACTTTCCATTTATTTGCTCTTTTGCGTGTTCCTGTTTTTTATTATACTACAGTTCGTCCTTGATGACAAACTGTTAAGCACAGCGCGCTACAGATCCAGCGTGACCGGGGTGCTTTCACCTTCATTCATCAGTCTGATTTCCGAAGGCTCAATCTCAAGCACGGTCAAGTTCGGATCGTCTTTTCCGTCAAACCAGCGCTCAAGCTTTTCATCCCAGATTTTGTCCTTTAAATCTTTTGAATGGTTGAGCTTTGCCGTACCTGTGATTTCAAGGTATGCATCGCCTAATCCTTCGCCGTTATAACCCAACAGCACGTGGACGTTCGGATTGTTATCAATTTCTTCTGCCTTGTGCGTCTCATCGCTTGTCGGTGTATAAAGCGTCAGCCCGTCGTGGAAAAAGGTCATGTAGCGGGAATGAGGTTTGCCGCTTTCGACCGTTGCAAGCGAACCGATTTTATGATGATCGAGAATGTCGAGCACTTTGTTCTTCAATTGCTGCTGATCCATTTTAAGTTCCCTCCTTTGTATCGTCTCCACTGTTACTTTTCCACAATGTCTTGTATATTAAACAATTGAACGGAGGTTTTTGACGTGAATATTTTCATATCGTTTGATTCTGAGGCTGATATGGGCTACATTGCTTTGACGGAAAACCGTGCCGGGTCTGCCGCAGCAACCGATGATATCGGCAATACGGCTTTGGCTGCAGACTTTGACCGCCATCAGCGGATGATCGGTGTCGAATTTCCGGGGAAGGCGGCTCCGGAAATAGCGCGGCTTGGAACGCTGACCGGCAGAAAACACAAACTTGAACCGGCTTTCCTAAACGGCGCCCGCGTTCATCGGTTTCGACCGACGTCACAGGAAGCGGTCAAAACACTTTGTGTGAACGGTGTTCAATTTTATTTTGCCGATCATGACGGACAACGCTTCATCGGCTTTGATGTGTTTGATCGGACGGAAAAAAGCGAATGAGATTGGCTCCCATTCGCTAAATTCTCGGGTCTGTAAACACATCGTGATCATCGGTGCTTGTTGAAGAAAACTCCGTAACCACAGCACCTTCACTCCCCGCTTTGAACCAATGTTTCGTATCCGGCGGAATCGTGTACTGTTCGCCGGGTGTGAGCTGAATTTCGTGCCAAACGGTGAAATGCTCGATATCCTCGTGCGGCGGCAGAACGGCCGGGACTTCCGTTTTTTCTCCTTCTACATACAAATACACTTTTCCGTATCTGCACCTGAATGTCTCTTCTTTCCCTTCCTGCCCGTCTACGGGAGGATGCCGGTGTTCGGGGCATGTTTGTTCAGGGAATAATACAAGCTCTTTGGCACAGTAGCGGTCTGTGTTGACATAGACGAACAGCTGAAGTCCCAGCTTATTCAGCTTATTTAAACCGTAGTCCATGATTTGGATGTTTTCTTTATCATCGTCGCTCAGCGCGATGCCCGCTTTCTCGTAGTATTCGATTACGTCTTCCTTTGTCACCTTCACACGAGCTTCCCCCTTTTATGTCGTGATAAAGTCTCCGCCGTTGACGTGGAGGGTCTGCCCTGTCATATACGAAGAATCGTCAGATGCTAAAAGCACATAGCAGCCCACATGATCCACCGGCTGACCTGGACGGCCCATCGGTGTATTTGTACCGAACTTCGCCACTTCCTCACCTGAAAATGTGGACGGGATCAGCGGCGTCCAAATCGGTCCCGGTGCAACGGCATTGACACGGATGCCGTCTTTGACGAGCGCCTGTGACATCGACCGTGTAAATGCATTGATCGCACCTTTTGTTGCCGTGTAGTCAATCAGCTGCGGATTGCCCCGGTAAGGGTTGATCGATGTTGTATTGATGATCGCGCTGCCCGGCTCCAAATAATCGATCGCTTTTTTTGTAAAGTAGAAATAAGAGAAGAAATTTGTTTTAAATGTTTTCTCAAGCTGTTCACTGGAAATCTCTTTAATGCTGTCTTTTGGATGCTGTTCGGCCGCATTATTGACAAGAATATCAAGACGGCCCAGCTCCTTTACAGTCTGTTCAACCGCGTCATTGCAAAATGCTTCGTCTCTGACGTCTCCGGGAAGCAGCATGCATTTGACGCCTTCTTTTTCAACCCGCGCTTTCGTCTCCTGAGCGTCCTCATGTTCATTTAAGTAGACGATCGAGATGTCCGCGCCTTCTTTAGCATAGGCAACGGCAACTGCCCTGCCGATTCCGCTGTCGCCCCCTGTAATCAGTGCGACCTTTCCTTTCAATTTATCCGTCCCTTTGTAATTTTCATCTTCATAGATCGGACGCGGGTTCATGACGCTTTCGATGCCGGGCTGACGGTCTTGCGTCTGTGCCGGCTGTCCGTTTGTCTGCTGATTGCGCAAATCCATTTGTGATTCCTCCCTTTAGCTGATATTACTAGACTTTTAACCGGAGAAATTTTTGTTTAAACATGACCGTGTGCGCGAAAAATGAAGAAAGCCCCGGGTGACCGGGGCTTTTACCACTCTTTATCCTGTATAAACCGGTGAAACAACACGTTCAGCCTTCCGTACAGCTGCTCGCGGTCTCCGGTCTGGTACGCTTTTATACTTTCGTCACTTTCAATCATCGAAGAGCTGATCAAGCTCAAAATCTCGGAACCTTCCGGAGACAGATCGGCCGGCGCCAGCATGATAAGCATCCGCGTCATCTTCATGACGCTTCCGTCCATCCCTTTGATCTCGAACGGTTTGGATAGATCATAAGCTTTAAAGAGGGGAATCGCGGCCGCTTCGCTTTTTAAATGGAACAGTGCGAAGGTGGTTCCGGGAATGCCGAGGCCCCCCTGTGCTTCTCTTGTCATCAGCCCGCCGGCCATCTGCCCTGCATCCGTAACCAGACCTTGATCTTCAAGGGTGCTGCAAAGGCGTTTGACCGTATGTTCCAGGCTTGATTCAGCTTCCAGCGTTTCAACTGTAAAATGGCTCAGTAAATGTTGAATGCCGGCTGCGTAATGGCCGATTTTCCGCGCAATCTGAAGCATATCAGGAAACGGCTCCGGTTTTTTGGGAGCCATCCGCTTTTTCCGAAGGATGAGCGGGATTTTCCGGGTGAGCTGGTGTTTGATCTGTTTCACATCTTCTGTGTCAAGGAGCGGACTGACGGTGACGCAGTCAATGTTTTCATATGGGATCGGCACGGTTGAAACGATGATGTCATAGGCACCGGTATTTTTCGATTTCAGCTCCATCAGCGAGGATATCTCAAAGGAAGCGATTTCAGGAAGCTCTTTTTTCAGCCGCGAGGCCAGCATCTTTGATGAACCGATTCCGCTCGAACAAATCACGAGCGCGCTGATGTCTACTTTTTGTTTGCTCATCTCAAGCGCCGATCCAAAGTGAAGGACGATAAAAGCAATTTCTTCATCTGGAAACCGGATTTCCGGAAAAAATGTTTCGACGCCTTCCTCTATGGCCATATATAAGAGAAAATAATCTTTTTTGACCTGTTCTGTTAACGGATTATGCACCGACATCTTTTCTTTGATCCGGATGATCGCCGGTTCAAGGTGGGCAATTAATCCTTCATAAAGCGAATGGTTGCCTGTTAAATTCGTGCCCGTTTTTTGCGAGATGAAATCGATCAGCTTTTTCGTCCTGAGGGCGGTATCCAGCTCGATATCTTCCGCTCTGTAGTCGATTTTGAAGCTTTTGTTGGCACTTCTTAAATGCATCGTTATATAACCCGCCTCAGCTTCGGGGATCTTCACGTGAAACGCATTTTCAAGCTCCTTTGCAAGCGCAAGCGCCAGTTCAAACTCTTTCGTACGCTTCAGGTCCGTCAATTCTTCTTCATTCATATTAATCATTTCACCGAGCTGTATCCGCTCGATCGCAAACGTCAAGTGGACGACGAGAGCGATGTATGCACTGTCGGAAAGGGAAAGCCCATACTTTTCTTTCATCTGAAACAGCACTTTTTCCGCTTTCAGCAATTTCCCCCTGCTGACGACACCGAATATTTTCTCCGGCGCTTCGTTCTTGCCTTTAATATTCATTTCGATTGTTTCCAGAAACTGCTGAACATCGAGCTTGTCGGCCATCAAGTTTCCGACGATTTTTCGCTTGGCATCCTCCGGCCCCCTCAGCTCTATGCCGTAGCCTCTTTTTCTGATCAGCGACAGGCCGAACGGAGCGATCCACTTCTCCAGCTCGTCAAGATCGTTGCTGATCGTTGCCGTCGTCACCTGCAAGTCATTGGCGATTGTATAAAGCTTGATCGGTTCTCCCGCTTCAAGCATCGCGCATAAAATCAAAAGCTTTCGTTCATCGGCACTGTATTCGACATGGCTGTCCCGGGACAGATCTTCAAGAAGCCGCTGTTTGTCTCTGTAGACACCGACCAGTTTCAAGCCTTTTCCCGGCTGCTTATCAAGTTGAAGACTGTACTTGTCCAGAACGGATTTAACCGCTTTGAGCTCGCGGTGGACCGTTCTTGTGCTGACTTCAATATAGTCGGCAATTTCATTGACTTTGACATAGCGGTTTTGATGCAAAAGGTATTTCATCAATTTTTGTTCCCTTGCTGTCATATACATAAAACGCCGCCTCCGGTGTTGTCGTTTTTGCGGGAGTGAAAGGGGGTCCGGCGGTTGAAACGGTATCCCTATCATAAAACGCTGTTAAGAAATCTTCAATTCGAACTAATTAATTTTTTATTAAAATCTTCAAGAAGTGAAGAAACATCAGCCCACAGCTGATGTTTCCAGGTTAGGTTGCATCTGCGCCGCCCTGTTCATACATTCTGTTTCGGCAGCCCCCGCCCGGCTGCCGAACTTTTCCCGATTCTATCTGAAACTATGCTTTCAAATGGCTGATCACCAGTTTGAATAAAGAATGATCCTCTTTTAGTCCGCATACATCTCGAAGCACGCCTTCATAGCCTTTTTCAGCGATCATGCTTTGAAGCTCAACGGCTTCCGGATCATCGGCACAATCAAACTGCAGCGCCAAGGCAATACCTTCTGCAAGGCGGACAGGTTCAAAGCCGAGGTCGCAAAGCTTTCTGGCCGGGCCGACAAGACGGTCATCCCTGCCAAGCTTGCGAAGCGGCGACCTGGCCACACGGGTGACATCGTCTGATAGGCATTCATTTTCAAAGCGCCCGATAATTTTTGTCATATATGCCCGGTGCTCTTCCTGTGTAAAATCGTATGTCTGAACAAGGTACCGGCCTGTTTCTTCAAGCGCGCCTGCTACCGTTTGACGGACCTCCGGGTGGTGAATGGCGGCTTTTATCGTCTTCAAACCTTTCTTATAGCCGGCATACGCCGCCATGGCATGTCCGGTATTGACCGTAAACAGCTTTCTTTCGATGAATGGCGCGAGATCCGGTACATATGTCACACCTTCAATATCCGGCACTTTTCCCGCGAATTCCGTTTGATCGACGGCCCATTCGAAAAAAGGCTCCACCGTTACTTTCAACAGATCATCATGATGCTGGATCGGCACAATTCTATCGACTGCCGAGTTCGGAAAACCGACTGAATCGCTGATTGCGGCGCGCTCTGTTTCAGTTAAGCGGGCAAAAATCTCCTCGCGAAGATGAGCGCTGCCTCCGATCATATTCTCGCAAGCTATGATGTTTAAAGGCTGTGTATTTAGTTTTATCCGGCGCTTCAAACCTTCTGCAATCGGCTCTGCGATCAGCTTAAGAACCGCAGGGCCCACCGCAGTGGTGACAAGGTCGGCTTTCGCTATGAAATCATACAATTCGTCAAGCTGAATCGCACTGTTGATCGCCCGAACCGGGCCAATCGTTTCCTGCTTCCTTCCGGCATCGGCCAATTCGACGATATAGCGGCCCTTGTCGTTCAGTTCCTTGATCACGGCATCGTTTACATCGGCGAACACGACATCATACCCCGATTTGCAGAGCAAGGCTCCGATAAATCCCCGGCCGATGTTCCCCGCACCGAAATGCAGTGCAATCATATTTGGTCACCTTCTTCAAAAACCGCCATTAACTCGTCTTCATTTTTCGCATTGATGATCCGTTCGACGTTGTCCGCTTCTGAGCAGACGATCGCAATCTTTGACAAAATCTCCAAATGCTCATCATTTTTCCCGGCAATGCCAAAGATCACTTTAGCAATATTGCCATCGCCGTATTCGACACCTTCCGGAAGCTGGATCACGGATATTCCGGAGTGAAGAACATCCCGCTTGCTGTCTTCCGTACCATGCGGAATAGCGATTGCGTTCCCCATGTAAGTGGAAGTGAGGCCTTCCCTCTCCAACATTTTCTCGATATAATCCGCGGTCACATAGCCGGCGTCAACCAGCGCCTTTCCGGCCAGCCTGATCGCTTCTTCCTGCGTTGCGGCAGATTGATTGAGATGAATGTTTTCTTTTGCAAGTACTGGTTTCATTGGGAAATCACTCTCTTTCATACATGTTGGGTGAGCCTGCTTGACAGGCTCACGGATTCTCAAACTTTACTTTTTAAGCTGATTGATCAGTTCATCGTATTTTGGACTGTTAAGGAAATTTTCCACTGATATGTGTCTAGCGTTTGGAAGCTTCGCTTTTGCGCGTTCCGTTAAGTCTTTATGTGTGATGACGATGTCGGCATCTCCAGGCAGATTATTGATCGATGTATTGGATACGTCGATATCGAGTTCTGCTTTTTTGACTTTGTTTTTCAAAATCGATGCCCCCATCGCACTGGAGCCCATTCCGGCATCACACGCGAAAATGATCTTGCCGACATTTTCGTAAGTTGCCTCTGATTCTTCCGCTTCATCAGCCGAAGTCAATGCAGAAACGGCTTGGCTCTTCTTACCTTTCATTTGCTGCATTTTTTCCGCTGCGGCTGTTAAGTCTTCTTCGCCGGCTTTAGACGTTTTCAAAATCAAAGAAGCTACAATGAATGAAACGGCTGCCGCAACGAGAACACCAAGGATCACACCGATGTGGTTGCCTTTCGGCGTCATCGCCAGCACCGCAATAATGCTTCCCGGTGAAGGAACAGCCGCCAGCCCCGCATTAAAGATGGAGAATGTCAGCACACCGCTCGCTCCGCCCGCTATTGCAGCCAGGATTAACAGCGGTTTCATCAGAATGTAAGGGAAATAAATTTCGTGAATCCCGCCAAGGAAGTGAATCACTGCAGCGCCCGGGGCGGTCTGCTTTGATGTGCCTTTTCCAAAAATCATGTAAGCTAAAAGAATCCCGAGACCCGGACCTGGGTTCGCCTCCAAAAGGAATAAAATCGATTTTCCTGTCTGGGCGGCCTGTTCAATACCAATCGGGCTCAAAATACCGTGATTAATCGCATTGTTAAGGAAAAGAACTTTCGCAGGCTCTACAAAAATACTTGCCAATGGAAGCAGATTCGCATTGACGATCACTTCCACGCCGGCCGCCAATGTTTTGTTCAAGCCGAGCACCACCGGACCGATCGCAAGAAAGCCGAGCACTGCCAAAATGAAACCGAGAATTCCGGCTGTAAAGTTGTTGATCAGCATTTCAAATCCGGAACGGACCTTATCTTTGAAAAGCCTGTCCGTCAGTTTCATCAGGAAGCCGCCCAGCGGCCCCATGATCATCGCGCCGAGGAACATCGGAATGTCCGCACCGACAATGACACCCATCGCTGCAGTCGCACCGACGACGCCTCCGCGGTGGTCGTACACCATCTTACCGCCCGTGTATCCGATCAAGAGCGGCAGCAGAAATTTGATCATCGGATCAACCAATGAAGCAAGCGCCTCATTCGGCATCCATCCCGTCGGAATAAACAGGGCGGTAATGATCCCCCATGCGATAAATGCACCGATATTCGGCATGATCATTCCGCTCAAATAGCTTCCGAAACGTTGAATCTTTACTTTGAAATCTGGATTTTGTCTTTCTTCCATTTCATAACCCTCCTTTGTTGTCCTTTAAAGCCTGTGATAAAAAAATGATGTCGAATAATGTCGGCTCCTTGTCTTTATATTAAAACGCTTACAGATGACTGCTCAATTGAAAGAAAACGGCACTTTGGCAGGAGCCGTGTGACAAAATTTAATAGTTTCATTTTTTAGTCTGGTTTCGGCTGCCGCGGCCGACTCGAGGAAAATAAAGGCTCGCTGAAGAATTGCATAAAAAAAGACCATTCCTGATTGGAATGGTCTTTCCAGATTGTTGACAAAATCCTAAAACGGTTTTCAGTTTTAGGATTTTGTCACCCTTTCAGCGTGATTGAAAACCCTTGCAGTCTAGGAAGGCCGAGCATCGGAGCGCAGCGAATGTTGGAATTCGTGAGCACCGACGCGCAGGCCTGACAACGAATGCGAGGGTTTCTCGACACGCTGAAAAGACCATTCCTGATTGGAATGGTCTTTCTTCATCATATTCAGCTTTTCAGCGGCCCGTAGCCCGCCGCTCGCAAATTTTCCGCCATCGCTTCATACCCTCTGCTGTTTGGATGTACGCGGTCAATTGACAAATATTCTTGTTCGTGTCCTTTAAAGACAGCATAAGTATCGATCACCTTGATTTGCGGAGCGGACTCGAGCTGTTTTAAATGCCTGTTAAAGCCGGAAATCCATTTGTCCGCTAATTCGATCGACGGAAAAGGGTTGTATAAATTGAGAAGACGGACGAGGTAACGCGTATCTTTGTCTCCCTTTATGTCTCCGATTTTCTCAAGCATGCCTGAGTAGTTTTTCTGACAGTGTGAGGAAGCTTCCAAAAAGACGTGTTCATCCTTTTCTTTTTCATATATCTCCAGCGATTGCAGAAGGTCATTGCCGCAGCCCGTTATCGTGATGACGTCCGCTTTTTTGACCTGTTCCATGATGAACGGCTCGTTCAGCATCGCCAGAATGTCCGACGTTTCAAGACCCGATTTCGCAAATACAAGCAAAGAAACGCATTCGTTCAAATCCTCTTCCATTTTCCTTTTATAGCGCTGGACAAACCCCGGCTCAAACAAACCTGCACCGACCCCGACGGTTAGAGAATCGCCGAGAGCCGTATATTGAAGCGTCATATCCTTTCCCCCTCCGGTATGCCGTTTTTTCGCGGCAGCTACCATATATGTACTCGGGAGAGGCTCGAAAGGATACTTTTCTTTTTTCCTAAAAACCTAACTTTCTCGAAATGTCAAGCGCCGCCTTTTTCACTCTTTCGGTCAAATAAGGAAGACGGTCTTTCTGAAAGCGGGCTTCAAACCCGGCGATGCTGATCCCCGCCGCGACTTCGCGCTTATGATTGAAAATCGGCGCGGCGATCGCAGAGGTGTAGTCTTCGAGCTCCGAATGACTGACCGTGCAGCCGCTCCGGTACGACTCATTCAAAATGCGGATCAGCTCGTTCTTATCCCGGATCGTACCGGAAGCGATCGGCACCAGCTCTGTTTTCTTGATATAGGCATCCCGCTCTTCTTCAGGCAAAAATGTCAGAATGCTTCTTGCGCAGGCTCCGGCATATAAAGGGGACCGCCTCCCGATCGCTGTATAGAGGCGAACGGTCTGCGTGCCCTCAATTTTTTCTATATACATCGCTTCATTTCCCTGCCTCACGATCAAATGGACGGCTTCATCCACGTCATCGCGGAGTTCTTCCATGATAGGCAGAGCGATTTTTCGGATATCAAGCCTTTCTGAAACAAGGTGGCCGTATTGCAAAAACAGCAGTCCTAAAGCATACATCCCGTTCTCGTCACGGTCGAGAAAACCCATTTCTTCGAGAGAACAAACCATGCGGTAGACAGATGTTTTCGGCATGCCTGTCAGCTCAATCATGTCGCCCAGTGAGAGCCTTTCTCTCGTCAGGAACAGATTGAGCAGGGTCATAGCTTTGACAACTGTTTTGTTTTTATGTTCCATGCCTTCCCCCTCCTGATACACATCACACCTATCATAACATGTATTCAAGCTTCAATCGGGCGGAAAGTTCGCTGATTTTCGTCTCCCGTTCGATGTAAATGCGCTCTGCTTCCTGAAGGCTGACAAGCTGAAACTGTACCTGCTCGCCCGGCATCATCTGCGTCACCTGTGAAAAATCGGCGGATACGATATGGGCGATTCTCGGATATCCGCCCGCTGTCTGTCTGTCTGCGAGAAGAACGATCGGATTGCCGTCAGGCGGCACCTGAATCGTTCCGAACGATACCGCTTCAGAGATCATTTCCAGCGGCTGAGTGAGTTCGAGCGCTTCTCCTTGAAGACGGTACCCCATCCGGTCGGATTTGGCCGTCACCCGGAATGTATCCGCGAAAAAGCGTTCTTGCGATGATGAGGTGAAGCAAGCGAACTGATCGCCTTTGATGACACGAATGACCGGATTCTTTTTTAACGGGAGAAAATATTTGCGGTCGACAGCCCACTTCGGAGCCCCAAAGCCTAAGCCATCGCCATGGTCTGCAAGCTTTCTGTACATCGCTTCCGACAACGGCGTCGGGCTGCCTAGCGATAACACGTCTCCCTTTTGAAGCGCCCTTCCTTGAAAGCCGCCGAGCCCTGCTCTGACATATGTGCTTTTGCTTTCCATCACAGGCGGCACATCAATCCCTCCGGCCACCGCCATGTATGCACGGCTTCCGCGCTTGCACATGCCGAATGTCAACACACTGCCTTCTTTGATGAAAACCGGACGCCAAAGCGGGACTTCTTCGTCATTTACCATCAGTGAAAAGTCAGCGCCCGTCACCGCTATAAGAGCCGGTTTTTGAAAGCGGAGAGACGGCCCCGGTCCCATCAGCGTCACTTCAAGTGCAGCTTCGTTCTGGCTGTTCCCCGCGAGGAGATTGGCAATCCGCAAAGAATCGGCATCCATGGCCCCGCTGACAAGCACGCCGTATTTTTGAAAACCTGCGCGGCCCAAGTCTTGAACCGTCGTCATCAGACCCGGCTTTAACACTTCTATGCTCAAGATTTTCCCTCCTTCAGCGCGTGATACTCCTCTTCTGTCACGCTGACAAATTTCACGATATCCCCTGCTCTCAGAAGGCTCGGAGGCTGTTCATAAGGCTTGAATAATTCAAGCGGCGTATTGCCGATCAGCTGCCAGCCGCCCGGCGTTGAAAGGGGATAGACGCCTGTTTGCATGCCGGCGATTCCCACGGAGCCGGCGGGAATCGAAGTCCGCGGAGAGGACCGCCGCGGCGCGGCTATCTTTTCAGACATTCCGCCTAAGTAAGGGAAGCCCGGCGCAAAGCCAATCATATAAACGAGGTACTCACCCGAGGTGTGAATATCGATGACTTCCTGTGCAGTCAGTCCGTTGATGTCGGCCACTTCCTCCAAATCAGGGCCGAAACGGCCGCCGTAACAAACCGGAATTTCCACCGTACGCTGATTTGTTTCTTCTTCCATTGTGAGCTCTTGGAGATGATGTTCGATGAGGGCTTTTACCTTTTCATACGGAGAATCAACAGCCTTGCCGCTCTCCATCTTGCGGTATACTTCAAACGGCTGATAGAAAACGGTCACACTCGTGAAAGCCGGCACACACTCAATAAAACCGGGAAACGGATCGTTTTCAATCCGCTTTGTCAGTGCACTGACGACACGATGCGTCTGTTCGCTTATCCCCTCTCCGAGCTGAATGATAACCGCGGAGTCGCCGAGCGGAGACATTGTCACATTCGATAGATTTTTCATTCTGTTTCACCTTGCCTTTCATCCCCTTAAATCAAAAATCAATACAGATAAACCACTCTGTATTGATTTTGAGATCCTATAACACGCCAAATTGTTCGTCCCGAACATCGGTAACCAGCATATGGCCGGGCGAATGCGTGATCATCAGCTCCGGCTTTACGTGCATGGCGACGGCCTGAGGGGTGACGCCGCATGCCCAAAATACCGGAACTTCTCCTTTTTTTATCGTGACCGCATCGCCGAAATCGGGTTTTGCGATGTCTGTTATACCGATGGCTTCAGGACTGCCGATATGGACAGGTCCTCCGTGAACAGCGGGAAACCTTGATGTAACCTGAACGGCACGCACCGCCTGCTCTTCCGGAACCGGCCTCATACTGACAACCATCGGCCCTTGAAAACGGCCTGCCGGGACACAAGGAATATTCGTTTGATACATCGGAACATTTCGCTTTTCTTCAATGTGTCTGACAGGGATTCCGTTATTGATTAACGCTTGTTCAAACGTAAAGCTGCAGCCGATTAAAAAACCGACCATGTCGTTTTCCCATAAAGAATGGATATCGGTCACTTCATCCGCCAATTCGCCGCGCCTGTATACGCGGTATTTCGGAAAATCGGTGCGGATATCGGCATCCGGCGCCGTGATGGACGGAACCGGAGATCCGGGATCTGTGACATCGAGAATCGGACACGGCTTTTGATTGCGCTGGCAAAACAGCAAAAACTCAAAAGCGAGCTCTTTTTTCAAAATCACCAGGTTTGCCTGGGTAAAACCCCCGGCCATCCCGGCTGTCGGACCCGTTATTTCGCCTTTTCGAATCAGGGCCCTGACTTCGTCAGGGCGCATTTCATTTACATGACGCAACGATATCATCCCCATAACTTAGGAATTTCATTGATTAACGTATAGCCTCCCATGATGGCCATGACAATAACGACCAGAATACCCGGAATTGTAAGCCAGATCGGATGCCTGTAGTCGCCGACAATATTCTTCTTATGCGCGCCGATCAGAAGGGATCCGAGTGCGATAGGCAAAATTAAGCCGTTTAATGCGCCGGCAAGAACGAGAAGGTTGACCGGCTTTCCAATTGTTACAAAACAAAGCGTTGATACAATAATAAAGACAATTATAATGCCGCGCGAATTCTTTTCGATTTTCGGAGAAAACGTTTTAAAGAATGATACCGACGTATAAGCAGCGCCGATTACAGATGTAACGGCAGCTCCCCACATGACGAGACCGAAGATTTTGTAGCCGATATTTCCCGCAGCAAGCTGGAAGACAGAAGCCGGCGGGTTATCCGGATTAATGTGCAGGCCTTTTGAGACGACTCCAAGTACGGCAAGGAAAAGCGCAATTCTCATGACAGATGTGATCAAAATGCCGGAAACAGAGCTTTTCGTTACTTCAGGAATCGCAGCCCTCCCTTTAACACCCGCATCAAGCAAACGGTGTCCGCCGGCAAATGTAATGTATCCGCCGACCGTGCCGCCGACAAGCGTCACAATCGCAAGAATGTCGATATTATCAGGCATGATCGTTTTTGTTACTGCTTCTCCAACCGGAGGACCGGTCGTAATCGCAACGTACACCACTAATAAAATCATGACAAAGCCCGCGATCAGCGTAAACCGGTCCATCGCTTTTCCCGCTTCTTTAATGACAAAGATCAAAACCGCGATCGCGGCGCTGATGATCGCACCCGTCTGCGGTGTAATGCCGAATAAAACCTGGAGGCCGAGACCGGCGCCTCCGATATTGCCGATGTTGAAAGCAAGCCCGCCCAGAACGACGAGAAATGCGATGACATAGCCGAGTCCCGGAAAGACGAGGTTGGCGATTTCCTGCCCTCTTTTTTCAGAAACCGCAATGATTCTCCATACATTGGTTTGAACGAAGATATCTAAAATGATGGAAACGAGGATGACAAAGCCGAAGCTTGCAGCCAAGCTCTGTGTAAAGACTGTGGTTTGCGTTAAAAATCCCGGCCCGATTGAGGATGTGGCCATTAAAAAAGCGGCGCCCAAAAGCAACGTCCAGTTGCTTGATGACGCTTTTGTTTTTTTATTTTGTTTCAAATGGTATTCCTCCTTTTGTCAACATCATGTAGAAAAAGCTTGTATTTTAATATCTGCTGCTCTGAGTTCACGGCGGATTTTTTTCGCAAACTGAAGCGCGTGTGCACCATCTCCGTGAATGCACACCGTATCTGCTTTAAGGCTGACATCCGTTCCTTGCAGGCTGCGGACTTTGCCTTCTTTGACCATGCGGATCACCTGACCGACGGCTTCATCATCATCATGAATCAGCGCATCATTCTGGCGGCGGGAAGTCAGCGTTCCGTCTTCCTGATATGTACGGTCGGCGAACACTTCGTGAGCCGTTTTCAAACCGGCTCTTTCACCGGCAAGCACAAGTTCGCTTCCCGCCAAACCGAATAAAATCAGTTCCGGGTCTGTTTGATAAACTGCACGCGCGATCGCATCCGACAGTTCCCGGCTTTGCGCCGCCATATTATACAGTGCGCCATGGGGTTTCACATGCTGCATGGTCACACCTTCGGCCTTTAAAAATCCTGAAAGCGCACCGATTTGATACACGACAAGATCGTATGCTTCTTCAGGCGTAATCGCCATATTGCGGCGCCCGAATCCCGCTAAATCGGGAAGTCCCGGATGCGCGCCGATTTTCACGCCTTTTTCCGCCGCCATTTTGACGGTTTTGCGCATGACGCCAGGGTCTCCGGCATGAAATCCGCAAGCGATGTTGGCTGATGTAACAAATTCGAGAATCTCCTCATCGAGCCCGATTTTATAAGCGCCGAAGCTTTCTCCAAGATCGCAGTTTAAATCAACTTGATTCATCAAATCCCCCCCTATATATTGATGCACATTCGGTCGAATTTTAGTATACCCCTCATTTTGTTCCGATTTTCGGAACCTTAATTCCGAATAATCAAACTTGAATAGATTATATCAAGGATTTGCCCGCTTGGCATCATATTGTTAGAAAACCTCACATAAAATAAATCATTTTTCCTAAAAAGTTTTAGCTGAAAAACCTGATTTCACAAGGTTTTTTCAACTTGCTTCAGTCCATGAATATTTTTTATTTTGCACAAAAAAAAGAGCCGTAAATCGGCTCTTTTTTCGGCTAGGACAATACCCAATGCCTGATCGCTTTTGCGACTCCGTGTTCGATATTGGAATCCGTGATCCAGTCTGCGGTTTCTTTGACGATTTCCTGGGCGTTCCCCATGGCAACGCCTAAACCCGCTTCTTTGATCATGGCGATATCATTTAAACTGTCTCCGACCGCCATCACGTGTTCCATCGTAAAGCCGAGGCGCTCGCATACTTTTGCCAAAGCGGCCGCTTTATTGATCCCGATGGCGTTGACTTCAATATTGGTCGGGCTTGAATTGCTGACTTCCAATTCTTTGTTCTTTTTCAGCTCTTCCAGGACCCGGTTTCTGACGTCGTCATCCGGAATATCAAAGCCGAATTTCAGCCATTCATACGCCTGAATATCCTCAGGAAACTCGCCTCTCCACACTTTATCGACGCTGGCGGCCCAGAAATCGGTGTTGTGCAGATTGCGCAAATCCCACATCATTTGGACATGATCGGGATGAAGCAGCTGACGCTCGACCAGGTTGAAAGACGAATCCCAAATTTCACTGCCGTTTGCCGTGATCAAAAAAGAAGACAGTTCGAGCGACTCCGCCAACTCCCGGCACGTCATCAGCGTGCGGCCGGTACTGAGCACGACATAAATCCCTTTTTCCTCTGCTTCTTTAATCGCATTTCTGTTTTCATCAGAAATGGTCTGTTCATCATTTAATAGTGTTCCATCCATATCCAGAGCTACTAGCTTCACATCGATTCGATCTCTTTGACTGACTGACACGATATTTAAGATACCTCACTTTTTTTAGGCTTTTATCTATTCTAATATAAAAATCGGCCAGGACAAAGAAATCTTAAACGAGCTGTTCCGCCGCCCGTGCGATATGCTCTGCGGTCAAACGGTAATATTTTTTCAAATAATCGATCGTCCCGACCTGTCCGAAGGCTTCATGAACCCCGATTCTCTTGAGCGGAGCGGGATGATGTTCACTCAGCACTTCCGCGACTGCGCTTCCCAATCCGCCTATGACATTATGGTTTTCTGCCGTGACAATCGCATTCGTTTTTTGTGCGTAGCGAATCACGGTTTCTTGATCGATCGGCTTGATGCAATACATATCGATGACCGCTGCATCGATCCCTTTTTCTTTTAGCAGTTCTGCCGCCCGCAAAGCTTCTGCGACCATGATGCCGCTGGCAAACAGCGCCGCATCGCTGCCGTCTTTGAGAACTTTTGCTTTTCCGTCCGCAAATGTTTCATGTTCATCATAAAGTCTGACCGCCTTTTTTCTGATCGTCCTGATATAGTGAATGCCGTACTCCACCGCAGCCTTTTTGATCAAAAATTGGAGCATTGCTGCATCGCTCGCTTCATAAACAAAGGCATTCGGGATTAGCCGGGCGAGTCCCAAATCTTCAAAGGCCATGTGTGTTCCGCCGTTATGTTCAGCCGTAATTCCCGAATCTGAACCGAGAATCTTGATGTTTGTTTTGGCATAGGCACCTGAAACAAACAGCTGATCAAAGCAGCGTCTTGTCGCAAACTGGGCGAACGTGTGAACAAACGGGATTCTTCCGGTTAACGAAAGCCCGGCCGCAATCCCTATCATATTGGCTTCCATAACCCCGCAATTGATCACTCGCTCGGGAATGCGCCGTTTAATTTTGTCCATGGAAATCGAGCTCATCAAATCCGCTTCCAACGCCACGATGTCCGCGTTTTCCTGAGCCAGTTCATAAACGGCCGAGCTGTATACCTGCCTCATTTCGACTGCATCCAGCTTGACATTTGCTGCCGCCTCATTCATGCCCTCACTTCCTTTTCTTCAAGCGTCATCATGATCTTTTCGATTATGCGATTTTGTTCATCATTCGCTCTAATGTGGTGGCTGTTCTCCATATTTTCAAAATAAGGGATGCCCTTTCCCTTCACCGTATCAAGGATGACGGCAACCGGCCTTTCCCGCTGGGCTTCTCCTCTTTTGGTCGCTTGATAAATCGCATCCGGTTCATGTCCGTTTACCCTTTCGGAATAAAAACCGAAGGCTGAAAATTTGCTGACAAAATCCAGCGGATCAATAATATCTTTAGTCGGACCGTCCAGCTGTTGTTTATTATCATCCACAAACACATAAAAATTGTGGAGCTTATGGTGTGCCGCGAATTGGATCGCTTCCCAACATTGACCTTCATTCAGCTCCCCGTCGCCGACAATAACAAAGGTCCGGTTAGAGCGTCCTGAAAGCTTGTGCGACAGTGCGACTCCTGCCGCAGCCGAGATCCCCTGGCCAAGCGACCCGGTCGTCATATCGACTCCCGGTGTTAAATTCCGGTCAGGATGCGACGGAAGAGCCGTGCCGTTTTGGTTTAGCGTATAGAGCACATCTTCTTCAAAATAGCCGGTAAGATGAAGCGCTGCATACAAGGCGGGGCCGCCGTGCCCTTTTGAAAGGATAAAAAAGTCCCGATCTTCCCACGACGGATTGGCGGGATCTATTTTCATCACCTTTCCATATAAAACGGCTAACACATCGGCGATTGACAAGCTGCCTCCATAATGCCCAAAACCGAGGTGATGAAGCTGTTTCAGTGTCAGCAGCCTGATTTGGTCACGAAAACGTTCCATATTGATTTCCTTCACTGACATCATTGCCCACTCCTTTATGCTTCAGCTTTATGATCGGACTTCCCCGCCTTTCCGCGTTTAAAGCCCAGTAAGACCGCACCGGCCACTACCGCTGCAATTCCAATTACAACTCCTCCTGCCCCCAGCAGTTTCAACGCATGCCCAAGCACGATTCCTGTCGCGGCAAAGTCGGTATCGGAAAATGTCGTATTGGCAAAGCCTAAATCACCCATGACCGGCAGCAGAAACACAGGGAAAAACGTAATGATCAGACCGTTGACAAAAGACCCCAAGACCGCTCCCCGTATCCCCCCTGCAGCGTTTCCGAAGACGCCGGCCGAGGCCCCTGTGAAAAAGTGGGGAACCACTCCGGGAAGAACGATGACGGCTCCGGCTGCTCCGAGAATCAACATGCCGGTGATGCCGCCAATGAAGCTGCAAAAAAAGCCGATTAGTACGGCGTTTGGTGCGTACGGAAAAATGATCGGACAATCCAGCGCCGGCTTGGAATCCGGCACAAGTTTGTCAGATATGCCTTTAAAAGCCGGAACGATCTCTGCGAGCACGAGTCTGACTCCCGAAAGAATAATAAACACCCCTGCCGCAAATGTGACCGCTTGAATAACGGAGAAGACAAGGTAATGTGTACCGTCGCTCAACTCGCGCTCCACATAGCCCGCCCCTGCAAATAAGGCAATCAAAACGTACAAGATGGTCATGGTGAGCGCAATGCTGACAGAACTGTCCCTTAAAAATCCGAGGCCCTTCGGAAACCGGATTTTTTCAGTCGAGCGCGAGCCCTTGCCTGCTGCTTTGCCGATTAACCCGGACACAGCGTAACCGATTGAAGAAAAGTGGCCGAACGCGACCTTATCATTGCCGGTTATCTTTTTCATAAAAGGCTGAACCATCGCCGGAAACACACTCATTGTCAAGCCGAGCGAAACCGCTCCGACGCCGATCAAAAATGGACCCTTCAAACCCGCCACCGCCAGTATGACGGCGATTAAACAAGCCATATACAATGTGTGATGGCCCGTCAAAAAAATGTATTTTAATCTGGTAAAACGGGCGATTAAGATGTTGGACAGCATCCCGAAAAACATAATCAGCGCTGTCGCCGTCCCGTATTCGTTGAGCGCCATCGCGACAATCGCTTCATTGTTCGGAACGACGCCGTTCACATGAAAGGCGGCTTGAAACATCTTTCCGAACGGCTCAAGCGAACCAACAAGAATACCCGCCCCGGCTGAAATCACGATAAAACCTAAAAACGATTTCGTCGTCCCTTTCACGATTTCATTGGCCGGCTTTTTTTGAAGCAGAAGACCGATAAAAGAAATGGCTGCAATTAATACAGCCGGCTGGCTTAACACATCCATCATCAGCTTTAGCGCTCTTTCACCCATTTGCAGTTCCTCCTTTTCTGTGATTAAAGCACTCCTTTTTCCTGCAATGTTTTAACCAGTTTTGTTTTCAGTTCATCCATGTCTATAATGCTTTCAAGCACGACGATATCCCGCAGGTGGGCTGCTCCTTCCGCGATATCTTTGGCAACGACAAACAAATCCGCTTGATCAGGAGACGCTGAGCTCAAATCCGAATGATCCACCTCGATCTCCATTAACCCCATTTCCTGCAAAATATCTTTAATATTCATTTCCAGCATAAAACTGCTTCCAAGTCCTGATCCACAAACTGCCAATATCTTCATGTTATCCCTCCTGTTTTTAATTGGATGAATAGGCTTCGATTAAACGTTTGATATGATCCAACGACTCGGTTTCCTTTAAGGAGTCCTGATTTTCTTTATTGCTGAGAAGCCGGGTCAGTTGGGAAAGCGCCTTCAGATGTGTCGTATGGTCAACCGCCGCAATGCAAAACAAAAGCCTTACCGGATACTGTTCATCATCCAAAAAATAGACCGGCTCCTTCAGTTTCAGGAGACTCATTCCCACCTTTCGGACGCCTTTTTCAGGTCTTGCATGAGGAACGGCAATCTCGGGGCCGATGATCATATAAGGTCCCATCTTTTTGACATTGTCGATCATGGCATCTGTGTATTCTTTCAAGATCACCTCCTTATCAAGCAAAGGTTTTGCCGCTGTTTGAATCGCTTCTTCCCAGCTTTTGATTTGGTCAGCCATTTGAATGGTTTCATCTGTCAGCAGATCTTTCAGCACTGGTCGTTTCCCCCTTGTTTCCGTCACTTTTTGAATAAATATAATATTTTTCAATGCTTCTCTTAGGCCTTTTTCGTCTATGATTTTGGCGTGCTTCTTGAGGATGTGAAGAAATTCGTCTGTCAAAAGCTCCTTTTGCTTCACGCCGAACAGTTCCTGATACACTTCATTGACAAGCCTGCTTTTTTCAGCGGGCGTCATCAGCGGCCCGACCATGTAGTATCGCTTTTTGGTTTTAAGCTCAACGGTGGAAAACACGGCATCATAACGGTCAAAGACGTCAGGTGTGAATGCCTGCAAAGACATCGCCTTCTCAACGACAATCTCTGAAAATAGCGATTCAAGCTGGCGCCTGACCATCAAGGATGAGCTGACACCGCTCGGACAAATGACGACAGCTGTCTTTTTCGATGATCCGGACTGTACCGGCTGCTCAAGCAATGCACCAAAGTGAATCGTGATAAAGCCGATTTCTTCTTCTGGAACCGGTTTGTTCAGCAGCGCTTCAAGGTGCCGCATCAGCTTTTGAACGATGGTAAACAGTTCTTTGTGCTCTTTCTTAATCTTGCTGAGCAGGGGATTGTGAATCGGAATGCGGTATTTCATTCTGAAATATGCCGGCTTCAAGTGCCGATAAAGAGATTCCGCCACCTCGCGCCTCCTCGGAAATGTGATGCATGCTCTTGATTCAAATTCAAACACAAGCTTTTCACACAGCTGATAAAGCGGATCATGCGCCGGCTGTTGTCCAAATGAAAGCCCGAGCAGCTGGATCAAAATGTAGCAAAGTTCGGTTTCATAGACGGGAATCCGAAGTTCATTCACAAGCCTTACGGCTGCGTTTTTCAGCGGACTTTGCTTTAAAAGCTCCCCCTCCTCCTGGTGAAAACGAACAATTTTTCCTTCGGCCACTCTGATCGAATACATCATCAGAAAGTAAACAAATTCATTGAGCCTTTCTTCAACGAGTTGAATCCTGTATTCTTTCGAGACAAGTTCAACCGCTCTTTTCGTTTCTTGTTGTGTGTGATCGCACGAGCCGGAAACTTTTAAAATATAATGAAGGATTTCTTTGCCGTAAGGCTTTTGCAGAAAATAAGAAAGGTGGTGCATGACAGGAACTCTTTTATCAAACTCGCTTCCTATTAAATGATAGCCGCGCTGTCTTGTATATCTGATCGCCACCAAAAACGGAGCCAGCGTCTCATTCGCTTTTTTCACATCATTCATGACCGTATTTTTGCTGACCTGCAATAACTGTGTGAGATGAGCGGATGAAATCGGCTCCCTGCGGACAAACAGGAACATGTACAAGGCTTTGATCCGCTCTTCCTGTGTAAAAATAAACGAGCGGCCGATGTCTGAACAGGCTTCGGAGAACCGCAATTCAAGCAATTTTTCCGGAACGGCCAGCCGGTTTTTTCTTTTATATTCGATTTCAGGCAGCTGCTTGCCGGTCAGCCAATGATTGATTTTGTCCAGGTCATAGCAGATTTGCCGTTTTGATAATTGAAAATGATCAATCAGCTGATGCATGGTCGCTTCTCTGACACGCAGCAAATATTGAAGCAATTGAGCCGGACGTTTCTCGTTGATCATTTTTGCGCCCCCCTTATTGCCATCATATAATAAAGCGTTTTCATTTTGTTTGCCGATTGGGTACAATTCATGGGACTTCCGATCTTCAAGATTGGTCTGATATCCTTCTTTTTTATCGTACAAGCATGAAAAAACCTCTCAAAAGGTGTTGAGAGGTTTTTTTCTATCAATCAGCTGTCATGCCAATATACTTTCATCAAATCTTCCGACCACTTCGGCTGTATGATTTGTCCTTTCGGAAGAAACTCTTTCATTACCGGTTTGATATCGATTACAGGTGTCCCGTCAATCGCATCCAACCCTTTCACTACAAGCTTGCTCCCGGATTTTTCAAGGAGTGTCACAACGGTTGCACCGAGCCTGTTGGGCCTGTTTTTTCCCCGTTGGGCGAAAATGCCTGTCTCAGGATAGTTTTGATTGTTTCTCGGGCGCCTCGCCTGATATTGTATTTGATCCTCTTTTACTTGATGAAAGTAAAAGATAATGTCCAAATGAGAAAATGCTTCGATCCCTTTTAAAGCGTCCGGATGAATATCTTCAGCCAAATTAATTTCAGAAATCACATCGCCCCAATGATCATCCTGCGGCACAGTCCGCAAGTTTTTCACAAACGCGACAGGCTTTAATTCTATCAATTTTATCCCCCGCTTTCACTTCGCTTCCATAAAAATCCCGATCTCCGCTTTCGCTGCCGGTTTTCCGTTTACTGAGGCGGTTCCGTTGCCGAATAAAAACCCTCTTTTAAAGCGGGAAACTTCAAAATAAAGATCAAGTTTGTCTCCCACAAAGACCTTGCCGGTGTATTCAGCTTTTTTCACCGAAGACAGAAAGCCGATCTCATCCGGGTCTTTGAGCGTAGTAAATGCAGCGGTTTGAGCCAGCGCTTCAATGATAATGGAAAATGGCATTTCCTTTTGGTTTTCCGTAATAAACCAGTCGTTTTCCGTTATGAATTTATATCCTTTCACCCATTTTCCCGGCTCGCTCTCAACAACACGGTCAATGAATAGAAACGGGTATCGATGCGGCAGTAGAGAATTGTTCACGCTGATCATCCTTTTTTACATGATTATACCGCAGTTTCATTTTTTTCTCTTTTATTTAACGCGATGACACAGAATGAAGCTGCTGAACGCTCAAACATTCCACCATGACAAAAAGCCGGGGTCTAAGCCCCCGGCTTTGCTTCATCAATTCGATTTCAGATTGTCCGGGAAGACGGTTAGATCCACTCCCCATAAATTCGGCAGAATGTAGAACACAGCTCCGACGATTAAAATCAGTGTGAAAATATTAATAACAAAGCCGGTTCGAACCATCTCGCTGATCTTCAATTTTCCCGATGCGAAAATAATTGCATTCGGCGGCGTGCCGACCGGCAACATGAAGGCGCAGTTTGCCGCCATTGCAGCAGGCACCATTAATGCGTACGGGTGAACATTCAGCGCTAAAGCGAGCGAGGCCAGTACAGGCAGAATCATAGTCGCCGTAGCCGTATTCGACGTAATCTCCGTCAAAAAGAGAACCAATGCCGCTGAGATAACAACAATGACCACAAAGTTAAATCCATCCAATACCGTAAGCCTTCCGCCGATCCACTCGGCGAGACCCGTTTCTTTAAAACCGGTCGCGAGCGCCAAGCCTCCTCCGAATAAAAGGAGAATCCCCCACGGCAAGTCCTTCGAAACCGACCAGTCCAATACCCTGCCCCCTTTATTGAGCGAAGGGATCAAGAAGAGCAATGAAGCTGCGAATATCGCAATCATTGTATCGTCAATACCGGGTATTTTATCATCCCATAAAAATGTCCTTGTCACCCACATAAACGCGGCAAACCCGAAGACAAGCAGAACCATTGTTTCTTCAAAGCTCATCTTTCCGAGCTTTCTTTTTTCTTCGAGAATCAATTCTTTTCCGCCCGGAAGCTCCTTCATCTTGATCGGATGCGCCACTTTCGTCAAGTACAGCCATACCGCTACAAGCAAAATGACAACGACCGGAACGGCAAAAGCCATCCAACCACCGAAAGACACTTCAACTCCGTACAGCTTCTTAATATTGGCCGCCAAAATAATGTTCGGCGGTGTGCCGATTAGCGTACCGAGTCCGCCGATCGTCCCCGCATACCCGATGCTGAAGATCAGCGCTTTTGAAAATTTCGCTTCTTCTCCGGCTAAATCTTTTCTTTCAGATTTCATGACGGCTGATACCTGATGAATGATAGCGGTTCCAATCGGAAGCATCATCATCACCGCGGCCGTATTTGAGACCCACATGGACAAAAACCCTGTGGCCGCCATAAACCCGAGGACGATCCTTGACGTGCTCGTTCCCACTACAGAAATGATATTAAGCGCGATCCGTTTATGAAGATTCCAGCGCTCCATCGCAAGTGCAATCAAAAAGCCTCCTAAAAATAAAAAAACGATTGGATCGCCGTAGCTTGACGTGACAGCTGCCCCTTCCAGCGCCCCGGTCAGCGGAAGCAGCACGATCGGCAGCAATGATGCAGCCGGAATCGGAACAGCTTCCGTAATCCACCATACCGCAACCCACAACGTGGTCGCCAATACCATTCTTCCTTCATGGCTCAGACCCTCGGGAAAAAAGAACAAAAGGACGGCGAAAAACAATGCAGGACCTAGCAGCAGTCCGATTTTCTGAGGCGTTTTATAGCTCGGCGGCTTTTCTTCCTTCATGGTTTGCTCCGACTTGATCTTTAAATCAGCATCTTTTCCCGCCCTGACAGGCATGGCGAACAAAAGCAGCCTCTTTGCTTCCCGGTGTGATCTCCAAAGCATATCCCATGCTGACACAACGCTTGATTTCATCAAAAATCCCCCTTCCCCTCTATCGATAAAGCGCTTACAATAGTAAATAAAAAGTAAGCTGCCGACTGTCGACAGTTATAACTTAATTATAACGGACAGCTAATGGCAGTCAACACTTTTTTGTCACAAAATACTCAATATTATGGTAATTTTAGGTTGATGGTATTTCTCTCTTTTTGCTAGACTATTAGTGATTTCCGCAGTGAAAAATAAACGAGGTGAACAGCGTGAAGTTTTCCATACAACGTGCAGTCTCTTATCATGATCAAGTCCATCATTATTTAAAAGATATGATTATTAAAGGAGGATATCGACCCGGCGAACGGATCTACGAATCCAAAATCGCCAAGGAGCTGCAAGTGAGCCGCAGCCCCGTCAGGGAGGCGATTCGGACACTTGAACAAGAAGGATTATTATCGATAGATGATAAATCAAAAATTACAGTTTATGAACCGACAATCAAAGACCTTGAAGAAATATACCAATGCCGCCAGGCGCTCGAATCCCTGGCCGTTTCATTGGCAACCCGCCTTGCTTCAAATGCAACACTGGAGCTCATTTCCGAAACGCTCTCTGAAGCGCGTAAGCACCAGGAAACCCAAAGTCCGGAGTCGGCCAATGCACTTCTTCGCCTAAATACGCAATTTCATGATGTCATCATCGAAACGAGCGAAAACGAACGCCTGCAAAAACAGCTGCTTGATTTGCGGTCGCTGACCTTTTTCTATCGGAGCAAAAACCTTGAAAAACCGGCGCGCACCCTTGACATCATCAATCAGCACGAGGAGATTCTGCGTCACATGCAGGACAGAAATGACGCCAAGGCTGCCGAATCAATGAGGAAGCATATAGAGGCAGACCTTTGCTATTTAAAAGAGGTGTTGTTCGGAAGCAGTTCCGCACGCTAAAAAAGCAGGGTTACCCCTGCTTTTTTCAGTTCTGGCAGACAAATTCGGCTGTGCGGTTGATCCCTTTGATGATATCAGGAAGGCGGTCGCGTTCATTCACAATATGAACGCGCTGAAACCCTGCGGCTGCAGCCTTCTTCCCCGCTTCTTCCGTGAGGCAGACCGCCTGCAGACGGGCAGCCGTTTTTTCCGGATGGAGGCCGATTGTCTCAGCCTCGTTTACGAACAGCTCGACGCATGTTCGATTCGCAAAGATCACGATATCAACAGGAAACTCCTCGATCTCCCGTTTAATGATCGATGTAAAGCGGCTGTCGATCATCCTGTCATGTGTAATCAATACCTCACAACCGGAGTGCGGTTGATTTTGCACGGCTTCCCGGCTGCCGATCAGCAAACAGCTGTCCGAAACCGGCATTTCCGCCTGCAGAAAAGCGGAAAATCCCCGTTCTTCAAGAGCTGCTTTTACATGCAGATCTGAAGCGTAGAGCCGGCCGCGCATTTCCCTGACATCGATCTTCAAAGCGGCAAGCCGGCTGAAAAATCTGCGCAGTGACGCACTTGAGGTGAACAGCAGGCTGTCAAAAGAAGCAATTCGCTCTAAAACTGTATCGTCAGGCACCGTTTCGAGTGATTTCCATTTCGGCCATTCAACAACTTCAGCGCCTTGTTCACGAAGCGTCTCCACCGGGACTCGTTCTTCTTCACAGCTTTTGACCGCCATCATGTTCAGCCCGATCAAAGGCTTTTCTTCAAACCAGCTGTTCTGCCTGAATGATACGATGTCGCCGATGACGATGATCGCGGGATTTTTAATTTGATGCTCGGTTATTTTTTCCCTGATATTCTGCAATGTCCCTTTAACGCTCCGCTGCCGGCCCCATGTGCCCCATTGGATGACCATCGCGGGAACAAGGGGAGACTTGCCGTGTTTCATCAGCTGCTCGCATATATAACCAAGGTTTTTGATCCCCATGTAAAAGACGAGGGTTTGGACGCCTTTGGCCAGCCCTTCCCAATTCATTTCCGGTTTGCCCGATTTATCATGGGCGGTGACAACGGCAAAGGATGAAGCGAAATCGCGGTGGGTCACAGGCAGTCCGGCATAAAGAGGCGCGGCGATTCCCGATGTAATGCCGGGCACCATTTCGTACGGGATGCCGTGTTCGCTGACGGCTGCCGCTTCTTCTCCGACTCTGCCGAACACGCTCGGGTCTCCTCCTTTCAGCCGGACCACTTTGAGGCCTTTCAGCCCCTTTTCAATGAGCAGTGCATTGATTTCACTTTGTTTCATATAATGGCGGTCCGGGAGCTTGCCGCAGTAGACAAATTCACATGATGCTTTTGCATGCTCAAGCAGCCGGGAATTGACGAGCCTGTCATACAATATGACATCCGCCGCCTCGATCAGCTTTCTTCCTTTTAATGTGATCAATCCTGAATCGCCCGGTCCGGCCCCGACAAAATATACTTTCCCATTCCCCATCAACTGTCATCCTTCCATCTGCCGATTCTGTGAACGCGTTTGTTTTTTTAATAAAGAGGGAGCACATTCAGCGACCCTTGAGGCTTTTGACAATACATGTCTTTGAGCCGTTTAATAAACGATATACAAATCTTCGCCTTCAACGACCGTTTCGTATGTCTGAACACACCCTGTATCAGGCTCTTGGACTTTGCCGTCTTCAAGGCTGATCTTCCAGTCGTGCATCGGACAGAAGACGAATTTGCCGCTTACCATTCCTTCGGCAAGAACGCCCCCTTTGTGGGGGCAGCGGTTTTCAATCGCGCGGACATTGCCGTTTGAAAGCTTGAATACCGCGATTTCCTTGTCCTCGATAAGCACTGTCTTCCCAAGCTGATTCGGCAAATCCCCGATCTTCGAAACAAACACCTTTGTTAAGTTCTTGTTCACCATGTGAATTCCTCCTCAAGTTGATTTCTCATTTTAAGAAGTGACAACATTTTCGAATAGCTGTTTTGTTGTCTTTTCGTCTTCCAAAAAGTCTTTCCACGGGTCTTTATGGACAGACAGCGCTTGATTGATGCGGTCATTCAGCTCTTTGCGTTTTTCTTTATCATTCAATACGGATTGGACGTGGGACAAGCCGACACGTTCGATCCAAGCAGATGTCCGTTCTAAATAGTTGGCTGTTTCACGATAGTATTGGAGATACGCGCCTGTGATTTCGATGACTTCTTCAGCCGTTTTGACTTTCATTAACAGATCGCCTGCGCGCAAATGCGTGCCTCCGTTTCCGCCGACGTAAATTTCCCAGCCACCGTCGATGCCGACGACGCCGATATCTTTAATGCCGGATTCAGCGCAGTTTCTCGGACAAGCGGAAACCGCCATTTTAATTTTGTGAGGCGTGTAGAGCCCTTCAAATTTTTTCTCAAGGTCAATTCCGAGGGCCATTGAGTCTTGCGTGCCGAAGCGGCAGAACTGTTCGCCGACACACGTTTTTACGGTTCTGAGCGTTTTTCCGTAAGCAAATCCTGAAGGCATGTCAAGATCAGCCCATACTTTCGGAAGATCTTCTTTTTTGACGCCGATCAGGTCGATCCGCTGGCCGCCGGTCATTTTCACTAGCGGAATTTCATATTTGTCGACGACATCAGCGATGCGCCGCAAATCATTCGAATTGGTAACCCCGCCGTACATCCGCGGTACAACTGAATATGTGCCGTCTTTTTGAATATTGGCGTGCATCCGTTCATTGACGAAGCGGGATTCTCTTTCATCTTCATATTCCTTCGGATTGATCATGCCGAGGTAGTAGTTAAGCGCAGGGCGGCATTTGGAACAGCCTTCCGCCGTTTTCCAGCCGAGCACGTTCATGACTTCTTTCGTATGGGTCAGCCCTTTTTCTCTGATTTTGGCCACGATTTCGTCTCTTGACAGGTCCGTACATCCGCAAATCGCTTCTTTTTGTGCTGAAGCATCAAACTCTGAGCCGAGCGTATGCTGAAGAATCTCAGCGACAAGCGGCTTACATCCTCCGCAAGAACGTGATGCGCCTGTGCAGGCTTTAATTTCATCCGTCGATGTGCAGCCCTGCTCTTTGATCGCCTGAATGATCATTCCTTTCGAAACGCCGTTACAGCCGCATACGATCTCATCGTCGCTCATCGCAGCGGTCAAGCTCATGCCTTCTTCCTGATTCAAAGGCTGCAAGATTGAAATTTTAGAAGTATCTGAAATATCTGCTCCTTTTTGAATCATGGAAAACAGCCTGTTACCTTCGCTGCTGTCTCCGAACAGTACGGCACCGATCACCTGATTGCCGCGCAGAACGATTTTCTTGTAGATTCCGTCCTGTTCGTCAAACACTTTAAGCGCTTTTTTGTCTTCTCCGTCATCCTCATTAAAATCACCGGCAGAAAAGACCTCAACACCGGAAACCTTCAGCTGGGTTGATAAAACAGACCCTTCATACGGAGCTGTTTCAACGCCGCAGATTTTTTTGGCAAGCACTTTCGCCTGTTCATAAAGAGGCGCGACAAGTCCGTAGGCAATGCCTCTATGTTCCGCACATTCTCCGACAGCATAAATGTTGGGAACTTCGGTTTCCATGTAATCATTGACGACGATTCCTCTGTTTACCGGAAGGCCGCAGTCTTTGCCGAGCTGAACGTTCGGCTTGATTCCGACCGCCATGACGACCAAATCGGCTTCAAGCATTGAGCCGTCTTTGAATTTTAAGCCTTCGACACGTGTTTCTCCGTAAATTTCTTCTGTCTGCTTTTCCAGCAAAAATTTCATGCCCTGCTTCTCCAGCTCTTTTTGCAAAAGCCGTCCTGCGGTTGCATCAAGCTGACGCTCCATCAAATATGGCGCGAGGTGGATAACGGTAACGTCCATGCCAAGGTTAAGAAGTCCGCGCGCTGCTTCCAGTCCCAGCAATCCGCCGCCGATAACGGCTGCTTTTTTGTACGTTTTGGAAGCTTCGAGCATGATATCCGTATCCTTGATATCACGGAATGCTGTTACACCTTCTTTATCCGCTCCGGGCAATGGCAGAATAAAAGGGAGAGAACCTGTCGCCAAAATCAGTTCATCATACGGCTGGACTCTTCCCGCATCCGTGATGACGGTTTTGGACTCCGGATCAACTTTAACGACTTCTTCCCCCGTATACAGCTGAATCCCGTTTTCTTCATACCAATCCCAATCATTCAGTGTAATGTCCTTAACATCCGTATCTCCTTGAAGCACTTTGGAAAGAAGAATCCGGTTATAGTTTGGGTGCGGTTCGTTTCCAAAAATCGTGATCTGAAACTCTTCGCTTGAAATTTTAAGAATTTCTTCAACGGCCCTGACCCCGGCCATACCGTTCCCTACCAGGACTAGCTGCTTTTTTTTCACTATGATCCTCCCCTTTTTCAAAACAATTCACTATACGCCCTAAACAAGTATTCTGTTTACATCTTTAAAACTATCACAAATTATAGTTAATTTTGTAAACTTTTTATGACTTTTTATGACAATTTATTCACATAATTGTCAACTGACGGACGAATTTTTACGGAGCAAACCTTAAATCCCGGCATTCTGCAAGACGGATCGAGCGTTTCCGCTATCAAATCGTTCACATTTTGCGAATCTGCCCAATGCATCGGCACAAAAATGGTATCCGGCCTGATGGCTTCCGATAATTTGCTCCTGACAATGATGCTGCCTCTTTTTGACTCCACCCTGACCAGCACCCTGTCGCTAATGTTGTATTTTTCCGCCGTTTTCGGATGAATTTCCATAAATGATTCAAAGTGTCTGGCCTTGAGTGCAGCGCTCCTTCTCGTCTGTACTCCGGTTAAATAATGAGACATCACCCTTCCGGTCGTCAGATAAAGGGGATACTCTTCAGTCGGTTCATCTTTTTTGATCATTGGTTCGTTCGGGACGACGCACATTTTCGCTTTTTTGTCCGGGTGGGCAAAGGATGATTCAAACAGGCGCTGTGTCCCGGGGTGTCCCTGTTCGGGACAAGGCCATAAAATGCCGCCTTCCTTTCTCAGACGTTCATAAGTGATGCCCGAATAGTCGGCAATTCCGCCGCGGCTCGCTTTTCTTAATTCATTAAAAACATCCTCTGCCGATCGATATGAGAAATAACGGCCTTTTCCAAGCGCAGCAGCAATATCGCAAATCATTTGCCAGTCATGCCTCGCTTCACCGGGGCACGGTTTTGAGGCTTCCCTTAATGTCACTCTGCCTTCCAGATTGGTCATCGTTCCTTCGTCCTCGAGATAGGATGATGCGGGGAGAATGACGTCCGCGAGTCTAGCCGTTTCAGAAAGAAACAAATCAACGGCGGCAAAAAACTTTAATTTTCCCAAAGCGGATTTGACAAAGCCTGCGTTCGGACTGGATACAACAGGGTTTGAACACATTAAAAACATCCCGGTAATTTCGCCTTCATGAACTTTCTCCATCATTTCATAGGCGGATACACCTTTTCCTGGAAGGTCTTCAGCTTTTATGCCCCAAACATCCGCAATATAAGCGCGGTCAGCTTCGTTTTCAATCGACCGGTACCCTGGCAGCTGATCTGCTTTCTGGCCGTGCTCCCGCGCCCCCTGCCCATTTCCTTGTCCGGTGACGGCGCCGTAGCCGCAAGCAAATTTGCCGATTTTCCCAGTTGATATTAGAATATTCAGTAAATTTCTGACGGCAGCCGTTCCGTCCGTTTGCTGTTCAATCCCTCTTGCCGTGAACAGCATTCCCGTCTCCTCACGGGCAAATTTTACTGCAGCTTTTTTAATCTGCTCGATTTGTATCCCGGTTTTGGCCGAAATGTCTTCAAGTGATAAAGACGCCACATGGCGCTTGACCTCTTCAAAACCTTCAGCTCTCTCTCTGAGAAAAGCTCCGTCTGTCAGCTGTCCTTCAATGATGACTTTCAGCATACCGTTTGCGAGCGCGGCGTCTGTCCCCGGCTTGATTTTCAAATGCAGATCGGCGATCTTGGCCGTTGCCGTTTCGCGGGGATCGATGACAATGATGTAGGCCCCGTTTTGCTTCGCTTCTTCAAAATACGGCATGATCGTCGGCTGGCACTCTGCGATATTCGTACCTGCGAGGATGATGACCCTTGCATGGGGGATCTCGGAAAGGGCATTTGTCAGCCCCCGGTCCATTCCAAAGGTTTGATTTGCAGCTGTAGCGGCCGCCGACATGCAAAGCCTGCCGTTGTAGTCAATATGCTTCGTCTTCAAGGCGACGCGGGCGAACTTCCCCAGCAAATACGCTTCTTCGTTTGTAATGGACGCGCTGCCGTATACACCCAAAGCATCGCGGCCATCTTCATGCTGGATCGCTGTTACTTGCTGTTTGATGTACTGAAGCGCTTCATCCCATGTCACACGGACGAAGTCGCCGTTTTTTTTTGATCAGCGGATGGGTGATCCTCTCCGAATGAAAGGCATGCTGGTGGGCGTTCATCCCTTTCATGCACAGCCGTCCTTTTGTCGTCGGATTGTCTTTTCCGACCGCCGTGTATTTTTTTCTTGTCACAATTGTCTGTTCAATGAGGTGCATTTTGCACTGCATGCTGCAAAATGGACATTGGGTGTCATACGTTTTTTCGGATTGCACTTCTTTTTGCTTCGTGCGAAAGTACTTTAGCAATCGTTCTGTCAATTCACATCAGCCCTTTTATCGTTTCTTGCTGAGCCAGCCGCTTCTCTTTTTCAAGCCGTTCGATCAGCTGGCCGCGAAGTCCGTTGTCAAATAAAACTTCCCGGATATGAATGATGCCGGCGCGTTCAATCCAATGCCCGACCTTCTCGAGATAATTTGCTGTTTCCCGGTAATATTGAAGAAGGCCTTTCATGAATTCCCCCGCTTCCTCCGCCGAGTCGGCTACTGAAAGCAGCTCTCCCGGAGAAGCATGCTGGCCTCCTTGGCCGCCCGCATAAATCTCCCAGCCCCCGTTTACTTTGAGAAGTCCGATGTCATGAACTGAAGCGTACACGCAATCATCCAAACAGCCCGACACCCCGATCGAGACCTTGGCCGGAATGAGGAGGGATTCTGCTGCTTTTTCCAAGTCTGCCGCCAATGTTTGTATCTGTGGTTCGCCTCGTGAACCGCATGTGCACGTTTTAACCGCGGCAATCCCATGCTGAGGCGGCGGGCAATGCGGCATGCCGAGTTCTTCTTTCACGCGCTCTATATACTCCGGCTTGATACCAGCAAGCTTTAATCTCTGATGGTGTGTCATGTACACCTCTTGTATTTGATACTTTTCAATCACTTCTGCAATGCGCTTCAGCTCTTCGGCATTCGTTCGGCCTCCGTACATTTGCGGAATCATTATATCCGACTCCTTGTCGCGCTCCTCATAGATGATGTCCGGACGGATCATTTTTAAATAGTAGTGAATCGCGGGCAAGCAAATCCGGCAGCCGCTGCTGTTTTTCCAGCCGAGCGCCGAGATGACTTCGTGAACGGAAGAAAGATTTCTTATCTGTATTTCGTTCACGACTTCATCTTCCGTGAATGAAGTGCAGGCGCACATCGGCTGTTCCGCCGCAGATACATAATCATCCTGTTCAGCGGTATGGAGCAGCAGTTCTTCGACTAACGGCCTGCAGCCGCCGCATGATCCGGAAGCATTTGTACAGCCTTTGACCTCCTCGGCCGTCTTTAAACCGTGCGTCTGTATGGCTTCCATGATCGCGCCTTTTGAAACCGCGTTGCATTGACAAATCGTTTCACTAAGCGCCATAGAAACGACTGCACTGTCTTCTTCAGATTGAAACAGCTCTTTTTTGACAACGGTAATATCCCTTTGTTTGATGATGCTTTCCAACAGCCTTCGGCTGCCGCTGGTGTCTCCGTATAAAATGACGCCGGCCATTTTATCCTCTTGAAAAACCGCTTTTTTATAGACTCCTGCCGCTTCGTCAAAAAGTTTAATAGCCGTCGTCGAGTCGTCCTCTGTGATTTTCCCTGCCGAAAAGACATCGATGCCGGACATTTTTAAAGCTGCGGACTGGACGGAGCCCTGATAACCAACACATTCGAGGCCGCAAATATGTTTGGCCAGCACTTTCCCCTGTTCATACAATGGCTTGACTAAGCCATAGACCGTTCCGTTATGCTCCGCGCATTCACCGACGGCGTAGACATTTGGCACATTTGTCTCCATATAGTCGCTGACAATGATCGCCCTGTTGGTTGAAATACCGCTTGCCTTGGCCAGTTCGATATTCGGTCTGACACCGGCAGCCATGACGATGCGATCGGCGCTGATCTTCGTCCCGTCTTTAAACCGCACACCCTTGGCGCGGGATCTTCCTAAAATCGCCTCTGTATCTTTCTCCAAAAGAAAATGGATCCCTTGACGCTCCAGCTCTTTCTGGAGCATGGCAGATGCCGGCGGATCGAGCTGATTCTGCATGATGCAGGAAGAGTGGTGAATCACATCAACCTTCATTCCGAGGTTTGCCAATCCTCGCGCCGCCTCAAGTCCCAAAATCCCCCCGCCGATAACGGCCGCTTTTTCAAACCGCTTTGATGCCTTTATCAATGCCCGGCAATCGTCTATTGTTCTAAAACCATATACCCCTTCTTTGTCTGCACCATGAACCGGGAGGATAAACGGGGAAGAGCCCGTCGCAATGATCAGTTTGTCATAAGCGATTTCACGGTTTTGATCTGTTGCCACCGTCTGTTTAACCGTATGGATTGCGACAGCCGTTTCCCCTGTATAAAGGGTAATCCCGTTTTCTTCATACCAGCTCAGGCTTTTTGTCATCACATCGTTCCAATCCTTTTCCCCCTGCAGGACCGAAGACAGCAGAATCCGATTATAGCTGAGGTGTGGTTCGCTGCCGATGATGACGATCTCAAACCGGTTCCCGCCGTGTTGTAAAATTTCTTCGGCCGTGCGAACTCCGGCCATGCCGTTTCCTATTAAAACCAGCCTTTGTTTCCCCATTTTCTCCCCTCCCTCTGCAGCTTTGCTCTGGATTATTATTTCACATTGCATCGCTAAAGCGTTCAAACCTGTTACATTTCCTGACAAAAAATTTTAGAAACAGGACGGTTTGACCAGTACTCATTGATGACGATTTAACGGCTTTGGCCGCCGATGTTAAAGTTCAACATTTTATCACATTTTTTATCACGTTCTGCTTGTTTCTTTTCCTGCAATCTACTAGGCTTATAAGTAAAGAACATAAGGAATGGAGGAGGAGAATGCTACCGATTAAAAGAAGACAGCAGATATTGGCGTGGGTCAAAGAAGAAGAATCTCTGCGCATTTCAGAAATTTCGAAAAGGCTGAACGTCTCTGAAATGACCGTTTACCGCGACATTAAACCGCTTGTTGAAAACGGACAGGTCATCAAGACGGCAGGCGGAATCACGCTAAACAAGCCGAAGCAGCAGCTTGGGCAGCTTTGCGTCGTGTGCGGAAAAGGGGCAGGCTCGAGGCTTTCCGTGCAAATTGTAAAAAACGACAGTCAAATTGAACAATTTTGCTGTGCCCATTGCGCAATGCTCCGCTATGAGAAAGTGAAAGATGACGTCTCACAGATAATCTGCAGGGATTTTTTGCTAGATACGACGATCAGCGCCAAAGCCGCCGTCTTTTTGCTGGATACGAATCTTCATTTGAACTGCTGCGAGCCGCAGGCGATCCCTTTCGCTTCTGAAGCGGATGCACGGAAATTCAAAAAAGGCTTTGGCGGGCAGCTGTTATCGTTTGACGATGCCGCGATTCTCGTCCAGAAAACGATGAAGAACAGCTGCTGCAGCCTGAAGACGTGAAATTTTGTTAAAAGATTGGATGAATGTGATGAAAAGAGCAACACTCTGGACAGTTCTCGCTGTTCTTTGTATCATTCTGCTGCCAAAAGCCGCTTTTGCTCACGCATATATCGTAAAATCAACTCCCGCTGAAAATCAGGAGCTGAAAAAAGCGCCTGCAGAAATCAAGATCGAATTCAATGAAGCGATTCAGAACGGGTTTCATTCGATAACGGTCAGAAATTCGTCGGGTGAGCGCGTTGATTCCGGCAAAACGGAAATCGATCCGCAAAACGCCAAAATCATGACCGTCATGCTGAAACCGAAATTGAAGGATGATATCTACTCGGCCGAATGGAGAGCTGTATCAGCAGACGGGCATCCCGTATCAGGCACGATCCCTTTCAGCATCGGAAACATTCAAGGCGGGCTGCCGAAAGATCAGCAAAAACAAGCATCAGGCCTGCCGGCAGCCGATACCGTCATGGAACGCGTCCTTTTGTATACCGGTTTCTCCCTGTTCATGGGGGCCGCTCTCTTTCAGCTCGTATGGTACCGCCCTGAAAACGGCTGGCCGGGTGGCAAACGGCGCCGTCTGAAGCGGATCAAGAATGCGGCGCTCTTATTGACAGGGGCCGCCATCATCATTCAGCTGCCCCTGCAAACCAAAGTAAACGCGGGCGTTTCCTGGATCGGGGCTTTCCAGCCTTCGCTTTTGCAAGAAACGCTTCTGAATACGACGGGCGGAATGCTGTGGCTGATCAACATCGCCATCATCGCCTTGCTTGTTTTTTGTTCGAACAGAAAAGGTCTGAAGAGCGCGATCTTGAGCCTGTTCCTTTTTGCCGGGCTTTTGTTCGTCAAATCGCTCGACGGCCATGCCGCTTCGACGAGCGCCGGCTATATGACAATCGTGATGAACTTCATCCATCTGAATACCGCTTCCATTTGGACGGGCGGACTCGCGATGTTTGTGCTGTTTTTCGGAAAAGACTGGCTGAAGCCTGACAAAAGTTTAATATGGGAAACCATTCGGCGCTTCTCGCCATGGGCGCTCGCTTCTGCAGGGCTTCTTATATTCTCGGGCCTTTTCAACAGCTTCTTCATTGTTCACACACTGGATAACCTGCTAGGGACGGCTTACGGAAAAGCGCTCCTTGTAAAAGCGGCCCTCGTTCTTCTCATGATCGGACTCGGGGCATTACACTATTTCCGTTTTAGAAAAGCACCGAAACAGCAGGGCGCCCGTTCGCTGAAGGCTGAATGGGCGGTCGGACTTCTCATTCTGGTGACCACGGCGGTTTTCACCAATATTCCAAGTCCGCCCGCACCGCTGCCGCAGCCTTTCAGTGAGACGAAGCAATTGACGGAAGGAAACACGCTGTCGCTCCGAATCAGCCCGAACATGCCGGGCTCAAATGCGTTTGAAGTCACAGTCAGAAACAGAAAAGGAGACGTCGTCAAAGATATTCAAAAAATCGAATTAACCGTTGAGAAAACCGGGCTTTTCGGGGATGACAAAGAGAGCACGTTCAGCCTCAGCAAAAATAAAGACGGCGTTTTTCAAACGAAAAATTTAAATTTAAGCGAAGACGGCATCTGGAAAATCCGCGTTCACGGGTTAACGGCGTCATTTGAGGAGATCAGAACGGTTTTCAATGCAAAAATTAATAAAAAGGAGTTTTGATTATGTTTAAAAAAACATTATGGCTGGGTGCAATCCTAGCATCATTTTTGCTTTTCTCCGTGCCTGTCAGCGCACATGTCACGGTAAAACCGGGAGAATCAGCAGCAGGCTCATGGGAAACATACACCGTCAAAGTACCGGTTGAAAAAGACAACGCCACAACCAAGGTCGTTCTCAGCATGCCGGACGGTGTTGAATTTCAGCAGTATGAACCGGTGCCAGGCTGGAAAACAAGCACTGAAACCGGTAAAAACGAGAAAGTGACAAGGGTGACGTGGGAAGCCGAAAACGGCGGCATTCAGCCTGGTGAATTCCAACAGTTTACTTTCACCGCCAAAAACCCTGACAAAGAACAAAAGGCCGCCTGGAACGCTTACCAATATTATAAAGACGGCACGATTGTCGAGTGGACCGGCGATGAAAACGCCGATACCCCGCATGCGATCACAAGCATTGTCGATGCTGCAAAGCTCGGGCACGAAACGGTTGACGCACACGGCGCTTCAACGAAACAAAACACAGCCGCAGAAAACGAAGACGGTCAAGCCGGACAAGGGATTCAAACCGCTTCCCTCATCCTGTCGATCCTCGCCGTGCTTCTTGGGGGTGCTGCGCTGCTCTTGACAGTGCGCAAAAAGAAAGCGTAAAAATGAAAAGCTGTCGGGAATATCCCGACAGCCTTTTTGTGCCCATTTCAGTTCGAATCCCGCACGATCTGATAATACATGCCCGTTTTTTGATCGACCACCGCCTCTAAATGAAGCCCGTCATCAGTCTCAAATGTTCCATTCAGGCGAGCGGCATCCCCTGTATATAACGTGTACTTGCTTCCCTTAGGCGTTGTGAACGGTGAAGAAGCTTCCGCACTCTCCGTTTTCGGGTGATCCGATTTTACAATTGCGTAATTTAAGTCGCGGTACCATTGATATTTGCCGTTTTCCCGTTTGATGTGAGCGAGGCAAATTCCCTCTCCCTCCGAATCGCCGAATCGAAAAACGACGACTTGTTCGCCGTTTAAATCGATTTTGTCTATAATATCGTCTTTTGTGATGTTCTCGTAACGAATACCGTCCTCAATCGCTTCCTGTTCGCTGTTCACCCATTTGGTTTGTTCATCATTTTCTTGGGCGCTCGCACAACCCGCAACCAAGATCGCCAAAAATAATAAAACTGTTCGTTTTTTCATCCGCTTCCTCCGACTTTAATTGTTTTAGGGCATTATATGAATTCGGCCAGCGTTGAATATATCCTCTTTGCAGGAAAATTTCCAATACGGTGATTCAAAAATTGACAAACTTATCTTACAATAGAAAAAGTTCTGAATGATTGAGTAGGGAGAGATCGGAGTATGAAAGTATCGATTCTGTTTGTCTTGCTTGCGGCCATTTTATGGGGAACGACGGGAACAACCCAGGCGTTCGCGCCTGAAGAAGCGGCGCCTCTTGTGTTCGGCGCTGTCAGAATGGCGGTCGGCGGCATCACCCTGCTCTTGTTCGCGGCTTTGCGCGGTCAATTAAAACGCAGCGGCTGGCCCGTTAAAACGCTGATTATCGCAGCATTGAGCATGGCATTTTATCAGCCTTTCTTTTTTTCAGCTGTCAGTCTCTCAGGGATCGCCGTCGGAACGGTCGTCGCCATCGGCAGCGCTCCGATTATCGCCGGCTGCCTCGAATGGCTCGTGTTCAAAAAAGTACCCCAAGCGAAATGGTGGATCGCAACGGCTGCAGCGATAGCAGGCGTATCCTTGTTATTCATCCCTTCCGCCTCATCGGGAGGGAGCTTTCTCGGCATATTGCTCGCACTCGGCGCCGGTCTTTCCTTTGCCGTCTATACGCTGACAAGCAAAAAGCTCCTGCAACAGCAGAAGCCGGAGGCTGTCACAGGCACCGTGTTCTTTTTAAGCGCTGTATTGCTTGCCCCGTTGTTGTTTCTGTACGATTTGAGCTGGATCTTATCGGTTCAGGGATCGGCTGTCAGCCTCTATATCGGCGTCATTGCAACCGGTGCCGCGTACCTGTTATTTACGACAGGATTGGCAAAAGTACCCGCCTCAACAGCGGTGACCCTGTCGCTGGCTGAACCGCTCACGGCGTCGCTTTTAGGAACCGTGCTTGTCAAGGAATCGCTGCCTCTTGTTTCCTGGGCCGGAATCGCATTGCTTCTGCTGGGCATTTTTTATATTTCCTATCAGCCCAAAAAGAATAAAATGAACGCTGAACAAGTGAAAGCGTAAAAAACCGCCCGTGGATATGCGGGCGGGTTTTCATGTTGTCTTGTTATTCATCCAAACCGATAGACAAATATTTTGTTTCCAAATACGGCTCGATGCCTTCCTGTCCGCCTTCGCGTCCGATGCCGCTTTCCTTCATGCCGCCGAAAGGCGCCTGAACGGTTGACGGTCCGCCATCATTCCAGCCGAGAATGCCGTAATCAAGATTTTCGGATAAATAGATGCCGCGGCGGTAGTTTTCCGTAAAGAAGTATGCCGCTAAACCGTAAGGCGTATCATTGGCGAGCTTGACTGCTTCGTCCAGCGTTTTAAAAGTCGTAATCGGCGCAACGGGACCGAATGTTTCCTCATGCATGATCGTCATTGAAGGATCAACATCCGTCAGCACTGTCGGGTGGACAAAGTAGCATGATTTCTCATCATCGCTTTCGTATTCGGCGCCGATGAGAACTTTCGCCCCTTTATCCACCGCGTCATTGATTTGATCAACTATTTTTTGGAAGCCGTTTTTATTGATGACCGGGCCGATTGATACACCTTCTTCAAGTCCGTTTCCGACTTTCAGCTTGGCGACTTCCGCGCGGAGTTTTTCTGCAAATTCATCCTTAACCGATTCATGAACGATCAGACGGTTTGCACAGACGCACGTTTGTCCGGCATTCCTGTATTTCGACAGCATCGTCTGTTTAACGGCGAGGTCGATGTTGGCATCTTCATCAACGATCAGCGGAGCATGGCCGCCGAGCTCCATTGACACATGCTTCACCGTCTCGGCGCTGTTTTTCATTAAATGTTTGCCGACAGGCGTTGACCCGGTAAACGTAATCTTGCGGATCAGCGGATGGCTTGTAAAAATAGAACCGATCTCTTTTCCGTCGCCGATCACACACTGAAGGACGTCTTTCGGAATGCCCGCTTCGTGGCCGAGGCGAACGAGCTCAAGCGCCGTTAAAGGCGTGTCAGGCGCAGGCTTGATGATAAAGGTACAGCCTGCCGCCAAAGCCGGTGCCGCTTTTCGCGTGATCATCGCCGCCGGAAAGTTCCACGGGGTAATCGCCGCAACAGGACCGACTCCCTGGCGCGTGACGATGATGCGCTTGTTCGTCACAGATGCGGGAACCGTTCTTCCGTAGATGCGTTTTGCTTCCTCCGCATACCATTCGATATAGCCTGCGCTATATATGACTTCTCCCTGTGCTTCAGCGTACGGCTTGCCGTTTTCAAGCGTAATTAATTTTGCCAGCTCGTCCTTCTGCTCCACAATCAAATCGAACCATTTTTTCAGTAAGCCCGCTCGTTCTGAAGCCGATGTTTTCGACCATTTTTGAAATGCTTCATGCGAGCGTACGACTGCCTCTTCGACTTCCTTTGCAGATTGCTGGGGAACCGATTTGATTTTTTCTCCAGTCGCAGGATTATATACTTCTAGCATGCTGGTCATGTTGAATCTCCTCCCCTTTACGTTTTGAACTGCTGTTGTATAAAAGAAAACCGATCAATGTCCATCCTGCCAAGATCAGCCACTCATACGGCCATGTGAGCGCGGCCGGCATGCCTGGCAAATAAAAGGCAAGAAAGATAACACTTAAGAGGATAGCAGATATACCCGTCGTTTTCCACTTATTGATTTTATACGGCCTGTTTAAATCCGGCTCTGTCTTTCTCAGTTTCATGAATGCAATCGACACGATCAAATATCCGACTATAATACCTGTTCCCCCTGCATTGACGATCCAAACAAGGGCAGGGCGCCCGAGCAGCGGTGCAAAAAATGCCAGCGCTCCCAGAAACAAAATCGCGTTCGTCGGCGTTTTATACTTCGGATGGATGAAACCGAACCATTTCGGCACCATGCCTTTTTCAGACATGGCAAACAGAATGCGGCTCGCGCCGATGATAAATGCGTTCCAGCTTGTAATGATGCCGGCGACTCCGCCGAGGACAAGCACCGTGCCGAACAGCTGGTTCCCGAGCAGATTGACCATTGCATCCGCGGTCGCCAAAGAAGTCGTTGCAAGCTCGCTTTCTGACAGCCCCATCGTCACGCCGAAAACAATCAGCAAATAAAACACGACCGCACTGACAATCGAAATAATCAAAATTTTGCCGATGATTTTTTTCGGGGCATTAATTTCAGCCGCAACCTGTGGGATGACGTCAAATCCGACAAACAGAAACGGTATCATGACGAGGACGGACATCATCCCGGAGAACCCGTCTTTAAAAAGGGGCTGTACATGTTCGACATCACCGTTTACCAAGGCGCCGCCCAAAAGGAGAAAGCCCGTGGCGATAATCGCGATCGTAAAAACCGACTGAAAAATCGCGGCCGGCTTGACGCCGAAGTAATTGAGCGCGGTCAGGACGACCGCACCCCCTGAACCGATCAACACCCAAGTGACATACACGTCCCAGCCGCTAAGCGACCAGAGAAACCCCTGATGTTCGACAGGCAGGACGTAATCGATGACAGTCGGCAATGCGACCGCCTCAAATGTGATCACCGAAACATAGCCGAAAAGCACACCCCAAGCGGCGACAAAAGCCGTTTTCCGACCAAACGCCCTGTAGACGAAAATCAAGCCGCCCCCCGTTTCAGGGATGGCAGAAGACAGCTCCGCGTATGTTAACCCGATTAAGATGACCAGTATGCCGCCGATGATAAATGCGATGGTGCTGCCCAAAAAACCGGCTGTCGAAATCCAGTCGCCGGAAAGGACGACCCAGCCCCAGCCGAGCATAGCCCCGATTGCTAAAAATAGCACATCCGTCTGCGACATCGTTTTTTTCATTTGCTGTTTACCCATCTATATCCGCCCCTTCCTTTAGAAGATGTCAAACTAGAGCTGTTTCAGCGCTTCTTCGATGATGCCGAACCCTTCCTCAAGCAATTCATCAGTAATAACAAGCGGAGACAGAAAACGGATAATGTTGCCATTGATACCTGCCGTCAACAAGAGCAGGCCGTGTTCATTGGCGTACTTGGCAATCTTGGCCGCAGCGGCTTTGTCCGGCTCCCGTGTCTTTTCGTCCCGGACAATTTCAAGCGCCGCCATCGCGCCAAGTCTGCGAACTTCACCAATCTGCGGATATTTCACCTTCCATTCATGCGCTCGCTCTTCAATGGCTTTGCCGATTTCTTCAGAGCGTTTGTTGAGCTGTTCCGATTCGATAATATCGAGCACTGCCAAAGCGGCTACGCATCCAAGCGGACTTCCGGCGTATGTGCCCCCGAGTTCCCCCGGATCCGCCGCATCAAGCATTTCCGCCCGGCCGATGACACCGCTGAGCGGAACACCGGCAGCCAGCGATTTTGACACCGTCACAAGATCAGGAACGACATCAAAATGCTCAATCGCAAAATATTTGCCTGTTCTGGAAAAGCCTGTTTGGATCTCATCGGCGACAAAAACGATGCCGTGTTTTTGACAGAAGGCTGCGACATGCTGCACAAACCGTTTGGAAGGAATAATAAATCCTCCTTCTCCCTGCACCGGCTCCATGACAACGCAAGCGACCGTCTCCGGAGCAACAGACGAGACGAAGAAATCGTCAAATGCCTGAATAACCATGTCATCGTAGCTTTCATCAGTCATCCCTTCAGGTTTTCTATAGTAGTAAGGAAACGGCGCCTGATATACTTCAGGTGCAAAAGGGCCGAATCCGAATTTGTATGGTTTTACCTTGCTCGTCATGCTCATCGTCATGTTTGTGCGCCCGTGGAATCCGCGGGTAAAAGAAACGACTGCTTGACGCTTCGTATATTTTCTGGATATTTTCACGGCGTTTTCTACGGCTTCCGCCCCCGAGTTCAGGAAAATCGCTTTTTTCTCGTGTGAGCCCGGTGCAAGCCGGCAAAGTTTTTCCGCCAATTCGATATAGGCTTGATACATCATGACGTTAAAACCCGGATGAATGAGCTGTTCGGCCTGTTGCTTGACAGCTTCTACAACTTTCGGATGTGAATGCCCGACATTTAATGTACCGATCGCCCCGGCAAAATCGATAAAACGGCGCCCGTCAATATCGTATAAAACGGCCCCTTCCCCTTTAGCGGCCAGATGACGGTTTCCGTTGGAGACACCCCTTGCCACAAATTGATCCCGTTTGGCCTGCCAATCTTCCGTTGTGAATGCTTTTGTGTTCAGACTCATAAAAAATCTCTCCCCCACTCTTATTTCTTATAATTCTGAATATTTTTTGGTATGATGAAAAGTACCAATCATTAATTTTCAATGGTACCAGGGGGGAGGCGCTATGATTACGATACCGATTGACCGCTCCAAGGATGCGGATTATATTTATCACCAAATCTATCAACGGATTAAAGAAGAAATTTTCAGCCGCAATCTTTTGCCGGGAAAAAAACTCCCTTCCAAGCGCGAGCTCGCCGAAGCATTGAACGTCAGCATTAATTCGGTCAACGCTGCCTACCAGCAGCTTCTGGCAGAAGGTTATCTTTATTCACGTGAAAGAAAAGGCTTTTTTGTAGAGCAGATCGAAACGTTCCATGCCAGCCGCCATCCCGGCCCTTTTCAATTGGAAAAAGAACTGGTTGAAAAGCCGGCAAGCAAAGACGGCTGGATATCGTTTTCCCATATGAGCGTCGATACGGCGCATTTTCCATTTAAAACATGGCTTCGCTGTGAACAGAAAGCGGTTTCTTCTCATGTAAACGAACTTGGAGAAATGACGCATCCGCAAGGTGTCTACGAAGTGCGCCAAACGATCGCACGGTTTATCGCTTTAACGAGAGGCGTCAAGTGTCACCCCGAACAAATCGTGATCAGCGCAGGCACGCAGTCCTTAATTCATACGCTTCAGGATCTTCTCCCCGCCTCAGCCGTCTATGCGATGGAGGAGCCGGGATACAGCCGCATTTATCGACTGCTGAAAAATGAAGGGAAAGAAGTGGCCACGATTCAGCTCGATCATAAAGGAATGCGGATCAGCGAGATTCACCGTCTGAATCCGGATGTTTTATTTGTCACGCCTTCACACCAGTTTCCAACAGGAATCATTATGCCGGTATCGAGAAGGATTCAGCTTTTAAATTGGGTTTCCGACGGGGAAAACCGCTATATTGTGGAAGACGATTATGACAGCGAATTCAAATATGGGAGCGATACGATCCCCGCCCTGCAAAGCCTTGACCGCTCTGAGAAAGTCATCTATATCGGCACGTTTTCAAAATCGCTTCTTCCGGGTCTGAGAATCAGCTATATGGTACTGCCGCAAAAGCTGCTGAAGCGATACAGAAAAAGGCACCATTTCTCGATTCAATCGAGCAGCGTTTTAACACAGCTCGCCTTGCAGGAATTGATCGAATCAGGGGAATACCAAAAGCACATCAAGAAAATGAACCAGATTTACGAAGAAAAGCGGACAAGGCTGATCGGAAGCCTTGTCAAAACCTTTAACGGCCGGGTGAAAATTAAAGGCGAAAGCGCAGGCCTTCACTTTGTGGCCGATTTTGAAACAGATAGAAGTGAAGAAGAGGTTTTATCAAGAGCAAAGGATAGACGGGTCGAGGTTTACGGCATGAACCGGTTTACGTTAAAGAAAGAGCAGACAAAACATGAAGGAACAGTATCGCTCGTGCTTGGATTTGCTAAAATCGCTGCCGATCAGATCGACAAAGGGACTGCCAAGCTTTATGAAGCGGTATGCGGTGATGAGAAGTTTTAAAAAATACCGGCAGGTTCGCTCCTGCCGGTATCAACTTGGCTTTAGAAAGCCAACGTCTGCCCGTTTACCACCGTTCCTTCTCTACCTGGAGAACCGCCTCAATCAGTCCCGGAAACTGCTCCTCCAATTCCCGTTTGCAGAGGGAGTAATAATGATGCTTCCCTTCAATGCGGACTTTGAGTAGCCCCGCTTCTCTCAGCACCTTGAAATGGTGGGACAGCGTAGACTTTGCGATATTGAGATTTGTGCATGTACCGCACGTTTTCTCGGCTGTGTCAGCCAGGGCTTTGACAATCTCAAGCCTGTATGGATCACTCAAGGCATGGAGAACAGATATTAACTTCATTTCATTTGTTTTCATGGGTTAAATGTATCATAATCCTAACTTCAAGACAATTCGTCAAGAAGGCAAATAGGTTGCCGCCAAAGCAAAGACATGTTACGATGCAATTGTTCGATGATTTTCGAACAATCAATTCAATGTGTATACAACGTACACGCAAAGGAATTCTAAATGACATGACGGAGGTTTGAACCGATGATCGTATTGCAAGCCTATATGAAAGTAAAACCAGAAAAACGCAACGCCTTTCTCGAAAGCGTACAACCGCTGCTTAAACATTCAAGAGCTGAAGCCGGCAATGCCCAATACCAGCTGTTTGAAGATACCGAACATGCCAATACATTTGTCATGCTTGAGCAATGGAAAGATCAAAACGCAATTGACGCCCATAATCAGACAGAGCATTTTCAAGCTTTCGTTCAAGCCGCGGGCGACCTTTTATCAGAACCGCTGAATGTGGTTAAAACGCACACACCGGATTAAAGAAAGGATGACGTTTAAATGAATGAAGTATTGAAATCATTGACAGACCATAGATCGATTCGCAGCTATACAGATGAGCCCGTGAACCCTGAACAGCTGGACAAGATCATTCAAGCCGTTCAAGCCGCACCGACTTCAATCAACGGCCAGCAGGTCACCGTGATTACGGTTCAAGATGAAGAACGGAAAAAGAAAATCGCCGAATTGGCCGGCGGACAGGTCTGGATCGAGCAGGCCCCCGTTTTCCTTTTGTTCTGCGCGGACTTCAACCGTGCGAAAATCGCCCTTGAGAAAAACGGCGAAACGCTTGCGATCACAGACGGAATGGAATCCGTGCTTGTCGGAGCTGTCGACGCAGGCATCGCTCTCGGTACGGCCACAGCGGCCGCTGAATCGATGGGGCTTGGCACTGTGCCGATCGGCGCTGTCCGCGGCCGTGCAGAAGAACTGATCGAGCTGCTCAATATTCCCGAATACGTCTTCCCTGTCGCAGGGCTTGTCGTCGGCCATCCGGCGGACCGCTCCGCGAAAAAGCCGCGACTTCCTGAACAAGCGGTAAGGCACAGCGAAACCTATCAACCTGACTTAAAACCGCTGATAGACGCGTACGATGAAGAAATATCCGAATACATGACAAAACGGACAAACGGACAGGAAACAAGAAACTGGTCTCAGGGCATATCCGCTTATTACAATAAAGTGTATTACCCTCACATCCGTGAGATGCTTGAGAAACAAGGATTTAAACTCGAATAGATACTTTAGGCTATCGGTGATCGATAGCCTTTTTTCATGCGTTCCATTCCACATTTCGATGAGCATCGAAGGTCTTTACCTTTACACTATGTAAAAAAGGAGTGGAAGACATGAAACCATTTGCAAAATATAAAGCATTTCTAGACCTCCATCATCAGTCAGGCCCGTTCGTTCTGCCGAATGCCTGGGATGCGGCCAGCGCCAAAGCGTTTCAAAACTGCGGTTTTAAAGCAGTCGGCACAACCAGCGCCGGAATTGCCATGTCCCTCGGCTATCCCGACGGCGAACATCTCCCTTTTGAAACATTGCTTTCCGTCCTGAAAACCATCACGGATGCCGTCGATATTCCCGTCAGCGCAGATCTTGAAGCGGGTTACGGCCAATCACCGGAAGCAGTTGCTGAAAACGCAAAAAAAGCCGCAGCGGCCGGCGTTGTCGGTATGAATATTGAAGACGGAACGAAAGACCCCTGCCGGCCGCTTTGTGATGCAACATTAATGGAAGAAAAAATTGCGGCTGTCAAAAAACTGAACCTTCCTGTTTTGATCAATGCCCGCACGGATGTATACTGGCTCAATGCAGACGCTCCCGGTTCCCGGCTTCAAACAGCCGTCCGGCGGGCAAATCGGTACAGACAAGCAGGCGCGGACTGCATCTTTATCCCCGGAGCCAATGATACAGGCACCATTGCCGGGCTGAGAAAAGATATACCCGGACCACTCAACGTACTGGCCGGCTCACACACTCCCTCTTTACAAATTCTTTCCGAACTGGGGATCGAAAGAATCAGCTGCGGATCCGCCCCGTTCAGAGCCGCCCTGTCGCTGGTGAAAAAGATCGGTGAAGACATCATCACCCGCGGCTCCTTCAGTCATATGACGGACGGAGTCCTTTCATACGGCGAAGCTGCCGATTGGATCAGCCTTCATCGTAACCCAAAACAAAATCGTTGACCTAAACAGTTCGGTCTGTTAATATTTCATTTATGAAAACTCATGGGTTTTTTCGTAACCCATGAGTTTTATCATTGCGAAAGAAGGAGCCGGAATGAACGAAAAAAGAGCAGCAGTCTTAAGGGCCGCCAAAAAGCTGTTTGCCCAAAAAGGCTATCATAACGTTGCAATGCAAGCGATCGCTGAAGAATGCAAAATGTCAAAAGCATCTATTTATAAACTGTTTCAATCTAAAGAAGATCTTCTGCTGGCATTGATCAAGTTCAGAAAGCATGAAATGCTGAACAAAAGCGCCATCATCAATACGGAAACCTCGCTGACGCCAAAAGAAAGACTCGCTAAAAAAATCGCTTTGGAGATTACGGAATTCAGGGAAAACCGCCAATTTATCAATTTCCTCTCCAATGAGGGATCGTCTCCGGATACCGCGGTATTTAAAAAGCATCTGAAAGAAACAAAATCGCTGATCATCAGCTGGCATAAAGACTCTATCATTCAAGCGTACGGCGAAGAGGTGGAACCGTTTATATGGGATATCGTCATCATTTTCCACGGTTTGATGAGAGAATTCCTGTTTTTAGTCGGCACTGGAAAAGCGCAGCCCGACGTTAAAACGATTCCGCCATTCATTATGTCGGTTCTGGATCTCTTCATAGAGAAAAAGCTGAACGAAGATCAGAAAAGTTCATTAAATGAAGACATTATTGCCTCCTATACGAATTTCTCATCATGCTGGGCACCGCCCAAAAAAGAGGAATTGCTTGAAGACCTTTTGCAAAAACTGAAAAACAAGATTTCCTCGCTGCCACAAGACGACGTTTCCGTGACAGAATTGCTGTCTGCCGCAGATTTGCTGAGCGAGGAGCTTTTCGCCAATGAGCCCCGCACGTATTTAATTAAGGCTCTCCTTGATTACCTTGGAAAAATCGAGGCGCTACAATGCGATGTTTCACAAATACAAACAATTAGTATCAAAGAATAAGAGGGATTGATATGAACACAGGAACTGAACAACAGACATACAACAGAAATATCATCGTAGGTTTGCTCATTGCAGGGGCGTTTATCGCGATCTTGAACCAAACGCTTCTGGTTACGGCACTGCCGCATATTATGGCAGACTTAAACATAGACGCTACAAAAGCTCAATGGCTGACAACGGCGTTCATGCTGACAAACGGGATTCTCATTCCGATTACCGCCTTTTTAATCGAAAAATTTTCGAGCCGCGCGCTCGTCATCGCCGCGATGAGCATCTTTGTGGCGGGAACGGTCGTCGGCGCAGTTGCGCCTAACTTCCCGGTTCTCCTTGCGGCGCGAATCATCCAGGCCGCGGGTGCGGGAATTATGATGCCGCTCATGCAGACGATCTTTTTAACGATTTTCCCGGTTGAAAAACGCGGGGCTGCAATGGGTATGGTCGGTTTGGTCATCGCATTTGCACCGGCCATCGGACCGACATTGTCAGGCTGGATCGTCGACAGCTTTACATGGAGATACTTATTTTATATTATTCTGCCAATTGCCCTGATTGATCTTGTGCTTGTCATCTTACTGATGAAAAACGTTACGAAATTGAGAGAAACATCAGTGGACATCTTATCTATTATCCTGTCCAGCCTGGGTTTCGGCGGTTTATTGTACGGTTTCAGCAACGCCGGATCAGAAGGCTGGGGAAGCAATACCGTTTTAATTTCCTTTGCAGTCGGTGCGGTCGCTCTGTTCTTCTTTATCTCTAGACAATTAAGAATCAAAAGGCCGATACTCGAGTTTCGCGTTTTCCAATCGTGGACTTTTACGATAACAACGCTCCTCGGTATGATCGTTTTTGCATTAATGATCGGTACTGAAACCATTTTGCCGCTGTATACGCAAAACGTCAGAGACGTGACAGCTTTCGATTCCGGGCTGATGCTTCTGCCGGGCGCGATAGCAATGGGCATCATGTCGCCGATCATCGGCCGGATTTTTGACAAGATCGGCGGAAAAGGTCTTGCGATTATCGGTTTTGCCGTCTTGCTGCTGACGTCGATCCCGTTTGCGGATCTGCAAATGGATACTTCGCTGACATTTATTATCGTCATTTATACGCTGCGGATGATGGGCACTTCCATGATTATGATGCCTCTCACAACCGCTGGCATCAATGCACTTCCGATGCATCTCATCCCGCACGGAACAGCGATGAACAATACGATGCGCCAGATCGGCGGTTCAATCGGCACGGCCGTTTTGATTTCCGTCATGAGCAATTCAGCCAAAAACGCTGCCGCATCTAACCCGTTAAATGCGCTCATTCACGGCATGAATTCCGCCTTTATCGTGGCCGCTGTCTTGGCGCTGATCGGATTTATCCTTTCGTTCACATTGAAAAAGAAGCCGCAGGCCGACAAACAAGGCCAGCCGGCGCGCTGATCCTGACACGCCAGTTCAATCAAACTGGCGTGTTTTTATATGGTTTGATATATTTGATCCCTTGCAGCGTAAGAAGCATGAAGACCTGCTCTGCGTCTCCTTTCATATGAAATGAATATCATTCGAATTCTTCTCCTGAACAGACAAAAAGGCTGCCGGATACACCGGCAGCCTCGCTCTTTTATTTTAATCCATTTTCAACTTCTGTCACCATTTCAGATACGGACTCAAGACCTCCGCCTGACAGGTACCAGTAACCTGGATCAAGATATGTGATATGGCTCTTTTTATAAGCTTTTGTTGATTTTACAATTTCATTTTCAATGACTTCTTTTGCTGTTCCTTTTTCGCCGATGGCAGCGCTTCGGTCGATGACAAACAGGTAATCAGGGTTCTTTTCAGAAATATACTCGGAAGAGACGCTTTGACCGTGAAGGGAAGCCTCGATGTTTTTGTCGACAGGTTCAACGCCGAGCACATCATGGATCAAACCGAATCTTGAGCCGCTTCCATACGCGCTGATTTGTTTATCGCTTGTTAAGACGACCAATCCTTTGCCGCCTTTTTCTTTCGCAAGCTTGTTGGCTTTCTCTACTTTATCATCGATTTTCGCAAGAGCTTCTTTGACAGCATCTTCTTTACCGAAGATTTTTCCAATATTTTCGGTATTTTCTTTAAAACTGTTCATGTAGTTCTTCTGGTCAAGCTCGATGTCGATCGTCGGTGCGATCCTTTTAAACTCGTCATACTGCTCAGACTGTCTGCCTTCGATGATGATCAAATCGGGGTCAAGCTCTGCAATTTTTTCAAAATCAGGCTCTTTTAGTCCGCCGACGCTTTCGTATTTACTGTCTTTGTATTTTTTCAAGTAAGACGGGAGGGTTTGTTTCGGAAGGCCGACAACGCGATCGCTCAAGCCAAGCTCGTCAAGCGTGTCAAGCATTCCGAAGTTGAAGACAACGACTTTTTTCGGGTTTTTCGGTACATCTGTTGTACCGCTGTTATGTTTAATTGTGACGGTTTCTTTTTTAGAGGAAGATTTTGCATCTGTATCAGCAGCTTTGTTTCCGCAGGCGGCTACGACAAGAACGGTTATCAATGCCATAATCAATAAAGATAGTTTTTTCAATTCAAGTCACCTCATCATTTAAAATATACACAGATTTTTTGATCTCCGATTTGTTGAATCGGAATGTCCATATCATAGATGTCTTTCAGCACCGGCGTTTGGATAATGTCTTCCGCCGGCCCCTCTTTTACAATCCGCCCGTTTTTCAGGGCTGCGATTCTGTCTGAATAAACCGAGGCAAAATTAATGTCATGAATGACAATGACGATCGTTTTACCGCGATTTTCGACAAGGTCTTTCAAGAGCTTCATTATCTCTACTGAATGTTTCATATCGAGGTTATTTAATGGTTCATCAAGCAATATATAGTCGGTATCCTGAGCGATGACCATTGCGATAAAAGCACGCTGGCACTGGCCGCCGCTCAACTGATCGAGGTGTTTATGCTCAATCTCTCTCAGCTTCATATAATCAATCGCTTCGTCGACATATGCCCAGTCCTCTTTCGAGAGCCTTCCCTGTGAATAAGGAAATCTGCCGAAACTGACGAGCTCCCTGACAGTCAGCCTGATGTTGATCTGGTTGGACTGCTTTAAAATGCTGATTTTTTTGGCTAAATCATTGCTTTTGTATGCGCTGATTTCCTTGCCGTCAATCAGCACTTTTCCGGCGTCCATGCCGATCAGCCTGCTGATGATGGACAAAAGCGTGCTTTTCCCCGCTCCGTTCGGTCCGATGAAGGACGTGATCATTCCTTTTTTTATCGTTAAAGTCGTGGGATGAACAACGGTCTGCTCTCCGAATTGTTTCATGATATCTCGTACTTCTATCATCATTTACGCTCCTTCAGCAACAGGTAAATAAAATAAATCCCGCCGATAAAATCAATGATCACAACAAGCGTCACCGTTAAACCAAACAGCTTTTCAACAATGAACTGGCCCCCGACAAGCGCAATGATGCTGAACAAAACCGCTCCGGGAATCAGGACGCTGTGCTTATACGTTTTAAATACTTCCCGCGCCACATTGACGACGAGCAGCCCCAAAAATGTGATCGGCCCTACAAGTGCAGTAGACACGGAGACGAGAACGGCGACGACGATCAGCATTTTCTTCACCGTCCGGTCGTAATCGATTCCGAGGTTGACGGCTTGATCCCTGCCGAGCGAAATGACATCAAAGTACGGATTATACCGCCAAGCGTAAACGAGAATCGCCAGAATGATGAGCGAAGCAAGCATTAAAATGTCCGTGTTCAAATTGTTGAAGCTGGCAAACATCTTGTTTTGAACAACTTGAAACTCGTTCGGATCGATCAGCATTTGCATAAAGGATGACAGGCTTCTGAACAATGTGCCGCATACGATTCCAACTAACAGCAGCAAGAAGATGTGCCTTCCCCCGCGGCGAAACATCAGGAAAAACAACACAAATGAAAAACAGACCATCAAACCGGTTGACAATAAAAAATTGCCGTTTTTACCAAGATCGGCAAGTTTGGCTGCACCGAAAAAGTAAATAATCCCGGTTTGCAGCAGAACATAGAGAGAATCGAGTCCGAGGATGCTCGGCGTCAAAATTCTGTTGTTTGTGATCGTTTGGAAAATCATCGACGAATACGCAATGGCTGTACCGACAACGATGATCGCAAAAACTTTGGCAAACCTCCGCGGAAGCGCATATTCCCATACAGACGGCAATCCGTAGAACAGAAACAAGCTGATGCAGGCTGCCGCTATCACGATGAGTATAAGCATTTTCTGTTTATGACGCATAGGCTTTTCTCCTTAAAAGCAAGTAAAGAAAAACGCCGCTCCCGATGATGCCGACCATCAAACCAACCGAAATTTCGTACGGGTAAATGACGAGACGTCCCGCTATATCGCAAAACAAGACGAAAACGGCTCCGAGAACCGCCGTATGAGGCAGGCTGTTTTTCAAATGATCTCCCCTGTAGATGGACACGATGTTCGGGATGATCAATCCCAAAAAGGGAAGCGTGCCGACCGTCAGGATGACGACGGACGAAATAATAGATACGATGATCAATCCGATATTGACCACCCGCTTATAATTCAATCCAAGATTGATGGAAAAAGACTCCCCCATCCCGGCCAACGTAAATTTATTGGCGAACAGATAGGCAATGATAACGAGCGGTATACTCAGAAATAAGAGCTCATACCTCCCCTTCATGACCAGCGAAAAATTCCCTTCAAACCATGCATTGACGTTTTGAATGATATTGTACTGATAAGCCATGAAAGTGGAGATGGCGCTGACAACACTTCCGAGCATCATACCGACGAGAGGGATGAAGATCGCATCTTTGAACTTGATTCTGTCCAAAATTTTGACGAACAAAAAACTGCCAAACAGTGCAAAAACAAAGGCAAACAGTATTTTAACCACAATTCCTGCAGACGAAAAAAGCACGATCGCAATGATCACACCGAGCCTCGCCCAATCCATCGTTCCAGCGGTGGTCGGTGAAACAAATTTATTGCGCGTTAGCTGCTGCATGATCAGCCCGCAAATGCTCAAGCTCATTCCCGCAAGCACGATGCTAATCAAGCGCGGAATTCTACTTATGTAAAGCGTTTGAATTTCGTCCTCGTTAAAGCGGAAAAGATCAAGAGGCGAAAGCTCCTTAACGCCGATGAATATCGAGCTGATTGAAAGAATGATGAGCATTAGCAATAAGTATCGTAATTTCATGCTGCAGTAGCCTCCTTGCACAACAAAGCAAACCCCTCCGCCGACGTTAATGATTATCATTATCAATAAGGGTCTTCATATATCTTACCATTTTTTCTGACATAGTCAATAAGATTAATAGATACAAAGGTTGAAACCATGCGATTTCCCCATCTTTAGTCCTCCTCAAAAATACATTTGTTCATTCCTGAAAGAAAAACCTTGATTCTTCTTGTAAAAAGCGCAATAATTAAGATTAAATTTATTTCGAAAATTTAAACTTTGGGAGATGTAACAAATGAAAGTCGTTAAATTTGGGGGCAGCTCGCTCGCTTCAGGGGCTCAGCTAGAGAAAGTATTTCAAATTGTCACTTCTGATCCGGAAAGGAAGGCCGTCGTTGTATCAGCACCCGGAAAACGGCACCCCGAGGATACGAAAGTAACGGACCTTTTAATCGAATGCGCCGAACAGTACTTATCATCAAAAAAAGCGCCCGATCTGGTTGAGGCGATTGTCGGACGGTATGCCGATATCGCGCTTGAGCTCGGACTTGACGATGTCGTGATCGACCGGATCCGGGCCGACCTGCTTCAGCTGCTCGAAGGTGATAAAACAAATCCGGAACGGTTTATCGATGCGGTCAAAGCAAGCGGCGAAGATAACAATGCCAAATTGGTAGCGGCTTACTTCAGGCACCAGGGAGTTGAAGCGCACTATGTCAGTCCAAAAGACGCCGGGCTGTTTGTGACGAGCGAGCCAGGCAACGCACAAGTCCTGCCCGAGTCGTATGACAATCTGTTTCAGCTGAGACAGCAAAAGGGCATCATCATCTTTCCCGGCTTCTTCGGTTTCAGCCGGGAAGGCGAAGTCATGACGTTTTCGCGGAGCGGCTCTGACATTACGGGTTCCATTTTAGCGAATGGATTGAAAGCCGAGTTGTATGAAAACTTCACTGACGTTGACGCCGTTTATTCTGTCAACCCGGCGATCGTATCCAACCCGAAAGAAATCCGCGAGCTGACATACCGGGAAATGAGGGAGCTGTCGTATGCAGGCTTTTCCGTCTTTCATGATGAAGCATTGATCCCTGCTTTCCGGGCGCGCATACCGGTTCAGATCAAAAATACAAACAATCCGGACGCGGAGGGGACAAGAGTTGTCACCACACGCGACAATACGAACGGACCTGTCGTCGGGATCGCCAGCGACAGCGGATTTTGCAGCATTTACATCAGCAAATATTTAATGAACCGCGAAATCGGCTTCGGACGCCGCGTTCTGCAAATCCTTGAAGATGACGGGCTGACGTATGAACACATTCCATCCGGTATTGATGATATTACGATCATTTTAAGGCAGGATCAAATGGATCAAGCAGCAGAAAAACGGATAATCAAACGGATCAAGGAAGAACTGGATGCCGATGAAGTGACGATTGAACACAATATTGCCCTGATTATGGTCGTCGGCGAAGCCATGCGCCATAACGTCGGAACGACGGCAAGAGCGTCAAAAGCATTGTCCGATGCGCGTGTCAACATCGAAATGATCAACCAGGGCTCCTCGGAAGTCAGCATGATGTTCGGCGTTAAGGAAGCTCAGGAAAAACAAGCGGTTCGCGCGTTATACCAGGAATTTTTCGCAAAAGTTCTCGTTTAAAAAAACCCCTTTTTTTATGGGGTTTTTTTGCTGTCAGAAAATATACCCTTCCCTAAAATTGCCTGCCTTAAATTCATTCACAAAACCGTTTTGAAAGCCGATATGTAAAGTAAATAAACTGATGGGAGAACACTTATGAATCTGTTGAAAAATATAAAAATCAGAAGCAAACTATTTGTCATCATTATCATTTCAGCGCTGGCTTTGTCGATTGTCGGCATCCAGGGGATAGGCGGGCTGAACAAGCTTTCCAAAGGTTCAGAGATCATCTATCAAGATCAATTGGTTCCCAACCAGTTGTTTGCAAATTTAAAAGCGAACAACCTTGATATTGATACGTACAAATTCGAGCTGATGGTGACGAAAGACAACGATCGAAATGAAACATTGCAAAAACACATTAAGGAAAAAAACGAAGAAAACAGCACCTTAATGGAAAAAATCGATCAGCTGAAATTAATGGACAACGTCTCTAAAAAATACGAAAATTTCAAAACCGAATACAAGAAATTGCAAGATATCAGCAGCGAGATGCTCAGCTTGGCGGTGAAGAACGAAAATGATAAAGCATATGACGTCTATCTAAAAAAGATGGAGCCTCAAAGAGAAACGGTCAACCAGCTCATTGAAGACATTCAAACCTTAAATGCTGATAACGCCAAAACAATCTATCAGCAGGATTCTAAAGAAGCCGGTTCAATCATCACGCTTCTCATCATTGTCATTGCTGCAGCGCTTGTTTTATCCATCTCGATCGGCCTCTTAATGACAAGGCTGATCACAAAGCCGATCAAAGACATTCAGGCGCTGTTCGCAGAAACCGAGCAAGGCGATTTTACTGTCAAAGGAACATATCAATCGAAAGATGAATTGGGATTGCTGACATCATCATTTAACAAAATGGTAGGAGGCGTCCGTTCGATCATTGAAACGGTCGGCGAAACGTCGCACCAAGTTGCTTCTTCATCACAAGAGCTGAGCGCCAGTGCGGATGAAAGCACAAAGGCGAGCGAATACATCTCAACAACGATCCAGGAGCTTGCAGTAGGCTCCGATCAGCAGGTGGAAAGCGTTGAAAACAGCAGAACCGTTATTATGGGAATGACCGAGTTTGCCGGAAGAATTTCTTCAAATGCCGAAAAAGCGGCCGCCACCGCTGACCAGACGGCGAAGATGTCGCTTGAAGGCACGAAAGCCATTGATAAAGTGAGCACTCAAATGAAGTCTATTAATGAAACGGTCGTCTCTCTCTCAGAAGCATTTAAACATTTAACAGAGCGTTCCAATGAGATCGGAAATATTACCGAAGTGATTACGAGCATCGCCGAACAAACAAACCTGCTTGCTTTAAACGCGGCCATTGAAGCAGCCCGGGCGGGAGAACAAGGAAAAGGCTTTGCCGTCGTCGCGGATGAAGTCAGGAAATTAGCCGAGCAATCGGCCCGCTCAGCAGAACAGATTACAAGATTGATTACGATCATTCAAAACGATACGAAGCAGACAATGAACTCGGTCATTTCGGCAACCGGCGAAGTCAAAGAAGGACTTGTCGTCGTTCATGAAGCGGGAGGCGCTTTCCAAAAAATCGAAAACTCGATTACGGAGGTCGTCACACAGATCAATGACGTGACAAACTTGGTGAAAAACCTGACAGCCGGCGCAAGCGAAATCGAAACCGCCATTTCCGGCGTCAAAGAAGTAGCCGAAACAGCAGCGGGAGGCACGCAAACGGTTAGTGCGGCAACTCAGGAGCAGCTTGCTTCAATGGAAGAAATCGCCGCCGCATCACAGATCCTCGCGCAAAACGCCGAAGAGCTGCAGCACCTGATCCAGAAATTCAAAATTAAAGATTAACAAAACCCGCCAGACGCTGTCTGGCGGGTTTCTATTCATCATCATCTCTCGCTGTCAGCGGCAGACGGATGATAAATTTTGTTCCTTTGTTTTTCTCACTTTCAATCTCTACCGTACCGTTGTGCAGGGCGACGAGCTGTCTGACGATCGACAGCCCCAGCCCGTATTCTCCGTAAGGGGTGTTCGTCCGTGATAAATCTGCTTTATAAAAACGATCCCAAATGTTTTCAATATCCTTTTCATCAATGCCGATTCCGGTATCCTCTATTTCGATCACCGTCTCCTTATAGTCTTCCCGGCCTCTCAGCCAAACGGTTCCGTTCGTTGTGAATTGAATACTGTTTTTCGTAATATTGACGAGTATCTGGATGAGCCGGTCGTAATCGGCATTGACCATCACATGATCCTCCACATCGAGGATCAGCTGATTCTGTTTCTCCTCAGCCTGAAGCGCCAGCTGCTCTTTAATGATTTCAAACACTTCGATCAGCGGATAATGCAGTTTTTGCAGTGTAATCTGATTGGAACGGATTTTTTCATAATCAAGGTTTTCGTTGACGAGGCGAATCAGCCTTTTTGTCTCCTCCGTAATCAGCTTCATACATTTATCCTGCTGATCTTCGGGTATCGTCTGGCTGTTCATCCCTTCCACTAAACCGCTGATCGTCGTCAGCGGCGTCTTCAGCTCATGTGAGACGTCAGTGATAAACTGCCTTCTTCGCTTTTCAAGCCGGTCGATTTCTTCACTTGAGCTTTTTAACTTGCGAGCCATAATGTTAAAATCGTCGCCCAAATCACCGATCTCATCCTTATTGCGGTTTTCGATATGGATGTCATAATCTCCGGCGGCGACTTTTTTCGTTGCATCGCGGAGCTTCTGAATGCGGGCGACATGGAATTTGGACGTCAGCCAGCTTAGAAGAATAGCGACTAAGATAACACCCGCCGCCGTAAAGAGCATAAAGCGGTTCATGTCGCTGATCATTTCCTCGGTCCCGCTGATCGGAGCGGTCAGCAGAATGCCTCCCTGAAATTCATTGTTGACGATGTTGGGCAGCGCCACAACCGATACTTCCTCATTAAAACGGTTAAAATCGGTTTTGACGACCACGGCCTTTCCATCTTTAAGCTCTTTCCATTCTTCATCACTGAGCAGCAGCTTTCGCGGCCGCAAATCGGCCGGCGTCATCAAGACCTCTTTCTTTTCATTAAAAAGAAAGAAGCTGATCTTCCTGCTTCGCAAAATTTCCTCAAACGGCTTCATAATGGCCGGCGCGCCTTTTGGCCGCATCTCCATTTCGCCCATGATTCGATAGCCGTATGAAGACAGCTCATCGACTTTGCTTTCGTATGCAAAGTCTTTGACAAAGTGGGAAAACAGCGCCCCGGTAATGAGAAAAGCCATGATTAATATAGTGATGTGACTGGCCAGCAGCTGATAGAGATACTTAATCTTCATCGAACTTGTACCCTACTCCCCATACGGTATAAAGAAACGGCCGCGAGTCGCTGCCAAGCTTTTTTCTCAGCCTTTTAATATGAACATCAACCGTCCGCTCGTCTCCGTAGAATTGATATCCCCAAACCTGCTCAAGCAGCTGCTCCCTTGAGAAAACCTGTTTTGGACTTTGCACCAGGTAATACAATAAATCGAACTCCTTAGGCGTCAAATTTTGAATTTGAACGCCGTCCAAAAACACTTCTCTCGTTTTTTTATTGATTTTAAAATGTTCCGTTTCAAGCGAGTCGCTGTCAGCGGAATCCTGCCGGCCGGCGCTTTGATACCTCCGGCTCACCGCTTTGATTCTCGCCACAAGCGCCAAAGGGCTGAACGGCTTTGTCACATAATCATCAGCTCCGAGCTCAAAACCGAGCACCTGGTCTGATTCCGTATCTTTTGCCGTCAGCATAATAATCGGAACCGTGCTCTCTTCCCTGACCTTTTTGCAGATCGTGACCCCGTCCATGGACGGCAGCATGATATCGATGATCAACAAATCCCAATCATCCGATTTAAAACGGTTATATCCTTCAAGTCCGTCATGGACGAACTCTGTTTCAAATCCTTCTTTTGCAAAAAACATTTCTGTCATTGTACATACGCTTAAATTATCCTCAATCATTAATATTTTCATCGTCAATATGCCTCCGCTAGACAAACGTTAGATTCATTTTACACAGGGCTCAGCCATTTCTCAATTCCATTATGAACATTTAAAGGACTGGCAACAGTTTGGTCATAATTTATTCATAAGTAGCGGCTAAGATGAAATCAAGCATAAGGCAAAAGTCCTGCTGCCGTTTGACTTCGCAGCCATAATAAATGAAATAGATACGGAGGAATCACGCGTTATGAATTTTTTCAAACGAGCCTTTTGGAGCATGAAAGCGAAAAAAGGAAAAACACTTTTACAATTGTTTGTTTTCACGATGATTTGCGTGCTCGTGCTGACAGGAATTACGATCCAGTCGGCGGCCGTGAAATCGAGCGAACTGGCAAGGGAGCAGCTTGGAGGCAGCGTCACGCTCAAAGTTGACAGGGAAAAAATGATGAAAGAACAGCAGGAATCAGGAGAACGGAAAAGGTTTGAATCGACCCCCGTTTCTGTTAAATCAGCCGAGAAGCTTGCGGGCCTTGACCATGTCAAAAGCTATAACTACATCTCCTCTACGTCTGCTTTAGCGGACAATTTCGATCCGATCGAAAGCGGTGACGAGGATTCTTCGGCCTCAAACAGCGAGCAGCCGGCCGGACCGGGCGGCAATGAACAGGGCGGCCGGCAAATGATGCAGGCTGACGTATCAATCGAAGGTGTGACAAGCACAGCCCTTGTCGACGAATTTTCCAACGGGACGTCCAAGATCACGGAAGGCCGTGCTTTAACAAAGGATGATGTGAATAAAAAAGTCGCCGTGATTGAAGAAACGCTTGCCGAAGAAAACGCTCTGAAAGTCGGCGATACGATCAAAGTCAAAGCGAGCAGCGATGAAGCTACAACGATCAATTTGAAAATCGTCGGAATCTATCAAACGACTTCATCCGGAGACAATCAAGCGCAAAACTTTGCCTTTTTAAACCCTTATAACAAAATCTACACACCATATACGGCGGCATCGGCCTTAAAAGGCGACGATTATAAAAACGCGATTGATGAAGCGGTCTACAATATGGACGACGCCTCCAACATCGACACTTTCATTGCGGCTGCCAAGAAAACAGGCATTGATTTGGATACATTCACATTGGATGCCAATGATCAGTTGTACCAGCAGATGGTCGGCCCGATTGAAAATGTCGCGTCCTTCTCGAAAAATGTCGTCTATCTCGTCACGATCGCCGGAGCGGTGATCCTCGGACTGATCGTCATGATGTCAATCAGGGAGAGAAAATACGAAATGGGCGTTCTGATGGCGATCGGTGAAAAACGCTGGAAACTCATCGGACAGTTTTTGACCGAAATCTTAATGATCGCAGTGCTTGCCATCGGCATCTCAGCATTAACCGGCAGCTTGATTGCCGGACAAATCGGGAACCAGCTCTTGAGCCAGCAAATCGAACAAACGTCAGCTGGCCAGTCTGCAGGCGGAATGATGGGCCTTGGCGGCGGAGGCTTCTTCGGACAAAGGACCGCCCAAGTCTCAGCCATTGATCAGCTTGACATTCAAGTATCCTTCGGGAACTTGATGGCACTCGGCGGCATCGGCCTTTTAATCGCGCTGTTCGCGACGCTCCTTCCGTCAATATCTGTTTTAAGGCTCCATCCGAAAACGATTTTAACAAAACAAGAATAGAAAGAAGTGAAGATCATGGGCACTATTTTAGAATTTCAGAATGTCGGCTATTGGTATAAAAATCAGGATCAGCCTCTTTTCGAAGAGATCAGCATTCAATTCAGCCAAGGGCTTTTGTATACGATTGTCGGGACTTCCGGCTCCGGCAAAACCACCTTTTTATCGCTGGCAGGCGGACTTGATGTACCAAAAGAGGGAGACATCCTGTATAAAGGAGAAAACATTTCAAAAATCGGGCTGACCAGCTTCCGCAATCAATATGTATCGATCGTCTTTCAGTCCTATAACCTGCTCCCGTATATGACGGCTCTCCAAAATATCACGTCAGCCATGGAAATTACCGGATCTCAGGTCAAAAACAAAGAACAATACGCTTTGGAGATGCTCGAAAAAGTCGGCATCGGCGAAAAGCAGGCCAGACAGAAAGTATTGACATTAAGCGGCGGGCAGCAGCAGCGTGTCTCCATCATCAGAGCGTTCTGCTGTGACACGGACTTAATCGTCGCCGATGAACCGACCGGCAACTTGGATGAAAATACATCAAAGGACATCGTCCGGCTCTTCCAAAACCTTGCCCACCAAGAAAACAAATGCGTCATCATGGTCACCCATGACGAACAGATCGCAAAGGTATCCGACGTCAACATCCGGCTTTCAAGAGGCGGCTTTACCGTCAAAAACCGCAGATCAGCAGGATAAGGGGAACGGCATGAGCCGTTCCCCTTCTTTTATGATGAAGCAAAAGCTTCTGCAGCCGCCGCCAAATAATACGATAGGCCGGTTTGCTGATTTTCAAGCATCCCGCGATGAAAATCATCTTCGATAAAAAAGCGTGTCTGCGTCTGAAAATCGCCGGGCGTGATCCCCAAAAACTTAAGGTGCCGTTTAATGGCAGTCTTTACTTGTTCATGGTCGTGTTTGACTCCATCTCTGAGCGCTTCGGCCATTCCATTCATAAAACGGGCTGCCTCTTCAGCTTTTTCATTCATTTCTTCCGCGATGACCGGTTCTCCTCTCAGCAAATCGACATCATACGCCTCCTTCAAATAGCGGTTCTGTTCAGCGAGTGCGTCCTCCCATTCCCTGCTGCTTGAAAACCCTTTAAACATGCTTGATTGATCCATTGCTTCTCCTTTCCCGGCCTGCTGAATCGAGAGATCGATCGTAGAAATAAGCTGTTTTATCCTGTCCAAACGGGCAGTAAAAAGACGTTTCTGCTCAGATAAAATCGTCAGTCGATCAGCTTCGCCGTCCAGTATTTGCTTAATTTCCTTGAGCGGAAATTCGAGCTCCCGATAAAACAAGATATGCTGCAGCCGTTCCAGCTCTTTTACCCCGTAAAGGCGGTAGCCGGCATCCGTCACCTCCGCGGGGCATAAAAGTCCGATTTTATGGTAGTGGTACAGCGTTTTGACCGTGATATTCGCCAAGCGAGCCACTTCTTTTACCGTATAGAGCATCAAACCTCACCTCGTCTGTCATGTTAAAGGGTGCCCTAAGGGCGGGGTCAATCCATTACACGGTCTTTTTTTTATTTTTTTTCATTTTCGCATAAGCGACCAGGCAAATAAAAGCAGGAAGGATCACCTGCATCGGCAAATGGACATATAAAGGAACAAACTCGATTCCTTCTTTTACATGCTCCGAAATATTGCTGGCAATGGAGACGGATAAAATCAAAATAATAATGCCGATGACATGAACAATTTTGGAGGGGTTTTTAAGCTTGAATAAGACGGTCACGCCTTCGGTTACGGCATACATGAAAATGCTCATCTTAAAAAAACCGCCAATTACCAACACGAGCATGAAAAATACATCAAGCCTGTCCAGAAATTCAGCGACTTGAATCGTCTGGATCGTACTCAGCAATGGGAAGCGCGACCTCATATTGAGGTCGACGCCAAGCACGCTGATGTTCAATGCCACATTAAAAGCCAGGATGATGCCGCTGATGGCGATTCCCAACAGCCCCGCTTTTTTTGCCTGTTTCTTTTCTTTTAAATACGGCAGGATCAATGTAAAGACGATAATTTCTCCAAACGGAAAATACAGCGTTTGCGTGAACACGGCATGGAACATCGGACCGGGTCCGTTTCCAAAAATAGGCAAAAGCTCTTTCGGTTTAATCAAGCCTGACGAAACAATTAAGATGAGGCCTATGACAGCGAGCCAAAACATGATGCCAAACAGCAGCTCGCCTGAACGGGCCAGGACTTCGATTCCTTTCCTCACGGTAAAAATACAAACTGCAATCAACAAACCATTCGCGAAGATAATCGGCGTGTTCGGATAAGCCGACGTCAGCAGCATTTCGCCAAAATCGCGCAAAACCCTTGCCGCAATATAACTATAATAAACAATGTAGATAAAAGACAGGCCCCAGCCAACCGGTTTTCCAAAAATACTCATCAGCGTTTCATAGGGAGAGGCGTCGGGATTCACCTGGTAGAAAAAGTGGTGCATCATAAACAAAGCCAGCCCTCCGACTGTTCCGAACAAGATCGCCATCCAGGCGTCCTGTTCGGCAGATTGTCCTGGAAAAATCAGCAGAGAGCTGCTGAGTTCAAACAGAACAATCAGCACGAACAACTGTGCAGCACTGATTTTTGCTTTCTCCATTTAAAGCCCTCCTCTCTCTTTCATTCAAGAACGCCCTTCGTGATGATTCAAAATGTTCGGGTTGTTCCTTAAACCTGTTCTCCGTACATATGCGTTAACCGTAATGTCGACATCTGTATCAGGAAAATACCGATTGCTCCATTCGCCCTCCATCTTTTCCCACACTTTTGGGTGGTTGCGATACACAACGTCACCGAATTGCAGAACATCCGTCTTGTTTCGCTTAACAACGTCAATGGTATTCTGCAATTCATTTTTCAGCTCCTTTGCCACCTTCCTTTCGATGTCGCTCAGCACTTTTGGATCATCCAGGTGAATCGGCACAGTGGTTTCGCCGATGTCCCCTTCCATGTCTACTTCAACCGAAATCGCCGGTTTGCCGTTTTTAAGATGTGATCTGATTTTTGTTTTTTGGCGGATGACATCAAATGTGACGGCGTCTTTTTCGTGATTCAATGTAGTTGTCAAATACGTTCTGCTGATTTTATTGCGCAGCCATAAAACGCCCCGCGCGGTTTTGCCTTCAAGCCAGTTGACGAGCTTGCCCTCTTTAATGACTGCCAGCCCGTCCGCTTCGACTATTGCCTCAGGAGATGTAGACTGCACGTTTTCCATCTTTTCACCCTTCTCCTTGTTTCCGGATACTTTAAAAGAAGTAATAATCGGGTGCTTTGCCTTCGATGTCAAGCACTTGATGACATCCTGCACGCTCGTCTTCATATGTTCTCCCAAATGCTCTTCAGTAAATTGCAGTGTTTTGTTTACTTTATTTGACGGGATCTTATCGATCGGCGTCAGCGTCCGGATGAATGTTTTCGCTTTTTGGCCGCGGGAAATAATAATCGTCGCCGTTGAACGAAAATCGGTGTCCCGGTCAAGAACATCAAGAATTTTAATCAAGCCTTCTTCCTTGGCGAGTTTTTCATCAACAACCACGAGGTTCGTGTGGGAGTAATAAATTTCCCTCGACATTTTCGCCGACGCGTGCCTGCTCATTTCCGTCAGATTATTGCCCGTCACAGAATAGCTTGAAACCGGCGGCCTGTCTCCTCCCTGTCCGCCTTGAAGGCCTCCTGTCACATTGATCGGATTGACGATCTGATAGCTTAATTCGTAATCTGTATTTTTACCTTTATCAATACCAATGGCAGTGATCAGCAGCAAATCTGTCAGTTCTCTTTTATCCCAGCATCCTTGAAGAAGAACAATGGCGGCCAGCAGGAGCACAATCTTAAGGCTTCGTTTCATTTGGATCACCATCTTCTTGTTTTGTCTTCATATCGCCTGATTCCGGCGGATTAGGTTTCTGGTATTCTCCTTGACGCACCTTATTGTCATTGCCGATCAGTTCAGGCCGCTTCTCATGTGTCCACCAAGGCAAACGAACGATGGAGTCGCCCCAGTTTTTCAGAATAAACGGCGCAAAAGGAGTCATATATGGAACACCGAACGAACGGAGGCTGCATAAATGGACAAACATAATGATCAGTCCAAGAATAATGCCGTAAAAACCCGTCGTCGCCGCGGCTAATATGAAGAAAAACCGAACCAGCCGGGCGGATATCGCCATGGCGAAGGAAGGTGTGGCAAAACTTGAAATCGCTGTGATCGCTACGACGATGACCATCGCCGGCGACACAATCCCCGCCTGAACAGCCGCCTGTCCAATGACGATGGCTCCCACAATCGAAACGGCAGAACCTATCGCTTTCGGAAGCCGGATGCCCGCCTCTCGCAAAATTTCAAACGAAATTTCCATGATCAGCGCTTCCACCACAGCCGGGAACGGCACGATTTCACGCTGCGCGGCAATTACGATCAAAAGCTCTGTCGGGATCATTTCCTGGTGAAACGTCGTCGCACCGACGTAGACGGCAGGTGCAATAAGCGAAATAAAAAAGATCAACACGCGTAAAAAGCGGATGAACGTCGCAATGTCAAAGCGTGAATAGTAATCCTCAACAGATTGAAAAAATTGAATAAAAACGGCAGGGACAAGCAGGACAAACGGTGTACCGTCAACAAAGATGGCGATTCTTCCTTCAAGCAGATTCCCTGCGACCATGTCCGGCCTTTCGGTATGATATATCGTTGGAAAGGTCGTAAACACAGCGTCTTCAATAAACTGTTCAATATACCCCGATTCAAGGATGCTGTCGATCTCAATGCCAGCCATCCTTTTTTTGACTTCTTTCACCGTTTTCGGGTCGCACACCCCGTTGATATACATGATCGCCACATCGGTTTTTGTGACGCTTCCCATCGTCATTTTTTCAACCCAAAGATTCGGGTTTTTAATGATTCGGCGCACCAAAGAAATATTCGTGTCGAGAGATTCGATAAATCCCTCACGTGAACCGCGGAATGCTTGCTGATTTTCAGGCTCCTTGATCGAACGCTTTTCCCCGCCTTTCGTGGTCGTAATAACCGCTGTTTCCGTTCCCTCGGCCAAAATGATCGTATCCCCTGCCATCAACGATTCAAGCATCTTGTCCAATCGCTTTTCTTTTTCGACACCGCCCAGCGCAACGGCATCACCTGCAATCGTCTCAAGAACATCCCGTCCGTACTCCTTTTTCGCTAATTCTTCAGAGCTCATGATCGATTCCAGCAAAAAGTCATGGATGGCTTTCTCATCTGTAATGCCGCCGACATAAACGACGGCCAATTCGATTTTCTCGTCAGCGCCCGTTTTTAATTTGCGGATGACGACATCTGCGCTGTTTCCGGTTATTTCTTTAATCACGCTCAGGTTTTCGGCAAGCAAGGGACGCACAAACCCGGATACTTTTATGGTTTCCGGGTTTTTATCTCCGCTCATAAGAGATTCTTGTTTGTTATCCTTTTGATGACGACCTTTAAAAAAGAATGGCATGGCTGTCAGAATCCCCTTTTCGTTTTTCATATTTTTCCTTGCAAAAGCACATTTATACTATTCCCGGGGGAATAGTGCTTTATGAAAAGAGAAAAAATAACGGGGAACGGAGAGTGGTGAAAAGTTGAAACTGATCGGAATCGGGCTTTTATTATTTGTTTCCTTAGAGACTTTTGCTGTCATGCTTGATGTATTTCAAGGCATGACCTTGCAAAGAGCCGTAATAAACTCCCTGACGTTTGCCATCTTAGAGGTAGGCGAGTGGATCATGATCCTTTTATTTTTGTTTATCATTTTTCTCGAAGCCTCGGCGAACTTCCGCAAGAAGAAAAAAAGGACATAAAAAGCTCCCTATCAAAAGGGAGCTTAAACTTCAATATTTCCATGAACCGTATCTGTCTCGTGGGAATGGATCATACCTTTTACAACCGCATTGCCGATGATCAGCGTTTGCCTGGACGTATTGGTTTGAATTGCCGTCACTCTTGCAGCGGTATTGCTGCGGAGCGTGTTGTCGAGGATCGCCGAGTTCGACGATTGGTCGAGATAAATGAGGATAGCCGGCAAGGACGGCCTGCCGAGCGTGATCGTATTGCCAATAATCTCGTGGGTTCCGCGGGTGAGATACAGCGTGACAATCAGCGGTGAATCTTCGATGTCGTTTCCGATAATTTTTGTATGCTCATTTGTCGAGCAGTATATTGGAAAGTTTCTGAAGCGGGTGAAGGTGTTTTTCCGAATGACTGCAGAAGCCGTATTTGTGACGGATACGGCATATGACTCCGGCACCGTTTGAAAGCCGGCCGGCGAAATAAAGTTTCCTTCTATCACAGCATTACCTTGCGATATCCAGATGCCTCTGGAGAATTGCTTGATGACGTTATCCTTTATTTGGACGTCATTGCCTGTGCTCCTGACCGCAAGTACGACATTTGCGATCTGATTGCCGGAAAACGTTACATTGTCTGATTGCGTGATGCTGAGAGCGGTGCCGGATCTTTGCTCAGGCACGTCGTTTTCGATATTATTCCCTTCAATGAAGATTTGCGACGCTTGATAAGCAAGAATTCCGGCATTTACAAAATCACGGATTTGATTTCCCGTGGCAAAAACGCTTTTTCCGCGGATATCGATGCCTGTCGTAAAACCCGAAATCAAATTCCCCTTTATAACGGCATCGCTTCTTGCTTCCAAAGCCCCTACACCGAGGCCGTTAATTCCGATGCTCTGTCCGGTGGATTCGGGGTTTTTCTTGATGATATTGTTTGCAATCGTCGTACTCGTCCCGTATCCGTATGAAATGGTACCGTCTGCGATATTGCCTTCGATGATGACAGAAGTGCCGTTGAAATTGGAAATGGCATTGTTGACATTGCCCTTTAACACGTTGTTTCGGATGATGACATTAACGGGTTCTTCATAGACGATGTTTCCTTCACTGTAGCCTTCTATATCAATCCCAAAACGGGGAGCCGTGCCGTTGCCTGTCCCCGCATCTGCAATTTCGCATCCTTCAACAAGAACATTGTCGCACCCTGTGATCGACAAATTATTTCTTCTGGAGCGCCTGATTTCACAATTGGTTACCTTAATACGCTTTGACGGCTTATAGCCGTCTCCTCCGTTGCTGATAATGATTCCGTCTCCTGTAAAATCGGCTATTCTCACATGTTCAATAACGACATTTGACGCCCCTTCGATACAAATTCCGAATCCCCATTCATGGGTCGGTCTCGGCGCCGTTGTATATGTGTGTTCATCCCTTTCCCCAATGATGCTGCCTCCGGATATTTTCACATTGGATGTTCCGCCTATATAAAAAGCAGCGTATCCCCATGAGCTGTTCGGTTTTACCTTGATGACGGTCTCCGCGTCCATCAAAATTTCAATATTGCCCGGAACATTGATGCCGGCTCCGCGAAACGGAGCACGCGGGTCGCTGTTTTTCGTCCCGTCAATCAGGTACGTGCCGTTCGGTATCCATACCGTGTTGTATCCCATCGACTTTGTCCACGCCAAACATTCGTTGATCGCATTTGTGGAGTCTGTTTTGCCGTCGCCGACAGCACCGAACTTTGTCGCGTCAACCACTGTCATTCTCATTTCCTCAGGTTGCTGCTGCACGCTGTTTTCAGCCTCCTTTTGTAAAACGGTTTCCGATATATATATGCCAATCTAGTAAAATCCGCTTGTACATAAGATAGGTAAAATTTTATTAAAAAATCTTTTCATCTAATTTTTTTTCCAAAAGTTTTTACTATCCGCTTGTAAAGCGCTTCACAACTTGTTGCATTAGCGATCAAAAATTCAAATCGATTGAAGGTGTATTGACACGAACATTATATAAGAATATGATTTTTATAATAGACATAGAAAGAGAAGGAGTATTGCGAATGTCAAACCATCAAAAAGAAACTTTTCAAAACATTCCGCAAAAGGGGTTTTTTGGACATCCCCGCGGACTCTTCACTTTATTCTTCACTGAATTTTGGGAGCGTTTTTCATACTACGGTATGAGAGCCATCCTTATCTACTATTTGTATACAGAGGTGACAAAAGGCGGCCTTGGGTTTGATCAAACCACAGCGAACTCGATTATGGCCGTATACGGTTCCCTCGTCTATATGTCCGGCATTATCGGAGGCTGGATAGCGGACAGGCTCCTCGGAACTGCAAACACCGTGTTTTACGGCGGCGTGCTCATTATGTTCGGACACATTCTTTTGTCATTCCCGGGAAGCGTCCCCGCGTTTTTCATCAGCATGTTCTTGATCATCATTGGGACAGGCCTTTTAAAACCAAACGTATCAAGCGTTGTCGGCGAGTTATACAGCCCTGAAGACACCCGCCGCGATTCAGGTTTCAGCATCTTTTATATGGGGATCAACCTTGGCGGATTTCTCGCGCCGATTATCGTCGGCACAGTCGGCCAGACATACAACTACCATCTCGGCTTCAGCCTTGCTGCCATCGGCATGCTGTTCGGGCTGCTGACCTATTTGGCGACACGGAAGAAAAACCTCGGACCTGCCGGAAGAACGGTACCGAATCCGCTGACACCCGCTGAAAGAAAAATGGTGTTCGGACGGATTGGAATTGGTGTTTTGGTGATCGCTGCCATCTTTGGCTATTCCGTCTTTATGGGCTGGATGACAATCGAGCTGTTTACGATGATTGTCAGCTGTCTCGGTATTTTGATCCCGCTGATTTATTTCATCGTTATGTTTAAAAGCTCCAAAACGACGAGTGATGAACGTTCCCGTCTCACAGCTTACATTCCGCTGTTTGTCGCATCGATGATGTTTTGGGCGATTCAGGAACAAGGCGCCAATATTTTAGCCACCTATGCAGATAAACGCACTCATTTAGAATTTTTAGGTGTCCAATTGCACTCATCTTGGTTCCAGTCGCTGAATCCGTTGTTCATCGTTGTGCTTGCACCGGTTTTCGCATGGATTTGGATGAGGCTCGGCAACCGTCAGCCGTCAACGCCGACGAAATTTTCACTCGGCTTGATTTTAGCCGGACTTTCATTTGTCGTCATGATTTTCCCTGCTTATATCAACGGCACTGAATCACTTGCCAATCCAATGTGGCTTGTGCTCAGCTTCCTGATCGTCGTTCTAGGGGAATTGTGCTTGTCTCCAGTCGGGCTATCCGCAACGTCAAAGCTGGCTCCTGCGGCATTCTCAGCGCAGACGATGAGCCTGTGGTTCCTGTCAAACGCTTCTGCACAGGCTATCAATGCACAGATCGTCAGATTTTACAGCGCTGATACAGAGATCGCCTACTTCGGAGTCATCGGCGGTGTATCCATCCTGCTCGGAATCATTTTGATGTTGCTGTCACCGAAAATTCAGAAATTTATGAAGGGTGTCAATTAAAAAGCAACAGGCGATACTCCTTTTCTGAAGGATTTGCTTCTTGTCCAGCGAATAACTGAATAACCAATCGGTGCAGGATGGGAGGATAAAATTTGGAGATCAAAAAGACAGCAAAGCCCGGATTTGCCGGTGTTGGCTTTTCACAAACCGTTTCATTCGAAGAAGCCCGGGCGAAAAAGCTCCACGGCGTCATTCAGCAGCTGAAAGACCGGCGCGGAGAAATAGTCGGTGTTCAAGAAGACAGCGGCATGTGGGCCATATCGGATCATCACGGCGAAGGGGAATTCACTTTTTATATATTAATGGAGACGGAGAACCTCCCTGAAACCCTTCCGGAAGGAATGATCAGCTATCAGGCGCCCGCTCTAACATATGCTCAGACAAGGCATCCGCAGCATGAGCGGCCTGAAGTGACTTATCAAAAAGTATATCAATGGATCAAAGATCAAGGTCTTCGTTTAAATTGTGACGCTTTTACACAATTGGAATTTTACCCGATGGATGGGGATTTAAACGAACTTGCGTTTGAGATATACATTCCGATTCATTGAGAGATAGCGATGTTAAAGGCAGCCCCCGGAAAAAATTCCGGGGGTTTTCTTTGGGTTTCGTACTCTAGAGTATCGGCGGTCTTTTTTAGCCATCACTTTTAACAAAAGTTTACATACCCTCAAATGATAATTTTCATTGGTTTGCTAGGATAAATGTTATGAAAAGGAGGTTAATATATGAACTTTTACAAAACGCTCGCTTTATCAACACTCGCAGCATCCTTATGGTCTCCCTCATGGAGCAGTCTCCCCCATAACGAAGCTGCGGCTCACAAAGAATTCACGGTGACTGCCGATGCAGAGACAGAGCCGGTGGATACCCCTGACGACGCGGCAGATGACCCGGCGATTTGGGTTCATCCGAAGCAGCCTGAAAAAAGCAGGCTCATCACCACAAACAAAAAGTCGGGCTTAATCGTCTATGATTTGAAGGGAAAACAGCTTGCGGCCTATCCGTTTGGCAAATTAAACAATGTCGACCTGCGCTACAATTTTCCGCTCGATGGCAAAAAAATTGATATTGCCGGGGCCTCAAACCGGTCAGACGGCAAAAACACGGTTGAAATTTACGCCTTTGACGGCGAAAAAAGCAAGCTGAAGAATATCGTCAATCCTCAAAAACCTATTCAAACCGATATCCAGGAGGTATATGGCTTCAGCCTGTATCACAGCCAGAAAACCGGCAAGTTCTACGCCATGGTGACCGGAAAGAACGGAGAATTCGAGCAATATGAACTGTTTGACAACGGAAAAGGACAAGTCGAGGGCAAAAAGGTCCGCTCATTCAAAATGAGCTCTCAAACAGAAGGGCTTGCGGCAGATGATGAATACGGCAAAATGTACATCGCCGAAGAAGACGTTGCGATTTGGTCTTTCAGCGCCGAGCCGGACGGCGGAGATAAAGGAAAAATCGTCGATCGTGCCGACGGACCGCATCTAACTTCTGATATTGAAGGGCTGACGATTTACTACGGAGAAGACGGAGAAGGGTATTTGATCGCGTCCAGTCAGGGCGATAACCGCTATGCCATCTATGACCGGCGCGGGAAAAACGACTACGTCACTGCTTTTTCAATTGAGGACGGCAAAGAAATCGACGGGACAAGCGATACCGATGGAATCGACGTCATCGGCTTCGGCCTCGGCAAAACATATCCATACGGCATCTTTGTCGCCCAAGACGGCGAAAATACGGAAAATGGACAACCGGCCAATCAGAACTTCAAAATTGTCTCCTGGGAAAAAATCGCCGACGCGCTGGACGACAAACCTGATATCGATGATCAGGTCGATCCCCGAAAACTGAAAAACCGAGCCAAATAAGGACGGATCCGCGGGTATTTCCCGCGGATTTTTCACATCCCTTCATGTTAAGATAACAATTAATGGAGGGATGGTATTGCGTCTAAATCTTTATGCTGTAGTGTTTATCATGTTGGCGGTTTTATCAAATGTGGTGCTTCTCTGCGTTTTCGATCAAGGTGTGTTGGCGTATACTTCAGCTGTCATCTTCCTGCTCGCTGCTGCATTTTGCACGAAGCGTCGGCCTGAAGAATGAGGATTCCTAGGCTTTGCGGCTTCTCCGCAAAATGCTCGTTCCGTATGGAACCAGTTTGAGAGCGCCTTTTTTCCGGGTTCCTTTTAAGACGTCCGTATATGTTTCTTCCGGAAGCGAGACCGTGCGGTTTTCCGCTGTAAAATTCATCACGAAAATATAATCGTGGCGGCCGTCTGTGCGGAGCTGGGCGGTGACACCTTTCGGAAGCTCTGTATCGAGCACTTTGGCAATCCCGCACTCTTCAATGAGCCTCGATATAAACGCCTCTTGGAACGCCGCCTCATTCCTTGAAGCGATATAGTAGGCCTTCCCGTCTCCGAACAAATTGACCGTCAGCGCGGGCCGGCCCGCGTAAAAATCTTCCCCGTACAGAGCGAGCGCTTCGGCTCCTTCTAAATGAATCAGGTCGCAAAGCTCGCTGGTTTCATAGCTCCCGCTTAACCCGAGCCGGTTATCTGCATCCATCACAATCGTATTTTTCTGTCCGTCATGAAGCGCATCGATCTCCTCAGACCAAATGCCGAGCGTTTTTCTTAAGCCTCCAGGAAACCCTCCCAAGAACACAAGATCATTCTCATTGACAATGCCCGACCAATAAGTGGCGACAAATGTACCCCCGTTTTGAACGAACTGTTCAATCCTTTCGGCGGTGCCTTCTTTCAGCATGTAGAGCATCGGGGCGACCAAAAGCTTATAGCGGGAGAAATCGGCCTCCATATGAATCACATCAACCGGTACACCTTCACGCCAAAACGGTTCATAAAACGATTTGGCTGTCCGTTCATAATGCATGCCGATATTGCGCGGACCTTGGGCGTCTTCCAAGGCCCAGCGATTCTCCCAGTCAAATATAATCGCGGCCTCGGGTTCGACTGTCGTTCCTGCGACATCCTCAAGTTTTTCGAGCTTTTCCCCAAGTTTTTTTACTTCCTGGAAAACGCGCGTATGCTCTGATCCCGCATGATCAACGACTGCCCCGTGAAACTTTTCGCTTGAGCCGCGGCTTTTCCGCCATTGAAAATACTGAACAGTGTCCGATCCGTGAGCGACTGCCTGTAATGATGACAATTCGTGCATACCGGGTCGCTTCAGCTTGCTGACGTCCTGCCAGTTCGTCATGCTCGGCGTACTTTCCATCAGCATGAACGGCCGACCTCCTTTAAGAGACCGATTGATATCATGAACAAAAGCAATATCGGCTCCAAGCCGGCTGTCTTCCTGCCGGCTGTTGTGCCATGCCGGATAAGAATCCCACGAGATGACATCAAGCAAGTCGGCGAACTTCCAATAATTCAATCCGGCGTATGTTCCCATAAAATTCGTCGTCACGGGCAGGTCGGGGTTAAAAGAACGGACATGGGCAATTTCATGCCGGCAAAAATCAACCGTCTGATCCGTGACAAAACGCTTCCAGTCCAAATTCAAACCGTGAACAGCATCCTCGCCGTGCGGAGCCGGCGACTCGATCTCGTCCCAATCTGTATAGGTGTGGCTCCAAAACGATGTCCACCATGCATGGTTAAGGCGGTCCAGCGTTTTATATTTCGCGAGCAGCCACTCTCTGAACTTATCTTGGCAAAGTTCACAATGACACTCTCCGCCGTATTCATTGGAGATATGCCAGCCGATGACAGCCGGGTGATGCGCATAGCGCTCCGCAAGCCTTCCGTTTATAATCGCCGTTTTCCTGCGGTAGACAGGCGACGTATAGCAATGATTGTGCCGCTTTCCGTGAAGGTTTCTGATCCGGTTGCGCTCCGTTCTCAGCACCTCGGGATACTTTTTGGACATCCAAGCCGGTCTGGCACCGCTCGGTGTAGCCAAGAACGCATAAATTCCGTTTTCCTTGAAAGTATCAAGAACCTGATCGAGCCAATCAAATGTAAACCTTCCTTCTTCAGGCTCGAGCGAAACCCAGGAGAAAATGCCGACAGACATCACATTGCAGCGGGACAGCTTCATCAGGCGGATATCTTCTTTTAAAACGTCCGGATATTTAAGCCATTGATCAGGGTTGTAATCGGCTCCATGCAATAGTCGGGGAACTTTCCGGCTGATCGGGGGATACGGTTTGACCATCGTAAAGTTTCATCCTCTCTTCCTCGTTTTCATATGACGCGGAGACAGACATTAAACGCTTACAAAAACAGGTTGTTAGATTATATACTCTGTTTTCTTCCCTCTTTCCTGCCTGGTGGATGAATTTTCCTGTGCGATTGAATTTATCTTTCTTTATTTGTAAAATATAATCTATCATTAACATTTTTAACTTTATTTCCATACACTTGACTAAATCAACTATTTTATTATAATTGATTAAAGCAACGATTTATAGAAAGAGAGGTTTTGAGATGACAGAAATCAATCATTCTATCACATTAAAATTCAGAAAGTTCAATCGATTCTACACAAATGTGCTCGGTTTTCTGAATGAACATATTTATGACAGCCCTTTTTCATTGACGGAAACCCGGATATTATTCGAAATTCACAATACGGCCGATTGTACAGCCAAGCTGATTCAAGATACGCTCGGCCTGGACCGGGGCTATGTCAGCCGGATCCTGAAGCGGTTCGAAAAGGAAAATATGGTCTATAAAAAGAGAAGCGAGGAGGACAGCCGCAACCACTATATCTATTTAACAAGCTTCGGCGAATCCATTTATAAGAAGCTGGAGGCAAAAGCCAATCAGCAAATCGAATACATGCTGAAGCATATCGACGGCCCCCATCAGGAAAAGCTGACGGAGGCGATGAATACAATTGAATCCATATTGTCGGAACACCTGCCGCCCGAAAAATCGGACGTTTCCATAAGAGATTACTATATATCGGACGATATCAAACTAATGATCGAAAAACAACGTGCGTTTTATGCGGAGACACACGGCTGGGACGATTCATTTTTGGATTACCTTCACGAAACATTTGATGCCGATATCGAAAACATTTGGATCGCAGAGAGCGCCGGAAGGTTTGCGGGATGCGTCGGGCTCGTCAAACATCCCGGCAAAACCGTACAGCTCAGATGGTTTCTGGTCGATGCCGCTTTTCGGCATCAGGGAGTCGGCACGCGCCTTTTGAAGCATCTCATCGATTATTGTAAAGACAATCAATTTGAGCGGATTTTTCTATGGACGGTAAGTACGATGGCTGAAGCGCGGCCTTTGTATGAAAAATTCGGATTCAGACTGACGGAAGTGAAAGACGAGACTTTATTATGGGGACAGCGGCTCCGGGAAGAACGCTGGGATGCCGAGTTAGGCTGACGAAATGGAGGATCTATGAAACGGAAAATACACTACGCCTGGATTATCGTTTTTGTGACGTTTTTGACGCTTTTGGCCGTTCAAGGAGTGCGCCTTTCTTTCGGGGCCTTTATTCAGCCTTGGGAAGAGGAATTTTCAATGGACAGGGGCACGATTTCGCTTATTTCCATGCTGAGCTTCATTGTCTACGGTGTATCCCAGCCGGTAATCGGCAGGCTTGTCGACCGGTTCGGACCGCGGATCATTTTATCTCTCAGCACGCTTCTGGTCGGCTTGAGCATCTTTTTTACATATCTCGTGACTTCTCCGTGGCAACTGTTTATTTTGTACGGCATCATCGTTTCTCTCGGCGTCGGCGGTGCGTCGAATGTCGCATCGACCGTGATCGTGACCAACTGGTTCAATGAGAAGCGGGGGCTTGCATTCGGCATTATGGAAGCGGGATTCGGCGCGGGGCAGATGCTGCTTGTCCCTGGATCGCTCATGTTGATCCACTGGTTTAACTGGCAAGTGACCGTCATCGTTCTCGGATTGTTTTTAGCTGTTATCGTATTTCCGATCGTCATCTTGTTATTGCGGAATCATCCTTCGGAAAAAAATGTACAGCCGATCGGCGGCACTCAGGGCGGCGAGATAAAAGAAGAGCCGGACGCCCAGCCTAAAAAGATTCCATACAAAGCCGTTTTTCTCAAAAGAACGTTTTGGTTCCTCGTCTTGCCGTTTTTCATTTGCGGATTTACAACGACGGGGTTAATGGATACCCATCTTATCCCTTTTTCGCATGACCACGGGTTTTCGACCGAAGTAACAAGCGCCGCTGTCAGCCTGCTGGCCGGGTTTAACATCATCGGTATTTTGATTTCCGGCGTCGTCGCTGACCGCTGGAGCAGCCGAAAAATTTTGTGCTTTTTATATGCCGTAAGGGCGCTGTCGCTTGTCATTTTGTTGTCGAGCCACAACTCGGTCCTCCTGCTTTGCTTCGCGGTTTTGTTCGGTTTGGTCGACTTTGCGACCGTCGCCCCGACGCAAATGCTCGCAACCCAGTATTTCAGGCAGTACTCCGTCGGGTTCATTCTCGGCTGGCTGTTCCTCAGCCACCAGCTCGGTTCGGCGCTCGGCGCTTATTTGCCCGGCGTCTGGTACAGCCAAACAGGCAACTATAACCTGTCTTTCTACCTTTCAATCGTTATTTTGGCGGCAGCAAGCATTTTGAATATCCTGCTGCCGGAACCTAAAAAAATAAACCCCACACTGAATCAGGAAGGACGTTCAGTCCAGCAATAATGAAAAAACCTGTTTTTGATGTTCAAAAACAGGTTTTTCTTTATCAATTAAGAAGTTTTATTCTTATTGTAAATATCAAATGCAACGGCAATCAGAAGGACGAGGCCTTTAATTGCTTGCTGCCAGTCAATGCCCAGACCGAGCAGCGACATACCGTTGTTCATGACCCCCATGACAAGGCCGCCGATGATGGCCCCGCCGATCGTGCCGATTCCGCCGTAAGCTGAAGCACCGCCGATGAAGCAGGCCGCAATGGCGTCAAGTTCAAACAGGTTTCCTGCTTTCGGAGTGGCCGCGTTTAAACGGGCGGCAAAAATCAATCCGGAAAGAGCAGCTAAGACGCCCATATTGACGAAAACCATAAAGGTAAGCCGTTTTGTTTTGATTCCTGAAAGCTCGGCTGCTTTTTCATTGCCGCCGATTGCGTAGATTCTCCGCCCGATGACGGTTTTTTTCATAACGAATGTATACCCGGCGATTAAGATGAACAATGTGATCAAAATGAGAGGTATGCCTTCGTACGTCGCGAGAATGTAGGTAAAAAGGTTGATAATGGCGATGATAAAAAACACCTTAACTGCAAACAGACCTTTTCCCTGCAAGTCAAATTGGAATTTCTTCTGCATGTTTCTCTGCTGAAGCTGATACACGAGATAAAGAATCGACACTCCCGCTCCAGCGACAATCGTCGTCATATGGAGCGCGCCTCCGTTCAGCCAGTCCGGGATAAAGCCGGACGCCATTTTTTGAAAGGACACGGGAAATGGAGCGATCGATTTCCCCTCAAGCACGATCATCGTGAGTCCTCTGAACAATAGCATTCCCGCCAGCGTCACGATGAAGGCCGGAATCTTGACATAAGCGATCCAAAATCCCTGCCAGGCGCCGATTGCCGCTCCCAGAAGCAACGACAGAACGACCGCCGCAAACAGCGGCATATCGTTTTCGATGATCATCATCGCGGAGACGGCGCCGACAAAAGCGGCGACTGAACCGACTGATAAATCAATGTGTCCCGTAATGATGACGAGCATCATCCCGATGGCTAAAATGAGAATGTAGCTGTTTTGCAAAATCAAGTTCGTAATGTTCAGCGGCCTCAGCAAAATTCCGTCTGTCAGTATTTGAAACAGCAGCATAATAAACACGAGCGCAATGACCATGCTGTATTTCCGGATGTTCTGCTTATACATGTCGCGAAACAGCTGAAAGTAACCGGGCTGAGCGCGGTCTTTATCCGTTTGCACCGGTGTCTGCATACGCCTCTCCCCCTCTCTTCATGCGGATGGTCATATATTTCATCAGCTTCTCCTGATCAGCTTCTTCTTTGGAAAATTCAGCGGTGATTTCCCCTTCACACATCGTATAGATTCTGTCGCACATTCCCAGCAGCTCGGGAAGCTCCGAAGAAATCATAATAACCGCTTTACCTGCTTCGGCAAGCTGATTGATGACGCCATAGATTTCGTATTTGGCGCCGACATCGATGCCGCGCGTCGGTTCATCCAAAATTAAAATGTCAGGCTCCGCAAAAATCCACTTGCTCAGCATGACCTTCTGCTGGTTGCCTCCGCTTAAATTTCCGGTCCGCTGGCCGATGTCGGGCGTCTTGATGTTCAATTTCCTGCGAAAATCCTCCGCTTCATGTTTTTCGCGGCGCTCGTCCATCACCAATCGGCTCGACACCTTCTCCAGTTTGGACAGCGTAATGTTTTCTTTAATGCTGTCATCCAGAATCAGACCGTTTCCTTTCCGGTCCTCCGTCACATAGACGATGCCGTTTTTAATGGCTTCTTCAGGGTGGCGGATGTAAAGCTCCCGCCCGTCTTTTTCGATTGTGCCGGAGATGTTTTTTCCGTATGATCTTCCAAAGATGCTCATCGCCAGCTCCGTCCTTCCGGAGCCCATCAAGCCGGCAATTCCTGCGATCTCGCCTCTTTTGACGGAAAGGGCCGCCGTGTTTACCACTTTGCGGTCCTGTTGAAGAGGATGATGAACTGTCCAATCCTTCACTTCAAAGATGACGTCCCCGATCTTGGCGCTTCTGGCAGGATAGCGGTTTTGCAGCTCCCTGCCGACCATGCCTCTGATGATCCGGTTTTCGGTCAATTGCCCGCTTTGCACATCAAGCGTTTCGATCGTCTGTCCGTCTCGGAGCACGGTAATCGAATCTGCGACGTTCGTAACCTCATTTAATTTATGGGAAATCATAATTGAAGAGATCCCCTGTTTTTTCAGTTCGAGTAAGAGCCGCAGCAGATTCTCGCTGTCCGCTTCATTTAAAGCCGCAGTCGGTTCATCCAAAATCAAGAGCTGCACCTTTTTTGCCAGCGCTTTGGCGATTTCAACAAGCTGCTGCTTTCCGACGCCGATTTGGGAAACAAGCATATCCGGAGATTCATGAAGCCCGACTTTTTTCATTAACTCGAGCGTTTCCAGCTTCGTTTTTCGCCAATTGATGACGCCGCGGCTCGCCTGTTCATTGCCCAAAAAAAGATTTTCCGCAATGGAAAGCTGGGGGACGAGCGCCAGCTCCTGGTGGATGATGACGATCCCCGCTTCCTCGCTTTGCTTAATATTTTTGAATTGGCATACTTTCCCTTTATACAAAATGTCGCCCGTATACGTACCGTACGGATATACACCGCTCAGCACCTTCATCAAAGTCGACTTGCCCGCCCCGTTTTCACCGCAGAGGGCATGGATTTCGCCCGCTTTAACGCGGAGGTGGACATTGTCGAGCGCTTTGACGCCGGGAAACTCCTTCGTGATGCCTCTCATCTCCAAAATGCAATCGGACATCGGATCACTTCCCTAATTCCGATTCTTTATAGTAACCGCCGTCAACGAGCACTTTTTTATAGTTCTCTTTATCGACGACGACCGGCTCAAGCAAATAGGACGGAACGACCTTCTCTCCGTTGTCATACGTCTTTGTGTCATTGACTTCCGCTTTTTCGCCTTTTAAGACGGATGTCGCCATCTCAACGGCTTTTTTCGCCAGCTCTCTCGTATCTTTGAAAATGGTTGAGGTCTGCTCCCCTTTAATGATCGAGTTCACGGAAGCAAGCTCCGCATCCTGTCCCGTCATAACCGGCAGCGGCTTCTTGTCCGATCCGTAGCCCGCACCTTTTAAAGAGGAAATGATTCCGATGCTGATCCCGTCATACGGTGAAAGCACCGCATCAAGCTTCGCTTTTGTATAATGCGCGCTCAGCAAATTGTCCATCCGGGATTGTGCGGTTGCGCCGTCCCACCTGAGCGTCGCACCTTGCTCAAATGAAGTCTGGCCGCTCAATACCTTTAATTTGCCCGAATCGATATAAGGCTTCAAAACAGACATGGCGCCGTCAAAAAAGAAATGCGCGTTGTTGTCGTCGGGCGATCCTGCGAACAATTCGATGTTGAACGGCCCTTTTTTGTCTTTTAAGCCAAGCTTTTCTTCAATATATTTCCCTTGGAGTTCTCCGACTTTATGATTGTCAAATGTCGCATAATAGTCGACATGTTTGCTGTTCATAAGCAGCCGGTCATAGGAAATGACTTTAATATCCTGCTTATTTGCTTTTTCAAGGACGTCGGTCAGCGCTTCCCCGTCAATCGAAGCAATGACGAGGACATTGACGCCTTTTGTAATCATATTCTCGATTTGTGAGACTTGGTTTTCAACGACATCTTCCGCATACTGCAGATCCGTTTTATACCCGAGTTTTTCAAACTCTTTCACCATATATTTCCCGTCATACACCCAGCGTTCCGATGACTTTGTCGGCATTGAGATTCCGACGTAGCCTTTGTCTCCACCTCCGCTCGCCTGATTCCCCGAACAGGCGGAAACAATAAGACAGAAAAGCATTGCAGTGATCAACAGCCAGCATTTTTTCATGCTTGGTATCCCCCTTTTGATTTCTCCCATCATGAATCATGCCAACTGTACCATGTCTTTCGAAGGTCCGTCTTTTGAATTAATTAACTATTTTTATAAAAATCAGACTTTTTTAAAGCGCTTACATTACAATTTTCTCCCTGTTCGTTCAATTCCCGACATGCGTCGGTACTGATTGGGGGATACTCCCATCGTTTTTTTAAATACAGTGCTGAAATAGTGCTGTGTATCATACCCCGTTTGTTCGGCAATATCGTGAATCGAAAGAGGGGTTGTCTCTAACAGGTGAACCGCTTGGTCTATGCGCATCTCGGTCAAAAGCTGAACAAATGTCATGCCGAGCTCCTTCTTCATGATCCTGCTCAAATAGACGGGCGAGACTTGAAGCGCATCCGCCGTCTGTTTTAAAGAAAACTCCCTTTCAGTGAAATGCTTTTGCATATATTCTTTGGCCCTCGTGACAACCGGCGAGATATTAAATGCTTTCGAGACTTGCTGTCTGCAATGCTGATAGCATTGCGCAGCTGAGCGGCCGTTTTCAGCAAGCTTCGCGAAGCAGACGGCGGCGCTTGCCTGCATTTCAGCTTCGATCATCTCTGCAAGCGCCTGCTGTTCAGCTTCTGTAACAGAACGCCACAGGCAGGCGGCGATCAGGCGGTCTCCGTCGAAAAAAACAGCCTTATCCCGTTCAGCGACAAAGAAGCGTTCTACTTTTTCTTTCAGACTGTCGGCTTCAAACGGCTTGTTCCATACATGCCCGGCCGCGATGACACCGAGCGTCTCAGGATAGCGAGCCGGCAGACGGAGGCATTCGAGCTGCCGGTAAACGTCTTCTTCCACTGCCCGGCCTTCGATCCAGCTTCTGAAAACATGCTCTTTCAGAAGGCCGAGGTTTTGTTGAATATGCTGCTCGGCAAGCTTTTGCTCGCTGAGCTTCTTTTTTTCAGCTGCCAGCGACAAGCTGATCTTTTCGAGCACTTGTTCCAGATGAGCGGGATCGACCGGCTTTAACAAATAATCATCGACATTCAGCCGGATTGCTTCTTGCGCGTATGCAAACTGATCGTAGCCCGTCACGATGACAAAGCGGCACTGCGGCAGGGCGCCGCGGAGCTTTTTCATCAGCGTGATTCCGTTGACGATCGGCATATTCAAGTCGACAATCAATAAGTCGATGCCGTGTTTGAGAGCGAGCTCAAATGCCTCCTCGCCATTCTCCGCTTCAGCCGACACCGACATTTGATAGCGCTCCCAAGAGACGGCATCCCGTATTCCTTCCCGAATCCACGGTTCATCATCGGCAATCAGTACGCGCCAACATTCACTCAAGGCTTGTTCCCCCTTTTGTTAAGATTGGGAGCCGTATTGTGACGGCGGTTCCGGCTCCTTTTCGGCTTTGAACCGTTAAACCGTACGGCTCGCCAAATGTAAGGGCGATCCGTTCATGGACGTTGATCATGCCGTAGCCCGCTGTATCGTCCCTGTGTTTGAATTGATCGGTTATTTGCTTTATCGTCTCTTCATCCATTCCGGCTCCGTCATCCTCGATTTTGATAATCAGCGAGCCGTCTTCCTCCATGCCTTTGATCGTAATATGACCCGGCCCCTTTTTTTCTTTAATTCCGTGATAAATCGCATTTTCGACAATCGGCTGAAGCACGAGCTTTAATATCAGGCGGTCGTCACAAAGTCCGGTCATTTCGATTGAGTAGTTTAATTTATCGCGGTATCGCGCTTTTTGGATTTTCAAATAGTTTTCAACATGTGCAAATTCATCAGACAGCGGAATGATATCTTTCCCTTTGCTCAAGGAGATGCGGAACAGCTTGGATAAAGCCTGCACGAGACCGCTGACCTCTACCGCTCCTTTCTTCCTCGCCATCCAATTGATTGTATCCAGCGTGTTGTAGAGAAAATGAGGGTTGATCTGCGCCTGCAGCGCCCTTAATTCGGCTTCTCTTTTTTGGCGCTCTTGTCTTTCTGTGACCGACATCAGCTCCCTGATTCTCATCATCAGGCGATTGAAGCTTTTTCCCAAAAGCCCGATTTCATCTTCCCTTTCCTCCTGATAAAATGTTGAAAAATTCCCGCTTTCCGCCGTTTTCATGACAGCATTCAGCTTCAAAATCGGCCGCGACATGGAATGGGACAAATAATAGGAAGCAGACATTCCGAGAAACGCCGCCGTCAGTAAAAACAAAAGCACATACAAGTGGATTTCCTTCACTTCGAATACGGGTTCACCCGCTTTAAAAACGCCGACCGTTGTCCAGTTCGTAAAGGAAGACGTCTCATAAATGAATTGATATTCCTCTCCCTTGATCCGCTTCGAAAAATATCCGGACCGATCTTGACTGAACCACTTTTTCGGCAGAAACAGCTTTGAGGTCTCCGGTGCATAAATATTGCCGCCATTTTCATCCATGATCATCAAATAACCCGTTTTCCCCAAGCGGATATTTTTTGTCGCTTCTGCGAGGACGCGCAGCTTCAAATCGATGAGCAAAACACCTTTCACACGCTGTGTCTCAGGATTGATAACAGCTCTGACGGCAGAAACGACCTCGTCTTCTCTGTAGTGCACATGGCTTCTGATATTCCGGTTGACAGGCTTTCCGATCATCTTGAAAATCCCTTCATTAGCTACAGCCGCCAGATACCACGGTTCTTTTGTCAAATCTGTCGGCGTCCGTTCATACATCTCATTGCTGATCATCTCACCCTTATCATTGACGACGAGAATGCCCGCGGCTTCGGAATATAAAGAAGTCAGGCCCTGCAAAAACGTCCTTCGCTTATAATCCGCCTCTCCATCCTCCTTTTCATGATTAAAAAATGCTTCCATTTCTTCATTCATTGATATTAAATATGTCAGGTTTTGCATGTGGCTGACATATACTTCAGCCGTCTTGTTCACTTCGCCGATCAGCTGCAGTGTTTGGTCGATCACCTGTTTTTCAATAATATTTTCAACGGCCCATCCCGATAAAATGCCGAGGCCGATCGTCGGCAGCATGCTGATTAGTAAGAGAAGGCTGATCAGCTTATGACGGATCGGCGCATTGTTGATCAAACGTTTAATCATTCGCATAATAGGCTGCCACATTTTCTTTCGTTATGATCGTAATGCCTGTATCGATCGCTGCCGGAAGCGGGCGTTCATGCTTCAAATGGTGATTTGAGAAAAACAGCATGTGCAGCGACCAATAGCCCATTTGCCATGTGTCCTGACCCATTGTCGCGGAAATCGACCCGCTTTTGATGCCGTCCAGCGTTTTCTTGTCTTTATCAAAGCCGATAATACATACTTCCCTTTCAAGTCCCGCCGCCTTCACAGCCCGGGCCACACCGTTCGCTCCATTGGCTTCTGTCGTGAAAATCCCTTTAATGGATGGATTTTTTTCCAGAATCTTCGCTGCTTCTTTTTTCGACGTCAGCTCATCCCCTTTTCCGTCCAAAACCGCGGCGACCTTCATGTTCGGGTATTTTTGCTTGATCGTTTGTTCAAAGCCCTTCGTCCTTTCCTGGTGATTGTACTGCCGCGGCTGGGTAATGATTGCGGTTTCTCCCTTTCCATCTAAAAACTCGGCCATTCGCCTTGCGGCCTCAGCACCCGCTTTCATATTATTTGTGCCGACATATGTAGAGGCTTTGCTGAGCGGGGCGTCTGAATCGAATAAAACGAGCGGAATACCCTGCTCATGCGCCTTGTCAATGACAGGGTTTAAAGCTTTGGGATCTATTGCCGAAAGTGCGATCCCCGCCGGCTTTTTTGCAATGACCTGCTCGAGGACGGTCGTCTGCTCATGGACATCATAATGGGCCGCCCCCCGATACTCGACAGAGACGTTGAAAAGCTGCGCGGCATCCTCAAAGCCTTTCAGGCCGCTCTTCCAATATTCGATTCCCGATTGAAACGTGACCATCACATATTTTTCGGACAGACTTCCGGCCGCCGGCCTTTTGCTTGCTTCTGTAGATCCGGTTTTATCGCCCCGGGAGTAGTCGTAGACATACAGAAAAAACAAACAGAGCATCACGGCATAAACAACTAACAACTTCTTCATCTTCATCCCCCTGTTGGTCAGAGGACAAGACAGCGTTTACAATCTATCATGAAGTATATATTTGGCCGCATATTTTTCTTAGAATCCAGCTGAGGCATCCTGACAGAAATTTCGCCCGTCCCCTTTTTCATCACAAACAGACAATTTCCCCCCTTGTTTATATGAAATATCTAATCTATTTGACATTTTGCCCGAAAAACCTTGTTTAGTGTTCGACAAGATCGCCTCTTTCTTAAAATTACCTTAAAGTTTGTGAAACAAAAAATAAATATCACAAAAAACACAGCCCTAAGAACCATGCCTTTTGTCCTTGAAAGAAAATGGAGAAATGTGCAAAATCGCAGTCATAATAAGGAATCCCCTGCTCCACCGCTTGATTCGATCCTTTAATCACGGTACATTTTTCCTATTCAACTCATTTATACCATGTTGTAACATTAATAAGGTCCTTTAATGAACGGACCCCAACAGGTCATTTGAATCAAATTTTCCGGGAGGTGGCAGTAACATGATCTGGGAAAAAACAGTTTTATACGGGCTGCAAGGTACACTTCTCATCAAAAAACAACAGCTCGAACAACTGAAAAATTGCCAAACTGAATTAGAAGCAGATAAAAAGGAATTTGACGATTCAAAAGACAGCATCAAAAAGCCCGAACTGTCGCCGACAACATGGCAGGGCAGCCTTGCTGATTCTTTTAAAAATGTCAGAAGCGATATGAAAACGGCCTACAATGATATTTGCGGAAAACAGTTAAATGAAGTGTTTAAACAATTAAAAGAGAAAATCTCTTCCTTAAATGATGACATTGATTCACTAGGTAAGGATATCAGCTCATTAAAAACGAAAATTGAAAAGCTGGAAAAAGAAGAAAGAGAAGCCCGCCGATAAAGGAGTGATTACGATGGGTCAAGAAATCAAAGTCAAAACAGGCGAAGTCAAACAGGCGCTCTCGAAGCTGAAGCATTCAGCCCAAGCTGTAAAACCGAACGTGCCGACAGATATCAGCGGCAAAAACAACCTTGACGTCGTCAAAAAAATTGAAAGCATGAACAAAGATTTGAAAAGTCTGACAAAATCATACGCTTCGGCTCTTGCCAAACAAATTGCGCAAACCGAACAGGCTGTCAACGCCATAAAAGACGCCGACAAAAAGCTGTCGTCATCGATCAAAGCCAAGTAGAAGGAAGGGACTACGCATTGAAAACTCTAGATGTTCAGGCTTTTCAAACCGGCCTAGACAAAACGCTGACCGAATTAAAAAACCAGACTGACGAGATTTCAAAAGTCAAACAAAGCGTCAAAGGTCTCACCTCCCTTGACGACGCCTTAAAAGGCGCGGGCGGTGAAGCGATCCGCTCGTTCTATGAAGAGTGCCACACCACTTTTCTTCTTTTTTATGAATCTTTTATTTCCGACTATAAAGGACTTTTAGAAAAGACGAAAAGCGCACTTCATTCCCTTGAACCGAACCAAAACGGCTTTATCTCGCAAAGCTTTCTTGAAAACGAACTCCATGACGGCGTCAGTCAAGCCGAATCGCTGACAGGCAGATTGACGTCAAAAGCCAATATGACTATTCTAACGGTCAAAAACATCGTCGACCTGCCCGACCTCGACGATTCAGCCGTCAACGAAAACGCCAAAAAAGCCCAAAGACAAATCAGCGAGACGCTTGAAAAGCTTCATACTTTTGACCGCGAACAGACAAATGCGCTAAAAGCAGCGAGGGATGACCTCGACACAATGAAGCAATACATCCAGCAGCTGGAGAGGATGTATACGGGGCCGAAGATTGAGATTCAAAATTACTCTTCCAGTGTTTTAAAAAAAGAACCTGCAATTCAAAACCTGTTTAATGAATTGCAGAAAAGGAATACTAGTTCAACTGAAATTGATAATATTAAGAATGGTAAAAAGTCGAACACTGTAAAAGAGTTTTATGGTATAGGTAATACATCAAGTAACGAGAAAGTTGACGGAGAATTTAAAACAGAAGTAACAGGGGGATTTGGGTATTCTGGTGCTGGAAATGCCAGTTTTAAGTATTCAAGAAAAGATTATGAAGTTGATATGAATTTTGATGCAAGTATTTTAGATACAAATAAAGGTTTTAAAGATAAAGGAGAAGATGAAAAAGAAACTTATTTTCAGTTGGGAGACGTCGAAGGCGAAATCAGTGTTCCATATCATCCAGATAAATTTGTAGACAATTATGCTACAAACAATTTCATGGGTGCTAAAGGAGAAGTTAATGGAATAAAGGCAAACTTCGATCACGAAAATTCACCTGTGCGTGTTGGTATTGATATCGGTCATGCCGAGGCAGGTGCAGGTATAGAAGACTATGGAGTCGGCATAGGAGCTTCGGCAAGCATTGCAGACGCAGAAGTCGTTGTCAGCCCATTTAACTGGAACGGCTATAAACCTCTTGAAGAATGGTTTGGCTGGGATTATAATCCGTATATCGGTGTTGAATTTACTTTTGGAGGAGCAGGTGTTGAAGCTAAACTCGGGACAGAAACTGAACTTAAAGTCGCCGCCGGTGTGGGCATCGGTTTAAAATTAGGAGCCGAAAAAGACGAATAGGAGGCTTTTTATGAATCATGGAAAGGATTTTCTAAATAAAAAAATAAATGAAGCTATGATAATCTTCACTATTTTATTCCCTGTAGTAGGTATCTTTTTTGTCATCATGGCGATATGGGGCCTAGCAGAACAAGCGCCTTCAGAGATTCCATTTGCAATATCAGTTATTAGCATATTCTTTTTCATTTTTCCAATCATCTTACATATTTACAGAAAAAAAATTTGGCTTAAAAAACATCCTGAATTACAACGAAAAAATGGAAAATCGGAGGAATAAGCATCATGTTTAACGAAAAAAAAGACGAAGAACATATATCTGAAGATTGGCTTCCTATCGGTACAGTAGTGAAAATCAAGAGCGTCCGCAAACCTGTCATGGTTTATGGAAGAAATCAAATTCAATCATCCAGCCAAAAAAAATTCGATTATGTTTCAGTCCCATATCCTGAAGGCAATATTACCGAAGACTACAACCTATTCTTTAATCACCATATGATAGAAGAAATCCTTTACATGGGCTATGTAACAAATGAAGAACTCAACTACAAAAAAACTTTAGGTCCTAAAATGCACGATAAGGAGATTTAACATTTGGAAATTTGGAAGAATTACAGAAAAAAGATAGTCATATTCATCTACTGCTTTTTTACATTTGGAATAGGGTTTAGCGCTGTAGTCATTCCTGATATACCATGGAGCGAACGACTAGGTTTATTTACCATTCAATTTGTTATGTTGAGTATAGTTATCTTTATAGGTTATAAGATATGCAACAGAATTTTCTTAGGGAGTTTCAAATAGGTAAAAAAATATACAAACATTGTACAATTATTAATCAATCACACTAATAAGTAAATGTTTTCCGAAAGCATCTCTCCTGGGATGCTTTCTCTTATGTTCATTTTCAACACCGGAGGAAAGACAGCTTGCTTAAATTGAAAGATACTATACTATACAAAGATTTACCTACCAATATTCAGTCTCATTTGACAGCTCCCATCAGCCGGGAAACGAAATGGGGAATGGCGTGTTTTATCGTGTTGATGCTGGATATTTTAAGCATATTACCTGTGCTGGTGAACAAAGTAGATTTTTTCACATTCGCCGCTGTTCCTGTTGCTATCCTGATCAATATATGGATGATCATCATGAATACCAAAAGCATGACCGGATATCATCATCACCTTCAATATGTTCGCTTTATGGGCGTATCATTCAGCGGTACGTCATATTGCCAGTTGATCACAGCGCAAAAAATGATGGTTTCTGCTATCGGTTTTCATGTACCGCTGATCAGTCTGTCATTATTCATTTATGCCGCCGTTATTTTCCTCATCATTCGGTATTATTTGGTTGTTTTCCCTGATTCTAAAAAAGGCAAAAGGGAGACAGCAGCTCCGACAAGGATGCTCCTGGCAGCTGTTCCGGCAGGCGGTTTTGTAATAAGTCATGCCGTTTTGCGAGTTTCCGAGTCTGCCGTTTATTTGTTGATGAGTACCGTCTATCTGCTTATGGCTTGTTTATTTTCTATGATGGGGGTCAAATTCATCCACAAATACTTCTTCATCAAAGCGAATCAAGATATCATCAGACAGCATAGGATTTAAGGCACAAGGAGAGGTCATGTTTGAAAGGCAGAAATAAAATCATTCTCTCAGTTTATTCCCTACTTGCAGCAATCATTATTTTGACCGGCCTTGTCAAACCTTCAATGAACTGGAAGGAAAAGCTTGCCGTCATCGGCTTTATGTTCGTTTCAATTTCTTTATTCGCCTTCATCACTTATGTGTTCATAAATAAGCCGAAGAAAGATCAAAGCGCGCCCCGATGCAACATCGTCGCGAAAATCTTTTGGAAGAAATACAGAAAACCGTTCATGCTCTCTTTCTACTTCGTCGGCATCCTGATTGTGGGAACATCCGTGTTTTTCATGCCCGAACTCTCACTCGCTTGGAAATCCGGCGTGTTTGCAATTTTGTTTGCCGTGATATCTGGCGGCTTTTTTACTGTTTATCAAGCGGCGAATCAAATGCTGAACCGGTCTTATTTGGAAAGAATGCCTGACGAAGAATGAGAAGCTTTTTTTAGCAGAAAAAAAAACGCTGGAGTCCGCCATTCATAAAGGAGTAATGATGTCACCAGAAACTTTTGTTGAATATACCGAATATTTCATCGCCGGTATGTTGGCCGCTCATTTCGCTTACAGTTTGGGTTTTTTAATCATTGCGAGTCACATGATCATTGAATATGAAAAAATGGTCTTTTTAAAACCTGAAAAATGGTCCCATAAAATCACAAATACATTCGTTTTTCTTCTTGTCGGAACCGGTTACTTTGTTTACAAACGGCTATTAAAATACAACTGGTTCCTGAGAAAACTGTATTTCGCCCTCTATCTTCTGGGCAGAGGCATTTTAAGCATCATCATCTTTTATATTTTTTCTTTTCTGATCCATCTCATTTTCAGCGTTTAAATCATTTACGATTGGAGAGATCCGAATGTCTAAATTTCTACAAAAACCAAGAAACAAAGCTATCTTATCCGTCTACCTGTTTTTCGTTTGCGGCTCCGTTCTCAGCTCTGTTCTGAATCCGGTGATGAGTCTGGGAGAAAAGCTGTTTATCCTCTGTTTTAATATTTTCTCGGCAACTTTATTCGCATTTCTCATTTATGTGCTGCTAAATAAACTGATGAAAGATGAAGACCGCAAACATCCGGCAGCCCCCGAAAAAAACGGGATTAATCAAGTAATTTGGAAAAAATACAAAAAGCCGCTGATCCTGTTTGTTTATTTTGGCGGCGTGTTTTCCGTCTGCGCTGTTATTCTTCCTATGTCGATATATACCGTTGCTGAAAAGCTCGTGATCCTTTCGATCGCGATTATTTTTATTACAATTGGCTGTATCTTGGCTTATAAAGTGACGAATAAGATGCTGCAGAAATAATTGAAAGGACCATGGTTCGCCATGGTCCTTTTCTTCAGTTCCTCAGCTCCTCCAGCGTCTCTTCCCACCGCCGCAAAACCGCCGCTTCATCCTTCAGCTCAATCTGAACGCCGGAGATGATATCGGCGTATTTTGCGATATCTTCCCGGGCCGCTTCGACGGTGCCGGCGAAGCGCGCTCTCGGGTGTTTGGCGTCTTTTAATTCGGGCAGTTTCTTTAAAGACAGCCGCACATAATGTGCTTTGCCTTTCCAGCAAGTGACGAAGAGCGCCCGGCCTGTTCTCGCGATGTTCGCGGATGTCGTTGTGCCTTGCCAGAGAGCCAGGCGGATGTCGGTTTTGTTCAAGGCGAGGATTTCGCCGGCGCTGATCATCGCTGTGTGCGGCCAGCCTTCTTCTGTGACGGTCTGGAGCATCATCGCTTCGCGCCGCTTTCCGGCGAGTTTCTCTCCGTTTAACAGCTGAAATAATTCGTTTGATAGCTGAGCCATGCCGGATGCCTCCCTTTAGATTTTCCGATCTGGAACCGCTGGCACTTGTACGGCTGTTTCGACTTCAGAAGGGTCGATTTTAAAGGCCGGATTGTATTTTTCAGGATTTGTGATCGTCTCCGGCTCCGATGATCTCCAAGTGAAAAAGCAGTGCTGACATTGATAAACTTCCCAGGCTCCTTCAACGGGTGACTTGCTGACGGTTTCCGCTTTTTTTAATTCGCAGCGCGGACATGTATGCATGATGAAACACTCTCCTCTTTTATTGATTTAGCAGATTCATTAGTTTCGCTTCCCACTCTTTCGTTCCTATAGGGGAATCGAGCGGTTGTGAATAGTGTCCTCTTGTTTCCGGGGCCACAGGTGTTGTCGCGTCCAAGATCATTTTGTGGGTGATTCCCGCCGGTTCAGAACCCGGGTCAAGCGCCAGAACGGATAAATCCGGGATAATGACTGCATCGTGTTTTGGATGCATTTTCGTTGAAATGGCCCACATCACTTGCGGGAGATTAAACGGATCGACGTCTTCGTCAACGAGGATCACCATTTTGCAGTAGCCGAGGCCGTGCGGCGTCGTCAGCGCGCGCATACCGACAGCTTTGGCGAATCCGCCGTAGCGGCTTTTCGTTGAGACAATGGCGATCAAGCCGTGTGTATACATCGCGTTTACCGCGACAATTTCATTCGAATAGGCCTCTTTTAGCTGCTGGTAAAGCGGCACACATGTATTAATGCCGACCATGTAGTCAACCTCAGTCCAAGGCATGCCTAAATAGAGGTGTTCAAAAATCGGGTTGTTGCGGTGGCAGACGCGCTTGATTTTGATGATCGGCATGCTTCTTCCGCCTGAATAGTGGCCGGTAAACTCGCCGAACGGGCCTTCATACTCGCGTTCGCCCGCCAGGATCTCACCTTCGAGAACCACTTCCGCGCCCCATGGGATATCTAAGTTAGACAGTTTTGATTTGACGATTTTATAAGGTTCACCTTGCAAGGCCCCTGCCATTTCGTATTCTGATTGATCGTATAAGAGCGGTGTGGATGCCGCCGTTGCAATGACCGGTTCGCAGCCGAGCGCAATCGTGACAGGCAGGTTTTCGCCGCGCTCTTCAGCCTGACGCAGGTGGATTGCAATATCATGCTGCGGGACGGGCTGAATGCCGAGACGGTCTTTTCCTTTTACCTGCAGTCTGTACATGCCGACGTTTTGTTTGCCGAAGTGTTCCGGATCCTCGACATCTCTGGAAATGACGCATGCCTTGTCTAAATAAAAGCCGCCGTCGCCCTGATTGATGCGGAAGAGCGGCAGAATGTCAAACAGGTTGATGTCTTCTGTGATGTCGTTTTCGTGAAACGGCGCTGTCTCCTCTCTTTGCACTTTTACAGGAAATTGATCATAGCGGCGTGCGAATTCAAAGAACTGTTCTTTGACCGGCGTGTCTTTCGGAAGGCCGAGCATTAACGCGTGGTTCGGCCAGGAGCCGATGACATTCAGGGCGATTTGGGCATTGTTATAGCCGTAAATGTTGTTGAATAAAAGAGCGGGTGATTTGTCTCCGAGGTTATTGGCGGCGCGTGCAGCGGCACCCAAATCGGGTTCCGGCTTCACCTCTTCCTGAACTTCAAGAAGCTGTCCTTCTTTTTTCAGCGTGTTTAAAAAATCTCTAAAATCTTGATAAGCCATTCTGTTATCCTCCTTATTTCTTCTGTTTCATTCCTTCCCAGCGCTTCGCTTCAGACAGATGGATTCCAAATTGGTCCAGCGTCCGGAATACGATATGGTCGACCATTTCGGTCAGATTTTGGGGATGATTATAAAAAGCCGGCATCGGCGGCAGGATCACCGCGCCCATTTTTGTCAGCTCAAGCATGTTTTCAAGATGAATCTGGTTCAGCGGCGTCTCCCTTGTTAACAGCACAAGCTTTTTCCGTTCCTTCAGCATGACGTCCGCCGAACGGGTCAACAGGTTATCCGCCATACCGGTGCGAATGCCCGCCAACGTCTTCATGCTGCACGGTGCGACAATCATTCCGTCCGTTTGAAAGGAACCGCTTGAAATGCGGGCCGCCTGGTCTTTGTGGGAATACGTAAAAGATGCGAGCTTTTCTACGTCTTTCATCGTATATCCCGTTTCGTGCAGAATCGTTGCCGCTGCCCACGGAGAGATGACTAGGTGTGTCTCTGCGTCGGTTTTCTTCAGCCACTCCAGCATCCGCACGCCAAATATCGCGCCGGTCGCGCCCGTAATTCCGACGATGATGTTCATATGCGCCCCCCTTTCCCTCTTGGTGCTTCAGTTAAAATGATACGCCTCTATTTACCATATTGAAAATATCTGTTAAATCTACATATAATACTTTAAAGGTATAAAAAGGAGTGCCGAGAAAATGGATATTCGCCAGTTAAAGTACTTTGTTACGATCGCACAGGAAGGAAAGATTACAACGGCGGCGAAACGGCTTCATATCGCCCAACCGCCCCTCTCCAGACAGTTGAAGCAGATGGAAGAGGAGCTCGGAGTCGTTTTATTTGACCGGAACAAAAAGAAAAACCTGACGCTGACCTATGAAGGAGAAGTGTTTTTGAAAAGAGCAAAAGAAATCCTGCACAAGCTTGAGGATTCCATCTTGGAGGTTCGGGAGCTGCGTGAAGAAGTCAACGGAACCCTTGCCGTCGGTTCAACGATTTACTGTGCGGCTCTATTGCTCTCAAAAGTCTCGAAGATCAGGGAAATGTACCCGAATTTAATGTTTAACATTTGGGAAGGTGAGCCTTCACGGCTGAGCGGGCTCTTGGAAAACCGGCAGATCGATGCGGCGGTCACGACAACGCCTTTCCACAGCAAAAATATCGAAGCAAAGAGCCTGCCGGAGGTCCCATGCAAGCTCGTTCTTCCGGGGAATCAGTCGTATGGCTTAAAAGGGGAAGCCGGAATGAAAGAAATTGCCGGTCTGCCGCTGATTCTGCTCAGACCGTCGCACGGAAAAGGGATTTATGATGAGGTCGTCCATCACTTTCACTCATTGGACCTTGAGCCGAGGGTCGTCTGTGAGTGCCATGATTCTACAACGCTCCTCAGCCTTGTCACCTCGGGATTCGGAGCAACGATTCTGCCGCTGTCCATGCTGCCGGCGCATTTTGCGCGTCATGTTCAGACATTGGAGATTCAAGACAATCCGTTTATTCTGCAGCCATCTGTCGTTTGGCGGGCCGGCAGTTTTCTGCCGAAGCCCGTAAGAGAGTTTTTGGCTTTATTTTGATAATAAAAAAGAAAAGGCATCATGCCGATGCCTTCTCCTTTTCATTGGTTATAGCAGCTTCTTCCCTAACAGCGATTCGATCAGTTCGACGGCCGCCTCACCGGTTTTATTTTTATGATCAAGTATCGGGTTGACTTCAACAAACTCGGCAGAAGTAATGATATCTGCGTCATAAAGCATTTCCATCGCCAAATGGCTTTCCCTGTAGCTGATGCCTCCGACGACAGGGGTGCCGACTCCCGGAGCGTCGCTCGGATCAAGACCGTCCAGATCGAGGCTCAGATGAATCCCGTCGCAATTTGCTGACAGATACTCGATCGTTTCCTCTATCACCTTCGTCATGCCAAGCCTGTCGATTTCGTGCATGGTGTAGACTTTCATGCCGGTTTCACGGATATATTTGCGCTCTCCTTCATCAAGCGAGCGCGCACCAATGATGACGACATGCTCCGGCTTGACTTTCGGCGTATAGCCGTGAAGGTTGACCAGCTTTTCGTGGCCGACACCGAGACTTACCGCCAGCGGCATACCGTGGATGTTGCCTGACGGCGATGTCTCCAGCGTATTTAAGTCGCCGTGTGCGTCATACCAAATCACGCCGAGTTGTTGATAATGCTTGGCTACCCCCGCCAATGTCCCGATGGCTATGCTGTGGTCTCCGCCCAACACGAGCGGGAAGCGGCGCTGCTCGATGACATTGTCGACGATATCAGCCAGCTTGCGGTTTCCTTCGAGTACGGAAACTAAATTTTTCAGCCCTTCGTCTCCTTTTGGCTGATCGCGATTGATCGGCACATCGCCCAGATCATCGATATCATAGCCAAGCTCGGTCAGACGTTCCACGATATGAGCGTAGCGAATCGCGCTCGGTCCCATATCCACACCGCGCCGCGCCTGTCCCAAGTCCATCGGCATTCCAATCAGAGAAACTTGCTTATTCATCAATAACCACCTCATCGTTTGTTTTGTTTTGATAGATCAATGCTTCTTGTCGCTCAAGACCCTGGCGTTTTTTCACAAATACGTGATAAACAAAGTAGCAGGCCGACATGAACAAAATCCCGCAGTACAATGCCATCCTCTGCTCTGAATCAAAGGCAAGGCTCACAAGAACGGCGCTGTTTAAAATAAATCCCGTCAGCGGCAAATAAGGGTAAAGAGGCGTTTTAAATTTCAAGTCTTCAACCTTACCGCCTTCTTTAACATATCTTCTGCGAAATAGCAGCTGTGATACCGTAATCGTGATCCAGCCGACTTGTGCGCTTAAACCGGCTAGAGACAGAAGCCAGATGTAGAGCGTTTCCGCGGCAACTACGCTTGAGACGAGGGACAAACCCGCAAAACCGAGCGTGATCCACAGCGCATTCATCGGGATCCCTCTTTTATTGACCCGGCTTAAAGCCTGAGCGGCCATTCCTTCTTTCGCAAGGGAGTAAAGCATCCTCGTCGATGCGTACAAACCCGAATTCGCCACCGATAATAAAGCAATTAAAATAACAAAGTTCATCAGATCGGCGGCATACGGAATGCCAATTTGTTCAAATACGACAACGAACGGGCTTTCAACAACCCCCGCTTTTTCCCATGGAATCAACCCCGCCAGGACAAATACGGACAGGCCGAAAAACACAAGTGTCCGCCAGACCGTCTGTTTGATGGAGCGGGGCACCGTTTTTTCCGGATTTTCGCTTTCCCCCGCCGCGATCCCGATCAGCTCTGTCCCTTGAAAGGCAAAGTTGACGGTGATCATCGTGATAAAGATCGCGCCGAATCCGTTTGGAAAAATTCCGTCTCCAATCAGATTGGAAAAGAACGGTGCAGCCTGTCCGTCTTTCATATCGATAAATCCGAACATCGCGCCTCCGCCGAGGATAATAAACAGAAGGATGACGATAATTTTAATGCCGGACAGCCAAAATTCCGATTCCCCGAAGGCTTTCGCCGATAGCGCGTTAAGCGAAAAAAGCAGCAGACCGAAAATCAAACACCATATCCAGACGCCGACATCGGGAAACCACCTTTTCATCAGCTGCCCCGCCGACAGAAATTCCAAAGCAACCGTAACCGACCAGCCGAGCCAGTAGATCCAGCCGACGGCAAATCCTGTGGCAGGCCCGATAAATTTTGTCGCGTACGTCTGAAAAGAGCCTGAAACCGGCATTGCCACTGCGAGCTCCCCGAGGCAAAGCATCGTAAAATACATGATCATTCCGCCCGCTAAATAAGAAAGAATCGCGCCGATCGGCCCGGCTTCATTGATCGTATATCCTGTTCCAAGAAAAAAGCCGGTTCCGATGACGCCGCCAAGCGAGATCATAAACAAATGGCGTGATTTCATCGTTCTTTTCAGTGTATATTGTTCACGGTTTTCATGGTTCAAACCGCCTTCACCCCTTCCGTTTCCATTCTCCCTAATGTCATCTCCCCCTATGACATATAGACTATTTTTTAAATCTTCTGAACATTTTCCTGATATTTCAATTTTTGACAAACTTCGCACATGCGGCGAAAAAACGGGCTGAACAATCCCCTTATTGTTCAGCCGTCCGCTTTACTTCGACAAAACACGGGTAATCTTTTCAATCGCCCAATCCAAATCCTCATTTGAAATAACAAGAGGAGGCGCAAAGCGAATCACCGTTTCATGCGTTTCTTTGCAGAGCAGGCCTTCTTCTTTCAAACGCTCGCAATACGGACGCGCCGCCTCGGTCAGCTCAACCCCAATGAACAGCCCTCTGCCGCGCACTTCTTTGATTTTTGGATTATCGATTTGCGAGAGCTTCTCTTTAAAATATTCCCCGAGCTCCAGCGACCGTTCAGCGAGCCGCTCATCTTCCAACACTTCAAGGGCGGCGATCGATACGGCGCATGCAAGCGGGTTCCCTCCAAAAGTCGACCCGTGTGAGCCGGGATTAAACACGCCAAGCACATCTCTGTTTGAAGCAATACACGATATTGGGAACACGCCGCCTCCGAGCGCTTTTCCTAAAATGTACATGTCCGGTGTGACATCCTCCCAATCAGAGGCGAACATTTTGCCTGTTCGTGCAAGCCCTGACTGTATTTCGTCAGCGATAAACAAGACATTGCGTTCTTTACAGACTTCTGCAGCCTGTTTCAAAAAGCCTTCCGGCGGAATGACAATACCCGCTTCACCCTGAATCGGCTCAATTAAGAAAGCGGCCGTATTCGGTGTGATCGCCTGTTTCAGCGCCTCCAGATCCCCGTATGGAATCAGCTTGATGCCAGGAAGCATCGGCCCGAAACCGCGTTTATACTCTTCTTCTGATGAAAGCGACACAGCCAGCATCGTCCGGCCGTGAAAATTGCCTACACATGCGATAATTTCAGCCTTATTGTCCGGAACGCCTTTTACATCATAAGCCCAGCGCCGGGCTGCTTTAATCGCGGACTCAACCGCTTCCGCTCCGGTGTTCATCGGCAGAACCATATCTTTCCCCGTTAATGAAGCGACCTTTTCATAGAAAGGACCAAGCTGGTCATTGTGAAAAGCTCTCGACGTCAAGGTGATTTTGTCGGCCTGATCTTTTAACGCCTGGATGATTTTCGGATGCCTGTGCCCTTGATTCACTGCGGAATAAGCGCTCAGCATATCCATGTATCGGTTGCCTTCCGGATCTTTCACCCACGCGCCTTCCGCTTCAGAAATCACGATCGGCAGAGGATGATAGTTATTCGCGCCAAAATGTGCGGTTTGCTTCATAATTTTCTCGGACTTTGATAGAACCGTCATTCTGATTCCTCCTTCTTATTTTTGGACATACATGCCAGATGTCGTATTTTGTTTCACACTATTTTATATGCAAGGATCGTGCCAATCTTAAAACCGCAAATTTTCAGAACATTGCATGTATAATTCGCAAAAAATTTTGCGGTTTTTATTCAAAGGTGCAAAAATAAATGCATATTTTTTTGCACCCTTATCAAATCTTCACTTACAATGGAGAGACAGTTACGAACAAAGGGGGATGTCACTTGCTGAAGAATTATGATTTACTCAAGCTTATTTTTCAAAGAATTATAGATGAAATCGATATCGGCTTGCATGTCGTCGACGAAAACGGCACATCTGTTGTCTATAACAAAAAAATGAGCCAGATTGAAGGGATGGATGTCAACGATGTGCTCGGCAAAAACGTGCTGGACGTGTTTACCTTTGCCAGCCAATATGACAGCACTCTCCTGCAGGCGCTGCATCACGGGAAAACGAACAAAAACGTCAAGCAGACCTACTTCAATAACAAGGGCCAGGAAATTACGACCGTCAATCATACGTTTCCCATTATGGAAAACGGGAATACGAAAGGAGCGGTTGAGATTGCCAAAGATGTCACAAAGCTTGAACGGCTGATCAGAGAAAATATGAACAAAACAGAAAACACAAAGTATACGTTTGACAGTCTGATCGGCGTCAGCCCGGCGTTCAAGGAAGTCATTGAACATGCAAAGCGGGCGACCCGGACCTCTTCCTCCATTCTCATCGTCGGCGACACCGGAACCGGAAAAGAACTGTTCGCCCAAAGTATACATAACGGAAGCCAGCGGTCGACTGGCCCATTCATCTCACAAAACTGCGCAGCCCTCCCGGAAAGCCTCGTCGAAGGCCTTTTATTCGGTACGGCCAAAGGCGCATTCACGGGTGCCGTCGATCGCCCGGGTCTTTTCGAACAAGCAGACGGCGGCACACTTCTCCTTGACGAGATCAATTCTTTGGACTTCAGCTTGCAGGCAAAGCTTTTGCGCGCGATTCAAGAAAAAACGATCAGGCGGATCGGCGCTTCGAAGGATACTCCGATCGATGTCAGGATCATCGCGACGATGAACGAAGATCCAGTCGACGCGGTCAGCGGGCAAAGACTGCGAAAAGATTTGTATTACAGGCTGAGTGTCGTCACCTTGTTCATTCCTCCATTAAAAGATCGAAAGGAAGATATCATGCCGCTCACCCAGCATTTTATCGACAAATACAACGCATTGTTCCAAATGGAGGTCAAAGGTTTTGAAGAAGAGGTGCAGCGGTTTCTGCTTTCATACGATTGGCCGGGAAACGTCAGAGAACTTGAACATTTAATTGAAGGCGCCATGAATTTGATGTCTTACGAAGACAAACTCGAGCTGACGCACCTTCCATTGCAATACAGGACAAAACCAGCGGCAAAAAAGCAGCTGCCGCAGCAGGGCTATGATCTGTTCGCCCCGCTTCCTTCCGTCTCGGCAGCTCCTTTGAAGGAACAAATCGAGAATGCCGAAAAGTATTATATTCAAAAAACCGTTAAAAAATGCAATTACAATGTGTCCCAAGCTGCGCGGGTTCTGGGGATCAGCAGGCAGAGCCTGCAATACAGGCTTAAAAAATGGAAGATCCGTTTTGATCAGGAATCAGAATGATTATCACTAAAAACGAATTTCTTGACTCATACTAAAAAAGGTTTATGCTTTACTTTTGTAAGACCGTTAAGTACAATCATATCAACTAAATCCAATCAGAAAAGTGGGGAATAAAATGAAGAAAGCAATATTCGCTGTATTACTGACGCTGTTGATCACCGTGATGGCCGCATGCGGCGCGTCAGGGGACAATTCCAAGGATAAAAACGCAGCAGGCGACAGCCTCTGGTCTTCAATTAAAGATAAAGGCGTTTTGACCGTCGGTACTGAAGGAACGTACGAACCATTTACATTCCACGATAAAAAAACAGATCAATTAACAGGTTATGATGTCGAAGTGATGCAGGAAGTCGCCAAGCGCCTCAACCTGAAAGCTGAATTTAAAGAAACGCAGTGGGACAGCATGTTTGCCGGCCTCAACTCCAAGCGTTTTGACGTCGTTGCCAACCAAGTCGGGAAAAAAGACCGTGAAAATCAGTATGATTTTTCCGATTCATATACAACTTCCCAAGCCGTCGTTGTCACAAAAGCGGACAACAACGATATAAAAGCTGAAGGGGACGTCAAAGGGAAAAAAGCTGCACAATCTTTGACAAGCAACTATAATGACCTTGCGAAAAACGCCGGCGCTGAAATCGAAGGCGTGGAAGGAATGGCTCAAGCGTTTCAGTTGATTCAGCAGGGCCGTGTCGACCTCACCTTTAACGATAAACTGGCGGTGCTGAACTATTTGAAGACATCAGGAAACAAAAACCTGAAAGTCGCTTTTGAAACAGGCGAGCCGCAAACTACGCATTTTGCTTTCCGCAAAGGAAGCGGCGAGCTGGTTGACAAGGTCAACTCCGCGCTGAAAGACATGAAAGAGGATGGCACACTCGCGAAAATAGCGAAGAAATGGTTTGGCGAAGATGTTTCTAAATAATATACAAGCGGCGGCCATCGGCGCGGCGATCCCCTGGGATCTTGTGCGTGAATCATTTTGGCCGATCTTTTTAAGGGGAATCTATTACTCGATTCCCCTTGCCATTCTCTCTTTTATATTCGGTATGATCATCGCATTGATCACGGCGCTGGCGAGAATGTCCAAATCCCGCATTTTAAGAGCGGTTTTCGGCATTTATGTCTCAGCGATCCGCGGAACGCCGCTGCTCGTTCAGCTATTCATTGTTTTTTACTTGTTTCCAGCATTTCAAATCACGATTGACCCGTTTCCGAGCGCGATCATTGCCTTTTCATTAAATGTCGGCGCATATGCTTCGGAAATCATCAGGGCTTCCATCCTTTCCGTTCCGAAAGGGCAGTGGGAAGCGGCTTATTCGATTGGAATGACTCAAAAAACGGCCCTTACCAGGGTCATCCTGCCGCAGGCTGTACGCGTGTCGATTCCGCCATTATCCAATACATTCATCAGCTTGGTTAAAGACACATCGCTTGCGTCACAAATTCTTGTTGCTGAATTATTCCGGAAAGCCCAGGAAATCGGGGCCAGCAATCTAGACCAAATTTTAATCATTTATATGGAAGCCGCATTCATCTATTGGATCATCTGCTTTGTTCTCGCGCTTGTTCAGCAGCAGATTGAACGGCGATTGGACCGGTATGTGGCCAGGTAAGGAGGGAAATAGACAATGCTTGCGATCAAAGGGCTGAATAAATCCTTCGGCGAAAACGAGATCTTAAAAAAAATCGACCTGAACATCGAAAAAGGAAAAGTGATCGCCATCTTAGGGCCTTCCGGTTCCGGCAAGACGACGCTGCTTCGCTGCCTGAACGCTTTGGAAATTCCGAACCGCGGCATTCTTTCTTTTGACGATTTTACCATCGATTTTTCCAAGAAAAATAAACCGGCTGACCTCCTTCGACTGCGGAGAAAGTCGGGAATGGTGTTTCAGGCCTATCACCTGTTCCCGCACCGCACCGTGCTTGAAAATGTGATGGAAGGGCCGGTAAAAGTGCAAAAGCGCAATAAAGAAGAAGTCAAAAAGGAAGCCGTTCAGCTTCTGCAAAAGGTCGGCCTAGAAGACAAAATGGACCTTTATCCATTCCAGCTTTCCGGGGGACAGCAGCAGCGCGTCGGGATCGCCCGCGCTCTGGCCATCAAGCCAGAACTGATGCTTTTTGACGAACCCACATCGGCGCTTGATCCCGAGCTGGTCGGTGAAGTGCTGAAAGTCATGAAAGACCTTGCAAATGAGGGCTGGACGATGGTTGTCGTCACCCACGAAATCAAATTCGCGCAGGATGTCGCAGACGAAGTCGTCTTTATCGACGGCGGCGTCATCGTCGAACAGGGTCCGCCTGAACAAATTTTCTCAGCCCCTAAGGAAGAACGAACAAAACAGTTTTTAAACCGGATTTTGAATCCTGTATAAACATGACCCCCTGATCTGACAAGATCAGGGGTTTGTCATTTTTTACGTTCAATCAAATCTCGAATTATTTTGCTAGAATGACGAAGTCCTGTGGATTAGACCGGATGAAAGAACTAATTCTTTTCAGACTGCCGGAAACGATCCCTTGGAACCGCTCGTATAACTCATTCATTGTATCAGCATTGTGCCCATTAATTTCAATAACCTGCTTTGTATCTTCGAGTAGCTTCAACAGGTTTTCATCACCGAAATAGCGCAAAGCCCCGGTCACACCTGTCCAATATCCCGGTGCCTGCAATAAATAGGACACCCAGGAGTAAAACTCTTGGGCGGAGTCCTTTGCATGGTCATAGAAAACCCTAAACATGCACAGGGCCTGCTGACTCCTGTTCAAACTAGTAATCGCTTCTGATTTTGCCGCGGCATCCTTTCCACGAATACTTAGTAGGGTAGACTCAACACATACCCATCCGAGCCTCTCATCGCTTAATGTATCAAACTCCGCTTGTGTTATCGTTACTAATGTCATTATCCACATCCTTTCTTTTGACTTACACAAATGTTAATAAAAAATTCACTCTGCTCTTACGATAGATAAAGCAGTTTCTGTAACTTCCATTATAACAGTCATCAACTGATGATTTTCTGTTTGCTCTGCTGTTCCTTTTTGTTGTTGCTCCTGCTGCAGTTGCCCTAAGTAGTTCATACCTTGTGATATGGCTCCCCAGAATTGCATAGCCATAAGATTTACACTTCCTTGCCGTATCGAACCTTGTTGCATGCCTTGTTCAATGACCGAAGCGATGGGTTCAATAAATGCTTTTACCCATTCAAAAGGAGAAAGCTGTTCTTCGGTATACAGCAAATGAATGTCTAGACTGATTCTCATGTAAAAACGTGAAAGGGCTGGTTCCTTCAAAACCTGCATGCATACTAATCGTGCATACTCGCTTAATAATTCCAAAGGAGGCCTATCCTGCTGAAAGTGAGACACCGTCTTCTGCTTGGTCTGGGCCATTATATCCTCATACAATTCACGGAACAAGGTTTGCTTGTTCTTAAAATAGTGATACACCAACCCACGCGCCAGGCGAGCCTGTGCTGCAATATCGCCAATTTCGGTAGCTGAGTACCCTTTTTCAGCATACACCAAGATGGCTGCTCGTAAAATTTCCTGTTTCCGCTGTCTTCGAATTTCTTCATTCTGTTCCTTTGTACGTGGTGACAAGAAAAAAACCTCTTTTCATTGACATTCATGTCAATCAACATTATAAAAGAATATCGAGAAACTGTCAACAAAAGGAAATACCATTACGGTCTCTTGGGCGTTTAGTAGCTTCGGTAGTAAAAGGAATCAACTCGACCGTCACTGCTTCCGATTGATAAGTAAAACTCGCCCAACCGCGACGAAATTAAACTCTTTATTGTCAAGTCTCTGCTAGTAGAAAACCTCTACATCTTCCCTAGGAATCCGTTAAGAAGTTGAACGGTTCGAATAACGCTTGAATCAAAGATTTATTTATTCATTTTTTGCCGCCTCATTTATTCAAACTGAAAAAGGTTTGTCGACACAACAAAACAGCCTGATCTCTCTGGATCAGGCTGTTCTTTTTTATTCTGCGGCCAGTTTAAACTTGGATGCCGCTTGATTCAATTCTTCCGACAAAGCGGAGAGCTGCTGAATGGCCGATGCGATTTCCTGCATGCCGGCGCTTTGCTGCTCCGCTGCTGCCGCGACTTCCTCAGAACCTGCCGCCTGCTCTTCGGTAACGGCGGAAATCTGTTCCATCGCAGCCGAAATGTTTTGATACGATTTTTCGACTTTTAACAAAGACTGAAGCAACTGATCGGTCCGTTCGGCAAATTGAGAGATCCCTTTAAAAATTCCTGAAAAGTTCTCGTAAGTGCCGTTGATTAATATTTGCCCTTTGTCAACCGCTGCGTTTCCTTCCTGAATGCGTTCCATGACAAGCCGGCTGCTCTCCTGTGTGCCCGCCACAAGCTGGGAAACGGATAAAGCGGCATCTGCCGAGCGTTCAGAAAGCTTTCTGACTTCTCCCGCTACAACAGCAAAGCCCTGGCCTTCTTCACCGACCCGGGCGGCTTCAATTGAAGCATTGAGCGCCAGCAAATTCGTCTGTTCGGCAATAGAGGAAATCATTCCGATGACTTTTTCAATTTCTTCGGTATGGTTTTGCATCTCTGCTGCTGCTTGTTTGGACTCTTCCATCACGTTTTTAATCGTCTGGGTCTGCCGCAATGTTTCTTCGACAAGCTCCTGTCCGGTCTTGGAATCCTTGCTGACGCCTTCGGCAACGTTCTTCATCTCGTTCACTTCTTCTGTGACGTGTGTAAGCTGATGATCGATTTCGGCAGCCGATGTGTGGCAATCCGAAACGGACGAGACCACTTCGTTGATCCCCTCGCTCATGCTGTTCATCGATTCAGCCACCTGGGCCGCGCTTTCGCTCGATTCAGCCGATACATTTTTCAGCTGGAGACTCGTCTTGGATACCTCTTCAGAGGAAGCTGAAATTTGTCCAATCAATTGTTGTAAATTTTCGCTCATCCGCTTGAACGATTCGGCAAGCTTTCCGGCTTCATCACGGCTCTTGACAGAAATGTCGGCCGACAGATCGCCGTCGGCAATTTTTTCTGATGCCTTCATCAGCTGCCTGATCGGCTTCGCGATAAAAGAACCGAGAAAATAGGCCATGGCCATTCCGAGCAGCAAGACAAATGCTGCGATCGCAATTGTATACCACTTCGCTTTTGCAGCCGTCGCCGGAATCACGGAAGCATCAAGATCGATCCCCAAAATTCCCACCTTTTCGCCGGAGCTGTTCTCAAGCGGCTGAAAAATCGACTGGTGAATGCCGTATTCATCCTCATACACGTCGCTTACCGTCTCTTTGTTTGTCGTTAAGGCTTCTTTCATTTCAGGAGAAAAACTGTAATCCGTGCCGAAATCATCGGACGTATCCGACAGCACGAGAATCCGCTCCTTCCCGCCCTCATTGGAAAGGATATAGATATTTTCAAGATTGTTTTTCTTTTTCAGGCTGTCCACAGCCATTTTTGTCTGCTTGTAAAGCGGATTGTCCGCAGAATCGATTTCAAGCGGATTCCCGTCCAGACGTTTGATTTGGTTTTCAGCAAGATGAATATCGGTATAAAGACGGTTTTGGAACTGCTGTCTCAGCTGCTCTGACAAGTCTTTGCTGATATAAGTAAACACAGCTGAAAATGATGCGATCGTGATTAAAAGCACTAAGGCGACGCCAATCATAATTTTGACTGAAATGTGTTCTGTTAGCTTTTTCTTCAACGTTTTCATCGTCTATATCCCCTTTAATTTGTCATGAGAGATCCATGCTCCCGGCAGACTTCCTCAATATTTTCTTTTAAATAATCGATAATTCCCGGGACATGTTCAGGCATGGTATACGGAGAAATGACGAAAAATTTGCTGACGCAAAGCGGTATCTCAGTCCCTTCACAGGATTTCACAAGCAAGTGCTTTTTCGTATCGCCAAAAAACATCTTGTCCCTTTTTGTTCCGAGCTTTTCAAATAGTTTTTCAGTGAGTGCATTGTTTCTTTCCAGCTCTTGAATGGTGCATGCTCCCGAAATTTCGTCTTCAAATCTAGGGGCACCTTCAGAATAAATGCGAAACAGCGTAGACATGCCGAAGTTGTCCGGGTTCACAATATCGGCCTCCGGAATCTGCTGAGAAAGCTGTTCCCTAAAATGCAGGTTGACTTCAAGAAACTGTCCGAGCAGCTTTTGATAGCCTTCATAGCCAAATGCCATCAACGCGCTGTACATACTGATCGAACTGGCCATGCGCGAACATTCCAGCGTGTAGCCCGTATGGTAGTCCCCATAGCCGCGGTGGCCGACATACGGCGTCTCATCAGGATCCAGATCGATCCGTTTTAAGTCATTGCGATCTTTCACAAGAAACAGGCTCGTCACATAAGGCGTCTGTCCGAGCTTCTGAAAATCAAAACAAAGCGAATCGGCTGCGTGCAGATGCCTCATTTTTTCCTGAATCGGCTTGATCATGCTAAGAACACCGGGACTGAAGGATAAAGCGTTCTCATTCAGATCGTACTCATTAAAAAAGGCAAAAAATCCTCCCAGGGCGGAATCGGCGTGGATATGCGGAACCGGCAGCCCGAAGCTTTTCGCCGTTTCTTCAGCCGCACGGCGGACAGCGCTCACATCATCGATGCCGATCGCATCTGTCGTTCCTGTTGTAGCTACGATATAAACGGGAATCCCCCCGGCTTCGCAGACTTGTCTAAGCTTCGCCCGCAAATCTTCCGTATCCATGGAATGGTCGAGATTTGTTTTGACTTTAATTAAATGATCGCTCCCGAGTCCTGCGGCTTCCATTGACTTATACAAGCTGTAATGAGCCGCTTCAGAACAAAACGCGTAGAAATTGCCGGGAACCCCTTCTTTCAGCGATGACGGCGCCATTTTGGCAATCGCGATTCTGAGGCCGCTGTATACCGCACCTTGTCCTCCCCACGTCGTGTAGCCTCCGCTTGTTTCGGCATCATACCCCGCAAGCTTTGACATCATCGCCGTAACTTTCACTTCCGCCTCCGCTCCGGCTGGACCGTACACATCCCACAGGTTGTTCCCATTGACCATGAACGCCGTAAGCATGCCTAATATCCCCGGGATGCTCGCCATCGGCAGAATGTTTGTGAAAAAGTATTTGGTATGATACGGATGGCCGTGCAACAGCTTCAACAGCTCTTCGTTGACCTCTTTCATCGGCGCACCTTCGTGCGGAATCCGGCTCTCTGCGACCAGCTTTTCATAAAAGAAGCCCTCACGGTTCTTCTCGCCGCCAAGGTTGACCTGATCTGGATTTTTCAGCTCGTCCACTCCCTCGATCAGCTGTTCAATCAATGATAGGAATTCATGTCTTTTCGCTTCATTTCCGTCCTCGCTCGGAAACCATTTCTGTACATCCGGTGTATTGCGTTGCTGCATGATTTTCTCTCCTGCCTTGTCTTTAATATTTCGGAAAAAGTTTTCACTTGCCATATCGGTATAATATTCCTATATTTTTAGGCCTTCGCTCAAAAAGTTCATGAAATTGTTTAATCTTTTACATTTTCTTTTAAATAAAAAAACTTCTTAACGATATATTAAGAAGTTTTCGAAACATTTGAGCGCTATTTCCGTACAATAGAATGATAAATTCATATTGGAAAGGATTTCTTTAAAATGAAACAAGAAAATGAGAAAAAAACATTCAGTATGAGAATGCTGCTCAATATGGTCGGCCTATTCGTCTTTACCGGCATGATAGTCAGCGCATATACCCAGGCTTTTTACTTGGATGAACATCTCGAGATCTGCCGCTTTGTATACATGACGGCAAGAGAGTGGAAAGAATTTTTTTTGTTTGTGTCCGGGACGGCCATCATCTATTTCGTTTTGGCAAATGTTCTTTCATTCAAGAAAAAACGCTGAAGAAAAACTTAGTGCTTTCGTCTTCTCCATTCCTTCGTTTCCTCTTTAAAGGCAAGATACAGACAGACGATCAAGGCAATGATCAAAGCAATCCAAACGGGCATCGCCAGAAAAGGTGCATAGTTCAATATAAGCAACAGTGCGAGACAGGCTAAAACGGAAAGACAGATCAGCCTTACTAAAAAAATCAACGCCATTCCCCTCCTTTTTTCATAACATCTGCTGTTTTTTCCCTGCAAACTGCTGAACCGCAATGACAGCAAAGAGCCAGCCTACAAGAACGGCCCAAGCGCTCGGTTCGCCCATTGGCTCTGTCGAATAGAACTGGCAGATGATGCTTCCTCGAAAGAAACAAAAGGGTCCAGGACCCTTATCAGACTCTGAATTTCTCCCCTCCACAATGGAAAATGTATCTCTACAGCTATCATACATCATTTTCATCAATTGGAATATAATCATAATTATGTAAATTGAAGAGCCGCATTCCGAAATCCGCATTTATCCGTTCTGAAGAATGTGATACAATGACAATCGATTGTTTTTTTGAAAAGAGGGGAATCCATTGAAGCGGGAACTTGTTTTGCGCTGGCTTTTTTATTTTGTCGGATTGATTGTTTTGTCTTTTGGGGTTTCTCTTACGATTGAAGGGAAAGTGCTCGGCATCGGTCCTTGGGATGCATTTCACTACGGGTTGTATATGCTTTTGGGCCTTACAGTCGGCCAATGGGCGATTATTGTCGGGGCGGTTATCGTAGGTTTAACGTCCTTATTTACAAAAGCATGGCCGAAAATCGGCGCCGTGCTTAATATGCTGTTAATCGGTATTTTTATAGATTTCTTTACTTATATTCTTCCAGACCCGGAAACGTATATTTCAAGCACTGTCGTATTCGTGATCGGCGTCATTTTTATCGGTTACGGAGTCGGCATTTATGTGTCGGCAGATCTTGGTGCGGGTCCGCGCGACTCCCTGATGCTTTTGATTTCCGAGAAAACGGGCTGGAACGTTCAGTGGGTCCGCAACGGAATGGAGCTGACGATTTTACTGATCGGCTGGCTGCTCGGCGGGCCGATCGGCATCGGCACTGTTTTAACCGCCATTTTAACAGGCCTGATTTTGCGGTTTTCTTTGCCTCAGTCCAAACAGCTTTTAAAAACAGCTATGACAGGAAGGCGCATCAGAGCTGCCAAGCCTGTACATATGTCGCTGAAAAAAAACGGATGAGCGTTTCATCCGTTTTTCTCGTTCAGATTATTTCTGTTTTACCACCGGTATCCAAATTTCGGTGATATGGTCTTGCGCCATAATATCCCCGTCCTCAGGATAGGCTTCAAATTGCGGCGCGTTCGCCAGTTCATAGCCCGTCGCCGGAAACCATTCTGAGAAGATTCTTTCCCATGTGGCTTGAACAGCCGGATTGACGGGACCGATGGCCTCAAATACGGCCCAAGTTGCGGCGGGAATCGATTTTCCGACACAGCCGGCAGGCGTATCGGCGGTTGTTTTTTCGACCCCGATGACATAATTGAACGTATCGGCTTGATCGTTAAAATCCATGCAGACGCCAAGGAAGCCGAGCGGGCCGATATCCGGCTTTAAAGAATCGGTAAAGCCGTTGTGATTTAATTCGTTCCAAAAAGCCGGAATGTCCTTTTTGTTTTGATCATCCTTCACCGTAACCTCCAACGCTTTGCCGATCACCTGAAACGGTTCTTTTTCAACAATCTTGTAATTCATATCCTCCACTCCCTTTATTTGAATATGAAAGGATAGACGCGGAAATGCCCTGAGCGTCCTGCCTTTTTCACGGGCCTGTGAAGGGCTGATACCGTGAAGGCGGCTGAATGCCTTTGAAAATGATTCCGGTGTGTTGTAGCCGTATTTAAAAGCAGCATCAACCACTTTTATATGTGAAGCAGCCAGCTCCTGCGCGGCGACTGTCAGCCTTCTTTTCCGAATGTAATCGGCAAGGGTAACACCCGTCAGCATGTAGAACATCCGCTGATAATGAAATTTCGAACAGTATGCGATTTGGGCGATTTCTTCGTGTTTCAGCGGCTGATCCAAATGCTTTTCAATATAATCGATGCTTTCAGCCAAACGATTCAGAATGTCCATTGTTTCCGCTCCTCTCATTTACAACGATACTTCATGCCAATCAGAAATTCCGGTCATTCCGTGCGTTGTTGTGACAGGAGCCGAACAGCCATTTGACGGCTTCCGGAAAACGCTTCGCAAACCTCTCAAGCCGATGTGAGCCTCCTTCATCAATGACAAACTTCAGTTCTTTTTCGAAGGCGGCGCTTTCGGTTAACAGGCTGAAGGCTTCCTTCGTCCTCGGTATCATCTCCTTCTGCAGATTATCCCTGTCTGCTCCTTCCATGCTTCCAACATCCATATAAATGCGCAGATGCTCATTTTCAAAGCGGTTATTCTTCATAAACTCGGTCATTCCTTCAAACCAGAAAGACCCTGACAAAGATCCGATTTTCCCAAATGTCTTAGATGCTAAATACGCCGTGTAAACCGAGATCAATCCGCCGAACGACTTTCCGATGATTCCTGTATGTTCACGGCTTGGATTTGTTCGGTAGCGCCTGTCGATATAGGGCTTAAGCCGATTGGCCAAAAAAGCGGCATATTCGTTGCCCTTCCCGCCGTACGCCCGTTTATTCGGCAGCAAATGCGGTTTGGGAAAAGGCGTGTATTCGCTTTCCCTGTCTTTCGGAGCCACTCCGACCAGCAGCAATTCCGGCACTTCCTGATTCGAAAACAGCTTTTCGATTGAGGGCAAACTGCCGCTGTGTGCCGGATCGAACAAATCGCCCAGATCGTGTACGTATAGGACGGGATAGCGGTTATTACTGCTTCCGTATGAAGGAGGAAGATAGATCAAAAGCTCCCTCCCGAAGTATGTATCTTTTATCAATGTTCCGTCTATCATGTTCATCACTCCATTCTGCACAGGTATCATGCCTATCTTTCCTGCTGCCTGTTTGCTAAAATGAAAGCAGAAAAAATATCATGTGAAGAGGTTGCATTTGATGAAGATTTACGCCGTTTATATGGATCAGCTGCCGGAAGCCGGCCAATTTAACCGAATGATGGCCATGGTGTCTGAAGAAAAGCGCAAAAAAGTGGGCAGATACAGATATCCCGAAGATGCCAGCAGGACGCTGATCGGGGAAGTGCTGGCGAGGCACATCATCAGTGAAACGTTTCATTTACCGAACGATCAGATCCGTTTTACGGAAGGAAGGTACGGCAAACCGGCTGCTGAAGGTCTGAACGACTTTCATTTCAACATTTCCCACTCCGGAAACTGGATCGTGTGCGGAGCTGGCACCAAGCCGATCGGAGTGGATGTCGAAAAAATCAAGCCGATCAATTTCGACATTGCCGAGCGGTTTTTTTCTCCTTCAGAGCACCATGATCTCATGGAAAAGGACGACTCAGAGCGCCTGTCGTATTTCTATCATTTGTGGACGATGAAAGAAAGCTTTATCAAACAGGCGGGAAAAGGCCTGTCTCTGCCGCTTGATTCCTTCTCCGTCAAACTGAACGAACAAGGACGCGCTTCGGTGGAAACTCCCCCAGGCTATCCGCCTTGCTATATCCAAGCCTATGAAATTGACCCAGGCTATAAAATGGCGGTGTGTTCCGCCGCACCTGAATTTCCAGACCGCATTGTGATGAAAAGCTGCGCTGAACTGTCAACGCTTTAAAAAGTTCCGCTCTAAAAATAAGCGGTTTCCACCGCTTGCCGCAAGCGGTCGATGCCGCGGCGGATGTCGTCTTCCTTTACATTGGACGTATTGATTTTTAATAGATTTCTTTTTGGAAAGGCCGACATATAATGAGCGTTTACCGGTTCGAGCAGGACGTTCCGTTTTTGTAAGCTTTTGATCAGACGGGACGCCGGGATCGTCCGGTCCAATTCGATGTGGGTGTGGATGGCCGGATGGCCGTGTGGATGGAATTCAAGCACATCCCCCAGTGACGCGGCACATTCTTTTAGCAGATCATGCAGAAGGCATGATCTTTTTTGATAGGAAGAACGGATCTTTTGCTTATGCTTTTCAAACATCCCGCTCTTCAAATAGATCTCCAAAGCGGCCTGAGACAGCATGGAACTGTCAATGTCGAGCAGCTGTTTGTACCGGTTGAACACATCTGTCAGAGAATCGGGCAGCACAGCGGCTCCGACCCGCAGACCCGGAAAAATAATCTTGGAGAAACTTTTCAAATAAATGACGTGTGAAGAAACGTCATAATAATGTAACGGGTCCGCCTTTTTATGATTCTCCAAATCTCCTAAAAAATCATCCTCGGCGATATAGACGTCATACTTTTCCGCCAGCTTGACGATGGCCATTTTTTCCCGTTCCGTATAGGAAGTCCCGAGCGGATTGTGGAATCTCGGCATCGTATAAAAGAATTTGATGTCTTCGGTTTGGAAAATTTGCTCCAGCTCGTCCATATCGATGCCCTCAGCGGTTCTCTCGATGCCGATTGCGGGTATGCCGTGAACTTCAAGGTATTGAATCAGTAAATGATAGCTCGGCTGTTCGATCAGAATTTTCCGCTTCCGGTTGGGAAAAGGCATTGAAGCGAGCAGAGCGAGGGCCTGCTGCACGCCTGATGTAATAAAAATGTGTTCCTCTTTCGCAAACACCTGGCCGTTGGCAAGCTCTTTTTGTATGGCCTCGATTAATGACGGAAGACCTTTCGGCGTCCCATAGATAAACAGATCGTTTTTGTATGTGTCAATGGCTTTATTGATGCAATGCTGAAAATCGATGTATGGAAAGACATCAGGATCAGGAGCAGATGCTGAGAAATCGATCACAGCCTTTCCGGGATTTGGTCGCTGATTCGTTTTTTTCACGACGTAATAGCCGCTTTTCGGCACTGAGTAGATGAGGTGCTGTCTCTCCAGCTCGCTAAACGCCCTGATGACCGTGCTTTTGCTTACTTTGAAGCGTACGGACAGCTCGCGGATGGACGGCAGCCTGTCCCCTTCCTGAAAGGATTTGTCTTCGATCATATCCTCCAATTCGTTCATCAGCGCTACATATTTGTGCATGTTCGTCTCCTTCGCCAATCTGTAACGGTACAGATTCCGTTTTTTTGTATTGTATCAGATTTCGCTTCCGTATAAGATGACAGAAGCCGGTAAAATATCTGTATTGCATGCATACTTTAACGGAGATGATCGACTTTGAACAAATCTGCTTATGCGGCAGCTTTGCTCTATGCTTTTATCATTGGGTTTTCTTTTTTCTTTGTCAAATTGGCTCTCACTGCAGCGAATCCGGTCGATATTCTGGCCCATCGCTTTACGGTCGCTTTTTTGGCCGCGCTTTTTCCCCTTCTGCTTGGATGGGTAAAGATTGGCATCAGCATGAAAGATGCGCTGAAGGTACTGCCTTTAGCTTTATTTTATCCTGTCATGTTTTTTGCTTTTCAAGTGTTTGGGCTCGTCTACACGTCTTCGTCTGAAGCCGGCATCATTCAAGCGGCGATCCCGATCTTTACGATGATATTCGCCGCTTATTTTTTAAATGAACGGTTTACGAAGCGGCAATTCTTTTTCACCGTCTTGTCAGCGGCGGGGGTGGCCTGCATCTTTATGATGAAAAGCGCAGGCACCGGAAGCTCCGATTTGAGAGGGGCGGCGCTGATTTTGCTTTCGGCGCTTTCATCGGCGGGCTACAGTGTGCTCGCGAGAAAGATGACACGCACCTTCAATTCGCTTGAATTAACATATGTGACCACTGGTGCGGGATTTCTCTTTTTCAACGGCATCGCCGGGATCAGTCACATGGCAGACGGCACGCTGAGCGGATTTTTTGCTCCCTTCACTGATCCGGTGTTTATTCTTTCGGTTTTGTATTTGGGCGTGTTGTCATCGTTTGCGACATCATTTTTATCTAATTATGCTCTCTCAAAAATAGAAGCTGCGAAAATCAGCATGTTTAATCATCTGGCGACACTGGTGACGATTTTGGCTGGGATCATATGGCTGGGAGAATCACTTGAATGGTTTCACTTCGCAGGAACGGGGATGATTATTGCCGGACTGATCGGAGCGACGATGGTCAGGCCGGAAAGTCGGCTGAAAAAAGGCTAAAAAACGGAAAATCGGCTGTTTCAACACACCGATTTTCCGTTTTTCTTTATATTGCCGGGCCGGCCTCCTTGCGGCTGGCCGCGGCAATCGTTTTGATCTTCGCGGCTACTTGTTCCGTTTTTGCTAAAAGATACATATGGCCGCCTTTGAAATAGTGGAAATCGATCGTACGCGCCCACTTTTTCCAGCCATGCGCATCCTTCATGCATTTCTCATCGCGATCTCCGTTCAGGATATGAACAGGCGACATGAGCGGCGTATGATCCGTATGGCAGAACGTCTCAAGCGCTCTGTAGTCCGCTCTGAATGACGGCAGGAAAAAGTTCATGACTTCCCTGTTATCTTTCAGTTGTTGGGGTATTCCGCCAAGCTGGATGAGATGGTCGAGAAATGCGTCATCATTTTTGTGAGACACTTTTTGCCGCTGAATATGAGGCGGCTGAATCGCTGAAATCACCGCAGCTGCCGGAAAGATGCCTTCTTGTTCAAGCTTTTGCGTCAACCTGTAAACAACCATCCCGCCCATGCTGTGGCCAAACAGTACGAATGGAGCGGAGAGCCTCGGCTTGAGCACCGCTATATACAGATCGACGAGTTCTTCCAAATTGTCGACAAACGCCATTCGATTTGTTCCGTGTCCAGGCGGTTCGATGGCCAGTACTTCAAAATCTGCTTTTAAATGTTCATAAAGCGGTCCGAATGATGCCGAATATCCCCCGGCAAACGGGAAACAGATCAACTGCGTGCCGCCTGCCGGCGCTCCAAACTGCTTAATGATCTCGTTCATTTATCATGCACCCCCGATTACAGCGGCACGTTCGCCCAAAATCTGTCTGATCAGATCTGCATTGGTTTTGACAAAGACGTCCGCGAGCATTTCATCATGTCTTCCAGCACCTTGATATTCATCATAAGAAGACTCCGTTCCTTCTTTCCACGTCGAAAGCCATTCCGGGAGCGGTTTCGCGTGCTCTGATTTGATCAAGTGAATCTCGCAGCTGACCGTTCCTTGATGGACAAGGTTAACAAAGTAAGAATAATAGGCTGCCATCTTTTTGGCGATGCCATCGGCAACCGTCTTGATTTTCATATATTCATTGTCCTTGTTGGCTTCCATCAGAGCAGCTGTATCAGCTTCAATTGACCGCCCTTCTAAATCGCTGACACCGTTCTTCATATATGAATCGATCATCAGCAGCTTTTCGACTTTCCGCCCGTTCTTTTCGAGTGTTTGCGCCACTTCAAAGGCGAGTCCGCAGCCGGCCGAATAGCCGATCAATGTCAGCGGCCCTTCTGGCTGAAGGCCGGAGATGGCTTCTGCGTAGCGCACGGCGCGGTCATCGCTTTCTATAAAGTCAAACGCATGAATCTTATATTCCGGCATTTGTTCGGCCAGTTTGCCGTACACGATGCCATAGCCGAGGACAGGCGGGAATGCGAACAAATGGCGGGTGCTTTCCTGATTGAAGACGGTTTTTTTCACGTCATCCGCATGTCCGCCCTGGTCGATATAAGCCGCGAGGCCCTCGATTGTGGGCATTTCAAACAACACATTCACCGGAACATCGATGGCGAGGTCTTTCAGCATCCGGGAGGTGACAGCCATAGCTTTCAATGAATGTCCCCCGATTTCAAAAAAGTTCTCGTCTATTCCAATCTGCTGTCTGCCGAGAACCTCAGACCAAATGATCGCAAGCTTTTCTTCCGTCATATTGCGAGGTGCACGGTGCTCTGTTGGATTCGGCCGGCCATCTGCTTCAGGAAGAAGGCGGCGGTTGACTTTTCCGTTTGCGGTGAGCGGCAGCTCTTCAAGCATGATATATGCATCCGGCACCATGTAAGCCGGGAGATTCCGAGCCAGTTGGCGGCGAACCTCCTCGTTCGAAACCACAGCTCCCCGCACCGGGACGACATAGGCGGTGAGCGCCGCATCCCCATTCCCGCTTTTCTTGGCGATTACAACGGCTTCCTTTACGCCTTGACAGCGCATCAGCTCCTCTTCGATTTCACCGAGCTCAATTCGGTGGCCGCGGATTTTCACTTGATCATCGATCCGGCCGATGAAGTCGATATTGCCGTCCGGCAGCCAGCGGGCCAGATCCCCTGTCCTGTACATCGTTTCACCGCTGTTGAACGGATGCGGCGCGAATTTTTCCGCAGTCAGTTCCGGCCTGTTTAAATAGCCGCGCGATACCCCTGTACCGCTCAGACACAATTCACCTACCGCTCCAATCGGTTGAAGCCGGTTATTTTCCGTCAGAATGTATGCATTGGTTTCGTTTATCGGCTTGCCGATCGGAATGGAAACCGCGCTGTCCTCAATGCGGTTGACCGGATAGAACGTCGCGAAGACGGTCGTTTCCGTCGGCCCGTATACATGAATGATCCTGTCCGGTCCCATGGCGGCAAATGCTTTCTTGACATGGCTGACAGATGAGCGCTCTCCGCCGAACAGAACTTTGCGAATCCCTTTCATCCACTCTGTTCCCGCATCGACCAGGAGGTTGAACAGCGCCGTTGTCACAAACATGACCGTGATGTTTTCCTTCTGAATCGTTTCTGTCAGCTTGCCGATATGGAGAATCGTCGCCTGATCGGCCACTACCAGCTTTGCTCCGTTTAAAAGCGCGCCGTACACATCAAATGTGAAGCCGTCAAACGCATAGTTTGAAAGGGACAGCAAGGTGTCTTTCTCGGAAAGGCTGATGTAGTTTGTCTCTTTTACAACTCTTGTAATATTGGCATGGGTCGTCAGATTGCCTTTCGGTTTTCCCGTTGTGCCTGACGTATACATGATATAAGCAAGGTCGTCCGGTTCGGCGGCAATTTCAAGGTTTCGCCCGCTTTCTGCAGACACCGCCGGATCGTCGATCAAGATCGTATTCTGATGAAAAGAAAACGACGCCGCATGTCCGGCAAGCTCTTCTTGTGTCAGCATGCAAACAGCCCCGCTGTCCTCCAGCATATACTGAATCCGCGCTTCAGGATATTCCGGGTCAATCGGCAGATAGGCGCCCCCTGCTTTTAAGACGGCGAGTATCGCGATGACCATTTCCGGCGAACGACGGAACAAAAGAGCGACAGGTTCGCCGCGGCCGACGTTCTTTTTGCGCAAAAGATGCGCGACCTTGTTCGCCTGTTCGTTCAATTCCCGATATGTCAGCGTCCGCCCGGCCGCTGATACCGCGGGCTGTTCCGGGAGCGCTTCAGCACATTGCTCAAACCGTTGCGGGATCATCAGCCCGGTTTGCTTCCGTTGGACTTGACCGTTAAATTCATGGAGAAGGCGCTCTTTTTCCTTTTTGGATACGACACAAATGTCGTCAAGCGGCTGCTCCGGATTTCTGATGATCTCGCGAATAGCTGTCAATAGCTGTTCTTTTAGCTGCAAGATGAAAGATGGTTCGAAGACATTCCTGTTGTATGCGAGTTTCAGCAACATTTCTTCCCCCGGTGAGGCGAGCAAATTCAGATCATAATTCGATTTTTCAAAAACGGTGATATCATCCATTGTGAAGCCGAGATTTTTTTCTTCGTGCTGTTTGTTGGCTTCTTGCAGCGGATAATTTTCAAAAACGATAATGTGGTCGATCAAGTTCGGCGCTGCTATATGACTTTGGATATCATAGAGCGGCATATATTGATGCGGCTCAGCTTCGAGCGCCTGCTTCTGCAAATTAGCGACAAGTTCCGTAAAGGTCGTGTGCGCGCCAAAGGTTACCCGTTTCGGGACGACATTGATAAACAAACCGACCATGTGCTCGACACCTTGAATGTCAGCGGGGCGGCCTGACACAACTGTACCGAAGATCAGATCGCGGGATCGCTGATAGCGGCTGAGCAGCACCGACCACACCGCCTGAAGAGCCGTGCTCAACGTGGTATGATGCTCTTTTGCAAGCTGTGTGAACACTTCTGTATCTTCTTTTGGAAGTGTAAACAGCAGTTCTTCCGGCTGATTGCCGGCTTGCTCCGGTTTTTTCCGCTGTTCGCTGAATGTCGTCTGCCCTTCGAATCCGGCTAAATGATGTTCCCAGTAAGCCAGCGATCTTTGTTTGTCCTGACTTTCGAGCCATTTAATATAGTCTTTGTAAGGTTTGACGGGCCCGAGGCTGTATAGCCTGTTTTCGCGGAGCGCGTTGTACACTTCAAACAGTTCCTGTACGACGATCCCGAAGCACCATCCGTCCAGAAGAATATGATGATAGCTCCACACCCATTCGTAACGGTCCTGTCCCTTTTTAAAAACCGCGGTTCTCATCGGAATGTCTTTTGAGAGGTTAAACCCTTTTTCTTTATCTTTTCGTTTATAATCTTCGATTCTCTTATTTTGTTCTGCTTCAGAAAGTCCTGATAGATCAATTTCTTCTGCCTGAAACGACCTTTCCTTTAAAACGACTTGAACCGGACGTTTCATTTTTTCATGAACGAAAACGGTTCGGAATATATCGTACCTGCCGATGATGACATTCATGCTTTTTTCCAATATATCTTTTTGAAAAGAGCCTTTCACCTGCATGCTGATTTGTTCAATATAAAAGCCTTGTCCCGGATGCAGCAGCGTATGAAACAGCATCCCTTCCTGCATCGGCGACAAATAGTATATGTCCTGGACATGTTCTTTTTTGAACTGGCTCAAAATCGTATCCCCCTTTCATAGGCTCGCCCGCTTAACAAGCGGGCAAGTCCTCGGTGTTTATTTCAAGTTTTCTTCAAGAACGTCAAACAGGTCGCCCATTTCTTCCATCTCAAGATCGCCGGCAGAAAAATCACTCGGTGTAAATTCGCGCTCCTCTTTAGCTGTACAATGGTCGATCAATGCCGTTAGGGAAGCTTTGAATCTGTCCATCAGCCCTTGTACGGTCTGTCTGTCATATTCCTCTGTATTGAATGAACATGACAAGATGAATTTTTCCTTGCTGATGATGCCGCTGAAGCTCAGCGCATAGAGCGCTTCAGACCTTTCAGAAACCTGTCTGCCCATATCATAAGAAGAAGGTCCGAAGAAATCGGTCTGCACCTCCCTGTCGATCTGCCCCAGGTAGTTAAAGCTGATGTCAGGCTTGATCGAGAAATCGGCACCGGCTTTTTTCCGGTCTGTTAAGTAGCGAAGGATGCCGTAGCCGATTCCTTTGTCAGGAATGCGCCGAAGGGTTTCTTTGACGTTTTTAATGGTCTCAGGCAATCCTGCCGCTGCTTCGCTTTTTAAAACAACCGGATATTGCGCGGTAAACCATCCCGCCGTTCTCGAAATATTCATCCCCGGAATGATTTCCTCTCTGCCGTGCCCTTCCATATTGATGCAAATATTGGAGCCGTTCGTCCATTCTCTGATTGTCAGGCTGAGGGCGGAAAGCAGGATGTCGTTGATATCCGTTCCATACGGCTCATGCACTTTCGTCAGCAGCAGACGCGTCTCCGCTTCGCTTAATTCAAACGTAACTGCAGAATTGTTTTCCGCTTTTCTTTCTGCGGCAGCCCGATCTTTCGGCAGCTCGCAAATGCGCTCTTGTTCAAGTCTGCGCCAATAATCGACCGTTTTAAGAAAGCGTTCGCTTTGTGCATATGCCTCAAGCTCTTTTGCCCAGTCTTTAAACGAATTGGTTTTGTCGGGGAAGACAATGTCATGTTGCTGTGCGGCTTGCGAATAGCCTGATGCAAAGTCTTCCAGCAGAATTCGCCATGACACGCCGTCGATCACCAAATGGTGAATGACGATCAGCAAATGGTCGCCTTCCGCAGTCTGATACTGTTCTGCCTTTACAAGCGGCCCGTTTTCGAGATCAAGGCTTGCCTGAAGACGGTTTGCCTGGGCGGCGATTTCCGTTTCAATGTCAGTGACATATCGAAGGTCAACCACTCGAAAGGCGAACGAACGGTCGCCCGGCCCGCGGTTATACTGAATGAGGCGGCCGTTTTTCTTTTGATACACCATGCGCAAGGCATCATGATGCTCTGTCAATGCCGCCAATGTCTGTTCAACGAGCTCCGGGTCAAACCCTGAAGGCGCGTGAAGCATAACCGACTGATTCCAGTGATGCTCGTTCGTAAATTTGCGTTCAAAGAACCAGCGCTGAATCGGCGTCAATGTGACTTCCCCTTCGACAGGTCCTTGATTGATCGGTTTAGCATCGGCCCATTCAATATACGAACTGATCTCTCCGATCGTCGGGTGCTGAAACAAGTCCTTCATCTCCAGCTTCCACCCGTGCTGCTGAAGCCGGCTTGCCATTTGAATTCCTTTGATCGAGTCCCCGCCGAGCGCGAAGAAATTGTCTGTGATCCCGATTCGGTCTATACCGAGAACCTCCTGCCAAATGTCCGCCAACAGCTGTTCCGTTTCTGTAAGCGGCGCTTTGTATTCGGCTGTCTGCGCTTCGACGTCAGGCTGAGGCAGCGCCCTTCGGTCGACTTTTCCGTTCGCCGTAACCGGAAGCTCTTTAAGCTGCACCCAGAATGACGGTACCATATAGTCCGGGAGCGTCTGCGCCAGCTTCCGGGCGAGGCTTTCTGTATCAAGCTGTTCATTCGCAACGACATAGCCGCACAGCGCTTTGTTGCGGCAGGCGTCTTCGATGTCGGTGACGACGGCTTCCTGCACTTCAGAGAGCCGCGCGAGCTGGACTTCGATTTCAGAAAGTTCGATCCGGAAGCCGCGGATTTTCACCTGCTGGTCAATTCGGCCGATGTACTCAAGCCGTCCATCTTCCAGCCATTTGACCGCGTCCCCCGTCCGGTACATGCGCTCGCCCGGCACAAACGGGTCTTCCGTAAAACGCTTCGCTGTTTCCTCTGGCTTGTTCAGATAGCCGCGCGCAAGCCCGCGGCCGGCGATGCACAGCTCACCCGCGACACCGACGGGCTGGACTTCGTTGTTTTGTCCTAGCACATACGCCCGCGTATTGGCGATCGGCTTTCCGATTGAAAGCATTCCTTCATCAGGATCAATCGCCGTGCTCGTCGCGACGACCGTGTTTTCCGTCGGTCCATAGTTGTTGACGAGCGTGTAGGAGCGTTTTGCGATCCGTTTCAGCTTGTCTCCGCCCGTAAGCAGCACGCGCAGCGACTGGTTGTCCAGCTCCATGAACTGTTCGCACAACTGTGTCGGCAGGAACGTGATCGTTATTTTGTTCTCTTCAAAGTATTGATTTAAGCGCGTAATATCCATTCGGATCGCTTCATCAATGATGTGAAGCTCCGCTCCGGCGATCCAGTACGGGAACATCTCCCAGACGGAAGCGTCAAAGCCGAAGCCGGCATATTTCGCGCTTTTGTCCTGTTCGGTGACCTTAAAGGCGTCATTATGCCAATAACACAAGTTTACGAGCGACCGGTGTTCGACCATGACGCCTTTCGGCTGGCCGGTCGTGCCCGATGTGTAGATCAAGTATGCCAGGTTGTCAGACTGAGCTTGCGCGTTTGGATTCATGTCATCCTCTGGATAAAGCTCGCCGTCCAGAATGGAGCCTTTTCCATTTAAATCGATCACGTCTCCGGTAAATGTGTCCGGCACCGTTAATCCGCTTTGCGTCAAAAGCAGCTCTGCGCCACTGTCTTTTAGCACGTATCCGATCCGCTCGGCCGGATAGCTAGGATCGATCGGCACATAGGCCGCTCCCGCTTTCAAAATTCCGAGCACGCCAGCGGCCATTTCAAGCGAAGGCTTGACCATGATCCCGATCCGCTGTTCAGGGCGGGCCCCTTTTTCGATCAGCAGCCGAGCCAGGCGGTTCGCCCGCGCGTTCAGCTCTTTGTATGTCCACTCCACGCCGTTGTACACCGCTGCCCCGCGGTCAGGCGTGCGGAGGACTTGCGCTTCGAACAGCTCATGGACCGTTTTGTCCTCCGGCACATCAAGCTTCGTCTCATTCCAATTTTGAACGATCCGCCGTTTTTCCGCTTCATCCAGAAGCGAAAGCTCTGAAAGGCGGGCATCCGGGTTTTCGGCAACCGCTTCGAGCAGGTTAAGCAAATATCCGCTCCAGCGTTCAATCGTTTGTTTCTGAAACAAATCTGTTGCATATTCGAACTGAAGGCCGATTTCATGATCTTTTTCATAAGCCCCAAGTGTCAGGTCGAACTTGGCAGCAGCATGTGAAATCTCATACGGCTTGATTGTCAGACCGTCTAAATCGAGCGTCTCTTTATCAGGATCTTCCGTTGTCAGCATGACATTGAACAGCGGATTCCGGCTCATATCGCGCGGCAAATCAAGCTTGGCGATCAGCTCTTCAAACGGATAGTCCTGATGGTCGAGGGCTGCGAGGCTGTTGTTTTTGACCTCTTCCAAAAACTCGCTGAATGATGCTTGATCAGGTACATGGTTTTTCAGCGCCAACGAATTGACGAACATTCCCGGCATGTCTTTCAGATCAGCATTCGTTCTGCCCGCTGCCGCTGTACCGACGACAATATCGTTTTGGCCGGATAGACGGCTTAAAAACAGGTTAAAAACGGCGAGCATCACAATATTCAGCGTCGTGTTCGTTTCCGCCGTCAAACGGCGCATTTTAAGGGCGGCGTCTTTTGATGCTTTAAAGCGAACCCGGTCACCGGCAAAGCTTTGGACAGGAGGACGCGGAAAGTCGAGCGGAAGGCTGAGTTCCGGAACGCTTTCCTTAAACTGACGGAGCCAGAAATCTTCCTGTTTCCGAATGTTTTCTTGCTGGTCAGGTTCTTGCTGCCACACCGCATAATCCTTGTAGTGCAGCTTCGGCTCAGGGAGCGAAGCGTCTTTATAAAGCTGAGCGATTTCTTTGACGAAAAGGCTTCTGGAAACGCCGTCCGCAATAATATGATGTGTATCAATCAAAAGCAGATGGCGCGTAGAGCTGATGGAAAGCAACTCGGCTCTGATCAGCGGAGCGGTGCTGAGATCAAACGGTCTGATAAAGCGGTTGATTTCCGCTTCTGCGTCCTCTTCACGAATATGAATAACCTTTAAGTCAATGTCCGCTTTTTCATGCACAATTTGAACGGTACGGCCATCGATTTCAATAAATGCGGTTCGCAATGATTCATGGCGGTTCACCAAGTCGGCGAACGCCCGTCTTAAACGATCCGTATCAAGCACGCCTTCCATCATGAGAACAGACGGCATGTTGTAGCCCGTTCCGTTCTTTTCATAATGGTGGAGGGCATACATCCGTTGCTGAGCGGATGAAACCGGATACCAGTCGCGTTTTTCGGCAGGCTGAATCGCGCTTTGTTGTGACTGTCCTTCGGATGCTTCAATACTGCGGGCGAGCAAGCCGGCGGTCGGACAATCGAACAACGTTTTTAGCGGTACTTTTTTTCCGAGCCTGGATTGGATTTCCGCTATCAGCATCATTCCTTTTAATGAATGTCCGCCAAGATCGAAGAAATTGTCGTCAAGTCCGACCTTCTGAACGCCAAGCACCTCTTCCCAAATGCCGCAGAGGGCTTTTTCAATTTCGGTTGACGGCGCTCTATACGAATCGCTTCGTCCGTTTAGACCTTGCGGCTCCGGGAGCGCACGGCGGTCCACTTTTCCGTTTGCCGAAAGCGGCATTTTATCCACCGTTACGAAGTATGACGGGATCATGTACGACGGCAGCCGCTCGGAAAGACGCTCTCTCAGTTCGGAAACCGGCAGCTGTCGTTTCGCTTGAATATAAGCGCACAATTCGTCTAACCCCGAGTCAGTCGTAAAGGAAAGAACGATAGCCCGCTCTATATCATCAAGCCCGTTAAAGGCTTCTTCGATTTCTTTCAATTCGATTCTGTAGCCGCGGATTTTCACCTGATCATCCGTCCGCCCCAAAAATTCAATCTCTCCATTCGGAAGACGGCGGACGAGATCCCCTGTCCGGTACATGAATGTGCCCGGCGTGTAAGGATTTTCGACAAACTTCGCAGCCGTGAGTTCCCGGTTGTTCACATATCCTCTTGCAAGCCCGCTTCCCGTTATATACAGCTCGCCTGCTGCTCCGGCGGGAACAAGCCGGTGGGAGGCGTCCAATACCAGTGCTCCGGCGCCCGAAATCGGCCGTCCAATCGTCGGACGCTCGGCGAATTGTCCGATCATGTCCGGCTCGACCGGTTTAGCGATTGCTCCGATCGTCGTTTCCGTCGGACCGTAATGATTGATGAATCTGGTGTCCGGATAGCGGGAATGGAACCGCTCCACATCTTTCGGATTGATTTTTTCTCCCCCTAGTACAATCAGTCTCAATGACTGAAGCCCCTTTGCCAAAGCGAAGCTTTGCGGCTGAACGACCGTATGGAAAAGCGACGGCGTCAGCTTCATATATGTGATCCCTTGTTCACCGATATAATGAGTAAATGCCTCCGGTTCTGTATACGTTTCTTTCGGGACGATATGCAGCTCTCCTCCGGCAAGCAGCACCGGGAAAAAGCTCGTGTATCCGAGATCGAACGCATAGGAAGACAAAAGCATCGTTTTATCCGAAGCTGACAGGTGCGCCTCACTGATAAACCAGGAAACATAGTTTGCCAGATTCCGGTGTTCGAGCTGAACACCTTTCGGCTGGCCAGTCGTTCCGGATGTGTAGATGATGTACGCCAAACTCGCTCCGTCCGTAGTTGGATGCGGCCGTTTATTACTTGCCATCAGCGTGTCTTTTCTGACATCTATCAGTCTCCCGGTATACCAATCCGCGAGATCCGCTTGATGGGAAGGTTCTGTTAAGAGCCAGCGGACTCCGCTGTCTTCCAGCATATATTGCACCCTGCTCGTCGGCATTTCCGGATCAATCGGCAAAAAAGCGCCTCCTGATTTCATTACACCGAGAATCGCTGCTGCGACCTCTGCAGAACGATTCAGCATAATGCCGACAACATCGTCTTTTCCGACGCCTTCACTGCGCAGCACATTTGCGATCTGATTTGCTTTTTCGTCGAGCACGCGGTATGTGAGGATCGTTTCCCCGCAGACAACGGCCGGCTGATCAGGCATTTCGTCCGCCTTTTCTTCAAACTGTACATGAAACGGCCGCTCCTCAAGGCGCTCCGCCTGGCTGCGCCTCGCTTCTTCGAGCAGAAGTGCGCGCTCTTTGACTGAAAGCAGTTCGATGTCCCTGAGCTTAATGCCGGGGTTTTCGCAGATTTTTTTAATCACATTTAAGAAGTGACCGCTCCAGCGCCTAATCGTTTCTTCTTTAAATAAGGATACGGCATAGTCAAAACTCAAACCGATTTCGCCATCATGCTCCACAGCCTCAAGCGACAGATCGAACTTCGCCGTGCGGTGACGCACCGAGTAAGACGAAATCTGCAAATCTCCGAGTTTCAGCGTCGGGACCTCCATGTTCTGCATGTTGAAAAAGACGCTGAACAGCGGATTTCGGCTTGTATCCCGCGGCAATGGCAGTTTTTCAATCAGTTCTTCAAGCGGATAATCCTGCTTGGCAAAGCCTTGAAGACTTGTCTCTTTGACTTCCTGCAAAAACTGCTTAAACGTTTTTTCTCCTTCGGGACGATTGCGGAGCGCCAGCGTATTGACAAACATGCCCGGAATGTTGTGCAAATCCGGATGGGTTCTGCCTGCCACGGGCGATCCGACGATCAAATCATCCTGTGACGCATACTTGGAAAGCAGGATATTAAATGCAGCCAACAGGAACATATAAAGTGTCGCATCAGCTTCAGAAAGCAGCTTTTGAATGTCTGCCGTCAGTTTTTGATCGATTCCGAAGACGACACGGTCACCTTCAAAGCTGCGTTTTGACGGCCGTGGAAAATCGTACGGCAGATCGAGAACAGGCAGCTCGCCTTTAAAAACGTCAAGCCAATACTGTTCTTGTTCTTTCAATTTCTCCTGATGCTCCGGTCCGTTTTGCCACACAGCGAAATCTTTATAGTGGAGCTTAGGGGCAGGCGCCTCTTCTCCGTGGTAGAAGCCGGCCAGGTCGCGAATCAGTATGCCGGTGGAGCTTCCGTCCGTAATAATATGGTGCATATCGATCATCAGCAGATGGCGTTTTTCTTCAAGCTTCACGAGCTCCGCCCTGACGAGCGGCGCCTTATTCAGCTCAAACGGCCGGATAAATTCTCTGATCGCCGCTTCGGCTTCCGCTTCTTCCGCCACTGATTCCGTCAGGTGAAAAACCGCGTCTTGATGGATGATTTGAACGATTTCTCCATCGATTAATTCGAACGATGTCCGCAATGTTTCATGGCGGCCGATCAAGGCCCGAAACGCGGCTTCCAAACGCTCCTTATCTAATTCGCCTTCCAAAAGCAGAACCGCCGGCACATTGTAGCTCGTGCTTGCTTCTTCGAGCTGATTGAGGATGTACATGCGCCGTTGGGCGGACGAAACCGGGTAATTCGGACGGAACGGAGCCGGCGTAATCGAAGCGGTTTTCTCTTTTGTTTCTCCTTGAAGAAATTCGGCCAGCTCTCTGATCGTCGGTTTTTCAAACAATACTTTGATCGGCACCTCTTTTTGGAGCTGCTCTTGTATTTTGGCAGTCAGCATCATCGCCTTCAGCGAGTGTCCGCCGATGGAAAAGAAGTTGTCATCGATTCCCGGCTGCTTGATGCCGAGAATCTCTTCCCAGATTGCCGCCAGAATTTCCTCCGTTTCATTTTTTGGCGCTTCGAATCTAGCAGTCTCTTCAGCGATAGGAGCCGGAAGCTGACGTTTGTCAACCTTTCCGTTGGCTGTCAGCGGCATGCTGTCGAGTTCGATCAAATGGGCCGGAATCATATACTCCGGAAGCGACCGGGACAGCTCTGTCCGCAGCTGCGCGGCCGGCCTCGTGCCAACGGCAGTGTAATAGGCGCAAATCTCGTTTTCTCCGGCGTTGTTTTCCCGAATGACAGCGGCCGCTTCTGAAATCCCCTCAAGGCGGGCTAAAGCCGCTTCAACCTCGCCTAATTCGATCCGGAAGCCGCGAACCTTCACTTGATGATCAATTCGGCCGAGGAATTCGATATTCCCGTCGGGAAGCCATTTTGCCAAGTCGCCCGTACGGTACATCCGCTTCCCTTCGGCAAAAGGATCGCCGACAAACTTTTCATCTGTCAACTCAGGCTGATTCAAGTAGCCGCGCGCCACCCCGTCTCCGCCGACACACAGTTCACCGGGCACGCCGATCGGCTGAAGCGAGCCGTGTTCATCAACGATATAGGCGGTTGAATTTCCGATCGGCTTTCCAATCGGGATCGTTCTCTCATATGCTTGATCGATCAAAAAACAGGTCGAAAATGTCGTATTTTCGGTGGGCCCGTATCCGTTCCAAAGCGACAGTTCCGGTGATTCGCGTTTGACTCTGTTGACGATTCCCGGAACAAGGGCATCTCCGCCGATAATCAGATCGTTCAAGGTTGCAAACATTCCCGGATCCTGCTGAGCAAGCTGATTGAAAAGAGGCGAAGTCAGCCACATTGTTGTGATTCCGGTTTCCTTCAGAAACATGTTGAACCTTTTTCCATCAAGGAGCGTCTCTTTCGGGACGGGATAAAGGGTTCCTCCGTTTAGCAGTGCGCCGAATACTTCAAATGTACTGGCATCAAAGCTGACAGCCCCTGTCTGCGCCATCTTCACGCCGCTCTTCAGCGGGATGTAGCCCGCATTTTTGACAAGGCGGACAATATTGCGGTGTTCGACCATAACGCCCTTCGGCCTGCCCGTCGATCCGGATGTATAAATGTAATAGGCAAGATCTTCGGGCTTGTTGACATGTTCAAGGTTGGCGGCATCTTCTTTTTCTGCATCCATCGCATTTACGGCGAGCACCTCATACCCTTCCAGCGAAATCTGCGTACTGTCTTTTGTAAGGACGATCTTTGACCCGCTGTCTTCGAGCAAAAAGCGAATCCGCTCTTCAGGATATCCGGGATCGATCGGCACGTACACGCCGCCTGCTTTCAGCACCGCCAGCATGCTGACGGCTGCTTCAAGCGACCGCTCCATCATAATGGCGGCGGCATTTCCGTGCATCAAGCCTTTAGCTTTCAGTCTTCTCGCGAGCTGATTGGCTTTCTCATTCAGCCTGCGGTAAGTCAGGCTTCTTCCGTCAGCGGCAACAGCCGTTTTGTCAGGAGACGCTTTAACCTGTTCTTCAAACAGCTCCGGGATCGTCTTTTCTCTTGGATAATCGGATTTTGTTTGATTAAAAGCGAGCAGCGTTTGTTGCTCCTGTTTTGATAACATGGCGGCGCTGGCTGCTTTTGACTCGGGATTTGCAATCGCCTCTTCTGCAAGTCTCGTTAAATGCCCGGCTGCCTGCTCAATGAAAGCCGCATCAAAAGCCGCACCGTTGTATTTCAATTTGATCGTCCACTCAGCTCCCGGATAAACGATCAAATTAAAGTCGTAATTCGTTTGTTCAAAAGCTCCGGCAGCCTTGATGGAAAAGCCGAGCCTCTCATGAATCGTTCCGTTTTCAAGCTCCTTATCAAGCGGATAGTTCTCAAACGCGACAAGGTGGCTGATCAAGCGGCCGTCCAATGCCGATTGCTTTTGAATCTCATAGAGCGGTAGATAGTCGTACCGCTCCGCGTCAATCGCATGCTGCTGTGCTTGTTTGAATAGCTCGGCAAACGATACGTTTTGATCGACCTTTAAACGGACAGGGATCGTGTTGATGAACAGCCCTGCCATATGCTCGATTCCGTCAATTTCCGACGGGCGCCCGGACACAACCGTGCCGAACACCACATCATCGGTTCTGTTATATTTGGCAAGAACCGCTCCCCAAATCGCCTGAAAAAGGTTGGGAGCTGTGACATGATAGCGGTTTGCCGCCTGTTGAAGGGCATCCACCATATTCTTGTCCCAAACAAACGTAAACTCCTCGTTCCGGTACGATTCTGAATCCGGCCGCGGTTTGCCGCCGGGAATGACGCTCGGACTTTCTAAACCCGAAAGGCGGTGTTCCCAGTAGGATGCCGCTTCACCCTTATCCTGCCGGCCGAGCCATTTAATATAGTCCGCATACGGTTTTCCCTGATCAAGCGGAACCGTCCGGTTTGCTCGAAACGCTTCATAGTTTTGAAAAAGGCGTTTCATTAATGTCCCCATGCTCCAGCCGTCCATCACGATATGATGGTTGCTCCAGACGAGAAGGTACTTATTCCGGTCAAGCCGAAAGACCGCCGTTTTAAACAGCATGTCTTTCGCCAAATTAAACCCGGCAGCCTGTACCTCTTGTTTATACCGGTCAATGCGGTTTGTTTGCCTTTCCTCATCCAAGTCCGCAAGATCCTCAAATTCCACTATTGCCTGCCGTTCAGCCAGGACAACCTGGCGCGGTTTTTGCAATTGCTGGTGAACAAAAACCGTTCTGAGAATATCGTATGAACGCACGAGCTGATTCACGCTTTTTTCAAAGATCCCCAAATCAAATTCCCCGTCTATGAATAGCTCCAACTGTGTGAAGTAAGAGGAAGATTCCGGATCAAGCATTGCGTGGTACAGCATCCCTTCCTGCATCGGTGTCAAAGGATACACCTTTTGAATCTTTTGTTTCCCCATAAGGCACCTCGTTTTTTTGTTAGAAAATCTCCATCAATTTATCTAATTCTTCAAGCGTGAGTTCGTCATCTCCAAGATCGCTCGGGGTCAGTTCGCCCCCATCCCGCTCTAAGCAATGATCGATCAATTGCAGCAAATAAGTTTTAAAGCTTGCGGCGACAGCGGCGACGGTGCTTTCTTTATATTCGAGTGAATGATAAGCGATTGACATTGTCAAAATGCCGTCTTCGATATAGCCGACGATGTCCAGCGCATTCGGTTTTTCCGTTTCCGGGCTGAGCGGATCGCCGGATGGCAAAGTTGATCTCGTGAACAGACCCGAATCCGCCATCTCTGTAAACTGGCCCAAATAGTTGAAGCTGATATCATGCTTGATCGGCTTCGCCTTTTTGCCTTCTTCGGTCAAATAACGATAAATGCCATAGCCGATTCCTTTATTCGGAATGTGGCGCAATTCTTCTTTGATCTGTTTGATTTGATAGCCGATATCCCCTGAATGGCGCATTTGAATCAGCGCCGGGAACTGGCTTGTAAACCAGCCGACCGTCCGGGAAATATTCAAGCCGTCTATGATGTCCTCCCGGCCGTGTCCCTCTAAGCAGATGATAAAGTCTTCCTGCCCCGTCCACTCTTTCAGCGCCAAGCCCAACGCCGTAAGCAAAATGTCGTTCATTTCCGTGTTATATGCTTCATGAACTTTTGTCATCAACTGTTCCGTTTCTTCTTTTGAGAGGGAAAACTCAGCCGTTTTCGTATGGCGCATCCGCTTGTCCTCTGCTTCATCGTCTTTCGGGAGCGCTGCCGTCTCCGCCTGTTCGATTTCCTGCCAATAGCCGATTTCTTTTGCGAAAGCTTTTGACCCTGCATATTCTTCCAGGCGAGCCGCATATTCAGCAAAAGAGTGCGTCTTGTCTTGAAGAATAATCGGCTCCCCTTTTTCAGCCTGGGCGTACCCGGCGGCGAAATCCTCAAGGAGGATTCTCCATGAGATTCCGTCCACAACGAGATGATGAATAACTATGAGAAGATGATCGCCTTGATCCGTTTTAAAGATCGCCGCTTTCAAAAGCGGGCCTTCGGTTAAATCGATACTGCTTTGAATCCGGTTTGATGCCTTCAACACGGCAGCTTCAAGTTCAGCGCCCGATTCATTGAAGCGGATGACTTCAGGGCGAACCGCTGTTTCTTCCAGCCCTCTGTTGTACTGAACAATCCCGTCTCCATTTCGTTGATAAACCATGCGAAGTGCGTCATGATGTTCGATCAGCTTGCTTAAAGCCTTGCCTGCCGTTTCCGGGTCGAATCCCGTTAAAGCGTGAAGCATGACCGACTGATTCCAGTGATGCTCGTTCGTAAATTTGCGTTCGAAGAACCAACGCTGAATCGGCGTCAATGTGACTTCCCCTTCGACAGGGTTCTGATCGATCGGCTGATCGTCAGCCGCTTGAACATAAGCACTCAGCTCTCCGATCGTCGGGTGCTGAAACAAGTCCTTCATCTCCAGCTTCCACCCGTGCTGCTGAAGCCGGCTTGCCATTTGAATTCCTTTGATCGAGTCCCCGCCGAGCGCGAAGAAATTGTCTGTGATCCCGATTCGGTCTATACCGAGAACCTCCTGCCAAATGTCCGCCAACAGCTGTTCCGTTTCTGTAAGCGGCGCTTTGTATTCGGCTGTCTGCGCTTCGACGTCAGGCTGAGGCAGCGCCCTTCGGTCGACTTTTCCGTTCGCCGTAACCGGAAGCTCTTTAAGCTGCACCCAGAATGACGGTACCATATAGTCCGGGAGCGTCTGCGCCAGCTTCCGGGCGAGGCTTTCTGTATCAAGCTGTTCATTCGCAACGACATAGCCGCACAGCGCTTTGTTGCCGCAGGCGTCTTCGATGTCGGTGACGACGGCCTCCTGCACTTCAGAGAGCAGCGCGAGCTGGACTTCGATTTCAGAAAGTTCGATCCGGAAGCCGCGGATTTTCACCTGCTGGTCGATTCGGCCGATGTACTCAAGCCGTCCGTCTTCCAGCCATTTGACCGCGTCCCCCGTCCGGTACATGCGCTCGCCCGGCACAAACGGGTCTTCCGTAAAACGCTTCGCCGTTTCCTCTGGCTTGTTCAGATAGCCGCGCGCAAGCCCGCGGCCGGCGATGCACAGCTCACCCGCGACACCGACAGGCTGGACTTCGTTGTTTTGTCCAAGCACATACGCCCGCGTATTGGCGATCGGCTTTCCGATTGAAAGCATTCCTTCATCAGGATCAATCGCCGTGCTCGTCGCGACGACCGTGTTTTCCGTCGGTCCATAGTTGTTGACGAGCGTGTAGGAGCGTTTTGCGATCCGTTTCAGCTTGTCTCCGCCCGTAAGCAGCACGCGCAGCGACTGGTTGTCCAGCTCCATGAACTGTTCGCACAACTGTGTCGGCAGGAACGTGATCGTTATTTTGTTCTCTTCAAAGTATTGATTTAAGCGCGTAATATCCATCCGGGTCGCTTCATCAATGATGTGAAGCTCCGCTCCGGCGATCCAATACGGGAACATCTCCCAAACGGAAGCGTCAAAGCCGAAGCCGGCATATTTCGCGCTTTTGTCCTGTTCGGTGACCTTAAAGGCGTCATTATGCCAATAACACAAATTCACAAGCGACCGGTGTTCGACCATGACGCCTTTCGGCTGGCCGGTCGTGCCCGATGTGTAGATCAAGTAGGCCAGGTTGTCTGACTGTGTACCTGCCTGTGGGTTCACCTCATCGTCTTTTGTGATTTCTTCGCTCAGCATCGAATCGAGAAGAAGTGTTTCACCGCTGAATTCTTCAGGTGCGGCTAAGTTTGTTTGCGTCAGAAGCAGCTCTGCGCTGCTGTCTTTCAGCACGTATCCGATCCGTTCAGCCGGATAGCTAGGATCGATCGGCACATAGGCCGCTCCCGCTTTCAAAATCGCGAGCACGCCAGCGGCCATTTCAAGCGAAGGCTTGACCATGATCCCGATCCGCTGTTCAGGACGGGCCCCTTTTTCGATCAGCAGCCGGGCCAGACGGTTCGCCCGTGCGTTCAGCTCTTTATACGTCCACTTCACGCCGTTGTACACCGCTGCCCCACGGTCAGGCGTGCGGAGAACTTGCGCTTCGAACAGCTCATGGACCGTTTTGTCCTCCGGCACAGCCAGTCTCGTCTCATTCCAATTTTGGACGATTCGCCGTTTTTCTGCTTCATCCAGAAGCGAAAGCTCTGAAAGGCGGGCATCCGGATTTTCGGCAACCGCTTCGAGCAGATTGACCCAGTACCCGCGCCAGCGCTCGATCGATTCATGCTTAAAGAGAGCTGTATTGTATTCCATTTCAAAAACGAGAAGTCCGTCCTCTTCCGCCGCTGTCAGCGTCAGGTCAAACTTCGCGGTCTGATGGGCAAAATCATACGGCTTGAGTGTGATCCCTTCCATTGACAAGTCCTTCAAATCGGCATTTCGCATTGAAAAGACGGCATCAAACAATGGGTTTCGGCTCATGTCGCGCTGGATGTTCAGCTTCTCGATGAGTTCTTCAAACGGGTAATCTTGATGCTCAAACGCGCCGAGCGTCGTTTCTTTCACTTCCTCAAGGAATGCAGAAAACGGCTTGTCTCCTTCAGGACGCGTTCTTATTGCAAGCGTATTGACAAACATGCCGATGATCCGGCTCAAATCAGTATGCGGCCGCCCGGCAGCCGGAGAGCCGATAATGACCTCGCTCTGTCCGCTCAGTTTGGATAAAAGCGCGCTGTATGAGGCAGCGAGCACCATGTATAAAGTGCTGTCCGTTTCCTTGGCCAGTTTTCTCAGCTGCTGGACAAGCTCCGGTTTCAGCGCAAAGCTGAGACGGCTTCCTTCAAACGTTTGAATAGAAGGACGCGGATAGTCTGCCGGAAGCGTCAAAACAGGCAGCTCGCCGGCCAGCTCCTTGAGCCAGTATTCCTCCTGCACTTTGTGCCGTTCTGTCAGCAGATGCTGCTGCCATACAGAAAAGTCTTTATACTGAATCCTCAGCGGTTCAAGCGCCTCTCCCGCATAAAGCTTTGTCATTTCATCGATCAGGACGCTGACAGAAGCGCCGTCTGAAATGATATGATGCATATCCACAAGCAAAAGATGTTTTTCTCCCGTGAAACGTATGATGCTCATTCTAAATAACGGGGCTTTTGTTAAATCAAACGGCCTGATGAATTCTTTAATCAGCTTTTCCGCTTCTTGTTCATCTGCATCGATGACATCAATGGTCAATTCCGCAGCTTCCCAAATCCGCTGAACAGGTTCGCCGTCCTTGATTTCAAATGTCGTGCGGAATGCTTCATGGCGCTTGATCAGCATTTGCGCGGCAGACTCGAGGCGCTTCAAATCAAGCTTCCCTTCAAGCTGGAGAACGGCCGGCATGTGATAGCTTTTCTCAGCGCCTTCAATCTGCTGTAGGACGTACAGCCGTTTTTGCGCCGAAGATACCGGGTACGTTTCCTGATCCGGCGCCGCTTCAATATAAACGGCTGATTTTTTCTCAGTTTTTTCCGCAGCCTGCGCCAGGGTTTCGATTGTCGGCGCCTGGAACAAATCTTTCAGCTGCAGATCAACATTCATCTCTTGCTGGATACGGGCAATGAGCGTCATTCCGATTAAAGAGTGTCCGCCAAGTTCAAAGAAATTGTCATGCACACCGATTTTCGGTACATTGAGCACCTCCTGCCAAAGATCGGCAAGCTGTGCTTCTGTTCGGCTCCTTGGCGCCGTATATTCCTTTTGCGCGGCCTGCGTGACATCCGGCTCAGGCAGCGCCCTTCTGTCGACCTTTCCATTGCCTGTGAGCGGAAGCTCCTGAAGCTGCATAAACACGGACGGGATCATGTAGCCCGGCAGACCTTCTGCCGCATATCGGCGAAGCTCTTCACTAGAAAGCTCCTGATCGGCCGTAAAGTAAGCACAGATCATTTGATCTCTCTTCCCGGTGTCAACAGCAAGAACAGCGGCTTCCTGTACCATTTCATGTGTGAGGAGATTGTGCTCGATTTCGCCCAGCTCGATCCTCTGTCCGCGAATTTTGACCTGATGATCAATCCGTCCGATAAATTCGAGACATCCGTCGTCGGCAAGCCATCTCGCCATATCGCCCGTCCGGTAAATCTTCTCACCGGTTTTGAACGGATGTTCCGTAAACTTTTCAGCCGTCAGTTCCGGGCGGTTAAAATAGCCGCGGACAAGGCCGTCTCCGCCGACGCACAATTCTCCCGCAACCCCTGCCGGCTGTACATTGCCGAATGAATCAAGAATCAGAACCTCCGTATTGCTGACAGGCTTTCCGATCGGTATAGCCTGCGCATCGTCCGGCACTTCGTTGACTGGATAATAGGTTGTAAAGACAGTGCTCTCAGACGGGCCGTACATATGAAGCAGCCGTCCTTTGCCAACTGTGTTCAGAGCTCTTCTGACATGATCGACAGATGCACGTTCGCCGCCGAACAGAACCCTGCGGAGTCCCTTCAAACTGTCCGGCCGCATGTCTGTCAGCAGATTGAATAATGCGGTCGTGATCATTAAGACGGTAACCTTTTCTTTTTCAAGTACATGTGCGAGCCGGCTCATATCAAGAATCGTGTCTTTTGGAGCTATCACCAGCTTGGCGCCGTTCAGCAATGAACCGAACACATCAAACATAAAGGCATCAAACACGTAATTTGAAATTGAAAGAACGATATCGGATGTCATCACATCCAAGTAATTTGTGTTTTTTACCGTACGCAATATATTCCGGTGAGAAACCATATTGCCCTTAGGCGTCCCAGTCGTTCCGGATGTATACGTTAGATTGGCCATTGCTTCCGGTGAAATCGGAAGGCGCAAATCAGACGCATCTCCCAGATAAAGGTGTTCATCCTCAAGAAATAGAATGTCGCTGCCAAATTCAGCCGCCTCAGCGAACGGCTTCATCGCCTTTTGTGCTAAAAGAACCGCCGCTCCGCTGTCCTCGAAGAAATGTTGCACACGTTTTTCAGGATGATCCGGATCGATCGGCACATAAGCAGCGCCAGCTTTCAGCACAGCGAGAATGCCGATGACCATTTCAGCCGACCTGGCGGTGAGAATGGCTGCCGTCGTGCCGGGCTGCACACCTCTTTCGCGGAGGCGCCTCGCCAATTGGTTCGCTTTCCGATTGAGCTCACCGTATGACCATACTTTGTCTTCAAATTGCAGGGCGGGATGTCCGCCTCTTTCTGCCGCCTGTTTCTCAAATAGCTGAACGATCGTTTTCTCCCGCGGATAATCGCTTGCCGCGGGGTTGAACGCGACGAGCTGACGATTCGTTTCCTCTTCTGTCAAAAGGCTGTACTCGCCGATTCTGCGCAGCGGATCAGCCGTCATGCCCTCCAGAAGGTGCAAATATGCTTTCAGCATCCTTTCTGCCGTATCTTTTTTAAACAGCTTCGTACTGTAATCCAAATCGAGAATCAATTCTCCCTGCTCTTCTTTCGCCTGCAGCGTCAGGTCGAACTTTGCAATATTGAAGTTCGTTTCATAAATCGAGAGGTGCAAATCGCCGAGCATCGGAATGTCTTCCCATGCATTTTGCAAAATAAACATCGTGTCAAAGACGGGATGACGGCTTAAATCGCGCGATGCACCAACCTTTTCCGCAAGCCGCTCAAACGGATAATCCTGATGCTCAAAAGCGTCGATTACCGTTTTCTTTACATCATGTAGGAAGTCTCTGAACGTTCTGCCCGACTCCACTTTTGAACGGATCGCCAGCGTATTGACAAACATGCCGATGATTCCTTCCAGATCGGAATGTCTGCGGCCGGCCGCCGGCGTTCCGACGATCACATCTTCCTGCCCGGAGTACTTTGCTAGCAGCATGTTGTATGCGGCCAGCATGACCATATACAATGTCGCGCCGTTTTGCTCTGCCAGCACGGCTAATTTTTCTTTCATGTCTTTTGGCAGGACTGCGGATACCCTGTCTCCTTCAAAGCTTTGAACAGACGGCCTCGGCTCATCCGTTATCAGCTGCAGTACGGGAAGCTCTCGGGCGAACACGCTTTGCCAATAAGCCTCTTCTTTTTGAAAACCTTTTTGTGCCTGCGTCCTTTGCCAGAAAGCATAATCTTTGTAATGCAAATTCGGCTCCGGCAGTTCTTCCCCTTTATACAGTGCGGCCAGCTCATTCAATATGATCGAAATCGACACGCCGTCAGACACAAGATGATGCATATCGAACAACAGCACATGTCTGCCGTCTGCGAGACGGACGAGACCGGCTCTCATCAGCGGAGCTTTGGCGAGATCAAAGCGGCGGACAAAAGATTTTGCCATTTGTTCGATCGGCTTCCCATCTGCTTCAACCTTCTCAATCTTGAACTGAACCCTTTGATGAATATTCTGTCTCGGCTCGCCATCGACAACTGTAAACGAAGTCCGCAGCGCCTCATGCCTGTCAATCAGTTTTTGAAAAGCAGCTTCAATGCGCTGAACATCGAGGGTGCCCTCAAGCATCGCCGCGGCCGGCATATTGTAGCCGACTCCGGCATCCTCCAGCTGGCTGACGATATAAATTCGCTGCTGCGCCAATGAGAGAGGATAATCGTCACTTTCCGGCGCCGGTTCAATTACCGTGTATCCGTCTTTCTCCGCTTCAGAAACAAAGCCGCTTAACGCCGCCACTGTCGGTTTTTCGAACAGGACTTGCAACGGAACCTCGACACCGAAAGCTTTATAAATTTTTGCCAGCATGGCCATCGCTTTGAGAGAATGGCCGCCCAGTTCAAAAAACTGGTCGTGGATTCCGACTTGTTCAGTTCCGAGCACTTCCTGCCATATACCCACCATTTTTTCTTCATATTCATTTCTCGGTGCCGCATACTCTGCAGTCCCGCTGACAGAGACTTCATGGCGAAGCAGCGCTTTCCGGTCGACTTTGCCGCTTCCCGTCAGCGGTATTTCATCAAGCTCGACAAAGTGGGAAGGTATCATATAGTCAGGCAGATGCTTGGATAAATGCTCCCTCAGCCCCTGAAGGTGAATTTCCCCGCTTTGTTTTGGCACGACATAAGCGCAAACCTCAAGGCTGCCGCCGGTTTCGGGCCGCGCGAGGACAACTGCTTTTCCGACAGCAGGGGCTCCTTGCAGCACCGACTCTATCTCACCAAGCTCGATCCGGTAGCCGCGGATTTTCACTTGATCGTCTTTTCGGCCGATGAAATCAACCGTACCGTCAGGAAGCCAACGTACTGCATCCCCTGTTCGATACATGAAACCTCCGGGGACAAACGGGTCTTCCAAGAACTTGTCTGCGGTCATGTCAGGTAAGTTCAAATAGCCTCGGCCGACTCCGTCTCCTGCAATATACAATTCCCCTTCGACACCATCAGGAAGGAGTGCACCGTTTTCATCCAAAATATAAAAACGGTTGTTTCCAATCGGTCTGCCGATCGGGACATAGGCCGTATCGCCTTGAAGATCTGCGTGGTTTGTCATCGTAAAAGAAGAAGCATCCACACAAGTTTCAGTCGGGCCGTAAACATTCGTTACATCAGGCACGGATTCAGCTGTTTCTGCAAATAATTGAAGCAGCCTTTCCGTTGCGACCCTTGATAATGCCTCTCCTCCAACAAGCATATGCCTCAGTTTGACACCTGAAAGATCATCGGCAGCAGACAAAAGCTGCAAATGAGCCGGCGTACCGTCTGTCACATCGATTTGATGGCGGCGGTAATAATCCGATAAAGCGCGTCCGTCGGAAACCGTCTTTTTCGGTACGATGTACAACGTTTGGCCAAGCAATAGAGACGTAAAAATCTGCTGAACGGAAGCGTCAAAATGAAACGGAGCCAGAAGTGCCAGCTTCAAATCATCCTGATCATATGCACCAACGGCCTGCTGAAGCCCTCTTACAAGGTGGTGGACCTGCCTGTGTTCAATCATGACGCCTTTTGGACGGCCCGTTGTCCCGGAAGTATAAATGATATATGCAAGGTGCCCGGCGCCTGCCTCTGAAGACGGATGACCGTTTTCCAGCGATTCAGAAAGCGCTTCGCTGAACCGCACAGTTTCGGCCGTTTCAAAAGTCAGCCCGCTGTCTGTGATAACCGCTTTGACCTTTGAATCCTCCAGCATAAAGCGAATTCTTTCTTCCGGAAATCCGGGATCGATCGGTACATAAGCTCCGCCGGCTTTCAAAACGCCCAGCATCGCCGTAATAACCCGCTCTGACCGCTCCATCACTATCGCAGCCGGAGCGTCAGGCCCGATGCCTCTTCTTCGAAGCGCCCTTGCCAGACGATTCGATTGTTCATTCAGCTCACGGTACGAAAGTTTTTGTCCTTCATATACAACGGCGGTTTTTTCGGGATGATCGGCTGCTTTTTGTTCGAATAAACCGTGCAGGGTCATGTTCTTGTCATATGCGATGGTTTGGCTTGATGCACGCTTTAACAGCCGCTCTTTTTCAAATGCGGGAACAATCTCCAGTTCAGCGATTGTTTTTTGCGGAAACAACAAGGCATCTTCAAGCAGCGTCATCAGCCGTTCATATAAAACGGCCATTTCTTCACAGGTGAAAAGCTCCTCCCTGTAATCAAAATCAATCGCAAGCGTCCCGGTATCCCATCTCTCTTTCACGTGAATGGAAATATCGTTTACTTCACTGCCGCTGAAAATCGGCTCAGTAAGAAATGACAACGTTTCTTTCCTCTGCCATTGCATAACTTGATATTCCAGTGAGACGGCGAACAATTTGCTGACATGCGGCTGTCTTTCCCGCAAATCATTAATCAGCAGATTGTACGGATACTTTTGATGCCGAATGATCTTCAGCTGATCTTTCATTCTTTCCTGCACAAATGCACTAAAGTCCTGGTGTACATCAATGGAGGCTTTCATTGGAATCGTCGATACGAACATCCCGAGCATCTGTTTTTCTTTTGCATTTGTCCGGTTACCCATAAATGTTCCGAGAACGACGTCTTTTTGTCCGGTTATCCGGTGCATATAAATGTGCAAAATGGATAAGAACAGGGAGAGCACACTTATGTTGTGTTCCTTACAATACGTTTGAATTTTTTTATACAGGACAGGGGAAATCTCTTTTGAAAAGCGGGCTGCATTCAATTGGATCTGATACGTATCGCTCGCCTTTAACGATACGGGCTCCGGAATCACTTCATATTGTGCGTTCCAATATGCTTTATCCTTCTGGAACCGCTTCGAATTTTCATACTCCAACTCACTCTGAATATGTTCCGTAAATGATGACTGAACAGGTTCGAGGCCGGTTTCCCCTTTAGCAAGCTTCAAATAAATGTCTGTAATGCGGTTGCCCAAGATCGTCATCGAAATACCATCGGAAATCATATGATGAACTTTTGCAAAAAACCAGCTTTCTTCCTCACTGATGCGAACGACGGCAAATTTAAACAGCGGACTTTCATACAAAGGCAGGGGTCGGCGCGCCTCAGCTTGTCCCCATTTAAGAACGCCGTCCGCTCCTCCGATTTCTGAAGCGTCGAAATATTCAATCCGGAAAGGTTCGTCTTCCGCTATATATTGCTTCGGCTCATCCCCTCCTTCAAACAACAGTCTGAATCGCATGGTTTCATTTGTACGGACAAACTGGCGAATGGCTTCAGTCAATAACCCGGAATCGATTCCGGAGGCAGATTTTAATTTTCCAAAACCGCTCAAATTTGAAACACTTGTGCCGGGATAGAACTTTTCAGTGTACCAAATTCTCCTTTGAGCATGTGTCAGCGGGTAACATGTGTTTCCCATTTTTTATTCCTCCTTTATCTTTTGCTATGTATGACGATGCGAACAGCCAAGCCGCAATGCAATGTTGCGGTATTGCGATGAGCGAAAAACGCTGTCACAGATTTGTCATTTCCAATAAAACATTATTTTGGAAATAAAAAAGAAAAGAGTCCACCCGAATAAAAACGGGCGAACTCCCTGTTTATTCGGCAACCTGTCAACCGTAGCACCGTCAGTACCTTAGGCCATGGCTTTGCGTCCCTGCGTTTCCGCAGGTTTGCCTTTATCTGCTTTTATTGATATAAATTCATTTTCTGCTCACAGTTCACTTTAAATGAAAATTTTGTTTTTTTCACCGAAAAATAGGTGAAAAGTTTCATGCGGGATGCCGAATGTTATCCATGAATGTTAATGCGTGATACCGAAATCGACAAAAAAATATGCGGGAAAACGAAAAAAACCGCTTAATTCCGCAAAAAATTCCAAATCCTAGATAAAGAATATATTAAAATATTAAAAAAACAGCCTTAACTTCATGAATAAATCATGAAAATCCGTTAAGGCTTAGGCGTTTTCTTTTACAATGTTCATTCAAATAAAACGTTTCTTTTACCCAGCCGTTTAAACTAATACGAGAAAAGACAAACAGCTTGCGAAAACATTGAAGCAGAACGGAAAATCACTGAACTGTCTCCTCCTAAACGGTATCTTGAAATACTTTCGGTGTTCCATACAAAAAAGCAGGCTGAGTTTCGCCTGCTACACGGTTTTTGAAAGCCCGATCGTCCGCTCGATGATGATCAGCGCGATCACTGAAACTGTGATAAAAATAACCGAAATCGCATTAACACTCGGATCAAACGTCTGGTCAATATAGCTGAACGTGCGCACCGGTACAGGCGTGACAGCAGGTGAAGAAACAAACAGACTGATTGATACTTCCCCGAATGACGTCACAGCGGCAAAAACGGCTCCCGCAATGATTCCCGGTTTAATGAGCGGCAAGGTAACATGAAAAAAGGTATACCATGGACCTGCGCCAAGATTCATGGATGCCAGTTCAAGCTTCGGATCCACGTTCGCCATGCTGACGCCGACCGTCCGTAAGACATACGGAAGGCTGATCAGCATATGCCCGGCGGCCAGGCCGGCAAATGTGCCGTTTACCCCAAGCATTGTCAATAAATAGAGAAATGACACGCCTAATGCGATTTGAGGAATCATCAACGGCGATAAAATAAAAGCTTGAATCCCCTGTTTTCCAGGAAAGTTCAGCCGCGCCAATGCATAAGCTGCAACTGTTCCGAGGATCACCGCAAGAGGCGTTACAACGAGGAGCAGCATACCGCTGACCCAAATCGATTCCATCCAGCCGCTGCTGCTGAAAACTCCGGCAAACCAGCGCAGCGAGACGCCGGATGGCGGGAACTTCGGATATTCGTCCGGGCTGAAAGCCGACAGTATAATCACAAATACAGGCAGCGCCAAAAAAAGGTATACCAATAAACCCGCCGCCCAAACGCACACATCAATCCACTTTCCCCCAGACAAACGGCGCAATCGTCTACCCATTTATTCTCGCCTCCCAACGCTTTTGGAAAAAGCCAAGGATTCCAATAACCACGCTGACAACGGCTAATAAAGTAATCGACATAGCTGCTGCAAGAGGAAGATGAAAGACTTGCATGACCTGCTGATAGATTGATAACGGCAGCAGCGGCTGCATCCTTCCGCCGACGAGAAGAGGCGTAATATAGCTTCCGGCCGAAAGCGAAAACACGATCATTGCTCCTGTCAGCAATCCTGGAACCGTCATTGGCAAGGTCACGAAAAAAAATGTCCGAAGCCTCCCCGCTCCAAGGCTCATCGAAGCAAATTTAAGATCCGGTTTCATTTCGTTTAAAGAACCGGCAAGCGGCAGCACAGCAAACGGCAGCATAACCTGGACATATGCGATGATGACGGCGTTCATATTCCATAAAAGCGGCAGGGGCTTTTCAATCAGCTTCAAGCTGATAAGCGCCTCATTGACGATCCCGTTTTGCGAAAGCAGCACAATCCAGGAAAACGTCCGAATGACAACACTGGTCAGTAAAGGAGAAACAAGCAATATATAAAACAAAGCCCGCAGCCTGCCGGTCGGCGCCTTAACGAGTAAATATGCCGCCGGATACGCCATCACAAGGCATAATACAGTGGTCTTCAACGCCGTCCAAAGCGTTATACCGATTGTTTTCAAATAAATGTCCGAAGAGAACACTTCGACATATTGAGAAAAACTGTACGTATCGAGCGTATTCATCATAGCGTCCACGTCTCTGAAACTTAATAACAGCAGCAGAACAAGCGGCAACACGAGAAAAACGCCGAGAAATAAAAGGACGGGAACAAGCAAAACCCAATAAAACCGTTTTTGTTCAAGAGCACCCATCTGCATCCTCCTTTACATCGAGCGGAACAAAATCGTCCGGATCCAAAGAAAGATACACTTGATCCCCCGCCTTCGGCAATCTTGGAAATTGAGGATCGGGCGCCTGAATGATCCATTCTCCTTTGAAAACAGCGGCTTTCAGCCTGAGAGCATGCCCGGCATAACTGACTTCCGTTATCGTTGCAGGCATTTCAATCAGCCTGTTCTTCTGCTTCTTGAAAGAGACTGAGATTCTCTCGGGCCGCACCATGAACAATACAGAGGATTTTTTTAAGAGATTCCGGCTGATTTCAAAAGTCAGCGGAACACCTTCATATATTTCAAAATCGACCGCTTCATAGCCATAAACGCCTGATGAAGGCTGTATCTTCGACGCACGCGCTTTCAGCAAATTGACCTGTCCGATAAATTCGGCGACAAATTGATTAGCAGGCGTGCGGTACACGTCCAACGGAGTGCCGAGCTGCTGAAGCCTGCCGCAGCCGAGGATTCCAATTCTGTCTGATAAGCTTAAAGCCTCCTCCTGATCGTGCGTCACTAAAATCGTTGTAATACCGACGCGCTTTTGGATGCTGCACAGCTCCGTCTGCATTTCTTTTCGAAGTTTCGCATCCAAGTTGCTCAGCGGCTCGTCTAGCAATAGCACAGACGGCTGAATCGCCAATGCCCGGGCAATCGCCACCCGCTGCTGCTGGCCCCCGCTCAGCTGACGGGGCATGCGATTAGCAAACGCTTCAAGCCTGACAAGGGCGAGGCTTTCCATCACCCGTTCTTCAATCTTGCGGCGGGGCCATTTTCGAACTTTCAATCCGTATGCAACATTGTCAAATACGCTGAGATGCGGGAATAAAGCATAATCCTGAAAAACCATTCCAATATGTCGGTCGTATGGCGGCAAATCAGTTACATCTCTTCCTCCTAAATATACAAACCCTGACGTCGGTTCAAGGAACCCGGCAATGATATGAAGGAGCGTTGACTTTCCGCAGCCGCTCGGACCGAGGAGAGAGAAAAATTCCCCTTCTTTGACTTCAAGCTGTACGTCTTCCAATGCGATGGTGTTTCCGAAATGCCGGCTGACATGCTGAATCTGAATTGCGCTCATGTTTGTCACCTATTTTCCGCCAAGTACTTGATTCCAGCGATTTGTCCAATCGCCTAGATCTTTTGCCGCGACTTCATAGTCAACCCATTTTAAATTCCTGTAATAGTCCTCCCCTACTTTAATCTTTCCTTTTAATTTATCGCTGTATTTCACTTTTTTATTGGCCATGCCGTAAAATGTTCTATCGGCAAAATCTCCTTGCACTTTTGGACTGAGCAGGTGATTTAACAGCTTGTATGCGTTATCCTGATTAGGGCTTCCTTTCATCAAAGCCCAGCTTGCAACTGCTGCGACGGCACCTTCCTCGGGATATGCAAATCCCAGGTCAAGACCGGCGTCCTGCAAAGAAAAAGCGCGTCCGTCCCAAAACGGGACAACCCATGCATCCCCGCGTTCCAAAAGTGTTTGTATCGAGCCCGGATTATCGGGATAGGCTGTTATGTTGTTCTTTAAATCCGCCAAACTGTTGAACGCTTTATCCACGTCTTTCCCATTTGACTCCAGGCCGCCCTGGGCATTGATTAATCCTACAAAAAACTGAAGTCCCGCCGAATAAGCCGGCGATGATATGGCCACATGACCTTTATAACTGCTGTTCCAAAGATCCGTCCAGCGTTTAGGCTCCTGCGGTACAAGGTCCTTTCGGTAGACAATTCCGAGCTGCCCCATACTGAAACCGGCCGCATACTGCTTTCCATCATCAGTGAAGCGTTTCTGAACGGAATGATACAGATCGCGGATATTCGGAACCTTTTCCTGATCGATTGGCGCCAGTAACCCCGCCGACTGTGCCCTGTGAATCGTATCCGGCTGCAGGATTAAGAGATCATACGGAGCATTTCTGCCATTTGCAGCTTTGAGCTTTGTAAACCACTCAGAGTCTGTCCCTGCGACGACTTTGACCTTCAGCCCTGTTTCTTTTTCAAAAGATTCAAGGCTAGGCTTAATATGTTTTTCCCAATCGCCTCCATAGACGCCGATAACGACTGTATCTGATTGTTTGCTTTCCTGACTACCTTTTCCGCCGCAGCCCGAAAGAAGGAGCACCGCTACAAGAGACAGAATAAATAAAGCAGAAATTTTACTTTTCATTGTCATCTCACCATTCCCGTGTTATTTTTGCCAGCCAGTTTTTCCACAGCGGCCGCAACATCGCCTTTGCTGATCGAACCGTTATGTTCTTTTGAAAAATAACGGTGGACTAGATGTTTAACATGTGATCTTTGATGAGCCGGAAACTGTCGCAGAATCCGGGCCAATGTGCTGCTGGCTTCCTCTGTCCAGCACCGTTCGTATTCTTCTCTAGCAAGCCCGAAATCCCAATGTTTCCGAGGTTCGCCTGCTTTCTTTTTTCTGATTTCAGCTGTTTCTTCCAGATCAATAATGAATGAGCCTGCATCGTTTTCTTTTACAGCCGCGCCGTATTGATGGTATGCCGCTTCCGGGCTCAGCAAGCCCGATTCAACTTCCCTCAAAATCGATTCAGCTTCCCGGCTGTATGGATCTCCCCAGCCTCCGCCGCCAGGCGAATGAATGCTGATAACATCCCCTTTGTTGAGCTTTAAAACGTCGATCTTCGAAATCGTTTTCTCCTGAGGCTGCTCCGGATAAAGACGCACCCGTCCGAGCGCTCCTGCCGTTCCCCCGGCGAGCCCCCACGGATGAAATCGCATTCTCTCCATCCCTCTTGCGGTCACAATTGATTCTGGCGCCGTCGCTTCAAACTCCAGCCCGATTGCATGGCCGCCCCTGTGAAAACCGGCTCCGGCGGTATCTTTAATCAGCTCATAGCGGCGGACATGGATGTCAATGTGCTGTTCAAGGCTTTCAATCGGCGTATTTTTTAAAAATCCGGATGCATGGTCAATACCGTCTGCTCCGTCCATGTCATGCTGGCCGCCTCCTCCGCCTCCCATCGGTTCGACCACAGACATCTTCCGGCCGCCCTTTGATTCGTCGGGAACCGACAGTACGACAATCGCTGACTGACCGGCGCCTGCTGCAGGCACAGCTTTCGGAAGCGCCTTGGCCAAAGCGCCCAGTACGGCATTATAAAGTCTCATCGTAATCGAATGACGAATTCCGACGGCCGCTGGATATTCCGGATGAACCAGTGTACCTTTCGGAGCGATGACTTTGATCGGCCTTGTCAGTCCCCCGTTAACCGGAATATACGGGTCTTCACTTATGATAAAGTTGATCAGGCCCTGAAATAGAAATGAATGTTTGCTTCCATTAGTGACAAGGTTAAATGCGGTTTTCACCTGGGGATCACAGTCTGAAAAGTCCAATGTGATTTCCCCTCCCGAGACGTTTGCCGTAACAGCCAAGCGGATCGGAACGTCAGAAATCATATCGTCATCAAGATAATCTGAAAAACTGTATGTGCCTTCCGGAATCCCGCTGATAACCCGGCCGGCTCTCATCGCTGCTTGTTCGAGCAAATCATACATTCCTTGTTGGACCGCTTCTTTTCCAAACTTGCCGACCATCTCTGTCAATCGGTTCTCCGCCGTATTGACCGCGGCCACCATCGCATGAATATCCCCTTCATTTAAGTCGGGAACCCTGCTGTTTGCCCGCAGCACATTCAATATATCGCGATTTTCTCTTCCCGCTTTGTAAATTCTCACCGGCGGTATCCTCAGGCCTTCCTGATGGATGTCTGTCGCTGTCGGCGAAATGCTTGCCGGAACAAGGCCGCCGACATCGCTGCAATGGACAAAACACCACGCGTAACTGATGACCTCGCCCTCCATGAAAATCGGCTTCACTACATGTATATCAGGCAAGTGGGTCGCCAATCCGTCCGTTGTATAGGGATCATTTGTGAGGATAATGTCTCCCGGTTCAAATGGGCCGCTTTCTTCGATGATACGTTTTAATGAAAGGCCTAAAAAAATCGTGACGCCGACCGTTTTCGGATAAACGAAAAACTCCCCTTCCGGCGTCGCAAGCGCAGTAGCGAAATCAGCTGACTCTTTTACAAATGTGGTAAAGGACGTCCGTTCAATAACGTGTCCCATTCCCGCGGCTATCGCGTTAAAGTAGCTTCTCATCATTTCCAGCCGGGCAGGATCTGTGCGCATGGTCAGCTCTCCTTCCGTTCAATGATCAAATTTCCGGCATGATCAGTTTTTCCGCTCCAATTTGGCAAAATCAGCGTCGTTGTATCATCTTGCTCAACAATGGCCGGCCCATTTATTCTCTGACCGCACCTTAAATCTGAACGTTGGTATACAGCGGTTTGATATGTACCGCCTTTTATGATGATCTTTCTTTGGCTGACCGGTTCAGCCTCGGGCAGCTCACTTCGGCCTCCTTTTCCGCCTGGCGGCTTCGGTGTCTTGCCTATGATGCGGACGCGTATATTCATCAACTCAATGCTTGCTTTCTCATCGCTGTGTCCATATTGCTTTTCATGTAAGAGGTGAAAGGAGTCCGCGATTTCACTCGTGCTTTTGCCTTCCAGGCATTCCGGTGAAACAAGGAGCTCAATTTCGTATGCCTGACCTTTATAACGGGCATCAAGCAAGTAAAGAAGAGAGATTTCCGGCAGCATCTCCGCCTGCTGTTTCCGCAGCCATGTTTCCGCTTGCTCTTGCAGCCTTACAAACTCCGCTTTTAACTCGGCCGTTTTTATTTGTTCAAGCAGCACCTGTCTTGAACATACAGCATCATAAATAAAATCCGCCGTCAGTGCGCCCAAAGCGGACAAGGTTCCCGGATGCGGCGGGATCAGCACATTTTTGGCCTGAATTTCCTCAGCCAAAAAATTAGCAGTGACCGGTCCTGCGCCCCCAAAGGCCATGAGGCTGAATTCACGCGGGTCAAACCCGTTTTGCTCCATAACATTGCTTAGTTCCGTGTACATATTGGCAAGCGCAACCTGAATCATCTGATCCGCGGCCTGCTCCACATCTGTGCCTAAATATTCGGCAACCGGGAGGAGCGCTTTTTCGGATCTTTCCCGGTACAGTTTCATATTTCCTGATGCAAACCGGTTTGGATTTAAATAATGACATATAAGAAACGCATCTGTAAGTGCGGCCTTTGTTCCTTTTCCGTAACAAGCCGGCCCCGGATCAGATCCAACTGACTCCGGTCCTACTTTCAAGAGACCTCCGCTGTCAATCCATGCCACCGACCCTCCGCCAGCACCGATCGAATACATCGCTACAGACGGAATCGTAATCGGAAATCCAGAGATTTGATTTGACTGTGTAAAAGTCGGCTCCCCTTCTTCAACAATCGAAATATCCGCGCTAGTTCCTCCGACATCAAATGTGATGATATTCGCCTCTCCGGCGGTTTCCGCCGTTCTGATGGCACCGATGACCCCTGCTGCCGGTCCGGAAAAAAGCGTTTTGACAGGTGCCTCGGCAGCCGATTCAATGTCCATCAGTCCTCCGTTAGACTGGGTGATAAACGGCTGCGCTGAAATTCCTTCCAGGGCGAGCCTCTCTTTCAGCGTTCGAAAGTAGTGATGGACATTCGGTTTGATGTATAGGTTTGCGACGGCCATAACCGTCCGTTCGTATTCCCTCATTTGCGGCCAAAGCTCCGCAGACGTTGCAACCTCAAGCTCAGGTGCTATTTGTCTGATCCGTTCTGCAGCCTGGCGTTCATGAAGCGGATTCCGATAGCTGTGCAAAAAAGAAACAACGATTCCTTTTAATCCTTTTCTTAAAACTTGTCCAACCGCCTCATCGATCTCTTCCTTATGGAGCGGCAGATTTTCAGAGCCGTCATAAAGCATTCTTTCTTGAATGGGAAACACGTTTTTCCGGGGAATAAGGGGCTCCGGCATTCTCGATCTAAAATCGTACGGTATCGGAAGCCGGAGGCGTTGAAGCGAAAGAATATCACGAAAACCTTCGGTTACGAATAAAGCAATATCAGCCCCTTTGCGTTGTAATAATGTGTTCAAACCGATTGTCATGCCGTGTACGAAGTGATGAATTTCTGAAGGGTGAACACCCTGGGTCTTCAAGAGAGCCAAACCGTTGATGATCCCTTGGGCCGGATCTTCGGGAACGGTCGGCGTTTTAACTGCGGTCATGCTCCCGTCCGCCTGGTTTAACAATGTAAGATCGGTAAAAGTTCCTCCAATATCAATTCCAAGCCGATAACCTTCTTCATTCACTCCCGATCCCCCCTTTTAAAAATATCCTTTTTTAAAAATATTTTACTATTATACTAATCAAGCATGAGAAAGTAGTCAATTATGTTTAATTACAATATTCCGAGTCTTTTTTATTTAATATTTAATTTTAAGATACCATATCATCACATTTTCAATTGTGTTGTTCACAGTATTTCACATTTTTAGTTGTCTGCTTTTCTTCAGTCCGACGACACAACTCCGCCATAAAAGGGACTAATTAACTATTAAATCAAAAGTCTTCTATCACGACAAAAAGCCTAAAGAGCTTACAAATTTGATCACAAAGATTCATTTTCATGGATATTCAGGATTTATTGCCCAATCCCCTGTGACAAAGTGGTACACTCTGTACTATATAAGTCGCAGGAAGGGCAGATTTCCAATGAAAGTCTACGAAGCGGAAACCCTATTATCAGCTATGAAGCAAAGATCTGATGAATATAAAAACTTGAGAGAACAGCTCGTCAGCTTAAAACAATCGTTAAACAGCGTCGCAGAACTTGATGAGTTCCAAGGAAAAGGCGCTGATGCCATTAAAGCGTTTTACAGAGACCAATCAGGGATCGTAGACGGCTGGCTGGATTTAGCTGATATGCAGATTCAGTTTCTGAATGGTGTATCTGCTGCGGCCGAAAATGCCGGACTTTCAGAGGACACATTCGTTGATGTTCAATTTCTTGAACAGGAGCTTGCAAATGTCCACATTCACTCTCAAAACATGGTCTCCGCACAGCAACAAGAACTGTCTAATATTTTAGGACAGATTGATGATTTAATATCGCTACAGCCGTTCTCTTCCGATGAAATCAAACAGCAGCTCGATGCTGCAAATCAAAACAGAAAAGACACGATTAAAGCTGTCGAGGATCTTGACGGGCTGCTCAAAAGAGAATACTCGGCCTCTGAGCAAATTCAGCAAATGATCCAGTCCGACTACTCCGCCTTGATCGACGCAACAGGAAAAGGGAAAAATGCATCTCCGCTAAACTACAATTCACATATCTATCAAAACAGCGAAGTCTACAAACTGAAACAGCGTATGCATCAAGAGGCCAGAAGCTACATCGCAAATAAACAAAAACAGTATGAAACAAAAAAAGCCGAAAAAGCAGAGGAACTTTAGGCTTTCAAATTGTTTAAAACCCCGTTTTCACAACGGGGTTTTTTGTTCATCTTGTCAAAACGTCTCCGTCTTAACCGATATGTATATACTGGTGAAACAAAAGGAGGAATGCAGTAAAAGAGAAAACGATTTAAATTGAAAATGGGGACAAAAATTAATCTTCTCGCGTTGACAAAATCCCAAAACGACTTTTAGTTTTGGGATTTTGTCATCCTTTCAGCGTGACCCGCATCCCTTACAGTCTAGGAAGGCCGAGCATCGGAGAAGACTTTCACAGGATATAATGACGCGGTATTCAGGCAGGACGCCTCAGAACGTCAGCCTCCCGATCCTCCTTCTATTCGTCAGTCCGACTTAGCAGGCCTGACAACGACTGCGAGGGTTTGTCGACACGCTGGGCTGTCGTTAAAACGGATGCTTCATCTTTTTCGCCGTACAGGAAGTCAAGTCGCCGATAATATCTTCTGCACGCTCATACGGCTGATCAATTTGCAACATCTTCCTCAGAACGGATGTAAACCCGGACGATAGGCAGAGTTCTTCTTCCCAGCTTTTTTCTTCCTCGCCGGACGGAGTAAACTCGGAGTACAGGAGAAACAATGCGAAATGTCCCAGCGCATAAAAGTCACTTTTGACGGAAACAGCACGCATCAGCCTTTTTTCCGGGTGCCGGTCATCAACACGTTCTCTTTCAGTCAGATGGCATGCCAGTCCGAAATCTATAATGCGGATCGTTCCTCCGCTCACAATCAAATTGGGAATTCTCAAATCGCGGTGAATAATCCCTCTCCTGTGAAGAAATGAAACGCTGTGAAGCACTTCCTTCAATATGCTGATCGTTTGCTGTTCATCAAAGACATGTCCATCATAAAAGAGCAAATCTTCAAAGGTTTTTCCTTCGATATATTCCATTACGATAAACCGCTCGCCGGCCGCTTGAAGCACCTCATATATACGGGGCGCGGCAGGCAGATCCAATTCCCGCAAAATTTCAGCCTCGCGGTTGAAAGACCTCCGGCCGGCTGATGTCCATGCTTTTGTCTTTCTCTGCTGCTTGATGACGCGGAAACCGGCTCTCCCAAGTTCTTCGGCAAGATATGTGATACCGTAGCTGCCCATCCCGAGCACACGGTTGATTCGATATCTCCCCTCCAAGACGGTTCCTTTTTTGAGCGGGCGGTCAAACAGCCATCTCATCAATGTTTTCACGCGATTTAGCTGCTGCCGAAAAATTTCTTATGCTTTCTTTTGTAATGGTGATGACCGTACCCTTTTCTTTTATAATCGCTGCTGCTGTATTTTTTGTATGATTTCCGTCCGTAGTCACTGCTGCTGTATCGTCGGTTTTTACCGTTTTGAAGTGCCTTCAATAGCTTACGAAGCAACTCAGTCAGCTCCTTTTCTGTCTTGTATTTCATATCATTCGCGCAGGAAAGCTTGATAAAGGGGGCTCGAAAGTTTTTCTTCCATATGAGAAATTTAAATTTTGAACCTCTAAAACCTTCTAAACGAACCGGCAAAATTTTAAAAAAAGGCGATATGATAGACTAAAATTCAGCTTTTCAGGAGGAAAAACCTATTAATCTCCCCTTTATTTCTCAAATCATTTTTACGATAATAAAGTTGTATTTACTTCCGGCCCGCTGCGGCTGAGTGATTCAACTTATAAGAAAGCAGGACAACACGAATGGACAAAATTAAATCTTTGCTGATCACCTTGCTCGCCGTCGCCGTCGTGATCATCGGCATTATATCCGGCGATTTTTTCACTTCAGAACACCAGCCTTCAGGCCGGCAAAACGGCTCAGACTATGATGAAGTGCTGATTTTCCCGTCGGACCGCTATCCTGAAACAGGCGCGCACATTCGAAAGGCCATCAAGAAAGGGCATTCTAAAATCTGTACGATCGACAGGGACGGAGCCGACGAACGCCGAAAGGAATCGTTAAAAGATGTTCCTTCCAAATCGGGCTATGACCGCGACGAGTGGCCGATGGCCATGTGCGAAGAAGGCGGAACAGGTGCTTCCGTCGAGTATATCAGTCCTTCTGATAACCGTGGAGCAGGATCTTGGGTGGGCAATCAGGTAAGCGATTATCCGGACGGCACGAAAATACTTTTCAAGATTAAATAACACTGGAGGTACGTTCTTTGATCAAAAAGTGGGAAGCAGAAGAAATGACGATGTCATACCATCAGTTTACCGTTTATCAAAAAGGCGGAAAGCCGCCCGTTATGGATTGGACAGACGAGGATATTAAAAGAGGCTACACAGCGGGAGAACACGCGGTCTCGTTTGAAGCTCTCGATAATACGGCATCATTAGTAGAAGTTCGTTTGAATGTCCAGGAACAGGTTCCCTCCTTTAACAGGCGCGTCACCGTTTCTTTCGACGTGCTTCATGGCGGGGTCGAAATTGCAAGCGTCCTATCCAAGAAATTGTCATGCGACATCCCGCAAGGCGTCTATCAGCTGACATGCTATACGATTATGCCTGATCAAAGCAGCACTGCGAAGATCACCTATATTCTCGATTTTAAACAGGCCTGATCAAAGAATAAAGGCGCCGGTGTCACCGGCGCCCTTCTCCTAAAGCTCTTCCCCGTTTGTCTGAATGACATTTTGGTACCAGTAAAAGCTGTCTTTTTTAATCCTCTTCAAGTCCTTTACATTCTCTTCATCACGATTAATATAAACGAAACCGTATCTCTTCTGGTAGCCGTTCAGCCAGCTCAATAAATCTGTAAAAGACCAGCTGCAGTAGCCGATTAAATCGACTCCGTCGTTTAAAGCCTGTCTGCACTGTTCAAGATGCGCACGCAAGTAGGCAATTCTGTAATCATCATGAATTGTGCCGTCATTTTCAACCTTATCGAATTCCCCAAGCCCGTTTTCCGTTATGAAAAGCGGAAGCCCGTAGCGGCTGGAAATCCTGCGAAGCCCGATTCTTAGACCGATCGGGTCAATGGCCCAATCCCAATTCGATGTCTCAAGATGAGGATTCCTCTTTGTTTTGTATAAACCGGGCATACCTGTTTCCTGGTTGCTGCCCTTTTGGCCGGTCGTATTCATCTTTCCCTCCGCTACTCCGTCTAGAGGATTCATTTCATATGTGATGGTTTGATAATAATTCACACCGACGAAATCAGGTTTTCCTTTTGCTAAAAGCTCCATATCCCCCTCCTCAATTGTCGGCGCCCAGCCTTTTTCCTTCAGATATTTCAAAGGAATGCCCGGATATGTTCCCCGGCAATACACATCAAGCCACCAATAATTTGTAAATTCCTCAGCATTTTCGAAAGCGAGGATATCATCCGGACGGCTGGAGAGCGGATATGCAGGCGAATAAGCAAAACTCGGTCCGATTTTTCCATCGGGAACATACCGGCGAAAAGAATCGATTGCCTTTGCATTCGCCAGAAATGCAATATGGTTAGCCTCATAGAAGCGTTTCCTGTCCTTCACACCCGGAGGATGCATCGCTGTGATAAAGGCATGATTAAAATTGTAATTTTGCTCGTTAAGGGACACCCAATATTTGACCCTGTCCCCATACCGCTTATAGAGCGTAACGCAATACGTATTGAAATCCTCTATAATCCTTCTGGATTCAAAGCCGCCGTATTCATCCATTAAAGCCTGGGGAAGATCCCAATGATAAAGCGTCAAAACGGGTTCAATATCATGAGCAAGGAGCTCATTAATCAAGTCATCGTAAAATCTCAAGCCCGCTTCATTGACTTCTCCCCTGCCTTGGGGAAAAATCCTCGGCCAGCTGACTGAAAAACGGTATGCTTTTAACCCCATCTCGGCCATTAAAGCAACATCTTCTTTAAAACGGTGGTAATGGTCGACCGCAATGTCTCCATTGCTTCCTTTAAACGTTTTGCCGGGAATCTTTGTGAACACATCCCAAACCGAGAGGCCTTTGCCGTCTTCCTTCCAGGCCCCTTCGATCTGATAGGCTGCTGAAGCTGCTCCCCATAGGAAATGGTTTGGAAATGGGCGTAATTGCTGATGAATCATATGGCTCAACTCCTGTTTCGTATTTTGATCCGGATGCACTTTATCATATCCTATGAAACGCGTTTCAGATCAAACATCATCTAAAAACAGCTCCGCCAGAAGCTTTTCCCGGTGCTGAAGAAAATACTTGGTTAAGGTGTAATGATCCGTATCCTCATAGTTCACTTCAGTGATTCGTTCACCATCAAAACTGAAGATGTCGGCTTCCGGATACCCTAATAAAATGGGGGAGTGAGAGGCGATAATAAACTGAGCTTGGTTTGATTTCGTCAAATCATGAAGAATTTTCAAAAATGCCAGCTGTCTTGCCGGGGATAAAGCAGCTTCAGGCTCATCGAGAAGATAGATTCCCTTCTCTTTAAAACGATGTTTGAAAAGCGATAAAAAAGATTCACCGTGTGATTGCTCGTGAAGAGATCTGCCTCCGTAGCCTCGAAAACCGGTGATGTCTACTTCATCAATATGAGTGGCAAAATGATAAAAAGATTCGGCGCGCAGAAAAAAGCCGTTTGTTACTTTAGGAAGCCATGACAATCTAATATAGTCTCCCAAATCCGAACCGGAACCGTACACTTCATATGTATTATTTCTTCCCCCGCCAGCCGTGTTAAATTCGCATTTATCTGCGATTGCTTCAAGCAGCGTCGATTTGCCTGATCCGTTTTCCCCCACAAAAAATGTTACGTTTTTTTGAAACGTCAGCTCTTTTAAATGTTGAATAGCAGGAATTGAAAATGGATATTTTGCATAAGAAGGAACTTTTTCCCGAAGTAAAGTCAGCTTTTTTAAAAACATGCGAGCACCCCCTGCTTTGCTTTTACTCAACTGTATCACGTTTTCTTAGAGGATAACGAAAAAAGAGGTTTGCGCCTGAGCACAAACCTCTTGACTTAAATCGAAAATACTTCTTTTAAATGGGCGTCCAAATCAGCTAAATATTGATCTACTTGCGGATTGCTGATGACATCATGGACAGAGAATGTTTTTAAAGGCTTCATGCCGACGAATTCCTGCATTTTGTGCAAATGAAAGAGCGCTTCATCAAGACTTTTACCTTCGAAGAATGTCCCCTCTTTGGAGAATACATCCTTGGGCGCGTTCCATGTGGTTGAAAACATATACTTTTTGTCTGTAAACAGCCCGCCTCTGCCGTAGTCTTCAGACCCTTGATAAAAAAGCCCGTACTCATAAATTTCATCAATATATTTTTTAAATAAAGCAGGAACACTGAACCAGTAAACAGGCGTCTGATAAATAACAGCATCAGCCCACTTGAATTTCTCGTGCTCCTCCGGGATTTGATAGCCGTCTGCCACCACTGTTTTTTTTACTTCATATTTTTCACCCAGCTTGTCCGCCATCGCTGTAAAAATAGTGTGATTAAGCTGTCCTCTTGCATGGGGATAGGCTTCATGTCCGTTGATGATTAAAATATTTTTCATCTTTTCTTATCCTCCTTGTGTTTCAATTTACCAATATCTTTATGATTCCATCTTTCACCTTAAAAAGTAAAGCAGGTTGCACAATCAATTATTTTATTTTTTCCCAATACTAATTATCTTATTGCCTAATCCCTACTTCAGTGCTATGGTTTACTTGACTAAAGGAATAGGAGGATTTTTTAAGTGAATAAATTGCATACGTATAAGCGCATTTCATTGTTGATAACGGTGTTAGCGCTCGCTCTTATAACAGCTGCATGCAGCACTACTCAAAATACGGCTGAAAATCAAAAAACAGCCTGGGATGAGATAAAGGAAAAAGGGAAGATCGTTGTGGCGACTTCGGGAACCCTTTATCCTACTTCATATCATGACACTGATTCCGGCAAAGACAAGCTGACCGGCTACGAAGTGGAAGTCATCTGTGAAGCGGCTAAACGGCTCGACCTGGATGTCGAATTTAAAGAAATGGGCTTTGACGGCATGCTGACGGCGGTGGGGAGCGGACAAGTGGACGCTGCTGCCAACGATATTACAATGACCGACGACCGCAAAGAAAAGTTTTTGTTCTCTACGCCTTATAAATATTCATTCGGAACGGCTATCGTCCGCAAAAAAGATCTATCAGGCATCCACACGCTTGAGGACTTAAAGGGAAAGAAAGCCGCTGGCGCAGCTACGACAGTTTACATGGATATCGCGCGCCAATACGGAGCTGAGGAAGTCATTTACGACAACGCAACAAATGACCAATTTTTAAAGGATGTAGCGAATGGAAGAACCGATGTCATCTTAAACGACTACTACCTTCAAAAACTCGCGCTCGCCGCAATGCCTGATCTGGATCTGACTATTCATCCCGATCTTAAATACTATCCGCATCAGCAAGGCATGATCATGAAAAAAGGAAACGCAGAACTAAAAAAACAATTCGACAAAACGATTGACGAAATGCTGAAGGACGGCACAATTAAAAAGATTTCGAAAAAGTTTTTCGGCGGTGCCGACGTTTCGAAAAAGCAGGATATCGACTTTGTCGATGTCGATATGAATAAATAGAGGGATGTCAATTGGGCTCTATTCAATGGGAGTATATTTTTAATGCAGAATTGGCTGCGAAATCGTTTCCTTATGTGATGCAAGGCATATGGAATACGCTTTTTATTTCATTTGCGAGCATGTTTGCCGGTTTAATTCTCGGTTTTTTCATCGCGCTTGGGCGCATGTCGGAGATCTCTTTGCTTCGTTGGCCGGCAAGAATCTATATTTCGTTTATGAGAGGCGTTCCGATCCTTGTCATTCTATTTATTCTTTATTTTGGTTTTCCTTATATCGGAATCCAATTTACGGCTTTGACTGCTGCCTTAATCGGCTTCAGCATGAACAGCGCCGCATACATTGCCGAGATTATCCGCTCGGCCCTGTCGTCCGTTGACAGAGGGCAGTGGGACGCTGCAAAATCGATCGGCTTTTCCTACTGGCAGACGATGCGCCACGTGATTGTCCCTCAATCGGTTAGAATTGCACTCCCGCCTCTTGCAAACGTAATGCTTGATCTCGTTAAAGCGTCTTCCCTCGCCGCCATGATCACCGTGCCTGAATTGTTTCAACAGGCAAAAATCGTCGGCGGACGGGAGTTCGACTATATGACGATGTATATTTTAGTTGCCTTGATTTACTGGGCCGTTTGCTCGGCGATCGCTTTGCTCCAGGATTTCCTGGAGAAGCGGACAGAGGTTTATATCAAAAAATAGCAAGAAGCTGCCGGGTGCTCCGGCGGCTTTCCATACTGTGAAACGGAGGCGGTATTATCCATATCCTCAGATCGACTTATTTTCACGCAGATCACCTTTATACGATCGACAGAAACAAATTAAGCTATCAAACCGATCCATCAGGCCATTTCCAAGCATCATACGTCTGCTGCAACCATACGAATGCCGAAGACCGCATCCATATATCCGTTTTCTTTGAAGGAAATGACCGGCTCTCGCAAACCTTTCCATCCATCGTTCCCGCTCATTCGTCCAAGGAAATCAAAATCAGGTTCCAGCATGTTCCTGCGGGCAGACACATCGTTTATATCATCACCCAGTCCTTCATGTTCGACCCAAAGGCTGAGCACGATTGCAAATGGAATCGGGATGCCGACGATGTAGCACCCTACTATTTTGAATTGATTTCACATGCCCCGCATTCTGACCGGCTCTCGACTCATCCTGCTTGCATTGAACCTGTTAACTGTCAAATGAACAGCGGCAGCCCATCTCAAACAAGATTGATTTACTTGTCTGACAAAGCAGGAAACCCGGTTGAAAAAAACGGCCGAGAAGATCTGTATATCTCTTTGGTCAACCAGGAAGCGCATCGTTTAAAGGGCTATTTATATTGCTTTGAAAACGGGGAATATCAAAAGTTCATGGTCAGTCAATCTAAAGCTCAAGCATTCTCCTATGAACTCGCTCCTGAAACCGTCCAGACTTATCCGATAAACTTAAAAATACTCGGGAACCATTATTTCCGATTTCTGTCGACATCCATCCCGCCCGAGGGGCCATACAGAGACGTTCCTTTTCCGGCGAGGATGATTTATTACTCCAAGCTTTATACGTGACAGTCTCATACAGGGGGTATGCCGCTCCCTGATCGTTTCAGCCGCTTGTGCGGCAGCACAAGCGGCATCTTATTCCATTCCCCTTCACCCGAATATCGCATGGATGAGAGCCTTTTGCAGCATTAAACACCCGCCCCATCCGCATACTCCAAACACAACAGAAATGACAACCGGAAATGATGCTTTTAAACTCAAAACCACGATCAAAAGGAGAACCGCCGTGGCGGGAAACCCCCATAGCACGCCTTTCGCGAATTGGCTTAAATGCTTTAAAGATTCCCCTTGTACACTAAGCCAAAATAAACTCAGCAGACTGACAAGAGGCAATGCCGCAATCATTCCACCCATTTCAGGCGATTTTCGTGCAATTTCGGTTATAATGGCGATCAATATTGCAGAAACCCCGATTTTCACTATTAAAAACATGATTTTGCCTCCCGGCTCAACAAGGAAAATGCTGTTTTAATGATTTCGACTTCTTCCTCATTTAATTGCTCCAGCACCTTTTGCAGTTTTTTCGGATGAAGTCTCGTATGCCGTTTCACTGCTTCTTCACCTTCAGGCGTTAACGTGACGTAGACTTTGCGTTCATCGCTGCTGTCCCGGTTTTTCTGTACAAGTCCTTTTTGTATCAGTCTTTTCACATGTTCTGATGCCGTATTATGAGAGACATCCAATAATTTTGCTAAATGGCCAATGGTCACCAAGCGGTTTTTTTCGATATGCTGAAGCATTCGAACCGCGTGGTGAGACAAATGATCATCATGCTTTGTGTGCAGATGGTAGTAAATATCCGTCCAGTCCTGATTCATCATTTCTATGATTTTCTCTGTATTCATTTTCATCACCCTCTCTAATTATATCTTATAATACGATATATTCTTAAATCAAGACATAAAAAAACCCGGCTTCACCGGGTGTTCGCTTTTATTCATTTCAGGTGCTTTCTCAAAAACGCCAGCTTTTCGGTTTGGAACGGCGGGATGTATTCGTGTCCAAAATAGCGGTACACTTTTATTTCTTTATCCGTTTTCAAGTGATTGTAAGCCGCAAAGACGGTGGATGGCGGTGTGATGGTGTCAACCAGTCCGATCGACATGTGAACGGGCGCTTTGACCGCTTGGGCAAGGTTCATGATATCAAAATAAGACAGGGTCCGCATAGCCGCCTGTTCAATATCCGGGCTGGTGTTTCTTCTGAAAAAGGAGTTGATTTCGAGATAAGGCTGGTCGATCGCTATATCGATCGCTCGTTGAAAATTGCTTAAATAAGGGTATTCGGACACGGCTGCTTTTGGAATATCGGACAGCGCCGAAACCGCGACAGCCAGCCCGCCTCCTTGGCTTGCCCCGATCACTCCGATCCGCTTTTCATCGACTTCAGCAAAACCGCTGACCACTTCGACTGCTCGTACGGCATCTAAATAGACCCCTCTGTAGTAATATGTTTTCGGATCGAGGATTCCTTTTGTCATCCAGCCGGGTACATGTCCGTGTTGAGAGGTCTCTGTATCTTCACTGCTGCTCTGCCCGCGAACCAGCATACCGAATGCCGCATAGCCGTGAAGAGCCCAATTGACAATATCATGAATGTCTCCGTCATAGCTGGCGTTATAGCCGTGATATTTGACGATCGCAGGATGCGGCCCTTGGCGGTCGGGTACTGCATACCAGCCTTTGATTCGCGCTCCCCCGGTGCTTCTGTATGTAAGCCAGTAGACTTTTACCCCGTCAGCCGGATATTCATGCGGTTCAAGCTCAGGCTCCGCTTTTATATTTGACAATTCCTCCAATGAACCCTTCCAGAACTCTTCAAAATCAGCCGGTGCCGTCCGTTCCGGTTTATACTGATAAAGCTGTTCTAGCGGCATATCATAAGGCTGCTGCATCTTGTCTTTCCCCTCTTCTTTTCATTTTTTGAATATTCTTATCATAACATTCCCCTTCAAGGCTGTGTATGGATTTTATATGTATTGATTCTGTCACTTCTGCTCCTCCCATTATCTGACCCCGCCGCACAAAACCGCTTTTTCAATTTATGTTATAATGCTAGATTGAAACTAAAAATATGCATTTGCGCGGAGGTTTTTTTGTGGCTTCACAATCCTTTCTGCAGCTGAACTCAATATTTATCAGTATATTAATAGAAGCGATTCCGTTCGTTTTGATCGGGGTTTTTATATCAGGTTTGATTCAAATGTTTGTGACGGAGGAGATGATGGCGAAAATCATCCCGCAAAACCGATTTCTCGCCGTTTTGTCAGGGACATTTGCCGGGGTATTGTTTCCGGCTTGCGAGTGCGGCATCGTTCCGATTGCCCGCAGGCTGCTTTTAAAGGGCGTACCGCTTCACGCAGCGGTCGCCTTCATGCTGACGGCCCCGATCATCAATCCGATTGTGTTATTCTCGACATTCATCGCTTTCGGGAACAAATGGGATGTTGTGTTCTATCGCGGCGGGTTGGCGATTGCGGTGTCTCTCATTGCCGGGCTGATCATCTCTTATCAATTTAAAGGGAATCAGCTGATCGAGAACGGGACACGCGGCCATCACCACCATGCCCATGTGAACCAGTCTTTCCTGCAAAAGCTCGGCGGGACGCTCCGCCATGCAGTTGACGAGTTTTTCTCAGTCGGAAAATATTTGATCATCGGCGCATTTGTCGCAGCGGCAATGCAGACGTATATTAAAACATCTACCCTTTTGGCGATCGGGCAGAATGATGTATCTTCCTCCCTTGTTATGATGGGGCTGTCATTTGTGCTGTCCCTTTGTTCAGAGGTCGACGCTTTTATTGCTTCTTCTTTCAGCAGCACGTTTTCACTCGGCTCACTTATCGCCTTTCTTGTATTCGGAGCGATGGTGGACATCAAAAATCTGCTGATGATGCTCGGCATCTTTAAAAAACGCTTTGTGTTTGTCTTAATCGCCTACATCGCCGTTATTGTCTTAGCCGGATCACTGTTGGTAAAGGGGTGAGAACATGTTTCGCACATTCATTTTAATGTTGTTTACGTTTTTCTTTTTTCATCTTCATGCATCCGGCAATCTGACAAAATATATTAATATGAAATATGCTTACCTTTCATACATCGCTATTTTTCTTCTGGCCATTTTGACAGCGGTGCAATTCTACATTTATATGAAAGGGTCGGACGAAAAAGGATGTGACCGCGACTTCGGATGCGGCCATGATCACGATCATGAAAAAGATAAGCCTTTTCTGAAAAGGATGTTCATTTATTTCGTGTTCATCTTCCCTTTATGCACCGGACTTTTTCTGCCGGCAGCGACGCTTGATTCCAATATCGTCAAGTCGAAGGGCTTCTCGTTCAAAGCGATCGAACAGCCGGAGCATTATGCCCAAACCCAGTACCTGCGCCCTGATACAAGCATCTACTACGGCGAGGAAGGGTACGATGAATTGATGAATAAAGCGCTGAAAAATTATAAAGGAAAACAGCATATTTCATTAAAAGACGATGATTTTTTGAAGGGCATGGAAACGATCTATCAATATCCGGGAGAATTCCTTGACCGAACGATCGAATTCGACGGTTTTGCCTTTAAAGGGGAAGCGATCAATGATAAACAGCTGTTTGTTCTCCGCTTCGGAATCATTCATTGCATCGCCGACTCGGGAGTCTACGGTATGCTGGTCGAATTCCCTGAACATACGAATATTAAAGACGATCAGTGGCTCCATGTAAAAGGAACGCTGTCTTCCGAATACTATCAGCCTTTCAAATCTACGATTCCTGTGATGAAGGTGAAGGATTGGTCTCCTATAAAAGAGCCAAAAGATCCTTACGTTTATCGGACATATTAAAAGCCGGCACTTCATGCACCGGCTTTTCTTTTTCTGTTTACGATTTGTAGCCTGCTTTCTTCATCAGCATTAAATCGATAAACAATTGACATCTAGTATTAAAATCATTGAGATCGATCGATGTCATTTCTAATATTTGTTTGATACGGTAGTTGAGCGTGTTTTGGTGGATAAACAGCTGTTCTGCGGATGGCTTGACCTTGCAGTTGTTGACGAGATAAATTTCAAGCGTTCTCAAAAATTCGGTGTGGCTTTCTTTATCTTTTTCTTTCAGCAGCTGAAGGTCCGGGTTTACATATTGCAGATGATCGTTTTTTGCGGCGATTTGGTCAAGATACCTGAAAAGCCCGAGCTTTTGGTATTCATAGGGAATGTGTTCCTGGCTTCCCGTGATTTCAGCTGCTTTCGTCACTTGGAGCGCCTCTCTGTAGCTTCTGCCAAGGGACAGCGGGCTGCTGTACTCATTGCCGACCCCGATTAAAATAAGAGGCAGCATTTGCGAGCGCAAATGGGTCAACAGACGGTTGATCAGTTCTGAGGCCGCAGCCAGCGCGGAACGCTTGCGCGACACACTGCCGACAATGATGGCGATATTCGAATGATCCTCCAATACGTGACTGATATTATCTTTCAGGTTTAAATAAGACCGGATCGTTTCCTTCAGATCCTCGAGCAGTTCATCCTCCCCGTCAACGACTTGAAGCACCATGACGGTAAACACGGCCGGCAGGACAACGCTCGCCTTATCGGCGGCGGCTTTCAGCTCTTTTTCCGTTTGAAACTGATCGTTAATTGCCTTTTTGTAAAGCTCTTCCGCCTGTTCTTCTTTTTCTTGTTTGAGGCGTTTTTTCTTATAAATGATCTTCCCGACATGAAAGGATGCTTTGTATAAGAAATCAAGCTCTTCATCAGACAGGTCGTCTTCAATCTCCTGCACCCAGATATAGCCCATAATTTCGTCTTTATACTTGGCGCTGACGACAACCCGCTGGTTTAACCCGATTTCTTCAATCTGTTTTACCCTAAAAGGAGTCGGAATCGTTTTCAATTGATCAATAATGCCTTCTTCGACGAACTTTTCAAAGATCGGCAGCGGACATTTTTTGGAGAAAATCGTTTGCTGGTTTGCTGCATCAAAATGGTTAATATAATAGGAGTTATAAGCTAATAAGAAAAAATCTGCGCTTTCCAGTATGACCGGCTTTTTCAGCTCGCCGCTGATAAAGTCAATGATCTCATTAATGTTTGAAAGAGAAACAACTTGTTCTAATAGCTCTTCCATATCCTTTCTCCTACTCGTTTTTAACTTAATCATACTTCTCCTTTACACTCTTGTATAGACTTATATGCGACTTTTAAAAAAATGGGATCAATCCCCTGTTAGAAGGGGGGAGAAGGCCTATAAAAAGAGAGACGGAGAATGGTTTCCCATCTCCATCATCGTTACAGTGTTTGTTTGTATTGCTCGAATTCATCAAGCACCTGCTGCTCCGGTTTTGATGTCAATAGACTGACGACAAACACAAACAGCAAGCTGGCGGCAAAGCCCGGAATCATTTCATAAAGAACATCGGAAAGTCCGGCTTCCGCCCAAATGATGACGGTAACTGCTCCGGCAACCATTCCGGCAAGCGCCCCCCATTTTGTCATCCTCTTCCAAAACAAACTTAAGATGATCACTGGGCCGAACGACGCGCCGAAACCCGCCCAAGCATAGCTGACAAGACCGAGAATCGTATTGTTTTTTGTCCAGGCGAGACAGAGTCCGACAATGGAAACCGCCAAAACCGAAAGCCGTCCGAAAAAGACGAGTTCTTTGTCAGATGCAGAGCGTTTAAATAGCGTTTTGTATAAATCTTCAGTTAGAGAACTTGATGTAACTAGCAGCTGGGAGGAAATTGTACTCATAACCGCTGCTAAAATCGCCGAGATTAAAAAGCCTGTGATCAGAGGGTGAAACAGAATGTTCCCCAATTGAATGAAGATCGTTTCCGGATCATCCAAGTGAAGCCCGTTCTTCGAGTAATACGCAATACCGAGCAATCCGGTCAGCAGTGCGCCCGCACTTGAAAAGATCATCCAACCCATGCCGATCCGGCGCGCTTTCTTCGTTTCCTTGACAGAGGATATCGCCATAAAGCGCACGATAATGTGAGGCTGTCCAAAGTAGCCGAGGCCCCATGCAAACAAGGAGATGATGCCGAGGACACTCGTTCCTTTAAAAATATTGAGGAGGTTAGGATCGATCGACTGGATTTCGCTGAAGGCTTCTATCGGTCCCCCCGTCTGAATGAACGTAACAACCGGAACAAGAACTAACGCGACAACCATAATGATACCCTGGACAAAGTCCGTCCAGCTGACGGCCAAAAACCCGCCGAAAAGCGTGTAGGCCACGACGACACCCGAAATGATCCACAGCCCTGTATGATATTCCAAATGAAACATGCTGTTAAATAAAACGCCGCCGGAAACCATTCCTGATGATACATAAAACGTAAAAAAGGTAATAATAACGACTCCGGAAAATATCCGCAGGATCTTTGATTTGTCATGAAAGCGGTTTTCTAAAAATGCAGGGATGGTAATCGAATTGCCTGCTACCTCGGTGTATGACCTTAAGCGCGGCGCCACAAAAATCCAGTTTGCCCATGCGCCGAGCACTAGGCCGATGACAATCCATGAACCGCTCAGGCCTGTTGCAAACATGGCGCCCGGCAGCCCCATCAAAAGCCAGCCGCTCATGTCTGATGCGCCGGCGCTGAGCGCCGTGACAGCAGGCCCGAGCGTCCGTCCGCCAAGCATATAGTCTGAGAGATTTGCTGTCCGTTTGTAAGCGTAATACCCAATATAAAGCATCCCTACCATGTAAATTACGATGGAAATGATCAATTGTGCGTTCTGAATAAGAATCTCCCCCCAAGATGCCGTTTATCTAAATTTTTAGACTAATTTCTCTTTTTTTGAAGGCAGCCTATGAAAGGCTGCCTTCGTCCCCTGTTTAATCCCTTTTCTTACACCTTAAAACGTTTCGCTGATCGTTTTCGCCTGCATATGAAGCGCAAGATAATCAGGTCCGCCCGCTTTAGAATCGGTTCCCGACATTTTGAAACCGCCAAACGGATGGTAGCCGACGATCGCCCCTGTACAGTTGCGGTTGAAATACAGATTTCCGACATGGAATTCTTGTTTTGCTCTGTTGATATGGTCGCGGTTTTTAGTAATGACCGCGCCTGTCAGGCCGTATTCGGTGTTGTTGGCAACTTCCAGCGCCTCATCAAAGCTGCTGACTTTTGAGAAAGCAACAACAGGTCCGAAAATTTCTTCCTGCATTAACCGGGCTTTCGGATCCAGATCGGCAAAGATCGTCGGATCGATGAAGTAGCCTTTTGAATCATCGCCTTTTCCTCCGCTGACTAAGCGGCCTTCTTCTTTTCCGATTTCGATATAGTCCATGATTTTATTATACGATGCCTGGTCGATGACAGGTCCCATATAAACGTCCGCGCTGTCAGGCTCTCCGACTTTCTTGGACTCCGTAATTTCGATTACGCGCTTCAATACTTCGTCATATACCTTTTCATGCACGACAGCCCGTGAACCTGCTGAACATTTTTGGCCTGCAAAGCCGAAGGCAGATGTGAAAATTGATTGTGCAGCCAATTCAATGTCACAATCCTCATCAACGACGACCGTATCTTTTCCGCCCATTTCAGCAATCACTTGTTTTAAGTGTGTCTGACCAGGCTGAACCTTCGCTGCGCGCTCAAAAATGCGCGTTCCGACTTCCCTTGAACCTGTAAACGTAATGATGCTTGTTTTCGGATGATCCACCAGGTAATCCCCGACTTCAGCTCCGCTTCCAGGGACGAAGTTAACTACTCCTTTTGGAAGTCCGCTTTCTTCAAGCACTTCAACGAACTTGGCAGCAATGACAGGCGCTGCGCTTGCGGGCTTCAGAACAACCGTGTTTCCTGTCACGATCGGCGCAACCGTCGTTCCGGCCATGATCGCGAAGAGGAAGTTCCAAGGCGGAATAACAACCGTTACACCAGTCGGTGTGTACACATATTGATTTCGTTCGCCTTCACGGCTGTTAACCGGCTTTCCTTTCGCAAGCTCAATCATTTGCCGCGCATAGTATTCCATAAAATCGATCGCTTCTGCCGTATCCGCATCCGCTTCATTCCAAGGTTTACCTGCTTCTTTGACTAGAAGCGCAGAAAACTCATGCTTTTTGCGGCGCACATTGGCAGCCGCGCGGAATAAAACAGCCGCTCTTTCTTCAGGATCTGTGTATCTCCAAGTTTCAAACGCTTTCGCAGCCGCCTGAATGGCCTTTTCCGCATGATCCTGAGTAGCCTTGGATACCGTGCCTACAACTTCTTCTTTGTTTGCAGGATTGATCGATACGATCTTGTCTTCCGTTTCATACCTTTCTCCATCGATAACAAGAGGATAGGACTGACCCAGCCATTCGTTATTTACCGTTTCCAGAGCTTTTTCGAATGCCTTCCGGTTTTCTTCGATCCCGAAATTTGTAAATGGTTCGTGTTTGTAAGGTGTTGTCATGCTAATCTCCCCTTTTTATCGTTTTATTTCTTCGTCATGCCTTTAAACGCAAAAGCGATGTTGGCAGGCCGTTCGGCAAGCCGTCTCATAAAGTATCCGTACCAGTCGTCTCCGTAAGGAAGATACACACGCATATTGTAGCCTTCCTTCACCAGTTCCAGCTGAGTTTTGCTGCGCATCCCGTACAGCATTTGAAATTCGAAGCGGTCTTTGCCAATTTGATGCTCTTTCGCAATTTCTTTAGTGTAATCAATCATCTTGTCGTCATGAGTTGCGATGGCTGTGTAATGGCCGCTCAGCAGCTGCTTTTTAATGAGCTTTTTGTAATTCTCATCCACATCTTTTTTGTCAGGAAACGCCACTTGTGGCGATTCTTTATAAGCTCCCTTCACAAGACGGAAAAACGGATTATACGGATTAAGCTCCTCCAAATCCTGTTCGGTCCGGTACAAGTAAGCCTGCAGGACCGTGCTGACATACTCGTATTTCTGCCTGAACTCCTTAAAGAGGTCAAGCGTCTTTTGGCAGCGTACTTCATCTTCCATATCGATTGTGACCATCACTTTGTGCTGTTCGGCACATTCCAGAATGCTGGTCATATTATCCCTGACAAGGTCAAGGTCAATATCGAGCCCCAGTGACGTCATCTTTAATGAAACATGTGAATTAAGCTGTTCCTGAGCAATCAGCTGAATGGCCCGAATGCATTCCTGCGTGCGTTCCCTTGCGACTTCCCTGCTGTCTACAAATTCGCCCAAATGATCAACTGTGACAGTCAATCCTTGTTCGTTCAGCCCCTTAATAATCGGAATTGAAGCTTCAAAATCTTTTCCTCCGATAATTTTTCCGGTCGCGACGGAACTCCCCCAATTTCTCGCCAGGCGATTCAGGATGCTGCTTTTAGATAAGAATAGGAAAAAGTCTCTTGTTATCACTTCCATTATCACACCCCGCCATCTCATGAAATATTTCTTTATATTCTTAATTTTATAAGAGCAAAGGGTCGATTCACAATATTTCGAAAAAACAAAAAAGCTGACGATTTTTGTGGTTTTTCCACAATGTTTTACATCTGCTGGGATTTTTTCAGAAACTTTCTTCCTAAAACTTGGATGGTATACGACAATAGAATCAGGAAGAAACTTCGGTAAAGAACAGGATGCGTTTTCGGCGAACCCGTTTTTGCGAATGCCCTTTCTGCCGTTCCGCGCCGCTTTATTTGAAAACGCTTTCTGTTATACTCAACCATTTCCCTATGAATGCAAAGAAAAAACCCTTTAAGAATACTTAAAGGGAATACTATGTTATGCCCACACCTCGTCTAGCGTTTCTCTAAACAGCCGGTCAAGCTCCTGCGTCAGATCTTCATGATCTGTTTTATATGCTTTGGCAACCGTCTGAAGCCGCTCCAATTCACGATCAATAAATGCGTGGAGGATAGGGTTTTGAGGTTCAAGATTGAACTCCTCCCCTTTCTTTTTCCTCTCAAGCAGCTGTTGGATTTCCGTTTTCAGCGGTCCATCTTCCGTAAGTTCGTTAAGCAAAACCTGAAATTCAATCGGAGGAACCGTCCGGCGGCTTTCAATCCACTGACAAGCCAGAATTGGGCGGAGCACATAAAAATACTTTTTGATTTTCACTTCTTCCCGCTGCAGATAGTGGCGAAAATTCCCTGATGCCATATTGAGATAATGGTACATGCAGGAGACTGGAGAAAAGGCGCGGCTTTTCAGCTGCCTCATGTTTTCCGCCAGCGAATTGGCTTCATAATAAACCGTTCCCGAGGAAAGCCATTCGAGAAGCGGAGGGTTTGATTTCCTAAACAATCTTAACGCTTTTGTCAGCTCCCAACCGCTGATATCGAGAGAATCGTCAATCGGCAGTTCAATCACATCGCGCTTTGCATCAATTGACAGATACCAGTCTTTTTGATGGACATAAATAAATCTGACATCGTAATCACTGTCCTGTGAGGGAAAGCCCCAGGCTCTGCTGCCCGATTCAACCGCATAGAGGATTTTAACACCGTATGTCGCTTCAATGTTTTTCAGTTCTTCTTGAATTCGCTGTTTCATAATAAGTGCACCGCCAGTTTATCGTTTCTATTATTTAAATTATAGTGTCTGCTCAGGCATTAAGCGACTTTTTTGCGGTCGCAGAGCCAGAAAAGATCTTATCCAGAGAAGTGGCTGCCGTGTATCTTCGGCCTGCCCGTTTTTATGGCGGCGGGACGCCAAACGGTCAAACAAGACCGAAAGAGCCTATGATCAGACAAATCATTGGCTCAATATATTGACACAGCGATAGAAACAGCTTAATTAAACGTTTGTTTAAGATCAGCTAAGCCCCAGCATCTCCACAATGTAGTCGGCCGTTTCCTCGGCAGACCGGTGATCTGTTTCGACTTTCAAGTTGTGGAATGCATACATGCTCTTTCTCTCATTAAACAGCTGTTTCATTTCTTCGATTGAGCGGTTATGAAGAACCGGCCTGTTCTCAATCAAGAGATCTATCCGCTGCTTCCAACTCTCCCATGTTAAATCAAGAAAGATGACAAAGCAGTGTTCGAGACACTTCTTTCTGATGTCCTCCTGTTGGAAAGCGCCTCCCCCTAAAGATACGATGCTGCCCATTGTATGTTCGCACATCTGAAAAATATATTCTTTTTCAGTCTGTCTGAAAAACGCTTCCCCTTTTTGTTTAAACATCTCCGGAATAGTCATTTGAAAGTCATTTTCAATCTGCTGGTCGATATCGATAAAGTCGCGGTCTAATTTCTTTGACAGAAGCTGACCAATGGTTGTTTTCCCGACGCCCATAAACCCGATCAGCACGATATTCTTATCTCTCATTGCGGCATTCATTTCCAGCTTCTACTCCTCCTTGCATAAAGGAATCAAATATCTTAATTATATGACAAATCCAGCTTGAATGATATAGGGTGCCTGTTAATAAAAAAAGAGGCTGAAGTCAGCCTCTTTTTTGCTATTTCCACCAGTCGTCAAACATTGAAGCAGGGACTTGGCGTTTGTGCTCGGATGCCTTATAGCGTTTTTCGATCGCCTCGGCCACCTCGCTGGAGACGGCTTTTCCTTCAAGGTAGTCGTCGATGTTATCATACGTCAGGCCGAGCTCTGTTTCATCGGATTGCTGAGGTTTTTCATCAAGCAAATCGGCGGTCGGAGACTTCGTATAAAGCCGCTCCGGCGCTCCCAGTTCTTCCAGCAGGCTTCTGCCCTGGCGCTTTGTCAATCCTGTTAGCGGCAAAAGGTCTGCCCCTCCGTCTCCGTATTTTGTGAAGAATCCGGTAACAGCTTCTGCAGCATGGTCTGTTCCGATCACCAGCAGCTGATTTTGACCCCCGATCGCATATTGGGCAATCATCCGGACTCTTGCTTTTACATTGCCTTTGTGAAAATCGGCAAGCGCCTCTCCAGTGACTGACTGATATTGATCAGCAAATGAGCCTACAGTTGAAGCAATGTCAAAAGCAAAAGACTTGTCAGGCTGGATAAATTTGAGTGCCAGCTGGGCGTCATCTTCATCCTGCTGAACGCCGTAAGGCAAGCGGACCGCAATAAATTCCGCCTGAACGCCTTCTTCTCTCAATTCTTCAACAGCCAGCTGGGCAAGCCTGCCCGCCAATGTGGAGTCCTGTCCTCCGCTGATGCCTAAAACAAAACCTTTGGCACCCGTTTTTTTCAAATAGCTTTTTAAAAAACCGACCCTTTTTTCAATTTCCTGTTTCGGTTCGATAGAAGGCTTTACATTCAGTTCCTGCATGATTTTTTCTTGTAAAGTCATCCGTCATTCCTCCTTTTGACTGAATGAACCGTAATGATTATGTCTTTAACTATAGCATATGTTTTATTTCAAAGTGAATATTGAGGTGCGCAGAGAGCCTTTCCTCCCTCTTTTCTTCGTGAATAAAAAAGGCGCCCCCTGGCAAAATAACAAGAAGATTTAGAGGGGTTGAAACGATGAAACGACAAGCGAAAAAAGGAGATTTAAAATGGTGGCAGCTCTCCATGATCGGAGTCGGCTGCACAATTGGAACGGGGTTTTTTCTCGGTTCAAGCATCGCGATTAAGAAAAGCGGCTTTTCCGTATTAGCCGCCTTTCTTCTTGCTGCCCTTGGCACTTTTCTCGTCTTTCAGCAGCTGGCGAAATTAACGGCGGATCATCCTGTTGAAGGGTCTTTTTGTTCTTATGCCAGGGAGGCCTTCGGCAATTGGGCGGGGTTTAGCAATGGCTGGGTCTACTGGTCATCGGAAATGCTGATTATCGGGAGTCAGTTGACGGCGATCTCCCTGTTTACACGCCATTGGTTTAACCAGGTTCCGCTGTGGGTGTTCGCCTCCATTTATGCGGTTCTCGGGCTGATCGTCATTTTCACAGGGCGCAGCAGTTTTGAAAAAACGGAAAACATACTGGCCGTGTTGAAAACGGCGGCCATTTTAATGTTTATCATCATCGCTGTCTTGGCATTGTGCGGGCTGTTGCCAGGAAAAACGCCTGACGCGCAGTTCCCTGACCGGGTTCACGAGTTGTTCCCTTTCGGCTTTATGGGATTATGGACGGGGTTGATTTACACATTTTACGCCTATGGAGGAATAGAAGTCATGGGTCTGATGGCGATTCACTTAAAAGACCCGAAAGATTCATCAAAATCAGGGAGCCTGATGCTCATAACCCTTGCTGTGATTTACGTCGCATCGATCGGGCTGGCCATGCTCCTAGTCCCCCACGGGGCATTTACCGAACAGAACAGCCCGTTTATTACGTCATTAAAAGACTTTCATCTCGATTTGATCATGGATATTTTCAATGGCATTTTCATTATCGCCGGTTTTTCAACGCTGACTGCTTCCCTGTTCGCTGTCACCACACTGATGGGAACAATGGCGAAAAATGGAGATGCACCGGCCTGCTTTGCGAAAAAAGAAAAGGCGAAAGTATCGTGGCCGGCACTCGGCCTGACGGTGCTCGTTCTCGCTGCTTCCATCGTTCTGTCACTGCTTTTGCCGAAGCAGCTTTATGAACATATGACAACGGCCGCCAGCTTAATGCTGCTCTATAACTGGATGTTTATCCTGCTTTCCAGCAAAAAGCTCACAAAGCCAAAAATGAAAGGGAATGTCCAGATTATCACAGCGCTTGTCCTGATTTTATTTGCCGTTTCAGGTACGTTATTTGAAAAAAACAGCAGACCCGGCTTTTTTGTGAGCCTTCTGTTTCTTGCCGTTATTGCTGTTGTGACAATGCTGATGAAAAAAAGGTGGGCCCATCAGGAACAGAAAAACGGGCAGGCATAATCAGCCTCCCGCCTTCAGCAGTTCGAGCATCCCCTGATAGCCGAAGTAACATCCGAAAACAATTAGACTGATGCCCGCGAGCCAAGTCGTTGCCTGGATCATTCGCGGGCTTAAAAATGTTCTGAATGTCCCCGCAAGAAAAGACATGGCCAAGTCCCACAAAAAAAGTCCGATTAAAATGCCTGAACTGCATATTAGCAGCTGGTATGATTCGTACGTCTCTACCGTTTTCGCCAAAATGCTTCCGTAAATGCCGAGCCAGAACATGATGCTCAGCGGGTTTGAAAGGGAGATCACCAGCCCCGAAAAGAAGGATTTGCGGTATGAACCTTTCTCTCCCGCACCTCTCATCAGTGATACTTCCTTCGCCTTGACCAGGCTCTCGATCCCCGTATAGGTCAAAACAAAAAAACCAAACAGCCATAAAAATGTTTTTAAAAATGGCGCTGTCAAAAATTGAGCGACTCCAAAATAGATCAAAGCCATATATAAGACATCCGCCGTCACAGCGCCAAGACCAAACAGCCAGGCATGAAAGAAGCCACCTTTCATCCCCCTGTCGATCTGCGCCGCATTCACAGGGCCGACAGGTGCAGCCAAAGACAAGCCCAAAAACACATAACTCAGGAAGATGTTTATCATATCTCGTCCTCCTTCCGCGGATAACTTGTACAATGTATTCAAAAAGAGGACATGATAGAACAAACAGATTAAAAAGCCTTTTCCCATTGCGGGAAAAGGCTCTTCTTTATATGCCAAGCTTTGAAAGTGCAAATGTCCAAATGCAAATGATGAAAAGCAGGATCAAGCTATATTTAACGGTTTGGCTGAAAAGCTTTGATTCCTGCCCTGTCTCTTGGACCGCGGCTGTTGCAATCGCAATCGACTGCGGTGAGATCAGCTTGGCCATCACGCCTCCCGCGGTATTGGCGGCAAGCAGCAACGCTGAGCTTGTCCCGATTTGCGCTCCGGTGACAGCTTGCAGGTGGCCGAATAATGCATTGTTGCTGACGACTGAACCTGTGATAAACACGCCGATCCAGCCCAATACGGGACTGACGAACGGAAAAATATCCCCTGCTTTGGCAAGCGCCAGTCCGATGGTTGAACTCAATCCGGCATAATTGGCCAGGTTTGCAAAACCCATCACAAAGCAAATGGTCAGAACAGGAAGCCACAGTTCCTTGACCGTCTCTTTCAGGCTGGAAAGTCCTCCGCGGAAACTGATGTTTCGGCTCAGCACAATCGTGAAGATCACGGCGATCAGTATCGCCGTACCCGTCGCTGAAATGAAGTCAAGCTTCATCACGGCATCAAGCGGTGCCGGTTCCGGAGCTATTGGCGGCGTTTTCAGCACTTCCCGGTGAAGAAAAGGCATGTTGAATAAAATCGTCGATTGTTTCAGCCATCCGCCTTCCTGAAAAAGTCCTTTAAAACCGGGCAGGCTCCACACCGCAATGACAGCGGTCAAGATATAAAACGGAGACCAGGCTTTCATAATGTCTGCTGCATGATATTTTTCAGCGGGTTCATGTTCATTCCCGGTTTCTCTGTATATGTGACGCGGCTGCCACTTTTTCAAAAACAGCGCCAGCGCTCCCATACTGATTAAAGCGGCCAAAATGTCCGCAAGTTCCGGCCCCAATCCAATCATCGTTAAAGTCTGCACCGCCGTATAGCTTCCGCTTAATACAAGGAGAGCCGGCAGCGTTTCCCTTATTCCTTTAAACCCGTCCAGTATGAAAACGAGCAGGAACGGGACAAAGAAAGTGATGAACGGCAGCATCAAAGCGAGCGTTCTGGAAAGCTCAACCGGTGTCAAGCCTCCCATCTGTGCTCCTGTAATTACCGGAATTCCGATCGCTCCAAAGGCCCCGGATGCAGCATTCGCAATTAAACATAGAGATGCCGCTTTTAAAGGTTTAAAACCAAGCTCGACAAGAAGAACGGCGCTGATCGCAATCGGCACGCCGAAGCCTGCCGCGCCTTCCAAAAAGGCGTTAAAACTGAACCCGATCAGCAATAACTGAAGCCGCTGGTCAGACGAAATCCCGGCAATGCTCGCTCTGATCACTTTAAACTTTCCGGTTTTGACAGAAATTTTGTAAAGCCATACAGCCATCAGGACAATATATCCGATCGGCCAAAGACCGTTTGCAATTCCAAGTAAAACGGCTGAGACAGCTTTCGCAGCCGGCATGTGAAAAAAGAAAACCGCTACAATAAAGCTGACCGCCAGCGTCAAAAATGACGCGATGATTCCTTTCATCTTCAGCACGGTCAATGCAAGGAGAAAGAAAAGAATCGGCAGAATGGCGGCAAAAGCGCTGATAAACAGATTCCCAAACGGATCGTATATCTGCTGCCACATTTTCATCATCTCGCAATCTTCATGGTGTTAGTATCTTCATGATGTTCAGTTATGCCTGCAGTTCAAAATGCGGTTTTAAAATTGCTTTTAACACACCTGCGCTATGCTTGAATTGCTGTTTTTCCTTTTCATTCAGGTCGAGCTCAACAATTTCCCTCGCTCCGCATCGGCCGACAACCGCCGGAACTCCGATATAAACATCATTTTCCCCAAATTCGCCTTCAAGATGTGCGCTCACGGTTAAAATCGCTTCTTCATTGCGGTAAATCGCTTTCGTGATACGCGCGAGGCTCATGGCAACTCCGTAGTATGTCGCACCTTTTTTCTCGATAATGTGGTAAGCGGCGTTTTTGACATTGTCAAACAGTTGATCAAGATCTTCTGCTTTGTATTTCTCATTTCTTTTCAGCAAGTCGCTGACGGGAACTCCGCCGATATTCGCGTGGCTCCAGACAGGCAGCTCCGTATCTCCATGTTCACCAATGATGTAGCCGTGCGCATTGTGGGCAGCGACACCGAAATACTCGCTGAGCAAGTAACGGAAACGGGCTGTATCAAGTGTTGTACCGCTTCCGATCACGCGTTCTTTCGGAAGTCCGCTGAATTTCCAAGTCGCGTAAGTCAAGATGTCGACCGGGTTTGTAGCGACAAGGAAGATGCCGTCAAAACCGCTGGCCATGACTTCTCCGATAATTCCTTTGAAAATTCTCAGGTTTTTTTCGACAAGATCCAGACGGGTTTCACCCGGCTTTTGGTTTGCTCCGGCGCATACGCAGACAATGTCGGCGTCTTTGCAGTCCTCATATGTGCCGTACCATGTTTTCACAGGATGTGGGGCAAATGCTTTACCGTGGTTTAAATCCATGACATCGCCCATTGCTTTGTCTTTATTTAAATCAATGATCACAAGTTCGTCTGTGATACCTTGGTTAATTAACGTAAATGCATAACTGCTTCCAACAAAACCCGCACCGATCAAAACTGTACGGTTTACTTTTTGGTTTCTCATGACTCATCATTCCTTTGCCGTTTGTTTTAAAATCTAAGCTGTTTGTGAAATTCTTCACATTCATATTGTGCAATACTTCACATACTTTTTCAAGTGATATACATTTTTATTTATGTCTATTTTGTGTCTCTACATACTTCTTCCTTAAATTTGTACATTTTTTGGTAAAAATATGCCTTACAGCTAAAGAAAAATTGGTAAACGTGCTGCAAAAGACTGCTTTATCTGCAAGTGCATCAGGCCCATTCCAATCTAAGTTTCCCCTTTTCAACAGTCATAACACCTCAAATCTTCAGCAACATTCAATCATCGCCGGGTATAATGCCGTCCAAATTAACATTTTAAATATTCAATCTTTTAGTTTGTTAGTAAAGCTGACAAAAATACTGCCAACCCTATTCTATTTTGTCATGATAAATTCTAGAATCTATCGGATGGGGAGTGTTGCAATTGAAATTGGCGGATTTGAGGAAGAGCGGACACGCGCCTTCCTTGTTGTCATCTTTTTTATATTTCGATGTCAGCTTTATGATTTGGGTGTTGCTGGGGGCGCTTGGTGTTTATATGACGGCTGATTTTGATTTATCTCCATCACAGGTCGGATTGATTGTCGCCATACCTACTTTGGCCGGATCGTTTTTCCGGATTGTGCTCGGCATTTTAACCGACCGTTTCGGACCGAAAAAAACGGCTATTGGCGGAATGCTGGTGACGATGATTCCGCTGATATGGGGGTGGCAGTTCGGTTCATCGGTCGCCGAGCTGTATATCATCGGAATTTTACTCGGTGTGGCAGGCGCAAGCTTTTCCGCATCCCTGCCAATGGCGAGCCGCTGGTATCCGCCGCACTTGCAAGGCCTTGCCATGGGGATCGCCGGAGCGGGAAACAGCGGAACACTGCTCGCTACACTATTCGGCCCTCGCCTGGCGGAGCAAGTGGGCTGGAACGGCGTCATGGGATTGGCGCTGATTCCTCTGATACTCGTGTTATTCAGCTATTTCCTTATGGCAAAAGAACCTCCGAATCAGCCGGCGCCTAAACCGCTCAAAGACTATTTTGCTGTTTTCAAAGAAAGGGACACTTGGTATTTTTGCCTTCTCTACAGCGTAACATTCGGAGGTTTTGTCGGCTTGTCCAACTTTTTAAGCTACTTTTTTGCATCCCAGTATGCCGTTCCGGCGGTAAGGGCCGGCGAATTTGTCACGCTCGTCGTTGCATCGGGAAGCTGCCTCCGCCCTGTCGGCGGGTTGATTGCCGATAAAATCGGCGGCGTGCGTCTGCTGCAATTCCTCTTTATCGGGGTGGCTCTGTGCATGTTCTCAGTCAGTATGCTCCCATCTCTTGGCGTTGTCACAGCCGCATTATTTATCGGCATGGGCTGCCTCGGGATGGGGAACGGCGCGATATTCCAGCTTGTACCGCAGCGATTTCAGCAAGAGATCGGGATGGTGACGGGAGTCGTGGGCGCTGCGGGGGGAATCGGCGGATTCTTCCTCCCGAATATTCTCGGAACGCTGAAGCAAATCACGGGTACGTATTCAAGCGGATTCCTCACCTTTACCGTTATCGCATTTTTGGCACTCGGACTGCTTTTGCTTGCTCAGGCCGGATGGAAAAAACAGTGGAAAACCGAGGAGAAATCAATTCGAATATAAAGGGAGCCGCTCGATTCTTTTCGGGCGGTTTTCTATTCCTGCCAGGACCGTGACGATTGGATGCTCGTGTGAATAGAAGCAGCGTATATCACCCTGATCCTCCCGATTGTTGAAATGAAGATTCAAGCACTTTTTTCGCGAATTCCAGCATCCCGCTATCGAGCGGGTAAAGCCCGTTTGGCTCTTCAGATTTGCGAACCTTCCAAAATCGATTGGCTAAATCCTCATGTCCCTTAAATGAGTGATCAAACAAGCACATGATATCCTCCGCGATTTTGCTGTTTTTCACAATCTTACTCGCATAATGCGGCGCGGGAAGCTTTTCAAAAGAGATTCGTCAAATTCGAATACCAGATATTCATCCATATCATGTTGTCCGTATAAAGCAGGATGCCGATGACGATCATCAGCGCGCCGCCGATTTTCATGAGCATATTCGAATATTTCATAAGCGGCCTGATGTTTCCGATAAAAAACGCCATGAGCAAAAAAGGAATGGCAAAACCTAGAGAATATGCGGTGATCATCATGAATGCGCTCCCAAAATCAGGGTTCTGAAAATTTGCATATGCGATCGTTCCGAATATAGGCCCGATGCACGGCGTCCAGCCCGCCGCAAAAACCATTCCGACAAGCATTGAATTCAACAAGCCTATTTTCCCTCTTCTAAACGAAAGGCGCCGCTCCTTCATCATGAAAGCCGGCCGGAAAACGCCGAGGAGGAACAGGCCCATGACGACGACAAATATTCCACCCAGCATGCGGATCAAGTTATGGTATTGCAAAAACAGCAGGCCAAACGAGCTGGCGGAGAAACCCAATATGTAAAAAATTACAGAAAAGCCGACCAAAAAAGCAGCCGCGTGAATCATCACCGATTGTTTGATGCGCTTTGCATCTCGGTCTTTCAAATCGCTGACCGAAATCCCGGTGATGTAGGAAATAAATGATGGATACAAAGGCAGGCAGCACGGAGAAATAAACGACAGGAAACCGCCGCCGAATGCCAGCCATAAAGCGGCCATATACTTCCATCCCCTTCATGTTTATATATTTTTTACCATGCGATTCTCTTTCTCTAGCATAACATAAAAAACCGCCTATCATGGCGGTGATTTTTTGTATATTTGAAGCCGTCGCCAGATCATCCGGCGGACGGCTTCTTCACTATCCTTTTTAACCGTTTAAAGCGGCTTTTTTCATATTGTCCTGAAGTTCCAATATGCGTTTTGCCCCTTCTTCGCGCAGGCGTTTGTTCTCATCTTCAATCTGCTTCGTCTCCTGCATGCCTTTGACAATCGTATTCCAAGACTGTTCGATCGTTTCAATATCGATGCTCGGCCTTCCGGACATTCTCGCGATTTCAACGGACTGGCTCGAAATATTTTCCGCGTTTCGCTTCAGCATTTCGTTGGTGCGGCGGTCGAGTTCGCTCATTGAATCGGCGACAAGCTTTTGGCGCTTGGCGGTCACCGCCTGGATGATGCCGTTTTTGAAAATCGGAATCGTAATGATGAATGCCGAGTTGATTTTTCCGATCAGCTTTGTGTTTCCGCGCTGGAGCAGACGGATTTGCGGCGCGGTTTGAATCGCAACCATCCGCGCCATATCGAGGTCATACACCCGTTCTTCCAGCGCTTGAATACCATTTCGAAGCGTATCAAGCTCCATCTGTGCCATTTGGTTACCGCTGGCCGCTTTCGCTTCATATTCAGGGATGAGCTGCTGCAATTCTTCTATTTTCATCTGGCCGGCTACGACGTATTTCTCCAGCTCCACATAGTAATTGAGGTTGCTTTCATACATTTCATCAAGCGTCACGGTCGATTTTGTCATTTCATCTTTATATTTCGAAATTTCGACGTTGATTTTTTCGATTTCACCGCCGAGCGTTTGATATTTTTTAAATATTTTCTCGATCATGCTGTTGCCGCGCTTAAATAACTTGGAAAGCAGGCCTTTCTGTTCTTCAAAGTCATTCTTGTCAAAGCGGTCCATGATTTTACCGAGCTGCGTCAACATCGCACCTGAATCTGTCACACTGTTTGTTCTCATCATAGAGAGAATACGGTCTGAGAACTTGGATATTTCAAGAGCGGGCTCTTTTCCGAATTCTAAAAGCTCCACTTGGTTTTTTACGTCAATTTGCCGTGTCAGAGCTTGCACATCGGGCTCCCGGCGGAGTTTGGCACGGATGTCTTCCGCTTTTTCAATCGTGATCTCTTCCTCTTTGCTGATATTGACGATGCTTGTTTCATTTGGATTTGCCATCAGAGTGGCTCCCTCCTTAAAAGATTTTATTGATGAACTTCCGGACGATTGACGGCTCTTTAAATTCCTGGTTGAAGGACATGTCATCAAGCCAATGAGTATCGAAATGCTGTCCATCGATATAGCGGTCAATACACTTATAGCCCGGCGGATTATAGATGATGATATCGATGCCGATTTCATTTAACAAAAGCAAGGCGGCCGCGTCTGAACGGGTGAGTGTTCCCGTCTGTTCAGTGTGGTACAAGATCAGCTTCGGCACTGTCTGTGAATAGTCAAATGTCTGAATCATATTCAAAAGCGCTGCCGGAAGCTGTACCGCCTGGGTAAACAAATACAGCTGCACATCGGCTGATTTTTCATTGTTCAAGGCCAGCATCTTCGGGCTTTTGCACAGCCTGGAAACCGCTTGGGCAATGCCGCGCTGCACTCCCTCAGGCAAATGCTTGTAGCGCCATATATTGCTCTCCATTAATCGGCCCGGATCGATCGCCCCCGTTTGATCAAGCGCATGGCTGTAATGGAATTGATAATTGGACGTCTCTTCCTTTGTAAACGGGAAGCGCCGGATCGTATGCGACTCCTTATACTCCGTCAGCGTCTGCAGACGGTCCCAATACTCTTTTTCATTGCTGGAGACGCCCATGACCATCGCGAATAAGTTCGGAATGTTGACCGTTGATTGAGACGCTTGAAAATCGGGTCTGATAAAGGCGCGTTCCTTCGCAATTAAAAACAGTTCATCATACGTGGTCTTCAAAGTCACGGAGACCGGGGTATGCTCCCTGAACTGCCAAGGTTTGTACATGAGCGAATCCTCATTGTGCAGAACAGTATCCAGCTCCTTCGCGGAACGGTACGCCACCGTTGATTTTCGCTGAGGCTTTTCAGTCGGGAACGGCTCTAATGCAGACGTGCCCGGGTATGTGAAAACAAAAGAAAGCTTTTGCTCAGGATCAAGCTGGCGAAATTCGTCTTTTCCCTCCGGATGAAACAGCAGCACATCACATCCGACAAGCATCAAATAGTATAAAAAATACCGTTGGCTCTTTGTGGTGTCCCCATACCAAACCACTTTCGGCATCGCATTTTCGCAGTCGGCTTCTTTCAGCCACTTCTCCAAATGATTGCCCATCCATTTGACAAGGTCGAGGAGGACCCGGCGAAACTCCGGATCGTTCAATCCTTTTTCATGAAAGGACTGAAACATCTGCAGCACTTCGATAAGCGCCTTCCTTAAATGGCGGTGCATCGCGGCGTCAGGGTGCTTAGGAATGAGCTGCTCCCCGTCGAGAAAAGCGGCAAACCGATTGACGGAAAGCCCTTTTTCTCTCTGATTGACCATATGGATGCGCTGTATGGCCTGAAACCTTTCCGGAGAAATGGTCTTATCAAGCGTCTCGCTTAACACATGCACATCACCGGACTCATACAGCTCATGGAGATATATGTAGTAATCCGTTTCATCGTGCGGCGTTCCGAGAATCCGTCCCGCCAGACGGCTTATCATCAGATGTCCGTTTTTTTCATACGGGGTTCTCTCCGGCAGCGGCTTCTTGATGATCTGCTTCCATTCATCATCATTGACCAGGGCGTTTTGAATATTAATCTCTTGATTCATAGCGCTCAGCCGTCTCCCCTTTCTTCTGAGTCAGTGTCACTTTTCCGTCCAAATACGGCACACATGCCCGCTCTTGTTACGGCATAGGTTGTCCCGAACTTTCGGATTGTTCCTGCAGGAAAATCATGCGCTCTCTTTCGGAGCGTAGACGAATCAATCCCCCACTCTTCACAAGCCTGCTGGGAACTGAGAATCTCGCTGCTCGTGAGATCGACTATTTTCATCATGGCTGTTCATCCTAAACATTCATTTGTTTTCTCCTGAGAATATTCACAATATATGATTGCCGTCTACGGCTCTTATTTTTGAGACCGGAGAGATGGTGCGGCATTTATACAGCAAAGGCGCTTTGCCCATTTCTCAACACCCGGCCCGGCCTAACTTCCGAACGATCCAAGATTTGAAAGCGGTTTGGACGCTCTAAGTATGTCTGTATAGCTGCGGTTTTCATGATATACACCGTAGATTTCAGCCTTTAATAATATTTTTTTGGCCCAGCTGAGGTACGGCTTGATTTCGATCATTTTATTTGAAAAAGAGCTTTTCACAACGCCTCGGGTGCCGTCGGCACTTTCGACGATGCTCAGGGCATCCAGATAATCTTCCATTGATATAACGTGCAGGCTTTGGACCGCTTTTATTTGTGACGGATGAATCACGCTCTTGCCGTGAATGCCGTTGGCCAGATCAAGAAGCGTTTCATTGATCAATCCGTCTATATACCGATTGACCACAAGCGAAGATTCCCCCGCATCAGCCCAATTCGGCCCAAAAGTCTGAACTGTTCGCGAAGCATCTTCAAAGTACTCCCAGACAGGCCCCGAAATCACAAATTGCAAGCCGAAATAATTGACGATATCTTTGATGAAATCAGAGATGACCAAAACGTCATAAATCGGCGTTTCCGGTTTTCTTCTTATCCCATACAGACCGCACAAATCAGTCGCGCCAATCCTAATATTCAGAACGATATCTTGATAAAAGCCCAGCGTTGATTTTAATTCTTGAAGCGCCTTTGCCCTCGTTTCCATTGCCAGCAGGTCGGGTGTCTCAAAGATCGGCATTCCGTACAGCACAATGCCGGATTCTTGCGACAATTTCGTTAAAGTATCAAGATAGTGCTCCGCATTCAGCATCGAAAACTTCGGAAATACGAATCCGGTAAACAAGTGAAGCGCGCGGCCGAGCTTGTTGCCCAATTCGAGCATTTGCTCAGGTTCCCGCACCCGGATAAACATCAGCGGCAGCACATCGCCGCTGATGTTCTGCAGTTTTTGCGCCTGGTAAATCATGTCGGCCTGACTGACAAGATTGTTTTCAGCCTGGAGAACCTCACAATCGCCGATCGAATCTTCAAGGCAAAAAACGACCGAGCACAGCTCAGGATACTTGTTATTGATCATGACATCTGCTATATCTTTTCGGTTCCCCGGAACATAAAGCGCAGCTCCAAGCGCATGCTCCAGAATGTGCTTCGGAGAGTCTTTAGTAACCGAACCCGGCAGTTTGAAAAAGACATCTTCTTTTTGAGAGGCGGATAAAAAATCAAAGTATTGCATATGGGTCACCTTCTTTGAATAAGAATCATACACCCCTTTGATGTAAAAAAGGGCGGAGCAGATATACTCCCCCCTTTATGTTTTGCAGTTTGTTATTCTTCCTTTGACGCCGCCGTTTGCTCTTTCACAGCTTTTTGCTTGTTCATATAGTGAATGATGAATGTCACGGCAAAAGCGATAATCAGAATGATAAAGAAGACGCTGTGCGGCATTTCAATATGCCATACACTCGCAGCCATTTTCAGTGCGATGATCCCGATTAAAACAAAGGCCGTTGCTTCAAGTTCAGGCACTTTGTCAATCAGCGTCAGGAAGAATTTCGCAACGGTTCTCATCATTAAGATGCCGAGCATGCCGCCGATCAGAAGCACCCATACCTTTTCAGATACGGCAAATGCCGCCAGGATGCTGTCCACCGAAAATGCGAGGTCCATGAGTTCTACCGAAATGACAGTCGCCCAGAAGACCCCGAAAACGCGTACCATCCAGCTGTCTTTTTTGATGGCGTTTGATTCATCATCGCCCTCACCGATGAAGAAGTGCTTGATGACGAGCCATGCCAGATATGCGGCTCCGAGCAGTTTGATCCACCAGAATTTAATCAGGATCATACCAAGTCCAATGAATAGAAACCTAAAGAAGTAGGCTCCGATTAAACCGTACGTCAACGCTTTTTTGCGCTGTTTTTCCGGTAGGTGCTTTACCATGACGGCGAGAACGAGAGCGTTATCCGCCGATAAAAGCCCTTCCAGCACGACCAGCGAGCCGATCAGCCCCCAGGAAACGGGGTCCGTTAATACTTCCACCCACATTTCCCAATCGAAAAATGAGGCGTAAACTGACATAATATGATGAAATAAATCCACTTTGGTTACCTCCTAATGATGAAAAAGCAAGACTGAACCACGCAAACGTGATTCAGCCGGCAAAACTAGACTTGCAGGCCGTAGTTGCGGCAAAGCGATGCCAATCCGCCGGAAAATCCGCTGCCGATCGCATTGAATTTCCAATCGGCTCCATGACGGTACAATTCGCAAACAACCACCGCTGTCTCAATCGAAAAATCCTCTCCCAAGTCAAAGCGAAGCAGCTCCTCATTTGTTGATTCATCAACGAGCCGGACAAACGCATTTGAGACTTGTCCAAAGTTTTGGCTGCGGCTTTCCGCCTCGTGAATCGTCACCGTGATGCCGATCTTTTCAACATGGTCGGGTATTTTTGAGAAATCGACGATGATTTGCTCGTCATCGCCTTCACCTTCTCCTGTCCGGTTGTCACCCGTATGAATCACGGCGCCGCTCGGATGCTCGAGGTTGTTGTAAAAGACGAAGTCGCGTTCATTGATGCAACGATCGTTCTGATCGACAAGAAAAGCCGACGCATCCAAATCAAAATCGGCGCCGCCAGTATATTTGTTTGTATCCCAGCCTAAACCGATCAGCGCTTTCGTCAAACCGGGGTTCGTTTTCGTTAAATCGATCCTTTGCCCTTTAGATAATTGAATCGCCATCGATAGGACCTCCTTTAAGAAATGTCAGGGACCGGACAAACGGACGCCAGGGCGGCGACTGCTGTCCGGATCGTCAAAATCAGCCGACCTGCAGGCCGAAATCGGTGGCGATCCTCGCCAGTCCGCCTTGATAGCCTGAGCCGATCGCTGAGAATTTCCATTCTTCTCCGTGACGGTACAGCTCTCCCGTGATCAGCGCTGTTTCAATCGAGAAATCTTCACCCAGATCATAGCGGATTAACTCTTCATTCGAGTCTTCATTGATCACGCGAACATAAGCATTTGACACCTGTCCAAAGTTTTGGCGGCGCGCTTCCGCTTCATGAATCGTAATCACAAAAGAAATCTTTTGAATGTCGGCAGGCACTGCATTCAAATTGATTTTTACCTGCTCATCGTCTCCTTCGCCTTCACCTGTTCGATTATCGCCTGTATGTATGACAGCTCCGCCTGCGCCTTCGGTCTGATTATAGAAAATAAAGTCCTTTTCAGAAGCGCATTTGCCTTCTGCATTGAGCAGAAACACGCTCGCATCCAGGTCAAAATCAGCGCCGCCGTCATATTGATTGACGTCCCAGCCAAGGCCCACGACGACTTTCGACAATCCGGGATTTGTTTTTGTTAAATCGATCTTTTGTCCTTTCGCTAATGAAATTGCCATGTTATCTCCCCATTTCTTTTATGAATGTCAGGCGTAGCGTTTGACGATTTCCGTAATGCTCGTATCGTTTGTGCCTTCTCCGACAGCGGTGAATTTCCACTCGGCGCCGTCACGGTAAATCTCGCCCGCGATCAGGCTTGTCCGTCCAGAATAATCGTCCCGCAGATTGTATTTGACCATCTCCACGCGATCGTTCATATTGACGATGCGTATGAAGGCATTTTCAATCATTCCGAAATGCTGGCTTCGGTTCACGCAATCGTATATATTCACGACAAAGACAAGCTTATGAATATGCGAAGGAACTTTTTGCAAATCTACGATGATTTGTTCATCATCTCCGCTGCCTTCCCCTGTCAGATTATCTCCGGTATGTTCGATGCTGCCGCATCTGCTCTTCAAGTTTCCGAAATAAATGACGTTCTTGTTCTCTGTGACTCTTCCGTTTTCCAGCATCAGCACGGATGCGTCACAGTCAATATTCGGGGCTCCTCCTCCAAACAGCTTTCCAAAAAAACCGCCGCTTCCGGATGCTACCGGGTCCCAGCCGAGACCGACCAAAATCTTCGAAAGCCCCGCTTTCCCTTTTGTTAAATCAATCCGCTGACCTTTCTCTAAAGAAATAGCCAAACTGTTCACTCCTCCGTTGAATCATGACTTTCAAGATCACAGTGCTGGATGAGAATAAGAGTTTGATAGATCCAATTATCACGCCAGCGTGATTCATATCTTCACAACTACAAGACCAATGAATCATTATTTAACCTGCTTAACTATATATACGGAAAGATTCAGGGGAAAGTTTCGCGGTTTTTCAATATTTTTTTATCATCTTTTCATCCTGGCCAAAAGAGAGACGACAATAGTAGCGATTGCACGAAGTCATCGTGTTTGGTATAGTATATCTAAAAGATATATATCAAAAAGATACAGAAGGCGGTATGTATGACAAAAAGAAATCACACGACTTACGCTCTCCTTGGATTGATTACGGCCGGCTACCAGACGGGTTACGAAATGAAACGAATGATCGACCAAAGTTTGAATCATTTTTGGAAAATCAGCTACGGCCAAATTTATCCCGCGCTGCGCCAATTAACAGAAGCAGGCTGGGTCGCTGCATCTCCGACGCTCTCGGACAAAAAGCCGGACAGAAAAGAGTACCTGATTACCGATGAAGGTCAAAAAGCGCTGCATAGCTGGCTTGAAGAACCGATCAATGGCATCGCCTCAGAAAAAAACGAATTTTTGCTGAAGCTGTTTTTCAGCAAGGAAGAAGAGCGGGAGAAAACCGCTTTGAAAGTCAAGGAGTACCAACGAAAGCTTGAAGAACGGCTTGAGGCATATCAAGCAATCGAGCAGTCAATTCTTTCATGCAGCTCCCATTCAAAGGACAGAGAGTACTGGCTTTTCACTTTGGATTATGGAAAACGCACCACCTCGGCCGGAATTGAATGGTGTGAAGCCACAATCAACCGGCTGAATGGAAAGGAAGGGACCAATGGGTAAAACGATCATCAACAAGCCTTTTACTGCCGCCCCTGAAGATGAAGTCGTTGTATTTGTGATCGGGATGAGAATAAACAAGTGGCATGCTGTTCATAAATGGTGGCCGGTTTTTACCGCCATGGCCCCTATGATAAAAGAGCTTCATCAAAACAAAGACCTCGGCTTTCTGGCAACGGAATCATCCATCAATTTCAGGACGATTTTTCTCATTCAATATTGGCGTTCTTTCGAAGATTTGACAGCATATGCAAAGGCTGATAAACATATGGCGGCTTGGCGCCGTTTTTATCAGAAAACTGCCGCATCAGGAGCCGTTGGCATCTATCATGAAACGTATACAGTTCCAAAAGGGCGCTATGAGGCTTTTTACCATAACATGCCGTTGTTCGGCTTGGCAAAAGCGTACGGACATCAACCTGTCACCAGCAGAATCAAAACCGCTGAGCAGCGAATGCGGGGATCAGATATAGCGGGGAAATAAGCAGAAAGGAGCCTTATCGGTTACCCGATAGGCCCCTTTTCTGCTTAAAAAGCTCCTGCCCCGTCGCCTCCGCCCGCTCCGGGACCGCCCGCATCATATGCCCCGGCGTGCTCCTGCGAAGACGGCAGCTGCCAGCTGTAAAACGGATAATGCAAACAGCCTGCTGCGGCCATACCCAGGACAGGGGAAGCGTAATCAAGCCTGTTTGCTGATTGATTAAACCATCCTGCAGATTCATCCTCAACTTCAAGCACAATTGCATAGATCATCGTCTTTTCGTTTTGAGACAGGCTTCTCCCTGAAAACAAATCTTCTTTTCTCAGATGGTTTCTCCAAGAAAGAATCGATCTTCGGCAGATGGAAGCGTACCTGCTCTCTCTTACGGCCGGAATGAAGGCAATCAATAAGATAGACAGCCCGACGCATATGCCGTAATACAAAATGGTATGGATGCTGTCGATAAACACAGATGCTAAAAACAAGCCGGCCAAAAACAAAATCGTATACAGCTTTGATTTTGCAAGAACAATGCCCGCCGACAGTGCAAAGCCAAATATGACGCAAGCCGCCATGAATCCGGCCTGATGCACCACGTCTGCATACAGGATAAAGAGCAGGAGTCCGGTATGGACCGAAAGCAGTGAAAGCGACAGCATTCTCAGCCAGCGGTTTTCTTGAAACAGCTCCTTGAATTCAGGCGCTTGTCTGACACTTTCCGTCCATTTTTGAACCACGTTTTGAAGAATGATCCTCTTTCGTTCATATTTGCCCAGCTGTTCCTTATGCTTGCATTCTTCCTCAGTCGGCCCGCTGAGGGAATCCAGCCTGAACATATAGGTATCGCTGCCCGTTTGCTCAAAAAGTTTTTCAATTAAGAGCTGATCAGGCTTTGGCAAATCCGCCTTGCTCCCGGAAAATTCGAATTGGTATGTGTCATCAGGCGCCTCAGGATCGTCAAGAAACCTTTCTTCCGCCTGTACCTTCCGCATAGTGACCAATCCCCGTTGATAAAGCGAAAGCATGCCGGCCAGGAGATCACGGTCTGTGAAACGGCCTTTTTTGTAAAGAAAAGCGACAAGTACAGGATCTAAGGACTCGAGTTCTGCAAACGAAAGCATGGCACGGCGTCTCTTCTTCAAAAACGAAAGCATGACAGCCATGATGACCATGAACCCGACAATCCCCGAAAATATCCAAATCATCCTGTCTGCGCCGGCAATCCGTTCATCCCGATCGGCGTAGCGTTTCGCCTCGTCTTTCTCCTCCTTCAGCAGCTCATCCTTTGTCTGATAAGAAGGGTGCCGGACCGCCTCTTTCAAGGCGCTCTGCGGAAAATATATCCTCAGTTCCGAGCCCGTGCCTGCGCGATAGAGTCCTGTCTCGTAGATGACTGATGAATCGTTCACCTTCGTAATCTTTCCGTTTCCTTTTTCACGCAAAAACGCATGAATATCACGTGCCTTTACCGAATCAGGCAGATGCACTTCAATCTTTACCCGGCCGAAATCCGTATTTGCCTTTTGGTAAAATGAATGAATCAAAATCGACGTGTCTTCAAACTTTTGGGCGGCATCTTCGATCACATAGCGAAACATCACTTTTTTTGTTTCATCCTTTGATGCCGAATAAGCATAATAAGTCCCGTCTTCTTTCTTTGTCTTCAACGGGATGGCTTGATCGCCTTTTTTTTGATGATTGGGAAGCAGATAGGCTTTAAAATTCTTCAAGCGGCTCGCGGTTTCTTCGCTGAACGATCTTGTCGCCCCTTCGAAAGAGCCTTTAAAATCGTATGTGTAAACTTCCTCTACGCTTAAATTACCGTTTTCTTTTACTGTCGCGCGTATATCAGCCCGCTCGATCGAAAAGGATTTGCCTGCTTCAGAAAAGCCTGTGACGAGAAAAAAGGCAATGAACATAAAAAAGAAAAAGGAGTGCTTCATCGTTTAGTAAATCCTTTCGTTTTTTGTATCTGCCTTATATACGGAAAAGCAAGGAAATTGTTTCAGCGGTTCACAGAAATGACAGAGATGACAATTTTATTATAAAAGCACATCTACGGTCTGCCGCACAAGCCATAAAAGAAAATATGCATCATTTCCTCTGTAAACTGTCTGTTTTTTTCAAAGGCTTCACCCAGAGTTTTTGAATGTTCAATGATCATATTCATAAAGATGAGAAAGCTTTCCGCGGTGATCTTGGGAGAGATTTCGCCTGACCGATGACCTTTTTCAATCATTTGGAGCATAAGGGGAATGATTTTTTCATCGTATTGCCGCTTTACATAATCCATTATTTCACTGTCTTCGATCATCACCTCTTTGACGACCGTTAGAGCAAATTTTTGATTATTGGCTTCCCTTTTCTGCAAAATCATCAATTCGATCTTTTCTTTAACGGAAATATCTTTGTTCATATATTCTTCAAAATCGCTGATGGACTGATCGATATAGTCTTTGAAAACCTCTTTCAGGAGCGCTTCTTTGCTTCCAAAGTAATTATAGATCGTCACCTGCGAAACATTTGCCGCTTTTGCGATATCGGTTATCCGGATGCGCTTTGGCTCCCATGTTTTGAGCATATCCAAAGCCGTCTTTTTGATTTTCTCTTTAATCAGCAAAGCCCTTTTTTCAAATCCGTTCATATAACCATCCTTACATATCTTTCTTAATGAAATTATAACATAAAAATATTTCACTAATTCCGTTGACAAAAAAGTTCATAAGAACGTAAAATTAGTTTTGTAATTATTAATCACTATTATTTCATAATTTTCATTTTGGAGGTGTCACATGCTGACAGTTGAACGTCTTACGAAAAAGTTTTCCAATGGCAAAGGTATATTTGATGTTTCATTTCATGTTCAAAAAGGTGAAGTGTTTGGATTTTTAGGTCCAAACGGAGCTGGAAAATCAACAACCATTCGACATATCATGGGGTTTATGAAGCCTGATCAAGGCGATATCAAAGTAAACGGAATGAACGTCCGGAATCATCAAGGCGACATTCAGCGGCATATCGGCTATCTTCCCGGAGAGATTGCATTTATCGAAGGAATGACGGGAAAACAATTTCTCGATTTCATGGCAAACATGCACGGTTTAAAAGATACAGCTAAGCGCAATGAACTCATCGAACGGCTCCAATTCGATGTTCATACGCCGATCAGAAAAATGTCGAAAGGAATGAAGCAAAAAGTCGGGATTGTCGCTGCCTTTATGCACAGCCCTGAAGTCATCATTCTTGATGAACCGACATCAGGCCTCGATCCGCTGATGCAAAAAGTGTTTATTGAAATCGTGCTCGAAGAAAAAGCGAGAGGAACGACGTTTTTAATGTCTTCCCACAGCTTTCCTGAAATCGAACGAACCTGTGACAGAGCCGCCATTATAAAAGACGGCATCATCATTGCCGTCAAAGATATCCATGAACTGCAGTCGATGCAGCGAAAGGTATTCGAAGTTACATTTGAAAAAAAGGGCGACATTCCCGCCTTCATGAATTCGGGTCTGCAAATCGAATCCCGGACGGACAATCGTGTCAAAGTGGCCGTTTTAGGGAACCATGATCAATTTATTAAAGAAACCGCCAAATATCACATTCGGCACATTGATTCTTCTTCACAAAGCCTGGAAGAGATTTTCATGAACTACTATGACAGAAAGGGGACAGTGAAATGAACTTCTCCCTGTACAAACAAATGATGAGAACAAACATGAAAGGAATCATAAGCTACGGGGTAGGCTCCGCTTTCTATATTCTTTTGATACTGGGCATTTATCCAAGCATCGCGGGCAATGCGGAGGATATTGAGAAAATGATCAAATCGATGCCGGAAGGCTTTCTCAATGCTTTTGGGTTTGAAAACGGACTGGGGAATCTTGAAGATTTTATGTCTGGAGAGTATTACGGTTTAATCTTTATCGTGATTTTGTCGATCTTCTCTGTCATGCTGTCGACTAAGCTTTTGGCAAAGCTCGTGGATCAAGGGTCAATGGCCTATATTCTGTCTGCGCCGACAACGCGCGGCAAAGTGGCTTTCACCCAAGCAGCCGTTTTAACGACAGGTCTTTTGATCATTATGGCCGTGACGACAGCGGCCGGGCTGGCTGGCTACCATTTGATGCTGGGCGGTGATTACGATTTTAATGTGTCAAGGTTTCTCGTTCTGAACTTGCTCGGCTTTCTGCTCTTCTTTGCCGTCGGCGGCATCTCGTTCCTCTTTTCGGCCATTTCAAATGACGAAAAAAGAGCCCTCGGACTTTCCGGAGGCATCACGTTTTTATTCTTCAGCTTCGACTTGCTCGGCAAACTAAGCGAAAAGACGGAATGGATGAGGAGCCTGTCGGTTTTCTCTTTATTCAGACCTGGCGATATTGTAAACGGGAGCGCCGATATCGCTCAAGTGTCTCTTGTTCTTGCCGCGGTCGGTTTTGCCGCCTTCGCACTCAGCATTCTCATCTTTAAAAAGCGCGACTTGCCGCTGTAATATAAAAACGCCGCTCCCGATCAGGAACGGCGTTTGTTTCTGTATGATATTTTATTCAACGACCCGTCTGACAACTCCGCTGAAATGCGCTTTCCAGTACGGGTTGCTCATAGAATCGACGGATACCCCGCGTGAGCTGTTATCGTTCAAGAATGTTCCATTGCCAAGATAAATACCCACGTGGCCATTCGTTTTGTATGTGTCAAAGAAGACCAAGTCTCCACGCTTCATTTCAGACGCGCTCACAGCTCGTCCTTTGCCGACAAGCGTACTTGTTGTCGCACCGAATCCAAGCTCTACACCTGCTGATGCATAAGCCCAGCGCACAAATGATGAGCAGTCGAAACGACGGTTGTCGATATCAGCTTGAGAACGTCCGCCTCCCCATACGTACGGAGATCTGCCGACGATGCTTGAACCTGTGCTGATGGCAGCTTCAATTGCGTTTCCATTGCTGCTGACAACAGAACCGGAAGAGTAGTTTCTTGACGGGCTGCTGCTTTTCTTGCTGCTTGAAGAACCGCTGTTGGACGATCCGTTGGATTTGCTGACTGAACCTGAGTTTGATCCTGAGTCTGACTTTTCAGCCGTAGCAGATTCTTCTTTCGCTTTTGCTGCTGCAGCCACTGCAGCTCTTTCTTCTTTAAGTTTTTGTTCAAGAGCGGCTTCTTCTTTTGTCAGTGAGCCCGCTTCTTTTTTCAGATCGCTCAGCTCTGATTCTGCTGCCGCCTGTTTCGTTTGCAGCTGCTTAGAAAGGTTCGCCTGTTCTTTCAGCTGTTTATCAAGATCCGATTTAAGCGTTTTTAAATCGGCTAAAGTTTTTTGGATTTCATCCAGTTTTGTATTTAAGTCAGACATTGCTTTTTCAAGCTTGTTTTTATCTTTTTCCTGCTCGTCAAGCAGGTCTTTATCCGCGTCAACAATTGTTGAAACAGCCGTTGCACGAGTGATAAAATCTCCGAAGCTTTGTGCGCCCAGAAGGACATTCAGATAGTTTTGGGATCCGCCGTTTTCCTGCAGGCTGCGCACGCGATTTTTAATCACTTTTGAACGCTCTTCAATCCGCTTTTCAGTTTCTTTGATTTCTTTTTTCAGAGCTTCCACTTCTTTTTTGGTTTTTTTGTTTTCTTTTTCTTTGTCTTCGATTTTGTTGCTTGTTTCAAGTGCTTTTTTATCAAGCTCTTGGATTTTGGCTTCAAGCTTTTTCTGCTCGTCTTGCAGCTTGGCGATTTCTTTCCGCTTGCCCTCGATGCCTGAATTCACTTCAGAACGCTTTTGCTGAATTTCTTGTTTTTGCTGAGAGGTTTCTGCCGATGCCGTGTTGTTCATAAAGGGGGTAAATAGACTAGCTGTTCCGAGAATCGACGCTAAACCAAAAGTATAAACCTTTTTTTTCACTTTCTACTCCTCTTTCCTTTATGTATTCTTGTTTTTTCATTATGTAAATTCGCTTGAACATTATTAAAAAATGAATCTTATGACCTATGATTAATATATCCGTTACCGATGTACAGACGTTATTATACCATCTATTTTCGACAATAGGCGTCAATTTATATTACATTTATATTTCGTTTTTGTTTCAGCAGTGTCATGTTTTGACTCATCTTGTTTTAACTCTCGTATTCTCTTCGATTTGACCCTTCCTGCTGTTTTTCATATGCTTGTCTTACTGAAAAGGAAGGCCGGTGACAAATGATGCAGCTCAGTGTTCTTGACCAGGTTCCAATATCAAAAGGCTCAGATGCGTATTCAGCCTTGAAGCATTCTGCAGAGCTGGCGGAGCTCGCGGATCAATGGGGGTACAAAAGGTATTGGTTTGCCGAGCATCACAGCACACGCGGACTTGCCAGTACCGCTCCCGAAATCATGATCGCACACATTGCGGCAAAAACTGCAAACATTCGCGTCGGTTCGGGCGGTGTTCTGCTTCCTCAATACAGTCCCTTTAAAGTGGCTGAAAGCTTTCGGCAGCTTGAAGCCCTTTATCCCGGGAGGATTGACCTGGGGATCGGCCGCTCTCCGGGAGGCACAGCCAAAACGAGGCTGGCGCTGACAGACGGGGTTCATAAAAGCCTGGACGAATTCCCGAGACAGCTTCAAGACTTGTTGGGCTTTTTGACTGATTCCGTCCCTTCCGGACACGATTATTTCGGAATCAAAGCGGCCCCTTTGACGGATTCGCCGCCGGAGGTGTGGCTTTTAGGGCTTGGAGAAAACAGCGCGAAATTGGCTGGTGACATGGGAGCGGGATACGTATTCGGACATTTCATCAATTCCGCAAGAGGGAGGAACGCCTTTCAATTATATCGGGAAAGCTTTCGGCCTTCTCCTTTCTTTAAGCGCCCCCAATCTTTGGCCGCCGTTTTCGTCGTTTGTGCGGAATCCGATGAAAAAGCTGAGGAGCTTTGCTTGAGCCAGGATTTATGGCTTCTAAGAGTTGAAAAAGGATTGGACAGTCTTGTCCCAAGCATTGAGGAGGCAAAATCTTCCGCTTACACCGCTGCCGATAAAAAAAAGCTTGCCCACAACCGCAGCCGTATGGTGATCGGGTCTCCTCGAACGGTCAAAAGAAAACTGCTCGAGCTCTCTGACCGGTATCAAACAGATGAGTTTATGGTTTTGACGAACGTTTACCGGTTTGAAGATAAGAAGCAGTCTTACGAAAGACTTGCAGAGTTATTTTGATCAAAAAACATCCCTTTTCAAAATCCGTTGAAAAGGGATGTTTTTATTAAAACGTATTATAGACATTCTCACACTCTTCCGCTGTCGGCTCATAAAAACAATGCGCTTTAAAGCGGCCGACATGCGGCTGATTATACCACTGTGCGGGACACGCCCCTGCCGGTCTGAAATACCACAAACTGAACTTTGCCGGCCAGAGCCGCTCTCCGTTGATCGCCCTGCGCGCCAAGCGCCTTTCGCTTTCCCGTGCCCTTTGATAGAAATAACCGTGCGTCACGGCTTCAAACGCATGCGGCTGATGGATCATCTGCGGAATGGTGCGAAGTCCCACAAAGTCGGAACAGTTTGCCCTGATGCGGTTGATTCCGACATTTCCGACCATCAGCATTCCTTGCACGCCTTCGCCTTCAGCCTCCGCTCTCAAAAGTCTGGCCAAAAGATTGATATCTTTAGAAGAAGCCTTAACTACTGCCATATTAGTCACCCCCATGATGTCGTCACCTTTATCATATTCTGTTTCATTTAGGTGATGACGATTTCGGGATTTATCTTTGACATTCCCCTTGAAAGAAAGCTATTCTTCTATTATCAGAACCCGAGAAAAAACAAAGGGGAGCGGAGGGATCGGATTGTCAGTATTGAAAAGCCCTGAATGGGTATACAAACGATTAAGGGAAAATCCGGACCAAACGGTTATTGTCGATGTGAGGTTTCATTTGACAAAACCGGACGAAGGCCGGAAAACGTATACGAAAAGCCATGTGCCGAGAGCCGTTTACATTGATTTAAAAGAGGATCTGTCGCGTAATGCGGAAGTGCACGGCGGCAGACATCCGCTTCAAGACCCTGACCGTCTGGCCGCAAAGCTTGGGAAAATCGGCATTGACCGGGAAACAGATGTCATTGTTTATGATGACAGCGGCGGCATGTTTGCAGCGCGCTTTTGGTGGCAGCTTCACTACCTCGGGCATGACAGCGTCTATATTATGGATGGGGGGCTGTCCAACTGGATCAAATCGGGCTATGCGATGACCGCCGAGGTTCCCCGTCCTATCCAGCGCGAGTTTAAGCCGGCGCTCAGAGAAAACGAACTCCTTGATGCCGGAGACGTGCTGAAGCGAATCGGCAGAAAAGGCTCCATCCTGATTGATGCGCGTGATCCTTCCCGATACACAGGGGAAAACGAGCCACTCGATCACCGGGCCGGCCATATTCCCGGAGCCAAAAACTTTTTTTGGAAAGGCAATCTGACCGAAAGCGGATTATGGAAAAGCAAAGAACAACTCAGACAGCACTATGCTGTTTTAGACCCGGACAGTGAAATTGTCGTCTATTGCGGATCGGGCGTATCAGCCTGCCCAAATGTGCTCGGCCTGAAAGAAGCCGGATTTGAAAATGTGAAGCTGTATGCCGGCAGCTGGAGCGATTGGATCAGCTACCCCGACCATCCGATCTCCACTGGGACAGAGGACGACACCTGATCTTACAAGAGACGGCGGCCGGGGGCCTTTGTGCCTTAGCCAGCCGCCGTTTATTACATGTTTTTGCTCATAAACGCCTTTCCGTCATGGGCATCGATAAAGTACGGGTAGACCGGCCGGTAAATAAGCCTGTAGAAGTCATCCTTTTCCCGACTGTAATCCCTTTCCCATTGCAGCTTCACATCAAATGCCGCTGCAAAAACCGCTTTCGCTTCTTCCTCTGAAATAGATGGCGAAGGACTCAGATCGGCCAGCGCTTCCGGCTCGATTTCCGGACCGTTATAACCGACGACCCTGCCGGTTGTCCGACTGATACTGATATTGGCAGAGCCAAGCCTTAACGGCACCTCTTTGTATTGAAGATCAAATTGAAAAAAAGCGTTTTGCCTGTCCCCGTCATTTTCCGCCGGATGCATTCGAAAAAGCTGATCTGCGCCGGGATAAAGCTTGTACAAAAATTGCAGCGCCCGTTTCAAGCAGTCTTCCACGCTCAAGGAAAGGTGTCCTTCTGATTTGATGAAAGAAGCTACCCCTTTGAGCTTCCCTGACTTTTTATCTTTCATGATTTTCAACGTATTTTTGTTCCATGTTTCGAAATAGCCGGCTATACTCCGGTCTCTCGGCTCAGGTTCGTTTCCCAGGCGCCATACCGTTCCAATTGACTCTCCCATATCGGTTTCACGGATTTTCCGCATCGAAGGAGTATAGCCGATCATGTCATCGATATCAGCATGACGGTCAGCCTCAGGCAGCAAAGGGAGCGGCAATGTTTCCTCCTCTTCCTCTTCATCCGCCGCAGGCTTCATATGGCATTTTCCCGTGATATCGGCAGGATAGCTGAAAAACGGCAAGTCTGCTTCGTAAATGAGATGCGGGCGATCATCTCCCCCTTCATAAAGCTCACTGCGGACTTTTTCGACCGCCAATTCGAATTGAATATGTTTAAGATAATCGGCTGTCACCGATTCCTTATCAGCGATCTGCTTTGGAATGGAGAAAGAGCTTGTTCCACCGTTATAGCGAAACTCCATCACCTCTCCGTTCTTGGCGACCTTGACGTAAAAGCCTGTTTGCGGCAGCGGAAGATCAAGGACAGTCTGAACATACGTAAAACGGACGAATTGTTCTGTTTCCTTCTTTTCATGGTAAACAAATTCATGAGACGCACTCGGGTAATGCTGTTCTGTAAACTGAAGGGCGATTTTCAGCAGCCTTTCCTCTGGAAGAGATTCCTCGACCGCCGGTTCATACTCTTTTGTCAAACTGATTAAGCGGCCGTGATGATCTAACTCTACCGATATGTCCTGATCCGGCTCTTCAATATCCTGCCAGACGAAAAAAACCGGCCTCTCTTTTTCGTCCTTTTCTCCGTAATCTTCGATCATGAGCTGATAATGTGAGGGAACCTTACTGATGGACTGCGCTTTTTGTTTTAACTGTTCACGAACCAAATCCTGTCTACCTCTCTTTCATTTTCGTCTCCTTATGTATACGAAATATACCATTAATCGTTTCATGAAAATTGAGATAATTGGATTTAAATGGTGAACTTAAATGGCGATTTTAACCTTATGCTAAAATATCTCATTCCTTTTGGTACGCCTTCCATCTCAAAAATGCCTTTGCGGATCAGCTCTAAAATGCGGTACTCGATGAATTCATCTCCGATGTTCTCCTTCAGATGGCCAATGACTTCGCCGATCAGGCGGGGACAGTTGATAAAGGTATTGGTTGAACGGTTTTTTTGAAGCTGTGCGAGCTTGCCGATGATGAACGAATCATAAAAGTCTTCTTTCACGCTTTTAATTCTGCCGTCTTCCCATACTCGCAACACGCTTGTCTGCTGAGACAGCGCTGTCCATTCCTCCGCAAGGCCCCGTCTTTCAGCGGCTGTCAAAGCCGACTGATCCCCTTGTTCATAAATGAATCTCAGTTTTTCATCATTCAATTCACCAGAACTTCGGGTATAGGGAAAGTACTTCGACGTATTCAGATGGAAAACAGCCAGGTTCATTTGCCGAAGGATATGATGTACAAATCTCAGGCCCGTTTGTTCGTGTGCATGATCGCCCGTCCACATAAAGACGGAGGCTTGCTCCTGAATACGGCTTAATGCAGAAACCGCATCTTCAAAACGGCTGTATATCTCTCCAAGCTCGTGAAATCGGTCATTGAGATATGTTTTCAACCATTCATAACGATTGACCCTGCCTTCTTTAATTTCCAGGTTTTGAAGCGGCCCGATGGAAAATAATTCAGGAATGACGATCAGACTCTTTTCCTGGGTTCCTCCCGACTGTTTGAGCATCATGTTGATACTGCCGCCGGCAGATTCGCCGAAGGCAATGTGAACGACATTGTTTTGCATTATAATCTCCTTGTTAGTTAAGTTGTAATAGCATTAAAGCTATTAAACTCATCTTTTTAACTATTATATACAAAAACAGGATATAAAAGGTGACGCAATAAAAAACCCCCATTCCGCCATTCGAAAAAGGCAGAACGGGAGCTGAAAAATGCACTTGCTATTCCAGCTGTGACGGGTAAAGCGTCATACCGCCGTCAACGAACAAAGTCGCGCCCGTTACATAGGCGGCTTCTTTCGACACAAGCCATGCCGCTGCGGAAGCCACTTGTTCAGGCTCGCCAAATTCGTTCATCGGTATCTTTTTCAGCTGTGCCGACTTGTGGCTTCCCTCCAAGTCTTCATTGCTTTCGGTTGCGATCGTTCCCGGCGCGATCGAATTGACGCGGATTCCTTTGTCCGCATAATCAAGGGCAAGCGTTTCTGTCAAAAGCTTCATTCCGCCTTTTGAAGCGGAGTAATGAACATTTTTCGGCCTCGGAATTTGCTGATGAACGCTTGATATATTGAGTATGCTCCCTTTCATGTGGCGGTCCGCCATATATCTTAAGGCTTCCCGTGCGCCGAGAAACGTACCGGTTAAATTAACGTCGATCACTTTCTGCCATTCACCAAGTTCAAGTTCGTGCGGGAGGGCTTCTGCGCCGTTAAATCCTGAATTATTGACCATGACATCAAGTGAGCCGAAATGTTCAACTGCTGATTTAATCAGCTTTTTTATATCCTCTTCAGAAGACACGTCAGCTTCTACCGCAAGGGCGTTTCCGCCCGCTGCTTGAATATTGTCGACGGCTTCCCGTGCGCCTCCGGGATCGCTGTGATAATTGACAACCACATTCATCTTTTCTTTTCCAAACCGTTCTGCAACCGCCTTGCCTATACCTTTTGAAGAACCGGTCACAATTGCTGTTTTTCCTTTTAAATCACTGTACAACTTAAACCCCCCTCAATTTCTTTTCTTCATGTACATTACCCGGTATCAATATGATCAAACAAAATGTTAATACATGCCTCTAGTATGATCTTTTTTAAACATATGGAAAATTCAGAATTATTTTGTTAATATCTAACTTGAACTTACAACAAAATAAGGAAGTGATACGATTTGGTTAGTAAAAAGAGTGTTAAACGAGGTTTGATCACAGGTCTCATTGGTATTTCTATTTATTCTTTAGGTATCCACCCGGCCCAAGCCGCACCATCGCCTCATTCTCCTGTTTCAAGCGATCCTTCATACAAAGCGGAAACATCGGTTACCTATGATCCAAACATGAAAAACGATCAATACGGCTCGTATTCAAAGGCATTTACAGGCACCGGCAAAGTGAATGAAACAAAGGAAAAAACGGCAAAAGAGTCCTCCGCCAAAGCTCCTTACAGCATTAAATCGGTGATTGGTTCTGATGATCGGACAAGGGTGACCAACACAAGCGCATATCCGTACAGAGCGATCGTTCATATTTCAAGCAGCATCGGTTCGTGCACCGGATGGATGATCGGTCCGAAAACCGTCGCAACAGCCGGACATTGCATCTATGACACATCAAGCGGTTCATTTGCCGGGACAGCTACTGTTTCGCCGGGACGGAACGGGACAAGCTACCCTTACGGCTCTGTTAAATCGACGCGCTACTTTATTCCGTCAGGATGGAGAAGCGGTAACACCAATTACGATTACGGTGCAATCGAACTAAGCGAACCAATCGGCAATACTGTCGGATACTTCGGATACTCGTACACCACTTCATCACTTGTCGGGACAACTGTTACTATCAGCGGTTATCCAGGCGATAAAACAACAGGCACACAATGGCAGCATTCAGGACCGATTGCCATCTCCGAAACGTATAAATTGCAGTATGCAATGGACACGTACGGAGGCCAGAGCGGTTCACCGGTATTCGAACAAAGCAGTTCAAGAACGAACTGCAGCGGTCCATGCTCGCTTGCCGTCCACACAAATGGAGTATACGGCGGCTCTTCGTACAACAGAGGCACCCGGATTACAAAAGAAGTGTTTGACAATTTGAGCAACTGGAAAAACAGCGCCCAATAACACACGAAGACAGCCCGCTTCCTTTTGGAACGGGCTGTTATATCTAACGGCTGCACACTTACTTCACATTAAGCCTGTACTTTTTTCCATCTATTGATATCGTGAAATTTGAAGGGCCGCTGATCGGCAAATAATAAACAAGCTGAAACTCCGCCGCCTCACCAGGTTTAATCGTTTTCCAGCTTGATAGAGTCACTCCGATGCGGTGGAAATCTCCCGTCAGTCCGCCAATGTTCGGTCCCGTATGCCCTTTAGCAATCACTTCAACTTGATCGCCGCTCCAGCTTCCAAACCGAGGGGAAGTGGATGTCGGCACATCAAATTCGATAACAGAACCTCCCGTAATCGTGACATCGCTGTTATTGATCAGCTTCATTACCGGGTGGATCGGGTAATTTTGATCTCCTAATGGAAAGTTCGTCAGCTCTATGTCTACATCCAATGATTCATCAGGAAAAGGCGATGTGCTGAGCCGGTTATCGTATGGTGTTGTATCCGAGAATTTGTGATACAGCGTGCTCGTTAAAGTATTGCCAATATCGTATTCTCCTTTATTGCCGTTTCGTTCGGGATACCAGTCATAATCACCGCTCAAATCCCAAAACATGACACCCCCGATTCCTTTATCAACGACATAATCCGCCTTCGTTTTGATCGATTCCTCATCCTCTGTCGATAGAAACACTTTCTTTTCTGGATTCCAAAGCCAAGGCGCTGCCAGCCCCGCGTCATAATGCCTTTGATAAGCGCCTGTCAAATCAGCCTTGCTCAATCCATACCTTTCCAGATAAGAACCGGCAATGCCCTTTTCAAGGTTTTTGGCGTGCCACATCGGGTTTGCCCCTGCTCCAATTTCATTCCCCTGCTCATCTTTATCGTGCCAAATATTATCGATTCCGGTTGCTCCGTCACCGCATTGCCTGAGTCCCTGAGGACAATCTGCGCTTTTGGATGTTCCCCACAGCCCGTTTACTCCGCCGTTCACATTCTTCCAGCCTCTCGTATAATAAGGAACACCGATATTGATTCGCCCCGATTCCATAGCTCCTCTAAAATAATGGTAAGCCCAGTCCGTATTTAAATATCCGATCCCTTCGTATTCCGGCGTAGTATATATGTTGGAATGCTTGAGTTCGGCATCTTCGCCGTTATCGAATAAAGAAGCGTTCGGTCCGACAAACTCATTCCAGGCTCCATGAAGATCATAGGACATGATATTGACATAATCGACATATCGAAGCGGCTTAAACGTTTCCATCCCTCTCAGTAAATATGCCGATGATGGCGCTGCAATGGTCAGCATGTAGTACTTTCCATCTTCAGCGGACGCTTGATCAAGCTTTTCTCTTAATATTTTCATCAATGCCTCAAAGCTTTTATTTAACCCGTTGCGCCGCGGATTGGCGATGTTCCAATCTGCAGGATTCCCTGCATCCTGCATTGATGTAGGGTACTCATAGTCAATATCGATTCCATCGATCTCGTATTTTCTGAGAAACGCAACGACCGACTCCGCAAAGGTGTGAATACCCTTGTGGTTTACAGATCCGTCTCCATTCGTTGTCATCGAATAAAAGCCGCCGCTTGGAATCCGCTTCCCGTCCCTGTCAACATAACCGCCGGTTTCGGCCCAACCGCCGACAGCCGCCAAAACTTTTACATTCGGGTATTTCTCTTTATATTGATGGATAAGGTTAAAATGCCCCTTATACGGCAAGGTTTGATCCATTTTTACATCGGAATGCTCCGGCCAGGTCATCCCGATGGACGGGTTGTTCTCATCTGTCTCATCTCCGACTGAAATCCGATGATCTTCCCCGATGTGGGCAAACGCATAATTAATGTGGCTCAAGTACTTCCAGGGGATATCATTTACTAAATAACGATCTTGATTGCCTTTTCCAGTACGCCAGCTTGTAAAGTACCCGATGATTCTCCGGTCTAACTGATTGGCAAGCTTTTCACGGCCGTCCCGGTCGTATACATCGCAGTACGGCACATGTTCAACGCCTGAGTCCCAAAGCCCTTCCGGACGGCAGTCCGGTTGTTCATTTGAAGTCTCTGCAGAAATGTGCCGGTTCGGGATAAAAAGCGCAAGGAGCAGCACACAGGATAAAATAGATGAAGCGGCTATCTTCATGTTTATTCAGACTCCTTTGTCCATAAAGAGAGACGTGAGAAGCTTTTTCCCAAATCTCTCTTTATCGTTTTCTATCCATTTGACTTTCTGTTATTCGCAGCCTCCGACCAGCCGCCATACGCCCCATTCACCGGATTGATCCGGCCGGTCGCCTTTCGTCCACCATTTCGCTTCATACACTTTTCCGTTAAATGCAACCCGCTCTCCGCCCGTGTATGCGTTCGTCTCTTTCCATTCGTCATATGAACATGCCTGGTCAGAATTCGTCGTGACCTTTACTGTTGGTCCGGTATGGAGCTCTCCATCGGCATCCTTTGCTGAAACTGTAAATGAGTAGGCCGTACCCGGCTTCAAGTTGCCGATTTCCGCTGATGTTTCTTTTACAGATATCGACCGGCTTTCAAATGACACGACATATTCCGTAATGTTTGTTCCGCTGCTCGGCGCATCCCACGCCAGGCTGACACTTGTAGCAGTTTTTCCGGTTACACGCACATTCACAGGTGCCGATGAAGGCGGCTCCGGATTGCCTCCGTCCGGTGCAAAATCTAAATCGGCTGCCAATTTATTGAGAAGCGTCCGATTGGAATCGCCGCTGAAATCCCAGAACATCGCTCCGCTTAATCCGTTTGCTTTAATAAAATCCGTTTTGTGGCCGAATGATTGTTCATCATCATAAGTGATGAAATTGCCATTTTCCGCGTTATACAAAAACGGCACTTTCGCTTGATCGTTCCAATACCTTTTATAGCCGTTTTGATTTACATAGTTCTTTTCAAGATCTGAAAAGTCGAATACTCCATTTTCCCACGTCCCTTCTTTCGCCGGTCCGCACTTCTGATATTCTCCGTGGCCGCCGGATTCACAACCGCTCCAGCCCCTTCCGTAGAACGGTGTTCCAAGCACTAATTTGTCCCCTTTGACACCGGCTTCCTTATAGCGTTTCACAGTGTTTTCAATGTTGTAGGTCTCAGCATTTGGAACGCCTGCTTCTTTTGCTTTTGGATCATAGAACAGCGGCGCATTATGGGCGCTTATGCTTTGCCATCCGCCATTAAAGTCATAGGTCATGATGTTAATCCAATCCACGGTTTGAGCAATTTTATCAAGCTCAGTGTTGCTCACATACTCCGGACTCGCGCCGGATGCGATCGTCAGCAAGTATTCCTTGCCGTCCTTTGCTTCTGCAGCATCAAGTTTTTTACGCACCTCTTGCAGGAGCAGCGTGTAATTTCTTTTATCTTCCGGCCGTGTGCTATTCCCCGGCAATCCTCCGCTGACCGGGTATTCCCAGTCAAGATCGACCCCGTCAAACCCGTATTTCCTTAAAAATTCAACGGCCGAAGCGGCGAAATTCCCCCTTGCCCCAGGATCTGCCGCGACATCTGAAAAGCGGTTAGACCAAGTCCATCCGCCGATCGATATGAACGTTTTCAAATGAGGGTGGCTCTTTTTCAGCTTCAGCAATTGTTTAAAGTTGCCGCGGATCGGTTCATCCCAGACATCCCCGGGATTTGACTTTTGTGCGTCAATCCAGGGATCGCCCATTACGATTGTTCCATTTGGCGCGTCGATCACTCCTTTTTCATCCTGACATGACCATGTTTGGGGATTGGGGCCTGTCGGATCGGGGTTCCCGTGCCTTCCTTCCCAGCAAATATCAGCAAAAGCATAATTAATGTGGCTGACTTTTGAAACGTCCATATCCCAAACTTGAAAATTCCTTCCGTAAGCACCCCATGATGGATAGTAGCCGATGATTTTATAGTTTTTTCCGGAATCGGCCTTTGCAACTTCCCCATTTACAAATGACAAGCTCAGCAACATGACAAAAATGAAAGAAAAAACGAAAAACTTTTTGCTTTTGTTGACCAACACGATGTTCATCTCCTTTTCATCCAATTTTTTTGACAAACCATGAAACTAGAAATCTCCTATTCCTCACCGCCTTTTTTGTTTGTTTTATATTTTCCTTGTCATCTAATAGCTGCAGCTGCACAGAAGCCAACAAGGGAAAACGCTTACATAAATGAGATTGACATCATGATTTCATTAAAATTTCGGGTGTGTTCGTTTGGTAAAGCTGGTTGTGCTGAGGGTGAAACACGTATAGATGTCTATACATTTGCGTATAAAAGAAGACTTTTTAATGGCGAAGGGTTGCTGAATTTGTTATGACAAATCTATATTGATCAGAATTTTCTGAACTGTCAACTTGAAGACATTGACTACACAACCGCCGCTTTCTACTCCATTTAAGGAATAGAAGCGGCGCCTCTAGCCTCTTCATAGACTAGCGTAAGACGTAAGACGAATATCCGGACATTGTTGCAAAGCCGATTTAAGAGAAGGTTCCGTCAGCAGTGAAAGTTCATATACCCGAGGATAATGGAAAGACGATTTTTCAAGCAGACATTTATCGACGTAAGCCGGATGGCACATCACTTCAATCACTGCTGCGTCTTGATAATCACGAAGGATGCTCGAAAGATCCTTCAATCGATCGACTTTCAGCTCAAAAGCATCGTTCGACCTTACACCCTTCCACAGTGAAGGATGATCATGATTGACCTTTCTGCATGGCAGGTCATACTCTTTCGCAAGCTTTACAAACACCTCAGGGAGATTTCCGTATGTATGAATATGATGATGGCTGTCGATATGTGTCGGATTTAAACCGAAAGACAAAGCTTTCTCTATTTGCGCTTTCCACTCTCGGTATACTTCATCAAGGTCAATGTCGAAGAAACCCTGGTAGTACAAAAGCTTGCGAAAATTCCCTTCTTCATCCGTTATCGTATGCAGTCCGCCGAGAATCGGGCGCCCGGCCGTCAATGTCAAGTGGACGCCGACTCCGAGTTCACGATTTTGCCGTGCGAGTTCGACGGCATGCTCCGCTTCTTGCATATTGACCATGAGCGTAGTCGATGTGAGCACCCCGTGCTGGAAAGCTTCAATGATTCCAAGGTTGACTCCCCTTGAAAATCCAAAATCATCCGCATTTATGATTAGAGATTTCACCTTTCATTCCCCCTTTGTTCATAATCACGTTCAATGAAGAACTCAACACGGTCACCGCGAAAATAGGCCATAGAATACTCGACGACTTCTTCCGACGCCAAAAATGTTTGCGTCGATATCTGGAAGCAAGGTGTGCCTTGTGTAATATTTAAATGTTGTGCAATCTCCTCATCAGAAATCACAATTTTGATTTGTTCCTCTGTTCTTTTTATGTTGTTTCCTTGCCTGCTGATGCACTGGTAAAGTGAAATATTCGCCATTTCTTCCGTTACTTCGGGGACGAGATCCGTTCTGATATAGGCTGTTTCAAACTGGATTTCTTCATCGTCCGCATAGCGGATTCTTTTGATTTGATAGACCATTTGTTCAGCGTCGATTCCGAGGAGGGTTTGGATTTTTTCAGACGGCTTTATTTTTTGCAAATCAACAACTTTGATTTTCGGTTTAAAGCCTTGAGCCTTCAATTGCTCTGCATAACGGAGGCTGCTGGAGCTCAAGATCTGCTTTACTTTTCCTTTGGCGACAAATGTCCCTTTTCCCTGCTTTCGGTAAATGGCCCCTTCCATAAGCAAATGATTCAGCGCGGTCCGCAGCGTCGTCCGGCTGACATCATACAGTTTGCAAAACTCGGACTCCGTCGGCAGCAGGCTGCCAGGCGGATAATAACCGCTTTCAATCTTATCTACAATATCTTGTTTAATTTGACTGTGGAGCTGTGGTTGTTTCGCCATACATGTTCTCCTTTGGGGTGTGTTCGTAATTATAGAATAACACAAAAGGTTCCTAAAAAAAACAATTTGTCATAACAAATATGTATGGACAAATTTGTTATGACATGTTAAGTTTCAATTGTGTGAAGCGCTTTCATATAAAGAGAATGAAGGAGGGGGATTATGGCGCTGAAAGTAGTTGTTATAGGCGGAGGGTCCAGCTACACACCGGAAATTATTGAAGGCATCATCAAACGGCAACATCAATTTCCGGTGAATGAGATTGCACTTGTTGATATCGAGGAGGGCAAAGAAAAACTTCGCATCGTCTCAGAACTCGCGAAGCGAATGATCAGGCATGCGGGGGTTCCCATCGAACTGAGCCATACAATAGATCGGGCAGAAGCGTTGCAAGGTGCCGATTTCGTCACGGTTCAAATCAGAGTCGGCGGACTGAAGGCGAGAGCTTTAGACGAAAAAATTCCGCTCAGCCACGGCCTAATCGGGCAGGAAACAAACGGAGCCGGCGGTATGTTTAAAGCTTTCCGCACAATTCCTGTCATGCTGGATATCGCTCGCGATATCCAAAAGATTTGTCCCGAAGCATGGCTGATCAACTTTACCAATCCGGCCGGCATCGTGACGGAAGCTTTGCTGAAGCACGGACCTCATCAAAAGGTCGTCGGGGTATGCAATATTCCTTACAACATGAAAAATAGCATTGCAGAAATATTCGGCGTGGATGTGAACCGCGTCATGATTGAATTCGCAGGCCTCAACCATTTTGTTTTCGGAAAAAGGGTATGGATCGACGGCATCGACCGGACGGAAGAGACGATTGAGCATCTGTTGAATGATCACCTCGGCTACTCGCCCTCCAATATTGCGGCGTTGCCGTGGAATCGCCAATTTCTGCGGTCTTTACGTATGCTTCCGAGCCCGTACCATCAGTACTATTATCAACATGAAGATGCGCTCGCAAAAGATATCGAAGCGTACAATAACAACGGAACACGAGCGGAAACCGTCATGGAAGTGGAGCGGCAGCTGTTTGAGAAATACAAAGACGCCGAGATCCATGAGAAGCCTAAAGAACTGGAAGGCCGCGGCGGGGCTTACTATAGTGAATCAGCCTGCTCATTAATGAACTCGCTTTATCATCATTCAATGGATATTCAGACCGTGAACACACTGAATAAAGGAAGCATACCAGACCTTCCCGATGATGCGGTGATCGAAGTCAACAGTGTCATTACAAAAAGCGGACCGATTCCTCTGACCGTCGGAAAACTGCCTGCTGCCATTTGCGGGCCGATCTGCCTGATGAAAAAATTTGAACAATTAGTGATTGAAGCTGCGGTCACCGGCGACTACAATACGGCATATTCAGCCATGATCACCAATCCGTTGGTCTCCTCTGATCACAAAGCTCAAAAGGTACTGGATGAAATGCTCGAGGCGCATAAACGTTACCTCCCGCAATTTTTTGAGGAGGTCTGTGAACATGAAACAAAATAAAATGATGGCATTCATCGAAGCAAACATCATGCCGATCGCCGGAAAGATCGGTTCCCAAAGACACCTGATTGCAATACGCGACGGATTCATCGCCATTATGCCTCTTATTATCATCGGTTCCCTCGCCATCCTGGTTAATAATTTTCCAATACCGGCGTTTCAAAACTTTATGACCGGCCTGTTCGGAGAGGGATGGACTGCTGTCGGCGGGGCGATATGGAATGGCTCTTTTGCTCTGTTGAGCCTTTTAGCCGTTGCGGCTGTCAGCTTTAAGCTGGCCGAGTCCTATCACACAGATGGCCTGTCTGCCGCATTAATCGGGATTGGCGCATTCGCCGTGCTTACGCCGACCACTGAAGACTTTGGCTTTTCAATGACTTGGCTGGGAGCACAAGGCCTGTTCGTCGGCTTAATCGTGGCTTTGCTGTCGACGGAAGTCTTCCGGCTGTTTTCACAAAATGAGAAATGGAAAATAAAAATGCCTGAAGGAGTGCCTGACGGCGTCACAAAATCCTTGAATGCTCTATTGCCGGCTGCCGTCATCTTATCCACTGCCGGGCTATGTAATGCTCTGATTGTTCATTATTCGGGACAAAGCATCCATGAGCTTGTTTTCAGCACGATTCAAGAGCCGCTTCAAGGTCTTTCCAACACGGTTGGGTCAGCCTTGATTTTCACTTTCTTGAATCATTTGCTCTGGTTCTTTGGATTGCATGGAACAAATATCCTCGGGCCGATCATGGAATCCGTCTACCTCCCGCTCATTCAGGAAAATCAACACTTATTCTCGCAAGGAATGAGCGCTTTTGAAGTGCCTTATATTGTGACAAAGCCTTTCTTCGATTCTTACGTATTTATGGGGGGATCGGGAACGACATTGGCTCTGCTTGCCGGCATTTTAATTGCCGTGAAATCGAAGCACTACAAAACGATCGGGAAGGTGTCTCTCGCACCCGGCCTTTTTAACATCAATGAGCCCGTTCTGTTCGGACTTCCTATTGTATTAAACCCGATCATGTTCATTCCGTTTATCTTGATTCCATTAATTTTAACGATTACGTCATATGTCGCTTTGGCTTCCGGTCTCGTCCCGAAAACTGTCGCGATCCTTCCGTGGACAACGCCGCCGATTGTCAGCGGGTATCTCGTCACCGGAGGATCAGTCCGGGGAGTCTTATTGCAAATCTTCAACCTGGTGCTGGCCACCCTGCTCTACCTCCCGTTTATAAAAGCAGCAGAACGTTCCGCCTTGCACCAGACAGAAAACGAATAAGTAAGGAGTGAATGTTATGGCAGATACACTACAATTGGAACAGGTCTCATTTGAAATCATTCTTCACGCCGGAAATGCGCGTTCTTCTGCAATGGAAGCATTGCAGCTTGTGAAACAACACGAATGGGAAACCGGATATCAAAAAATACAAGAAGCAGAATCGGAGCTGAGCCAAGCTCATCAGGCGCAAACCCGCCTTCTGCAAAAAGAAGCACAAGGCGAAGGCCTTTCACCCAATCTATTATTAATCCATGCGCAGGACCATTTAATGACAGCCATGACTGTAAAAGATTTGGCGAAAGAATTGATTCATTTATATCAAGAGCTTCAGAAAGGAAGGGAAAAATGAAGATCGCACTTGTATGTTCAGCCGGAATGTCTACGAGTATACTGGTCAAAAAAATGAGGGAAGAAGCGAAAAACCGTTCATTGAAGGCCGAAATTAATGCATATGCGGAGGCAGATTTGCCAAGTCATCTGGATGAAATTGATGTGATACTGATTGGTCCGCAGGTCCGGTATTTAAAAGGGCAAATGACAGAGCGTACCGAGCCTTATCATACGCCCGTGGCCGTCATTGATCAAATGGCTTATGGAATGATGGACGGAGCAAAAGTGCTGAATCAGGCAATCAGCCTTGCAACCTGATGCCTCCTGCAAAGAACCGCGTTTTCTTTGAAAACGGGTTCTTTTTTTTTGAAGTTTAAAAGAATGATTTTTTGAAAGCGTTTGTTTTTGTATAATAATTGGTAAAGGATGTGATCATACATGATTTCCTCACAAGTGAAATCCCAGTTGATTGAAATTGTCGGCTCTGTCAATTATGACGATTCGAACGCCGGACGGCTCGTCTATTCTTATGATGCGACACCCCAGTTTCAATCGATGCCTGACGCGGTCATAGCCCCGCGCAGCACAGAAGAAGTATCGCAAATCGTGAAAATCTGCAACACGCACCGCATTCCGATTGTGCCGAGAGGTTCAGGTACAAACCTTTGCGCCGGCACATGCCCGACTGAAGGAGGAATTGTCCTCCTGTTTAAGCATATGAATCGAATTTTAGAAATCGATGAAGAAAACTTAACGATAACCGTTCAGCCCGGCGTGATCACGCTTGATTTAATTCACGCCGCTGAAGAAAAGGGATTATTTTATCCGCCCGATCCGAGCTCGATGAAGATCTCGACAATCGGCGGCAACATCAATGAAAACTCGGGCGGCCTCCGCGGGCTGAAATACGGAGTGACACGCGATTATGTCATGGCGCTTGAAGTCGTTCTCGCAAACGGGGATATCATCCGCACTGGCGGCAAACTCGCCAAAGACGTTGCCGGCTATGATTTGACGCGTCTTTTCGTCGGTTCTGAAGGAACGCTCGGCATCATTACTGAAGCAACATTGAAACTCATCCCGGCACCCGAAACAAAAAAAACCGTCCTCGCCCTCTATCAAGATATCGACTCTGCAGCCCAAACGGTTTCAAATATCATCGCACACAAAATCATTCCGACGACGCTCGAATTTCTCGATCAGCCCACGATTCAGGTGATCGAAGACTTCGCGAAAATCGGCCTTCCCGTCCATGCCAAAGCGGTTCTCCTGATCGAACAGGACGGCACCGAGGAAGCAGTCCGCCGTGACATTGCCCTGATTGAAGAGATTTGCACAAAAGGAAATGCTGTGTCCGTTCAAACCGCGCAAACAGAAGCTGAAGCGGAAAATCTTCGGGAGGCCCGCCGCACCGCACTTTCCGCTTTAGCCCGTTTAAAGCCGACGACCATTCTGGAGGATGCCACGGTACCGCGCTCTGAAATTGCCGAAATGGTAAAAGCAATTAATACGATCGCCGAAAAGCACAAAATATCGATTTGTACATTCGGGCACGCAGGCGACGGCAACCTTCATCCGACCTGTACGACAGATGTCAGAAACAGTGAAGAAATGAAACGGGTCGAACAGGCTTTTGAAGACATCTTTAAAAAAGCGGTTGAGCTGGGAGGAACAATCACCGGAGAACATGGGGTCGGCGAAATGAAAGCTCCTTATCTGGAACTGAAGCTGGGGAAAGCGGGAATCGCCGCCATGAAGGCGGTAAAACAGGCGCTGGATCCTAACAGCATCATGAATCCCGGGAAGATATTTGCGAAAGACTCCCGCAAGCGGGTGGTGGTGACAAAATGACGACAGCTAACGAAAGAAAGGTCATTGAACAGCAGTTTAAACAAAGAATGGACGAGGAAGAGCTGCTGAATTGCATGCGCTGCGGCTTTTGTCTGCCGTCATGCCCCACCTATATCGAATCCGGTTTTCAGGAAAGCCATTCACCGCGCGGACGCATCGCGCTCATGAAAGCGGTCGTCGATGGGGCGATTGAGCCTGATGAGGATGTCGAACGGTCACTGGAGCTTTGCCTCGGCTGCCGGGCGTGTGAACCTGTATGTCCTTCAGGCGTAAACTACGGGCGCTTGCTTGAAGAAGCGAGGGATATTATTCAGCAGAACAAAAAACACACCCTTCCGGTTAAAGTGCTTCGCCGCGCGGTATTCAAAGGGCTTTTCCCCCACCAAAACAGAATCAGGGCGCTGACTGGAATACTCGGCGTGTATCAGCGTTCCGGCATGCAAAATGTGATTCGCAAATCGGGCTTACTTCGTCTTTTGCCGGACCATCTCGCGAAAATGGAGGCTGTTTTGCCGAAAGTTCCCGATATGAAACAGCTGAAAAAACGGCCGCACCTGCTCCCTGCGATCGGAGAGAGAAAAAAACGGGCCGCCTTTTTCTCGGGCTGCCTCATGGATACGTTGTTTTTAGATACGAATATGGCAACCATCGAGCTGCTGCGGCTGGCCGGCTGCGAGATCATCATTCCCGAACAGCAGACCTGCTGCGGCGCCCTCCACGGACACAGCGGCGAAAAGTCTGAGGCCATCCTGCTCGCAAAACGAAATATTCAGGCATTCGAGGATTCAAACGCGGACTTTATCGTGACAAATGCAGGGGGATGCGGAGCATTTTTAAAGGAATATGATCATCTCCTGAAAGATGACTCTGAATGGCGGAAACGGGCAGCGGTTTTTACAGGGAAACTGAAAGACTTTTCTTCCGTCCTGTTGGAGCTGAACTTTGATCAGCGATCCCTTGAACTGCCGCAGCAAATCGTCACCTACCAAGATTCGTGCCATTTGCGAAATGTCATGAACACCTCCGCTGAGCCGAGATACCTTATTCGCAGCATCAACGGCATTGAATTCAAGGAAATGAAAAATGCCGAAAGCTGCTGTGGATCAGCCGGTATTTATAACATTGTCGAATCCGAAATGTCGATGAAAATTCTCGATACAAAAATGGAAGCAGCAGCAGCGACCCGGGCCGCTACGATCGTTACAGCTAATCCCGGATGTCTGCTGCAAATGAAGCTCGGCATTGAACGAGCTGGGCTTACAAACCAAGTGAGAGCTGTTCATCTGGCGGATTTATTGCTGGAAGCCGTCCAGGAGTGACTAGGCGGCTCACATTTGGTATATTTCTCGGGAAATAAATCGAAATATGTCTTCTGCTGCTATTTCCGGACAGCAGGAAATTCTCCATTCGGCTGGATGAAGCGCAAACCTGTTACCTGTCCGGAATCGCCGGCTTCGAACCGGACGCTGAAACCCGGCAGGTTTTTGATTTGAAATGTCAACTCACGGTAAGGCTCAAGTTCGTAATCAGGCTGACCGGGCAATGAAACCCAGAGCGTCCGGTTGTTTCTGAAAGACACAACGACATCTGTTCCGTCTTCCAATGCATATTCGCCCGTTAAAGAAGCAAGAAATTCAGGATCGTACAACCGCTGATCCGGCTTCCTGACAAATTCGATTTCTCCAGCGCCTTCCGCCATTTCAAACGGTACGGAAAGGCGGCTGATATGTCCGTGTATATCAGCGCTGAAAGATGAGAGCATCGCCATCTCCGTGAGCGGCATTTTCATCTCGAATATATTGTAATGATAATGCTTCAAAGGCATCACAAACGAATTGAAGAGCGCCTGTAACATACCGTCTTTACACTCTATTTTGATTTCACCGTAGCCGGGGTGCTCGTATACACCTGTGTAGTCCTTCAGGTCATGAGAAGGCTTCGTTCCTTCAATTTTGGTAAGATCCGCGGTTCGATCCACGCCTAAAGCCGCTTTCATTATTTTTTCCGCTTCGCCTTTCAGCCGGCCGTTCCAATCAATCTCTTCCAATCCAAGCAAGCGGTCAAAAATATTGTACGCCAGAACATTTGGGAGAAAGCTGCCGTTCATATTTGTCAAAATGGCAATCCCGATTTTTTCATAAGGCATGAAAGCAACAAGCGATGAAAAACCGTCAATATTTCCGCCATGATGAATCATATGACGGCCACGGTACGGTTCAACAAACCAGCCGAGCCCATAGCTGCAGACAGGGAGTTCCTTCGCTTTAAGAATGGAGTCGCAGGAAATGCAAGGCGTATGCAGCTCATGAAGGCTTCCCTCTGATAGAACACCGCTGAATTTGTCGCTGCCAAGCTGAAGCAGCACCCAATTTGCCATATCCAAGGCATTGGAATTGATCGATCCAGCCGGCCCGATCACATCGATATTGCGAAAAGGAATTTTTTCAACTGTTCCGTTTTTCTCTTGATATGGAAAGGCAAAATCGGAAAGCTTTTGCATAACTTCGACCGAGAAGCTGCTGGATGTCATATGCAAGGGTTTGAAAATCCGCTCATGAACAAACTCCTCCCATGTCGTTCCCGCTATTCTTCCTGCAAGATAACCGGCCGTCATGTACATCAGGTTCTGATACTGCCATTTTGATCGAAAATCCAGATTCGGCTCAAGGTAGCGGAGCCGTCTGAAAAGCTCTTCCCTTGAAAAGGAGGAATTGTACCACATCATTTCGTGTCTTGGGAGGCCCGAACGATGGCACGCCAGATCACGGGGAGTCATCCGTTCGGTTGCCACCGGATCATACATCTTAAACTCCGGGAGGTATTCCCTTACCGGCTTGTCCCATTCCATTTTCCCTTCATCAGCCAAAACCGCCATCGCCGCCGTTGTAAATGCCTTGGAAGCGGAACCGATCGCAAATACCGTTTCCGGGTTCACTTTTAATTTCCGTTCTTTATCCCTGAATCCAAACCCTTCCGCCATGATGATCTCGTCTTCCTTAATGACTGCAACAGCGGCTCCGGGAACGTTCCACTCCTTCATTTTTTCCAGGGCAAATGCCCGAAAGCCTTTTAATTCCTTTATAGGCTGTCTCATTTTACTCTCCTCTCTTGATCTAAGCGTCTTATGCCTGTTCCAGGTGTCCGTATTCCATACGTTTGTTCGCCCGAATGGTTTCATTTAGAGAAAATTTGTATATTTATTCACGAATTCCAAAAGATAGGTATAAGGCTGAAAATGTCTAAAAAACAAGGAGGTTTTGTTCAATGTTTGGATTTATTTGGTCATTGATCATCGGCGGAATTTTAGGCTGGCTGGCCGGCCTCATTATCAGACGTGATGTACCCGGAGGAATCATTGGAAATATTATCGCGGGATTTATCGGTTCATGGCTCGGCTCCATGATTTTGGGACGCTGGGGTCCGATGATCGGCGGATTTAATATCATTCCGGCTCTGATCGGTGCGATCATTTTGATTTTCATCGTCAGTCTTGTCATGAGAAGTATGGGCGGACGAAACCGCAATGCTCAATAATGGATGATTTACGACGGTTTCATTAGAAACCGTCGTTTTTTATTTCATTCTGCTGCCGTCTTTTATATAATTAATTAGAAACACGAAATATTTTCAAGGGGAGGCTGTACATTGGAAAAAGTGGCAGAAAAAAGACCGAAGCGCTCTGAGGTGCCGCAGGAACTGACTTGGAATCTTACTGATTTATTTTCTTCTTATGAAGCTTGGGAAGACGCACTTGTGAAAATTGAGGAAGATCTCGTATCCATCGGCTCATTTAAAGGAAGGCTTCACGAAGGAGCTGACGTGTTGCTCGATTGTTTAATGCTGCAGGAGAAACTGCTAGAGCGCCTAGTCCGGGCCGCCGCCTATACTCACCTCAGAAAGTCCGAAGATTTGACAAACCCCGTCAACCAAGCCGACGCTTCAAGGATGGCCGCACTTCAAGCAAAACTAAACGCCGGGCTTTCATTTATCCAATCGGAAATTCTCGAATTCCCCGAAAATCAAGTGGAGACGTACATAAAAAATGAGAAAGGACTGGAGCCTTTCAGCAAAATGCTGTCCGAGATAATGGAGCGCAAGCCGTATAAGCTTGCTCCCGAAACAGAGGAAGCGTTAGCCGTTTTAGGCGAAGTGCATGATGCACCGTACAAAATTTTCGGGATGGCGAAGCTTGCAGATATGCAATTTTCACCGATTCAGGACCGGAACGGCAATGAGTTGGCCAATTCGTTCGCGTTATATGAAGGAAAATACATGTTCTCTCCTGATACGCATATTCGCAGAACCGCCTTTGCCTCCTTTACAAATACCCTGCAAACATACAAAAATACCATCGCCGCCGTCTATGAAACAGAAGTCAAAAAACAGGTCGGCATGTCAAGGCTTCGCGGATATCAATCCGCCACCGATATGCTTCTTCAGCCGCAAAGCGTCACGCTCGAAATGTACCACAACCAGCTTGATGTGATTAAAAACGAACTTGCACCTCATATGCGCAAGTATGCCGCCTTGAAAAAACGCGTATTAGACCTCGACGACATGCGCTTCTGCGATTTGCAGGCTCCGCTTGATCACGACTTCAGTCCAAAGACGACTTACGAACAGGCCGGCCGGATGATCTTGGACGCTTTACAAGTGATGGGACCCGAGTACGCGGAAGTCATGGAAACCGCATTGACTGAGCGGTGGGTTGATCTCGCTGACAACATCGGCAAATCCACGGGTGCGTTTTGTTCAAGTCCGTACGGAGTGCATCCCTTCATTTTGATGACATGGACGGATACGATGCGGGACGCCTTTACCCTTGCCCATGAACTCGGTCATGCCGGTCATTTCTACTTGGCAAACCGCAAGCAGCGCATCATGAATGTCAGACCGTCTCTATATTTCATCGAAGCGCCTTCTACAATGAACGAAATGCTTCTCGCCCAGCATTTGTTTTCCAAGACAAATGACCCGAAAATGAAGCGCTGGGTCATCAACCAATTGATGGGCACGTATTACCACAATTTCGTCACCCATCTGCTTGAAGGGGAATATCAGCGGAGAGTCTACGAACTCGCCGAACAAGGGTGCGCACTTACCGCTTCCGTACTGTCTGAACAAACCACCGCCGTGCTGTCCGAATTCTGGGGCAGCGGAGTGAAGCTTGATGAAGGGGCAGGTTTAACATGGATGCGTCAGCCGCACTACTACATGGGGTTATACCCTTACACCTATTCAGCCGGGCTGACAGCATCGACGATCGTCTCGCAGCAAATTAAAGAAGAAGGCCGCCCTGCCGTCGAGAGATGGCTGAACGTTTTAAAAACAGGCGGTACAATGAAACCGCTGGACCTGTTGAAACACGCGGGTGTTGACATGTCGACGGATCAACCGATACGCCAGGCAGTTGCGTATGTCGGAACATTGGTTGACGAGCTCGAAAAACTGTATGATCCAAAAGAAGACCGGCCTGATTAACAGCCGGTCTTCTTTTATTCTGTTACAGACTGCCGAACATCGGATTGCCTTTCATTCCGATCCATAAGTCTGATTGCTCTAATAAATGTGCGGTGCGAAGCAGCCAATGTTCCTTTCCTTTCGGTGCCGTCACTTGAACGCCGAGCGGTAAACCTTCATTTGTGAGGTGGACCGGGACGCTCATCGCAGGCTGTCCGGTTAAGTTGGCAAGCTGTGTGAATGGTGTATATGTCAAGCTTTTCAAAAACATTTGATAAATCAACGACTGCTGCTCATTTTTTTCCAGCTCACTCACTTTCAGGAGCGCTTCGGCTTCTTTTTCGGTATGAGTAAGCTCGCCGACCTTTGGAGCGGGGTATGCCGTTGCAGGGGTCACATACAGATCATAGGTCTCATGAAACGCCGCCATTTGTGCAGCTGCTTGATCCCAGGAAGCAAGGCTTGCCGTAAATTCGGCTGCCGACACTTTTTTGCCTGCTTCATTAAGCACCCATGTGACAATTTCAACATCCTGAACAGTGATCGCTCTTCCAAGCGTTTTTTCCATTCCTAGAATCATCGCGGAAATTTCACCGCTGTTCATTAAGTAGTAGTTCTCCATTAACCGGAGTCCATCAACGCCGTTCGCCTGCTCTTCGACGCGGTGTCCCTGCGCTTCCAGCCATTTAACGGTGCGGTGGACGGCTTGTTTGGCTTCATCACTGACAGGCGTTCCGACGGGTGATTCTACAGAAAATGCGATATTCAACGGGCGCTCCAGCCCTTTTTTCATATCCTCTTCATAATGGCCCGGAAATAAAGGCGTTTGAAAAGCGGCTTCAGGCTGAACGGTTTGCAGGATATCAAGGAGCGCAGCGCTGTCCCTGACCGTACGGGACAGCGCAAAATCGATCGATGCTCCCTGCCATTGCCGCCCGACGCCCGGTCCTACAGGCGTTCTGCCCCGGGTCGGCTTCAAACCGAATATCCCGGTAAATGAAGCGGGGATCCTAATGGAGCCTCCCCCGTCACTAGCTCCTGCAAGGGGAACGATTCCGGCCGCCACCGCTGCAGCGGAACCGCCGCTTGAACCGCCGGGTGAATAATCGGTGTTCCAGGGATTTCGCGACGGCCCGTATAATTCAGGCTCAGAAATATTTTTCAATCCGTATTCGGGCGTATTCGTTTGGCCGAGAAATAAAAAGCCGGCGCCGCGCAATTTAGCAACGAAATTCGAATCGCGCTTTGGTTGATAAGATGAAAGCAGCTTGGCGCCGGCTGTAAGAGGCTCCCCTTTCAACGCTTGGGAAATGTCCTTTAAAAGGATCGGCACCCCGGCAAACGGCTGCTGTCTGATATCGAGCTGTCTGCATTCATGTTTGACTTGTTCTTTTCTCGTCCGAACGACCGCATTCAGTTCTGGATTGACTTCTTCAAGGCGGGAAAAAGCAGCATCGATTAATTCGTTCACCGTTACTTCCCCATGTTTGATAAGCTTAGATAAAGCAACTGCGTCATGCTTCATATAGTCAGATATATTCATATCAGTACCTCACTTTACTGTTCGCTTGTGTTTACTATTGTGCATGAGCCTTTTGAGGATTTCAATGTTTTCAGTTTAGATCAAAAAGGAGATGAGTGAAATGAATATTCGAAGGTTACACCCAGAACATGAGCCGCCGCTTGATTTACTGTTGACGGCAGACCCTTCCGAAAAACTGGTTATCGATTATCTCAAACGGGGACAATGCTATACAGCAGAAATCGACCGCCGGATTGTAGGTGTCTATGTGCTGCTGCCGACGAGACCAGAAACAGCAGAGCTCGTCAATATCGCCGTCAAAGAAGATCTGCAGGGAAAAGGAATCGGCAGACAATTGGTTATGCATGCGATTGAAACGGCAAAATCACAAGGATTTAAGACAATTGAAATCGGAACCGGGAATTCAAGCATCGGCCAGCTTGCGCTCTATCAAAAATGCGGATTTAGAATCACCGGCATCGACCGCGACTTTTTCTTGAGGCATTATGAGAAACCGATATACGAAAACGGCATGCGCTGCATCGATATGGTTCGCTTAGCGCTCGATCTTTAAAAAATCCGCCGGGCTCCCCGGCGGATTCTCGTCAATATTCATCAAAATAGGACTGGATCTTTTTCGGATCATCTGTTTTGGTCAGCGCCAGCATCAGCAAAATCCGGGCTTTCTGCGGGTTCAAAGAGTTGGAAGCCAATATGTTTTCCTTTTCAAGATCAGGATTGGGCGTGACAACCCCGCTGCCGGTGCGTGTAGAACGCACGACTGCCGCCCCTTTTTTCACCGCTGCGACTGCCCCTTTTTTCGCCTCGTCAGAGACTGAACCGTTTCCGCTTCCCGCATAGATAATGCCTTTCGCTCCCGCCTTGATTGCAGCGTCAAACAGATAGCGCCCGTCGTTTTGATACCCGTATATGATGTCGACTTGAGGAAGCTGATTGATCTTGGAAATATTAAAATCGGTATCTTTCGTATGCTTTTTTGTGATGTCATTATGAAAATAGATGCCGTCGGCAATATTGCCGAGGTAACCCATTTCTTCCGACTTGAAAGTGTCAGGAGCTGTCGTATGGGTTTTCGTCACATATCTTGCCGCAGCAATCCGGTCATTCAGCACCACCATGGTTCCTTTCCCGTAAGCTTCCTTGCTCGCAGCGACCTTTACAGCATTGTACAAGTTGGCAGGCCCGTCGGCTCCAATCGCTGTGGAAGGCCGCATAGATCCGACCACAACGACGGGTTTATCGCTTTTGAGGACGAGATTTAAAAAATAAGCCGTTTCTTCCAAGGTGTCCGTTCCGTGAGTGACGACAATTCCATCGACATCATCTGAAGCTAAAAGCTTCGCAGTGCGCTTGCTCAATTTCAGGAGCGTTTTATTGGTCATATTCTGACTTCCGATGTTTGCCACTTGTTCTCCGCTGATATTCGCGATATCCTTCATTTCCGGAACGGCTTCGATGAGCGAATCAATCCCGACTGCACCCGCTTTATAATTGGTCGTCGACGTTTTGGACTGATTCGCTCCGGCAATCGTCCCCCCTGTGGCTAAAATTCTTATGTTGGGCAGGCCCTCATTTCCTTGAGCAGTCTTAGCTGACGCAGTTTCCGTCTTCGCCCGGGCCTTTGTTTCATTTCGAGATTCGTTTGAACCGGAGCACCCGGCATTGATCAAAAGCAATAAGCCTAACACAATAAATAACATTCGTTTTTTCGTCATGTTTTGATCTCTCCCTGCTGCGAAGTCCGCTAATTATATATGTATTTTCTCTTTCCTCCTCTCTTTCATACCAGTTTAAAATGCATTTATACGCTGTCTATTTATATGTTAGATTTTCTTCTGCGTTTTTTTGCATTAAAAAAAGGGAAACCTCGTTTCCCTCTTCAGACCTTCTATTGTTTTAAAAAGCTGAATTCTTCCTTTATTTTTCTCAACAGCTCTTCATTGGTGAGCACATCATAGGCCGTGAATGCCATAGATTTTGCGCCGAGCATTAAGCCTTCGAACCCTTGGCTGCTCATGGCTGCCTCCCGAAACTCGGGTGTGTGGCACGCGTACGGTTCATCGCAAATTTGTACATAAGGATGAATGGAAGGTGCGATCTGGCTGACATTCCCCATATCAACTGAACCTCCTCCGTCCGCTTTTTCATGAATCGAATCGGGATCGACGCCCAACTCGATCATGTTTTGTGTAAAGGCGTCTGACAGCGTTTCATTTGTTTTCAAATCATCGTAAGACAGCTCATAAAAAGAGCTCTTAAGTCGGGCTCCAGTCGCAAGTGCGGCTGCTTTTGCACAATTTTTTACTTTATCGAGCAGTTCATTGACATAAGCACGTTCTGTTCCTCTGACATAAAACTGGGCAACCGCATAATCCGGCACAACATTTGCCGCTTTCCCTCCCTCCGGAATAATCCCGTGAATCCGGGCATCAGGGAGAATATGCTGTCTGAGCGCATTAATGCCGTTGAATGTCTGAATGACGGCATCGAGCGCATTGATTCCTTCGTGAGGCGCTCCCGCCGCATGCGAGGCCTTTCCAAAGAATTCGAATTGAATCGCATCCATCGCCAGCGATGTTCCGCTTTTTTCATGCCTGCAATACGGATGAACCATCATAGCGGCGTCCAAGTGATCAAAAACCCCTTGTTCGGCCATGGTTACTTTTCCGCCTTTCGTTTCTTCCGCAGGCGTTCCGTAAACATACACTTTCCCTCCGCATGATGCGATGACTTTGCTGACGCCGATCGCGGCGCCGACCGCCATCGTGCCGATCAAATTGTGCCCGCAGGCATGGCCAAGGTCAGGTAATGCATCATATTCAGCCATAAACCCGATGGCAGGGCCGGGACGGCCGCTGTCAAATTCGGCCGTAAACGCCGTCGCAAGGCCGCATGTTCCTAACTCCACCTGAAAACCGTGTTTTTTCAGCTCCTCGGACAGAATCTTTGAAGCTTTGAATTCTTCATGTCCCAGTTCAGGGTGATTGCCTATATACTGGCTGATATGCAGCAGCTCTTCACGAATATGTTCGATCTCTTTCTCAATTTGTTTTTTCATAACGGTTCTCCCTTCTCCATTACCGGAAGTTCTTTTCCAGGGTTGACAAAGTAAAGCTCATATCCTCAAAATGATTAAATATATAATTATATGAATATTAATACATTATATAGGAGACGAACGGAATGAGCAATGGCACCCCCCAGAAAATAAAACTGCACTTCCCTCATACTTATGCTTTGATTTTTTTCATTATCATTTTAGCTGCACTGGCTTCATACTTCATTCCATCAGGAGAATTTGAACGGGTTGAAGAAGACGGCCGAACGGTTATCGTACAAGGGAGCTACACACAGACTGACGCCGGTCCGGTCGGTTTTTTCGAGATGTTTAAAGCCATACCGGAAGGCATGATTCAATCGGCGGATATTATTTTTTACATCTTTTTAATAGGCGGAGCTTTCGGCATCATCCATCAGACCGGGATGATTCGTGCAGGTGTTCATGTGCTCGTGCAGCGCTTGAAGAAACGCGGTTTCCTCCTGATTCCCGTCACCATGTTCGTCTTTTCCATCGGAGGCGCAACGATCGGTTTATCTGAAGAGACGATTATTTTTATTCCGATCGGCATCGCTGTTGCAAGAGCGCTTGGCTATGATTCAATGACCGGGCTGGCGATGATTTCCCTTGGCGCGGCTGCAGGGTTCACCGGCGGCATGTTGAACCCGTTCACAGTCGGAATCGCACAGACAATTGCGGAAGTCCCAGTGTTTAGCGCCCTCGGTTATAGATTGGCCGTTTATGCCGCCATGCTCGGTTTCTCCATTTTTTATGTCATGCGGTACGCTGAAAAAGTCAAAGCGCACCCAAATACCGGTTTGATGTATGGAAGCGAAACAGAGATGAATGAAGAGACAGCCGCAGGACACGCTGATCTTTCCTTCACCGGAAGACACGGCCTCGTCCTGCTGATTACAGCATTGGGCTTCGGCATCAATATGTTCGGTGTATTTCAATGGGGGTGGTTTTTAAGCGAGTTGTCGGCCGGCTTTCTCATCATCGGCTTTGCCGCCGGCCTTGCGGGAGGACTCGGCATCAACAACACCTTCCATTCATTTGTTGACGGTATGAAACAGGTTGTATACGGAGCGCTGATTGTCGGCTTCGCCCGTGCCATTGTCATCGTATTGGAAAACGGACAGATTATCGATACGATCATCAACAGCCTTGCTTCAGCCATCAGCTCACTTCCGAACGAAATCAGCGCCATTGGCATGTTCGCCGTGCAAATCGTGATCAACACATTTATTCCATCCGGAAGCGGACAGGCAGCCACAACGATGCCGCTTATGGCGCCGCTGGCCGATTTATTGGGATTCGAACGCCAGATTGCCGTATTCGCGTATCAATACGGAGACGGAATCACCAACTCCATCATCCCGACCTCCGGTGTACTGATGGCTTCGCTGTCAATCGCAGGCGTCACTTACGAACGCTGGGTCAAGTTTGTCTGGAAGCTGGTCGCAGGCTGGATTTTCATCGGCGCCGCCGCAATTGTTATCGCCATGATCATCGGTATTAAGTAAACATCCGGTCCACAATATGCAGCCGGAGCCCCCGGCTGCATTCCTCATACATGTCTCCGTCTCCCTGACCATAGAGAAGCCTAAACCATCAAAACCGGCGTTTCTGAGACGATTGATCTACTAAATTTTAAGCTCAGGTTAAGAAAACCCGAAAACAGGACTTTTTATCCACCATAGTCCAATTTCAAAATTCATCAACAAAGTGGCGGATTCTAAACAAAACACTTATATTTTTCACCTGTTCTGCCTTGTCATGGCTAAGGTGGAAAATGGATCAATCTCAATTAAATGCACCGTTTTGTAAGTCATTAGTTTTAGTCTATTCATACTACCCAAAGTTTGAAAACATGCCTAATCTTGCAAAACATTGACCAAAATTAGTATTTAACACCTATTTATTATTGATTCTTCAAACCTTAAAATGAGTGATGTTGTTTCTGTTTTTTTAAAGAAACTAAGGAAAAAGGAAGAATTATAATCAAATTTTCACTGTTAGATAAATGAAATGACCGGGACTTGAGTAAGATTTGTCCCGATGAAGGGCCTTTTTACCCTAACCACCCCATTCTTTTCATTTACATAACATTGAAAAAATAATAATAAAAAAGGAGACAGACCATGCGAAGTAAAAAGTTTTTTCTAATGATGCTTTTGATGATTGTAGCAGTCGTGTCAACAGCCTGCGGAGGCAGCAAAAGTGCGAGCGGAGAGAAAGAAGATACGAAAAAAGCAGATAATGCAGAAGTTAAAATACTAAGCTCCGAATATACGCTTCCGGATGATTCATCAACAAACCTGCACGAAAATGAACTTATACTAAAGATCAATGTTTCCGTTAAAAATACAGGAAAAGAACCATTGATGGTTGATAAAAGCCAATTCAGCCTTTACGAAGGCGACTCAAAAATGTCGGACGTCAGCGTATATGATGAAAGAAACAAGAGACTTCGTTCTTCCACGCTGAATTCTGACAAGGAAGTCGACGGAAATATCTATTACATCGTTGAAAAGGGCAAAAAGTTTCAGCTTGAATACACACCTGACATGTACGGTGAAAACAAAGCCGATCCTGTCAAATTCGAGATCGACGGCGGCAGCGACGATTTGCTGAAAACAGCCAAAAAACTTGAAGATCCGGCAAAAGCTTTGCTGGCTTACACAGATGTAACGATTTTCGGCAAAGATAATGATAACTTTGATAAACTGGTCGACGAAAATAAACGTGAAGTCGTTACCGATTACCTTGAAGGCGCTCAAAAATCAATCGTTCGCTCTTTAGGATATTATGATGAAGAAGATGTCGATAAAAAGAAATTGAATAAACTGATCAGCGCCATCCAAAACGCTTATCAAGAAAAATCTCAAGTCAAAGCAGTTACAAAATCAATTTCAGGCGATGAAGCAACTGTTGAGGCAACCGTTACACCAATCGATAATACGGATGTCCAAAAGAAAGTGAAGAAAAGACTGGAAGACTATGTGAAAGACAGCGGCAAAAACTTCATGTCCAGAGATGAATTGATCAATCCTGCGATTGACATCATGAGTGAAGAAATCAAAAAAGCACAGGCGACTTCAAGTGAGAAAACAGTTGAAGTTAAGCTTGAAAAATCAAAAAATGACAAATGGAAAATGGATGCTGATAATTACAAGACCGAACAATACTTCTCAAGCTTCCTTAAAAGCAACAACTAAAAAAAGCACCCTAGTGGTGCTTTTTTTCAATTACAATAAAACAAGTGCTGTCCGGCAGCGGCACGCGTCGGCCGAGCCGGTCTGTCAGCTCGATTTTAGGGTTAAGGTGTTCTTCATACCCTTCCTGTACATAGTGTTCGAACACAAGAATGTTCGCGCGTTCCCCCAACTCTTTCTCAATACAGCGCCGGAATTCAGACGGCGTAAAATAGCCGAACTGCTCCTTCACTTCATGCGAATAGGCTTCTTCTCCCCAAGTATATGTATAGAGGAATTCCATCGCGTCATTCACAAACAGTACGGCCGCATCCTTTTCAGCCTCAAGAATTTGCACCTTTCTCCCTTTAAAATCATGGATATACCGTTTCAAGAAATCCATTCCATCCGGGTCTTTAAAGCGAATCCGCCGCGTTTCCTCTTTGTTTTCGGTCATGATTCCGTCCCTGATGATGATTCTGCCTCCCCGCTTCAGAATATCAAAGGAACTTTTTAACGCTTGGACAATGACGAGGTGATTAAATCGTTTTCCTTCATACGGAATGTATGAGAACAATTCGTGCAATATCGATGAAAATACAATCGTGTCGACGCTTTTCTGTTCGAAGTACTCAGGAAGATCCAACGCATCAGCCTGTTTCACATGCCACGGCTTATGTTCGCGCACTTTTCTTTTTTGGAGCTCCTCAATGACATTGACGGAAAGGTCGATGCCGATGACCTCTGCTTCAGGATGCTGGTCCGTCAGCAAATCAAGCATCACGCCGCCTCCGGCTCCGATGTCGAGCATTCTTTCTCCAACAGCATAATCGGCAATCTTCTTTTTATAATCTTCCGCACCGTTCATGTCAGACAGATAAGCCGCTTCATTTTGCAGCCGGTCAAACGAATCCTTGCGAAACTCAAAAAAATCATAAAGCAGCACGATCGCCCGTTCATATAAAGGCGATTTCTCCGCTTCCTGGCAAAATTCAATCAGCTTCAGTCCGGCCTGCGAAAACGAAAACGTGACGCCGACAATCTCGGAAGCCTGATCAAACGGCTGAACAGCAAGCGAAACGTGTTCATTTACATGCACCCCGCCGAAAAGCAAATCGCTGATCGACATCTCTTTTAAGCACGCTTCGATAATCCGTTTTTTATAAACATTCGTATGACGCACACCCTGGTAATCACGGTACATGTCCTTCATCAGCGGCTCAAAGCTGATATGCTTGACTGATAAAGGATTGACAGAACGAAGCACTAGCAAAAAGATTTTGACAAACTCTTCAAAACTGAACGATGACAAGGCGGATTCCACATACCATAAATCGATCCGCTGAAAGAAGCGTCTCAGCGCATCTTCCGCCGCATGTTCCCTCAAAAACCGCTCGTACCGGCTGCTGTCTTCGCCGGAATCGAGCGCCTGTCCCCGCAGTTTTCTGATCCTTTCCGCAAACGGCCAATCTTTGTTTCTTTCTCCTGTGCAGATTTGGCCGATTATCCGGTTCACGTCTTGTTCAATCGATTCCCAAAGCGCCGGCGAAACCCCTTCAATGATACATTTGTTCAGAACGTACAGAACCCGCCTGATGTCGATGTGCTGAAGTTCCGATGCTTCAATCCAATCGATAAGAGGAGTGAATTGGCGATACCTTGATTCCCCGCGGATATACTGCCCGACGAGTCCATGCGTCAAAATCAAAATATAGATGAGTTCCTCAATATCCTGCCGCTCCGGCATATACGCCTGTCTTCGATCAGCATAAATCTGCGCCGACCCGATATTATGGATCGCAAGCTGAAAGCCTTTCTCACGCCATTCCTTTCTTTTATGAGGCTGGCCGCACTTAGCCGTTTCACTCCATATAAGAACCTCTTCAATGATTTCTTTTTCCCGCTCAGGAATGTTCGCTTTCTCCAAGATGGAGAGCGTCTGTTCCACATAAAGAAACACGGGATTCTGAGGCATGTTCTCCAGCGAAGATATCCGCTCCAGATTGACATTTTGTTCTTCAGTTAAAACAAGATACTTGAGCCATTCGGCATCACGCAAAACATGATAATCCCCGCTTTTCACTTTTTCAATGGCTTCTAACGATTGTAAACGCCTCATACGTTCTTCCCTCTTTTTTCTATTTCGATATGACTAATCATAAGGTAAATGGTTTCATATAGAAATAGGACAATAGACTTATAACCGCTATAATGTTTGGCCGCAGTCCGCCGTTAAGATTTGACCAGTAACCGTTTCTTGTTCGAGCAGCGCGCAAATGAGCAAGGCGATATCTTCCGGCTTTGCGATCCGTTCAAGCGGGAGCTTTTGGCTGAGCCGCTTCATTTTCTCTTCATTCCCCTCCCACCATCTCGTCGATACAGCGCCAGGTGCCACACAGCTGACCCTGATATCCGGAGCGAGCGCATGCGCCAATGATTTCGTCAGTCCGTGGACCGCCGCTTTTGATACGGCATAGGGGAGCGAAGAACCTGAGCCCGTCAGTCCGGCGATGCTGCCGACATTTACGATGGCGCCTTGCTTATTTTGCTTCATTAAAGATGCCGCCGCTCTCGCGCAATAAAACATCCCTTTGACATTTACCGCATACAGTTCATCCCAGACTTCTTCAGAAGCTCCATCCAAGTCATCAAGCTCGATATGCCTGGTGATGCTTGCATTGTTGACGAGCAGATCGACGGTGCCGAACTCACGGGCCGCCCGATTAAACATGCCTTGAACTTCATTGACCTTAGAAACATCGGCTTTAATCGCGAGCGCGCGGCCGCCTTGATTTTCAATCATCCCAACCGTCTCTTCAGCCTCCGCTTCGGAACGCGAATAGTTGACAATAACCGCTGCGCCGCGGTTTGCCAAAGCGAGCGATGCCGCTCTGCCGATCCCAGTGCCGCCTCCTGTGACAAGGGCTGTTTTATTTTTCATTTCCATTTTTCATCACTCCCTTTTCAACTGATGCAAGCTGTGCTGTTCCATTCCCAAACGACCAGTTCTCTTTCACGTTTTCGGCCGCAATGATCATGACGTCCTCTTGGCGGATGCCGGCGTTTTTTTGTAAACATTCTGCAATGCGTTGATACAGCCCCAGCTTTTTTTCGACCGGTCTCTCTTTCATTGTGATGTGAATATAGATCAAATCCTTCGTCCGTTCGATATTCATATAGCCGGGATCGAAAAAGAATTCTTCCTCATCGTGCTGGGTGATGACCTGAAAATAATCATCTTCCGGAACATCGATCGTCTCCGTCATCGCCTTGTGAACCGTTCTGCTGATCCGGCGAAGCTCTTCTTTTGATCTCCCTTTTAAAAGATCCATCCTGACAAATGGCATATATTTATTCCTCCTTTGTATTGTTTAATAGTGTATAACGGTTATATCATTTTGTATAATTGAATCATTTGAAGGATTCATTCAATTTTATTGAACTTGAGGTGATGGGATGGATTTCAAAACGTTAAAGACGTTTCATAAAATCGTGGCTTGCGGAAGCTTTAACCGCGCGGCTGAAGAACTGAATTATGCGCAGTCCACAGTCACAATGCAAATCAAAAAACTCGAAGAAGACCTCGGCATCCGATTGCTCGAGCGGGGGAAAACATTCCGACTGACTGAAGCCGGCAGGCTTTTTTTTGAAGAAAGCAGCCATATTGTCAAGAATATGGATCACCTTCAACATCATATGGCCGACTTATTGCTTGGCGAAGCGGGAAATATCCGTCTAGGAGCGGTCGAACCAATCGCGAGCTGTGATTTGCCGCGGATGTTGGGGAGATTTTTAGCGGATTATCCGAAGATCCGGGTTTCCGTAGATATCGCCAACTCATCGACATTGGGGGAAAGGCTGGTTCAAGGCAGCCTGGACCTTGCCGTCTGTTCGACTCCGGCAATGGGAACTGATCTTTATTTTGAACCGCTATATGCTGAAGAGCTCGTAGTGCTGCTTCCTGAAGGACACCCCGCCGGAAACAATGAACACATCCATCTGAAAGATCTTAGGGAGCACCGTCTACTGATCACAGCCAACAATTGCACCTACCGGAAGAAAGTCGAAATCGCGTTTCAAGAGCTGCCGGGAAGCCAAATGAACACGATGGAGATTGGAAGCATGACCGCTTTGAAAAATTATGTTGCCGCTGGACTCGGCGTTGCCCTGATTCCGAAAAGCATCGTCTCCCCTCCTCCTCCCGGAACGATTGTCCGGTTTATCGGCGATGACCCGATCAGCGTAACCTTCGGCATCCTTTGCAAAACCGCGTCTTTCCCGCTGAAACAAGCGGACGCAAAGCTTTACCAATATTTGAAACAGGAACTGGGAGAACCGAAAAAACCTTCCGGCTGATGTCGGAAGGTTTGGGATGATGACATAATGGGACATTGAATGATGATGATCTGGTCTCAGAGGGGGATGGTTACTTGCACCTGTCCGCCCCCCGCTTCACCGTTTTTAATCGATAAATCGCCTTGATGAAGCTTGACAACACGAAGCGCAAAGGTAAGTCCCATACCGTAATGCCCATTCGATGTCCGGCTTTTATCTTCCATATAGAAAAGCTCGGCAGCTTTCTGCAGGCCTTCTTGAGAAAATCCTTTTCCGCTGTCAGTGATTGTGAAAATCAATTGATCATCCGTACACACAGCTTCAAAATCGATTCTCCCGCCTTCTGGTGTGTGATCTGCAGCGTTCGTCATGATGTTCATCAACGCTCGATGAAGCAGCTGTTTGTCCAACAGTGCTTTTTTATCTTCAAGGTTCTGTTCCTTCAGCACAATGTCAACCGATTTGTTCCCTATGTATGCTTCAGTGTCATTGAGAACACTTTCGACTAACGGTTTCACAGCACTTTCTCTATAATCGATATTTAATGCTTCCTCCGTTTTTGACAAATGGATTAATTGGTCAATGTACTGATCGATTTTTTGCCCCGCATCAAGTATGTATCTGATATATTCCGACTGCTCTTGATTTTGCGGTGATAAGCTCAGCAATTCCGCATTACCTTTAATAATGGTCATTGGAATTTTAATGTCATGAGCCAATGCGCCGATCTGTTCTTTTTTCGTTTTCTCTAAGTGCCACTGCGCGCGGAGGGAGGCTTGAAGGGCATTCCTCATGTCTATCAGGGAACTGATCACATGATCAAATTCCTTAATATTCGAAAACTCCGGAGTGAAATTTAAATTTTGTTTTTTAATTTGCTCAGCGATGGTGTTTAATGTTTGAAAATGATCTTTTAACCTGTTTGCAAATCGGGTTGTTACCGCAAAAACGACCGTAATTAGAAGCAGAATGATGATGCATAAGCTTGTCAGCTCATAGTTCGGGAGAAACCGTCTCAGCAGGGGAGACCGAAACTCAGCGCGCAAAGGATACTCCAACACACAATACTCGTCTTTGCGTTCGATGATCATATAGCCTTTTTGACTTAAGGTGACATACGGCCTGCTCTCAATTTTTTTCCGTACAATGGAAAGATTCGTTTCTTTCATATTTCCCGCTGTCTTTTGTTTCGACTTTTTATCCAATATGGCATACAGCATCGTATCAGGTATCATGTCTTCCGTTATCCGTTCAGCCGATTGAAGCTTGGGCTTAAGCTTTTCAGCTTCGATTTCATGGTAGTTGGCAGGATAAAACAGCCCTGCATTCATTCCGATCATATTGATCAAAACATATACAGCCGTGATCGCGATCAGGCTGAAACTCAAAGTGAGCATATATTTGATCAGTTCTCTGCGCAGCGTCTTTTTTTTACGGATTATTCCCATCTGTACCCTACGCCCCATACCGTTTTGATCGGATCTCTTTCGTGTTCTTTGCATTTTTTCCGAATCGTGCGGATAAATTCGGTTATCGTGGAGTATAATGCATTGCCTTCCAGCCCGTATACATGATCATAAATTTCTTCTCTTGTAAAGGTTCGTCCTTTATGCTGAGCCAACAGCTCACATATTTTGAATTCATTTTTTGTTAAATTCAGCTTTTGATCATGAATAAATACTTCTTTGCTGTCAAAGTGAAATAAAAAACCGGAAATCACCCGCTTAGTCTCGTGTTTCTCTCTTCTTTCCCTTCTCAAGTGTGCATTTACTCTCGCACTGAGCTCAAGAACCCCAAAGGGTTTTGAAATATAGTCGTCTCCCCCAGTCAGGAGGCCCTTAACGATGGCCTCTTCCTCCGTCTTAGCGGTGAGAAACAGGATCGGACAATCTACGAGCGGCCGGATTTTCTCGCATAATTCAAATCCGTCCATCCCCGGCATCATCACATCAAGCAAAATTAAATCATACCCTGAAAACACGTCGAGAGATTCGGCGTTAACTTGACTCAATGTATGAACTTGATGCTGATCGCGGCGCAAAATATTTTGTATGAGTACAAGAATATCTTTCTCATCATCTACTGCCAAAATGTTCGCCACTTGCTGACCACCCTTTTTCATTATTCATAAGCTTTTCTTCCTTCCCAGCGGATAAACCAAACGATGCTTAGAGCGAATACAGCTATTATAGCAAACACCATGATGAAAGCCCCCTGCTTGATTTCCCCGTCTAGAACAGAACGCAGAGACGAATCAATTTGAACAAATCGGTCAATCCCCTTATACCCTGTCAGCCTGATTCCCCATGCCCAAGGATTATATTTCCAAATGACATCGCCCAATCCCGTATTCATCAGGGCTGTCATCAAAAGACCTGCTCCGCCTATTAAAATCGAAGCCCCCATTCCAAATATGCAGCTGATCAGAAAATAAATGAAATAAAGTGTGACACTTCCGGCTGCCAGCCATGCCCCAGCCTCTAAAAAAAGGGCGATTGTCAGGTTCGGTACATGAAATAGAACTTTGAGCCCCAATACATAGAGTCCAATAGCCAAGAATACCGCACACAAGTTCATGAACAGAAGCAGTGTGACTTTGCTTAAATAAGCCGTTAATTTGGGCGCCGTGCCGCCCAACAGCACTTGAAAACGGCCTGCCCGCTCCTCTAATGAAGCCGTCATTCCGCACACTATTCCAATCAGAAGCGGCAGGGCAATCGCAATTGCCTCAAAATACGTGCGGTATAATTGATATGGATCATGATCTCTGTTATAGAAATAAAGCAGAAAAACACTCGCACAGATAACCGGAACGGTCAAGTGAAGCCAAATAAAAGATGTGCGCTTTGTTTTTTGAAAATCAGCCGCAAGGCATCTGAAAAATAGCAACAAATCAAACCGCCTCCCGTTTTATCGATTTGCGATCAACGGCAGGGGAAAAAGACCGCCTGGTCAGACGCGCCAAAATAGCAAATAAAACAATAGATAGAACAACAGCCGGAGGAACGACTGCCCAGCTTGTTAAAGGATCGCCATTTTCAAGAGGCACACCGTTTGGATGGATGCCAATTGTCGGACACATGACCCTGATCGGCCAGCTCCACGGATTCAGCCACCAAAAAGGACTTGATGCCGACATGATGCCCAACACGATACTGCCCAGCATATTGAACAAAACGGCAGATATAAACCCAAATTTTCGCGCTATCCATAAACAGATGGGGATCTCCCACAGTGTCGTAAGCCAAAGCAGCAGATTCGCGGCAATGACTGTCAAATGAATGCTCGAAAATTGAGGAATGACAAACTGCATCACAACCATGAACCCTAAAAAAACAGCTTGAGACGCTAAAGAATAGAGCGCAATGACGCTTATTTTTGCAGACCAGATCATATGTAAATGTACGGGAGAAGAAAAAATGCCGTTATAATTCGACGCTTTCATTTCTTTCTGGTGTGATAATGCACAAAGCAAGGCGATCATGACCGGCATCAAGATGACAGACCACCAATTATACGTACCTGCTACAAAGAATCCTGGATTCATTAAAAAGGCGAAGCAAATATTAATCAAAGGCACAATGAAGATCATCTTTCTCGAAAATGTTCTTTTAAACTTCAGGTTTTCCGCTTTCGCATAATATCCGATCATTGTTCTCCGCCTTCTTTCCCCCGCGTTGATTTGACAACATCCATAAAAAGCCGCTCGAGATCGTCCCCCTTATTGATTTTCCCCTGATATCCGAGGTATCCTCCGCTGATAATCCCAATATGGTCTGCGATCTGCTCGACTTCCGACAAAATGTGGCTTGATAAGATGACCGTCATCCCTTGCTTTGGAAATGACCTGATCAGTTCCCTTAACTCTTGTATACCGATCGGGTCGAGACCGTTCGTAGGCTCATCAAGTATGAGTAATTTAGGGCGATTTAAAAGAGCGATGGCGATTCCCAGCCTCTGTCTCATCCCCATAGAAAACTGCCCCGCTTTTTTCTTTCCGGCATGATGCATATCAACAGTTTTAAGCACCTCTGTTATTCTCGCATCAGGAAGACCCAATAATGTGGCATGCACCTTGGCATTCTCGTAGGCTGTTAAATTATCATACAGAGGCGGGGATTCTATTAAAGAACCGATGTCTTTTAATACAGACCTTTTCCATTTCCGCCCCTCAACCAAAATGTCCCCGGCAGTCGGGTTTAAGATTCCGGTTAAAAGTTTTAAAGTCGTTGATTTTCCTGCTCCATTCGGTCCAAGCAATCCGTAAATACTGTTCTTTTTAACTGACAATGAGACGTCTGAGACCGCTTGCGACCTTCCAAACTTTTTTTGAAGATGCCTTGTTTCCAATAGAATTGTACTCATCTTAATCTCTCCTTGTTTGATCTGATCGGTACCGATATCTTAAAATACCTTTCTCAAGATTTAATCAGAATCAAACACAAAAAACCTTCCGGTTCCCCGAAAGGTTTAGCGGCCTTTGCCTTAAGAAGGCATAAGCTCAAGATGATGATCCAGTTCGTCCTGCAGGACGGCTTCAATATCTTTAAAACGATTCGATACAGTCGAAGCGCTGACACCGTATTTTTTTGCAAGCTTCGCCTGGGATAACGATTTTTCCGATTTGGAGATCGTATTGATAAAATACTCCAAAGCAGCTGCAAAGGCTTCTGTTTTCTTGATGACCGGCGCTTTTTTAACACAATACGATTTCCAAAGGCCGACCGCCCAGGAGACAAATGATTCAGAATGTCCTTCGTCAAGCATACCTTTCTCAAAGACAAGCGCTGTTTCTTTCTCCATCTCATTGGCCCATTCGATGTCTTCCGACCCTTGTTCAGACGGTGCACTCTCTTCCTGACGGCAAAGCTGCATTAACACATGATGAAAATCATCTCTCATCAGCTGTTCTTTTGTTCCGCCTTCTTCTGTGAAACGGCTTAAAGCATCGTTTAACCTGTCTTTGAGAGCATCCGCCATTTTTGCAGGATAGATGGTGAATTGTAAGAAGAACTCGGTATGGCTTCCGATCTTGATCGGAAAGCCGAGCACGTACTCGCCTACAAAAGGCCCTTCCCGCTTCACATTCATCCTTATAGTGAGCTCTTCATTTGTTACAGCATCCTCAAAGCGAATGCCGCCATCTGTTATATGTTTCACACGCAGCAGCGCAGGGGAGAGGTCTTTCCACGATTGAACGGCTTCCTTAGTCTGCGATCTGAGAATCGAAGAACCCTTTTTCTGTAAAAAGTCTTCGAAAATCGTCAATCCTCCGTCTGCCAACGGCCGGGAAAATACTCCCCACACGCCCAGATTAAAAACACATATCTTTTGTGCAGACTGATCCAAGTCTGACAGAAAAGAATACTGATTAAGAAATTGATCGATTGTGTCTTTATGTTCCGTAAAAGCGAATTCCATGACGTCTTTCTGGATTTGTTTCAATTCCTGCACCGCGACAGCCGGAAACGCTCCCTCTGCTTTGCCGCAGCATTTTTTATATTTCAGCCCGCTGCCGCAGGGGCAAGGCATATTTCTCTTTACTTTTCCCACGTTTAAACCTCCGTATCTTATACTACAACTTATTTATTTTATCAAAACTTTCAGGAGGGGGAAATCCGATAATGAAAATCAGTATGATTTAGCTGAAAAGTAAAATTTTATAAAAGAGGACAAATAGAAAAAAAGACTATAAAATAGTTAGTTCTGTGTTTTTATCATCCATTTATGACAGAGGGTGTTATACATTTTGCAATACGCTGGTTTTTGGGTTAGAGCGGGTGCATTGTTGATCGATTGCGTATTGGCGGTCGGATTACACTTTTCATCCGCATTGATTTGGAGACGGATCTCCTGAGGTCGGTGCAACAGCACTGCTGGTATTCGTTTTTGTATCCGCTTTTGATGCCGCTGACAAAGCTCCGGGGCACATTGGAAGAGCACTTTTTAGAATTCGCATTGTTTCTGATGATACAGGCTGACGGATGAAGCTATGGCAGGCTTTCGTGCGCTACATCGTCTCATGGGTGCATATTGCTTTCGGTCTGCTGTATTTAACCGTCGTTTTTTCAGAAACGAAACAAGCTGTCCACGATTTTGCGGCTAGAACTTATGTTATGAAAACAGGCGACACTGAGTAAGCTATCTTTATTATTGAAGCGTAGAAAGGAGGCAAGCTCCCTGAAGAAACTGCTGATCACAATTTGTTTTTGCAGCGCTTTTTTATGGATAAACTCAGAAAAAACCACAGCCTACACGACAAATGAAAGGGATGTCAAAGATTTAATTCTTACATTATTGGATCCTTACGCACAAAAAGTCATGAAAAAAGATTACGGATTATATGATGCAAAAATCGTATCTGTAGAGAGAGTGAATTATGGAAGGACGACCGCCGAAAAACAATTCAACAACGGATCATATGAATTTATTGCAAAGGTTCAATACAGGACGTATACAGGCCCCCACAATCCTCCCGAAACCGTCGAGGAAGTGACGTTTTTCATTGCACCAAGCGGCGTTCAAACGGTCGGACATACTGTCAAAAAACAGAAATGAAAAAGGGATATGAACCCCTTTTTCTATTTCCGGTATTCCAGCAGACTGATGGTCAGGAGCACAAGGAAGCACCCCAGCCACTGAATGGATGTTAAACGTTCGTTTAAAAACAAAACACCTCCGAAGATGGTAAGAACGGGGCCGATCATAGAAATGACGGCTCCCCGCTCCGCTCCTATCCGCTTCATGCCTTCCAGCATGAATAAAAAAGGAATGACCGTCGTCACCGCCGCAATGATCATAAAAAAACCATACATTGCGGGAGGATAAGAAAGCAGGATTCCCGGCTGTTTTCCTGTTGCGCGAAACAGCGCATAACCGGCCATCGCAAGACTTGCCGCCGACATTCCATAGGCATTCATCCGAATCCCGCCGATTTGACGGACAAGACCTCCCGCCACAACAAGATAAACCGCATAGGCGACAGCGGACAATAAGATCAAAAAAGCTCCTGACAGGTTCGCTTCAAATGCTTGCACATCCCATCCGCCGACAGCCAAGAACAGCCCGGCATTCACAAGCAAGATGGCAGCAAACGTTTGACCCGAGATCATTTTTTTATTTACAAAGGCAGCGATGATCAATACGAACATGGGATAGCTCATCACAATCATCCGTTCAACGATTGCCGAAACATCATGAAGGCCGATAAAATCAAGCAATGGCGACAGAAAAAAACAAAGCAATCCGGCCGCATAAGCTTTAAAAATCTCCGCTTTTTCTGGTTTAGCCGGAAGCTTTGAACGATACACAACAAAAATCAGCCAAAACAGCGGCGCCGCAAATAATTGCCGGTACAACAGCACCGCTTCCGGCTGTGCACCTTGTTCATAAGCCCATTTGACAAAAATGGATTTTGAAGCAAAACACATCGTCCCAAAGACCATAAAAACGACCCCGGCCGCTTTTCGAACGCCGCTTTGAATATGGCCGCTCTGCTCAGCTGTACTCTTCTCTGCTCGACTCAACTCGTATCACCCGTCCTTTTTATTCGTGGATATGTTTTTTTATAAAATGGAGCAATGTGCTTCCCTGGGCCGTCAAAATCACACCTTTTCCCAAACATTTTGGACAAGGCTCCGGCTCTTCTCTTCCGCTTCCATTGCAATTTGGACATGTCGTTTCCAAATCGTCCGTTGCAATCACCATTTACCATCACACCTCCGTTTCCGTTTAATATGATGCGGCCACTCCGGCCAGCCTTCCTCCATGGCCACCACCTCCTTAAAAATACAAAAAACCCCCGTCACAAAAGGACGAGGGTCTCGCGGTACCACCTTTATTAATCGCATCAACGATTCGCTTGGAACATACGGAAAGGGAACAGTCAGCCCTTTCGATACGCTTCTCTTGATAACGGAGAGAACTATCCCGGCTCCGCCTACTGTCCGTTTCAGCGAAGCGATTCAGAAGCCCATTCGGCGTCAGAAGGGCATCGGTTCACACCAGCCACCGACTCTCTTAAACCCATGCTCTGACACGTACTTGCTCTTCCTCAATATCGTTTAACCGTACATGATTTGTAAAAAATATATTACTCTGAAAATTAGCATGTGTCAATCAGCATTAAATTCTTGTTTTTTTACGAACCTTTAATATACACACGGTCAACAGACACAAAACAAGGAGATTGAATGCTGCTATCCAATAAAAATATCCAGGGATGCCTATGACGAGAAGCGGTAGTCCCAAGCTGAGAAATACACTGGCAAATGCAGCATACAGCACTTTTAGTAAGCCATTATATTTTTCTGCTTCAGATTCGCGGTCTGTATAAATCGCATTTGTTTGAACTTGACTGGGATCAGCCGCAAAGTAATGCCAATTTAAAAACTGTGTCACATGCTTCCAGCCTGCATCCTCGTATATATGAATATATTCTTCCTGATCCAGGTTTGATGTTGTCTTATAGTCGAGCCGATATACTGTATTGCTTGGTTTTGTCTTTTCAAATATATAGATAAATAAAAAGAAGGACTTTAACATCCACCCCTGTTTTGCCATTTCATTCAGCCAGTTCTCCTCCTTCCGGTCTTGCCAAGCAAGAAAAAAACGGAATTTACGCTTTCTTTTTTTACTCATGACTTGTATCTCCCTCTTTTTGAAAAATAGATTGACTGATCGCCACCAATTTGGATAGGCGTTTAAATTCGAGTTCAATCACCTGCCATCCTTCATTCGTTAAAATATACTGCTTTCGCCGATTATCGCCGGATTCGCCTTCCTTTCTAATCAGCCCCTGCTTTTCGAGTTTGCTTAGTGCACCATAAAGAGTGCCAGGCCCTAGTTTGACCTCACCCTCACTCATGCTCTCAACCCTTTGCATAATGCCGTAGCCATGTAATGGTTGAGTTAATGACAATAATATGTAATACGTAGCCTGCGTAAGCGGTAAATAGCTTTCCGCCGTTTTTTTCTTCACTTTTCGCACCTCATTTTAAGTATGGCGTTTTTCATTTATATATCTCATGAGCAGTACAACACCTATTAGATTGAAAATGATGCTGCCGCCAAGAGCTAGTCCCCACCATACACCGTTTATTCCTGATAAAATCGCTAAATTTAATAAAAAAATTCCGCTCAAAACAAATAACATCCCGGTAAAGTGTGTATTCAAATCATTCGCCTCCTTATTTTACATCGCCTTACGATATATCGACTGACGATATAATAACATATTAGAAGATTCGACACAAATCAAACACAGCATTTACCCTGCAAATCAAATAAGTGAGCACAGGCTATTGCCCAAAAGGAATAGCTCACATTAAAATTAAAAAAACCGCCTAAAAGGTCATTTCACGACCTTATCAGGCGGTTTCCAGCGATTATTCCTTATTCCTGTCAGCAAACACCGTCATGGCGTCGCACATGAACTTCGCCAAGCCGGCGCCGTATTGATCAATGTTTTTCGTAAAGCGCTCGTCAGCGACATACATTTGTCCCAGACCTTTGAAAGCTTCGAGCGAATAGCTGTGGCCGGTGTTATTGTTCAGAAAGTCGTACCATTCCTTTATAGCCGCCTGTGCTTCCTCTGAGTCTGAGGCGCCTTTTCTGAGGGCGGCGATTTTTCTGTAAATGGCATCATATTGCTGTTCCATCTTTTTCCGTTCACCTTCGGGCATGGATTCGATATAGGCCTTCGATCTGTCGACGGCTTCATCGCCCCAGCGTTCCCGCGCTTCTTCCTCATACGGGTTTTGACTGAAATCAAATCCCGCGAATTTTTCCTCGTTTGTCATGTTGATTTCTCCTTTCGCGAATTGGATCGTTTTATCGATTGTCGCAATCATTTGGTCAAGCCGGCTTCTTTTCTCCAGCAGCGCTTTGCGATGGAGCTGAAGCGCCTCATTCCTGTCAAATGAAGGGTTCTCAAGAATGCTTTTAATCTTTTTTAAAGGGAAGTCAAGCTCTCTGAAAAACAGGATTTGCTGCAGCTTTTCCAGATCGTCATCTGAATACAGCCGATACCCGGCTTCGGTCGTCTCCGACGGAGCTAATAATCCGATTTCATCATAATGATGCAGTGTGCGCACACTGATGCCGACTAAGTCGGCCACTTCCTTTACTTTCATTTTCATTTATCTGACCTCCCTTCAATATCGACTATAAAGTATCCCGCAACGTGAGGGTCAATGCGAAATTTGAAATTTTTTTTATACAAACAAAAAACCCGGCAAAATTGCTTCGCCAGGTCTTTTAAGAATTGTTCAGCAAGACTTCTTTAAGAAACGGATCATCCAGCCACTCGTTCAGCTGGCCCGCGGAGAATCCTTTTGATACATTGAGATCGATGAGCGTTCCGCCGGCATATCCGAAAGAAGCCGATCTGTCCGCAATGGTGTCCGGCCCTTTCACCAGAACATTCTTCAGCTTCTTCAGCATGTTTTGAAAGCTCTTCTCCAAGTCGCTTTTCGGGTCTTTGGCAGAGTCAATCACTCTGATGAGCCTCTCATTTCCGCCTTCAAGCTCTCCTTTTTCATCCAAACTGACATCAGCCAAAGACAGACCGGCAATCGTTTTCAAAAACTCATTCACATGCCATTTTTCATAAGCTTCTTTATCCAGCGGCGTTCCATTTTGTTCACCGATCAATTCCGCATGGCTCAACAGACGGGCGCCAAACCGTTTATCACTGTTATTTAAAACGGCTTCGATCCGGGTTCTTTTTTGTTCATCTTCGATGCCTTCAACTATAATCCGGTTATTTCCGTCTACATGCAATGTCAGATGTTCACTCTCGGAAAGAGAAATTCCGCTCTCGCGCAGCGTCTCATCGATCTGGCTGTTCAAACGCTGCCTGTCCACATAAAGATTATAGATCTCAAATTGAACGCCGTTCATTTGTGATCGTAATGACGGTGCATTTTTTTGAGCCGCTTCAGCCTGTTTGCTGATGGAGAGGGTGTCTGTTTGGCTGCCGACCATTCTCTTGGAACCTGTAGTCTTAGCCGGCATCTCCGCGGCGGCAGGCTTCATCAGCTGCTCGGAATAAAGCGAAAGTTTTACCCTGTCTCTAATATTCATGGGAGCTCCTTTCATGCCAATTACATTCGATTACTTTTTATATCGGACGGAATTTGGATCTGTTTACCAGCCGTATGTTGAATCATATTGATAATTGATCTTCAGCTGCGGCGATCTCCATGTTGAACTGCTCCAAGCGAGCGAATAGTATCTCACATTCCATGTCGTTTTGACCGGAAGCGCAAGTTCAGGCTTTAGATCCGGAAACAGTGTGCCGCCGGAAACCGATGTGTGCCAAACGCCTTCTTCCTTGTTCAGAACTTCCCTGTAGGTGTGTCCGAGGCTCGGAGAAATGGTTCCCTCGGCGGAAACGCTTTTCACAGTCGCTCCTTCGGGAATGGCCGAGACATTGGCAAGATTGACGGCGGCAACCGGAGAAACGACTCCCTGTCCCGGGCTTGAGATGGATGATGGAGACAAATTCGCCGTATAAGCACCGCTCTTCATTCTGTCGATAAATTCAAGTCTGTAAAATCCCCAACCGTCATATGAACCGTCTTTAGACGTGACGACCGCAATGTACCGGCCTGTCTCCGGAACATCCAAGCGGATGATTTCATTTTGGTTTCCCGTTCTTTCAGAAGATCCTACTGCAGGATAGCCGTAAGAATCTTTAAATAAGTAAAGATCATAGTCTGTATTTGCTGGGATGTTCTTTAGGTGAATGGCAAGCTGTTCTCCATTTGTCGCGTAAAATTTGTAATAATCTTTATCGCTTTCGCTGTGAATCGTCGCCGAAATCGTCTTGTATTTCCACAATCCTAAATCGTAAGCCTCAGCGAAAGAATTGTTGGGTTCATACTCATCTTCGTAAACATTTGCCGAAGCCGAAAATGCTGGAATCGCCATCAAAAACACACTGAACACGAAAAGAAACAAACTTTTTTCATTTGTCATTGCCTCCCGTTTATTCATCACCATAAAGGAACTCCCTTCCTTATATCGGTAATTGAATTGGAAGTTTAATGAATATTTTATAAAATAATAGATTTTTTTCCAAGTTTACTCATCCGACGGCTCTGCCACACTGCCCACAAAAAGGTTCATTCCGGATGTTTCATCAACAATCGCGAAATAAAACGGGTGGTCTGCAGTCATCGTCACTTCAGGGACGGGAGCTGATTCGATGATCTCAACCGCCGTTGCCGCGGATGCTTCGGTACCCGCTTCATCTACTTTGATAAATGTTTTATGTCTGACTTTATCAATTTGAGCGGCGCCTTCTCCGGCAAACATATTTGAAAAATCCGCGCTGCTAAACACGGTTTTCATTCCAAGCCGTTTAAGCGGTTCATTTAACATGTAGTCTGTTTGAAATGAGAAGCGCGGCAGCTTGAGCTCCACCTGTTTCATCGTCCAGCCCTTATGCAAGGCGCGCCATTGATCATACGTCATGCCAGCTAGAAGCTGTTCAAGATTTGCCGCTTTTTTCGGCAGAAAAACAGCCAATGACAGACCTTCGTCTTGAAAAGGAAGCTTGACGGCTTGAAAATGTTTGTTTTCCAGATAAGGAAAGCGGTTTGTCTGCGTCATCATGGGGTGTTTTTTTGCGGAGCCGTCCGCAGAATAAAATGGCTGTTCCGCTGTCATGTGAGGATCAAATGGATGCTTCCAGCTTTCTCTAAAATAGACGGCATTAATGATGTAGGCAATCGTATTCGACGAGACCTTGTCAACGATCTGATCAATGCGGTCTTTCGTTTTCTTTTTGACCCAGCCGTTGATTTCTTCTGCTGCCCGATTTGGATCATCATGAAGCTGATAGGCGTCGCCAAGGCCTTTGATCGCGTCTTGAAAGCTTTCTTTCAGCTCCCTTTTGGACCATATCGAATTGGCCGATGAAAATTCGCCGTGAGGCAGCGTTTCTAGCGAACGATTCACAGATTGTGACATCCTGTTGATCGATGTCATATCCGTCTGGTTGAGGTATAAAGTGCCGAGCAGTTCCTTTCTGCTGTCTCCCGCGGCACCGTTTGCCGTCATCACAAGTGCCTGGTGAATACTGTAAGGCGAGAGGAAGATGTTTTTCCGGCTTCCTTCCTCTTTTATCATGTCTTGAAACAATGCGAGCGCAAACCGCTGTTCAGCTTCAGATAACGAGGCGTCCGTTTTTTGCGCGGATCTGACGGGCGGGGGATCGGCCTCCTTGTGCACTCCGCATCCGGCCAACAATAAAAGACCGGTCCATATCACCATCGCACTCCATTTCGATTTCAATTGTCAACACCTCCTACTGTTGTAGTGGGTTTAGCATTGGAAAACGTTACAAAAAACGGCAGCAAAAAAAGCTTATCCAATGCTGGATAAGCTTTCTGTTACTGCGCTCACTGTCCTTTAACAGCCAGTTCGCGCAAATCTTTTTTGACGATTTTGCCGAGCCTGTTTTTCGGAAGGCTGTCGGTAAAAACGATTTCAGGAATTTTATAGTCGGACAGGCGCTCTTTGCAATACGCGATAATGTCCTCCTTCTTAAGGCCGGAGCTTTCGTTTTTCACCACATACGCCCTCGGAACTTCCCCGTACATTTCATCCGGGACGCCGATGACGGCCGATTCGACGACTCCGGGCACTTGATCGATGATCTCCTCCACCTGGTCAGGATAAATGTTGTCGCCTCCGTAGACAATGACGTCTTTATACCGGCCGGTAATATATAAAAATCCGTCTTCATCAAGTTTGCCGGAGTCCCCCATATAAAACCAGCCGTCTTTCAGCACCTTTTGCGTGGCGGAAGGATTTTGGTAATACCCTTCAAAAACATACGGGCTTTTGACGACGACTTCTCCGACTTCGCCCCTTGGCAGCTCTTCATGTGTATCAGGGTCTTCGATTTTTATGCTGACTTGCGGAATCGGCTTGCCGGCTGAATTGACTTTATCCCAGCCCATGTCAGGCCGCCATACGCTGACCGTCCATGCTTCTGTGCTGCCATACCCCTGCACCATCAGGATTCCCATGTCATTGTACTCCTTAATCAGCCGCGCCGGCACCTTGGTGCCGCCGGAGACAAGCATTTTCACAGACGACAGGTCGAATGGATGTCTTTTCATTTCCTCCAGCATGTAAGTGTAGACGGAAGGAAACGCCATCATCATATGAATGCGTTTCTTCTCGATCTCCTGCAGGATTTCAAACGGTTCGGGGTCCCATAAGAAATGAAGCCCAATTCCTTCAAAAGCCGCCTGAAAAACATGGTTGAGCGAGCTCATATGATAAAGCGGATGGCTCGCTAAAAAGCGCATGCCTTTCAGCTGTTTCGATTTCACGTTCACCTCTGTCAAGTATGCGGCCAGACTGCCGTGGTTGACCATACAGCCTTTCGGATTTCCGGTCGTGCCCGAGGTGAACAGCATTAAAGCCAAATCATGCTCGGTCACCTGGTCGGCCTCCACCTCCAGCGGCCTGTTTTTAAATAGGCTCTCAAACTGTTCAGTCGTGTTCATTCCCGCACCCGCTTCAATCATCAGGCAGAACTGAAGCTGTTCGCGGAGCGGCGTTAGTATATCGGCAAATTCCAAGTCATAAAACATCACCTTCGGCCGGCAGTTGTTCAAGATTCCTTTTAATTCATACGATGTCAGCTGCCAGCTTAACGGCACGACTGTCGCCCCGATTTTAAGAGACGCCAGCAAAATGACGGGAAAATGATGATTATTTTTACATAAAACCGCGATGTGGTCTCCTTTTTGAACACCCTCCTCCAGCAGATAATGAGCCAGCTGGTTCACCCGTTGATGATACGCTTTGAACGTAAACGTTCGATCTCCTCCGGACAATGCTTCCAACCCATCTGACGTTTCCATATGATGATTGATTAATTGCTGAAGTGTACTCAAAATTTTCATCTCCAAATTTTCATTGTTTCTCACAAAACCTGGTGAGATTATGTGACGCACAAATTCATTCTAAAACAAAATATATCCATTGTAAAACTATTTCATAATAGAATTATTATCTTTATGAATTGATAACAAAAGAAATTAAATGACTCATGTTAAAATTCATAAAATCGTTTTTTGCGGAGCATTCGCTTATGATAAAATAGACCTATGTTTGTTTGACCAGCATAAAATTGCTGATCTACTACACGATGTCGGAAATGAGGAAACCTTCATGAATCACCATCGGATTGAAGCGAATCTATTGGATCATGCTTTCACGAAATATTTGCGGTCTTCAAAGAAATTGGACGAAGAAACGATTCCGAAAAGTATCACGAGCGGCAAAGGGTTTATTTTGCGTATCATTTACAGACACGGAACATGTACAATAAAGGAGATTTTACAGGAGGTCGCCCTGTCTCCATCAGCAACGACAACAGCTCTGAACCATTTGGAGAAAGAGGGCTTGGTGATCAGATCGAGAAATAACGATGACCGGCGCACCGTCTGGATCGAACTGTCGCAAGAAGGAACGAGGATCGCCGCACAAATGGTGGAAAACCGCCAGGCCTTGATCGACAAGCTCTTCGGCAAATTGTCAGAGAAAGAAAAAAAGGTTTTTTTTGCTATAATTGAAAAAATTATGATGTGAAACGGGCCGTCGATCGAAATCGACAGCCCTTTTTTTATTGTCTGACCCCAAGCGCGTCCAGCGCCATCTTCAAGTGCTCTTCTTGTTTTGTCTGCAGGGCGAACATGCCGATTTCGATGCCGTAGGCGGCCTGCAATTCTGTAATATGCTCTTTCATCCGCGGCCAGACCCGGCCCCCTTCTTTTTCATAATAAGAGATGAGCCGGGCGGTTTCGGCTTCTCCTAAAATCGTCTCGTATAAAAGAAAGTCTTTTGCCGGGTCGGCGATTTTCGCTTCCGTCCAATCCAACAGCCCAGTTATGCTCTGATGCTGGTCAATTAAAATATGCGGGGGATGCAAGTCGCCGTGGATAAACGCAGTATGTTCAGGCCAATACGAGTCGTCGGACAGCCACTTTTGCCATCTTTCCCAGAGCTCGCCGCTAACCCCGAGCTCTCTTTTGATCTGTTCCATCTGCTCTGCTTTTGACCGCCTGACGCCATCCGGATTCATCACATGCATGCCCGCTTCTTCTGCGGCTTTATGATCAATGCTGTGCAATAGCGCGAGCGTTTTCGCCAATGACTTGACAAAGGTTTCAGCCGGAGGCTCATGATCCATGTTCCATACGTAATTCTTCACCTCCATGTCAATGACCGCGGCAGGAACCCCCGGAAGCTCCGGATATGCAATCAGTTCGGGAGTATGAATGCGCCAATCCGGCACAGCGGCGGGAAGATGGTTTTGCAGCAGCTTCAGCACTTTCCCTTCATACACTGCTCTTTCAATCACATCGTCGCGCCGCGGTTTTCTCAAGACCCATCTCTTGCCTGCTTCATCTTCGGCAAAGACGACTTGAAAATCCATGCCGGACTCGTTGATTTCCGCATGCTTTCGTTTCAGCCGAAGGCCGTGTTTTTCCGCAAGTTTTAATATTTGTTCAATTTGTTCATTTACAATTGTCATATACGATTTTCCCCTTTACTGAAGGTTTTTAATAAAAAAAAGCACAGGTCGTCTGCCTGCGCTGGAAAGTAAACGGAAAAAGATATGACAAATAAACTGAAGGCAAGCTTCAGATAAGCTATTTTTAAAGGCAAAAAAAGAGGCGCTGGAATCCACGCCTCTCCCTCTGTTATTGCATAAAGGGTCCCCTAAAAACAGGCAGACTGATCCCGATTACCCTGCACACAGGCAGAGACTTTGTTCACGATTTAGTTAGCGAGGACAAAGTTCAATCGGAATCTGATGTATGCCATTTGGGAAATCCCTCCGTTCTTTAAAGTTATCCTTATTTTAACAGGTGGCAGGGTGACCCGCAACGCAAAATTCAATTATTAAGAAAATCAAACTGATAGAGGAAACCCATATGTTCCTGCCTAACTAATAATTAACACCCGTTCGGCGCTTTAATTCTCTTAGCCAAGCCGTATCCCCGGTTCCATAGCTTTTCTTTTGCCCTGTATCCCGCAAAGATCCGTTGCTGTAGTCAATAGATAAGATAAAATCCGGAACAGAATCATATCCGGCTTCTGCAAGTCTGTTCAGCTCTGCTCCATAATGAGCGATTGCGAAATGAGCCGTTTTCTTTTGGACAGGGTCCTTCTCCAGCTCTTCTTTATACACATCTAACAAATCACGGCCGTCAGGTGTTACATATCGGCCATCAACCACTTCCAAGTCCTTCAGGTGATAGCCTGTCACCTCATATATCTCGCGAACCGTGTGATACTTTTGCTGCGCTTCTTTGGAATATTGGGCTGAATCGCTGCTCAAGCTTTTCATGATATGCAGAAATAACTGTTTGCTGTTTTCTCCTGATTGCAATATATGTTCAAGTTGATGGATGAGCTGCTCATCATCTGTTCCGCTCACTTTTACTTGATAATCAATCGGTGAAATTGTAAAGGTGAGCGCCGTATCCGCAGGAATGGCAATATGATATTGATCCAGCAGCGCTTGAAGCTGTTTGTTGACTTGGCTGCGCTGATATATTTTCTCATTCTCCGCCTCTACTTCCCCATTAAAATTCACATTTCGAAACGCGGCATCCTGCATATTATAGTTTTGCGCTTTTCCTTTGAACAGCCACTCAGTTTCATTGTCATATGCAGCTTGTCTTTCTGCTGCCGACAGGTCATTTCTGAAATAAGGGGAATTGGAATTTTTGTATTTATCCTTAATATAGCCTAAAGGATCAGGTTTCGTTTTGTTCATTGCATTGATTTTGCTGTATTTTTCATCTAAGATTTTTTTCCTGATATCACTTTCTGACTCATAGGGGTTTTGGGCATTGATCTTCGTTTCTTCCACAGTTTGATCATTTGCTGCTTCGTATGCCCGCCTAAAAGCTTCGGCATGATTCACAATACTGTCCTTTGAGTAGTTCAGCTTACTCAAATTTTCCTTCGATGGTCTTCCTGCTTGACTGCTGGCCTTCTTCGCAAAGGCAGTGATATCGGAAGAGACATTTTTTACAGTTGTATCAGCCGCATTCCTTTTCAACATATTCTGAATCATCAGCTGTGTACGGATGTATTGACTATTGAGACGCATTGGGTACCTCTCCTCAATTCTTTCTATAATCCCTATATCGGCTTGATTATGTTTATATTAACCTTATTAAACAGTAATTTACATAGCACCCTCATCAATTTGGATGAAAAATCAAAAGGCATCCGAAAAAACGGATGCCTTTCCTTATTTCTAATCTTCCCTGTCACTTTTATTCCGTATCCGCTCAATCACCTCATGCAGTCCCTCAGGTTTATAAAATTCCACCGGAGAACTGCCCTTTTCAAAGGAAATCGTCTCGGCTTCTATCAGCGCGACATAGTGCCCGTTTACCTTGGCAAGGTGGATCGAATCTCCGAATTCAGCCAGCAGTCCTTTAATCTCGGTTGCTCCCAGCTTCATTTTCAGCTCTGCCTCAGGCATATGCTCAACGATCTGGGCGGAGGCTTCGATGACTTGATGGGTGTCGAGGCGTTCCTGAATCTCCCGCTTTTCGCTCGCTTCCCAGATTTCGAGATCATGTTCAAACTGCTGGAGTTCTTCGCTTTTGTCTTCAAATGCTTCGTACACATGCTCCTGCACCATGTTCATCACTTGGGACTTCATGATTTCCGGCATCGACTCGCCGTACTCGACGAATTTTAAGAAGTCTTCAAAGTAGCGGGCGTGCGAGGCCTGGTGGATTTTCACTTCGCTTTCCTCTGTCATGCCCTCTTCAGGCATGTGCGGATACTGGATCGATTTCATGTTTTTCGTCGTGATCGCCATTTCGACCTTGCGGATCAGCGATGATTCATCGGCGATCGAAGCGACCTTCGGTTCAAAGTCGCACTTCATGACAAAGACAAATGTATCATCGAAGTATTTGCGCGGTACGGCTGTCGCCACCAAAAAAACGCCTCCCCTGACGGCGCTCGTGTCGAGGTATGTGCGGACGAACTGTTCGCTCAGCTCATTGAATTCTTCCTTTGTCTCCGCCAGTTTTGTTTTGTGAAACAGATTGTAGTTCGGATTAGAATCAAGCTCATGCCCCGGCTCTGTGATGAAGCGGCCGATTTTCGTCGGCACCTGCTCTGATTTCGGATGGCGTTCGGCTTTCCGCTTCACGATTTTTTTCAATTCCCCGTCTAAGAAATCCTTCAGTTCGCTGGTTTCAAATTCCTCTGTATCCAGCGTCTGAAAATGTTTATATTGCTTGTTGGCCTGCTCATCCTTGCCGTCGACCTGAATGACGTAAAAAGAAATATAGCGAATTTCAAATTCCATGACATGTTCACCCGTTTTCCTTGTTGTTTCAGTTCTTCAAGTATAGGTAAATGCCTGGAATCCGTCAATTTGCACCTTCACTATATAATTGATCCATTATAATACATCTTCCCGGTCAATTTTTCGGATCGACCAAAACGCAATAACAATCCCGAGTACAGCCAATGAAACAGGAATATAAATAATAGATGCAATTGAGAATCCAGGACTTTGCTGACCGATCAGCGCAATCAAAATGCAGGATGTCACAATAGTGGCAGGAACGGATTGTTTGCGCATCCCAAAGTATAGTGGAATAAAACTCAACCCTGTCGAAGAAGCAGCGTAAATGAGCATACTGCCAATCTCATTTCCAATGGCTTGCAGCGTCAGTTTTCCCGGGCTGAATTGATAGACATCATTGAGCTGCGAGAAAATAAACGCAAGAATCAGTTCGGACACGATCATTGTCAAGAAGGTCAATCCGCCGGTGAGCAGCAGTTTTGCGGCGATCAGTTTTTTTCGGCTGACCGGATATGTAAACATGACCGTGATGGTTCTGTTTTTATACTCTCCGATGATCAGTTTGGCAATCAGCACGCCTGCAAAGACAATAAACACAGACCTTACAAAAGTTCCGAGAAGCAGCAGCGTGGATCCCGCGTCAGCCATCGCCATTTGGTCTTGAGTAAGATTTTTTTCCTCCGATCCGATCAGGCATAAAAAACCGAGTATACATAGATTTGCAATCACTGCACCTTTGTAATACCACCCTAGTTTCGTTTTTTTAAACTCCAATTTAATTAAATTCAGCATTGAACTTCAACTCCGTTAAAATACATCTATTTTTTCGATCCGCCTTACTGCCAAAAAGGAAAAAATCAGACCGACAGCGGCCAGAGATAAAGGAATATAAACAATTGAAGAAATGGAAAAGTCCGGGCTTGTGGAACTGATCAACATGCTGATCACGACAGACGAAATGATCGTTGCCGCAGCGGAGTGCTTCCGCATTCCGAAAAAGATGGGCACTAAACTCGTTCCTGCGGCGCCAAAAGCAAAAACGATCATTTTCAGAGCCTGCTGAGAAACCATATAAGCTGTTAATTCGCCGGGGATGACCCCATAGATTGAATTCAGCAGAAAAAAAGCAGCGGCAACGCATGCATTTGATATCAATATCGTAATGAAAGTCAGCCCGGCTGCGATCAGCAGTTTAGCAGCCAGCAGTTTTTTTCGGTTGATCGGGTACGTAAACATCACAAGTATTGTCTTGTTTTTAAACTCTGAAATGATTAATTTTGAAATCAGCACGGCTCCGAAAATGATAAAAACCGCTCTGACGAAAGTGCCGATCACAAGAAATGTTTCATCAATCGTTTGGAACGTATCCTTGCCTTCTGTGAAGGTCACCATCCACAGAAAACCGAGGATGATGAAATTGGCAAAGGCGGCTCCGCGTACATACCAGCCAAGCTTCATCTTTTTCATTTCGATTTTCAATAAATTCAGCAAGTGTCTCCGCCTCCTTATGCGCTGGCCGCATTGCCGTTGATTAAGCTGAGGAAGTAGTCCTCAAGCGAAGTATGCTTTTTATTCATGGACTCAATTTCTATATCATTCAAAATCAGAGCTTTAGAAATGGCTGTTTGAGAAGCTTCGGCATCATAAATTCGGATCGTTTTATCATTTAGTATTTTAAAATTAGCAATCTGAAGCTCATGTTCAAGCACAAAGCAAGCCCGCAATTGATTCGGCGTCACGAGTTCAATGTACTCTGTGTTCCGGCCTCTTACGCTTTCCATCGATACTTCTTCAACAAGCCTGCCGTCCCGAATCACTCCGATTGTATCTGCAATCTGCTCTACTTCGTTCAGGATATGGCTTGAGATGAGCAATGTCATTCCATATTCTTTGCTCAATACTTGAAATAAGTTTCTGATTTCTTTAATCCCGATGGGATCAAGGCCATTAATCGGTTCATCTAAGATGAGCAAGTCGGGTTTGGTAAGAATGGCACGCGCGATTCCAAGACGCTGCTTCATACCAAGCGAGAATGTTTTGACAGGTTTGCTGTCGATATTTTTTAAATTCACCATGTCCAGCACTTCCTGAATCTTCGCTTTATTGTGATATCCCATATACTCACAGTGCAGATTTAAATTTTCATTGGCTGTCAGATTTTCATAAAAAATCGGGTATTCGATCATGCTGCCTATTTTGCCGAGAATCTCGTATGATTGATTTGTCAGCTTATGCCCGAGAATATTGATTTCCCCGCTTGTCGGTTTTACGAGGCTCGTCAGCATCTTCATGACGGTCGTTTTCCCGGCTCCGTTCGGGCCGAGAAAACCGTATATTTCTCCCTTTCGTATATGCATGCTTACATTTGACACAACTTCTTGACCTTTGAATGTCTTGGTAAGCCCGCTTGTTTGTACGATGTAAGTCAACTCTGTTTCCCCTTTCCTGTCTTTGCTATGTGTCTATTGTAGCGATGGACGCTGTCTTTTTTATTTCTTGTTTCTTAAGAAATTCTTACGTTTGCTAATAGGTCATTCGTTTTAGCGTGATGGAAAACGCTGTCCGTTCATACGGCTTGCTTTGGAGAGAGATGCCCCCTCCCATTTTCTCAATGAGCCTTTTTGTAATTGTTAAGCCGAGCCCGCTTCCCTGGAACGCTTTATTTCTCGATTCCTCAAGGGTGTACAGCCTTTCGAACACCCGCTGCTGATCATACTCGCCAATCCCTTTCCCACGGTCCCAAACCGTAATAACAATCTGCGTGTCATCATATGTAAGGGACAATCCGATCAGCTTTCCATCTGCACCATATTGAATCGCATTTGATAAAAGGTTTTGCAGAACCCGGTCAAGCGCTTCTTCATTTCCATGTGCATAAACCGGGGTATCCGGGATGTCGATGACAGCTTTAAAACCTTTTGCCTGAACGGCATCATAGTGTTGGAGAATGTTTTTTCTGCATATTTCGTTAATATGTATTTTCGTGAGCAGTATTTGCTTATCTTCTGATTCGAGTTTGGCCAAGTCGAAGAAAGAATTCATCAGCTGAATGATTTCTCCTGTTTTTTGATAAAGTTTTTCCAGCAGCCTTTCACGCTCTTCTTCCTCCATATCCGAGTCATTTTGAATCGCCTCGATATATCCGAGCACAACAGTCAGCGGGGTTTTCAGATCATGGGACATATTGGTCAGCATTCGTTTCATTGACTGCTCCGTTTTTGCAAAGCGGGCTGTTATGCGTTGACGCTCCTCAACAAACAGGTTCATTTGCACGAGCAGATCCCGCAGTACTTTATCATCCGTTCCTAATAAAATTTGATCAGCCGCCTGCTCATTTAGCATCATACTGAGCTTTTCCGTGATGTACTTCAAGTTTTGGTCCCGCTGTTTTTTCATTTTATATTGAACGATATTGAGAGAAGCCAAAATCATCAGCATGCCAATCCATAACATTATCATGCTAAAACTCTCCTAATTTATAACCGATGCCCCAAAGTGTTTTAATATATTGCGGAGAGGAAGGATCATCCTCTATCTTTTCCCTCAAGCGCCTCATATGGACGTTAATAATATTTTGATCGCCAAAATAATCCTCATTCCAAACCGAACGATAGATTTGTTCTTTTGTGAATACTTTTTTAGGGTTTGTCACAAACAAGGTCAGCATCTTCCATTCCGTTGATGTCAGCTGAAGCGGTTCACCATTTTTTTGTACGGATACATTTTCTATATCAATCGTAAGCTCGTGAATACGTAGTTTTTGATTTGCCGGCTCACTGGCGGAATACTGCGTTGCGCGCCGAATGGCGGCTTTTATTCTTGCGGTCAGTTCGATCATCGAAAACGGCTTGGCAATATAATCATCCGCACCAAAACCCAGCCCCAGCGCTTTATCGACATCCCCGTCTTTTGCAGAAATCATTAAAACCGGGACCTTGCTCTGTTCACGGATCAATTTCAGAAAATCCATCCCGTTCAGTTTAGGAAGCATGATGTCGAGCAGAATCACATCATAATTGCCCTGCTGAAACAAGCGAACGCCCTCTTCTCCGTCAAAAGCAAGCACGACCTCAAACCCTTCTTTTGTTAAATAATGATCGACCATTTCACTGATCGAATGATCATCTTCAATAAGCAATATGCGCTGCATCTTGTTCACCCATCCTTTTCAACATAAAAACACACGTGCAATTACACTCATTGTAATTGAAAAACGTGTGTTTTTTACAAAAATTATTTATATTTCTAGTTGAATCCTCTTGTAGCTTCCGGATCTATTGACGGATACCAATCTACTTTCCCACTAACACGGATCAAGTCACAGGCGCGGGGTTGTACAAACACAAGTCATTGGAACAAAAAAATGACCTCTGATGTCAGGGGTCATCTTTTATTGATCAAGGGGCTTATTCTTTTTATAGTAAAGTGTTACGTTTTGCTTCCGCAAAGTTTCAATCATGTCATGATAACTGTTTGCAAACTGCTCGTTGTCTGATTTCATCCGGGTGATGACGGTTTTGCGGTTTTCACTTTTGTGATCTAATTCTTCTTTAATTTTCGTGATCATCATACCTTTTTGCCCTTCGATTTCGCTTTTTAGCACTTTATCAAATTCTTTCAGTTCTTTTAAAACGCTTTTCAGCGGCGCGTTCAGCCGGGCCGCTTTATCCTTTGCTGAAATACTGCTTAAAAACATATATGTCGCTGAAACTGTTTCAGTTTCCTCCAATAACGGTTTTACCATCTTAATCCCCCTCCCCTATGCCTTAAAATCAAACAGCGCCGAAATTTGCTCATCTTCATCGAACAATTTTTCAATGCTGGCGCGAATGCTTTTTACAAATTTCTTTTTGCTGGAGGTTTGTTTTTTTAATTCGCTGACGACGCCGTCGCACTGAGGAAGCGGGGCCGTGTGGTACGAGTCGTGGACGACGATTTTATTCAGCTTTCCGTTTGATCCGGCGAAGCCTGAGGCGAGCTTGAACTGAATGTCGAATTGGTAGCGGGAAGGATTGGCTTCCATGTCATGAATGGCTTTTGTCAACTCAGATTTTTTAATTGCGAAATGATCGTGGATTTCATGGTGGAAAACACGTTGGTAGCGTTCAATTTCAGCCTCAATCTTTGAAATGGCAGCCATCCCCGCCTGGTAAATCCTGATGGCAGATGACAGATTGACCTTTATCTCTTTTCCGTCCTTGCCTTTCTTAGAAAAATAGATGTCTCCTCCTTTGTAGCTGATGCCTTTCTTTTTTGATAGGGCGTTTAGAAGCGGGGTGATGCTGTGGCCTTCGCCAATAAGATTGAGAAGGTCTTTTGTGTCTTGATCCAGTTTGCCTAAGGCTTCTTCCAATGCTTTATAAGTTGAATAAAATTCGATTAAATTTTTCATTAGTGATTGAGAGAGTTGTCTATTATTTAGAGTAAATATGACAGTCTTCCAGTCGACAAGAAATTTGATCTTTTCATATAAAACGTCAAGCCTTCCTGTCAGTCGCTCTACTTCGGCAATGTCTTTTTGAATGGTCTTTTTTTTCGCTTCATCAATATAACCGTTTGCTTCAAGCTGATTGAGAACAGGGCCGCTGTAGGCCTTGACTTTCGCAAAAAATGCTTTAAACTCTGGCAGCTTTTTATCAAGTGCACCCACCATATTCAAGAGGCGGGCCGGATGTTTCAAGCAATATGCTATTTGCTGAGCTGTACCCTCTTCATTCATTATTCCGTTTAAAAAATCCATATCTACGCCGATTGCTTCCACAGCAAAACCCTGAATGCCGCCCTTTCGATAATCAGCAGCATATTTTTGAAAGTACCCTTTCAGTTTGCTCACATCTTCATCAGGAATATGATCAATGACACTTCGGAATCCTTTTATATCCGGGTGTGTGTTCGTCATCTTCACATCGCCGAACGTAATAAAATCAGCCTTCCCGCTGACACCGTAGAGCGGATCGTCACTGGAAATGCGCTGGGTGATGTTGGCTGTGACGCCTTTGTCGTTGTAGTATTTGATGATGGCTTTTTTTAGATCATTTTTAGGAATTTCACTGATTTTTATTGTGCTGAATTTTCTTTTAAGATAATTAGTAAGTTTATAGTCTGCTTTTAAAATATGGTCAACACTGATTTGCGCTCCATTCACTCCATAAACTTCATCAAATTCACCATCAATCAACTGAACTAGCACTTGGTTATTATTTGCAAGAGAATGTCCCATTGCATAAGTGTTTAGACTTTTTACATCTTGCGTTTTTTTCTTTGTTTCGATGGTAAATTCCTTAGTTGCTTTGTATTGACTATCATCCATTCCCAGAAAAAGACCTGAAAAGTTATATACCCAGTCCTCATTATCAGCACTTCCCTGAGAAATTATTTGAAGCTGATTGGTGTCATGAGTTTTATCTTGAATATATACAGCAGTACCATCATAGCCTGAGCTTTTAACAGAAGAATCTTTATTCTGTAAGATCTCCTTTGAGGTATAAATTTTTATATCTTTGGGAAGTTCTTTATTTGTTTCTTCTTTATAGATTCTGCGTACATCAGCGACAAAGTCCTCTTTAGCTTTTTTCACTTCATTTGCATTTTCAGATGCAAATCTTTCTTTATAGCTGTATTCTAAATTTATTAAACGCAGTTTCACATTCTCATTTTCAAATAAATTTTTATTCCTCATTTTTCTTCCCCTTCTGTACTGAAGGTTATTGAATTAACAAGTTTCTTTGCGGTTTTTCTCGCTTTTTCTTCTGAGAGGGAACATGGTTGATCTTCTTTATGGCATGCAAATGTAAAGTTATATTCAACACCTAAATAGTCCTCTTCTATAGACTTTACATAACCAAAATAACTATATGAAAAATTGTATTTTCGATCTATATCATCAAATACCTCTTTCATATGAGCAAAATATATATCTTTTCCGGACTGATCGATTTTTTGGTATTTTCCTTTGTATCCATTCTGTCCGCTAATAATTTCAAGCATCGTTTTGGGTTTATTAACATACGATTGCTGAGAATAATACTTAACTTGAGCATTAAGAACAATATTTGTTTTTTTGTCATAGCTATTAAAGGCGAGGCTCTCTATGTTCTTTCCATTATTTGAGGATAGCTCTGCTTCATACTCCCCATCCTCCGGAAACAACATCGTAAACCCTTTCAGTTTAGACTCAAGCAAATAATAGCCCGGCTCGACTTCCTTTGTTGATGCCATGTATTCTCTTGTTTTCTCATTTTGGAACGCCGGAACCTGCGGGAGGTCTTTCGGGTCCATATCTTTCGGCTTGACCGCTTCTTCTTGATTGCCGTTCTTGCCGTTTTGGCTGTCGTTCATACTGCATCCTCCTGTAAAGATTAGTATTATAGAAAAACACAATATCATCATCTTTTTCATTTTATTAAACCTCCAAGGGCTTTTAAGTTAAGCTGCAAGCACTTCATTTTAATGCGAATGACATGCTTGAAAATGATACTTTTTTATGTTACAACATGGAATAAATTAGATAAATAGGAAATAAGAATCACCACCCTGCAAATCGTATGCCGGCCCTCTGAAAAAACAGGCAGTATGGTTGATGCGCCAAGGCTCCGAAAGGTACTGCGGTTTAGTTTACCAAAGAGGAAATATGAAAAAAGAACCACTTTATACTTCTTGTTAAAAACGAGTTCACAATTAAAAAAGCACCTTATCAAGGTGCTTTTCGATCAAGTCACAGGCGCGGGGTTGAACAAACACAAGTCATTGGAGAGCCCCCAATGTTCCGCCCATGTTTTCCTTCCGCTTGCGACGTTAAGGATCGTCCTGAAAATTTCCCAGCCGACTTCTTCTATTGAAGCTTCACCTGTTGCGATCCGTCCGGCGTTAACGTCGATTAAATCGCGCCAATCTTCTGATAATGACTGCCGGGTTGCCACTTTCATAACCGGAGCCATTTCAAGGCCGTACGGCGTTCCTCTTCCGGTTGTAAATACTTGCAAATGCATGCCCGAAGCCAGTTGCAGGGTGCCGCATACAAAATCGCTTGCAGGTGTCGCTGCAAAAGTGAGTCCCTTCTGTACAGCCCTTTCACCTGGCGCGAGTACGGCATTGATCGGGCTGCTTCCCGATTTCGCGATCGAGCCGAGCGATTTCTCAACCACGTTTGCCAGCCCGCCCCTTTTGTTCCCTGGCGACGGATTGGCGCTTCGGTCTGATTCGCCTCTTTCCAGATAGCGGTCATACCAAGCCATTTCCCGAATCAGGGCGCGACCGACTTCTTCATTGACAGCGCGCGGTGTTAAGAGATGAACGGCATCGCGGACTTCGGTGACTTCCGAAAATAAAACCGTGGCCCCTGCCCGGACGAGTAAGTCGGCCGCATATCCCGCCGCGGGGTTTGCGGTCACTCCTGAGAAAGCGTCGCTGCCACCGCACTGAAGGCCAATCACCAGGTCTGAAGCGGGACATGTTGTCCGCTTCCGTTCATTCAGCCTTTTTAAGCGCTCTTCGGCCATTTCCATAATCGATTGTATCATTTGCTCAAACCCTCGCCGTTCCTGCAATGAAAGAATGTTTTCAGCGTCTCCTTCCGGCTCTATCCTCGTCGGAAGGAGCTTCTCGCAGCCGAGTCCGATCACCATCGCTTCCCCGCCGAAATTAGGGTGTCTGGCGATATTTTGAATCGTTCGGATCGGGATTTTGGCTTCCGGTGCATTAATCGCCACACCGCAGCCGTACTGATGATTTAATGCAGCGACACCGTCAACGTTCGGATATTTTGGAAGCAGTTCCTCTTTAATTCGTTTAACTGCGTAATCGAGAACGCCTGCGACGCATTGCACGCTTGTCATAATGCCAAGCACGTTTCTCGTGCCGACGCTCCCGTCTTCATTCCGGTATCCTTCAAATGTGTACCCTTCAAGAGGGGGAGCGGGTTTTGGAACTTTGTTGGCGATGGGCAGTTCATCGAGCGGCGGAGCTTCCGGAAGCATGATATGCGACTCGGAAATCCCCCCACCTTTTTCGATTGGTTTGACGGCATAGCCGATAACCTCACCGTAGCGAATAACGGCTCCGCCCTGTGTAATGTTCGTTAAAGCCACTTTATGACCTTGAGGTATCCGCTCCTGCAGTTTAAGCCCGCAAGGAAACACCGTCCCTTTCGGCAGTCCGCCGGCATTGACGATGATTGCGGTATTGTCTTTTTCGTTCACCTTAATGTACAGCGGGGTTTCAGTTTGATTGACAAGCATAAGTATTGATCAACTCCCCTTTTCGATCAGCGCCTTTCCACAGCCCTTCTCCCGCTGCGGCACATGTTAGAAAGCGCTGTCAAACAACTTAATGATTGTTTTTTTCATCACGAAGACCATTCAGTATTTTGTCACGTACAAATTTTAAGTGCTCATACATATGGTGATAGGCTTGATATGGGTCCCTTTGTTGAAGGGCTTTCAAAATATTCGTATGATATTCGACAGTCCGGTCCCTTTCCCTGTATGGAATCTGGCTGTCGATTTTGGCGTGTGTGATCAAGAGTGATTGAATCATGCCCTCAAGCACCGGGTTGTTCGCGCTCAAAGCGATAATCCGGTGAAATTCTTTATCTGCTTCTCCATAATGATTATCCGTGCTGTTTGCAATGATATCGATCGTTTCCTGCAGCCTTTCGAGCTGACTGTCATTGATCTTTTCTGCGGCGATCGTGACAAGCCCGAGTTCCAGCGCCATCCTCGCTTCAATAATGGCCGGCAAATTATCAACCGCCAAAGCCAGCATGACAGAAAACGGCTGGATGCCAATTTTATCATTAAAATACGTGCCGTCCCGGGTTTTTCTTTTAATAATTCCGAGCGTTTCGAGTGATATTAAAGCTTCGCGGAGAACGGGTCTGCTCACATTCAGTTTTTCCATGAGCTCGATCTCCGTCGGCAGTTTGTCCCCCGGTTTCAATTGGCCGCTTGATAATAAATGGACGATTCGTTCTACAACCTGTTTCGCCAATGTCTTGCGATTGACTGATTCGACCTGCAATGTTTCCATATCTTCTTCCACGACTGTGGGCCCCCTTTCAGTTGTTCATATTGTAAGACAAAATATCGCGTATGACAATGTCGGCTAGGGGCCTCTCAAACCGCTGTTTCCGCAATTAACGAACAAGACAAGGACGTTTAGGGTCGAAACGCCAATTTTCAATCAAAAACTGCATGGCAACGGCATCATTCCGCTCGCCTGCTTTCATTTTCTCATACCGTTCATTTGCTTTTTCCACCTGTTCCATGTCGATTTCAATGCCGAGCCCCGGCTGATCAGGAACTTGGACATATCCGTCAGCAATTGAAAAAGGCTGTTTTGTCAGACGCTGTCCATCCTGCCAAATCCAATGCGTATCAATCGCCGTGATGTCGCCGGGAGCTGCTGCGGCAACGTGGGTGAACATGGCCAATGAGACGTCAAAATGGTTATTGGAGTGAGAACCCCACGTCAGCCCCCATTCATGGCACATTTGGGCAACGCGGACAGATCCCTGCATCGTCCAGAAATGCGGATCTGCCAGCGGTATATCAACAGCGTGCAGTTGTATCGCGTGCCCCATTTGCCGCCAGTCTGTCGCAATCATATTCGTCGCTGTCGGAATGCTTGTCGCACGGCGGAATTCGGCCATGATTTCCCGACCCGAGTATCCGGCTTCCGCTCCGCAAGGGTCTTCCGCGTAGGCGAGCACATCCCGTTTTCCCTTACAAAGCGCAATCGCTTCTTCCAATGACCACGCGCCATTCGGGTCAAGGGTGATTCTCGCCTCGGGAAACCGTTTTGCCAAAGCGGATGCCGCCTCGATTTCTTCTTCTCCCGAAAGGACGCCGCCTTTTAATTTAAAATCATGAAAACCGTATCGTTCTTGAGCTGCTTCAGCAAGACGGACGATCGCCCCGGGTGTCAAGGCTTCTTCGCGGCGGAGGCGGAACCAATCGTCACTTGCCTCTTGCTCACTAATATAGGGAAGCGTTGTGCGCTTTCGGTCGCCGATGTAAAACAAATAGCCGAGCATCTTCACTTTTTCCCGCTGCTGGCCTTCCCCCAAGAGCGACGCTACAGGGACACCGAGAAATTTCCCGAGCAAATCGAGCAAAGCCGCTTCCAATGCGGTCACTGCGTGTATTGTCGTCCGCTGGTCAAAGGTCTGCATCCCGCGTCCTCCGGCATCCCGGTCTTTAAAACGACGCCTGACAGACTGCAAAATCGATTGAACAGCGCCGAGCGGCTGACCGATGACAAGCGGCTTCGCCTGCTCCAGCGTCTGGCGGATCCGTTCGCCGCCCGGAACTTCGCCGACACCGAGAGCGCCTGATGAATCTTTTAAAATCACGATATTCCGTGTGAAAAAGGGGCCGTGAGCTCCGCTTAAATTCAAAAGCATACTGTCGCGCCCTGCCACGGGTATGACCTGCATATCAGCAATTGACGGTGTTTGCGATGCTTTCTCCTCTTTTACATGCTGATGAATGTTTGTATTCATATCGATTTAGCCTCCCTCTTATTAAAGCGCTTACATTTCATATGGATAAAGTGGTGTCCGCAGGGTCTTCCTCTTTCTGCAGTTCGATGCGCTTGATCGGCCCGACGAGAAACAGATAACTTAATACCGCGGCAATCGCGTTGGCACCGACAAACACAAGCGCTCCGTTAAATGAGCCTGTCGCATTCACGATATATCCGATGATAATCGGTGTCGTGATGGACGCAATATTTCCAAAGGTGTTGAAGATGCCGCCGCTCAAGCCGGCACACTCCTTTGGCGAGGTATCTGACACAACCGCCCAGCCCAGCGCGCCAAATCCTTTTCCGAAAAAGGCAAGCGACATGATGGAAACGACCAGCCAAGATGAATCTGCATAGTTGCATACGATCATCGAGCAGGACATCAGCATGCCGAGGATGATCGGCGTTTTTCTGGCAACCGTTATTGAGCAGCCCTTTTTCAAAAGGAAGTCTGACACGAACCCGCCCAGCAATCCTCCTAAAAATCCGCAGATTGCAGGAAGCGATGCGACAAAACCCGCTTCAAGGATCGACATGCCGCGTGCCTGAACGAGATAGACCGGAAACCAGGTCAGAAAGAAATAGGTCAACGTTGTGATGCAGTATTGGGCGATATACACCCCGAGCAGCATCCTGCTTCTTAAAAGCTGCTTAATGTAAGGCCATTGGGACTCCTTTTCCTTCTTTTCCGCGTTCTTTCCCTCATCCATCGAGACAAGCGCGCCGCCTTCTTCGATGTACGCCAGTTCGGCGGCATTGATTCTCGGGTGTTTTTTGGGTTCGTAAATCGTTTTCAGCCAAATAAACGACATCGCAATCCCCAGAGCACCCATAATGACAAAAACCGTATGCCAGCTGAATGAGTGGGCGAGCCACCCCATCAGCGGTGAAAAAATGACAAGTGCAAAGTACTGCGCCGAGTTGAAGATCGCCGATGCTGTTCCGCGTTCAGAGCTTGGAAACCAGGAAGCCACCACCCGGCCGTTGCCCGGGAAGGACGGCGCTTCTGACAGACCGACGAGAAACCGGAGCGCAAATAAAAGGATAACGGCCGTTCCCGCGGCGAAAAAGCCAAGCGTTCCCTGCAAAAGGGTAAACAATGACCAAAAGAAGATGCTGGCGGCGATGATGATTTTCGAACCAAAGCGGTCGAGCAGCCAGCCTCCGGGAATTTGGCCGACAACATACGCCCAGCCAAATGCGGAAAAGACATACCCCATCGCCACCGAACTCAGCCCAAGCTCATGCTGCACAGAATCGCCGACGATCGAGAGTGTCGCACGGTCGGCATAATTAATGGATGTGACGAGAAACAGCATAGACACGACAAACCAGCGGACAGAACTTCTTTTCCCCGCGGTATGGGGGGAGGCTGCACGATTTTTTTTCATAGCATCTTCTCCTTTATTCATTTGTACCGAAACGATTGATTTACGGTTTGACAAATACGGTTTTCACAGCTGTAAAAAATTCTTTTGCTGCCTCCCCCTGTTCCCGTGAATGTGAACTCGATTGTTTAACGCCGCCGAATGGCGCCTGCAGTTCGACACCGGCGCTTTCGGCGTTGACGCGAATGAGCCCCGCTTCAATTTCATCTATGAATGACAGCATCCGGCCGATGTTTTGCGTAAAAATGGAGGCGCTCAGGCCAAATTTGACGTCATTGGCCGTCTCCAAAGCTTCCTCAAGTGTATCCGCCTTGATTAATGCGATGACCGGGCCGAAAATTTCTTCTTGGGCAATCGTCATGCCGGAAGTGACATTGTCAAAAATGGCTGGCCTGATATAATAGCCGTTTTCGTATTTTCCATCTGCCAGCCTATCGCCGCCGAAAATGAGGTCCGCTCCTTCTTGCTTTCCTTTTTCAATATAGGACAGGCAGTTGTCAAGCTGCTGTTTGTTCGCAATCGGTCCCATCCAGACATCTTCTTTTAAGCTGTCGCCGATTGTAATTTCTTTTGTTTGTTGAAGCAGCTTTTCTTTAAACCGGTTATAAACACCGTTTAAGACGATGACGCGGCTTGTCGCCGTACACTTTTGACCCGTCGACCGAAACGCTCCGCTGATGACCGCTTCAACCGCACTATCAAGGTCGGCGTCATCTGCTATGATCACCGGGTTTTTGCCGCCCATCTCAAGCTGATACTTCGCCCCTCTTTCAAACGCCGTCCGGCCGATAATTTTTCCGGTTTGGTTCGACCCTGTAAATGTAATTCCGTTCACATCCGGGTGTTCGGCAAGCCTTTGGCCGGCCGATGATCCTGGCCCTGTCACCGCATTGACCACGCCTGACGGAATCCCTGCTTCTTCAAAGCACGAGATAATTTTAAGGCAGGTGACTGCGGTTTCTGTAGCCGGCTTGATGACGACCGTGTTTCCATAGATGAGGGCAGGCGCCATTTTCCAAATTGGGATGGCAATGGGAAAATTCCAAGGCGAGATGACGCCGACGACACCGAGCGGCACCCTGTCGGTGTACATGAAAGCGGATGTGTCGGTGGAGGGAATCACATCGCCCGTTTTCCGCATTCCCTCTCCGGCATAGTATCTGAGAATCGCGATTCCCCGCGCTGTTTCTCCTTTTGCTTCAGGCAGTGTTTTCCCCATTTCACGCGTCGCACACTCGGCAATTTCATTGAGGCGCTGTTCCATGATATCAGCGGCCTTGTAAAGAAATTGACCGCGCTCCGCTCCCGACAGCTTTCTCCAAGCCTTTTTGGCCTGCTTGGCCGCTTCAACCGCCCGGTCTACATCCGCAATCGAAGATTTTTGCACAAGCCCGACGATATCCCGTGTATCTGCCGGGTTCAAGCTCTGTTCCATCCCGCCCGATTCAGCCTTCACCCAGCGGCCGTTGATAAAGTTAAAATACGTTTTATTTTCAGCTGCAACAGACATCTTCAAATTCCTCCTTTTGTTTATAGGGCAGCGGTCGTTTTCGGATAACGCCCCATCGCGTTTTTCAGAATGTTTTCGAGCTGCCGGCAATGTTCTTTTTCCACCGGAACGATCGGCGGTCTCGCCGTGTTTTTCACATGAAGGCCCATGATTTCCATACCGGCTTTGATCAAAGACACGGCATAGCCCTTCCGAAGTTTGCGGATCTCGTTAATCGGCATGATGACATGCTCATAAATCTCTTTGACAAGCTGGTCGTTGCCGTTTAATAATGCCTCATAAAACATCCTTGAAATATGAGGAATATAATTGGATATCGCCGAAGAATACGACGTGAAGCCAATCGGAGCATAGGCCGGCATCGTGACTTCAGCCATCGGCATTCCGTTGAGCCAGCCCAGCCTGTCTCCTATCGTATACGACAAACTGATATTCAACGCCATATCCCCTATGCCGTCTTTGAGCCCGACAAGCTGCTCGAGATCGGTCAGCCGCTGAATCTGTTCAAGTGTCAAAACCGCATTGTCTCGCTGATAAATGATGGCGTTTAAATCCGTGCTTTCAATGATTGTTTTCGTATACTGATAGAGGCCTTCCTGCTCTCCGTGTATCAAGTATGGCGGGAGAATCAGATAGCCGTCAGCCCCTTTTTCCTCGGAAATCCGCGCCCATTCCAAAGCGGTGCTCAAGTTGCCGCCCACTCCTGTGTAAACAGGCACCTTCCCGCCCGCCGCCGAGACGGCAATTTCGACCATTTGCTCATATTCCTTTGCGCTGAGAGACTGAAATTCTCCTGAGCCGCAAGCGATAAAAACCGCCTCAAGCCCTTCATCCAATAAAAAGCGGATGTTTTCGTAAAGTGCTTCTTCCTCCAGTTTTCCTTCCTTGTTGAAGGGTGCCACCGGGAAACCTAATATGCCTTCCGGCGCCTTCCGTAATTGACTCATCTCCGTCATCCCCCTGTCGTTCATTTCCTGAGAAAGCGTTATCATTCAGTTGAAATGCGATGTTTCTGTTTTAGAAAACCCCTCCATTCATCTTTTTGTTTAATTGTAAGACAAATAAACAAATTGTCAATATCATTATTTTCTGATTTTTTTATATCAAGCAAAAAAAAAAGAGACTGAAGACACGGTCCGTCTTCAGCCTTGGGCCTCAGCCCCTGGTTGCACAGCGGTTTTTTTCCGGTAAATCAATGCCGATAAAGAGATGCTTAATTCGTATAATACAAGCAGCGGGGCGATCACCAACACATCCGAGATAAAATCGGGCGGCGTGATCACAACTGATACGACGATCAGCGAAAAATAAGAAATTTTTCTCATTTTACTGAGCTTGGCCGGATTTAAAATCCCGAGGCTCGTTAAAAACATCACGATGAGGGGCATTTCAAACAAAAACCCGAATGGCAGTGTCAGGTTCATCATAAAGCGAAAATAATGCTCCGCCGTAAACATCGTTTGAAAATGGCCGGCGGATAATCCGATTAAAAACTGAAGAACGAGCGGAAAGAGCACAACATAACCGAATACAATCCCTAAAATAAAAAAAGTGAACAGCCCCGGAATATAAAATAATGCCGCCCTCCGTTCGCGGTCGGTCAGCGCAGGCGCCACAAACCGCCATGTCTGAAAAGCGGCCACCGGTATGGTGGCTGCGATCGCCAGCACCCCCGCAATCATCATATAAACCCAAAGAATATCCCCCGGCCCCAGTACAGCAAGCTTTTCATCAAGGTCTCTGATCAGCCAGTCATAGATGTCCTGAACAAACAAAAAGCCGGTGATGAGAAACAGAATAAACGTCAGAAGCGTTTTAATGATTCGCTGGCGCAGCTCTTCAAGATGGGCAATCAAATGTGTTTCCCTTTTTTTCACCTTCGACTTCCTCCCCTTCACATGCTAAACAGAAAAAAAGAACAGACGGGTTCACCCGCCCGCTCTATTGATCATCTATTTTGCCGATGGATCGCTTTGCTTTTTCACATTAGTCTCTTGTCCGATCTCATTGTCATCGGCAGATACTAAAGACTTTGTCGCACTTTTGAATTCGGTCAGCGTTTTTCCAAAAGCCCGGCCGATTTCCGGAAGCTTTGAAGGCCCGAAAATGATCAGCGCAATTACCAGAACCAGGATGAGACCCGGAATACCGATATTTGAAAGCATTTTGCTGTCATCCTTTCATTGATTACTGGGTTACTTTTTTCTCCTTTTGCTTCACTTGCTTCTGATGGGCTCTTGTATGTGCGAGGAAACGGTCTTCTTCGACTTCGTTTGACTTCTTCACGCCTCCAGGCACAATGTTAGAAGCGGTCCGTTTCAGCCCTGTGTAGTCTTTATGATAAACATAGGAAGCTCTTGTCGAAATCGCGGCACCCGGTTCTGTCACATATGGGACCACGCGGTAATCTGTCCGCCATTCTTCCGGTGTGACCGTACAGCGCACATAGCCGCGGTAATCATTGAAAAACTTTATATGAGGATTGTTCGATAAAATCTTATCCGTATCCGCTCTTTTATCAGCGCCGTTTCCTCCAGATGTAATCGACGTCCCGACGAATTCCACACCGAAGATGTCCGATTTTGGATTGTCAAAGTCAACGAGCAGGTTATTTGCCCAGCTGGCATGCACATCACCGGTGAGGACGACGATGTTGTTCAGTTTTTGAGATTTGATGAAGTCGATCACCCGCTTGCGCTGAGCGGGGTATCCGTCCCACGAATCCATGCTGTAAATCGGCGCCGCGCTTGTCCCAAAGTTCCATTGCGCAAAGAAAATCTGCTGTGCAATGATGTTCCAGTGCGCCCCGGAACGACTCAGGTTGTCAAACAGCCAAGCCTCCTGTTCGGCTCCAAGCAGTGTCCGCTTCGGATCATTCGATTCATCAGAAGGAGGCTTATTGCCATCTCCATTGGCTTGGTCATCGCGATACTGACGGGTATCAAGCACGCTAATGTCCGCCAGATTTCCATAGGAAAAATTCCGGTACAATTGCATATCAGGACCGTTCGGCAGGGATTTGCGGCGGAGCGGCATATGCTCGTAATAAGCTTGGTATGCGGCGGCGCGCCGTTTAATAAACGCTTCTACTGACTGGCCTTTTTCAGGGATGACATTCGCATAGTTGTTCTCCACTTCATGGTCGTCCCATGTGACAACCCACGGGAAAGCGGCATGCGCGGCTTTCAAGTTTGCATCTGAACGGTATTGGGCATGGCGGTTTCGGTAATCAAGCAGCGACATGATTTCAGGACCGCTGTGTGTCCTGACATTGCCTGTTTTTGAAACATATTCATTCGGACCGTACTCATAAATATAGTCGCCGAGATGAAACACAAGATCGAGCTTTTCCTTCGCCATATGCTGATAGGCGGTATAATAGCCGTGTTCGTACTGCTGGCATGAAGCAAAAGCGAATGTGAATGTAGCAACATCTGCCCCTGCCGCCGGAAGCGTTTTTGTCTTGCCGACGGGGCTCAGCTGGCTGCCGCATTTAAAGCGGTAATAGTACACATGATTCGGTTTCAGTCCGGATACCTCAGCATGTACCGAATGTGCAAGGTGCGGTGTCGCTTTTTCGGTTCCCCGTTTGACGATACGGCGGAAGCGTTCGTCTTCCGCGATCTCCCATTTCACGGATACAGCTTCATTCGGCATCCCGCCCCCGTTTAGCGGATCGGGCGCCAGCCTTGTCCACAACACGACGCTGTCAGAAAGCGGATCTCCCGATGCTACGCCAAGTGTAAACGGATATTCGGAGAATGTCGGTGCTGCATTGACTTCCATTGCCCCCATCGATTGCGCAATTGCAAGTCCGAGCGAAAGCCCGGCTATTTTGCCGGCCCCTTGAATAAAACGGCGGCGGTCAAACGTATTGTCCTTGAGGCTTTCCTCGCTCAGCTTTTTCATCCATTCCTCCAGCGGTCCTTCATGTGTCATTCGTATTACCCCTCTCTATACAAATGATTGATCGGTTCTATTATAGGCAGAGTTTATTAACGAACTGTAAAGTATTGTAAACAGGAGGAGAGACGCGGTTGATGGTCCATCAAGTCGCACCGCCAATAGATGTGTCGAATTTTGTCACAATCCAACCCATTCGCCTATGATTTCGACAAAAACCCGGTCCTTTCCCGCAGACCGATTTTCCCGTTTTTCTTCACATGATCTTTAAAGATAGAAAACAAAAAAAGCCCACACCATTGCCGGACAATGATATGAGCTTGATCACCAAGTGACTTTATGTAAGATGATGTTTTGACGGATTCATCGCAATGTTTTTATTTGCCGTTCATGTTTAAGGCTTTCATTACCACCTTTGTTGCCTCTGCAATAAGTTTATCATCATACTTGGCGTCCTTTTTATCCCTGCTGGATAATACTGCAAGAACGACAGGATCTCCTTTTGGCGGCCAAATGATGGCAATGTCATTCCGGGTTCCATATGATGCCGCTCCAGTTTTATCAGCCACTTCCCAACCGTCCGGCACACCGGCACGGATTAAGGCGTCTCCAGTGGTATTTCGTTTCATCCAATCGATTAAAAGCTCGCGTTTTTCACTTGGAAGTTTATCTTCAAGAGCAAAGGCTCGAAGGCTTGTGACAAGTGCTCTTGCTGTACTGGTATCCTGAGTTTCACCCGGATTCACTTCATTTAACTCTGGTTCGAATCGTTCGGGATTTGTAACCTCATCACCAATCTTCCTCAGTTCCTTTTTCAAACTTTCAGGTCCGCCAATTTGTTTAAGAATGAGATTCTGTGCCGCATTGTCACTATATCGAAGCGAAGCATCCGCAAGCTCTTTGAGCGTCATTCCCGTATCAACGTGCTTTTCCGTAATCGGGTTGTAGTTTACAAGATCATCACGTGTATATGTTATTCTCTGGTTCAGATCTTCTATTGATTTCTGTTGCAAAAGCACGCCTACAGTTAAAGCCTTAATCGTCGAAGCAAAAGCAAAACGCTCATCCGGCCGATACGCTACCGTCCGGTTTGTACCTGTATCCAATGCAAAGATCCCGAGTTTTGCATCAAATTGTTCCTCAAGTTTTGCAAAATCATCTTTCATCTCCGTCTTTTCATTCTTCTCGGCAGGTTGCGAGGCATTCGTTTGATTGTTAGCGCATCCTGCAAGCGCGACGCAAGAGAAAAGCAACACTGCTGCAGCCTTTTTCAGTTTTAAAGTACTGAACCATAATTTCATCAAAATCGTCTCCCTCCGTTTGAATATTTGATTGATCGTAACCAGCTGAAGCACTCTTTCCACTATCCCTACAGTGTTATGGCTTGAACGATCACGAAACAATAATTGGTACGTACGATCTTTCAGCCGACTCAAACATCAAATCTTACAAATGTAGTCTTTGAAAGTATTACATATGTAAGATTTAAATGCAACCGTTTTTTCGGAAGGAAATGATGACCTCGTTTCCACCGGGGACAAATGAACGGAGGGAAGTGATGGAATTAAAAATGCAGAAACTGCATGTTCACTCCAGTTAAATTGACTTCTTAAAATGGCAAACCTATAATGAGAGTATTACATTTGTAAGTATAGGATGATTAAAATGAAAAAAATACCTCAAATCTCTGATGCGGAATTAGAAGTGATGAAAGTCATCTGGAAGCATTCTTCGATCAATACCAATGAGGTAATTAAAGAGTTATCCAAAACCAGTACATGGAGCCCTAAAACCATCCAAACCATGCTGCTGCGCCTCATTAAAAAAGGCGCATTAAACCACCATAAAGAAGGACGGGTTTTCGTTTACACACCAAATATAGACGAAAGTGATTATATAGAGGTTAAGAGTCACAGTTTTTTAAACCGGTTTTACAATGGAACTCTTAATTCGATGGTATTAAACTTTTTGGAGAATGATCAGCTGTCAGGTGAAGAAATTAATGAATTGTATCAAATATTAGAAGAACATAAGAACAGAAAGAAGGAATGAAATGAGCAGTTCTTTCTTTATTCCCTTTTTGGTTAGTCAAATTCTATTGTCTCTGTTTTTTTCTATCATCATACTCATTAAAAAACTGCTCAGGACTCAAATCACTGTAGGCACCCACTATTATATTAGCGTGATTTCTCTTTTGGCATTGATCGCTCCTTTTATCCCCTTTCATTTTCTAAAAAGCCATCATTTTGACTGGATTCTGAATTTAGGAGGAGCTCAATCGGCATTATCCCAATCCCACTCCACAGACAAGACGACAGAAGCAATCGGCCAACATGTAAACTGGGTGCAGGACTTTTCGATGTCGATTGAACAATCGTCTTCCAAAATGATAGATTCAGCCTTTTTCGCAGTTTGGATATTGGGCGTTGCCGTTATGCTTTTGGCTACTCTTTATAGCAATCTAAAAATCGGCAAAATAAAAAAGAACCTGCAAATTGTTAACAACAAAGAGCTATTATCCCTTTTTCACACATGTAAAGAGGAAATACGCTTTCATCAAAAAGTCATTTTGGGCCGTTCTCCATTGATAAAATCCCCCATTACATTTGGGGTCATTCGTCCATATATTATCTTGCCAAAAGATATTTCAATGTTTTCAGCCGACGAAATGAAATGTGTTTTGCTTCATGAACTGTACCATTGCAAACGAAAAGATATGCTTATCAACTATTTTCTTTGCCTGTTGAAAATCGTCTATTGGTTTAATCCTCTCGTATGGTATTTATCAAAGGAAGCGAAAACGGAGATGGAGATTTCTTGCGACTTTGCCGTATTAAAAACGCTTGATAAAAAGTTGCACCTCAAATATGGCGAGGTGATTTTAAAATTCACTTCAATTAAGCAAAGAACATCGTCTTTGTTAGCCGCTTCTGAATTCAGCAGCTCATACAAACATATCAAAAGACGGATTGTTACAGTTGTCAACTTTCAGACGGCATCACCTTTGCTAAAGGCGAAAAGCGCCTTAGTGTTCACTCTTGTTCTTGGGGCCATATTAGCCGGTACTCCTTCTGTGTCTATATTGGCCATGCAAAAAGAAACACGCTTTTTACCCGGCACCAATGTAGAATACGAAGATTACAGCACTTTTTTTGATAAATTTTCAGCCTCAGGGGGCTTTGTCCTGTTTAATTCTAATAGGAAAAAGTATACAATATACAATAGGAAAGAAAGCACCTCCAGATTCGCACCTGCTTCCACCTACAAGGTGTTTAGCGCATTGCTCGCACTGGAATCCGGGATCATCACGAAGAACGACTCTCACATGACTTGGGATGGGACTCAATATCCGTATAAAGAATGGAATCAAGACCAGGATTTATTCTCTGCGATGAGCAGCTCCACAACATGGTATTTCCAAAAATTGGACCGGCAAATTGGGGAGGATCATTTACGTCATTATCTCAAATCTATACATTATGGAAATGAGGATTTTTCAGTCCCGGCCGATTATTGGCTGGATGGCTCTCTTCAAATTTCTCCACTTGAACAGGTCAATATATTAAAAAAGTTTTATGATAACGAATTTGATTTTAAACAGTCTAATATTGAAACTGTGAAAGATTCGATACGTTTAGAGGAATCAAATGGCAGGGTTTTATCCGGTAAAACCGGAACCTCGGTAATCAACGGGGAACTCCATGCCGGTTGGTTTATCGGGTATGTAGAAACTGCCGATAATACTTTTTTCTTTGCTGTTCATATTCAAGGTGAAAAACGGGCTGCCGGAAGCTCCGCTGCCGAAATTGCACTTTCCATTTTAGATAAAAAAGGGATTTATCCCTCCGTTTCCCGATAACAGTTTACTTTTTATTCTATGAACATGAATGATGCGCAAATCGATGAATGGTCCTTTCACATTCCTAATAATACGGAACTTGGAGGCAAGAACATGGAAACCCTTTATACAGAAAGATTGACTTTGAGAAAAATGGAATTGGAAGATGCAGATGTCCTCTGTCAATACTGGTCAGATCCGGAAGTCACAAAATATATGAATATCACGCCTTTTACAGACGTCTCACAGGCGCGGGACATGATCCAAATGATCAATGATTTAAGCCTTGAAGGGCAGGCAAACCGCTTTTCAATCATTGTGAAAGAAACGGATGAAGTCATCGGGACGTGCGGTTTTAATATGATCGACCAGGAAAACGGCAGAGCTGAAATCGGCTATGACTTAGGGAGAAATCATTGGGGAAAAGGCTTTGCTTCCGAAGCTGTTCAAAAGCTGATCGACTACGGCTTTACAAGCTTGAACCTCAACCGGATCGAAGCGAAGGTAGAGCCCGAAAACACGCCTTCAATCAAACTCCTCAACTCGTTATCCTTTCAAAAGGAAGGACTGCTAAGAGATTACGAGAAAGCGAAAGGAAGACTGATTGACGTATACATGTTTTCGCTGCTGAAAAGAGAATACGCTGGGTAACCGGCATGCAGAAGAGCTTCCTCTAAGGTGAGGAAGCTCTTTTTAACCCCTTTTTCCGGCGCTTTCGCTCAACCGCTTGGCTTCCAAAAAGAAAACCTGAATAAATTTCTTCGTGTTGACGCGGGCGGACGGCAAGGCGGCGGCAGAGTCTTTCTGCAGCTCTTTCATTTTTTTGCTGATGACAGTAAAGTCAAAAAAACGGGACGCATAGCTTTCAAACCGCGGATTTGAAAAATCTGTTAAACCGAGTGATGCGAAATGGTTTAGCGAATGGCTGACCGCCCGCCGTATCCGCTGCTCGGACGCTTTAATCTCCCTGTTGATCTCCACGGGTGAAGCAGCCGGCCCGAGCTTTTGCTCGGCAATCTGATGAAAAATCTGTTTGAGCGGCGGAAAGTCCTTTTCATATAATGAAGTCTGTTCATCATCAAACAAATACTGAAGGATGGCGAGTAAATCCTGGGACCCGCTCTCCCCGACGATTCCGAGTTCAGAAAGAAGAAATTCGCCCGTTTCCTGAATGCTTTTTTCCCTAAAGCCGTTTTTTTCGTCCGCTGCCGAGACTCACGAGCCGGTTCAGCGAAGATTGTATGTCATGGATCGACCTTTCCAGCTCGATGCGCTCCTTGACTTTTTGAATGACGTTCAAGATTTCAATGCGGTTAATCGGTTTATGTATATAATATTCAATCCCCAAAGAATAGGCTTCACCGATCATTTCCTTCGATTCCACCTGGGAAATCATGATGATTTTCCCTGAGAAAGCGCCATACAAATGACGAACCGTCTCAATTCCGTCGCGGAGCGGCATTAAAAGATCGACAAACAAAATATCAATTTGCTGCAAATTCAGGACGTGGCCTTCCAAATCGCAGCCGTCTTCCGCTTCTCCGGCCACTTCTCCCAAATCTTCGTCTTCAATGATTTGTTTTAAAATCGATCGCACAGCACGGTCATCATCTGCAATAAAAAAACGCACAGGCCTTCACCCTTTCTGAATCAATTGTTGGACCGGAAGTCTGATCGTAAACACAACACCGCTTGCATCACTCTGAAATCGAATGCTCCCCCCGAGCTCCTCGACAGTTTCCTTCACATAAGACAAACCGATTCCGGTTGAAGGGGTTCCGAATTCATCATATTTTGACGTGTATCCCGGCTCAAACACCACATCCCCGACTTTCTCTGGAATGCCCGGTCCGTCATCTTCCACGCGGCATTCCAGCATGTCATCGGCGCGCCTATAGAGGCTGAGGCGGATAGAGCCCTGTCTTTGAATCGCTTCCACCGCATTTGCCATAATATTATTAATCACGGATAATACAGTATACACGTGGTATTTTGGATGTTCTCCGCCTATCGAATAATGAAAGTCAATGTCTTTTTCGAGCGATTCGGCATACTTTCGATTAATGCCGGTCACAAGCCGGACCAGATCTTCTGCCGCCATGTAGTCTCTGAAGCTTTCTTTCGAAATTAGTTTTGAAAGCCCGGCGAAAATGCGCTGGTTGTCTTTTTTGACCTCGTGGATTTCACCGGCGAGGCGCAGCACCTTCTGGCTGATCTGCCGGACAGAGGAATTGTTATCGCTCTGTCTATTTAAGAGCCTGTACAGCTGATAGGATTCGTTCGTAATCTCTTCAGTATTCTTCAACGTCTTTTTCAAATGAACGGTTTCTTCATATAAATTTGAAACGATCATCAACATGTGCTCATTTTGTTCGCGGATCTGCTTTTCCCGCGATTGCGTTTCATACAGCTTCATGACATTAAAAAAGCTCAGCACAATAAAGCTGTGGGAAAAAGCAATCGCCATCATGTCGCGGATCTTTCCCGGGGTGACGGTAGACTCGAACATCATATATTGAACAACCAGTTCGGCTCCATCGGCAATCAGTTCAATTCCGAAGCCCAGAAACCCGATGTAGAGCGGGCGAAATTGAAATCGCTTCACTTTTGCCAAGTAGAATAGAAACGCATATGTGAAATAAAAGAAAAAAGTCGGATAATGGTGATAAAAGGATGACAACCAATCGATCTGCCCCGGGCCGAATGCATCAAGCAGCACCCGAAACCCGACGACGGCCGCTCCCGTTAAAAAGCCGGACAGCACAGCCGGGACATTCCGCAGCAGCAACAAAAGAAAGAAAAAAGTTGGAACGCCGAAGCTGACCCGGAAGGTCTCGTTCAACGGATAAAACTTCAGCTCTCCTGCGAGCGGCACCGTTAACATCATCACTGTTAAGATATAGCCGTCTTTCTTTACAAGCCGGGCCGCCTTTTTCATCACGCTTCCCCAATTTCCACCCATCATGCTGATCCTCCATTACAAACGTGTTGCTTTATTTTGACTTTAACCGCACGTTTTCCGCAACTCCCATTTTACCCACAGTCGATTTGATTTTTAAATCAATTGGCTTATTTTTTAAATATTTTTGTCGCTTTTTGTAGGTTTATGTAGGTTCTATTATAAATTGAATGTATATTTTCTCTATTTGAAAACGCTTATATTTTCCCGCAACTCACTCCCTTGCGCAACCCAAACCCCTTTTCCCAGGAAAGAACAGGCTTTAAAACAACTTGTGCGGCAGAGGCTTATACCCCTTTGCCTTCTGCCGCCATGCCCTAATCACCGCTTTTTAGAGCCTCGTATTTTTTCAGCAAACCTGCAAGCTTTAACAGGTCAGATTGGAGGAAATTCGATGAATGAAGTATTGGAAGAACGCTATGACGCCCGCTTCTGGCAATCCCGCCTTGAAGATTTGGTTGAACATTACCGTCCTTTTTCCGCAAGCGGACGCAACGCCGAATACATTCCCGCTTTAGGAAAAATCGACTCTAACCAGCTCGGCATCTGTGTGATCGGTTCTGATCAAACGGTGATCAAAGCAGGAACTTGGGACGTATCATTCACACTCCAGAGCATCTCAAAGGTGGTCAGCTTTATCGCAGCGTGTTTGACGAAAGGGATTTCTTACGTATTAGACCGTGTTGATGTAGAACCGACGGGAGACGCGTTCAATTCAATCATCCGCCTTGAAATGCACAAGCCGGGAAAGCCGTTTAACCCGATGATCAACGCCGGAGCGCTGACCGTTGCGTCGATCCTACCCGGTGAATCGGCACTGGAAAAAATGGAGTCGCTTCATGAAGTCATTGAAAAAATGATTGGAAAACGGCTTGAAATCAATGAGGAAGTATTTCGGTCAGAGTGGCAAACCGCCCATCGGAACAGAGCATTGGCCCATTATTTAAAGGAAACCGGCTTCCTCGAAGCAGACGTCGAAGAAACGCTTGAAGTCTATTTGAAGCAATGCTCCATGGAAGGAAGCACTGAAGACATCGCCTTGATCGGCATGGTTCTCGCAAATGACGGATATCACCCTCTCCGCCAAGAGCAGGTGATCCCGAAGGATGTCGCCAGGCTGACAAAAGCTTTAATGCTGACGTGCGGCATGTACAATGCTTCAGGAAAATTCGCGGCCTTTGTCGGCATTCCGGCAAAGAGCGGCGTCTCCGGCGGAATCATGTGCGCGGTGCCTGCCAGCATGAAAAGAGAACAGCCTTTTCGGCATGGATGCGGCATCGGCATCTACGGTCCGGCGATTGACGATTACGGCAACAGCATGACGGGCGGAATGCTGTTAAAACATATAGCCCGTGAATGGGATCTCAGTATTTTTTAAAATCACAAAAAAGAGGTGAAAGCATGCAGCAATTCCTTCAAGAAGTCATTGTTGTCACAAATGATTTTCTTTGGTCAAAACTATTAATTATTATGCTTCTGGCTTCGGGACTGTTTTTTACTTTTAAATCGAAGTTCTTTCAAGTTCGCTTGCTGAAAGACATGTTCCGGGTTTTAAAGGAAGGAGCACCCGACAAAAACGGAATCTCTCCTTTTCAGGCTTTTTGCATTAGCATGGCCGCGAGAGTAGGCACAGGAAATATTACGGGGATTGCGATCGCCATTGCCTTGGGCGGACCCGGCGCTATCTTTTGGATGTGGATCATCGCCATCATCGGTTCGGCGTCAAGCTTTGTCGAAAGCACGCTGGCGCAAATTTATAAAATAAAGGATAAAGACGGCTTCCGCGGCGGCCCTGCTTACTATATGGAAAAGGGTTTGAAAAAACGCTGGATGGGTGCGCTGTTTGCCGTCTTGATTACATTATCCTTCGGAATCGTGTTTAACGCGGTCCAGTCCAATACGATAACGGTCGCTTTTGAAAACTCATTCGGCACAGACCGTCTTACACTGGGGATTATCATTACGATTGCCTTCGGCATCATTACCTTCGGCGGTATCAAACGGATCGCCAAGCTGTCCGAATATATTGTCGTATTTCTCGCCGTCTTATATATCGGCGTCGCCGTTTTTGTCATGCTGATGAACATTACGAAACTGCCGGACGTCATCTCTTTGATTGTCGGTCATGCGTTTGGCCTTGAACAAGCGGCAGGCGGAGCCATCGGCGCAGCGCTGATGAACGGAATCAAACGCGGCCTCTTCTCGAATGAAGCCGGGATGGGCAGCGCGCCGAATGCAGCAGCCGCAGCGACAACGAGCCATCCTGTCAAACAGGGTCTTGTCCAGGCTTTAGGGGTTTTCACGAGCACTTTGGTGATTTGTTCAAGCACAGCTTTTATCATTTTGTTTTCCGATGCGTATCAAGAACCGGGGCTGAGCGGAATCGAGTTGACGCAAGCATCGCTCAGCACGCACATCGGAGCATGGGCCTCAGGCTTTCTTGCCATTATGGTGTTCCTGTTTTCTTTCAGCACCTTAATCGGAAACTACTACTATGGAGAAACGAATATCGAATTCCTGCACACGAACAAAGCATGGCTCTTCATTTACAGAATCTGTGTGCTTGCGATGGTTATCTTCGGATCGGTATCAAAAGTCCAGCTTGTGTGGGACCTCGCCGACTTGTTCATGGGCTTGATGGTCATCGTCAACTTAATCGCGATTTTCCTGCTGTCAAAAGTGGCATTTGCCGCCTTGAAAGACTATGTGAAACAGCGAAAAGCTGGAAAAGATCCGGTCTTTTATAAAGATGTTCTTGAAAACCATGAAGGCGTCGAATGCTGGGAACGCTCCGGCACCGAACAAAAAACCGAAAGCAAAAATGCGATATAACACAAGCCGCCGTATCCGGCGGCTTTTTTCGTTCATTTTAAACCGTCCAAAATAATAAAACGTTTTTCCTCTTGTATCCGTCATGTCTCCAAAGATTTACTTCACCTGCTTTGGCAGAAAAGGGGTCCAGCCATGAATATGAAAAGAAGCCGTATCCGCCGGCTTGCGATGATATTCGCAGCGATGGCGGCGGGGCTTGCTTCAAGAAAGGCGGCCGATATGCTGCCGGACATCGTGAATGCCTATTTAGGGGATGCGCTGTGGGCGCTGATGATTTTCTTCGGCGCAGGCTTTCTGTTCAAAAACGCGAAGACAGCTTCAGTAGCGCTGATTGCGCTCGCATTTTGTTTTTTAATCGAATGCAGCCAGCTGTATCACGCTCCATGGATTGATGATATCAGAGCCGTTCCGCTCGGCGGACTCATTCTCGGTTATGGATTTTTGTGGAGCGATTTATTGGCTTATGTGCTCGGCGTTTCCGCAGGTGCCGTGGGCGAAGTGCTGTTCCGCAAACGAAAAAGACAGCCGTAACGCTGTCTTTTGGGGAATATTTACGCACTTTGATTTTGAGTCTTTTTACAGTTTAAAACAAACATAGCAAGTCCGATAATAAGAAGGATGGGTCCAATGAGTAAAGCACGGTACAGGCGATTATTTCCTGTATTCGGCAGCGGGTTGCCTCCTGTTTTTTTTGACATGTCCAATGTCTCTATCCTTTTTGGCAGGAGGAGCTGCGGTATTTGTCTCTTCCTTATGATTTTCTACCGCATGCTTTACGATTTGCCCATCTTTTTTGAGTTTCAAATTCGAACGTCTCTTCATTTAAAATAGATCCCTTCGGGGCAATCGTTTCCGTGTGTGTAAAGCCGAGCGATCCCGTTTTCATCGTTTTTTCTCCTTGCAATTTCTGCGCATTTTTCGTTATGACTGTGGCAATAATAAAAAGCCGGCAGAAGAAGAGAAGCGCTAATATTATTCGTTAAGCTGTATGATAACGGTTACTAATGCAGCCAACATCAAAAGAATGATAATGGCGAAATAAGTCCATAGGATGGCAGCGAAGGGATTGAGCGGCCTTTTTGTACTCTCATTCCAGTTTGCGTTTTTACGGTTATTGGATTTGATCAGTGCCAACTGAAATATATTTAAAAACACAGATATAACTAATGCAACTGCCAAAGATAGATTCAAAGTTTCAACCTCCCTTAAAATAGAGCTCTGTCGAGGAGTTAGCCAAGGCATGCTGACCGTAAATTTCCTCCTCTAAATGAATCATTTCCTTTGTTTTTTTAGAGATGAAAATGGTAATCGTCTTGAACGCTTCCTAAAACCTATTCCATTGCTTTATTAGCCGTTATCTCCCCATATCCTCTTTTTTAGTTTCAGACCGCCGCCCATAAATATTATCCCGTTTTTTAGACAGACTACCTGAATAAAGGAGGCAGGTCATATGAAATTAAGCAACAAACTCATCCTCGGGTTAACGGTTTCGTCACTCGCCGGGAAGTTTCTTGAAAAGCTGCTGATCCAAGACAATGTCAGCCCCAATATTACCGCGTCATTTAATCAAGAAGCAGATATTCCGGATATTGATGCGTCCTCATACATCCATCATTTCGCCTCGGTCATCGGCAGTGTGGTCATCGGGCGCAACGTTTTCATCGGGCCTTTCTCTTCGATCAGAGGAGACACGGGATTAAAAATCTACATCGGCCATGATTGCAATATCCAAGACGGAGTTGTCTTGCACGGTATGAAAAACTATGAATACAACAACCCTGTTACTGAACAATCCGTTTTTAAAGATCGTGAATCGTATTCCATTTACATAGGCGAGAAAGTATCACTCGCCCCGCAATGTCAAATTCACGGCCCCGTAAGAATTGACAACAATGTTTTTGTCGGGATGCAAAGCCTTGTTTTTGATGCCTATATCCAAGAGAATACGGTGATTGAACCGGGAGCAACAGTAATCGGTGTTACAATTCCCCCAAAACGGTTTGTTTCGGCGGGTCGTGTGATTTCAAACCAGGAGGATGCCAACCGGCTTCCTGAAATAAGCGATTCTTATCCATATCATGACCTCAACTCGAAAATGACGGCCGTCAATCTTGAATTGGCAAAAGGCTATAAAAAGGAAGCGAGAAAATGGAAACTATGAAAGAAATTTTGGTTGTCTACGGGCGAATCATCACCATCCTTCCGCTTTTATTGGCTGTTACATTGCTAATGGGAAAACGCTCAATCGGCGAAATGCCTGTATTTGATTTTTTAATCATTATTACATTGGGGGCTGTCGTCGGAGCTGACATAGCCGATCCGAGGATTGAACATTTGCATACCGCCGCTGCGGTGGCTGCGATTGCCCTATTGCAAAGACTCGCTTCAAAAATCATGATCAAAAACAGAACACTCGGACGTCTGATTACATTTGAACCGACCATCGTCATCAAAAATGGAACGTTTATTGTCGGCAATTTAAAACGAATCAGATATTCGGTGGATAATGTTCTGCAAATGCTTCGTGAAAAAGATGTTTTCAATGTCAGCGACGTAGAAATGGCGTTTATAGAGGCGAATGGAAATTTAACGGTATACAAAAAGCCAAATAAAATGGAAGTCACGGCTGAAGATATGGGGATTCAAAAAAGCAGCGGCGAATTTTCATATCCGGTCATCATTGAAGGGAAAGTGTACACATCTGTCCTTCACCAATTGAATGTAACGGAAAGCTGGCTCAAAAACCAGCTGAAAAAAAAAGGGCTTGAACGAATGGATGAAATCTTTTTCGCTTCGGTTAATCAAAACCATCAACTGCATGTTTCACTTGATAATGAAACGGCGAAAATTGAGCCGGAGCTTTTGCATTAAAAGCTCCGGCGGATTTTTTCATCGGCCGTTTTCGGGACAGAAATCGTTGTGAATCATGTAATATTCGAACACCTGCTGCAGCCACTCATCCTCTTCTTTTGTAAAAGGTGAAGAAAACTTCTCTGCCAGCTGCTGCGATTCGATTGTCTCCATCTGTCCTAAAGCCGACAGCACGCCCTCTCCGACAAATTCCAAACTCGTCTTCATATATCGGTCCGCCATTTCCTGCACTTCGGGGTCATCAACCGGTTTTCCCATGAGCCGCTTGGCTTCCTTAGATAAACGAACATACTCTTGATCCAATTTGGCCATCTCATCTTCTGATTTGCCGAATACATCATCGGCAAAACGTTTGGACACCTGCTGTTCAAGCCATATGCGCTGCTCCTTCTCAGTCTGGATGCTGTTCAGCAGGCTCATGAAAAGAGAACTGTCGATTTCCTCTTCCTCCTCAAGAAGACCGATTGTCCTGTTTATCGCTTTCAGCCCTGTTTCAATATGTTCCTTTTTCTCCTCCAGCACCTTTTTCTGCTCCTGCAGCGCCTGAATCAGGCCGGCATCAAAGCATGCATCCTTCATGAAAGCGCGAATTTGTTCAAGACTGTACCCGAGAAACTTAAAACATGTGATTTTCTGCAACTCTCTCGCATCTCTGTCTGTGTAGAAACGGCGGCCTGTTCCCGGCTGTTTTTCAGGCTTCAACAGGCCGATTTCATCGTAATAATGGAGCGTCCGAATGGATGTCCCTGTCATTTCTGAAAAAACACCGATTGAATAATATCCGTCATTTTCCATAAAAATCCCCTCCAACTGACGATTTATTCCTATCATAACGCCTCACGCTGCTGGAGGTGCAAGCTTATTTTTCGCTGACTCGTGATTTTTCCAAAAGGTACGGGACAATCAACTCCAGTTTTTAATCCGGCGGAGTCTCCCCGATTAAGTTCTGCAAATCTTTTTTCACATTCCCAGCATCCGTTCCGATCACAATCTGGATATGATGCTGGTCAATTTTGACCACACCGTGCGCTCCTAATTGCTTTAATTGCGCTTCATCCGCCAAGGACGTGTCTTTTAATTTCATTCGCAAACGGGTTATACAGTTTTCGCAAGTCACGACATTCTCACGGCCGCCGATATGCTTAAGAATGCCTGCAGCCATAGACTGATGCAGCCGGTTTCCTTCAGGTGTTTCCTGTTCCCTTCCGATCACCGGAATGTTTCGCTTTATAATCACAAAGTAAAACGTAACATAATAGAGAGCAAAAAAGGCAAGGCCGACGGGTATGATCCATAATCCGCCGTCTGATAAATTAAGGTTCAGCAAATAATCGATTGCGCCTGCTCCCCATGAGAAGCCGTGACGAATCCCAAGCATACAGAGCACCGCTCCGGCAAGTCCCGTATAGACCGAGTGAAGAAAGTACAATAAAGGCGAAGTAAATAAAAACGTGAATTCAACTGGTTCCGTAATCCCGGTGATCAGTGATGTGGCTGCTCCTGAAGACATGAGCGCTTTCGTTTCCTTTTTTCTCGTTCTGGCTGCATGCGCGATTGCCAAAGCGATCGCCGGAATGCCAAACATCATCGTGATAAAAAAGCCGCCGAGAAAGTAGCCGGCTGTCGGGTCTCCATTCAAAAACCGCGTAATTTCCCCTGTCACCGCTTCGTCGGATGCCGTCTCATAGCGCCCAAGCCCAAAATAAATATACGTATTCATGACATGGTGAAGGCCGAACGGCAGCAAAAACCGATTCAGAAATCCGAATACAAACACCCCGAAAGCGCCAAGACCTACAAGCGACTGGCTAAAAGTGTCGATCGCCGCTTCTGCATAAGGCCAGACGATTGAAAAAAAGCCTGCCACCGGAATCGTCACCAATACGATCATCGTAATCGGAAACTTCTCTCCGCCAAAAAATGAAAACATGCTTGGCAGTTTCGTATGTTGAAACCGGTTATAAATGAAAGCCGCCATCAGGCCGGCGAGCACCCCGCCGAAGACGCTCATATCAAGATCAGGATTCAAGATGCCGAGCCCCTCTTTTAATACGGTTATCGCCAAATATCCTGTCAGCGCAGGAATTCCTTTATCTTTTGAACGGGCAAAGCCCATGGCGATGCCGATTGCGATCAGGACATCCATATTGTTCAATATCACGCCTGACGCTTGAAAAAGCGGTATATTCAGCATATCTTCCGCAGAAAGACGCAGCAGCAGGCCGGCGATCGGAAGAACGGTAATCGGAATCAGCAAAGACTTTCCCAGCAGCTGAAAAATATGTTTCATTCCGGCATTCTCCTTATGTCAAATTCCTAAATGATACGAGCTGGACATCAGTAAGCTTATTCAAACGGATGACAACGTCCGGATCGGTTAAAAATTCAAGTTCATCGACTCTCGGATAAGTATAAGAAGAGTTCGTCAAAAGCTCCTTATCGAGGTATGCCGGGTGGGTCATGACCTCCACAGTATCATGCTCTTCAAACAGTTCAGAGACGGCTTCTTCATCCTTTAAAGCCGCTTCGAGGACAGGTGAAAAAAAGTCTGTTGTTTTCACTCCTTTCTCCGTGATCACAGCACTCTCCATATTGCGCCTGACAGGCAAACGGTACTCTTTGGCGAGCGTCAAAAATGCGTCTGAGATGCCCGGGGAAGCGTTGATATGATGGTGGCTGTCCAAATGATCGGGTTCCAAGCCCATGTTGATGCATGTTTCAATCTGCGCTTTCCACTCGCGGTATACTTCATCAGTATTAATTGTAAAAGCACCTTGATAAAATGCGAGATTGCGAAAATTCCCCTTTGCATCGACGATCGTCCGGTGATCAGACAAAAGCGGTCTTCCGCAGGTCAGCACCAAATGTACGCCGATCCCGAGCCCGGGCGATTCGCGAGCCAGCCGCGCCGCATGACCTGCGCCCGGCATATTTGTCATGAACGTCGCTGATGTTAAAATCCCCAGCTTATAGGCATCAATAATTCCATAGTTCACGCCTCTTGAATATCCAAAATCATCAGCATTGATAATCAGTTTTTTCATCCATCCAATACCCCTTATCAGTCTTTTTTTAAAAAAATATGCGGAGACGTACCGTTTTACCCTAAATAGAAAACGACAAAAGCTACTAGTAAAAACTGATTTTTGGTAGATTGACAAAAGCTACTGAAGTCTTTTAAACTATTTTTCATATATTTTTAAAAACTCTAAAAAAGGAGGCCGGGGTCTCAAACGACAGATCCTCAACAATGAGATGACCAATCCGATCCAATCGATTTTAGAACAATTTCCTATCATCACACTTGACGGCGCGATGGCCACCGAGCTTGAACGGTACGGCTGTGATTTGAACGACAGCCTGTGGTCTGCAAAAATGCTCATCGAAAACCCCGAGCTTATCAAACAAGTGCATCTGGATTATTTCCGTGCGGGGGCCGATTGCGCGATGACAGCCAGCTATCAGTCGACGGTTGAAGGTTTCACAAAACGCGGCCTCAGTGAACAAGAAGCGCTCCACCTTATCCGGGAGTCTGTACGTCTTGCTGTAGAAGCACGCGATGAATTTTGGGCGGTTCCGGAAAACCGCAAAGGCCGGCCCAAACCGTTTGTAGCCGCTTCAGTAGGCCCTTACGGCGCTTTTTTAGCGGATGGTTCCGAATATCGGGGGGATTATGACGTCACAGAAGACGAATTGGCCGATTTTCACAGGCAGCGAATGGCCGCTTTAATCGATGCAGGCGCCGATATGTTAGCCTGTGAAACAATACCGTGCCTTTCAGAAGCAAAAGCAATCGTTCATTTATTGAAAGAATTCCCTGACACACATGCGTGGATCAGTTTCAGCGCTAAAGACGGACGTCATATCAGCGACGGCACGAAAGCCGGCGAATGCGCGAAATGGCTCGATCAGCATGACCAGGTTGCGGCAGTTGGCGTAAACTGTACGCGGCTGGAGCATGTCTCTTCGCTCATTGGCGGCATCAAAAAGCATACAGCTAAACCGATTATCGTCTATCCGAATTCCGGTGAACAGTATGATCCGGAGACAAAAACATGGCATGGTGCGGCATGCAAAGCTTCCTTCGGAGAAAGCGCCCGCAGCTGGTACAACCAAGGAGCACAGCTGATCGGCGGCTGCTGCAGAACAACACCTGAAGACATAAAAGCCGTCGCCGACTGGGCGAGAAAGCTGGAGATATGATGGAACAGTCAAACAACAATCGTCAGAACTTTCAAAGAAAAATGCAAACGAGACACCTGATCATGCTCTCCTTGGGAGGCGTTATCGGCACGGGTCTTTTCTTAAGTTCCGGCTATACGATCTCACAGGCGGGTCCTGCCGGAACGATTTTAGCCTACTTAGTCGGGGCTCTGATCGTCTACCTTGTCATGCTCTGCCTCGGCGAATTATCGGTCGCCATGCCTGTGACCGGATCGTTTCATATGTATGCCTCTAAATTCATCGGGCCGGGCACCGGATTCACCGTCGCCTGGCTTTACTGGCTGACCTGGGCTGTCGCGCTGGGTTCGGAATTTACCGCTGCCGGGTTATTAATGCAGCGCTGGTTCCCCGATACTTCGGTGTGGATGTGGAGCGCGGTTTTCGCTGCACTGATTTTCGTGTTCAATGCTGTCTCAGTGAGATTTTTTGCCGAGTCCGAATTTTGGTTTTCGAGCATTAAAGTGCTTGCCATTATATTGTTTATTATTTTAGGCGGAGCGGCGATATTCGGCATCATCCCGCTACAAAATACAGATTCCGCACCGCTTCTTTCAAACTTTGCAGGAGAAGGCGGGCTCTTTCCGAACGGTTTCCTTCCAATTTTTATGGCGATGCTCTCCGTGAATTTTGCGTTTTCGGGTACGGAGCTGATCGGGATTGCCGCCGGAGAAAGCGCCGAACCGGAAAAGAACATTCCAAAAGCGATCAAGACAACACTCTGGAGACTGGTGCTTTTCTTCATCGGAACGATTTTCGTGCTCTCATGCCTCATTCCGGTCAAAGAAGCCGGTGTGATCAAAAGCCCGTTCGTCGTCGTTTTTGACCGTATCGGTGTTCCATACGCGGCCGACATTATGAATTTTGTGATTCTGACGGCTCTGCTTTCCGCGGCCAACTCAGGCTTATATGCTTGCTCCCGGATGCTCTGGTCACTGTCAAAAGAAAAAACGTTACACCCCGTTTTTCAAAAGCTGACTTCACGGGGAATTCCGTTGAACGCGCTGATTTTCAGTATGATCGGCGGCATTCTGTCGCTGCTCTCCAGTGTTTTTGCACCTGATTCCGTCTATATCGTTCTTGTATCAATTTCAGGCTTTGCCGTTGTTGCCGTCTGGATGAGCATTGCAGCCTCGCAGTTCATGTTCCGCAGACGCTTTTTGGCTGAAGGAAACACCGCAGACGGCTTAAAATACCGGACACCGTTTTATCCGGCAGTACCGATTGCCGCTTTTCTATTATGTCTGGCATCCTGCATCGGCATTGCCTTTGATCCGAACCAAAGAATCGCCCTTTTTTGCGGTGTTCCATTTATGGCGTTATGCTATATCATCTACTATGCAAGAAACAGAAAGAATGGCGGAAAAATGTCTGAGCCCGTTAAAAAAGCAAGTTTGCATGTTTCGTTTTCTGAATACGAGGAAAAGAAAAACTAAAATCTCGTATAAAGGAGCGAATTGTTATGGAACATGTGAAAGCCCTTGCCATTAAAGGCATCATGACAATTGTGATACTGTACCTTGTTCTCGGGCTCGGGTTTAGTTTCAGTTTTGAAAACACCCTCTTCATCACAATTGTTCTTGGCGCGGTATCCTATTTGCTGGGTGATTTGTTTATTTTGCCGAAGACCAATAACATCACAGCCACTTTAGCCGATTTAGGCGTCGCTTTTCTTGTCGTTTGGCTGATGGCTCTTGCGATGGGAACGGCTGCAAACACCGCTGCATTGGCCGCGTTTTTTGCAGCAGTCGCTATGGCAATCGGTGAATACATTTTCCATTTTTACTTGATGAATAAAGGCCTTGGCTCTCCCAACCGCAGAATGGAAACGAGAACGGAATAATATATAAAAAAACGTCCAGCAAACTGGACGTTTTTTAATCAAGAATAGAGATTTTCCCAATACGGCCGCACTCTTCTGCAAACCAGATCGATTGGGCTGGTCCGGCCGCTATCCCGTGCGGTTCAGACTCGGCCGTCGGAATTGGATATTCCGTAATATCCCCGTTGACTGTAATGCGGCCGATTTGACCCGCACCCCATTCCGTAAACCACAGGGCACCATCGCAGCCGGCGGTAATCGCGTGCGGGCGGGCATTGGCTGTCGGAAGCGGGTATTCGCTGATCTTCCCTGAGACCGCAATTCTCCCAATTTGATTTCCGTTTATTTCTGTAAACCACAAAGCTCCGTCCGGGCCTGCAGTGATTCCGACCGGTCCGGATTGTTCTCCAGGAAGCGGATACTCGCTGATGTCTCCATCTGCCGTTATTCGCCCGATGGAGCCGCTTTGATTTTGTGTAAACCAGAGTGCATCGTCTGCTCCCCTTGTAATAAATGACGGGAAGGCTCCCGGTTTGGGCAGTTTATATTCAGTGATTTCGCCTGAAGATGACAGCCTGCCGATTTGATGTCCGGCCATATCGGTATACCACATGGCATCGTCACAGCCTACGGCGATCCCAAACGGGGCAGTATCTGGAGGAAGGGCATACTCGGTTATTTCCCCTTGAGGCGTCATTTTTCCGATTTTCCCCGCTTTATACTCCGTAAACCATAGCTCACCGCTAATCCCGGGAGTAATAATCGAGGCGCCTGCGCTCTTCGTCGGAATCGTATATTCGGTAATATCTCCAGACTCTGTGAGCATACCGATCCGGTTTCCCTTTTGTTCAGTAAACCAAATGCGCCCGTTTGCACATACGGCGATCCCGTACGGACCCGACTCGGGGTCGGGAACGTGATATTCAGTCATGCGAATCTGCATGAGCGACCCTCCCTTTATTCCATTTTCCTTGAGCATCTGACCTTTCAGAACGCTCCCAGGCATTTCTCATTTTCATGTTACCTCAGGCGGAGCATGCAGTGAAACAGAAAGTTCCATTAAATATAAACTGTACAGGCATGCTCTAGTATCATAAGATTGTTTTAAAGCATAAACTTATTTTTCTATATATGGTTCAATAAGGAACCGTCTGCCAGATCTTATCATTTTGAAATATATTCATATTATCGCCCTATCAATTCATTGGTGACGGCATACTTTGTGTATAAAGGCAACCGCTGTCTCAGGCGGACCAAAACAAAGAAAGAAGTGGATGTGTTCTGCATGTTTGAAGATGAGAGACTGAATCGCTTGATTTACCTTTATACCCCTCTTTTTGCGAAAGATTTTCCGATCATTCTGTTCTGGATTCCAAAAAGCGGCTGCACGACTCTGAATCGCTGGTTCTTTTTCCAAAACGGACTGCTTGAAGATGTTGGCCGAAGATGCGCGGGGGAGGTTCATCACTACAGAAATACGATCTATACGCAGCAGCCGGATTATGTGAAGGATCTTCTGGCAGAATTAAGAGAGGGAAAAAAGGACACTTACAAGCTTGTGCGCAACCCTTTCCGGAGAGCAGTCAGTTCCTTTCTGGCGGCAATTTGCTCCCCGAATTTTATCTGTCTGTTCAACAGTAACATGAATACAGGGCTGTCTTTCACCCAATTCTTGCATCATTTAAAAGATTTGGGGCCGGAAATCAGCGCCATTGACCGGCACCTTGGTCCTCAGTATCTCGAAGGAGAAGAAGAGTTTGTCACCAATTATATTTACCTCGAGCAATTCAGCGCGCAAATCAGAGAGATTGAAAACAAATACAAATTATTGAAATCTCCGATATCACAGCTGTCGAAATCACCGCACCATCTTTCCGATACTATGCTCAAAAAAGGAAAATTCGCGGACACCGTTTTCACCATGTCATCCTTCGACTGGGTGTTACCGACTTTTGAGAGCTTTTACAATGACGAAACAAAAGAGCTGGTGCAGGAGATATTTGCGAAGGACTTCGAAGTCTACGGCTTTGATTCGAAACATATCAAGTAAACCGGAACTCGGCCATCACATTACGATCTCCTTTCAATTCGATTACATTTTGGAAAATTGATTCCAAATGGTTTCTTTTTTAGAGCCGATCGTTTAGAATGCCCACTAAAGGTCATTTTAAGATTCACTTCTGTTTGAAGAAAGGAGATATATTATGAAAAAAGGCATATCATCTCTCATGATCGGATTATTGGCTGTCGTATTGGGCGCCTGCACTTCAAATCATGATGATCAGCAATCCAAGGCAAACAATCAAGAAAAAACAGCCCAAAGCGGGCAGCAGGATCAAGAAAAGCAAATGAAAGCCATGCAGAAAAAGCTTGATCAGCAAAAAGTCGATGATACAAAAACAGTGGCTGTCGTTAACGATGAAAAGATCACAGGCAAGGACTATAACAGCGTATTATCAACCGCACAAATGCAGTATCAGCAAACAGGACAGGATCCGACTTCAAAAGATGCGGCACAGCAAATCAAAAAGCAGGCCATCGACAGCCTGGTCGGACAGGCTTTAATTACCCAAGAAGCGGACAAAAAAGGCTACAAAGCATCTGAGAAAGAAATTGAAAAACAGCTGGACGAAAGCAAAAAGCAGTATAAAAATGAACAAGATTTTGAGGAAGCTGTCAAGAAAGCCGGCTTAAACATGAACACGCTGAAAAGTGACATTGCCGACAATATCAAAACAGAAAAATATATTGACAAAGAACTGCCGGCAGATCAGGTCACAGACAAAGAAATCAAAGATTACTATGATCAATTTGCCGCACAGCAAAAAGACAGCGGACAGAAAAACACACCTGCGTTTGACGATGTCAAGAAACAAATCCAAGACATGCTCAAACAGCAAAAAAGACAGGAAAAACTCGGACAGCAGGTTGAAAAACTGAAAAAAAGCGCCGATGTGAAAGTGGAAATTTAACAAAGTCAGCCATCCGTTACAGGATGGCTGACTCGTTTTATTTATCAGGTTTATTCAAGCGACTCTATCGCCGCCATCACATCAGCTTCATGAAAAGATCCCATCAGACATAAAGATTCATCCGGACGCACGGCATGAGCGGCAACGGTCCGTTTTGCCTCTTCAACGTTTTCTAAAATGCCTAAATCGCTAAGTCTTTTCGGAAAACCGAGCCCTTCATAAAAGGGAATCAGTTCGGCAATTTCATCTGTCCGTCCTTCTAAAGCAAGCTGCACGAGTATCCCGTAGGCTACCTTTTGGCCATGCAGCACACGATGGGTTTCGGGGATGAACGTTAAGCCGTTGTGGATTGCATGGGCTCCGGCCATTCTGCCATAGCGTCCCGCATATCCGCCTACTGTGCCAGCCAGCGCGATAACCGCTTCGAGGACATGTGCGAAAGATGAGGAGGTTTCGCCTTTTTCAAGACTTTCTATGGCTTTCAGACTTTCTGTCAACAAAATATCCCGAATATAGACAGACTGTCTCAGCCCTGTCTGAACCATGATGGAAAGCGAATCGGCCGTATTTCTGATGATCGCTTCGGCCTCATACCATTTCGCAAGCGTATCACCGATTCCGCTTTTCACATAAGCGACCGGCGAAGAAAGGAGAAGCAGCGGATCGACCAGCGTCAAATAGCTTGAGCGCTTATGGTATTGGACGCCCGAAAAGTTGCCGTCATCATCATAGATCACGCTTAACGGCGTGCTTGCCGCGCATGTTCCCGGGATCGTCGGAATCATCATGACTTCAATGTTCAACAAATCGGCGGCTGCCTTCGCCGTATCTAAGACGGTTCCCCCGCCTATCCCGATGATGACATCTGCCGATTCTGCTGCTTCTGCTGCTTTTTTAATCTTATTTAGGGAACTGCAGCCCGTATGCTGAACGACTTTCCAATCGTTTGGAGGCGTTGTATAACTCGTAAAAGCTTTAAACGATTTGACTCCAGTAATGATGACGGGCCGTTCGAATGCATTCGCAAATGACGGCAGTTCTTTCGCGATCCCCTCTCTGCAAACGTACTGGTTCGGACCGCTTCTGACAATATCTTCAGGCTGCATATTTCCCACTCCTTCTATTATTTTCTAATATTTATCATCTCACTTTCTAACAAGATGTCAAACGATATCACAAACCGGTCACCGGTTTCTTTCTGAATTAAGCAAGACTCTCTTCCTTCCCATTCAAGCTCAAACAGCTGTTCCAAATGAAATATTCCGTGTGGAAAGCTTCCGGTATACAAAGCTGACGCGGCTGCAGCGGCTGTCTGTGCGGTAATGAATGATTCATTTTCGCCGAACAGCGCGATGCCTGTCCCGGTGCTCCGGCCGTTTTTCAATCCTTCAGCATCCACCTTTACCGCGTATTGCGCTGATCCGATGTTGAGCACCCCCAGCATACGGACCGCCAGATTTCGAATTCCCTTATTGTTTAAGAGCTTGACTGCGCCGATTTTTTGCATGGCCGGAATCAGTGCGGTGGCAGGCCTTGAATCAAAGCAAAGCCGGGTAGAAGCAGAAGGGACGGCTAATGTGCCTGGCAATGTCACCTGATCGGAAAAAGGAAACCGGTACGCTGTCCGGCCCCCCAATCGCCCGCCGAAGTTTGTCCGCCGGCCGTCTGTAAAACTGCTGACTTCCATCAAGCGTCCATTTTCTTTCACATCATACACCGTATTCAGATGGTCAACTGTCCACTCGATCGCCGCTTTTCCGTGGCTGTCACCTAAACCGAGCATGATCGCAATATCAATCCGGCTCGTTTCATCGAGAGCCTGGGCGGCTTTCTGCGCAAGTAAATTGGTAAGCCCCGGAGCCAGGCCGACGCTTAATAATCCCGTGCCGCGGCATGCTTCGTCATTCAGCTGTTCAAGCTGAGCCAAAAATGAACCGTTCGCCGTAATGTCGATATAATCCGTGCCGCTCGCCAGACAAGCCTCTGCCAACTCAGTGTTTTCCTGATCGATGCACACGATCACCAGCTTCGTCGTCTTGAGCCAATCCCAGTCAGCCGGTGCATCTCTGTTGAAACGCATCGGCTTCACTTGGCCGCCCGTTTCCTGACTAAAACGCTCGGCGTGATCCAGGTTTCTTCCGGCAGCATACACACGGCCCGGATATTTTTCCCCGAGACTCCGGCAGATTTGGGCGCCGACATGACCGTACCCGCCGATCACGACAATATGTTTCTTCATTGTTTGCCGCCTCCTTTCACAGCAAACCAGCCGTCGATTACATAAGCGCTGAAAAATCTCGTTGCGTTTGTAAAGCCTGCTTTGCCGAGCAGATCCTCCACCTCTGAAGCCGGCACCGGATGAGAGCGGCTGCCGATTGAAGCGGAAAAGCTCTCCCATTCCTGTTCAGAAATCCCGCCTGCCAGCATATGCTCCTTCCAGGCACACATCTGCCACTTGAATGCCTCTGACGTCATGTCGCCTTGAATGGCTGCAATGAAAAACGGAGCGCCATCCGCTAATCTTGAGGCGATCTGCTGCAAAAATTCAAGCTTATGGCGGACAAAGTGAAGCACAAGCATGCATGTCGCAGCATCATATTGAAATCCGCACTCAAGCTGATGTACTTCTCCTTCAATCAGATCGGCTTGAGGCTGAATTCCGGCGAGCTCCAGCCTTTTTCTCGCCAAACCGAGCATGCTGGCAGACGGATCGACTCCTGTAAATGACCAATTCGGGTGTCTTTTTGCAAGCGTCACGAGCTCCTGCCCACCTCCGGCCCCGACGACCATCACATTAGCCGCATCTTCAGAAAGCCGGACCGTCAACAAGCGATCCATCATATCGTAGAGCATTTCATAGCATGGGATTTTTAAAGGGATTTTCTTTTCGTATTGATAGACATCAGGATGATTCCAGTCCATGTTCATGACAAGCCGTTCTCCTTTTAGTAAAATTAATTAAGAATTGTTCTCAATTATAAAGGAGTTTCAACAAACCACCATCCCTTAAACCTGGGATTTTTAAAGAGGAGGACCGACATGAACCGGCCGTTAAAAGACATACTGAACGAACTGCAGCGCACAACCCGTTCTTCGCCCCAATATATCGAAGCCATGCTGTCTGCATTAAAACAGGCGATTCCGTTTGATGCATCATGCTGCACGGCTGTAGACCCCAAGACCTTACTGTCCATCGGAGCCGTCACAGACGATCAAATTGAAGCGATCCATCCGCAATTATTCGAGCTTGAGTACACGCAGGAGGATGTGAATCGATTCGAAGCCTTAATTCAGACACGACAGACAGCGGCTATATTAAGTGAATCGGTCAAAGGAGACTTCCGGCAAAGCAAACGCTACAGCAACATTCTTGGGCCTGCAGGCTATGAAGATGAATTGCGCGCCGTTCTGCTCAGCAAGGGGGAGTGCCGGGGATACCTTACCCTGTTGAGGAAAAGAGGACAGCCGCTATTTACAGAAAAGGATAAGAGCTTGCTCGCTTCACTCGCACCGCTTATCGGCCGGCACCTTCAGCAATTCAGACACCACCTGTCAAAAAAAGACGTGTTTCACATGAAACATGTCGGAGGCATTCTGATTTTGTCGGAAGACCTGCAGCCCTTGTCATGCAACCGAGCGGCCCTCCATTGGCTAAATATCTTGCGCGGCTGGGAAAGGATCGGCAGCGATGCCGTGCCGAGACCTGTCCGGGCCGTCTGCACGCGGGCAGCGGCTGAAACTGCCGATCCGGCAAAAACGGTCATCTCGATTCCGGGTCATTCCTGCCTATCCATTAAAGCGAGTCGTTTAGACGGCTTTGGTCCATCAGGCCAGATCGCCGTTTCATTCGAGCCTGCTTCACCGGCAGAAACCATACCGCTGATAGCAGAAGCCTACAACCTGTCCGACCGGGAAAAAGACATCGTGTACCGGGTCATCCGCGGACTTTCAACAAAAGCCATCGGAGACGAATTGCATATATCGGCTTACACCGTTCAAGACCACTTGAAATCGATTTTTTTGAAGACGGGCGCAGGAAACCGGAGGGAGCTGATGTGGAAGCTGCTTGATGATGTGCTGGAGTGAAAATAAAGCGGGTGGAAAACTGTTCTCAACTCCAATTCCACAGACGAAACACGAAGTGTTTTTCACTATGTCTTATCTTGGAGGAATGAAGACCAGCAAATTCAGAGGACTTAACTTTTTCTTCATTCCACCCCATCCTGTTCATTGAACAGCTCGTCCAAACGCGCCACAGCATCCTGTTTTTCAAAGGTGCTGAACCATAGGTCGTCATACGAATCCAAAATGCGGTAATGGTGAGAAATCAAGTTTTGCTGAAGGCGAAACTCGCCTTTTTTCTCAATGTCCCGCCACCACACTTTTCCGCCGAGCGTCTTCCCTTTTGGTCTGTCGATGCTTCGGTGAGCGACAGTCTCCACCACCTCAAGGGGCTCATCCCCGAGCACGGCCTGCAGCACCTCACTGTTCCGAAAAAGCGCGCATACCGCGACAACATGCGCCCACCCCGCTGCCGACCTGCCCTTTTCAATTTGCACGAGCGTTTTCTTCGACATCCCGAGCACGTTCGCCATTTTCTCCTGCGTATAGCCGCTTTCCGCACGGATTAATCTTAACTTGGATGAAATGAGTTCGGTTATGTATTCTTTATCCATGGAGGAACCTCCGATGTTCTTTTTAGTGTAATATTACACTAAAAGTTACAATGGTTCAATTTTTATGACCCTGTAATTGCTGTCAGTTTAACACTCTCCTTATGATCTTCACCATTGTGATTCCATTCCACGACAGCTTTAAATTGCTCATTCTTTTCACAAAAAATACGATTTTTTCATTAAGCAACATCATACAAGAAATTTCTCAAAAACATGATAAACTTAAACATCATCACACCAAGGAGGCCCGACATGCGAAATGAAACCCGCACGCTTTTCCTCGACCCTGATCTAAATGTTGAAGCCTACCGCTTTAAAGGCATTATGCAGAAGTTTCCGAATCACTTTCACGAGTACTTTGTGATTGGTTTTATTGAGAAGGGGCAGCGCTATTTGCTTTGCAAAGGAGAAGAATACATCATTAATCAGGGCGATCTCGTGCTTTTCAATCCTTATGACACGCACAGTTGCGAGCAGATTGACGGAAAGGCGCTCGATTATCGCTGCATAAATGTGATGCCTGACGTTATGAGAAAATTTGTGAAGGAGATCACCGGAACCGACAGCCTCCCATATTTCACGGAAAATGTCTTGTTCCGTCATGAGCTGAACGCCAGCTTGAAGGAGCTTCACATTCAAATATTGCAGAAAGAAAAAGCCTTGAAAAAAGAGGAGCTTTTTCTCAACCTCCTCGAGGAGTTGATTCGGACGTATTCTGATGTTGCGTTTCTCGAAAATGCGCCTGAACCGTCCGACGAAGTCAAAGCGGTGTGCGGTTATTTGGAATCCCATTACCAGGAAAACATTACGCTTGAACATTTAAGCAAGCTGGCAGGCTGGAGCAAGTATCACCTCCTGCGGTCGTTTACGAAGCAGAAAGGAATTTCCCCCTACAGCTACTTGGAAACCGTCCGTATCAATCATGCGAAAAAGCTGTTGGAAGAAGGCGTAAAACCAATCGATGCCGCTTTCCAAACAGGCTTCAGCGATCAGAGCCATATGACGAAATTTTTCAAGCGGCAGGTCGGGCTGACGCCGAAACAATATATGAAAATCTTTGAATATGACAGGCAGGAGATCAAAAGATGAAGACAAGATGCGAAACCGCCGGACACCTCGCAGCTGTTATCACGATCATCATCTGGGGTACCACTTTTGTCTCGACAAAGGTGCTGCTCGAGGATTTTGCGCCCGTAGATATATTGTTTTACCGGTTTCTCATCGGATTGATCGTGCTGATTATGGTGCATCCGCATGTGCTGACATTCCGGAGCTGGAGGCAGGAAGCGCTGTTTGCGGGAGCAGGCTTATGCGGGGTGACGCTTTATTTTCTGTTGGAAAACATCGCGCTTACCCTTACCTACGCCTCAAACGCCGGCATGATCGTCGCAGTTATTCCGATGATCACCGCGGTATTGGCGCATTTTTTCCTTTCGGGCGAAAAGCTGGAGCCCCGTTTCTTCATTGGATTCGCCGCCGCTTTTACAGGACTTGCGCTCATTTTCTTTAACGGACAAATGATGCTCAAGCTGAATCCGCTCGGCGACATTCTTGCTGCTGCCTCTGCATTCGTCTGGGCGGCATATGCGATTTTGATGAAAAAAATCAGCACATTCGGTTATCATACAATCCAATGCACACAGCGGATCTTTCTGTACGGCTTGCTATTCATGGTTCCCGCTCTGTTCCTGTTTGATTTCCGCTTCGACGCCAGCCCTTTCGCCTCCCCCGCCAATTGGCTGAATATCCTGTTCTTAGGTGCGGGCGCATCTGCGCTTTGCTTTGTGACATGGAACTGGTCGGTCGGTGTGCTTGGGGCGGTAAAAACGAGCGCTTATATCTATATGGTACCCGTCATCACCATTGCCGCATCCGTCGTCATTCTGCAAGAAAAACTGACATGGGTTGCTTTTTGCGGAGGAGCGCTCACATTGGCCGGTCTTTATATTTCTGAATCAAAAACAAAACCTCAGCTGAAGGAGGAACAAATTTGATAGAAGAGACAAAATGCGCATTGATCATCGATGAAAGCCTGCCGCTCGGGCTAATTGCCAATACAGCTGCAATCCTGGGGGCTGCACTCGGCAAAAACAAACCCGGCCTGCTCGGAGAAAATGTAACGGACGGCTCGGGAATCGACCATTTGGGTATCGTCAAACTTCCAATCCCCATTTTAAAAGGCAACGCCGAGCTGCTTCATCAATTAAGACAAAAGCTGTTGACCGACGAATTCAACGATATTCTGACGGTCGATTTCACCGATGTCGCGCAAGGCATTCATACATATGAAGAATTTATTGAAACATTTCAAAGAACCGCAGCTTCCGATTACCGCTATTTTGGAATCGGCGTTTGCGGCGATAAGAAAAAAGTCGCGCGGCTGACAGGAAGCTTGGGGCTGTTGAGATAAACAAAATACGGAAATTGATTTCGCTTCATTTAATGAAGGAGTCAATTTCCGTATTTTTTTGTCAATAGTAAAAAGAGGAACAATTGGGGTTGCAGTTGGAGGAATTATCATAACAACAGCTGGTGTAATTAGCTGGAACTCAGCATCTGAAATCGCTATTGGCACGGCGGTGTCTGCTGTGATATTTAGATAACTAATATCTCATTAATTTCCTTATTTAATGAAAGCTAAATAAATACATATTATAATGTATTTATTCAGTTTTTCAAAATTAAAGTATCGTGGAGGTATTAACATTGAACACAGACAAACAAGTATTCATTGAAACGCAAAAAACAGCCAAAACCCTTAAAACTTACCGCGATAAGAGTGACGAAGAGTTATTAGCCTTTCTCGCTAAACAAGATTCATTAACCTTAAATCAACTGAAAGTCTATTACTCAGATCCTTCATTTGCGCTTCATTATTTCATCAGTGCAGCATTTTTCAGTATAATATTGGCTACCTTCATAACTGCAATTCTTTCTGGTCAAGCAGCTTCGATATTCCCTTTCTTTTCCGGCATCTCCATTTTAATATTAGCTGTTATATTTGTGGGGTGTTTCTTCTGGGTGCTTAAACAGCTTGTCATCCTGAAAAAAAAGCCGATTCAATTCATTACCCACTTTTCCAAGAAAGCCGAGTTTGCACGTATCATAAAAATGATTGATTATGTTTTACAACAAAAATACCAAAAGGTATTGAATACACCGTACCAATAAACTCTCATGTTTTTTATGAAATAGGAGTGACAATCCAATGAGAAACGAAAAACAATTATTTGAAAAAGCCGAACATACAGCCAAACTCCTTGAATCTCACAAAAGTGACGAAGAGCTGCTTACATACCTTGCAAATCAAGATTCTGTTGCATTAAATCAGCTAAAAATCTATTTTTCAAACCCTAGCTTTACCTTAACATATTTTATTAAAGGCATTTTTTTTAGTAGTATGACTGCTGTAATTATGGCGGCCTTTTTATCTGGTCAAGTCTCCACCTTCACCCATGACCTTTCAAGGTTTTTTTCATTCTGCTTCATGTTCTATCTGATGTTCTCTTTGCTTTGGATCGTCAAAATGCTAATCACCTCGCGAAAAGGACCAATGCAAACAATCCTGCATTTCCAAAAAAGAGCGGAATATTCCAGAATCACGGGTATAATTGATTTTATTTTAGAAGAACGTTTAAAAAAAGAACTCAATTAGAAAGCAGAGGAACATTCACCTCTGCTTTGATTCTCTAACAATCAAACAAAAAAAGAAGGACAAATGACATGCAAACAGACAAACAATTATTCGAAAAAACAAAACAAATAGCAGAAGCTATATTATTATCGAAAACTGAAAACGATGAAGAGCTGATGGCATACCTCGAAAAACAAGATTTATCCACGCTAAACCGGCTGAAAGTTTATTTTTCGGGTCCTACGCTAAAAATTAGCCACGTGATCAAAGCTTCGCTTTACAGCTCCTTCACTGCCAGCATTATAACTGCTATATTTTCTGGTCAAGTCGTTTCCATTTCATATGACATCGAGCATAATTCTTTTCCTTTGATATTAACAATATTACTTTTAGCCAGCTCGATCTGGGTGTTCGGCACGATCACTAAATCACAGAGAAACAAAGACCAAAACATCTTACACTTTAGAAAAAAATCGAACCATACAAAAATTATTGGAATGATTGACTTCGTTTTGGAAAACAAATATAAAAATATTTCAAATTGAAAAAAGCATCCCTAAAGATGCTTTTTTTATGCTTACTCACCACTAGACAAATTCTGTCTTCTCTCCTGCTCCGCGATGATTTCATTATCCTCAGCGTTGTCTCTCGTCACTTTCTGCGTCAAAATCGCGCCGACCGCCACTAAAATCATCACAGCTATGTAATAGCCTTTTTCATTGAGCTGCAGGTTGTCCGCATTGTAAAGGCCGATACCGAACAAAAAGACCCCCGCAAAAAATGTGAAATATGACATAACCGTAAAGGCCGTTGTGTTTCTTCTTCTGTGTTTCTGCATCTTAATACCTCCTAAAGAATAAAACTATTATACTTTATTTAGGTCAACAGAAGAAGAATGTTCTTCCTTCCCACACATAATTTAGTATATATGTCACACAGTGATAAAAAAGGCCTACAAAATAAAAAACCGGGAATGACTCCCGGTTTTTAATGCTTTTCTTCGCCTAAAACAGCTTCTGCAATATTGACGGCATGGTCGCCGATCCTTTCCAGATTGCTGGTGATATCGACGAAGATCACGCCTGCTTGTCCGCTGCATAATCCGTCGTTTAAGCGAAGAATGTGCTTTTTGCGAAGCTTGCGTTCCATTTTATCGATTTGATTTTCTTTTTCGACTACACGTCTTGCGGCATCTTCGTTATTTTCTCCAAGAGCTGTGATGGACTCCTTAACAGTGGAAATAGTCAGATCAAGCATTTCTGTTAAGTCCGCCATTGCCGCTTCGGAAATTTTCACCCTGTTGGATTGCTGGTACTCGCCAAGCTCAACCAAGTTTTCAAAGTGATCGCCGATTCTTTCAATGTCTCTGACTGTGTCCATTAACATATGATGTTCTTCAGATTCTTGTTCAGAAAGAGTGGTCGCTGACAGTTCGATCAAATAATCAGTAATCTTTCTGTCCAAATTGTTGATCGCATCTTCTATTTGAAAAGCGCTTTGCGCATGTTTTGCCTGTTTTGTATTAAAAAACTCTTTTGTTTCCTCAAGTCCCTTTACCGCAAATTCACCCATGCGCAATACTTCTTCTTTTACCTGACCCAGCGCAATTGAAGGAGACTGCTGAATGAACAGCGGATCCAGATGTGTTGCTTTATAGTCCACAACCGAATCTTTGCCCGGAATCAGCTTCGTAACGATCAAAGCCAATATGCCGACAAACGGAAGCTGAATCAGCGTATTCGACGTATTAAAGATCCCGTGGGCAAACGCAATCACCATCTTAGGGTCCAGCCCTAAAGAGGATTGAAGCGTTAAAATCAAAGCTGTGAACGGCTTCAGCAAGATCAGGAAGATAACTGTCCCAATCAGGTTGAATAATACGTGAACGGCCGCGGCCCGTTTGGCTGCAACGGAGGCGCCAAGAGATGCCAGTACGGCGGTAATCGTCGTACCGATATTGTCTCCAAATAATACAGGCAGAGCGCCGTTGAGATCTATTAATGAATCGGCAAACAGCCCTTGCAGGATCCCGATCGTTGCACTTGAGCTTTGGACGAGAACGGTGAAAAGGGTGCCGACAATCACACCGAGAACTGGATTCGCACTCATGCTGACTGTTAAATCATGAAAAGCTTCAACCGTCCGAAGCGGCTTCATCCCGCTGCTCATTAACTCCAAGCCATAGAAAAGTGCACCAAATCCAAACAGAATTTGTCCGATGTTCTGGAGCTTTTTGTTTTTAAAGAAAAACAGCAAAAATGAACCAATGGCGATGATCGGAAGCGCATATGCCCCAACGTCAAAGCCGATAATAAAGGCTGTGGCCGTCGTTCCGATGTTCGCACCCATAATGACGCCGATCGCCTGGCGGAGGGTCATAAAGCCGGCGCTGACAAGACCGACAGTAATAACGGTGGTGCCGGAACTGCTTTGAATTAAAACCGTGACAATCATACCTGCCAAAACACCCATCAGAGGGTTGCTTGTAAAACGATCTAAAATGTCTCTCAGCTTATCTCCGGCTGATTTTTGGAGTCCTTCTCCCATAAACTTAATACCAAGAAGAAAAATCCCGAGACCTCCAATGAATTCAAAAAGCAATTTCTGCACATCTATTTCCAAAGTCGTTGCCCCCCTAATTCGACATAAATCTACAAACCAAACACTATGATTATGATGGAGATTAAAGCCTATGTAAACGATTCAAATCGAAAATTTACAATAACTTAACATTGCCGGCTGATGATTTACATTCCCTTAACATTGCCTGGACTGATCGCAAATATACCCTATTCCAACAGGCAAAAATCCCGAACTTTTTCATGGGTTAAACCGTATTTAAAACTAAAGGAGAGATCACATATGCCAAACAGAGCTAACGGTACTCACATTAAAATTAAAAAGACAAAAGGGGAACGGGTTTGGAACGTATTTGGCTATTTCTTTTACCTGGGATCAATTATCTTTTTGGCCGCTGTCTGGGGAGCACTCCCCGAAAAAGTGCCTGCACATTACAACGCACTCGGTGAAGTCGATCGCTGGGGATCAAAATGGGAGCTTTTGATATTGCCGGGGATCGGATTACTTATCCTTCTGTTCATGCAATTCTTAGAAAAGCACCCTGAGATTCATAATCATCCAAAGCGTCTGAATGAAACAAACGCTGAACAGTTCTACCTGCTCAGCCGAAAGTTGATCAACCGCTTAAAAAATGCATGCCTCATCATTTTTTCTCTCATATTAATGGAATCTGTGTCAATCGCTTTAGACTTGGGAAGCGGATTTGGCGGATGGTTTCTTCCGGTTGCCTTACTCGGCACCGCCATGCTTGTGGCCGTAAGTTTAATACAGCAACAAAAGATCAAATAACGGTCAGGTGCATATTTGTAAAGATTCAAAATGGTCGTCCCCGACGGATTTTTATTGTTAGTCGAAACGGAGGTATTCAATGTTCGAAGCAATTATTCTATTTATTTTAGGGGTCTCGGTTCTCGCAGCCGGCTTTTTATCTTTAAAAAGAGAGCTGTCAACTGAATCTGTTTCTATATCTTCCACTGATGAAGCTAAATCCGAATTTAAAAAAATGTTAGATGATCACGGCTGGTTTTACCTGACCGGTATCGCCCTTTTCATGCAATTTATATTTCGCGGATTTCACTTTACATTTGAACACTTTTTTTACGCCTTCATCATTAGCTCTGGAATCCAGTCGATTTTTTACTTATTTAAAAAAAGGAATTTGGGCTATAAGGTATGCGCGGTGATTGTGGTGAGTTTTTTAGTTATCTATCTTTAAAAAAAGAGTGATGAACACTGGAATCTTGTTCATCACTCTTTCGAATGCCGTTAATTATTTCGCTTCTGAGATTTTTGCAACAATTTGAGCCAATCCTTCTTTAATTGGAGTGAGCGGACGGCCGAGCACTTTTTCAAAATCATCGCTTTCGACTTCAAGTGTGCCTTCACGAATGCCTTTTTGGATTTCGACAACCATCGGAATCAGAAAATCCGGTACACCCGCATTTTTCATGATATCGCGATAGGCAGCATCGTCAACATGCTGAACGGATACTTCTTTGCCCAATACTTCTGCAAGGGCAGAAGCGATTTCTTCCTGAGTTAATAGTTTGCCTGAAAGTTCGTAGACGGTGTTTTCATGGCCTTCGCCGGACAGAACCGCCGCCGCTGCATCCGCGTAATCCTGCTGCAGCGCCCAGCCCACCTTGCCGTTCTCTGCTGACGTCACCCAAGGGGCTCCCGCCAAAACACCTTGAATACTCGACATTTCATTTTCCAAGTACCAGTTATTGCGCAAGAAGGAGTATGGAATCCCCGTTTTCAAAATCGCTTCTTCAGTTGCTTTGTGAGTCGGCGCAAGGAAGTTTTTGCTTTCGCGGGCATTCGCAATACTCGTATAAGCGATAAACCGAACTCCCGCGCGTTCTGCGGCGGCTACCGCGTTGCCGTGCTGACGGATTCTCGTCTCATTGTCTCCATCGGCAGAGATGATCAGCAGACGGTCAACGCCTTGAAATGCGGATGCCAATGTTTCCGGGCGGTCAAAATCCCCTTGACGCACATCGACTCCTCGCGCCTGCAGCGCTTCCGCTTTTTCCGGATTGCGCACGCTGACCGCCAACTGATCCGCCGGTACAGTTTCCAGCAGTTTTTTCACAACTTTCGATCCTAATTTTCCAGTTGCTCCTGTTACTAACATTTTCATAATCAAATTCCTCCTAATGTTTTAATGTCGAACTGTAACAAAAAACGTTACACTTGATGTAACTATCATAATTACAAATAGACTGATTGTCAACAGGAATGTCTTTCACTTGGCTAAAAAAATAAAAGTAGACGACATACGCCCTCCTGGCTCTCTTGTCAATATGGAAATAATAGAGTAAGATGTTATCATTGATTTTGGTCGACCAGATACCGTCGACCCTCAGATGATGCGAAATCAGTTATTCATAAAGGGGAAGAAGCAACATGTTGATTGTGTTGGTTATGTTTTTATTAGGTCTTGTGCTTGGCTTTGTCGGGGCCGGCGGAGCCGGATTCGTCATCGCACTGTTAACGATGATGTTTCACATTCCGATTCATACAGCATTGGGAACATCTCTGGCCGGTATGGCTTTTACGAGCTTATCAGGAACGTACAGCCACTTTCGCGAAGGAAATATCAAGCTGAAAATCGGCTTAACCGTCGGCTGTTTTGCTGCAATAGGATCCTTTGCAGGAGCTAAGCTGACTTCTCTGATACCTTCAAGTTCATTGCACTATATGACCGCAGGAATGTTATTCTTATCGGCCATTCTGATTTTAATCAGATTATTCTTTTTGCAAGAAAAAGAAGCTGACCAGGGAACGAACCTTGCCTTTTGGATCAAGGCCAGTTTATTGGGAATCGTAGCCGGCATCCTGTCCGGAACGTTCGGAATCGGCTCGGCGCCTTTTATTCAAATCGGGTTGATGATGATGCTGAATCTGTCTATTCGCCATTCCGTAGGAACGACGATGCTCGTCATTATTCCGCTCTCGTTAGGCGGTGGGGCGGGCTATATTTCAGAAGGCTTCGTCGATTATGTTCTGTTGGTCAAAATCTTGATCGGTACGATGTGCGGCGCTTATGTCGGAGCTAAATTCACCAATGTCCTGCCGAAAGTCGTCTTGAAATCGGGTTTATTTTTAACTCCCGCCGTTTCAGGGTTCATTCTCTTATTTTAATTAACTTGGAATGGCTATAGCGGGAGATCACGAAGGAACCTGTGGTAAAATACGAAATGAAAACGAATACGAGGATGAGAAGCGTGATTGAAAAACCAAAACCGTTTTATGAACAATCCTACCATGCGATTAAGCGAATGATATTTGAAGGGAAATTAAAGCCCGGTGAACGAATCGCCGAAGCGAAGTTAGCTAAGGAGCTCGGCGTCAGCAAAAGCCCTTTAAGAGAAGCGATCAGAGTTCTGGAAAAAGAGGGGCTCATCGTCATCGACTCAAGAGTGAAGGTCTATCAGCCGACAATCAAGGACGTTGAAGAAATCTATTTTTGCAGAACGGCGCTTGAATCATTCGCTGCGGGATTGACGGCAAGAATTGCAACGGCAGAGGAACTGAAAACGATTGAAGACGTTTTGCAAAAAACGGAGGAAGCCATCCTTCAATCCAAGGATCAAAACACAATTATCCAATTAAATGATACATTTCACGACTTAATTATCCAATATACACGAAACAGTCTATTGCGGAAGCAGCTCAACGATTTGGAAGGATTAATTTATTATTTCCGCATTTTGAATTTTGAAGGAGAAAAACGGGCTGAAGCCATTTTGGAGCAGCATCGGGAAATTTTCCGCCATATGAAACAAAGAGACGACGAGCAGGCATCAAAAGCGATGATTCGCCACCTTAAGCTTGATCTTGACCACTTAGTCGAAGTACTGTCTCACCGCGGGGAAAAATGATAAAGAGGGCTGCCTGTCTTAAGGCGCCCTCTCCTTTTTTTAATAGAAAGAAACAAATTCATTAACCGGCTTGCGATATCCTCTCAAGCGTCGGCTGCTTTCTTTTTCTTTGCCGATCGTAATCATGAGGACGATTTCATGTGTATCCGGGATCTCTAGCAACTCGCGGACCTGATCGCTGTCAAATCCGATCATTGGGCATGTGTCCCACCCCCGGTTTTTGGCGGCAAGCATAAACATCATCGCAGAAAGAGAAGCATTGCGAATCGCTTCTTCCTTCATGAATGGCTCCCCGCGCGTCTCGTAAAATTGGGTATTGTTTTCAACCATTTCCTGCAGCTCAAAGTCCTTAATAATTCCTAAATCCCTCATGCCTTCGTTGATTTTTTCCGTTTGCCGGTAGGCGTAGCGGTCTCCCGTCACTAAAATCACGGCAGAGGCTGAATGTACTTTATATTGGCCGCTCGCAGCTTCCCTGATTTTTTCTTTTAAATCCTTCTCCAATACCACTTTATACTCTGCGTGCTGCAAATTGAACGCTGAAGGCGCTAGCTTGATATCCTCAAAGATAGGCTCCAAATCTTTCACCGTAATTTGAACATCTTCCAGAAAATTATTTGCAGAGTGACGCGTTTCGATAAGCTCGTTAAATTCCATTTTCAAAAAACTCCATTCATCTATCCTTTTGCATCAATATCCTTACTTTTATGATCGGCGATAAGCTACCTATTGTTTAGCGACGCTCACATGAACCAAAGAGAACGCGGCGTGGTGTCGGGCTTCTGTCGATAGACATGCTCAAATGTCTTGTGACCGGCGTCATAGCAGCTTCTGTCACCACATTAATTTTTCCTTCGAACCTTCTATACTCAGCAATCAACCATGCTACGCCAAAATCAAAATGCTATAATTGAGAAAAAATGTGAAAGAAAGCAGCGTGTGAACTATGAAACTATCCTTTTTGCCCAGTAACACTTTTATCGATCCGAACGGACAGAATATTAAGGAAATATCGATTCTTGTTGATCAAATCGTCAAATTTGTCATTAAGCACGCAAGCAACGCCGGAAATCACCGCACTTTGCCTTCTCCGGAATCATCACATTACGGCGATATACCCGAGACCGGAATCGAATTAGAAGAGCTCTTAAAAAAGTTGCAGGCGATTGTAAAAAACTCCATGAATCCTCTAGGCCCGAATTATATGGGGCATATGGATTCCATACCGACTCTAATGTCTTGTCTGGGCGAATTCGTCAGCACTTCAATCAATAACAATATGCTGAGCCTTGAAATGTCGCCTGTCTTTTCGAAGATGGAAGTACAGCTTTTGGGCACCATTGCCCGTATGTTTGGATATGACGACAACTCAGGAGGTGTGATGACAAGCGGCGGAAGCCTCGCGAATCTTCAAGCGCTCGCAGCAGCACGAAACGATCAATTGAAGGTAAAGGAATCGGGGTTATTCGGTCTTTCCGGACAGCCGGTCGTCTTTGCTTCAGACGTCAGCCATACTTCCCTGCATAAAGCAGCGATGCTGTTGGGACTGGGTACCTCCAGCGTAATCCCGGTGAAAAGCAGCAGCGATTCGAAAATGGATCTTGACGATTTAAGAAAGAAAATCAAGCAGGCAAAAAATGAAGGCAAGATTCCTTTTGCAATTGCAGCCACGGCCGGAACGACAGTCACAGGAAGCATCGACCCCATTCGATCGATCGCTGACATCGCAAAGGAAAACGGATTATGGCTGCATGTCGACGCGGCATACGGAGGAGCACTCATTTTTTCAGAAACTTACCGCGATAAGCTGAACGGAATCGAAATGGCAGATTCCATCACATTCAATCCGCAAAAATGGATGTACATTGCGAAGACTTGTGCAATGGTTTTATTCAAAAATCACGGCGTTTTGGAAACCGGTTTTCGCATTTCCGCCCCTTATATGAATGAAACAGCCTTTGCTAACTTGGGCGAAATCAGTGTTCAGGGCACGCGGCATGCGGATATCCTAAAGTTATATTTATCGCTTCAGCACATTGGATTAAAAGGCTACAGGGAGCTGTTGCATGAAAGCCTCGCATTAAAAGACGAGTTTACCAAGCGGGTGAAACAGCGCCATTATCTCGAACTGTCCAGCGAGCCGGATACAAACGTTGTCTGCTTTAGAGGCATCCCGCATCACCTTGATGAAGCTCAATGGGATAACTGGAATCTCGAATTGCAGCAGTTTTTGTTGAATGAAGAAAACGTCTTCTTTTCATTGCCTGCATATAGGGGAAACCGCTGGCTCCGTGCCGTTTTGTTAAATCCTTTTATCTCTAATACCCTTATTCAAAGGGTCTTTGAAAAAATTGATCAGTTTTATGATCAGGGGATATCGTGTTAAATGAATAAACAGACTTTGAAAAGGAGGAGAAATATGACAAAGAAAATTGGCACAGAAGAAGCCATTCAAAGATGGAATCGATTTGCCGATGCGTATGCCGCCAATCATACCGAACTTGGAGACATCCACAAAGAAGTGTTTTTAAATCCTGCTATTTTTTCTCTCATTGAAACGGTAAAGAATCAACGTGTGCTCGATGCCGGGTGCGGTGAAGGGTATTTCAGCAGGCTGCTGGCCAAGGCCGGAGCCAATGTAACGGCTGTCGATTACTCGCCGAGAATGATCGACATTGCCAAGGAAAGAACGCCGGATGATTTGCCGATTGAGTATCAGCACGGGAACTGTGAAGACCTGAATATGTTAGAAGACAAAAGCTTTGATTTAATTATATCGAATATGGTCATGCAAGACCTTGCGGATTATGAAAAAGCGTTTCAGGGAATGCATCGGCTGCTGACAGACCGCGGATTTTTTATTTTTTCAATTTTGCATCCCTGCTTCATTACGCCGGAAAGCGGCTGGGAAAAAACAAAAGACGGAAAAAAACTGCATTGGAATGTAGACCGGTATTTTTATGAAGGTACATACGAACAAAAGCTTGGCGATCGGGAGAATATGCTGTTCTTCCATAGAACCTTGACGAGCTATATTAACACTTTGAGGAAAACGGGCTTCATGCTCGAAAGCATAGTAGAACCAAAGCCATCAGAAGAAATACTGAAAAAATATCCGTCATTTGCAGAAGATTTCAGATGTCCTGATTTTATCGTTTTTAAATTAAAAAAACGTTAAAAGCAAGAATTTGAAACAAGAACGATTATAAGGAAAAAGTATTTATTTATTTTTCTTTTGCAAACTTCAAAAACAAGAAAAATATAACGATTACGATGCAATAATTCAATGGATTTTTAAAAATATTCATATTTAATGATATTTGCAACAAAATCCACAATATAAAAATTACGATTATAGAAGGTAATATTAACTTATTCATATGGAATCACCTTTATATATATCAGATTAAATTACGAGGGATTTCTCTTTCCCTCGTTATTTTTTTAAACAGTTAATCAAAGCAAGATGCTGCAGCACCAGTCAATCCTCCACCGACGCCACCAACAATAGTTCCTACAAGGCCTGCACTAACCGTTCCAACAATCGGTATCGTTACAGTACCAACAGCTGCTCCTGCTAATCCCCCTGTACCTGCGCCTGTAACAGCTCCTCCAGATGTTCCAAGTACACATTTTGCAACTGATTGTGTTCTGAACATATTGCTGCTATTTCTTTTTATCACCTTTACTAATAGTCCATTATCGTTTTTTTCATATTCTAAATCTACCGGATTATCATTTTTGTCGACAGTACGACTTGGCAATGTCTCTTTTTTGCCAGTGATACTATCAATCACGGTTACATCACCATTTGAATTCATAACAACTTCAGAATGATAAAATGTTAATTCAAGTTCACTGTCATTCATTTTTTTAATTGTTCCTAAACTTTTAGATTCTTCAGCATTAGCCTCAGAAACTGAATTCATAGATAAAATAAATAATAGAGTGAAAGCTGCTAAAAATGTTACCAATTTTTTCATAAAGAAGCTCCTTCCCAATGTCCAAAGCATAAATTAACATAAAAATTAAATAGCTTCCATGGGATTTCAAAAGAAAACTACAAAAATGAACCCTTTTTATTACTATTTGGTGTTAAATTCCTCTAATGAAGTCTTTATTTCTATTTTTATAGAGGAGCCTATTCTCCCTTTGTTATACCAAAATTCCCCTCTATTAAAAATCAAAAATTCGCCATCTCGTCATATTCCATACATTTAAGGCAAGAACGGGATTCCGTTGACCAAGTCTGGAGCTTCTGTAACAGCTGTCGATGCGTTACCGGGAATAGAAAGGCACGCCAAATGATTTGCCGATTGAGTATCAGGATGGGCGCTGTGAAGACTTGAATATTAAAATAAGCATGACGAGCGATATCAACACTTTGATGAAACCAGGCTTCATGCTGTAAGGCTTAATAGAACCAAAGCCAGCAGAAGAGATGCTGAAAAAAATTCGTCATTTGCAGAAGATTTCAGATGTCCTGATTTTATCGTTTTTAAATTGCAAAAGAGCTGAAGCGGAGCTGTTGCCAGTTTCGGCAACGGCCCTCAAACATTTTTTGATGAGAAGGAATTCTATTTAAGGATGGCCTGCCACGGTTTCATTAAATGTCTTTTCTAAGTGGATGCATTTTCTACAAAACAAAGAATCGCCCTTAGAAATTAAGGGCGAGCTTCTATAATTAATGATTTTCCGGTATTTCCAAACTCCAATTTATCTTGTGCTTTATGCTTTCTAAGAATATGTTCGACAGCATCTGTGGCCGCCTGTAAAGCTTCTATTTTGGAGCCGTACATTTTGTCCGAACTCACAGACACCTGCGGACAATCATTTTGAAAAATCGAACGAAAGGTCAGGCCCAAATCTCTCATTTCTTTCAATTTGAAAAGAAAAGGATGCATTTTCTCCTGGAACATCCATGATTTGAATTTCAGCAGCAGGGACTGAAAATCCGTTTTTTCCAGTTTGCAAACGACACTCCCTACATGGTCATGCTTTAACGGATAATCTGACATTTCCCGCACCGCCTTTTCCGCCATTGATTTGCAAGCTTGATAATGGGTTACTTTAGATTTCTTTTTGTAATCGGAGAGACAATAAATCTTGCAGTAGAATTCTCGCTCCTTCAGGGCTTAACACAATCCCGCCTGATAAAATTTTATTATTATCCGACACCGTGCCGGTAACAAAACACGCTTTGCCTTCTAAATATTTGCGCAATATGACTTTTTCATCTTCAACAAATATCTCTATTGAATCTTGTTCGTTAATTTTCAATACTTTTCTTATCCTTTTAGGTAAGACAATTCTCCCCAGGTCATCCATTTTCCTAATAAATGCTCCTTTTTCCAAAAAACATCCTCCCTATCTTTTTTGAATTTTCCTGTATAAAACTCAGGCAGAATGATTTTTCAGATAAATTCCGAAGGCATTAACACCTTAGCTGCATATAAATCAATTTTTCCGCAGCCGGCACATACGACAGCGACGGAAGGAATCGCTTCAGGCCTAACATTCAAAACAGAAGAATAATCTTGCAGATCCAGCCTTACATATGGGTCTATTATGATCGCTTCATCATGATTGCAATTTGTGCAGGGTTTTATAAGACCTTTCTTTATCATTGCTTTTTTTATTCTGCTTTTTAATTGTTCCATATCTTTCACCTCTAACCTGAAAGGCTGATTAATACCAGCAGCGAAAACGAGCATAACTACATCAAATCATAATTCTTCATCTACAGCCAACAGGTTGTACATGTTTCGCTGTAACCCATCAAAAACCTCATCGAAAGAACGGTATGTAAATCGAATTTTTCGATTTAAATAAGTCGCAGAGATTCCTGCGACTTATGATCAAACTCTTTTTCCATAAATGATGTACCGTTTCGGGGCATTGCCGATATACGAAAAGGGATAGCAAGTCGTAAGAATGAGCTCCTCTTTGTCATGCTGCAGCGTAATAATAGATGTATCATTTTTATCTACGATTTTTGTCTTTTCAATTTTATATGAAAAGCTTCCATAAGGCAGCAAAATCTTCAATCGATCCCCTCTTTTTAGTTCACCCGTTCGCCGAAAGACTGTATCCCGATGGCCCGACAAAACAATTTGACCATTATCATTTGGATAGTAGCTGCCTTTATAGTGCCCGACTCCTTTTTCCAAGTCATCGGCATCCGTTCCCTCCACAATCGGAAGCTCTGCGTGGATTTTTGGAATCTCCAGAATACCGGCTGCTTCGCCGAACTTGGGTTTGAACCGGTCTCGATCTGCTTTTTGAGGATGCTCGATTGCGAGTTTAGCTGCTTCTAATGTTTGCTCCGTCTTTTTGCTGGTATCCATCACCTTCCAGACACCATAGCCAATAAGGACGAGTCCGGCTGCAATGATGAGGATAGGAAGATTCTTTTTCACGACAGAGATTAGACACTTCTCTTTCTTCTCAAGTACCAAATGGCCGATCCAACCAACAGCAATCCTAAGCCGACAAGAATCAGATTAAATGTATTTGTAGCAGTATCCGGAAGCTCATGTACTCCGCCTGTCTTCTTAGCTTTATCTTTCGGTTCAGATGGACTTGGCTTTTCTGGTTTTTCAGGCTCTCCTTGGTTATTAGGCTCGGGATCCTTCGGTTCAACCGTAATGTCTGTTCCCGGTTTATCCGGTGTATCGATATTTCCCCCGTCCACAGATGCAACGTTTTTAATCGTTTTGCCCGCATAGCCGGACTCGATTTTCGCTTGGAATGTCACCGTTCTCCATTCGGTATCGCTTACATCTCCAAAGTTCGCTGTAACCTTGCCGTCTGCAAATGTACCTTTACCACCATGGCTCACTTTTAGGCTGCCTTTTACATATGACAAGCCGGCTGGAAGCTTGTCTGAGATGACCAGGTTTTCAACTTTGCTGTCTGTTACCGTATTGCGGGTTTTAATCGTGTAGACCACCGTGTCGCCCGCTTCATACTTTTCCTTATCAGAATCTAGGTTTTTCGCTGTTTTCTCAGATTCTAAAATTGGATCACGCGGATACACTTTCACTTCATGGCTCGGCTTGTCAGGTTTGTCAACATTGCCGCCGCCGATCGTCGCTGTATTGACAATGTCTTTGCCTGTTTGACCCGCTTTGACTTTCACTTCGAAGGTCACGGTATGCCATTTCGTGTCGGCGACATCGCCAAATTGGCCCGCAACCGTTCCGTCTTCATAATGGCCTTGATCATCGTCTTGGTCGTCGCTTACTGCAGTGCCGTCTACTTTCAATGTACCTGGGATATATTCAAGGCCTTCTGGTAGCGCATCCGTAATCGTAAGGTTTTTCACCAGGCTGTCTTCAATTGTGTTTCGCGTCTCGATCGTGTAAAGAAGCGTGTCTCCGACTTCAGGGTGATCCGCATCGGTGTTCCCTTCAGCTTTTTCTTGAAGGTTTGCCGTTTTCTTTGATTCAAGCTTAGGATCTTTTGGATCGACTTTGATGTCCGTTCCCGGTTTATCAGGATCATCGATGTTTCCGCCGTCAACGGTTGCCACGTTTTTAATCGTTTTACCAATATAGCCGGACTCGATTTTCGCCTGGAACGTCACAGTTCGCCACTCCGTGTCGGTGACATTGCCGAAGTTTGCTGTGATCTTGCCGTCTTCAAATGTCGCTTCGCCGCCGTTGCTCGCTTTTATGCTGCCTTCGACATATGTCAGGCCGGCTGGGAGTTCGTCCGAAATCGTCAAGTTTTCTACCAGGCTCTCTGTTACCGTATTGCGGGTTTTAATTGTGTAGACAACCGTGTCGCCCGCTTCATACTTGTCTTTATTTGAATCCAGGTTTTTCGCTGTTTTCTCAGATTTTAAAATTGGATCACGCGGATACACTTTCACTTCATGGCTCGGCTTGTCAGGTTTGTCAACATTGCCGCCGCTGATCGTCGCTGTATTGACAATGTCTTTGCCCGCTTGGCCGGACCTAACTTTCACTTCAAATGTTACGGTATGCAACTTCGTGTCCGTGACATCGCCAAATTCCCCTGAAACTTTTCCGTCTCCATAATGCCCTTGATCATCGTCTTGAGCGTCTGTCACCGCAGTGCCGTCCACTTTCAATGTACCTGGAACATATTCAAGGCCTTCCGGAATGGCGTCGGAAATGGTGAGGTTTTTGACAAGGCTGTCTTCAACCTTGTTTTGGGTCTGGATCGTGTAAAGAAGCGTGTCCCCGACTTCAGGGTGATCCGCATCGGTGTTCCCTTCAGCTTTTTCTTGAAGGCTAGCCGTTTTCTTTGAGTCAAGCTTTGGCTTTTTCGGATCAACTTTGATGTCTGTTCCCGGCTTGTCAGGATCATCGATGTTTCCGCCGTCAACGGTTGCCACGTTTTTAATCGTTTTGCCTATATAGCCGGACTCGATTTTCGCTTGGAACGTCACAGTTCGCCACTCTGTGTCGGTGACGTCACCGAAATTCGCCGTGATCTTTCCATTTTCAATTTTCGCTTCGCCGCCGTTGCTCGCTTTTATGCTGCCTTCGACATATGTCAGGCCGGCTGGGAGTTCGTCGGAAATGACGAGATTTTCTATCGTACTTTCAGTTATCTTATTGCGTGTCTTAATCGTGTAGACGACCGTGTCGCCCACTTCAAATATATCCTTGTCCGAATCGAGGTTCTTTGCCGTTTTCTCAGATTCTAAAACTGGATCACGCGGATAGACTTTCACTTCATGATTCGGCTTATTAGGCTTGTCAACATTATCGCCGCCGGCGGTTGCCGTGTTGACAATATCTTTCCCTGCTTGGCCAGGCTGCACCTTCACTTCAAATGTCACATAATGCCATTCCATATCGATGATATCGCCGAATTGGCCGTTTACTGTGCCATCTGTATAATCGCCCTGATCATCGCCCTGTGCGTCAGTTACCGCTTTACCGTCCACTTTCAATGTCCCCGGAACATATTCAAGTCCTTCCGGAATCGCGTCTGAGATCGTAAGATTTTTTATGAGACTGTCTTCAGAAATATTTCGGGTCTGAATCGTATACAGAAGCGTGTCCCCGACTTCAGGATGGTCTGCGTCTGTATTTCCTTCAGCTTTTTCCTGAATGGACGCGGTTTTCTTCGATTCGAGCTCCGGATTACGCGGATACACTTTCACTTCGTTGTTCGGCTTATCCGGATCATTGATATTGTCTCCGTTTACGTTTGCCGTGTTGACAATATCCTTACCGGATTGGCCGGACTTTACCTTCGCCTGGAATGTCACGGTGTGCCATTCGGTGTCCGTTACATTGCCAAACTGGCCTGTCGCTTTGCCTTCGGCGTAATGGCCTTGATCACCGTCTTGGGCATCGCTTACCGCTTTACCGTCCACTTTTAAAGTATCCGGGACATATTCCAAACCTTCCGGAATCGCGTCTGAAATGGTGAGATTTTTTACAATACTGTCTTCAGAGGTATTTCGGGTCTGAATCGTGTACAGAAGCGTATCTCCCACTTCCGGATGGTCGGCATCTGTGTTGCCGTCCCCTTTTTGTTGTATGGATGAGGTTTTCTTTGATTCAAGCTTGGGTTCATTAAAGATGATCGGCGTCGTTACTTCATTTGATTCCGTTTGTTCATCTTTTTTCGTTAATAAATTGTCGTAGTTAATTTGCGCCTTGTTATTGACTTTTGTAACGTCGTAGTCCGTTAGCGTTTTCACTTTAAATTGAACAGTGACTCCATTAGGCAAGTCGGTCGTATTTGGCATATTACCTAGCTTGACGTTTACCTTGCTGCCGTCAAAATGGCCTTCGTCACTGTCTGATGCATCAGTTAGATTTTTTGTCGTCGAACCTTTGATCAATTTTAACGATCCAGGGACATATTCCGTTCCCTCCGGGATAAGATCGGTGAAGTTTGCATTTGCAGCGATGTCTCCGCCTTCGTTTTTGACTTGAACCGAGTACGTCAGCTCATCGCCGGCGTGCACCTCTCCCTGCGGAGAAACCGTTTTATTGGCAGTTATACACGGTTCTGTGCCCAGGAAGATATCATCCAAAAAGTTCCCGGCTCCTAAGCTTCCGCCGGCGGAACTCACTGCCTCAAAGCCGAATCGTGTTGTCGTCTGTCCAGCTGGAACGGTATAAGAGCCAGTATGAGTCCCCCATGCTGTTCTCCCATCAGACAGTTGTTTTTGGACCACGGTATCGTACGGGTTATTAGTCGCTGCCCCAATGCGAACCTGCATGGTGTCAACGCCTTGCCTTCCCATATGGGACAAGCGCCAGTAGATGGTTTGACCAGGCGTTGTCTTCACATCTTGATACAGCATGCCGTTTTCAAAAGCGTTCAATTCAGCCCACCTGTTTCCATCAGGAGGTGCAGGCCAATTTTTCACCGTTGAAGGGAGATTCTCTGCGTAATTCCATATTTCAATCACTTTATAACCAACGGCTTCGTCAGTTGTCTTCCAGCCTGGAACTTCAGATTCGTAAAAAAAATAACCTGAATTATTATATGCAGTTCCTCTGGCAGCACCTTGCTCAAAGCTGCCGTTAATCAGCGCTACCGGAGCTGGGCAAGGATTTTCTGCCGCTTGGGTTGCTTCCGTACTTTCCTCCGCATGCACCTGATTAGGCAAAACAGCAGCCGACAGATTGCTTGCGATTAATAGCAAGATTGCAAAAAACATTAGACATTTTCTGAGCTTCAGTTTGTAAGCTTTAGGCAGAAAATTTTTTTGCATCAATTCCTCACTCCAATAGTCATTTTTTCACAGACAATATTTGCTGTAACGGTTGCTGAAATATCATATTTCAACCTAATATTTTCAAATATGTTCTCAATATGACCCTCCTTTCAATAAAAACTTACCAAAATAGTTTTATATTTCACAATATAACAAAATATTGATATTTAAATTCAAATAATCGACAAATTTGTATATTTTTTATCTGTCGATTATTAATAAATGGAAATTATCAAGATGATTTAAGATCATTTTTATGACAGTTTATGAAACTATATTATTTTGAGAGTCTTGAATCCGAGCTAAATCTTATGACTAATCCGAGGCATGAACATTTGAGCTGACAAAGAGCTGTATCTTTCCTCCGCGATACTCGTTCCCAATTAAAAATCTTCCTTCTCTGTAAACCAATAGTACCAAGAAGAATGAAAACACTGAATGTGACGATACACTCAAATTTCGCAAACCGAATCAAAGCCAAGGAGCATCCAATATATAGTTTTTTTACCAATCCTATCTTTGTCTCTTCTTAGCTTTTTTTCATTCTTCAAGTCGGGTTCGCAATTCAGATGCTTTACATCTCATCAAAGATATTTGCTAATAATCGGGTTCATAAATTTCCAATTTTCCGGTTCATCATTTGTCTTTTTATGAAAATATTTGGTTCGTTTTATGAAAAAATGATAAGGGTCGTTTTTTAAATTTTTTTTGAAAACTGTGCATAATCTTGTCCAAGGAGGGAATGAAAAGAGGGGCCATGAAAAGGTTTTGAGTATTTTGCGGTTATTTTTACAATCAAAGATGCGAGGAAGTGCTGTTGTGCTTCCAAAACGTCTAATCGCGAAAAAAAGCCGATGCTCGTCAGCATCGGCTATTCGACTAGTATCTCTATGGCAAAATCAACAAAGCTGCAAAGTCGTTCGGTAACTTCACTTTGCTTCTGCTTTAAATTGGCTCAAATTTTAATGGGGATACAATAGAAATCAAAACAAACCCCTCATAAGCTATGAGAATGAAAAAACACCTTTCACAATGCCTAGGGAACTTTTAATCCCATAAGCCATTACATCCGGATTGGATGTTCAACAATAAAGCTTATCCAGCCTTCTTTATACTCCGCATGGATATGACCTTGATCAAGTTCAACAATTCTTTTTGAGATAGCAAGCCCAAGTCCGGTTCCTTGATTATCTGTTCTGGCCTTATCTCCCATGAAAAGCCGTTCAAACAATTTGTTTATATTGTTAACAGGGAATTGATCAACTTTGTCTGATACTTTTCCAGGGGATTAAGGAGATTAGGGCAAGTAAAACATCTTTATTTTTCAACCTTGTTCCCGGTGTAACGATGATTATTTCATTTGCTGATGGAACACAGATAAAGGTATTTCAAGTTATTGGTCTTTGTTAGTTATATTAGGTGTTTTAAATGCTTCGGGGATAATACGTATAATTTTAAAGAACAGTCAGCTGTATAAAGAAACAGGGATTATTTTTGAAAAAATGTGTTAAGTTAAATATAAACTAATTATAGGAAGAAGGTGATCCCATGCCAAACAAAAGTAAACCCAATAGATTAATCGCTGAGAAGTCACCATACTTACTCCAACACGCCCACAACCCCGTTGACTGGTACCCCTGGGGCGAAGAAGCCTTCGAAAAAGCGAAACGCGAAAACAAGCCGGTACTTGTCAGCATCGGTTATTCGACTTGTCATTGGTGCCATGTCATGGCTCATGAAAGCTTCGAAGATGAAGAAGTTGCGAAGCTCCTGAATGAAAAATTCGTCTCTATTAAAGTGGACCGCGAAGAGCGGCCTGATGTGGATTCAATTTATATGACGATCTGCCAGATGATGACGGGGCAGGGCGGCTGGCCGCTGAACGTGTTTTTAACGCCTGATCAGAAGCCGTTTTATGCGGGTACATATTTTCCGAAGACGAGCAGGTTTAACCGGCCGGGGTTTGTTGAAGTGGTGAAGCAGCTTTCCGATACTTTTGCGAACAACCGGGAACATGTTGAGGATATTGCCGAAAAAGCCGCCAACAACCTGAGAATCAAAGCGAAAAGCGATGCCGGCGATTCGCTCGGCGAAGACATGTTGAGACGGACGTATCAACAGCTGATCAACAGCTTCGATGCGGCGTACGGCGGTTTCGGAAGCGCACCGAAATTTCCGATCCCCCATATGCTGGCATTTCTGCTTCGCTATCATCCATACAGCGGCGAGGAGAACGCGCTGTACAGCGTGACGAAAACGTTGGACAGCATGGCGAACGGCGGCATTTACGATCATGTCGGCTACGGGTTCGCCCGCTATTCGACAGACGACGAATGGCTCGTTCCCCACTTTGAAAAAATGCTTTACGATAATGCTTTATTGCTGATCGCATATACTGAAGCCTATCAAATCACGAAAAACGAACGGTATAAACAGATTTCCGAGCAGATCATCACATTTGTCCGCCGCGAAATGACCGATGACAAAGGCGCTTTTTATTCAGCGCTTGATGCCGACACAGAAGGCGTGGAAGGCAAATATTATGTGTGGTCAAAAGACGAAGTCCTCGAAACGCTCGGGGATGAACTAGGCGAATTGTATTGCGCTGTTTACAACATCACGCAAGAAGGGAATTTTGAAGGCCACAATATCCCAAACTTGATCTACACCAGGCTGGAAAACATCAAGGATGAATTCGCGCTGACAGATGAAGAGCTTCAGAACAATCTTGAAGAAGCGAGAATAAAACTTTTTGAAAAACGGCAGGAAAGAACGTATCCCCATGTCGACGACAAAGTGCTGACATCTTGGAACGCTCTGATGATCGCGGCTCTTGCCAAAGCGGCGAAAGTCTACAATGCGCCCGAATACTTGGAGATGGCGCGAGCTGCAGTCGCGTTCATCGAGAATAAATTGATTCAAGACGGACGCGTCATGGTCCGCTACCGTGACGGCGAGGTGAAACATAAAGGGTTTATCGATGACTACGCCTTCCTGCTGTGGGCCTACATCGAATTGTATGAAGCATCACTTGATTTAACCGATTTGCGAAAAGCCAAAAAGCTCGCAGAGGACATGACGGGGCTGTTCTGGGATGAAGAGCACGGGGGTTTTTATTTTACGGGAAACGATGCCGAGGCTTTGATCGTGCGGGATAAAGAAGTATACGACGGCGCCCTCCCGTCCGGAAACGGCGTCCTGGCCGTGCAGCTGTCCCGGCTTGGTCGGTTGACCGGCGATTTAACGCTCCATGATCAAGCGGCAAAAATGTTTTCTGCATTCAATGGAGATGTCTCCGCTTATCCGAGCGGCCATACAAACTTTCTCCAAGGCCTGTTGAGCCATGTCATGCCGCAAAAAGAAATCGTTGTGCTCGGAAAGCGCCATGACCCGGACAGACAGAAGATCGTAAGCACTTTGCAGCAGGCTTTCCAGCCGAATTACGCCGTCCTCGCCGCAGAATCGCCTGACGATTTCAAAGGGATTGCCGATTTTGCGGCCGAATACAAAGCAGTCGATAACAAAACGACTGTCTATATTTGTGAAAACTTCGCCTGCAGACAGCCGACGACGAATATAGACGAAGCGCTCGATCAGTTGGTTTAAACGGATGCCATCATGGGAATAACATCTGCAAACACCTAATCAGAAAGGGGTTATGACCATGAAGCAAAAGAATCTGATCTCAGGTCTCGCCGTTGCCGCCGGAGTCACCGCATATATGCTCAAAGACGAAACAAGAAGACAAAAACTGAAATCGTACTTGCAAAGCGTCAAAGAAAAGATCCCTTACTTTTCGGAAAAACACAACGTAGATTCATTCCCGGTTGAAAAAGCAGGCCATCCGTCTCCGCATGATATCGAAGATAACAAAATGGTATCGGAAGGATCCATGTACCCTGTTCAATACTACGATGAAAAGAAAAAATAGCGATGCATGAGCTGTCATATTTATGGCAGCTTTTCTGCTGCAATTGTAAAAACTGCAAGCGGATGATAGATATCAAAATCCAAAAATAAAAGCCGCCCGTCGGCAGCCTCTTCAAACCTTATATTTTATTTTCATAGCAATAATGATTGACAAGCTCTTCAATTAAATCATGTTCTGGAAACTCTCCGTGAAACTCAAAGGGAATCTCCTCGACAAACCGGCCGCGCCGGTATACATGGATGGCGCCGTTTTGTCTGGTCACGCTGTATTCCGGTTCAAACGTGTATCCGTTCCGCTCTATTGCACCCATTGTTCATGCCCGCCTTTCAAAACAACAGTTCATACACTTCGTTTAATTCTCTTGTTCGTTTATGGTCCTGTTCATTCAGCGCATATTTCATCTCATGTTCAAGCACTTGATTCAGAAATTCCATTTCCCGCTCCTCCAAGTGCTCGACAAACTCTTCTTCATTGGCATATCGCCCGGAAACGATTTTTCTGTAAATGTTTTGTCCTATGCCGTGTTCAAGGTGATTCGACAGTGACTCACGGAGGTAGCCCAATGTTGTGTCCATGATTCAATCTCCTTTTTTACCTTATAGGTTGGGTGAATTCTTGATGATTCATGCATGAGCGGCCTAAATTTTCAATAAGAAAAAGGCGATACACCATGATGCTGTGCAGATAAAAACTTTCTCCTTCCCAGATGGTAGGCACCTAGAGCGAAGAAGACTGAACACGCAGCAATGAGAAAGACGGCTTTTCCCCCGTACAAGGCAAGCATCATTCCCCCCAGCCAAGGCCCTAAAAATTCACCGATGTTGTATAAGTTTTGCATGCCGTAATACGCGCCCTTCATATGATCCGGAGCAAGCTCGTCCAAAAGGACATTCATTGAAGGAAAACATAAAATTTCGCCGATTGTCAGAACAAACATCGAAAGCATAAAAACAATCCAGCCATTTGCGACAGAAAAACCGACATTCCCCAACATGCAAAAAACGGTTCCAATTGATATTGTTGTTAAGGATTTATACTTCTCAAATAAACGGGTGAGCGGCACTTGTAAAAGGATGACCGTCACTGCGTTTAACGTAATTAAAGTCGAAAATATTTTAACTCCGTTTGCAAAGTCGTTATTTAAATACTGCAGCAAGGTACTTTCCATTTGCGAATAGCTGAATAAAAAAAGGATGCCGCCGGCTATGTAAAATCGAAGAGCCTTGTCTTGCTTTAACGTTTTTAAAACGGAACCTGCCTGAATTTTTTCAGAAGCGGTTTTTGTCTCTTTCACCGTGATCAGCCGAATCATCATCAAGCTTAAAAGTGCAGCATAGCCAAAATAGACAAGCCCTGTGATGATAAACGGCGTTCCGGTTTTGGCAAGACCGAAATAAGTGCCCAATAAAGGTCCGACAGCGGCTCCAATATTAATGGCCAAATACCGCAAAGAGAAAATGCGGAATCTCATCTCCCGTTCCGATAACTCAGCCATCAAAGCCTTTGACACAGGTTCAAAACACGAATGGCAAAGCCCGCTTAAAATATTTAGCAATAAAAACCACATGAAATCATGGACAAGTCCAAAAAGAATGAATACAAAGCTCCAAATGAAAATGGATGAAAGCATCACTTTTTTTCTGCCGATTTTATCTGAAAGCGCTCCCCCGACTACCCCTCCTACAGTGCTTGAAAAATAGCCGAAACCGATCACAAGCCCGATGGTTCCAAAATCGGATCCCGTTTTCATATGAAGATAGAGTGCCAAAAACGGGGTTGTCATCGACTTAGCCGCCTTTGTGACAAGCGTGCCTATCAGCAAAAATCGGATCAACGGGTGAAGGCGGCTGAATACTTTAAATTGCGCAAACATCCGAAGTCTTTTCCCATTCGGTATGATCATAAAACCACGTTGCAAGCCAGCTGATGCGGCCGCTTAATTCGGCTTCTGTGTGCCCGGTAATCAAACAGCCTGCAATTGCGTCTACACTGGAAGACGAGCCGTGGAACCTGTCTCCGGCTTGAGCGAAAATATTTTGTTGCGCTAGCCAGTCTGTAGCTGGTGCCGGCTTGATTTCTTTCAGCACGCCGTCTTTTGGTGGAATCAACAGCCAGCCGCTTAGGCGGCGCGGATTGTTGTTCACCGCCGGAATATGAAAGTCCAGGCCGCATTGCGCTTTAACACACGCTTCATTGATATCAAAGCCGAAAGTCTGCGCAGTAGCTTCACGGACCATAGCGCCGCCGGTTCTGCTGGCCACTTCACAAAACACCAGTTCATCATCCGGTGTATGAAACACTTCAGCATGGAATGTTGTAATATCCGGAACAGGAAGGGCAGCAAGCGCTTTTTGAACAAAATCAATCAACCGACGGGTGAGCGGATTTTCCCGTTCAAGCTGGAGGCTGCCTAAAAACTGTTGTTCCTGAAAAGCCAGACATCCGTTGATATAACGCGACGGCCAGCTGAGGACAGTCTCTCCATCAAGGATCAGACCGTCTATATGATACATATCCCCTTCGATAAACGACTCAACCTCCAGATGATCAGGAAGACCTTTCGAAAGAAAATTCCACACGTCCTGCCGATGCCTTAAAACGGTTGTATCAACAGACCCCGATCCGCAAATAGGCTTAACGACCACAGGAAAACCGAAAGTTTGAACAAACGTATATAAGTCGGCCGCCGAGTCGATTTTCTTAAAGTCCGGAACCTTTACACCGGATTTTCTGACCTGCTCTTTCATTAATATTTTGTTGCGGAACAACAGAGCGCTTTCGTAAGACTGCCCTTTTATACCCAAAAGCGACCTCAGCTTCCCCGCCCTCAACATATCAAATTCTGATGATGCAATAATCGTTTTAAAGTGATACGTTTCATTCAGCTCCAAAGCACGCATCTCGATGCATCCATTAACCGGATAATCGTCAAACGCTTCGATCACATCATAATTTCTGCATTCATCCGCACGATCGGTTGAAGTCAGCATGGCCACCGGTTCGTTCAATTCCTCCAGCCATACATCATACGGAGACTTGCAATAAGCTGTTTTATTTAGGATAAGCGTACTCATAGCCGTTTCTCCTTTCTTGTAAAACATGTTGTTCAACTTTATAATAGTAAAAGTATTTAGATAACTCTAATATATCTTTATTTGATATTGATAACTTTTATTTATAAATAGAGGTGTGAAATATGAATCTTCATGCACTGCGATTGTTCTATTCGGTCGCGGAAACAGGCAGCGTCACCCAAGCTGCCAAACAGCTAAACATCAGCCAGCCTGCCGTCACCTCCCAAATTAAGAAATTAGAACGCGAGATCGACTGTACCTTATTCGTTCCTAAAGGCAGGGGGATTCTGCTGACACAGTCCGGCGCAGAGCTTGCAAAACAGGCAAAGCGGCTGTTTTCACTTGAAAAAGAAATTGAATTGTACGTGGAACAGTTAAGGGAAGGGTCAATTGGAAAACTGCGTATTGCCGCCACCTTCCTCCCCGCCAATTATTTGCTGCCAAGATGGCTCAGCCGCTATAAACAGCAATTTCCCAAGACAGAAGTTGAAATCACGACAACGAACTTTCAAAAAGCTTGTGAACAGCTGATCAACTATGAAGCGGACATTGGCCTGATCGGCGGGACAACGGAATTCGATACTTTCATAAAAGGGACGCTGCTTTTAGAAGATGACATGCTGTTTGTCGTCAATAAAAATCATAGGCTTGCATCACAGTACACGACATTGGAAGAAGTGGTGAAAGAACCGTTTATCTTTCGTGAAGAAGGAAGTCTTTCCCGGGAGAAATTAATTTCTTTATGCACATTGCATCATGTCGACAAACCCAGAATAGGTATACAAATAAACGGATTGAATGAAACGATCAGAACGGTTATGGAAGGTTATGGAGTCGCTTTCACATCCTCTCTTGAAGTAAACGAATATATTGACCGGGGAGATATAGCGCGGGTTCATGTCGAACAAGTCGATTTAAAAAATCCTATTTCATTATGCATTAGAAGAGATGATCACCTTGCTCCTTCCGCCAGCAACTTTATTCAAATGATTCAAACGGCTTCGTATAGGCCTTAGCCGGCAAATGAAGAAACGGGTTAAAGCGCTTTAAAGGAGAGGATCATAAACAAAAAAAGCTCTCGCAAAAAGCGAGAGCTTTCTTTATGATTTGATCCAGTCAAGCATCACGTTCACGATCTCCTCCTGCTGTTTAACAGCTGGGATCTTCGCGGGACGATCCCCCCTTTGTTCGCCGTACATACCAAATTGGGCGTGGTTTCCCCCTTTGATTTCCTCAAACACTGTTGTATCAGGCAGGTTCTTTCTGGAGGCTGCTGTTTTTTCTTGAGTTGAAAGGCCATCGCGTTCACCTGATATAGAAAGAACACGGTACGGCGCACTTTTTATCGATTGCGAATCAGAAGGATAGGAGGCGAGAAAATAAAGCCCGTCAATCTTATCTGGATGCTTTTTGGCGTACATGGCTGCTGCCGCACCTCCTAAAGAATGTCCCCCGAGATACCAATGATCAATATTACTGTTATCTTTTATCATTCTTTCTGCTTGACTCGGATTGAATATGGCCAAAGAAAAAGGCATGCGCGGGATAAAGACACTGTAACCATTTTGTTTCAGCTTTTCGCCGATGTAAGCATAAGCAAGCGGTTCAACTTTTGCCCCAGGATATAAAATGATCCCGGTATTTGCCCCATCCGCTTGAAAAGTGTAAACACCGTTTTTACTTTCGACTTGATCAAGGTTGATCATCTTTTTGAGTTTGTTTGATGGTTCATATGTGAAACGGCTCCACACAAAAAACGCGCTGAATAACAGAACAAAAACTGCGACTAACGAAAAAACCGCAGTTTTCAAAACCTTTCTTCGTTGCATGTTTCACCAGTCTTCCTCTGCTTGGTTTTAATTTAGCTCCCGGAAAATCCACCGCAACTCGGCCGTCGGAAGTTCAGCTTCCGCATCCTCCCTGTTGCAGTTTGCATACAAAGGTAATGGAAAACCGATTTACTCGTATCGGCAGCAATCAGGCCGAAGGTACTTTTCCATGATTTAAAATGTGCTGGAGTTCATTAAGCCTTTGAATTTGATAAGTCGGCTCAATGTCCGTATGATTCGCTGACATGTCTGGATTCATCCAGCATGTATCCAATCCGGCCAGCCGCCCCCCTTTTATGTCCGCTGTCAATGAATCCCCGATGATCAGCCCTTGATCGGCAGAAAAATGAGGAATTCGTTCAAAAACGTAATCAAAGTATTCTTTCATCGGTTTTTGAAAACCGGTGTCCTCTGAAACAAAAATCCCTTTAAACATCGGGTATAATCCCGAAGCTTGCAGACGCTTATACTGCGTTTTTGAAATACCGTTCGTCACGATATATAAATCATATTGATCCTGCAGGCTTTCAATTAATTCAAAAGCGCCGTCTATCAATTGATGCCCTTCTTCAAGGAAGCTGCGATACTTCTCCTCAAGCAAAACGCCGTCAGCCTCTAGACCATATTCTTTGAATAAAAGGGAAAAACGCGTATTTACCACTTGGCCGCGGTCTATCTCCCCTTTTTCAAACGCCCTCCATAAACCTTGATTGATACGTCTATAATTCGCTTCTATTTCAGCTGTTAAAGGAATTTGCTGTTCCTGAAAAAGCTTCCGCAGTGCTGACTTTTCCGCTGCACCGAAGTCTAATAGTGTGTCATCCACATCAAAAAATAAAGTACGATAATTTTTCACAGATGTTCCTCCATTTAGCTTTTTAACAGTCGATCTTGCTGTCCTCTATGGCCTCAAGCTCGTTTTTCAGCAAGCTCATCGTCTCTGCCTTTTCATTTTCTGTCTGAATGTCAAACGCCAGCTGCTCTGTAAACTCCCATATGTCCTCCAGTCTTCGCCTGATCTGATAAAACCGCAATGCGTTCTGATCAATTTCAAACCCTTTATGAGTCTCGCGATAAACCCGCAAAAACTCTTGTACATACGGTTGATTGGCAAAAAACATCAGATCCGCTTCAACAGGGGCCAATTTCAAGCCCTCCCAATCGATCAAAATCAATTCCCCGCCCGTTTTCATCATATTACATCCATGAATATCTGTATGGCACAAAGCCAATCTTCTGTCGCTGCATTTCAAATCATCCGCCAGGGACAAGGCTGCCTCCATCATCTCGCGGATTGATCCGATGTAGGGTTGAATGAGTGGCGCCAGCTCACAAGGAAGGTGATCAAGCCATTGTTTCATCTCGCCTAAAAACGAAATATCATAGTTTTCTTTTATTCTTTCTGTCTTCACCGGGATCGTCTCGTCATATCGGTGCAGCTCCGCTATGATGCTGGCGAGCTTCTTCGCGCAGCCTTTGCCGAGCGGCCGGCCACCAATGGTTTCCCCGGCGATGTATTCATAAAGCACATAAACCGCATCATCATCTTCGCACTTGTATTCTCCATTTGTTGTTAAAAGCGGCACAGGCAGCTTCCCGCTGAGAGCGGTGCGGTCACTCAGCCACCTGAGAACAGGCATATAATCATCAATCAGAGCCGTCCATTTCGCTGTCGATGCCCTATTTTTATCATACACTTTTAGAAAGAAAGCGGCTTTTCCATCGGTTACTTGATAAGCGAGTGCTGTCCATCCCCCTTGCTCGGGAGAAATGTTCACACTGTCGATTCCATAATGCTCCTTCAATATTTTTTTAAGACTGAACATGGCGTTCACCTCCGCAAAAAACACACTCCCGGCTCACCTGCCGGGAGTGCGGCCATCATCTGATTAGTCAATTACCTTTGCATCAGGCTTCAGCTGCTGAACGCGTCTCACGTACTGTTTGACTTTCTCGGCTTCTGCGAAAAGATATTGTTCAGCCAGATGTTCAGCGACTGCTGCCGCTGTCTCTTCAAACAGATCCCACATCTTAAACAAACTGTTCCATACACGCTCATAATCAGCTGGCGGATACGTCTCCAAAAGCCTTTCCCACGTATTTCGATCAACATAGCGATCAAGAAACTTTGCATTCTTGCCTATGCTCAGCGAAAAGCCCGTTTCAAAACCGACCTTCCATTCGAGCATTTTCAGCAGCATGGCCCTGACGAGGTTTAAATGATCGAGTGCATAAAGAATTTCCTGCCGCCACAACCCTTTGGCCACATATGTCGACGTCCACCAAAATTCATTGCAGCAGTCGGCGAAGCATTGCGGGGACGGTTTTTGCACCCAATATTCCCGATCCGTCGGCGGCGGGATAACGGGCAGGTCCTGATCCTTATCGAGCAGGATCACGGTTAATCCGTCTTCCCGGCAGTATTCCAGCTTTTCTTCAAGAGGCACAAGAATCAAATCAATGCGGCTGCCGTCAGTAAATAACATCAAATAAGAAAAGCGGTTGCCAAGCTCATTCGGAAACAGCTCCATCGCTTCCGGCGTCTGCATGATGATCCGCTCCCCAAAAACGTCAACCCAGCCCGGCTCATCAAGAAAAGACTGCATATCTGTTACAACATAGACCATATCATAATCGCGAAAAGGGTCTTTCGGAACATTCGGATTCGTCCGCGAACCGTTCATGCCGACCGCTCTAACGCGGTCGTCCTCCCGTGCGACCTTCAGCACCAAATCGATGATTTCCTGTTCTGTACGCATGTATATCAACCTCCTCTTTTTAATGGTTATAGAAAAACTTGATGAGGAGGTCCGCGATTACGCGGTTATATGAAATGCTCAGGAAACGTCGTCATCAATATACCCTCCCTCTTTTAACGAATGACTTTCAGATCGTCTTCAAGGCGATCCAGCTGTGAAAAAAGCCTTCGGCCATCCCTTTATCATGATTTGTTGAAGATCTTCCTCTCAAGAAACTGTGAACGCGTTACCAGTTTACCTTTGGAGTTCTTCATATTTCTCCTCAACCACCATCTCCGGCATCTCGGGAACAGGATTCCCTTCCTCATCTGCCGAACATATCTTTTCATGGATGTCCTGATAAACGACTTTACCAAAAGTTAATACGTCCATGAAATTACCCTGGGTCTGACTTGTGCACTCCATGCAATAATCCCATTTACCATTGAAAACCAAAAAAACAGCTTTCAGAGTTCCTCCCTTTGGCCGCCACCAGCAATTTAATATAACGAAAAAGTTCTTTTCCCAACAAAAAATTCCTATAAGCAGAGATCTTCACCTTAGAGGTTATGCTTAACCCGTCAACATCCTATTCAACATTAACAACTGCTGGGGTTACTTTTTTAAAGAATAAAACTCCGTCATACTGTTGAACCGGCTTGAAAGAAATACGCAAGCCTCCTCCCTCAAAAGCCTTCCACTTTTTTCCCCCCCACTTTGAAGCACATGGTATAAAAAAATTGGGATGGGGTGAATTGCTGAGCAGCCACTCCATGTGCTTTTTGTTAACTTTTTTGATAGGATGATCGCCTCCTTGGTTGTCACCCATTCTTCCTTCTCCCGCGTAAAGACCAATAACAAAACTGTCCTCTTTCATAAATTCCGGAAGGTTTTCTACAAATGATCGATATGGTGAAAACCGATTGACGCTGCTTTGTTTTTTGATGTGAAGGTTGTGAGCCCAAATGATAAATTTCTCATCAGGATAAACATGCTGAGATAAAAATTCAAGATTCTTCGCCATTAATTCATCACGATATTCAAACAATTTTGAAAAACCTTTTGTAAAATTCGCCTTAAAATAATTGAGTCTGTTTTTCATCGTCTGTAACACGACATCACGAAGCATAGCAGAGGGGAAAGTCTGTTTTTCAAGCTCCCTTATCAGTCCTTGGCCTATTCTTTCAATTTCTTCTACTGTTTTCCTAAAACGCCGCTTTAACATATAATCTTTATCGAGCATCTCATTTGTACGCGTATCAAATGTTACAAACGTTTTCCTGAGATCCCCTGTCAAATGCGAACGCATGTAGGAGGAAAAGTGCTTATCCATGCTCTGCTGAACATCAACGCCTGTTAAATGCAAAGGCTGCCGCTGTTGAGTTTCCTTCATATACTCAAACAAATCAAGCATAAATTCGTTTTGCCAAACTTTCCCGATGGAACCGGACATATTTTCTTTGGCACTAAGTTCTTCTGAAAGATAATTTCCTATGCTGCAATCTCCCAATTTACTTTCGAAAGCAAGAATACGAAATCCTAATTCCTGATGCAGATATTTGATCAAGCTTACCTTCGCCTCAATATATTCTTTGACGCAATGGCTGCTTTCACCAAGAAATACAAATCTTTTATTTCGCAATATCTCTTTTAAGGAGCCGAATTTGTAACCATCAATCCCCCCAATATTAATCGACTCATCTCTTATTTCATCAAATAAATCATTCACTGTTTTAGCCTCCTCCCACAATCGCTTGGTCATTGTTTGAATTGTACAATTTGGTGTAAAACCCTTGGTTGCGAATCAATTGTAAATGGTTGCCCATCTCTTGAATCTCTCCGTCTTTTAGCACTAATATGAGATCTGCATCCTTAATCGTACTTAGCCTGTGAGCTATGACAATGGCGTGCACTGATTGAACATCTAAATGAACCGGCCGAAAAAAGGTGTGAAAACCCTGCGCCAGCAAATGTTTTATTTACGAATCTTGACCAGCTGCCGCTCCTCAAAATAAAACATGCCGGCAATTTCATCGATGTATTTCTTTTTATCCAGTTTGACATGCTTGCCCAGCTGAAGAGCCTTTATATCAATGAAAAAGTCTAAGCGGTCGTCTTTTTCTCTGTCCTCCTCACCGTCCCAGCAAGAGTAAACTTCAATATCTTCGCCATCGGCAATATTTGAATTGATATAGCTGAATAGCGCTCGTATACCATTTCCGGGTCTATGCAAACAGCCGGTTGCCTCATACACAAACGGCTTGCTGAATTTTGTTTTGATCATTTCGTACCCTTGATCAAGCTCATCGATGCTAATCAAACCTTCTTCTGTTTGATCCAGGAAACTCCCCAGCGGAAGCTCCTGATCGGCTGCAATAAAATGATGGAGTGTCAACTGTCTTCCCTCTTCTTTCCGGTATAAAAAAGAACCCTATTAAAGGGTTCTTCAAATCGCTCATTTTTCCTGCTCAGCAGTTATTTCCGTCAAGGTCGCACTGCAAGCCGGCTGCAGGCTTTTGTTTGCTTTCTTTTTCAATCACCTGTTCAAACACTTCCCTCGCAGCGGCCCCGGCGATCCGTTCATTGCCAATGATAAAAGTCGGAACGGCCGTAATGCCTGCTTCTTCGTAAGCGTGTTGAAGCGCCTTCCGCTGCACGTCCTGATATGTTCTGGAGCTTAAAGCTTCTTTAAAAGCCTGCTCATCCAGTCCGGCTTCTTTAGCCAGCGCTGTTAATACGTCGATGTCTCCAATATTTTGATCTTCCTGGAAAAAGGCTTGATAAACCCGGTCATTGTACGCTTTCGCTTTACCGTGTTCTTTTGCAAAGTGATAGCCTTCATGAGCCAAATCTGTATAAGGATGCGGTGAGACGTTTGGCAGCTTCATGTTGACGTCCCAAGCCTCGATTCGCGGCTTAATGGCGCCGTCCCACATTGCCAATTTGGACGGGTCGTTTAACGGATCAAGCTGCTCAGATGGACGCGGCCTCAGTTCGAATGGCAGCCACTCGACTTCCACATCTTTGCCTTCGATCGCTTTTTCGAATTGGTCTTTTCCGAGGAAACAGAATGGACAGACATAATCGGAATATACTTTAATATTTATCGTCATGTTTTTTCTTCCTTTCTTATATGCAATCAACCATATGTAACAATAATAGTTACAATTATCTCTCCTGTCAATCTTTTTAGCATGAAGCTAAAATCGGCAATGATCGGGAACTTTCTGCTGTGTATATCGTAATATGATGAGTTACAGCTTGCGCCATCCACTTCTTTGACATTATATCGATAAGGAGTTTATCAAATGAAAACAGAAAACAACAATAGCATGAAACCGTTTTTCACCATGATTCTCACATCCGGCGTCCCCAGGCTGGCTTTAACCGTCGGTTTGGCCGCAAGCCTCGTCACTACATTGGTCGGCCTGTCCATTCCACTGTTGACAAGGGAAATGGTTGACGGCTTTTCCGTCCATTCGATCAATCTGGCCTTAGCGGGAATCCTTGCGCTCGTTTTTATTGTTCAAGCGGTCTGCGACGGGTTTTCGACCTATTTTCTTTCCTATGCCGGGCAAAAAGTGGTCGCTTCCCTGCGCGAGCGTATGTGGTTCAAGCTGCTGCGCCTGCCTGTCCGCTACTTTGACGAAAAGACGAGCGGTGAAACCGTCAGCCGTGTTGTCAATGACACCGGCATTGTTGAAAGCTTGATTTCCGACCATTTTCCGCAGTTTGTTTCCGGCATCATCACCATTGTCGGATCGGTGATCATTTTGCTGATCATGGATTGGAAAATGACACTGCTCATGCTGATCTCCGTTCCGATCACGACCTTCATCATGATCCCGCTCGGCATGAAAATGCAGCGCATCTCCAAAACGCTGCAGGATGAAACAGCTTCCTTCACCGGACATGTCCAGCAGACATTAAGCGAAATCAGATTAATGAAAGCATCAAACGCCGAGCATACAGAAAAAATGAAAGGGCTATCAGGCATTTCGAAGCTCTTTCAATACGGACTCAAGGAAGCCCGTATATTCGCGCTCGTCTCCCCGTTTATGCACCTTGTCATTATGATTGTGATCGTCGCCATCATCGGCTACGGCGGCATCCGCGTCTCTGAGGGGACGATGTCGGCAGGTTCACTGATCGCCTTTTTGCTTTATCTGTTTCAAATCATCTTCCCGATCACATCGTTCACAATGTTTTTCACTCAGCTGCAAAAAGCAAAAGGGGCAACAGAGCGGATCATCGAGATTTTGCATACTGAAGAGGAAGAGGGCCAGGAAGGACTTGAGATGGACATCTCCAATCTGCCGATACGCGTCGAGAATGTATCTTTCTCTTATGGCGATGACGAGCCTGTCTTGCGGGAGGTATCTTTTGACGTCGATCCCGGGCAGATGATTGCATTTGTCGGTCCGAGCGGCGGCGGAAAAACGACGATGTTCGGCCTCTTGGAACGATTTTACGAACCGGACTCAGGGGTCATTAATATCGGGGAAACACCGATCAACAAGCTGTCGATGAAATCGTGGCGCAGCCAGATCGGCTACGTATCTCAAGACAGCCCGATGATGTCCGGCACCATCCGTGAGAACTTATGCTATGGCTTGGACTACGCCGACAGCATTGACGATCCAGAACTGTGGAAAGTCGCGGAAATGGCTTATGCCGACACATTTATTAAACAATTTCCAGAGCAGCTTGATACGGAAGTCGGCGAACGCGGCGTCAAGCTGTCCGGCGGACAAAGACAGCGGATCGCCATCGCTCGCGCCTTTCTGCGTGACCCAAAAATTTTAATGATGGACGAAGCGACAGCCAGCCTCGACAGCCAATCAGAAGCCATCGTCCAGCAGGCGCTTGCCCGCCTCATGGAAGGCCGCACCACCTTCGTCATCGCCCACCGGCTATCGACAATCGTGAACGCGGACCAAATTATATTTATCGAAAAAGGCGAGATCACAGGGCGGGGGCGGCACCACGAGCTGATTGCTTCGCATGCGCTGTATCGTGAGTTTGCGGAGCGGCAGTTGACGTGAACTTTTATGAATGGAGGTCATTCACATGAACTTTCAACTCGAGGAAGCAATCGAAATCCTGGAGCGCACACCACAAACGCTGAGTCAGCTGCTGACCGGATTATCAAGTCCCTGGATCAGCTGCAATGAAGGCGAAGACACGTGGAACGCCTTTGATGTCGTCGGCCATCTGATTGAAGGAGAAAAAAACAATTGGTTGCCGCGCATCAAATTGATCGTGACAGAAGGAGCAACGGAACCTTTTCCGCCGTTCGACCGCTTCAGCCAGTTGAATCAAAACGACGGAAAAACGATGGAACAGTTGCTTAACGAGTTTGCAGATATCAGACGGGCGAATCTGAAAACATTACAGCAGATCATTGATCCTGAAACCGACTTCGAACAAACGGGGATGCACCCTGAGTTTGGAATCGTCAAACTGAGAGAACAGATCTCGACATGGGTTGCCCACGACCTTACTCACATCTCGCAAATTGCAAGAGTGCTGGCGAAACGGTATCAGGATGATGTCGGCCCTTGGAGGGCTTATTTGCGGATTTTAGCGGACTAAATAAAAAACACCCGCTCGTTTTACAACGGGCGGGTGTTAGATTTTTCGGCTCAACACTACCTGCCAGACTTCGAAAAAAAACAAGTAAGATATGAGGAATGAACCCATTGAATCTTCAACACCAATCAAGGCAACGTATTATGAGCTGATTTCTCTTACAGGTCCTGCTTTCCGTTTGTAATGCGAACTGAAAGTCACCAAAACAGCGACAATCGCAATCGTAACCTCCAATGCCCCAAACCATGTAATAGAAGCCAGCGATATTTTTTCCACAAAAACTCCTCCGATGCCTGCACCTGCGGCCATGGCGAATTGCATCATCGATTGATTAATGCCGAGCAATACACCTGACACTTCCGGTTTGAGCGTCGCTAAGTGATATTGCTGTGTCGGGCCGGTAGACCATGCGGCAAACGACCATAAGATGAGAATCAACAGTACTCCGACATAGGAATGGGTGACAAGCGACAGTAAAATCAATGCGATGATATGCAGCGTCATCCCGCCAACGAGTGTAAAGGGAACGCCCCATTTATCGGTGCTATATCCGCCAAACTTCGATCCAACCAAGCTGGCGATTCCAAATATAAGCAAAAAGCCGCTAAGCAAATTGCCACTTATCCCTGAAACGGTCAGAAGGTAAGGAGACAGATAAGTATATGCTACGGAATATCCTCCGAGCCAGAAAAAAGTGATTGATAACCCCATTGCTACTTTCCGGTTCTTTAAAAGAGAAAGCTGTTGAAGCAAAGGGACGGGCTTATCGCCTTCAGTATGCGGCAAGATTAAGAATATAACAATCATTGCGATGAATCCCAGTAAAGCAATTCCTCCAAATACAGACTTCCAGCCTAATGCTTCTGCCGTCATTCTTCCGAGTGGAACACCTATGATCAAAGAAGCGGTAAACCCCATGACCACTGTAGCAATTGCACTGCCTTGCTTACCCGCCGGTGCGATTTTGGCGGCAATCGTTAATGCCGTGACCACAACCATGCCTGCCCCCAAGGCCATAATGACCCGCGCTGCAACAAACCAGCCATAGCCAGGCAGGGTAAAGGCCAGAATATTTCCTATCACAAACAAACCGAGAGCATACATCATTAACTTGCGCCTATCCATACTTGCCGTCAACGCCATGAGAACCGGTGTGAAAACTGCATACACAAGTGAAAAGATCGTAATCAGCTGGCCCGCGGCAGCTAAAGTTATTCCGAGTGTTTGGGCGATCTGATCCAAAATCCCGGAAATAATGTACTCTGAGGTCCCTACCAAAAAACTGATGATCGCTAAAATATAAATTTTCCAAGCACTAAACATCATCGTTCGCTCCTTCTTCGTTTTATACATTTACATATCACGAAATAACGATATGTAAATCAAAAAAATAAACACATCGGAATATGTCGATATGTATGGTGTAAAAATAAACATCATCTAGAGATGTTTATTTTTTGAATGCTCATATCTCTGTTTTAAGAAATTCAGCAAGCTTTCTGATGGCCTCTTCGTCTCTTTTGTAGTACGTATACTTTCCGATTCGTTCCGCCTTAATCAAGCCGGCTCTTAAAAGAATGGCAAGATATTGAGAAGCCGTTGATTGCGTCATTTTCAATTTGTCTGTGATTTGGCTGACACATACCCCGATTGTGTTCATATCAATCCCTTCATGGGGTTCAAAATGACGATCAGGCTCCTTCAGCCATTGCAAAATTTGCAGCCTTGATTCATTTGATAAAGCTTTGAAAACTTCAATAGGTTCCATACCAATCATTATATCTTCATATCGCAAATTGTCAATATGTTATATGCCCGTTTATTTTTTCTTCGGGTAATTGAAATATTGTGAAAGAGGATTAAAAAAACTTCCACCATTGCTTTTTGGAAAAGACAGCAACATATATTTCTTTATAAACTCACTCATAACATGTGATGATACAACGGTAATTTTTACTTCTTGAACGACACATTCCCTACCTTTTTACCGTTGGCGTTTGATATGAATACCAACACGCATACGTTGGTAGATCGAAAAATAATTGTTAGTTGCCATACTTATATAAGTTTGCAATAGCACCACACTTTGGACGGAGTGAAGGATAAGATAATATTTCTAACAAAAAGCGATACCCTCTTCCAAATCGAGAATTATAAAATTTGGTGTATTGAGTATATTCTAGTTCTTTATATTACTGTAGATATCAACTCCGAAAATTAACAGAACTCCAGTTCCCGCAGCCCACATAACTATACTGACAGTTTGCCAAACGATGATCCTTTTTTTATTTGCTTTCGCTATTATACATACCAATGCTCCAATGTGATTTGTTCCTATTATAGGACCCAAAAGTGAGATCCCGGGAACTCCGTACTTATTGAAGTATGACTTTGCTTTTTGAAAACGTCTGTTAATGTAATGATCAGTGTTATTCTTTTCTTTTTTGGAAAACCAAGATCTCATAAAAGAAGAAAATACTATTACAGCCATAACAGACAGCCAGTTAGCGGTAGCCCCCACTAAAACTACGAGAATAAATGGTAGGCCTAAAAGTATTCCGATTGGTACAGCTACGAAAGCCTCAAGGAAAGGCACAAATCCAATTATAAATACTGCTATAAATTGATAAATAATATTGACTTCTTCTACCCTTTGGAAAATTTCTTGAACCAAAACTAAAACCTCCGTAAATAAGCTTTATACACAGAAAGTGGGAGCGCCAATTTTTTTCTTTAGCCATTGGGTGTACTCTTTTTCAATTAATCATTCTTGTAACTTTGACATATAAGCAAAAGCATTTTTAAGAAAGGCTCTTTCTTCTTCCGTGAAGGGATTGAGTATATTGGGTTCATTATATTGAACCGTTGATTCTATTTCTGCTGTATCAATCTTTAATAACGTTCGGTTAGAAATATCTACCAACTGTTTGATAAATTTTAATGCTTCATCGGATTCAGGATTTGTTTCGTTTGCTATAAGTTCCTTCAAATCCATAAACAATGAAAAGTACTCTTTATCTAAATTAGCTCTTTCACTGCTTCTGAAATTGTGAATAGAACCTTTAGCTTGACTATATTCATTAAAATTTTCCTCTTCAAAAAGAATAGAGTGAATAATAAAGCTGAATAATTTTATATCTACCTTTTCATACCCTGAGATAATAGTTTTCATATGATCCAACTGATCAATCGTTTGACGAATTCTTTCTTGTTCTGCAATAAGTTCTCTTTTTTTGAATGAAATTGAATAGCTAAGTTGCTGTTCTTCTATAAATTGCGATTTTAATAAATCTGCGATGTCTTTAAGTGAAAAGCCTATGAATTTAAGAGATTGTATTTGTTGTAAACGTGAGAGTTCATCAAGGCTATAAAGTCGGTGTCCTCCTTCTTTGTAGTCGGTTGGTATTAGCAAACCAATTTTATCGTAATACCTAAGTGTTCTTATAGAAACTCCTGTTCGTTTAGCCAATTGTCCGATTGTCAACATATTATTTGACATGCGAATACCTCTTTTCTATATTTTCATCTTTACTTTTAATGTAAGGAATGGCTGGATAATAATATGGTTTTTGAAAAGCTATTCGAATAATAGCATACATGATTATTAATGTTTCTATAGCCAATATAACGTACTTAACCCATGAAGGCAGAAAACTACCAATTACAAACAATGGGAAAATCGTCAAATGAAAGTTAAGTGCTTTGCGACTTGATTCACCGTAATATAAGTCTTTCTTTCTTGAAATTAAAAACATAATAAGGGGAGGTATAACACCAAGAATAAGTGAAATTCCAAGCATTAATTGTACTGAAAAGATTGCTTTTTTTGATGGCTCTTCATCCATTTTAGTCACCTTTCCTATCTATTCTTCAATATAAGTGTAAAAGGTGACGTGAGTAGAGTATCAAGAAAATTTCAGCACAAAAAATCGTTGCCATTCAGGTAATCTTTGTGTATATTGTACATATTGTATATATTGTGTATAAATAAAAGAGGTTTTGAAATGAAAATTATAATTTCGAATCGTTCAAAGCAACCCATTTATGAACAAATTTACACCCAAATTAAGGATCATATTCTTGCCGATGAATTGAAGCCTGGACAGCCGCTGCCTTCTATGCGCCAATTGGCAAAAGATCTAAATGTCAGCCTTATTACGTCAAAGCGCGCCTATGAAGAACTTGAGAAAAATGCCTTCATTTATTCCGTAGTCGGGAAAGGCTCTTTTGTATCAGATCAGAATAACGAAATGATGAAAGAAGGAAAAATGAAAGCAATTGAAGAGCAGTTGACAGCAGCGATAAAAAACAGCAAAGACATTGGCGTTCCCCTTACAGAATTAAAAGATTTGCTTACCATTTTATATCAGGAGGAAGAATGATGGACAATGTAATTGAACTCCGGCATGTTCATAAATCGTTCGATGGTTTTCAACTAAAGGACTTTTCAATGAATGTAAAAAAAGGTTTTGTCACCGGATTTATCGGCGGAAATGGCGTGGGGAAATCGACAACGATTAAACTGATCATGAACTTATTGCAGCCTGATAGCGGAACGATTACGGTATTTGGCTTGAATTACAAGGAGCATGAGAAAGAAATCAAACAACGAATTGGCTTTGTATTTGATTCGAACATATTTTATGAACATTTAACATTGACTGAAATGAAAGATATTGTGAAAAGATCCTATGTCAATTGGGATGAACAAGTATTCAATGATTATGTGAACACATTTAACTTGCCGCTCACTAAAAAAATCAAGACGTTCTCAAAAGGGATGATGATGAAAGCATCATTAGCCGTCGCTTTGTCCCATCATGCGGAACTAATTATTATGGATGAACCGACGGCCGGACTGGACCCGATTTTCCGCCGTGAGCTGTTGGAAATCTTGCATCAGCTCATGCAAGATGGGGATAAGACGATCTTTTTTTCAACTCATATAACAACTGATTTAGATAAGATTGCAGATTATATCACGTTCATTCATAAAGGAGAGCATATCTTTACAAAGGACTTTTACGAGATTGAAGAACAATATGCAATTGTAAAAGGCGGCATGGAGTTGTTGGACCGGGAAACCGAACAGGAGTTTATAGCGGTTCGAAAATCAACTCATGGATTTGAAGCATTGACTGCGAATAAATCACGAACAGAAAACATTTTTGGGGATATGGTGTTAATTGAAAAACCGACTCTGGAAGATATTATGTTTTATACGAAGAAAGGAGCTAAAGAGCATGTTCAACTTAATACGTAAGGACATTGTCTTGCAGAAAAAAACATTGGCAGTTTTATTTTTGGGGTTATGTGTTTATTTAACATTAGATGCTTCCCCCATCTGGGTTGGAATTGCATTTAGTATTGCTATTTTTATGAATACCATTTCAATAGATGAAAAGTCCTCTATACATATGCTTCTCAATTCTTTGCCTTATACACGGAAGGAGATTGTCAGTTCAAAATATATTGTCGTCGTTCTCTTTACATCTATGGTGGCTGCAGCCATATTGATCGTAAACTTTATCATTCACCAGGAACTTACGATCTGGAAAGACATTTTGCTAATGGTCGCTATTGTGATGACAGCTGCTTCATTCATGCTGCCATTCTGTTATAAATTCAAAAGTAACTATTTGTTGACTGCTTCTATTGTTGCATTTGGCTTGTATATGCTAACGGTTAATTTTGTTGTCCAAAATTTGAACGATCAAATTAGAGAGTTGATTCACATGCTGCTATCCTTACAAAATGCTCTGCTGTATCTGATCGTTGCCATATCAATTATTACGCTATACGGGTGTTCATGGCTTCTGTCGATTCGGATTTATAGAAATAAGGTGTTTTAGGCTTTTTCTTTCATCGACACCGCTTCATATTCACCTGGGGATAAAAAACTGCACCGTCACACTTTTCGTCAGGTTGTTACGGTGCAGCGTATGATGGCGATGATGCAGACCAAAGCTGCTTGCAACCGCCTATTCCTGCTCAATAAACGAATACTTTTCTGGATCGGCCAATACATAAAAAAGTCCGAAGAACATCTTCCATCCACGAACCGGACTTCCGCATCTAAACTTTAAAGCTTCTCCTTCATCTAACGTAAACCTCAAAGCTTGGCTTACACACCAATCAATTTTCACTTGGATCTCATGTTCGCCAGGCTCCAAATCAATTCGCAGCCTCCCGCCATCTTTGATTTTCCCAGCCTCGACACCATCAATCAGCACTGAGAATTTTCTCATTTTATTCATCAACTGCGATGTTCTGTTGACTTCAATGTACGTCTCGTTGTTCATGGTTACACATCCTTTCAATTATAATCTAGCGCACTTTCAGACTACCAGAGTTCGATTTTTGATAAGACTTATTTCTCTTTCAAACACAAAAATACCCCTCCAGATCATCCAATCCAAGAGGGGTACAAACTATTATTTCAAACGTCGCCTTACTCCACCGTCACACTCTTCGCCAAGTTCCGTGGCTTATCAACGTCACAGCCGCGGTGCAGCGCTGCGTAGTATGCGATTAGCTGCAGCGGGATGACGGAGACGAGCGGTGCGAGCTCCGGATGCACTTCAGGCAGGACGAAGCGGTCGTCTGCTTCTTCCAGGCCTTTCAAGGAGATCACGCAAGGGTTGGCGCCGCGGGCTGTCACTTCTTTGACATTTCCACGGATGCTTAAATTGACGTGCTCCTGTGTCGCAAGGGCAATGACTGGTGTGCCGTCTTCGATCAATGCGATTGTACCGTGCTTCAATTCACCGCCGGCGAAGCCTTCAGCTTGAATGTAAGAAATCTCTTTCAGCTTCAGGGATCCTTCGAGGCAGACGAAATAGTCGAGGCCGCGGCCGATGAAGAAAGCATTGCGTGTTACTGTCAAATATTCGCGCGCGATCATTTCCATTTCGTCTTTCTGGTCGCAAAGGGCTTCCATCGCGTTTCCGATGATGCCGAGCTCTTTAACAAGATCAAAGCCGAGTGCTTTGCCACGGGTTTCCGCAGTCACAGCTGCCAAAATAGCGAGAACTGCGATTTGCGCCGTATATGCTTTTGTTGACGCTACCGCGATTTCCGGGCCGGCATTCAGTAAAAGCGTGTAGTCCGCTTCACGGGAAAGCGTGGATCCCGGTACGTTGGTCAATGTCAGCGCTTTGTGTCCGAGCTTTTTCACCTGTACGAGAACCGCGCGGCTGTCAGCCGTTTCTCCGCTTTGAGAAATAAAGATAAACAGCGGCTTCTCAGAAAGCAATGGCATATTGTAAGAGAATTCGCTTGCGACATGGACTTCAGCCGGAACTTTCGCCCATGTTTCGATAAATTGTTTGCCGACAAGACCGGCATGATAGCTCGTTCCGCAGGCGATGATATAGACGCGATCCGCTTCTGCAACAGCATTTGCAATGTCTCCAGGAATGGAAAGCTTGCCGTTTTCATCTTGGTACGTCTGAATGATTTTCCGCATGACAAGCGGCTGTTCATCGATTTCTTTTAACATGTAGTGAGGGTATGTGCCTTTTTCGATATCGCTCGCATCAAGCTCTGCAATATATGAGGCACGTGACATCAATTCTCCGTCAAGGTTTTTGATCACAACTTTTTTGTCTGTGACAATCACCATTTCTTTATCCATAAGCTCCACGTATTCGTTTGTCACTTGAAGCATCGCCATCGCGTCAGACGCGATCACATTGAAATTGTCTCCAAGGCCGACAAGAAGCGGGCTTTTATTTTTCGCAACATAGATTGTTTCTTTGTTTTCATGATCGAATAATGCAATCGCATAAGAGCCTTTGAGCAGCATAAGCGTTTGGCGGAACGCTTCTTCCGTGTCAAGACCGTTATTGACGAATTGCTCGATCACTTGAACGACAACCTCTGTATCCGTATCACTTTTAAGGGTTACATCTTGTAAATATTCGCGCGTCAGCTGAACATAGTTTTCGATGACGCCGTTATGAACAAGTGTAAATCGGCCTGATGCGCTTTGATGCGGGTGAGCGTTTAGACGGCTCGGTTCCCCGTGAGTCGCCCAGCGTGTGTGTCCGATTCCCGCTTGCGATATCACATTTGCATCAACGACTTCGCGAAGATCGGCAATCCGTCCTTTTTCTTTAAACACGTGTACGCCGTCTTCGTTCGCTACAGCGATTCCAGCTGAATCGTAGCCGCGATACTCCAGCTTTTCTAAACCTTTAAGTAAAATTTCCTTTGCATCAAGCTGGCCAATATAACCTACAATACCACACATAATTTTCTTCCTCCTAAGGTCGCAGGCAGGAGACGAAGAAAGTCTGCTTATCAGGCGGGGACATTCTTCGTCCCCTCCTACATGTTTTTTATGGAAGATCATGCGATTTCCCTTTGTTCAAAGAGTCGCCTCTTTGGTTTGAGGAAATCCTTGCGGCTGTGATCTTGTGGTCAGCCGGGAGGCATCCGCCGAAAATTCGATAAACCTCCATCCTCGTCAACTAAGCTGTTTCATCCGCACGCTTAGTCCGGGCGCTATAACTATAAAAAATGGTTCTGCCCTGCCTTTCCTTTTAAATTAAACAAGACAAGCTGATTTTACTATACACTAAAGGAACCGTCAAACATTTTTCAAAATGGTTCACATTTTTTCCAAGATTGAACGGTTCCCTTTATCTTATGTCAAATCAGCATGTCTCGTTCGTCAGTCTTCTGCGGAAAATCACTCCGCTCCCATTTCAGCTTTCACGACATCTGCAATGCGGCCTACGTATTTCTCGCAAAGCTCCTTCGTTTTCGCCTCAGCCATAACACGGACAAGCGGCTCGGTGCCGGACGGGCGCACAAGGATGCGGCCGTCACCGTTCATTTCCTTCTCAACCTCTTCGATGACCGCTTTTACCTTTTCGTTCTCCGCTACTTTATGTTTATCGGTTACTTTCACGTTCAAGAGGAGCTGTGGAAACTTCTGCATCTCTGCCGCAAGCTCTGACAAAGACTTACCTGTCATTTTGATCGTGTTCATCAGCATGATCGCAGAAAGCAGTCCGTCGCCTGTCGTATTGTAATCAAGGAAAATCAGATGTCCCGACTGTTCTCCGCCGAAAGTAAACCCGTCCTTTTTCATCGCTTCCACTACATAGCGGTCGCCGACAGCTGTCTGAACGCTTTTAATGCCTTCCGCTTCAAGCGCTTTGTAAAAGCCGAGGTTGCTCATCACCGTAGAGACAACTGTATTGTCCGCCAGGCGCCCCTCGCTCTTCAAGTACTTCGAACATATGTACATGATTTGATCGCCGTCTACGATATTCCCCTTTTCGTCAACAGCGATCAAGCGGTCGCCATCCCCGTCAAACGCCATGCCGACGTCAGCTCCCTTTTCTTTCACAAATTCGGCCAGGGCTTCAGGGTGGGTCGAGCCGACTCCGTCATTGATGTTTAATCCGTTCGGAGAAGTTCCCATCGTTGATACATCTGCGTCAAGATCGGCAAACAGGTGGGTCGCCAGCGAAGATGTCGCCCCGTGCGCACAGTCAAGCGCGACATGAATGCCTGTGAAGTCTTCATCAGCAGACTGCTTAAGAAACTGCAAATATTTCTGTCCGCCTTCAAAGTAGTCGTTCACCATACCCAGATCAGCGCCTACAGGCCTTGGCAGGTGATCTTCAGGCTGATCCATCAGACGCTCGATTTCAAGCTCCTGCTCATCGGAAAGCTTAAATCCGTCACCGCCGAAAAACTTAATTCCATTGTCCTCGACAGGGTTGTGGGAAGCTGAAATCATTACACCCGCTTCCGCGTCCATAGCCTTCGTCAAATATGCGACGCCGGGCGTCGAAATCACACCGAGACGCATGACTTCTGCTCCTATCGAAAGAAGGCCCGCAACAAGGGCACCTTCCAGCATATGCCCGGAAATGCGCGTATCACGGCCGATCAGCACCTTGGGGCGCTCCTTATCTTTTGTTAGGACATATCCGCCAAAGCGTCCGACTTTAAAGGCCAGCTCGGGTGTAAGTTCACTGTTTGCCACGCCTCTTACACCGTCTGTACCAAAATACTTGCCCATTAATATCGCTCCTTTTTGATTCATGAAGGTTGTGAATCCTTTTCAGAATGATTCTCTTCTTCTTCATTCTGACCATTATTTTTTTCGTTGTGGGTTGTTTGAGATGAGATTTTCACTCGAATGCTCTGCCGCGAAAGCGACCATGTCATGTTCTGCGGTCCGTTTACTTCCAGCTTCACGTTATGCTCGCCGTCATCGAGATCCGCCACATTGACATAGAGCTCGACGTCGGAAGGCTGGAGTTTTTCGATCGCGGCTGTCGAGCCCTTTGCCGTGATATCCAGCTTGCCTGACTTCGGATCGAGAAATTCAAGATCCCGGCTGTCATTCAGCCCCGCGGTTTTAATTGAAACGTTCTTCAGTTTTTTCTCTTCTTCCTTGTCAACTTTCACCTTGATTTTCACTTTTTCGGGTGACACTTTTTTAGCGCCGTCCGGCACTTTAATGTTGGCTTCCAACTCAGTGTCATCTTTCATTTTACTTAAATCAACCTCATCAGCCTCGACAAATTCTAACGAATCAAGAACATTTTGCGGCCCGTAGACGGTTACCTCTCCCGGACTGATATCAAGGCTGGAAATGCTGATACCGTCCGGAAGGCTCCCTTTCCGGTCAACTTTGACGGGAATCTTTTTGCTAGGGCTTGTCACGGGAACGGTGATTTTAACGACGGATGGACTGACTTCAACCGGAAGAACATTTCCGTCCCTGTCGTATACTGTTAGCTTGGCTTCTTTTTCAACCGTCTGGTCGACGCCCTCTAAATTGATCGTCGCCTTGATGTTTTGGATTCTGTCGATCACGGCTTTTGAGCCGGTGACGCTGACGTTTTTCGGGTTGATAATCGGCAGCTCCGGCGTGTAGCCATCTTTCATTTTGTTTTTATTATAAAAATCAACCTCGACCGGGAATTCCTTCGTCGTTTTTTCTTCGATGGTCACGGTTGTCACCGATGGATTGATGGTCAGAGTGAGGCCTTCGGCAACATTTCTGGCCTTCAGCTCGACTTTGTGCCTGCCTGTTTTCAGATGCTGCATATCGGCATAAATCTCAAAATCCTTCACTTGTCTGACCTTCTTGACGGTTCCTGTCGGGCCTTTAATCGTGACATTCACCGTCTGCGGCACGCCTGTTACGACGTAGTTTTCATCATCATAAAACGATTTGACCGGTATATCGGTGAGCGTCGCTTCGTCTGTCGTCGATGTCGGGAAAAACGATTCACCTGGTTTCTTCGGAGTCGGCGCTTGAGCGCTGTGGACCGCAAAGTAAAGAAGAAACGCGAATAATAATGCGACTACTTTGACAGCCCAGGGATTGTTTAAGAACTTATCCATTTTTCTTCGCCCTCCAATACCAGCGATTTGAGGAAGTTTCTCGCGAATTTTTCTTGAATTCCGCTTCAAGCATGTTTTTCAATGCCTCTTCCGATAAATCACGGTGAAGGTCTCCGTTTTTGGCGACGCTGATGCCGCCCGTTTCTTCGGATACGACAACCGTCAGACTGTCGGTCACTTCACTGATTCCCACTGCTGCTCTGTGCCTCGTCCCAAGCTCTTTTGAAATAAAAGGGCTTTCAGAAAGCGGAAGGTAGCAGGCGGCTGCAGCAACCTCATCATTTTTCATAATTACGGCGCCGTCATGAAGCGGTGTATTCGGAATAAAGATGTTGATCAATAGCTCAGAGCTGACCTTTGCATTTAAAGGGATCCCCGTTTCTATGTAATCGCCCATTCCCGTCTCCCGTTCAATCGTCAGAAGCGCGCCAATCCGGCGTTTCGCCATATATTTAATCGCTTTTGTAATCGCATCAATCGTTTTCTGCTGCTGCTCTTCCTCAGGTGTTCCGCTCCTCGAAAAAAAGCGCCCCCGCCCCAGCTGTTCCAGCGCTCTCCTCAATTCAGGCTGGAAGATGATAATGATCGCTAGGAACCCCCATGTGATCGCCTGGTCAACCAGCCACTGCAGGGTGCTTAATCCTAAATATTGACTGGCCAGCCTGACGAGAACAATGACCACGATTCCCTTTAAAAGCTGAACCGCCTTTGTCCCGCGGATGACCATCATTAATTTATATATTACGTACCAAACAAGGAGAATATCAACGGCATCGCCGAGGTACTGCAAGAAAGGGATATCCTCAAAAGCCATTTCCTCGTCCTCCAAGAATTCAGTCATTAGTAAGGTTAATATGTTTCAAAATGGTATGATCTATTATTTTTACATATACAGAGGCTATTATAGCACAAATTGATTTTCCAAGTGAAATGGCGGCCCTTCATAAAAAAAGAGCAAAGCTCATTCGCCCGCTTTGCTCTACTCTTTAGACTCCTTCATGTCAAAAACCGATTTTCCGGTCGATTTAATCTTATACCACATCCAGTCGAACACTTCGTTGATCTCATGGATCTGACCGGTGACTTGTCCTGCTGAAGCCGTATATTTTTCGCCATTAACAATCGTGACATCGCCGTCGACTTTGCCCTCTATAATCAGCTTTCCGTTTTTCACGGTCACATCGCCTTTGACAACTTCGCCTTCAGGTACGATGACCGTGTTGTTTTTCACTACGAGATTGGGCTGGCTTGATACGCTGAAATCCTGATCGTTTTTCCAGCTGGAGAAAAAGCTGCCGCCCATCAAAATGATAAACAAAGCTGCCGCCACTAAAAACGGATGGGCTTTAAGCCACCTGTTGATCGATGCCGTTCGCTTTTCCTTCGGCAGATTCGCCAGCACATCGGCTGTAAAGTTCGCCGGAGCTGTAAGATGCGACGTGCTCTGGACAAGAGCGATGGATTTTTCCATTTCATGAAGGTGCTTTTTGCAGTCTTCGCATGATTGGAGGTGCTCTTTTAATTGCGATTCATCTTCCGGTAGTATGTCTCCGTCAAGGTATTTATGCATAAGCTGAACAATATGCTCCGGACAGCTCATTTCATCACCCCACTTAAAGATCCCTTAATTGTTTTCTGAGAGCCTCTCTGCCCCTGTGTATCCTCGTTTTCACCGTACCTACGGGAATATTAAGGATTTCACTGATCTCAATGAGTGAGAGCTCATCAATGTACTTTAATACGATGACCGTCCTGTATTTATCGGGAAGCCTTAAGATTTTTTCCTGGATGGTGCTGTGCAGCTCCAAAGAAACCACTTCATCCTCTGGAAGCGCAACATCCGCCGCAACCTGGGAATACATCGTCAGTCCTTCAGTCCCCGCCACCTCTGCATCCAAGTAATAGTCCGGCTTTTTTTTACGGATACGATCGATGGTCAAATTGGTTGCGATTCGATAAAGCCATGTGGAAAATTTCCGGTTGATATCAAAACTGTCGATATTCACGTATGCTCTGATAAACGCTTCCTGCGCAATATCTTCCGCCTCATGCGCATTGCCGAGCATACGGTAGCAAAGCTGATAAATTTTGTCTTTGTAAATATCCACGATGTCTGCAAATGCATTACGATCGCCTTTTTTCACCTGTTTGATTCTTTTTTTAATCATTGTTTCCATATTTATCTAACCTCTGCCTTCACCGGTCTTTATGTATACGAATTGATTTTTATAAGGTTTCATTAAATTCATAAAAATAGTTTATCAAATTTTTGGCAGGGTGTAGATGCTTTGACAGGGATCATGCGCTTAATATTAGCTTAAAATTATTATACAACCTAAATATTATGAAGTTGAGACTTTTTTATAAAAAAAAGCAGCCTAAGGCCGCTCTTCAACCGCACCTAAAGCAGCTTTTCGCCAAACAGCGACCCCATTAAGGCGACTGCCGCTTCAGCCGTCCTGTTTTTCTCATCCAATATCGGGTTGACTTCGACAAACTCAGCGGACGTAATCAGCTTCGATTCTTCCAGCATTTCCATCGCCAGGTGGCTTTCCCTGTAGCTGATGCCTCCCGCTACCGGGGTTCCGACACCAGGCGCATCGTTCGGATCAAGCGCGTCTAAATCGAGTGACAGATGGACACCGTCCGTTCTGCCGTGCAAATAGTCTATCGTTTCTTCCATCACCCTCGTCATACCGAGGCGGTCGATTTCATGCATTGTATACACTTTGATCCCTTTGTCGCGAATCAATTCTTTTTCCCCGTCATCAAGTGACCTCGCACCGATGATGACGATGTTCTCCGCTTTAATTTTCGTTTCTTTTCCATAGATGCCTGTCAGCCCTTCATGGCCGATCCCCAGGCTGATGGCGAGCGGCATACCGTGAATATTGCCTGAAGGAGACGTTTCTTTCGTATTTAAATCAGCATGGGCATCATACCAGATCACACCCAGGTTTTGATAATGCTTCACAAGGCCGGCCAGCGTTCCGATCGCTATGCTGTGGTCACCGCCCAGCACGAGCGGAAAAGCACCTGAAGCCACGATCTTATCAACGGTCTCAGCAAGTTTTGCACTCGCTTTTGTAATCGCTTTCAAGTTTCTCAGCTCTTCAGATGCCGGCTCCCCGCCTTCTTTCTCATCCTCTCTTTGCCCGATTGTCATATCGCCGAGGTCTTCAATATCCTGACAAAGGCTTTCCAACCGTTCATTAACACCGGCACAGCGAATCGCGCTCGGTCCCATATCGACTCCCCGCCTCAGCTGACCGAGATCCATCGGTACGCCAATCATTGAAATCTGCTGTTTTAACATATGATATCCCCCTTTCAGACCTTCATTGTACCTTCCAATTCGGAATTGACTCAACAAGACATTTTTTTGAATAGTTATACAAAAAAGACAAAATAAAAAGGACATCCTAACAGGATGTCCAAAAACTGGGCTAGCTGGATTCGAACCAGCGCATGACGGAGTCAAAGTCCGTTGCCTTACCGCTTGGCTATAGCCCAATAATGGTGGAGGGGGACGGATTCGAACCGCCGAACCCTGAGGGAGCGGATTTACAGTCCGCCGCGTTTAGCCACTTCGCTACCCCTCCAAAAACAGTGCCGGCCAGAGGACTTGAACCCCCAACCTACTGATTACAAGTCAGTTGCTCTACCAATTGAGCTAGACCGGCATGATACGGTATCTTATGCAGTTACCGGCGCGGTTGTGACAAAAACCGATCCGAAAAAATGGTGGAGGATGACGGGATCGAACCGCCGACCCTCTGCTTGTAAGGCAGATGCTCTCCCAGCTGAGCTAATCCTCCGCAGTACAGGACGTACAAGTGCATGCGTTGCAACAGGACGTTGCGATCTTAGCATGCCTTCCTTGCCTTTAAAGTACAAGTGCGCGTTGCAACAGGACGTTGCGACCTTAGCATGCCTTCCTTTTAAAAATTCCGGCATTCGCAGCGTGCTGTCCAAAAAAGAATGGTGACCCGTACGGGATTCGAACCCGTGTTACCGCCGTGAAAGGGCGGTGTCTTAACCACTTGACCAACGGGCCATCATCGTGTTTCAAGCAGCTCTCGTAAAGCTGACAAAAGTTATTATATACAGGTTCCTCCCCATTTGTAAAGGGGTAAATTAAAATTTTTATTTTCAAATTTTTTATTCATAAACATTGAGAAAAACGCAGAAATTTTGTTTAAAATAGGGCTATCTGATGTGCAAGAGAGGGGACGCGAAAAATGATACTGGTAAGTTCATGTCTGGCCGGGGTGGAATGCCGCTATAACGGATCGCACAGCTATGTGGGGAAAATCAATAAGCTTGTTGAAGAAAAAAAAGCGGTGATTGCTTGTCCCGAGCTGCTCGGCGGATTTCAAACGCCAAGGGAACCGGCCGAAATTATAGGCGGGTCGGGAGAAGACGTTTTAGACGGCAGGGCGGTGATCAACACACAATCGGGAAAAGACGTAACAGACCTGTATATAAAAGGAGCTTATCTAACATTGGAGATGGCAAGGCAAATCAAGGCTGATACGATCGTGTTGAAGGAAAACAGCCCGTCTTGCGGCAGCGGCCATATATACGATGGAAGTTTCTCAAGCCAAAAAATAGCCGGCAACGGCGTTACAGCAGCGCTTCTGAAAAAAGAAGGCTTCCGTGTGATTTCCGAACACCAAATAGACGAGCTGTAATACCTGAACATAAGCGCAGTTCATCTGCGCTTTATTTTATGTCGGCAATCCGTTGTTTAGAACTTCATTGAAATAAAATTTTAATATTTACCTTTTTTTATTGAAATAATATTCCACCCTTAATATACTGAAAATTAAGAAATATATGCACTTCATCATCAGGAGGAGTTGTCGATGGAAAACAGCCATTTAGGTTCATTAACGACCGAACGCCGGAATGAAAGATCCAGGCGCATTCACCAGTCAAAGACGATTGATATTTTGAAAATCATCAATGATGAAGACAAAACTGTGGCCGAAGCTGTACAAGAAGTCTTACCAGAAGTTAAGACCGCCGTTGACTTCGCCGTCGGGTCGTTAAAGAAAGGGGGACGGATCATCTACATCGGTGCCGGTACAAGCGGGAGACTCGGCGTACTCGATGCAGCTGAATGCCCGCCGACGTTCAGCATATCTCCCGAGTCGGTCATTGGCATCATTGCAGGAGGAGAAAAAGCTCTGTACAAAGCCGTCGAAGGCGCTGAAGATCACGAGGCATTCGGCAGACGGGATTTATCAGCCGTTAACCTCTCAAACAATGATACCGTAATCGGAATCGCCGCCAGTGGTCGGACTCCATACGTTCTCGGCGCTTTGAAGTATGCCAGGGAAAGTGGCGCCAAGACCGTCTCACTGACATGCAACAAAAACTCGGCGATCAGCCAGGTGTCAGATCACAGCATAGAAGTGGTCGTCGGCCCTGAAGTTATTGCCGGATCGACGAGAATGAAAGCAGCAACCGCTCATAAAATGATTTTAAACATGATTTCAACGGCGGCCATGATCAAAATGGGAAAAGTCTATGAAAACCTCATGGTAGACGTAAAAGTAAGCAATGACAAATTAAAGGAGCGGGCGATTCGCATCATCCAAACGGTCACAGGTGTTCCAAAAGAAGCGGCGGCACTAGCGTTAGAAAAATCCCATAACCAGGTCAAAACCGCCATCATCATGCTGAAAACAAACGAAGATGCGGCCGCTTCCGAAAACCTGCTTGAGAAATCAGAAGGCGATATCGAAAAAGCTCTATCCATTTATGAAGACCAAGTTTAAAGAAGAAAGGAAGAAACAATGGCTGCAGGAGGATTGGAAATCATTCAGAATATGCTTCACAGATTGCCGCAATCTGAACGAAAGCTTGCCGAATACATTTTGAAAAACCCACACGAGGTCGTAAACGGCACCATTCAAGAGGTGAGCTCTTCGGCTAAGACAAGCGGGGCGGCGGCAATACGGCTCTGCAAATCTCTGGGGCTGAAAGGCTTTCAAGATTTAAAAATGAGGGTCGCCGGCGATTTAATGAAACCGTCTGATCAGGGATACCGGGATATCGAACCGCAAGAGCCGCTCCATTCAATCGTTCAAAAAACAACCAGCAATTCGATTCAGGCGATTCGCGATACCTTTGAAAACATTGACCACGAAGATCTTCAAAAAGCGATTCAAATACTGATCAACGCAGAAACGGTTCATTTTTGCGGGATCGGGGCTTCAGGAATCGTCGCACAAGATGCCCAGCAGAAATTTTTGCGCATCAATAAAAAAGCCACCGCTTTTAGTGATATGCATCTTGTCGCGACATTAATCGCCAATGCCGGCGAGAATGACGTTCTGTTTGCCATATCCCATTCAGGAGAAACGCATGAAATCGCCAATGCAGTCAGACTCGCCAAAAAACATGGCATTAAAACCATTGGACTGACGCGGTTTGGACAGTCTGCTGTCTCTTCATTAAGCGATATCGCCCTGTATACGTCATGCTCAAACGAAGCGCCGTTTCGCAGCGCCGCCACCTCCTCTCGTTTAACTCAGCTTTACATGATTGACATTCTGTTTTTAGGCATAGCCGCGGAGCGCTACGAGGACATCATTCAGTATATTGATCAAACAAAAGCGGCCATCCGCATGATGGGAATGAGCGAATTGTAAAAAAGGGGGATATAAAATGAGCGATGAGAAAAAATATGCCGGCCTGGCAAAACTGATTTTACAACACATCGGCGGCCCGTCTAACGTCGCGGATTATACCCATTGTATGACGCGCCTGCGCATCACGCCTGTCAACAGTCAAAAAACCGACATCGGCTCAATCAAAGCGCTTGAAGGCGTGATTGGCGTCGTTGAGGAGGAAACGCTTCAGATTATCCTCGGCACCGGCGTCGTACAGCACGTATCAGACGAATTCGGGAAGTTGCTTCAATCCGCGGAAGACGTTGACTTAAAACAATCCGCAGCCAAACATAAAGCTGAGATTTCCAAGAAAAACGCGACGCCTTTTAAATTGTTTCTTCGGCGGATCGCAAGCATTTTTATACCGCTGATCCCCGCTTTGGTCGCCTCAGGCTTGATTACCGGAATCACCAAAGCCGTTATCCAAGCAGGCTGGCTCGCTGAAACATCACAAACCGCCATTATTTTAACGGTAATAGGTTCAGGTTTATTTACGTATTTGGGCATCCTGGTCGGGGTCAATACGGCGAAAGAATTCGGCGGCTCCCCCGCACTCGGCGGATTAGCCGGTATTTTAATCATTAACCCGGCCGTTGGTGATATTTCGCTTTTCGGTGAAGCGCTTTTGCCGGGACGCGGAGGTTTAATCGGTATTTTATTCGCAGCTGCATTTATCGCTTTTCTCGAAAAACGGGTCAGGCGCCTTGTACCTCATTCACTCGACATCATCATCACACCTACAGTCTCCCTTCTCATCACAGGAATCGTCACTTACGTTGTCTTCATGCCTGTCGGCGGCTTGATATCTGACGCCATTACGTCAGGACTTCTCGCCATCTTAGATCTCGGCGGCATTATCGCCGGCTTTGTACTGGGGGCCACCTTCCTTCCGCTCGTCGTAACCGGACTGCACCAGGGATTGACACCCGTTCATATGGAATTAATCAATTCAATCGGCGATGACCCGTTGCTGCCGATTCTGGCTATGGGGGGCGCAGGTCAAGTAGGCGCCGCTTTTGCGATCTATTTCAAAACAAAAAAAGCAAAGCTCAAAAGAGCCATTGCCGGCGGACTGCCGTCAGGCCTGCTCGGAATCGGTGAACCGCTCATATTCGGTGTGACTCTTCCACTCGGACGTCCGTTTTTAACCGCGTGCCTCGGCGCCGGAGTAGGTGGAGCCTTTCAAGCGTATTTCAAAATCGCGACCGAATCGATAGGCGTATCAGGTCTTCCTTTGTCATTTTTAGTCCATACCCACCAAGTTCTTTTGTATATTCTCGGTTTGTTTATTTCCTATGCTGCCGGCTTTGCCTTAACATATCTCTTTGGTTTTAAAGACGATATGGCAGTTGAATTTGATTAAACGTTTGTTTAAAATTCCCACTATACATTTTTTGACAGAAAGGAGTGAAGCAAGCTGAAAAAGTTTATGATCAGCGCTGCAGCATCGTCCCTATTGTTGCTGACATGCTTTTTCCCGCTTCCGTCATCAGCACAGACTGCAATTGCGAACGAGACAACAGGTCAGCTGACATATCCCGTATTAACGAAGGCGAAAACACCTGAAGAAGCCGGTTTTTCTTCGGAAAAGCTTAAAGTCGTGGACCGTCTGATCGAACAGGATGTCAAAGCGGGCTTTCCCGGGGCTGCCTTGATTTTGATAAAAGACGGAAAAATCGTCAAAAAAGAAGCATACGGCTACAAGCAGAAATACAACGGCCTCTCGACGCTCAAACATCCAAAAAAAATGAAAGCAAACACGATGTTTGACCTCGCCTCCAATACAAAAATGTATGCCGTCAATTTTGCCTTGCAGCATTTAGTGAGCACCGGAAAGCTTGACTTGAACAAAAACATTTCACATTATCTTTCTGATTTCAATGATCACCCGGAAGACGATGTAAAGGGAAAAAACCGGCTCCGCGTCATAGATTTGCTCCACCATCACGCAGGCTTCCCTGCAAGCTGGAACTATTACGACCCGAAAGCAGCCGGACACCTCTACTCTCAGTCACGGAGCAAAACGCTTGAATATCTTGTCAAAACCCCCTTGTCATATGAACCCGGCACAAAACAAATTTACAGTGACATCGACTATATGCTCCTCGGGCTGATCATAGAAAAAGTCACAAACGAGCGTTTAGATACCTTTGTTGAAAACCAATTTTACCGGCCTCTCGGGTTGCGGCATACTTTGTTTAATCCGCTCCAAAAGGGCTTTAAACCGCCGCATTTTGCAGCTACGGAACGAAAGGGAAACACCAGAGATGGCACCATCTTGTTTCCAAATATCAGAACTTACACGCTTCAAGGGGAAGTCCACGATGAAAAAGCGTTCTATTCAATGGAAGGCGTCTCTGGGCATGCCGGCCTTTTTTCCACCGTTGACGACGCAGCAGTGCTCCTTCAAGTCATGCTGAACGGCGGCGGTTACGGGAAACAACATCTATTCAGCCGTTCGGTCATTTCACAATTTACTGAGCCGTCAAAAACAAATCCCACATATGGACTAGGATGGCGGCTTAACGGCAATACCGATATGGAGTGGATGTTCGGCAAGCACGCCAGCAACAAGGCATACGGCCATACCGGCTGGACGGGAACCGTCACTATCATCGATCCCGTGTATCAAATCGGCATTGTGTTGTTAACCAATAAAAAGCACTCTCCTGTCATCAACCCTAAAGAAAACCCGAATCAATTTGAAGGTGACGCATTTGCAACCGGAAAGTACGGCAGCGTCATTACAGCTATTTACGAGGCGTTACATCACCAATAGGAGGCGACCCTTATATGAAAAGATTTCTTCAATGCGCGTTGATTGCATTGCTGTTATCGTCTCTCGCTTTGCAGCCCGCCGCTCGCGAAGCAGAAGCGAAACAGCAGCCGGAACAACACCTCAAACAAATGGTCAGCAGCATGTCGCTTGAAGAGAAAATCGGACAAATGCTGATGCCTGACTTTAGAAACTGGAAGAAAAAAGGGGAATCGAACGCCAAAGGATTAACAAAAATGAATGACGAAGTCGCGGGAATCATTCAAAAATACCGGCTCGGCGGTGTCATTCTTTTTGCTGAAAATGTCACAGGCACAGAGCAGACTGTACGGTTAACGGACGGCTTGCAAAAAGCGAGTCCTGACATTCCGCTCTTTATCACGATCGATCAGGAAGGCGGGATTGTCACCAGACTTGAATCAGGCACAAACCTGCCCGGCAATATGGCAGTCGGTGCATCGCGAAGCAGCAAAAATGCCTTCAAATCAGGAAAAATCATCGGAAAAGAATTAGCATCGCTGGGCATCAACGTGAACTTCAGTCCTGTACTTGATGTCAACAACAATCCCGGCAACCCGGTCATCGGCGTTCGTTCTTTCAGTTCCAAGCCTGAGCTGACTTCAAAGCTCGGCATCCAGATGATGAAGGGCCTGCAGGACGAGCAAATGATCGCTACAGCAAAGCACTTTCCCGGACACGGCGATACAGCGGTTGACAGTCATTACGGATTGCCGCTTGTTCCGCATGATGAAAAAAGGCTGAGAAGCATTGAACTTGCGCCATTTCAAAAAGCGATCGATGCAGGGATTAACATGATCATGACAGCGCATGTCCAGTTCCCCGCCTTTGACAATACAACCTATAAAAGCAAAAAAGACGGCGAGGACATCATGGTGCCTGCAACACTTTCCAAAAAAGTCATGACAGACCTTCTCCGCAAAGACCTCGGCTTTAAGGGCGTTGTCGTAACAGACGCTTTAAATATGAAAGCCATTTCTGATAATTTCGGACAGGAGGAAGCCGTCGTCATGGCTGTCAAAGCAGGAGTCGACATCGCCCTCATGCCCGCACAAGTCACATCGCTTGAGACCGAAAAAAATCTAGCGCGTGTATTCGAAGCTCTTCTGACAGCCGTTAAAAAAGGTGAGATCCCTATCGAACAAATCGATCAGTCGGTGGAGCGAATCCTTCAATTAAAAATAAACCGCGGTATCATCGATCACACCGGCTCCGAACCGCTTCAGAAAAAAATCAAATACGCCTTGAAAACGGTCGGCAGCAACAAACACATGAAATCCGAAAGGAAAATGGCAAGAGAAAGCGTCACCATTCTTAAAAATGAAAAAAGCACCTTGCCATTCAAACCGAAAAAAGGGGATACCGTCCTCATTCTCGCCCCATACGAAGAGCAAACAGCAGCAATCGCCAAAACCATCAGCAAAATAAAGAAAAACATCAAGGTCGTCGAATATCGATTTGCAGAAAAAACGTTTGATGAAGAGATTCAAAAGAAAATTGACGAGGCCGATTATGTCATCACAGGATCATATGTAGTCAAAAACGATCCTGTTGTGAACGACGGTGTCATTGATGACAGCATTCAAGACTCAAGCAAGTGGGCAACTGCTTTTCCGCGCGCCGCCATGAAATACGCTCAGGCAAACGGGAAAAAATTTGTCTTAATGAGCTTACGAAACCCTTATGACACGGCAAATTTTGAAGAAGCCGCTGCCGTGATCGCAGTATATGGCTTTAAAGGCTATGCAAACGGGGGCTTCAGGCAGCCGAATATTCCGGCCGGAGTGGAAGTTATCTTCGGAAAGGCAAAGCCTAAAGGAACATTGCCCGTAGACATTCCTTCGGTCACACGCCCCGGAGAAACCCTTTACCCGTTCGGCTACGGGTTGAATATTAAAAACGGCAAGCCGCTTCACAAAGGAGGGTCATAATGAGAAAAAAAGCGATCTGGCTGCTTGCGGGAATGTTTGTCTTCAGTACATTAACCGCAGCAGCGGCCTTTCCGGACAAAGAAAAGAAAGCAAAGGTCTCACCGGGTATTGAAGTGATCATGAACAAGAAAAGCATATTAAAAGGAAAAAGGGTCGGTCTCATCACAAATCCAACCGGTGTCAATTCAGCATTAACAAGCAGCATCGATTTGCTTCACCAAGCCCCCGGTATTGAGCTGACCGCTCTCTATGGTCCAGAGCACGGTGTAAGGGGAGACGCTCAAGCCGGCGATAAGGTTGACTCTTATATTGATGAAAAAACCGGTCTCCCCGTCTACAGCCTTTACGGAGATACGAGAAAACCGACACCGGAGATGTTGAAAAACGTTGACGTCCTGCTATTTGACATCCAAGATGTCGGAACGCGGTTTTACACTTACATTTACACAATGGCTTATGCGATGGAGGCGGCAAAAGAAAACGGCATTCCATTCATTGTTCTTGACCGGCCAAACCCGCAAAGCGGCTTAAAAGTTGAAGGACCTGTCCTTGATCCAGATTATTCTTCATTTGTCGGAATGTATCCCATCCCTTTAAAGCACGGAATGACCGCAGGAGAACTGGCAAAGCTGTTTAATGACGAATTTAACATCGGCGCCGATTTAACCATCATCAAAATGAAAGGGTGGAAGCGACAGATGTTCTTTGAAGACACTGGTCTTCCTTTCGTCCTGCCTTCCCCGAACATGCCGACGCCGGATACGGGCATCGTCTACCCGGGCACAGGTTTAATTGAAGGAACCAATATGTCAGAAGGAAGGGGCACGACAAAGCCTTTTGAATTAATTGGTGCGCCCTACATGAAAAGTACGGAACTCGCCGAAAAATTAAACGGTCTGAAGCTTCCTGGCGTCCGATTCAGAGCCGCCTCGTTCACTCCGACATTTTCAAAGCATCAAAATAAACTGTGCCACGGGGTGGAGCTTTACGTGACAAACAGGTCCGCTTTTAAGCCTGTAAATACCGGTATCGCGATCATCAAAACCGTCCATGACCTCTACCCGGACGACTTTGAGTTCCTCCCTTCAGGCAATTTCAACCGTCTGATCGGGAATGGATGGGTCAAAGCTATGATTGAACAAGGCGCTTCAATTGATGAAATCGTCAAAAAATACGAAGCAGATCAAAAACGGTTTATGAATATCAGAAAGAAGTATTTGCTTTATTAGGAAGAGCGGGATCCGCTCTTCTTTATTTTTTTAGACTGTTCAATGATTCTCATCTCATGTAAGATATGTAAAACTGCCTTTAGGGCAGGAAGGTCATTTTAAAGGGGAGAGACATCGGATGGAATTTTACCTTGTGGACGTGTTTGCAGAAACAAAATATACAGGAAACCAGCTCGCCGTTTTTAAAGCAGAAAAGAACCAATCAAGTGATAAAATGCAAAAAATAGCTAGGGAAATTAATTTTTCCGAAACAACATTTATATTAGGGAAACAGGAAAACAGCGGGTATGATGTCCGAATCTTCACCCCGGAAAAAGAAATTCCGTTTGCAGGACATCCGACGCTGGGCACAGCGTTTATCATAAAGAATGAAATCGAAACTGAACCATCTTCAAGCGTCATTTTAAATGTTCGAGCAGGCGCAATACCGGTATCGTTTGACAAAGGTGAAGATCAGATCATTTGGATGAAGCAAAATCCGCCTGTATTTAATCGAACTTTTGATAAAGAAATGATGGCAGAAGTACTCGGTATCGACACATGTGATATGGATTTGGATTTCCCGATACAAGAGGTTTCCACAGGTCTGCCAGCAGTTATCGTCCCGTTAAATTCGCTAAGTGCAGTTAAAAAATGCAAAATCAACAAGGATCGGTTTGAAGCTTTTATGAAAGAAACAGAAGCCAGTCTGCTCGTTTTTTCTACGGAAACCTATCATGAACAAAATCATATCAATACACGAGTTTTTTGCGACTGTCTCAGCGTTCCCGAAGATCCGGCAACAGGAAGCGCGATCGGGGATCTCGCAGGATATTTACTGCATCACGGTTATTTTAATCAAAATGACCTCAGCATAAGGGCTGAACAAGGGTATGAAATAAACCGGCCTTCCCTGCTTTATATTGAAGCGCATACAACGGAAAACAGCATAGAAATTCACATCGGGGGAAACGTCCACCTGATCGCAAAAGGAACTTGGCGAACTTGAACACAACGCGGGAAAGCGGTTTTTAAATATTAGAAAGAAGCAGCCGCTGACGGCCTGCGAAAAGCGGCGACTAACCAAATCACATTCACGATCGCTGACAGAATGCAAAGGCATACGACGCCCAATAAAGCAGAAGCATATCCGCCAAAAGCGCCAATCAACATAACCACTGGAATCATGGTCAGCGTGATGATTAATCCAATTCCGCAAAGAACAGCCATTACAAACTTCATCGCATCAAACCCGGCCATATAAACAGCAAGGGGAAGGATATAAAAGAGTAAAACGGTTCCGATTGCCGCCCACATCCCCAAAGTGCCAAACTCATTAGCATGGGGGCCTGAATGAGCGAGCGGAGAAAGTGAAGCTGTGACTAATAAAGAACAAAACAAAAATGCGGAAATTAAAGTCCACATCATCACACTTACCCTATTGGTTTTCATTTTTTTTCACTCCTGTAAGGTTTGAGTCTGCCAACTATGAGGGCAGACTCGTTTTTTTGTCTAAATGATACGTTTTTTTCAGCTCGCTTCTTGCAAGCAAATGCCCATATAGCGCAGCCAGGATCTGCTGAAACAGCATGCCGATGACAACGGGCACCGCCACTTGCGGCGGAAAAAATCCGGTGGCCAACACAGCGCCGGCGCTAATATTCCGCATTCCTCCGGTAAAAATTAAAGCCACGATTTCCTCCTGGGGCCGTTTCATCAGCCGACCGATCAGCCAAGCTGTCATGTATCCAGTAAATGCCACCAAAAAAACCGTAACGGCTATCGTTAAAAACTTTAAATCGACGTTTTTCAGGTAAGGAGCGACAACTGAGCTGTTAATCGCCACCACGGCGGCTAACCCGATTTTCGAAAATGGAGCGCAATTTGCGCTTAAACGCGCTGTCCGCTCCGGTATTGAAAATTGATTGACGAGCATTCCTAACAAAGAAGGAATCACAATCATTCCGACTAAACCTTTCATCATACCGATTACATCCATTTCAACATGCGCCCCGGCCAGGATGGAAAGACTGAACGGAACGATGAAAGGCGAAAGAATCGTGTCCACTAAAATAATCGATAGGGTTAAGCCGATGTTTCCTTTATACATGGCAGCCCAAATCATACTCGTAATACCCGTCGGAATGACAACACCAAGGGTAAGCCCTGTAATCGTTAATGAATCTCCGCTAAACACAAGATGCCCCGTGCCCCATGCCAGAACAGGCATAAATATGTGCAAAACAAATAAAGCGAGTAGCATCGGCAAGGGATGAACCATCGCTGTTTTCAGCGACTGAAAATTTGCCCCAAGGCTGCCGGCAAATGTCATAAACGCAAAAATCCACGGCACAAGACCCGCCAGCCCATTTAAGTAATCCGCAAGCAACACCCCGCTGACAACACTTAAAGGCGTCAGTAAAGGCATAATCTTACCAAGTGTTTTATTGATCGTCTGAAGCATAGATGTAAAACGCCCGCTCTCTTTAAATCGAATTTACATTCATTATAACAAAAGATGGAATATCAAAACAGGAAGGGAATACAGAAAAGAAGACAGCAAGATGAAAGAGCAGCTTTTAGGCATAATGAGCTATGCTTCTTTTTTTATAGGGGAACACGGTTAAAATGGCCTCTATCTTAAACATTCTGAACTGCTGTTTTTGGAAGCAAAATGCTTTCACATAACCGTTTTTAATTTCTTTCACGAGAATCGCCCGTTTAGAAAAACTACTTTCTTTCATGTAAATGATTTCTACCGGAAAACCGTCTTCCATTGAACGATACAACAGCTTATTCATCGTCTCACCTCACATCTTTATTTTATAAGAACATTTGTTCTTATTCAAGTGTAAATAAAATGTAAATTTTGGCATTATCCCAAACCATGTATGAAAATATTAGCATTTTGAAGAAACTTTTTAAGGGGTTATTGCGTCAGTAAATACGTCACATATAAAAGAAGGAGTACCCGCCATGGCAAGAACATACAGAACGCGAATAAAGAAAAGAAAAAAGAAGAAAACAAAAAGAAGGCTCATCATTCTTTCCTTTCTTCTTGTTTGTGGGGTAATTTATCTTGCACTTCCAAGCGGTATGCGAGATCACCAAGAAAATCAACTACAGGCAACTGAAAAAAAAGAACAGCCTGAAGCAAAGAAGAAGACAAATCAAAATGAAACAAAAAAGAACCCTATCATCACAAAAAATGATAATGCTCAATTGGATCAATATTTAAAAAGCATTGGATTCAGCGGCACAGCATTAATTGTAGAAGACGGAAACGTTGTGACAAGCAAAGGGTATTTATATGCAAACCGCGAGGAAATGGTCCCCAATACACCGGACACCGTCTTTTATGTTGGGTCATCACAAAAAGCAATTATTGCAACGGCAATTTTACAGCTTGAGGAAAAGGGATTGCTATCAGTAAATGACCCCGTTTCTAAGTATCTTCCTGACTTTCCAAACGGCTCAAAGATCACCCTTTATCATTTCTTGACACACACATCAGGGATTAGGGGGCACAAAGAAGGCCACGGATATATTTCGCCGGAAGATTTAATGAAAGATATCGAAAAACGAGGCGTAAAATACCCAACTGGGAAATGGGATTATAGAGACTCCAATTACTCGGTTCTGGCATACATTGTCTCCATGGTAAGCGGTGAACCAGTCGATCAATACATCAAAAAGCACGTTTTTAAACCTGCCGGTATGAAACACGCAGGCTTTTATAAAACATTTGCTAAAGAGTCAAATCCGTCGACAGGGTATAAATTAAACCCGCAAAAAGAGCTTTATACGCCTGACATGCCGAATTTATCACAGCTTTATGGGGCTGGTGATATTTATATGACCGCTTATGATATGTATTTATTTGATAAAGCACTTTACGAAAGAAAAATCATTTCCAATGAAAGTTTTATGAAAATGTTTACGCCAAACAAAGCAACATACGGTATGGGCTTTTATGTGTCGCCGGGAAGCTATTCTAGTCACGGTGTCATGCCCGGCTATAACATATTAAACAGCTTCAGTCTGACAGGGAGCAGATACGTCATTCTATTTTCTAACATCCAAAACAACATCAAATCTTTTGGCAGTGTAAACAATCGGATCTTCTCTATTTTAAATGGATTTTAAACATATTTAAACAAGCTCTCTGTCATCCGAGTCAGAGAGCTTGTTTAATAGCAGAAAAAGTTTTTACGGTTAAAAGGGATTTTAATTATAAATATGGAAGATGGATAATAAATAATTTTCAATATAAAGGAAGGTTGTCATGTCTTTATTAACGCTTAGCAAAATCGTGACCGTTATTGGCGTTGTAGCATTATTTATATGGACTTTTAAAGACTCAAAACAGCATGAACCTGATACGTTAAAGTACGGGAGTTATATGTTGTTCCTTCTTGTCTTAGAAGTCGCAATTAACGTTTTATATGAGAGGGTATAGCAGTAAGCAGGCGTTAAGCCTGCTTTTATACATTCTATAAGTTGAAAGCAAAATATCATAAAACAAAAAAAGCTTTCTCCACCATAGGAGAAACCTTGTCATATCAACGTATTCACTTAAGCTTCCAAGCGGGCTCGAACCGCTGACCTCTTCCTTACCATGGAAGTGCTCTACCTGCTGAGCTATGGAAGCATTGGCTCCGCAGGCAGGATTCGAACCTGCGACCGATCGGTTAACAGCCGATAGCTCTACCACTGAGCTACTGCGGAATAAGATAAGCTTCAATTCATGCAGGGTAAAGATATATAAACAGCTTGGCGGCGTCCTACTCTCACAGGGGGAAGCCCCCAACTACCATCGGCGCTGAAGAGCTTAACTTCCGTGTTCGGCATGGGAACGGGTGTGACCTCTTCGCTATCGCCACCAAACTATGTATGAGAGGTGTTCTCTCAAAACTAGATAACGGTCAGACAATTCACAAACATTTAGGTTAAGTCCTCGATCGATTAGTATCTGTCAGCTCCATGTGTCGCCACACTTCCACCTCAGACCTATCAACCTGATCATCTTTCAGGGATCTTACTTCCTTGCGGAATGGGAAATCTCATCTTGAGGGGGGCTTCATGCTTAGATGCTTTCAGCACTTATCCCGTCCGCACATAGCTACCCAGCGATGCCCTTGGCAGAACAACTGGTACACCAGCGGTGCGTCCATCCCGGTCCTCTCGTACTAAGGACAGCTCCTCTCAAATTTCCTGCGCCCGCGACGGATAGGGACCGAACTGTCTCACGACGTTCTGAACCCAGCTCGCGTACCGCTTTAATGGGCGAACAGCCCAACCCTTGGGACCGACTACAGCCCCAGGATGCGATGAGCCGACATCGAGGTGCCAAACCTCCCCGTCGATGTGGACTCTTGGGGGAGATAAGCCTGTTATCCCCGGGGTAGCTTTTATCCGTTGAGCGATGGCCCTTCCATGCGGAACCACCGGATCACTAAGCCCGACTTTCGTCCCTGCTCGACTTGTAGGTCTCGCAGTCAAGCTCCCTTGTGCCTTTACACTCTGCGAATGATTTCCAACCATTCTGAGGGAACCTTTGGGCGCCTCCGTTACCTTTTAGGAGGCGACCGCCCCAGTCAAACTGCCCACCTGACACTGTCTCCCCGCCCGATAAGGGCGGCGGGTTAGAAGGTCAATACAGCCAGGGTAGTATCCCACCGATGCCTCCACCGAAGCTGGCGCTCCGGTTTCCAAGGCTCCTACCTATCCTGTACAAGCTGTACCAACATTCAATATCAGGCTGCAGTAAAGCTCCACGGGGTCTTTCCGTCCTGTCGCGGGTAACCTGCATCTTCACAGGTACTATAATTTCACCGAGTCTCTCGTTGAGACAGTGCCCAGATCGTTGCGCCTTTCGTGCGGGTCGGAACTTACCCGACAAGGAATTTCGCTACCTTAGGACCGTTATAGTTACGGCCGCCGTTTACTGGGGCTTCAATTCGCACCTTCGCTTACGCTAAGCGCTCCTCTTAACCTTCCAGCACCGGGCAGGCGTCAGCCCCTATACTTCGCCTTACGGCTTCGCAGAGACCTGTGTTTTTGCTAAACAGTCGCCTGGGCCTATTCACTGCGGCTCTCTCGGGCTTGCACCCTAACAGAGCACCCCTTCTCCCGAAGTTACGGGGTCATTTTGCCGAGTTCCTTAACGAGAGTTCTCTCGATCACCTTAGGATTCTCTCCTCGCCTACCTGTGTCGGTTTGCGGTACGGGCACCTCTCACCTCGCTAGAGGCTTTTCTTGGCAGTGTGGAATCAGGAACTTCGCTACTATATTTCGCTCGCCATCACAGCTCAGCCTTACGGGAAACGGATTTGCCTATTTCCCAGCCTAACTGCTTGGACGCGGATATCCAATACCGCGCTTACCCTATCCTCCTGCGTCCCCCCATTGCTCAAATGGTGAGGAGGTGGTACAGGAATATCAACCTGTTGTCCATCGCCTACGCCTTTCGGCCTCGGCTTAGGTCCCGACTAACCCTGAGCGGACGAGCCTTCCTCAGGAAACCTTAGGCATTCGGTGGAGGGGATTCTCACCCCTCTTTCGCTACTCATACCGGCATTCTCACTTCTAAGCGCTCCACGAGTCCTTCCGGTCTCGCTTCACAGCCCTTAGAACGCTCTCCTACCACTGTTCGTAAGAACAGTCCGCAGCTTCGGTGATACGTTTAGCCCCGGTACATTTTCGGCGCAGAGTCACTCGACCAGTGAGCTATTACGCACTCTTTAAATGGTGGCTGCTTCTAAGCCAACATCCTGGTTGTCTAAGCAACTCCACATCCTTTTCCACTTAACGTATACTTTGGGACCTTAGCTGGCGGTCTGGGCTGTTTCCCTTTCGACTACGGATCTTATCACTCGCAGTCTGACTCCCAAGGATAAGTCTTTGGCATTCGGAGTTTGACTGAATTCGGTAACCCGGTAGGGGCCCCTAGTCCAATCAGTGCTCTACCTCCAAGACTCTTACCTTGAGGCTAGCCCTAAAGCTATTTCGGAGAGAACCAGCTATCTCCAGGTTCGATTGGCATTTCACCCCTACCCACACCTCATCCCCGCACTTTTCAACGTGCGTGGGTTCGGGCCTCCATTCAGTGTTACCTGAACTTCACCCTGGACATGGGTAGATCACCTGGTTTCGGGTCTACGACCACGTACTCATGCGCCCTATTCAGACTCGCTTTCGCTGCGGCTCCGTCTTTTCAAACTTAACCTTGCACGGGATCGTAACTCGCCGGTTCATTCTACAAAAGGCACGCCATCACCCATTAACGGGCTCTGACTACTTGTAGGCACACGGTTTCAGGATCTCTTTCACTCCCCTTCCGGGGTGCTTTTCACCTTTCCCTCACGGTACTGGTTCACTATCGGTCACTAGGGAGTATTTAGCCTTGGGAGATGGTCCTCCCGGATTCCGACGGAATTTCACGTGTTCCGCCGTACTCAGGATCCACTCAGGAGAGAACGAAGTTTTGACTACAGGGCTGTTACCTCCTATGGCGGGCCTTTCCAGGCCTCTTCATCTACCTCGTTCTTTTGTAACTCCGTACAGAGTGTCCTACAACCCCAAGAGGCAAGCCTCTTGGTTTGGGCTGTTCCCGTTTCGCTCGCCGCTACTCAGGGAATCGCATTTGCTTTCTCTTCCTCCGGGTACTTAGATGTTTCAGTTCCCCGGGTCTGCCTTCTCATATCCTATGAATTCAGATATGGATACTGCTCCATTACGAGCAGTGGGTTTCCCCATTCGGAAATCTCCGGATCAAAGCTTGCTTACAGCTCCCCGAAGCATATCGGTGTTCGTCCCGTCCTTCATCGGCTCCTAGTGCCAAGGCATCCACCGTGCGCCCTTTCTAACTTAACCGTTAAAAAGAATCACTACGTGATATCTTGCATTACTAATTGAATGTGATGTCTACTGTTATCTAGTTTTCAAAGAACACGTTTTGAAGGAATGATCCTTCAAAACTAAACAAGATCTAAACGCACCTGTCTATAAGACCGCAAGGTCTTATATTCCGTATAATATCCTTAGAAAGGAGGTGATCCAGCCGCACCTTCCGATACGGCTACCTTGTTACGACTTCACCCCAATCATCTGTCCCACCTTCGGCGGCTGGCTCCAAAAGGTTACCTCACCGACTTCGGGTGTTACAAACTCTCGTGGTGTGACGGGCGGTGTGTACAAGGCCCGGGAACGTATTCACCGCGGCATGCTGATCCGCGATTACTAGCGATTCCAGCTTCACGCAGTCGAGTTGCAGACTGCGATCCGAACTGAGAACAGATTTGTGGGATTGGCTTAGCCTCGCGGCTTCGCTGCCCTTTGTTCTGCCCATTGTAGCACGTGTGTAGCCCAGGTCATAAGGGGCATGATGATTTGACGTCATCCCCACCTTCCTCCGGTTTGTCACCGGCAGTCACCTTAGAGTGCCCAACTGAATGCTGGCAACTAAGATCAAGGGTTGCGCTCGTTGCGGGACTTAACCCAACATCTCACGACACGAGCTGACGACAACCATGCACCACCTGTCACTCTGCCCCCGAAGGGGAAGCCCTATCTCTAGGGTTGTCAGAGGATGTCAAGACCTGGTAAGGTTCTTCGCGTTGCTTCGAATTAAACCACATGCTCCACCGCTTGTGCGGGCCCCCGTCAATTCCTTTGAGTTTCAGTCTTGCGACCGTACTCCCCAGGCGGAGTGCTTAATGCGTTTGCTGCAGCACTAAAGGGCGGAAACCCTCTAACACTTAGCACTCATCGTTTACGGCGTGGACTACCAGGGTATCTAATCCTGTTCGCTCCCCACGCTTTCGCGCCTCAGCGTCAGTTACAGACCAGAGAGTCGCCTTCGCCACTGGTGTTCCTCCACATCTCTACGCATTTCACCGCTACACGTGGAATTCCACTCTCCTCTTCTGCACTCAAGTTCCCCAGTTTCCAATGACCCTCCCCGGTTGAGCCGGGGGCTTTCACATCAGACTTAAGAAACCGCCTGCGCGCGCTTTACGCCCAATAATTCCGGACAACGCTTGCCACCTACGTATTACCGCGGCTGCTGGCACGTAGTTAGCCGTGGCTTTCTGGTTAGGTACCGTCAAGGTACCGCCCTATTCGAACGGTACTTGTTCTTCCCTAACAACAGAGTTTTACGATCCGAAAACCTTCATCACTCACGCGGCGTTGCTCCGTCAGACTTTCGTCCATTGCGGAAGATTCCCTACTGCTGCCTCCCGTAGGAGTCTGGGCCGTGTCTCAGTCCCAGTGTGGCCGATCACCCTCTCAGGTCGGCTACGCATCGTTGCCTTGGTGAGCCGTTACCTCACCAACTAGCTAATGCGCCGCGGGTCCATCTGTAAGTGGTAGCTAAAAGCCACCTTTTATAATTGAACCATGCGGTTCAATCAAGCATCCGGTATTAGCCCCGGTTTCCCGGAGTTATCCCAGTCTTACAGGCAGGTTACCCACGTGTTACTCACCCGTCCGCCGCTGACATCAGGGAGCAAGCTCCCATCTGTCCGCTCGACTTGCATGTATTAGGCACGCCGCCAGCGTTCGTCCTGAGCCAGGATCAAACTCTCCATGAAGTTTGATAATGACTACGCACATTCGCATGTGCGATTTATTTAATGAATTAACAGGTACGTTTGTCTTGTTTAGTTTTCAAAGATCATTTCCGCTTCGTTCAGCGGCTTTAATAATATAACATCAAGCTCACATATTTGTCAATAACTTTTCTCAAAATTATTTTTTGGAGCTTTTTCATGTCAGCTGTTTATCAGCGACGAATAATAATATAACATGTTAATTCAAATCTGGTCAACCCTCTTTTTAATTTTTTTCTTAAGGTGAATTATTGTTATGTTCTATTTTAAACGAGCATAGGATGAATACAAAGCAGCATGGACAAGGAGGAGTTTCTCTGTGAACCATTTTTATGTGTGGCATATGAAACGGATTAAGCAGTTAATCATTATTATGATAGCCGCTTTTGCGACAGCAAGCTTTTTTTATGTACAAAACCTGCTCCCTCTTCCTGTGTTTTCTACAGAAAGCGGAGCAAAAGCGGTATATAGAGGAGACACAGATACAAATGAAGTCGCTCTTACCTTTAATATTAGCTGGGGAGATCAAAAGGCCATGCCTATTTTAGATACATTAAAAGCAAACGGTATTAAAGACGCGACCTTTTTTCTTTCAGCTTCATGGGCGGAGCGCCATCCGGATGTCGTGGAAAGAATCCGTAAAGACGGTCATCAGATCGGGAGCATGGGCTATGCTTATAAAAACTATTCGCAAATGAAGAAAAGCGAAATCAAAAAAGACTTAACAAAAGCACAAAACTCTTTTCAAAAGCTCGGTCTTGAGGACCTCACGCTTTTAAGGCCGCCAACCGGCCAGTTTAATAAAGACGTACTCGATGTCGCTAAACAGTACGGCTATACCGTCGTTCACTACAGTATTAACTCGGATGACTGGACGAACCCGGGGGTTCAAAAGATCGTACAAAACGTAAATGAAACGGTGAGCGCTGGTGATATCGTGCTCTTTCACGCTTCAGATTCGGCCAAACAAACAAAAGAAGCCCTGCCTGAGATCGTGCACCACCTCAGAAGCAAGGGACTCAAAAATGTAACCGTTAGCGATTTAATTGCAAATACGGATGCAAAATCATCAGAAGTAAAATAGCAACCGGTCTAAGCGCGGGCCTGAAACTTTGGCAGCATTAAAAGTTGAAAAGCATTGCAGGCTAATAAAGGAAGCAGCATTAAATAGAGCCAGTCCTCTTCATTGACCCTTAACGCCGGGAACCACTCCATCACAGTAAAAACAAACATTAGAAATAATGCGGAAACGAACGTTTTTTTAGAGGACTGTTTTTGCTTTGCATAAGCGGCCGCAATGCTTACCGCCAAAATAAAGAGCGGCAGCCAAATATACGGAATGATGGAGCCTCCCTCTTTTTCAAAAAACAGAAAACGCAAGTAAACCAAATCAAACGCGACAAATACAATCAAAAACAGCTGAATCGAATTCCACAAAGAATGAGATCTGAAGATTTCCAGTGCAAAACGGTGAATCGTTAAGAAAATCACAAACCCCATTTGAGCAATCACGCTAAAGATCATGCCAACCCCGATAAACCAAAATAGAACAGAAAGAATCTCCAATACCTCGAAGGAAAGAAACAGCTCCTTATATCTTCCCCACTCAATGGCAAAACCGACAATACTTGTAGTCAAAGCTCCGACACCCAACACGGAAAAGAAAAATCGGACGAGATTACGGCTTTTCATTGTAGACTTCCCAACCCCTAAGTAAACGCTGTAGCAGCGATATTTTGTTATGTATAAATTTATAAAAGACATTCATATTAAAGGTAAGACGAGTTTTCGAAAGGAGCTTAAGCATGTTCAAGACCACAATGCTATCGATAAGCTGTTTTCTGTTTCTATCTGTAACAGCTTGTGCTCCCACGGACCAAGCAGCTGAGATGGACTATGATCAAACCAAAAAGATGGTTGTCGATATATTAAAGACAGATGACGGAAAAAAAGCGATTCAAGAAATATTAAATGATGACAAATTAAATGAAACACTTGTGATGGATGAAAAAACCGTCAAAGAAACCGTTGAAAAAACAATGACCTCCAAAAAAGGAGCCGAATTTTGGAAAAAAGTCTTCGAAGATCCAAAATTCGCAGAAGGCTTTGCCAAAACACTTCAAAATGAACATGAAAAAGTGCTGAAAAAACTGATGAAAGATCCTGAGTACCAAAAAATGCTGATCCAGGTCATGCAGGATCCTGAAATGGCCAAAAAATACGGCGAACTTGTCAGAAGCCAGGAATTCCGAACCCACCTGCAGGAAGTAATATCCGACACTCTGTCAAGCCCGCTCTACAGAAAGCAGTTTGAAGAGGAACTGAAAAAAGCTGCTTCTGAAAGCATGAAAGAAGAAATGAAAGGCGGCGAAGAAAAACAAAGCTAAGCCGCTTTTCATTCACTAAAAGCTTCTTCCGCGGAGGAAGCTTTTTCTGATCTTTAAGCTTTTACGCCAATGCTTTCGTCGATTTTTTTGGCGATATCCAAATAAATGGCACCGGTCGGATGACTTTCATCATAAACGGACGGCGCGAATTCGCTGTCATCCCAATCGGGCTGCTTCAGCGGAATTTTGCCCAGAATCGGAACACCGAGTTCTTCTGCGAGCTTCTCGCCTCCGCCTTTGCCGAATACGTATTCCTTTTCGCCTGTTTTGACGCTTTCGTAATAAGCCATATTTTCAACGATTCCCAAGATTTCATGATCGGTCTTCAAAGCCATCGCGCCCGCTCTTGCAGCGACAAACGCGGCAGTAGGGTGCGGCGTCGACACGATCACCTCTTTGCAGCTTGGAAGCATTGAGTGAACATCAAGCGCTACATCGCCTGTTCCCGGCGGCAGGTCTAAGATAATATAATCGACATCTCCCCATTCAACCTCATGGAAAAAGTTATTCAGCATTTTTCCAAGCATAGGGCCTCTCCAAATGACAGGGGCATTGTCTTCAACAAAAAATCCCATCGAAATTACTTTGACTCCGAATCTTTCAACCGGCACGACCTTTTCTCCTTCAATCGTCGGCCGTACAGTGATTCCCATCATATCCGGAACGCTGAATCCGTAAATATCGGCGTCGATTAATCCGACTTTCTTTCCGATTCGAGCCAAAGACACAGCCAAATTGACGGACACCGTCGACTTGCCGACGCCGCCTTTACCGCTTGCCACCGCTAAAAACACAGGCTGTTTTTCACTATTCAGCAGAGATTGATCTTGCCCTTGGGCAGACTCTTGATTATTCATCACGACTTCTTCAGGCAGCTCCTCAAAACGCAGGCCGACCGTCTCTGCACCGGCTTCTTTTAACCGTATGACGATTTCCTGCTGAAGCTGCATTTGTTCGGCAGATCCCGTTTTTGCGAGCGCCACCTTTACGCTGACGTGCCGTTTTTCGGGTTTTATTTTAATTTCCTTGACGGCATCCAGCTCTCTGAGCGGCTTGTGAAGAAATGGCTCGTCCAAATCGCCGACTATTTTTTTTACATCGTCTTCTCGCAACATTGATCTCACCCTTTGTTGTATTCGTTTACAAAATAAGTATAGCATATCTTTCCTTATAGTGTCTTTGACACAAAAAGAAACCCTCTTATTCAGGAGGGTCTCTGTCTTCTGTAAAGTAGCGCAATACACCTTTATATACGGATGCCGCGATTTTGTCCTGATATTTGGGCTTGGCCAGCTGTTTTGCTTCTTTCGGATTTGACAAAAACCCGATCTCGACGAGGGCCCCCGGCTTTTTCACATTTTGCATCAAATAAATGCCGTGTATCCGCTTTGCCTTCCGCGTCGTGTTTTCAAGATTATGTCTTAATTCATCCTGAATAAACTTGGCGGCCCGTTCGTTTTCTTCATATTGCCCGTAAAAGAAGCTTTGCGCACCGCTCCATCGGGCGGAAGGAATCGCATTCAAATGGATGCTGAGGTAAAGGTCGGCTTCAGAATCGTTGATCATGTCGACCCTTTTTCGCAAGTCTTCCGCTTTCCTTCTGCTGAGTCCCTTCGTTTCTTCAGGAGCGAGATCATGATCGTCCTCCCTCGTCAGCAACACCAAGGCGCCCTGTTCCTGGAGATAGTCCCTGATTCTAAGGGATACTTCAAGCGCCACGTCTTTTTCAAGGAGTTCACCGCTTGATGCCCCTCCATCTGCGCCCCCGTGTCCAGGATCAATATAAATGATCTTGCCGCTCAACGGAAGATTCCATGACCGCCAAGAATCATCATTGTGGAATTGATATTGAAATAAACATAATAAAACGACAAAGCCGAGTAAAAACCCGAGCCATTTTATTTTTTTCTTCATCCCTTTCCCTCCCGCTCGTCCTTACTACAACATATGGGACAAGGAAAGGAAATATGATTCAGCTTGGCCGCACTTTTACATAAATTATCTGAGCCGAAGCTTAAAGCGTCTTTCACGCTGGCTGAAGCCTTCCTTCCACCAGCTTTGGATGAAGTATTCGCACGCATAATAGAGTGGTTCATGAGCCGTTTGAATATTAAAAGCCTCAGACCAGCTCACCGCATATTCATAAAGCTCATGCAGAAGCTGTTTTTCTTCTTTTTCTGAGCGGACCATCGCTCGTTGAACGGGTTCTCCGTGATAGCCGAACTTTCCGTACTCGGCTCCCAGCAAATAGGCCTCAATGGCAAAATCGATGCAGCCGTCATACAAAATATCCGTGTGCTTAGAAAAAAAGTGAAAAAGAGGAGCAAAGCATTCCTCCGCAGAATTCAGCATTTTTTCCAAAGACAGTTCGCGCAGAAGCTTTTTTTCCAAATTGATCTGCTTCTTTTGTTTTTCATTATTAAAAGATACGACCGTCCCCATAGAACCGCCTCCTTTTTACCTTGTATTGTGCAGTCAGAAGCCGGAAATCATGCTTTTCTGAGGAAGGGAAACGGAGGAAGAAGCCGAAAATATTAGGAGCCGCGAGATGAAGCTATTCACTCACATAGCTGCTCCATATCTCCTCTTCTTCTTCAGACATATCGCCAATTACTTTAGAGAAATCCACTTTTTTCTTGCATATGTCCTTCAATACATAAAATTGGTCAAAAGAACCGGTAAACTCCTCTAAAGAAGGAGATTGGGCCACCACTTTAAGGTTTACGATTTCAGAACCATCCAATTCCAGTCTTTTCAGATGTTCCAGGCTGGCAAGAACGGATCCGTCTTTAACGGACGAATTTATAAGTTTTAGTGTTTGAAGCGTATGAATCGTGCCTAAGAAATCAACGTTTTCTAACGTAATATTTTCAACCGTTAAAGACCTTAATGTTTTCAAACCTGCTATCGCTTTTATCTCTTCTTCGGATACATGTTCATCTCCGCGTATATGTAATCGTTTCAACGTGCTGATTTGAGAAATATCGTTTATTTGCTTTTCATTACAAACATCTACCTTTAAAAACTCAAGGTTTTTACAGTGACTGAGCGGCGCGTATTCTGCAGCTTGAATATCTGTCATATCCAATCCTCTCAAAGATGATAAATCCGCAAGCGGAGACAAATCGATCACGCATGTTTTCTCCACATTTAAATACTGCAGATGTTTCAATTGAGCGATTGGCTTTAAATCTGCTACCGGGTTATTTCCAAGATAAAGCTTTTTCAAAAAGATCATGCTTTGCAAAGGCGTTAAATCATGAATACGATTTGCACTTATATTTAATTCCCTCATATCCGTACAGATTGATAGCGGTTTAATGTGTGTCAGCTCCCTGCCCGCTAAACGCAGCTTTATCTTGTTACAAAATGCCTTTGGACTTTCAGCCATCGTTTCCACAATCGCAGTCCAGCGATCGTCCAGCTGACGAAGCCATCGGTCCGTATGTTCAAGATTGGCTTCCTGCGGTCTTGCATGCAACACCGGAAGTTCCATAGAACGGATGGCATCCAGGAAATGAAGCTCTTCCTCTTTGCCGTAGCTCCAGCTGACAGCATCATCATATTCATCAATTGTATAATGACCATTTTTGAGCGTATTTGTTATATGGATCAGTAAATCTGTCACATGATGAGCAATCACATACTTTATTTCTTCGTCTCGCCCGAAATTGATCACTTGTCCGGCTTGCCCCTCCTGATCAGGATCAAGGTCTACACCAATATGATTTCCTCCGTAATCCCTGCTAATCGGAATCCATCGGCGGTTCACATATTTTTCTTTAATCCAACACGGCGGAACCGAATATGCATCGATCTCTCCCAATTCTCCATCTCCTTCAAGCCCCTTCCATATTCGCCACTCCGTGAGCATTTCTTGCAAGGAAAGAAAAGGAAGTCCGAAAAATAATCCGGGGCCCGATTCTTTTTCACCATTATGGGTAAGATAAAGCGCCCTGAGCTCTTCAGGAAACGTAGCTTCCATTTCATTTTCAGCTTTTTGAATGTCTTCCTCTGTTGCAGGAGGATTCAAAAACGGACGGAAATGTTGTTTTAATTCAGTATGCAACTGTTTCATCATTGTTTGAATCATCTTTTCTCTCCTTCATGCTTTGTAAGACTAATTACATCATGAATGTGTATCCTTGGCAATCCGGGAAGGGAAACAGAGCGAAAAGCCGAACATATTAGGAGAGGTGAGCATGAGATGAAAGGTTTGTTTCAGTATAATTGGCAAGTTCGTGATGAATGGTTTGACTGGTGCCTGAAGCAGCAGCCGGAGGAAATCGAAAAGAAGCGTTCAGGCGGTATGGAAAGCATTTTGAAAAACTTGTTTCATATTGTCGATGTTGAGGTGAGCTGGATGTATGCCATTTTAGACAAGCCGGACTTCACTCCCGAGTTTTCCGACTATCCGTCGATTCAGCACATTATCAAGTTTTCTGAAGCGTATCGTCCCGAGGTTGAGAGTGTGGTTTTTCATTTTTCCAGCACAGCCGAACAAAAGCCTGTCAAAACGTCTTGGTCAGAAGATACCTATACACAAGGCGACATTTTAAGGCATTTGATCGCCCATGAAATACATCACATCGGACAAATATCCGTCTGGGCGCGGGAGATGAACCGTGTTCCGGTATCCGCTTCATATGTAGGACGGCAGCAATAAAAAAGACCCCCAAGACAAAAGTCTTGAGAGCCTTTGAAACGCCATAAATTAACGTTTTGAGAACTGAGGTGCACGGCGTGCGCCTTTAAGTCCGTATTTTTTACGTTCTTTCATACGTGCGTCACGAGTCAGTAGACCGGCACGTTTTAGAGTTGAACGGTATTCCGGATCTGCTTCAAGCAAAGCGCGGGCGATACCGTGACGGATTGCTCCGGATTGACCGGATAAGCCGCCTCCATGGACGTTTACTAAAACGTCATAAGTACCAGCTGTTTCAGTCAAATTTAATGGTTGTTTGATATCTTCGATTAGAGCTGCAGATGGGATGTGCTCGCTGATTTCACGATTATTCACGATGATACGGCCTTCTCCTGGAACTAAACGCACACGCGCTACAGAGCTTTTACGACGGCCAGTACCGTAATATTGAACCTGTGCCAAATTGGTAACCTCCTTTTTAATTAACCGCGAAGTTCGTAAACTTCAGGTTTTTGTGCTTGGTGTGGATGCTCAGAACCACGGTATACGTTCAATTTTTTGAACATTTGACGACCTAGAGAACCTTTTGGAAGCATGCCTTTGATCGCAAGTTCAAGCATTTTCTCAGGGTAGTTTGTACGCATTTCAAGAGCAGTTCTTGATTTTAAACCGCCTGGATGTTGAGTGTGACGGTAGTAGATTTTGTCCGTTAACTTTTTACCAGTTAACTCGATTTTTTCAGCGTTGATGATGATCACATGATCTCCAGTGTCAACGTGTGGTGTGTAAGTTGGTTTATGTTTTCCGCGAAGGATAGATGCAACTTCTGTAGAAAGACGTCCTAGCGTCTTGCCAGCAGCATCAACAACTAACCACTTGCGTTCAATATTACTTGCGTTAGCCATAGGTGTTGTACGCATTAAATTTCCCTCCTAAATAAATCTGCCATTTTCAATAAACTTCAATTACGTTCTATTTCAAAACACAATAAGTTTCCGGGGCTTATCGTGGGGTTGAAATACATACCATATGATATCTTATAACTTTCTGTACTCTCTGTCAAGAAAATGTTACACCTGGTTTAGTTGTCATAGATAACACGCCATAAATACAAGCCGTGCGCCGGTGCAGTGCGCCCTGCGGCATCGCGGCTTCTGGCAAGAATCATCTTTTCAATGTCTCCAGGGGAAAATTTTCCGGTTCCTACATCAAGAAGCGTGCCGGCAATGATTCTAACCATGTTATACAAAAATCCGCTGCCCACAATCCTCATCTGCAGTCCGTCCCCTGTGTCAGACCATTCGAGTTCATAGACCGTTCTAACTTTGTCCTTCACTTCGGTTTTGGTTGCACAAAAGCTTGTGAAATCATGGGTTCCAACCAGAAAGCGGGAGGCTTCTTGGACTTTTTCCATATCAAGGTCATACGGAACATGGTATGCATAGTGGCGTTTAAAAACGTCCGGATGTCTGCCCCTGTAAATCATATACCGGTATTCTTTTCTTTTTGCAGAAAACCTCGCATGAAATTGATCATCCACAGCTTCCGCATTGTGGACCGATATATCATCAGGCAGCAGGGCATTCAAAGCATACGGCCATTTCGCCTCAGGGATGGATAGCGGACTGTCAAAATGAATCGTCTGTCCGACCGCGTGAACGCCGCTGTCGGTGCGCCCGGATGAAACGACAGGAATACGCTCCTTCGCTTTATGGAGCGTTTGCAGCGCTTTTTCAAGCTCATCCTGCACCGTTCTTTGACCAGGCTGCACTTGGTAGCCGTAAAAAAGGTGTCCGTCATATGAAATCGTACACTTCATTCTCATCGTCTATCACCTAAGTCCGCAATAAAATTAGCAATACGCCAAGACCAGCTAAAATGAGGAGCACGGAAGTATCCTTCCATTTCCACGTCAGCTGCCTGTATTTTGTACGGCCTTCCCCTCCCCTGTATCCTCGCGCCTCCATCGCAGTTGCAAGCTCTTCGGCTCTTTTAAAGGCACTGACAAACAGCGGAACAAGAAGAGGAACGATCGCTTTGACACGTTCTTTGACCGGGCCGTTCGTAAAATCAACGCCTCTTGCCATTTGCGCTTTCATGATCTTATCCGTCTCTTCGAGCAGAGTCGGTATAAATCTGAGGGAGATGGACATCATGAGAGCGAGTTCATGAACGGGAAGCTTTAATTTTTTAAACGGACCGAGCAAATGCTCCAAACCATCGGTCACTTCGATTGGAGTCGTCGTCAATGTTAAAATCGTTGTGATCATGATGAGGTAAACAAAGCGCAGCGAAATAAAAATCCCTTGAACAAGCCCCTGCTCATAAATTTTAAACAAGCCGAGATCGGCGAGAAGCGGCCCTTCCCTTGTCATAAAAATATGAAGCAGAAACGTAAACAGCACAATCCAGAACACGGGCTTCATCCCTTTTAAAAGGAATCGCACCGGAACGCCCGACAAAGCTGCGGCTGCGACCGTAAACAGGCCGAGCAGTGCATATGTTTCCGTATTATTCGCGAAAAAAACGATAAAGACAAAAAGGAAAATGGTTAACAGCTTTGTACGCGGATCAAGCCGGTGAATGATCGATGTCCCGGGTACATATTTGCCGATAATGATATTGTCCATCATAGGGCATTTTCCTCCTGAAAAAGAGCTTTAATTTCGGAGGCTGCTTCTTCAATCGTCAAGATCGGCGCTTTGAACGTAATGCCCAGCGTTTCTTCAAGACGTTTTTGGAATTTAATCGTTTCCGGCAAATCAAGCCCAAAGGCAGCGATATCGTCTTTCCTTGAAAAAAGCTCCCGCGGCGTCCCTTTTGCTTTGACCGTGCCTTTATGCATCACAATCAGTTCATCTGCATACGCCGCCGCATCTTCCATACTGTGGGTGACGAGAATCGTCGTCAGATTCCTCTGCTTATGGAGGCTGTAGAACATGTCCATGATCTCTTTGCGGCCTCTTGGGTCAAGCCCTGCCGTCGGTTCATCGAGGACGAGAACCTCCGGCTCCATCGCCAGCACTCCCGCAATGGCCACGCGGCGCATTTGCCCGCCGCTTAGTTCAAACGGGGACCTGTCGGACAGCTCCTCATCCAAACCTACAAGCTTCAGCATTTCCCTCGCCTTTTCTTCCGCCTTCTCCCGGCTCATGCCGAAATTGATCGGGCCGAATGAAATGTCCTTTAAAATTGTTTCTTCAAACAGCTGATGTTCAGGAAACTGAAAGACAATCCCGACCTTTTTCCGCAAAGCTTTTAAGTGTTTATTCTTTTTGCCTGCTTCGAGAACGTCCCCGCCGAGGCGTATCTGTCCTTTTGTCGGTTTTAAAAGCCCGTTCAGGTGCTGAAGCAACGTCGATTTTCCCGATCCTGTATGGCCGATCACAGCGACATAGCTTCCTTCTTTAATCACGGCGTTGACATCATAGATCGCAAGGCGTTCAAAAGGCGTTTTCATCTGGTATCGGTGCTCTACATCTTTGATTTCAATGTCCATAGCTCATTCACCAATCCTTCTTGTGTCAGATGATCGCCTTTCAAAGCCAGACCGCTTTCCTTCAGCATTTGGCTGAGCTGAAAAGAAAAAGGCAAATCAAGCCCGATTTTTATCAGGTCTTGATTCAGACGAAAGACTTCCTGCGGCGTGCCTTCGGCAAATTTTCTTCCGCCGTTCATGACGATGATCCGGTCGGCCTTAGCAGCTTCGTTTAAGTCATGTGTAATCGAAATGACCGTAACCATTCCCTGGTCTTTCAGCCTTCTGACCGTATCCAGCACTTCTTCCCGTCCCATCGGGTCGAGCATGGAAGTCGCCTCGTCGAGAATCATGATGTCAGGACGGGCGGCAAGCACTCCCGCAATCGCAACACGCTGCTTTTGCCCTCCAGAGAGATGGTGCGGCTCTTGATCGAGAAATTCTTGCATGTTCACCTGTTGAACGGCCCAATCCACCCTTTCCACCATGTCTTCTCTTGGAACTCCGTTGTTTTCTAAACCAAAAGCCACATCATCGCGGACGGTTGTCCCGACAAATTGGTTATCCGGATTTTGAAACACCATGCCGATTTTTTTTCGGACATCCCAGACCGTCTCTTCCGTCAGCTGAATACCGCCGACATCAATCGATCCTTCGTCAGGCAGGATCAGTCCGTTTAAAGCACGGGCGAGCGTCGACTTCCCTGAGCCGTTGTGACCTACGATCGCAAGCCATTCTCCTTTCGACACATGGAAAGATACATGATCAAGCGCAGGCCTGTCCGCATCTTTCTGGTAGCGAAACGTGATATCCTCTGCAGCTATTAATCGATCTTGATTCATTTGCCCGTCCGGCCTCCTCTCCTCTAAAGCTCTGCTTTTCTGACTATTCTTTTATCATAGAAAATTCCCCGGTATCTAAAAAAAGGGCATAGATCCAGTTAAAAACTGTCCCGCCCTTCTTTAGACACACAAAATATGTGATTAAACCAATTCGATGATAGCCATTGGTGCTCCGTCACCACGGCGAGGACCAAGCTTCATAATACGTGTGTATCCGCCTTGGCGCTCTTCATAACGAGGTGCTACATCAGAGAAAAGTTTTTGGAGTGCATCTTGGTCTTTCTCTGCATCTGCAACCTCATTGCGGATGTATGCAGCTGCTTGGCGGCGTGCGTGTAAATCTCCGCGCTTGCCAAGTGTAATCATTTTTTCTACAACAGAGCGAAGTTCTTTCGCGCGAGCTTCTGTTGTTTCGATTCTCTCGTTGATGATCAAGTCTGTTGTAAGATCACGCAGCATTGCTTTACGCTGTGCACTAGTGCGTCCTAGTTTTCTGTATGACATGTGGTGTCCCCTCCTTTATTGAAATACTCGATCTGAAATAAAAAACACACGAAAATCCTAGTTCACATGGAAACTAGTCAATCGTCTTTGCGAAGGCCAAGTCCAAGTTCTTCAAGTTTCGCTTTTACTTCTTCAAGCGACTTGCGACCCAGGTTGCGAACTTTCATCATATCTTCTTCAGTTTTGTTCGCAAGTTCTTGAACTGTATTGATTCCCGCACGCTTCAAGCAGTTGTAAGAACGGACTGAAAGATCGAGCTCTTCAATAGTCATTTCAAGAACTTTTTCTTTTTGGTCCTCTTCTTTTTCAACCATGATTTCAGCATGCTGAGCTTCGTCGGTCAAACCGACAAAAATATTAAGGTGTTCAGTCAAAATCTTTGAACCAAGCGCAATTGCTTCTTTTGGTCCAGTGCTTCCATCTGTCCATACGTCAAGCGTAAGTTTGTCATAGTTTGTAATCTGACCCACACGAGTATTCTCAACTTGATATGTTACACGAGAAACAGGTGTAAAGATGGAATCAATCGGGATGACCCCAATTGGCTGATCGTCTCTCTTATTCGAGTCAGCTGGTGTATACCCGCGACCTCTTTGAGCGGTTAAGCGAACTCGAAAACTCGCATTTTGGCCAAGAGTCGCAATGTGAAGATCAGGATTCAAAATCTCAACATCACTGTCGTGGGTAATATCAGCAGCTGTTACAACTCCTTCACCCTGTACATCAATCTCAAGCGTCTTCTCTTCTTCAGAGTAGATTTTCAGTGCAAGTTTTTTAATGTTTAAGATAATCGTTGTAACATCTTCAACGACGCCTTCGATCGTCGAGAATTCATGCAGTACACCATCTATTTGGATCGATGTTACAGCGGCACCAGGGAGTGAGGATAAAAGGATACGACGTAAGGAGTTACCCAAAGTTGTACCATATCCACGCTCAAGTGGCTCTACGACAAATTTACCATACTTGGCATCGTCGCTGATTTCAACCGTTTCGATTTTTGGTTTTTCAATCTCGATCATTTCATAAAACCCTCCTTCAAAACGTCGAAACCCCGGAAAGAATTTCTCTGATTCTATCCGAAATTCCCCATTGTTTAGTCCCGTATGTGCTCAGGCAACGAGTGTGCATTCGTTTTATAAATTAACTGTATCATAACCCATTATTGACAGGGACACAAAATCTATACAAACAAATTACACGCGGCGACGTTTTGGCGGACGGCATCCGTTATGAGGAACAGGCGTTACGTCTCTGATTGCTGTAACTTCCAGTCCAGCAGCTTGAAGTGCACGAATTGCAGCTTCACGGCCAGAACCAGGTCCTTTTACAGTAACTTCAAGAGTTTTAAGTCCATGTTCGATAGAACCTTTAGCAGCTGTTTCAGCGGCCATTTGCGCAGCAAACGGAGTGGATTTTTTAGAACCTTTAAATCCAAGAGATCCGGCGCTTGACCAAGAAAGAGCATTACCATGAACATCTGTGATAGTAACAATCGTGTTGTTGAAAGTTGAACGGATATGAGCAATTCCAGATTCAATATTCTTTTTCACGCGGCGTTTACGCGTGTTTGTTTTACGAGCAGCAGCCATTGTTTAATTACCTCCCTTGCTTATTTTTTCTTGTTAGCTACAGTACGACGCGGACCTTTACGAGTACGCGCGTTATTTTTAGTATTTTGACCGCGAACAGGCAATCCGCGACGATGACGAATTCCGCGGTAGCTTCCGATTTCGATCAGACGTTTGATGTTAAGAGACACTTCACGGCGAAGGTCACCTTCAACTTTCAATTTGTCAATCACGTCACGGATTTTACCAAGTTCTTCTTCAGTCAAATCACGAACGCGAGTATCTTCAGAAACTCCAGCTTCTTTTAAGATTTGCTGAGCCGTTGTACGACCGATTCCAAAGATGTATGTTAATGAAATAACAACACGTTTATCACGTGGGATATCTACACCAGCAATACGAGCCATCTCTCTCGCACCTCCTTAAAAATTATCCTTGTTTTTGTTTATGCTTTGGATTTTCACAGATCACCATTACTTTTCCTTTTCTGCGAATGACCTTACATTTTTCACAGATCGGTTTAACTGATGGTCTCACTTTCATGTGTTTCCAACCTCCTTCAATTTCCGGAGTGCTTTATTTGTAACGGTACGTAATTCTACCACGAGTTAAGTCATATGGAGATAATTCTACCGTAACTTTGTCTCCAGGTAAAATGCGAATGAAGTGCATGCGGATTTTACCAGATACGTGAGCCAAAACCGTATGACCATTCTCAAGTTCAACTTTGAACATTGCGTTTGGCAGCGTTTCGACTACAGTACCTTCCACTTCAATTACATCGTCTTTCGCCATTCAAGTGTTCTCCCTTCTTCAAATCAGTAACTTGCTCTCTGACAAATTTCAAAAGAGAAAATCTCAATTTTCCGTTTGTCACACGCCCTGTTTCGTTTATACTGTTCTGAACTTCCGGAGATACGCAATCATAAAAGGTTAAATGATTGATATTCTTTTTCTTAGGAGAATGAAATTTACGCTTTTCTCCGTCTGCTACCAGCACATGATGATGATCGACTATATCAATAACAACTGCGTATTGGTTCATTTCGCGGCCTTTTGCTATGCGTACGAACTGTCCAATTTCAGGTGTTTTCCGATACATCTCATTTCACCTAGGCTTTTGTCAGTATCTCAAAACCGGCTTCCGTTATGGCAATCGTGTGTTCAAAGTGAGCACACTTCTTCCCGTCCACAGTTACAACCGTCCAGTTGTCAGCCAATGTTTTGACATAGCGTGTGCCTGCATTGACCATCGGCTCAATGGCCAGGACCATGCCAGGCTTTAAACGCGGGCCTTTGTTCGGCGGACCGTAGTGAGGAATTTGCGGATCCTCATGAAGATCCTGCCCTACCCCGTGTCCTACATATTCCCTGACGACTGAAAATTGTTCGCTTTCGACATACGTTTGAATTGCGTGGGAAATATTCGACAAACGTTCTCCCGGTTTTGCTTCCTTCAAGCCTCTATATAAAGACTCCTCTGTCACATCCAGCAGCTTTTGATCATCATCGCTAATCGTACCCACTGGATAAGTCCATGCAGAGTCACCATGATAACCGTTCAGCTTCGCACCGATATCGATGCTGATGATGTCTCCGTCGCGAAGGACCCGTTTTCCCGGAATACCGTGCACGAGTTCTTCGTTGACCGAAACGCAAATGCTCCCGCGAAAACCATTATACCCTTTAAAAGACGGGATTGCACCTTGCTTTGTAATAAAACGTTCGGCAATTTGATCCAGTTCTTTTGTCGAGATGCCGGGTTTAATGTGCTTTTTCAGCTCCTGATGAGTTAAAGCGACAATTCTTCCGGCTTCCCGCATGATTTCGATTTCTCGGGGAGTTTTACAAATAATCATTTGTCCAGGCCTCCGAGAAGCTCCTTTATATCAGCGTAAACTTCATTGATGTGCTTCTGCCCGTCAATGTTTACGAGATATCCTTTATCCGCATAGAAATCGAGTAAAGGCTGGGTTTGCTTCATGTTGACCTCTAACCGTGTAGATACAGTAGCTTCATTATCGTCTTCACGCTGATAAAGCTCTCCTCCACACTTGTCGCATACATTTTCTTTCGCAGGCGGATTAAAGACTAAATGATAAGTTGCACCGCAGTTTCTGCAGATTCTGCGTCCTGTCAGACGTTCCATCAATGCATCTTTATCGACTTGAATGTTGATGACATGGTCAATCGACTTGCCAAGTCCTTTAAGAATTTCCTCAAGTGCTTCAGCTTGAGCGACTGTTCTCGGAAATCCGTCCAGAAGAAAACCTCCGTCACAATCATTCTTGCCAAGTCTCTCCCTGACAATACCAATTGTCACTTCATCCGGAACAAGCTCACCTTTATCAATGTATGATTTGGCTTCGAGTCCCAGATCCGTTTCTTCTTTCATCGCAGCGCGGAACATGTCTCCTGTTGAGATATGAGGTATCCCAAAATCTTCAACAATCCGTTCAGCCTGTGTCCCTTTACCGGCTCCAGGCAGTCCCATTAAGACTAAGTTCATTTCGGATTCCCCGTCCTCTCTATTTTAGAGGGAATGGGCGCGCCCCATTTCCTCTAGTGCTTCATAAATCCACGATAGTTTCGTTTTACCAGCTGGCTTTCAAGCTGCTTCATTGTTTCAAGTGCAACCCCGATGACAATCAGCAAACTTGTTCCACCAATTTGTGCAGATGAAGGCAGCCCAGCAATATTAACGAACAAGACAGGAAGAATGGCAATCACGGCCAAGAATATGGAGCCTACAAATGTAAGTCGATACAAAATGCTCGTAATTCTATCTTGAGTCATTTTTCCTGGACGAACTCCCGGAATATAGCCACCTTGTTTTTTAAGATTATCGGCCATTTGCTCAGGGTTTACCTGCACAAATGCATAGAAATAGGTAAAGGCGATGATCAACGCCGCATAAACTCCCATTCCGACCGGATGCGTGTAATCAAACGTTTTTTGAATCCAATTCGTGACGTCATTGGTACCAAAAAATGTTGCCACGGTCCGCGGAGTGGTGATAAATGCTACTGCAAAGATAACCGGAATAACTCCCGCCGGGTTAACCTTCAGCGGCAAGTGTGTAGACTGGCCGCCAGGAACCGGTGAACGGCCTGAACCTTTCGCATATTGAATTGAGATTTTTCTAACTGCCTGTTGGATGAAAATAACGCCAACGACAATCGCCAAAATCGCAACCAATATAACGACAACCTTTATGATTTGCAAGAATAACTGATCTCCAGCATCTACAAACTGCTGAGCGTAGATCTGATTAATCGTCTGCGGAATGCCGGCAACGATACCGGCGAAGATGATAATGGATATTCCGTTACCAACTCCATGAGACGTAATTTGTTCTCCCAGCCACATTAAAAAAGCAGTTCCAGCAGTTAGTACAACCGCAATAAGCAAATAAGTACCGACTCCAGGGTTTGTAATCAACGCGCCGCCGGCCATGTTGTTAAACCCGTAAGACATACCTAAAGCCTGGATAAATCCAAGAACGATTGTGAAGTACCTTGTGAACTGTGCTAGTTTTCGGCGACCAACTTCTCCTTGCTTAGACCATTCGGTAAACTTCGGCACAACATCCATCTGCAGGAGCTGAATGATGATTGAAGCTGTGATGTAAGGCATGATTCCCATTGCAAGAATGGAGAAGTTGAACAATGCACCGCCGCCAAATGTGTTTAGAATCCCAAATACGCTCATTTGATCCTGTGCCTTTAAAACTTCTGTGTTTACATGCGGCACAGGAATGAACGAACCGAGACGAAAGACGATAAGCATTAAAAGAGTGAAGATAATCTTATTCCGAATATCCTTCACACGCATAAAATTGGAGATTGTCTTAAACAAGTTAGATCACCTCAGCTGTACCGCCAGCAGCCTCAATTGCTTGTTTAGCAGAAGCGGAGAATTTATTGGCTTTAACAGTTAATTTCTTTTCTAATTGACCGTCGCCAAGAATTTTCACTCCAGATTTCAACTTGCTGATTACACCTGTTTCTAAAAGAAGTTCAGGAGTAACTTCCGTCCCTTCTGCAAAGCTGTTGAGTTTGTCTAGGTTGACTACAGCGAAATCCTTGCGGTTGATGTTTGTGAAACCGCGTTTAGGAAGACGTTGGAACAAAGGCATTTGTCCACCCTCGAATCCAGGACGTACACCGCCGCCAGAACGAGCGTTTTGACCTTTATGACCTTTACCTGCTGTTTTACCGTTACCAGAACCAATACCACGACCTACGCGGTTGCGCGTTTTACGTGAACCTTCTGCGGGCTTTAATTCATGAAGTTTCATTTGGACACCTCCTTAGCCTATCGTTTATTTTTAAAGTTCTTTAACAGAAACTAAATGAGATACTTTGTTAACCATACCGCGGATTGCAGCGTTGTCTTCATGAACGACAGTTTGGTTTGTTTTCTTTAAACCGAGCGTTCTTACAGTAATACGCTGATCTTCCGGGCGTCCGATTACACTGCGTTTGAGGGTAATTTCTAATTTAGCCATTAATGTTCCCTCCTTATCCTAACAGTTCTTCTACAGATTTTCCACGAAGCTTCGCAACGTCCTCAGCGCGTTTCAGCTCGCTTAAACCTTGGACTGTTGCACGGATCATGTTGATCGGTGTGTTAGAACCTAAAGACTTAGAAAGGATATCAGCTACACCAGCAAGCTCAAGTACCGCACGTACTGGGCCTCCAGCGATAACTCCCGTACCTTCAGAAGCAGGTTTTAACAAGATGTTTCCTGCACCGAAACGTCCGATGATTTCGTGTGGAATTGTAGTTCCAACCATTGGTACTTCGATCAAATTCTTTTTCGCATCTTCAACAGCTTTGCGGATCGCTTCTGGTACTTCTTGTGCTTTACCAGTACCGAATCCTACGTGTCCGTTTTTGTCACCGACAACGACTAGAGCTGCGAAGCGGAAACGACGACCACCTTTAACAACTTTCGCTACGCGGTTAACGGTAACTAAGCGTTCTTCTAACTCTAATTTGCTTGGGTCAATACGACGCATATTCATATGTCCCTCCTTCTTTTATTAAAATTCTAATCCAGCTTCGCGTGCAGCATCAGCCAATGCTTTTACACGTCCATGATAAAGGTAACCGCCACGGTCGAACACGACATTTGTGATACCTTTTTCAGAAGCGCGTTTTGCAACAAGCTCGCCAACTTTTGCAGCCGCAGACGTATCGCTGCCATTTTCAGCGTTAAAGTCTTTATCAAGAGTTGATGCACTCACAAGTGTAACACCGTTCACGTCATCGATCACTTGTGCGTAAATATGTTTGTTTGAACGGAAAACATTTAGACGAGGTCTCTCAGGGGTTCCTGAAAGCTTCGCGCGAACACGACCGTGTCTTTTAAGACGTGCAGCATTCTTGCTTGTTTTCGTAATCATCTGGGTCACTCCTTTCTCACATTAAGCGGTTTTACTTAGCAGATTTACCTTCTTTACGACGAACCATTTCTCCTTCATAGCGGATCCCTTTGCCTTTGTAAGGTTCTGGAGAACGTACAGCGCGAATGTTTGCAGCAGTAGCTCCAACACGCTCTTTATCTGTACCTTTTACAACCACTTTTGTTTGAGATGGAACTTCGATTTCAATTCCGTTTTCAGGAACGATTTCTACAGGGTGAGAGTATCCAACGTTCAAAACAAGTTTGTTTCCGGATTTAGAAGCACGGTAACCGACACCGACTAATTCCAAACCTCTTTCAAAACCTTTAGATACACCTTCAACCATGTTTCCGATGATGCTGCGAGTTGTGCCATGCAGCGCACGGTGTTCTTTATTATCTGAAGGACGCTCTACAGTAAGTACATTGTCCTCAATTTTAATCTTCATATCAGGATGAAACGTACGAGTTAATTCTCCTTTTGGTCCTTTCACGGTTACAGTGTTGTCGTTCAGAGTAACTGTAACGCCTGAAGGAATCTCAAGTAGCTTCTTACCTACACGAGACATACCAAACACCTCCATTCATGTTAAACTTCTTACCAAACGTATGCTAATACTTCTCCGCCAGCCTGTTTAGCGCGGGCTTCTTTATCTGTTAACACACCTTGTGATGTAGAAAGAATTGCGATTCCAAGTCCGTTCAGTACGCGAGGCACTTCGTTTGACTTAGCGTAAACGCGCAGACCTGGTTTGCTGATTCTCTTAAGGCCAGTGATGACACGCTCGTTGTTTTGTCCGTATTTCAAGAAAACACGGATGATACCTTGCTTGTTATCTTCAATGAATTCTACGTCACGGATGAAACCTTCTCTTTTCAAGATTTCAGCGATTTCTCTTTTCAACTTCGAAGCAGGAATTTCGAGCTTCTCATGACGTACCATGTTTGCATTACGAATTCGAGTCAGCATATCTGCAATCGGATCTGTCATAACCATTATTTAATAACCTCCTTCCCATAAACGGGGATTACCAGCTGGCTTTTTTAACGCCAGGAATTTGTCCTTTATATGCAAGTTCACGGAAACAAATACGGCAAAGTTTAAATTTACGAATAACAGAGTGCGGACGGCCGCAGCGTTCGCAGCGAGTGTACTCTTGTACTTTAAACTTCGGTGTGCGTTTTTGTTTCGCAATCATTGACTTTTTAGCCACGATTTCGCCTCCCTTTCATTGATTATTTCTGGAATGGCATACCTAATTGAGTTAACAGTTCACGAGCTTCTTCATCAGTGTTGGCAGTCGTTACGATAACGATGTCCATACCGCGAACTTTAGTTACCTTATCATAGTCAATTTCAGGGAAGATCAGCTGTTCTTTGATTCCTAGTGTGTAGTTTCCGCGACCGTCAAAAGATTTTTTTGAAATTCCGCGGAAGTCACGAACACGTGGTAAAGAAACAGAAATTAGTTTATCAAGGAAATCGTACATGCGCTCTCCGCGAAGAGTTACTTTCGCACCGATTGGCATTCCTTCACGAAGACGGAATCCAGCAATAGATTTCTTCGCACGAGTAACGACAGGTTTCTGACCAGCGATAAACGTTAGTTCTTCAACAGCGCTATCGATAGCTTTAGCGTTTTGAACAGCGTCACCAACACCCATGTTGATTACGATTTTTTCAATTTTAGGCACTTGCATCACAGATTTGTATTCGAACTTTTTCATTAATGCAGGTGTAATGTCTTTATTGTACTTTTCTTTAAGGCGGTTCATGAGATAGACCTCCCTTCCTTTATTACTAGTTATCTAGAACTTGCCCAGATTTTTTTGCAATACGAACTTTTTTGCCATTTTCCACTTTGTATCCTACGCGAGTCACTTCACCTGTTTTAGGATCGAGCGGCATTACGTTTGACACATGAATTGGCGCCTCTTGATTTAAAATTCCGCCTTGAGGGTTAGCTTGAGTCGGCTTTGAGTGCTTCTTCACCATGTTGACACCCTCAACGATTACGCGGTCTTTTTTAGGGAAAGCTGCAAGGATCACACCTTGTTTCCCTTTGTCTTTACCAGAGATAACCATTACTTTATCGCCTTTTTTAACATGCATCCTGATCGCACCTCCTTAGTCCGGCATTGATATCATTAAAGTACTTCTGGAGCTAGAGAAACAATTTTCATGAAGTTGTTATCACGAAGTTCACGTGCTACAGGTCCGAAGATACGAGTTCCGCGCGGGCTTTTGTCGTCACGGATGATAACACATGCATTCTCATCGAATTTGATGTAAGATCCGTCATTTCTGCGCGCGCCGCTCTTAGAACGTACGATTACAGCTCTTACGACCTCACCTTTTTTGACAACGCCTCCTGGTGTTGCTTGTTTAACCGTGCAAACAATGACATCACCAATGTTAGCTGTTTTGCGTCCAGAACCACCAAGCACCTTGATTGTTAATACTTCACGGGCACCAGAGTTATCAGCTACTTTTAAACGAGTCTCTTGTTGAATCATTATTTGTTACCTCCCTTCGGAAAAAGGTTTCCGAACTTTATTAGATAATAACAGCTTCTTCGACAACTTCAACTAGACGAAAACGTTTAGTCGCAGATAATGGACGAGTTTCCATGATCTTTACGATGTCTCCGATTTTAGCTTGGTTATTTTCATCATGTGCTTTGAATTTTTTAGAGTACTTTACGCGTTTACCGTAGAGTGAATGTTTTTTGTAAGTTTCTACAACAACAGTAATGGTTTTATCCATTTTGTCAGAAACAACACGTCCTTGGTAGACTTTGCGCTGATTGCGTTCGCTCATGTTTTAGAGAACCTCCCTCCGGAATTATTTGTTGGCAGCAATTTCTCTTTCCCGAATCACAGTTTTCATGCGCGCGATTGACTTGCGCACTTCACGAATGCGAGCAGTGTTTTCAAGTTGTCCTGTCGCTAATTGAAAGCGAAGATTGAAAAGTTCTTCTTTAAGAGACTTTACTTTTTGTTCAATTTCAGCAGTGGTAAGGTCACGAATTTCATTAGCTTTCATTTGATTCACCACCAATTTCTTCACGTTTTACGAACTTCGTTTTAATTGGCAATTTGTGAGATGCAAGACGAAGAGCTTCACGAGCGACTTCCTCAGACACACCAGAAATTTCAAATAAAACTTTGCCCGGTTTTACAACAGCTACCCATCCTTCAGGAGCACCTTTACCGGAACCCATCCGAACCTCTAGAGGCTTAGCTGTATAAGGCTTAGAAGGGAAAATTTTGATCCAAACTTTACCGCCACGTTTCATGTAACGAGTCATTGCGATACGCGCAGCTTCGATTTGACGGTTTGTAATCCAAGAAGCTTCTTGAGCCTGGATGCCGTATTCACCGAAATGCACTTCAGAGCCGCCTTTTGCACGGCCGCGCATTTTTCCGCGATGCTCTCTGCGATATTTAACGCGTTTTGGCATTAACATATTATTTTCCTCCTTCCTCAGTTTTCTTCTTAGTAGGAAGAACCTCTCCACGATAGATCCAGACTTTTACACCAAGCTTGCCGTAAGTTGTGTCAGCTTCAGATGTAGCATAGTCGATGTCTGCACGAAGTGTGTGCAATGGAACAGTTCCTTCACTGTAGTATTCAGAACGAGCGATGTCAGCGCCGCCAAGACGACCGGAAACCATTGTTTTAACTCCTTGTGCACCAGCGCGCATTGTGCGTTGGATTTGTTGCTTTTGCGCACGACGGAAAGAGATACGGTTTTCCAATTGACGAGCAATGTTATCAGCAACTAGCTGAGCATCAAGATCAGCTCTTTTGATTTCAAGAATGTTAATGTGTACACGCTTGCCAGTAAGGCTGTTAAGGGCTTTGCGAAGCGCTTCGACTTCAGAACCGCCTTTACCGATAACCATACCAGGCTTAGCTGTGTGGATCGTAATATTTACACGGTTTGCCGCACGCTCGATTTCCACTTTAGAAACAGAAGCGTCAGACAGGCGTTGATTAATAAATTCACGGATTTTCAGATCTTCGTGAAGGAAGTCAGCGTAATCTTTGCCAGCGTACCACTTAGATTCCCAATCACGTATAACACCAATACGAAGACCGACTGGATTTACCTTTTGACCCACGAGTTATCCCTCCTTCTTTTCTGATACAACGATAGTAATGTGGCTCGTACGTTTGTTGATTTGGCTTGCACGTCCCATAGCGCGCGGACGGAATCTTTTCAACGTAGGGCCTTCGTTCACGTAAGCTTGAGTAACAACCAGGTTGTTTGCATCCATTTCGTAGTTGTGCTCAGCGTTAGCGATAGCAGATTTTAAAACTTTTTCAATAATCGGGGAAGCAGCTTTTGGCGTAAGGTTTAAGATCGATACTGCTTCACCTACTTGCTTGCCTCGAATCAGGTCCATTACTAGACGTGCCTTACGAGGAGCAATACGGACTGTTCTTGCGACAGCTTTAGCTTGTTGCATTTAAAAGCCTCCTCTCATTAGCGTCTTGTTTTTTTGTCATCACTAGCATGACCTTTGTAAGTGCGTGTCGGTGCGAATTCACCCAACTTGTGACCTACCATATCTTCAGAGATGTAAACAGGCACATGTTTGCGTCCATCATAGACTGCGATTGTGTGACCGATAAATTGCGGGAAAATAGTAGAACGGCGAGACCAAGTTTTCACAACTTGTTTCTTATCCGCTTCATTTAATTTCTCGATTTTTGTCATTAGATGATCATCGACAAATGGTCCTTTTTTTAAGCTGCGAGCCATTTTGGAACCTCCCTTCGTGATTGCACTACGGTCCGATATGAACCGTAGACAACCCCGTTATTTATTTTTACGACGACGTACGATGAATTTATCTGATTTGTTCTTTTTCTTACGAGTTTTGAATCCAAGAGTTGGTTTACCCCATGGAGACATAGGTGATTTACGTCCGATCGGAGCGCGTCCTTCACCACCACCGTGCGGGTGATCGTTAGGGTTCATAACAGAACCGCGAACTGTAGGACGGATGCCTTTCCAGCGTGAACGTCCTGCTTTACCGATATTGATCAGTTCGTGTTGTTCGTTACCTACTTGACCGATAGAAGCACGGCAAGCAGAAAGAATCATGCGAACTTCACCGGAGTTCAGACGTACAAGAACGTATTTTCCTTCTTTACCAAGAACTTGAGCAGATGTACCAGCTGAACGTACAAGCTGTCCGCCTTTTCCAGGTTTCAATTCAATGTTGTGCACGACTGTACCAACAGGGATGTTGATCAGTGGAAGTGCGTTACCTACTTTAATGTCAGCTTCTGGTCCTGACATGATTTCAGTTCCTACTTGAAGGCCCTTAGGAGCCAGGATGTAGCGTTTTTCTCCGTCTACATAGTTAATTAGAGCAATGTTAGCTGAACGGTTTGGATCGTACTCAACTGTAGCAACGCGTCCAGGTATACCATCTTTATCGCGTTTGAAGTCGATAATACGGTATTGGCGTTTATGTCCGCCGCCTTGATGACGTACAGTTAATTTACCTTGGTTGTTGCGTCCGCCTTTTTTGTGAAGCGGGGCAAGCAAGGATTTTTCCGGCTGATCTGTCGTGATTTCCGCGAAATCAGAGGTAGTCATGCCGCGACGTCCGTTAGAGGTCGGTTTGTACTTTTTAATCGCCATTTTGAATTTCCCTCCTTCTTTTTACAAGTGATTAAGCTTCAAAAATTTCGATTTCTTTGCTGTCTTCAGTAAGCTTAACAATCGCTTTTCTGCGTTTGTTTGTCATACCAGAGTAGCGGCCGACACGTTTGAATTTCCCTTTGTAGTTCATGATGTTGACTTTTTCAACTTTCACTCCAAAGATTTGCTCAACAGCGTCTTTCACTTCTGTTTTGTTAGCTCTTACGTCTACTTCAAACGTATATTTTTTCTCAGTCATTAAATCAGCAGAACGTTCAGTAATGACGGGGCGCTTTAGAACATCACGAGGATCTTTCATTATGCAAGCACCTCCTCTACTTTTTCAACCGCTGCTTTCGTGATCACAAGCTTCTCATGACCGACAACATCGAGGACGTTGATTCCGTTAGCTTCAACAACAGTAACTCCTGGAAGGTTACGAGCAGATAGTTCAACTGTCTCGTTTGCATCCGCAGTTACGATTAAAGCTTTCTTCTCGATAGACAGACCTTTAAGGATAGCTGCCATTTCTTTTGTTTTAACCGCATCAAGATTAAGATCTTCAAGAACGATCAAGTTGTTGTCATTCACTTTAGAAGACAATGCTGATTTGATAGCCAAGCGGCGAACTTTTTTCGGTAATTTATATGCATAGCTGCGTGGTGTAGGACCGAATACGATACCACCTCCGCGCCATTGCGGTGAACGGATAGATCCCTGACGAGCACGGCCGGTACCTTTTTGACGCCAAGGTTTGCGACCTCCGCCACGTACTTCCGAACGATTTTTTACTTTATGAGTTCCTTGACGTAAGGAAGCTCTTTGCATAAGAATAGCGTCGAATACTACGCTCTCATTTGGCTCGATTCCAAATACAGAGTCGTTTAATTCGATATCACCAGCAGTAGAACCGTTTTGGTTATATAAAGCTACTTTTGGCATGATCAATTTCCTCCTTTCCTAAGAGAATTATTTAGATTTAACAGCGCTTTTAACAGCGACTAATGATTTTTTCGCACCAGGAACGTTACCTTTAACTAAAAGAAGGTTGCGCTCTGCATCCACTTTTACGATTTCAAGGTTTTGAACAGTGATTTGCTCTCCGCCCATACGTCCAGGCAACAGCTTTCCTTTGAATACACGGTTAGGGTCTACCGGTCCCATTGAACCAGGACGGCGATGGTAGCGTGAACCGTGAGACATAGGTCCGCGAGATTGTCCGTGGCGTTTGATAGCGCCTTGGAAACCTTTACCTTTCGATGTTCCTGTTACATCTACGACTTCTCCGTTAGAGAAAATATCAACTTTGACTTCCTGACCAACTTCATACGCATCCATATCCACTCCGCGTAATTCTTTAACGAAGCGCTTAGGAGCAGTTTCCGCTTTTGCAACGTGTCCTTTTTCTGGTTTATTGGCAAGCTTCTCACGCTTGTCGTCAAAACCGATCTGAATCGCTTCATAGCCGTCGTTTTCAGAAGTTTTCTTCTGAAGTACAACGTTAGGAGCAGCTTCGATAACAGTTACCGGAATAAGATCACCGTTTTCTGCGAAAACTTGCGTCATACCAATTTTTCTTCCTAAGATTCCTTTGGTCATTCGTCACACCTCCTATAAAAATCATTCTATATTTTAGATTAAAGTTTAATTTCGATATCGACACCAGATGGTAAATCTAATCGCATTAGAGCATCGACAGTTTGTGGTGTTGGGTTCACAATGTCGATCAAACGTTTATGTGTACGCATTTCGAATTGCTCACGAGAATCTTTGTATTTGTGCACCGCACGAAGGATTGTGTAAACTGATTTCTCAGTTGGCAACGGAATCGGACCAGAAACGCTGGCTCCGGAACGTTTAGCCGTTTCAACAATCTTCTCAGCAGATTGATCAAGGATTCTATGATCATACGCTTTTAAACGAATACGAATTTTTTGTTTTGCCATTATTTTCCCTCCTTTTCGCCTACTTACATTAGACAATTCTCCGTGAGAAAAACCTGAATCACCTTGCCATGGCAAAGCGGCCGGGTGTGTCAGCAACCTCTCACTTCATCGCAGTCAAAGACCAACATGCACTATTATACAAAATTTATAGGCATGATGCAAGGTAATATTGAATATTACCGGCTTTTGCACACTTTTTTTATTATACAGATTCCAGCAAGGATAATCAAGGACTTCAGGACAAATAAAAAACGAGACCCGGTCGGATCTCGTTTTTTATTTTATAAGTATTATTCAGTGATAGAAGATACTACGCCAGAACCAACTGTACGTCCGCCTTCACGGATAGAGAAGCGAGTTCCGTCTTCGATCGCGATTGTTGAAATCAATTCAACAGTCATTTCGATGTTGTCTCCAGGCATAACCATTTCTACGCCTTCTGGAAGCTGAATGATACCCGTTACGTCAGTTGTACGGAAGTAGAACTGAGGACGGTAGTTAGAGAAGAATGGAGTGTGACGTCCACCCTCTTCTTTAGAAAGAACGTAAACTTCAGCTTTGAACTTTTTATGTGGAGTGATTGTACCTGGTTTAGCAAGTACTTGACCACGTTGGATATCTTCACGAGATACACCGCGAAGAAGTGCACCGATGTTGTCTCCAGCTTCTGCATAGTCAAGAAGCTTACGGAACATTTCAACACCTGTAACAGTTGTTTTGCTGTTTTCTTCTTGAAGACCGATGATTTCAACTTCGTCACCGACTTTAACTTGTCCGCGCTCTACGCGTCCAGTAGCAACTGTTCCACGACCTGTGATTGAGAATACGTCCTCAACAGGCATCATGAATGGCTTTTCAGTATCGCGCTCTGGAGTTGGGATGTATTCGTCAACTGCATCCATCAGTTCGAAGATTTTAGCTTCGTATTCAGCATCACCTTCAAGAGCTTTAAGTGCAGAACCTTTGATAACTGGTACATCGTCACCAGGGAACTCATACTCAGAAAGAAGATCGCGAACTTCCATTTCAACTAGCTCAAGAAGCTCTTCGTCGTCTACCATGTCGCATTTGTTCAAGAATACTACGATGTAAGGCACACCTACGTTACGAGAAAGAAGGATGTGCTCACGAGTTTGTGGCATTGGACCGTCAGCAGCAGATACAACAAGGATCGCTCCGTCCATTTGCGCAGCACCAGTGATCATGTTTTTAACATAGTCAGCGTGTCCTGGGCAGTCAACGTGTGCATAGTGACGAGTTTCTGTTTCGTACTCAACGTGTGCAGTAGAGATTGTGATACCGCGCTCACGCTCTTCTGGAGCACCGTCGATTTGGTCGTATGCCATAGCAGTACCTTTACCAGATTTCTTATGAAGCACAGTTGTGATAGCAGCTGTTAATGTAGTTTTACCATGGTCAACGTGTCCAATTGTACCAATGTTGGCATGTGATTTGGAACGGTCGAATTTTTCTTTAGCCATTCTGAAAATCCTCCTTAAAAAGGTTAGTTTTTGTTATATAGAGTGATAGAAAGTGAAAGCGATGTTTCACTTTCTCATCTTACAATAGTATTTATACTTTAATGAAGAGGCAAAATCAATTATTCACCTTGATTTTTTTTGATGATCTCATCAGCAATGCTCTTAGGCACTTCTTCGTAATGGTCAAAGACCATTGTGAACGTACCGCGTCCTTGTGTGTTTGAACGGAGAGCCGTAGCGTAACCGAACATTTCAGAAAGTGGAACCATCGCGCGAACGACTTGAGCGTTTCCGCGTCCTTCCATACCTTCTACACGACCGCGGCGTGATGTAATATCACCCATGATGTCTCCCATGTATTCTTCTGGGATAACGACTTCAACTTTGGAGATCGGCTCAAGAATAACCGGGTTACACTTGCTTGCCGCGTTTTTAAGCGCCATTGAAGCAGCAATTTTAAACGCCATTTCGTTTGAGTCGACGTCATGGTAAGAACCGTCAAACAATTTCGCTTTGATGTCGATAACAGGGTAACCTGCGACTACACCGTTTTGAAGTGAATCTTCAAGTCCTGCTTGAACAGCCGGAATGTATTCACGAGGAACGACACCACCGACGATTGCGTTTTCGAACTCAAAGCCTTTTCCTTCTTCGTTTGGAGAGAATTCGATCCAAACGTGTCCGAACTGTCCGCGTCCACCAGACTGACGTACGAATTTACCTTCAACTTGCGCGCTCGCACGGAATGTTTCACGATACGCAACTTGAGGAGCACCAACGTTGGCTTCAACTTTAAATTCGCGTTTCATACGGTCAACGATGATATCAAGGTGAAGCTCACCCATACCGCCGATAATCGTTTGACCTGTTTCAGGGTCAGTATGCGCACGGAATGTTGGATCCTCTTCAGCCAATTTAGCCAGTGCAGTAGACATTTTGTCTTGGTCAGCCTTAGATTTAGGCTCGATTGCAACGTGGATAACAGGCTCAGGGAATTCCATAGATTCAAGAATAACAAGGTTTTTCTCGTCGCAAAGCGTGTCCCCTGTAGTCGTGTCTTTCAAACCTACAGCAGCAGCGATATCCCCTGCGTACACAGTAGAGATTTCTTCACGGCTGTTGGCGTGCATTTGCAGGATACGTCCGACGCGCTCACGTTTGCCTTTTGTTGAGTTTCTTACGTATGAACCGGAATCAAGTGTTCCTGAGTACACACGGAAGAACGTCAATTTACCAACGTAAGGGTCAGTCATAACTTTAAATGCAAGCGCTGAGAAAGGTGCGTCGTCAGAAGACTCACGAGTAACCTCTTCCTCAGAATCAGGCAGAGTACCTTTGATTGCCGGTACGTCAGTTGGAGCTGGCAGGTAGTCAAGAACTGCGTCAAGCACTAATTGAACACCTTTGTTTTTGAAAGCTGATCCACAAAGAACCGGATAGAACTCCACGTTACAAGTTCCTTTGCGGATTGCCGCTTTCAGCTCGTCAACTGTGATTTCTTCGCCTTCCAAGTACTTCATCATAAGCTCTTCATCAAGCTCAGCAACAGCTTCAATCAAGCTGGCGCGAAGCTCTTCAGCTTTGTCTTTGTACTCGGCAGGGATTTCACGCGCATCAGAGCGTGTTCCAAGATCATCTTCATAGTAGTACGCAACGTTTTCTACAAGGTCGATGATCCCTTCGAAATTGTCTTCGGCGCCAATCGGTAATTGGATCGCGTGAGCATTCGCCTCAAGACGGTCTTTAAGAGTTCCTACAGAGTAAAGGAAGTCCGCACCCGTTTTGTCCATCTTGTTGACAAATACGATACGAGGTACTCCGTAAGTTGTTGCCTGACGCCAAACTGTTTCAGTTTGCGGCTCAACGCCTGATTGTGCGTCAAGAACGGCAACGGCACCATCAAGTACGCGCAGGGAACGTTCAACCTCAACTGTGAAGTCTACGTGTCCTGGTGTGTCGATGATGTTTACGCGGTAACCTTTCCACTGTGCAGTTGTTGCAGCGGATGTGATTGTGATACCGCGTTCTTGTTCCTGCTCCATCCAGTCCATTTGGGAAGCCCCTTCATGAGTTTCACCAATTTTATGGATACGGCCTGTGTAGAACAAGATACGTTCAGTTGTTGTCGTTTTACCGGCATCGATGTGAGCCATGATTCCGATATTACGAGTTTTTTCTAAGGAGAACTCTCTTGCCATTGGGTCTTTTCTCCTTCCTTCTTAGGGAATAATATTTTGTCGTGTGAGATTACCAGCGATAGTGAGCGAACGCTTTGTTTGCTTCAGCCATCTTATGAGTATCTTCACGTTTCTTAACAGCTGCACCAGTGTTGTTAGCTGCATCAAGGATTTCGTTAGCTAAACGCTCTTCCATCGTTTTTTCTCCGCGAAGACGAGCGTAGTTTACTAACCAGCGAAGTCCAAGAGTCGTACGGCGTTCAGGACGAACCTCTACAGGTACTTGGTAGTTTGCACCACCTACGCGGCGTGCTTTAACTTCAAGCACTGGCATGATGTTCTTCAATGCTTGTTCGAAAACCTCCATTGCATCGTTGCCGGTACGTTCTTTAATAATATCGAATGACTTGTATAGGATTGTTTGAGCTTTACCTTTTTTACCGTCGATCATCATTTTGTTGATCAAACGAGTAACCAGTTTAGAGTTGTAAAGCGGATCAGGTAAAACATCTCTTTTTGCTACAGGACCTTTACGTGGCATCTGATTATCCTCCCTTCTCTTGTTACGGGTTTACAGTAAGCAGAGGGATTTCACGGTTCAGCTGCCGGGATCAAACCAGCGCTAGGCGCGAAAAGCCTGATGCCCTTAACAGCATTGCCAGAACTCCTTGCTTTTAAAAACCCTTTTATTTGTATTTAAACGGAATTATTTTTTCTTAGGACGTTTTGTACCGTATTTAGAACGGCCTTGTGCACGGTTTTCAACTCCGGCAGTATCAAGCGCGCCACGCACGATGTGGTAGCGTACCCCCGGTAAGTCTTTTACACGTCCACCGCGGATCAATACGACACTGTGCTCTTGCAGGTTGTGTCCGATACCAGGAATGTAGGCCGTAACCTCGATTCCGTTAGTTAAACGAACACGGGCATATTTACGAAGCGCCGAGTTCGGCTTCTTCGGTGTCATTGTACCGACACGAGTACATACTCCGCGTTTTTGTGGTGAAGATACGTTAGTGTGCTCTTTCTTGAAGCTGTTGTATCCTTTGTTAAGTGCTGGAGACTTAGAATTTTCAACTTTGCTTACGCGTCCTTTGCGGACTAGCTGATTAATTGTAGGCATTTTGTAATTCCTCCCTTCATCATGTTTTATAACCCACATACCCAGGTGGTTCATTTAAAAGCAAAAAACAATGCCTTTGCATAAAAGCAAAAACAACGAGTACGTTATTGAATAATGGCAACAGCTGCAGCTCCGACTTCAATTCCGCAGGCTTTGCCGAGCTTTTTCATGGACTCTGCCATTGAGACGGGAATCCCTTGTTCATTTGCCAGGTTAATAACATCTGACGTCAGAAAAGGATCAGCGTCTTTTGCTACGACGACTTCCTTAACAGAATTGCGCTTCAGCGCTTTGACTGTCTGCTTCGTACCGATAATAATAGATTGAGCCTGTGATACTTTATCATAAGACATCATATATCCTCCAAAGTAACAGGTTTAAATTGAGCACCTTGGTTATATTATCATCCTGAAAGAAGGATGTCAACACATGATGACAATTTTTAGTGACATCCTTCTTTAGGATTTTTTTATTTATTCAGCCGGAACCATTTCATCAGATGATTGGACTTGCAATACCGGCTTCACTTTACGGTAGTTCAGCATACCCGTTCCAGCAGGAACAAGCTTACCGATGATAACATTCTCTTTCAGGCCGAGAAGCTCATCGCGTTTTCCTTTGATTGCTGCATCTGTCAGGACACGTGTTGTTTCCTGGAATGACGCGGCAGATAGAAAGGAATCCGTTTCAAGCGATGCTTTGGTGATACCGAGAAGCACCGGACGGCCTGTTGCAGGGCGTTTGCCTCCGAGCAGAACTTTTTTGTTCGCTTCGGTAAACTGGTGAATATCGAGCAGCGTGCCTGGCAGCACTTCCGTGTCGCCGGCATCGATGACACGCACTTTGCGAAGCATCTGGCGAACCATAACCTCGACGTGCTTATCCCCGATTTCAACCCCTTGCATACGATAAACCTTCTGCACTTCATGAAGGAGGTATTCTTGCACCGTCGTGATGTCAGTAACTTTCAGAAGCTCTTTCGGATCAACCGAACCTTCTGTCAGCACCTGGCCACGGGAAATTTTCTCTCCTTCAGTGACTTTCAGGCGCGCGTTGTAAGGCGCCGTATATGAACGGCTTTCGACTTCGCCCTGAACGACGATTTCCTGCTGTTTGTCACGCACTTCATTGATTTCAGCTACGACACCGTCAATTTCAGAGATCGTCGCTTGACCTTTAGGGTTTCGCGCTTCAAACAATTCCTGGATACGCGGCAAACCTTGTGTAATATCGTCTCCGGCAACCCCGCCCGTATGGAAGGTACGCATTGTTAACTGTGTACCCGGCTCACCAATGGACTGGGCAGCGATGATTCCGACTGCTTCCCCGACTTCGACGTCGGTTCCTGTTGCCAGGTTGCGGCCGTAGCATCGTTTACATACACCATGTGACGTATTACATGTAAATGCGGAGCGGATCCACACTTCTTCAATGCCTGCTTCGACAATTTCGAGCGCTTTATCTTCGTCGATCAGCTCGTTTTCATCCACAAGCACTTCACCTGTTTCCGGATGTTTAACAGGTTTTCTCGCGAATCGGCCGACAAGACGCTCTTCAAGACGCTCGATCACTTCTGTGCCTTCCGTGATGGCTTTGGCAAGAATACCTCGGTCTGTGCCGCAGTCAGTCTCACGAATGATGACGTCTTGGGCTACGTCTACGAGACGGCGTGTCAGGTAACCTGAGTCGGCTGTCTTCAGAGCCGTATCCGCAAGACCTTTACGCGCACCGTGAGTAGAGATAAAGTACTCGAGTACCGTTAAACCTTCGCGGAAGCTTGACTTGATCGGAAGTTCGATGATCCGTCCAGCCGGGTTGGCCATCAGACCGCGCATACCCGCAAGCTGCGTAAAGTTTGATGCGTTACCCCGGGCTCCGGAATCACTCATCATGTAGATCGGGTTGATTTCATCCAGGGATTTCATCAGCTTGCCTTGGATCGTATCTTTAGCTGCACTCCAGATGGAAATGACCCGTTCATAACGCTCTTCTTCAGTAATCAGACCACGTCTGAACTGCTTCATGACGTTATCAACTTTTCCTTGCGCTTCTTCAAGGATTTCCTGTTTGTCGTCCAATACGACGATATCGGAAACACCGACCGTAATTCCGGCTTTTGTCGAATATTTAAATCCAAGGTTTTTCATGCGGTCAAGCATTTTTGATGTTTCTGTAATATGGAATCTTTTGAAGATCTCCGCAATGATTTTACCCAAAATGCCTTTTTTGAACGGCTGGTTGATTTCCTGGTTCTTAATGGCTTCTTTAACATCTGCACCGTAATCCAAGAAGAAACGGTCAGGTGTTTTTTCTTCAATGTTGCTCTTCGTCGGTTCGTTCATGTATGGGAACGACGGCGGAAGAATCTCGTTGAAGATCAGTTTTCCGACAGTTGTAACGAGCAGCTTGGAACGCTGTTCTTCGGTAAATGTTTCATTTTTCAGGGAGTTAACCGCAACGGCTACTCTCGTATGCAAATGAACATATCCGTTTTGATACGCAAGAAGCGCTTCATCCGTATCTTTGAAAACCATACCTTCGCCGACTGCGCCTGGGCGTTCTAGCGTCAGATAGTAGTTTCCAAGCACCATATCCTGAGACGGCGTAACAACCGGTTTTCCGTCTTTAGGGTTCAGGATGTTTTGTGCGGCAAGCATCAAGATGCGCGCCTCAGCTTGCGCTTCTGCTGATAAAGGAACGTGAACCGCCATTTGGTCACCGTCAAAGTCAGCGTTGTATGCCGTACATACAAGCGGATGAAGACGGATGGCACGGCCTTCGACAAGCGTTGGTTCAAACGCTTGAATACCTAATCTGTGAAGCGTAGGTGCACGGTTGAGAAGCACAGGGTGTTCTTTGATAACTGATTCAAGGACATCCCAGACTTCCGGCTGAACGCGCTCAATTTTACGCTTCGCACTCTTAATGTTGTGGGCAAGACCTTTTTCAACAAGCTCTTTCATGACGAATGGCTTGAACAGTTCCAGCGCCATTTCTTTCGGAAGACCGCATTGATACATTTTCAGGTTCGGACCTACGACGATAACCGAACGGCCTGAGTAGTCAACACGTTTACCGAGAAGGTTTTGACGGAAACGGCCTTGTTTACCTTTCAGCATGTGAGAAAGGGATTTTAACGGTCTGTTTCCCGGACCTGTAACAGGACGGCCTCTGCGTCCGTTATCGATCAGCGCGTCCACGGCTTCTTGAAGCATGCGCTTTTCGTTTTGAACGATAATGCTTGGCGCTCCAAGATCCAAAAGACGTTTTAAACGATTGTTACGGTTGATGACACGGCGGTACAAATCGTTCAGATCGGAAGTTGCAAAACGTCCACCGTCAAGCTGTACCATCGGTCTCAGCTCAGGCGGAATGACCGGAAGAACGTCGAGGATCATCCAGGACGGCTTATTTCCGGAGTTGCGGAATGCTTCCAATACTTCCAAGCGTTTGATCGCACGTGTGCGGCGCTGTCCTTGTGACGTTTTAAGCTCTTCTTTCAGCATATCCACTTCTTTATCGAGGTCGATATCTTGAAGGAGCTTATGAATCGCTTCAGCACCCATTGATGCCTGGAATTTATTTCCGTATTTATCAAGGTACGCCCGGTACTCTTTTTCAGAAAGAAGCTGTTTTTTCTCAAGCGGTGTATTGGCCGGATCTGTTACGACATAAGAAGCAAAGTAAATGACTTCTTCCAATGCGCGCGGAGACATATCCAGCACAAGACCCATACGGCTCGGGATTCCTTTAAAATACCAGATGTGAGAAACAGGGGCTGCCAGCTCGATATGCCCCATTCTCTCACGACGGACTTTAGCCCGGGTTACTTCAACTCCACAACGGTCGCAGACTACGCCTTTATAACGAACCCGCTTGTACTTTCCGCAGTGGCATTCCCAGTCCTTTTGAGGACCGAAAATGCGCTCGCAGAATAGACCATCTTTTTCAGGTTTCAAAGTACGATAGTTGATTGTTTCAGGCTTTTTCACTTCTCCGTAAGACCATGAACGGATTTTGTCAGGTGAAGCGAGACCGATGTTCATATACTCAAAATTGTTCACATCCAGCAAGGGGCCTACCTCCCTTTTTATCTTCGGGTTATACCCTGTCACTTGCGTATAAAATTCGTTTATTCTTTTGTGACGACATCGCGCTCTGCGTCAGCAGAAACGAATTCTTCAGACTCTTCATCATTCGGCAGAGAAAGCCCTTCGTTTTGTTTCGCGTCTTCGTCGTCTTCCAAGTCTCTCATTTCGATTTCTTCTTCGTCGCTTGATAGGATTTTGACGTCCATACCTAAGCTTTGAAGCTCTTTGATCAATACTTTGAACGATTCCGGAACACCAGGTTCTGGAACATTGTCGCCTTTTACGATGGCTTCGTATGTTTTCACACGGCCTACGACATCATCCGATTTAACAGTCAGGATTTCTTGAAGTGTATATGCTGCACCGTAAGCTTCAAGCGCCCAAACTTCCATCTCTCCAAAACGCTGTCCACCGAACTGCGCTTTACCTCCGAGAGGCTGCTGGGTAACGAGTGAGTAAGGACCTGTAGAACGCGCGTGCAATTTGTCGTCAACCATGTGAGCCAATTTGATCATGTACATGATGCCGACAGACACCCGGTTGTCAAACGGCTCCCCAGTTCGGCCGTCGTAAAGGACTGTCTTTGCGTCCCTTGACATGCCGGCTTCTTCAAGCGTTTCCCACACATCTTCTTCGCGGGCACCGTCAAATACCGGCGACGCGACATGCAGACCGAGACGGCGTGCAGCCATACCAAGGTGCAGCTCCAACACCTGCCCGATGTTCATACGCGATGGTACGCCCAGCGGGTTTAACATGATGTCAATCGGTGTTCCGTCAGGCAGATACGGCATATCTTCCTCCGGAAGGATTTTCGAAATAACACCTTTGTTCCCGTGGCGTCCGGCCATTTTGTCCCCTTCAGAAATTTTACGCTTCTGAACGATGTAAACGCGGACGAGCTGGTTAACGCCCGGAGGCAGTTCGTCTCCGTCTTCGCGGTTGAACACTTTTACATCAAGGATGATACCGCCGCCTCCGTGAGGCACACGCAGCGACGTATCGCGGACTTCACGCGCTTTTTCGCCGAAGATGGCGTGAAGCAGGCGCTCTTCTGCAGTAAGCTCTGTAACACCTTTAGGCGTTACTTTACCAACAAGAAGATCTCCGTCTTTTACTTCAGCACCGACACGGATAATTCCGCGTTCATCGAGATTGCGAAGAGCGTCTTCACCGACGTTTGGAATATCACGTGTAATTTCTTCAGGTCCGAGTTTTGTATCCCGGGCCTCTGATTCGTATTCCTCAATATGAATAGACGTGTATACGTCGTCTTTTACAAGGCGTTCGCTCATGATGATGGCATCCTCGTAGTTGTAGCCATCCCATGTCATAAAGCCGACCATGACGTTGCGTCCAAGGGCAAGCTCACCTTTTTCCATAGACGGACCGTCAGCTAAAATTTCACCTTTTACAACCTCATCACCGACGCTTACGATCGGACGCTGGTTGTAGCAAGTTCCCTGGTTGGAACGAACAAACTTCAGCAGGCTGTATTTATCAAGGTTTCCTTTGACTTTCTGGCCGTCGACTTCTTCATAGCGGCGCACCCAGATGTTTTTCGCTTCCACCCGTTCAACGATTCCAGGATGGCGGCAAATAACAGCGGCACCGGAGTCTTTTGCAGATACATACTCCATTCCGGTTCCGACGATCGGAGATTCAGGCTGCATAAGAGGTACAGCCTGCCGTTGCATGTTCGCTCCCATTAGGGCGCGGTTTGAGTCATCGTTTTCCAAGAATGGAATACATGCAGTCGCGGCAGAGACAACCTGTTTAGGCGAAACGTCCATATAGTCGACGCGGTCTTTCGGAACAACGGTGTTCTCCCCTCTGAAACGGGCAACGATGCTGTCATCCACAAAAGATCCGTCATCATTCAGACGTGCGTTAGCCTGGGCAACGACATAGTTGTCTTCTTCATCAGCTGTCAAGTAATCGATTCTCGGCGTTACTTTTCCAGTCTCAGGGTCAACGCGGCGATACGGCGTTTCGATGAAGCCGAAACGGTTCACTTTCGCGAATGAAGAAAGGGAGTTGATCAAACCGATGTTTGGACCCTCAGGAGTTTCAATCGGACACATCCGGCCGTAGTGGGAATAGTGAACGTCACGGACTTCCATTCCGGCGCGCTCACGGGTCAAACCGCCCGGTCCGAGCGCTGACAGACGGCGCTTATGCGTCAGCTCAGCAAGCGGATTCGTCTGATCCATAAACTGAGAAAGCTGCGAGCTTCCGAAAAACTCTTTGATTGATGCGATGACAGGGCGAATATTGATCAGCTGCTGTGGCGTGATCGTGTTTGTATCTTGAATAGACATTCTTTCACGAACAACACGCTCCATTCTGCTTAAACCGATACGAAATTGGTTTTGCAGAAGCTCTCCCACTGAACGGAGACGGCGGTTTCCTAAATGGTCGATATCGTCGGTATCGCCCACTCCGTGAAGCAGGTTAAAGAAATAGCTGATGGAAGAGATAATATCAGAAGGTGTAATATTTTTAACGCCTTCTTCAATATAAGCATTTCCAATCACATTGATTGTCTGCTCCCCTTCTTGATCTGTCGGGGCATAGATTTTAATAGACTGAAGCGTCACTTCATCTTCGACAACTCCGCCGTTCGGATACAGCTTTTTAAAACCGATTCCGTTTTCAAGGTACGGAAGGACTTTGTCAAGCGTTCTTCTGTCTAAAATCGCGCCTTTTTCGGCAAGAATTTCGCCTGTTTCAGGATCGATCAGCGTTTCAGCAAGCCGCTGATTAAACAGTCTGTTTTTGATGTGAAGCTTTTTATTAATTTTATAACGTCCTACACTTGCAAGGTCATATCTTTTCGGATCAAAGAACCTTGAATCAAGCAGGCTTTTTGCATTTTCTACTGTAGGCGGCTCTCCTGGACGAAGACGCTCGTAGATTTCAAGAAGCGCTTTATCGGTGTTTTCCGTATTATCTTTATCAAGCGTATTGCGCAAATACTCGTTTTCACCGATGAGATCAATGATCTCTTGGTCAGATCCGAAGCCAAGAGCACGCAAAAGAACCGTAACCGGCAACTTACGTGTGCGATCGATGCGTACATAAACAACATCTTTCGCATCAGTCTCGTATTCTAACCATGCGCCACGGTTTGGAATGACAGTCGCGGTAAAACCTTTCTTACCGTTTTTGTCTACTTTACCACTAAAATATACACTTGGAGAACGAACGAGCTGAGATACAATGACCCGTTCCGCACCGTTGATAATAAAGGTTCCAGTGTCTGTCATAATAGGGAAATCACCCATGAAGACATCCTGATCCTTTACTTCACCGGTCTCTTTGTTGATTAAGCGGACTTTAACACGCAGCGGAGCTGAGTAGGTCACGTCGCGCTCTTTTGATTCTTCTACCGGATACTTAGGCTCGCCCAAGCTGTAGTCGATAAATTCCAGAGAGAGGTTACCAGTGAAATCCTCAATTGGCGATATGTCTTGAAACATCTCTCTAAGACCCTCATCAAGAAACCACTGATAAGAAGAGGTTTGAATTTCAATGAGATTTGGTAATTCTAACACTTCGCTAATGCGTGCATAGCTTCTGCGCTGGCGGTGTCGTCCATACTGAACTAGTTGACCTGTCAACTGATTCACCCCTCAAATCATGCGTAATATATGTGTAACAAGCATTTCTTCCGCAAATATGTAAGAAATACTTTTACAAGACAAAAGAAAAAAGGGTTTCTAATTTAGAAAACCACATCCAAAAACAAAATACCGATTTTATTAGTGTTCCCAAAAATGTATATTTTATACAAACCTAGGCGTTTCTTAAAAACAGCAGCAAAATATATACATTGGCATTTTATAATATTAACATAGCTGAAAATCCGAGTCAAACTTTTTTTGCTTTGATGATATAGTACCCTTTCTTTTTGTGAACGACTTCAACGTCCGCAAAAAGTTCTTTTAATTTTTCAATGGCAGAAGGCCCGCCTTGTTTTTTCTGAATGACGACCCACAGCTCTCCTGAAGGCCGCAAATGTTCAGCGCTTTTTTCAAAGATGGCGTGCACAGTTTTTTTCCCGGCGCGTATGGGGGGATTAGTAATAATAGAAGCGAATTTTTTTGCAGGTTCGACGTTGGCAAACAGATCACTCTGATAGATCTTTGTGTTGTCGATCTGATTATTTAACGCGTTTTCCTTCGAAAGTTCGACAGCTCTTTCATTAACATCGATCATGTGAACCATTCGATCTTCGAAATCCGCAGCAAGCGAAAGACCAATCGGGCCATAGCCGCAGCCTACATCCAAAAAATCACCTTCTGTATCCGGTTCCCGGAAAGCTTCAATCAGCAGCCTTGAGCCAAAGTCCACTTCTCTTTTTGAAAAAACTCCGCTGTCGCTGATAAAAGTAAACGTCCGGTTTCTCAAGCGAAATACCCACGTTGATCTGCTGCTTTTTGCTGAAGGTTTTTCCGAATAATAATGGTCAGTCATCACAGAACCTCCTCAGTTGGTGAACTCTCCAGATATCTTGAAACAAGATGGCGTATCTTATGCGGAAGGGACTACAATTAATTAGCAAAGAAAAAGCCCGCTTTTAAAAGCGAGCTTTCCCCTAAAGATTAGGTGAAGATTACTTAACTTCTACAGAAGCGCCAACTTCTTCAAGTTTAGCTTTAAGCTCTTCAGCTTCTTCTTTCGCAATACCTTCTTTAAGAGGTTTTGGAGTGTTGTCAACAAGTTCTTTAGCTTCTTTCAAGCCAAGACCAGTGATTTCACGAACAACTTTAATAACTTTGATTTTTTGATCTCCTGCACCAGCAAGAACAAGATCAAATTCAGTTTTTTCTTCAGCAGCACCGCCTGCAGCAGCTCCGCCAGCTACAGCTACAGGAGCAGCAGCAGTTACGCCAAATTCTTCTTCGATTGCTTTTACTAAGTCGTTCAATTCAAGTACAGTTGCTTCTTTAACGGAAGCAATGATTTCTTCGATATTTAAAGCCATTTGTAATTCCTCCATTTTGTTTTATTTTTTAGATACTGATGCTATTAAGCGCCTTGTTCTTCCTTTTGTTCTGCAACAGCTTTAGTTGCAAGAGCAAGGTTGCGAACTGGAGCTTGAAGTACGCTAAGCAACATAGAAAGCAAGCCTTCGCGAGATGGAAGTTCAGCAAGAGCTTTCACTTCTTCAACTGTAGATACTTTGCCTTCGATTACGCCCGCTTTGATTTCAAGAGCTTCGTGCTTTTTAGCAAACTCGTTAAGAACTTTAGCTGGAGCGACAACATCTTCAGTGCTGAATGCAATCGCATTCGGTCCTGTTAAGAAATCGTTCAAACCATCAAGTTCAGCTTGTTCAACCGCACGGCGAGTCATCGTGTTTTTGTACACTTTGAACTCAACGTTAGCTTCGCGAAGCTGTTTACGAAGTTCTGTTACTTCAGCTACGTTAAGGCCGCGATAGTCAACGATGATCGTTGATTTACTTTCTTTCAGTTTAGAAGTAATTTCTTCAACAACAACTTTTTTTGTTTCAATTGCGCTGCTCATGGTTACACCTCCTGTAAGATTCATCTGTGTAACACTTATACCGTTCGGTGATCACGTTCTTTAACGACATGTTCCATATAAAAAGCCTCCATTCGACATGGAGGCTGTATATACAAGCATACGTAACGCTAGAGCTGTGATATATATACACCTCGGTAGGAGATTAAGCCTTATCGGCACCTACTGTCTACGGTATAAATGGACATATTTTATTTTTACAACGTTTTGAATTATATCAGAACGTCTTATCAAAAGTCAATATTATTTTACGTTGAAAGTTGAAGGGTCCACTTTGATTCCAGGTCCCATTGTAGATGTAACAGAAACGTTTTTCACGTATACACCTTTAGCAGCAGCAGGTTTCGCTTTCAAAATTGTGTCGTACATTGTCGCGAAGTTTTCTACAAGCTTGCCTTCTTCGAATGACACTTTTCCGATTGGAACGTGGATGTTTCCTGCTTTATCAACGCGGTATTCAACTTTACCAGCTTTGATTTCGTTGACTGCTTTTTCAACTTCGAAAGTAACCGTTCCTGTTTTAGGGTTTGGCATAAGACCTTTTGGTCCAAGCACGCGTCCGATTTTACCGACTTCACCCATCATATCAGGAGTCGCAACGATTACATCAAAATCAAACCAGCCTTGCTGAATTTTGTTGATGTAATCAGAATCGCCTACGTAGTCTGCACCAGCAGCTTCCGCTTCTTTCGCTTTTTCGCCCTTAGCGAAAACAAGAACGCGCTGAGTTTTGCCTGTTCCGTTTGGAAGTACAACTGCACCGCGGATTTGCTGGTCGTTTTTACGAGGGTCAACACCTAAACGGAATGCCGCTTCAACAGTGGCATCGAATTTAGCTGTGTTTGTTTTTTTCACAAGCTCAATCGCTTCGTTTACGTCGTAAGCTTTTGTACGCTCTACAAGCTTGGCAGCTTCGACGTATTTTTTACCTTTTTTAGCCATTTTAAAATTTCCTCCTTAGTGGTTTTAGCGGAATAACCTCCCACGAATAAGGGTTGCGAACTTGTCTGATCCAAACTCGCAACCCAGCAAAGAGACAAAAATTAGTCTTCGATCACAATACCCATACTGCGGGCAGTTCCTTCAACCATACGCATAGCCGCTTCAACATCTGCCGCATTTAAGTCAGGCATTTTTGTTTCGGCGATTTCACGTACTTTATCGCGTTTAACGGTTGCGACTTTATTACGGTTAGGCTCACCAGAACCTGACTCAATTCCAGCCGCTTTTTTAAGCAATACAGCAGCAGGCGGAGTTTTTGTGATAAATGTAAATGAACGGTCTTCGTAAACCGAAATTTCTACAGGAATGATCAGACCAGCTTGGTCAGATGTACGAGCGTTAAACTCCTTACAGAATCCCATGATGTTAACACCGGCTTGACCCAATGCAGGACCAACTGGCGGAGCTGGATTCGCTTTTCCAGCAGGAATTTGCAATTTTACAACTTTAACTACTTTTTTAGCCACGAGACACACCTCCTTAAGTCCGTGATGTGGTAATAGGGTGAACCCTCCCACTCAAGGTCTCATTCTTTATATGAATGATGAAAATATCAAGCTAGCTGCCTTGACCTTTTTGCCAAGACGCACCTTTGTATATTATCACTTTTATATAGTGATTTCAAGCGCTTTTCCATTACAATTTGTCAACTTGAGTAAATTCGAGCTCAACCGGGGTCTCTCTTCCGAACATATTAACGAATACTTTGACTTTATTTTTGTCGTGGTCGATCTCTTCGATCGTCCCTGTGAAATCAGCAAACGGGCCGTCGATCACCTTGACGGTTTCTTTTAATTCAAAGTCGATTTCTGTTTTTCTTTCTTCAAGCCCCATCCGCTTCAGAATTTTTTCCGCTTCGCCCGGAAGCAGCGCAGTCGGCTTTGAACCTGATCCGGCTGAACCGACAAACCCGGTCACGCCAGGCGTATTTCGAACAACATACCAGGAATCATCCGTCATGACTAGTTCGACAAGTACATACCCAGGGAATACTTTCTTTTTAACGACTTTTTTCTTGCCGTTTTTAATATCGGTTTCTTCCTCTTCAGGTACAACGACGCGGAATATCTTATCCTGCATCCCCATCGATTCCACCCGTTTTTCCAAATTCGCCTTTACTTTATTTTCATAGCCGGAATACGTATGAACCACATACCATTTCTTTTCCATTCTCATTCAGGACCCTTTCAGTCCTTCCCTCCCCACACCTTAAAAGTTTTTGGCCGTACCGGGAAACTGACACTTTCTTTTATACGAGCCTCATATTTTGAAACAATGAAAAAACCCGTTAAACGGGTTTTTTGGCAAGTCATATTTAGATCTATTATAACACGTTATGCTGATCATTATTCAACTATTAAACGAATTAATTGCGTAATACCCGAATCGATGAGTGCAAAAAAGATAGCGAAAAAGATAACGGTGGTGATAACAGTGATCGTATAGCGCGTTAGTTCTTTTCCTTTAGGCCAGGTGACCTTTTTCATTTCTTTTCCGACATTCTTTAAAAATTTGATAATACCCATGGTAAGAAACCTCCACAACCTAAAAACAAAAACGCCTATTTTGTTTCCAGATGTACTGTATGTGAATTGCAGTTATTGCAGTATTTCTTTACTTCGAGCCGTTCAGCCAAAGCTGCGGAGCTTTTCATTGTCGTATAATTACGACTTCCGCAATTTTTGCAGGCTAACGTTACTTTTTTCTTCATGTTTACACCTTTTTCTGGACGATCATTTTCCTAAGTAACATATCACAGTCATAAAATGACTGTCAATATGCCATAAGCATTGGCTACAAGCTGATTTCGCGGAGCTCCAGGTACTTTTCAAGCTTTCTTTTGACACGCTGGAGCGCATTATCGATCGATTTTACATGGCGGTTTAGTTCTTCGGATATTTCCTGATAGGATCTTCCGTCGAGATAGAGCGCAAGAACTTTTCTTTCTAAATCACTAAGCAATTCTCCCATTTTCAGCTCGATATCATCGAATTCTTCCTGATTGATGATCAGCTCTTCAGGATTCATGACCTTGGCTCCGGAAATCACATCGAGAAGCGTCCGGTCTGATTCCTCGTCATAAATGGGCTTGTCCAGCGACACATAAGAATTGAGCGGAATATGTTTCTGGCGAGTAGCTGTTTTGATAGCGGTAATAATTTGGCGGGTAATGCATAATTCTGCAAAAGCTTTGAATGAAGTCAGCTTGTCCTCTCTAAAATCACGGATAGATTTGTAGAGTCCAATCATGCCTTCCTGAACGATATCTTCCCGATCAGCCCCGATTAAGAAGTAGGATCTTGCTTTTGCCCTTACAAAATTACGGTACTTTGTAATCAAGTAATCTAACGCATCACTGTCTCCGACATGAACCATTTCAATGACCTGCTCGTCTTCCAACTGGCAAAAACGTTCTTTGCTGAACTGTTCTTTGCTGAATTTTCCCTGGTTGTTTTGTAAGTTCACTCCGATCCCCCCGACCGCACGTAGATAGAAATATTATACAGTAATGGACAAAAAAGCGTCAACCTAATCCAAGTCGCCACGCCGCCATTTTTCGAAGATCTTCAAGACGTCTTCTGACAATGGAATTTTCCCCGCGGGACGTTCTGAGGTGATTTGTTTCACCCTTTTTTCGATTTGCCTTTCGATCGCTTCGACTTCCCTGAGCAGCTCCCTGGCTGATTTACGCAGGGCCCCTTGGCCGAAAATCGCCCATTGCTCTGTGTAGTCAGATGTGGCAACATGGAGTTGCGTCTGAATATTATTCAAGTCTGACACCAGTTTTTCGATCCGTTCATCAGCCGTTTCATTTTCCCTTGTAAATATCACTTCTACGCGATGATTGACCTTCTTTTTCTCGATTCCTTTAACGAGATGCGCATCAAAGACAACGATTACCCGGAACCCAGTATACGATTGATATTCCGCCATCTTCTGTATCAACAGATCCCTTGCTTCTTCAAAACTGTTTTCTTTTAAATCTTTCAACTGAGGCCATGCCCCAATCATGTTATAACCGTCGACCAACAGGATGTCCATTCCGTCTATTCTCCCAGAGGGCTTCGTTTCCGGTACACTTCATACATCAGGAGGCCGGCTGCGACTGAGGCGTTCAGGGACGTAACTTTTCCCGCCATCGGCAGGCGGATGAGAAAATCACATTTCTCTTTTACAAGCCTTCCCATGCCTTTTCCTTCACTGCCGATGACAAGCGCAAGCGGCATATTTCCATCAAGTGACCTGTAGTCCTGTTTTCCAGACGCATCGGTACCGACTACCCAAATGCCCCGTTGCTTCATTTCTTCCAGGGTTCGCGACAGGTTGGTCACTTTGACGACCGGAATATGTTCGATGGCTCCTGTCGAGGCTTTGGCGACAGTCGTCGTAAGGCCGACCGCGCGCCTCTTCGGGATGATGATGCCATGAGCCCCAACCGCATCTGCGGTGCGCATAATAGAGCCCAGATTGTGCGGATCCTCAATCTCGTCTAAAACGAGGATAAACGGCTGTTCATTTCTGTCTTCGGCCTTTTGAAAAAGATCATCCAGTTCGGCATACTCGTAAGCCGCGACCTGAGCGACGACGCCTTGATGCTGTCCGGAAACCATTTGATCGAGTTTTTTTCTTGGGACATAATGAATCGTGATGCCTTTTTTGGCGGCAAGTTCAACGACTTGCTGAGCCTGTCCCTTCACTGTGTTTTCCGCCATCCACAGCTTATACAATTCCCGGCCTGACTTTAATGTTTCGATGACCGCGTTTTTTCCTATGACGTAATCATGCTGCTCACTCATTTGACTTCCTCCCTGCCATCCCGTTTTTCCAGTGCTGCTTTGATGAGTTCATTAAGCCTATCTTCCCTGTTCTCAAGAAAAAGATACCCGATGACCGCCTCAAAAGCCGTACTGTAACGATATGTTTGAACATCCGTATTTTTCGGTACCGTTCCGGATTTGGCATTCCGTCCTCTTCTCAGCACAGCCTGTTCTTCCTCGGTGAAAAATTCCTGCTCCTCTAGCGCAAACAGCATGCTTGCCTGCGACTTGGCAGAGACATAGCGCCTCGACTGCCTGTGCAGATCATTGGGCCTTGTCCTGCCTTGCTTTAAGAGGTGATGCCTGACGTATACCTCTAATACGGCATCACCCATGTAAGCAAGCGCCAAACCATTCAGCTGTTTGGCGTCTTTAATGGTTTCCAAATTCATGTTTACGATTCTCCTCTTTTCCAGCGTGTACCCTGTGGAGTGTCCTCCAGGATAATGTTCATGCTTTTCAGCTGGTCGCGAATCTGGTCAGATGTTGCGAAGTCACGGTTTCTGCGGGCTTCATTCCGCTTCTCGATCAGTTCTTCAATGTCCTTATCCAAAAGTTCCTGTTCCTTGAGGGAGAAGCCGAGAACTGAGCAGATCTCGTCAAACAGCTGTAGAAATGCCTGAATGACATGTTCTGAAGTATTCTTTTCCTGCAGATAGTAGTTGGCGTGTTTGGCCAGATCAAACAGGACGGAAATTGCATTCGCTGTATTAAAATCATCATCCATTGCCGTTTCAAAGGCTTTTCGCTGCTCTTCAATTTTTCCAAGCCATTCTGAATCGCCCTCTGTTAAATTTGTACTGCTTTTCAGGCGATACTGCAAATTGCTATAAGCTGTTTTTAGACGACCAAAAGCATTTTTTGTGTTTTCAAGAAGTTCGACCGAATAGTTGATCGGATGTCTGTAATGAACAGACAGCATGAAAAACCGCAGCACTTGGGGATCATGCTCTTTAATAATGTCATGCACAAGCACAAAGTTACCGAGCGATTTTGACATTTTCTCATTATCGATATTAATGTAGCCGTTATGAAGCCAATATTTCGCGAAAGGCTTCCCTGTCAATGCTTCCGATTGGGCAATTTCGTTTTCGTGATGCGGGAAGGTCAAATCCTGGCCGCCGGCGTGAATGTCGATCGAATCGCCCAAATATTTTTTCGCCATCGCAGAGCACTCGATATGCCAGCCGGGACGGCCTTTTCCCCAAGGGCTATCCCAGGAGATTTCGTTATCTTTCGCCGCTTTCCATAATGCGAAATCGAGCGCATCTTCTTTTTTCTCGCCCACTTGAATCCGGGCGCCTGATCTCAGCTCATCGACTGATTGATGCGACAGCTTTCCATAACCTTCAAACGATCTTGTTTTATAATAAACATCCCCGTCTGCCTCATAAGCATAGCCCTTATCGATCAGCGTTCGAATAAAATCGATGATTTCATCCATGTTTTCAGTGACGCGCGGATGGCAATCCGCTTTTGTGCAGCCCAGTGAACCGACATCTTCGAAGTACGCCTTAATAAAGCGTTCGGCGATGACCGGCACTTCCTCTCCAAGCTCATTTGCCGCTTTAATTAATTTGTCATCGACATCTGTAAAATTGGAGACGTATTGGACGTCATAGCCTTTATACTCCAAATACTTTCTGACCGTGTCATAGACGATCGCCGGCCTCGCGTTTCCGATGTGAATGTAGTTATATACGGTCGGCCCGCACACATACATTTTGACCTTGCCTTCTTCAAGAGGCACAAACGGCTCTTTTTTTCGTGTGAGAGTATTATACAGTGTTAGTGTCACAGCTCATCTTCCCTTTCTTTTCTCCGGAGCTCTTGTTTCAGCTGCCTGATTTCGTTTTCCAATTCTCTGAAGCGGTCAGCCACCGGATCCGGCAAGTCCTGGTGGTTCAAGTCGCGTCTGATTTTCTTTCCGTTTTGTACGACGACGCGGCCCGGGATGCCGACAACGGTGGAGCATTCAGGCACATCATGCAGGACGACGGAGCCGGCGCCGATTTTCGCCCCTCTTCCGATTGTAATGGACCCAAGCACTTTTGCCCCTGTTGAGATCAGGGCATGGTCCTCGATTGTCGGATGCCTTTTGCCTTTTTCTTTTCCAGTTCCTCCTAGCGTTACGCCCTGAAAAACCGTGACATTGTTTCCGATCTCACAGGTTTCGCCGATCACAACCCCCATGCCGTGATCGATGAAAAACCTCCTGCCGATCTTGGCACCCGGGTGAATTTCGATTCCTGTAAAGAAGCGGGCGATTTGAGAGATCGTTCTGGCGATGAAAAACCTTTTTCTTTTATATAAAGCATGTGCAATTCGATGCGCCCATATAGCATGCAAACCTGAATAAGTTAAGATGACTTCAATGTAGCTTCTCGCAGCTGGATCTTGATCAAATACGACGTCTACATCTTCTTTCAGCATTTTAAAGAACACATGATTCCCCCCGTTCCCCGCTTCCTTTGTCTCTATCTATTGTCAAACCATATAAAAAAACGCCTCTGTCTAATGACAGAGACGCTTTTTGACGCGCGGTTCCACTCTGTTTAGAAAACAGCACAGCTGTTTTCTCAACTCTCATCCATAACGGCGGATACCGCCTTTGAATACTTGTGTAAAAACGTTCTTCAAAGGTCTCAAGAGGTGCATTTCTAAAGCCCGGCGCTTAAGTCTTTTCCAGCCGATGAAGACTCTCTCTTTAAAGGCCCTGGCTTTATACTTATCCCTGTCAACGATTTATCTTATTGAATAATGTTATTCAGCCGTTTTAAAACGGTGTCTTTCCCCAATAATTCAATGGACTGAGGCAGTTCAGGACCATGGGTCTGGCCTGTCGTCGCTACGCGGATCGGCATAAACAGCTTTTTCCCTTTATGTCCTGTTTCTTTTTGAACGGCTTTGATGGATGCCTTGATCTCATCTGCCGTAAACGAGTCAAGCTGCTCAAGCTTTTCGGCAAATACGCGAAGCACTTCCGGAACCTGCTCTTCTTCTAAAACGGTTCTTGCTTCACGATTATACTGGATATCGTCTTTAAAGAACAACTCTGTTAACTCGACGATTTCAGCGCCGTAGCTCAACTGTTCCTGATATAGAGAAATCAGCTTGCGAACCCATTCCTGTTCGCTGCCAGTTAGCTCTTCTGAAACCTTGCCCGCTTTTTGCAAATGCGGAACGGTCAATTCGATCACCTGATCAAGATCAAGTTTTTTCACATACTGGTTGTTGACCCATTTCAGTTTATGCGTATCAAACACCGCTGGTGATTTTGACAAACGGTGTACATCAAATATCTCAATAAACTGTTCTTTTGTAAACAGTTCTTCTTCTCCGACCGGCGACCAGCCGAGAAGAGTGATGAAGTTAAACAATGCTTCCGGCAAATAGCCGAGCTCTTCGTACTGTTCGATAAACTGAATGATGGACTCATCCCGTTTGCTCAGTTTTTTGCGGTTTTCATTGACGATTAATGTCATATGTCCAAATGCCGGGATGTCCCAGCCAAGGGCGTTGTAAATCATGATCTGCTTCGGCGTATTGGAAATGTGGTCTTCGCCGCGCAGGACATGCGTCATTTTCATTAAATAGTCATCGACAGCTACGGCAAAGTTGTAAGTAGGCGTTCCGTCTTTCTTCACGATAACGAAGTCGCCGATGCCGTCTGTTTCAAAAGAAATTTCTCCTTTGACGATGTCATTGAAGCTGATGACTTCTCCTTGAGGGACTTTAAAGCGGATGCTCGGCTGTCTTCCTTCAGCTTCGAGCTTTTCCTGCTCTTCTTTAGTTAAATTGCGGCACTTGCCTGAGTAGCGCGGCATTTCTCCGCGGGCAGCCTGTTCCTCGCGCTCTTTCTCAAGCTCTTCTTCCGTGCAGTAACATTTGTAGGCAAGCCCTTTTTCAAGAAGCTCCTCGTAATATGTTTTGTAAATGTCGTTTCTTTCGGATTGGCGGTATGGTCCGTATTCTCCGCCGACATCCACGCTTTCATCCCAGTCGATGCCCAGCCATTTTAAATAGTTCAGCTGGCTTTGCTCTCCACCTTCAATGTTACGCTTCCGGTCCGTATCTTCAATGCGGATGATGAATTTTCCGCCTTGGCTCCGGGCAAACAAATAATTAAAGAGAGCGGTTCTGGCATTTCCGATATGTAAATGGCCTGTTGGGCTCGGCGCATAACGAACCCGAACTTCGTTTCCCATCTGTCTAACTTCCTTTCGTCTCTAACAGAGTTCAAATTTATTTCCTATTCTATCATCAAATGAACCTGTCTTCAAAATGAATTATACCTTTTGGAGCAGAACGGAAGCCTGAGCGGCGATTCCTTCGGCTCTTCCCGTAAATCCAAGCTTTTCGGTTGTGGTCGCTTTTACGTTAATTTGGGACATTTCCGCCTCAAGCCCTTCGGCAATTCTGGCTCTCATGTCTTCGATATACGGCGCCATTTTAGGCTTTTGGGCGATGATTGTACAATCCAGGTTCCCGAGCGTATAGCCTTTTTCCTTCACAATCATCCAGACGTGACGAAGGAGTTTGAAGGAGTCGGCATCTTTGAACTCAGGGTCGGTATCCGGAAAGTGTTTTCCGATATCGCCCTCGCCGACGGCGCCGAGACACGCATCTGCAATCGTGTGCAAAAGCACATCGGCATCCGAATGTCCGAGCAGGCCTTTTTCGTAAGGAATCGTAATTCCCCCGATAATGAGCGGCCTGCCTTCCACTAGTTGATGGACGTCAAATCCTTGGCCTATTCTAAACATGTTCATTCCTCTTTTCCGCTTCTAATATCGCTTCTGCGACAAGCAAGTCATCCGGGGTCGTCAGTTTGATGTTTTGATAATCCCCTTGAATGATTGCAACCGTACCTCCGGCTTCCTCGACCAGACTGGCGTCGTCCGTACCGAGGAAACCTTTTGTTTCAGCCTCAAGGTGAGCATTCATCAGAATAGAAAGACGAAAAGCTTGTGGGGTTTGAGCGGCCCACAAGCTTGAACGTTCAATCGTTCCGGCTACTTCACCGTCTTGAACGCGTTTGATCGTGTCTTTAACAGGTACGGCAACGATAGCAGCCCCTGTTTCCTTCGCTTTCTCGACAAGCTGTTCGATATATTCCCGTTTAATAAAGGGTCTTGCTCCGTCATGGACGAGGACCGTTTCCTCTTTGCCGGCCGCTTTAATACCCGCAAATACGCTTTGCTGGCGTTCTCTTCCGCCCGGAACCATCTCGATCGGAGTTGTAAAATGATAGGTTTTTAAAAGGGTGCTGAATTCACCGAATTCCTGTTCATTGATGACAAGAATGATCCTTTTGCAGGCATCATGGTTTTCAAACACCTTTAATGTATGAATAATCACAGGAATTCCTTTCGCCTCGATAAACAGTTTGTTTTTCCCGGCATTCATTCGTTTACCTTGTCCGGCGGCAGGAATGACGACTTCGTAATTCATTTTATTTCTCCCTTTTTCAAAGCGCCTTTTCCAGCAGTTTTGGCTTGGCGAATATCATTCTGCCTGCCGCTGTCTGCAGCACGCTGGTCACGAGCACGTCGATATGTTTGCCGATATAATTCCGCCCTTCTTCCACGACAATCATAGTGCCGTCGTCCAGATAAGCCACGCCCTGATTATGTTCTTTCCCGTCTTTGATGACCTGCACCTTCATTTCTTCTCCCGGAAGCACGACAGGTTTGACGGCGTTGGCAAGGTCGTTGATGTTCAATACGGCAACCTTTTGGAGCTCGCATACTTTGTTCAAATTGAAATCGTTGGTAACGACAACGCCTGAGGTCAATTTCGCCAGTTTGACAAGCTTGCTGTCGACCTCTTGAATATCTTCAAAATCGCCTTCATAAATTTCAACTTTGATATCGAGCTCTTTCTGGATCCGATTTAAAATATCCAGTCCTCTCCGTCCTCTGTTTCGTTTGAGGACGTCTGAAGAGTCGGCGATATGCTGCAGCTCCTCAAGCACAAACTGAGGAATCACAATGACGCCTTCAAGAAATCCGGTCTGACAAATATCAGCAATTCTCCCATCTATAATAACACTTGTGTCTAAAATTTTCAGCTTTTTGTCTTCTTCAGGACGCTCTTCCTCAGCAGAACCTTTTTTCTTTCTCGATGTGAAAAGTGTCAGCATTTCATCCTTCTTCTTGAAACCTACACGGAATCCGAGATAGCCGAGAAATGCGGCCAACACAATCGGAATGACCGTGCTGATCAACTGATAAGGGATGTCTTTTAACGGAATGACATTGACGATAAGATAAGCGAGCATAAGTCCGAAGATTAATCCCAAAGAGCCGAACAATAAATCTGAGACAGGTGCTTTGATCAAGGAATCCTCAATTTGTTTCACCCAGTTGATGACATGATCCGCACACCAGATGCCCAGAAGAAAAAAGATGATAGCTCCTAAACAAGCGGACGCATACGGGTTTGTTACTAAAGGTATGTCCTGTACATTTAACAGCACAAACAATTCCGGTATGAGAAAAATACCGATAACGCCTCCCAAAATCGCAAAGAACGCTTGAACTATTCGTTTCAACATACCTTCACCTCCTTTAAAATAATCGTTTTAATTTTTATGAATGCAGCTGTTTCAACCGGAAAAAGGGAAAACAAAAAGTAAGAATAATATACCCATAAATTGCAAATTTTAATCACTTTTAGAAATTTTTCTCACAGCTGCCTGTCAGTATAATGTTTCTCCTGAAGTCTCTTTAACCCTTTCTTTATCTTTTGGGCACGGGCCGCCCCAATTCCTTCCACTTCATCCAATTCTTTTACATCCGCTTCGATAATAAGCTTTAAATGGCCGAATGCTTCGACAACATTTTCTACGATCGGCATCGGGAGACGGGGGATTTTGTGAAGGAGCCTGTAGCCTCTCGGGAAAACGTATTCCTCCATATTCGTAGTTGCAGAATAGCCTAAAAGCTTAAGGAGAATCGAGTCATCCAGCAATTCGAAACTCGACATATCCTGTAGCTGCTTCAGCAGGACAAACGGGTCTTTGATTTTTTCTTTCACATAATCTTTAACGAACAGCGCCGCTTCCTGCTCCATATCAGTGATCAGTTCACTAACCTGGAGCCTGATGAGATGGCCTTCTGTTCCAAGCTCTTTAATATACATATTAATTTCATTTTTGATTCTGAGCACCATTTCATATCGATGCAGAACAGAGATGACATCCCCAAATGTCACAAGCTCTTCAAACTCCAGCGCATTCAAATTGGAAATCGCATGGTCCAAAATGAGTTTGTATTTTTCGAGTGTCTGAATCGCCTGATTGGCTTTTGTTAAGATAAAGCCGATATCTTTGAGTATATATTTCATATTTTCCTGATAGAGCGTAATCACATTCCGCCTTTCAGAAATTGCAATGATCAGACAGCCGGTCTGCTTGGCCACACGCTCGGCCGTTCTGTGCCTCATGCCCGTCTCAGAGGATGGTATCGTCGCCTCAGGCATAAGCTGCGTATTGGCATATAGAATTTTCTGCCCTGAATCACTGAGAATAATCGCCCCGTCCATTTTAGCCAGCTCGTACAGATTAGCCGGAGAGAAAGAAGAATTAATGTGGAACCCTCCGTCAACCACTTCTTTCACTTTATCATTGAAGCCGACCACGATTAATCCGCCTGTTTTGGCCCGAAGGACGTTTTCGATTCCCTCGCGAAGAGGTGTGCCGGGGGCGACAAACTGCAATATTTCTGAAAGATCCTGTTTCGCTCCTTTTTTGTCTTTTTCCATATATTATGATCCTCCTAATGAAGCTCGAAGGGCCTCAGCTACATTTTCAACACCGACGACTTCAATTCCTTTCGGCTTTGTCCATCCTTCCACATTTGCAGAAGGAATAATCATTCTTTTAAAACCAAGCTTCGCCGCTTCCTGCACCCTCTGTTCTATCCTTGATACTCTGCGGACTTCCCCTGTCAAGCCGACTTCGCCGATAAAACAATCCGTCGGATGAGGCGGGGTGTCTCTGAAGCTTGAGGCGATGCTCACCGCAACGGCGAGGTCGATCGCCGGCTCGTCCAGCTTGACGCCGCCGGCGACTTTTAAATAGGCGTCTTGATTTTGCAGCAGCAGCCCCACCCTTTTTTCTAAAACCGCCATCAGCAATGAGACTCGGTTATGATCAATTCCGGTTGCCATCCTGCGCGGATTTCCAAAACTCGTCGGGGAAATCAGCGCCTGAATCTCTACTAAGACCGGCCTCGTGCCTTCCATTGAAGCCACGACACTCGAGCCGGCTGCTCCAGCCGAGCGCTCTTCGAGAAAGATCTCCGACGGATTCAGCACTTCTGTCAGGCCCTCTTCCCTCATTTCAAAGATTCCCATTTCATTCGTTGATCCAAACCGGTTTTTGACGGCTCTTAAAATCCGAAATGTATGATGCCGCTCACCTTCAAAATAAAGGACGGTGTCGACCATATGTTCCAGAAGTCTCGGTCCGGCAATCGAACCTTCTTTTGTGACATGCCCGACGATAAATATCGGAATCCCTTTTGTTTTTGCAATTCTCATCAGCTCAGCGGTGCATTCCCTGACCTGGGACACGCTGCCTGGAGCAGATGTAATATCACTTTGGTAAACGGTTTGAATCGAATCAACCACCACGAATGATGGATTCATCTCTTCTATAGAAGACGTAATATACTCCATATCGGTTTCAGATAAAACGTGAAGAGTGGGACTGTTGATGCCTAGACGGTCTGCTCTCAGCTTTGTCTGCTTGACCGATTCTTCACCTGAGATGTACAGGACATTTTCTTTTGAATCAGCGAGCTGGGCAGATACTTGAAGCAGCAAGGTTGATTTCCCGATGCCGGGATCGCCTCCGATTAAAACGAGTGAACCTTTGACAATACCGTTTCCCAAGACGCGGTTGAATTCGCCCAGTTTCGTTTTAATTCGCGGCTCTTCTGTTGTTTCGATTGAAGTGAGAGGTGAAGGCTTTTGCACCGTTTGAACGGAATGTGAAAAAGCGGTTCTTCTGTTGGCGGCGGGTTTTTTTATCGTTTCTTCCACCATGGTATTCCATGTGCCGCATCCGGGGCACTTCCCCATCCACTTGGCGGATTCGTAACCGCATGAGTGACAAATGAATTTAGTCTTTGTTTTAGCCATTGATTTTTCAAAACGCTCCCTTTATAAGAAAGTGAGGCATACTGATGAACATCGTATGCCTCTTTCTTTTGTCTCTATATTAGTTCGTTTTAGCTTCGGTTTTTACGACAAATTCTCCGCCTTCTACATCCAAAACAATATGCTGGCCTTTTTCAATATGGCCTTTCAGGAGCTCTTCAGACAGCCGGTCCTCCACGTGTTTTTGGATTGCTCTTCTGAGAGGGCGCGCCCCGTATTCGAGATCCACGCCTTCATCGGCAATTTTTTCTTTAGCCGCTTCAGTCAGCTCAATTGACAGATCCTGTTCTTTCAGACGCTTAGTTAATTGTTCTGACATGAGGGATACAATATCTTTCAAATGTTTTTTCTCCAAAGAGTGGAAGACGATAATCTCATCAATCCGGTTGATAAATTCAGGTCTGAAGGCGCGTTTTAATTCGCCCATGACTTTGTCTTTCATATCTTTATAATTCTGGGTTTCATCCTGCACATTAAACCCGACGTATTTATTTCTTCTCAGTTCGCTCGCACCGACGTTTGATGTCATGATCAAAATCGTATTTCTAAAGTCGACCGTGCGCCCTTTTGAATCAGTCAGGCGACCGTCTTCAAGCACTTGCAGCAAAATATTGAAGACATCAGGGTGCGCTTTTTCGATTTCGTCAAGCAAGACGACGGAATACGGTTTTCTTCTCACTTTTTCAGTGAGCTGTCCGCCTTCATCATAGCCGACATATCCCGGAGGGGAACCGACGAGTCTTGATGTTGAATGTTTTTCCATATACTCGGACATATCGATGCGAATCATGGCTTCTTCATCGCCGAAAATGGACTCGGCAAGTGCACGGGCAAGCTCCGTTTTTCCTACGCCTGTAGGGCCGAGGAAAATAAACGAACCGATAGGACGTTTTGGATCTTTTAAGCCGGCACGTGCGCGTCTGACTGCTTTGGCAACCGCAACGACAGCCTCATCTTGGCCGATAACGCGGGAATGAAGAATGCTCTCCATGTTCAGTAATTTGTCTGTTTCAGTCTGCGCAATTTTCGAAACCGGCACTCCGGTCCAGCTTGAAACAACCATTGCAATATCGTCGACGGTCACTTCTGAATTTTCCTGTCCCTGCTTTTCTTTCCAGGTTTTTTTGGTTTCTTCGACCTGTTCGCGCAGGCGCTGCTCCGTATCCCGTAATGACGCTGCTTTTTCGAATTCCTGGCTTTGGACAGCGGCATCTTTTTCTTTCCTTACCTCATCAAGCTTTTGTTCAAGCTCTTTTAAGTTCGGAGGCGTTGTAAATGAACGCAGGCGAACCTTTGAACCGGCTTCATCGATTAAGTCGATCGCCTTGTCAGGCAGAAAACGGTCCGAAATATACCGGTCTGACAGCTTCACAGCCGCTTCGATCGCTTCATCCGTAATCGATACGCGGTGGTGGGCTTCATAGCGGTCTCTGAGACCTCTCAATATTTGAATGCTCTCTTCAGGAGACGGCTGGTCAACCTGAATCGGCTGAAAACGCCGTTCGAGTGCAGCATCTTTTTCAATGTATTTGCGGTATTCATCAAGGGTTGTCGCTCCGATGCATTGCAGCTCTCCGCGCGCCAGCGACGGTTTAAGGATATTGGAGGCATCGATGGCCCCTTCCGCTCCCCCGGCTCCGATGAGAGTATGCAGCTCATCGATAAAGAGGATGATATTTCCCGCTTGACGAATTTCGTCCATCACTTTTTTCAGGCGGTCTTCAAATTCACCGCGGTATTTCGTACCGGCAACAACCGTTCCCATATCAAGCGTCATAACTCGCTTATCGCGGAGAATCTCCGGTACTTCGTTATTGATGATCTGCTGGGCGAGGCCTTCGGCAATCGCTGTCTTACCGACACCGGGCTCCCCAATTAAGACAGGGTTGTTTTTCGTTCTGCGGCTCAGCACTTCAATTACGCGCTGAATTTCTTTGCTTCTGCCGATTACGGGGTCAAGGCTGTCTTCTTTTGCAATCGCCGTGAGATCCCTGGCAAGACTGTCTAAGGTTGGTGTGTTGGCATTGCTGTTGGCGCCTGAAGCAGCGCCACCGCTCTCATTGCTGCCCAACAGCTGCAATACTTGCTGTCTCGCTTTGTTTAAGCTGACGCCTAAATTATTCAGCACCCTTGCCGCAACACCTTCCCCTTCTCGGATTAAGCCGAGGAGGATGTGTTCAGTTCCAACGTAGGAGTGACCAAGCTTTCTTGCTTCATCCATTGCCAGTTCAGTCACTTTTTTGGCTCTCGGTGTGTAATGGATCGATTGTGACATCTCTTGCCCTCGGCCAATGAGGCTTTCAACTTCTTTTTGAATCTTGTCAGGGCTGAGTCCTAATGCCTGCAGCGCCTTTGCAGCAATCCCTTCTCCCTCGCGGACAAGGCCGAGGAGAATATGTTCTGTTCCAATGTTATTATGGCCCAGACGCAGAGCTTCTTCTTGAGCAAGCGCCAATACTTTTTGTGCTCTTTCTGTGAATCTTCCAAACATCATATCGTTTCATCCTCCTGTCTATTGCCGTTGTTTTCTAATTTCAGACGCTCCCTGATAAGAGCAGCCCGCCTGATGTCCCTCTCGTTTGGCCTTAAGACTCCTCCTGAATATTGCTGGAGAAATCCAGGCTGCGTGAGGATCATCAGCTCATTAAGTATATTGCTGGAAAGACCTTTTATTATCCCCAGGTCAATTCCAAGACGAACGTCTGAAAGACATCTTGCTGTTTCTTTCGATTCGATCATCCGGCAATTGGACAGTACGCCGTAAGATCTGTAGACGCGGTCTTCAAGCTCGATTTGCGAAGTCTGATAAAGCGCCTTTCTTGCTGAACGCTCTTGTTCGATCAACTGAGCAACGACGCTGTTCAGATCTTCGACAATGTCGTGTTCCGATTTACCGAGGGTAATTTGGTTGGAAATTTGAAAGATATTCCCTAATGCTTCGCTGCCTTCACCGTAAATTCCTCTAACAACAAGCCCCAATTGATTAATTGCCGGAATAATTCTGTTTATTTGTCTAGTTAACACTAAAGCAGGAAGGTGCATCATGACAGAAGCTCTAAGCCCGGTTCCGACATTTGTAGGACAGCTGGTCAAGTAGCCTCTTTGTTCTGAAAAAGCATAGTCAATCCGTTCTTCAATCCAATCGTCCACCTGATTTGCTGCTTTTAATGCTTCTGAAAGCTGAAATCCCGGGAACAGACATTGAATGCGAATATGATCTTCCTCATTCAGCATAATACTCACTTCTTCATTTTCAGAAAGAAGGCATGCGCCAAAGGAAGCTTCCGTCAAATGCGGACTGATCAGATGTTTTTCTACAAGAACCCTTTTTTCCAAAGGCTGCACCTGATCCATTTTCACAAGCTCAAATTTCCCAATACCTGGCACTTCATAGCCTGTGAATTGTTCTTCAAACAATGTAATAATCGCTGAAGCCTCTTCGTTTGAAAAAAGCGTTGGAAAACGAACTTTATCCAAGTTGCGAGCAAGACGGATCCGGCTGCTAAGCACGATGTCACTTTCAGGGCCTTCCTGCCGCATCCAATTGCTTAAAGCATTCTGAATAAAATGCTGCAGTGACATCAGTCCTCCTCCTCCTTGTTTGCATTCAGGTTTTGTTCAAGCGACCTGATCTGGTCTCTAATGTTGGCTGCTTTTTCAAATTCCTCCTGCTGAATTAATTCTTTCAGCTCTTTTTTCAATGCTTCAATTTGTCTTCTTACATGCAGGTTACCGCCGATCCGCTTTGGTATTTTACCGGCATGGACCGTGTTCCCGCTGTGAACTTTCCTTAAAACCGGAGTGATATAGGAATGGAAGGTTTTATAACATTCCGAACATCCAAATCGGCCTGTTTTTCGAAATTCCGGGAATGTCATATTGCATTTTTTGCATCTCAGAACCTGGTCCGGCTGTTGAAAAAGCTGAGCCTCGCTGCTGTTAGTAAAAGACGAGTCAAAATTCAGCAGTCCGGATAATAAATTATGGATGGAAAATCCGCCACTTTCATTCATAGAATATGACTCACTGTTTTCTTTCGCACATTGTTCACAGATATGCATTTCTTTTTTTTCGCCATTAATGACTTTCGTAAAGTGAAAAGTTGCTGGTCTTTCTTTACACTCTTGACATATCACGCTTCTCACCCGCTTTACTTAAATTTAAGTGACGTAAGCATGGCTTTCATCATTCTTGCTCTTAATTCGTCTCGTTCAGGCAAATCAATATATAATACAGAACGATCCATGACACTCACCATCAATTTTGCTTCACTTTTTGTAATGACACCATTTTCTAAAAGCCTTAAAATGATATCGTCTGAAGCAGCCTGGGAGAGCCTTGTATAGATATGATTCATAATGTTGTCAATCAAATCAATTTTATCGTTCATTTTAATTTTAATAATTCGGATATAACCGCCGCCGCCTCTTTTGCTTTCGACGATGTATCCGCGCTCACTCGTAAAACGCGTATTGATCACGTAATTGATCTGAGAAGGAACACACTGAAATTTATCGGCTATTTCGCTCCGTTTAATCTCTAATATTTCTTTCCCGTTCTGTTCTAATATTTGTTTCAAATACTGTTCGATTATGTCAGAAATATTTTTCCCCACTCAGCCCCCTCCTTCACTTGACTTTGACTATATTTGACTTTAACTTTACTATAAGTGGTTTTCGCTTTTTTTTCAACTAATTGCTCTTCGTCCTTTATTATTTCCACTTTTGGCTATCGTAAAACCTTAGGGAACAAGAAAAAAGACCAGCTTATATAAGCTGGTCTTTTTAATCGCTTGGCGGCGTCCTACTCTCACAGGGGGAATCCCCCAACTACCATCGGCGCTGAAGAGCTTAACT
>NZ_CP096418.1:40000-97500 GCF_054161455.1 Bacillus sp. PK6-026 | reverse complement strand
CCTTCCGGGGTACTTTTCACCTTTCCCTCACGGTACTGGTTCACTATCGGTCACTAGGGAGTATTTAGCCTTGGGAGATGGTCCTCCCGGATTCCGACGGAATTTCACGTGTTCCGCCGTACTCAGGATCCACTCAGGAGAGAACGAAGTTTTGACTACAGGGCTGTTACCTCCTATGGCGGGCCTTTCCAGGCCTCTTCATCTACCTCGTTCTTTTGTAACTCCGTACAGAGTGTCCTACAACCCCAAGAGGCAAGCCTCTTGGTTTGGGCTGTTCCCGTTTCGCTCGCCGCTACTCAGGGAATCGCATTTGCTTTCTCTTCCTCCGGGTACTTAGATGTTTCAGTTCCCCGGGTCTGCCTTCTCATATCCTATGAATTCAGATATGGATACTGCTCCATTACGAGCAGTGGGTTTCCCCATTCGGAAATCTCCGGATCAAAGCTTGCTTACAGCTCCCCGAAGCATATCGGTGTTCGTCCCGTCCTTCATCGGCTCCTAGTGCCAAGGCATCCACCGTGCGCCCTTTCTAACTTAACCGTTAAAAAGAATCACTACGTGATATCTTGCATTACTAATTGAATGTGATGTCTACTGTTATCTAGTTTTCAAAGAACACGCTTTGAAGGAATGATCCTTCAAAACTAAACAAGATCTAAACGCACCTGTCTATAAGACCGCAAGGTCTTATATTCCGTATAATATCCTTAGAAAGGAGGTGATCCAGCCGCACCTTCCGATACGGCTACCTTGTTACGACTTCACCCCAATCATCTGTCCCACCTTCGGCGGCTGGCTCCAAAAGGTTACCTCACCGACTTCGGGTGTTACAAACTCTCGTGGTGTGACGGGCGGTGTGTACAAGGCCCGGGAACGTATTCACCGCGGCATGCTGATCCGCGATTACTAGCGATTCCAGCTTCACGCAGTCGAGTTGCAGACTGCGATCCGAACTGAGAACAGATTTGTGGGATTGGCTTAGCCTCGCGGCTTCGCTGCCCTTTGTTCTGCCCATTGTAGCACGTGTGTAGCCCAGGTCATAAGGGGCATGATGATTTGACGTCATCCCCACCTTCCTCCGGTTTGTCACCGGCAGTCACCTTAGAGTGCCCAACTGAATGCTGGCAACTAAGATCAAGGGTTGCGCTCGTTGCGGGACTTAACCCAACATCTCACGACACGAGCTGACGACAACCATGCACCACCTGTCACTCTGCCCCCGAAGGGGAAGCCCTATCTCTAGGGTTGTCAGAGGATGTCAAGACCTGGTAAGGTTCTTCGCGTTGCTTCGAATTAAACCACATGCTCCACCGCTTGTGCGGGCCCCCGTCAATTCCTTTGAGTTTCAGTCTTGCGACCGTACTCCCCAGGCGGAGTGCTTAATGCGTTTGCTGCAGCACTAAAGGGCGGAAACCCTCTAACACTTAGCACTCATCGTTTACGGCGTGGACTACCAGGGTATCTAATCCTGTTCGCTCCCCACGCTTTCGCGCCTCAGCGTCAGTTACAGACCAGAGAGTCGCCTTCGCCACTGGTGTTCCTCCACATCTCTACGCATTTCACCGCTACACGTGGAATTCCACTCTCCTCTTCTGCACTCAAGTTCCCCAGTTTCCAATGACCCTCCCCGGTTGAGCCGGGGGCTTTCACATCAGACTTAAGAAACCGCCTGCGCGCGCTTTACGCCCAATAATTCCGGACAACGCTTGCCACCTACGTATTACCGCGGCTGCTGGCACGTAGTTAGCCGTGGCTTTCTGGTTAGGTACCGTCAAGGTACCGCCCTATTCGAACGGTACTTGTTCTTCCCTAACAACAGAGTTTTACGATCCGAAAACCTTCATCACTCACGCGGCGTTGCTCCGTCAGACTTTCGTCCATTGCGGAAGATTCCCTACTGCTGCCTCCCGTAGGAGTCTGGGCCGTGTCTCAGTCCCAGTGTGGCCGATCACCCTCTCAGGTCGGCTACGCATCGTTGCCTTGGTGAGCCGTTACCTCACCAACTAGCTAATGCGCCGCGGGTCCATCTGTAAGTGGTAGCTAAAAGCCACCTTTTATAATTGAACCATGCGGTTCAATCAAGCATCCGGTATTAGCCCCGGTTTCCCGGAGTTATCCCAGTCTTACAGGCAGGTTACCCACGTGTTACTCACCCGTCCGCCGCTAACATCAGGGAGCAAGCTCCCATCTGTCCGCTCGACTTGCATGTATTAGGCACGCCGCCAGCGTTCGTCCTGAGCCAGGATCAAACTCTCCATGAAGTTTGATAATGACTACGCACATTCGCATGTACGATTTATTTAATGAATTAACAGGTACGTTTGTCTTGTTTAGTTTTCAAAGATCATTATTAAAGCGACTTTTATATTATATCCAATCTCGGATATTAAGTCAAGAACTTTTTTTAAGTTCTTTTTTTCTTTCGCCGCCGTTTTGCGGCAACGAATAATAATATACCACCGTATTTATGATTGTGCAATACTTTTTTGAGAAAAAATTTAATTTGTTTTAAATGCGCAGCAGCCGCTTGTTACACGGCTGCTGCCCAAACGTCATTTAACGATGTCTCATTTGCGGGAATAGTAAAACGTCCCTGATTGAAGGAGAATTCGTCAAAAGCATAATCAGTCTGTCAATGCCGATTCCAAGACCGCCGGTAGGAGGCATTCCGTACTCCAGTGCTTCGACAAAGTCTTCATCCATCATATGCGCTTCATCGTTTCCTTCTTCACGTTCTTTTAATTGAGCTTCAAAGCGTTCTTTTTGGTCGATAGGATCATTTAATTCAGTAAATGCATTCGCGTGTTCACGGCCGACGATAAACAGCTCAAAACGGTCTGTAAATCGAGGGTCTTCAGGGTTTTTCTTAGCAAGCGGAGAAATCTCCACAGGGTGTCCGTATATAAAAGTAGGCTGAATCAACGTTTCTTCAACTTTTTGCTCGAAGAACTCATTAATGATATGTCCTACTGACATGCTTTCAGAAATTTCAATTCCGTGTTCTTTCGCGAATGTTCTTGCTTCTTCTACCGATACTTCTTTCCAGAAGTCTACACCGGTGGCTTCTTTAACAGCATCGACCATATGAAGTCTCTTCCATTCAGGCTTGAGGTCAACTTCATAATCTCCGTATTGAACGGTTGTAGTGCCAAGCACTTCTTGTGCAATATGAGCGATAAGGTTTTCCGTCAAGCTCATAATATCTTTATAGTCAGCATAAGCTTCGTAAAGTTCAATCATTGTAAATTCAGGATTGTGCCGTGTGGAAACTCCTTCATTTCTGAATACACGTCCGATTTCATAGACTTTTTCCAATCCGCCGACAATCAGCCTTTTCAAATGGAGCTCGATAGCGATCCTCATGTAAAGCGGCATATCAAGCGCATTATGATGCGTAATGAACGGACGGGCAGACGCTCCGCCCGGAATCGCGTGCATCGTAGGCGTCTCAACTTCTAAGTATCCGTGGTCATCTAAGTATCTTCTCATCGATTGAATGATTTTGCTGCGCGTAATAAACGTATTTTTGCTTTCCGGGTTTACGATCAAGTCCAAATAACGCTGACGGTAGCGCTGTTCGATGTCTTTTAATCCGTGATATTTGTCCGGAAGCGGACGAAGTGCTTTTGTTAATAAATCAAAGGATGTAGCTTTGACAGACAATTCGCCAACATTCGTTTTAAACATGACGCCTGTAACGCCGACAATGTCCCCGAGGTCAGAGCTTTTAAACCATTCGTACTGCTCTTCACCGACACTGTCTTTCCTGACATAGATCTGAATCTGGCCCTTTAAATCCTGAATGTGCGCGAATCCCGCTTTTCCTTTTCCACGCTTTGTCATCATCCGGCCGGCAATCGTCACTTCAATTGCTTTTTCCTCTAATTCTTCTTTTGAGAATTCATTATATGATTCAATGAGATCAGTTGATTGATGGGTGCGGTCAAAACGCTGCCCGAAAGGATCTTTCCCGTTTTCTCTCAATTGATTCATTTTATCGCGTCTGACTTGCAGCTGGTCGTTTAATTCTTCATGGTTATGCTCTTCATGACTCATCATATATCACTCCGTTACTTTTAGTCTTTCAGGAAAAAAGCAGAAAAACTGCCAGTGAAAACTGGCAGTGAGCAGAGGTCGGATTTATCCTACTTTTGCATCCTGAAGCTCTTTTGCCTCGGCTTCAATCGTAAACGCGTCTAAAAGCTGAACGAGCTCATCCCTCGTTTCGCAATGATTAATTTCATTCCGGACCTTTGCGTTTCCTCTTATGCCTTTTAAATACCAGGCTGCGTGCTTTCTCATTTCGCGAACCGCAACATTTTCGCCTTTCAGTCCGATTAATCGGTCAAGGTGAAGTTTGCAGACAGACATTTTCTCACGCACTTTCGGCTCATCTTTCAATTCGCCTGTTTCTAAATAGTGAACCGTACGGTAAATCATCCACGGGTTACCCAGCGCTGCACGGCCGATCATGACACCGTCAACCCCTGTTTCATCAAGCATGCGTTTTGCATCTTGCGGAGTTTTGACATCACCGTTTCCGATTACCGGTATTGAAACGGACTGCTTCACTTCTTTGATAATATCCCAATTTGCCGTTCCTTCGTACATTTGCACGCGGGTCCGCCCGTGAAGAGCGACCGCTTTTCCGCCTGCGCGCTCTACAGCTTTCGCATTCTCAACGGCAAAGATATGGTCTTCATCCCAGCCCATTCTCATTTTTACGGTCACCGGCTTGTCAACAGCCTCCACTACTGCAGAAACCATTTCATAAATTTTATTCGGATCAAGCAGCCATTTGGCTCCTGCATCACATTTTGTAATCTTTGGCACCGGACATCCCATGTTTATATCAATAATATCCGCAGTTGTGTTTTGGTCAACAAACCTCGCCGCTTCGACAAGCGTTTCTTTTTCGCCGCCGAAGATCTGCAGGCTGAGCGGTTTTTCACGTTCATCGATATAAAGCATTCCCATTGTTTTTGCATTATTGTAAAGGATCGCTTTATCGCTGACCATTTCGGCGCAGACCAAACCCGCTCCGAATTCCTTAACCGTCAAGCGGAAGGCGGAGTTGCAGACACCGGCCATCGGCGCAAGCACAACCCTGTTTTTTAATTCTATATCACCGATTTTAAACATTTTTAGTCCTCCTTTCTTATTCTTCTGATGGAGATAATTCCTCCACTGTTATATTTAAAGTATTGGCTACATCCCTGAGCATGCTCTCCGACGGCATACGATTCCCGCGTTCTACTTCACCAAGCACAGAAACGGATATACCCAATGCTTTTGCAAACCCTTCTTGAGTATAACCCTTCAGCTTTCGATATGCACGAATTCGTCTACCCCAGATTTCTGCTTCCATACTCTTACACCTTCTTGATTTTTCGCATGATTGACAGCTCCCTCAAGCTCGGGATAAATCTCCAGCAGCGGGATGAGCACAAACAAACGTTCATGCATTCTAGGATGAGGAACGATAAGTTGCTCTGTCTCAATATTTTCACGATTATACAACAAAATGTCAAGGTCTGCAGTTCTCGGCCCCCATCTGATGTCGCGTTTGCGGCCGAGTTCTTTTTCAATACGCTGAGTCAAATCAAGCAATTCAAACGGTGAAAGAGATGTTTTAACAGCTGCAGCCATGTTTAAAAATAGATCTTGGTCTGTATACCCGACAGGATCTGTTTCATAAATCGACGAGATGTCTGTCACCTGTACAGACGGATGTTGATGGAGGAGAGAGACAGCTTTTTTTAAATATTCTTCCCGCTGGCCGATATTCGAGCCGAGCGCTATATATGCCGAATTGTTCATTGTCGTTTCCTCGTCATCTCGATGGCCACCGATTTATAGTGTCCCGGTATAGGCGGGTCAGGCTTGACGACTTTGACCGTGCATTCCTGAACCGCTTCAAAATGCTTCAGCACTTTTGCGGCAATCGTTTCTGCGAGGGTCTCCACAAGGTTGACCGGCTCTCCCTCCACAACCTCTTTGCACAGCTTATACAAATCAGCATAATTAATGGTGGCATCAATACGATCCGTTTTTCCGGCTTCGCTTAAGTCTAGAAATGCTGTCAGATCAACGCGGAATCTTTGGCCAAGTTTGTTTTCTTCTTTGAAAACACCGTGATATCCGTAAAACTCCATGCCCTCTACATACACTTTATCGATGATAAACGCCTCCTTTATCAATCATGGCATCCATCATTTTTGCCATCCTGGAAATTTGCTTGACGTCATGCACCCTGACGATATCGCACCCTTTTTGAATACCGAGGCATACCGTCGCGCCCGTGCCTTCCGCCCTCTCCTCAGGCGGCAGATCCAGAACACGGCCGATAAATTTTTTGCGTGACGTCCCCAATAAAACCGGGTATCCGAGTTCGCTGAATTTCTCAAGCTGGTTCATGACCGCCAGATTGTCATGATACGTTTTGGCAAAGCCGATACCCGGATCAAGTACGATGTGATGATCTTGAACGCCTGCTGATTTTGCAATGCTCACACATTCCATCAAATCAGACAGCATGTCCGGGATCAAGTCCTTATAATTCCGTTCCTCGCGGTTATGCATCAAGATAATCGGCACATTATGAGCGGCCGCAACCCGGGCCATGTCATGGTCTGCTTTTGCTCCCCAGACATCATTGATAATCGCTGCACCGGCCTTAAGGGCTTCATCCGCCACTTTTGCTTTATAAGTGTCAACAGAAATCGGCACGTCGATTTCCTGAACAAGTTTTTCAATTACAGGTATGACCCTTGACAGCTCCTCATCAAGAGAAACCTTTTCCGCCCCCGGCCTCGTTGATTCTCCTCCGATATCAAGGATATGGGCGCCGTCTTCGATCATTTGCTTTGCATGAATAACGGCGCGGTCGATGCTGTTATATTTTCCGCCGTCTGAAAAAGAATCGGGCGTCACATTTAAAATCCCCATGATCAATGTTTTATCTTCATAAGACAATGTGTATTGCTTTGCGGTCAACTTCTTTGAACGCACCGCTGTTTGAAGCGCCATATCCTTCACCCTTTAATTGAAATATAGTCTTTTGCTGCTTTTCTATCGTTAGTGTATGCCTCTTGCAGACGTTTCGACAAATTTCCATCCTTTCCCGGAAATTGAGTGCTGCCGATTCTCCGGAATGGAACGATTTCCTGAACGGAATTGGTCATCCATGCTTCGTCCGCAAAGAGAAGCTCCTTTAAAGGGTATACCCCCTGCATAACTTCGATTCCCATATCTGCAAGGCGCTCGATGACATAACGCCGGGTGACGCCGCCTAATATGCCGGTATCAAGAGAAGGTGTATACACACAACCGTCTTTTTCCCAAAAAATGTTGGAAATGATCCCTTCGGCTACAGCTCCGCCTTCGGTAAGAAAAATCCCTTCTTTGGCAGCGTCTGGTCCGAGCTCTCTTTTTCCGAACAGATTATTTAAAAAGTGATGTGATTTCAAGCGGAACGGACCTTCTGGCGTATTGCGTCGGACCTGTAAAATGACACCCTCCTTTTCAACCGGAACCGATTCAGGATGAAAAGGATTCATCATCACCATAACACCGGGTTTTTTGTATGAATCAGGAAAAAGACCTGAGTCACCGGGACCGGCAGATATATTTAACCGGACCTTGGCATCCAGATTTGGGGGCTGATTCAACTGAAGCAGCCTGTCAAGAATGGCAAGCACTTCGCTTTTTGTCAGCTCAAGCTCAATTCTCAGCTGTTCCAAAGCGTTGTTCAGTCTGTCCATATGCCAGTCTAAAAGGAAGGGCTCCCCTTCATAAAGGCGGAACGTTTCAAATACCCCGATTCCGTATAAAAAACCATGGTCAAAAGGAGAAAGTCTTGCTTCCTCCTCCTTCACATATTGACCGTTCAGGTAAATGATCATGTGTTCACTTTCTTTCGGTAAGTCTCAATAAAATTCTTCAGCATTTCTTTTCCGGAGGCAGTCATAATCGACTCCGGATGGAACTGAACGCCTTCAATAGGCAGTTCTTTATGCCTGATGGCCATAATCTCCCCTTCTTCCGTCCAAGCCGATGTCACAAAACAACCGGGCAGCGTATCCGGTTTGACGATCAACGAATGATACCTCGTGGCCGTGAGCGGATGTTCCAAGTCTTTAAAGACCGTCAACCCGTCGTGCAAGATCTCGGAAGTTTTCCCATGCATTAACCGTTCCGCCCTGACGACATCGCCTCCGAAAACCTGGGCGATCGACTGATGTCCGAGACAGACCCCGAAAATCGGTATCTTCCCGGCAAAATGGCGGATCGCTTCAAGGCTGATCCCGGCCTCATCCGGACTGCAAGGACCGGGAGATATCATCAAAAAGTCAGGCGACATATCCTCTATTTCCTGAAGCGTGATCTCATCGTTCCGCTTGACGACTAACTCCTCGCCAAGCTCACCTAAATACTGAACCAAATTGTACGTAAATGAATCGTAATTGTCGATCATTAGAATCATATCTCAGCTCTCCTCTGCTCTTTTTTCTCTTCTTCACTCAACTGCAGCGCCTTTTTCATCGCCAGGGCCTTTTTAATTGACTCTTTATATTCATGCTTAGGGTTGGAATCGATGACGATTCCAGCTCCGGACTGCATGAACGCCTGGCCCGCTTTCACATATATCGTTCGGATAACGATATTAAAGTGCATATCCTGATTATATCCGAACCATCCTATAGAACCAGTATAAAGCCCCCGTCTCGTCGGCTCAAGCTCCTCTATAATTTCCATCGTTCTAACTTTCGGCGCTCCTGTAATCGTACCGCCGGGAAACACGGCATGGATGACATCCACGGCATCGCATTCGTCCCTTAGTTCCCCGCACACATTAGAGACGATATGCATGACATGGGAATACTTCTCAATCACCATGAATTCATCGACCCTGACCGAACCGTACTTGGAGACCCTGCCGAGGTCATTACGCTCTAAATCAACGAGCATCACATGTTCGGCGCGCTCTTTTTCATTCATGATCAGTTCGTTCGCGAGCGCTTCATCCTCCGCTTCATCCGCCCCGCGGGATCTCGTCCCGGCAATCGGTCTTGTCTCAAGCCTGGTGCCCTTTTTCTTAATGAGCAGTTCGGGCGACCCGCAGATGATTTGAAAATCCGGGGTTTCCAAGTAGGACATGTACGGCGAAGGGTTGATTTCTCTTAACATTTTGTATACCTCATAAGGAGGCGCAGACAGGCGCTCCGACTGGCGAACAGAAAGGTTCACCTGAAATACGTCGCCGCTTGCAATGTATTGCTTCACCTTCTCAACGGCCTGAGAAAAGCCGGCTTCTGTAAATGAAGCTGCGAATGACGGGCTTTTATTATCATTTGTTTGATGACCGCCAGCGGTCTTCGGATGTTCCGTCTTCCACATTTGCTCAAGCCTGTCCAGTTTCTCTTCCGAAGCGGCCGGCGATTCTTCAACGGTGTGGGTAATCACCCAAAGCTGCTGCTGCTTATGATCATAGACGGCTATATCATCAAATACGAGAAAGAATAAATCCGGCGTTTGCAGATCATCGATAGACAGGATTTTGAATTTCTCAATATATCGGGCATAGTCATAGCTTAGAAAACCGACAGCCCCGCCCTGAAAGTCGGGAAAATCTGCAACCGTCTCCGTTTTCAGCGTTTCAAACCACTGAGAAAACTGCTGAAACGGATCCCCCTCTTTGAATATGATGTCCCCTTTGTATTGAATCGTCGTGATGCCGTCTTTCCCTTTTGCTATTGCGACAGGGTCGAGCCCGGCTATGCTGTATTCTCCGCCTCTCGCACTTTCGAGCAGAACGCGGTATTGCTTTCCTTTCGACAGGCTTTCAAATTGCTCTAAAAACCGTTGATTGGAAAATGGGAACGCTCTGGCTACAGGCCTTCGTTGTCTCATCATATCATTCCTCTGCCGTTAGTCTAATGTCCTTATTGTAATGCATATCTTTTTTCTAGGAAAAGAGAATTTCATTTCCAATATAGAAAAAAGTCCTTGAGCATGTTCACTCAAGGACACCGAGCTTTTAAAAGGCTTCGCCCGCGAAAAACAAAAGGCCGCCGACATTGTCGGCAGCCTTCTGTTTCAACTGGAGCCTATTCAAATTGATAAAGAGGCGTGCTTAAGTATCTCTCTCCGTTACTAGGAAGAACAGCGAGAACTTTTTTGCCTTTCCCAAGCTTTTTAGCGACTTGAAGAGCAGCACAGATCGCAGCACCCGAAGAAATTCCTCCGAGAATTCCTTCTTCTCTCGCCGCTTTACGGGCAAATTCAAAGGCTTCTTCGTTTTTCACTGTGATGATTTCATCGTAAATTTCCGTATTCAAGATTTTCGGAACGAATCCCGCTCCGATTCCCTGAATTTTGTGCGGACCTGGTTTTCCTCCGGAAAGAACAGGAGAATCAGTCGGTTCCACCGCGAAAATCTTGATGGACGGATTTTTTTCTTTCAGGACTTCTCCGGCACCTGTTATCGTTCCGCCGGTTCCGATACCTGCAATGAATGCATCTAAACCGTCTCCGAATTGTTCGGCGATTTCTTTTCCCGTTGTGCGGCGGTGAACTTCTGAGTTCGCAGGGTTGTTAAATTGCTGAGGCATAAAATAGCCGTGCTCCTCAGCCAGTTCTTCCGCTTTTTTAATCGCGCCTTTCATTCCTTCAGCACCCGGAGTCAGCACAAGCTCAGCTCCATATGCACGCAGAAGGTTGCGGCGCTCAGAACTCATTGTATCAGGCATAACAAGAATCGCTTTGATGCCCTTCGCTGCAGCGACCATGGCAAGTCCGATTCCCGTATTTCCGCTGGTCGGTTCAATCAGTGTATCTCCTTCTTTCAGAAGGCCTTTCTCTTCAGCATCTTCTATCATGGCAAGCGCAATCCGGTCTTTTACGCTGCTTCCAGGGTTCATATACTCCAGTTTCACATATACTTCAGCACTGTCTTCATCAACTAGTCGATTTAATTTAACGACAGGTGTATTTCCGATTAAGTCATAAACAGAGTTTGCAACGCGAACCATTTGAACACCTCAATTTCCGAGTAATTTTATTGGGATTATATCTAATTTATCAATATCAAAATATTTTGTCAATCTTTATTTTTTATCGTCATAAAACCAAGATACTTTCGCATCTTTCCAAAGTGTCTTCACCGAAGCTTTGTCGCCTAATTGATCCATCGCGATCTGCCTTCTGATTTGATTTTTCACTTCGCTGTAAGTGAAAGCTTGCCCCGGGAGCTTTTCTTTGAGCTGGATGATTGCATAGCCTTGGCTCGTTTTAATCGGTTCATCCACCCATTGATTTTCCTTTAGCTGCTCAGCTTTCTCTAAATATTCGGCCGGAATGTTTTCGTGCTGATCATTGACGAACCCGAGGTCGCCGCCGTAAGGAGACGTATACCGGTCAATCGAATGTTCAGCCGCGGCCGCTTCAAAGCTGGATCCTTCCTTCAGCTCTTTAAGAACTTGTTCTGCTTCGTCTTTATCTTTGACAACGATATGCTTGAGGCGATAAGAATCATCGAATTTATATAAGTCCTTATTTTTGTTATAGAATGACTTCAATTCGCTGTCAGAAATGACAATATCTTTTGTCAGGAGCTCTTCTAGAAGAATATTATGCTTGATCTGCTCTTTCCATTCTTTTTCTGTTGTGGCTTCGTCTTCGTAGAAGGAATTGTATACAGCTTTAATCAGCAGAAATTCTCTTTCAATGTCTTCATCAGACACTTTGATCTTATTTTTTTCGGCCATTTGGGTAACAACGCGGTCGTTGATCATATCTTCAAGCGTTGATTTTCCATAGCGCTCTTCCATTTCGCTCAGCCATTCTTCACGCGTGATGCCGTTTTTTCCGATATGTGCAATGACTTCTTGAGCGGACGGTGAAGAAGCAGTCTGCGATTTCGTCAAAACATACGCGATCACGATACAGTTGACAAAGATCGCACCTAAAATAATCGGCCAAAGTGTTCTTGATTTCAATATGGTGTCTCCCCTTTCCCCATTGTAAAAGACCCGCTACTGCATAGCGGGCTTATATTTCATCTCGAAGCGCTTCAAGCTCTTCCTTTGTAAACAGATACTTTTCATTGCAAAAATGGCATTGAGCCTCAGCTTGGCCATCTTCATCAATCATCTGTTGAATTTCATCTTTGCCAAGACCGATGATGCCTCCTGAGAAACGCTCTTTTGAACAATTGCATGTAAACCGGACAGGAACGGTTTCCAGTATTTCCGGTTCTTCTCCCAATACCGCAGCCAGCACTTCCTCAGGTGTCAAACCTTTCTGAATCAGCTTTGAAATGGGCTCCACTTGAGAAAGGTTTGTTTCAAGCTTCGTGATTGTTTCATCGTCCGTGCCCGGCAGCAGCTGAAGGATAAATCCGCCTGCAGCTAAAATCGTATTGTCGGGGTTGACGAGCACCCCTACCCCCACCGAAGAAGGAACCTGTTCAGAAGATACGAGATAATATGTAAAATCCTCGCCGATTTCTCCGGAAACGATCTCAACCTGGCCTGTAAATAAATCGCGGAGACCGAGATCTTTTACTACGCTTAGTGTGCCGGACGTACCGACGGCTCTTCTGACGTCCAGTTTGCCGTGTTCATTTAAGTCAAAATGAACGTGCGGATTGGACACGTAGCCCCTGACATCTCCTTTTGCATTTCCGTCAGCGACAATCGCGCCGATAGGTCCGCCTCCTTCAATCTTGACGGTAAGCTTGTCTTCGCCTTTCAGCATGGCACCGAGCATGACAGCCGCCGTCATCGTTCTTCCTAAAGCGGCGGAAGCGGTAGGCCATGTGTTATGCCTTCTTTGGGCTTCATGAATCGTTTCTGTTGTATTCGCTGCATATGCTCTCACTTTGCCGTCATATGCGATGGCTTTCACTAAATAATCCATACCTCATCCTCCTATACACTTTCAACACGATTCCGTTCATAAATAAGCTCTAGTCCCTTCAATGTAAGGAACGGGTCAACGATATCGATGCAGTCCGATTCGTCTGCTATCAAGGAAGCAAGACCTCCCGTCGCAATGACTTTCGGATTTTTCTTGGACTGCCATTTCATCCGTTTGACAATGCCTTCAACCTGTCCGACGTAGCCGTAAAGGATTCCGGACTGCATCGCGCTGACCGTACTTTTGCCGACAATATGATCGGGCCGTGCAATTTCAATTCTGGGAAGCTTGGCAGCTCTCGAATAAAGCGCTTCAGTTGAAATCGTGATGCCCGGCGCGATCGCACCGCCCATGTACTCCTTGCGCTCGTTAATATAACAGTACGTCGTAGCGGTTCCAAAATCAACGACAATCAGGGGGCTCCCATAGAGATGAATAGCCGCCACTGCATTTACAATGCGGTCTGCTCCGACTTCTTTCGGATTATCGTATTTTATGTTTAATCCTGTTTTCATTCCCGGACCGACAATCTGAGGCTCGATCTGAAAATATTTAATACACATTCTTTCGAGGGAGAACATGATCGGAGGTACAACTGATGAAATAATAATTCCTTCGATCTGGTCAAACATCAGTCCGACATAATCAAATAAAGAACGAAGAAGCATGCCGAATTCATCTTCCGTTTTATGGCGGCTTGTCTCAATCCGCCAATGATATTCGAGCTCTCCTTCGTGGTAGATGCCAAGGACGGTGTTTGTATTTCCCACATCTATAACAAGCAACATTCTGATCACCACTTTTGACTAGTTTCTCTTACTTGGGCATAAAACATTCTACCATCATACAATACACGATGCCGATTCTGTTTGTAAACGAATCAAATCGTAGTGAACAAAGATTTTCCAAAGAGGTTTTTTAACCATAAAAAAAGAAAACTGCCAAAAGCAGAGCTTGGCAGTTTTCCTGAAGAGGCGGAAATAAGTCGTTATTCTTTCTCATCCTCGTTTTTTTCTTCGTCATCTCGTTTATTGATGTTGACTTTCACATCGTCTGTCTTTTCCTGATCATCCGAATATGTGCGATCAGGAAGTCTTCCGTGCTCAGACAAATGTTTGATTTGCTCAGCGTCGAGCGTTTCAACTTCCAACAATGTTTGAGCGATCAGCTCAAGTTTGTCGCGATTTTCAGTAAGGATTGTTTTTGCACGTTCATAACATTCCTTAATGAAGCGCTGAATTTCTTTATCGATTTCATACGCAATCGCGTCGCTGTAGTTTTGGTCATTGTTGAAATCGCGTCCCAAGAACACTTGCCCGCCTTGCGATTGTCCGAATTGAAGAGGACCGAGCTTTTCAGACATACCGAATTCAGTTACCATTCGTCTGGCAATGCCTGTAGCGCGCTGGAAGTCGTTATGGGCACCCGTGCTGACCTCACCGAAGATGATCTCTTCAGCTACACGGCCTCCAAGCAAGCCGACGATCTTATCGAGAAGTTCGGGTTTGGTTTGGAAATAACGGTCTTCCTTAGGAAGCATAACGGCGTATCCGCCCGCTTGGCCGCGCGGTACGATCGTTACTTTATGCACCATATCCGCTTCATCCAAGACAAGTCCGATTACAGTGTGTCCCGCCTCGTGATAAGCCACGATATTGCGTTCTTTTTTCGAAATGACCCTGCTTTTCTTTGCAGGTCCGGCGATGACGCGGTCTGTCGCTTCATCGATGTCTCGCATATCGATCTTTTTCTTATCTTGACGCGCTGCTACGAGAGCCGCTTCATTTAAAAGGTTTTCAAGATCTGCACCTGAGAATCCAGGCGTCCGCATCGCGATCGCTTTTAAGTTTACGGATTCATCAAGCGGCTTGTTTCTTGCGTGTACTTGAAGTACAGCTTCACGGCCTTTAACATCTGGGCGGTCAACTGTAATTTGACGGTCAAAACGTCCCGGACGCAGCAATGCAGGGTCTAAAATATCGGCGCGGTTTGTCGCAGCGATAATGATGATTCCTTCATTGGCGCTGAATCCGTCCATTTCAACAAGAAGCTGGTTGAGCGTCTGTTCACGTTCATCGTGCCCTCCACCAAGACCTGCTCCCCGCTGGCGTCCGACAGCATCAATTTCATCGATGAAAATCAGACACGGTGCATTTTTCTTAGCGTTTTCGAATAAGTCGCGAACACGTGATGCACCAACCCCGACGAACATTTCAACGAAGTCAGAACCGCTGATGCTGAAGAAAGGCACCCCTGCTTCTCCGGCACAAGCTTTCGCCAGCAATGTTTTACCGGTACCCGGAGGTCCGACCAAAAGCACGCCTTTCGGAATCCTTGCTCCGAGTTCAGCGAACTTGCGGGGATCCTTGAGGAAATCAACGACTTCCACAAGCTCTTGTTTTTCTTCATCCGCTCCTGCCACATCTTTGAATTTGACGCGTTTCTTTTCTTCTGTATAGAGCTTCGCCTTGCTTTTTCCAAAGTTCATAACACGGCTTCCGCCGCCTTGAGCCTGATTAAGCAGGAAGAAGAAAAGAATGAAGATAATAACAAAAGGGATGATGGTGGTAAAGAACGTCATCCATCCATTTGCTTCCTGTGCAGGTTCTACTTGTATCTTCGTTTTTTTCACTTGATCAATGATTTGATCTGCCCCTTTTCCTTCAGGAACATGGGTCAGGAAATATTGATCTTTCTCATAGGTCGTCAGCTGTCCCCGAACCTCGTACACGCCCCTGACAGGCTGGATGGAGACATTTTCAACCTTCCCTTTATCTAGGTTTGAAACAAAGTCACTATACGTCATATTTTCTGTTTTCGGATTTGCGGTTTGGAAGTAGCTCACAACTCCGATCACAACTAATAAAATAAGTAAATAAAAAATGGTATTACGGAAGACCCGATTCATTCCTTACCTCCTCCCACAGTAAGCACAACTATGTTCAATAGTATCATAGAAAATCGTTCCAATACAACAGATATCCCTTTCGCTAACAAGCCCGAATCAGCTCTCATAAACCGCAGGTTTCAGCACTCCGATGTACGGAAGGTTACGATAGCGTTCAGCATAATCGAGACCATATCCGACAACGAATGCATCGGGAACTTCAAAGCCGACGTAATCCGCTTTGATATCCGCTTTTCGTCCGCTTGGTTTATCAAGAAGGGTTACGATCTTAATCGATTTTGCTTTGCGGTATCGGAAAAGCTCTACAAGATAACTCAAGGTCAGCCCACTGTCGATGATATCCTCAATAATTAAGATGTCACGGCCCTCTACAGATGTGTCCAAATCTTTAATGATTTTTACCTCTCCGGAAGAAACCGTTGAACTGCCGTAGCTTGATACATCCATGAAATCCATTTCCAAATATGTATCAATATGCTTCAAAAGATCAGCCATAAACGGCATGGCTCCCTTTAACACACCGATTGCCAGCGGAAACTTGCCGCTGTACTCTTCTGTCAGAGTTGCGCCCAGCTCCTTGACTTTCTTTTGGATCTCTTCTTCTGAGATCAAGATATTTTCAATATCCTGTTTCATTCTTTGCTAGCCCCCTACACTTTTCATGCTGTCTATATTGTAATACAATGCGATCATTGTTTGTAACATCAAGTTCCTCAAAAATGGTTTTTTTCAGACCAGGTATCCAAATAATGTTTCCAACCGCGTCTGTTACAATGGGCCAGCTGTCTCTTTTCGCAAGAGGCACTTTTTCATCAATAAATATATCTTTAACCTTTTTTGAGCCGTTCATCCCTTTAAGTTTGATTCGGTCTCCGTTTTGCCTTGTCCGTACATAAAGGGGGAATTGAACCTGCTTGGGACTTGTTGCAAAAACATCGTTTCCTTGCGGTTTCCGGGTTGAACCGGGTCCGCTCACATGAAGGGAGGAGCCGTCGGGAAGCTTCAGTTCTTCTTCGTCTGCCCCGCTTATTTCATAATGATAGGAAACATTTTCACATTGTAAACGCTGAAATGTAAACAAACATGTATGATAAGATTTTGCAACTTTTAGCCCATTCGGAAAATCAAGGGAACCGGATGGTCCACCTTGTGAAATCCAATCCAGAAACACTTGAATATGATGGGCTGAAAACGCTGATGGAACGTTTTCATAAAGATAGTTTAATATTAGATGAACTCCCCTTCTTTGTAAAGGCATAGGGAGCGCAAGAAGCCGATCGATGCTGATTTCGACACCGGAACTTGACTTGCTTGTGATTACTGTATTCATTTTGTCTTTCGTTAATGCCTGTAAGTATAATTCGTCTTCTGTCAGGAATTCACTGACGGATTGAAACCTTTTATGGACATCTTCCGACTCTTTCTTCAGAAAAGGGAGAACATGGTGCCTGAACCGGTTCCTTGTGTAATCATCCTCACTGTTGCTCGGATCGGTTCTATACGGTATTCGATTCTCTTTGCAGTAAGCCAAAAGATCATCCTTTGACAGCCTTAGAAACGGCCTAAGCAGCCAGCCGCTGTCAAAACGGCGCTTTGGCTGAATTCCAGCAAGCCCGAGCCCGACAGTGCCTTTTGCCATCTTCATCAGCATCGTTTCCACCTGATCATCGCCATGATGAGCCAGAACCAGGTATTCAGCCCGGCGCCTTTTCATTAATTCTTGAAAAAACGCATACCGGCATTCTCTCGCAGCAGCCTGTTTATTCAGATTGTTTTCCGCGGCAAATGTCTGGACATCGATTTGCACCGCCTCGCATTGTATGCCTTCCGCCTCGCAGTAGTCCTGAACGAACCGCATATCATGCTCAGACTCTTCGCCTCTGAACATATGATCGACGTGTGCGGCAATCAGCGTCGCCGAGGCAGGAACCGTACGTTGCAGAGCATGCAGCAGCGCCATCGAATCAGGCCCGCCGGAGACGCCTGCAACCAGTGTCGCTCCATCAAATGACAGTTCGTATTTTCTCATGAAATCTTCAATACTTTTCACAATGTCCTCCCACTAAGAGCAGGGTGTATTTCAAAAGATATAAATATCCTAACACTTTCAATCGGTCCCTGCAAAGAAGAGCTATCCGCCAGCAAAGCAGAGCTAAATAAAAAAGAGAACGATATACGCAAAGTAAAGGGCAAGAACGCTTACGACGATCAGCAGCGTTTCAAAAACACCGCCGGATTTAGAACTGATTCTTTGCTTTCTGCGCCCGCTTCTTAACATTTGCTGCTGAGGCGTCCCCCGCTTATGCCGCGGGCCTTGAGACGGGGCGGATGCCGATGAAGAGCGGGCGGTTCTCGACTGGCGGCTGCTTTGCATTCTGGCCGGCCGTCCGATTGCCAGGAGGTCTCCCTTCATTTCATCAGCTGTTCGATAGCTTCCTTTTAAAGCAGAAGCAAGAACCGGCTTATACCGCTTTAAAAACGGCTGTCCGTCGATGACTGACATAAGCTGTTCCTGAGGTCTTGCTGTCTTTTTAAATTCTTTTTTCACCGCACAGTTCACCATAATCATGGCGACTGAAAACAGATCATACGAAGGCTCAGCCTTACGGGTTCCAAATTCCCAATAGCCTCTGTCAAAAAACTCTGTATATTCCTTGATTGCCCGGCCTTCTTTTGTCGTCCCGCCCACATCAATGCAGCGGATTTGCGGCGGCGGGCCCGTCACGATTAAATTCTCGGGCTTTAAATCTCCAAACACCCATCCTTCGCGATGAATGGCCGACAAACTTGAGAGAAGCTGGCTGATTAGCACCGGTATCCATTCCTCGCCTTTTTCGTTTACATATCTTAAAAGAAGCGGACCTTCAATATATTCCATGACATAAAATGAAAGTTTTTTGCCCGCACCCGCAACCATCATGTCATCCACATCAAAAAAAGAAGGCCCCATTGCTTTTGCCTGGGCCTTTGAGAAAGATTTCAGAACATTCACTTCCGAGGTAATGGACAGGCTGTCATCGCTCACTTTTAATGCAACGCGGCCCTTTCCCGAATCGGCCAGATATACAACGCCATTCGCCCCTTTTCCAAGCTGTCTGATGATCTTGTAGGAATGATTGTTCCACTTTCCAACAACGGCTGCACCCGGCTTTAGACTAGCCGCCAAACTCGTCGAAGTGTTTTTCATCGTCTTCTAACATTCTCCTTCTTGAGCCGATTTTGTTAAAATGCTGAATCGCCTCTCGTATTGCGGGTCCTGTCGGCGTAATGCCGCCGGCTGAAAGCTTGGAAAATATTGAAGAAAGAGATTCAAACTTCGGGGTCCAATCAAGCACAAGCTCGACCTCTTGTTTTTTCCCGGGAAATATAAGCATCGCAAATTCATTTTCGCCGATTCTTGAATTGAGACTGATGGAAAGGTCTATCAATGCTTCTTTAACAGTCGGCAGCTTCGGATTCATGCTCGCGCTTGTATCGACAAGAACCAATACATGAAGATGTACGGTCTCACCGAGCTCATCTACGACTTCCATAACTTCACCGCGTTTATCAGGAGGCAGTTCATCCATTTCGGTATGCTTGCCGAGAATTTGTTTGAGCTCACTATTGACAACGCCTTGAAGGGTTTGCGTCATCGCCTTTTTTGTCACCATTTGAACAGTCTGCGACAGCTGCGACGCGTAAACAACCTGGTGAACTCCCCCGCCTGCGAGGGCGATCCCTTCAACTTCTTTCATCGCCTCCTGATCCATTTCATGCTCGTCCATAATCCCAATAACATTCACGGTAATTCCCTGCTCCTTCGCAAAGGCGGCCATGGCCTGCGGGTCTTCGCCGCGGTTTGAACAGCCGTCCGTCAAAAGCAGGATTTGATTCAAGTGCCCCTTTTTCATCGTTTTTATTCCTCCTGGACAAAGATATCTTGATTTAGTTCCATCATCGCCAGAAGAAATTTGATTTATACGAAGGCTAAGAAATCTCTTGATTCTTTTGGAAAAAAGACGGCGCCGGAATGGAGGCCCACTTTGGCGTATTATGGTCCAGCTTGATAACAATCACCGTCATATCGTCCTCAATCAGACCCGACCTTGTCCGAATCACTTCTTCCATGATCAAGTCGGCGATTTCCTGCGGCTCCTCGGTTTTCAGAGATTTCAATTTACGCTTCATCCACAGATCATGATTTTCAACATGTCTAGGCCCTTCAAAGATTCCGTCGCTCATCATAATCAAAAGGTCTCCCGCTTTTAATTGCTCGCTGACTACATCAACATCGAATTCTGTAATGATGCCGATCGGCAGATTGCTGGCCTGCACTTTGATAATCTGATCGCCTCTTTTAATAAAGCTCGGGGTGGAGCCGATTTTCAAAAACTTGCAGCTCGCATCCTGAAGATCGATGACCGATAAATCCAATGTCGAATATATTTCATCTGTCGTCCTTAATGAAAGAATGCTGTTGATCGTTTTAATCGCCACTTTTTCGTCGATGCCCGACTGAAGAATCTTTTCCAACAGCTTGATCGTCTCATTGCTTTCAAAATGGGCCCTTGCGCCATTTCCCATACCATCGCTGATGGCGGCCGCATATTTGCCGGTGCCGAGCTCCATCATATTGTAGCTGTCGCCGGAGACAAGCCCTCCTCCTTTTGCTGCATGTGCGGCTCCCGTCACCACCCTGTATGACTTCGCCGAACCGAAAGCAACATGACAATATCCATTCGGATGGCCGGCGCACTGTTCCGCTTTGACGATAATTTGTTCTTCCAAAATATCGGACAGCATCGGAGCGATGATTTTTTCACACTCCCCGTGGCCGTTGCAATACGGGATACTCATTTCGATATCGATATTTCCCTGCTCTAGGCTGTAAATTTCGACTTGTTGAATTTCAATGCCGAAATGCTGCAGCGCATCCCGAATTTGTTCTTCTTGAATAAAATGCTGCTCCCTCTCCCTTTTTATTTCCCGAGAAAAGTCCGCCATGACCTGAGAAACCCCGAGCAGCTGCTCTGCGACGAGACGCCTGCTGTCATGCACCTTTTGTTTTAATGTCTGGTTTGCCCTAAAATGAGACAGCTCGTCTTCCATCAGCGCTTCTACTTGCTTTGATTTGGAGCAGTGCTGATGAAACTCCTTTTTCAGCTTGCGGTTTTTAAAATATTGCTTTTCTTCTGTTTCCTGCATAACTCGTTTCATCAAGTCATATGTTTTATCAAAGTTCTGAACCCAGCACTTGTTTTTTTTATAACAGGACTGGCAGGAGTGTTCTGTTACAGTGCTCAAAAACAGATCGATCTCTTTTTCTTTTCCTTCATCATCCGGAACCGAATGATAAAAGGTAGCGAAGCTTTCGGATAATGCGTGAAAAACACTCGAAAACTGATCGACCTTCTGCGCGGTGACATCGCGGATTTTTCTTGCATATTGCTGCTGTTCCTGAGCGTGTTCAGTCGTTCCCGGTATATACTTAGCCACTTTTTTCGTAATCGACTGAGGGGTTAAAAGGAACAGACCGATTGCAATCAGTGATTCATAAAGCGTCGGCACAAGTTCAGCTGAACCTTCTCCGTACAGAGAAATCAATAGAGATCCGATCAATAAGCCGACCGCAGCACCGAACTTTTTTCCTTCTTTTAACAAACCGCCGAGAAGGCCTGAAAAAGCCAGCAGGCTCATCTGATATAAATTGCCGATATTTGAAAGGCTGAGGATCAGCCCGGTCACAACACCGACTGTACAGCCGATACTCGCGCCCCCGATGAACGCGAAAGCGAGCACGACATAACGGGCCAATATCAGTTCAGCCTGCATGCCTTGAAAAGAAACGCCTGTCAAACCTGTGAGAACAGAAGCGATTAAAATCATAAAACAAATGATCTCTTCAATTTTCAGCGACTGTTTCGCCCGCTTTGATGTAACAATCGGCAGGCTTTGTAAAAAAATCAGTGTGAGGATAAACGATAACCCGGCTTCAACAAAAGCCATAATATAGTGATAACCCGAAACCGTTCCGTATTCGGCATATACGAATCCGCATCTTGTCACAGCCATCGCTAAAAAGACGACGACAGGCAGCGTTCTGACGCGATCTTTTATAATAAGAGACGTCATTTTGGAACATATCGCAAATGCAAACAGAGCCGCAAGCACGAACAGCGAATGCTGAGGCGATATGCTCAGAGCCCCGGCAAGAAGTGCCAGGCATGCAAGAAAAGCTTTATCTTTTTTAATTAAAAGCATCGCTCCGAAAAATGGAAGAGCAAAGGGAATGACCTCTGACAGAATGAAGGCTCGTCCCAATAAAAAACCGATGATCATATAGATCAGCCCTTTATAAAAAAAGAGGGAATATAAATGCTGCATTACAAGCTTCGTCGTGCTGCCAATCCATGAATACAATTTTTGAACAACAGGTCCAGCTATTGGGCTGTTCACTCTTCTTTCCGCTTTTTCCATGCTCTCATCTCCCACTCGTTTATTCGTTGCTTGCCATTATAACGAAAGATGAAATAGGATTTTGTCAAAAGAAGGTAATGAATTCAAAGAACTGTTCGACGCTTTTTGTAGCATGCTTCAATCACTCTTGATAAGTCGAGTCCATTCCCGTTATTTTGCGTATTTTTATGCAGCAAAAAAACCGGCTTCAGAAGAAGCCGGTTTCCGGAATGACCCGTACGGGATTCGAACCCGTGTTACCGCCGTGAAAGGGCGGTGTCTTAACCACTTGACCAACGGGCCTTCATATAAGTAGCGGCGGAGGGGATCGAACCCCCGACCTCACGGGTATGAACCGTACGCTCTAGCCAGCTGAGCTACACCGCCATGTTGTTGATTTCTTTTAACGCACAAGTTCTATAATACAAAGGATTGTCCTATCCGTCAATAGAAATTTTAATAAAAATTTTATAAGACAATAAAAAGGCATCCGTTGGGATAAGACGAATGCCTTTCGTATATATAGAAAGCAGCAAGTTAACCTCTTCTTGCTCCGCGCCCTCCACGTTTTGATTCCGTGTTGCGTTTTAGAGACGATAAGCGATCTTCACTGTCTTTTAAAAACTTATTCATTTTCTGTTCAAACGTTTCTTTAGAGCGGAAATCATTTTTAGGTCTCGCAGGTCTTGATGATTGAGGACGGTCTACAGCCTTTTTGATCGACAAGCCGATTTTCCCATCTTTCTCAACATTGATGACTTTAACTTCTACTTGATCACCAACCTTCAGATGATCATTAATGTCCTTCACGTAGTTATCGGCTACTTCGCTAATATGAACAAGACCTGTTGATCCTCCAGGCAGTTCAACAAACGCTCCGAAATTTGTAATACCTGTTACTTTCCCTTGCAACTTGCTGCCAACTTCAATCGACATAAAAAAAGTGCTCCTCCTTAGACTTAAAAAAGATCATTTGTTTAATTATACATAAAGAAAAAAATAAGTGTCAACAAGGCTACTTGCTCTTATCTTCAAACTTGAAGATGATTTCGCCATCTTTTGAGAGGTAATAATCCTTTCTGGCAAGCTCTGCAACGTAGTCCTCATCCTTTAATTTCACAATCTCATCTTTCAAATCCGATTTTTTTGCTTCCAGTTGTTCCAATTGTTTCAAAAGGTCTTCTTTCTTCTCTTGCTTCGCGCTGATATCCGAAGTCTGCGACCAAAGAGAACTGACAATCACAATCGCCGACAGCAGCACAACGGCGCCGAAAACCATCAACCGTCTGTATAGACCGCGTCTTTTTCTTTTCAGCTGCTGCTGTTTTCGCTCCATCTGCTCTTTGTATTCGTTCTGTATTTGCGATATGTTGCGTCTCATGGGATCATTCATTCCAGACGGCCTCCCCTCATTTTTTTAAAAGTTTTGCCTTAATTGTTATGAATAGTTTCTTCCCCTTTTCGAAAAATCCTGCTCCTTTTTGCAAAAAGCGTCTCAACAATCCCCGAACCGGGGCGGGAAGAAGCCTGCAGCATTGATATAGTATAAAATAAATCGGATATCCTGCAAATTTTAATATCTTATATAAACATACCGCAAAAAAAACGAAAAAGAACATAGATATTTCTCATTGTAAAGAGAATGATGGCAAAAATAGCTTGAAACGTCCATACAACAGGCCGAAACACCATCATCTGCATCATCTTTGAGACCAGCCTGGAGATGAATATGAAAAAGGAAATCATCCATTCCAAAAGCTTGATATAGATCTGCTTAAAAAGGCTTTGATAAGCGGCAAATCCAAGCATGACCGCCAGAAAGATATAAATTCGGAATTCCCCTTCATTCACGCTCAGCAAAACATAGAAAAAAAGGAGACCTTGTACCACCCAAAACAAAAAGTCATGGAGAAACAACAGCCACCTTGCTGTTTTCGAGCGGACAACGAAACGGGTGTAGGTGTCAAGGGAAGCGCCAAGCCATGCCCCCATTCCGGCCATGGCCAGCATCGTATAGAACTGAGTGGTCAGCGTCATTTAAACAACTTGCTAAAAAATCCTTTAGCTTTCTCCCCCTGCTGCTCATCCAAATAGACGAGATCAAGCACTCTTCCCTTGATGGAGACAACGCCTTTTTCCACATCGAGATTCTTCATCTGCAGGTTTTCGCCTCTGACTGCCAGCATGCCCATGACCGTCTCAAGTAAGAATTCCTCATTGTCAAAGCTCTCGACCTGTTTGACACCGGATATATCCAGCAGCTTGCGGCCCTTCATCGTCACATTATGTTCAGGACCAGATGCCCCGCCGGAAGGGTTGTGCTGATCATAATATACATTCATCGATTCATCCCCCATATCCTCATACTAAAGATTCGATACTGCATTGTATGAGACGGGGGATTTTTTTAGAACAAGCCTATTCTCCTCCCAGCTTCTCTTCTTTGAGAACGGTATACATATCAGCGGCTTCTTCTTTTTTTGTCGTATCCTTCAATTCATTGACTTTGACGGTTACAAGCTTTTGGCCAAAACGCACCGCAAGCTCGTCTCCCGCTTTGACAACAGAGCTTGCTTTCGCCTGCTGGCCATTGATCGAAATTCTTCCCTGGTCAGCCACTTCTTTTGCAAGCGTCCGTCTTTTAATCAGCCTTGATACTTTGAGAAATTTGTCGAGTCTCATCACTTGTCAGCTCCTTTCAATGTCTTTCGCTTCATTCCACAATTCGTCCATTTCTTCAAGCGTCATACTTTCCAGATCCTTGCCCATGCGCTTTGCAGATTGTTCAATATGCGTGAACCTTCTGTAAAACTTGGCATTTGTCATCGCCAGGGCTTCTTCCGGTTCAATTTTATAAAACCGGCCGATGTTGACGAGAGCGAATAAAAGGTCGCCGAACTCTTCTTTCATTTTTTTGCTGGACTGTTCGGCTTCGGAAATTTCTGAAGAAAATTCTTTCATTTCCTCGTGAACTTTATCCCAAATATCCTGGACATTCGACCAGTCGAATCCGGTCTTTGCCGCCTTTTTCTGAAGCTTGTTCGCTTTTGACAAAGCAGGCAGCGGCTTTGGAATGTCGTCGAGAAGGGATGGATCGTCCGCTTGTTTCTCCTGTTTCTTGATCTCTTCCCAGTTTACCATGACGTCGGCCTCATCACGAACAGATACTTCTCCGAAGACATGCGGATGCCTTCTGATCATTTTTGCCGTAATGCCGCGAATCACATCGTCAATTGTAAAAAGACCGTCATCCTCGCCGATCTGCGCATGCAGCAGAACTTGGAGCATCACATCGCCGAGCTCCTCAACAAGGTGGTCGGGATCTTCTTCATCAATCGCCTCGAGCACCTCATAGCATTCTTCAATTAAGTATTTTTTGAGCGATTCATGGGTTTGTTTCCGATCCCACGGGCAGCCGTCCGGTCCGCGCAGCTTCCTGATGACGCTGCGGAACATCGAAAATTCCTTGTACAGAACCTCCTCGTCTTTGACCGGCGGAACGTAGACGCTCGTTAAATTATTGATACCGACACTTCTGTCCAATTCGTAAAGAGGCACTGTCCGAATGTCTTGCATACTGCTTCCGGCCGCTGTGACAATGACGACTTCATAGTCATCAGGGAGCTTTTCCATCAACGTCAGTTTGACCTCTGATGCCGTCATTTGATCATATACCTGGCAAATAATCAAATGATGACGGAGCTCGACTTCGTCAGCGGAAAACCGGACGGCGTCGACAAACTGAAACCCGTCAATCGGATCGATCTGCAAAGCATTTAATGTCGCATCAATAAAGCTGTGGCCTCCCTCGACAACGACATCGGCCTGATGAGCGCCCCGCCTCTCAAGCAAAAGCTGAACCGTTTTTTCAGCGACGAACGGATGGCCCGGAACGGCATAGAGCACATCGCGCTGCTTCGCCTCCTCAAACAGCCGCTCTACGATCTCCTCGTAAACATCTTCGAATTGATCATGCTTTTCATAAACCTCATCAAAAAAATGAATCTCAGCTATTTCTTTTTTCAGGTCTTCTATTAACGGATGGTCTTTCGTCCTGACATAAAGAACCTCCGCTTGTGTGAGCCGTTTATATACACCGAGGGTTAATTGATTCATATCGCCTGCCCCCAGGCCGACTACCGTGATTTTACCGGCCATGCCTGCCGCCCCTTTCTCGTTTTAATGTCAGGAGCTTGCTGCCAAAAGGTACAAGCTCAAGTTCTTTTTCTGAAAACACGCGTAATGTGAAGATACCGGACAAAAAGACAATGCCGCCTACGAATACGGCGCTAAGACTTTCCGCAGTCGCGATCCATCTGTTTTCATGAGGTATGGCCGCTTCAAAAGCAAAAAGCCACACCGCCAGAGCGGCCGACATGATCACAGCCGACAGCAAAACTCCCGCTATCCTGTATTCCGGCAGCTTGATCCAGCCTTTCCTTTTCAGCTGAAAAAAATTGAGTCCAGCGACAGTAGCGAATGACATCATAGTCGCAAAAGCGGCGCCGGAAATGCCGAAACCGGGGATCAGGAGCTCGTTCAATACGGCTTTCACAAAAAAGCCGCAGCAGACGGAAACAGCTGGAAGACATGTATTGCCGAGTCCTTGCAAAACAGCAGTCATCGTGATCGCCAACGATGCAAACAGAATCGACACGCTGAAAATCTGCAGCGCAGCCGTTCCATCGCTGTTCTTAAACAGCATGACATTCACCGGCTCCAAAATGCATATCAGACCGGCGGCTGCTCCAGTGCCGATGACGAAGCTCATTTTTAGCGAATAACGGATCTTTTCCTCCAGAACCGCCGTTTCTCCATTTTTCTTCGCTTTTGTAAGGGACGGGACAAGAGCTGTCGCAATGCTCGCAGCAAAAACGGTTCCAAGCTGCAAAAGCGGCTGTCCTCTGTCATACACCCCTTTTGTATGTTTCGCCTGAAGTTCGTCCATTCCTTGTCCGGCCAGCAATGAATACAAGTTCATTGCGTCGACGAGCTGGATGAGAATCAGCATGAGGCCGGCCGTGCAAATCGTAACCGAATGCAGACACAGCTGTTTCAAAATATCGCCTGTACCGGCCTCTATCCCGGCGGCAGCGGGTTGCTTTTCACGCTTGGCCCAAAACACGACGAGAATGAAAAACGCCGCAAGGCCGCCGACAAGGGAGCCAAAGGCAGCCCCTGCCCCGGCGTCATATAAGGAAAAGCCGTTTTTGACGAGCCACCACGTCAAAATGAGGATCGCCCCGACCCGGAGTGTCTGCTCTCCAATTTGAGAAAGTGCCGTCGGAAGCATCCGTTCGCCTCCTTGAAAATAGCCTCTAAGCAAAGACACGAGCGGCAGCAGCAAATAAGAAAACGACACGGCGCGGATCACCCCGGCAAGGGCGGGATCACCCATAAACCCTGCGATGGCTTCGGCTCCGGCAAACAAGAGAAGAAAAAAGCCAAGGCCCACGACCGACAAAAAAAACATAGACACCCGGAGAATTTTTGCCCGGTTTGCCGTCCCGTAATCATTCAACAACTTTGAAATGATGACCGGGAACCCGGAGGTGGCAAGCATCACAGATATTCCGATCATCGGATACACCTGCTGAAAAATATAAAAACCGACATCTCCAACTATATTTTGAAAAGGCACTCTATATACAGCGCTTAATATCTTTGATAATATCCCCGCCAATGATAAAACAAAGGCGCCTTGCCAAATCCATTGTCTTTGGCCTTTTAAAAACCCCATTCCTTTAAGCTCCTTCCAATGCGCTTTCTCTCAGCTTTCTAAAAAGCGCACGAAACGTGCTTATTATACCATATTCAAGACTCATACCCCGCCTGCAACTGTGAACTAAAAAAGAACAGCCCAAAAGGTGCTGTTCCAACTGCTGATGCTGATTCAAGCTGAGAAAAACGCTTTCGGCATTCCAGCTCGTTCGAGCAGGAATGTCAAAATAAAAGGAATGAGACCTATTGTTCCATTTGACGGGCCAAAAAACCAGCGGCGGTTTCAACCGCTTTATGTTCCACTTCGCCGATTGACTGGTCTTTCGAAAAAATGACAACCGCTCCGATCGGATCGCCGTTTGCAACAATCGGACCGACGGTATAAGAAGCAACCTCTTCGTCAATACCATCAATAAGCTGAATTGTCTTGGCGTCTCCTTCCAAAACAGAATTTCGCTGATCCATCGCCTTTTCGACCATGTCGCTGATCGATTTGTTTAAATAGTCTTTTTTAGACCCCCCGGATACTGCGATATACACATCCCGGTCGCAAATCAGCACGGAATGGCCCATGCTGTCATAAAGCGCATCAGCATACTCCTTTGCAAAGTCGCCGAGCTCGCTGATCGGAGAATATTTTTTTAAAATAACCTCCCCATCCCGGTCCACAAATATTTCCAAAGGGTCTCCTTCACGAATGCGCAAAGTTCTGCGGATTTCCTTCGGGATCACGACCCGGCCTAAATCATCAATTCGACGTACGATACCAGTTGCTTTCATCTCTGCTGCCTCTCTTTCATTTGATGATATATCTGGTGGATATAAACAGAGCTGTGTACTTATGTAACACTCTCCACTCTTGATTGGTTTTAGTATCCTTCACATCAAATGTAATATACGCGAGAAACAACAAATTTTTATGATGAAGCGATCGTTTGCTTTTTAACGTTTTGAAGGCCTTTCAATATTTCGAGAAGCGTTTCCATCCACTCTTCCGGATTTCGGTTTTTCACTTGAATCGAAATTTTCAATTTCTTTCCTTCCATCCCGAGGCCGATCTGTCTGCCGTACTTACTGCCGAGTTCAAACAGTTTTTGGCCGTCTATTTCGGCACTAGCTTTTTCGTCAATCGTCAGTCTGACGGCGTCTTTATCCTGCTTGATCAGCTCGACGCGTTCGGTGATGGCATATACCTTCGCCTCTGCGATGGCGAATAAATATTCGACTTCTTTCGGGTATTCGCCGAAGCGGTCGATCATCTCGTCTTGAAGCTCGCTCTTTTCTTCAATGGTTGAAATCGCTCTGAACCGTTTATACATATCTATTTTTTGCTTGCCGTCTGTCACATAAGTCTGCGGAATATATGCGTCAAGCTCCAAATCGATTTCCGGTTCAAATTTTTCAGCTTGCGGTACATCTCCCTTGCGAGCTTCTATTGCTTCCTTGAGCATTTGCGAATATAAATCAAAACCGACAGAATCAATGAACCCGTGCTGCTGCGCACCTAAAAGGTTTCCGGCGCCGCGGATCGTTAAATCGCGCATCGCGATTTTAAATCCTGACCCGAGTTCTGTAAATTCTTTAATCGCCTGAAGCCTTTTTTCGGCCACTTCCGTAAGGACTTTGTCCTTCCGGTACGTAAAGTAAGCGTAAGCTACACGGTTTGAGCGCCCGACACGGCCCCTCAGCTGGTACAGCTGGGAAAGCCCCATCTTATCTGCGTCAAATACAATTAGGGTATTGACGTTTGGAATATCAACGCCCGTTTCAATAATCGTTGTGCTGACGAGCACATCCGATTCTCCCTCTAAGAAATTCAGCATGACCGATTCGAGTTCGTTTTCTGTCATCTTCCCATGGGCATACGTCACCTTGGCATCAGGCACAAGCATCGAGATTTCTTCCGCTTTTCTTTCAATATCCTCCACCCGGTTGTACAAGAAGTAAACCTGACCGCCCCTGGCCAGCTCGCGTTCTATCGCTTCTCTGACTAGGGCCCCGTTGTATTCGACAACGTACGTCTGTACAGGGAAGCGGTTTTCCGGAGGCGTTTCAATGACTGACAAATCTCTGACACCGAGCATGGACATATGAAGGGTTCGAGGTATCGGAGTTGCCGTTAACGTCAAAACGTCGACATTCGCTTTAATGCGTTTAATTTTTTCCTTGTGCGTGACACCAAACCTTTGTTCTTCATCGATGATAAGCAGTCCAAGATCTTTGTACACGACATCCTTGGACAACAGCCTGTGAGTGCCGATTACGATGTCAATCGTTCCGTTTTTTAAGCCCTTGATCGTTTCATTTGCTTCTTTTCTCGTCCGGAACCGGCTGAGCAAACCGATATTAATCGGGTAGTCCTGGAAACGTTCCAATATCGTTTCATAGTGCTGCTGTGCGAGGATCGTAGTCGGCACGAGGATCGCGACCTGTTTTCCGTCTGCAATCGCTTTAAAGGCGGCGCGGATCGCCACTTCCGTTTTGCCGTAGCCCACATCGCCGCAAAGGAGCCGATCCATCGGTCTTTCTTTTTCCATGTCTCTTTTAATCTCATGGATCGATCTCAGCTGGTCCTCTGTCTCCTGATAAGGAAATGCGGCTTCAAACTCACGCTGCATTTCATGGTCGGGAGAAAACGCGTAACCTTTGCTTGCTTCCCTTTCGGCATAAAGCTTGATCAAGTCATCGGCGATATCCTGGACAGAGCTTTCAACCTTTTTCTTAACCCGTTTCCATTCGCTTCCCCCGAGTTTATAAAGCTTCGGCTCTTTGCCTTCGGAACCGACGTATTTTTGCACCTGATCAATTTGGTCAACCGGTACGTAAAGCTTGTCGCTTCCCTGGTAGTGAATATTCAGGTAATCCTTATGAATGCCGTTGATCTCCAGCGTTTCAATCCCTAAATACTTTCCGATACCGTGGTTCACATGGACGACATAATCGCCGATCTGAAGCTCCGAGTAGCTTTTGATCCGTTCGGCATTGGTCAGTTTTTGTTTGCGCGCCTGCTTTTTGACACGCTTTTTAAACAGTTCTTCTTCGGTAATGACGGCCAGCTTGATCATCGGAAGTTCAAAGCCGGATTGAAGACCGCCTTCCATAATGTAAATCTGGCCTTGGGCAAGCGCTGCATCCTGGTCGGCCTGGGCGGCTTCGATCTCATAATCGGACAATACAGACGCAAGTTTTTCGACGCGTTCTTTGCTGTCCCCTAGAAAAACCGTTGTATATTTCGATTTCTTAAACCGTTCAATCTCATTTTTGAGCACATTCATTTGTCCGTGAAAGCTCTGCATTTGCTTGCTTGAAACATTGACGATGTTTTGCGGACTGGTGTGCTGCACATGCCTTAAAAACAGCGAGTAATACAAAATCGGGCGGGACTGTTTTGAAATGAGGCTGTGAAAAGGAAATGACATTGCTGTATCATGAAGGATTTTCCCTTCTTCCAGCAGGCTCGTAATCCATTCTGCCTCTTCCTTTTGAAGCTGGTCTTCCATTTCATGAATACGGCTGATCTCATCTAGTATCAGCAAAGTATTTTTCGGGAAATAATCTAGTAAACTAGCAGGCCTCTCATAGAAATAAGAAAGGTATTTAACCATTTCCTGGCCGATATGACCTTCCTTGAGCCGCTCTTTATCTTCCGCGATATTTTGATCGAGAATTTCCTTTTGTTTATCAAGCTTCAGCTTTTTAAGACTGTTGGCAAGACCTTTATCGATTTGTTCAAGCGCTCTTTGCCGATCTTCATCCCGCACGATCAGTTCCTTCGCAGGGCCGATCGTTACTTCATCGCGCGTTTCCAGTGAGCGCTGATCATCCGTATTGAATATACGAATCGAGTCAACTTCTGTATCAAACAATTCAATCCGGACAGGGTTTTCTTCGGTCAATGAATAGACATCGATAATCCCCCCGCGAATACTGAATTCGCCTGGAGCCGCCACCATATCCGTACGCTCATACCCCATTTGAACAAGCTTCTGAAGCAGCTGTTCCGGGTCGATGTCGCGCCCCGTCTCAATGCGAATCTGACTGTTTTGCCATACTTCGACAGGGGGCAGCATTCTTCTGACGGCTGCTGCCGGAGCAATAACGATAGGCGTTTCACCGCTTGCAAGCCGATTTAAGACATCAAGCCTTTGCGAGCGCAGCTCAGGGCTTGCCACCGCAATTTCAGAAGAAATCAATTCGTTGACAGGATATAATAGGACAGGCTGATCTTTTATCAGCCCTGTCAAGTCATCTGTAATTTTTTGAGCCTGATAAAGGTTATGCGTAATTAAAAATACCGGCCGTCTCGTTTCTTTTGTAAGAGCGGCTGTAAATAACGACCGGGCAGATCCGGAGAGCCCCGCAAGCAGCTGTTCCTTCAGCCCTTCGTTCAAGCCGTTGACGATGGATTTAAAATCATCGCTTTTTGTGATATAGGATTGAATATTGTTCAAATGAGCCCCTCCTCTCTTCCTCAAATAGAAAAATGCTTTGGTCTAGTCTCTACACCAAAGCTATTTATTGAATAAACGAATGATATTGGTGATAATCCGGGTTTCGCTCAAGCGCTTCTTGACAATCTTCACATATCGTCTTCACGTGTAAATCCCCATTATCCATATAAGAAATCATATCGTTTCTTTCATCGTTTGTTAAGTGGTTAAAGCCTAACTGTTCACTGTTTACATAAGAATGATCAAGACTTCCGACTTTAACGCCGCAATGCCGGCAATAATAATGTAAAGCCATAAAGGAACCTCCATACCGAGTCTTTTTAAAACTAGTATGTTCCGTTCCCTTCTGCCTTATACCTTAGCATTAAATTCATTCATGACTTCTAAAAAAGGTTTTTCCAGAGAAGCTTCACAGGCCTTGGCCGATTGTCTGACGGCCTCTTGTATCACCGGCTCTTCTTCATCTGTAAAAGCGCCAAGCACATAATCGACGATTTTCATGCCGTTGACCGGACGGCCGATTCCGATTCTGATCCGGTTAAACTCAGTTGTTCCCAGATGCTGAATCATCGATTTGATGCCGTTATGGCCTCCTGCGCTTCCTTTCGTCCTCAGACGGATTCTTCCGGTCGGAAGATCCAAGTCATCGTAAATCACTTTCAAATTGTCAACAGGGATCTCATAATAGTCCAAAAGCGGCCTCAAACATTCTCCCGATAAATTCATATATGTAAGCGGCTTAACAAGTAGAACCTTTTTGCCGGAAACAAATCCGATTCCGTATTGACCGTTGAACTTTGTTTTATCAAGCGGAATGTTCCACTCTTTTGAAAGCTCATCGATCGTCATAAATCCTACATTATGTCTCGTATTTTCATATGTTTTACCCGGATTGCCCAATCCTGCAAACACAAGCATTATTCTATATCCTCCCTTAAGCAAAACCCTGCCTCAGCATACTGAGGGGGAGCATCCTAATTTCCCCTCATTCTAGCACAAAAGACGTAACCGCGGGAGGATTACGTCTTACGTACTTATTCTTCTTTTTCCTCTTCAGTGCCTTTTTCTGGTTCCTCAACGTCTTGAGCGGCTGATTCGGCTTCCGTTTCTTCCTGCTTTTGAGGAGGAAGAATGGATGCAACAACTTCATCAGGCTCATGGTTGTATGAATAATCGCCTTTAGACGGAATATCGCCGACGGTTAGAACATCGTTGACTTCGAGACTGGAAATATCGACCTCGATCGTTTGCGGAATGTTCTTCGGCTTCGCTGTGACAGACAGCTCGTAAAGCGGCTGCTGAAGAACACCGCCCTGTTTAATCCCCTCTGCTTCACCCGTAAGGTTTACAGGAACCGTCGCCTCCATTTCCGCTTCCATATCAACCACTTTAAAATCGGCATGTACAATTGAATCTTTTAATGGATCCGTCTGCAGCTCAGTCACCATAACAGAGTGCTGGTCTCCGTTTATATCCAAGTTGATAATCGTATTTTTGCCCTCAGCTCGCAAAATTTTTAAAAGCTCAATACTGTCTAACGCAACGGATTTGTTTTCCAGGTTTCTTCCGTAAATGACACCCGGCACATACCCGGATTGCCGGATCTTTCTTAAAGAAGACCGTCTGGAATCCGTTCTTTCTTCCGCTTTTAAAATTGCCATGTTCAGCACCATCCTATCGTTAGATTGGTCTTTCTAAAACCATACCCATAACGACAAAACTTTAAACCAGAATCAGCAAATTAATCGAACAGGAAGCTGACAGATTGTTTTTCATGCACACGAATAATCGCTTCTGCCAGAAGCGGTGCAACAGAAAGCTGCTTGAACTTCGCGATTTTCTTTTCTTCAGGAAGCTCAATGCTGTTGGTCACAACGAGCTCTTTAATTTTCGAATTGTCGATTCTTTCGATCGCCGGACCGGAAAGAACCGGATGTGTACAGCATGCATACACTTCCTCTGCGCCGCTTTCGACGAGCGCATTAGCCGCAAGCGTAATCGTTCCTGCCGTATCAATAATATCATCAATTAAAATGGCTGTTTTCCCTTCAATATGTCCGATGATATTCATAACCTCGGCTACATTCGGCTTAGGTCGGCGTTTATCGATAATCGCAATCGGCGCTTTCAAGCGGTCCGCCAATTTGCGGGCACGCGTCACACCGCCGTGGTCAGGGGACACGATCACGACATCCTTGAAATTTTTCTCTTCAAAATAATTACCTAAAATCGGAACACCCATTAAATGATCGATCGGTATATCAAAGAAACCTTGGATTTGCGGCGCGTGAAGATCAAGTGCAATCACACGGGTAGCTCCGGCGGTTTCCAGCAGGTTTGCCACCAGTTTGGCTGTGATCGGCTCACGGGAACGGGCTTTACGGTCCTGACGGGCATAGCCGTAGTAAGGCATCACGATATTAATCGTTTTCGCCGATGCGCGTTTCAGCGCATCCACCATAATCAAAAGCTCCATAATATGCTCGTTCACCGGTGCGCTTGTCGATTGGATGACATAGCAGTCGCAGCCGCGGATGCTTTCTTCAATATTAATTTGAACCTCACCGTCGCTAAAGCGTTTAACAGAACTCTTCCCCAGCTCAACTCCGACGATATCTGCGATTTCCTTCGCAAGACCCGGATTTGAGTTTAAAGAAAAAATCTTCAAATTGTCGTCTTCATATTTAGACATGGTAAACCTCCGATTTAGGATTATTTTTTGTGTATGTTCTCAGCGTAGTCTTCTTTGTTGACTTGTCTTGCTCTGGCAATAGACAAAGCCCTGCCTGGTACATCGTCGGTAATCGTTGAACCCGCAGCTACGTATGCGCCTTCGCCAATTGTCACCGGAGCGACCAAATTGGAGTTACAGCCGATAAATGCCCCATTTTCAATCTTCGTTTTGAACTTATGTTTCCCATCATAATTTACGGTAATCGACCCGCAGCCGAGATTGACATCCGTTCCGATTTCCGCGTCCCCTATGTAGCTTAAATGAGATGCTTTGCTGCGATCACCAAATTCCGATTTTTTCACTTCGACGAAATTCCCGATCCTTACCTCATTGCCGATCTTTGAATCGGGTCTGATATGAGCAAACGGTCCAATTGTAACATCGTCACCGACTTCACTGTTCACGACAACGGACTGCTTAATAACCGTTCTGCTGCCGATCGTACTGTTTTCGAGTTCGCTGTTCTGTCCGATGACCGCGTCCTCACCGATGACAACCCGCCCTTTAATAACGGTGCCGGGATAAATCACGGTATCTCTGCCGATGACGGCTTCCGGTGAAATATATGTGTTGTCAGGGTCGATTAAGCTTACGCCGTTTCGCATGTGGCGTTTATTGATCCGCTGCTTCATATAAATTTCCGCTTGTGAAAGGGCGACTCTGTCATTGACTCCGAGCGTTTCCTGGAAGTTGCCAGTCTGATAAGCGGCTACAGTTTCACCTTGATTTTTCAAGATCTCAATGACATCCGGAAGATAATATTCCCCTTGTACGTTGTCATTGGAAACCTGCTCGATCGTTTGAAAAAGAGCTTCGTTGTCAAAACAATAAGTTCCTGTGTTAATTTCTTTGACAAGTCTTTCCTCGTCTGTTGCATCTTTATGTTCGACAATTTTTGCAACATCGCCGTTTTCATTGCGAATAATGCGTCCGTAGCCTGTCGGATCCTCCGCTACAGCGGTTAAAATCGTCACTTTTGCTGCTTTTTTCTGGTGCTCATTGAGCATGGCTTCCATCGTTTCGGCAGTTAAAAGCGGTGTATCTCCGCAAATGACGATAGTCGTTCCTTTTTCGCTTCCAAGAATCGACTTGGCCTGCTTAACGGCATGGGCTGTTCCGAGCTGTTCAGCCTGCAGGGCATATTCGCTTTTTTCCCCGAGGTGTTTTTTGACATCTTCGGCTCCATGTCCAACTATTGTGACAAGTTTTTCTAATGATAGCTTGCGAGCTTCGTCGACAACATGCTCGACCATAGGTTTTCCGCAAACCGGATGAAGAACTTTATAAAGCTTTGATTTCATTCTTGTTCCTTGACCAGCTGCTAACACAACTGCAAACCGCTTATCCATGTATTGGCCTCCATTATCCCTATTATCCATAGAAAAATATATCCTAAATATGAGTTGATTTCAAGCAAGCCAAAATGAGAAATCAGAAAATCAAGACAGCATATTTTGGATATTCAGAGTATATTTAGGATTCACTGATCAGGGAGACAAATTGATTCCTTCGGGATGGGATTCTCAAACCGCCATATGTTTTACCTCCTGTTTCTGTTATACGCAATCACAAACCATATATTGTCATTTTATTATGATAAGATTATTTTTTTTCAAAACAAAAAGGGCTTATCCATAAGCCCTTCTTTTTTTAAGAAGCTCCAGCTTCTTCATATTCTATTTCCTCAACGTCACCCAAACGATGATATTCATTTAACACCGCGTCCTGAATTTTTCCGCGGGTGCTTGAGTTGATTGGATGAGCGATATCACGAAATTCTCCATCAGGTGTACGCTTACTTGGCATCGCAACGAAAAGACCATTGTTTCCATCAATTACACGAATATCATGCACTACAAATTCGTGATCCAGCGTGATGGATGCAATCGCTCTCATGCGACCATCGGTATTCACGCGGCGTAATCTTACGTCGGTAACTTCCACAGTAGTTCACCACCTTTTCCCAATATAAAAACATTAGTGTAACTATTCAACGGTTTTTTTTTGTTTTCCTGCATAATTAAAAATATTTTTGTAATATTGGGATAAAAAAACACTGAATTGACAAATTTTCCAAACAAAAAAGATGATTTTGGAGACCAAAACCATCTTTTCGGAGTTTTTTCTATTTTACTAATGCGACGACTTCTATTTCAACGAGCGCGTCTTTCGGCAGCCTTGCCACCTCAACACATGATCTCGCCGGTTTGTGGGTATCGAAGTACTGTCCGTAAACTTCATTCACCTCTGCGAACTGATTCATATCCGCCAAAAACACAGTTGCTTTGACGACAGTCTCCAGAGAGGCGTTCGCTTCTTTCAGCACGGCTTTTAAATTGCGGAAAACTTGATGCGTCTGTTCTGTGATGTCTCCAGTCACCATTTCACCCGACGGGGTCAGTGGAATTTGCCCTGAACTGTAAAACATGTTATTGACAACAATTCCTTGTGAATACGGTCCGATCGCCGCCGGTGCTTCTTTTGTCTGAACAACCTTTGTCATCTCAAACTCCCCATTTCCTATTCATTGTCTGCAAAAAAACGCTGAAAGTTTCCGTTTTGGATTTCCACCTTTTTTTCCTTCATATCAATTTCAGAAAGAGTCAAAAGGGACATGTACTCATCGACCAGCCGCTCCTTGACTCCCTGAGCCTCCACAAGAACACCGATGCCTGCTACATGGGCATTGAATTCCTCGAGAAGATTGATCATACCGTTGATCGTTCCTCCCGCTTTCATAAAGTCGTCTATAATCAAAACGCGCGAGCCCGTCTGCAAGTTGCGTTTTGCAAGAGACATCGTCTGAATGCGGTTGGAAGATCCAGACACATAGTTAATGCTGACCGTTGAACCTTCAGTTACCTTATTGTCTTTTCTGACGACCACTGTCGGCACATCAAGGTAGCTGGCTACCGCATATGCCAGAGGAATTCCTTTTGTCGCCACCGTCATCACGACATCGATCTCCCTGTCTGAAAAAGCTGAAGCAAAAATCTTGCCGGCCTTCGTTAATACAGAGGGCTTGCCAAGGATATCGGTTAAATACAAATATCCGCCGGGCAATATCCGTTCCGAATCGATCAATGACTCACCGAGCGACTTTACAAATTCCTCCGCTTCATCGCGTTTTACCTTTGGAATGTATTTAACGCCGCCTGCTGCTCCCGGCACGGTCTGAAGCGTCCCGATCCCCTGCTGCTCGAAGGTCTGCTTAATAATGGTTAAATCTTCACTAATGGATGATTTAGCAGATTGATACCGTTCTGAAAAGAAGGTTAATGGCACTAAGACATGCGGATGGGTCAACAAATAATTTGTCAGATCCACCAATCTGCCGCTTCGACGAAACTTCATGCACTTACCTCCAAAATCCGAATATTTTTAAAAATAATATAACTTAACATACGGATTTAATCAAGTTCATTTTGTTCTCCGATCATCCGCACCGCATAAACCTGATCGCAAAACCCTCTTAATCCGTTATAGATTCTTTGTACTTTTGATTCGTATTGAACCAATCCGAACACAGTGGGGCCGCTCCCGCTCATCAGCACAGCATCGGCGCCAAACCGCTTCATTTGATTTTTGATCATCGCGACTTCGGGATGCATATTCAATGTAACAGATTCGAGAACATTGCCGAGTTTGTCACACATTTTTTGAAAATTCTTCTCTTCGATCGCAGAAATCATACCTTGAACATCCGGATGTTCAATCTCATCGACTTTCAGCTGCTTGTACACTTCTGCAGTTGATACGCCGATCGTCGGCTTTGCCAGCACAACCCAGCAGTGCGGCGGAGTCTCGATATGACGGATTTTCTCTCCTCTTCCCGTTGCAAGAGCCGTTCCTCCATGTACGCAAAAGGAGACATCAGATCCGATCTCAGCGCCAAGCTCAGCCAGTTCATTCATCGAAAGCTTCAAATCCCACAGCCGGTTCAGCCCTCTGAAGACGGCAGCCGCATCGCTGCTTCCTCCCGCAAGCCCCGCAGCAACGGGAATCACTTTCGTAATAAATATAGAAACACCTTTTTTAATGCCGTATCGTTCTTTCATGAGCATTGCAGCCTGATAAGCAAGGTTTCGCTGATCGTCGGGAACAAAGCGGTTATGCGAGGAAACCGTTACTTTATCTTCTGCCAGCTCGGTTAATTCAATCCGATCCGCCAAATCAATTGTCGTCATGACCATCTCTACTTCATGATACCCATCTGGACGTTTGCGGCGAACGTCGAGCGACAAATTAATTTTAGCCGGCGCCTTCTCTAAAATACGCAATCCATTCACCTACTTCTCCATCTAAACATAAGTATCCACATTGTAACATATTTTGAAGTACAGGACGTACAAATGCATGCGCACGTGCAGGACACCGCGCTCTTAGCATGCGGTCATTCCCGCAGATCGCGATTGCCCCCTTCAGCGAATCCTCAAGGCGTTTGCAGCACCTGATCGGCTGAATGCAGATCAATGAAAAAAACGGAGGACAGAAGCGCCCTCCGTATGTCACTGTTTTAATGATTTTGCTGGTTTTGAGCCATATGCTGTTCGGCTAATTCAATGGCCCTCTTCACCATGTTACCTGCGTCTCTGGCCCGAATTCCGCCCCAGCCCTCGGTTTTTACCGTGTCGTAAAATCCAAGATCCTTAGCCAATTCATTTTTGAATTCCTCTGACATGATGCTTCGACGTCTGCCCATGCGAAACAGCCCCTTTCAAGTATCATACCATCCGTCTGACTCATCATAAAACAAGTGACATGTATTAGCTTTGCTCGATTTGGGCAGAACTTCCCCGAAAAATTCTGGATAAAAAAAGGCAAAACAAAAAGCAGCAAACATAAAGTCCGCTGCTTATTAAAGGGCTACTGAGCTGGTTTTATCATCAGAAAATCTCAATTCAACCGTCTCAGTAAGAATATCCGCATAACTGTATGAAACTCTTTCAAACGAATTCTCGTCTTGGTCTAGTTGTATCACAAAAACAGAAGGGTACGTCTCAGCTAAAATGCCCGAACGCTCAATCGTTTTTCGGCGGCCACCGTTTGCTTTTAACGTCAGCCTTTTTCCCAAATGTCCATCAAGCGATCTTTTAATATCGGACAACGTTTTCGCCATTGCATCCACCTCACTATATTCAGTATACACCAGAAGCCCATTTTTGTCAAATAAAATTTAAATTATATCAACGTTCATAAGCCTCTGTCAATAAAATATTTGTGACAAATTATACGCCGACTTTCCCTTATTTTCCTCATTTTTCGTTTCATTATGTATGTTTTTTTAAAAAAAGGTAAAAACATTCGGCTGTATGGCAAAAACCCGCCATCCGGCGGGCTCGTTTAATCGTTTTCTTTTGTTTTATATGGCATTCCGATTCTCAACACGCCTCGCGTCTCAATGCCTCCGAGTCCCTTTTCCCTCGTCAGGGTGTTTCTGAGCACTTCCCAGACGTTAATGCGGTCCATAAACGGAGTGAAGCTGATTTTTGCGACTATATAGACCGGATCAAGCGCATGGATGTTGACTCTTGACGGAGAGCTTGCAAAATTTGCACCGGCTCTGATCAGTGATTCAAAATGGGACTGGCATGCGCCGGCAAAAATGACAAGCTGATCAAGATGGGGAATTTTTTTTCTCGCTTTTTGAACGGTTTCGATAAAATCTTTTGAATGCCTGTAGGCATCCAGATTGTTAATATCACCCTTCTGCTTAGAATAGGCATCGTGTCCGGTGATGACGAGAAGATCCGGGCGGTACTCATCGATCAGTTCCTCGATGACCGATGACATTTTCTTTTCATAACAATGAATGCCGTATACAGGAACCCCGATCTTTTCATAGAGCGCCAGACATTTTTTTAAATAAGCCGAATCCCCGTCTAAATGAAGGACTCTTCCAGGCATATGAAAGTACTGCTGTTGATTGTTATATTGGTTTGTGGCGCGGTACTCATGTTTATTGTGAAGGAGTTTGTAATCCTGGCGGAGAAGATCGAGGGATTCTTTCATTCTCGATTCTTCTTCCCGCTTTCTCATCTGCCGCTCAGCCTCGCGGACCATTTCCAGGTCCGTTAAATATGCGTCAGCGATTAATCTGACCTCATCTCCGTGCAAAACGGCCACAGGTTCTCCATTTGCCGATTGATCAATTCGTATAATTCGAAATAAGATATCTCTTCGATAAGATTTTCTGACGACCATATCGCCTATTTTAAATTGCATGCTTTTCACTCCACACATAGACTAAGCCCCATCCTGATGAATATAAAGCAATGAAAAGTAAAGGTGCTTCTTTAGCCTATGTGCCCGCCCTTCAAGTGGTGAACGGATGACAAGCCTGATCAGGCTTAAAGCCCGGCTTCAAATAAAAAAAGCCCTCCATTAAAGAAGGACTGCTCTCAAGCGGTCAGATAAGACGGCGAACTCTTCAATGCTCAGCGATTCTCCGCGTCGTTTTCCGTCGATTTGTGAATCCTGAAGCGCTCTTTCAATTTTTGATTTATTCTCTTTGCCATTCGGCAGGTTGTTAACGAGGTTGTTGAAAAGCGTTTTTCGGCGCTGTGCAAAGCTGGATTTTACGACTTGAAAGAAAAAGGCTTCATCTTGAACCGCGACAGCCGGTTCTCCCCTCAGCGTCAGCCTGATGACCGCGGAATCCACGTTAGGCTGAGGGACAAATACAGTCTTTGGCACATTCATGACCGTTTTGGCTTCGGTATAAAACTGAACCGCGATGGAAAGGGACCCGTATTCCTTTGTAGAAGGTTTCGCAGCCATTCGGTCCGCCACCTCTTTTTGAAGCATGACGACGATCCCTTTCAGCGGCAGATTTTCTTCTAAAAGCTTCATGATGATCGGAGTCGTGACGTAATACGGGAGGTTGGCGACAACCATCACCTCATCGCAGTCTTGAAACTGCTCGTCCATTACCGCCCGGACATCGGCTTTCAGGACATCCTGGTGAATGACAGTCACATTATCATACGGAGAAAGCGTATCTTTTAAAATCGGCAGGAGCCTTTGGTCGATTTCGAAGGCCGTCACTTTCTTCGCACGCTTTGCCAGCTGCTCGGTCAATGCCCCGATCCCCGGACCGATTTCAATCACGCCGGTACGCTCCGTCACTCCCGCATGGTCGACAATTCTGTCCAATATGTTCGTATCAATCAAGAAGTTCTGCCCCAGGCTTTTTTTGAATGAAAATCCGTATTTATTGAGAATTTCCTTAGTTCTAATTGGGGTGGCGATATCTTTATTCATGCTCTTCCTCCCGCAGCACAACATCCAGTGCGCTTAAATAATCACTCTTTTTGATCTGAAACATTTGCAGCCGCTTTTGAAGCTGTTTCCCATTTGTATAGCCGATATTCAATATCTCGCCGAGCCGCTCCCGCCTTTGTTTTGCCAGAGGGCCCCCGATCAGGCCGGCTTCGATTAAATCCCGAGCCTCAATCTCAGGTTCCGTCGCCTCCATTTCCTCCTGAACGGTTTTTAAGCATTCGCGGATTGCCTCAAGCGAAGCATGTTCAACACCGATTCCGCGCTTATTTTTAGGCTTTGCCAAATGCTTGGGTAAAAATGCATGCTTGCAGCCGGGGACTTTTTCTGCAATCGTTTTTCTGATTTTTTCCCCCGGGAAATCAGGATCGGTTAAAATAATGACCCCGCGCGTTTCCTGGGCAAGCCGAATCCGTTTGATGACGTCTTCCCCTATGGCAGATCCGTTCGTTTCAATCGTATCAGCATCAACAGCCGATTTGATTTTTGCTGTGTCATCACGGCCTTCGACAACAATGATTTCTTTAATCTTCATTTCTTCCTCCGTATAGTGAAAAACCTTTTATTACATTTTTAAAATTATTGAAACCTTTTTGTAATAAAACCGTCTAATTAATTAGAAAACAAGATGGATCTATTATAACCAAAAAAACAGAGGGCGCAAAATCCCTCTGCTTATATAAGAAGCGTAATAAATGATATTTAGTTCAACACCTTGATTTTAACTCTTTTGTTACCCCAGCGGTAAGCTGTAGACTTACTCGGAAAGAATACATCGATTTTACGGCCTTTGATGGCTGAGCCTGTATCGGCTGCAACCGCGTAGCCATATCCTTCTACATGTACTTTAGAACCCAGCGGAATGACGCTCGGATCGACAGCGATCACTTTAGCACCCGGATTATTTTTCAAGTTAACGCCGGTCGCAGTGTGGCCAGAGCATCCGTTGCAGCTTGCCGTATAAGCTGTAGAGGATACATAAAATTCTTTTCCTGAGGATTGATTTCCGCGCGATACATTCGCGCTGACTGTAGCCACTGCGGCTTGCTTTGTACCGACAGCAATGATTTTGGCTTTGCTTTCAGCGGCTGTTTCCTCTTTAACCAGTTCTCTGGAAACTTCCTTGCCGTTTTTCATCACAACGGCATAGTGCTTTTTAAGCTTGCCATGTTTACCGTCCCGTACAACTTTTTCTTTCCCCTTTTCAAGTGAATCGTCCTCTTTTTTGCGGACTTCAAAAGGGATGTTCTCTTCCACTACATCGGTGACTTTTTTGATACGAGTAATGTGAATCGCCTGATCTTTTGTCAGCTTTTTATCAAGCGCAGGCTTAACTTCATCATCGCCTTTTATGCTGATCTTATGATGTTTTAAAAAGTCAGCGACCGTAGTCGAAGTCGTCCATATATCTTTATCTTTACCGGCATCCTTTACGGTTACTTTAAAAGCCCTTTGCAAAGTCAGCTTCATGTCTTTCGTTATTTCTTTATCAACTGAGGGTTCAATTTGATCGTGTTCCGCCAACTCTAGATTTAAATCTTTCAGCAGTTTGCCGACAGTACCCGCTGTTGTCCAGATTTCTTTTTCCTGTCCGTCGACCGCGAAATGAACAGGTTTTGCGGCAACATACTCAACATTCGTGTTCGCCGTTAATTTTGTATCTTCAGCGGGAGAGATGTGATCTTCTTTCCTCGTCTCGATGTCTAAGCTTTTCAGCAGTTCACCTACGGTTTCCGCATTCGTGCGAACATCCTGCTTTTTCCCGTTTATCGAAATGGTGACTTGCTGTTTAGCGAGCTCATGTGCTCCGTAAGCAGTTCCGCTTCCTGCGACAAGCAGTCCAGCAGCAATCAGTATCCATCTGCTTTTGCTAAGCTTTACGGAAAACAGCTTTTTCATTTTTTGTATGATGAAAAACGCCTCCTTCTCCTCGGGGAGATTATATAGAGTATCTACAAGCCTGTCAACCCTCCTCTCTATTTCTCCGCAAGCCCGCCATCTCTTTTATTATGGGAAAACCACCTCATAAAAGAAAGAAAGACTTGTCGACAAAGATATCCTATGAGTGCAAACAGACATGTAGAACTTTTTAGAACCGTCCCCCGAAGAGACAAGCTTGAACAAGGCTCGATATCAAATCGTGTCAGCTGATGCCGAAAAGTTTTTTTGCATTTTCTGTGGTGATGGCCGCTATTTCTTCATAAGTCATCCCTTTCAATTCAGCAATCTGTTCGGCGACAAGCTTCACATAGCTTGGTTCATTCCGCTTTCCTCTGTATGGATGCGGCGTTAAATACGGGCAGTCCGTCTCAATTAAAAGTCGGTCATTTGGTATTTGTTTGACCACTTCCTTCGGCTTTTTGGCATTTTTAAATGTGACGGGACCGCCGAAAGATAGGTAGAAATTCATATTTATGCACTCTTGTGCAATTTCGGCGCTTCCGGTATAACAGTGCATGATCCCGCCGACTTCCTCGGCCCCTTCTTCCCGCAAAATAGAAACGACATCCTCTGTTGCATCACGGTTGTGAATCACGATTGGCAAGCCGACTTCTTTTGCCAAAGCAATCTGTTTTCTGAACACCTCTTTTTGAACGTCCTTCGGCGACTTATCCCAATGATAATCAAGTCCCATTTCACCGATCGCCACAACTTTTTCATGGGCAGAGAGGTCTTTGATCCAAGCCAAATCTTCATCGGTCATATCAATTGCATCAACCGGATGCCACCCGATGGCAGCATAAATAAAATCGTATGCTTCAATCAATTCCATTGCGCGCTTAATCGTCGGACGATCGAATCCCACAACAACAATGTGCTCCACTTTTTCTTCCTTTGCCCGAGCAATGACTTCTTCCAAATCCTCATTAAATTGCTCGGCATTTAAATGTGCATGTGTATCAAATAACATCAAAATGCCACCTTTTTTAGATATTGTCGAAAAACAAAAGGTGTTCGACGAAATGTTACACGTGGAACACCCTTTGCCAACATTTATTTGATTCGCGTTCCGTTTGATAATGAACTGTCTACCGCTGCAAGCGACAGAACGCCGTTGTCTTCTCCAGCCAATATCATGCCTTGAGAAAGTTCTCCTCTTAGTTTGACCGGTTTTAAGTTTGTTACACAAATGACTTTCCGGCCGACAAGCTCTTCAGGTTTGTAGTGCTTGGCAATTCCTGAAACGACCTGGCGTTTTTCAAAGCCCAAATCAAGCTGAAGCTTTAACAGACGGTCCGCTTTTTTGACGGGTTCGGCATGGATGACTTCAGCCACTCTCAGCTCCGTGCTCATAAAATCGTCTATCGTGATTTCCGGAAGCCTTTCAGTTGCTTTTTCCTCTTGTTTCGGTTCTTCTTTTGGAGCCGTTCCCTGCATTTTTGATTTGATATAAGCGACTTCATCTTCCGCTTCAAGACGCGGGAACAACGGTTCTCCTTTTTGAACTTTGACCGATTTCAGCTGGCCGAAGCTTTTAATGCTGTCCCAGGTTTTCAATGACGCATCCGTAACACCGAGCTGTGCAAAAATCTTTTCAGGCGTCTGCGTTAAGAACGGCTGCAGCAATACAGCAGTGATGCGCAACGACTCTGCCAAATGGTACATGACCGATTGAAGATCTTTTTCTTTGTCCTTATCTTTTGCCAGTACCCATGGGGCTGTCTCGTCAATGTATTTATTCGTTCTGCTGACAAACTGCCACAATGAAGAAAGCGCTACAGAAAACTCCATATTTTCGATCGCCTGTTCGTACGCTTCAATTGTCTTTTGTGAGAATGATGACAACTGTTCGTCAAAAGCGGTAACCGGGCCTTCGTATGACTGAACCCGGCCGTCAAAGTATTTGTTGACCATGGCGACCGTTCTGTTTAACAGGTTGCCTAAATCATTCGCTAAATCATAGTTAATCCGCTCGACAAATCCTTCCGGTGTAAATACGCCGTCAGAACCGAACGGCACTTCGCGGAGAAGATAATAACGCAATGCATCAAGTCCGTATTTGTCGATTAATGTGACTGGATCGACCACATTTCCTTTTGATTTAGACATTTTTCCGTCTTTCATCAGCAGCCATCCGTGGGCAAAAACTTTTTTCGGCAGCGGAAGGTCCAATGCCATCAGCATAATCGGCCAGTAAATGGTATGGAAACGGACGATCTCTTTACCGACAAGATGAACGTCTGCCGGCCAATATTTTTGATAATTTTCATCGTTTGCCGTATTAAAGCCAAGTGCCGTAATGTAATTAAACAGCGCGTCTATCCAAACATAGATGACATGCTTCGGGTTGCCGGGCACTTTTATTCCCCAGTCGAACGTCGTCCGGGAAACAGCCAAATCCTCAAGACCCGGTTTAATAAAGTTGTTGATCATTTCATTTTTGCGGGATTCAGGCTGAATGAATTCAGGATTTTCTTCATAGAAAGCGAGCAGCCGGTCCGCATATTTTCCCATGCGGAAGAAGTAAGATTCCTCTTTGATTAACTCAACGGGATGGCCGCTGTCAGGACTTTTTCCTCCGATTACCTCGCCTTTTTCGTTTCGCTCAACATCAACGAGCTGGGTTTCGGTGTAAAACGTTTCGTCAGGTATGCTGTACCAGCCTTCATATTCATCAAGATATATATCACCATTGTCAAGCAGCTTCTGAAAAACCTTTTCGATCACGTTTTTATGACGTTCCTCTGTCGTCCGTATGAAATCGTCATTGGATATGTCGAGCTTTTTCCAAAGCTGCTGAATGTCTTCTGCCGCACGATCGACCAATTCCTGCGGAGTAATATTTTCCTTCTCCGCCGTTTGCTGGATTTTTTGTCCGTGCTCATCTGTACCTGTTAAGTACCTGACATCAAAGCCTCTCAGTCTTTTATACCGAGCCATCGCATCACCGGCAACGGTTGTGTAGGCATGTCCAATATGTAGCTTTCCACTTGGGTAATAAATGGGTGTAGTGATGTAAAACGTATTTTTTTCTTGCGGCATGATGGAACCTCCCAATTAAAATGTCAAAAAACTCCCGCCCAAAGGACGAGAGCGGCATGTGTATTCATTCAGTATATACTCAATATATAATCCCTCTTTATATGATACCATCTTAGCCTTCAAGTTCAAGAAAATATACATTGTCGATCCATCATGAATACGGTCGATTACAAATTTTTTAACAGAAAGAAATATTATACTTCGACAAAAAAATGCTTTCATTGTCGAATAATGTCGTATATAATCGATATGAGGAAAAACCTTAGTTCGAAAGTCTTGATTTAAGGGCTTTTTTTTGATTGATCCTACTGTTTTATCATCTTCATTTCCCTTGTTACATCAGTTCTTCCAAGGTCTTTTGACTATATGATCTAATTTTTACAAACAATAGAAAAGAAAATGATTGACGTTTATTGGAAACCTTGTTATGCTAGGACTGTAAGGATTTTGTCGAATAATGACGAAGATAATAAACACCTATAAAAATAACAATCTTTCGGGAGGAGAATGAATATGAAATCTACAGGTATTGTACGTAAAGTTGATGAGCTAGGACGCGTGGTGATTCCGATCGAACTTCGCCGTACGCTTGGAATCGCGGAAAAAGACGCTCTTGAAATCTATGTAGATGACGAAAAAATCATCTTGAAAAAATATAAACCAAACATGACTTGCCAAGTTACAGGTGAAGTTTCTGATGACAACCTTAAACTTGCAGGCGGTAAATTGGTTCTTAGCCCTGAAGGCGCTGAGCAAATCATTAACGAAATTCAAGCACAACTTCAATCTCAAAAATAATTATTTTGATTATACAAAAACCGCTCTTGCCGAAGCAAGGGCGGTTTTTTTAGTTTTGAATATGATAAGCGTCATAAATTTTCCGTTTCGGAACGCCGCGGTCTACCGCGGTTTTTTTAATGGCTTCTTTTGAATGATATCCTTCGCTGATATAATGCTCGACATGTTCTTTTTCTGAAAGGTGCTCCCACCAGAACGACTCTTCGATCGTTTCTTCACGGCTTCCCTCGATCACAAGGCAAAACTCTCCGCGCACCTGTTCCTGTTCAGCCCATGTGAGTGCTTCTTCGATCGAACCTCTGATAAACTCTTCAAATTTTTTCGTGAGTTCCCTTGTCAATGCGATTTGCCGGTTGCCGAATACCTCTCTGATGGCTGACAAGGTTTCTTTCAGCCGATGCGGGGACTCGTAAAAAATCATCGTCTCCTGTCTGTTTTTCAAAGCCTCGAGCTGTTTTTTCCTTTCCCGTTTGTTACGGTCCAAAAAACCGAAAAAGAAAAACGGCTGCGGCGCAATGCCTGAGGCTATCAGTGCGGTCAAAGCGGCATTTGCACCGGGCAAAGGCACGACATAACCGCCCATTTCGATAAAATCGCGGACGATTTCAGCCCCGGGGTCAGATATTGTCGGCATTCCGGCGTCACTGACCAGCGCGACATTTTTACCTTCTTTCAGCCATTCCAAAATTTTGTGTCCGCTGCTTTCTTTATTGTGTTCATGGTAGCTGACAAGCTGTGTCTCGATTTCGTATACATGGCACAATTTCTTCGTCTGCCTCGTATCCTCCGCAGCGATAATGTCCGCCTCTTTCAACACAGAAACCGCTCGAAATGTCATATCCTCCAAATTGCCGATGGGTGTCGGAACGAGATATAACATGCCCATGTCTGATTTTTGGTCAAAGCTCTTTTGCCGGTTGATAATCAACACCCTCCCGTCTTTTTTCTTCTATATAACGTTCTTTGTTCTTTCTCGATAATTTTTTAAAATAGTATTCGGCCTGCATCGCCTCTCGCTTTGTTGAAAAGCACTCTGCATAATGGAGTTTTACCGGCAGCCTTGCCCTCGTATACTTCGCGCCTTTCCCGTCATTATGGGTTTTCAGGCGCTTCTCGATATTGTTTGTATAGCCGGCGTACAAGCTACCGTCCCGGCACGAAAGCACGTAAAAATAATGGCTACTCGTCTCCATATAAAATCTTCCTTATTTCAGGTGTATATTGATCTTGTTCATCATATACGAATAAAGGAGGCAGAATTTTCAGGTCAGGCCGGCCGTCTTTTATTCCTTCCACTAAAATGGTGTTGGCCTCTTTACTTTTTTTCGGGTAAACAAACTGGACGCGCTTCGGCTCGATTTGGAAGGCCTTCATCAATTCAAAGATTTCGAGCAGCCTCCCCGGCCGGTGAACGAGAGCGAGTTTGCCGCCCTGCTTTAACAGCTTGCTGCTGACGCGAACGACGTCTTCAAGCGTGCAGTAAATTTCATGTCTGGCAATGGCCAGATGTTCATTTAAGTTTTGCTCCGTTTTTTGCGGCGTCTTGAAATAAGGAGGATTGCATGTGACGACATCAGCTTTATTATATCCGAGCACCTGCGGCATATTGTTCAAGTCGTCCCTGATGAGATGAATCTGTTTTTGTAGGTTGTTGTATTCCACGCTGCGGAGAGCCATGTCATACAGCCTTTCCTGAATTTCCACCCCGGTGATGGCGGCTTTTGTGCGGGTGCTGAGAAGCAGCGGAACAATCCCGTTCCCTGTGCACAGATCAATGATGTTTCCTTTTTGTATCGGAACATATGCAAATTTCGACAGCAGAACGGCGTCTAAGGAAAACGCAAAAACTGTCGGGCTTTGCACGATTTTCATATCTTCTGCAAGTAAATAATCCAGTCGTTCATCGTCTTTTAATTGAATCATGTCTTTTCCCTTTCCTAAACACATTGTACCGTTAAAAAGGCTTCCGTTCCGCCGGAAGCCTTTCTTATTTTTTATTTAAGAACGAGAGGCAGAACAGGCAGTCTCCTTCTTTGCGAACACTTCCGTAATGGATGTTGCAAATATGGAAACCCTCCTGATACAGGCGCGCCAAATTATCATGGCCTTCTCCAATATCAGCATGCCCTGTCTTTTCTGCTTTTATCTCTTTTTCATCGGATTTTGCGTTTTTTAGCCTTTGATCCGTTTCTTCCAGCCTCTTGCGCAAATGCTCGTTTTCAAGCTGTAAATGATTGTTTTCTTCAATCATTTCCCCGATATGCTGCTTGAGATCTCCAAGCTGGCGGTAAAGGGACCCGATTTGTTCTTCTAAACTTATCACTGTATCAAACAATTCTTTTTTATCCAAGGTTTCACACCTCGTTAATCTGTGGTTTGTGCAGATACGACACCTTCTTGCAACAGCTCATCCCACGTATATTCAACGACTTTGTCACAGTCTGTCAGTTCAACTTGGAGAATGCGTTCAAGAATATTCAAGCCGACGACTTTTGCCGGGCCGTTGGACGTGGCGATCACTTCCCCAATATCCGGAAGCTGTTCTTTTGCTGTTTCGTATTCATCGTTTTCATATTTCAGACAGCACATCAGCCGTCCGCATAGTCCGGAAATCTTCGTCGGATTCAGCGACAGATTTTGATCCTTTGCCATTTTAATAGACACGGGCTCAAAATCACCTAAAAATGTGGAACAGCAAAGCATTCTTCCGCACGGTCCGATGCCGCCCAGCATCTTCGCTTCATCCCTGACGCCGATTTGCCTCAGTTCGATTCTCGTTTTAAAGATTGACGCCAAATCTTTGACGAGTTCTCTAAAATCGACTCTTCCGTCAGCCGTAAAATAAAAAATGACTTTGTTGCGGTCAAAAGTGAATTCCACATCGACCAGCTTCATCTCAAGGCCGTGCTCGTTAACCTTTTTCTGGCAGACATCAAAGGCGGACAGCGCAGCTTCTTGATTCTCTTCAACGATCAGGCGGTCGCGCTCATCCGCAACTCTGATCACTTTTCTTAAAGGCAGCACGACATCGTTCTCGTCTACTTTCTTGTTGGCGATGACAACCTGCCCGTATTCAACACCGCGAACCGTTTCGACGATCACACAGCTGTCTTTATCTATCTGAAATCCGTTCGGATCGAAATAATATATTTTGCCCGCTTTTTTAAAACGGACACCAATAACGTTGTACAAGCTTATCCCTCCTGCAGCATTAAAACCAAGTGCTCCATTAATCCTTGAGCATTCACATTGGAATAAAGCCGTTTTTTTTGCTTCTAAAACAGCAAGTATCTGGTTTGTCACTCTTTGTTGTGTTGTTTGCAGCGCATGCTGTTTTAATGATTGGAATAAGTCCTGAAATAGTATTTTATCTTCATGTCCCAACTGAATGGACAACACGTCGCGATATATAAATAAAAGCATATCAAGACCCATTTCTTGGTGGTCTTTCTCCTTGAAAAAGGGCATCCACTGATCTTGAATATAGAAAAAAGCATGTCCTTTTCGCTGGTGTAAGACTTCATACAATTTTATCACTTTCGCTCGCGACTCTGCAAACTGATCATTTCGACTCAATTCGAGCGCTTCCGATAAATTGTTTGTCATATTCGACAAAAGGGCAGCAATATTCGGTGAGACCTCTTGTTTGATCAGTTCCTTTTCAATTGATTCGGGCTGCAACGACTGAAAGGATAAAACTTGGCATCTCGATATGATCGTATCGAGCAATTTTTGCGGCTGTTCCGTTAAAAGAACAGCGATTGTATCGCTGCTCGGCTCCTCTAAAAACTTCAGAAGGCTGTTCGCCGCATTGACCGTCATTTGATCGGCATGGGAGATAATGTACAGCTTTTTATGCGATTCCAAACCGGTCTTTGAAAACTCTTCCTGAAGCGCCTGAATTTGTCCCTTTTTAATCGAAAGTCCGTCCGGATGCACGACGTGAACGTCCGGATGGTTTCCTGATTCAATCCGCTGGCAGTTCCGGCACGACTCACATGGCTCCGCTCCGTCTTCAAGGCAAAAAAAGCTTTTTGCCAGAAGGGTTGCCGCGTCTAATTTGCCCGTCCCTTTGCGCCCTTCAAATAAATAGGCATGGGCAAGCCGGTTTCTTTCTATACTATTTTGCAAAAGCTTCATGACCCGTGGCTGAAGCTTCTGCATTTCTGTCCAGGTTGTAGCCATACCATCACTCTCTATGTGTAAAGGTTTATCAGTAAACCCTTGATTTCGCCAATCTGTTCTAAAAGTTCGATAGAAGATTTTTCTTGGTCCATCAGGTCCTCTGTTAATTGCACAAGCTTTTCGTCCAGTTCTTTTACAATGCTCAATGTCCGGCTGTTTCCGTACAGATCGAAGCTTCTTGAATTCTCCACCGTCAGCCCGTTTTCAACGGTCTCTTTTACAAATCGTTTGATCAAGCCTTTGAATCTGGCCAAATCCTTGAAGTTCCTCGACTTTGATAAGCGTTTTCCGAACGCTTCAATATCTGTTAAAAGCATTGTCAACTGTTCAACTCGTAGCTTGCCGCTTTGTATATTCATCTTCTCTTTAAATGAAGCAGAAACGTTTTCTCCTCTTGCAGGCGGAGTCTGCTGTTTCTCTATCATTGTACGCAGTTCTTGACTTATTTTCATATCCTCAACCCTTAAAATTGATGGAATTGCTCGATCGGCAGTACAAAAACGGTTGCTCCGCCCACTTCAACTTCAACGGGATAAGGAACATATGAATCGGCATTTCCGCCCATTGGAGAAACAGGGGCAATCAGCTGATCGCGCTTGCTTCCGTTTTCTTTTATCAAGCTTAAAGCTTTGTCTACTCGAATATCATCTACACCCAACATGAAGGTTGTGTTTCCCGATTTCAAAAAGCCGCCGGTTGACGCCAGTTTAGTCACGCGAAAATTGTGATCGGTTAAAGCCTTTAAAAGCCTATTGCTGTCTTGGTCTTGAACAACAGCGATAATTAACTTCATATGAAAAGCCCCCTTTTGGATGGAAACACTTAAGGATACTCTTGCTACCATTATAACAATGAATGGTAAACAGGTCACAACTGATTTTCTTTTAATACTTCCTTAATGATGTTATTTACCCTTTTTAACACATGTTCAACATTCTGACTGGCATCCACGATCCGAAATCGGCCGGGAAACCGGTTCATAACTTCTTTATAGCCTTTTTGAACAAGCTGATGAAAATGGAGTTTTTCCAGATCAAGCCGGTTCTTCTCTCTGGCATGATTTATATTGATCCGCTTCATTCCCTCTTCCGGGTCGATGTCGAAATAAATCGTCATATTAGGCATCATATTGCCGATCGCAAATTGATTAACAGAAAATACTTCATCAATGCCGAGTCCCCTGGCATACCCCTGATAAGCAAGTGAACTGTCGATGAACCGGTCGCATAAGACGATTTTTCCTTCTTCAAGCGCCGGTTTTACTTTTTCGACAAGGTGCTGCCTTCTTGCGGCTGCATATAATAAGGCTTCGGTTTTTGGATCCATAGCCGTATGACTTGGATTTAAAATAACCTCGCGAATTCGTTCAGATATTTCAATGCCGCCCGGTTCTCTTGTCGCGAGAACAGAATAGCCGTTTTTCGTCAATTGGTCTGCCGCAGCCTGAAGGATTGTCGTTTTCCCCGCACCTTCAGGCCCTTCAAAAGTAATAAATAATCCGTTCATGATTTCTCCTCTTCTATATATACAGTTAATTGCTTTTGTTTGAGCTGATTGCTGCCCTGAATGTGTACATTCAGATCGACGAGCCGCGTCAGCCGGCTGATCGTCCCTTTTGTTATTCTCTCACCCGCCATAATCAACGGTATACCCGGAGGGTACGGTATGACCGGTTCCGCGCTTATTCTGCCCGCGGCTTCCGTAAAAGGAACCGATTCTTTTTTGAAGGCTGACAACTTGCTTTTCCGGTAAGGCAAAGCTGTGACTTTTTCAGAAGGGATTCCGATTCCGGCAGGATAATCGTGTTGAACAGCTGTATCTCTGATTTCTTTGCTGATTGTGCTGATCAGTTCCGGCGCAGGCTTGTTTTTTCCTTCAAGCGGCAGGATCAACAGGACTTGCCTTTCATCTGCCAATTCAGGATGGATGCCGTTTGCTTCAAATATGGATTTCAGTTCAAAACCGGAGTGGCCATACGCTGATCTGACAGACAGCTTAAGCGGATCTTGCTGGATACCGGCATCAGCCGGCTCGACGATCTCGGCTCCGTTTATTTGAGAAAAGGCTTCTCTCATGTTGAGGAGCTCTTTCTCAATATCGGCTGTTCGATTTGTTTTCAAGATATCTTCGGCGTATGCCCTGGCTATATCCAAAGATGCCATGATTGGATAAGAAGGACTGCTGCTTTGAAGTACAGAGAGATAGTATGCCAGTCTGTCCCTGTTCATCCTGCGGCTGTTAATATGCAGATAAGATCCCATTGTCATCGCCGGGAGCGTTTTGTGCGCAGACTGAACGACAACATCGGCGCCCGCTTTCAGCGACGACTGGGGAAATGGATGGCCCAGCACAAAATGGGGGCCGTGAGCCTCGTCGACTAGAACGGGAATGTCGTGTTGATGGGCCTCTTCTATGATCGGCTTCAGATCAACAGCATGTCCGTAGTAATTGGGATATGTCAGCACGATTCCTTTAGCGTGCGGATATTGTGAAATTGCATCTTTTGCCGTTTCGTACAATATATGTGTGGGAACGGCCATCGCCTCATCAATTTCCGGCGTCAAAAAAACCGGATGGGCGCCTGAAAGTTCAATCGCATGAAATACAGACTTATGGCAGTTCCGCTGAACAAGTATCGTGTCACCCGGCTGACAAACAGCCATGATCATCGCCAGATTCCCGACGGTCGAACCATTGACGAGAAAAAAACTTTCTTCCGCGCCATAAAGCCGCGAAACTAAATCCTGCGCTTCTTTGATGACGCCTGATGGCTCATGCAAATCATCCAGACCCGTCAGTTCAGTTAGATCAACTTTGAGAATCGTTTCGAAAAAGGTTTTCGCTTCATCAAAAAAGACATCTCCATTGTGATGTCCCGGAACGTGAAAAGAATAATGATGTCCTTCAGCATGGTTCACCAATGCTGTATATAAAGGTGTCTTCATATAACCGATCCTTTAGTCATCTTCTCTATTTTCTTCGTCACCCTCGTGCTCCCGGGTGACGGTATGACATTCTGCATTTATTATACCCTTCAAGGCGGATTACATAAAGGGCGGACGTTTTGGTAAATGTTTATCTTGCTTATGATAAACGGTTTTGGTTTTCTTTCATGTCCAGCAGCTTAGCCTTGAGACCATCTTCCATTGCCCTTATTTCTTCTTCTGCCTGAAGGCGCTTTGAACGGCCATCTTCTTGAATTTTAAGCGTCTCCTCAAGCGTTCCGATCAGATTGTCCTGCACTTGTTTCAATGTTTCGATATCGATAAAGCCGCGCTCATTTTCCTTGGCAGTTTCGATCGTGTTGGCCTTCAGCATCTCGGCATTTTTCAAGAGCAGTTCGTTTGTTGTGGCTGACACCTTTTTTTGAGCTTCTACGGCTCGGCGCTGCCTCAACAGAGTAAGCGCAATAGCAACCTGATTTTTCCAAAGAGGAATTGCTGTCATAATCGATGATTGGATCTTTTCCGCCAGCACTTGATTTGTGTGTTGGATTAAACGGATTTGCGGGGCGCTCTGCAGTGTAATTTGTCTGCTCAATGTTAAATCATAAACCCGCTTTTCCAGCCGGTCGGCAAACTGAATCATATCATTTACATCCTGAACGGCCATATGATGATGTTCTGTTTTCGATTTCTCTTTTAATTCGGGTATGGTTTGATGTTTTAATTCTTCAAGCTTCAGCTGACCGGCTGCAATATAGACATTCAGCGCTTCATAATATTCTTTATTTTTTTCATACAGCCGTTCGAGCATCTTATTATCATTGATCAGCGCGCTTTTGGAATGCTCAAGTTTTACGCTGATTCTGTCTATTTGGGCGCCGGTTTTTTGATACCTTGATAAGACTTCTTGAACAGAATGGGATACTCTTCCGAAAAAACGGGAAAAAAAGTTCCTTTTTTCAGTTTTCAATTCATCAGGGCTGACCTGTTCAAGCTTTTTCATTAGGTCGCTTAAGACCTGCCCAATTTCACCAATATCTTTTTTTTGGACGTGCTCAAGCATCTCGTGTGAAAAATTCAAGAGTTTGGATTGAGCTTGCGTTCCATACAGAGTCATGCTGTCATGTTGTTTTGGATCGATCTGTTCGGCCAGTTGGAATGCCTGCCGGCGTTTTTCTTCGGATAACGTATCAACCAGATTTACTTGCTGCCCGCGGTGTTCTTCCTCCATGCCGGAAACAGACTTTTCTCCTTGTCCAAAAGGATCGGAAAGCAAATCATCAATTTTAAGCTGTGCGCCAGTTTTGTGTAACGATGGTTTATATTCGCTCATTTTCAGCTTTCCTCCGTCAGCCTTTTTTCATTGAATGCTTTGCGACGTCCAGTTCAAACTCCAAGTGGTCAATGTCTGTTTTCAGCAAGTCATAAAGGTCGTCTTCCAATTGCTTGGCAAGCTTATCGATCATCATGCGTGTTTCGCTTAAAGAAACTTCAAGCTTCGCATTACGTTTTGGCTGTGACGCCAAAAACGCATGCTTTTCCGTCAGTTCAACAATTGAATCAAGGCTTTGATAATAAAAGCGTTCAACCTGGTAAAAACGCTTTGGTTCGTTCTTTGTGATGCTGTAAATTTTTCTGACGATACGGAGAATTTCTATATTTTGTTTAATCGTTTGAATGTTTTTGACTGCGAATAAGGCTTTCCTTAACCGGGCGATTTTCAGCTTAGCTTCCCGCAGATTTTGCTTTATATAGGTATATTCCTGCCGTGTAAGCTGGTTTTCTTTTAAAAACAAATAGGTTCCGTACCATTTCCCGCCAAGATAAACGGCAACCCAGGTTCCGGCTGCATAAGCGGAAGACAGCAGAAACGTCTGGTTAAGCGCGAAGAAGCTGGTGAACCAAAGGAGCACGGACAATGCACTTGCAGCAGTTGCACGAAGCATAAAATGAAGAATCGGTTTCATTACACCACTACTCCTAATATATAAATTTCTTTTTTTATGATTTCTTTATACTACTTTCTAATACGGATATCGGCTAAACAAAGTTTCAGCTCGAAAATCATGGTGTATAGCAAAAAAGACACCTTAACCGTGTCTTCATCACTTTCATTATACCTTTGATCCATACAG
>NZ_CP096418.1:15000-37500 GCF_054161455.1 Bacillus sp. PK6-026 | reverse complement strand
CCAAGGATAAGTCTTTGGCATTCGGAGTTTGACTGAATTCGGTAACCCGGTAGGGGCCCCTAGTCCAATCAGTGCTCTACCTCCAAGACTCTTACCTTGAGGCTAGCCCTAAAGCTATTTCGGAGAGAACCAGCTATCTCCAGGTTCGATTGGCATTTCACCCCTACCCACACCTCATCCCCGCACTTTTCAACGTGCGTGGGTTCGGGCCTCCATTCAGTGTTACCTGAACTTCACCCTGGACATGGGTAGATCACCTGGTTTCGGGTCTACGACCACGTACTCATGCGCCCTATTCAGACTCGCTTTCGCTGCGGCTCCGTCTTTTCAAACTTAACCTTGCACGGGATCGTAACTCGCCGGTTCATTCTACAAAAGGCACGCCATCACCCGTTAACGGGCTCTGACTACTTGTAGGCACACGGTTTCAGGATCTCTTTCACTCCCCTTCCGGGGTGCTTTTCACCTTTCCCTCACGGTACTGGTTCACTATCGGTCACTAGGGAGTATTTAGCCTTGGGAGATGGTCCTCCCGGATTCCGACGGAATTTCACGTGTTCCGCCGTACTCAGGATCCACTCAGGAGAGAACGAAGTTTTGACTACAGGGCTGTTACCTCCTATGGCGGGCCTTTCCAGACCTCTTCATCTACCTCGTTCCTTTGTAACTCCGTACAGAGTGTCCTACAACCCCAAGAGGCAAGCCTCTTGGTTTGGGCTGTTCCCGTTTCGCTCGCCGCTACTCAGGGAATCGCATTTGCTTTCTCTTCCTCCGGGTACTTAGATGTTTCAGTTCCCCGGGTCTGCCTTCTCATATCCTATGAATTCAGATATGGATACTGCTCCATTACGAGCAGTGGGTTTCCCCATTCGGAAATCTCCGGATCAAAGCTTGCTTACAGCTCCCCGAAGCATATCGGTGTTCGTCCCGTCCTTCATCGGCTCCTAGTGCCAAGGCATCCACCGTGCGCCCTTTCTAACTTAACCGTTAAAAAGAATCACTACGTGATATCTTGCATTACTAATTGAATGTGATGTCTACTGTTATCTAGTTTTCAAAGAACACGTTGGTGGAGCCTAGCGGGATCGAACCGCTGACCTCCTGCGTGCAAAGCAGGCGCTCTCCCAGCTGAGCTAAGGCCCCGTATATAAAGATGGTGGGCCTGAGTGGACTCGAACCACCGACCTCACGCTTATCAGGCGTGCGCTCTAACCAGCTGAGCTACAGGCCCATCTTTTGATTCATATGAAGGAAGTTCCTTCAAAACTAAACAAGATCTAAACGCACCTGTCTATAAGACCGCAAGGTCTTATATTCCGTATAATATCCTTAGAAAGGAGGTGATCCAGCCGCACCTTCCGATACGGCTACCTTGTTACGACTTCACCCCAATCATCTGTCCCACCTTCGGCGGCTGGCTCCAAAAGGTTACCTCACCGACTTCGGGTGTTACAAACTCTCGTGGTGTGACGGGCGGTGTGTACAAGGCCCGGGAACGTATTCACCGCGGCATGCTGATCCGCGATTACTAGCGATTCCAGCTTCACGCAGTCGAGTTGCAGACTGCGATCCGAACTGAGAACAGATTTGTGGGATTGGCTTAGCCTCGCGGCTTCGCTGCCCTTTGTTCTGCCCATTGTAGCACGTGTGTAGCCCAGGTCATAAGGGGCATGATGATTTGACGTCATCCCCACCTTCCTCCGGTTTGTCACCGGCAGTCACCTTAGAGTGCCCAACTGAATGCTGGCAACTAAGATCAAGGGTTGCGCTCGTTGCGGGACTTAACCCAACATCTCACGACACGAGCTGACGACAACCATGCACCACCTGTCACTCTGCCCCCGAAGGGGAAGCCCTATCTCTAGGGTTGTCAGAGGATGTCAAGACCTGGTAAGGTTCTTCGCGTTGCTTCGAATTAAACCACATGCTCCACCGCTTGTGCGGGCCCCCGTCAATTCCTTTGAGTTTCAGTCTTGCGACCGTACTCCCCAGGCGGAGTGCTTAATGCGTTTGCTGCAGCACTAAAGGGCGGAAACCCTCTAACACTTAGCACTCATCGTTTACGGCGTGGACTACCAGGGTATCTAATCCTGTTCGCTCCCCACGCTTTCGCGCCTCAGCGTCAGTTACAGACCAGAGAGTCGCCTTCGCCACTGGTGTTCCTCCACATCTCTACGCATTTCACCGCTACACGTGGAATTCCACTCTCCTCTTCTGCACTCAAGTTCCCCAGTTTCCAATGACCCTCCCCGGTTGAGCCGGGGGCTTTCACATCAGACTTAAGAAACCGCCTGCGCGCGCTTTACGCCCAATAATTCCGGACAACGCTTGCCACCTACGTATTACCGCGGCTGCTGGCACGTAGTTAGCCGTGGCTTTCTGGTTAGGTACCGTCAAGGTACCGCCCTATTCGAACGGTACTTGTTCTTCCCTAACAACAGAGTTTTACGATCCGAAAACCTTCATCACTCACGCGGCGTTGCTCCGTCAGACTTTCGTCCATTGCGGAAGATTCCCTACTGCTGCCTCCCGTAGGAGTCTGGGCCGTGTCTTAGTCCCAGTGTGGCCGATCACCCTCTCAGGTCGGCTACGCATCGTTGCCTTGGTGAGCCGTTACCTCACCAACTAGCTAATGCGCCGCGGGTCCATCTGTAAGTGATAGCCGAAGCCACCTTTTATAATTGAACCATGCGGTTCAATTAAGCATCCGGTATTAGCCCCGGTTTCCCGGAGTTATCCCAGTCTTACAGGCAGGTTACCCACGTGTTACTCACCCGTCCGCCGCTGACATCAGGGAGCAAGCTCCCATCTGTCCGCTCGACTTGCATGTATTAGGCACGCCGCCAGCGTTCGTCCTGAGCCAGGATCAAACTCTCCATGAAATAATGGAGCGTAGATTAAGTTCGTCACATCCTGTGACAACATCTGCATGACCTGCATCGTGCAGGCCCCTGACTACGCACATTCGCATGTGCGATTTATTTAATGAATTAACAGGTACGTTTGTCTTGTTTAGTTTTCAAAGAACTTCATCGCCGCTCTCAAAGCGACTATAATATCTTAACATTTAATCGTGATGTCGTCAACAACTTTTTTTCGAAAAAATTATTCGTCATCAGCGACGAATACTAATTTAACACCTTTAAATAAAATTGTCAACAAGAAATTATATTGCGATAAATTGTTTAATAACAATAAGAGCTGCTACACCGGGAACCCCCAATAATCCGCTCACTCCGGTTGTTACAATATTAATCGGCACGTGAATGCCCACGCTCTCGCCAAACAGATTCACACAGAATAAAAACAAAGCGCCGACTACAAATCTAACCGCTATTCTTCCGATTAATCGCAAAGGTTTAAATGATGTTTTTGAAAAAAACAACAGGGCAACCAAAGCGACAATTGCCCCGATAAAGATAACAGATCCCATGAATTCCATCACTCCTCGCTCGTTCTTGTACAAGCATATGATGGGAATCATGCGAATAGACCTGCTACTTCCAGCTGCCGATCCTTATATTTCTTTTTTTTGCTTCCCGTAAATAAAAAAAGTACTTTGACTCGGCAACCTTTAATTCGTAAAGAACTTCTGGCGAAGGCTCAAGACTGTTTTCAATCAGCCGCTTTTGCCTGCTCCATTCTTCCTTTTGATGGATCAGCTGTTCAATCAGCTTGTTATCAAATTCTTTTCTAAGCTTCTTTTTCCGAAGAAAACCCATGGTAATGCAATCTCCTCCCTCTACATTTCACGTCTGCCTTCAAGCGCTTTAGAAAGAGTGACTTCATCTGCATACTCCAAATCGCCTCCGACCGGAAGTCCATGGGCAATTCGTGACAGCTTGATACCAGACGGCTTTAAAAGCCTTGAAATGTACATGGCCGTTGCTTCTCCTTCTATATTCGGGTTTGTCGCGAGAATGACTTCAGTCACCTGATCATCCTGCAACCGTTTCAGCAATTCGGGTATTTTAATATCTTCCGGACCGATGCCGTCCATCGGAGAAATCGCACCATGCAAAACATGGTACAGTCCGCTGTATTCCTTCATTTTCTCCATAGCAATGACATCTTTCGGATCCTGAACAACACATATGACCGATTTGTCTCTTCTCGTATCTTCACAAATATAGCAAGGATCTTGATCTGTTATATGTCCGCAAACCGAGCAATATGTCAAATTGCGCTTTGCGTTTACCAATGCTTTTGCAAAATCTAACACGACGTCTTCTTTCATACTAAGAACAAAAAAAGCCAGACGGACCGCCGTCTTGGGTCCGATTCCTGGCAATTTCATAAAGCTGTCAATCAGCTTTGATATTGGTTCAGGATACTGCATTCTTATTTTCCTCCTAGAATAAACCCGGCATGTTCATTCCTTTTGTAAACTTACCCATCGTTTCATTTGTTACATCGTCGACTTTTTTCAAAGCATCGTTTGTCGCTGCAAGGACAAGATCTTGAAGCATTTCAACATCTTCAGGGTCTACGACTTCCTCTTTGATGATGACGTCGATGACTTCTTTTTGGCCGTTTACCTTAACAGTCACCATTCCGCCGCCCGCAGTACCTTCGAGTACTTTTTCTGCCAGTTCCTCCTGTGCCTTTTGCATATCCTTTTGCATTTTTTGCATTTGCTTCATCATTTTCTGCATGTTACCCATTCCACCGCGCATACTCAAATCCACTCTCTTTCATGTTTTTATTCTTTAATTTCAATCAGTTCCGCTCCGAACAGTTTTTTAGCTTCTGATACGAGCGGATCTTCTTCTTTCGGTTCATTTGCTTCAGAATCTTCCGGCTGATGATCCTGCAGAAATTCTTCTCTTATTTTACCCCATTGGGCTTCGGGAACGCCAACTATATCTATCCTTCCGCCGAGCATTCCATCCAAAATTTGCTCCAGATTTGTCCTGACTCCATTATTGTCTTCAGCTACCATTTTACAGTGAATTTCGTATTTGAATGCGAGGACAAATGCTTTTGAAGATGCAGCCACCGGCTCGCTGTCATTTAAAAGGGCAGCATGCGATACTTTATTCTGCTGTTTAAGCTGGGCAAGCAATTGTCCCCAGCAGCCCTTCAATTTTTCGAGGTCCGGTCTTGTAGCATCTTTTAATATTTCATGAATACGGCCGACAGGCGCTTTATATGCGCTTTTCACGCTTTTTTGCGGACGGGACGTTTCTTTAGGCTGGGCGGGAGCCGAAGAAACCTGTACACCTTGTGTTTTAAGCTTCTCAATCTCCTGCTCAAGCTGCCGAACCTTGTTGACGAGATTATCCACTTCCGGCTGGGCGGCCGCGGATGCCCCTGCTTTTGGTCCCTGGCAGAGCTTCACAACTGCAACTTCAAAGAAGATACGCGGATGGTTCGTCCATTTCATTTCCTGATGGCTTTTATTTAATATATCGATCATTTCGTAAAGGTCTGGTGCAGGAATTTGCCGGGACAGAGCTTGGAACTCTTCGTCCACCTTCACCTTTTCAAGAACGCCTTCTAAATCAGGCGCCGTTTGATAAAGAAGCATATCCCTGAAGTAGAAAATCATATCCTCGATTAATTTTGCCGGGTCTTTTCCCTGCTGAAGCAGTTCGTTCAATGTTTCCAAAGCACCGGAAACATTTTTTTCGTGGAGGGTTGAGGCGAGCTTTCCAATATAGTGCTGTGACACAGCCCCTGTTATCAGCAGCGCATCATCCACCGTCAGCTCATCTCCGCTGAATGATACAGCCTGATCGAGCAGGCTCAGCGCATCCCTCATGCCGCCGTCGGCAGCACTGGCGATGATGTCTAAGGCGCCATCCTGCACCTTGAACTGTTCAGCTTCGACGATTTTTTCCATTCGTCCGACAATTGCCTGTGAGGTAATCCTCTTAAAATCAAATCGCTGACATCTAGAAATAATCGTTAAAGGAATTTTATGAGGCTCTGTTGTTGCGAGAATAAAGATACAATGTTCCGGCGGCTCTTCAAGCGTTTTTAGAAGGGCGTTGAATGCGCCGATAGAAAGCATATGTACTTCATCTATGATATATACTTTATACGTGACGGCAGACGGGGCAAATTTCACCTTGTCGCGGATGTCGCGTATTTCATCTACACCGTTGTTAGAAGCGGCGTCAATTTCAATTACATCTGAAATCGAACCGTTTGTAATGCCTTTGCACGCGGAGCATTCATTGCACGGTTCACTGACCGGAGCGTGCTCACAGTTGACAGCTTTGGCAAACAGTTTTGCGGCGCTTGTTTTTCCCGTTCCCCTCGGTCCGGAAAACAGATAAGCGTGCGAAAATTTCTTTTGTAAAAGGGCATTTTGCAACGTTTTCGTGATGTGCTCCTGACCGACTACATCTTCAAACAACTGCGGCCTGAACACTCTATATAAAGCCTGGTAACTCACAAACACGCCCTCCTCTTGTTTTCATCATTTCCATTATACATGAAGCAGCTTTCAAATCCAAAAGCTCTTCTTAAGAAAAAAACTCATCTATATTAAAATAGATGAGTTCTTAATTTGATGATTGATTTACCGTGCACCTTCTGTCGATTCGCTACCCTAAGCGTTACTTAAGCAGTTAGCTCAGCCCAGGCAACCCTGCGGCACATGGAAGGTTCCACTTAATGCTGCTTCCTTCCGGACCTGACATGGTTCATGGATTCCCATTGCGCAGGACCCAAGCGTCAACACCACTTGCTTAAGGCAGACCTTAAAGTAAACGAACCTCGAGAAAGGGATTCGGCCTCGCTCGAGCGGATTGCGAGTACAGGGCACCGCTACCTCCCCGCTTAGCACGGCAAAATAAATATCAAATTATTTAAGCTGCGTCTTCATGTGACGCACTCATTAGTATAACTTGTTTCACCCTAAATTGCAAATTTCCGTCATCACAGCTCCCTTTTCTTTTCCGCTTTCTTTTTTGCGCGGAGCTTTCTGAAAAAATCGCTTAGCATCCTGCCGCATTCTTCTTCCATTACGCCGCTTACGGCTTCAGCCTGATGATTGAATCTCTCTTCCTGCAGGAGATTCATCAAAGTCCCCGCACAGCCGCCTTTCGGATCAGACGCTCCGAACACCACTTTGTCGATTCTGGAGAGAACGGCCGCTCCGGCGCACATCGGACATGGCTCAAGGGTAACGTAAAGAACAGATCTCTCCAGCCGCCAGGTTCCCAGCTTCCGGCATGCCTCTTCAATAACGAGCATCTCTGCGTGGGCAACCGATCTTTGCTCGGTTTCCCGCAAATTATGGGCGCGGGCAATAATTTCGCCATCCAGAACCAGTACGGCGCCAATCGGCACTTCGCCTTTTTCTTCAGCTTTTCTCGCTTCATTGATCGCTTCTTTCATATAAAACTCGTCTTGTGTCATCCGCATGCACTCTTTCAATGTTTTTCGCCCGACAGAATAGGCTAACTTATAGTTAAAGGAATATGCAATCTGAAAGGAGACAATCGCATTGTCCAATTCAGCTCTCATTATAGTCGACATCATTAATGATTTTCAATTCGATATGGGTGACGTTCTTTCCAAAAAGACCAGAAACATGACCGAGCATCTTCTGGCATTAAAAGAACACGCAGCCAAAAAGAAATGGCCTATCATATACATTAATGACCACTTTGGAATTTGGCAAGCGGATATTGCTGCCATTATCAAGAAATGCAAAAACGACAGAAGCGAATATATCATCGACCGGCTCGCACCGAATAACAACGATTATTTCTTAATCAAACCAAAGCACTCAGCTTTTTACGGCACCGCCCTTGAAACATTGCTGAATGAACTTCATGTCGACCATTTGATTATTACGGGAATCGCAGGCAATATTTGCGTGTTATTTACGGCAAACGACGCTTATATGAGGGAGTACGATATCACGATTCCGCACGATTGCATTGCCTCAAATAATGAAAAAGACAACAAATATGCGTTGACGATGATGGAAAATGTTCTGTTCGCCAATATTACGACGGCAAAAGAGATCACCGCCGAAACTTGAGCATGAAACACTTCCTTTCTTCATATAGTGGTAGCAATGAGAAAGGAGGCGTTTCCCATTCAGATTTATGTCGTGAAAAGAGGCGATTCCCTTTATCAAATCGCGAATCGCTACCGAACAACAGTTAATGAAATTGTCGCGACGAATGAAATTCCGAACCCGAATCGGCTTGTTGTCGGACAAACTATCGTGATACCGATCGCCGGCGAGTTTTATGAGGTCAGACAAGGAGATACATTAGCATCAATCGGAGCCCGCTTTAATATTTCTCCGGCTGAACTGGCAAGGATCAACCGCATTCAGGTTAGCGCTATTTTGCCTGTCGGGCTGCTGCTTTATATCCCCCCTCGGCCAAAACGGAACATTGAAACAAACGCTTATATCGAACCGCGGGGAGAAAGCGTCAGCCCCGCTCTACAGCAGGCGGCAAGAGAGGCTTCGCCATACTTGACCTATTTGGGTGCTTTCAGCTTCCAGGCGAAGCGGGACGGCACACTCGAAGAACCGCCGCTGAACAACTTAAAAGAAATTGCAGACAGACATCGGACTACGATGATGATGATCGTCACCAATCTCGAAAATGAAGCTTTCAGCGACGAACTCGGCAGAATCATTTTGACGGACCAGAATGTAAAAAACAGATTGCTTGATAACATTGTTGCAGCCGCCAGAAGATACGGTTTTAAAGACATCCACTTTGATTTTGAATACTTAAGGCCTGAAGACAGAGAAGCCTATAATCAATTTTTACGGGATGCACGGGCCCGCTTCAAACCGGAAGGCTGGTTCATCTCAACCGCGCTTGCGCCTAAAACGAGAGCGGATCAGCCCGGACAATGGTATGAGGCCCATGATTACCGGGCTCACGGAGAGATTGTCGATTTCGTCGTACTGATGACATATGAGTGGGGCTACAGCGGAGGGCCGCCGATGGCGGTATCGCCGATCGGACCCGTACGGGATGTGATCGAATACGCACTCACGGAAATGCCCGCCAGCAAAATCGTCATGGGCCAGAACTTGTACGGTTATGACTGGACGCTCCCCTATACGCCAGGCGGGCAGCTGGCCAGAGCAATCAGTCCCCAGCGGGCAATTGCAATCGCGAGTGAAAACAATGCGGCGATACAGTACGATGAAACAGCCCAGGCTCCTTTCTTCCGCTATACGGACAATGCCGGCAAACAGCATGAGGTATGGTTTGAAGACGCCCGCTCGATTCAGGCAAAGTTTGATCTGATTAGGGAATTGAATTTAAGGGGAATCAGCTATTGGAAGCTCGGCCTGTCCTTCCCGCAAAACTGGCTCTTGATAGCCGATCAATTTAATGTTGTGAAAGAAACGTTCCCAAGTTAAAGGAACGTTTTTTTCATGGCAGAAGATGATGATGTGATACAATATGTATGGTTCACAAATGAATTTCTTTAGTAGGAGGACACCTATGAACACAGCCCCTTTCATCGCTGTCGAAGGCCCCATCGGCGCGGGAAAAACAACCTTGGCCAGCATGCTCTCCGAAAAGCTCTCACTCTCTTTGGTTAAAGAAATCGTCGAAGAAAACCCTTTTCTTGATAAATTTTATGATGACAAAGATGAATGGAGCTTTCAGCTTGAGATGTTTTTCCTCTGCAATCGCTATAAGCAGCTTGAAGATACCGAAAAGAAGTATTTGCATCACCACATACCCGTTGTTTCGGACTATCATATTTATAAAAACCTCATTTTTGCTGAACGGACGCTGGAAGGCAAAAAACTTGAGAAATACAGAAAAATTTATCATCTGCTTACAGAAGATCTGCCGAAACCAAACGTCATCATTTACATAAAAGCAAGCCTTCCGACGTTATTGGAACGGATCAAAAAACGCGGACGGCCGTTTGAACAGGAAATGGACAAGCAATATCTGGAACAGCTCATCAATGATTATGATGCTGCCATTAAGCAATTTAAAGAATCCGATCCGCCAATACCCGTTATTGAAATTAACGGAGATCAGGAAGACTTCGTGATCTCCGAAGCCGTTTTCAATCGAATTGCCGATCAAGTAAAGGAGTATATAGAATGAGTGTATATGCTATTCCGAAAGATGCTATCATTACTGTTGCCGGAACGGTAGGAGTGGGGAAATCCACATTGACAAAAGAGCTTGCAAAAAGACTCGGATTTAAAACTTCCCTTGAAGAGGTTGTGAACAACCCTTATTTGGAGGCTTTTTACCAAGACTTTGAACGCTGGAGCTTTCACCTGCAAATTTTCTTCTTAGCGGAACGCTTCAAAGAGCAAAAATACATTTACGAATCGGGCGGCGGATTTGTTCAAGACCGTTCAATTTATGAAGATACAGGCATTTTCGCCAAAATGCACGCCGATAAAGGCACAATGTCAAAAGTCGATTATAAGACGTATACAAGCCTGTTTGAAGCGATGGTCATGACGCCTTACTTCCCCCGCCCCGACGTTTTAGTCTATTTGGAGGGCGATTTGGAATCGATTCTCGACCGCATCAAAAAACGCGGACGAGAAATGGAAATGTTAACCGACAGATCGTATTGGGAAGAAATGTACACAAGGTACGAAAACTGGATCAGCGGCTTTAACGCCTGTCCGGTTGTCAGAGTCAATATTGATGAATACGATCTGTTCAACAACTCTGCCTCCCTCGATCCAATCATTGAAAAAATCAGTGAAGCTATTCAAAGATAAACAAGCAAAAAGAGCGGATTCCCATGAAGAGCCGCTCTTTTTTTGCTTGTGCATATAAAAAAACCGCTGCCCTATCCAGGCAGCGGCAACACAATCTCCAATTTATGCTTAGTCAATCACTAAAATGCAAATCAATAATGGCGGAGGAAGAGGGATTCGAACCCCCGCGGGCTTTGACACCCCTGTCGGTTTTCAAGACCGATCCCTTCAGCCAGACTTGGGTATTCCTCCGTATCGACAAGAATTAATATAACATGTCCTATCTTTTTAAGTCAAGAGATTTTTTCATAAAAAATTTATTTTATTGTTCACGCTTCTCATTATATGCAAAAATAATGATAAACGCAAAGGGTGATAGCATTGTGGAAACATTTTATAGAACGTTTACCTCAAGATTACACGCTGAACAGACCTATTGAAACAGAGGAGCTTCAGAAAGCAGAAGAACTCCTTGGCGTCTCTTTTCCAGATGAACTGGTCAGCCTTTTAAAAACGACAGACGGCATTAATGATACATTCGGGGATCAGTCTCATTTGGCCTGCATACAGAATGATAGAAGAGAATCTAGACATGAGAAGCACCGACTGTTTTAAGCCGTGCGATTGTCTGTTATTTATAGCAGGTGCGGGCAATGGCGATTTATTTGCTTATTCGATTTTTAACGGCTCTATACGGAAAAATGATATTTATGTTTGGAATCATATAGACGACAGCCGAATATGGGCCGCATCTTCTTTAAAACCATTCATGAAAGGCTGGATCGAGGGAACAATCACCATTTAAAACAAGATCTTAGGCAGGAGCATGATGAAATGAATTATCTATCAAAAGAATTGGCGGAGGAAATTGTCGACAGGACCATGTCGATTATTCGGCATAACATTAATATGATGGATGAAAACGGGGTTATCATCGCCTCAGGAGACCGCTCGAGAATTGGTGATGAACACGCCGGAGCGAAGGACGCACTTGCAGCTGAAAGGGTTATCAGCATCTCGCCTGAAGAATGCTCGGCTTTAACGGGAACAAAGCCCGGCGTAAACCTTCCCATCGTATTTCATGATGAAATAATCGGCGTTATTGGAATCACGGGGCCGCCTTCTGAAGTCAGCCGATATGGTGAACTTGTTAAAATGGCAGCAGAGCTGACTGTCGAACAGGCATTTTTAACAAAACAGCTGACATGGGATCAAAGGCTCCGGGAAGAAACGGTCATCCAAATGATTCAGGGGGCCGACCTAGCATCCCTTGACTTCCTTGAACGTGCGGAGCGATTGAATATACCGCTAGACGGCCAGCGTACTTGTCTTGTGTTTGAGCTGCCATCCGCTGATATGAAGCCGGCATTTATTAAAAAACTTGAAAAACATTTAACCGCGAAAGATTTGTACGCCAATATTTCTTTAAAAGAGATCACAGTTATTCTGGCAGGCGCTCCCGCTAAAAGCAGGGCTGATCTCTTTTCATCTTGGAACGGCTGGCTCAGCCAATGGAAAACGGTCAGAGGCGCGCTTGGCGAACAGGCGGATCAGCTTGAGCAGCTGCCATTCTCCTATCAAAGTGCAAAACAAACGCTCAAGATTGCTAAAAACAGCTCTAGTTTATACGATTATCGAGAGTTTGCGATCCCCGTTCTGTTATCAAAAATAGAGCGTCCGGATCAGGAGATTCATTTTCAAAACATCTGGGACCGCCTTTCCCAAGCAGATCAAAAGGGCGAATTAATCCATACCCTCCTCTGCTATATAGAAGAAAACGGCGAAATCGGGGAAACTTCATCAAGACTCTTTATTCACCGCAATACATTAAACTACCGGCTGAGAAAGGTTGAAATAGCGACAGGATGCAATCCAAAACGATTTGACGACCTATTCAAACTGTATACAGCCATTACGCTTTTTTCACCATTTTGTGCAAATGAACAATTTTAATATAGGATAAAGGAACGAAATCCGTATACCTGACCAATTCTCCCTTGCACAGAAAGCGTTTACAATGGGACGTAAGGGAGGGTATGCAGATGGATATTCAAATCAATGCAATAGGCGCCTTATGCGCATTAGCCATATCAATCTTTCTCATTCTGAAAAAAGTCCCGCCGGCTTACGGCATGATGATCGGCGCATTGGCCGGAGGCTTAATCGGCGGCGCAGATTTAATAGAGACGACGGATTTGATGATAGCGGGTGCTAAAAACATGATTCCTGCTGTACTCCGCATCTTGGCAGCAGGGGTGCTCGCCGGCGTTCTGATTCAATCCGGCTCCGCAGCGGTGATTGCAGAAACCATTGTCAATAAAATTGGAGAAAAAAGAGCGCTGCTTGCTTTAACATTGGCGACAGCCATCTTAACAACGGTCGGCGTATTCGTCGATGTCGCCGTCATCACAGTCGCACCGATCTCCCTTGCGATTGCAAGGCGGACCTTTATCAGCAAAGCGGCCATTCTGTTGGCGATGATCGGCGGAGGAAAAGCGGGCAATATTATGTCGCCAAACCCTAATGCCATTGCTGCTTCAGATGCCTTTCACATCCCTTTGACATCCGTGATGGCCGCCGGGATCATCCCCGCTATATTTGGACTGGGCGCCACTTATTTACTAGCAAAACGCCTTTCAAATAAAGGAACAGGAGTAGCTGCAAATGAGATTGAAACCCAAACGGCTCAACAACTGCCGGCATTTTGGGCGGCGATCAGCGGTCCGATGGTCTCCATCCTGTTGCTCGCCTTAAGGCCCGTGGCAGGTATTACGATTGATCCAATTATCGCTTTGCCGGCGGGAGGCCTCGTCACTGCGATTGCATCGGGACAAGCGGGCAAACTGAAGGATTTTGCCGCTTCAGGATTGTCGAAGATGTCAGGTGTTGCCGTGATGCTGATCGGGACTGGAACGCTTGCGGGAATCATCGCCAACTCCCAACTCAATTCTTTCATTACCGACACCCTTGTCGGCTTGGGTCTGCCGTCGTTTCTCTTAGCTCCCATTTCCGGCATGCTGATGTCGATGGCAACCGCCTCAACAACCGCCGGCACAGCTGTCGCCAGCAGCGTATTCGGCCCGACATTGCTTGATCTTGGCGTCGCCGGCCTCGCAGGTGCGGCAATGATTCACGCCGGAGCAACGGTGCTCGATCACCTGCCTCACGGAAGCTTTTTTCATACGACGGGAGGCAGCGTCTTCATGTCCATGAAAGAACGGTTAAAGCTGATTCCATATGAGTCAGTCATCGGATTAATCCTAACCATTATCTCAACTTTGATTTTTGGAATTTTTCAATTCTTTATTTAAAAAGGAGCAGGTACCATGAAAATCGTAATCGCACCTGATTCATTTAAAGAAAGCATGACATCGCTTGAGGCGGCTAAAAGCATTGAAAAAGGCTTTAAAGCGGTTCTGCCTGACGCCGAATACGTCAACATTCCGGTTGCTGATGGAGGCGAAGGAACCGTTCAAGCTCTGATTGACGCCACCGGAGGAGACATCGTACAGCAAACAGTCACAGGCCCTCTCGGGAAGCCGGTAAAGGCGGCTTACGGCCTGCTTGGCGACGGAAAAACGGCTGTCATCGAAATGGCTGAAGCGTCAGGCCTTCACCTCGTGCCCCCTGAACAGCGGAATCCCCTGTTAACGACAACGAGAGGAACCGGAGAACTGATTCTCAATGCTGCGAAAAAAGGGGTGTCCAACATCATCATCGGACTCGGCGGAAGTGCGACAAATGACGGCGGAGCGGGAATGGCTGCAGCACTGGGTGTGAAGTTTCTAAACCGCAATGGAGAAGAGATTGAAAATGGGGGCGGTGCATTAGCTGAGATTGCCAAGATCGATGTGAGCGGCCTCAATCCTCAGTTAAAGCATATCCACTTTGAAGCCGCCTGTGATGTCGATAATCCTCTTACGGGACCTCGCGGAGCCTCCGCCGTATTTGGGCCGCAAAAAGGGGCGAACAGTGAAATGACTGCTCTTTTGGATCAAAACTTAAAACATTATGCTGCTGCAGTCAAAGCAGAGCTGGGGTGCGAAATCGATTCAATTCCGGGAGCAGGAGCGGCCGGAGGATTAGGAGCAGGCCTCTGTGCCTTTTTAAAAGCGGAATTAAAAAGCGGAGTTGATATTGTTTTAGATACTTTGTCTTTTTCCGAACGTATTAAAGGAGCCGATCTTGTCATTACGGGTGAGGGAAAAATAGACGGCCAAACAGTCAGCGGAAAAACGCCAGCCGGCGTCGCAAAACGCGCCTGCAGCGAGAATATTCCCGTTATTGCATTTGCCGGATCGCTCGGTGAAGGCTGCGAGCTTGTTTATGATATCGGCATTTCCGCTCTCTTTTCGATTGTGCCAGGGATCAGCTCCTTGGAAAACGCCCTTGCCGATGGAAGTTCAAATCTTACGCGCTGTGCCCGAAATGTAGCCGCCGTCTGGTCTCTCGCATAAAAAAAAGCGCGCCTCTTGGCGCGCACTTTTTATGGTTGAATAACATCTCTGTTCCCCATGTATGGACGAAGCGCTTTAGGAATGATGACGCTCCCGTCCTCCTGCTGGTAATTTTCCAATAATGCGGCAACCGTTCTGCCGACAGCCAAGCCGGAGCCGTTTAACGTATGGACATGCTCAGGCTTTCCTTTTGCTTCCCTTCTGAATCTGATATTCGCCCGTCTCGCCTGGAAAGCTTCGAAGTTACTGCAAGATGAAATTTCACGATATGTGTTTTGGCTTGGAATCCATACTTCGATATCGTATTTTTTCGCAGCGGTAAATCCTAGATCGCCCGTACACATGCTCATCACACGATAAGGAAGCTCAAGCAGCTGAAGAACTTTCTCCGCTTGATTTGTCAGCTTTTCAAGCTCTTCATATGAATCCTCAGGCTTCACGAATTTCACCAGTTCAACCTTGTTAAATTGGTGCTGGCGAATCAAACCGCGCGTATCACGGCCAGCTGAGCCTGCTTCTGAACGGAAGCACGCACTGAACGCCGCATAATTGATCGGCAACTCGGCAGCTGACAAAATTTCATCGCGATGCAGGTTCGTAATTGGCACTTCTGCCGTCGGAATTAAGAAATAATCTTCTTCCCTGATTTTAAAGGCATCTTCCTCAAATTTCGGCAGCTGTCCGGTGCCTGTCATGCTTGCGCGGTTCACCATGTACGGCGGGATGACTTCCGTATAGCCGTACTCGTCTACGTGAAGATCAAGCATAAAGTTATACAATGCCCGTTCAAGTCTGGCGCCTAGCCCTTTATAGAAAACGAAACGGCTTCCCGTAACCTTGCCTGCCCGCTCAAAATCAAGAATATCCAACTGATCGGCAATATCCCAATGAGGCTTCGGCTCAAATGAAAATCCGGGGAGTTCGCCCCATTTGCGAACTTCCACGTTGTCGTCTTCAGTCTCACCGACCGGAACAGACTCATGGGGGATATTCGGGATAGACAGCATGATTTTATCAAGTGAAGATTCGACCGTTCTCAGCTCTTCATCAAGTTTTTTAATGTCTTCACCGACTTCGCGCATTTCTTTAATGAGGTGGTCAGCATCTTTTTTCTCGCGCTTTAAAGCGGCAACCTGCTGAGATACCTCATTGCGCTTTCCTTTCAGCTCTTCCACTTTGACGATCAATTCTCTTCTCTTTGTATCCAATTCCTCAAATTGATCAAAATCTGATAAATCTTCTCCTCTGTGGGCAAGCTTTTGTTTGATTTCCTCCAAATTTGCCCGCAGCAGTTTGATATCAAGCATCTGCCTCGCTCCTTTTATACTGATTTGACCGAAAAAAAGAGCCCTTGTCCCCTAAATATAAGGGACGAGAGCTCTCGCGTTGCCACCCTGATTGAAAACAGGCGTCTTCCTCCTGTTTTCCGCTTCATTTTGATAACGGTTCTCCCGTAAATGCCTACTTTGACTGTTCAGCATTTCGCTCAAGGATGGATTCGGACAGCATCTTTCGCCGATTCGCACCAACCATCGGCTCTCTTGGAAAGAGAGGCTTCCTACTGCTTCCTATCAACGCTTTTCGATCTATATTGTCTTATAAATGTACTACAAGTTTTAACAGCTTTCAACCGTTTTATACGACGGCTTCCTGTTTATGCTTTTCCGCCATCTCGACAAATAATTTCGTCATTCTATGGTCATCCGTCAGTTCAGGGTGGAAAGAACAGCCCAGCAGATTTCCTTGTTTGGCAGCGACGATTCTACCGTTGTGCTCCGAAAGCACTTCCACATCTGCGCCCGCTTCCAAAATGTGCGGAGCGCGGATAAATACGCCTGTAAACGGTTCGTCAAGTCCTTTAACGGTTAAATCCGCTTCAAAGCTGTCCACTTGTCTTCCAAAGGAATTCCGTTCGACGGTTACATCCAGAACACCAAGATGGGCATCATTCGCTCCGGCGATATTCTTCGCCAGGATAATCAGCCCAGCACAAGTTCCAAATACCGGCTTTCCGGATGCGGCAAACTCCTGAAGGGGCTTCATAAACTGATACGTATCGATGAGGCGCCTCATCGTCGTGCTTTCCCCTCCCGGCAAAATCAAACCGTCGATTTCCTTTAACTCTTCCGGCCACTTAATGATTTTTCCGGCTGCTCCGCATGCTTCAATTGAGCGAATATGTTCTCTTACTGCTCCCTGAAGTCCAAGTACACCAATTGTCAGCATGTCAATCCGTCTCCTTCGTGTTTACCAGCCGCGCTCTTGCATACGCTGTTCTGGCAGCAGATTTGAGATTTCAATCCCTTTCATCGCAGTTCCAAGCTCTTTTGATAGCTCGGCAATCAGTTTGTAATCCGTGTAATGCGTCGTCGCTTCAACGATTGCTTTCGCGAATTTAGCAGGGTTGTCGGATTTAAAAATACCGGACCCTACGAATACGCCGTCAGCGCCAAGCTGCATCATTAAAGCAGCATCAGCAGGTGTTGCCACACCGCCGGCAGCAAAGTTTACAACAGGAAGGCGTCCTTCGGCTTTAATTTCCTTCAACAGCTCATACGGAGCGCCGAGGTTTTTCGCTTCTGTCATCAGTTCGTCATCGCTCATGCCGACTACTTTGCGCACTTGAGCATTCACCTTTCTCATATGGCGGACAGCTTCCACAATATTGCCCGTACCAGGTTCGCCTTTCGTACGAAGCATTGAAGCTCCTTCTGCGATCCGGCGCGTCGCTTCTCCGAGGTCGCGGCATCCGCATACAAATGGAACGGTAAATTCGTTTTTATTTAAATGAAATTCTTCATCCGCAGGAGTCAAAACTTCACTTTCATCAATATAGTCAACGCCGAGCGCTTCAAGAACACGCGCTTCAACGATATGCCCGATGCGGGCTTTCGCCATAACCGGGATTGAAACAGCGTTCATCACTTCTTCGACAATTGTCGGATCTGCCATGCGGGCAACTCCGCCTGCCGCACGGATATCAGCCGGAACGCGCTCCAGCGCCATGACTGCGACGGCTCCTGCTTCTTCTGCGATTTTTGCTTGTTCGGCATTGACAACGTCCATAATGACGCCGCCTTTCTGCATTTCTGCCATACCGCGTTTTACGCGATCAGTACCTGTTTGAGCCATTTCAAGGATCCCCCTAATCAAAGATTGAATTGTCAGATTTAATCCTATTGTATCCTATAATTCCACAAAATCATATGAAAAACACGAAGATTATTTCTATTTTAATAACAAATTGTTAGGATTGTAAATGGTAATTCTATCTGAATATGACAATAAAGAGCCCTATCAGATAGAGCCCTTTATTGATTAAAACCAGCCGGTTACCATTTCAACAATGCTGTTCCAAATACCGGCAAAAAAGCCGCCGATGCTTCTCATCGTTAAAATAAACCAATTTGCTTTCTCATCATCTTCTTTTGTCACGAGGTTTACACCTGATACATCGCTGCCGAGAAATCCGTAGTCCTTTTCTTCTCCCTTATAGGAGGCCGTCAAGGTACCGACTTTTTCACCTTTTTTAACAGGTGCGGTCAGCTCGTCTTTGTTCAGCGTCACTTTCGCCTTGTAATTCTTTTCTTCACCGTTCTTCACAGGCATTGAAAAGGCTTTTTCCGTTACGACGCCGACTTCAGTTTCTTTCCCTTTGTCGACTGTGACCGTTTCGTTGCCTTTCACTTGTGCGCCTTTTGCGTAAAACTCTTTCATCGTGAAGTTATCAAATGCATAATCAAGCATTTTTTTCGTTTCTTTAAATCGTCCCGTATGAAGGTCGCCTTTCGCATTCATAACGACGGAAATCACTCTCATGCCGTTTCTTTCGGCAGTAGCCGTAAAGCATGATCCGGCAGAGTCCGTTGAGCCGGTTTTCAGCCCGTCCACACCTTTATATTCCTGAACTAGGCCTTTCAGCATAAAGTTCCAGTTCGGCATGTCCATTTCATCGTCTGTGCCTTTTCTGAACTTCGTTTTGGCAATGCTCGCCGTATCGAGGATTTCAGGATAATCGCTTACTAAATGATCGGCAAGGAGCGCCATGTCTCTCGCAGATACTTCATTTTCTTCATTGGCATTTGTTCCGCTCGGATGTTTGCCGTGAAGATCCTTGTTTTCCAAACCTGTAGCATTCACAAATTTGAAATCTTTCATTCCAAGCTCTTTGGCTTTTTTATTCATTAACTCTACGAACTTTGATTCAGAACCGGCAACGATTTCAGAAAGTGCAATAGCCGCCGCGTTTGCAGAGTAAATTGCAGTCGCCTGATAAAGCTCTTTTACAGTGTATGATCCGTCTTTACGAAGAGGAACATTCGATAATGAACGATCTTGGGAAATCTCGTATACATAATCGTCAGGCGTGTACTTCTGATCCCATTTCACTTTGCCTTCGTGAATCGCTTCCAACAGAAGATACTCCGTCATCATTTTGGCCATGCTGGCAACAGGAAGACGCTGATCGGCATTTTTGCTGTACAAAATTTTCCCCGATGAAGCTTCCACCAAGATTGCTGCTTTCGCGTCTACATTAATTGGATCATTTGCGGCTTTTGCTGTCGACATAGGAGAAAATGCACCTACAGTCACGGCAAAAGCAACGATCAACATGATCAGCTGCTTTATTCTCTTGCTTTTCAAATCGTGATACCTCCGCTTTTCATCAGACTAATAATCTATATCAAAGCCTTTTAAGACATTTTTCAAACACAACATTATAAATTTTATCATAAGGAAGCAAAAAAAAATAGACAGAGTATTACTCTGTCTACGGTTTAATTTTTGTCATATTTGATTAGGAAATGGTATAGTTAGGCGATTCTTTGGTAATTTGTACATCGTGAGGATGGCTTTCCCGCAGGCCTGCGCCTGTCATGCGGATGAACTGCGCATCTTCCCTCAGTGCGTGCAAATCTTTTGTTCCACAGTACCCCATGCCGGATTTCAAACCGCCGACAAGCTGATAAACTGTGTCAGCAACCGGACCTTTATAAGGCGTACGGCCCTCAATGCCTTCCGGAACGAATTTTTTGTTTTCCTCTTGGAAGTAGCGGTCTTTGCTTCCTTTTTCCATTGCAGCTACTGAACCCATACCGCGATAAACTTTAAAGCGTCTGCCTTGGTAGATTTCAGTCTCGCCTGGGCTTTCGGATGTTCCGGCAAGAAGGCTTCCAAGCATGACGGCATGTCCGCCGGCAGCCAAGGCTTTGACGATATCTCCGGAAAACTTGATGCCGCCGTCTGCAATAATCGCCGCACCGTGTTTTCTTGCTTCAGTCGCACAATCGTAAATCGCTGTCACTTGCGGAACACCGACACCGGCCACTACGCGGGTTGTACAAATAGAACCCGGTCCGATACCGACTTTAACTACATTTGCTCCGGCTTCGATAAGCGCTTTTGTTCCTTCGGCAGTTGCGACGTTGCCGGCAATGATATTTAATTCAGGATAAGTGTCGCGGATTTTCTTAACGGTATCCAAGACACCTTGTGAATGGCCGTGCGCGGTATCAACGACGATCACATCGACATTGGCTTCCACAAGCTTTCTGACGCGTGTCATTGTGTCGCCTGTTACACCAACCGCTGCTCCAACCAATAGGCGGCCGTGAACATCTTTCGCTGAATTCGGGAATTCGATTACTTTTTCAATGTCTTTAATCGTAATAAGCCCTTTTAAAACACCTTGATCATCTAAAAGAGGGAGTTTTTCGATCTTGTATTTTTGAAGAATTTTTTCCGCTTCATCCAGGGTTGTACCAACAGGAGCCGTAACAAGCTCTTCTTTTGTCATAACATCGCTGATTTTCATGGAGTAATCAGAAATAAATCGCAGATCACGGTTTGTAATAATTCCAACCAGCTTCTGATCCTCTTCATTGTCAACAATCGGAACACCGGAAATTCTGTATTTGCCCATCAAATGTTCTGCATCAAAAACTTGGTGCTCTGGCGTCAGGAAAAACGGATTTGTAATGACGCCCCGCTCTGAACGTTTGACTTTGTCAACCTGCTCAGCCTGCTGTTCAATCGACATGTTTTTGTGGATAATGCCCAATCCGCCCTGCCGTGCCATCGCGATGGCCATTTGAGCTTCTGTCACTGTATCCATGCCTGCACTAATAATTGGAACATTCAGCTTAAGGGACGGTGTAAGCTCAACCGATAAATCCACGTCGCGCGGAAGTACCTCCGATTTAGCCGGAACGAGCAATACATCATCAAATGTTAAGCCTTCTTTCGAAAATTTGCTTTCCCACATTAGTAAATCCCCCTCTTTTCGGCAAAATATTATATGTAGATTATCAACTTGAATACCCACTGTCAAGAAAGCGGGAAACAGTTGTAATTTTTAGAAAATAACCATAAGGGAAGTGGAGTACATGCAAGATAAAGGATGGAAGGATTTAAAGCTGTTTTATTCGGTCGAAACAGCCCAGCATTTTCTTGAAATGGTATATAAAAATCAAGGAATGGAAGATGCCAAAAAAAACTCTTATAAAAACGGAGAGCGGTTTATTTTTTTTCTTAAGCATGCAGAAGCTTTTTACAAGCAAGCCAAAATCGCTACGTTAGAAATAAAACCCATTTTATTATTTTACGGCATGGCACAGCTATTGAAAGCCTGCCTGTTAACGACAGATCCTTCCTATCCCAGCCATACTTCAGTGCTTGCTCATGGCGTGACCACAAGAAAACGAAAAAAACAAAATTACCGCTTTTATGAAGATGAAGTGAAAATCCAAAGGAACGGCCTATGTATGCACGTGATCAGATCCCTTTTCCAATTATCCGGATTGGAAGATGAACGATTCAATATGAAACAGCTTTTGGCGAAAATTCCGGAGATCAATAAAGTGCTGGCATTTCAAAGAAAACCAAATCCGATTGTAAAAGCAGCCGTCGAAGACCGGATAATTAAGCTGCCTGGCGAGACACCCAATGCTTACAATATGTCATCAAAGCGTTTCATCGAACATATCGAATACCATTTAAACTGGTCTTTCTGCCGTGAGGAAAAAGAGGGAATGGTTTTTTCTGCAGCTCATAAAGAATGCCGTCCCAGCACTTCGACCACATTGCTTTATGATTTGGAGCAAGACGGATACTATTTCCCGGCTGAACGAGATCATTTTTTAAAGCTCCCGGAAATATTGGCGCATTACTTGGTTGCGTACAATTTAAGCATGATTGCCAGGTATGAAACTGAATGGTGGTATGACCTTCTTCTTCAAAGTGCTAGCGATGATTATGTCATCATCCAGCAGTTTTTACATATAGTCGAGTCAAAGTTCCCCTATTATATCGCTGAACTGCTTCTTCAAAAAAAGGAAAACAACAAAAAAGACCAGCTTA
>NZ_CP096418.1:0-12500 GCF_054161455.1 Bacillus sp. PK6-026 | reverse complement strand
CCGGTTCATTCTACAAAAGGCACGCCATCACCCATTAACGGGCTCTGACTACTTGTAGGCACACGGTTTCAGGATCTCTTTCACTCCCCTTCCGGGGTGCTTTTCACCTTTCCCTCACGGTACTGGTTCACTATCGGTCACTAGGGAGTATTTAGCCTTGGGAGATGGTCCTCCCGGATTCCGACGGAATTTCACGTGTTCCGCCGTACTCAGGATCCACTCAGGAGAGAACGAAGTTTTGACTACAGGGCTGTTACCTCCTATGGCGGGCCTTTCCAGGCCTCTTCATCTACCTCGTTCTTTTGTAACTCCGTACAGAGTGTCCTACAACCCCAAGAGGCAAGCCTCTTGGTTTGGGCTGTTCCCGTTTCGCTCGCCGCTACTCAGGGAATCGCATTTGCTTTCTCTTCCTCCGGGTACTTAGATGTTTCAGTTCCCCGGGTCTGCCTTCTCATATCCTATGAATTCAGATATGGATACTGCTCCATTACGAGCAGTGGGTTTCCCCATTCGGAAATCTCCGGATCAAAGCTTGCTTACAGCTCCCCGAAGCATATCGGTGTTCGTCCCGTCCTTCATCGGCTCCTAGTGCCAAGGCATCCACCGTGCGCCCTTTCTAACTTAACCGTTAAAAAGAATCACTACGTGATATCTTGCTTACGAATTGAATGTGATGTCTACTGTTATCTAGTTTTCAAAGAACACGTTGGTGGAGCCTAGCGGGATCGAACCGCTGACCTCCTGCGTGCAAAGCAGGCGCTCTCCCAGCTGAGCTAAGGCCCCGTATATAAAGATGGTGGGCCTGAGTGGACTCGAACCACCGACCTCACGCTTATCAGGCGTGCGCTCTAACCAGCTGAGCTACAGGCCCATCTTTTGATTCATATGAAGGAAGTTCCTTCAAAACTAAACAAGATCTAAACGCACCTGTCTATAAGACCGCAAGGTCTTATATTCCGTATAATATCCTTAGAAAGGAGGTGATCCAGCCGCACCTTCCGATACGGCTACCTTGTTACGACTTCACCCCAATCATCTGTCCCACCTTCGGCGGCTGGCTCCAAAAGGTTACCTCACCGACTTCGGGTGTTACAAACTCTCGTGGTGTGACGGGCGGTGTGTACAAGGCCCGGGAACGTATTCACCGCGGCATGCTGATCCGCGATTACTAGCGATTCCAGCTTCACGCAGTCGAGTTGCAGACTGCGATCCGAACTGAGAACAGATTTGTGGGATTGGCTTAGCCTCGCGGCTTCGCTGCCCTTTGTTCTGCCCATTGTAGCACGTGTGTAGCCCAGGTCATAAGGGGCATGATGATTTGACGTCATCCCCACCTTCCTCCGGTTTGTCACCGGCAGTCACCTTAGAGTGCCCAACTGAATGCTGGCAACTAAGATCAAGGGTTGCGCTCGTTGCGGGACTTAACCCAACATCTCACGACACGAGCTGACGACAACCATGCACCACCTGTCACTCTGCCCCCGAAGGGGAAGCCCTATCTCTAGGGTTGTCAGAGGATGTCAAGACCTGGTAAGGTTCTTCGCGTTGCTTCGAATTAAACCACATGCTCCACCGCTTGTGCGGGCCCCCGTCAATTCCTTTGAGTTTCAGTCTTGCGACCGTACTCCCCAGGCGGAGTGCTTAATGCGTTTGCTGCAGCACTAAAGGGCGGAAACCCTCTAACACTTAGCACTCATCGTTTACGGCGTGGACTACCAGGGTATCTAATCCTGTTCGCTCCCCACGCTTTCGCGCCTCAGCGTCAGTTACAGACCAGAGAGTCGCCTTCGCCACTGGTGTTCCTCCACATCTCTACGCATTTCACCGCTACACGTGGAATTCCACTCTCCTCTTCTGCACTCAAGTTCCCCAGTTTCCAATGACCCTCCCCGGTTGAGCCGGGGGCTTTCACATCAGACTTAAGAAACCGCCTGCGCGCGCTTTACGCCCAATAATTCCGGACAACGCTTGCCACCTACGTATTACCGCGGCTGCTGGCACGTAGTTAGCCGTGGCTTTCTGGTTAGGTACCGTCAAGGTACCGCCCTATTCGAACGGTACTTGTTCTTCCCTAACAACAGAGTTTTACGATCCGAAAACCTTCATCACTCACGCGGCGTTGCTCCGTCAGACTTTCGTCCATTGCGGAAGATTCCCTACTGCTGCCTCCCGTAGGAGTCTGGGCCGTGTCTCAGTCCCAGTGTGGCCGATCACCCTCTCAGGTCGGCTACGCATCGTTGCCTTGGTGAGCCGTTACCTCACCAACTAGCTAATGCGCCGCGGGTCCATCTGTAAGTGATAGCCGAAGCCACCTTTTATAATTGAACCATGCGGTTCAATCAAGCATCCGGTATTAGCCCCGGTTTCCCGGAGTTATCCCAGTCTTACAGGCAGGTTACCCACGTGTTACTCACCCGTCCGCCGCTGACATCAGGGAGCAAGCTCCCATCTATCCGCTCGACTTGCATGTATTAGGCACGCCGCCAGCGTTCGTCCTGAGCCAGGATCAAACTCTCCATGAAATAATGGAGCGCAGATTAAGTTCGTCACATCCTGTGACAACATCTGCATGACCTGCATCGTGCAGGCCCCTGACTACGCACATTCGCATGTGCGATTTATTTAATGAATTAACAGGTACGTTTTGTCTTGTTTAGTTTTCAAAGAACTTCGTTGCCGCTCTCAAAGCGACCACTTAAATATAACATTTATGAGACAAGCGGTCAATACTTTTTTTCGGAAAAGTTTTTGTTGTTGCTTTTATAAGCGACCAAAAGAAATTATAGCACATCATCTTTCTGATGAAAAGATCTTATTTGAAAGATTGAATAGAAAAACATGCAGCCATTTGGCTGCATGTTTTTATGATTCGTCCGCTTCCTGTTCTTCTGTATCGTTCTCTTCATCTTTTTCAACTAAAGCGACAGTCGCGACATGCTCTTGTTCACCTAAGCGGATAAGACGCACGCCCTGGGTGACGCGGCCGGTTGTGGAAATATCTTTAATATCCATCCGAATGATCACGCCGCTGGCTGTGATGATCATTAAATCTTCTTCTCCTGTTGTTGCTTTCACTGTCACAAGAGAGCCGTTATTTTCTGTGATTTTGCAGGTTTTCAGCCCTTTTCCTCCACGGCTTTGAACCCTGTATTCTGAAGCCGGCGTCAGTTTTCCGTAGCCTTTTTCAGTTACGATTAGCACATGATAATCCTCTTCCAAAATCTCCATGCCAACGACAACATCGTCATCTGTCAGAGTGATGCCTTTAACACCGGCTGCTGTTCTTCCCATTTGCCTTACATCTGTTTCAGGGAAACGGATCAGCAGACCGTTTTTCGTGCCGATAATAATTTGTTTATTTCCGTCTGTCAGGCGGACGGCCATCAATTCATCCTCATCGCGGAGGCTTAAGGCGATCAATCCGTTATTGCGGATATTCGCGAATTGGGAAAGCGGCGTGCGTTTTGATATTCCGTGTCTTGTCGTGAAGAACAAATAAGACTCGTCATCAAATTCGCTTACCGGGATAATCGCGTTGATCCATTCTCCTTTTTCCACTTCAAGCAGGTTAATAATCGGTATTCCCTTTGCTGTCCGTCCGAATTCAGGGATCTCATATCCTTTCGAACGGTACACCTTCCCTTTATTTGAGAAGAAGAGAATGGTGTCATGGGTGGATGTTGAAATCAGGTGTTCAACGAAGTCGTCTTCATTTGTCCCCATGCCCTGAATGCCTTTCCCGCCCCGCTTTTGGCTGCGGTAAGTGGAAGAAGGCAGACGTTTGATATATCCGTTATGGGTTAAAGTCACAACGATATTCTCGCGCGTGATGAGATCTTCGTCCTCAATCGTTTCAAGGCCTGATGTCACGATTTCTGTACGGCGCTCATCATTAAAGCGCTCTTTAACTTCTGTGAGCTCTTCCCGAATGATTTCAAGAACCTTTTCTTCGTCTGCTAAGATGGCTTTTAACTCGGCAATCAACTCAACAAGACCTTGATATTCCTCTTCGATTTTTTCGCGTTCCAGTCCTGTTAAACGCTGAAGACGCATGTCCAAAATCGCTTGGGCCTGTTTTTCGGTCAAAGAAAACTTCTCAATCAATCCGTTTTTTGCGATTTCAGCCGTTTGCGAATTTCTAATTAGGGAAATAACTTCATCAAGATGATCAAGCGCCACTCTCAAGCCCTCAAGAATATGGGCCCGCGCTTCCGCTTTGCGAAGCTCGAATGCCGTGCGCCTTCTGATCACGACTTTTTGATGGTCAAGATAATGCTCCAGACACTGCTTCAAGCTCAATACTTTCGGCTGTCCGTCAACAAGCGCCAAAAGATTAATGCCGAATGATGTTTGAAGAGCGGTCTGCTTGTACAAGTTATTTAACAGTACATTAGCGTTTGCGTCCCTTCTCAGTTCAATGACGATGCGCATTCCGTTTCGGTCTGATTCATCGCGGAGATCCGTAATGCCGTCGATTTTCTTATCGCGCACTAGATCGGCGATTTTTTCGATCAGCCTAGCTTTATTCACCTGATACGGTATTTCCGTAATTATGATTACCGGTTTACCGGAAGATGTTTCTTCGATTTGAGCTTTGGCTCGAAGCGTAATGGATCCCCGGCCTGTTTCATAGGCTTTCCGGATGCCGCTTCTCCCCAAGATCAGCCCTGCTGTTGGGAAATCAGGTCCAGGAATGATTTCCATCAATTCCGGAAGCGTGATTTCAGGGTTCTTGCTGACCGCCAAGACCCCGTCAATGACTTCACCGAGCTGATGCGGCGGAATGTTTGTGGCCATACCTACAGCAATACCGGCCGCTCCGTTGACAAGCAGGTTTGGAAATCTCGCGGGCATAACAACCGGCTCTTTTTCCGATCCGTCATAGTTGTCCTGGTAATCGATTGTGTCTTTATTGATGTCGCGCAGAATTTCCATTGATATTTTAGACATTCTCGCTTCTGTGTAACGCATGGCCGCAGCCGAGTCGCCGTCGACAGAACCGAAGTTTCCGTGGCCTTGAACGAGCATGTACCGATAGTTAAAATCCTGCGCCATTCTGACCATGGCTTCGTAAACAGCAGAATCACCATGCGGGTGGTACTTACCGATAACTTCGCCGACAATACGCGCGGATTTTTTATACGGCTTATCACTTGTCATCCCAAGGTCGTTCATCGCATACAATATTCTTCTGTGCACCGGCTTCAGACCGTCTCTTACGTCCGGAAGAGCGCGGGAAACAATAACACTCATTGCGTAGTCTAAAAAAGATGTGCGCATTTCCTGACTGATATTGACTTCCTGAACTTGGGGCTTATGTTGTTCACTCATTAAAAAACCTCCCTGGAGAATCTACATGAGTTGTGTGGGAGTAGATTTGTAATTTATACTCTTCAACGAATTAGGCTATTCTCCATTATATCAATAATCTTGATTTTATACACATCAAATGACTAGAGCGCCAAAGGCTCATTCTAGAAAAGACCTTATTTCAATTAAGCGAAAATAAGGTCTTACAATCATTAAATATCCAAATTCTTTACATATCGGGCATTCTCTTCGATAAAGTTGCGGCGCGGCTCAACCTTGTCGCCCATCAGCATTTCAAAGGTTTCATCCGCATCGATCGCATCTTTGAGTGTTACTTGAAGCAATGTCCGCGTTTCAGGATCCATCGTCGTTTCCCAAAGCTGTGTCGCGTTCATCTCGCCCAAACCTTTATAGCGCTGCAGGCCTGGCTTCGGATTTTGCGGAAGCTCTTTTAAAATTTCTTCGAGCTGCTGGTCATTGTACGCATACTCAACGCGTTTCCCCTGCTGTATTTTGTAAAGCGGCGGCTGAGCGATGTAGACATATCCTTGTTCGATGATCTGTCTCATGTAGCGGTAGAAAAAGGTTAGCAGCAACGTTCGGATGTGGGCACCGTCGACGTCGGCATCCGTCATAATCACGACTTTGTGGTAGCGGGCTTTTTCAAGATTGAAATCTTCCCCGATCCCGGTGCCAAGCGCGGTGATCATAGAACGAACCTCATTGTTGGACAAAATTTTGTCCAGGCGTGCTTTTTCGACGTTCAAGATTTTCCCTCTCAAAGGCAAAATGGCTTGGAAATGACGATCGCGGCCCTGTTTTGCCGATCCGCCCGCAGAGTCACCCTCAACGATGTAAAGTTCGGAAATCGTCGGGTCTTTAGAAGAACAGTCAGCCAGTTTCCCCGGCAGATTCGACACTTCAAGGGCGCTTTTTCTGCGCGTCAGTTCGCGTGCTTTCTTTGCAGCCATTCGTGCTCTGGCGGCCATAACCCCTTTTTCAACGATTTTTTTCGCCGAATCCGGGTTTTCAAGCAGAAACTTTTCGAGCGCTTCTGAAAATAGCGCATCTGTTATCGTCCGCGCTTCTGAGTTGCCAAGCTTTGTTTTCGTCTGCCCTTCAAATTGAGGATCCGGATGCTTGATTGAAATGATCGCTGTCAAACCTTCACGGACGTCTTCCCCGCTTAAGTTCGGATCGCTTTCTTTGAAGACACCGTTCCTTCTCGCGTAATCATTGATGACTCTCGTCAAACCGGTCTTAAAGCCGGCTTCATGCGTTCCGCCTTCATACGTATGAATGTTATTGGCAAACGAATAAATGTTGCTGGTATAGCTGTCGTTGTATTGAAGAGCCACCTCGACCGTAATGCCGTCTTTGGATCCTTCAATATAGACTGGCTCTTCATGAACCACTTCCCGTGAACGGTTCAAGTGTTCAACATAGCTTTTAATACCGCCTTCATAGCAGTATTCATTCTTGCGTTCTTTTCCTTCTCGCTTGTCTTCAATCGTGATTTTGACGCCTTTTGTCAAGAAAGCGAGCTCCCGGACACGAGTGGCAAGCGTATCATAGTCGTATTCCGTCGTTTCCGTGAATATTTCCGGATCAGGCTTGAAGTGAGTGGTCGTTCCCGTCACTTCTGTATCTCCGATGACTTTCAAATCAGCTTTCGGAACGCCCCGTTCAAATTCCTGGTAATGGACTTTTCCATCTCTGTAAACCGTTACATCGAGCTCGGTTGAAAGGGCGTTAACAACAGATGCACCGACGCCGTGCAAACCGCCTGAAACTTTATATCCGCTTCCGTCAAACTTTCCTCCGGCGTGCAGGACTGTCATGATGACTTCTACAGCGGGACGGCCCATCTTCTCATGAATACCGACCGGAATCCCCCGTCCGTTGTCTTTTACAGTGATGCTGTTGTCTTTTTCAATTTCGACATTGATTTCAGTGCAGTAACCGGCCAATGCTTCATCGATGCTGTTATCGACAATTTCCCATACTAAATGGTGCAGACCTTTGCCGCTTGTCGACCCGATGTACATTCCGGGTCTTTTCCGCACGGCTTCCAATCCCTCTAGAACCTGTATCTGATTTTCATCGTAATTATTTTGCTGTTCCATTGCCACGCACATTCACCTACACTTTTCTTCAAACATAATAAATTTATAGTTAAGATTCTTTTATGAATCGATTTCCGGCTTGGATTGCGCCCGTTTTTTCAACGTGCCTGAGGCTAAAGGAGAAAAATAAATCGATTGTAATGTGACAACAATTGACTTCGGCGTGCTGTTAGAAGAGACAATCTGCTGTTTTTGCTTGTTTAAAAACTCTTCAACAATCGGCGACGTCTTTGCCTTGTAATCAAAAATAGCCACAATTTCACGCGTTGAGACGACAAAATCGTCACCTAAGTGGATATACAATCCCTCACCCCATTTTCTCAGTCCGATAGCGTGCCATTTTCAACTCGAAAGATTTCCGCTTCGTTTAAGGTTTTATGATCAATTCCATCAACGCTTGTCGTTGTTACGAATGTTTGAACACGGCCTTGAATGGTGTGGAGCAAGTGAGACTGCCGATAGTCGTCCAGCTCTGATAAAACATCATCCAAAAGCAGAATCGGATATTCTCCTATCTCTTCCTGAATCAAATCGATTTCAGCCAATTTAAGCGACAAAGCAGTCGTTCGCTGCTGGCCCTGCGATCCGTAAGTCTGCACATCACGGCCATTGACGTAGAAGAGAACATCATCCCTGTGGGGACCTGACAGAGATACCCCCCGTTCTATTTCTTTATCTCTTAATTTAGAAAACGTTTCTTGATAACTATTGATCATTTTCGACAAATCGGGCGAATCTGATACGTGAAGAGACGTATGATACTTTAACGTCAGCTCTTCCAGACCTCTTGAAATTCCGGAATGAATGGGCTGAGCCCATTTTTCAAGCTGATCGACAAACTGAAGCCGTTTCATCACAACCTTTGCCGCGAATTCCGTAAGCTGTTCCGTCAGCACGTCAAGCATCGTTTGGTCGGTTTGCTTTCTCGTTTGAAGCTGTTTCAGGAAATGATTCCGTTGTGAAAGGATTTTTTGGTAAAGAGAAAGGTCATGAAGATAGACAGGTGATACTTGGCCGATTTCCATATCGAGAAACCTTCTTCTGACCTGAGGACTTCCTTTTACAAGATTTAAATCCTCCGGCGCGAACATAATCGTGTTGACAGCCCCGACATACTGGCTCAGCTTCTGCTGTTCAATATGATTGACTTTACCTTTTTTTCCTTTTTTGGAAATCACGAGCTGAATGGGAACAGAACCGTTTTTTTTAATGACCCTGCCTTCTATTTTAGCATAGTCTTCATCCCATCGTATGAGTTCTTTATCATTTGACGTCCGATGGGATTTCGCCATCGCAAGCACATAGATCGCTTCCATCAAATTCGTTTTTCCTTGAGCGTTCTCTCCGATAATCACATTCACTTTGTTCTCAAATTGAAGGTCAAGGCGCTCATAATTACGGTAAGATGATAATGTAAGATTTTGGATATACAATCAATACCACCTGCTTTTAGCCGACGACTTGAAATGAACCGAATCCTTCAATCGTCACCACATCTCCGACATACAGTTTTCGTCCGCGGCGGTTATCCGGCTCGTCATTGACGAGTACTTCATATTCCGATAAAAACCATTTTGCCATTCCTCCGGACTGAATGACATCCGCCAATTTCAAAAACTGGCCGAGGGTAATCATCTCTGTATCAATAGCCACCGTCTTTGTCATTATATCGACCTCTTTCAATATCACTAATATCTAATTGTACTAAAAAACAGGGAAAGAAGGAAAGGGGAAACTTGCGGTATGAACAACCAAGGCAGGGCGAGAGCGCTTTTCTCCCGAAAAATAAGAGAAGCTGCCGGACCAGCCGGCAACTTTCTATTCCAACAAATTAATACGTCCGGACAGGAAGAATTAATTGGACGATTGAATCGTCATTCGGCGTACGGATCAGAAAAGGCCTCATAGCGCCCGTGAAGCTCACGTGAATATCCTCTCCTTCAAGAACTTTAAGGGCATCCAGCATATATTTCGGACTAAAGGATATCTTTAAGTCTTCCCCTTCAATCTGCTCGGCATTCACCGTTTCGACAACCTTTCCGATTTCCGGAGAGTTTGAAGAAATTTCGATCGACTCATTGGCGGTTGCGGAAAGTTTCACCACGTTGTTTCGTCCTTCTCTCGCCAAGAGCGAAGCCCTGTCGATCGCCTGAAGAAATTCCTTTGTATTGACGATCAGGTTCGTTTTGCTTTCCTGAGGAATCAGGCGGTTTGTATCCGGATAGTTTCCGTCAAGCAGCCTGGAGAAAAACAGCACGTTTTTTGTTTTAAATAACACTTGTGTTTCGGTAATCACAATATCGACTAGCTCCTGATGGTCATCAAGGATCTTGCTCAGCTCGGTTAAGCTTTTTCCTGGGATGACGACATTGTAAGAATTGTCTTCGTTAATGTCGAGCTTAGCTTTTCTTAGCGCCAGACGGTGACTATCCGTCGCAGTGCATATTAATTCACCGTCCGCGACATTCCAGTTTACACCTGTCAAGATTGGGCGTGTTTCTGAGGTGGACACTGCAAAAACGGTTTGGCGGATCAGGTTTTTCAGCAGATCGGTCGGAATTTGAAAAGCGTGATGCTCTTCAATTTGCGGCAAAAGCGGATATTCGCTTGCATCCAAACCGTTTAAGTTAAACTCTGCTTTGCCGGAGCGGATGATCGTTAAGTATTGATTTTGAACCTCGATTTCCACCGTTGACATCGGCAGCTTTTTGACAATTTCACTGAAAAAACGCGCTTGAAGCACAATGCTGCCGGGCTGTTCAATTGTCACGATCTCTAAATCGCCGTCTTCTTTCGGGATAAACGATTCAATCGAAATATCGGAATCGCTGCCTGTCAGAGAGACACCTTCATCAGAGGCCACGATTTTAATACCGGTTAAGATCGGAATCGTCGTTCTTGAAGAAACGGCTTTTAACACATCTTGGACACCTTCGACTAGGCGGTCTTTTTGAATTGTAAACTTCATAATCATCCTCCTTGCGGAAATCTATTAATTATTATGTTTTATAAAAATAGCAGAAGTACTAGTAGGGGCTGTGGATTTGTGGATAAGTGCTAAAAACGAACGGAAACACAGCCTATCCACATGTGGACAGACTGTGTAAGGCTATGTTCAAGTTATTCACACTTTCCCGCTCACCATTTATCTCAGCTGCTCTTTAATTTCTTTAATATGCTGCTGGAGCTGTTCATCATCGCTCAGCAGTTTTGATATTTTTTCGTGGGCATGGATGACCGTCGTGTGGTCGCGTCCGCCAAACTCCTCGCCGATCTTTGGAAGAGAAGAATCTGTCATTTCTCTTGATAGATACATAGCGATTTGCCGCGGAAAAGCCACCGATTTTGTCCGTTTCTTCGCCTTGAAATCCTCCAGCTTGATATTGAACTGCTGGCCGACGATTCTTTGGATGTCTTTGATCGTAATGACTTTCGGCTTTGAAGACGGAATGATATCTTTCAAAGCTTCAGCAGCCAAATCGGCGTTGATGTCTTTATTGATCAGGGAAGAATATGCGACAACCCTGATTAATGCCCCTTCCAGCTCCCTGATATTGCTGTCGATCTGATTGGCAATATAAAGCATGACTTCATTCGGGATATCAAGTCCTTCTGCTTTTGCTTTCTTCCTTAAAATCGCAATTCTTGTTTCTAGATCAGGAGGCGTGATGTCTGTGATCAATCCCCATTCAAAACGGGAGCGCAAACGGTCTTCAAGCGTTGGGATCTCTTTTGGAGGCCGGTCGCTGGAAATGACGATCTGCTTTGTTTCTTCATGCAGCGTATTAAACGTATGGAAAAATTCCTCTTGCGTCTGTTCTTTTCCGGCTAAAAATTGAATATCATCTATCAAAAGAACGTCAACATTTCGATAGCGGTTGCGAAAATCGACAGCTTTATTGTCACGGATCGAGTTAATGAATTCATTTGTAAATTTCTCAGATGACAAATAAACCACTTTTGCAGATGGATTGTGATCGATGACATAGTGCCCGATCGCATGCATTAAGTGAGTCTTTCCAAGTCCGACTCCCCCATAAATAAACAGCGGATTGTAAGCTTTCGCCGGGGCTTCGGCCACTGCCAAAGACGCCGCATGGGCGAATCGGTTTCCTGAACCGATAACGAACGTATCGAATGTATATTTGGGGTTCAGCATGTTTTGCGGAAAATCAGCCGGTTCTTCTTTCGACATTTTTTTGATTGGAGACTTAGGCATAAAATCTTCTTCATTTTGATTCTGAGGAATGACAAATTTAATGCTCAATTCTTCTCCTGTCAGATCGTAGATCGTATCGGCGATCAGGTGCAGGTATCTTGATTCAAGCCAGTCTCTGGCGAACTCGTTCGGTGCGGTGATGATCAGCGTATCGCCCTGCAATGAATGGGCCTTTGTCGATTTCATCCATGTTTCAAAGCTGGGCTTGCTCAATTTTTTTTCGATCTGCCCCAAAGCTTGATTCCAAAGATCCGATATGTTTTTCATAATGGCGGTTCGTCCCTCCTTTACCAGCAATATTTGCTTGTCCAACCTGTTATAGAACACAAAAAAAGAGCAAATGGATGAGTCCATTCGTTAATGAAATGTTGAAAACATATAATATAGTAGAAAAACGTCTTTTCGACATTCTTCACAAGATGTGGACAAATTCCTGCACACCCTGTGAAAAAACTTTCCACAACTTATCCACAGTTTGTGGATAATGGATTGGCAGCCAATTTGTTATCAAGAGTTAAAACACAAATATAATATCAGAATAAGCGAGTGGTTGCAATGGTTGCGAGGAACTTATCCACACACTATACAAACTGTTGAAGAAATATTGTCCACAACGGTTAGTTTTGTGAAAATGTTGTCGATAATGACTGTGGATAGAAAAAACGAGGCGAAAGATATCCACATTGGCTTTTTTTTCGCTTCGTTCATCCCATTTTCCCGCTTCCAAAAAAATCTTTTAAGCTAAAATTGAGGAAAAGTGAAATTAGGCTTTCGAAGAAAATTGATATGTGTTATCCTATTATGGTGCAAAAAAGAAATGTGTGAGCGAAGTTGACAATGAACTG